>NZ_QGTG01000004.1 GCF_003182155.1 Chitinophaga sp. S165
GATTCAGGTTGATTATCAATTGTTAATATGAGCGAATCCGGAAATAGGTGGTCAAGATGAGCGTTAGGGGTGGTCAACATCAAGCGTAATACACAGCTTTATTTCTTTCACCCAATCTTTCCATTCTCTACATCCGTAAGCTCCGCAAACAGTAACCCACCTAGTTCTACAGATGCCGAAATATGTTTTTCATTCTTATTAAAACTAAACCAATAAAGAATTCCTTCATCACCATAGTCGCCTCTTGTTCTGAATCCCAGCCAACACTGTAGCTGTTTGTAAATCAGTAGAACCTTATCTTAAGCTTTCCGAGGCGTATCATACTTGATGTTTAATCTCATCTCGCAATTTATCATTGATTTTTTGGGTGCAATTTAGTAATATCGGGTTTAATTGTAGATTCTGGATCATGTTGACCCACCGTTCTGATTTATGTTGACCCACTATGCTGGGATGCTGACCGCCGATAATTATCAATAAAATAGCTAATTGTTGAATAATTCTGGGATGTTGACCCACCTTGGGATGCTGTGGAATCACAGCTCAGATTGCCATTCTGGCATGTTGACCCACCTGCGGACAGTCATTAGTAAGGGCTTTTGTCATTATTTGCTCCTAAAAATGTGGGAGCATGGCACAAACGCCCATTGCAATGGAACAATTAAGACAGCTTTTACAACTTCACAATGATGGAGTTGGAATACGGGAGATGGCACGCCGCATAGGTATTAGCCGTAATAGCGTGCGTAAATATCTGTGTCTACTCTCTGATGATTCTACTCAGGAACAGCATCCGGATAATAAAACCCTTGCTGAAAAGGCGTATACCAATGACAATACCGTTCATGATATGCATCGACTTGAACAACTGGTTGTCCATTTGAAATATGCCCAGGAAGAATTAGGTAAAGTTGGAGTCACCCGTCAACTGCTTTGGCAGGAATATTTACAGCAGCATCCTGATGGATACGCTTACAGCCATTATTGTCATCACCTTAATCAGTATCTGAAGAAACTGGATGTGACAATGCATATGGAGTACTCCATAGCCGATATGATGATGATCGACCTTGCAGGTAAAAAGCTGCATTATATTGATCTTCCTACTGGAGAACTGATCGAATGCGAAGTGTTTATTGCAATCCTGCCTTTTAGCGGGCTTATCTTCTGCGAGCCAGCAAACAGCCGACTTTGTTCATTGCATCAACGCTATGCTGTTATTCTATGGAGGAGCTCCTATACAATCCTCTGTGATAACTTAAGAACCGCTGTAAAGCAGCCAAATCGTTATGAGCCATTGTTTACTGATATCTGTACGCAACTCAGTGAGCATTATACCACTACCTTTAGCGCGACCAGACCATACAGCCCACGCGATAAAGCGGCAAATATCATTTATAACAACGTATACGGCCCACTCAGGAAACGGGACTTTAGCAATCTTAAGGCACTGAATGCGGCTGTGCATGAACAAATGCTGCTGCTCAATAATAAACCTTACAAAGGCACGCCATACAGTCGCTGGCATTATTTTGAACAACAGGAACAATCCTCTCTGAAGCCACTACTGCCACAACTGTTTAGTGCCAAAAAAGTAGTGCAACTCACTGTTCAGCGTAATTATCACGTACAACTCTCAGAAGACCATAGGTACTATAGTGTTGCTTATGTCCATGTCGGTAAAAAGGTTAAAGTGCTGTATGATCAACGGACGGTGGAAGTCTATCTGGATCACCAACGCATTGCATTACATCGAAGAGATGGTCACAATAAAGCATATACAACGCTGGCCGAACATATGCCGCCTCATCACCAGCGTATGCAACAGATCAAAGGATGGAACCGCGAGGATCTATTGCAACAGGCAGCTCGTATTGGAACATCAACCCATCAGGCAGCAGGGCTAATGCTTGAAAACAGTATTTATATTGAGCAGAACTACAAGGCCTGCTTTGGAATGTTAATGCTGCAGAAGAAATATGGTTCAGACAGGTCATCTTTGTAATCACGCTGAAGTGCGGCGGCCAGCGGATAAGGTAGCGAGTTGTTTATGTAGATGCCGTCTTTGGGGGCTGTTCCTATTGTCATTACCTGAGTAATGCGATCATAATTATCATGATACTTATTGAATGAGAGTTTATCCCAGATCCAAAGTCCGTTTAGTAGTGCAATGGTGATACTCATGGCGAGCTCGCCAATATTGATCAGGGAAGAAGACTTGTTATTCACAAGATTACGCCAGGCTATTTTGATGTAGCTTTTAATCATGTGCAGGAGGGATTTATGTTATTCCGTAAAGTAAAATCATGCCAGTTCCACACTTGTTGATCCTCAATAGCTTAATGGCATAATCTAGCCTGAAGATGTCCGTTTTCAATACATCTTTGTCTGCTTATGAGGCAGGGGTTAAAATCTATACATGACAGTACACAGGCCGCGAGAGGATCACCACATAGGTCGGTTCATCCGGGTAGTTACCCAAACAACGATACTAATTTATTTGCCTATAAAGTTTGCAATAACATTCACTCCAATATCTCTCGCAACATTAAATACCCACGGACTTAATTTTCTCAACGCACTAATCATAATTGTCCCATTTTGGGTGGATGCCCCTTCTTCGGCCTGTATGATTGTCGATAAAGCAAGTATCTGTGCATCGCTTTGTGGTTGAGATTGAATGGCATTTTTAAGTGTTATGATTTCTTCACGCATTAAGTTATAATCGTAATTCTCTGGTGAAGAAGTTACGTTGCCATAGTTAACAGCACCGCTTCCCACAGCACCGATTGCGGAATTGTTTATAGTTATTTTGTCTCCCATAACTTCATCATGCTTACTCATAATGGTGATTTTGGATTGTTATCAAAAGATCCTGCATTATCAATATTTGAATTGTTAAATTCATATTTATCGCGAGCTATATGATCTCCAAATATTATTTTATCGCTGTGAAAAGTTATTGTTGTATTGATTGGTTTATCACTTGTCATAGCATCATTGAGGCGTTCGCAAACCTTTGATATTCCATCTTTATCTACGCTACTAAAAGCATAGTGAGATGAAGAATTTAATTCAATCAAAATCGCATATAGTTTGCGACGAAAATATTCATAGAATCCATATCCCGCTATTGCTCCTACGAAAATTGTGATAATAAATGCCCCTTTCCATGAGAACGATATAAGAAAAACCAAAGTGGATATTATCAGAAATACCGGAGGAATAAGATGTGGTCGCTGTACCTCGTAGGTAGTAAAGCGCGTAATATTCCTTAGTTGAATGGTGGTTCCATTAAATGATAGTGTATTGTTGGTGAAAACTAAGGTACCATGATACGGGCTATTTGCGCCTCCGCTGTTGTCTTTCATACTACATTTTTTAGGGTTTAATTATATACGTGAAACTCATACGAAAATAGGGAAAATATTTTAGCATCGAGATTGGGTAAAATAAACGAATATGAAAATAAGGGAATGTTATATGCCGTATAGTCAAGAAAGCTATTTAAACAATTTTGTCTCTAAACTGTTATGTGCATTGAACCACTCCTAAACTAACGGTTTCTTACATACAATGAACGATTCCATATTATCCCGCCTTGAAGCCTCCCGTAAAGAATTACTGGATTTAGGACTTCGCAACCCTTTATTAAACTACAAGACCCCCAAAGCCAGAGGACTGCATATCGTATTAGAAAAATCATATGCTGTATATGATATACTTGTAACGCAAGGTAAAGCTATGTCATTCCTGGGAAAGCCTGGCAAGAATGAAGGGGATGAGGAGCCAGGGTTACCTCCATTAACAGAAGAACAACTAGAGGATGCTTATGTAGATACCAAACTGCAGACGAATGAGACAGAATCCAAGTTGCAGTCAAAAATCCTGAATACTTATTATTTCTCCCGAACCAGTATTGAAGAGCAGGGGATTAATATGCTCTATGTCTCTTTAGGTATGCTAAATTGGTACGAGACCGGGAATGCCACAGAGGTTAGAAGCGCACCTTTGGTGCTAATCCCTGTATACTTGGAACGTTCCAGTGCGCAGGAACGATTCAGATTACGTTATACTGGAAGTGAGATTGGTCCGAACTTATCGCTGCAAGCTAAAATGCTGGCGGATTTTAATATTACCATTCCAACACTCGCAGATATAGATGAGTTTAATATTCAAGAATACTTTAGTGATATTGAAAACAGAATACAACATCAATCAAACTGGAATGTTGATCGGGATGCGATAGAATTAGGTTTTTTTTCTTTTGGGAAATTTATGATCTACCATGATCTTAATAGTGAATTATGGTCAGATGATAACAAGCCATATAATCATCCTGTAATAAAAGCACTATTTGGAGATGGATTTAGTGAACGACCTCCTACCGCTACAGAAGATCATTATCTGGATACACAGACAAATGCTCATGAGCTTTTTCATGTAGTTGATGCGGATAGCTCCCAGGTATTAGCTATGCTTGCTGTTCATGAAGGGCGCCATATGGTGATACAAGGTCCTCCCGGTACAGGAAAATCACAGACCATCACTAACATTATAGCTAATGCGGTAGGACAAGGTAAAAAGGTGCTCTTTGTAGCTGAAAAAATGGCTGCATTGGATGTAGTTAAAAGACGGTTGGATGCTATTAATTTGGGCGAAGCTTGTCTTGAATTACATAGCCATAAAGCGAATAAAAAAGAGTTACATGAAGAGCTTAAGCGTATTCTTGAATTGGGCAAGCCGACACTTACGCATTTGCAGGAAGAAGTCAGATTGTTAAGTGAATTCAGGGAGGAGCTAAACGCGTATTGTAGCGCAGTTAATACGGCTATAAAGAATAGCGGTTTTAGTGCCCAGAAAGTGATTGGTTTCCTTTTACAGATAGCAGAAGATAGTAAAGGAATACAACTGTTTAAGATATCATTGCCTGATGCAGAAAGTATGGATATTGCCCGTATGAATAAGGTAGAGGCGATGGCGGATCGTATTCAGGCCCAGTTAGCGATCATTGGTGTACCCGCAGAACTGGCTTTCAGAGGATGTAAGCTGAATGTCTTATTACCGCATGAACAGGAAGCGCTTGATCAGATTTTGAAAGCTGGTTTGGAAGCGACCGTTGCTTTGAAAAAAGGGGGAGCGAGTGTAGCTAGTGCCATGGGCTTAAAAGTTCCGGTTGAAGTTAAAGAATCAGAGCAGCTGGTGAACATTGCTATACTCGCTTCTGGAAGTCCCGATCTAAAAGAACTAAACATTACTGATCCGGCCTGGAGCTTGAATCATAAGGATGTTGTTGAATTGCTTGAAACAGGTAAACAGCTGAGTGAATTACGTAAAGCATACGAGGAAATTTTTATCCCCGTAGGATGGGAGCAACAGGTGCTGGAAATCAGACGGGATATCCTGGCTTATGGCGATAAATGGTATAAATTCCTTGTTGGTAAATATAAAGCTAGCAATAAGAAACTGGCGTCATTGTGTAAAACTGCTTTACCCAATGACGTGGCTACTAAACTGCAATATCTGGATGCCATTTCCACTGCCCGTAGATTGCAAAATACAGTCAACGAATTAGCCCCTTTAGCGAATAAATTATTTAGTACGCGCTGGCAACAATTACGTACCGACTGGGATAAACTGATTACTGCAGCAGACTATCTATCTGAAGTGCATCAGCAGATCATTGACGGACGATGTCCGGATGCCTTATTAGATTATTTAAACCGGCATGAACAACCTGCTGTAAGCGCGGAATATGCAAAAATGTTGAAGGACAAGATACAGCAACAGGAAGTTTCTTTACAGGAGGTTATTTCGCATCTAAAGATTGATGAAGCTCTTCGCTTTTCAGGAGGTAAAATTCGACTCTTGCTGTTCCAGGATCAGATAGAAGCGTTTTCAATCTGGATTGGACGATTATCTGAAATTCAGCATGTCATTGGATGGAATAATACTATGGAGAACCTGATAAAGGAAAAAATGGAATTCCTCATTCAGCCTTCTGAACAATGGACAGCAGCGAAAGATTGCTTAAAAATAGCATTGCAGAAAGCATGGTATCAATATCTGATTGAACAAGCAATGTCAGATCCTGCACTTCGTTCATTTGAACGTGCAGGGCATGAGGAAGTAATAGAGAAGTTTAAACAGTTAGACCTACTGCATTTACAGTATAACCGGGCTTGTGTTGCCTTAAAGCATTGGGAGGGAGTACCGAGGAAAGATGCAGGAGCTGGTGGTCAGATAAATATTCTTAGGGGTGAGTTTAACCGGAAGGTAAGGCATATGCCCATCCGGAAACTAATACAAGAAGCTGGACTGGCTATACAGGCTATTAAACCGGTGATGATGATGAGTCCTATGTCCATTGCTAATTTTTTACATCCGGGTAGTATTGAGTTTGATCTGGTAATTTTCGATGAGGCCAGCCAGGTACGACCGGTAGAAGCTTTAGGAGCTGCTATGCGGGGTAAACAACTTGTAGTGGTGGGGGATACTAAACAGCTGCCTCCAACAAGTTTCTTCGATAAGTCTAATAGTGATATAGATGATGAGGAAAACATCACGGCCGATGTACAAAGCATTCTTGGCATGTGTTATGGTAAAGGGATGCCAGAAAGAATGCTGCGTTGGCATTATCGTAGCCGGCATGAATCGCTGATAAGTCTTTCTAATCATGAGTTTTATGAAAACAGGTTAGTAATATTTCCTAGTCCGGGCTCTAAATATCGTATGGGGCTGGCATATCACCATTTGCCAGAGGCTATTTACGATAGGGGAAAAACGAGAAGCAATCCCAAAGAGGCGGAAGCAGTGGTGGATGCAGTTATTGAGCATGCCATGAGAAACCCTAAACAGACACTAGGTGTAGTAGCTTTCAGTACTGCACAGATGCAGGCAATACAAAATGCATTGGAAATAAGGAGACGGAAACACCCCGAAGTGGAAGGCTTTTTCAGAAGCCATCCACATGAACCGTTTTTTGTAAAGAATCTTGAGAATGTGCAGGGGGATGAACGAGACGTCATTTTTATCAGTATAGGGTACGGCCGCATTGAGGATGGAAAGATACCAATGAGTTTTGGGCCACTCAACAATGATGGAGGAGAGAAGAGACTAAACGTACTGATTACAAGAGCGAAGTTAAGGTGTGAAGTGTTTACAAATATTACATCAGACGATATTAAAACAACCGAAACGAGCAAAATGGGTATCCGCACCCTGAAGAGCTTCCTGTATTTCGCGCAGCACGGAAAGTTTGAGGTTGCTGAAGAGATACCAATAGCAGTAAAACGTCCGTTTGAAGATCTAATAGCAAATAAGTTAATTAATCTTGGATATACCATTAGAAAGAAAGTTGGTTCAGAAGGGTGCTACATTGATATGGCTGTAGTAGATCCTGAAAATCCTGGCCGTTATTTAATGGGAATTGAATGTGATGGTGATGCATATGCATCAGCAAAATCTGCACGCGATCGTGACCGCCTTCGTAAACAAGTGCTTCGTAGTATTGGCTGGAATATTCATCAACTTTGGAGTCTCGACTGGTTCCGGAACACAGAGAATGAGTTGAATCGTTTGGTGGCTGCTATTGAGAAAGCAAAGGAACAAACGGCTATTGATGATATAGAAGTAGAAGCTTATTTGGACGAAGTAAATGCTATTATCCGGGAACAGTCGACCCAGAATGCGCCAGAAGTGCCTTTATATGAACTAGCTGTATTACCACTTGAGATTGCACAACAAGAGCTACATCTGTATCCTATTGGTAAACTATCTGCCTGGATAGAAGATATTGTTAAAATAGAAGGGCCGGTACATTTTGATGAAACTGCACAGCGGATGGTGAGGGCTGCAGGATTAAGTAAGTTGGGAGGACGTATCCGCGAGCGTTTATCAGAGGCTGCATTGCACGCAGAAAGAAACGGCAAGATAAAAATTAAAGGCGATTTCCTCTGGCATCAGCAAATGGAAACTCCAGTGATCAGAGATAGAAATACTTTACCTAATAAGAAGATACAGTACATTTCGCCAGAGGAGTTATGTCTTGGCGTGAAAAAAGTTGTAGAGAATTCCTTTGCAATACAGTCTGACGCTTTAATCCCGATTGTAGCTAAGTTGTTTGGATTTGGCAGGGTGACAGAAGATATAAGAAAAGAACTGCTGGCCGTGGTGGAACTTGCAATAGCCAACGGTGTAGTAGGGCAGGATGGAGGGTTGTTAAAGAATGTCTAATGTATGTTTAATATTTATCTCAGGATATCTGTTAGATAATTCAACTGTTTCTGCTGAAGATGGCAATGGCTTTTAAATGAAACCTTTAAAAGCCTTTTGTCAACTAAACGCTGACCGGAATTCCACCGGAGATATCCGTGTCTTCATTTTAAATAACCTGCTAAATGATTGTGGATGTTCAAAGCCTAATTCGTAAGCCACCTCGCTAATCGTTAACTTGGTTGTAGAAAGCAACTCCTTTGATTTTTCAATAAGCTTTTGATGTATATGTTGCTGTGCATTCAGCCCGGTGAGAGAACGCAGTACATCGCTTAGATAGTTTGGGCTGTAATGCAGCCGGTCTGCAAGATATTGAACAGTTGGAACACCGCGACCGGCTGGGTTCTCTTCCTCAAAATATGCATTCAGCAGTTCTTCCAGTTGTTGCAGCAGATCACTGGTAACTGCCTGTCGGGTGAGGAACTGGCGCTTGTAAAAACGTTTTGCGTAACTCAACAGCAACTCGATCTGAGCGATGATCACTTCGTGGCTGAAGTCATCTATCCGGCTATTCAGTTCTTGTTTGATGATGGCATATATTGACGATATGGTAGCTCTTTCTTGTTCGGAAAGATGCAGTGCTTCATTGGCAGTGTATGAAAAGAAACCGTACTGTTTGATCTTCCTGGCCAACGGATAACTCTGTAGAAAATCTGGATGGATGATGAGTGAACAACCCGCATTACCATCATACTTTTCTGTGTGCCCTATGAGCTGGTTAGGAGCAGTAAATAAGAGACTACCCTCGTCAAAATCATAATAGCTCTGGCCATACCTGAACTTTCCACCGAGTTTGGTAACGAAAGTGATCTTATAAAGACCCATTATATAACTGGCGGGAAGCCGGCTCATGTCAATTGGCTTTTCCGTACCATCCATTAAAGTTATCAGTGGATGTAACGGGCCTGGAAGCCCAAGCATCCGGTGTATTTCCGGTATGGACTCCAGTTTGCTGATTCTGGGTGTTTCACTTTTCATTTTTTAAAGGTAATAACTATGACCGGTTACTATCTCAGTCGCCGGTCATAATTAAGTTTTAGAAATATTTACCACTGAAAGGGACCGTCAGGTCCTGTGAAGGTCAAAGTGGGGCCGTTGATATCGAGTGCTACGCGGATCGGCTCGCGCGAACCTACTTCAACGCTGTCAGTACCCTGGAAGTTGTTAAGTGCGGTGGCTGTAAAACCTGGGCTGACTGCGTTGACCTTTATGTGTTCTTTCTCCAGTTCCAAAGCAAAGGCCATCGTAACTGCATTAAGGGCCGTTTTAGACGCTGCATAGACAACGTCAAAATGTTCCCTTGCCCAGCAGGCAGGGTCGGCGATCCATGAGAGTGAAGCCAGGCCACTTGATACATTGAGAATACGGGCTGACGATGATTTTCTCAACAACGGCAACATTGCCTGTGTAATGCTAATAACGCCAAATACGTTAGTCTCCCAAACGGTCCGTATATCATCGAGTGCGGCCATGCTGGCACGGTTAGCCTGGGTAATTTCCTCTAAAGTACGGCCTTGCTTGCCGGCGTGGGATATAGCCGCATTGTTTACCAGTAGGTCTAAGCGTCCCTGTTCCTTTTCAATACGGTTTACAGCTGCAGTAATAGTTGATTGCTTGGTAACATCCAGTTGGACGGCGTAAGCATTGGCACCGATGTCAGATGCAGCTTTTTCCCCATTGTTCTGATTACGCGATCCGATATATACGTAATAACCGTTGGCAGCAAGCGCTTTTGCGATCTGATAACCTACACCCTGGTTCGCCCCCGTTACAAGAGCAACAAGCTGATTGTTTGTTGATGATTTAAGTTGATTCTCCATAAGATTAATGCTTAATAATGCACAATGCAAAACTCATCAACCTTAATCTTGTTATAATAACCGAATCAAGGACATTCGTAACTGAAATGAAAACAGCCTCTTCTATGGGAATATTGAATAGATTATTTGGTAGATTTTTGAAACTATCTTCTGATGATAGGATAGACTTAACCAAAGTCTTTCCGAAGATAAAAGGGCTTTATGAAGAAGATACTCCAGATCCGAAGCCGGTTGAGAGAGTAATTGAAATGAGTCATGATGATAGTCCCGTTTATGAAACTATATCAACAGGTCTGGGTATTTTCTACGTCCTGGACAAGGGTAGCCATTATTCATTCCTGCAAAACAGGGATCTGTCAACCACCATTACACTTGAAAAACTACACGAGATCGCGTTAAATAATTTGACTGAACAGGTGTTGGACAAAACGCAACTAAATGGGGATCCGGCTGATATCATGATGTTAGTGAACGGAGGGAATTTTGAAGCTACGATGATCTTGGTAGATCGCCTATGGAGCCAAGTGGAACGTCTGTTTAATGACCAGATATGCATCGCCTTGCCGGCTCGCGATCTCTTATTCATTTCCGGCAGAAATAATCCGGTTGGGCGGGAAAGCCTTCGTGCCGCCGTTCGAAAGGCTTTTGATAGCCAGGACCTTGAGGGGGCATTGGTCAGACATATCTATGCACGTGAAAATAATCAATGGATTTTAATTGAAACAGTTTGAATTGAGGGTGAACTAATCGAATAAAGAAGTGTTTTTAAAAAATTGCTTATATTATAATCGTCTGAAATAAGATTATACTATGATTGGAAATAAATTAATCATCGCCCTTGTTCATATTTTTCTGTGGCTTTTCTTATCTCTGGGTTATTTATTTCTGTCAGAACCAATCACTGTATATATGTGTCCGGGATATCATAATGTAACTATATGGTTAATGGTATTATCGGCAGGACTTACTTTAATTTTTATAGCAACAGCAATCTCATTGATTGTAAGTTTTAGAATTGTAAAAAAGAGGAGACTTAAATCACTAGTTACTGCCTAATAATTCAACAATAGTCGGGTAGACATTTTTGTCATAAAAAGATCCAATAGTCCGTTTAATCTCCTTAAAGTAACAGCTTACAGGTTTCAAAGACTTTTTCACCAAGAGATTAAATACCAGATCCAGTAGTGCTGTGTCAATGCTCGCCCTTTCCGGTTGTAATTCCTAAAGGGCAAGGGCCATCTCAACAGCATTTGGTGGTCACCGGAAAAAGCGCTGCAAACAGAAAAGTTATCAATAGACCTTAATACAATAAGACTCGCTTTTACCTCTCCGGCTTAGTGTCGGCGGCGGATACAGGACTATATGCTCCTTCGTTCGCTAAACCGCTTTACGTTGTTTGCTTCCCCAGCTGCTTAGCTGGTCTAAAATAGGCAGTAATTCTTTCGCTACTTCAGTAATCTCGTATTCAACTCTCGGAGGAATTTCAGCATACACAGTACGTTTGATCAAACCGTCCTTTTCCATTGTTTTCAGTTGGAGGCTAAGCATCCGTTCCGACATGTAGGAGAATTCTTTTTTAAGTTCATTGAACCTTAGTTTATTTTTAGACAGTTTGTACAGCAATAACAATTTCCATCTGCCTTCTATTTTCTGAACAGCATAGGTAAGGTCACAATTGACGATACATTGTTCATTCCGCGTATAAGTGGAGTTTTCTTTCCTTGTAGTCATTACTTACAAATTTGTTCGTGCCTAACAATCGGTAGTACCTATGTTAAAGTTAATCACAACGGTCTACGTTTGCAAAGAAAAAATTGATTTTATGGATCTGTATTTAAAAGGAAAAACAGCAATAGTAACCGGTGCCAGTCAGGGATTGGGCCGGGCAATCGCAAGGGAGCTGGCTATGGAAGGAGTGAAGGTGTTTGCCACAGCAAGAAACAAAGAACTGCTGGATAGTTTTAAGGCAGAAGTTGTAGGTATGGGTGGAACAGAACCTATATTATTCATACAGGATATTATGATGAATGATGGGCCGAAAAATATTGCGACAGCTGCAATGTCGGCATTAGGACACGTTGATATCCTTATCAACAATGCGGGGCAAAGCCGTCCTGTAGATGTGGTCGGTCCTGAAGAAACATGGGTTGAATCCGTAACGTTGGATTTCGATCGCCCTCGTCAATTGACGCAACAGCTGTTGCCAGGTATGATAGAACGCAGGCAGGGTGTTATTTTGAATCTCTCCAGTAGTTATGAACTACGTTCTGTCAACGTCTCGGCTGTCGCCAAGGCTGGTTTGGTTGCATGGTCAAAAGCATTGGCCGGTCAGCTAGGGCGTTATAATATCAGGGTTAATTGTCTGCAACCTGGCTTGCTGGATACCCAGAATGTCCGTAATATCTTTTCTAACGAGGCACGTAAGGCCTTTGCTGAACGGGAGATACCGTTAGGCGATTTCGGTGAGGCGGAGGATGCGGCTAATATGGCAACCTTTCTGGTCTCTCCGCGCGCAAAGTATATAACCGGCATCGTGGCTCCTGTTGATGGAGGATTCCGGCGTTATGCATTCTGATGTAGGGAACTATCTAAAACAAGCAGGTGTCTCAAATATTTGAAGACACCTGCTTGTTTTAGATAGAAAACGATTTATTTGTTGACACCGGCTTTTGCTGCTTCTTCTATTACTTTGGCAACGGCAGCAGGCTGTGAGATGTAAACTACATGGCTGGCTTTTACCTCTGTTACTTTCGCACCTATCTTCTTATACATTGCTCTTTCCAGTACAGGATTGATCGCTTTATCTTCTGTCGCAACAATTGCATAAGAAGGCTTAGTCTTCCAGGCAGCTTCAGTCAGCGGAGCGGTAAAGCATGCGCCAACAATTGGCTGCTGGGAGTCGTACATAAATGAAGCTTTCGCAGCACTCACGTCGGCAGAAAAACATTCATGGAAGAGAGCCTTGTCGAAATAGACAACACCATTTGCATCTGCAGGGAGAATACCATTTTTAGGCAGCGCCGGACCTGACTGATAAACATCTAATGTTGATTGGCCGACTTCAGGAGAGAAAGCTGCAACATACACGAGACTTGCAACTTTAGGAGATACACCTGCTTGCGTAATAACAGAACCACCCCAGGAATGACCAACTAAAACAGCAGGACCATTTTGTCTGTCCAGAGCTCGCGTTGCTGCCTGAACATCATCATTCAGGGAAGTCAGCGGATTTTGTACCAGTGTTACGTTGTAGCCATCTTTTTTCAGAATTTTATAGACATCTTCCCAACCGGATGCGTCGGCAAATGCACCGTGGACGATTACAATATTCTTAACCGGAGAAGATCCCTGTGCAATACTGTTTTTGGCTGCAAAAGAAGATAAAAAGGTCAGGGCCACAAATGCAATTGACTTACGGAGTTTAATGTTAAGTTTCATATTAAGTTGGTTTGTTTGAAGGTTTAAATGCTATACCATTTAAAGGCAGTAACATTGTTTGTTGTTTCCGGGAGTAAAACTATATGTACATGGCAAATAAAGCCACTACATAATGTTAGAATGGACAATTTCACTATTGAAGCAGACATTCTAAGGCATGAAAAATTGGAGTGTTGTTATTTAGCTCGTCTTCGGATGTATTTTCATCCGTTCTTGACCTTATTACAAACGAAATCCTCTCGGGAAAGAGGATTTCGCCATCGGAATAAGCATGAACGCCAACCTGCTGTTAGCCGGTTCTATGCTGTGTTTCATTATTGAAATAGTCAGTATAACCTCAAGATATAACGGCTTTGGTTTCCAGGAAGCCTTCCAGACCGAATATTCCGTTTTCCCTGCCAATGCCTGATTGCTTGAATCCGCCGAATGGAGCTAAAGGATCATGCTTTAACGTATTGACCAATACTCTGCCTGCTTTAAGGCGGGAGGCCAGTTTATTGGCGCGATCCACGTCTTTAGAGCTAATGTATGCCATTAAACCGTAGCCGTTGTCGTTTGCAATAGCAACTGCCTCTTCCTCATTGCTGTAAGGAATAACACTAAGTACAGGTCCGAAGATCTCTTCTCTGGCAATACGCATATTATTATTCACGCCCATAAAAATTGTAGGCTTTACATAATAGCCATTGTCAAGTCCTTCCGGTCTGCCGGTACCGCCCCATATAATTTCTGCACCTTCTTCCCGGCCGATATTGATATATTGTTGTATGCGGTCGTATTGCTTTTGGCTGGCAACAGGACCTACATTAACATCATCATTATAAGGTCTGCCTACTTTAAAGTTTTCGGTGGCTTTCAGCAATGCTTCTCTTACTTCAGCTATTTTACTTTCGGGGACTAATAGCCTGGAACCGGCCACACATGCCTGTCCGTTGTTCATAAAGGAAGCCTGGAGTGCCATTGGTATGGCTGTAGAGATATCGGCATCATCTAATATGATATTGGCAGATTTACCACTTAACTCAAGCGTCACTCTCTTCATTGTTGCAACTGACTGCTGAGCAATTAGCTTGCCTACCTGTGTAGAACCTGTAAAAGAGATCTTGGTAACATCTACACTTTCCATAAGTGCCTTGCTGATAACATCTCCCCGTCCATTCACCATATTAACTACACCTGCGGGTAAACCTGCGGCGTGAATACACTCCATGATGATCTGAGACTGCCAGGGACTGAATTCACTCGGTTTGATAATAACTGTACAGCCGGCAGCCAGTGCAGGTGCTACTTTTGCAGCGATAGAACCTGAACTTGAATTCCAGGGCGTAAATAATGCAGCAACGCCAACCGGCTCCATTACCACTTTCGATTCGTTAACATTTTTTTCGAACTGATACTGTTCAAGAACTGGTATGTATCCTGAAAATGTAGTAGCCGCAAGCATATTTGACCACTTCGCCCGTTCTTTTGTAGCACCGTATTCAAAGATGGTGGCTTCTATGAGGTCATCAATTCTCTTCATGATCTCGTCATGGATCTTTTGAAGGTAAGCTGCCCTTTCCTTTATAGTGCTCTGGGAATAATGTTTAAGTGCCTCGGTGGCAGCTGCGATAGCATCCTCTGTATCGCTGTCGTTCGCGTAGGTAAGTTGCGCTACGATTGATCCGTCTACCGGACTAATGATGTCTGCTTTCTCTGTTCCTTTGGGGGAAATAAACCGCCCGTTAATGTAAATCTGATCTATCTGTTTCATTGTTCCTTGTTTTACACAAAATTACTGCGGCATTCAACACTGAGCTTTGTTTCAGAGTTCAATTTGCTTTGTTGTCGGGTCCAACGTAGCCGTTTGGGGATTGTGTAATAGACTTATGTGCACTAGCGACGGGCGTTAGCGTAGAAGATAAGGATGGACTTAAAATCTGATTAAAAATGTTTGTGAATAGTTGATCAGCTAGTTATAGTGTTCTCTTTTATTCTGTTAATCTTATTCCCGGTAATCAATTTTTCAGCCAGTATAGTGAAGCCTATGCCCAGTGTATAAGATAGTATATCTGTCCACGTGAAGTAGTTGCCAATAACAATATTAGCTGTGCGCGAATGTTCAAGGCCTAAAAGCTTCACCACTTTAAAATACTGTAATGTTTCTACCAAATAAGAAAAGGCCAGCACAGCTAACGCTACCTGTATCATGGGCGCTTGAACAAAGCTGCGTACAAAGCAATATATTAAAATAACTACCAGGAAATCGCCGACATAAGGGCGGATGAACCCATCATGCAAATAAACAGCGATGAGGACTTCTATAGCAAAGATCAAAAGGGCAAGAAGAAAGTACAACCAGTTAAAACGTAATTTCATTGAATTGGTTTAAGGATCAGCATTATAGAATATAGTAAGAGTTTACGACTTTTAGCCTGTTGCTCTGTTAATAACTTCATTGTCAGTTATGTTTCAAACTATCTTAATTATAACCATTAATCAGACTAACCACCACTTGCGCGATAATATCCTTTTCATCCGGCTTACTTTCCGCAATCATCAGCGTCAATGCGACCAAAGCGTTATCAGCAATACGCTTGCTTCCATCTTCATGATACAGGATACGATTTTTTTCTAAGAACCATACGAATAAGAATGCTGCAATTCTTTTGTTGCCATCCGAGAACGAGTGATTTTTTACTACAAAGTATAACAGATGCGCAGCTTTCTCTTCTATGCTGGGATAAAAATCATTACCGCCAAATGATTGATAGATTGTAGCAATAGAACTTCTGAATGATTCATCTTTTTCGTTGCCGAACAGACTACTTCCTCCAAATTTTTCCCTTAAGCCCCGGATTGCGTTCATGGCTTCATCATATGTGGCAATAAAGACCTGATCTGAATGTGTGGCTTCTATAGTTAGCCTGCGATGATCATATTTATCCAGAATATCCAGTGCATAGGTATAGTCTGTGATAACTTTTAACAAGCCACTGGCTTCATCATTCGTTAAAGGGTTATTTTCAAGTACATTACCCAGTAAACGGACCGTTTGTTTTAGTGCGTTAAATTGCTGTCCTTGTTCTTTCAAATGTTTCTCATTGATGGAGTAACCCTGGATAAGGTAATCCTTCAGGACTTTATTGGCCCATATGCGGAACTGGGTCCCTCTTTTTGAACTTACCCGGTAGCCTACTGATAAAATAACGTCGAGGTTATAATGGGTTATATTGCGTCTGACACTTCGTTTGCCTTCTTGTTGAACTACCGAGTATTTCTCGGTAGTTGATTTTTCATCTAGTTCCCCTTCGTCATAAATATTTTTAATATGAAGGCCTATTGTATCGGAATCTTTCTCAAAGAGCTCTGCCATAAAGCGTTGTGAAAGCCATAAGGTCTCATTTTCCAGTGTTACATCAACTGATGTTTGCCCATCTGCAGTTTGATAAATAATAATTTGACTGTTATTCATAACTTTTCTCTTATATGGTTGGTTACTATTAAATAAATTTCAGACTTATCGAATCAATAAATTAGAACCTCATTCACCAGGAATCAGGTCAGAAAGTCTATTCTAATTTTATAATACTATCGAATCACAGATCCTCAACATAACTTGTGGATCAGGTAAATAAAATTAGAACGTAATAAATTTAGGGGGAGATATTACAGCAAGTTACATAATCTTTTGATATGAGAGATTTTCTGTAAATTTTTTTTCTTCAACTTTAATAACAAAAACACCGTTCCTGGAAGTGAGAATATTGTGACCTCCAATACCAACAACCAATAAATTCCAACAAGAATTTCATTTAATGCAAACGGTTGCATAACTTAGGATCAATATTCCGGGTTTATGAAAAAGAAGGGGTAATACCCACTATCCATCCCTCTTTTTCTCAATAGAAAATACTGTCCATAACTGACATCATTACCTTCAGGAGTAATGAATCATGAAACCGTTGCCTGTAATTACCGGCTACTGATATTATAACACTTAATTCACTATTAATAATGATCCGTTATCTGCTCCTAACAGGACTTATCTTCTGTTTATTACGATCCACAGCCCAGGCCCAGCAAAGTCAGCGTCTTACTCAGAACTGGGAATTTATACGACAAGATCTTGGCAGCATATGGGAAGCAGTACGTCCGGCCGCAGAAGGTAGCCCGGAATCTGTACCGCTTTGGGAAAAGGTTAGTCTGCCGCATTGTTTTAATGCAAAAGATGCGGTAGATCCGGATGTGAATTATTACCAGGGGCCAGGCTGGTACAGGACCGTATTAGATATTAAAAACCCGTACGTTCAGGGACGCACGCTGCTGCATTTCGAGGGCGCCGGACAAAAGACCGATGTCTATATTTACACTTCCCTTGTGGCTCACCATACAGGCGGTTATGATGAATGGACTGTGGATATCACAGATGCCCTGCAACGGTTCCTGCAAAGTCCCGAAGCTAAACGGTATAAAGGTAAAGTACCATTAGAGATCCGTTGTAGTAATGCCAGGGATGTGGAGATGATTCCTTCTGATATGTCTGATTTTAATGTGTATGGTGGTTTATACCGGTACACTGATCTTGTATATACACCTGCTCTGTCTTTTGAACAATTACACATCCAGGCGCAGGTAGATGCCCAGGGTAAAGTAGGGGTAGTGCAGCTCCGCGCTGCTTTCCGTAATCCGCTGCATACCGGTCAGGCTACATTGGATGTCGATGTATTGGACCCACAGCAAAAAATAGTACATCACTTTACGCAGCAGATATCACTAAAGGATAGCGTACAGGTATTATCACCATTCACTGTGAAGAAACCTTTATTGTGGTCACCTGCACAACCGCAATTGTATACCGTGCAGGCCCGCCTTAAAAGTAATGCAGACGAAGTCACCTGGAACGGGCATTTTGGTTTCAGGCATTTTGAATTTGTAATGCATGGCCCTTTCATGCTAAACGGAAAACGGCTGTTGTTACAAGGTACACACCGGCATGAAGATGGGGCTGGTGTTGCTGCTGCGCTCACAGAAGAGGTGATCCGCCGTGAGATGAAAATGATCAAAGACATGGGCGCTAACTTTATACGTTTAGGTCATTACCAGCAATCGTCTTTAGTACTGCAACTTTGCGATAGCCTGGGAATACTGGTATGGGAGGAAATTCCCTGGTGTCGCGGTGGCCTCGGTGGTGATGTATACAAAGAGCAGGCACGCCGTATGCTCGCCAATATGATTGCGCAGCACAATAATCACCCCTCAGTGATCTTATGGGGCCTCGGTAATGAAAACGACTGGCCCGGCGACTTCCCGGAGTTTGACAAACAACAGATCCGCGCTTTCATGAGCGAATTAAATGCACTCGCTCACCGGCTGGACAGTACGCGAAAAACAACTATCCGCCGTTGTGATTTCTGTAAAGATATTGTAGATGTATATTCTCCCTCTATTTGGGCGGGCTGGTACAGAGGCCGTTATACCGAGTATAAAGAGGAAACGCTGAAGGCTATTGCTGACGTACCTCATTTCTTTCACGCAGAATGGGGCGCTGATAGCCACCAGGGTAGACATGCTGAATATCCCGAAGCTGCGTTGAAGAAAGTTACCACAGGTAAAGGCGCCGATGAGCGCACCGGCGATTTTGCACTCACCGGTGGTAGTGCCCGTGCATCCAAAGACGGTGACTGGTCAGAGACCTATGCCTGCAACCTTATTGACTGGCATCTGAAAGAACAGGAAACTATCCCGCAACTTACCGGTAGTGCCTACTGGATATTCAAAGATTTTTCTACGCCTTTGCGTCCTGAAAACCCGGTACCATATGTTAACCAGAAAGGTATCGTTGCTCGTGATCTTACACCAAAGGAAGCGTATTACGTATTCCAGTCCTATTGGACTAAACAACCCATGGCACATATTTACGGACATAACTGGCCCTTGCGTTGGGGGAAAGATGGAGAGGAAAAAATGATATGGGTATACTCTAATTGTCTGGAAGCTGAACTGTTTGTGAACGACAAGAGTTATGGTATAAAAAAACGTAACAGCCAGGACTTTCCTGCTGCCGGACTTCGATGGCAATTGCCGCTGCATAAAGGGGACTATCGTGTCAAGGTAATTGCTCGTAATGGAAAGGAATCTGTAACGGATGAAATTCTTTTTACTTATCAGACCGGCCAATGGAATCAACCGGCGAGTATGCAACTTGATAAAAGAATAACCGGCGATACGGCTATAATAAAAGTAAAGTTGGTAGATGCTAATGGTGTACCCTGTTTGGATGCAGCAAACTATGTTAATTTCTCTATCGCTGGTAGTGGTGTACTAATAGATGATCAGGGTACAGCCGGTGGATCCCGGAAAGTGCAACTGGCTAATGGACAGGCACAGATAAGTGTACACCTAAATAACGGAAAGAGTGTGCTAGGCACTACCGTAAAGGGAATACCGGATGCTTTCATCACTTTATAATCTACGGAATGTACCGGTAGCAAGAGTGTCTGACTTAAACATCCGGATTGAAACTGCAGTTGTCACAACCAATGGAGTAATTGCGCCTGCTACCGTTCAGGTCACCCGTTCCTGGAATGGCAGCCTTTGTACTACGCGGATCGTAAATACAGGCAATACACCGGTGGATATCAGCGAAGTAATACTGGCACAGGCAGGCAAAGTTTTGCCCTCCAATACACGCTTTTATGCAGAAGGTTTTCAGATGCTGACACAGACAAGTGGTACGCTTGAAAAGCCTGAAGTGTTAGATCATTTCAGGGCTAAGCGTACTGACAAATAGTTTCAGTGCAGGTAGACCACCTGCCGAAGTGCCTGCTACAACTATAAACTGCGGGGATGAATCCATATTTGCTACTTGGAAAGTGATCAAGAGCAAATTAAGGACAACGACTATGCCAATAGCTATAGGCCACTGGGCTTACGGTAGCTTATAACACAAATGCCGGTCGATAAATGGTAACAGTCTTCATATAACGGCAAATTTAATCGCTTGTCCCTTTAACGCAGGAAATTATTACATCGGCCTAACACCATATTCCCCTAAACCCTATCTTTATCCTGTGTCAGCTATCGTACAACCCATTTTTAACCAAGAAATAAATTCCAATGACGTCGAGAAGATCATTCCTTAAAGCAACCACGTTGGCTTCGGCCGGTTTACTCATCAGGCCTTCCTCATTATGGATGGCATCAATTACCAATATCGGATTACAATTATACACCGTACGGGATGCCATGCAGAAAGACCCGGTAGCGGCGCTGAAAAAGGTTGCCGGACTGGGATTTAATACCGTGGAAGGCGCGACCTACACCGGTACACAAAAATTCTATGGCATGGATGCTAAAGCATTCGCCATGTTACTGAAACAACAGGGGCTTTCAATGCCTAGCAGCCACTATATGTTGGGAGAGGCAAAAATGAATGGTGCTGACATCAAAGGGACTGTATTACACGAATGGGAAAAAGCTGTGGATGACGCTGCAACAGTAGGTATTAAATATATGGTCTGCGCTTATCTGATGGAAGATGAACGTGGTAGCCTGGACCATTACAAACAACTGGCAGAGCACTTCAACAAGGCTGGCGAGGTTTGTAAAAAAGCAGGTATTCAGTTCTGCTATCATAACCACGATTTTGAATTCCAACAGCAAGATGGACAATTGCCTTATGATATCCTTTTAAAGAATACCGACAAAGACCTGGTAAAAATGGAAATGGATATCTATTGGGTAAAGAAAGCCGGTCTGGACCCTGTTGCCCTGATGAAAGCTAATAAAGGCCGCTTCCCGCTCTGGCATGTAAAGGATATGGATAAAACACCTCAACAGGCATTTACAGAAGTAGGTAACGGCTCAATAGACTTCAAAGAAATATTCAAACATGTTGGTGACTCAGGCATGAAATATTTCTTCGTTGAACAGGATCAATGCCCGGGTGATCCGTTCGACAGCATTACCAAGAGTATTAAATATATCAAAAAGAACCTGGTATAATTTACTAACCTGTTTGCAAAGGAAAACGCTGTCATCCTGCTTAACATGCCCACACATGTAAAGCAGGATGATGTGTTTCAGGCAATTATCACAACAAAAAGTTCCGTATTACTGGAAGAATTAGTAAATAGCAGCCAAAATAGCTAAGATGAAAGAAAAAGTGTCAGTGACGGATACAGGTATCCAGTCTTCCGGACTTCCGAAAGACTACATGGAGGCCGTAGCCGAGTATATCTGGAATGGATTTGACGCAGCCGCCTCTGTGATCGATATTCATTTTGAATCTAATGAGATTGATACGATCTACAGTTTATCTATTACGGATAATGGCACCGGTATTGACTATGACCTGCTGAAGGAAACTTTCGGTCATTTCAATGACTCCATTAAAAAAGCTTCCTTCCAGAAGTTCTCTTCCTTCATAAAAGGAAATAAAGGCCGCGGTCGTTTCTCTTTCTCTGCTTTTAGCGGTAAAGCCATGTGGCATACCGTATACAGAGATAGCCAGACGGGAGATATGATGGAATACGATATCACCATCAGCAGGAACGCAAAAGATTTTTATGATCCTGAAGGCAAAAAGAAGACCGTAAAGAAAACAACCAGCACTACAGTTACTTTCTATGATCTGTTCGAAGTATCCGGTTTTTCTTTCCAGTCAGACGAGTTTAAGAGCTTCCTGGTACGCGAATTCGGCTGGTTCCTGATGTTAAATAGGGAAAAGGATTATCAGATAAGGATCAACGGAGTGCCGATTGAATACAAGCCATCTATTGCAGAAAGCGACACGGGTGTAATATCCCTGAAAGATGCAGAAGGTATTGAATACTATTTTAGGATCACTTTTGTAAGATGGACAGAAAGGATAGGGGATAGGTTCTTCTTCTACTTCCTGAACTCAAAACAGTCCGAAGTCTTCAAAGACCTGACTTCTTTCAACAATAACGCGATCGGATTTTATCACAGCGTATATGTAGAATCCCGCTACTTTGATGCCTTTAACCCAGGCGATAACGAACAAACCCAGAACCTGTTCGAAAGGACCAGACAACACGGCGTTTTCAAAGAGGTAATGGGACATCTGCACGAGTTGGTCAGACTGAGACAGAAGTCCTTTGTGGATGGCGAGGCCGCCGTGAAGCTGATAGACAACTACGAACGTAATGGCATCTTACCTGCCGCCGGAAATAACAAGGAACTGAGACAATTCCTGAAGGGCATTTACTCTACAGAGCCAAGATTGTTTCAGGGGCTGAACAAAGAACAGCAACGCGTCTATCTCGGATTGATCGGCATATTGTTGCAAACAGGCAAAAAAGACGAACTACTGGCATTAGTGAACCAGGGTAGTACAACAGAAGCAACTACTAACTAACGTTCATTGCTCCATTTGAATTCTTCCTTTTTTATCTTCCAGATAAAACCGTCAAGAATATAATGGGTGATCTGTGGCAGGGCCAGCAGCGGGACGATCAGGCTGAGTAATTGATGGCTCAGCTCTAACGACGGTAAATGCGCCGTACCGAATATCGTGGAATGCTCCTGCCACACGGTCATATCCCACAGGCCTTCTTCTATAAAGGCAAACAGGAAGATCAAAAGAAGAAAAACCACAATACCATACCTGCTGAATACAAGTTGCAGGAATGAGTTGCTCTTGCCGGGATCTTTGTACTGTTTCTTTCCATACATCCAGATCAGCGCCATATAAGGTATGCCGTGGCTGATCACATTTAACAGCGTAAAGGCCATGTCACCGTTGAAATAGACGATACCAAAATACCAGGACACAAGCGTACCTGTGATAATGGCTGTTTTAGGGATATTGACACTGCGGGTAATAACGGCCAGATACACTTCCTTGATCATATACGTTGCAATGATCAGGTAGTAAGCGATAGTTAGTATCTTCAGCAATGCCGCTGAAGGAAAGAAGACAAAATCATTTTCAATAAACCAGCTGAAGTTACGCGGACCGCTGAAATGCCAGTATGCCATCGGGTATAATGCAGCTGTATATATGGTGATGGTATCTATTACTTTACTATACCTGTGTGCATTTTCCTGTCTGCTATATACACGCATGAACCCATACTGCTGCCGCACGAAATGAAAAACGGCTACATAAGCAAGTATCCGCCAGAACAACAGACTGCTCATTGTATATACCAGCACACCGGCTACAAAACTCACCAGTGGTATGATCCAAAGGAGGAAACGTTGTTTATTCAATGCGTACGGATCGAAGTAGGTCCGGTATAAGGTGCTGTAGACATGTGCGACGTCTACCAGCAGCACCAGTACAACCCAGCCGGCCACCGGCATTTCCTTGTTATTAAGGAAGAGGGATGGAAATAATATAACTACCAGCAGACTTAGAAAAGGAGGTAACAATATAAAAATACTGTCAGTCCACGGTTTGCCTATCCACGGTTGCTTATTCATATGTTACCTGATAAATGTGTTGTTACTTTTTTTGCTGCTGAAAGCCCCTGATAGAAAGCTTCTTCGAAGATGCTGTTACCTGCCAGGTCTGTGTGGGCGAAATGCAGCTTGTCGTTTACAGATGCGGCAAGCTCCTGGCGGATAGTTCCATGTGCTATACCCGGCAATGGTTTGGCCATCGCATGTCCCCATACCATTACATTCACTTCCTCAATAGCATCTGCAATATTAGGATGTACTTTCTCCAGGTCGTCAACGATCAGTTTTACCCACTCCGCATGTGTCATTTCTATCGCGGTCTTTCTTTCTTCTGCAGGCGTATGCGCCGTTAACGGCAGATAATAAGTGAGGTTCCGCTGTTGGATGCCTTGCCGGATCTCCTGGTGTGTGGCCTCTACATATCCCAGCGACTGACTATTGTATAATACATTATCCCAGCTGAGTGGAGGTCCGTTCCTTTCTTCCAGTTCCTTTGTGCGGATGTTGGCCACCATCCAGGGACTGTATTGTATATGCTGATGCACTTTCTGCATACGTTCCTCATCGTGCATTATCCTCGCTGCTATAAACTGTGGTACCGCAAGAATGCACTGCCGGGCATTGATTCTCTTTAACCGGCTTTCTTTTACATCAAAATAATCTACCGAAAGTATCTCATTGTCCTGGTGGATACGCGCCACTAACGCCTGGTTGTGAAAATAAGGTTGTAGTTCTTTCTTCAGATGTGCTGCCAGCCAACCGTTCCCTTCCGCCCAGGTCAGTACATCATGATGATCAGCGTTACTGCCTTTTCCTTTTCTGCTGGCGAAATACTGGATTCCCACCCAGGCGCTGATCTCGTCATAAGTAGTGCCATAGTCGTCGCGTGTGCAGTAGTTTACATACCATTGCAGGTATTCAGAAGTTAAGCCCTGCTGTTGCAGCCACTGTTTCATGGTAAGGCTGTCAAGCTGTACGAAGGCGGGATCTTTGCTGGAGTTATCCAGCGGAATGGCGAAAGCATCTTTCCCATCCTGACCTTTGGCTATACGAAAAGCCTGCATTTTTTCCAGGAACTGGCGGATCTGTACCTTTTCTCGTTCCGGTACGCCAAATTGCGGTACAAGTCCTTCCTGCCACTGGCCATTGATATATAGTCTTTCCTCCGGGTCAAAACAGAGGTGATATTCATTGTAAGTGGGTAGGAGAGCGGTACTGTCACTTGTGATAACCCCGCATTCGCGCATAAAGTCGGTATATTCCGTCAGGTCATTATTAGGAATAGGAACATAGTGAGCGCCCCAGGGATAACCGGAAATATCATTCTTCCCACAGGCAGCATTGCCACCCATTTCCTTTTCCAGGTCTAGTATAACAATATCTCTAATACCCTGGCGGTGCAGATGACGGGCGGCAGATAATCCGCTGATCCCTCCGCCAACGATCACTACCGCATGTTCTGTCGTACTAACTGGTGCCGCGAATTTCTTATCACGCAGCAGATGGCCGGTATGAGCACTTGTGCCTATTACACTGCCACCGATTACACGCTGTTTGTGGCAGGATGCTATAAAACTACTCACAACCGTGAGCCCTGCGATGGATTGTATAAATGATCTTCTCCGCATATCTTAATGTTCAAGATATTTGCCCCACTCTTCTTCAAAGTATTTTACCAGTGCCTGGTTATTGAGCTTATTAATGTCTAGTAGCTGATGTGCCTTCATATCCTCCGGGAATGTCAGCATCTGTTGCAGTGTAGTTGGGTTCAGGAATTTCAGTGGCGCCGGTATGTGGCTGAACCATTGATGTGGCTCCTCAGGAGTCGCCATGATATATCCCCATTCGCCAAAAGAGGGAACATAATTATGATAGGCGATGGTATGCAATCCTACGGAACGTAAAGTAGTGTCCACACACCAGAAGCTTTTAGGCGCTACATAGGGAGATGTGCTTTGTATGACAGCAATACCATCCGGACGCAACGCGTGTTTCAGCAACTGATAAAATGAGGTGCTGTATAACTTTCCGATAGAAAAATTGGAAGGGTCAGGGAAGTCAACCACGATCGCATCAAACAACGTTTTGTTAGCGCGCAGCCAGGTAAATGCATCTGCATTGTGTACATGCACTTTATTGTTCAGCAGAGATGAATCATTAAGCCTCACAAGTATTTCCTGGCGAGAGAAGAGCTTTGTCATAGCCGGGTCCAGGTCAACAAGGGTGATCTGTTTGACTGACGGATATTTCAATATCTCCCTTACAGCAAGACCATCTCCTCCACCCAGTACCAATACCTGTTCCGGGCTGTTGAGAGAAGAAAATGTTGGATGTATCAACGCCTCATGATAACGGTATTCATCCGCAGAACTGAACTGCAGATTTCCGTTCAGGAACAACCGCAGTTCGTGTTTGTTCTTAGTTAGCACGATACGCTGATACGGCGTGGATGTCGAATAGACCACATTGTCGTCATAGGTCATCGTCTCGCTGTAACTCATGATGTTCTCCGAAAACACAAAGCAGATCAGCTGCGCCAGTAGTAATGTAATTGCCGCTGCCTTTAACAGCGTTACCTGCCTGATCTCATTGGTGAAACGATGCGCAAGGTACCAGCCTACGCCCACGTTAAGGATGCCGAAAAAGAGGGAGGTCCTGATCAGTCCCAGGTGAGGCACCAGCAGCAACGGAAAGATCAGCGAGGCAAGTAAGGCGCCGATATAGTCAAACGTGAATACACGGCTTACCAACTCTTTGAAGGCCACTTTATTCTCCAGTATACGCATGAGCAGCGGGATCTCCAATCCGACAAGTATCCCGGTGATCAGTACAATAGCATACAGGATAATACGGAAGGAGGCCGCCAGCGGGAATACAATAAAAAGTAAGGCGGAACTGAATCCTCCTACAAGCCCTACCAATAACTCTATCCTGATGAACCAGGACAACAGGTTACTGTTGAAATATTTGGACAGGAAAGAGCCTATTCCCATCGAAAACAGGTACACGCCAATAATAGTACTGAACTGTGTAATGCTGTCCCCCAGCAGATAAGAAGCCAGGGTGCCCGCTACCAGTTCATAGATCAATCCACAGGTGGCAATAACAAATACTGCCGTCAATAACAGCCACTGTGCGCCGTTTTCTTTTTTAAACATTGGTTCGCGTTACTTAGTGAATAGCAGATGCAATGATGATGGCAATAGCCAGCATTAGAAATCCTGCAAATACAGCTACTGCCATATTCTGCTTTTCCATGATCTCCTTACGCAGGTTATGCCTGGGTGTTAATATCTCAAGCAGCGCGAACACGATGGCCAGGATAGCAATACCTATAAAGGAATAGAGAACAGAGTTGATAAGTGCGTTAGACATATTAGGTTGTTTGATAAGTTATTTATGATATCCGCGTGGGCCGGAAGCGCTCCATTGCTGCTGACCGCCAGAAAATAGCCGCCATCCGTTAGTGTCCGAATAGAACAACAATCCGCCAATGAGGGCCGTAATTACAATAAACCACCGGAAAGAAAACAATGACGATTCCGGTTGGAATGGGTTGAATTTATTCATCTCCTGCAGTTATAAATGCTGAATAAGGACTGTTTGACCAGCGTTGCCGCTCGCTGAAATAAGTTGAAAAATATTTGAAGATGGGCCATATAAGTAATAACCCCAGACAAATAAACAAGTTCCTGGTATTGGCCACATCGTAATAAGCGGCGATCGTATATAGCTTCACAGGAAAGAAACCCTGCTCACGTATAGCGTCCAGTTTCAACGTATAATCGCCGGCCGGAACTTCATTGATATAAAAGGTGCCCTGCGGATCTCCTTCCGACCAACGTTCGCCATCTTCTACACCACTGTAAAACTCAACTCCTTTACTTGAACTGTACTCCGTACCTGTTTTTGTATTTACCAGTGTCGCCTCTACTTCAACCCAGGTATTTTCCACCGGAGCATAGAGCTTGAACATGACGTTACTCTTGCGTTTCTCCAGGTGAATATTATTGATCACCGCAGTTTGTGTATGAGCCGTATCTGGAAATGAAAATTGCTGTTCAAACAGTTGGCGCTCACTGTTCAAGGAAGTGGCCGCCAGATGCAGCAGTATTAAGATACCCGCTGCTATCAGTGTGTTCCTCAGCATTTTTGTCAGATTAACATACCCATTCGGCTGTACTACTCCCACACCAGATTGGGTGGGCCGGATAATAGCATCACCAAAAGCTTTTTTAAGATCGCCTGCATCTACATGCCATCCTTTAAACCAGACAATACCTTCGCCCGGACTTTGCTCCCTGGCCCATAAAGTGGGAGGAGAGATGAATTCTGAACATTTTACATTTCCATCATTGAATGTGTTACCAGGAAATTCCCCTCTGGCTGTAACAATACCATAGGTATACGAGTTGAACAGATCAAAACTGTCTCCATCATAATTAAATCCACGTATGCCAAGATCATCGGGAGCTGGTGTTTTACCTTGTTCCCGCAGGTATATCCAGTGACCATCATACTCACTTAGAAAGGCAAAACCCTCGCGTTCATTGAATAAGGTATATTCTCTCCATTGTGAACTATATGCATTGTATTCCTCTTTTACAATGAAACCGATCACTTTATATGATATGCCCTTTATGATGCCGGTTGCGCCGAGTGTAATAGCAGGTTTAATATCCTGTTTGTTCTTTTTCGTATGTCTGTTAAACTGAAGATTATTCTCATAGACATACCAGTCGCCACATTTAGGGCATACACAGCTTTGTGCAAAAGGGAAGGTTTCGACATGTACTTCATCGCCACACCGGCAGGTAAATTTCAAGCCTGGATTTTCATACGGGCGTGTCTCCTCAAGGGCAAGCGTTGTAATATCTGTATTGTGTACAATATAGGTAGGCAGTACCTTTGCCCAGTATTCAATGACATGTAATAACTTGCCACTGGGACTGGTAAAATCATACGTACTGAAGGTAGTGTTACATTCAGGGATATGTAGTTCACCTTCTACGTCCCATTTCTTACAACGGTCCTTACGTAGTAAGGTATATCTTACATTATTCAGCTGTTTATTTGCGCCTGGCTTCATTTGGCCGATTGCATCACCGCTCAGTTCCGGCGGTGTTGACGTTGGCAGAAGAATGGCATACATGCCATATCCCTCCATCAGGTACGCAACAGTTTCATCCTGAAATATAATTGTCCAGTAATTGAATACAGTTTCAGATGTCCAGGTCCTGAAACGGCCGGTCACTCTGAACGTCTTACCGTCCCATTTGCCGGTAGTACCTGGAGCTATAACAGCTGCTTTATCGGAAATGGTATGGAAAGGTCTTGACAGCACAGTGCCGTCAGGCATTCTGTTCAACACTGTACCGCATGCACATACCTTTACGGTAGTATGTTTGGATGTAAATGTGACTACGTTGCTACAGGAAGGGCATGGATAAGTGATAGGGATCTCCGTCATTGTCTAGCGTTTGAGGAATTGTTCTTGTTCAACAGTCGCATTAAAATGACCTTTGATCGCGCTGTATATTTTATCTACCGTGCCGTCATTATTACGCAGGTAGTTGCTGAGATAAATATCAATATTGATCTTTCCGTGTTCCGGCCAGGTATGTATGGATAGATGACTTTCACTCAGACATACCACTCCCGTATAACCGGAAGGGGAGAAGTTATGATATACTTCGCCCAGTTTTTGTAACTGGCAGGTAAGAATAAGTTCGTCGGTCAACGTTCTGAATGCCTCGAATGTATTAAGTGATTGGTTGTCAGTTGTATGCAATGTCGCAATCAAATGGGTCCCCTTATTATATTGCATAAGTATCCTGGATATTGAGGACCAAAATAATGAATCCTGTCGAATTATACCTGAAAACCGCTATTCCCTGCCCCTGTAATTTGATCTACTTTTACATCGTAATTATCACACAACATACATGAAGCAAAAACCATCACTTGCCTTTATTGCTACCTCCTGGCTTGCATTATTTATAGGAGTGTTAGGTTACATCATTGGACTGTGGAACGCTGAAATGCAGCTCAATGAGAAAGGCTATTATTTCACCATACTGATGTATGGCCTGTTTGCCGGCGTATCTGTGCAGAAATGCGTAAGAGACCGTCTGGAAGGAATACCGGTAACCGATATCTACTATGGTATCAGCTGGGTATCCACTATTTTATGTATCGTATTGCTGACAGTAGGCTTGTGGAATGCGACACTGTTGCCAAGTGAGAAAGGTTTCTATGCCTTCGCCTTCCTGCTGAGCATTTTCGGCGCTATCAGCGTACAAAAGAACACTCGTGATACACAGGCTGCAAAAGCCGGTATCGTAACCGCAGACACGACAACTGAAAGGTAACCCACCCAAATAATTGATGGCAAAGGATAATGGCAGCGGTAGTAATACTGTAACCTTATCCGGAAAAATTAAACCATATCTTTTATGAAAAACCAAACGTTGGCTATTATTGCCTACATCACATTGATTGGATGGATATATAGCTATGTCCACTATAAAAATAGCCCGGATAAAAGCTGTTTGGTACGGTATCACCTCAACCAGGCACTGGGCATTTTTATCTTTACTGTGATCCTTTGGACTGCCATTAAGATCATCTCAGTAATTGTTCCATCAATAGGCTCAATATTAGCGGTTGCCGGCCTTCTTCCATTGGTCTTAATGACCTTTGGCGCTGCTGCAGCGTCCAAAGACATTCTAAGCCCTGTCCCCGGAGTTGGAAAATTGTTTGAGAACAGCTTTGTTTAATAAAACGAACTGTTGCGGTTTCGCACGACCGCTAAAAAAATAACTATATCCTAATACCCTATACTGACATGAAAATGTTAACCGGGAAACTCCGTCCTGGAGTTTCCCGGAACTATCCATCATTTGTAGATCTCAATCGTTATTTTTCCATCAGCAGTCACCATGCCCCTATACATACCCTCGGTATTAAAGGGAAGTGCAGCGTGGCCATTTTTGTCCAAAGCTATCAGTCCACCATTGCCACCGAGCGTACCTACTTTTTCAATCACAGCCTTGCCGGCTTCCTGCACCGTTAGTCCTTTGTAGTCCATAAGCGCCGAAAGGTCATATGCCACAACACTACGGATAAAAAACTCTCCCCAACCGGTGCAGGAAACCGCTACTGTTTTATTATTAGCATAAGTGCCCGCACCAATAATAGGAGCATCTCCGATACGTCCATATTTTTTGTTGGTCATACCTCCGGTAGATGTTCCAGCTGCAAGATTACCCGCTTTATCAAGCGCCACAGCTCCGACAGTACCGAACTTGTTGTCGATATTTTCAATGCCCAGTTTTCCCGCTGGCCGGTAACTATGGTCCAGCTTACTCTTGATAGAATCTTCTCTTAACGCTTTCTGCAGTCCATCCCAACGTTCCTGTGTACGGAAATAGGAAGGATCTACAATTTCAAGACCCGCTTCCTTCGCAAACTGTTCTGCCCCACGTCCCGCCATCATCACATGTTCCGACTTTTCCATTACCGCTCTCGCCGCAGAGATCGGATTCCGGATCGTAGACACGCCTGCCACAGACCCCGCTTCCAGCGTTTTGCCATTCATGATCGCCGCATCCATTTCATTACGTCCGTCATGTGTGAATACAGCGCCTTTGCCGGCATTAAACAGCGGATTATCTTCCAGTACCCTGATGGTAGCTTCCACGGCATCCAGGCTGCTTTTGCCTGCCTGGATAGCTTTATAACCGGTCTTCAGCGCTTCTTCCAGCCCGGCTTTGTAAGCGGCCTCTTTCTGCGCGGTCATATTCTTTTTCAGTATAGTGCCCGCACCGCCATGTATAACAAGTACATATTTTTCCTGCCGGGTACTATCGTCGGCAGATTGACCGGTGTTGGCGCGCACCTGCATACTGCCGCAAAGGATCAGCAGCCAGGTGGCGGATCGGAGAAGGGAAAATGTTTTCATACAGACTAAATTATAAAATCTGTCCCACTTGTTATCAGGATTGATAGGACACCATAGGACACTTTCCTGAAGGAGATATTGCAAATTAATAATCCGTTTTTGCGCAAACGTTTCCATACATTTATTGAAATGTGTTCCACCATCATGAATAAAAGGATACAAACCCGGTTATACGCGCTATTATTTTGTACGGCACTGCTGCTCGTCAGCTCCGCTTCCCGGAGCCAGGAGCTCATTAACCGTATGGCATTGGTACAACGGCATAACGTTGTTAATAATAAACCAGATTCGCTTGCATCTCTCACACTCGGCAACGGTGGTTTCGCCTTTACCGTAGACGTCACCGGACTGCAATCATTTCCCGACGCTTATAGCCAGGGCGTGCCACTAGGTACGCAATCCGAATGGGGATGGCACAGCTTTACCGATACTGCCGGTTACCGCTTTGAAGAAAGTCTTAAAACATATCATCTGCATAACAGGGACATCACCTACGCAGTACAATGGAATACGCCGGAACGTAACAAGCTGGCGTCAGACTGGTTCCGTCAGAACATGCACCGTTTGCAGTTAGGCAATATCGGACTACAGATCCTGCTGAAGAATGGCGCCGCCTGCCGCCTGTCCGACATTAAACAGATCAACCAGGAACTGGACCTCTGGAATGGTGTGATCCATAGCAGCTTCACAGTAGAAGGCATCCCTGTAGAAGTGCAGACCACAGTGCATCCTGAGACTGACCTCGTCGCAGTCAGACTAGAATCTGCTTTGCTCAGGGAAGGTCGCATTAAACTCCAGATACGCTTCCCTTATCCCACGGGTACTTTTTCCGACGCAGGGGTGAACCGTCAGTATCCTGAAAAACACATTTCCCGTGTTGTAGAAGTTGGGCAGCGTTCCTTCACGCTGGAACACAGACTTGACAAAACACAATATTTCTTACAGGTGACTGGTTCCGACGCTATGACCATGGCGCAGCAACAGCGGCATGATCACATCATTACCCCTTCTGCTGATGTGGCCCGTTTTGATTGTGATTTCCGCTTTAGTGAAGAGCGTCCTTCTACTACCCGTTCCCTTCCGCCTTTTGAAACAGTGCGTGTGCTCAGCGAAGAACACTGGCATAAGTTCTGGCAATTGGGCGCAGCCGTTGATTTCCTCGGCAGCACAGATCCGCGTGCCTTTGAGCTCGAACGTCGTATCATCCTTTCGCAATACCTGATGGCGGTTCAATGTGCAGGTAACATGCCGCCACAGGAAACCGGCTTGACCTATAATAGCTGGTTCGGCAAACCTCACCTCGAAATGCACTGGTGGCATGCCGTTCATTTTGCGTTATGGAATCGTCCGGATATGCTTGAGAAGAGCCTTCAATGGTATGCCACCGTTGCAGGGAAAGCAAAGGCTATTGCCGAACGACAGGGTTACGAAGGCATCCGCTGGCAGAAGATGACCGACCCGCAAGGCAATGAAAGCCCTTCTTCTATAGGCGCCTTCCTGTTATGGCAGCAGCCTCACTTTATTTATATGACGGAACTGCTATACCGGCACTACCACGACAAGGGAACACTGAACAAGTATAAAGATCTCGTTTTCGCTACCGCGGATTTCATGGCATCGTACGCCTCGTACGACAGCACCACACGTCGCTATATACTGGGCAAAGGCATGATCCCGGCCCAGGAACGTTTTAAGCCGGAAAGCACCTTTAACGCCACATTCGAGCTGGCCTACTGGCGCTGGGGCCTTACTACCGCACAGCAGTGGCGTACCCGCCTCGGAATGCCCCGTAATACCCGTTGGGACAACATCCTGGACAGTCTCTCAGTCCTCCCTCAGAAAGATGGGCTATATCTCGCAGCGGAAAGCGCACCCGATTCATACACGAATCCACCATACATGACTGATCATCCGGCTGTACTGGGTGCTTTGGGTATGTTACCAGCAGGCTCCCATGTTGATTCCGCAGTTATGCGTCGCACCTTCAACAAAATATGGACCTCCTGGAACTGGCAGGAAACCTGGGGCTGGGATTTCCCTTTAACAGCGATGACTGCCACCCGTCTCGGCATGCCTGATAAAGCCATCGACGCCTTATTCATGCCTGTAAAAACGAACACCTGGTTACCTAACGGCCACAACTACCAGGACGAACGTTTGCGTCTATATCTGCCCGGCAACGGAGGCCTGCTTACCGCTGTCGCCATGATGTGCGCCGGATACGACGGCTGCCTTGATCCATTGCCAGGCATCCCCGGCAATGGCAAATGGCATGTGATGTGGGAAGGACTTCAGCCAATGCCCTGATACACGTTCAATCCACGTAAAAACTATATATAATGAAGATGCAACTTTTAGCCGCCACTATCTTACTAAGCTGTAGCAGTTATTTGCCTGTAAAGGCTCAATCACTGCCGCCGAAAAAAGAAGTGCTGAAAACCCTGACCCTCGTTAACCGTTATTTCATGGACAAATGGCCGGATGCCGGTAAAGAGATCGTACTGCATAAGACATGGCCTTCCAACATCTGGACGCGCGCCGTCTACTACGAAGGCCTGATGGCATTATACAAGATCGATCCGCAGAAAAGCTACTATGACTACGCCGTACAATGGGGCGACAAGCATCACTGGGGCTTACGCGGAGGTATCATTACCCGCAATGCAGATAACCAGGCTTGTGGTCAGACTTACATTGACCTCTACCAGATAGATAAACAACCCAATCGTATACACGATATCAAGGCCTCGATCGACAGTATGCTGGCGACCGATGTCATTGACGATTGGGACTGGATTGACGCCATTCAGATGGCGATGCCGGTAATGACGCGCCTTGGCAAGTTATACAACGACACTACTTATTTCCACCGTATGTACGAGATGTATGCCTTTACAAAATTCAAACATGGCGGCAATGGTTTATACAATCAGCAGGAGCACCTGTGGTGGCGCGACAAGGATTTCGTACCTCCTTATAAAGAACCTAATGGCGGTAACTGTTACTGGAGCCGTGGTAATGGCTGGGTATTAGCATCGCTTGTACGTACCATGGAAGACTTGCCGAAGAGTTCTCCTTACTACAAAATATATCTTCAGGACTTCAAAGATATGTCTGCCGCTGTCCTCAAGCTGCAACGTACTGACGGCTTCTGGAATGCCAGCTTGCACGATCCTACTAACTTTGGCGGCAAGGAACTGACTGGAACTTCGCTATTTGTTTACAGCATGGCGTGGGGTGTTCGTAATGGTTATCTTGACAAGAAGACTTATCAGCCGGCGGTGTTAAAAGCATGGAATGCGCTTGTGAAGGATTGTGTTCATGACAACGGCATGCTGGGTTATGTTCAAAGCACCGGCAAACAACCGTCAGACGGGCAGCCTGTAACTTTCAACAAGATTCCTGATTTTGAGGATTACGGTCTTGGATGTTTCCTGTTAGCAGGTTCAGAGATCTACAAGAGTAAATAGTGTGCTATTATGCATGCGATATAGGATGCTGTGACTCTGGTGTTGACCTTGTAGCTCACGGTTGAACGTAGGATTACTGTAATTCATTGTCGCACTATTTGCATGGGAAGTGACTATGGGCTGACAGTGATTCTAGCGTTGACCTTCTAGCTCACGATTGCAGGTGGGATCACTGTAATTCATTGCCGCACTATTTGCATTGGAAGCGAATATGGGCTGACAGTGATTCTAGCGTTGACCTTCTAGCTCACGGTTGCAGGTGGGAGCACTGGCTGTAGTTCTTTGAAGTACCCTAGCTATTAAGCTTTGATTGGCGGATAGGCTTTAGTATTTCTATTAAACCCCTATCTGTCGCATCAGCGTACTTCAAACAACTAATGCCTGTGATTCCCACCTGCACCGCTCGCTGCGGTCGGTCCCTAAAATAATAGCACAGCAACATATATTCGTGTGCGTAATCAAGCTCATATTCTTCCTTGGATTCACCGTTACATTTCCTGCTACATACTGTTACATTTATTGTTGCATCTAAGCCTTGCAGAACATCGCTCTTACAATATTTATTATGCAGAACATCGCCCTTACAATATTTATTATTAAGCTTACATGTAGTACTTACAACACTTTTGCTTACGCATGATCGTGTCTGTGCTCTATTACATTTAACACATTTCCCAACGGGCTTGCGGGCGTATTCACCACAATACTTGTTACGATCTTTACTGCATCTATCATTAGCTTTCCCCTCATTGCTCTTCACTAAATTGGGGAGAAGGCCAACTTCTGAAACAGTGTTTTCACTGCAGCCTTTACTGCATCTATCAAGGTCTTTACCCGCTATGTACTCCATTGGCTGAGACAGATAAACGGCTTCCAACATAGTGATGACATTATCTGCATCAAACCCTTCTTTTAACAGCAACATGGCTTTTCCTGTGAGTTCACGATATCGCTTATACACACGTTTATCATCGGATAATTGTCTATATATGTGTGAAGCGATACGTGCACCTTGTTTAAGCCATCCGGCATACATCATAGTTTTGGCAAAAGCGGGATCACGTTTAACACGTTTACCAGTAAGCGAACTTTTAGTACGGATGATGTATTCTCCGTTCATAAGATATATTGTGAGATTATCCTGAGTCCCAATAAAGGGCGGCGGACCACCAATAAATTTCGGCATATAATATTAGTTTATACGAATGTAGGTTACTAAGGGGATACGCCGTAGTAACGTCGGGTTAACGCCATGTTTAAAGCGTACTTTATTGCCGGATATGCCATTTATGCCGTTTTTGCCGCCCAACATTATCCTGACCATATGGTTTTATACGGCTGATGTCCGGCCGCTCAATTCAGGTTGTTGTATCATTTGTACTAATCACAGTCACTTCTTTCTGCGTTGTACGAACTCATAAGTGCAATCAGGTTTGGGAATCAGAATGGCAAAAAACAATGGGTAATCATGATAGCCAATCATGATGGATAAACACAACCATTAAACATACCAGGTGATCATAAGAGGCAATCATAAGAGGTGATCATAAGAGGTGATCAAACAATAGGATCTTAACTGGTCATAACGGAATTATAAAGGATATCATGCAAGTATCGTAACGTGATAAAGCATGGGAGCCAGACTCCTGCAATTATTTTGGAGACCGGCCGCAGCGAGCGGTGCGGGTGGGAGCCACTGGCCTCAGTTATTTGAAGTACGCTCAATACGACGTACCCAGGGGTTCAATAGAACTACCAACGCCCAACCGCCCAACCAGAGCCAAATATCAAGGCAACTTCAAAGAACTGCAGCCAGTGGCCCCACCTGCATCCGTGAGCTAGAAGGTCAACGCTATAATCACTGTCAGCCCCTCTCCGCGTCCCAGTCTGCATCCCTGAGCTAGAAGGTCAGGGCTATAATCACAGCATCCCATATCCGCATCCCATATATAACTTCAAAAACCAGAGTGATCCCTAAATAGCAACCGCCCAACCCTTGAATCACAGAAGTCCAAAAGAAATTCCGTTTTCGAGCAAACATTCATTACTAATTATAGCATCTTTACCCGCAACCTGGCGAATGTAATTGCTTATGACTGTTAAAAAACTTATCGGAAAAGTACACCTATGGCTCGGCTTCACTTCCGGCCTCGGCGTTTTCATAATTGCCGTAACAGGCTGTATCCTGGCATTCCAGCAGGAAATAGAAAGCATCACGAAACCATATACATATACGGCAAGTACGAACGCAACACCGCTATCCCCGTCAGCGCTAAAAGCCATCGCAGTTAAAGAGATTTCTCATAAGCAGCCCAATCTTATCAGCTACCCCGGAAAGGACAAAAGCGCGACAGTAATGTTCTTCGGAGCAGATCCGGATTATTACTACCAGGTCTTCATGGATCCGTACACCGGTAAAGTTATCAAGGTATGGAGTGAAGAAGGCGATTTCTTCCATTTTATATTACACGGACATTATTACCTGTGGCTGCCGGAGAAGATCGGTCAGCCGGTAACGGCGTCTGTAACACTGATCTTCTTTGTAATGCTGATCACGGGCCTGGTGTTATGGTGGCCTAAAAATAAAGCAGCCGCCAAACAACGGTTCTCTGTGAAGTTGAGTGCAAAGTGGAAACGGTTGAATTATGACCTGCACAACGTGCTGGGATTTTATGTGATGGCAATAGGACTGATCCTCGCTACTACCGGACTGGTATGGGGCTTCCAGTGGTTCAGCAATGCATTGTATTACGTAACATCAGGGGGAGAGCATTTGCCAGTGGATGCACCGCCATTGTCTGATAAAACTAAAACAGCATTGTACAAGACGCCGGAAGATCAGGTGTGGCAGGATCTAAGAAAGAAAGCGCCGGCAGATGCAGGTATAATGATATCTTATCCGGCGGATGATTCGGCAGCTATTTCCGCATCAGTCAATTACAGGCCGGGTACATATTATAAGATGGACAATTATTATTTCGATCAGAATACATTAGCGATACTGCCAGCAAAAGGCCCTTATACCGGCGAATATGCGAAAGCCGGGTTTGCAGATAAACTGCGGGATATGAACTACGATATCCACATTGGAGCAATAGCCGGAATACCCGGTAAGATTATCATGTTCATGGCGAGCCTGGTTTGCGCCAGCCTGCCCGTGACCGGCGTGTATATATGGTGGGGTAGAAGGAATAAGAAGATAAAAAAGAGCCCGGCAACACGCGCCGCTTCCCGTATGACAGCTTAAACATACGAAGGTAGATCTCCAATCCGGAAAAAATAAGCGTAAAGAATACGTTTCCCGAAAAAAATCTCTATTTTTCGCGGGTGACGGTGTTACTGTGTGCAGTTAAGTTTAATCCACGGGTATTATTTAATTCAGGTCCATGAGTCTCAACAACACTGCCATTGCCGCGGAGGTAGCGGCGCGTATCCACGTTTTCTATAATCATTATATAAAGCTCCACAAATCATGAAAAGAATTTTTGGTATTGCAGCCGTATTGCTGGCACAACAGCTGTATGCGCAACAACAGCAGGCGCCTGCCTATCCGTTGATCACGCACGATCCCTATTTCAGCGTCTGGTCGGCAACGGATAATCTGACAGCTTCCACTACCCGTCACTGGACAGGAACACAGCAATCTCTGACGGGGTTCGTAAAGGTGGATGGTGTAACCTATCGAGTATTAGGTTCCCCCGGACATGCATATCGTGCGCTGGCAGCAACTGCTGATATGGCGCCTTATCAGGTGCGGTATACAGAGACAGCTCCTGCAAAGGGTTGGGAAGCACCCGAATTTAATGACGCAGACTGGAAAACAGGAAATGCGCCATTTGAAAAAGAAAAAAAGACTAGCGGTACTCCCTGGTTTACGGACGACGTATGGGCACGTAGAACTTTCACAGTAGATGATCCCAATGTGGATAACCTGCTGCTGAAGATCAACCACGACGATAACGCAGAAGTTTATCTGAACGGAGAGCTTATCTATAGTTACGTGGGATGGTTAAACCATATGGAATATTTCCCTATCAGTGACGATGTAAGAAAGAAACTGCGTAAAGGCAACAATGTACTGGCCATGCATTGTACCAATACACGCGGTGGTGCCTACCTTGACGGAGGTATCGTAACAGAAGAAAAAGATAAACTGGTGGATAAGATATTGCAGGCGGAACAGAAGAATATTACGCTTGAAGCAACACAGACCAGTTATGACTTCACTTGTGGAAAAGTGGACCTGAAACTGACCTTCACTTCTCCATTGTTGTTGAAAGATCTGGACCTGATGTCCCGTCCTGTTTCTTATGTATCTTATAAAGTAAAAGCAAATGACGGGCGGAAGCATAAAGTAGAAGTGTATTTTGGAGCCTCATCCGATCTTGCCGTGAATACAGCTGCACAGGAAGTGACCGCACAGCAATATAATAGCGAAGGATTGTCTATCCTGAAAACCGGCTCTGTCGCACAACCGGTACTGGCTAAGAAAGGAGACGATCTGCGTATTGACTGGGGATATCTTTATGTAGCTGTACCACAGTCTGCCGGCGCTAAACAATATGTTACGAAGGAAGGCGTTGCCGCCGGCACATTTGCAGGCAAGCGTAAACCTGCTACTGTCGATAAAGGTACACAGCTGGTATTGAATACAACCGTATCTCTTGGAAAGGTGGATGGCACTGAAAAAGAACAGGTGTTCCTGGTAGGGTATGACGATATTTATTCCATTCAGTATTTCGGAACTAATCTGAAACCCTGGTGGAAGAAAGATGATAGCTATACGATAGAGAAGGAATTGAAAAAAGCGCAGGATGGCTATGCGGCTGTTATTGCACGCTGCACTGCATTTGACAAGGAAATATATGATGCAGCACTGAAAGCGGGAGGAGAGAAATATGCCAAGCTTTGTGTATTGGGATATCGTCAAAGCATCTCCGCACACAAGCTGGTGAAGAGCCCGCAGGGAGAGATCCTGTTCCTTTCAAAAGAGAACTTCAGCAATGGTTGTATCAATACAGTGGACGTAACTTATCCTTCAGCACCATTGTACCTGGTGTACAACCCTGATCTGATGAAGGGAATGCTGAATGGAATATTCTACTTCAGCGAAAGTGGTAAGTATACACAGCCATATGCAGCGCACGATCTGGGAACATATCCGCTGGCAAATGGTCAGGCATATGGAGAAGGTATGCCGGTAGAAGAATCCGGTAACATGATCATTCTGACAGCAGCAATTGCGAAGGCAGAAGGTAATGCGAACTATGCAAAGCAACATTGGAAAACACTGACCACCTGGGCAGAGTATCTGTTGAAGGAAGGCTTTGATCCCGCTAACCAATTGTGTACAGACGATTTCGCCGGTCACCTGGCAAGGAATGCAAACCTCTCTGTAAAGGCGATCGTAGGACTCGGTTGTTACGCTATGCTGGCGGATATGCTGGGAGATAAAACAGCAGCTCAGAAATATAGGACCGCAGCAACAGAGATGGTCCCTAAATGGATGACATTGGCGGAAGATGGTGATCACTATACACTCGCGTTCGAAAATAAAGGTACCTGGAGTCAGAAGTACAACCTGGTTTGGGACAAGGTATTAAACCTCGGATTATTCCCGAAATCCGTTTATCAGAAAGAAATAAAATACTATCTGGCACATCAGTTAAAATATGGCTTACCACTGGATAGCCGTAAAAAATACACTAAATCCGACTGGATACTGTGGACTGCCGCACTGACGGACAATCAGTCAGACTTCGCTGCCCTGGTGGATCCTGTGTATAAGTATGCGCAGGAAACACAGTCACGTGTACCATTGAGCGACTGGCATGAAACAGAAGATGGAAAGATGGTCGGCTTCCAGGCAAGAAGTGTAGTAGGAGGATATTTTATGCAGGTATTAGGTAATATATTGAAAAAATAATTAAATAAATGATCGGCTGAAATGCAGTGGGGTGGCCATTTGTAGAAGAGTCGCCCCACTCTTTTTTAAGTGTAGTAATACTACTACAAAACAATATGAATGCGGGTCATATATTTGTATCAGCAACGAAAGAAATTTGATACTGTCCTAACAATAAAAAAGGTCCCACCCTTTCCCTATACTGAAATAATTACACAAGAAAAACATCTTATTCAAAATATTACACTTGATATGTTATCGCATATGAAGTAAAGAACTTGGTTTTTATTAGGATATGGTTAGAAAGGGTTGTCATTCTTGGCGACCTTCTTTTTTTTATATAAAAGAGCCCGCAAATGTGACTTTGCAGGCTGCTTACTTTTTTGGGTAATGGACGATATTGAGGTTAGTCTTGTTTAATGGATGCTTGCCTTGGGAACAATGAATGCCGGGGAAAGCACAATGAATGAAAACCCGTTGGGGGAACAATGAATGATGGAGTTAAATGGATGAAACCGGGGCAATGGATGAACGGGGGAACAATGAATGAACATCGGGGAAACAAAAGAATGAAAATCAGTTTTGACTGAACTCACTGAAAAAGCGGCGCGCCACATGTTTGAACCTATTCACGTCCGCTTCATTTTCCAGTTGTATATCAGGATGATTAGTAGTCGATTTATAATATTGTAAGGCAGCGGAAGCTATGTCCGTATCGCCGCTCGCATCTGCAGTAGCTTTGATATAACGGCTGTTACTATTCAGGTAGTGCAGTGCTTTGATGTCGAAGTCGAATGTTATGATACCGTTTATCATGATCTTATCGTTTTATGCAGATAGACTATAACAATTTCGTGCCAAAATGATACCTGGCCATAAAAAGGACAATAAATGCCGCAACCTCGCATACTTTGTCCCGAAAGATATTGCGCATCTATTCCCCATTTTGTACCTTGACCGGCGGAATAAAATTTACCGTTCATGCAATTGACCACGTTATTAAAACCAATGCTGACAGGTCTCCTGTCAACAGCACTTATCCTCAATAGCTACGCTGATGTTCGTTTACCCGCTTTGGTCGGTAGCAACATGGTATTACAACGAAATAAACCCCTGAATATATGGGGATGGGCCGACAAGGGAGAGAAGGTGACCGTTAAGTTCAAACAAGGCTCCTATACTGCTGTTGCAACTGCGGATGGTAAGTGGAAAGTGCAATTGCCTGCCCAGGTTGCAGGAGGTCCGTATACAATGACTATCGCCGGTCACAATACTATAACGCTGGACAACATACTGGTAGGGGATGTGTGGTTAGCTTCGGGCCAGTCTAATATGGAGATGCCCGTTAAAGGATGGGGAAAAGTGTTGAATTATGAACAGGAGATTGCCGCGGCCAATTATCCTCAGATCCGTTTCTTTCAGGCGAAACACGTAACAAGCACGTCGCCAAAAGACGATATTACGCCATGGGAAGGTGGCTGGGCGGTGTGTACTCCACAGAGTGTCCCTGAATTTTCTTCTGTGGGGTATTTTTTCGCACGTGAAATAAATAGTCATGAGCATATACCCGTAGGTGTTATCCACAGTTCATGGGGTGGAACAGTAGCGGAAGCATGGACAAGTGGGGAATCCCTGAAGAAGATGCCTGCTTTTGCAGATACTGTGAAAGCGCTGGAGCGCCTCGCTACACCACAATCACCATCCGATGCCAATAAGTCCACGCTGCTTTATAATGCAATGATCCATCCCTTACTGCCTTATTCGATCCGTGGCGCTATCTGGTACCAGGGAGAAGCAAATGTGGGTAGAGCATACCAATATCGGGAATTATTTCCCCTGATGATCAAAGACTGGCGCAAACAATGGAAAAGCGATTTCCCGTTCTTTTTTGTACAACTGGCTAACTTCACAGAGAAGAAGTCGCAGCCTGTGGAATCTGATTGGGCAGAATTGCGTGAAGCTCAGTTAATGGCGTTATCCCTGCCTAATACAGGTATGGCTTCCGCGATTGACATTGGTGATGACAAAGATATTCATCCAAAGAACAAGCAGGAGGTAGCCCGTCGTTTATCCCTGATCGCGAGGGCGAAGGTATACGGGGAGAAGATACCTTACTCCGGACCGATCTATCAATCCAAACAGATCGTGGGAAATAAGGTTGTTCTCACTTTCAAGTTTACAGATGATGGGCTGAAAGCAAAGAACGGGACGCTGAAAGGATTCGAGATTGCAGGTGCGGATAAGAAATTCCATTGGGCAGATGCGACTATCAGCGGTAACCGTGTAACAGTTTCCAGCAGCGAAGTGGCCAAGCCCGTGGCAGTACGTTACAGCTGGTCGAATAATCCTGACGGTAACTTATACAATGGTGCAGGCTTGCCGGCCAGTCCTTTCCGTACAGACAATTTCGAGGGTGTTACCTTCGGAAAGCAATAAGCTCCTTCCGGATATTAAAAAAAAATAACAGCCGGTGGTACTACCCCTGGCTGTTATTTTTTTTAATGATACTTTCTATCCAATTTTTACCCATATACGTCTTCTCTGCTATAACTCTCCGTCTTCTCTGCTATAACTCTGCTTGTACTCTCAGGGACTTTTTGTTAAAATAACATCAGGAAATATCTACTTTTATAGCCGATTACAAACCGACAGGAATAATAATGCGCCAGCTCGTCATAGGTCTTCTCTTTGCTTTACTGTGGGCATCAGCTGCAGTTGCCACCAAATTTGGCATCCATGCGGCCGATCCGCTCATCCTTGCTAATGTCAGGTTCTTACTGGCAGGAGGGGGGATGCTGATCTTCGCCTATCTGATACAGAAGGGAAAACATCCGTTACCCAAAGGAAAGGAGTGGCTGCACCTGACGATATTCGGCAGTTTGAACACCACTGTCTATCTGGGGTGCTTCGTGATCGCTATGAAAACAGTATCTGCCGGTATCGGCAGTTTATCTACGGCCACCAGTCCCTTATTTATAATGGTCATTTCAGCCCTCTGGATGAAGCGGCAATTGAAGTGGTATGAGATCACAGGTATGTTCCTGGGAATGACAGGTGTGGCCATCGCTACCTACCCATTACTGCAGGACAGCCATGCTACCGTAGGCGGTATCATCATTCTTATGTCAGGAATGTTATCAGTTTCGGTGGCCACTGTGTATTATGCCCGTATTAAATGGACACTTCCTAATCTGGCCATTAACGGCTGGCAGGTCTTTCTCGGCGGACTGCTTTTCATTCCCATCACCGCTGCTTTCGCCAATTTTGAGACGACACATTTCAACACAGAGTTCTGGCTCTCCGTCGGCTGGCTGATCATCCCTGTTTCGGTTATTGCCTTGCAGTTATGGTTCTACCTTGTCCGTAAAGATGCAGTAAGGGCTTCTCTGTGGCTGTTCCTATGCCCCGTATTTGGCTTCCTGTACTCCTGGATGCTCCTCAATGAGCCTATCACATGGTTTACCTTCGCCGGTACAATATTGGTGATTGGTGGGCTTTATCTGGCCCAGCGTGAGAAGTTCAGAAAATCTGCTATTCCTCAAAATCAATAGACTTGATCTTGTTGGCCAGGTTATCGATGCTTTGCAGCTCGATCTCCCGCATTTTCTTTCGCAGTGTTATAGCTTCCTTTTCAGATATGATCCCGTTCTGTAGCGCGTTCTCAATCTTCTGCAACAGCAGCTTCTTTGACCGTTCTATTTTCTTCACTTTGAAGTATGCATTGGACTTCCGGGAAATATATTTCCAGAACAGGGATAATACAATGGATACGCTGGGCGCGAGGATGACCAGCCATGATTTAAGAGGATAATTATCAGGCAGATTGTTCGCCAGCAGCACCAGTAAGGTACCACCTCCTGCGCCGGCTATACTGGCGGATGTCGAATTAGGTTGCTGGGTATTGGAAGATTGCGTGGATGGGTTAGCAACCAGTGAATTTTCTTGTTCCAACGAATGAAAGTGGTTTTATAGGATAATAGTTATAGTTAAATAAATATAGTGGATGATGGTATTTAACCAGGCGATAGTGATAAAGTGAATGAAATAATAAGAACTATTTCCCTAATAATACATCTATGGTACGGAGTATCTGTTGTGTATCATTTTGTTTTTCGAGATCAAGCACTACAACATGTCCTGATTTGTCTTCTACCACCAGTGACTTTGGTGGAAATCGGCGGATTCTCTTGAGTCTGGCCGTCTCCCGGGATGCGTTCAGGAGCGTGATTGCCAAAGATGACAACGAGGCGAACACCGCAATAATCACCAATATGGTAGTAAATGTAGATGACATCATACTAGGTTACATTTTCTGTTTTTAGTCATAGCTATTAAAATTACGCAATTTCTGTCAAAAAAACACTTATATGTTCTTTTATATATAGTTACAGTGTGATTTAAAATTATTCCTAATCCAAGACTCTCCAAATATTTTTTTTACTCCTGTAAGTAGTTTTCCGGAATTACCTGTCCTCATATAGATACCGGATCAACTTCCGGGCCAGCCGGTAAGGCAGACTGGGCGGGAGCCTGATAAGAAGGAACAGAAAAGCACGTGTCGAAAACTGATAATTAAAGATTTAACAGCCCAATGAGTACTATGCCAGCCGGAAAAATAAAATGATACAAAAATAACAACGTTGTGAAGACTGATAAGATCTTGATCGGATAATTTACCAACTTCTCTAGATCAGGCTAATTTAGGACTATACCAACATAATAAAGGGGGATAATTCCGCGATAATGATCATTATATTTACCTCCGGGGGACTTTCCGTATGTAAACTAAGCTTAGTACATACCGTATGAGTAACAGTGAAGATATCAGATATTGGCAGCGGCAGATTGCATGTGAAGGCGATGAAAAGGCTTTTTCAGAGCTCTTTCGCCATTTCTATGACCGCCTGTTACACTTCTCCATCCAATACGTTTACACCCGCGAAGCCGCGGAAGAAATAGTTTCAGATGTTTTTGTAAAGATCTGGAACCGCCGTGACGAACTCGAAAAGATCGCCAATCTCGAAGTGTACCTTTTCGTGGCCGTTAAAAATCACTCGCTGAATTATCTCGAACAATATTCCTCCTTACGTATCACTCCCCTCAATGACGACACCGGACTTTCACAATTGACCAACTCAATTGATCCCGGACGCACAATGGAGTGGAAAGAGATCCTGTTCAAAATGGACCAGGAAGTAGGCCGCCTGCCCGACCAGTGCCGTCGTGTGTTTAAACTGATCAAAGAAGAAGGATTTAAATATAAAGATGTAGCAGAGATCCTGAACATTTCTCCGCGCACAGTAGAAACGCAATTATTCCGTGCTATGAAACGCCTGAACGAAGTGATAGGCCCATACATCACCAACAGACTAAAAGAAAAAAATAAAAAACCGGATTCCCTGTAAGTAGTTTTTCTATTCTCTCTGTCCTTCTACTACAACCGCGTATGATAAACGAAGAATTATTTACCACGTTAGCCGCCAGGAAACTGGCAGGAGAAGCTACCACCGCAGAGCAGCAGGAGCTTGAGTTGATGTTGCAGGATTATCCTGAACTCCGCGAACGCTACCAGTTGCTGCAACAGTACTTCAAAGTATCGGCATATCATTCTTCTGTCGAAACAGAGCAGGCCTTGCAACGTACCATGTCCAGGATCAATATTAACGTAAACGTAACTCCTGTAAAAAGGATGTTCCCCTGGAAATGGGCAGGTGTTGCTGCTGCCGCAATATTAATAGCTGCCGTCGCCGTTGTGGCACTCAGGCCCAAACAACAGCAGATAGAAGTGGCCAAACTGATGGAACGTCAGAATGGTAAAGCTACGAGGGCCGTTATAGAACTGGCAGACGGTAGCAAGATCTGGCTGAACGCCGATAGTAAGTTGTCTTATCCGGAAGTGTTCAATAGTCACTCCCGCGAGGTCTATCTTACCGGTGAGGCCTTCTTCGATATCGCTGCAGATCCGAAGAAACCATTCATCGTACATCTCTCATCAGGTAGCATCCATGTACTCGGAACTTCCTTCAATATCCGCGCTTATGAAAATGAAGCTGTACAAACATCTGTAAAAACAGGTAAAGTAGCATTCATACCGGCCTATGAAGCAGGGAAGAAACCTGATACCATTTATATCACACCAGATGAAAAAGTGACGTACCGCCAGGTTGTTACCGATGATGATAGTGAGAGGGCTATCGTTAAAGAAATTACTTCCGCAGAAGATGATAAAGCCTGGACAGAAGGAAGACTGGTATTCCGCGACAGAACACTGGAAGAGATAGCATTCGAACTGGAAAGAACATTCGGCAAGAAGGTCACCTTCGCCAGCGATGCTCCCCGCTATTATAGGCTTACGGGGGCTTTCCAGAACAACAGCCTGCAGGATATCATGTATTATCTTGCCAGGTCCAAAGCGTTCCACTATACAATTACAGATAGCACATTACTGATCACAGAATAGGTCACGTTCGTTTATTTAATCAATCAAATCAATTCATTCACAAACAGCTGCGTTATGAAAGAAAGACCGCTACCCATGCGTTTTTCGGGACTTTTCCGCTCGTTGTTCCTCCCGCTTTTTGTCTGCATGGCGTTATTGAACATGCTCGACCTGAAGGCGCAGAGTGCATTTGCTGCTAATGCAGATCACACTGTATACGGCCAGGGACAACAGGTTAAGGACACAAACATCCCACTTGAAAACCGTATTAGTCTCCAGGTAAATAATGAACTGCTCGGGCAGGTGCTGGAGAAAATTCAACAGCAAACACCATATGTGTTCGTCTATTCAAATGACGAAATAAAAGTAGCGCAGAAGATCTCTCTGTCCGTGAAAGACAAGAAACTGGGCGAAGTACTGGATATGGTGTTGTCTCCGCTGGACATCAAATTCGAAATGATCGATAACAAGATCATTCTCCGTCAGGCAGTTACTGCCACACCTCAACAGGCCGAAATCACGATCAATGGCCGGATCGTTAACAATAAGGGAGAAGGTATCCCGAATGTCAATGTTCGTTTGCAGGGTACCAATGTCGGTACCACTTCAAATGATCAGGGTTTTTTTACGCTAAAGATCCCAGCTGGGCAAGCCAATGGTACCTTGGTCTGCTCTTCCGTTGGTTACATCCCATCGGAAGTAGGGATCAGCGGAAGAACTAATATTACCGTAATGCTCACTGCCGACTCTAAGGACCTGGGAGAGATAGTGGTTACCGCTTACGGCTCACAAAAGAGAACACAGGTAACGGCGGCCATCAATACGATCTCCACTAAAGATATTGAAGGCCGGCCCGTTGCTAACATGTTCCAGGCCTTGCAGGGAACGGCGCCTAACCTGATCCTCCAGCAGAACAACGCTGAACCGGGTGCTCAGCTTACCCTCAACATCCGTGGTGTAGGTAGTTTGACCGGTAACTCCCCGCTTATCATTATTGATGGTGTGCAGGCTGGCAAGGATGGTTTGCAAAACCTCAACCCTTATGATGTAGAAAGCATCTCCGTATTGAAAGATGCCGCTTCTTCTGCTATCTACGGTTCCCAGGCTGCAAACGGTGTTATCTATATCACAACCAAAAGAGGTGGTAAAGACGAGAAACCAAGTGTTACCTACAACGGCATCTATGGTTGGCAAACACCTACCACACTGCCCCGTAACGTGGAAGCATGGGAATACATGACACTGAAAAATGAAGCACTGGTGAACTCCGGTAAAACGCCACAGTTCTCTCCGGATGATATCAACTTCTGGCATAAACGCGGTTCAGAACCTGCTTATCTGAAGGAAATGCTGCGCGACCATACACCTATGCAGAACCATAGCCTCAGTATGACCGGTGGCGGCAAAACAAGCAGCTACCTTGTTTCATTGGGATATGTGAACCAGGGCAACATGTTGCAGAACTCTTATGTTGACCAGGACTTCTTCTACAAGCGTTACAACGCCAGGGCAAATCTCTCTGTCGATGTGAGCAAGTATGTAAAAGTAAATGTGAACCTTGCCTATACCAAAGGGATTAAACGCAGGCAACAGGCAGACATCGGTATCCTGATCAGGGATGCTATCCGTACGCCTCGTATCTATCCTGTACTTGATTCACTCGGTAATTTCGTAGTGCCGTCACTGAACAGTAATAACGTACTGGCACAGTTAAAATCACAAGGCTTCAACAAAGAAGAGAAAGACAACCTGCTGGGCGGTCTTGATATTACCATCAACCCGGTAAAGCATTTCAAACTTAATTTTAACGCTTCCGGTACTTATACGATCACTAACCAGACCGATCGTCAGAACAAATACAGTTACGCTTCTTATTATACCACGGCCAATCCTCCATTGTACAACAAGATGTATGAATATGAATTCAAAGATCTTGCCTCAAACGTATATGCTACAGCAGAGTATGAGAATACCTTTGGTAAACATTATGTGAAAGCACAGGTGGGCGGTCGTAGTGACGCCATTAATGAAGAATATGGTTTAAAAGCTACCCGTTACGGTACCACTAACCTGGATCCCGACTGGAGCATCGGCGGTGGATATATTCCTAAACCTGATGGTACTTTCGATTATGCGAACATTGGTACCTACAACGAGTTCGTCAATCCTAACCTGTTTGCGCTGAACTCACTTTTCGGTAGAGTGAACTATGTGTATAACGATAAATATCTGGCGGAATTCACCTGGCGTTATGACGGTTCTTCCAAACTTGCTCCAGGTCATCAGTGGCAGTTCTTCCCGGCGTTCTCTCTGGGTTGGAGGATCACTGACGAAGCCTTCTTCGAAGACTTCAAGGAAAAGTATGGTAACGTGAAGTTCCGTTATTCCTGGGGACAGGTGGGTAACTCCAACATCGGAGGATTCAACTACCTGGCAAGGGTAACACTGAACACCGGTAAATATCCGTTCAATAACACACCTAACACCGGTGCCGATTTCTCCGCTTACAATGAGACATTGCAATGGGAGATCTCTACTATGAGCAACTATGGTGTGGATGTAGACCTGTTTAATAATAAGGTCTCCGCATCATTCGACTACTTCAATAAAAATACTGATGGTATCTACCTGTTCCAGGTAGTGCCTGGTACTGCCGGTATCGGCGCGTCTCTGCAGAACGTAGGTAAAGTGCAGAACAAAGGCTGGGAGTTAACAGTGTCTTATCATGCAAAAACCGGAGCTGTCAATCATACCATCTCCGGTAACCTGTCAGACAACCTGAACAAGATCGTGAAATACGGTGAACAATCCGTACAGGGTTCTGACTTCTCATTCATTATCAAGGAAGGCTTCCCGATCGCTTCCTACTATGGTTATAAGTCAAACGGCTTGTATCAGAACCTGGACGATATCAAGAACGCTCCAAAGGTGCCGTTTGCTTACAACCAGCAGGTGATGCCGGGCGATATCCGTTATATCGACCGTAATGGCGACGGCACCATCGATGCCGATGACCGTTATGTATTTGGCAATCCTTTCCCACGTTACACTTTCGGATTCAATTATTCAGCTAACTGGAAGAACTGGGACTTCTCAATGTTCTGGCAGGGTGTTGGTAAAAGAAGCCAGTTCCTGCGTGGTGACATCGTAGAGGCATTCCACAACAATGAGGACCATGCTTTCGAGCAGCACCTTGACCGCTGGACGCCTACCAATCCGGATGCGTCTTATCCACGGCTCACTATTGGTACTGCCGATGCCAACAACTTTGCGTATTCCGATTACTGGATGTTCGATACAAAATACCTGCGCTTAAAGAACCTGCAGTTCGGCTATACACTGCCTCGTAGTGTAAGTCAGACGCTGCACATCCAGAGCGCAAGGGTTTATTTCACCAGCCAGAACCTGCTGACATTCACTCCCCGCCGTTTCCGCGAGTTGGGTGTGGACCCGGAATTCACACAGTTTGACGATAAACTGTCCTTTACCAATTACAATGCTATTGCAGGACGTAGCTATCCGAATGCAGCTACCTTCTCATTTGGTCTGGACCTGAAATTCTGATAATAGCGCTCAAAGTTCATTAGTATGAAGAAATTATTATTACCAATACTTTGCGCCGTCGTGCTGTTCTCCTGCCGTAAGCTGGACCAGCCTATCACGCGCGACTATACAGACGCTGCCTACTGGCAGAACGCTGACGATGCACTGGCAGCGCTCGCAAGCTGTTATGAGAACCTGTCTGACGATACTTATTATTTTGGTGACGAAGCACTCAGTGACAATGGTTTTGTAAACGGTATCGGTTATAAATCCGTTTCCAGGATTGCTTCCGGCGCTTACGACCCGTCCAACGACAGGCTTACGCAGGAATGGCAATATCGTTTCACCTGCATCCGCAAGTGTAATATCGTAACGACAAATATTGACAGGGTACCCGGAATGGACTCTACGCTGAAACGCCGTATCCTGGCGGAAGCAAGGTTCATTCGTGCTTACTCTTATTTCCAGCTGGCAAGCTGGTTTGGAGATGTACCGTTCTACACTAACCTGATCTCCATTGAAGAGGCCAGATCGATCTCCCGGACAAATAAGAATGAAGTGCTCAACTTTGTTCAGTCCGAGCTGACCGCTATCCGTCCCGATCTGCCGGTAAACAACTACTCCGGTGCCAATGGCGGATACCAGGAAAAAGACCGTGGCCGCATCACCCGTGGCGCTGCTATTGCCCTGAGTGCACGTGTGCATATGTTCAAAAGCGAATGGCAGTTAGCTATCGACGATTGTGAACTGCTCATAAGCAATACCAACAACGGCACTTATGCATTGCAGAGCAACTACAGCAATATCTTCACTACCGCCAATGAGTATAACAGCGAAGTAATCTTCGACATACAATATGGCGGTGGCCGTACCAACAGCTCACAACGTAACTTCCTGCCACAAACAGTAGCGCTGCTGAGAAGTACGCTGGTGCCTACGCAGGATCTGGTGGATGATTATATCATGCTGAACGGAAAGGGTATCCGGGAAGCGGGTTCCGGTTATAACGAAAATGATCCTTATACTAACCGCGATCCCCGTTTCAACGCTACCATCCTGCACGACGGTTCTACCGTTACAGACTTTGATGGTAAGGTACAGACGATCCTGACCAAACCTGGTTCCAATCCTGCTACTAACAGCGTGGACGACCAGGGAGCTTCTCCCACCGGTTATTATTTCTACAAATATTATGACCGTACTGCTACTAACTATAACTCTGGCTTAAACCTCATCGTGATCCGTTATGCCGATGTGTTGCTGATGTATGCAGAAGCGAAGAATGAACTCGGTCAGCTGGATGCTGGTGTCTGGAACCAAACGATCCGTGCACTGCGGGCACGTGCCGGCTTCACCGATGCAGGCGCACTGGAGTTCCCTGGGGTCGCACAGGCAGCACTGCAAACCATCGTACGCCGGGACAGAAGAGCAGAACTTGCATTCGAAGGTGTACGTGCGCTGGACATCCGTCGCTGGAAGATCGCCGACCAGGTAATGAGCAGGCCTGTAAGAGGTATCAAAGTATCCGGAGGCAGCTTTAGAACAGATGCGAACGGCTACATCATTGTAGAAGACAGGGCCTTCATAAATCCGAAGCACTACCTCTGGCCGGTGCCTACATTTGAACGCGATCAGAACACAAATCTTGGTCAGAACCAGGATTGGTAATTCCCACATTAATATTTTCAAACTGATACGATATGAAAACATTTTTCGCCAATATACTCCTCGCATTACCGGTTTCACTGGGACTTATACTGACCGGCTGCGGCAAAGACGATCATGAACTGAATACCAATCTGCAACCTGTAGCTCACCTGACAGCCCCGGTAGCTGATAAGTACATCAAGCTGCAACCGGCTACCAGCGCTACTGTTAGCTTTGAATGGGATCAGGCACGTGCTGAAGACGGATCACTTGTATTATATGAACTGGTGATCGATAAAGAGAGTGGGGACTTCTCCAATCCGATTGCAAAGATCACTTCAGATGGTGGTGGTGTGCAGAACAAACTAACGCTTTCACACAAAGACCTGAACAGTATTGCCGGTAAAGCAGGCATCGCTGCACTGGCTACCGGTAAACTGAAATGGACGGTAAATGCTTCAAAAGGTTATAACATCCAACCTGCAGCAGAAACCCGCACCATTGAAGTAGAAAGACCAAATGGCTTTGCAGAAATACCAGTAGATGTTTTCCTGACAGGAGATGCTACCGAAGCAGGCGCTGACCTGGCTCAGGCTGTCAAGCTTAAATCTACCGCCGCCGGTGTATTTGAGATCTATACTTCACTGAAAGATGGTAAATACAAATTCGTTGATAGGAATACCGGTACACCTACTACTTATTTCATTGATGGAACCGCGTTGAAAGAAGGAGGGGAGAGCACCCAGTCTGGCGGCACTAAAGTATACCGTCTGCGTCTGGACTTCAATAATACCGTTGCCACTATTACAGAGATCACCGCTATCGGCCTGTGGTTCGCACCTGAGAATAGCATCATGTACGATCTCGGCTACACTACTAATGGCGTCTGGTCATTTGAAAATAAACTGATCAACTTCCACCAGGAATCATGGGGCCGTGACGAACGTTACAAGTTCCGTGTAAGCGTAAAAGCTGCGGATGGTACAGCTGGTACAGAATGGTTCGGTAGTTCCAATGCTGACAACAACCGCCCTACTTCAGCAACACCGCTTTCTTTCTGGGAGTTGAAACCTATTCAGAATAGCGATCAGTATAACTACTGTTACAAATTCGCTTCAGAAGTGGATACTAAAAACTGTGACGTGAAATTGTATTTCTCTCCGGACAAAACTTACACGCACGAAGTAATAGTGCGCTAATCCGGTATAGACATCCATTTCATCTAAACGATCAATCAAAAGCTCATGCGTCGAATCTTTCTTTTATTTACTATAACAGCGGCCATGGCCACGACCTTCACAGCTTGTCTGAAAGAGCCTGTGGATGAAGGTCCGGGTCCAGGTGCCGGTAAGACTACCTATAACTACAACTGGCCTTCTATTGCTGATTCATCTGCATCGTCACTGATCAGCGGTTTTTACAACCAGAGTGGTAAGTATTTTAACAAGAACAATGCTGGCGATCTCACTTTCAACTACTGGCCTAATGCACATGCGCTGGATGTACTGACGGATATTTATCTGCGTACCGGCGATGCCGCTATCAAGACCCGCATGGATGAATTGCTGGACGGTATGAAAGCCAAGAACGGTAATACCTACATCAACCATTTCTATGATGATATGGAATGGATGGTACTTGCCTGCCTGCGTGCTTATGAAGCTACCAGCGATGATCGTTACAAAACAACAGCCGAGCTGTTATGGAACGATATCAAAGGCGGTTGGGATGATACCTGGGGTGGTGGTATTTACTGGAATAAAGACCGCCAGAATAAGAACACACCTGCCAATGCGCCGGCATCGATCATCGCCTCCCGCATGTACCAGCTGAACCATAATGGCGAAGACCTGGACTGGGCTAAAAAGATCTATCAGTGGCAGAAGAACAACCTGGTAGACCCTGTAACAGGACTGGTATGGGACGGACTGGATGGCAGTGGTACCAACAAAGCATGGAAGTTCACTTACAATCAGGGTGTTTTCATCGGTGCAGGTGTGGAACTATACAAGATCACCGGTGAACAGACCTACCTGACAGACGCCTTAAAAACTGCTAATAACTCTCTGGCCGGTGAGTTCAGCAGCAATAACATCATGAAAGATGAAGGTGGCGGAGACGGCGGATTGTTCAAGGGCATCCTGGTGCGTTACATGATGCTGCTGATCACCGACGGCAGCCTCAGTAGTACCGACGCCGCTAAATTCATCAGCTTCCTGCAACTGAATGCACAGACCATGTGGCTGCAGGGTACCAGCCGTCCGCAGGTAATTTATAACACCAGCTGGACGAAAACAGCAACTACCACTGACCTTACTACTCAATTAAGTGGTGCCATGCTGATAGAGGCAGTAGCAAGATTAAAAGAACTGGAGCTTATTGATTAACAAACTGTTGATCCTGAACAGGGTAGGCCGGAGCAAAAGATTATACCCGGCCCGCCGTGATAAATTGAGTATCTTCGTTCTCCTATGAGATGAAGGCAAAAGAAAGGTTACCCCAATGGGTAACCTTTCCTTATTTCAGGAATAACATTATCTATGTATACCGTCTATGTCCTATTTTCCCGCCAGTTCCAGAAGGTGTATACTGGTCATACTGCCAATCTGTTGAAGCGGTTCCATTTCCATAATGAACATGGCCGGCAAAGGGCCACACTGCATTATCGTCCCTGGGAAGTCATTTACCTGGAACATTTTGACGATAAGCAGTCAGCATTAAGACGGGAATGGATCCTGAAGTCAGGAAAAGGAAGGGCGTGGATCTGGGGAAAGATCCAGGAGGAGTATTACCGGAATGGGTATATAGGGACGGTGTTGCCGGGGTAAGATGGTCTATGTGTATTTCAGTATCTCTTCCACAAGTCTGAAAACGGTAGTAACAGATTGTTGGTCTACAGGGCTTAAGTGTACTACAGCTTTATAGTTTCTCTTTGCGCGGGTTATTGCAAGGTTAATCCTTCTCACCCGGGTTGTATCATCGACAGCCATTAACAGGTCAAATAGGTCTTCTGATATTTGTTTGTTAGCCTTGCCATTATAGGTAACTCCCAATGGGCGGGTTTGCGCATTTATAGCCTGGTTATAATCTTTCCTGCTCATTCTACCTCCCTGGTGATCCGTAAAATGCAGGATCAGCCAATATTCAAAAGCCTGGTTTGAATAGCCGACCTTAATATTATTGGCTGTGGCAAGTGTAATCGCACTATTAAAATCCCTTGCCGGAAAGTTATCTTTATCAAATACACACCATACCTGTTCATACTTCCGCTTTGACGATAATTCCATTGCCTGCTTTACTACCGCCACGGTATTTCGTCCATCACCAACTGCTTTTATTGTTGCAGATGATAGTCTGAATTTTCTAAAATAGGATGGCTCGGTATTTTCTCCTTCACATACAATCAGGATAGTTGGTTTTTCAGTCAGAAATGGAGAAAGTCTTTTTAATGGTGGTGAAACTTTTTTATTTCGTATCATCAGGTTTTTTTTGGGATTTAAATGGCGTGGGGAAATCATTTAGAAATGGAATAGCTCCATATTTCCCCTGTATATAATTACTTTCGAAATTTTCAGTTCTTCGTACCTCTGATTTAAAATCACTTAATGAATACAACGAAGCTGCGCCATATCTGTCTTTCTCCGTAAACCATATCTGATCTCTCCTGAATAACCCGGAGCTCAATAGATTTGTATCGTGTGTATTAAATATCAGCTGTGCATTATGTGGATTAGATGTAGCTGAGTTGAACAGCTCCGTCAGCTTGCATACCAGATTGGGATGCAGCTTGGAGTCAAGTTCATCTACAAATAAAGGATAACCATGTTCCAATGCATCTAAGACCGGCCCTGTCAATGAGAAGAATTTGAACGTGCCGGATGATTCATCATTGTCAAGGGAGAACTTAACATCACCAATATAGTTTTTATCTGCATCATATCTGCGATGTGTGGTGAGTATGTCTGAAATAAATTCCGTGTTTTCTTCGTTGACTTTCTTCTGAATAAGTTCTTTGAGCCGGTTAGGCATGTCGGCAGGTAGGTTGTCCGTGTCAACACGCTCCAGTGTGATGTCATGAATACCCAGATCTGCGACTGATAAGAGATCTAGTATCCTCTTTTTTTGGATGGCATCTTCAGTTTTTTCCACTGTAAATCCCTGATAGCGGTATTCCTGCAACCCGGATATAACCTTCAGTTTTTTGAACCAGTCTATTACATCGCCGGACAGTTTATCATTAAATTGTGCCGCCACGGAAAGTAACAGGGCATTTTCCCTTATGAGGTCCTCTTTAGCAAGTATATGCCCTTTCGAAAATCTTTTAACATGGTACTCGAATCGTTGCCCTTCCCTGTAAAAGATCTCGATCTCTTTCGTTTTAGGTCTGTAATATAACCACTCAGCCAAGACCGCCTGTTTGGATATCTGAAATCCGTACCGGTACATTTCATTGTTATGAAGAAACAATATTTCAAACTCAGAGAAGCTCGCTTCTGTATCAGCCGAAAGCCTGAATGGATCAACATTAATGGGGTCTCCTTTAAGCCTGTCTATTGACGACTTGATCACAAAGGTTTTCATAAATGCAATTGCATCCATGAACCTGCTTTTCCCGCTTGCATTCGCACCGTATACCACTGCACTTTTCAAAACTCTAAGGCTGAACCCGGGAATTTGTATGATGTTCTCTTCTTCACGGGTTTCCTTGTCATAATTTGAGGCAAGCAGGTTAAGAGTGGCCTTATCCTTAAACGTCTTAAAGTTTGCGACAGAAAACTGAATAAGCATAATAAACCTGTTTTTTGCTGTATTCTTACAAAAATCGGATTTATTATTCTATTTCAAGAATATTAGACTCTTTTTTCACTCGAACGTGTCAATTTTTCTTGATTTGATCTTGGGGGAATAAAAATAACCGGGATAACCCCGGTTATATATCTATAAGCTTATATAAACCATCATTTCCTACCTCTCCCTATCAGCCACACAATAATAATCACCACGAACGCAACTGCCAGCACACCTACCCATACTCCCGCTTTAAATATTCCTCCAACTACTTCACAGCTGCTCAATAACATAACGGCAAAGGCCAGCAGGCCCAGTTGTAAGTTTCTCATATACTCTTTTTAATAGAGTATATCATACGCTGTGCCAATACGCTCACCCTTTGCTATGCTTAAAATCCAGCAGTAAAGACACTATATGTGCCGATAGCTGATCGGAACGTTTATAGAACGAGTACCGCAGCCCTATTTCCTGGAAAGAATAATGTCTGAACATCGGTTTGAACAAGGCATAACGGGCGCTGATACCGGCTTTATAACTGTTGAACTGGCTCAGGTCGTAGTCGGAAGTGTAAAAGGCTTCTTTTATATCATGTTCTTTATAAGGCTTGAAGTACTTAGCTCCTGTTTGTGTGTAAAAGCGCAGGAGAGGGGTCAAGGTCAGCTGTGGACTTGTCTTTACAGGCACTTCCACCTGGATCGTATGTCCGGTAATGCCAAAATTGTCGTGGTAAAAACGATAGTAGGAGCGGATGATCGTATTCCTGCCCGCAAACATATTGAATTGTACGCCCAGGGGGAACTTCCACCGTTGCCGGGGAAGGTTTTCCACTCTTAGTGTATTATCATCATTAAAGTACACGCGATGAAAAGGAGTGGAGAGCAGTCCTTTCTGGTACACCAGCTCCGGGAAGATGGCAAACTGCATGCGCTGGTTGACCACCTGATAGAGGGCCAGATTGAGGTTATACGATTGCCGTGTGTAGATGTTGAACCAGGCGGTATCTCTCAACTCGATCGGGTATACAAGGGTTTCCGGACTATAATAATCGGGGTCGAATCTTCCCCAGCGAAGATCATCGTAATAATACTGAAGTGCGGCCGACCATTGGCGGCTATGATCAGCATTATCATGCGATACAGAGATGCCAATTGGAACTGAGAGATAGTCTGATTCCAGGGCCAGACCACTGCTGATACCCACACGTAGGTTTGGCCGTTTCAACTGGCGACTGTAACCTGCATTGATATGAAAGCGATTGTCGTGCCGGGAGGCGGAAGATAGTATCGTATCAATGCGGTCGGTGGACGCTGATGTGATCATATCTATGCCCAGACCAAGTTCAAAAGTATTCACAGAATCCCGCCTGTGGGAAATAGTAAAATCAGTAGAATAGACCTGCAGATTTTCAGTGCCTTTTCCCCCGGTCACGGCTGAATGATTTCCATCCTGTGTGTAAAAGGAGAACAATGCCTGTATGTCTGTCTGAGAGATCTTTTGTTTCTTATAAGCCGTGCTGTCGATTCCTTTTTGCGCAGATGCTGTGAAATAAGCCGCCAGCAAGCCTGCCGCAATAAATAGTCTTTTCATTTAAGATCAGTTACAACCACAACCTCCGCTGCTTTTCCCACTTCCTCCTCCACTGCTTCCTTCACGGTAAGTATGTACGTTTTCGTCAAATTTTTCCATTCCTGTTTTTCCCAGTTGCATACTCTCGTCGTTGAGATACATCCGTTGATATGGTTTTACTGCCACGCAAGATTGCATGAACAGCAATGCCAGTAACGTACCCGTGGCGACAAGCAGCATACTGCCGCTGTTAGCCTTTCGCATGTATTTGAATATTATCCGATTGAAATATTTTGTTCTTGCCGTCTATGATGATACAATGCACATCCGGCAGCTGGTTTACCAGGTTAAGGCCCACTACAGGTCCCATTACGGTGATGGCGGTAGCCAGTGCATCAGACAGTTCTGCACTGGGACTGACAACGGTCACACTCTTGATATAAGGTACCGGCCAGCCTTTGCGGGGATCGATGTTATGAGAATAACGGATCCCTCCACGTTCTACATATTGTTCATAATTCCCGGAGGTAGCTACCGAGGCATTGTTCACGGCTAACCATAATAATGCTTTTGAAGGATCGTCGGGGTGCGCGATGCCGATCTTCCAGGGCCCGCCATCGGGTTGTGTGCCCCATGCAGTAAGATCTCCGCTGGCATTGATCACACCACTGGTAGCACCACCGGCTATCCAGAGGGCTTTTACCCTGTCGGCTGCATAACCTTTACCGATACCGCCGAATTCAATGCGCATGCCATTACGTTTTAACTGTACGCAGTGATTGTTCAGGAGAGCAATATGCTGGAAACCGATGCATTGCATGGCTTCTTCTATAGCCGTCTTTTCCGGCCAGGCGAAATGGTCATATTTGAAGTTGAACAGCTTTTTCAATACGCCGGCTGAAATGTCGAAAGCGCCCTGGGTAATGGTACTGATCTTATTACAACGATGTATCAGCTGATATACCTCTGAAGGTACAGTTACAGGCGCTCCGCCTGCCTGCGCATTGATCTGTGCTGTAACAGAACTATCATTGAACACTGTTAGCAGATCTTCTATCCGTTTTATTTCCGCCACGCCTTCTTCCAGCCTGCTGGCAGTGATCGCCTCGTTTGCTCCTGTAGCTATCAGCTCAAAATCGGAGCCCATTAACCTGGTATGAAGCTTACTGCTATGCATGGATGTTTATTGAAGCAGGTGTTTAAGTGTTGAAATAAAACCGGCGGATGTTTCTTCCCGGTAGGGCACGTAAGCCAGTAGTTTCTTCTCCGGACTTAACAGTACTACCTGTGGAAAAGCGCCCTGCGGATTAAACGCTGCTGCCAGCGAATCATATTGTGACCGGAGCGGGGCAGCGATCTTTTTTCTTTGCGGAAAATCTGCTTCCAATACTACCAGGTTCTCCCCGGCAAAGCTCAGAAAGCTACTGTCAGATAGTATTTGTTTATTGAACCGGATGCAGGGTATACACCAATCTGACCCGGAAAATACAAGCATTATTTTTTTACCAGAGGCCTGGGCCAGTTCAAATGCTTTGTCCGGGTACTGAAGGACCTGTGCATGAGCTGCAGATCCACTTAAGGCTACAATTAGAAGCAGGGACAGAATACTGCGCATATTGCGACAAGTTTATGTTGTGGCATGGTTACCTGGTACAAATGTAGGTGAATTTTCTATACATCACCGGCATCGTTCGGGCTGTTATCGGGCCGTGGGTTTTCAGGCGGTGCTCCCGGAGGAGGTACTACCGGAGAGGGCTTTACAGCCGTTACCGGAGCTGACGGTGTAACCGGGGTAGGGCCTGCTGATGGTTGTTTCCACATACCTGGCTCCATATTGATCTGTACCTGCTGCGGTCTGGGATAGGCGATACTGATACCAGCCTCCTGCAGTTTGATATAGACATCAGTCAGTACCTGGCTTTTCACTATCCCTGCCTGCCCAAGATCACTGATCCAGAACATCGCCTGGATGTCTACGCCGATGTCCCTGAAGTTTTGCAATAACACGACAGGTTCAGGTGCTTTGAGGATGTCATCCTGGCTTAACAGATAGTCTTTGATCACGGTCAGCGCCTTCTTGAGATCAGCGCCATAAGCTATACCCACCAGTACGTCTACACGGCGCGTCCTGCTGGTCAGCGTCCAGTTTACCAGTTGCTGTGCTATCAGGTCGCCGTTAGGTACGATCACTTCAGATCCATCACCTGCAGAGATCTTGCTGGAACGTATCCCGATCTCTTTTACTACACCGGTACGTGTACCCAGTTCAATGACATCGCCCACTTCAATGGGTTTTTCAAATGCAAGGATCACCCCTGATACCAGATTGTTCACAATATTCTGAAGTCCAAAACCAATACCTACGCCCAATGCGCCTATCACGATCGCCAGTTTATCCATAGGGATGCCCGATGCAGCAAAAGCTAACAGTGTACCTGCTGCCAGTATGGCCAGCCGTATCAGCAGCATGGCGGATCCCAGCTTTTTATGCGTCTGCGAGGTTTGTCCTGTATATCCCAGCAGATAGGAAATGATCTGCGTAACAACGGTCGACAGCCAGATGATCAGCAGAAATATAATTACACTACTGAAAGAGAACGTGAAGTTGCCGATCTTCCGTTCAGCTATCAGCATGTCAGTGATCTGTTCGTAAAGACCGTCATATAAATAAAGATTGCGCGCCATCAGGGCAAGCCAGCCCACAGCGGCTATGATATAGAAAATGGTCTTCAGGCGGGATTTGATGTTCTGGTAATCGATCATAGAGATGAAGGTGCTGGAGTCCTTCTTCGCTTCCACCTGTAGGTAAACGGCCTCCATCAATATTTCCACCATCAGCACAACGCCCAGTGCCATCGTAATGCTTACAACACTGGCTGCGCCAACGATCTTAGCCGCAGCAACGCGTGCCATTACAACCAGTACTACCGACAATGCGCTGAGTATAATAAACAACCAGATCGCGGAACGTGAATATTTCGGCAAAGGCAAGGTCGTATTACGAAGCGCACGTAACAGATAACTGCCTAACAGAATAGATATGATACCTCCAATAAAGACAGCCCATTGTTCAGTAAATGTCACCTGGATCAGCAGGTTATTGATGCAGTACATTACCAGCAGCAATACCAGTAGCAACCATCTTTTGAACAGGTTTGGCGGAATATTATGACGGATGATGAACGTGGTAGCTAACGCCGTGATCACCCAACATATGCCTGTGAACATAATCGGGTACTGGATGGAGATCAGGAAAGAAAGTGTTGACGCCAGCAGAATAGTACTGGCTACCGGATATCTGTACAGGTAGCGTGACTGCTGGAGGATCGTTTCTGCCTCTCGTTCTTCATGTTTGCTTTTTACCTTTTTAGCATTAAAGGATACCCACCACAGGAACAGGCCTGCACCCAGGAACCATAACAGATAAATAGGCCCCCGAACGGAAAAGAAAATCTTGAGGATGTTAATGTTTTTATGAACGGAGCGGTTCAATACCTGCGGAAACTTAGGGCCTTTTTTCCCGGGAAGGGGAGGCTCCCACAGATAGCTGAAATCTTTATTATACATACGTTGTGTGAACCGGGACAGTTGAAAGTCCATATCTTCCAGCAGGTTCGTTACATCTATATATCGCTTGGCGACTTTATTCTGCAGCAATCCGAGGTGCAGCAGATTGGCCTTATTGGCACTGTCTACCTGCCGCCATTTCTGTATAAGGGTGGCCATTTGTCCGACGTAAATATCTCTCAACTCATCTTCCGCAGGGAAATTACGCATGGTGGTGTCCGATCTGAGTTGCAGCAGCGTATCGGTAATATTTACAAGCCTGTCATGGAACTTGAACAGCACATCCTGCCAGCTGTCCAGTTTTCTTTCCAGCTGTACAAGCAATACACGGTTAGTATAGAGGTCATGAACGTTGTTAGTACTGCCACTGGCGGCCATATCTCTTTTCACGACCTTCATGGAAGAATCTATCAGTGGAATACTTTCGCTGATCTCTACGGTATCCAGTCCGCGACGCAGGGTGCTCATGACCTGGTTCAGCATCAAAGTGTATGTTTCCAGCCGGGTGATAATAATAGCAACAGAGGTGTCGGACAATTTGATCACTGACTTTCCTGAAGAAGTGTCTTTTACCTGTTGGGAGATGATCTTACTGAGTGTTGCGCTGTCTATTGGTTTCGGAGGGGCGGGTTTATTCTGTGCGTGGAGATGGGCACAAAGCAACAGTAAAAAAAGAGTGGAAAATATTTCCGGAAAGATATGGTTCCGCATACTGTTAAAATTAGGAATTAACGATTAGGGATCAGGTAGTGAAACATCCGTTGCCGGTCTTCAATCCCTGATCCCTAGTTAATCTACTTTTCCCATTTCACTTTCTCTTCTTTCGGCTTCAGTCTTCTGCCTTCGGGGATCTGTTCATCAGTATATCCCAGGTAGAAAATGCCAAGCACTTTATCTTCTTCGCGTAAGGAAAGATATTCTTTCATGGCGGGGTGGAGGGTCATGCCACCCGAGCCCCAGTAACCTGCAAATCCTTTTTCTGTAGCGCCCAGCCATAAATTCTGGGTAGCGCAGGCAACGGATGCGATTTCTTCCAGTTCCGGAATGGCTGGCTTGTTACCTCTCTTCATGCAGATAGCGATCGCATGAGAAGCGAGGTCTCCCTGCTGCTGCAACTTTTCGTAGCTGCCCTGTGCAAATTTTTCTGCCGGTGTGTTAGCTTTATAAAGATCTGCATGGTCCTGGCAGAAGCGTTTTACACCATCACCACTGAATACTACGAAATACCATGGTTCAGTATAGCCATGAGTAGGAGCCCAGTCAGCAAGTTCCAATAACTCCTGTACCTGTTCGTCAGGTATCTTTTTCCCGTTCATGCTGGCCGGTTTGATATTACGGCGTTGTTTGATAATACTCGTCAGAGTGGCTGTTCCCATTCTTTTTCCTGATTGTTTTATGTGTTTTATTTTCCTTCGGATACGCTGTCCTGGGCGTATACCGACAGTTTTTCTTTCCAGTCTTCCGGTAGTCTTGCCACCTTGCGTGCACTGTAATCAAAGAAGATCATACCTGATTTCGCTTCAGCGATCAGGATCGTTTTTTCGCCACGCACAGTTGTGAGCCTGTAATAAAAGTCAAAGCCGAAAGGAGCGATATCTGCAACACCAATTGCGATATCGAAGATGTCTCCTGCGAAACCTTCACCTTTATAAACCAGGGCAGCATCTGCCATGATCAGTCCTTTGTCGTCCGCACCTCTTTCTTCATAGCCCAGTGATTTAAGAAAATCGATCCTGGCCTGATGGATAATGGACAGAATAGAATCGTTACCAACGTGTCCGCCGTGATTTATATCTGTTATTCTTACCGGTACCTGGGTAGTGAAATCCAGTTTTGCCGGCATATCGATTTTAACTCTTGCCATGTCTATCTATATATAATACAGTTTCAATTAAGTAGCATGATCTATGCCATTCAGGAAAGCGGTTTGTTAACAGCGTCTTTCAGGAAGGTGATCAGCTGCTGGAGCGCTTTCGCACGGTGACTGAAATGGTTTTTACCGGCCATATCCATTTCTGCAAATGCTTTATCCGACCCGTTCGGTACGAAGATAGGATCATAACCAAAGCCTTTTCCACCACGTTTTTCAGTCAGGATAGTGCCAGGGCACACACCGGTGAACTGATATTCTTTCCCGTCCAGTATCAGGGATATCACCGTTCTGAAATGGGCCTGCCGGTTTTCTTTACCATCCATTTCCTGCAATACCCTGGTAATATTGTCTTCCGAAAGTTTCTGTTCGCCGGCATACCGGGCAGACAGTACGCCTGGTGCGCCATCGAGAACATCTATTTCAAGGCCGGTATCTTCAGAAAAGCAATCCTTACCGGTCATTTCATATATGACAGTTGATTTCTCCCTGGCATTATCTTCCAGTGTATCATGCGGTTCAGGAATATCGATATCGATACCCGCTTCCTTGAGTGTGATGATCGAGAAATGATCACCCAGCATGGAGCGGATCTCCTTTACCTTGTTTTCGTTGTTGGTAGCAAATACAAGTGTCATACGAAAAAGGTATTTAATGTCTTTGATAATGATGGATTAGATCCCAAGCAACTGCTTCAACCCCATCCACAATTTTCCTTTCAGGATCTTGTCTTGTGCAATGAGCTCCAGTGGGTCAGAACAAAGCAGCTGGCAACCGTTAACCTGTAGCAACTGATAGTTGGAGATGGCTTCAAGCCCCATAGAAGCAGGAGGTATCCCAAACAGTACAGCCTGTTTCATAGGAACGGCAGCTTGCCAGGTTGTAAATGCCATTGCACCATATTGGGCTACATTTATAAGAGCGATATCCTGCATACCGAGTTTACATGCATTTAATATATTGGTAAGCAGGTTAAATAATTCTTCATTTAAGAATGCTTCGCTGTCGTTTTGTATGAACAGCGTAATGTTTTTTTGATTTTCGCCTAAAAATTTCACTTTAGGAGGTGCTTCCTGCACGACTGCAACAGGCGCTTTTTTCCCCGGAATGATAGGCTGGGTATATATCCTGGCCAATAAGTACGGATCCAGTTGCAATTTATCAAAAGACATGTATATGTATATTTAACTTAATGTATGGCTCCCCTTTGGGGAAAAAATCAGTTTATTTGCATTTGACAGTGAGCAAATGTAAGAGTATTCAATTTTAGATTCAGAATTTCCGACTTTAGATTTCACGGAAACAGGACCGGGAATTGAAATTCAGACACCAAAACGCAAACAAAAAATTAATGGTCCTTATGATGGCAGTAGACAATCCAACAACAAACGCCGTACTTGAAGAGGCAGTTAAGAAAATTAAAGTGACCCGAACGACAGAAAGTCGGATCAACGAGATTGACTTTAACAACCTGGTATTCGGGAAAAAGTATGCCGACCATATGCTGGTGGCAGATTTTGATGGGAAGGAATGGAGAGATGCAGAGATCCTGCCTTTTCAGAAACTTTCTGTAAGCCCTTCGAATGCCGCCTGGCATTACGGACAGGCTATTTTCGAAGGTATTAAGGCGTACAAAGACCAGGAAGGTGAGCCAATGATCTTCCGTCCCTATGACAACTATGCCCGTTTTAACACATCTGCAGAGCGAATGGGGATGCCAGAGGTTCCGGAATGGTTATTTATCGGCGGCATGGATATGCTGATCGACCTGGACCGTGACTGGGTACCTACCAATGAAGGTTGCTCACTGTACCTGCGGCCTTTCATGATCGCTGCAGATGAATTTATTGGTGTACGCCCTTCCGACACCTACAAGTTCGTTATCATTAATTCACCTTCAGGTCCGTACTTTAATAAGCCGATCCGCTTATTGGTACAGGATAAATATATACGCGCCTTTCCTGGAGGCGTAGGTTATGCAAAAGCAGCGGGTAACTATGGCGGCGCCATGTATCCGACCATGCAGGCCCGTAAACAGGGGTTTGACCAGATCCTCTGGGTAGATGGACAAGAGCATAAATATTTACAGGAGTGCGGTACCATGAACGTTTTTGCCATCATTGGCAATAAAGCGATCACGCCAGACCTGACCCAGGGTACTATCCTGGCAGGGGTGACCCGTGCCAGTGTAATGGATGTTCTCTCAGATATGGGACTGACCGTTGAAGAAAGGCCACTCTCTATAGACGAGATCGTTGCCGCCTGGAAAGCCGGTACATTACGGGAAGTGTTCGGTACAGGAACTGCATCAAGCGTGGCTTATGTGGAAGACCTGTTCTACAAGGAACATGAGATCCGCCTGGATACCTCCAAATATGCTGTAGGAGCAGAGCTGTTGGAGCGCCTGGATGCTATCCGCACAGGTAAAGCGGAAGACGCCCGTAACTGGAACTACAAAGTATCAAAACACTAAAAATAGTCTTAGTTGTGTTAGTAAGGGGCCATTTGCGAATGCGGATGGCCCCCTTCGTTTATACTGACTGCCCGTCAATATCTGTCCGGAAGGGTTCCGATTTGATATGTATCATACAAGCTTTATACAAGCTTTATCTTACGTTCATCTTACGTCTTTGAACGTAAGATGAACGTAAGATAAAGCTTGTATAAAGCTTGTATAAAGCTTGTTGTATAATCCTGAAATGGGTTTACACCTTAAAACAGTGTAACCTGTTTCTGGGCAAGACGGACATTGCAATACATTATAGGGTAGAAAATTACCCCTATGATGGGTTAAAATAGACGTGAAGATAACTGGCGGTAACCTTTTTTGGAGCGCTTTAGCGGCAGACTAGGGATTCCGGGGGAAAAAATGCATCTTTGCAGGATGACACTTTCTGCTTTTCTGGACTCCCTCGTCCAGGATACGCCTCCTACAGGCATTTCATCTTATCTGACCTCCCTCTGGTGGGAAGGTAAAGGAAACTGGCAAAAAGCACATGATATAATAGAGCATCTGGAGGACGATACGGCCGCCTGGGTGCACGCATATCTTCACCGGAAAGAAGGAGACCGCGGCAACGCCCGTTATTGGTATAACAGGGCAGGCCGAAGAATGCCGGAGGTGTCTTTAGAGGAGGAATGGAAAGACATTGTGACCGTTCTGTCAGGTCGCTAGAGGGGCGCTCCAAAAAAATGTTTAAAACATTTTGTTATTAACATGGAGAAATGTACCTTTGCCCTCCCAAATTCCCATTCTGGGTGATTTGGATGTCATTGTAAACCGACAGAAAAAAAACTTAGGTAGAATGCCTACTATACAACAATTAGTAAGAAAAGGAAGAGAAATTATCCGGGCTAAATCCAAGTCCAGGGCTTTAGATAGCTGTCCTCAGCGTCGTGGTGTTTGTACCCGTGTGTACACAACCACGCCTAAAAAGCCTAACTCTGCGCTGCGCAAGGTTGCAAAGGTGCGTTTGACCAATAAAGTAGAGGTGATCGCCTACATCCCGGGTGAAGGACACAACCTGCAGGAACACTCCATCGTGTTGATCCGTGGTGGAAGGGTAAAAGATCTGCCAGGTGTTCGTTACCACATCGTACGTGGTTCCCTGGATACCGCTGGTGTGAAAGATAGAAAGCAGAGCCGTTCCAAGTATGGTACCAAAAAGGAAAAGGCTAAGAAATAATACATTTTACAAATAGTCGAAATTTTTCAAATAAATGAGAAAGCAAGCTGCAAAAAAGATGCCTTTGGCTCCGGATCCGCGCTTTAACGACAAACTGGTTACCAGATTTGTTAACAACGTGATGGAACAGGGCAAAAAGAGCATTGCCTTTAGGATATTCTACGATTCAATTGACAGAGTTAGCCAAATAACCGGCGATAACGGTTACGAGGTTTGGAAAAAAGCTCTGGCAAACGTAACTCCTTCTGTAGAAGTTAGAAGCCGTCGTATCGGTGGTGCTACCTTCCAGATCCCTTCTGAGGTTCGTCCTGACAGAAAGATCTCCCTGTGTATGAAATGGTTAATCCGTTACGCTGGTGAAAGGAATGGTAAGAGCATGGCTGAGAAACTGGCTAACGAAATCGTAGCTGCAAGCAAAGGTGAAGGTGCTGCTTTCAAAAAGAAAGAAGATACTCACCGTATGGCTGAAGCTAACAAGGCATTCTCCCACTTCAGGATCTAACAATCTACTACCGCTTAAGGTAGATGGTTTATAAAGATATAAGGGAAACATCCTCCGGGCTATACCGGGGGATGTTCTCTTTTTTTGTGCCCGGTAGTTCCGGAAGTTTACCCGCCTGCACATCCGGTGAATACAATAACCGGAAAAATTCCACTTGCCATACTTTCCGGCTTAGATCATTTTGATACGTTAACTTAAGAGATGCGTCACGGATGCGTCGTATATACGACATGTATGAAGCATGTTTAAAGCGTACTTTCGCCTTCCTGCTATCCGGTGTTTGATGTTAATGCTTAGACGATACCCCGTAAACAGAACGGCCGGACAACTTTACGTCATCCAGCCGCCTTTTGAGGTAGTTAGTATTAATCGTAGGGATTTCTATCTTACATTTACCAGCACTCTGATCAGTCCTGTGCCTTTCCCGTCAAATGTTTCCAATGCCTTACCGATCACCTGACCCGGTTTAACTTTATCAAGGTCAGCCTTCATTGCATGTCCTGGTTTGCTTGAGGTCACCAGCAAGTCCCCTCTGCGGATAGGCCCGTTCTCACCACATACTTTGGTGGGGATCACACCTATCACACCCATCGGTACCTTATCTGTGAGGTCAGCATCAATATCTTCCTCGGTCAGCAGTACACCCGGTTTGGTAGCGTAAACACCAGCCACCAATGTAGAGTATGCCTTTGAACATAGCTCAACGGCCCTGTCGGTGTCTTCAGCTATTACCAGAACATCGCCTGGGGCGTATTGTTTTACATTTCCTATTACATCAAATGCTTCCGCTACGTCAGCGCCACTATTCTGGGTTCCGCCATTGAAGAAACCTCGTCCAGCTTTGTTGATACGGGCCACATTAGTACTGGCGCTCTGGAATACAGCGATGCTACCTGATGGCCCCTGGTGGTTGATCAGCTGTGTAGGGCCAGTTCCTGAAGTAGTGATATGTACTACGGGTTGGGAATTCGCATTATTGAAGTTTGCAAACCTACCGGCTTTACCTGTACCGAAATTTGGGATGAAACCGGAAATGGCGTTACCACCACCATCGCAGCTGGCTTCTACACCGTCGCCATTTCCACCGGCATTGGCGGTGATTCCGTTACCATTACCCTCTGTTAAGGCCAATACTGAAGGACCATTACCTGCAGCATTGGAAGCATAGAACAGACCTGCATATCCACCAGTACCGGAAGACTCACCGAATATACCGGCGGTGCCGAAGTTGGCGAACTGGGAATTCACTTCACCTTTTACTGCCGGAGATGTACCAGTGGTTCTGTCAACGAAGAAATCTCCGGCAGTACCATTACCAACAGTTTTGACAGTTACCGCCGGATTATCATTGTCTTCGTTAAAGATCTCGAACCTGCCGGCCCGGCCTTCAGAGAAACTAGGTACCCAGGCATAAAGGGCAGTACCTGCCCCATCTATATTGGTTTCCACACCGTTACCGTCTTTGCCGGCATTTGCAGTGATCGCATTTCCATTTCCATCAGTCAGTGATATCAGGGCTGCACCATTACCGGAAGGATTGGATGCATAGAAAAGCCCTGCACGGCCCCCAGTACCGGATGAAATACCGAAAACGCCAGCAGCACCAAAGTTGCCGAAGATGGTATTTACTTCAGCTCTTACAGCTGCACCTACGCTATTGTTATTGTCCAGCAAGAATGAGCCGGCATTACCCAATGTATTATCGGGAATGTTACCATTACTATTACTAACAACCTCAAGGATGTTAGCTTCCGTATTACTCTGGTTGAAGTTTTCAAATTTGCCGGCGCTGCCGGTACTATTATTAAGACCTACTTGTCCCAATACACCTACGCCAGTGTTAGAGGTATTGGTAGCGATAAAACCTCTTACGCCATAACCTCCGCCATCATTACGGCCTACCACCGCACCTGCAATATCAGAAGTGGTGCGGCCTACTACGGCTTCACCGCCGTCATTATTATCACCTATAACACCTGCGGAACTCTGTGAAGATGTGATGCCATGTACGCCAAAGCCAGCGGCTGTACTGCTTCGTACACCGGCGCCGTTACCGGTAGTGGTTACATTGACCACAGTACCGTTGCCCACAGATGAAACACTCAGGGCTGTATTGTTATTAGCGTTGTTAAAAATGGAGATGCTCGCTGGAATGCCATTATTGGAAGTAGCAGTTAAACCGGTTCCGGTATTGCTATTGGCATATACGCCCGTACCATTGGCAGAAGCATTACCATAAACACCAAGACCGTTTGGCGTTACGCCGTATACGCCCCAGCCGGAACCACCCTGTGATCCATATACACCGATACCTAAACCTCCGGTGCCATTATTGATACCCCTGACACCAGCAGAGAATCCACCGGGAGCGGTGCTGGTAACCACGCCACGTACCGCAGCTATATTGCTGGTTGTTGTATTATTGGAGCCTTCCACAGAAGTACCATCTCCGTCATTAGTGATGGAAAACAATGTGGCCGCGTTGTTTTCGGTAGTGACATATGGCAAGGTGAAACCGCCGCCGCCCAATGCGGAAGGCACCCAGTTTGCACCATCATATCTCAGCACCTGACCCGCCGCGGGGGCCGCATTGGAAACAGGTGTATTCTGTATACGGACTACGTTGGGGTTTGGATAGTTGCCTCCAAGATCGCCACCCGCAGCAACACCGTTGATGTCGCCAGCAGGGCCGGCCGGACCTACAGGACCTTGTGGACCCGCAGGACCAGCAGGTCCGACCGGGCCAATAGGACCAGCAGGGCCCATAGCACCCGCAGGACCGGCTGCTCCTGCATCTCCTTGAGCGCCGGTTGCACCCGCCGGGCCAACAGGACCAATCGGGCCAGCCGGACCAGCCGCACCCATCGGACCAGCAGGACCAACAGGGCCTATAGCCCCCGCAGGTCCTACGGGACCAGCAGGACCCGCAGCTCCGGCCGGACCAGCATCACCTTGAGCGCCAGTGGCACCAGCCGGGCCAACAGGACCAATCGGTCCAGCGGGACCAGCCACACCCATCGGACCAGCAGGTCCAACAGGACCTATAGCCCCCGCAGGGCCTACGGGACCAGCAGGACCCGCAGCTCCGGCCGGACCGGCATCACCTTGAGCGCCAGTTGCACCAGCCGGGCCAACAGGACCAATCGGTCCAGCTGGACCAGCCACACCCATCGGACCAGCAGGTCCAACAGGGCCTATAGCCCCCGCAGGGCCTACGGGACCAGCTGGACCAGCAGCTCCGGCCGGACCAGCATCACCTTGAGCGCCAGTGGCACCAGCCGGGCCAACAGGACCAATCGGTCCAGCGGGACCAGCCACACCCATCGGACCAGCAGGTCCAACGGGGCCAACAGCGCCCGCAGGTCCTATGGGACCAACAGGACCAGGTGCACCTGTAGCACCTGCATCACCTTGAGCACCAGTTGCACCCGCAGGGCCAACCGGACCGATTGGTCCGGGTACGCCTGCAGGACCCGCAGGACCGGCCGGTCCAACAGGACCTACAGCTCCCACAGGACCTGCGGGGCCAGCGGCTCCGGTTGCTCCGGTCGTACCTTGCGGGCCGGCAGGACCAGCAGGCCCCGCAGGGCCAGGAGTACCGTTAGCAGCGTAAAGCGCATAAGGAACACTCATCAATGCTGAAGTGCCTAATGCAACAAAACCGCTGCCCGTATTTACTTCTACTTTCAGATACTGATTCGCGTTAGCCCAGGGAACGGCTGCGTAAGTACCTGTAACAGGACTTCCTTTACCGATCTGGATATTGAACAAACCAAGTGCGCTGGTAGCTGCCTCGTGGGTTTCTTCGTATTGTACCGGACCGACAGCAGAGCCGCCCAGGATGGAAATTCGTACAGAAATATTCTTATTAGCGACTAACGTACCATTGGTATTACGGACCACCGCCTGGTAGTTCGTACCCGAAAGCCCGTTCTGGGCGTAGGCACCATAACAGGTCGCGGCCAGGAGTATAAGCAGGAGATATAATTTCTTCATGACAATGTGTTTAGACTGAGGGATTACTGTTTCTTACGTTCGAATGTTTTCCTGAAGGGAACAGCAGTAGGAGCAGCTGCTTTCGCAGGAGGCGTGGTAATTGCCGGAGATGCGTTTTTAAACGGTGTACTGCTTCTCTCTGTTTCAAAGCCTTGTGTGGGAACCGGGGTAGCAGGCAGATCGGTCCGTCTTGATCTCTCCGCATTCAATGCCTCCGTAGCACTGATATCTGATGGATTTTTTCCTCCCGGAGCAACACTCCGCTTTAATGCACTGGACCTGTTTGGGGCCGGAGCAGTTTGCGGCTGATAATTAGTGAACATCTGCTCTCTTGCGGAGCGGGCATTCTTCGCCTGAGGCGCGGGTTTACTATCTTTTTCTTTTTCTTTCAGTGCCGAGTAGTCCTTTTGGAATGAAGGGAACAGCTTATCCCTGGTGCGTTGCTGAGCTATGGAAATACCCAGCCCGGAAAACAGGAGCGTAATCAGTAAAATGTATGGTTTCATATGTTGGAGTTGATATGTGTGATGGATATGGACTAATTGCCGGTTGTGGCGCCGATATGATATGCGACCGAGAACTTGAGGGTCCTGCGCTGATAGATGCTATTTGCCGTAGGCATGATATAGGCCATGTCTACAGAGAAACCTTTTAAACGGGTACCCACACCGGCCGAGAAATGCTGCCGGTAGCCTTTCTGCGGATGTTCGTAGAAGTACCCGGTACGGATGAATAACTGATGCTGGTAAGTATACTCGAGGCCCGCACCTACTGAGAATTCACGGATCTCTTCCTGGAAACCGCCTGGGGCGTCCCAGAAAGAAGTGAACAGAGATTCTGTCATGCTGCGGTTTGGATCTTTACCATCCAGTATTTCACTGGTAGGTTGTCCGTTGTCATCCAGCCGGTATGTGGGAGGAGTGGGGATCAGCAGCTTGTTAATGTCAGCCAGGAGGGTAAACTGGTGTTCAATAGTATTGACGAATGAATAGCCGCCGCCTATACGCAGATTTGCAGGGAGGAAGGCTTTACGGTCACTATCGTCCGTATAATTCAGCTTTGAGCCGATGTTGGTGAATGCAATGCCCCAGCTATAGCGGTTACCTGCCGGATCGTTCTTCGCATAATTCTGGGAGTACAGACCGATATCGCCCGCCACAGCACTGGCAGGCTTTTGCTGAAGGCCGTTGTAGCTCCCTTGACCGAGATCGCTACGGATATAGCGAAGGGTGATCGCCAGGGAATAACGGGCGCCCAGTTTGCGGGCGTAAGTTGCATCAATAGCGTACTCCCGTGGTTTGTAGCGTTGCAGTTCGGTACCGTTATCATCTCTGAAGATGATAGTGCCGTTAGTAAAGTAGCGCATGGATACGCCCACGCCTTCTGCATTATTATTGAAGTTTTTGAAGGCGGCGAGGTAGCCCATATTGGTGCGTTGATCACTGTTATTGAGGTCCCACATCCAGGGAGCATAGGACGCACTGACACCCCAATCGCCTGCAAAGACGATCTTGGCCGCGTTGCCGAACAGGGAGTTCGCATCGGCTTCCAGTCCTGTAACGGCATCTCCGGTGCCGCTGCTGCGGGCATCAGGATTCACCATCAGGAAGGAGGCGCCGGTATTGAGCGCTTTGATCCCTTTTGTTTGGGCAGTCACAAGACCGCTTTGGGTAAGCAGCCCGGCAACGCATAACAATATGGTAGATTTTTGGATCATGGTTGATGTTTTTGAGAGTTATTGTATCACCAGTTTTTCCTGGAACATATGTCCGCCGGCTTTGACGACGAGCGTGTAGATGCCTGCGGAGAATTTGGTGACCGGTAGTGTGATCAGCACCCTGCCTGCACCGTAGGTCCTGGATTCCTGATGTACCATTTGTCCGCCGCTGTTAATGAGGAGGAGGGCAACCGGGCTGTTTGACAGCAGGTCGAACTGGATTTTCAGGTTGGTAGCTACCGGGTTAGGGTACAGCAGCATGTTAACGATAAGTTCGGTACCGGCAGGGACCGGGGGTAATTCTTCCGGTTGATGAAAGCCCTGGGTAAGGAGCATATTACCTTTCTGAAGGGAGCTGACGGCAATTTCACCAATGGTATACTGGAAGATGTAATCGCCGGAGGGGCCGCCTCCCCCTGTACTTGCATTGACCTGCCGGTTGAGGATGAACTGCGCGTGGGCGGTCGGAATACCGCCGGCAACAAGGCTCAACAGCAGGAGTCGTTTGTAGATGATCCGCATGTGTAGATGTATTTCGGGTGAATTAATGACAACGGCTAAAACATTTCAGCATGACAATAATGAACAGTGAGCTGGGTACGGGGGTAGGACAATTAGATTACAAGAACATATACAAATATGTTTTAAAGGTGAAAAAAAGACAATGGATAATTATTGGGTGGCGGGATTATTGTTAAAACCGGTCGTTCAAATTGTACAATTGGTATTCAGGAAGATAGCTGGATGGGAATTAGATGGTAAAATTAGTTTACCTTTGCGCGGTTATTCACAGGGGGAATTCCGGTCTGTAAAGGAATTCTTAAATATCTATCTGGTAAGGTTATCAGGTTTTATTTATTGGTAAAAAACATTTACCTTTGCCCCCCAAATTGCATTAGTAATACAGTCATTTTAATATTATGGCAGACTTAAGATTTCAAAGAAACTTTGGTATTGCGGCGCACATCGATGCGGGTAAAACCACTACCACAGAGCGTATCCTGTACTATACAGGTAAATCCCACAAAATAGGGGAGGTGCACGAAGGTGCTGCCACCATGGACTGGATGGCACAGGAGCAGGAGAGAGGTATTACCATCACATCTGCTGCTACTACCTGTTTCTGGAAATTCCCGACTACACAGGGAAAGCTCCAGCCAGACACAAAAGAGTATAAATTCAACATCATTGACACTCCGGGTCACGTGGACTTTACCGTAGAGGTAGAGCGTTCACTGCGCGTACTGGATGGTCTGGTTGCATTGTTCTGCGCTGTATCCGGTGTAGAACCACAGTCTGAAACTGTTTGGCGCCAGGCTAACCGTTACCGTGTACCTCGTATCGGTTTCGTTAACAAGATGGACCGTTCCGGTGCAGACTTCCTGAACGTGGTAAAACAGGTGAAGGAAATGCTGGGTGCAAATCCAGTTCCGTTGATGCTGCCTATCGGTGCTGAGGATTCTTTCAAAGGTGTGGTTGACCTGATCACCATGAAAGGTATCATCTGGGACGAGGAAGGTAAAGGTGCTACTTACCAGGAAGTTGAAATTCCTGCTGACATGAAAGATGAGGCAGAAGAATGGAGAGCTAAACTGGTAGAAGCAGTTGCTGAGTACGACGACACCCTGATGGAGAAATTCTTCGAAGATCCAAATTCAATCTCTGAAGCTGAGATCCACGAAGCTATCCGTAAGGCTACTATCGATATCGCTATCATTCCGATGCTGTGTGGTTCTTCCTTCAAGAACAAAGGTGTTCAGAAGATGCTGGATGCGGTTTGCCGTTACCTGCCTTCTCCTCTGGATATCGAAGCAGTAAAAGGTACTAATCCTGACACCGGCGCTGAGATCTCCCGTAAACCAGATGCTAAAGAACCATTCGCGGCACTGGCGTTCAAGATCATGACCGATCCTTTCGTAGGCCGTCTGGCGTTCTTCCGGGCTTATTCCGGTCACCTGGATGCAGGTTCTTATGTACTGAACACCCGTACTGGTAAGAACGAGCGTATCAGCCGTATCATGCAGATGCACGCCAACAAGCAGAACCCTATCGATTTCATCGAAGCTGGTGATATCGGAGCTGCTGTAGGTTTTAAAGATATCAAAACAGGTGATACCCTGTGTAACGAAGACAACCCGATCGTTCTGGAGTCTATGACCTTCCCAGAGCCGGTTATCCACATCGCTATCGAGCCTAAAACTCAGGCAGACATGGATAAAATGGGTATGGCTATCGCTAAACTGGTAGAAGAAGATCCTACCCTGAAAGCTAAAACTGACGAAGAAACCGGCCAGACCATTTTGAGTGGTATGGGTGAGCTTCACCTGGAAATCATCGTTGACCGTATGCGTCGCGAGTTCAAGGTTGAAGTTAACCAGGGTGCGCCTCAGGTTGCTTTCAAGGAAGCATTTACTGCTAAAGTTACACACCGTGAAGTGTACAAGAAACAGACTGGTGGTCGCGGTAAATTCGCTGACATCCAGGTTGAGATCGGCCCTGCTGATGAAGAATGGCTGAAAGAGAACGACGGTAAGACTTTCCAGTTCATCAACGACATCTTTGGTGGTTCCATCCCTAAAGAATTCGTTCCTCCGGTGCAGAAAGGTTTCGAAAGTGCAATGAACCAGGGTGTACTGGCCGGCTATCCGCTGGACAACCTGAAAGTTCGTCTGTTTGACGGTTCCTTCCACCAGGTTGACTCCGATGCAGTATCCTTCGAGTTGTGTGCAAGAGCTGCTTTCCGTGAAGCTGGCCGTAAGGCTAAACCAGTTCTGCTGGAGCCGATCATGAAGGTAGAAGTACAGACTCCTGACCAGTACATGGGTGACGTAACAGGTGACCTGAACCGTCGTCGTGGTATGCTGGAAGGTATGGAAATGAGAAATGGTGTACAGGTGATCAAAGCTAAAGTTCCGCTGAAAGAAATGTTCGGTTACGTAACTCAGCTGCGTTCAATGTCATCTGGCCGTGCAACCTCCATCATGGAGTTCTCTCACTATTCTGCAGCTCCGAACAGCATCGCTGAAGAGGAAATGGCAAAAGTGAAAGGTAAAGTGAACGCTGACTAATAAGCAGATTCATATCAGAGTTATAGAAAGAAGGGGTGCCTGAAAAGGCATCCCTTCTTCGTTTATGGTGGATTGGCCCGCTATACGCCGCCAGTGGCTCAAAGGGGCCGGCATTTGGGCTATATAGGCCGGAAGGTATGCTGCCCTGCAAGAGAATATTGTAGTTACTGATACCCGTTAACGGGCGGTATTTCTTATCTGTGCGTCATTTCATCATCAGAAGAAAGTTGTTTGTTATTATTGTGTATAACTCATTGTTGACCTATTTTATTCATTTTCAATAACTTTTAAAGCCCTGACGGGTTATAATGGCATTAAATTTGGAGACCCCTTCATATCCCACTTATCTCATTAAGCATCAAAGTGTAATGTTTAAAAGTTCCCTGTAACGGGCATCTATAATTTTCGATGGCAAGTATTTATCAATTTAAAAATCAGAACATGAAAAAAACTCGTCTATTAACCCTTGCGCTGGCTGCATTATTATTTGGCACCACGGCGGTAGCGCAGACGCAGAAAGGCAACCTCATGGTAGGAGCAGACCTCACAGATTTCGGCTTTAATTTTCAGAAGGAGAGCACAATTTTCCATTTTGATCTGAACCCTAAGCTGGCTTACTTTTTCAGGGATGATTTAGCGCTGGGAGGTTATCTGAACTTTGGTCTTGAGACCACTGGAGGCAATGGAACGAATGTGAATTACGGCGTTGGTGCGCTGGGCCGCTATTATATTCATGATGAGAATGTGCGTAAGCTGGAGTTTTCTAAGCGCGTCCGTTTTTTTGGAGAGGCTAATGTGGGTTTCGGAGGAACTAATCCGGCGAACGGGGCTTCTACGAATGGGCTACAGTTAGGAGTAGGGCCTGGGTTGTCTTATTTCATTACGCCTAATGTGGCGCTGGATGCGTTGCTGAAGTATGATGTGATCATAGGCTTTGGTAATTCGGTTACCGCGCACCAGCTAAATTTCGGTTTAGGTTTCCAGATCTTTTTACCGACGGCGAAAGCGCGGGCTATCATGCGGGAGGAAACGGGCAAGTAAGGGATGTTCAGGGTGTTTGAACGAGGCTAGCTTACTCTTGAACGGACTGAATGAACTGGTTGAGAATGAATGAGAATGAACGGAACTTTAATGATGAGCGCCATTTAATTTAGAGTGTTCGCGGGAACAGTGTATCGTGAACTGGGAATCGCCGAAAACCAGATAGAGTAGGCATGACACCCTCTTAAATCTAATGCTATGACATCCAGCATCCTTGCTGCAATTCTCGGATTTGTGAAGAATTTGTTACGTAGTTTGTAGGCTCCGCAGACATTGTAAAAATGTTAGGCCCTGGCAGGTTGCCAGGGCTTTTTTATTAAATGGGAAGTAGAAAACAGCCGAGCGTGTCCAAAAAGGAGATTCTGTTTAGTCACGGCGGCAAGTTGAATGGAATGGCATAACTGCTTGTAGATGAATGAAAGTGAACATGTTGATTTTGTGACCAGCCATTAAATTCGCCGGAGGAAAGATGATCATCTCCTTTGGGATTGCCGAAAACCAAGAAAAGAGTAGGTATTAACCATCAAATAATTCGTAATGGATTTGATTAATCAGTTACTGGCAACTCTTTTTGCGTTGCTGGCGTCCTTGCTGGGCGGGTTGTAATAGTAAGTTCCAAGTTCCCTAAGGGATCTGTAATGCGATGAAGCGCTGAGCATGGTCCTGATTTTATTAAGAGCTCTCCGGTTGGGGGAGCTCTTTTTTTTAGTCTATTTCCTGTGGTCTACCTCTGTTCATTCTGTAACTCTTTGTTCATTTTCTGTTCATTCAGTAAGACAGCCGAACTAGCTGATAATGAATGAAATGAATGGTTGCTATTTCCCTGCTTGCACTTAACTTCGGTTCATGCACCAGCTCGTGGTTGCTTTGGGATTGCCGAAAACCAAGAATAGAGTAGGCATCACTTATGGAAAACCTTCAACTATGGATTTATTAAACCAGTTATTGGCTTTAATTTTTGGCTTGTTGAATTCCTTACTGGGCAATTTACCCATCTGAGGTCTGACAGGTTGAAAAATATTGCTTATTGCATTCCCAGACAGGACAGGTCACCGGCTCCCCGGAGGCCTGTTTTTATTTTGGGCCGGTTAGGAATTGGGGTGTTTAGGGCGCTGGGCAATCATTTTTTGGTATTTGATTGAAAAACAGTATTTTGCTAATCCTCAAAAAAACTTCTTTGTGTGTTATGGAAGGGCTGCCCTGGCCTCGTACACACAGTTCCTGATTATTTTTCCACAATTTATTTGTGAAGTAAAAAAAAACGGGTTACCTTTGCCCTCCCAAATTGTAAGGGTAAAAACAAGAAGAAGTTCATTGCATATGTCTCAGAGAATTAGAATCAAGCTGAAGTCCTACGATCATAATCTGGTAGATAAATCTGCTGAGAAGATCGTTAAAACCGTGCGTAACACGGGCGCCGTGGTAACAGGTCCAATTCCTTTACCAACCGAAAAGAAAATTTTTACGGTGCTGCGTTCACCGCACGTTAACAAGAAGGCACGTGAGCAATTCCAGCTGTGCACGCACAAGCGTCTGTTGGATATCTACACTTCTTCTTCAAGGACAGTAGACGCGCTGAGTAAGCTCGATTTACCTTCCGGTGTGGAAGTTGAAATCAAAGCGTAGGACATCGGCAGGTAGGCGAAAGGTCTGCCTGATTTGATTTAATATGACTGGTTGTTGCCTGGCAGAGGGACTGAATCACCTTTGTCAGTCAGATAACAACACACACAAATATAGGTCACGCCTTCTGGGTGGCCGCCCAATAAAGCATTTAAACCGCCCATCCTGGGGATAGCTAGATCAACCCCCAGGCGCTGGGTAAAATATATATAATAATGAAAGGTATTATTGGTAAAAAGATCGGCATGACCAGCATCTTCGAACCGAATGGTAAGCAGACTGCTGTTACCATCATCGAAGCCGGTCCTTGCGTTGTAACTCAGGTAAAGACAGTAGAAACTGATGGGTACAACGCTATTCAAGTTTCATTTGGTGAGAAGAAAGAAAAGAACACTCCCAAAGCTGAACTTAATCACTTCGCGAAAGCAAGCACCTCCCCTAAAAGATTTGTAAAAGAGTTCCGCAACCCGGATGTACAAAAAGCTCTTGGTGAGACCATTACCACCGAAATATTTGCAGAAGGAGAAACAATTGAAGTAGTAGGTACTTCAAAAGGTAAAGGTTTCCAGGGTGTTGTAAAACGCCATGGATTCTCCGGTGTGGGTGAAGCTACACACGGTCAGCACGACAGAAGCAGGGCTCCTGGTTCTGTGGGTGGTTCCTCTTATCCTTCCCGCGTTTTCAAGGGTATGCGTATGGCTGGTCAGACCGGTAACGAACAGGTGAAAGTGAAAGGTCTGAAGATCCTGAAGATATTCCCTGAAAAGAATTATATCCTGGTAAGTGGTTCCGTTCCCGGCCACAATGGTTCAATCGTTTTAATCCAGAAGTAACATGCAAGTTGATATTTTAAATAAAGAAGGTAAGAAAACCGGCAGGACCATTGAGCTTCCTGAGGAAATTTTCGGTGTGGAGCCTAACAACCACGTTATTTACCTGGCAGTAAAACAGTATCTGGCCGCACAGCGTCAGGGTACTCACAAAGTTAAGACCAGAGCTGAAGTGAAGGGTGCTTCCCGCAAACTGCACAAACAGAAAGGTACTGGTGGTTCCCGTAAAGGTAACATCCGTAACCCGTTGTATAAAGGTGGTGGTACCATCTTCGGTCCTAAACCGCACAAATATGACATTAAGCTGAACAGAAAGGTGAAAGATCTCGCTAAGATCTCTGCCCTGTCTACCAAAGCTAAAGAAAACAGCATCATCGTACTGGAAGATCTGAACCTGGATACACCTAAAACTAAACAGTTTGCAGGTATCCTGGCTAATCTGAATGTAAATGTAACTGGCCGTAAGACTTTATTCGTACTGCCTGAGTACAATGATAATGTTTACCTGTCTCTGAGGAACATCCCTACTGTGGATAGCGTAATGCTGAGCGATATCAATACCTATGATATCATGAACAGCAACTACATCGTTCTCACAGAAAGTGCTGCTAAGATCTTCACTGAAGAGCCGGTAGAAGCTTAATAGTTAATATTACAAAAACACAGCTTGCGGGTAACCGCAACTCAAAGCTATAAAAGATGAGACTTTCAGACGTTTTAATCAAACCGGTGGTAAGTGAAAAGGTGAACAAAGCCACTGATAAATTCAACCGCTACTACTTCATCGTGGATAAAAAATCCAACAAACTGGAGATCAAAAAAGCAGTGGAAGAATTTTACGGTGTGACCGTAGCTGAAGTGAACACCGCGGTAATGCCAGGTAAGGCAAAACAGCGCTTTACTAAAGCAGGCTTCATCGCTGGTAAAAAACCTTCTTACAAAAAGGCGGTTGTTACACTGGCTCAAGGAGAAACTATAGATCTGTATGCTAACATATAGTGCTCATTCCTGCGTAACAGCAGGATGATGGATGTATATACAGATCACTTTTTATAATAGAAACTAGTTAAACACGACACTAGATCATGGCACTGAAGAAATACAAACCGATGACAGCCGGTACCCGTTGGAAAATAGGCAACGCGTATGCAGAGCTGACCACGGATACCCCTGAAAAAAGCCTGCTGGAGCCTATCAAGAAGTCCGGCGGTAGAAACGTACAGGGTAGAAGGTCTATGCGCTACATTGGTGGTGGTCACAAACAACACTACCGTATCATAGATTTCAAACGTGACAAACACGACATTCCAGCTACAGTTAAATCTATCGAATACGATCCGAACCGTAGCGCATTCATCGCTCTGCTGAACTATGCAGATGGTGAAAAACGTTACATCCTGGCTCCACAGGGTCTGCAGGTAGGTGCTACCGTAACAAGCGGTCCTAATGCAGCTCCGGAAGTTGGTAACGCGCTGGTGCTGAAAAACATGCCACTGGGTACTGTTGTTCACAACATCGAGTTACAGCCTGGCAGAGGCGGTGCAATCGCAAGAAGCGCCGGTACTTATGCTCAGCTGTCCAACAAGGAAGAAAAATATGCCGTTCTGAAAATGCCTTCTGGTGAACTGCGCAAAGTGTTGATCACATGTGCTGCAACTGTAGGTACTGTTTCTAACTCAGATCACGCGTTACAGTCTATCGGTAAAGCAGGTGCTAACCGTTGGAGAGGTATCAAGCCTCGTAACCGTGGTGTTGCGATGAACCCGGTGGATCACCCGATGGGTGGTGGTGAAGGTAAATCTTCCGGCGGTCACCCAAGATCCAGAACAGGTAAATATGCGAAAGGTCTGAAGACAAGAAAGTCGCATAAGAGCTCTGATAAACTGATCATCAGCAGGAAAAACGGTAAGAAATTATAAACTTAACGCCTTAACAGTTCCGCTGACGCAGAGAACGCAAAAGCGGAACTGATAAAGCGGATCTGGAATAAAAACAACAAGACATGGGTCGTTCCATAAAAAAAGGTCCTTACGTTGACCAGAAATTAGAGCAGAAAGTTGAGAAAATGAATGAAGGCACCAAGCGTACTGTAATCAAGACCTGGAGCCGTCGTTCTACTATCACGCCTGATTTTGTAGGCCACACATTTGCGGTACACAATGGCAACAAATTCATCCCTGTATACGTGACCGAATTCATGGTAGGTCATAAACTGGGCGAATTTGCACCAACCCGCAACTTTAAAGGACACGCTAACAAGAAAATGTAGTAAATCGTTTGAAGTTTAAAGTTTGAGGTTTTTGATTCACCTCTAAACCCAAACTTCGAACCTCAAATCACAAATTATAATAGAAAATGGAAGCAGTAGCTAAGCTTAACAATAATCCTACATCAACCCGCAAAATGCGTTTGCTGGCTGACCTGATCCGTGGTCTGGATGTAGAAAAAGCTCTGAATATTTTGAAATTCCATCCTAAGCATCCCAGCGTTCCGTTGGAAAAGCTGTTGTTGTCTGCCGTTGCAAACTGGAAAGTGAAGAACGAAGGTACAAGAGCAGAAGATGCTAACCTGCAGGTTAAAACCATCTTCGTTGATGGTGGCCGTATCCTGAAAAGAATGCGTCCGGCACCACAGGGTAGAGGTTATCGCGTTCGCAAGAGAAGCAACCATGTAACAATTGTTGTTGATAGCCGTCCTGCAGTGGAAGCAAAATAAAAGAAACTAAAACTATTTATCTAATAGACAAATAAACCAGAACATGGGTCAGAAAACAAATCCTATTGGTAACAGGTTAGGTATCATCAGAGGATGGGACTCCAATTGGTATGGTGGCAAAAAGGATTATGCTACCAAACTGATCGAGGATAACAAGATCAGGACTTACCTGAATGCCCGTATCAACAAAGGCGGCATTTCCAGGGTAGTGATTGAAAGAACTTTAGGTAAACTGATCATCACCATTCATACATCTAAACCTGGTATCATCATAGGTAAAGGTGGTGGAGAGGTAGACCGCATCAAGGAAGAGCTGAAGAAACTGACAGGAAAAGAAGACGTACAGATCAACATTCTGGAGATCCGTCGTCCGGAAATAGATGCAAATATCGTAGCTGAAACCATCGCTAAGCAGATCGAAAGCCGTATCAACTATAAACGTGCGATCAAAATGGCAATCGCAACTGCTCTGAGAATGGGTGCTGAAGGTATCAAGGTGAAAGTAGGCGGCCGTTTAGGTGGTGCTGAAATCGCACGTTCAGAAGAAATGAAGCAAGGTCGTGTACCATTGCACACTTTCCGTATGGACATTGATTACGCTTCTATTTTCGCTCTGACCGTTTACGGTAAGATCGGTATCAAAGTATGGATCTGTAAAGGCGAAGTACTTGGCGAACGTGACCTGAACCCTAACGCAATTTCTGCTAAAGATGGTGAAGGACGTCCAAGTGGTGGCGACAGAAGAGGTGGTGACAACCGTGGTGGCGACAGAAGAGGCGGTGATAACCGTGGTGGCGACAGAAGAGGTGGTGACAACCGTGGTGGTGGCCGCAGATAAGCTTACTTAACAATTAACATTAACAATTAACTAATACCAAGATGTTACAGCCAAAGAGAACGAAACACAGGAAGATGCATAAAGGCCGCATCAAAGGTAACGCTAAGCGTGGCGCGGCTATTTCCTTTGGTAGTTTCGGTCTGAAAGCATTAGAACCTAAGTGGATCACCGATAGGCAGATTGAAGCTGCCAGGGTTGCTCTGACCAGGCATATGAAACGTGAAGGTAACGTGTGGATCCGTATTTTCCCGGATAAGTCTATCACCGCCAAACCACTGGAAGTGAGGATGGGTAAAGGTAAGGGTGCTCCTGACCATTGGGCTGCAGTAGTGAAACCAGGCCGCATTTTATTTGAGGCTGATGGTGTTCCTTTACAGGTAGCTAAAGAAGCAATGGAACTGGCTGCACAGAAACTGCCGATTAAAGTGAAATTTGTAGTGCGTCCCGATTACGTTGCATAATCCGGCAACCCGCAGGAATGCAAACGCAGAGAGATAACTATAAACGATAAACCAGAAATTTTATAAAACAATGGCAAAAGATAAGCTGGATCTGAAAGGTTTAAGCGACCAGGACCTGAGAGAGAAAATCTCTGAGGAGCAATTACGCCTGAAGAAAATTACATTCAGTCATGCAATTACGCCAATTGAGAATCCAATGAGCATCCGCTCACTCAGGCGTCAGATCGCACAGCTGAAAACCGAGCTGCGCAAAAGAGAACTGGGCGCACAAGCCTAAATAATAAAATTCATTAACCCGGATGTGAAAACAGAAGGGCTAGGGAGTAAATACTTTCAACAATGATCGAAAGAAAATTAAGAAAAACCAGGACTGGTGTGGTATCCAGCAATAAGATGGATAAAACTATCACCGTAAGCGTTGAGCGTAAGGTGAAGCACCCTATCTATGGTAAGTTCGTTAAGAAAACTACCAAGTTCATGGCGCACGACGAGAAAAACGAGTGCAGCATCGGCGATACCGTTAGAATTATGGAAGTTCGCCCTCTGAGCAAGAACAAATGCTGGAGACTGGTAGAAGTTATCGAAAAAGTAAAATAATTTTTTGTTTCAAGCTCCATCCGGCATCCCCGGTTGTAGCCGCTGATTAAACAACAACAAATCATATAAGATGATACAACAAGAATCAAGGCTGAATGTGGCTGATAACAGCGGTGCCAAAGAGGTACTGTGTATTAGGGTATTAGGCAACTCAGGCCAGGATTACGCTAAAGTGGGTGACAAGATCGTTGTGACGGTTAAAGATGCAATCCCAGGTGGTGGCGTAAAGAAAGGTATGGTAACCAAAGCTGTTATCGTAAGAACTAAAAACAAGCTGCGCCGTAAAGACGGATCCTATATCCGTTTTGACGATAATGCCGTTGTATTGCTGAACAACTCTGACGAGCCACGCGGTACCCGTATTTTCGGTCCGGTTGCCCGTGAGCTGCGCGATAAGGGATACATGAAGATTATCTCTCTGGCTCCCGAGGTGCTGTAAATCAAAGCATTATAAGAGTTGAAAGCATAAAGCCAAAAGTTAAGATCTTTAGGCTTTGTGCTTTCAGCTTAAAAACATATCTTTGCAGCCCGTTTCAAAAACGACAATATTAATCAAGCGGAACAGGTGTTTCGCTTGGCGTTTTAAATAAACAAATAATGAAAACGAGATTCAAGCCTAAGTTCAACATTAAGAAAGGCGACACGGTTGTGGTGATTGCCGGTGATGACAAGGACAGGACCAAGCCCCGCAAGGTGCTGGAAGTGATCCCTGACAAGGCACGCATTCTGGTAGAAGGTGTGAATATCATCACCAAACATACCAAACCAACTGCTCAGAACACCAAAGGTGGTATCGTTAAGCAGGAGGCTCCTATCGCTATTTCTAACGTAATGTTATGGGATGCTAAGGCTGGTAAACCTACCAAAGTTAACAGGCAGCGTGATAACGGTAAATTAGTTCGTATAGCTAAAAAATCAGGGGAGGTAATTAAATAATGGCAAACACTACATATACACCCAGACTGCAGTCTAAATACCGCAATGAAGTGGTTAGTGCCCTGCAAAAGAAATTTAATTACAAGAGCGTAATGCAGGTGCCCCGTCTGGTAAAGATCTGTCTGAACCAGGGTATCAATGGCGCTGTTGGAGATAAAAAACTGGTAGATATTGCTGTTGACGAGATGACCCGTATCTCTGGTCAGAAAGCGATCGCTACTATGTCTAAAAAAGATATCTCTAACTTTAAACTGAGGAAGAACATGCCGATCGGTGCCCGCGTAACACTGCGTGGTAACAACATGTACGACTTCCTGGATCGTCTGATCGCAGTTTCCCTGCCTCGTGTACGTGACTTTAAAGGTGTAAATGAAAAAGCTTTCGATGGCCGTGGTAACTATACCCTGGGTATCACTGAGCAGATCATTTTCCCTGAGATAGATATCGATAAAGTAACAAAGATCTCCGGTATGGATATCACTTTTGTTACTACGGCTAACACCAACGAAGAAGCTTACGAGCTGCTGAAAGAACTGGGTATGCCGTTCAAGAATATCAAAAAGGATAATCAATAATATCTGATATCAAATTCCAATCCCTGAAAGGGTTTGGAATTTGGAATTTATAACTGGAATTATATAACAATAACATGGCAAGAGAATCCGTAAAGGCTCGCGAAAGAAAGAGAGCTGCACTGGTTGAGAAGTTTGCAGAAAAGCGTGCTACCCTGAAAGCAGAAGGTAACTATGCTGCACTGGACCAACTTCCAAGAAATGCATCTCCTGTTCGCCTGCACAACAGATGTCAGCTTTCCGGTCGTCCAAGAGGTTATATGCGTCATTTCGGCATGTGTCGTAACATGTTCCGTGACCTGGCCCTGGCTGGTAAGATCCCTGGCGTAAGAAAAGCAAGCTGGTAAGCCAACACCACTTCCGGATGCCAGCCGGCTCCGGAATAAACCGGCATTAGTTATTTGATTTTCCTATCTATTACTGATTGGATATCGCATTGTAAAATAGTTTTTAAATTTTAAGAACAATGGTTACTGATCCAATAGCAGACTTCCTGACCAGAATCCGGAACGCGCAAATGGCCAACCACAGGATTGTGGAAATTCCTGCCTCTAAACTTAAGAAACGTATCACCGAGATACTGTACGACAAAGGTTACATCCTGAAGTACAAATTTGAAGAAGATACTAAACAGGGTCTTATCAAAATAGCCCTGAAGTATGACCCACAGACTAAAGTACCTGCTATCACTGATCTGCAGCGTATCAGCCGTCCGGGCTTACGTCAATACTCTAAACCAGCTGATTTCAAACGTATCAAGAACGGTTTAGGTGTTGCAATCGTCTCTACCTCTAAAGGCGTAATGACCGACAAAGAAGCCAAAGCTCAGAATGTAGGCGGAGAAGTCGTTTGCTACGTTTATTAATATATATGGCTTGTTAATAGTGCTGACAGGTTTGACCAGTGCAGATCAATAACAAGCCGAATCATACGGACCTTCTGACAATTAAGCTTTCTATACGGCGCTGAACACGGAAGGATCCTGAATCCAAACATAACAGTAAAAACTGCAATTATGTCTCGTATAGGTAAAAGTCCTATCAAATTAGCAAGCGGTGTAACAGCAACTGTTTCCGCTTCTAATGAGCTGACTGTAAAAGGTCCTAAAGGTGAGCTGAAACAAGCCATCGACAGGGATATCAAAATAGAAGTGAAGGATGGCGTTCTTACAGTAGTACGTCCTACTGACCAGATCCGTCACCGTGCACTGCACGGTCTGTACCGCGCACTGATCGCCAACATGGTGACAGGTGTTACAGAAGGTTTCAAGAAACAACTTGAACTGGTGGGTGTGGGTTACAAAGCCTCTAACGCTGGTCAGTTACTGGACCTGTCTTTAGGTTACTCTCACAACATCGTTATTGAGATCCCTAAAGAACTGAAAGTAGCAACACTGACTGAAAAGGGTGCTAACCCGAAGATCATGCTGGAAGGTATCGACAACCAGCTGTTAGGTCAGGTAGCTGCTAAAATCCGTAGCCTGCGTAAACCAGAGCCTTACAAAGGTAAAGGTGTTCGCTACAGTGATGAAGTGGTTCGTAAGAAAGCAGGTAAGTCTGCAGGTAAATAATTTTAATTAGCTAATTGGCGGTAGCGTCAATTAGCTAATTCAACACCATCCCGGCAGCATCGGGATGAATAAATTAAATCAGAAATGAGTACAAAAGTTAATAGGAGACAGAAGATCCGCTACCGCATTCGTAAAAAGGTTGTTGGTAGTTCACAGAATCCGAGATTATCTGTATTTCGCAGCAATAGCGACATTTACGTGCAATTGATAGATGATGCTAACGGAGTTACGCTGGCTGCTGCTTCTTCCCGTGATAAAGATATCAAAGCACAGAAAGGTACCAAATCCGAGAAATCTAAACTCGTAGGTGCTGCACTGGCTACTAAGGCAAAATCACTGGGCATTACTGCCTGCACTTTTGACCGCGGTGGTTATCTGTATCATGGTCGCGTAAAGAGCGTAGCTGATGGTGCCAGAGAAGCTGGTCTCCAATTCTAATATCGAAATTGATTAAATCGTAATTCGCAAATAAAAAAATGGCAAAGAATACATTTAATAGAGTAAAGGCCGGTGACCTGGAGCTGAAAGAGAAGGTAGTGGCTATCAACCGTGTAACCAAAACAACCAAAGGCGGACGTACTTTCAGTTTTTCTGCCCTGGTAGTAGTTGGTAACGAACACGGTGTAGTAGGACACGGTCTGGGTAAGGCGAAGGAAGTGCAGGAAGCTATCACCAAAGGTATCGACGATGCTAAGAAAAATCTTATCAAAGTTCCTGTGATGCATGGTACTATTCCTCACGACCAGTTAGCTAAAGAAGGTGCTGCTAAAGTACTTATTAAGCCAGCTGCTCATGGTACTGGTGTGATCGCCGGAGGTTCAATGCGTGCCGTACTGGAAAGCGCAGGTATCACCGACGTTCTGGCTAAGTCTCTGGGTTCTGCTAACCCGCACAACGTGGTTAAAGCTACATTTAAGGCATTAGGTCTCCTGCGTGAGCCGATCCAGGTAGCAAAAACCAGAAGCGTATCGCTGAAGAAAGTATTTAACGGATAATATCACTATCCAGTTACTTAGAGCAGGTATTCTGCTCTGGCAATTGTAAAGTGGCAATTCAAATAACAATGGCAAAGATCAAGATCACTCAAGTAAAAAGTGGTATAGACCGTCCTGAGCGCCAGAAGCTCACCCTGAAGGCATTAGGACTGAAAAAAATGAACGCCACTGTAGAAGTGGAAGCTACCCCCCAGATCCTGGGTATGGTGCGTAAAGTGAATCATCTGGTGAAAGTTGAAGGAGAACAGGCGTAATAAATTTTATTACCCGGGAAATAATCCTACATTTATATCGGAGATTTACGAAAAACATTTTACATTTAAAGCGAGCGGTTAATTTCCGCGTAAGTAAAAAAAATTAGAAAATGAATCTGCATACGTTACAACCTGCACAAGGTTCCGTACATAAAGAGAAGCGCCTTGGTCGTGGTGAAGCATCAGGTAAAGGTGGTACATCTACAAAAGGTAATAAAGGTGGTCAGTCACGTGCTGGTTATCAGAGCAAAAGAGGTCACGAAGGTGGTCAGATGCCAATTCAGCGTCGTATGCCTAAACGTGGTTTCAAGAGCTTGAATCCAACAGAATACCAGGTATTCAACATCGGTCAGATCGATCACCTGGTTGAAAAATATGGTCTGCAGGACTTCTCTCTGGAAAACCTGTATATGAACGGTTTGATCAACAGGACCGCGAAAGTGAAAATCCTGGGTCAGGGAGAACTGAAGGCTAAAGTAACCGCAAAAGTGAATGCGATCAGCGAAAAAGCCAAGCAGCTGATAGAAGCAGCGGGTGGAACGGTAGAGCTGGTATAAGATTTCACGACTGAGGAGACGCCTACGGAGTAGTGCGTCTTTTCACATTTTATCAAGCCAGAGAAAACAACACAAATCCCGGCCAGAGTTACTGGATAGCAGCTAATACAGGTTCGGAATTTGGTCTCGCTTAAAGCGGGATGAAATTTTGAATATCTAAACATTCATCTTCCTGTGAAGAAATTTATCGAAACGATTAAGAATATCTGGAGCATCGAGGATTTGCGTAACCGCATTCTCACCACATTGCTTCTTGTCCTCATCTATCGTGTAGGATCCTATATCGCGTTACCCGGTATCGATGCCAACAGCCTGGGTATGGGAGAGTTTGCCAACAAATCTGAGAAAGGTATTCTCGGACTGTTCAATATGTTCGCCGGTGGATCATTCTCCAGGGCGTCCATTTTTGCGCTTGGTATAATGCCCTATATCTCTGCATCCATAGCCATACAACTGCTTACAATTGCCGTGCCTTATTTCCAGAAACTCCAGAAAGAAGGTGAAAGCGGTAGAAAAAAGATTAATCAGTATACACGTGTACTGACAGTAATAGTAACCGGTTTCCAGGCGAGCGCTTACGTAGCCTTCCTGAAACAACAATCCGCAGGTTCTATTATCCCTGAATATGGTGCAGCCTTCTTCTGGCTGACTACTACCATTGTACTTACAGCAGGTACCCTGTTTGTAATGTGGCTGGGAGAAAAGATCACAGATAAAGGTATCGGCAACGGTACTTCTATTATAATCATGGTGGGTATCCTCGCCCGTTTGCCACAGGCTATCATCCAGGAGTTCTCCTCCAGGAACGCCCAGAGCAACGGTGGTCCGATGCTGTTCCTTATAGAGCTGGCTGTGTTCGTACTGATCACAATCGGTCTGATCCTGCTCGTGCAAGGTACCCGCAAGATCCCTGTAAACTACGCAAAACGTATAGTTGGTAATAAACAGTTTGGTGGTGTTCGCCAGTTCATTCCCCTGAAGGTGAACGCGGCAGGTGTAATGCCTATCATCTTTGCCCAGGCAATCATGTTTATCCCTGCTACAGCAATCGGTTTTGCAACAGATAGCGGATCTGGGTTCATTCGTATCTTCAGTGATCACACTAATGGCTGGTACAACCTGATCTATGCTGTACTGGTGATAGTTTTCACTTACTTCTATACTGCATTGATATTTAATCCGACCTCTATGGCGGATGAAATGAAACGTAATAATGGTTTCGTTCCGGGTGTTAAACCTGGTAAAGCTACTGCTGATTATATCGGAGCGGTAATGGATCGTATCACCCTGCCAGGTGCATTCTTCCTGGCACTGGTAGGTATCCTTCCTGGTATAGCTGCAGCGGTGAATATCAATAGCAACTTTGCTACCTTCTTCGGAGGTACATCCCTGCTGATCATGGTGGGCGTTATCCTTGATACGCTCCAGCAAATAGAAAGCCAGCTGCTGATGCGCCATTACGATGGACTCATGAGCACAGGTCGGATTAAAGGAAGAACAGCTCCGGCTAACGTCTGATTAATCCAGGCTACCTGGTATAAAAGCCACAGAAGCATAAAACCAACAGAGTTGATCTCTGCCGGTTTTATGCTTGCGTGGCTTAATCTTTTAAGTAAAGAGCAATTACGAATCTGAGGCAAGTGCAAAAGCCGCATCCTTTATGTGGTTACGATCTTTATTGAAACAGTGCGCTACAACACTTTCGAAACTGAACTTTCCTAACCCGTTTTTTAGTATGGTGCATTATAAAACTAAGGAAGAAATTGAGCTGATGCGCAAAAGCGCATTATTGGTGAGTGCTACATTGGAAGAAGTGGCCAAAAATCTGAAACCGGGAATGTCTACCCTTGATATCGACGCGATCGTTGAAAAGTTCATCGTTGCTAATGGGGCGGTTCCTTCGTTTAAGAATTACAGGGGCTTCCCTAAAAGCTGCTGTATTTCTGTAAATGCGGAAGTGGTACACGGTATTCCTAACGCATATGTATTGCAGGATGGAGATATCGTGAGTGTGGATGTTGGCGTACTGCTGAATGGTTATCATGGAGACAGTGCCTATACGTTTGCCATTGGTAACGTGAAACCAGAGGTACTGGAGCTGATGAAGGCAACGAAAACAGCGCTCTATAAAGGCATAGAAAAGGCTATAGCGGGCAACCGTATCGGAGACATCGCACACGCTATCCAGGACTATACAGAGAAGCAACGTGGTTATGGCGTGGTACGTGAGCTGGTTGGTCACGGATTGGGCCGTAATCTCCACGAAGACCCGCAGGTACCTAATTACGGAAAGCGTGGTAGTGGTCCTATCATGAAAGAAGGACTGGTGATCGCGATTGAGCCTATGGTAAACCTGGGTGTGAAAGAAGTGGAATATATGGAAGATGGCTGGACTGTGATCACCCGTGATGAGAAGCCTTCCGTTCATTTCGAGCACAATGTGGCTGTAATGAACGGAAAACCAGACATACTTTCTTCATTTGAAGGTATCGAAAAGGCAGAAAGGGAGAACCCGGCGTTAAGTTCAAACTATTGATAATTAATGAGTAAGGATATATTCAAGGAATTATCCACAATTAATTATTCACGTTTATTTGATTAATTTTTCTTTTTCCTAAGATTTCGCTATCTTTGCAGTCCTAAAAATTTTTATGGCAAAACAGGCACTCATTAAACAGGATGGAATAATACTAGAAGCCTTGTCTAACGCTATGTTCCGAGTTAAGTTAGAGAACGGGCACGAGATTTTAGCTACCATTTCTGGGAAGATGAGAATGCACTATATCCGCATCCTGCCTGGTGACAAAGTAGGGGTTGAGATGAGTCCATACGATTTGAGCAGAGGCAGAATTATATTCAGATATAAATAATAACACACACAGACTTATAACTTATAACTTATGAGGGTAAGAGCTTCCATAAAAAAAAGAAGTGCAGATTGCAAGATTGTGCGCAGGAAGGGTAAATTGTTGGTGATCAACAAAAAGAATCCCCGTTTTAAACAACGTCAGGGATAATCATTTAATACATAACTAGTAAATTAAAATACAAATATGGCACGTATAGCCGGTATCGATCTTCCTAAAAATAAACGTGGAGAAATTGGCCTGACCTACATCTTTGGTATTGGTCGTTCTACCGCTCAATATATTCTGGAAAAGTCTGGTATAGACTTTAACAAGAAAGTAAAGGACTGGAACGATGATGAGCAGGCTGCTATCCGTAACGTCATTAACAGTGAGTTTAAGGTAGAAGGTCAGCTGCGTTCTGAAGTACAGATGAATATCAAGCGTCTATTGGACATTGCTTGTTATCGTGGTCTTCGTCACAGGAAGGGCTTACCGTTAAGAGGCCAGCGTACCCGTACCAATAGCCGTACCCGTAAAGGTAAACGTAAGACGGTTGCAGGTAAAAAGAAAGCGCCTAAGAAATAAACTTGATAATACAAATAACAAGTTCCGGTTTCCAGTAGTCGTATATATGGCAAGAGGAATCTGGAACCTGGAACCTGGAATTTTATATAATTATGGCAAAAGCAACAAATACAAAAACTGCTGCTAACAAAAAGAGGGTAGTTAAAGTAGACAACTACGGTGATGTACACATCTCTGCTAGTTTCAACAATATCATCATCAGCATTACCAACAAACAGGGTCAGGTAATCTCCTGGTCTACTGCAGGTAAGATGGGCTTTAAGGGTTCTAAAAAGAACACTCCTTATGCAGCTCAGCTGGCTGCTTCTGACGCTGCAAAAACAGCAATGGAAGCAGGTCTGAAAAGAGCAGATGTTTTTGTAAAAGGCCCTGGTGCTGGTCGTGAAAGTGCTATCCGTGCGATCGCTAACTCCGGTATCGAGGTTAACATGATCAAAGACGTTACTCCTTTACCTCACAACGGTTGCCGTCCTCCTAAAAAGAGAAGGGTATAGGATCGATATAATTTCGCGGTATTTCGAAAGTGGAAAGTTGGAAGTATCTTCCACCTGCTGCTTTCGAATTGCCGCTTAAGAATTTTATTAACAATGGGTATATGATCAGGTTTAAGATTTTTTAAAGATCATATACCGAAACTAAAAAATCTATCAAAGAACATGGCAAGGTATACAGGACCAAAGACCAAGATCTCCAGGATATTTGGAGAACCGATTTTAGGAAACGGTAAGTATTTAGGTAAGAACAGCAACCCTCCGGGTCAGCACGGTGTAACCCGCAAGCGTAAACAGCTGGGTGAATACGCGCTGCAGCTGCGTGAAAAACAGAAAGCGAAATACACTTATGGTGTATTGGAGCGCCAGTTCGCTAACCTGTTCGTTGAAGCTAACCGTCGTAAAGGTGTTACCGGTGAGGTTTTGATCAAATTGCTGGAAGCACGTCTGGATAACGCAGTATTCCGTCTCGGAATCGCTCCATCCCGCCCTGCTGCACGTCAGCTGGTTTCTCACAAGCACATCACTGTTAATGGTGAAGTAATGAACATCCCTTCTTATCAGCTGAAACCAGGTGATGTGATCGGATTGAAAGCTTCTGCAGCAACTAACACTGCTATCACCAGCAACATCCGCGGTAAAAATCCTAAATTCAGCTGGTTGGATTGGAATGAAAAAGAACTGAAAGGTGTTTTCATTGCATATCCTGAGAGAGAGAGCGTTCCTGAGAACATTAAGGAGCAGCTGATCGTAGAATTGTACTCTAAATAATAATATGTCTTTAGCCGTTAAGCATGGGTCATTAGTTGCCTGCGTAGTAAATTTACGCAGGTTACTAAGGACTGCATGTTAATGGCTAAAGGCAGTTTTACATAAACAATTAAACTTAACATATCAATGGCAATTCTGAATTTCCAAAAGCCTGATAAGATCGTTTTGCAAAAGTCTACTGACTTTGAAGCTCAATTCGAATTCCGGCCGTTAGAACCGGGTTATGGGGTGACTGTGGGTAACGCGCTGCGTCGTGTGCTGCTGTCGTCTCTGGAGGGTTATGCCATTGTGGGAATAAAGATAGAAGGTGCAGATCACGAGTTTGCAACTTTAAAAGGAATCACAGAAGACGTAACTGAAATCATCCTGAACTTAAAGCAGGTACGTTTCAAACGTATCGTTGAAAACGAAGTTAGCAACGAGAAAATTCAGATTTCTATTAAAGGAAAAACTGAGTTCCGTGCTGACATGATCGAAAAAGCTACCAGTGCTTTCCAGATCATGAATCCTGAATTGCTTATCTGTACGCTGGATCCATCTGCAAAGCTGGATATTGAGCTGACTATCGGTAAAGGCCGCGGTTATGTACCAGCTGAAGAGAACAAACCTAAAGATGCCGTTTTCGGTTACATCGCTATCGACTCTATCTTTACGCCTATCAAGAACGTAAAATATAGCATCGAGAACACCCGTGTGGAACAAAAGACTGATTATGAGAAGCTGATCATGGAAGTGATCACCGATGGTACGATCCACCCGGAAGAAGCTGTGAAACAGGCTTCACGCATACTGATCCAGCACCTGATGATCATCACCGATGAAAACATCAGCTTTGATACTAAAGACACAGAGAAGGAAGATGTTGTGGATGAACAGACACTGCAGCTGCGTAAGATACTGAAAACGCCGCTGGAAGATCTGGATCTGAGTGTTCGTGCCTTCAACTGTCTGAAAGCTGCTAAGATCAACTCCCTGAGCGAACTGGTACAGTACGAACAGGAAGAATTGATGAAATTCAGGAACTTCGGTCAGAAATCCCTCAGTGAGATTGAGCAGGTATTGAACGAAAGAGGTTTACATTTCGGTATGGATCTGTCCAAACTGAAATTAGACGAAGAATAGTACTAATTAGATCTAAATAAGTACCCTGTAATTCCTGACACGGTATAGGGGAATTAAAAAACAAAACGTCATGCGTCACGGAGTAAAATTAAATCCACTCGGCAGAAAAGCCGCACACCGCAAGAGCCTGTTAGCTAACCTTGCAATGGAACTGATCAAGCACAAACGTATCACCACTACTTTAGCCAAAGCTAAAGCGCTGCGTGTATATGTTGAGCCTTTGCTGACAAGAGCAAAGAGCGATTCTACTCACAACCGTAGGATTGTGTTCAGTTACCTGCAGGATAAAGAAGCTATCAAGGAACTGTTCGGTGCTATCAGCGAAAAGATCGCAAACCGTCCTGGTGGTTACACCCGTATCATTAAGTTGGGTAAACGTGTTGGTGACAACGCTGAAACTGCGCTGATCGAACTGGTTGACTTTAACGAGATCTATGGTGGTAAAGTTGAGAAAGAAGCAGCTCCTGCTAAGAAAACACGTCGTGCCGGCGGCAGCAAGAAAAAAGCTGAAGAAGGTACTGCAACTGAAGAAAAAGCAGCTGAATAGTATTAGTTCGCTTCAATTCATAAAGGAATCCCGGAGTTTACTCCGGGATTTTTTTTATGCCTGATTTTCAGGCATCTGCAAAAGGGTAATACAGATTAATTAGTTTTTTTTGTAATATCGTGTTTGTATTGAAAATTGTACGGGCAGATCCGTTTAAAATCTCTCTATATCTTATGATTTACCTGAAATGTAAAAGCTGTGGGCATTACAATGAGCTCAAGTCAGAGTTTCTCACCTTTTGCGCTGAATGTGGCAAAAAATTACCCACGAACTATGCTGAATGGAAGTTAAAAAGACCGGAAGGAAGTTTTGAAGAATTCCAGCGGGAAAAAGGAGTTAAACCCAGAAAAGCAAGGACCAATCCAATCGGGGAATTACAACGAAGATATTTAGCATGGGCAGGCAGGCGCGGAGCGATCATTACTGTGATATTAGTAATAGGGCTGGCTGCTGTAGCGGGTGGATATATCGGCAAACGTGTAGTATTTAACCTGATCTATCCCAAAATAAATAAGGCATGGTTATATTCTTCCTGGGAAACAGCCAAAATAGGGCGCCAAACCATTGAGATCAGCACACCAATGCACCTGGGGGTGAATGACAAGCCATTGGCTCCGGAGGTGGCTCAATTTGTCGAATACGCTAAGAGTTACAGAAATAGGGTGGAAGAGGGAATGCAGGTGGAAGTGAATATGTATAGTTTCCGGCCCAACGTGTCCAATGACCTGGAGATTGCCGGATCGACCACAGCTACTGAAATGAAAAAGAACGAAGAGATCTCTGATCTTAAATATACCACAGATACCATCACTCAAAGCGGCATGTCAGCTTTGCTCCAGGAAGGTAGTTTTAACTACAAGAGCGGTATCAGGCTTTCCTTCTGTAATCTGCTGCTGGTAAATGGCCCTCATCGCTGGGAGGTAGTGATCAGGTACCGGGAGGATGATACAACAGCTTTTGCAACCGCTCATCGTATTATAAAATCGATTCATGTCAAATAATTGAAGCTAAAGATTAACAAATTATGAGGAGAAATCTCGATTGTTAAGCTTTTATTCAATAACTTTGCACGATTTTTTAAAACGAAAAAATAAGCATGCCTCAGACTAGATCAATCCAGCCGGCCATACTGTTGTTAGACGACGGTACGGTATATCAGGGAAAAGCTTTTGGTAAAATTGGCACCGCCGCAGGTGAATTGTGTTTTAACACTGGAATGACAGGATACCAGGAAGTATTTACGGATCCTTCATATAAAGGGCAGGTACTGATCATGAATAACTGTTACGTAGGAAACTACGGCGTTAAGAAAGATGACGTGGAAAGTGAAAGTGTGAAGATCAGTGGATTGATATGCAAGAATATTGCTTATAACTATTCACGTCAGATGGCTGACGGATCACTGGAAAAATTCCTGACCGATAACAATCTGGTGGCTATCTATGATGTGGATACCAGGGCACTGGTGGCACATATCCGTAGCAAAGGCGCTATGAACTGTATCATTTCATCTGAAATACTGGATATAGAACAGCTCAAAGCTCAGCTGAAACAAGTGCCTTCAATGGAAGGACTGGCATTATGTGCTGAAGTATCAACTAAAGAAGCATATAATGTAGGCGATCCTGCTGCAGATATTCGCATAGCGGTACTGGACAATGGTGTGAAGAGAAATATGCTGAAATGCTTATCTGAAAAAGGCGCTTATCTGCAGGTATTCCCTACAGATACGGCTTTTGAAGAATGCGAAAAATTCAAACCACACGCTTATTTTATCTCAAATGGTCCTGGCGATCCAGCTCCATTGAAATATGCTGTTGACACAGTAAAAAAGATCCTGAATGCCAACAGACCTATGTTTGGTATTTGTCTTGGACACCAGTTGCTGGCTCTAGCTAATGATATTCCAACTTATAAGATGCATCATGGTCACAGGGGGCTGAACCATCCGGTTAAAAACCTGGCGACAGGTCGTTGTGAGATTACGACTCAAAACCACGGTTTTGCGGTAGATCCTAAAGCCATCGCAGCCAGTCAGACAGTGGAAGTAACGCACGTCAATCTGAATGATTCTTCTGTGGAAGGTATCCGTATCAAGAATAAGCCTGCATTTTCGGTGCAATATCATCCGGAGTCTACTCCTGGTCCATACGATAGCCGTTATCTGTTTGATGACTTCTTCAATATGATCAAAGAGAATATGTAAATCTTGAATAGATAAAACTAAAAGAGGCGGTCCTGGTTGCAGGCTGCCTCTTTCAGTTTTTATAAATGTTTTAAAGACTATAACGTTCGAAAAGAATAGATGATATTAATAGATTGATTATCAAGGTACTTAGTGGGTATTGGACAAAAAAATACGGCTCCGTGATCGGAGCCGTTTGCCTTTATAAATTCCACGTTATGAAAAACTGATACAAAAATAAGGTATTTTGCTAAAACGTTTTAGTATATCTAGAACTTTTTTACAAAAAGTTGATAATTTCTTTCTGAATGTTAATAACCCAAAGTTCAGAATTATAAAACGCTTACTGAAATTATTAAGGTTAAATTTATGCTAAACAAGTTTTCCTCTAATTCCACATCTACCAGTTCCTACCTGTTTATCTGCCTTTCGCATTACAAATATACAAAGAAATTTAACTTAAAGAACACTTTGGTTATAATAAATTGAATTTTGGTAGAACAAAAACGTGTATATAAATTTTACTAATATAAAAAATAGCCTGTTTTGACCTAAAATTTAAAGAAAAGGCAATAATGATATTATATAGAATTATTTACAATATAATTACCGCCTTTTAAATTATCTGCCAGTTGCAAGTGCTTCTTCTTTATAAGCCACTCGTCCGGGATAGGTTTCGAGGGCTTTAGAAAGACAGATCATCGCCTTTTTGATATCTTCCTTGTTCAGCACATATGCTAATCGTACTTCATTGATGCCTAGTCCGGGGGTTGCGTAAAACCCAGTAGCAGGAGAGAGCATGACTGTTTGTTGCTCATACGAGAAAGATTCCAGTAGCCATTGGCAGAATTTATCTGCATTATCAATAGGCAACCTCGCTATTGCATAAAACGCACCACCTGGATTTGGACAAAATACGCCTGGCATGTCATTGAGCATACTTACCAATACATCACGGCGGCTCAGATATTCTGCTTTTATTTCGTCGAAGTAATCCAGTGGAAGGTCTACCGCAGCTTCGCCGGCTATCTGGGCAAATGAAGGAGGGCTAAGCCTGGCCTGGGCAAATTTCATTACAGCGTCAAGTACTGTCTGATTTTTGGTAACGAGTGCTCCAATTCGGCCTCCGCATGCGCTGTAACGCTTGGAAATGGTATCCATGAGAATAACATGTTCTTCCAAGCCTTCCAGATTCATAGCCGAGAAGTGATCGCCGGTATAACAAAATTCTCTGTATGCCTCATCAGAGAATAGATAAAGGTTATGTTTCAGGCATAACTCTTTTAGCACGGAGAGCTCTTCCTTGCTATAAAGATAACCTGTTGGATTATTAGGATTGCAGATCATGATAGCCCTGGTCCGCGGGGTAATCGCTTTTTCAAAAGCTTCCATTGCCGGCAATGCAAACCCTGTTTCAATATTAGCAGTGATTGTACGTACCTGAATGCCCGCCTCAATTGCAAAACCATTATAATTGGCATAGAATGGTTCAGGTACCAGTACCTCGTCTCCGGCATCCAGACAGGCCATAAAGGCAAAAAGGATGGCTTCAGAGCCTCCGGTTGTTACAATGATCTGTTGGTGATTTAGCTTAATACCAAATCTTTCATAGTAAGTGACCAGCTTGCGGCGATAACTTTCATTTCCTGCGCTATGACTATATTCTAGTATGGTGAAGTCCGAGTGACGAACTGCATCCAGTACCGGTTTTGGTGTTTCAATATCCGGTTGTCCGATATTGAGATGATAGACTTTGGTTCCTTTTTTCTTAGCTGCTTCCGCATAAGGTACCAATTTCCTGATAGGAGAAGGCGGCATTTGTTCCCCTCTCTTACTAATGGTAGGCATAAATTGTCTTGATTTTGAGTTTACAAAGTTAGTTGATATTATGGGGATCTGTGGCCAAGTAAATTTTCAGCGCGGAATCAGCAGGGGACTAACATAAAAATGCCTTACAGGCAAAACTGTAAGGCATTTTTATGACTTATACGGGTATATAGTATCTGTAGTGATTATTGTTCAACAGTACCAGTCAGGTGCAGTTCTTTGTCCTGATCAACACCTTTTAATCTTACCCAAACAGTTTTGTTCTGCTGACCTACGCTATTAGCGGAATAGTTGGCAGTGATTTTTCCCTTTTTGCCTGGCAGGATCGGTTCTTTGGTCCAGCTCGGAGTAGTACATCCACAGGAAGCGCGCGCTGTTTCGATCAGTACAGGTTCTTTTGCAGTATTGGTAAATTCAAAGTCAACTGAAACTGGTTTGTTCAGTTTAGTTTTACCAAAGTCAATAGTTTCCTGTTTGAATTTTACTTTCGCATCAACAGGGTTTGCTGTCTGTGTTTGTGCCCAGAGAGCAGTGGTTAACAGCATGCTCGCAAATAGGGATAAGATGAATTTTTTCATGTATAATGTGGTTTTAAAACGATTGGTTAAAAAATAGATCATCGTTTACTTAATAACAAATTTACAGCCAAAAATAATCTATCGATAAAGAATTTATTAAAATCTTATTAAAAAAAATCAAATTATTTTACGCATTACATTTTCAGACGTTTTGCAACTGTATAATTAACTATAATTAACCTTACTTTTGTACTTTAACAAAGAGGCAATGATAGAAAACAATGAACTGACTATGAATACGGAAAGCCGGTTGTCATTCGATGAATTTCGGAAGGAAGTACTGGATGATTACCGCCTGGCTTGCGAAAGCAGGGAAGTTAGTCTGCTGGCCCGTAAGGAAGTGCTTACAGGCAAGGCCAAGTTCGGTATTTTCGGAGATGGAAAGGAAGTAGCGCAGATTGCTATGGCTAAATATTTTAAGCCTGGAGACTTTCGCTCTGGTTACTACCGGGACCAGACCTTTGCTTTTGCCAGTGGTATTGCCACACCAGAACAATTCTTTTCGCAGATGTATGCCGATCCTGATCTGGCCAATGAGCCATTTTCCGGCGGACGCCAGATGAATTCCCACTTTGCAACGCCAAACCTTGGAAAGGATGGTAATTGGCTGGATCTTACGCAAATTAAGAACACTGCCACCGATATGTCTCCTACTGCTGCACAAATGCCGCGTGCATTAGGTTTGGCATTCGCGTCGAAGCTATTCCGCGATGTTGAAGTGTTAAAAGAGTTTACAAAGCTGTCTAATAACGGTAATGAGGTTTGTTTTGCTACCATAGGGGATGCTTCAACTTCTGAAGGTCACTTTTGGGAGACAATGAATGCTGCAGGCGTGCTGCAGGTACCATTGGCTGTCTTTGTATGGGATGACGGATATGGTATTTCTGTTCCGCGTAAATACCAGACAACAAAAGATTCGATCAGTGCTGCCCTGGAAGGCTTCCGTAAAACAGAAGATTCCAACGGTTTTGATATATACAACGTAAAGGGGTGGGATTATGCATCTATGTGTGAGGTGTTTGAAACCGGTATCAGGAAGATCAGGGAAACACATATACCGGCATTGTTCCATGTTGAGGAAATGACGCAGCCCCAGGGCCATTCTACAAGTGGTTCTCATGAACGTTACAAGAATAAAGAACGTCTTACATGGGAAAAAGAGTTTGACTGTAATCACCAGATGAGACAGTGGATACTCGAAAACGCATTGTCAGACGAAACAACTCTCTTGGCTATTGAAGCAGAGGCCAAAACGGTTGCACAGGATGCACGCAAAAATGCCTGGGAAAAATATATTACTCCTATTCGCCAGCAGGTACAGGAGATGTTGACATATGGACAGGCTGTAGCGGCTTTGCCGGAGGTGGACGCTACAATGGTTAATAGCCTGTTGCATGAATTGCAGGTAAACCGTGAACCATTGAGACGTGACGTGCTTAAGGCAGCAGCAAGCATCCTGGTGTATCATAAGAAGGTGAAAGCACCGGCAATGGATGCTTTGAAACATTATTATGAAAATCTGCTGAGCCAGGAAAGAGAAAATTATAATTCTCTGTTGCATGCAGAAGGCGCGAATTCAGTATCTAATGTGCCTGTTGTACCTGCAGTATATAACGAAGATTCGTCTACAGTGAATGGATATGAGGTATTGAACAAATACTTTGACCAGTTGATAGAAAATAATCCCAAAGTATTTGCATTTGGAGAGGATGTAGGTAAAATAGGGGATGTGAACCAGGGATTTGCTGGCTTACAGCAAAAGCATGGAAAGGAAAGGATCTTTGATACAGGTATACGGGAACTGACCATTATGGGACAGGGTATCGGTATGGCCTTAAGAGGACTTCGTCCGATCGCTGAAATACAGTATCTGGATTATTTATTGTACGGACTGCAACCGCTAAGTGATGATGTGGCCAGCTTACAATACCGCACTAAAGGTATTCAGTATTGCCCGATCATTGTGCGTACCAGGGGGCACCGCCTGGAGGGAATCTGGCATTCCGGTTCTCCGATGAGTATGATATTGGGATCGTTGAGGGGCATGAATGTATGTGTGCCGCGTAACATGGTACAGGCGGCAGGTATGTACAATACTTTATTGGCAGCTAATGAGCCGGCGCTGGTGATCGAATCTCTTAACGGCTACAGACTGAAAGAGAAACTTCCTCAGAACCTTAGTAGTTTTACGGTGCCTTTAGGTGTACCAGAGGTCGTACATGAGGGAACTGATATTACAATTGTTTCTTACGGTTCCACGCTACGTGTGATTGAAGAGGCTATGCAGACGTTGCAGAAACTTGGTATCTCGTGCGAATTGATCGATATTCAGACGCTACTGCCTTTCGATACCGGTCATCAGATAGTCGAGTCTCTGAAAAAAACGAACAGGATACTCTTTGTTGACGAAGATGTGCCCGGCGGTGGTACCGCCTACATGTTCCAACAGGTGATGGAAATACAAGGAGGATATAAATGGCTGGATGTGGCACCGAAAACCTTAAGTGCTCAAGCTCATCGCCCTGCGTACGGTTCTGATGGCGATTATTTCTCCAAACCGAATGTGGAGGATGTGATCAGAGTTGTTGTAGAAATGGTAGAAGAATAGTTTATTTCTCTTTTTTATAAAAAAAACGCAAGGCTTTCCGGCCTTGCGTTTTTTTTTGAGTGTGAGTTGTAGGTTTAAAAAGATGTTAATGTAGTATGCAAATATTATAAAATACTTTCATGATAAACGTTTTAAAATATAATTGAATAATTATTTCATGTAAGGGTTAAGTTTAATCCTGGAATAACATTAATCAAATGTTATTTCCTATTGTAAATGATAATTAATATATTAGACATACTTATTTTTCGTTTGGTCAGGAATGAACGAAATGGATGAAGATATTAGGTGTTGTGCCGCCAAAATTTAAAAGAATAAAACTAAATTGGATAAACATTTAGTCCACGTTAATAGTTAATAATTTGTCATTTTGTTAGGCTTGTCAGGAAATGACTTCTAAATTAACCATCAACCCAAATCCGTTTATGAAAGCAGGAGTTCTGTTAGTAGAAGACGACCATTTTTTTGCCAAAGTTATCAAGAGCCATCTTGAAAAGGCAGGATATCTGGTTGTACATTGTTCAGATGGAGAGGAAGGCTGGAATACTTTCCGGGAAAGGCCATTTGATATTTGTTTACTCGACGTTGTAATGCCGGGTATGGATGGATTCGCTCTCGCCAGAGAGATCAGGGATAGAAATGATAATGTACCTATAATCTTCACCACCTCGAGGTATATGGAACAGGATAAGCTGAACGGCTTTGAATGTGGCGGCGATGACTATCTTGTGAAACCATTCAATATGGAGGAGCTGCTCTGCAGGATGGACGTTTTTATGAAAAGGAGCCGCCTGTTGCAAAATGATAAACAAATAGTTTTTAAGTTAGGTACGCTCATTTTCAATTATAGTGAATTTAAGATCTACCATCCTCCGACCAGCGCAACTATTAATCTACCCCCTAAAGAAGCGGAATTGCTGAAGTTTCTCTGCGATAATCCTAACAAAAGACTGAAAAGAGAAGGTATTTTATTGAGTGTATGGGGAAATGATGATTTCTTTACAGGGCGTAGTATGGACGTTTACCTGACACGTATACGTAAGCATTTCAAGCTTGACAATTCCATTAAATTAGAAACTATTCATGGCAAAGGCTTGCGCCTCGTTATAGAAAGTGAAGTGTGCCGTGTTCTTTAATATTATTGCCTCTTGCCTAATAGCAATAAAAGAAGGGCCTTGTCATAGACAAGGCCCTTCTTTTATTGCTATTTTATAACTATTAGCGGAGATTGTGGAATACCTGCTGCACGTCATCGTCTTGCTCCAGACGGTCGATCAGTGTTAACACCTCTTTAGCCTGCTCTTCATTCAATTCTACCGTAGTAGCAGGAATACGCTGCAGCTCAGCACTAATAGGAACAATATTTCTTTCTTCCAGCGCTTTCGCCATGTTACCAAATTCGGTAAATGCCGCATGCAGTACTATATTACCATCGCTATCTTCTCCTATTTCTTCCAGGCCTGCGTCAATCAGTTCAAGTTCCAGTTCTTCCAGGTTCTGTCCTTCATTTTTAATCTTGAAAACGCCGGTACGGTTGAACAAAAAGCCTACGGAGCCACTGTTACCCAGGCTACCGCCTTCTTTGTTGAAGTGCATACGGACGTTTGCTACTGTGCGGGTAGGATTATCTGTTGCAGTCTCTACCATTACAGCTACACCATGGGGGGCATATCCTTCATACACAACTTCTTCATAATCAGTCTTGTCTTTACCCATCGCCCGCTTAATAGCCGCTTCTACACGGTCTTTAGGCATGTTAACACCTTTGGCATTCACCATGCATCTGCGGAGAGCGGGGTTATTGTCTGGGTCAGGACCTCCGTTTTTCACAGCGATCGCTATTTCCTTACCTATTCTGGTAAATTGTTTGGCCATCCTGTCCCATCTGGCAAACATGGTGTGCTTTCTGACTTCAAATATTCTTCCCATATTGGGTATAATTAATTATTAAAAAAATCGAGACGCAAAAATAATCACTTTTATAGTAATAATGACCTCATTCAGCCACTAAACTCAACAAGGCCGGAAACTCAGACTACTTCCGTAGTCTTGAATTTTCCGGCCTTGCGATCTGATATCATGAAACCAATATCGGTATTATAATTTTCTGGCTTTACTGTGTTTAACACTATAACCGAAGTAAATAGCGAAGCCGATCAGCAGCCATACAATCAGTCGTGCCCAGTTTTCAAAGCCCAGGCTGACAATCATTGTCAGACAGAAAAGTGCTCCAAGAATAGGAACGAATGGTACCCATGGTGTTTTGAATGCACGCTGTAATTCCGGATTGCTCTTTCTCATTACGATAACACCTAAACATACCAGTACGAAAGCGAACAGGGTACCAATACTTGTCATATCACCTACTACGCTGTCAGGTATGAAGGCAGCAAAAAGGGATACAAATACAAAGAATAACAACTGAGACCTGTATGGAGTACGGAATTTTGGATGCAGGTTAGAGAATACTTTTGGTACCAGACCATCATTTGACATAGAGTAGAATACCCTTGTCTGTCCAAGCAACATCACCAGAATAACTGATGAGAAACCCGCCAGGATAGCAATAGTTACAAACGTTGACAACCAGCCATATCCGTGCATGTAAGTATCAATTGCATAAGCAACGGAAGCCTCACCACCTTGTCTCAGGAAGTCTTTGTACGGCGCAATACCGGTCAGTACATAAGAGAAGAGGATATAGAGAAGTGTACAGATAGCCAGTGATACGAGGATACCTACAGGCATATTCTTCTTAGGATTTTTCGTTTCCTGTGCAGCAGTTGATACCGCATCAAAACCGATAAAAGCAAAGAATACAACCCCTGCACCGCGCAATACGCCTGGAATTCCGTGGAACCAGAAATCGCTGTAATTGATCACCTTACCATTATGCATGGTCACAGAACCCGCATCTGCAGGTATCGTGAAAGGAGTGTGGTTAGCCGGATTGATAAACTGCCAGCCCAACAGGATCAGCAGGATCACGATAGATACTTTGGTAATAACGATGATGTTATTAACAATAGCAGAACCTTCGATACCACGGATCAGCAATAAAGTGAGCAATAATAATATGAAGACAGCCGGTAAGTTCATAATACCATGTACACCAGCATCAGATGTTTCGAACGGACTGTGTGACCACTGGTAGGGTATGACGTAAGCCGCCCCAAACACCTTTTCAATAAGTTTATTCAGGTATTGAGACCAACCGATAGCTACAGTGGCAGCGCCGAGCGCATATTCCAGCACAAGGTCCCATCCTATGATCCAGGCGATGAATTCACCCATTGTTGCGTAAGAGTAAGTGTAAGCACTACCGGCAATCGGGATCATAGAGGCAAACTCAGCATAGCAAAGACCTGCCAAAGCACAACCTATGGCAGCGATAATGAAAGAGATCGTAACAGCAGGACCGGCATGTTGTCCGGCGGCAGCAGCTGTTCTAACAAAAAGCCCCGCACCAATGATAGCGCCTATTCCCAATGCTATAAGCGATCCTGCCCCTAATGTACGTTTGAGGCCCTTTTCAGATTCGGATGCTTCAGCTAATAACAGGGAGAGTGGCTTTTTTACAAAAAGTTTGCCCATACTAATGAGATATTGTGGTTGACGTTTAAGTGGTTTAGTTTGTTGTTTCGTTTTATTACAGATCGCCAAATATAAATATCAAAAAGCAAACGCTGGGGTTTTATTTTATGAACGAAGTCACAACTTAACAGTAGTAACCTTATTTTTGGGGAATTTTAGCAGTTTAGCATATATTATTTGTAATTAAAAGGCATTGCATGAAGAGATCCAACCGGCTTACACTATTTATATTTATAGCCATGGTATTGGGAATCCTGACAGGATATATTGTGAACGTTTCCTATGCTGAAACCTATGGTGGTGGAAATGCCGCGCAGCAGGTTTCTGCCGATAACATAGCCCTCGGCAACACTGCCGGATATATTATAGGTCTCTCTACCGGAAAGGGTACAAACGGAGAAGCTACCATCCGGAAATTTGCAGATAACATTTCCATCCTTACTGATATATTTCTACGGCTTGTAAAAATGATCATCGCTCCACTGGTATTTTCTACATTAGTGGTAGGGGTGGCAAAACTGGGCGACATTAAAGCGGTGGGCCGTATCGGTGGTAAAACCATGTTATGGTTTATTTCGGCAACTTTCGTTTCTCTTTTTCTGGGCTTAGTATTGGTAAACATATTGCAACCGGGGCATTCTCTAAACCTACCTGTTCCTGATTCCCATGCCAGCAGCGGCGTTGCCGCAGCAAGTATGACCTTAAAAGGCTTCTTTCAGCATGTATTCCCTGATAGTGTTGTTAATGCAATGGCTCATAATGAGATCTTACAGATCGTCGTATTCGCTCTTTTCTTTGGTGTAGCCACAGCTGCCGTAGGCGAAATAGGTACCGTCGTAGTTAAATTCATGGATAGCGTAGCGCATATTATGCTGAAAGTGACCAGCTATGTGATGAATTTTGCTCCTTTTGCTGTATTTGGCGCTATGGCGGCAATCATTTCACAGAAAGGCCTCACTATTTTGCTTACCTATGGCAAATTCATTGGACAGTTTTACTTAGGTCTTGCTGCGTTATGGATAGTATTAGCTTTTGTAGGGTTTATTATACTCGGGAAAAGGGTGTTCACGTTGCTTGGACTGGTAAAAGACCCCTTGCTGTTAGCCTTCAGCACCGCCAGCAGCGAGGCAGCCTATCCGCGTACAATGGAAGAATTGGAAAAGTTCGGCTGCGATAACCGCATTGTAAGTTTTGTGCTGCCTTTGGGTTATTCGTTTAATCTGGATGGTTCAATGATGTATATGACCTTTGCCAGTCTTTTTATAGCCCAGGCTTATGGTATGCACCTCGGGATTGAACAGCAGATCTCCATGTTGCTTGTATTAATGATCACAAGTAAAGGTATCGCAGGCGTACCAAGAGCTTCGCTTGTTGTGATAGCAGGTACGCTTTCTATGTTCGATATCCCTGAAGCCGGATTATTACTGTTGCTGGGGGTAGACCATCTATTGGATATGGGACGCTCAGCTACAAATGTGATCGGTAATGCAATGGCGACCGCCATAGTATCAAAATGGGAAAATTCCCTGGCAGCGGCGCCAGTCCCACAGTTAAAGGAAGTATAACAAATCAATAACAGTTTTATGCTTATTTTGCCGCAATCTGTTGTGTATGGTATTGGACGAAGTATGTTAATGCCGGCAGAAGGCAGTGTAAGCGCCTATATTAGTATCTGATTTCGAGATTATAAAGTTTATATGGACCAGTTTATAGAGTTATTCAAGCATCTTATTAATCCACAGTGGATCATCGACCATGGTGGCCTGTATTTATTATTGCTGATCATATTTGCAGAAACAGGGCTTTTCGTTGGTTTTTTCCTGCCTGGAGATTCCCTGCTCTTCGTTGCTGGCATATATGGAGGCTTACTGAGCGAAAGCTTTTTCAATGTTCCATTCTTCGTTATTATGGTGTTGATTGCCATTGCGGGCGTATTGGGCAACTTTGTTGGTTTCTGGTTTGGTCGTAAATCGGGTCCGTTGCTTTTTAATCGAAAGGACACCTTCTTTTTTAAGCAGAAACACCTCTACCAGGCAAAGGAATTCTACGAGAAATACGGTGGAGGCGCTATCTTCCTGGCCCGTTTCCTCCCTATCATACGCACCTTCGCACCGATAGTAGCAGGTATAGTACAGATGGAAAGGAAGAGATTTATGTTCTTTAACATTGTTAGTTCTTTCTGTTGGGTATTTTCTATGATGCTGGCAGGTCACTACCTTGATAAATTCTTCCCTAATCTGAAAGATCACCTGGAGCTCATCGTAATTATATTAATAATTATTACTACATTACCTGTTATTATTAAACTAGTTTTTGGCAAAACAAAACATCCGCATCCTACCCATACTGATGTGAATGAATAAATCAGGTATCCGTTATGAAATCCGGTAATCGTTCTGCAACGATCTTTAATGTCGCAGTGCTAGTTGCTTCGCTGGGATATTTTGTAGATATCTATGATCTGCTGTTATTTACTATTGTAAGAGTTCCCAGTCTGAAAGATCTGGGAGTATCCCAAACGGAAATTGACTCCGGTGTCGGCATGCTGCTGATAAATGTTCAAATGGCAGGCTTACTTGCAGGAGGGATCTTCTGGGGAATTATCGGAGATAAAAAGGGGCGTCTGAAAGTATTGTTTGGCTCTATACTACTTTATTCCGTTGCTAATATTGCAAATGGTTTTGTTACCGGAACTAACGGTTATCTGTTTTGGCGCTTCGTTGCAGGACTTGGATTGGCAGGAGAACTAGGTGCAGGTATCACACTGGTTGCCGAAATACTACCAAAGGAAAAAAGAGGGTACGGTACCATGATTGTGGCTACGGTGGGAGTCTCGGGAGCAATTGCTGCAAATCTCATTGCTAAACTGGTGCCTGACTGGCGATATTGCTATTTTATAGGAGGTGGACTGGGATTACTTTTGCTACTACTGCGTATTAGTGTAATGGAATCTGATATGTTCAGCCAGACTGCTGAAAAGAGTACTGCCGGAAGAGGGGAATTCCTTGCCCTATTTAACAATAAAGACCGGTTTCTCAGATATTTGAAATGTGTGCTGCTTGGCACTCCTACATGGTTTGTAGTAGGGATATTAGTAGCATTCTCTAATAAGTTTGCCATTGAAATGGGAGTAAAAGACCCTATCAGGCCAGGAGATGCGGTAGCATTTTGTTATGCCGGATTGGTATTAGGCGATTTTGCCAGCGGGCTACTCAGCCAAATGCTGCAAAGCCGGCGGAAAGTAATGTTGATCTTTCTTGGATTGACTGCTGTCTGTGTTTATTTCTACCTTAATCTTCATGGCGCTGATAAGTCGCTTTTCTATACAGTTTGCTTCATACTTGGTTTTAGTGTAGGCTTCTGGGCTATCTTCGTCACAATAGCAGCAGAAAGTTTCGGTACAAATCTCAGAGCTACTGTTGCTATTACTGTTCCTAACTTTGCACGAGGTATGCTACCGCTGATTTCGCTGTTATTTACAGGTGCTCAGCACTACTTAACTTATCTCCAGAGCGGCGCAGTGGTTGCTGTAATATGTATAGCCGTTGCTTTAGTAGCATCGTATACGGTAGAGGAGACTTTTGGAAAAGATCTTAATTATGTGGAGGATTTAAAAAATCCTATCAACAACGTACAATAAAAAAACTTCCGGTCTATTGAGTATTGGTACTCAAATGGCCGGAAGCTTTTTCTATCTAATAACGCATTAGTATCTTATCGAGGAGCGTATTTAACTGTAGTGCCTCCTCTTCAGTAAGTGATAATTTCAAAGAATCTTCAAGATCAGGAAGGTCCACATCCATCACTTTAAGTAAGGCCAGGCCTTTCTCCGTGATTTGCACATCCACAGCTCTTCTATCAACTTCACTACTTTTTCGTTCTACTAATCCTGCCTTCCGCAGACGTTCAACCAGCCGCGAAACATCACTCATTTTATCCAGCATTCTCTCTTTTAAAGTGTTGATATTAGCAGCTTTAGGGTGTTGGCCACGCAATATTCTCAATATATTATACTGCTGCATGGTAATGTCAAACTTCTTGAAGAATTGTTGATGACGTGACACTATCCAGTTGCCTACGAAGATGAGACCTATTAACCCTTTATTATACTCGCTGGTAAATGTTTTTTGCGAGATCAGTTTTTCTATGTTTGACATAAGTGAGAATATAGTCGGGTTAAAAATACGAATATCAATCATGCATTTGGCAAACAAAACATCAGGTTTTGTATAATAACCGTTGAAACGAATGTAATAAATCTTTTTAGAGCCCGAAAGGATTTATTCCTGGCAATAGTAAGGCGAGAGAGGGGAGTGGAAGGGATTGAGCGCTTTCGCTGGCATAAGAAAGGCTGACTGATAGCCGGACCATTTTTGGCTATTAGTCAGCCTTTTGTATTAGGATCAATATATTATGCGATCACTTTCATATTATCCAATACGTCCATTACTTCCTTCACGTGGGTAGCGGATGTACTGAGCAAAGCTTTCTCGATATCGTTAAGTTGTAATTCGATGATCTTTTCGATACCATTTTTTCCGAGTACAACTGGAACACCCAGATAGATATCTTTAAGGCCATATTCACCTGTTAACCATGCGCAGCATGGGAATATCCTCTTTTCATCCTTCAATATGGCTTCTACCATTTGCGCGGCAGCAGCTCCAGGTGCATACCAGGCAGAAGTTCCCAGCAGGTTGACGATCTCACCACCACCAACTTTAGTGCGCTGAATAATAGCTTCCAGTTTATCTGAAGCAACAAGTTCTGTAACAGGAATACCTGATACGGTTGTATAACGTGGAAGTGGCACCATGGTATCTCCGTGTCCCCCCATCAGTATGGCCTGGATGTCTTTTGGTGAGCAGCCGATTTCTTCTGCAAGGAACGCACGGTAGCGCGCGGTATCAAGAATGCCGGCCATACCAAACACCTTACTGCTGTCTTTCTGAGCAGTCAGATAGGCGCAATAGGTCATTACGTCCAGCGGATTGCTCACTACTATAATAATAGCGTCTGGTGAGTGCTTAACAATGTTTTCAGTAACCGATTTAACGATATTGGCATTGGTAGAGATGAGGTCATCCCTGCTCATACCGGGTTTGCGCGGTAATCCTGAAGTGATGACAACAACATCACTATCAGCGGTCTTGAGATAATCGTTCGTGACACCCGTTATTCTGGTGCTATAATAATCAATCGGGGCCTGCTGCCAGCTATCCAACGCCTTTCCTTCTGCTGTGCCTTCTTTAATATCCAACAACACAACTTCCTGCAAAAAATCTCTGTGGGCCAGTACATTAGCACAGGTTGCGCCTACATTACCAGCTCCTACGACAGTAACTTTCATCGTTTGTATAAAGTTTTAAGGTGAAGAATATGAGGATAAAACAAATGTAACCATTAGCCACTGAAACAGGCCCGCATTGTTAATTTAGATATTCCTGCAGCTGATCCAGTTTCACAGTGCCTTCGAAGCCCTTCATGAACTGCTGTTTTTTGTCGTAAACAAACACTCCTGGAAAGTAATGCAGGTTATAAAAATACATGATCTGTCGGGTGGGCTCACTGGCCATTATAATATTGGGGTAGTTTTTGATGTTATAATTATTATAGTATGCCTTCATCTGCTCCGGCTGAAACGGCGTGACCATCAGGATCTGCGTTTTTTTAAACTTATCGATGTTCTTTAGCATGTCTTCCGTCAGTTGTTTACAGTGATCACAATCTACGCTAAAAACAAAAACGATCGTCTTGACATTCTTTTTCAGATCATTTTTGGTAATGACATGGCCGTCGGGCAACGTCAGCGGGAAAGTTGGGACAATCGGATACTGAAGATAAGGAGGTTGGTCCTTTGGCACAGACACTGTCTTTTTGGTTTGAGCCTGTGATATAAATGGCAGGCAGAAACAACATAAAAGGATCAGATAACGCTTCATAACTCTATTTTTTGAACGCTTGATTTTTTGTACGGGACTAAAGGTATCGATTTTTGCAATAGTCTATAAACCAAAGGCAAGAGTCTTTGAACCTTTATTTTGGACGGTTTTTTTACTTAAAAAAGGACTATTCCGGGCAGGTGGAAGGCAAGTATGGACTTAGTTTCCATTTTTTTATAAAAAAATTACTAGATTACCCTTCCTTACACTATGTTTGCATTCCTAAAAAAAATAATAGGTCTCTATATAACACTAAAACAAATTAGGAAGCAACCAGTTCCATGAGGGATTTAGCCAGAATGAATTACTTTTGCAGTCCTAATGTATTTTTAACTTTAAATTAAGTATCCTTTTATGGCTACCACTGCAGATATCAGAACAGGATTGATTATTAAGCTGGAAAACAGCTTATATTCTGTTGTAGAGTTTGGTCAGAACAAAACAGCCCGTGCCGCAGCTAAAGTATGGGCTAAACTGAAAGGTGTTGACAATAGCAGGTCTATTGAACATACCTGGAACTCCGGCGACACTATATACCCTGTGCGTGTTGAAAAGAAAACATTCCAGTATCTATACCAGGATGACAGTGGGTACAATTTCATGGATAATGAGACCTTTGAGCAGATCGCACTGCCCGAGTCAATGATCGATGCTCCTCAGTTCCTGAAAGAAGGTCAGGAAGTAAGCGTGTCTATTAATACAGAAACCGAACAACATATGAGCGTTGAATTGCCTGACAAGATCGTGGTAAAAGTAACTTACTCCGAGCCTGGTCTGAAAGGTGATACCGCTACCCGCACACTTAAGCCTGCCACAGTTGAAACCGGTGCCACAGTGAATGTTCCCCTGTTCGTGAATGAAGGAGAACTGATTAGGGTAAACACCAAAAATGGTGAGTACATCGAAAGAGTAAAAGAATAGTTTTAGTCCATACATTATCTACTTACAAGCATTTCTAAACCAAAAACTGTCTACATGGATTTTAAACAGATTCAGGAACTGGTAAAAATGGTCAATAAGTCCAATATCAGTGAACTGAGCATCGAGCAGGACAAGTTTAAGATTACAATAAAGCAAAAAGATAACGAACAACCAGTGTATACTGTTCCAGCAGTAGCGCCGGTTTACCAGCAAGTACCTCAGGCAGTTCCCGTAGCACCTGTTGCTCAGGCGGCTCCTGCTGCAGAAGCTAAACCAGCTGAAGCAAAGGCAGATAATCTGGTAACTATCAAATCTCCAATGATCGGTACCTTCTATCGTAGCCCTGGCCCCGATAAGCCTTCTTTCGTGAACGTAGGCGACGAAGTGGCTCCAGGTAAAGTGGTTTGTATCATTGAAGCAATGAAACTGTTCAATGAGATTGAAAGTGAAGTGGGTGGTAAAATCGTAAAAGTACTGGTAGACGATGCTTCCCCGGTGGAGTACGATCAGCCTTTGTTTTTGGTAGAGCCTTAATTTTTATTTAAAAGGTTGGAATATTATGAGAAGGAAAGAATACTTGCCTGCCTCATAGTTTTCCAACCTTTTAGGTTATTACTTTTTCTTTAACCTATTGAAAAAACATGTTTAAGAAAATATTGATTGCCAACCGTGGAGAGATAGCCTTGCGTATTATTCGCACTTGTAAAGAAATGGGCATCAAAACGGTGGCTGTTTATTCTACTGCAGACAAAGACAGCCTGCATGTGAAGTTCGCAGATGAAGCAGTCTGCATAGGTAAACCACAGAGCAGCGAATCTTATTTAAATATACCTCACCTGATGGCCGCAGCAGAAATTACAAATGCTGATGCCATCCATCCTGGGTACGGTTTCCTCGCTGAAAATGCGCGTTTCGCAGAGATCTGTGGAGAACATGGCATTAAATTTATCGGCCCCACTCCGGAGATGATCCGTAAAATGGGAGATAAAATGACCGCCAAAGAAACTATGATCGCTGCCGGTGTACCTGTTATTCCAGGTTCCGAAGGTCTCCTGCAGAATCTCGAAGAGGCAAAGAAACTGTCTAAAGAAATGGGTCTCCCGGTTATCCTGAAAGCAACTGCCGGTGGTGGTGGTAAAGGGATGCGTGTAGTATGGAAAGATGAGGAGCTGGAGAATGCCTATAACATGGCTAAAAACGAAGCCCGCGCCGCTTTTAATAACGATGGTATCTACATGGAGAAATTCGTGGAAGAGCCGCGTCACATTGAAATCCAGGTTGCCGGCGACCAATACGGTAAAGTATGTCACCTCAGTGAGCGTGATTGCTCTATCCAGCGCCGTCACCAGAAACTGGTGGAAGAATCTCCTTCTCCTTTCATGACACCTGAGCTGCGTGAAAAAATGGGTGAAGCTGCTATCAAGGCTGCTTCTGCTATCAATTACGAAAGTGTTGGTACGATTGAGTTCCTGGTAGACAAACACCGTAATTTCTACTTCATGGAAATGAACACCCGTATCCAGGTAGAACATGGTGTTACCGAAGAGGTGATCAATTTTGACCTGATCAAAGAACAGATCAAGATCGCTGCCGGTATCCCTATCTCAGGTAAGAACTATACGCCGGAAATGCACGTAATCGAATGCCGTATCAATGCGGAAGACCCTTACAATGATTTCCGCCCGTCTCCAGGTAAGATCACTACCCTGCATATTCCAGGTGGTCACGGTGTTCGTGTGGATTCCCACATCTATGCAGGTTACGTTATTCCTCCGTACTATGATTCCATGGTGGCTAAACTGATCACCATAGCGCAGACACGTGAGGAAGCGATCAATACAATGGAACGTGCGTTAAGCGAGTTTGTGATTGAAGGAGTGAAAACAACCATTCCTTTCCATCAGCAGCTGATGCGCGATGAGAACTTCCGTAAAGGTAACTTTACGACGAAATTCACAGAAACATTCAAACTGGTTTAATCCGGTCAATGATATGCAAAGAAAGCCGGCCTGTCTTAGACAGGCCGGCTTTTCTTATTTGAGCAGTCCGTCAAATCTCTATTTGCATTTATAAGTGATGTCCAAGTCAGAATATACGATATCCAGGAAGTGAGTACGCCCACCAGTTTTAATGTCGGGTCTGAACTTCAATGGGAGGCCATACTTATTGTAATTGACGGCGGCTATAGGATTGTTTTCACTGTAATCCCTACTTAGGAATTGCCATACTTTATTGGTTCTAAGGTAGTTTACCTTGTTGTCATAGGTGTCGAAGTAGGTCGTATCAACATATCCTGAAGACGGATGAGCGTTTACTGTTTTTATAAGATTCTGCCGGTTATCGTAAATATAAGTTCTGACATACCAGGGCTGTCCGTCACTGAAGTTTGAAGTTTCCCTAATGATACGGTCCTTGTGATCATATTCGAACCGTATGATGAGATAATCTAAGGCGGGTCCATGGGGAGGAAAAACCACGGGGTTGTCTCCGATAAGGCCAATGCTGTAGAAACTATCCAGGTAGATCCGGTTCCGGTTGTCATATTTGAATCTATGCCATTCCCAAAACAGTTCGCCGTATTCCTCTTTCGTGTTGTAATGGGTGATCTGATCCGTGAGCCGGTTTTTAGCGTCATAACGGTAGCTCTCGTTTTCATTGCCTGTTCCTACATTTGAACGTAAGCGCAGTATTGGATTTCCAGCTGCGTTATATTTAATCGTATTAATACTCGCCTCGTGAACAATCTCATCATAGCCTTCCAGTTGTTGTATCTGGCATAGTGGAGCCCCGCAATCAGGAGTAACATCGTGTTTACCGCAGGCAGAAAGTAGAAGAGTGATGCCCGCTATTGCATGAATGGAAATAGTGAAATTTGTGCGCATGAAATGGCATTTTAGGGGTAAATAAATCGTGTCTTTAAAAAAGGAAGTGGCCGGACTGCCTAAGTACAGAGTAGCAGGGGTATCGGGTTAAGAGTTCCTGAAGATAAACAATAGTTATAAAAACACAAAGCCCCGGGTAAATACCCGGGGCTAATCATACACCAAAACAATCTTACGGTTTTATCGCAAGAAAAGCAGCTCTCTGTACTTAGGCAGTGCCCATTGTTTGTCATCTACAAGGAACTCCAGCTTATCCGAGTGGTAACGGATAACATCAAAGTACGGCTTAATTTTATCACAATAATCTATAGCTTTCTGGCGGCTGTCGGCAACTTTGTTAGCTACCTTGCGCGCTTCAATCATAGCCTGTACATTCTCACTGATGACGTTAATATGTTCAGCTATTTTTGCAGCGATCTGGGTTTGCGCTTTAACAGCGCTGTCACCAAGACCTATGCCTTTCAGACCATTAATATTGGTAATCAGGCTGTTCAGATAGGTGATGGCTGAAGGCAGGATTGTGTTAGTAGCCAGATCTCCGATTACACGGGCTTCGATCTGTACTTTCTTCACGTAGTCCTCGAGCAGGATCTCATGACGTGCATGTAATTCTTTCTCGTTATAAATACCTACCTCAGTGAACAGTTTTGTTGATTTTTCGGTAACGTAAGCATCCAGCGCTTTTGGAGTGGTTTTTACGTTAGCAAGACCTCTCTTTTCAGCTTCTTTTTCCCATTCTTCACTGTAACCGTCTCCTTCGAACAAAACTTTTTCCGAATCTACAATATATTTCCGAAGAGTTTGCATAATAGCAATCTCTTTTTTCTCGCCTTTTTCGATCAGGGCATCAACCTCAATTTTGAAGTTAGCCAGTGTTTTAGCCACGATTGTGTTCAATACAGTCATAGCGGAAGCACAGTTTGCAGAAGAACCAACGGCACGGAACTCAAACTTGTTACCAGTGAAGGCAAAAGGAGAAGTACGGTTACGGTCGGTGTTGTCCAGCAACAGCTCTGGAATATGACGGTGCAGGTCCAGTTTCAGGATCGCTTCGTCCTGCTCATCGAACTTGTTGCTCACACGGGTTTTAACTTCCTGCAGTACATCGTACAGGTATTTACCGGAGAACACAGAGATGATAGCAGGAGGCGCTTCGTTAGCACCCAGACGGAAGTCATTGCTAGGAGATGCAATTGATGCTCTCAGCAGGTCTGCGTAATCATGAACGGCCTTGATCGTGTTAACGAAGAAAGTCAGGAACATCAGGTTGGTCTTCGGAGTTTTACCCGGAGCCAGCAGGTTCACACCTGTATCTGTAGCCATGCTCCAGTTATTGTGTTTACCTGAACCGTTGATACCTGCAAATGGTTTCTCGTGCAGTAACACTCTCAGCTTATGACGTTTTGCCACTTTGGTCATTACGTCCATCAGCAGGGAGTTGTGGTCAACTGCGATGTTTACTTCTTCAAAGATAGGAGCACACTCGAACTGAGAAGGAGCAACCTCATTGTGACGGGTCCTTAAAGGAATACCCAGTTTGTAAGACTCTTCTTCGAAATCACGCATGAAAGAGTAAGCACGCTCAGGGATTGAACCGAAGTAGTGGTCTTCCAGCTGCTGACCTTTAGATGGAGCGTGACCAACTACGGTACGACCACACATTACCAGGTCAGGACGAGCGTTAGCCAGGCTTTCGTCAACCAGGAAATATTCCTGTTCCCAACCCAGGGTAGCTGTAACTTTGGTTACATTTTTATCGAAGTAGTTACATACGTCTACAGCAGCTTTGTCGATAGCAGAAAGGGCTTTCAGCAAAGGCGCTTTGTAGTCCAGTGATTCACCGGTGTAAGCAACGAATATAGTAGGAATGCAAAGTGTTTTACCGTGACCCTGCTCCAGGATGAAAGGAGGAGAGGATGGATCCCATGCAGTATAACCACGTGCTTCGAAAGTTGCACGCAGACCGCCGTTAGGGAAGCTGGAAGCATCTGGCTCCTGTTGAACCAGCGCATCACCGTCAAAGGTTTCGAGGGCAGAACCATCGCCTTTCAGTGTAAAGAAAGAATCATGTTTTTCAGCAGTAGTACCGGTTAAAGGCTGGAACCAGTGTGTATAGTGAGTAACGCCTTTCTTCATTGCCCATTGTTTCAGACCGGAAGCGATCTGCTCGGACATTTTACGATCGATCTTGGTGCCGGATTTAATGGAGTTCATTAAGCTTTTATAAGCTTCATCACTCAGATTCTCGCGCACTACTTTTCCTGCGAATACATTGCTGCCGAACACTTCGGTGATCTTGGTACCGTTAAGTTGTTCAGGCTTGATTTTTAAATCAACACCAGAAAGGTTTTCCAGTGCGGTGAAGCGTAACGATTGCATGCTGTAAATAATTTTACACAAAAGAACAGTGTTGCGCTAACATAAGCAAGAATTAAGTTGATTTTAACTAAAAAATTACATTTAGCAGTCAAAAAGGTTAATATTTTTAATTTTTGAATAAAAAATGAATGGTCTGTCCCTTTTAAACTGATATATTTAAAAAAATATAATTCGTTATTGTGATGCTGATATGATCCGAACCGGGTTAACAGATAATAATAATTGATTATAATAAGGGGATAACAGGACACCCATTTACCCGTCAACCCTCCGCAATTGTCAATATCCTTTGTCAATTGCAGGAAAAACTTGTAGGTTTGCATCTTCTTTTTTTATCTATCGTACTCATACATCTAGTTACATGCAAACTAACGTAGAAACTACAGATAAGTTTTCCCAAACTACTGTTGAAACTGCCGAGCAACTTGGTCTTACAGCAGACGAATTTGAGCGTATAAAAGGTATTCTGGGCCGCACGCCTAATTTCACTGAATTAAGTATGTACTCTGTAATGTGGAGTGAACATTGCAGTTACAAGAATTCAATCGTGTGGCTGAAATCACTGCCTCGTGACGGGGAACGCCTACTCGTAAAAGCTGGTGAAGAAAATGCCGGTCTGGTGGACATCGGTGACGGTTACGCCTGTGTATTCAAGATCGAATCTCATAACCACCCTTCCGCTATCGAACCTTTCCAGGGTGCAGCTACAGGCGTGGGTGGTATCCATCGCGATATCTTTACCATGGGAGCTCGTCCTATCGCAGCACTGAACTCTCTGCGTTTTGGGAATATCAACGATAAAAAAACACAACATCTTATTAAAGGTATCGTTCACGGTATCGGTCATTACGGTAACTGTTTCGGTGTGCCTACTGTTGGTGGTGAAGCATACTTCGAAGACTGTTACGGTACTAACCCGCTGGTGAACGCAATGAGCGTTGGCGTAGTTAAAGTAGGCCAGACCGTATCTGCCACTTCCTACGGCGCCGGTAACCCTGTTTTCATTGTAGGTTCCGCTACCGGTAAAGACGGTATCGGTGGCGCTTCTTTCGCAAGTGCCAACATCACTGAAGACAGTGCGGAAGATCTTCCATCCGTTCAGGTAGGAGATCCTTTCCAGGAAAAGAAACTGCTGGAAGCATGTCTTGAAATTATACCAACAGGTGCACTGGTAGGTATGCAGGATATGGGTGCTGCCGGTATCACCTGCTCCACTGCGGAAATGAGTGCAAAAGGTGAACACGGTATGATCATCAACCTGGATAAAGTACCTACCCGCCAGGAAAATATGAAAGCCTGGGAAATGCTGCTCAGCGAAAGCCAGGAACGTATGCTGATCGTACTCCATAAAGGTAAGGAAGCTGAAGTCCTGAAAATATTCGAGAAATGGGACCTGCATTGTGTACAGATCGGTGAAGTAACTACTGAAAAACAACTGAAGTTCTACCTGAATGGCCACCTCGAAGCAGATGTTCCTGCTGAAAGCCTGGTACTGGGTGGCGGTGCTCCTCAATACCACCGTGCTTATACCGAACCTACATACTTCGAGAAGGTTAAAGCTTTCGATATTCATAAAATACCTGATACCCTGCATCCTCGTTTCGCTGCAGAAAGACTGGTAAAACTACCTAACATCGCTTCCAAACGCTGGATCTATACCCAGTACGACAGCATGGTAGGTACCGCTAACGCCAGCACTAACGCCCCAAGTGATGCGTCTATCGTTGCTGTAAAAGGCACCAAAAAAGCACTGGCCGTAACAACAGATTGTAACAGCCGTTACGTATACGCTGACCCGCATATCGGTGGCCAGATCGCTGTTGCTGAAGCAGCGCGTAATATCGTGTGCAGCGGTGGTGAGCCGGTTGCTATTACCAACTGCCTCAACTTCGGTAATCCTTACGATCCTGAAGTATACTACCAGTTCGTACATGCTATCAAGGGAATGGGTGAGGCCTGCCGTAAATTCAATACGCCCGTTACCGGTGGTAACGTAAGCTTCTACAATCAGTCTCCTGATGGTCCGGTATATCCTACACCTACTATTGGTATGCTGGGTATATTGGATAATATGTCTGAACGTATTACCCTCAACTTTAAAGAAAGCGGTCACCTGGTGTATCTGTTAGGCCGTAGCCGTAACGATATCAGCAGCTCTGAATACCTGCATAAACTGATCGGTATCGAGCATAGCCCTGCTCCTCATTTCCACCTGGAAGAAGAACAGCGTCTCCATCATACTATCGCTAAACTGAATAAAGCCGGTATCATACAGTCAGCACATGACGTAAGTGAAGGTGGATTATTCATCACCCTGCTGGAAAGCGCAATGACTTCAGGATTAGGTTTTGAGATCCATACTAACCATAACTTCCGTAAAGACGCTTACCTGTTCGGTGAAAGCCAGAGCCGCGCTGTTGTCACTATCAGACCGGAAGACAAAGAGAAATTTGATGCTATCTTACATAGTGTGATCGATGCAACAGAACATTCTGTGAAAGTTGAGAAGATCGGTGTGGTAAAAGGAGAACATATCGTAATTGATAACGAAGATTGGGGTACAGTTGCCAGCTGGAAACAACCTTATGACGTTGCTATAGAGTCTCATTTACTGTAATAAGTGTCACTCAAAAAAGTAAGAGGTACAACACATATCCCACATGGGTGTTATGTTGTACCTCTTCTCATTTTATAGCTGTTCATCATACACTTATAAGAATAGGCCAATTAGGAAATGCCCACCAGTAACGGGTTTGAATAAACGAGCCGTTTATTGTATTGTTAAATCCTTTTAACAACTCATTAACAAAATCACATCTTTGTGTGAATTTATATCAGATGGCTTAAACTACTTTTGATGTAGAGAAATGCGAATACACCAGGTCTGATAACAAAGACCAAGTCCAATAATATTTATCCCGGGAATCAATGATTCCTGATTCTATGAAAGCCAATGCCAATTTTATCCCCGGAATTAAAAGGATTCCGGCCCTATGAAACCTAGTTCTATTATCCCTGGAACCTAACAGTTCCGGACCTATGAAAGCTAACAATCAGAACAATTAACATCCCTGGAACCGAATGGCTCCAGACCTATGAAACCTAGTTTATTTATCCCAGGAATCTCATGATTCCTAATTCTATGAAGACCAATTGTTCTGCCATGTCCTAATGAAAGCTAAGTGAAACTTACACCTAGTGAGAAAGAACGATTTGTTGTGAAGCCCCTCGTATAAACGAGGGGGTTTACTTTTTTCTATATGTCTCTGTTTCAATAAACGCAAAAGTTATGCCATTAGTATAGGCCTTCCCGTGAAAAATTTCCATTAGCTTTATTAATGTGATGATCATCTGCTTAAACCACCGTTCCGTATATGCTTTGCCGGTAAATAAAAAAGCCCGGACCATACGATCCGGACTCCTTATATACTATTGGTAACTTATTATACCTATACCATTGGTATTTCAGCTACTTCATACACTTTCTTGTCAAGCTTCTCCTTCGTTTCAGTGAACGCTTTCAGTGTCAGTTCGATGTCTTCGTCAGTATGAGCCGCCGTTGGAATCAAACGGTAGATGATCTGTCCTTTTGGAATAACAGGATATACCACGATAGAACAGAAGATATTGTAGTTCTCACGCAGGTCCAGGCACATAGCTGTTGCTTCCGGAATATCTCCCTGCAGGTAGATCGGCGTTACAGGTGAATTAGTTCTGCCGATATTGAAACCACGGTCACGCAGTCCCTTCTGCAGTTTGTTCACATTTTCCCACAGCTTGTTCTTAAGATCTGTGTTCTTGCGCATCAACTCAACACGTTTCAGATGTCCTATTACCAATGGTAAAGGAATTGATTTCGCGAAGATCTGTGAACGCATATTATAACGCAGGTAGTTGATGATCGCCTTATCGCCGCTCATGAATGCTCCGATAGAAGCTCCTGATTTAGCAAAGGTGTTGAACAGCAGATCGATCTTATCCTGAACGCCCTGCTCTTCACCCGTACCGGCACCGGTTTTACCCATAGTACCAAATCCGTGTGCATCATCTACCATGAAGCGGAACTCATATTTATCTTTCAGTGCTGCAATTTCTTTCAGTTTACCCTGATCGCCAGCCATACCAAACACACCTTCAGTGATCACCAGGATACCGCCATTGTCACCATTCGCTTTGATCAGCTCTTCCGCACGTTTCAGCTGTTTCTCACAGTCTTCAATATCGTTGTGTTTGAATACATAACGGTGTCCCTGGTGTAAACGCAGACCATCAATGATACTTGCATGGCACTCAGCATCGTAAACAATCACGTCACGACGGTTACAAACGGCATCGATCGCACTCATAATACCCTGATAACCATAGTTAAGCAGTGTAGTGTCCTCTTTACCCATGAATTCGGATAATTCTTTTTCCAGCTTCTCATGGAAATTAGTATTTCCACTCATCATACGGGCTCCCATTGGAGTGGCAAGACCGTACTCCGCTGCTGCTTTCGCGTCAGTAGCACGTACCTCAGGATGGTTGGCAAGTCCCAGATAGTTATTCAGGCTCCAAACAATTTTCTCATTACCCCTGAACTTCATACGGGGACCAATTTCTCCTTCCAGCTTGGGGAAAGCGAAATAACCATGGGCTCTCTCAGAGTGTTCGCCTATAGGGCCCATGTGTTTAAGCAGTTTCTCAAAAATATCCATATGTTAAATAATAATTAAGAGTGATCAACGAAAACCCGCACAAAGGTATTAAAATATTAGTTTTTGTAAACTTGGGTTACCTTTGAAAATGTGAATAATAAATAATGTATTTAAAGATCATGAATTGTAAATTCTTGTCGTGTGTGTTCATGGCAGCCTCTCTCTTCGTTACACAACTTGCTGACGCTCAGAAAGCTACTTCGCCAAAACCCGGTTACGTTACTGCATGGAGCAAACCCAATGTGTCTAAAAAAGTGACCCGTCCCAAGCTGGTGGTCGGCATCGTGGTGGATCAGATGCGCTGGGACTATCTCTACCGTTATGCTAACCGTTATACAGATGGTGGTTTTAAACGGTTATTGAAAGATGGCTTCTCCTGCGAAAATACGCTAATTAATTATACTCCCACCATTACAGCCTGTGGACATACCTGCGTCTACACCGGATCTGTACCTGCCATACACGGTATAGTAGGTAATGACTGGTATAGCAGGGAATTAGGCAGGGATATGTACTGCGCGGAAGATTCTACCGTAAGCACTGTAGGCAGCTCCTCCAATGCCGGTAAAATGAGTCCCCGCAATATGGCTGTAACAACAATCGGTGACGAATTACGCCTGGCTACCAATTTCCAGAGTAAAGTGGTAGGCATCGCTATAAAGGACCGCGGAGCTATCCTTCCGGCTGGTCATAGCGCTACTGCCGCTTACTGGTATGACGGTAGTACCGGTAACTGGGTGACCAGTACGTATTACATGCAACAGCTGCCTGACTGGGCTGCTGATTTTAACAGCATGAAGTGGCCGGCACGTTATCTCAGTCACCCGTGGACGACTTTATACCCTATCGAATCTTATGAGCTGAGCACAGCTGATAATAAGGCCTACGAAGGACCGTTTAAGGCCGGTAGGGCGCCTGTTTTCCCGCATGAATTGGGTGGAGAGACCGGTACACCGTTCAAGTCTATCTCTTCTACGCCTTTCGGTAACACAATGACGCTCGAATTTGCAAAGAAAGCCCTGGAAGCGTATCAACTGGGTAAAGGAGATGTGACAGATATGCTGGCTATCAGCCTGTCTTCTACCGACTATGTAGGTCACCAGTTTGGCCCTAACTCTATCGAGATCGAAGATACTTACCTGCGTCTCGATAAAGACCTGGCTACTTTCTTTAAATACCTCGATGCCAGCGTTGGTAAAGGACAATATCTTTTCTTCATCACCGCCGATCATGGCGTTGCTCATGTCCCCGGCTTTATGCAGGAAAATAAACTGCCTGGTGGCAGCTGGAGCGAAACCCGCATCGTGAACGACCTGAATAAACTGATGAAAGAACAAACCGGTGTGGATAAAGTAATTGCCGGCGCCAGTAACTATCAGTTATACCTGAATCAGGATGCTATTGCAAAAGCAGGAAAATCTTCAAAAGATGTGCGTGATCTTATTATCAATGCATTATTAAAAGATCCGGCTATCAGCAATGCTTTCCCCCTGCAGGAGCTGTCCTCAACTACACTGGCCGAACCAATGCGCACAATGATGACCAATGGTTTTAACAGAAAACGCAGCGGCGATATTCAGATAGTTTTACAGCCCGGATATATGGACGGTGGTAAGACAGGTACCACACATGGCCTGTGGTACGCGTACGATGCTCATATACCGCTGGTATGGATGGGATGGGGTATCAATCCAGGTAAAAGCAACCGTACAATAGGAATGACGGATATTTCTCCGACAATAGCAGCCCTTTTACATATCCAGATGCCGAGCGGTAATGCCGGACATGTAATACAAGAAGTAACCAGATAAAAATATCTTTTCAGAGAGCCGGCGATTTCAGATCACGGAATTTAACAAGTTCTTGTTATATTCATTCTGCGATCTGAAATCGCCAATCTGTAAATGATGGTTTTCGAACATATCCTATATGATGTTGCCAAACGTGTAGCCTCGATAACGCTACACAGGCCTGAAAAACGCAATGCGCTGAATGGCGCTATGGTAGCTGAATTACGCACTGCTTTCCAGCAGGCGGAGAAAGACCCGGAAGTGAAGGTGATTATACTAAAAGGAGCCGGAGAGGCTTTCTGCGCTGGGGCAGACCTTGAATATCTTCAGCAATTACAGGTAAATACCAGAGAAGAAAATCTTGCCGATTCCAAAGAACTGATGCAACTCATGCAGCAGATCTACTATCATAATAAAGTGGTCATTGCTCAGGTAGAAGGACACGCTATAGCCGGTGGCTGTGGCCTCGTCACTTTGTGTGACTTAAGCTACGTCGTGCCCGAGGCGAAACTGGGATATACAGAAGTAAAGATCGGCTTCATTCCTGCCATCGTATCCGTATTCCTGGTCAGAAAGATAGGAGAGGGGCGTGCCCGCGATCTGCTACTGACCGGAAGACTGATAACCGCTGAAAAGGCGGAGCAATATGGCCTTGTGAATGAGGTGGTCCCCGCTAAAAGCATCGCCGAATATGTTGCCAAAGTTGCAGACGATCTCTGTACCGGCGCCTCCGCCAACTCTCTGAAAGTGACCAAAAAGCTGATCACCGATGTCTTTGATCAGCCCCTGGAAAACGCATTGGATCTGGCAGCGAGGTTGAACGCTGAAACAAGGGAACATGCTGACTGCCAACGTGGTATAAAAGCGTTCCTGGCAAAGGAAAAACTAGTGTGGTAAACCGGTATGATTTTTTCAATATAACCTATGAAGTCAGGCATAATCATCCCTATACAAACGGGGGGAAATTATGTAAGGTAACATCCGGCCTTCACTTTAAAATATTACGGATGAAATACTCAACTGTCATGCAAAAAGCTCTTTTAACACTTTTATGTTGTTGTTTGATGACCGGTAGCCTGTTTGCCCAGCGACTGGTATCAGACGCAAAGATCGTCTACAAGATCGAAACGCCACCACAGACAGATCCCTCATTTGAAGGCGGTACACTAACGCAATATATGAAAGGACACCTGAGCAGGGTGGATATCGACTTTAAAACAGTACACTACAGCTATCTTATTAATAGCCGCGAAGAAACAGTAGTGACCCTCATTAATAACCATGGGGATAAATACCTGATCAGGGCCGGTAAGGAAGAATATACCAAAGACCTGAAGGAATATACCCAGGTCCAATTCAAAGATGCTTCCGAAACCAAACAGATCGCCGGTTATAACTGTAAAAAGGCAATTGGTAAAATGGCGGATGGTCAGACCTTTGAGGTGTATTATACCTCCGATCTATTACCTGAAAACAAGCAATATAACCGCCGGTTCGTAAATCTGAAAGGTATTCCCCTTCAGTTTGAGATCATCAATAAAAACGGCTCCAGAATGCACGTAGTGGCGACTAAGGTTGACCTGTATGCTGTGCCGGGATCTTTCTTTGACGTGCCTAAAACGGGGTACAAAGAAATTAGCCGCGATGAATTGATGAAAATGGGAAGTTGACAGACGTCAATTAACAAATAATTTGAAAGGGTTCTGTTTTTTAAAGGAACCCTTTTTTGTAAACGCTGTCTCATCTTGCATTAATGACCTTCAAAACTATCTGCATCAGACCCGTGCAAACATCTCAACTTGAACCGCATTCTTAGCGGCAACCATAAACAGCAAAAAGAAAAAGGTCCTGTCTCAGACGGGACCTTTTTCTTTTTATGCAGAGTGCAAATTGTCAATGTGATCAGTTCTTCCTTAATGGAAGCACTATGTGCAGCTGATGAAAGTTCATGTTGGAAGGCTGCTGTATCTGTGTAGCATATGGCAATACATATGTTACGTTCCCTTTCTTGATAGTCATTACTGACTTAAAGTTCCAGGAATTATTTTCAGACAGTTTAAAGCTGGAGCTCATAGCACCGTGGAAACGAAACCCTGCATCAAGGCTCAGGTTTGTCTTACCAGACAAATTTGCCAGGGAGATCTTAGTTTCGTTCTTCTTTATCTTGTCTTTATTATCGGAGGTTAAATTATCGTTCGCGGTAGCTGTCAGCCCTGAGATGACCAGAATGCCAGCCAATAAAAAAGACAATGAAAAGGTCTGCAATATGTTAGTTATCTGTTTCATTGTATCACAAATGTACAAACTTTTCTATATATTATATAACAAATTCTTAACGAAGATACGAAAAATTCCTAAAGTAATGTTAAATAATTTAGACCGATCTGGGATATCCGGAGTGATAAACGCCCGATTCGAAAAATACTTATATTTACATTAATGAATCAAGACTTTCCATTTTTAAACGACGATTTTGAGGAGTTAAGAGACTTGTTGCAGCAGTTTGAAAACCTGAAAGCTGGCCAGTCTCATTCCTTTCTCGACGAGGATTCTTTCGAACTGATCATAGACTACTATGATGAGCATGACGAACTTCCTAATGCCATGCAGGCTGCCGAAATCGCCATTGAACAGTTCCCTTATTCTTCCACTCTCTTACTCAAAAAGGCCAATCTACTCATAGAATCAAAGAAATACCAGGAAGCAATGGACCTGCTCGAAAAAGCAGCCATACTGGATAGTACCGATATCAACCTGTACATTCTGCAAACTGACGTATACCTCGCAATGAACCAGCACGAAAAGGCTGCAGCCTTGCTGGAAGAGCAGATAGCAGTTTTTGAAGGAGAAGATAAGACCGAATTATTACTGGAACTGGCAGATGTTTATGACGACTGTGAAGAGTTTGAAAAGGTTTTTGACTGTTTGCGCTTAACGCTCGAACACGCTCCCAATAATGAAGAGGCCCTGCACAAGATCTGCTTCTGGACCGAGTTTACCGGCCGGAACGAAGAAAGTATCCGCCTCCATACTAACATCATCAACGAACATCCCTACAACCAGCTGGCCTGGTTTAATCTCGGTACCGCTTACCAGGGACTTAAGTTGTACGAAAAAGCAATCGATGCTTATCAGTACGCTATCGTTATTGATGAGAAATTTGACTATGCCTACCGCAATATGGGCGATGCCTATATCAGGTTGCGTAAATATGCAGAAGCAATTGACGTGCTGAAAAAGCACCTTGAAATTGCCAAACCGGAAGACGTTATCTACGAGGCCATCGGCCATTGTTACGAACGTCAGCGTAAATACACCCAGGCCCGCTATTACTACCGTAAAGCATCCCATCTTAGCCCCAGCGATGATAAGCTGTACTATAAGATCGGTATTGCTTATATGACCGAAGCCAACTGGGAAAACGCCATCAAGTCCATTATGAGCGCTATCAAAATAAATAAGAACAGCGCCGAATACCTGATCGCACTGGGCCAGTGCTACCTTGAACTGGACAAAGACAAAGAAGGCCTGATCCACCTCCTGGCCGCTGTTCGTATACGCCCGTCAAGCATTACCACATGGCAGGAATTTATCCGCGGACTGTATATTTCCGGTTTCTTCGACGAAGCGCTGATACAGCTTGAAGCCGCTACACAAAAAGTAGGACATAAGCCTGTTCTGCAATACTACCGGGCAGCTATCATGTTCGCTACCGGCAAGTCCAAAGAAGGTATGTTACAGCTGGAAACAGCCCTGCAGGTCAATGCAAAACATGTGAAGAAACTCATCGAGCTCGACCCGACTTTATTGCAACATCCAGGTATCGTAGAACTGATCACCAGGTATAAACGCACTAAAAAAGGGAAGTAATAAACCTATTATCAGGAACTACTGTTCCTTAAATGCGTAATATAACGTGCTGTAATTTAGCACTATATATTACGCGTTTTTTGTTTTAATTTGTTGGTATTTAGTATCTTATGAGATAGGAAAATTTCTTTACGATAAAATCCTTTATTTGAAACTCTTTAACCGGAATATGTTAATTTTGCGCCGGTTTTAATAAAGATGGGTAGTTCCCTATTCCGGAAAACCAGTGAAGTATAGCTGTTTGGTTTACAGACACTCAAGACGAAAAAAAACGTTCAAATGAATTTTAATCTGACACAAATTCCCGATCGGACAAAGAAACCTCGTAACCATGGGTTGACCATGGTGATGGATAAAGGATTAAGTTTGGAAGAAGCTAAGAACTTTTTATCGGTAGCGTCTCCTCATGTCGATATCCTTAAGCTGGGTTTCGGAACTTCGTTTGTAACACCTAACCTGCGCCAGAAAATTGAATTATACCAGTCTGCCAACATCCCTGTATATTTCGGCGGAACTTTATTTGAAGCATTTTTAATCCGTAATCAGTTCGATGAATTTGTTAGTGTGATCAAAGATTACGGTATCAAACATATTGAAGTATCTGATGGTTCCATTACCATCCCGCATGCTGAAAAATGCGGTTATATCGAGAAACTGGCCAAGATTGCTGTCGTGCTGAGTGAAGTAGGTTCTAAAGATGCAGAACATATCATCCCTCCCTACAAATGGATCGAACTGATGAACGCTGAACTGGGCGCTGGTGCTACCTATGTGATCGCTGAAGCCCGTGAGAGCGGTAACGTAGGTATCTATCGTGGTTCCGGTGAAGTAAGGGAAGGCCTGGTACAGGAAATCCTGACCAAAGTCCCTTCAGAAAAGATCATCTGGGAAGCGCCACAAAAAGCGCAGCAGTTATATTTCCTGGAGCTGATCGGTTGTAACGTGAACCTGGGTAACCTCGCACCTCATGAAGTGATCTCCCTGGAAGCAATGCGTATCGGTCTTAGAGGAGATACTTTCCACCTGTTCCTGGATAAAGCATAATCAATCTTTATGAGGGTTTACGGTCTTATCGGATATCCGCTCAGTCACTCATTCTCCAAAGGCTTTTTCGCCGAGAAGTTTGCCCGTGAAGGTATCAAAGAATGTATGTACGAAAGCTTCCCTATACCAGCTATAGAGGAACTGCCGGCTTTAATAGCACAACAGACAGACCTGCAAGGGCTGAACGTTACCATTCCCTACAAGCAGGTGGTAATGCCTTACCTCGATGAACTAAGTCCTGCCGCTGCGCAGATAGGTGCTGTTAACTGCATCCGGTTCAAAGATGGTCGCAGGGTAGGTTATAACACAGATGCTATCGGCTTCAGAAGATCGTTGGAACCTCTACTGAAATCTCATCATAATAAGGCCCTGGTACTTGGTACAGGTGGAGCGGCCAAAGCCGTACAATACGTGCTGGAAAACCTGAACATCCCTTATAAACTGGTGAGCCGCCAGGCTGGTGCTGATACGATCGCTTATGAACAACTCGATGCCGGTATGATGGCTTCCCATACGCTCATCATCAACACGACCCCCTTAGGTATGTACCCTAATGTCGATGCTGCACCTGCGTTACCATATGAGCAACTGACAGATAAACATTTGTTGTACGATCTTATCTATAATCCCGCAGTAACAGCTTTCCTTCAGAAAGGCGTCGACAAAGGAGCTACTATCAAGAATGGTCATGAAATGCTCATCCTACAGGCCGAAGCAAGCTGGGAGATCTGGAATGAACGATAGAAGTAAGGTTAAAATGTTAATAACTAACATCATTATAAAAGAAAAGCTCCCATTAGGAGCTTTTTCTTTTTATCGTTATAAATTATTCTTTCGGTAGATGATCTTATGACGATTCACATCAATGCTCTTCACTACACCGCCTTGATCATATAATAGACACAGGTGGTCAGAAAATTCCTTACGAAAGGAATACCCGCTACAGGCCCCCATTGCAGGCGTGGTTTCAAACCAAACTTATATTTGTAAATAGGATTGATCAGGTAGAATTGTTTTTTTGTGATGCTGTATCCTTCTTTCTCCACAATACGCTCAAAACGCTCAATAGATATCCCTGTTTCCTTGATCTCCATCAATTCCGTAATAATGTTAGGCGGCTCTCCAAATGCCTTTAAAACGCCTCTATAAAGCGGATTAGGTAGCAAATGAATATAAGGCATCATATTGAGCACTTTGCTTTCGCAGGTCTGCTGGTGACCGCCATGTGGCATATACCAGGGCGGAAAGCCGAAGTATACCTGTCCGCGGGGAGTGAGCAGGTTTTTCAGATATCCTATGATCTTCGCCTGGTCCGGAATATGTTCAATTGCATCCTTCAGTATGATGAGATCAAAAGAGTGTTTGAATTCACCCAGAAAATCAACGTCATAAATATTTTTGTTGATGAGTTGTAAATTACCCGCATCAACATATTGCTTCAGGTAATCATGCGCCAGTGCGATCTTATCGTCGGAGAGGTCCACACCCACGCAATGGCAGCCTCTTTCCAGGAAAGGGATCAATACGCCCCCTTCACCACAGCCTATTTCCATTATCCGGAGATCCGGTGTTACCGGCATGGCTGCATCTATAAAAGGCAGCACATAATTAATGGAATTATCCACCTGTTGCTGATACCTGACATTCGCGTTGCTGTGTTGTACTAAAGACATATTATGAAAATTGCGTGAAAATAGTGAAAAAGTGCATATTTCATACCAGTATGGTGTATTATAGGATGAATGCGGCATTCCGGGTTTCTATTATCTTTGCACGATGAATCAGACAGCAGAAAAGAATATTTACGAAGAAGGACAGGTAGTGCTTATCAATAAGCCGTTGAAATGGACCTCTTTCGACGTCGTAAGAAAGATCAGGAATACCACAAAGGCCAAAACCGGTCATGCCGGAACCCTCGATCCATTGGCGACCGGATTACTGATCTGCTGTACCGGTAAAATGACTAAAAAGATCAACGAATACCAGGCGCAGGAGAAAGAATATACCGGCACTTTCACAATAGGCGCGGTTACGCCTACCTACGATCTTGAATCTGAACCGACAGACTTCAAACCCCTGGACGGTATCACCGAGGAGAGCATTCACGCTGCTACCCGCCAGTTCCTGGGTGAACAGCAACAGCTTCCCCCGATACATTCCGCTATTAAACAAAACGGAAAGCCTATTTATGAACTGGCGCGTAAAGGTGTCGAAGTGAAAGTGGAACCCCGTACCGTATTCATCAAAGAATTTGAGATCACTAAAATAGAAATGCCGGTTATCTACTTCCGGGTGGTTTGTAGCACAGGTACTTACATCCGCTCCCTGGCCAACGACTTTGGCGCTGCGCTCGGTGTAGGTGGTTATATGAGCGGCCTTTGCCGTACAAGGATAGGGGAGTTCAAATTAGAGGATGCCTGGGAAATTGAGAAATTCATCGAAAAGGTAAAGGAAGGCTAACATAAAAAGTACGCTTTTACCTGTTCAAGTCCAGGGATGCGTCGTGTATGTCTCATGTATGCGTCGTGTATAAGGCATGTATAAAGCGTACTTTTAATCCTGATACATATTTTTTCCTTTCAGATAAGATCTGGTAATATCCCCCGGATAAAACCAGATCAGCCCTGCCGGGTCAATTGTCACCACCTGCCGGGACCGGCATTAGAACGGATACCCTATCGCCACGTTCCAGATAATATTATCCCTTCTCCACTGCGAGTTTCCGAGGTGCCACTCGCTAAGATACCATCCGTTTTTGTTCCCTGTGAAGTAAGGAACCTTCACCGGTACCCCCCAGTCAAGCCTGATCAGGAAGAACGAAAAGTCAAGCCTTAACCCGGCACCGGTACCGATAGCAAGGTCACGATAGAGGTTTTTCAGCCTGAACTCACCTCCCGCACGAATAGTATCCTTCCGCAACATCCAGATATTTCCCATGTCGAGGAAGGTCGCGCCTTTAAGATTGATACTGCCGTTAAACAGACGCAAAAGGTCAAAGCGGTATTCTATATTTCCCTCCAGTTTCATATCGCCGGTCTGGTCGGGGAAGTTACTGGCAGTGATGGAACTATCCTTGAAGATGCCCGGTCCAAGCGTACGGAGCCGCCAGGCACGGATACTATTAGGTCCGCCGGCAGTAAACTGGCGGATGTATGGCATTACATCCGATTTTCCGTAGGGAATACCTACACCACCATAAATGCGGGTGGCCAGGGTGGTATGATTCGTCAATGTCCAGTAGTGCCTGTAGTCTGCCTCCAGTTTGAGGAAATTCGCGATCGGCATATTGGTCAGGCTCTCCAGGTTTGTTCCCTTACCGGATATACTTCCCCAGAGACTGTTAATGCCGTTCAGCCAACCGCCGGACTCTTCGATATTGGCCCGGAAGTAGGAATAATGGTTCCTGTGCAGCAAATCGTTGTTGCTGTAGATATATGTTACGTTCTCACCGCCGATAAACACCGGTTCGAAACTTCTTTTCAGATAAGGGTTTTTATTCACAGTGCTGTCCCTGAACAAAGAGTTCAGGTTCACCCCCACATAGTTCAGGGAGATCGGCTTAACGATCCAGCGTTTATACAGGCTCTGATTCCACTCATACCCGAAAGAGGCATTCACGTTGGAAATATAGAACTTCTCCGAACGGGTCAGATAATCGATACCCGTAGTAAGCCTGGTACGTACGGTCGACTTACTGCGCTGTGCAATACGGAAAGGTGTAATGAACCGTGGGAAGATCAGGCTGACCTGTCCGCCTATTTCCTGCGATTGCAGCATCCATTTATTTTGCGTCCGGATCAGCTCAATACCCGTATTCAGACTTACATTCAGCTGGGTAGCTGAACGGCCGACGTTCAGATGCCGGTAGCTCAGGCTGACGCCACTACCCAATGGATAGTCGGAACTGGTGCTGACCTCAAAGTTGGCCCCGATTTCCTGGCGCCTTTTAGGAGTCATAAAAATATAAGTGTTCAGCGTATTCGGCGTGTCTTTCCTTTCCCGGTATTGCAGGTTTACGAACTGCCAGGCGCCCAGATCGTAAAGGCGGTTAATAGCGTCATTGGTGCGCTGCTGGGAAAAGCGTTCATTCTTTTTCAACAATACAGACCTGTAAAGTACGGCCGGCTTCAGAATGTCCTGGCGGTAGCGGATCACCAGGCCCCGTCGTGTGGTGGTCTTAAACATTGAATCGGCGGTACTGCCGTAAGAAGGATAATCCGGGTAAGCAATGATGCTGTCCAGTGTGTACTGCTGATAGCGGATAGATGAATCTTCCGGATTCCAGATCTTCACCGTAATATCCATTTTAGGCCTGTCCATTCCCTTACGCTCATTATACACGTTCACGATCCCTTCGAAAGGGTTCATCAGGTTGCGGAACAGTGTTTTATGCAGGGTATCGATCTCAAATTCAATAGCGTCACGGTCAAACTTGTAATAGCCGGCATTGCGTATCACACGCATCAGCCTTTCACGTTCACTGCCAAGCACTTCCTGTTTGTAGGCCATGCCTGACTTAACCAGGGCAAGCGATTCACTTTCTTTGACCAGTTTCAGCAGATTGGTATCCGGTATTTCATAACGGATCTTATTGATCACGAAGTTCTTACCGGTATTGACCTTGTAGGTAACATTGACTTTCTGTCGTTTGATAGATTCCTCGTAATCTACCGTAGCATAGAAATACCCCTGATTATTCAGGTAGCTGACCATGCGCTTGACAGATTCTTTGGTCTTCATGGAATCGTAGATCATCGGCTCTTCCAGGTTCCTCGGAGCGAGCATCAGGTTCCAGAACCAGTTGGACTTTTTCTCATTATACTTCTGGTTGTACAGCCAAACCTTGAAACGGGTGCCCATAAGCAGGGTATTGGACTGTTGCATCATCAGTTGTTTGGAAGTCAGAGAAGAGCGGATGTCCTGTTTTTCTATTGAGGACGCTTCTCCTTTCACATCGACATCTGCATCGACATAAAGCAGCTGATTCTTTTGCAGGTATTTGGTATTGGAACAAGCAGCCAGCGCCAGAGTGGTCATCAGGATGATTATATAGTTCAGATAATTGAAAAGGGAACTATGTGGCCGCTGCTGCATCAGAGTCAATACAATTATTAATAGTTAGAAGCTTTGTTTTCTGTTTATTTCCATAGAGGCCAGTCCGCGTGGCTTTGCCGATTAAAAGAATTCATGTAGGTTTGGCTCTATGTTGTCGAAGGCGCAAATTAAGTATATTCAATCATTACAGCATAAAAAATACCGTCAAAAATCCGGCCAGTTCATTGCTGAAGGAGATAAGATCGTTCCGGAGCTGCTACAGGAAGGCATTCCGGTGAAGGAGGTATATGCAACTGCCGCATGGATCAGTACTCATAGGTCTTTGCTTGACCGCACGCCGGCAGTAGCTGTTGCCGAAGTAGAAGAAAGTGTCCTGAAACAATTGTCTGCCCTCACGACACCTAATCAGGCATTGGCCCTCCTGGATATCCCGGGATCTGCAAGCGTAGACCTGGCAGCTTTAAAAGGAAAGGTTTCGCTGGCCCTGGAAACTATCCAGGACCCTGGTAATATGGGCACGATCATTCGTATAGCCGACTGGTTCGGTATCCGTCAGATCATTTGCTCGCCCGACTGTGTGGACGCCTATAATCCAAAGACGATCCAGGCTACCATGGGAAGCATCGCCCGTGTACATGTCCTGGAAAGTGATATCGTTACTTTATTACAGCAGGCAGGAGTACCGTCATACGCCGCCACCCTGCATGGTACAGATATCACGCAATTCACGAAACTAAATGAAGGGATTATCCTGATAGGGAATGAGTCCCGCGGACTAAGTGACGCGGTAATTGCTGCCAGTACACACAAAATCACCATTCCAAGACTGGGAGGAGCTGAATCCTTGAATGCCGGTGTTGCTGCTGGTATTATCTGTGGAAGATTGTTAGTATGATAATGTTTGAACTAAGTTATAAAAGAAGAAGTCCATAGCACTGAGCGCTATGGACTTCTTCTTTTATCATCATCAATGATCACTTAAATTGAATGGCTTTCACCGGTGTGATTTTTTCGATAATGAGAGAAGGTACGATCAATACTACCACGGAAACAGCTAACGTACAAACGTCGATCAATACCACCTGCCACCATTTCAGCGAAATAGCCGCTACAGACATGTAGTAAGATTCTTCCGGCAGTTTAAAGAACCCGGTTGTTTGCTGCAGGAACGCCAGACCGAGGCCCAGAATATTTCCCAGAATAATTCCGGCTATGACAATGTACGCCGCCTGGGTAATGAATATCGCCTGGATGTTGAAATTACGCATGCCCAGCGCTTTCAGAATACCGATCATGTTTGTCCGCTCAAGAATAAGTATGAGCAATGCAGTGATCATATTGATTGACGCTACGATAGACATGATCCAAAGGATAATATCCTCATTTTTACTCTGTAAGCGCAGCCAGGCAAAGATGTTGGGATAGATCTCTTCGATGGAACGGAGGAAGAGTTTATCGGGTATCACTTCATAGGCCGCTGTTCCCACTTCTTTAAGCTGACGATAATCGTCTGTAAAGATCTCATATCCGCCAACGCTGCCCGGTTCCCAGTTATTGAGCTTACGGATCAGTTCAAGATCTCCCAATACATATGTCTTGTCATATTCTTCAATGCCTGTTTTATATATGCCGCTGATGGTCAGCTTACGCGCCCTGGGCGGTTGTCCTGCACCCTGAATAAAATAGATGATCACCGGATCATGGAGTTTCAGCTGTAACTCTTTCGCAAGTCTTGCCGAAATAAGTATCTCCTGGGCATAACTACTGTCGTTATAGTGAATGGGAGAACCCTCCTGCAGGAATTGCTTCAGGTGGTCCCAGTCATAATGACGGTCCACACCTTTTAAAATAACGCCTTCCAGATCTTTTTCTGCTTTTATTATAGCAGATTTGGTCGCATAAGCGTTTACTGTATTAATACCTGGTATCTCTTTGAGATGCTTTACCATGAAGGTGTCTGCCGGGAAGGGAATTTGTTCTGTCAGCGGACCGGCATTGGGCTGATACTGTGTAATGTGCATATGCCCCCAGAAACTGAATATTTTCTGTTGGATCACTTCCTGGAAGCCGTTCACCAATGCCACCGCCAGTATCATTACCGCCACGCTTATCCCCGTAGCTGCAATAGCTATGTTGATAATGAACTTTGAAAACGAGGAATACCGGTTAAAGGCTATTCTCTTGGCAATGAAGGCAGGCAAAATCATAAGACAAATGTATTGAATATAATCATAAACAGCCGGCCGCTCATAAAGGAAGGTGCCTGCTGCAAGTTGAAAAAATAGTACCTTAATGTTTACTTGAAACGCGATTATGAAGTTAAAATCCCTCTTCTGTATACTGGTAATGTGTTTACTGGCATACGTTCTGCCAACTGTAGCGCAGGAAAACACTATTGGTCCGGACCATGTTTATTATAGTAATATCCGGTCTGTTAAGCTGAACCAGGCTGGCGATCAGCTGAGTTATCCCATTATTACCCTCAATGGCAGTGAAAGACTGGAATTGAGTTTTGACGACATGGATAACGATGTAAAGAACTACTTCTATACATACGTGTTATGTAATGCTGACTGGGCGCCCGCACAGATCAATCAGGTGGAATACCTGCGCGGCTTTTCCGAAAACAGGATCCAGGATTACCGGTTCTCCAGTATTGCTTTACAGAAATATACCCACTATACCGTACAGCTACCAAACGCGAACTGTTATCCTACAAGATCAGGTAATTACCTGCTGAAGGTTTACCTGGACAGCGATACCAGTCAGCTGGTATTAACACGCCGTATGCTGGTGGTAGGTAATAAGGCCAGCGTGAGCGGCTTCGTGCAGCAACCCGTTACTCCAAAGATCTTCAGGACACACCATAGGATCAACTTTTCCGTGAATACCGCCGGACTGAATATCGTGAACCCCTTCGATCAGACGAAAGTGGTTATCCTGCAGAACTACCGTTGGGATAACGCAATTAAATTCCCTCGTCCCTTGTTTATTAAAGGCACTGTGCTTGAATACAACTGGGAAGTAGATGCTGTTATGCCGGCCGGTAAGGAATGGCGCTGGATAGATCTTCGCAGCTTCCGTTTACAGACAGAGCGGGTGAGGACTACAGAGTATGCAAAAGATCATACCGATGTCTACGCCATGCCTGATATCGAAAGAGGTAATAAAATGTACCAGTTCATCAAAGATATCAATGGCCTGTACTACCTGGCCACACTGGATGATTATAACCCGTTCTTTGAAGGAGATTATGCCACGGTACATTTCAATTTTCCGGTGCCGGAACCTTACGCAGGTTACAGCATGTATATTATTGGTGAGCTTACAAACTATGAGTGTGACGATAATAGCAGAATGGTGTACAATCCAGCCAGCAGGGCATATGAAGGCTCACTGTTCCTCAAACAGGGTTTTTATAACTACCAGTATGCATTAGTAGATGATACAAGGATGGGAAGTAAACCCAGCACTGAATTGACAGAAGGCAACTGGTGGGAAGCAGAGGACAATTATACTATCCTCGTTTATTACCGGGCGTTAGGTGGACGTGCTGATGAACTGGTAACTACAACAACGCTGAATTCAATATTAAGCAGGAAATAAGTAACTACATAAAAAGCAACGCGTCCATAGCATGATGTACTATGGACGCGTTTTTTTATTACTGCGGATGTTATGCTGCGTAGCGTACGTTCCGCCAAATGTTTAGCTGACAACGGTTTGACGCAGCTTTACAATATTTGCAGCGCCACGTTTAATGATAATACGTGTACCACGGTCAAAGGTAAAGTACCGGTAAAACCAGTTACTGAGCACCACCAGTTTGTTCCTGAAACCAAGAAGGCTCAGGAGGTGTACCACCATCCATACCATCCAGGCCATAAAGCCGCTCAGCTTCATACCTGCAAACTCAGCTACCGCATGGTTACGGCCGATAGTGGCCATACTGCCGAGGTCATTATACTTAAAGGCTTTCAGTCCTTTACCTGCAGATTTTACCATCTTCACAATGTTCTCCGCTAAATTACCACCCTGCTGAATGGCCACCTGTGCCACCATCGGAAAGCCTCTCGGGAACTTAGGATCGGTCGTCATCTGGGCAATATCACCAATCGCATAGATATTCAGTGTGCCGTTTACCTGGTTAAATTCGTTTACCTGTATACGGCCGTTAGGTAATATTGATTCCTGTGGAATGCCAGCTACCGGTATACCTTTCACACCTGCCGCCCATAACAGCGACTGGGTTTTCAGTGTTTCGCCATTGCTCAACGTCAGTGTCTTGCCGTCATATTCTTTTACTACCGCATTACATAATACTTTCACACCCAGCTTCTCCAGGCTTTCCAGCGATTTCGCAGAAGAGTGTTCACTCATGCTGTTCAGTATACGGTTGCTGCCTTCAATGAGGTAGATGTTCATGAGCGATACCGGTAGTTCCGGGTAATCTTTTGGCATTATGTATTTACGCAGTTCAGCGAAAGCACCGGCCAGCTCTACACCTGTAGGGCCGCCGCCTACCATTACGAAGTTCAGTTTAGCTTTGACCTGTTCTTCGTCTTTCAGCAACAGGCTTTCTTCGAACTGCTTGATCACATAGTTACGGATCTGTACTGCTTCAATGAGCGACTTCATGCCGATAGCATGTTCCTCAATGATCTTGTTGCCAAAGAAGTTGGTAGTGCTGCCAGTAGCAAGTACAAGGTAGTCGTAACGTAGCTCTCCGATGCCTGTCTCCAGTATATTCTCTTCAGGACGTACGCCGGTCACTTCGGCCATACGGAAGAAAAAGTTGGATTGGTGTTTAAAGATCCCGCGAAGTGGAAAAGCAATACTATCAGTTTCAAGACCGGCTGTAGATACCTGGTAGAGGAGGGGTTGAAAGAGATGGTAGTTGTTCCGGTCCAGCATTACGATCTGTACTGGGGCGTTTTTGAGTTTTTTGGCAAGGTTAATACCACCAAAACCGCCACCTACAATTACTACTCGGGGCATTCCTGTTTCCGGGATATTCGGCTGAATCATAATACAATCATTTAGCGATCAAAGAATTAAATTCAAAATGAACGTGCTAATGTCTTGCGACACTATGTATTCAAACGCCGGAAATTATAAATGCATCTCAAAATTACAATACTTTCAGAAAATAATGAAAGTATATTATGAGAATGTTAAAGAATTCTATAAACAAAACTATTATTCGCTTCGGTCAACTCCGTCAGGAATTGCTTTGTTTGTAGCCCCAAATGATAACCCAGGGTTGAATGTTTGAGGTCCTGTTCTAATCGGTTGAATGTTTACCGTCCAGTATGGAAACGAATGTTTATCCCCCCGTACCAACAAAAAAAATCCCCGATGCATGGCGTGCACCGGGGAGTATACCATCTAAAAATAAGATTACATTTTCTTAGCGTCATCCAGGAACTTAGCCAGACCGATATCAGTCAGCGGGTGTTTCAGGAGACCCAGGATTGAATCCAGCGGACATGTACAAACATCAGCACCGGCTTCAGCACATTTGATGATGTGCAGTGGGTTACGGATAGAAGCTGCCAGGATTTCAGTTTTGAAGCCCTGAATGCTGTAGATCTGTGCTATCTGAGCGATCAGTTCAACGCCATCCCAGTTTGTATCATCAATACGACCGATGAAAGGAGATAAGTACGTAGCACCTGCTTTAGCGGCGAGTAAAGCCTGACCCGCAGAGAATACCAGCGTACAGTTTGTTTTGATACCGTTGTCGGTGAACCATTTCAGCGCTTTCACACCGTCCTTGATCATTGGCACTTTCACCACGATGTTCGGGTGGATAGCAGCCAGTTTCTTACCTTCTTCAACGATCGCGTTGAACTCGGTGGACAATACTTCTGCACTGATAGGACCGTCTACCAGCTCGCAAATTGTTTCATAATGTTTGAGGATGTTCGCTTCGCCTTTGATGCCTTCTTTAGCCATCAGGGAAGGATTGGTGGTAACACCGTCAAGAACGCCCAGGTCGTTTGCTTCTTTTATCTGCGCAAGGTTTGCAGTATCTATGAAGAATTTCATTGTGAAATGATTTAGTCCTTTTTAATAAATGCCGCCACAATAGTACGGAACAAATAATATATAATCAACAGTACTCACTGATTCATTTGGAATCAAGACAGAAAACGGACAATCACGAAATAAACAGCTGAAATGCATTGGGTAGTATCGCAGGCCATTCTTTATTGAATGAGAGTAATGGTATCACCTGAACCTATTGACTGATGGCCTGGAAAAAAAAGAAAAAAAAAAACGGCAAGTTACTTACATCGCACCGCTACAACCGCCTACCCTTGCTACATTCCTGTCCTGGGGGAGTTCAGCAGGAGCTGGTCGTATAAGACTTGCCGGGTGCAAATGTACACTAATTGGAATAAATAACAAATCCTGAGAGAAGAATTATCAGAAAAATTTAAAAAAGTGAACAAAAAAAGCTGTCTGCAGTGATCAATTCTGTGCCATTTGATGTTATAATTCCTGTACAAAGTGACCGGTTGAAGCTTACTGTAGCTCCATGTTCCATAAAAAACATTCAATAAACTACCATTTACCAGGTATAATGTTCATTATTTATACATCATCAACCTTAAACCTAAACCTTTAATTATGCAAGACGTTTCATACGAGTCTTCAGGCGCTGCCGCAGCTATGGGCGGAGCATTCATTTTCTTTATGGTAATTTATCTGGCTGTTATCGTATTAATGGTCGTTTGCGGCTGGAAGATATTTGAAAAGGCTGGTAAACCCGGCTGGGCTTCGATTGTCCCTATTTACAGCGCAATTGTGATGCTGGAGATTGTAGGAAAACCCTGGTGGTATATTTTCATGTTCCTGATCCCTATTTACGGATGGATTGTTCTTCCCATCATGATAACACATGATTTCAGCAAGAGCTTCGGAAAAGACGTCGGGTTTACAATCGGGCTCATTTTCCTGCCTATGATATTTTATCCTATCCTCGCCTTTAGCAGGGACATCCATTATATCGGTCCTGCCGGCCGTCCCGCAGGTCCCGCACTGGATAGCCAGATCGGCAGTATAGGTACTACCGCTGTTTAATTACTTTTTGCCATAATAGTTACCTTGCCGGTTGCCATTTCTTTGGCGACCGGCATTTTTCTATCGGGTAGTATAATAGTTATAGTCATTTAATACCGTTTCCAGGAACTCCTCCGGCTGCATATCCGTTTTAATGTCCAGCACATCCTTTACGCGGTATGCCACCCGGGCCGCCAGCTCCGCATTATTCGACTTAATGGCCTGGTCCATCAGCGTTTTGATCTTGTTCATATCCCTGTCAGACAACTTAAGGATCTGAGGGAAACGCGGCTGATAGTCCACTGCAGACATGTCCCTGAAAATTGTCTCAGCCAGGCTGGCCTTTGTTTTGGTGCTCACTACGATCGTTCCCGCTACAATATCCCCGATGCGTTGATCATACGGAGACCTTACTATGGCTATAATAGGAATAATACCGTTCCAGAAAATATAAGGCGTTTCCAGCATGCGGAACAGCCATCTGATCAGGTGCTGGCTGATACTCGGTTTACCCCCCTGCATATTCCTCACTTTAATGTTCATCACCAGCTTACCCGGCGTCTGCCCGTTCATAAGGATCTCAAAAACAAGGAAATAGAGCATTATGGGCAGAATGCCGAAAAAGAAATATACCACATAGGAATAGGTCTCTCCCAATTGAAGGTTTCTCACCGTATACACCAATGCGATGCCATACACCAGTCTGATAAGACAGTCAAACAGCCAGGCAAGAAAGCGCTGGATGAGTTTGGCTGTCTCAAATTCAAGTTCTATATTAAAAGAAGTGGGTATTTTTATATAGGCCATATATAAAATTACTGATTAATGTATATGTTTGTAAGCAGTCCGTAGAACTGGATTAAAACTAGCGACAATATTTTAATAAATATCAGCTGCCCGGGTCTTTTTTTGTATATTCTGAGCGGCATTTTTTTAAATGAACAAACTGGTAGCTGATCCATTCCTGTTATCAGTTGAGGATGACGGACTAACAGACAACCCATGCGTGAATCAACCTTCATAAAAAAGAATATCGAGCGCTGGAAAACATACCAGGAGCAACCGGCTAATGATCCGGACGAGATGGCAGAGCGCTTTACCAGTCTGCTGGATGATCTGGCTTATGCCAAAACTTTCTATAGCTTCAGCAAGGTTACCAGTTATATCAATAGTCTGGCAGCTGGAATTTATCATCACATCTATGGCAATCGTAAGGAGCAGGATGGCCGTGTCCGCAACTTCTTCGTTTATGAATTGCCGTTGTTGTTCCGTAAGCACCATCGTTTATTCCTGTTCACCTTTTTATTCTTCCTCCTGTTCTGTGTGATGAGCGCGTTTTCTGCCGCCCACGACGAAACATTTGTGCGTGGTGTGCTTGGAGATGAATATGTAAGCATGACCGAACAGAATATCAGTAATGGCGATCCCTTTGGTGTATACAAGCAGGAAAACGAATTAGTGATGTTCCTCAGGATTGCCCAGAATAATATAACTGTGGCCATGATGACCTTCATCGCCGGTCTTACGCTCGGCATCGGTACGCTCTGGCTGTTAATGAAAAACGCCGTTATGCTGGGCGCTTTCCAGTATTACTTCTTTTCAAAAGGATTAGGTTTAAAATCAGTCCTGGTGATCTGGATCCATGGCACCCTGGAGATCTCAGCTATCGTAATAGCCGGTTGCGCCGGTTTGGTAATGGTCAGCGGCCTCATATTTCCCGGTACCCGCAAAAGGTTAGACGCCCTGAAAAATACTGCCCGCGATGGTGTAAAGATATTAGTGACGCTCATACCCATCTTTATAGTAGCGGCTTTCCTGGAAGGCTTCGTAACGCGGCATACGGCGATGCCTATATGGGTGAGTGTCAGTATATTATCGGTATCACTGATATTTATCGTTAGCTACTTTATTATATACCCGATCTATCTGCATCGCAAAGGATATAAGCTCGGACCAAAAGCAAATATTATAAAGCCTGTTAAATGAGGAAAACGCACGTTCATTATATCCTGATATTATTGTGCCTGCCGTTATTTACTAAAGCGCAGGAATCTGTGCCTGCTGAGAAATGGGACTCAATGGTAGCTGCTGATATGGTTGCTACTGCCGGAAAAAGAGAAGCAGCGGAAGAAGAAGAAGAAACCACCAGGGCAACTGTAACAGATAGCCCGGTGGAGGAGCATTATCTGTGGGATCAGGCATCGCCGGCTATGGCAGATACAATAGAATCTTATGCAGACTATCCGTTAGTGATACGTGCAGTGCCCGATACGCTCATGAACGTATTACTGGCCGACAAGGACCTTAAATACGAAAAAAAGAAACCAGAGGAGAGGAGAAATTCACCCTGGTTAGCACGGCTCTTCGCAGGACTTGTAAATTTAATCGGACTATTCCCCGTAGTGATCGTCTGTATTGTGGTAGGTTGTGTGGGACTGCTGTTGTATCAATACCTCAAGCAAAATGGATATCTCCTGAAGAAAACGAAAGTTGATAGTGATAAAACAGTAAAACTGACAGATGAAGAACTGGAAGCAGATACCTATCATCAGCTGATAGAACAGGCCATCTCTACCGGTGGCTTCAGAGCGGCAGTAAGGTTATTATATCTGCAAACATTGCGGGTATTGGTTGACAAAGGGATCGTTACCTACAGCAGAGAAAAAACGAATGCGGCTTATTTACGCAGCTTAGTGTCTACGCCGTGGTATAAAACATTTGCAACGCTGACACTGGATTATGAATATATCTGGTACGGAGAATTACCTGTGAATGACGAGCAGTTCAGCGTTATTCACAAACAGTTCCGTCAATTTATGAACGAATTAGGCTATACCCGGTGAAATCAAAACAAATAGCAATCATTAGCGCCATTATCCTGGTATTTTTAATCCTGCTCGCCATATCATCACGTACAGGTAAGCCGGATAATAAAAATATTGACGACAAGGAACTCATGCGCCAAAGCTTTTCCTATAAAGATAAAAGCCCCGGTGGATGTTATGCCATGTTCAAGGTTTTGTCCTCCCTGTTTTATTACGATATCAAACCACAGGTAGTTACCAAACCTTTTACACGCACTTACAGCAAGGATGAGACTCTGTCTTCGACAGACTATAATCTCTACGTTTTAGTGGCAGACAGATTATATACTTCAGCAGAGGACGCAAGGAATATGGTCAAATTTGCTTCAGCGGGCAATCAGCTGTTCATAGCTACAAACCGGCCTGATAGCCTGTTGTTGGAATATCTGAATATTTCTGTGGATGATGAGGGAATTTTTCAATCGCTCACCAATGCAGACCAGCGTTATGTAAACCGGCATCTGGCGCCCGATACGGCCTTTTCTCAAAAAGGTATTAAGGCAGGAAGTTATGTAACGAAGATGGACACAAGCCATACGACCATATTGGGAACAGATGCTTTCAACCGGCCTAACTTTGTAAAGATATTTGTTGGCGAAGGTGCTGTGTTCTTATTGTTGCAGCCATCCACGTTAACGAACTACTTCCTGATGAACAAGCGTAATATGGTGTCGCTGGAAAGACAACTTGCATATACTAATCTGTATATGGACCATGTATACTGGGATGAGTTTTATAAATATCAGAACTACCGCCAGTCAGGCGATTTCAGTGAATGGCAGGTATTGATGCGTTATCCTGCTATGCGCTGGGCACTATGGCTGGCAGTTGCATTACTGCTGCTCTACATACTGTTTGAAAGCAAGCGCCGCCAGCGGATCATCCCCGAGAAACCAATACTGGTAAATAATTCGCTGGAGTTTGTAGATGCACTGGGCCAGTTATACTACCAGCAGCACGATAACCGCAATCTGGCGCAGAAGATCATATTGCAGTGGCAGGAGTTTATACGTACGAGATATTATCTGAATACAAATAACCTGGATGCCGCATTTGCAGATGCGTTATCGCGCAAGGCAGTAATGCCGCTCGAACAGGTCAACGATATTCTGCAAAGCATCAGGGAAGTGCAATCCGAATACACAATAACGGATGAATACCTGCAGCGATTTTATAAAAATATACAAGCGTTTTATTTAAATACGAAATAATGGAGGAAACTACATTTCAGCCCCGTACAGATTTTACCGCTCTTCATCAATCGGTAGCTGCTATCCGGGAACAGATCGGAAAGGTTATTATTGGTCAGCATGAGATGATCGACCTGTTAATAGCAGGGCTGCTTACACATGGCCATGTACTGATAGAAGGTGTGCCGGGAGTAGCCAAAACCCTGACCGCTAAATTACTGGCGCGCTGTATTGATGCTGACTTCTCCAGGCTCCAGTTCACACCCGACATCATGCCTGCGGATGTGGTAGGTACTTCAATATTTAACCCGGAGAAAAGAGAGTTTGAATACAAACATGGTCCGGTATTCAGCAATCTTGTATTGATAGATGAGATCAACCGTGCTCCTGCAAAAACACAGGCAGCCCTGTTTGAAGTGATGGAAGAAAGGCAGGTAACTAACGATGGTATCACACATCATTTGCCCGCACCTTTTATGGTAGTGGCTACGCAGAACCCGATAGAGCAGGAGGGTACTTACCGCTTGCCTGAAGCACAGTTAGACCGTTTCCTTTTCAAGATAGAAGTGAAGTATCCTGCATTAGCGGAAGAGATCTCTATGTTACAGGCCATGCACCGGTACAATGGTTTATCGGATCTTACACAGCTTGTAGAGCGTGTGGTGACAGCCACAGAGATCATAAACTATCAGCTACTGGTGCGTAAAGTACATATTGAAGATAAATTACTACACTACATCGCTTCGCTGATCCATGAAACACGTAATAATGCTTCATTGTATCTGGGGGCATCACCACGTGCATCACTGGCTGTAATGAATTGTGCAAAGGCGACTGCCGCTATGAATGGCCGCGATTTCGTTACGCCTGATGATATTGTAAGCATGCTGCCGCATGTATTACGCCATCGTATTATGCTCACGCCTGAACGTGAAATGGAAGGCATTACTGCAGATGAAGTGATCTCACAGATCGTGAAATCAGTGGAAGTACCGAGGTAAATACAATTGTATGTTGAAAGCATTCTACCAGTCTTTATTTTTTACAACGCGCTTCTATGCCTTGATGGGAAGTACGGCTATGTTGTTCGTATTGGCCTACTTCTTTCCATCGTTGTATATAGTGTCGGAGCTGATCGTTACGCTACTTTTTTTCCTGCTGGTGCTGGATATATTTTTCCTGTTTGTAGCAGGGAAAAATCCGTTAGTGATAACACGTACCTTGGCTGGCCGTTTCAGTAATGGTGATAATAACGACATCAGTGTAAAGCTGGTGAATAATTATCGTTTCCCCGTTACAGTTATAGTACTGGAAGAGTTACCGGTGCAGTTCCAGATACGTGATTTCAGAAAGAAGGTACAGTTGAAGGCAGGCGAGGAAAGTGAGATCCGCTATACATTGCGTCCTGTGGAGAGGGGAGAGTATCATTTCGGTAAAACGAACACTTTCACACGTAGTTTACTCGGACTGTCGCAGCGGTATATTGCTGCAGAGAATGAGACAATGGTCAAAGTATATCCTTCTTTTTTACAGTTGCGTAATTACGAGTTCTTTTCTTTCAACGGCCGTTTACAGGAAATGGGCGTGCATAAACAGCGTGTAACGGGGCATAGCCTTGAGTTTGATCATATTAAGGAATATGTACGCGGCGATGATGTGCGTATGCTGAACTGGAAAGCTACAGCACGCAGGGGTACGCTGATGGTAAATAACTACGTTGAAGAAAAGTCGCAACAGGTATATTGTGTGATAGACAAAGGCAGGGCAATGAAGATGCCTTTCGAAGGATTGTCCCTGCTGGATTATGCGATCAACGCCTCGCTCATCTTCAGCAACATCGCGTTACAGAAGGGAGATAAAACAGGGCTTGTAACGCTTGCTGCACAACAGGTGGACGTGTTGCCATCTTCCGGTAAGAAGACGCAGATGAACCTCATCCTGGAGAAACTATATGCACAGGAAACGCAATGGCAGGAAAGTGATTATGAAAAGTTGAGTGTTACATTACGCAGTGTGTTTTCCCAACGTTCCTTATTGATCCTGTTCACGAACTTCGAGTCTATGACAGCATTACAGCGACAGCTGCCTTATCTGCGAAGACTTGCGAAGTATCATCTGTTGCTGGTAGTATTCTTTGAGAATACTGAATTGAAAAAAGTAACCAAAGACCATGTGCATACCGTAGAAGGGATCTATCGTCAGGTAATTGCACAGAAGTTTGCCTATGAGAAGAAACTGATGGTCAGGGAACTCACCAAATATGGTATTCTGTCTTTACTTACGCCACCGGAACAATTGACCTTGAATGTGATCAATAAATACCTGGAATTAAAAGCGAGGGCGCTTATTTAATTGCAGGACCATCTCCTGTTGTTATTTGTCCAGGAGTATTTTCACAGGGATCGTACTTGTTACTGACATCGAAGAATCTCTTTTATTAGTAGCTGTAACAGTGATGGTGCGGGTGGTCGCATCATTGGTGTTTAACAGCAGGTCCTGTCCCAATAATTTCCCTGCGCTGGTACTGAATTTTATAGCAGCTGTGTCCAGCGGATAAACCTTTCCGCTGCTGAAAGATCCTTCCACGTTCAGGTAAAACCGGATGCCTCTTTTCAGGCTATCTGCATAATGGTTAAAGCGTATATTTTCCAGGTGTGGAATGGTAAGTTTGGTAGTGAGCGGTTGAGCTGTTTCCGGTACTGTTACCGTTAATTCAACCTGGTAGTTTTGTCTGGCCAGGCGTTGTCTGTCAATCTGCAAATAGCCGTTCTGTACGGCGCCGCAGGAGCTGATCACCTTGATATTCCTCCACCGGTAAGCTCCCTGTAAATAGCCTTCTGTTTTTTTGATATCTCCATTCGCATATTTGAATTCGAGCCCGATCTGGACATGATCATACAGTTCGGCTATAGCGGCCGGATCATAACTGGCAGTAACGCTGGTTATATTGTTTTGCTGTGCCTGTGCGGTAAGGAAAAGAAATAGCTGCGCGATGATTAAGAAAGCTCTCAAGGTAGTTTTTTACCTGAAAGCTGAAAAAATCATTCCACATTTACAAGTGCAGGCGGTTTTTTATATTTCTTAACAGATAGTGTTGTCCTGGGAACAGCCGCCGTATCATGGTTATCAACAGGTAATACAAGACAGGGATCAGCAGGCTGGTTTGTATTTTTCAACATTGCAGCTGCTGAACGGTTTTTACGGACAAATCCCGGAGTTTTGGCAGATCGTTCTTCTTTCTTTACTACTGGCAGAACAGGTTCCAGTACGGCTGTAACAAATGCCTGTTCGCATCTGGCGCCATTGTTAACCTGGATATCGGTCTCGGTATGAAGAAAGCGCAGTTGCAGAACAACGATCGTAGCGGTTGCCTTAACTGGAATTGCCGGCAGATGCACAGTATGCATACTACCGCCTATAGGCACACAGTGGGCGGCCGTAGTGACGCCCTGGCAGGTATTATTGCTGAAATCCATATCCAGCGCGGCTACATGGAGTTGAATGTACCGGGTGCCTTTAGGAGGGTTCAGCCAGTGCTGCCATTTTTTAGGCAGTACAACCATGATGCTGCCATCTTCCTGTCGGAGCGTATCGATTCCTCCGATCGCCATCACAGCCTGGTTGTTATACCGGAAATCTTTCAGATGCCTGTGAAGAGCATCCGCACTAAATACCCGTTCACCTCTTGGATGCAGGGTATCTTCTCTCAATGCCGCATAAACGGCCTTATTTAGCCTGAAAATCGTTGTTTCTTCCTTTATAGGCTGCCAGATTCCATTCAAGGCCGAACGGATCGATTTTGCGGCCTTACTGGCCTTTGCAAATTCTCTGCTGCTTTGCTTACTGGCGGCGGACATACTGTCCGGGCCATATTGGGGCATTTTACGACAGAAGGGTTTACCATTCCTTTCGTAGAAGATGAGGTCTCCGACATGGCCGGAAAGCCCCTGGGTGATCATATTGAAATTTTGGGCCATAATGCTACAATAGATTTTATCGAATTTACTGAAAATGTGTTGATTATACGTCTGAAACGGGTTCTTTCTTATATCACGTTTTTAATCTTCGACGTCATTTCAGGTAGACAAAAAGTACACTTCTATATCCTATAAGGCTATCATAATGAGCTTATAATGAGCCTGATGTGCCCTTAAGAGACTAGGTTTTAGCCGGGAATGAGTTGGGCTTGAGTTGGACTTGATCAGGAAAAAAGGAAAGTTTTTAAGGGGGGAAATTGGGAGGAAATCGGTATTTTAGGAGATACACATTGTTAAATCACCCCCTATGGAGCATCAGATACATCACCACAAAGGTAACTTATTAAGAGACTATGTCCCTGGAGTCTTGTATGTTTTCACGTTTTATGCAATGGTCCGGTTCTTTGCCGACGCCTGCATCAAGTTTGTAGTTGGAGCGGCCGGGACCATTTCCTATAAAGATCATCTTGCAACACGGCCTGTACTCGCAGCTATCATCTATTTTGTGTTTTGCCTCGCATGTTATTATGCGAACAGGAAAACATTTGAGATCATCAGGAAGGAGAGTTTTAAATTATGGATGAAACATCTGGGGATAGATATTCTCTTGTACGGACTATGCATATTAATTGCTGCCGGATATAATAATTTTGTCGAAAAGATAGATCCGAATTTAAGGAATGCGGGATTATCGATAGCATTGTTCCTGGTGTTTTATTGTAAGCATGAAGGAATGAGACGTTGGTATAAAAAAGAACGCAGAAAGTTAAGAGTGGTGAGATAAACGGACATCATTTTTCATAACAGATAAGTGATTAAAAAAGCGGGCATTTTCAATCTGAAAATGCCCGCTTTTTTATTGGCTGCCGGCGATAGCTATCCTGTAGGTTACTACTAACCTTTGGTATACTACTAACCATTTACTAGCAATTGTAGATAGTTTTGCCTCATCAAATTTATCAAATGAAAACTTACAGGATTGTTTATTGGATTGCTACAGCAATTATAGCACTAATGATGACGTATTCAGCGTATGCATATTTCACTGATGTGAAAATGGACCAGGCATTTCAGCACTTTGGTTATCCGGCATATTTCAGGGTCGAGCTGGCCATTGCGAAACTGATAGGTGTTGTATTGCTGTTGGCGCCGGTTGGCAGCAGGTTAAAGGAATGGACATATGCAGGTTTCACATTTACGTTCGTATCTGCAGCTATTGCACATGGTCTTTCAGGAGATCCGATGCCTGTTCCGGTGATACCGTTTGTTTTCCTTGCTATACTGGCAGCGTCTTACTTCACTTATCATAAAATTAATAAAACATCAATAGCATGAAAAAAATACTGAAGATTGTTTCCAGCGTAAACGGAGCACAATCAAAGAGCACACAGTTGGCGGACGCAGTGATTGAAAAACTGCTTGCAGCTAACCCGGGCAGTACAGTTAACGTAAAAGATCTGGCGAAACAACACTATGAACACTTTCACGAAGGACATCTGAAAGTATATCGTGGCATGGGAGAAGTAGCGCAGGAAGTGGTAGCGAAAGTGGAAAAGGTTTCTGACGATACCATCAATGAAGTAATGGATGCGGATGTTATTGTGATAGGCGTACCTATCTATAACTTTAATGTGCCATCTTCACTGAAGGCATGGATTGACCATGTGTTGCGTGCGGGAAAAACATTTTCTTATGCAACCGGTCAGGTAGAAGGATTGGTGAAGAATAAGAAAATATACCTGGCTGTATCTTCAGGAGCTGTTTATTCTGAAGGTCCGATGCAGGCATACAATTTTGCAGAACCATATCTGAAGGCCTCACTTGGTTTTGTAGGAATGACCGATGTCACCACATTCTGGGCGGAAGGATGTGACATGCCTGGATACAAAGAGACTGCTTTGCAGAAAGCGATCGATCGTGTAGCTGTATAAGCTTGGTCTATACGTAGACAGGAACAGAGCTCCGTAAGGAGCTTTTGTTGTTTAATATTGTGATTGTCATTTCAAGAAAAATTTTGGAGATTTATTGAAGTATTGTTTGTTTGATTTACATTTGAATACTGTTTGTTGACTTAACTCCACCTGAGAGAAATAATTGAAAACTTCCTGAATGATTTAATGTGGTATGCCCGTGTGGCATTGTGCTGGCTGTGCGTTTGCGCGTAACGGGGCGGGATTGGTATTGAAAGGAATTATTTGTTCACTGAATAAAATTATAGTTATGACATCAGAATATATTAATAAAGTAATTGAATGTATGGATAGAGAGATCGCAAGGAAAAAAATGAAGGAAGAGATAATCCAGAAGTGGAGAGAGGGGATTTTTGGATAATAATGGGAATTATGCAGCTCCTTACAGGAATTTAGGTCGGTGGATAGAGGAATGTACCGGAAGGGCAGGGAAGAAGACGCAGAATTAGTATAATAGGCAATGTAGGGCGCCAGATAATAGCGGGTGTTGTTTATGCATCACATCGATTTAATAACAAATAAAAACTATAATCATGACTTTAGAACACATGAAGAAAGTAATTGAGTTTGTGGATAGAAAGTATGCAAAGAATAGAACCAGGGAAGAGATAATAGAAGAATGGAAAGAGGTGGGCCTTTTAGATAACAATGGAAATTACACACCACCATATCGGAATTTGGGACGGTGGATCGATGAATATAGAAGGAAGCTTAAGGAAAAACAAACGTTATTGCAAGATTGAAGTAATATAGTTTGATGGAGTTTTAGAGACATTGTTAACGCCAAATAATAAGTGTATTTTATGTATCACGTTAGGCCTAATTTAGTGGTTGGATTTCATGGTTGTGACGAATCTGTTTGCAATACATTATTAAACAATCCCAATAGGATTAGAATAAGTACAAAGCGATATGACTGGCTAGGTAATGGAATGTATTTCTGGGAGAACAATTATCAGCGGGCATTGGATTGGGCAAACGAAAAATTTCGACGGAAGAAGATTGCCAAGCCTGCTGTAATCGGTGCGGTTATTGACCTGGGATACTGTTACGATTTCCTTGATGCAGCGCACATCCATACGTTTAAACATTTTTATGAGAAATTTATATCTGATGTTAAAAACGATGAAGGAAATTCGCACCAAAATGTAAATTTAGCGCATGGCAGTTTTAGGACGAAAATGATCGGAGAGCTGGATTGCCTTATAATTGAGCGCCTGCATAAAGAGATTGCCGCGCAGATGAAAGTGGATATAGAGCAACGGGGATTTACAGAAGAGCGTCTCCCTGACTCAGTGCGCGGCGCGTTTATCGAAGGAAAACCTGTCTTCGAAGGTTCCGGCATTCATGAAAAAACACATATCCAAATCGCCATCCGTAATCCGAACTGTATAAAGGGCTTCTTCCTGCCCCGTAGGGAAAGAATCTCAGATGGTTTTCACTATGATCTCGACGATGTTTCTGAAGATGGTTTCATGGTATCCGAGCCAGACGTGCCATATGGTGTATAAAAAGCAAGTCCCGGCAATAAGCTATTCCCGGGACTTATATCCTGTCGTGTAAAAGCAGGCGGTTTACATGTATTTCATGGCCTCGTAGCCCAGTAATCTCCGCCACAAGGCTAATTGTCCGATACAACTGGCTTCCCGGTAAGTCTGAAAAGAAACCAGATCAAACAGGCTCATTTTCATACCCGGCATTTCAAAAGGTTCATCAAACTTTTCATCATCCGCATGAAGGAGCGCTTCTCTCAAAAGAGGTGAAATGATCTTCCAGTCTTTTTCAAAAGATGCCAGTGAAGGATAGGTGACGCCATCCTGTATGCCCTTGTGGTCTTTAAAAAGTTCGTGTGCTTCTTGTTGTTTTTCGATACCGAAAGACCTGGCCAGTTCAAATCTTTCGTTTACCAGGCTGCCTGCCAGCCATGCCATGTGATTAGCTTTTGTACCCAGGCGTTGATTGGCATCTTTTTCAGAAATATCTACAATAACGTTTGAGAAAAACTTGGTATGCATGTCATACAATACCATGAAGCCAAAAGTTTTGCTGCTAACTGGTTGTACTTCCATTTTTAATAGTATTGGTGATTACTAAGATAGCCAATAAGCTCCTGTAGGCCAGCTGCCGGAGCAGCCAATCATAGGGGGCATTTAAGACAAATGCAGTAAATTAGTAGTCATATACACTCAGTTATGCCATCTCAGACGCTTGACAGCCGAACTATAGATACACTTAGAGATATTCCTGACCTGATACCCGTTTTCCGAGAATATTTTGAGGACTGGACCATCAGAGTATTTAACAGGGAAATGCATGAATGCAGGAATTATCTATCCCCTAACCGCAGGGATTTTTATAAAGTACTACTGACCACGAAAGGGGCAGGGGTATTTACAATGGGATTGAATACCTATTACCTGGAAGAGCCGACTATTTTGTTTATTCATCCTAATGATATAATCTCGTGGAAGAACCTGTCCGAGGAGTCCGGGGGATTTTACTGCCTCTTCAAAAAGGACTTTATTAATGAGCATCCGGCTTTGAAGGCAAGTCTGGACAAGTTTGCCCTGTTTACAGACAAATCAAAAAGCGTGATCCGCCTGACGGACGAGAACGCGCAGGTGCTGGAGCAGTTATTTGCCAAGATGAAAGAAGAGGAATTGTCCGGCAGCAAATGGAGTGACGATTCCATGCAGGCATATCTGCAACTGATCATGGTGGAAAGCACCAAGATGGCGAATTTCCCACCACCAGACAGCGTGTCGGATGAATTCCGGCATGTACATGAGTTCTTTAAGTTGCTGGAAGACGAAGCGGCGGGCATTAATAAAGAAACACCGATCCGGATCAGGACAGCAAAAGAATTTGCCGCAGATCTGGCTGTACATCCCAATCACCTGAATGCTTTGCTGAAGAAACATACAGGGCAGAATGTAAGCACACACATCAAAAACCGGCTGCTGGATGAGACCAAAGTATTATTACTGCAAACCGACTGGTCACTACAGGAGATCGGGTATAGCATAGGTTATGCAGAGCAGCCCAACTTCAATACATTTTTCAAGAAAAATACGGGTGTTACACCGGCAGAGTTCAGGAGAACATATCATTCATAAGAAAGAGCCGATCCTTTTAACTATAAACATCAGCATACAATGCCTTCACGGAATATCCGGGAGGGCATTATTGTTTTTAAGCGCCCTGCATAACCCCTTCTTTGATTTTCATAAAAGATTCAGTGCTTTTGCTAAAGCCCGGCTGCTGGCTTCTTTTCATCTTTGTATCACAAAACACAAACAAAATGAAAAACGCAAAAACACAGAAAGTATGGTTCATCACCGGAGCATCCCGGGGTTTCGGATTAGAAATATCAAAAGCAATTCTCGCCGCAGGCGACAAACTGGTAGCTACCGTGCGTAGCAAACCTGAAGAACTGGCTGCCCAGCTGGAAAACCACAAATATCTTTCCGTAGTATTACTCGATATCACGAATGAAGAACAGGCTAAAGCTGCGGCTAAACAGGCTGTGGATACCTTTGGCAGAATAGACATCCTGGTAAATAACGCCGGTTATGGCTTGCTGAGCGGTGTGGAAGAGGCTACGGCCCAGGAGATAAAGAACAACTATGAAGTAAATGTATTCGGCATGCTGAATGTGACCCGTGCGGTATTGCCTTATATGAGGGCGCAAGGTTCCGGTCATGTGATCAATATTTCTTCAATAGGAGGTCTGGCAGGCTTTGTGGGTTGGGGCATTTATGGATCAACCAAATTTGCGGTGGAAGGAATTACTGAAGCAATGGCACAGGAACTGGCTCCACTGGGTATTTATGCAACTGTCGTAGCTCCTGGATTCTTCCGGACTGAATTCCTCGACCATGCATCCCTTGTAAAAACAAGCAACGAGATCAGCGATTATGCAGCCACAGTGGGAGAGATGCGCACTTTCGCGGTGAATGCGAATAAAAAACAACCCGGTGATCCGGTAAAACTGGCGCAAGCTTTTGTTAAGCTGGGACATGCGGAAAATCCTCCTGTACACCTGCCATTAGGTAATGATACATTGGCGAGATTCAGGGAAAAGACCGCTGCTTTCGAGAAAGAGATTGCAGAGTGGCATGAAGTGATCACCGGAACAGATCATGATGATGTAGCAGCTTAAAATATAAGGCAGGGGTAAGAAATGAAAAGCGGTTGTCAGGCGACAACCGCTTTTTCAATATTAAAAAATTATTTCCGGAATATCAGGCACAGCCGACCTACGTAGATGTGATCCCCGCTTATTTAATAAGTAACGAATTTGTTTTCTCCAGTGTTTCTTCCAGCTCCTGTACCAGTTTATTCACAATATCATGGATGGGGCTGATCTCTTCCACCATTTCGACACTTTGTCCGGCGGACCAGAGTTGATCGTAATTCCCTGGTTTCACGGCAGCTTCCAGTTTCTTCATACCTCTCAGCTGGACAAGCATTTTGAAATATTTGCGGGTACGGACATTTTTATTCAGCTGTTTTTCCAGCCAGTTCTGTTTATAGCCGATCTTTTTGGCGGCAGGCGTATTGATCACATTGCAGGGAGTACCTGACAGTCGCTCTGTCAATACAATGTCTTCCATACCGTAGTCAAGGATGGCGTTTTTGTAAGCATCGCTGACGCTGGCCTCTTCACTGGCGATGAAACGGGTGCCAATAGAAGCGCCATGAGCGCCCAGTACAAGCGCACTAGCTAATTGCTGACCGGTAGCGATACCTCCGGCAGCTACCAGCAGTTTATCAGGAAATTCCTTTTGCAGAGCGGGAACGAGGATATGCATGGGGTAGGGGCCGGCATGGCCACCTGCACCTGCACATACGGCAATGAAGCCATCACAGCCTGCCTGCGCGGCTTTTTCTGCGTGCTGGATATTGGTAACGTCGCACAGCACTTTAGCGCCATAGCTGTGGGCGGCTGCGATCACTTCCTTCGGACTGCCCAGGGAGGTGATATAAAAAGGAACTTCTGCAGCTACACAGTCTTTCAGGTGTTTGGAGTAGAGCGGATTGGTTTTCTGGACAATAAGGTTGACGCCATAGGTACCCTGTCCGGGCAGTAATTGTGCCCGGTGTTGGTTCAATTGGTCCAGCACCTGCTTTAGTTCTCCCTCTTTCCTGAAGTTGAGGGAAGGGAATGTGCCAGCTATCCCGTTGTCCATGGCGGCTTTAACCATCTTTTCGTTACTGACGAGGAACATGGGGGCCATAATGACCGGGTAGCGGATGGCAAGGGCTGAGGTTAATTGCATAAGTGGAATGTTTAGCTATGATTTGACAGCAAGCTGCCTGGCCACGAATTTTCCGAGGATGTCAAATTCCAGGTTAATTGTGTGTCCGGGTTGAACGGCTGAGATATTAGTGTGCTCATATGTATATGGAATGACAGCAATGCTGAATTCCGTATTGGTCACATTATATATGGTTAGGCTGATACCGTTGAGGCAGATAGAGCCTTTTTCTACGATGAGGCCGGCAAATTGTTCCGGGTAACGGAAACGGAATTCCCAGCTGCCGTCCTGCGGCGTACAGGAAAGACACTCGCCGGTGCTATCGACATGCCCCTGTACCAGGTGGCCGTCTATTCTGCCATTAAAGATCATGGCCCTTTCCAGGTTTACTTTTTGTCCGGGGGTGAGTTGGCCGATATTACTTTTCAGCAGCGTCTCGGCAACGGCTACGATATCGTAGGTCTCGCCGTCAACGCGGGTAACAGTCAAACAAACGCCGTTGTGGGCTACGCTTTGGTCAATTTTCAATTCGGGCGCCAGGGATGAGCGGATAGTGATGACCATATTGGTACCTTCCTGCCTGGTAGCTATTACTTCTCCTAGTGATTCTATGATTCCTGTAAACATAGGGCTAAATTAAGTAATAATGAGGAGATGGCCGTGGGCAGAAGATCCTGCCTTTATTTTGATAATTAAAAAGAATGTTTTACTTTTGCCTTCCTGAAAAAAAGGAGTATTAATTATGTTGATCATCGATTCCAAAGATTGCGAAAACATTGACAAGGCGCTCAAAAAATACAAAAAGAAATTTGAGAAAGCTCGTATCCTGCTGCAACTCAGGTCACGTCAATCTTTCACAAAACCTTCCGTAAAGCGTCGTACTGAAGTGCTGAAAGCTGTTTACAAACAGCAGTTAGCCAGTGGTAAATTAGACGATTGATTCTATCGGGAGTAATTCCCAACGCAAAATATTGATGATTGTAAGGTTTATTATAACTTTACAATCATCAAACTTTTTATTTTGAGTGAAGTCTTACACCCGGTAGCTAATCGTTTTTTGGCTTACATCCGGCTTGAGAAGCGCTATTCTGCACATACTGCTACTGCATATCAGCAGGACCTTACCCAATTTTTTATTTTTTTAAGATCCCAATATGGCGATGTGTCCCTTACAGGCATATCGCATTCGCATGTCCGTACCTGGCTGGCCTGGCTGATGGAAGAGGGCATGATTGCCAAGAGTGTTAACCGGAAGATCTCCACACTTAAATCGTTTTTCAAATATGCATTGCGCCATGGGGAAATTACTGTTTCACCGATGACGAAAGTGACTGCCCCGAAGATAGGGAAGCGTTTACCCGGGTTTATTGACGAGAAGGGGATGCAGGCAGTGGAAGACAACCGTAGTCTGCGCAGGGGGCAGGAAAATGAACCGATTTTCGGTGAAGATCTGGAGGGCAGGACGCACCGGATGATATTTGAGCTGTTGTACCATACAGGGATCCGGTTATCTGAGCTGATCAATCTGCAGGAGCGGCATGTGGATACGGGTAATCTCACTATAAAAGTGCTGGGAAAGGGCAATAAGGAGCGGATTATTCCTATCAGTGCCGTGTTGAAGGACGAAATAAGGGAGTACCGCGCCATGCGCCGGAAAGAGCTGGAAACGTACGATAACGAGGTGTTATTGGTAAATCCGCGAAGCGGAAAGAAATTATACCCGAGATATGTGTATAATGTGGTCCGGGGATACCTGACGGATCATCAGATCACGACACTTAGCCGGAGAAGTCCGCATATACTGCGGCATACGTTTGCAACGCATCTGACCAACAACGGGGCGGACCTGAATGCGGTGAAGGAATTGCTGGGTCACTCGAGCCTGGCGTCTACGCAGGTTTATACGCATAACAGTATTGAGAAGTTAAGGGAAGCATACCGGAAGGCGCATCCAAAGGGCGAGTAGGGCATGTTTTGTACTTTAACAAAATATTACTAAATGGTTATGCAAAAGAGTTGAAAAGTCACTAAATTAGTAATGAGTTCTTTGTATACTTTTTTCATTAGTCGAGATCCATGACCATTAAAAAAATGAAAGCCTATGGACGTAATGTTACGAGCATGTACAAGATTGTTTAAAACTAAAAATTAGTGCTATGAACGTTCAAATTCAAACAGTGCATTTTGATGCTGACTCAAAGTTGATTGATCATGTTAGTAAAAAACTTCAAAAACTCAATACTTATTATGACCGGATTATTAGCGTAGAAGTCTTTTTAAAGTTAGATGGAATAGCCCATCAGATTAAAGATAAAATTGCCGAGATAAAAGTCCACATCCCACGCCAAGACTTATTTGTAAAGCACGAATCCAAATCTTTCGAGGAGTCATTTGATCTCGCCTTTGACTCAGTTGTTAACCAGATCAAGAAAACGAAAGAGAAGAAATTTCAGTAAAATCTTAAAAATATTTTGGAATTAAATATCTGTTTCCTACCTTTGCCATCCCGATCGAAAAAAGGGATCGGTGAAGGTAGGAAAGTTCTTTACTGTAGGGTGTTTTAGCCAAATAATACAAGTTTTAAAAATTGTATCCGGGTGCTGAAAAAAAGATTTTGAGATTATAAAAATTCAACTATTTTTGCACCCTCTTATAACGGATACCTTTTATAAGATTCTTGAATAAGATAAGCCAGCATAGCTCAGTTGGCCAGAGCTACTGATTTGTAATCAGTGGGTCGGGGGTTCGAATCCCTCTGCTGGCTCCGGAAAAATTCCGAAGCAAAAAAATGGTCCGGACGGACGTGATTTTGGAAAGGAGTTTAAGGTTTTAGGGCAGGTTCCAGAGCGGCCAAATGGGGCGGACTGTAAATCCGCTGACTACGTCTTCACAGGTTCGAATCCTGTCCTGCCCACACAGCGCAAATGTTCCGCCTTTGCCCCTTAGCAAAGGCGGAACTTGTCTGTTAAGTGCAGGTTCTTCATAAAAGAGAGCGATAGAGTAGAGGCAATCAGTTCTTTAAATGTGTACCATTAATTAAATGCGGGAGTAGCTCAGTTGGTAGAGCGACAGCCTTCCAAGCTGTAGGTCGCGGGTTCGAACCTCGTCTCCCGCTCATTGTAATACCTGTTCGAATGTCTGGTATTATATGGGATGAAAGTTCTTTAAAAGATTTTCAATGCTGTTGTAGCTCAGGGGTAGAGCACTTCCTTGGTAAGGAAGAGGTCGTGAGTTCAATTCTCATCAACAGCTCAACGGATTTCCAAACATCCGGGATCCGGATTTCGTTGTAGCTCAGTGGAAGAGCGTTCCGGGATAAACCAGGAAAGGTCGTGAGTTCAATTCTCATCAGCGGCACAAGTTTGTAAAACCGTTTTTTAAAAACAACTATCAATACAATCTTTACAAACCATCTAAAAAAAATACAATGGCAAAAGAAACCTTTAAGCGGGATAAACCCCACGTAAACATTGGTACCATCGGCCACGTTGACCACGGTAAAACTACCTTAACTGCTGCCATTACCAACATTTTGGCGAGCAAGGGTCTGGCAGAGAAGAAAGGATATGATGAGATCGATGCAGCTCCTGAAGAAAAAGAAAGAGGTATTACCATCAATACAGCACACGTTGAGTATCAGACAGCTAACCGCCACTACGCGCACGTTGACTGTCCTGGTCACGCTGACTATGTGAAGAACATGATCACTGGTGCTGCGCAGATGGACGGTGCGATCCTGGTGGTTGCCGCTACAGATGGTCCGATGCCACAAACTAAAGAACACATCCTGCTGGCTCGCCAGGTAGGCGTTCCTCGTATCGTTGTGTTCATGAACAAGGTTGACCTGGTTGATGATCCTGAGTTGCTGGAACTGGTTGAACTGGAAATCCGCGAACTGCTGAGCAAATATAACTATGATGGTGATAACACACCAATCATCAAGGGTTCTGCAACCGGCGCTCTGGCTGGTGAAGAAAAATGGGTTGGCGCAGTTGAAGAACTGATGGCTGCAGTTGATGAATACATCCCACTGCCTCCTCGTCCGGTTGATCTGCCATTCCTGATGTCTGTAGAAGACGTATTCTCTATCACTGGTCGTGGTACTGTTGCTACAGGACGTATCGAACGTGGTAAGATTAAAGTTGGTGAGCCAGTTGAAATCGTTGGTCTGATCGAAAAACCACTGACTTCTACATGTACTGGTGTTGAGATGTTCAAAAAATTACTGGATGAAGGTGAAGCTGGTGACAACGCTGGTCTGCTCCTCCGCGGTATTGAAAAATCTCAGATCCGTCGTGGTATGGTTATCACTAAACCAGGTACCATCACTCCGCACACTGAATTCAAATGTGAAGTATACGTACTGAGCAAAGAAGAAGGTGGCCGTCACACTCCGTTCTTCAACAAATACCGTCCTCAGTTCTACTTCCGTACAACTGACGTAACTGGTGAAGTTGAATTACCAGCAGGTGTTGAAATGGTTATGCCTGGTGATAACGTAGGTCTGGTTGTTAAACTGATCGCTCCAATCGCTATGGAAAAAGGTCTGAAATTCGCTATCCGCGAAGGTGGACGTACCGTAGGTGCTGGTCAGGTTACTGAGATCATCAAGTAATCACTTTCAGAATATAATTAGAAGGCCATTAGCAATTAGCAAATTGCATTCAGCAGATAAATTTAATTTATGTAAATTTGTTCCGCTGGTTAGCCTGAAGCTGGCAGCTAATGGTCTTTTACATACACGGGCATAGTTCAATGGTAGAATAGAGGTCTCCAAAACCTTTGATCAGGGTTCGAATCCTTGTGCCCGTGCTAAGAAATGGTGAAAAGTGAAGGCTTTTCACCTTTCATGTTTTCAAACGGTTAATCTTTTACACCAATGAATAAGGTTAGAGCATACTTCCGGGAGTCATATCATGAGCTGGTACATAAAGTATCCTGGCCTACATGGCAGGAACTGCAGTCTTCCACAATGATTGTATTAATCGCTACTGTAGTTATCACTGCGATCGTTTGGGGTATGGACGCCCTTTCACATCTCATGTTAACTCAGTACTATAAAATTATAGGATAATGATGGATGCATCCAATAATAACCCTGCAGAAGAAACAAACATTCCCACCCAGGACACCAAATGGTACGTTCTGCGCGTAGTGAGTGGTAAAGAGAAGAAGGTTAAAGAATACCTGGATATCGAAGTACGTCGCTCCGATTGGGGTAACGTGATCACCCAGATATTTTTGCCTGTAGAGAAAGTCTACAAAGTGCAGGCAGGTAAAAAGGTGATGCGCGAAAAGAACTTTTATCCAGGCTACGTAATGATCGAAGCCATAGACGGAAAAATGACCGATGAGGTAATTCAGTCTATCCGCAACGTATCAGGTGTTATTCACTTCCTGGGTAAAGATAAGCCCATCGCTCTGCGTAAGGCTGAAGTAAACAAAATGTTAGGTAAGGTCGATGAAATGTCTGATAATGGACTGACCATGAGCGAACCTTTCATTGTTGGCGAAACCATCAAGATCATCGATGGACCTTTCAATGACTTCAACGGTATCATCGAAGAGGTGATAGAAGATAAGAAGAAACTGAAAGTAACTGTGAAGATCTTCGGTCGTGCCACACCTGTAGAACTGAACTTTATGCAGGTTGAAAAAATCAGCTAACTATTTCAGTAATCATATTAAACCGTCCCGCTTTAAGCAGGACGGTTTTTTTATGTCTACATCTTCCTGGTAAATTTGATCTCCATTGTCTTGAATTCCTTTCCGTCGTTTACCATGTACATTTCCATAACATGGTTATTGTCATCGACAATCTTAAAGATCTCTTTAATACCCATATCTTTTCCTGTCATCGGATCTACCGTTTTTCCGGTAAAGGTGATGGACTTAGTCGCATCGTCCCAGGTGCCTTCTGTATTCATGATACCTGTGCCCATGTTGTCTACCCAGGAACTCTGGAATATTTTCTTGGCATTGTCATAGGCGAGAAGACCATGACCTTCGAAAGGCATACCCATCATCGTACTTTTGTGAACGGATTCCTGATAACGGCCGCCGAGGATCATCTTGTTGACCGTAGTGCCGGTTGATGTAGTTGGAGGCGCATCCGGTTTCATCCACATCTGCATATTGAAGCTCCATTCCCCGTCTGACTTGGCGATCATCTGGTGAATATCACCCGGGGTCATATAGTCCATCCAGGCTTTTTCTTCGGCAGATTGCGCCTGTGCTGTACCATTGAACAATAGAAAATTGAAGAGGAGAGAGGCTGAAAGTAACAATAGACGTCTCATAATTGGTGGAGTTTTATCTGGATATAACGTTTGAGAACAGAGAAGGTTGGGTGAAGGCAGGCCATAAGTTTGTTGATATTCACTAATTTTGAGGACATTTTTCGCTATACATATGAGAGTCGTTTTTCTATTGTTAACTATTATCACATTATTCTCCACATCACTGTATGCCCAGCCAAAGGAAAGGATAAGTACAGAGCGTCCGGTACCCGCTGCGCTGGTGATACCTGATTCAGAACTGGCCAGCCCGGCTACGCTGAGCCATTACTTATCTGCACATACAACTTCCCGGAAAGAGTTTGTACGTCAGTTATATAGCTGGTTAGTGTGGAATATCGGGTATGATGTGACGAATATGTATAATCCGGATTATTACAAAGATACATTAGACGCTGCACTGAAAACCTTAAAGAACAGGGTGGGCGTTTGCCAGGGATACGCGAATCTGTATTACCTGACCTGTAAGGAAGCTGGCATCCCGGTACACCTGATAGGCGGGTATACTAAGACATATAACAAGATCGACAATGCCAGTCATGCCTGGATAGCGGTACAGGTGGACAGTACCTGGTACCTGACAGATCCCACCTGGGGCGCTGGCGTACTGAATAACAACAAGTTTGTCCGGAAGCCGGTGGACAGCTATTTCCTGGTGGCGCCGTCAGCTTTTGTACAGACGCATATGCCGTTCGATCCGCTGTGGCAGCTGCTGGAACATCCTTACAGGCATGACGAGTTCCAGGAGAAATTCCTGAAACCGGTGACAGGGCGTGCAGTGTTCAACTACAGAGATTCACTGTCAACCTATGATAGTATGAAGGACGACCTGCTGAAATACCAGCTGGTCATAAACAGGATCGAGGGATACGGCATCACTAACCAGATGATCAGCCATGAGCTGATGTATTATAAGAACCTGGTGAGATATATCGCGGAGAACAGAAAGGTGGCCGCGGCAAACAGGGCAATAGATGATTTTAACAGGAGCAGTAACCAGTACAACCGGGCGGTAAACCTCTTTAATGAGTATGTGCAGTTCAAGAATAACCAGTTCAAGCCATCAAGACCGGATAGTGAGATCAAGGAGATGGTGAATGCGATAGGACGGAAACTGGCGGACAGTAGAAAAGGATTGGCGGGATTGGACAGGGGTGAGGTGGCGATCAGGGGAAATATTAGTGAACTGGAAGAGTCGCTGGGTTCATTGGAAAGGAAAGTAACTGAGGAACAGGCGTTTGTGGATAAGTACATCCGGACGGGGAAGATGTTCAGAAAATCTTTATTTTATAAGACGACATGGATGGGAATTCCAGTAAATTAAATTAGATTTGTTGCCAACCAGAAAGACATGAGTTAGCCCGAAAAGTTTTTACTATTGGGTTTAAGATAAAATAGTTTTGCAATAGAATTGTAAAATTTTCGCCCCGAACTGATTATAATAGCAAAAAGAATGCCCGAAAGCAAATTCTTTTTGAGATTTAATACATTATTATATACCTTTGCATCCCCTTTAAAAGGTAAAATTTTCTCCTTTTAGTTTTGGGAGTCCCGTCAAGGACGAGACGTTTTCACCAAATTAAACAACATAACATGGCAAAAGAGATCGCTACGTACGTGAAATTGCAGGTGAAGGGCGGCCAGGCCAACCCTGCTCCTCCAATTGGTCCCGCGCTGGGTTCCAAAGGTGTGAACATCATGGAGTTCTGTAAGCAGTTCAATGCCCGTACCCAGGATAAAATGGGTAAGGTATTGCCTGTATTACTGACTGTTTACACTGACAAGTCTTTTGATTTCGTAATTAAGACGCCTCCTGCTGCTGTACAGCTGCTGGAAGCTGCCAAATTGCAGAGTGGTTCCAAAGAGCCTAACCGTAACAAAGTTGGTAAGGTTACCTGGGCACAGATTGAGGCAATTGCTCAGGACAAAATGGCTGACCTGAACTGTTTTACAAAGGAAAGCGCTATGAAAATGGTGGCTGGTACTGCCCGTTCAATGGGTATAACAGTAGATGGTAACGCTCCCTGGAATTAATTGTGTCACCCTGTTGAAAGCAGGTTAACTTTTTAAAACATTTTGCAATGGCAACGAAGAAAAGAAAAGCAGCCGATACAAAGGTGGACAAAAACAAGGTTTATAGCCTGAAAGAAGCTTCCACACTTGTAAAAGATATTAACTGCACTAAGTTCGACAGTTCTGTCGATTTACATATCCGTCTGGGCGTAGATCCCAAGAAAGCAGACCAGGCTATCCGTGGTTCCGTAACGCTTCCCCACGGCACTGGTAAAACAAAGCGTGTACTGGTTCTTTGCACTCCTGATAAAGAAGCTGCAGCGAAAGAAGCAGGTGCTGATCATGTTGGTCTGGACGAGTATATCCAGAAGATCGAAGCTGGTTGGACTGATATCGACGTAATCGTAGCTACACCAGCTGTGATGCCGAAGATCGGTAAACTGGGTAAGATCCTGGGTCCGCGTAACCTGATGCCGAACCCTAAGACAGGTACTGTTACTAATGATGTAGCAGCTGCTGTTAACGAGGTTAAAGGCGGTAAGATCACCTTCAAGGTGGACAAAGCAGGTATCATCCACGCTTCAATTGGCCGTGTATCATTTGCTTCTGACAAGATCGAACAGAATTCTCAGGAGTTGATCAACGCTATCATCAAGCTGAAACCAGCTACAGCGAAAGGTACTTACCTGAAAGGACTGTCTATGGCGAGCACTATGAGCCCGAGCATTACAGTTGACACAAAATCTGTTCAAAACTAATGATTGGCCGGTAGTAACAGGCAAATCAACAAATTGACAAAAGCTATGAACAAAGATCAAAAAAACGAAGCGATTGAACTGCTGAAAAGCAAGTTCTCTCAATATAACAACTTCTACATCACCAACACCGAGTCTCTGACCGTTGCACAGGTAAACAACCTGAGAAAGGTTTGTTTTGACAAGAATGTGGAAATGAAGGTTGCTAAGAACACCCTGATCCGCAAGGCGCTGGAATCACTGGACGCTGAGAAATATGCAGGTGTATACGACGCGCTGAACGGCGTTACTGCCCTGATGTTCTCTGACAGCCCTAAAGAACCAGCTCTGATCATCTCTTCTTTCCGTAAGGAAAACAAGAAAACAGAGAAACCTGAACTGAAGGCTGCTTTCGTAGGTGATGAAGTTTACACTGGCGACGCTCAACTGGCTAACCTGGTGAAGATCAAGACCAAGAACGAACTCATTGGAGACGTTATCGGTCTGTTGCAATCTCCTGCAAAACGCGTTCTCGCTGGTTTGCTTGAGAAAGCTAAGAAAGAAGGTGCTGGCGCAGAAGCACCTGCAGCTGAGTAATCGGCTGAAAGCCTTGATAGGCGCGCAATACAACACTGGCTTCCAAGTCACAATATAAATTATTACAATACTTAAAATTCTTAAAAACATTATACAATGGCAGACGTTAAAGCATTAGCCGAACAATTAGTAGGTTTAACTGTTAAGGAAGTACAAGAACTGGCAGATTTCCTGAAATCTGAATACGGTATCGAACCAGCTGCTGCTGCAGTAGTAGTTTCTGCTGGTGATGGTGGTGGCGCAGCTGCTGCTGAAGAAAAAACTGCCTTCAACGTTATCCTGAAAAGTGCAGGTGCTAGCAAACTGAACGTAGTTAAGATCGTTAAAGATCTGACCGGTCTTGGCCTGAAAGAAGCTAAGGAACTGGTAGACGGTGCGCCTAAACCACTGAAAGAAGGCGTTTCCAAAGCTGAAGCAGAAGATCTGAAAGCTAAGCTGACAGAAGCTGGTGCTGAAGTTGAAATTCAGTAATTCTTTGCTTAAAGGATACCTCTTTATAAAGGTCAAAAGTGCTTCTGGCACTTTTGGCCTTCTTCCCTTTGGGAAAGTGTCTTTTCGGAGCGTCAAAAAGGGGGAATCACCAGGTTCGGTGGATTTGACACACAGAGAAGACAAGAATTTTTGAGGGTATTTGGCAAAGATGTCTTAATTTCCCCGATTCATGTTGTGATTTGCTTCACAATATTATATAAGTTAATATAACTGCTAACTTCGAATATGTCTCTAAAAAAAGCCCAAACAAACGAAAGAGTAAATTTTGGAAAGATCAAACAAGTTACTGAGACACCGGATCTGTTGGCTATCCAAATCCAATCTTTCAAGGATTTCTTCCAGTTAGAAACCACACCAGACAAACGTAACAATGAAGGCCTTTTTAAAGTATTTAAGGAGAACTTCCCGATTACAGATACCCGTAACATCTTTAATCTGGAGTTTCTGGACTACTTTGTAGACCCTCCGCGATATACTATAGAGGAATGTATTGAACGTGGGCTTACCTATTCAGTACCGCTGAAAGCAAAATTACGCTTAAGCTGTAATGATGAGGAGCACGTTGACTTCCAGACGATTGTGCAGGACGTATTCCTCGGGAATATACCCTACATGACCCCTAGAGGTACATTCGTGATAAACGGCGCAGAGCGCGTGGTAGTATCTCAGCTCCACCGTTCTCCTGGTGTATTCTTCGGACAGTCCATACATCCAAACGGTACCAAGATCTACTCTGCAAGGGTGATTCCGTTTAAAGGGGCGTGGATGGAGTTTGCAACTGACATTAACAATGTGATGTACGCTTACATCGACCGTAAGAAGAAGTTCCCTGTAACTACCCTTCTGCGTGCGATCGGCTACGAAACAGATAAGGACATTCTGCAGCTCTTTGGCATGGCTGACGAAGTAAAAGCAGACAAGAAGAGCCTGGAAAAATATGCCGGTAAGAAACTGGGTGCACGCGTACTCAGAAGCTGGGTTGAAGATTTCGTAGATGAAGATACCGGTGAGGTAGTGAGCATCGAGCGTAATGAGATCATGCTGGAACGTGACAGTATCCTGGACGAAGCGAATATCGAGACGATCGTGGATATGGGCGTAAAAAGCGTATTTGTGCAGAAAGAAGAGGTGAGCGGCGACTTCTCCATCATATACAATACTTTAAATAAAGATACATCTAACTCCGAGCTGGAAGCCGTTCAGCACATCTACCGCCAGTTGCGTGGTGCCGATGCGCCGGATGATGAAACAGCAAGGGGTATCATCGATAAATTATTCTTCTCTGACAAGCGTTATGACCTCGGAGATGTAGGCCGTTATAAGATCAACAGGAAACTGGGTCTGCCTACACCACTGAACATGAAAGTGCTGACCAAAGAAGATATCATCGCGATCATCAAATACCTGGTACAGCTGACCAACAGTAAGGCGGAGATCGATGACATCGATCACCTGTCCAACCGTAGGGTACGTACCGTGGGCGAACAGTTATATGCGCAGTTTGGTGTTGGTCTGGCCCGTATGGCCCGTACCATCCGTGAAAGAATGAACGTTCGTGATAATGAGGTGTTCACTCCGGTGGACCTGATCAATGCAAGGACACTGTCTTCCGTAATCAATTCCTTCTTCGGTACCAGCCAGCTGAGCCAGTTCCTGGATCAGACTAACCCGCTGTCAGAGATCACGCACAAACGTCGTATCTCCGCACTCGGACCCGGTGGTCTTAGCCGTGAAAGAGCAGGTTTCGAGGTGCGTGACGTACACTATAGCCACTACGGCCGTCTGTGTACTATCGAAACACCGGAAGGTCCGAACATCGGTCTGATCTCTACTCTTTGCGTACACGCGAAAGTAAATGACATGGGCTTTATCGAAACACCTTACCGTAAGGTGCATGATGGTAAAGTTGACATGGATAAAGTGCAGTTCCTGAGTGCTGAAGAAGAAGATTCCGTGAAGATCGCACAGGCGAACGCACCGTTGGACGAAGGTGGTAACTTCATCAACGATAAGGTGAAATCCCGTGAAACCGGTGACTTCCCGATCCTTGACAGAGGCGAAGTTGAATACATGGACGTTGCTCCGAACCAGATCGTGGGGCTGAGTGCTTCCCTGATTCCGTTCCTTGAACATGATGACGCCAACCGTGCTTTGATGGGATCAAACATGCAACGTCAGGCAGTACCGCTGATCAACCCACAGGTGCCTATCGTAGGTACCGGTCTGGAAGGTAAAGCAGCTCGTGACTCCCGCTTGCAGATCACCGCTGAAGGTAAAGGTGTGGTTGAATTCGTGGATGCAAATGAAATTCATGTTCGTTACGAGCGTGATGAAATGCAGAAACTCGTGTCATTTGAAGATGACCTGAAAATATATCAGCTGACCAAGTTCGTTAAAACCAACCAGAGCACTTGTATCAACCTGCGTCCTGCCGTTAAGAAAGGACAGCAGCTGGTAGAAGGAGACTTCCTGACAGAAGGCTATGCTACTCGTGGTGGTGAACTGGCGCTGGGCCGTAACATGAAAGTGGCGTTCATGCCATGGAAGGGTTACAACTTTGAGGATGCGATCGTAATCTCTGAGCGTGTAGGACGTGAAGACCTCTTCACTTCTATCCACATCGATGAATACGAACTGGAAGTACGTGATACGAAACTGGGTGAAGAAGAACTGACCCCGGATATTCCGAACGTAAGTGAAGAAGCTACCAAAGATCTGGACCAGAACGGTATCATCCGTGTTGGTGCGCACATTAAAGAAGGAGATATTCTGATCGGTAAGATCACCCCACGTGGTGAATCTGATCCTTCTCCGGAAGAAAAACTGCTGCGTGCGATCTTCGGTGACAAGGCTTCTGATGCGAAAGACGCTTCCCTGAAGGCGCCTCCAAGCACAGAAGGTGTGGTGATCGACAAGAAACTGTTCAGCCGCGCTAAGAAAGATAAGAACTCCAAGACCCGTGAAAAAGCGGCCCTGGAGAAACTGGAAAAAGTACATCAGAAGAACGAAGAAGATCTGCTGGAAGTGCTGATGGGTAAGTTGCTGACACTGCTGAAGGATAAAACCTCTCAGGGTATCACTAACACTTATGGTGAAGTATTGATCTCCAAAGGCTCTAAGTTCTCTGCGAAGAACCTGGCTAACATCGACTTCCAGAACGTGAATCCGCTCGGCTGGACCACCGACGAGGTGACCAACGATCAGATCAACACCCTGCTGCACAACTATAACATCAAGTACAATGAAGAACTGGGACGTTACAAACGTGAGAAGTTCAACATCTCAATTGGTGATGAGTTGCCAGCCGGCGTACTGAAACTGGCGAAGGTATACCTGGCCAGCAAACGTAAGCTGAAAGTAGGTGATAAGATGGCGGGCCGTCACGGTAACAAGGGTATTGTTGCGAAGATCGTGCGTGATGAAGACATGCCGTTCCTGGAAGACGGTACACCGGTAGATATCGTACTGAACCCATTGGGCGTACCTTCCCGTATGAACCTTGGACAGATCTACGAAACAGTACTGGGTTGGGCTGGTCTGAAACTGGGAGTAAGGTTTGCAACACCGATCTTCGACGGTGCTACTACAGAAGAAATAGCCAACTATATCAACGAAGCCGGTTTACCAAGCTTCGGCCATACTTATCTGTATGATGGCGAAACCGGTGAGCGTTTCCACCAGAAAGCTACCGTGGGTGTTATCTACATGCTCAAACTGAGCCACATGGTTGACGACAAGATGCACGCCCGTTCTATCGGACCGTACAGTCTCATCACACAGCAACCGTTGGGTGGTAAGGCGCAGTTCGGTGGTCAGCGTTTTGGTGAGATGGAGGTGTGGGCCCTGGAAGCATACGGTGCATCCAACATCCTGCAGGAGCTGTTAACCATTAAGTCGGATGACATTGTAGGCCGTGCCAAAGCATATGAGTCTATCGTTAAAGGCGATAACATTCCAAAAGCAGGCGTACCGGAGTCATTCAATGTATTGATACATGAGCTCCGCGGTCTGGGTCTGGATTTGAAATTTGATTAATATTAGTCCATAAGTTGATGGTCCATAGTCCTTAGCAGCCGCTTTGGACTATGGGCCTTAGGCTTTAGATAATCAGACACGGTCTCCATGGACGTTGTCTATGACCCGCGGACTGAATAACATGTGAATTTTCTTTAAACAACATACAATGGCCATCAAGAAAGAAAATCGTCCTAAATCAAACTTTAGCAGCATTACCATTAGTCTGGCTTCTCCGGATTCAATCCTGGAGCGCTCATATGGGGAAGTGCTGAAGCCGGAAACCATCAACTACCGTACTTATAAGCCGGAGCGTGATGGTTTATTCTGTGAAAGGATCTTCGGCCCCGTAAAGGACTATGAGTGCTATTGCGGAAAATACAAACGTATCCGTTATAAGGGTATTGTGTGTGACCGTTGCGGTGTGGAAGTGACTGAGAAGAAAGTACGTCGTGAAAGAATGGGTCACATCCGCCTGGTTGTGCCTGTTGTACACATCTGGTACTTTAAATCATTACCAAATAAGATCGGTTACCTGCTGGGTATGAGTTCTAAAAAACTCGAAACCATCGTTTACTACGAAAGGTACGTGATCATTCAGGCGGGCGCTAAACAGGAGAAAGGCCTGAACTACGGCGATCTGCTGACAGAAGAAGAATATCTTGACATACTGGATACTCTGCCGAAAGACAACCAGCTGTTGCCTGACGAGGATCCGAATAAGTTCATCGCCAAGATGGGTGCTGAAGCGGTAGAAATGATGCTGGCCAGAATTGATCTGGATAGCCTTTCTTACCAGCTGCGTAACCAGGCTGCAACTGAAACCAGCCAGCAACGTAAGGCGGAAGCGCTGAAACGTCTGAGCGTGGTGGAAGCTTTCCGTGAAGCAAATGGTCGCGTTGAGAACCGTCCTGAGTGGATGGTAATGCAATATATCCCTGTAGTACCACCAGAACTGCGTCCGTTAGTGCCGCTGGATGGTGGACGTTTTGCGTCTTCCGACCTGAACGACCTGTACCGCAGGGTAATTATCCGTAATAACCGTCTGAAACGTCTGATCGAGATCAAGGCGCCAGAGGTGATCTTACGTAACGAAAAACGTATGCTGCAGGAAGCAGTTGACTCCCTCTTCGACAACTCCCGTAAATCAAATGCGGTGAAAGCTGAAGGTGGACGTGCACTGAAATCCCTGTCAGATGTACTGAAAGGTAAACAAGGTCGTTTCCGTCAGAACTTGCTGGGTAAACGTGTTGACTATTCTGGTCGTTCCGTTATCGTGGTAGGTCCTGAACTGAAACTGCACGAGTGTGGTTTGCCTAAGGATATGGCGGCTGAGCTGTTCAAACCGTTCATTATCCGTAAACTGATAGAAAGAGGTATCGTTAAAACGGTAAAATCAGCGAAAAAGCTGGTTGACAGAAAAGAAGCAGTGGTTTGGGATATCCTGGAGAATGTACTGAAAGGACATCCTGTAATGTTAAACCGTGCTCCGACCCTGCACCGTTTGTCTATACAGGCGTTCCAGCCTAAACTGGTGGAAGGTAAAGCGATCCAGCTTCACCCGCTGGTGTGTTCTGCGTTCAACGCCGACTTTGACGGTGACCAGATGGCCGTGCACGTACCGCTCAGCAATGCTGCGATACTGGAAGCACAGTTACTGATGCTGTCTTCACACAACATCCTCAACCCTCAGAACGGTACGCCTATCACCCTGCCTTCACAGGACATGGTCTTGGGTCTGTACTACATCACCAAAGGCAAGAAATCTACTCCTACTGAAAAAGTAGAAGGAGAAGGTAAGGCTTTCTATTCTGCAGAAGAGGTGATCATTGCTTACAATGAACAGAGGGTTAACCTCCATGCGAACATTCGTGTAAGAGCGACTGTTCGTAATGAGAAGGATGAACTGGAAACTAAACTGATCGAAACAACCGTAGGTCGTGTGATCTTTAACCAGCACGTTCCAAAAGAAGCTGGTTATGTGAACGCATTGCTGACTAAAAAGTCCCTGCGTGAGATCATCGGTGACATCATCAAGTATACTGATATCCCTAAAACTGCGAAGTTCCTGGATGATATCAAGCAACTTGGTTTCCGTACGGCATTCCGTGGTGGATTGTCCTTCAACATCAATGACCTGATCATTCCTGAAGTGAAACAGCACATGATCGATGGTGCTGCAAGTGAAGTAGACGAAGTATGGGATAACTATAACATGGGTCTGATCACGAATAACGAACGTTATAACCAGATCATTGACATCTGGTCACGTGTGGACACCAAAGTAACCGAAACGCTGATCCGTGAGCTGGCGAATGACAAGCAGGGCTTCAACTCTGTGTACATGATGCTTGACTCCGGTGCGCGTGGTTCCAAACAGCAGATCAAACAGCTGGCTGGTTTGAGGGGATTGATGGCAAAACCGCGTAAGAGTGGATCTACCGGTTCTGAGATCATCGAGAACCCGATCCTGTCCAACTTTAAAGATGGTCTGAACGTATTGGAATACTTCATCTCTACGCACGGTGCCCGTAAGGGTCTTGCGGATACGGCACTGAAAACGGCGGATGCGGGTTACCTGACCCGTCGTCTGGTGGACGTAGCACAGGATGTGGTGATCAATGAAGAAGATTGTGGTACCCTGCGTGGTATTGCGACTTCCGCACTGAAAGATAACGAAGAGGTGGTTGAACCGCTGTACGACCGTATACTTGGCCGTACTTCCCTGCATGATGTATTCGATCCTCATACCGAGGAGCTGATCGTTGAAGCAGGAAGCCTGATCAACGAAGATATCGCTCACCGTATCGAAGACAGCTCTATCGATACAGTAGAGATCCGTTCCGTACTGACCTGCGAAAGCCGCAGAGGTGTGTGCGTGAAATGTTACGGTAAAAACCTCGCTACCGGTTATGTGACGCAGCGTGGTGATGCTGTAGGTATTATCGCAGCACAGTCCATCGGTGAGCCTGGTACACAGTTGACCCTGCGTACCTTCCACGTGGGTGGTGTGGCTGGTTCTACTTCCGTGGATACCGGCTTACAGGCTAAATTCGATGGTACCGTACAATTCGATGGTCTGCGTACTACAACATACGAAAACAACGAAGGAGAGAAAGTTCAGGTGGTAATTGGCCGTACCGGTGAATTACGTATCATGGACGTGAAGAACGACAGGTTACTGATCACAAACAACATTCCTTACGGTTCTACCTTGCTGGTAAAAGACGGACAGAAAGTTGCAAAAGGTGACATGATCTGTACATGGGACCCATACAACGCTGTTATCGTATCTGAAATCGCGGGTAACATCCGTTTCGATAGCATCATCGAAGGTATCACCTTCCGTGAAGAGGCTGACGAACAGACTGGTCACCGTGAGAAAGTGGTAATTGAGACCAAAGACAAGAACAAGATCCCGTCTATCTATGTAGATGGTAACAAAGAGGTTAAATCTTATAACCTGCCGGTAGGCTCCCATATCGTAATTGAAGAGGGTGAAGCTGTAAGAGCTGGTCAGGTAATTGTTAAGATCCCTCGTATACTCGGTAAACTGCGCGACATCACGGGTGGTCTGCCACGTGTAACTGAACTGTTTGAAGCACGTAACCCAAGCAATCCTGCCATCGTATCTGAAATTGACGGTGTGGTAGCTTTCGGTAACATCAAACGTGGTAACCGTGAGATCATCATTGAAAGCCGTGAAAGTCATATCAAGAAATACCTGGTTCCATTGACCCGTCACATCCTGGTACAGGACGGTGACTTCGTGAAAGCAGGTACAGCGCTGTCCGATGGTTCTATCACGCCTGCTGACATCCTGTCCATTAAAGGACCGTTTGCTGTTCAGGAATACCTGGTAAATGAGATACAGGAAGTATACCGTTTACAGGGTGTGAAGATCAACGACAAGCACATTGAGGTGATCGTACGTCAGATGATGCGTAAGGTGAACATCGAGGATCCGGGCGATACCCGCTTCCTGGAAGGTGACACTACCGATAAATTTGAATTCTTTGAGGAAAACGACAACATCTTCGATAAGAAGGTAGTTACCGAAGCAGGCGAATCTACTTTGCTGAAAGCTGGTCAGATCGTTACCCTGCGTCAGGTAAGGGAAGAAAACTCCCTGCTGCGCCGTGCAGATAAAAAACTGGTGGAATACCGTGATGCAAAACCGGCTACCTCCAGCCCGCTGTTACAGGGTATCACCAAGGCTTCCCTTGGTACTCACAGCTGGATCTCTGCCGCATCCTTCCAGGAAACAACCAAAGTACTGTCTTCTGCAGCCATCAACGGTAAAACAGATGACATGCTCGGCCTGAAAGAGAATGTGATCACCGGTCACCTGATACCAGCAGGTACTGGTCTGCGTGAGTTCGAAAACATGATCGTAGGTTCCAAAGAAGAATACGACATCCTGGCATCTTCCAAAGAAGTGTTCCAGTTTGACGAAGAAGAATAGTAGAGATACTCTCATGTATAAAAAAAATGTCCCGTGCGTAGTGCCGGGACATTTTTTTTACGTGTAACTTTCCGCTAATTAAACCATCGGACGATTGTTATGAAGCAACGGCTTTATTTAATATTGTTAGTAATAATAACAGGAGTCATTGCCTGTAGTAAAGACAGTGACAGCTCTATACCTGATACAAGCTCCAACATCAATGTGTTTTTCGCGATACCGGACAAACAGTATGATGTGCTGATAGATACCACTACTATTGGAACTGATCTGGGATACGGTCAGAATACAGGTTATCATTCATTTCAGGCAAAGCGTTATTCGCTGGTGATCTACCCTGCAGGTAACCGTACAACGCCCGTAGGAGGAGGAGAGGTCAGTTTACGGAACGGACATTATTATTCTGTATTCCTGTCTCAGAATATCAACAGGATACCGCAGCTGCTGTTGGTAGAGGATAAGATGGGGCCATCCCAGCCTAATTTTGGCAAGGTAAGGTTCATTAATCTGAGTGATACCTGGGTAAATACAACATCAAGGCTAACCATGGACGTTTACGTAGATAGTTTACGTTACTTCCGGAGACAGGGCTACCTGGCGGTGTCAGAGTTTGCAGAGGTGCCAGCAGGGACACGTTATTTAGATCTTATAAGGGCTGATTCCGCTTTAAAACCGGATTGGAGCGTAATCGGCAGCAACAGTCACAACTATGTGATCGAGGCCCAGAAGCAATATACGATTATAGGTTATGGAGATGCTTTGAAGAAGGACTCTTTCAAGCTTACCACATTTGAGCATTAAAAAGTGACTTGGTAAGTGGCGTAAAAAATTTATATGTGAAAGTGTTGTTAAGATAGCCGGGGACTAAGTATAATCATCTAAAAACCTTATTTTAGCCGTTCAAAATTTTAAAAAGTATTTCAGGATATTAAAAAATCCACCTTACAACATGCGCACTAATAAACAAATTGTGAAAAGCGGATTATTAGCAGTATTAACAGCCGGAACATTTATTGCTTGCCAGCAGACTAATAAACAAGGGAACGGTGGTCCGGCAGCAGCTGCCAAGGACGGCGGTGCTGCACCTAATAGCGGCTTTATCATTGCATATGTGGATATCGATACCGTTGAAGCTCATTACGATTATTTCAAAGAGAAGAAGGCTGAATTAGAGAAGAAACAGCAGGCTATTGACAATGAACTGCAGGCTAATGTACGCGCATTACAGAACGAAGCTGCTGATTTTCAACGCAGGGCTAACACCATGACACAGTCAGAAGGTGAAGCAACGCAACGTGCTTTGTATAACAAACAGCAGCAGCTGGAGGGTAAGGCGCAGAACATGCGTTCCCAGTATGCTGAGCAGGAAAATAAATTCAATGAGGAGCTGCAGAAAAGGCTGAACGATTTCCTGACGAAGTATAACAGTGATAAACGTTATGCCTATATTCTTTCCTACCGTACTGGAGCTAGTAATGTTTTGTACAAGGATGAGAAGTACGATATTACAACTGAAGTGATTAAAGGTCTGAATGAGGCCAATGCCACTAGTACTGAGAAAAAATAATAGTTGCTATAGCAGCATCGTTTGAAAAATAATTATAACTTGAATCCCGTCTCGTAAACACTGAGACGGGATTTTTTTATTTAATCATATAGACAGAACAAGAACATAATGGAGAACCACAACACAACTTTTCGCCCCAGTTTAAGTCTACTGGACGCAACCATGATCGTTGCCGGGTCTATGATCGGCTCCGGTGTATTCCTGGTCTCCGCAGAGATCGCCCGTAATGTGGGATCTGCGGGCTGGCTGACATTAATGTGGGTATTGGGGGGCATTGTCACAATCATTGCGGCAGTGAGTTATGGAGAGTTGTCAGGTATGTACCCTAAAGCCGGTGGTCAGTATGTATATCTGCGTGAAGCGTATAATCCACTGGTAGCCTTTCTGTTTGGCTGGACACAGTTCAGTGTGATCCAGACAGGTACTATTGCGGCGGTAGCCGTGGCCTTTGCAAAGTTTTCCTCCTATCTTATTCCTGCCTTCAGCGAAGAGAACATATTGCTGGATGCCGGGTTTGTAAAGGTATCTTCCGCTCAGATAGTAGCTATCATTTCTATTATACTGCTTACGTGGATCAATACACGGGGTATTAAGAGCGGTAAGATCATTCAGACAGTATTTACCCTGGCGAAACTGCTTTCGTTGTTTGGGCTGATCATATTTGGTTTCCTGCTGGGCGCCAAACAGGAAGTGTGGAATGCTAACTGGGCGAATGCCTGGGAGGCTGTGAACCTCACGCAAGTGGACGGCCAGGTTACTACAACACTGTTATCCGGACTTGCATTGCTGGGAGCTATTGCTATTTCTATGAAGGGGTCATTGTTCAGCAGTGATGCCTGGAACAATATTACTTTCATTGCAGCGGAGATTAAAAATCCACAGAAGAACATAGGACGTGCGTTATTCCTGGGAACACTGTTAGTGACGATCGTGTATGTAAGTGCGAACCTGATGTACCTGGCTGTATTGCCTATGCATGAAATTGCCTTCGCTGCGAAAGACCGTGTAGCCGTTGTTGCTGCCGAGCAGATCTTCGGTGGGAGTGGTTCTCTGGTGATCGCAGTAATGATCATGGTATCGACTTTTGGATGTAATAATGGTCTGATCCTTTCCGGTGCCCGTATTTATTACACGATGGCCGAAGACGGTCTGTTCTTTAGAAAAGCAGCGGAGTTGAACGATAACAAAGTGCCAGCCAACGGTTTGTGGATACAGTGCGTGTGGGCTTCGTTGTTATGTCTGACTGGTAAGTACAATGACCTGCTGGCAATGGTAATTTTTGGCGTATTAATATTTTATGTTATCACAATTGCTGGTATATTTGTGTTACGCAGCAAGCGTCCGGATATTCCACGTCCCTATAAAGCATTTGGCTATCCGGTATTACCAATGATCTATATTTTTGTAGCATCAGCACTCGCATTATTATTACTTCGTTTTGAGAGTAGCTATGCGTTATTGGGCTTATTGATCATTGTCATCGGATTCCCGTTGTACTACCTGGCCATGAAGACACAAAAAAGCGCGTAAGAACCACGGAAAAGCTAACATGGACAAATAAAAAGCGGGCTTGACACAAAAGTTGTATGTAAAACGGTTGAAAATTTATCCGACTGCTGTGGAACTTTCAGTGAATTGATGTAATTTGCATGAAGACTTCCGGAATAGAGGATTGATTTGTGTGTAACCCTTGACGCAACGACACGTATGAATAGAAAACCCTTTGTCAACATAGAGCATTGCTTTACCAAGGAGCAATGAATAGAAGGGGAGGGAACCTATCATATATCACTACGGTGGAAGCCCGCAAGAATACATGAGAGAGAAGGAAATAGGTGTTCAAACATTCATTAACTGATGATGTAGGAATAGTTATTTGTCAACATTGTTTGAAGATAGGTAGTACGTACTGAAAAACGAAAGTTAACGTTAGAAGACTATATGCCAACAAACAACATCAAAAACAATATTCAATAAAATATTTATAAAGGCAATTATTTCTCATTGGGTGGGAGTTAAGAAGATTTGAAAGAATCTCTTAGCCCTATAATGACCATTAAAAGCCTACACGATTTGCATTCTCGAACATTCACATGACAATCTTAACAACAAGCGTATGGTATCTACCGTACGCTTTTTTTATGCGCTTATGGCGTGTATTGTCAATATAAGCAGCCGCCAGGCTACCGGGAATACTTATAAGCTTCTGCACTAGCGGATTCTCTTTCCAGGCTCAATGTTAAGGAATTATGAACTCCATTTTTTGATTAGGACATCCTTCTTTTACAATCGTACTCTTATTGTATTGGGTCACAAAAAGCACAATGACCCACGGTATTTCAAAAAGATGAAGATTAACGCACAGCTATTGGAGAAGTATTTTAAAGGTCTTTGTACGGATGAAGAGGTAGCGATGGTTGAGGCCTATCTTGATCAGGAACAAACACCTGAATTGGATGCTTATTTCATGCAAGTGAATGAAGCGGTAGAAGCAGGTCCTGTCAATAAGCAGAATATTGAGCTTCCCATAAAAAGGCGTTTTATTCATCCAGGTTATAGTGTGGCAGCAGCAGTAGTGGTTGTTTTGAGCGTACTTGCCTGGCTTTGGCAACAGCCTCGTGAAAAAGCAATACGGACAGCGTCCATCTTATCTGATACAATTTTTAACAACAGTAACACTGTTCGTCTTGTACATATGACAGATGGTTCCAAAATATGGCTGAATGCTTATTCATCTATCATCTATGATAAGAACTACAGTATTAGCAACAGAGATCTTTGGTTAAAAGGTGAAGCATATTTCGAAGTAGGTAAACAAGCGGAGTCTCCATTCAGGGTACACACCGCTAAACTGACAACAACGGCGTTAGGTACATCTTTCAATATCACAACTACGGGTAAAGCTGATGGCTCAATACAGGTAAGTCTTCTTGAGGGAAGGGTAGCTGTAAGTGATACTGTAAAAGGTGGTTCATTCCACTATGTACTGGAACCGGGGCAAATGCTGGAATACAAGGATGGAGAGCGACCAGTTGGTCCGAGGAAATTTAATGGTAAAAATGTATTAGCCTGGAAAAGCTATAAAATTATATTCGATCATACAATGCTGGCAGATGCGTTTACATTACTTGAAAGCCGTTACAATTGCAAGATCACATTAGAAGACACAACGTTCATACGGAAAAAAGTTAACGGCATCTTTAGTGCAAATCAATCTGTCAGCGGTATTCTCGAGGCTTTAGGTTATGTGCACCATTTTACAAATACTTATCGGGCGAACGAGAACCACTACATCATCAGGAAAAAATAGGAAACCTATATAGTTTACCACGACGGCATTCTTAAATAAAAACTGGATTTAAAAACATGCAAAAATCGACGTACAGATTTTGTAAGGGGAAATTTATGCCTATTGCATTGCTGCTGCAATTGAGCATACTAATATGCGGACAATCAGAAGTACTTGCAGCACAGCTCTATACTGAATTGAACGAAAAGGTACAAATTAAAGCAGGTATGACGTCAGCAGCTGATATCGTGAATACCCTGCAGCGACAAACAGCTTATACATTTGTTTATGATCCTGAATATTTAAAGAAATGTCACATAAAACCAATGAGTACTCAGGTGAATAAACTCTCTGAAGTACTGCAGTGGTTGGATGAACGTGCGCCACTCGATATAGTTTTCAATGATAATAGAATAATAATTACAAAAGGTGTGCAGGAAAAGCCGGCACAGGTAGTGACAGGTCACATCGTAGGAAAAGTAGTTAATAATAAAAATGAGTTTTTGCCTGGTGTGACTGTAAAGGTGAACAATGGCAAGGGAACTGTAACGCAGGTGGATGGAGGTTATGATCTGGAGCTGGAGCCAGGAAAATATACACTGGAGTTCAGTTTTATATCATACAATACAAAGAGAATTACAGATGTAGTTGTAACAGAAAAGAAACTGACGCCTTTGAATATTGTTTTACAGCCATCATCCTCCGCATTAAAAGAAGTGGTGGTGACTGCCAACTATCAGAAGGCTTCTGTGGAGGGATTGTATGCAATACAGAAGAATAACGCTGCAGTATCTGACGGTATAAGTGCAGAACAGATCAGGGCTACTCCTGATAACAATGCCGCGCAGGTCTTGAAGCGTATCAGCGGGTTAACGGTACAGGATGATAAGTTTGTTACTGTACGTGGTTTGAGTGAGCGTTATAACAACGTTATACTCAATGGGGCTAACCTGCCGAGCACAGAACCTAACAGAAGAAATTTCTCTTTTGACGTAGTACCCAGCGGACTTATAGACAATGTTGTGATCAATAAAACAGCTACACCTGATATGTCAGCCGAGTTTGCGGGTGGATTGGTACAGATCAATACGAAGGATATTCCCGCGCAGAACTTTGCATCTATTACTATAGGAAGCGGATTGAATACTAACAGTACAGGGAAGTCGCTGTATTCAACAGAAAGAGGTAACAAAGAATACTTCGGTGCGGATGACGGCAGACGTACCTGGTGGGAAAAAGACTGGTTGCGTGATGACTACAGGCAAGCTGCTGTTGCCGGAGATAATGTAAAAACCAGCTCCATGAATGCCCGCATTCCGAATAACTGGGGATTGCATAAGTATGGTTATTCACCGGTACAGAATTACCAGTTAACAGTTGGCAGAAGGATTAAACTCAAAGACGCCACTTCGTTGGGTATTACAGTAGCGGGAACTTACAGACATGAAGAAAGCATTGTAGATGATCAGCGCTATCAGCCTTCTTTCTATTACTATGACAATGCTAACACATACAATTTTAATACTGCAATAGGTGCTGTTGCGAACATCGGGTTTCAAACGAAGGGCCATAAAGTAGTATTGAAGAATCTTTACAACAGAAGATTCAGCCATGAATCTGCTGCCAACTACGGAAAGGAGTTCAACTTCAGAGTAACATCCAAAGAAGAAGGCGACGATGTATTATACTATTCAGACCAGGTAGTGATCAATGACCTGTGGCAGAGCAGGCTGGAAGGCGAGCATATGTTGCATAAGCATCTGAAGATGGATTGGTCTGCCGATTATATAACTGTACACAGGGATCAGCCGGATACGCGTGCCTCACTGGGATACCAGGCTTATGGTCCTAAAGGATATTATCAATATCTCCTGACTGAGGCATCTGGTTTTATCAATAGGGGAAATGCAATTTTCAACTCTGCTCTTGAAGAAAAGAGAAAGAACGTGACAGCTAATTTTTCTGTTCCGTTTAAAGTAGGGGAAGCTAATCAACTGATCAAAGTGGGTTATGCGGGCGCCTTCCGTAAGGCTGACTTCAAGTCATCAGCGTTGAGAATGTTATATGACCCGAAGGGAAATAAGAAAGAAATTGATGAAGCAGTATTGGGATTACCTGATTATGAGTTGCAGAGTTTATTGAAACCGGGATATCTGACTTACCGTTTTGCCTCTATCAGTGCAGGAGATGATGGAGAGGATTATTCAGGTGATCAGAAACTGCATGCTGCTTATTTCATGGCAGACATCAATTTCCTGAAGGACTTCCGATTCATTGGAGGTGTGCGTATGGAAAATAATGCGATGGATGTGCATGGCATCTCTTACAATAAGACGACAGGTATACCGGTGGATACATTGGTGAAGTATCGCAAGACCGATTGGTTGCCATCTTTTAACCTGATCTATAACCTCACTGAAGCGATGAATGTGCGACTGGCGTATTCGAAGACACTTGCCAGAGCCGACTTCAGGGAAAGGGCGCCCTTTATCTATTATGATTTCCGGGATAGAAACTCTTATCGTGGTGCAGTTAGTTTAAAGGATGCCAAGATCACCAATGTGGATATCAGATATGAATACTATCCTGGTCCAGGGGAAGTGATCTCTGTGTCCGGATTCTATAAAAGGTTTGACAGTCCGGTAGAAGTGGTGGCATCAAATGCCGGTGGACAGTTAAACTTATTTTATTTCAACCTGGAAAGGTCAACCAACAAGGGTATCGAAGTAGACTTCAGAAAATCGCTTGGTTTTGTTTCTCCTTCTGCTGCATGGTTAAAGAAGGTATTTATCAGCGGAAATGGTTCATGGATGAAGGCAAATGTTGAGTATAGCCCGGATGCGCTGTTAAAAGCAGCTGCAGATGCAGGAGCTGCTCCAGGTCAGGCTCCGGCAGGAAAGCGTGACCGTCCGTTACAGGGTCTTTCTCCATATGTTATAAACGGAGGACTTGGTTATTTCGGTAATGTACTTGGTGTAAATATGGTTTATAACCGTTTCGGAAAGAGAATATTGAATGCAGGTTTTAATCCATGGCAGGACCAGTACGAAAATGCACGTGACGTGATAGATCTTCAGTTAAGTGCGGCATTACTGAAGAATAAGATGCAGATCAGATTTAACATCAGTGATTTGTTACAGCAGGATTATATCGTTTATCAAAACGTAAAAGCTACTGCGCCAACAGAGATCGGAGGAGGACGTTTTGTTTTTGAATCAGCGGAAGAGCAGGCCAGCAGTCCGAATTCGAACCACGATCCGAAGGGAACATCTTTCAACAAGGACCTGGATTTTGTTTACCATAAATGGTTTAAAGGCAGGAACCTGAGTTTAAATATTACATACAATTTTTAATGTTCAAGCATCAACATACAACAATTCTTAAAACCCTAAAGGATTAACCATGAAAAAAATCATGTTTGCAGCCGGAGCTTTATCATTGCTCGCTTTCGGTGCATGTAAAAAGGAAGCACAAGACACAGCTCCTAAGTCCGTAAACGCCGCTGTTATTAACCTGCCTTCTGGCTCTACACTGCCTAACGTAATTAATTCCGGAGACGAGTATGTACTCGCAACTAACGGAACTTACTTCCTGGATGGCAAAACTTATGTAGATGCACAGGGTAAAATCACCATCAATCCAGGTGTAACAATCCGTGGTAAGAAGAAAAGCACTCCAGCTGAAGCTTCTGCACTGGTTATTACACGTGGTGCTACTATCGCAGCATTGGGTGATTCTTTAAATCCAATCACTTTCACTTCAGCTGAAGCTACTCCAGCTGTAGGTGACTGGGGTGGTGTAGTTATTCTGGGTGGTGCTCGTACTAACCAGAACACTGCAACTTCTGAACCAGTAATTGAAGGTATCAACCTGCCATCATTACCAGCTGGTATCGACGTTCATTATGGTAGCGCAACTGATGCTAACAACACTGAATCTTCAGGTACTTTCAAATTCGTTCGTATCCTGTATGCTGGTGCTGCTATCAGCGACGGTAATGAACTGAACAGCCTCACCCTGGGTGGTGTTGGTAGCGGTACTGAACTGCACCACGTAGAAGCTGCTTATGGTCAGGATGATGCATTTGAATTCTTCGGTGGTACTGTAAATGCTCGTTACCTGGTTTCCCTGAACACTAACGATGACATCTTCGATTTCGATTTCGGTTACACCGGGCAGCTGCAGTTCATCCTGGGTGTTCGCAGAGACACTGGTGTTGGTGCTTCTTATGCAGATGCTAATGGTATCGAATCAGATAACAACGCTGCAGGTGATGGTCTGCTGCCTCAGACTCAGGCTAAGATCTCTAACATGACCCTGATTTCAGGTACATCAGCCGCTGCTTTGGCTGGTACACTGAACGGCGCACGTCTGAGAAGAAATACCAGCTACATTATCAGAAACTCAGTATTGTTCGGTTACAACAATGGTGTTGCTCTGGAAGGCGGTTCTGCTGCTTCTTCTGCTAACATCGATTACAACTTAATTCACGGTTACTCTACATCTGTATCTGGTGGTACGCTGGCTGTTCCTAACAATATCCTGTATACTGGTATTAATCCAGCTACACAGCTCGGTATCGTTCGTCCATATGCAGTAGGTACTAACCCGATCACTGGTTTTGCTCCCTGGCCATCTTCAACTAGCGCAGCTGCAACTGCAGGTACTAGTTTCGCTGGTTTGAGCAGCTTCTTCTCAGGTACTACTTACAGAGGTGCATTTGCTGTAGGTAGCAAAAACTGGATCACTACCTGGACTGTAGGTCTGTAATCAGGGCTGTTATTTTTATTTTCCTCAATGAAAAATTAGATGCTTGAACAGCATAAGCAGGTGATATTTTATCACCTGCTTATTTAATAGGGTTTTAAAATTTTAAATGATCATGAATAAAGAATTTTTTTTGCTTAGAACATTTTTTACAACAGCTTTATTGATCTGCGTTATCACGCTATTTTATTCCTGTAAAAAAGACGGTGAACTGATGAAGGCTACAGAAGTAGTGAACATATCAATTACCAGTTTTTCTACAGATGCAGCAGCTGCTTTTGCAGTGGTAGTTAACGATGATGTGGTGGAAGATAGCTTATATAACGGTGGAAGCGCTTCAAAATTGGTTGCGAAGGCTGAGAGCATGCAGCATATAATTATCAAGGACCATTTTACTGATGCTGTCCTGATAGATACTTCAATCGCTATACCTGGAAAAACAGCCTCTCTCACTTTATTGCAGTTGAATGCGGATAGTGATCCTATACTGGTGGGGCAAAGTGAAGAAGACATCCCGGAAAATCACAGGTTACAAGCAATCTTCTACACTAACGATATATTGCCTGACTCCATTGGCTTCCAGGTTTACGGAGTTCACTACGATCCTAATACTTTTGAATTGTTAGGGGTTGATACGCTTGCAACATATCCAAAGATAAAGAAGGGCGAACTCTCTGAATTTATGCTGATAGAAGACAATCCTGATCCTTCAATAGTATACTACTTCTTTCAGCCATTGGATGTTAATACGCAACAGGCGTTGCCGAATCAGGCAGTGCCATTTGATCCGGTGAATTATTCAGGTGTGCTGTTCCCTATTGAAACTGGTGCGACCGGAACAGAGAAACATTATATCAATGATATTTCGGCTACAGGCTCACCGGAATTTTTTGATATAACTTCTATCAGATTAATTTCTTACTAATATAATCAGGTGCATACAATGAGTACGCTAGTCAGGAATATAGGATTAAGGATGGGATCCGGTATTGCCGGTATCGCCGGTTTACTATTATTGCTGTTCACTGCCTGCTCAAAGGATGACGCTTCTAGCCCTATTAGATCCATACAAGCCATTCCAGCTATGGATACGCTAAGAGGTTTTATCGGGGAGAACACTTTATTGACTAATAGCCGTACCTGGTACATAGATGGCTGGGTTTACATTGCCAATGAGGCTGTGCTGAGCATCGAACCAGGTACGGTATTAAAAGTACTGAAGAACGATCAGAAGAATATTGATGGTGGATTGATCATCACCCGTGGAGCTAAGATCATTGCCCCGGGTACACAATATGCGCCTATTATAATGACCTGTAATGATACGGTTATAACTTACCACGCAGTAAAAATGGCAATAGTATTGCTGGGTAAGTCGCCAGTGAAAGCGCCTTTATCTGTCATCACAGGTTTTGGCGGGTTAAACGGAAGTCTTGCTTATGGAGGCCAGTTGCCGGATGATAGCTCCGGCCTGTTGCAGCATGTAAAAATTATTTATCCCTATATCCTGCATAAGCAGATTGCCAGGCAGGATAGCTTGCGCGCGGGTGTGTTCCCGATGGGTACAGGAAGTAAAACGATCATCAAGAATATAACATTAAGACAGGTAACCCCGGATATACAGATCAAACTGAGATAGCCATTGAAAGATGTTACATATTATAGCTGATATGTTATCAACGAAGATTGATTACAATTGTTTTGTTGACCCCATTTATTTCACCTACAGATATGCGAAGATTAGGGCTGGTAAGTAAGCCGAAAGCACAATCACATGAAGTTATCCTGGCAGTTGAACTGCATGGAGCAGTGGAATATTTTTTCTCCTGCTCCATACAGTTTTTAATGAGGAATGATCATCAGACTGCCATCACTTGCTTTTTTACGGCTATCATAGTAAGATCGGGAGAGGGGAGTGGTTTCAGGAGTTACATTTCTTATTCTGCCTCCTCCATCAATTAGCTGAATAGCTTTGGCAATAAGCGGATCAGTTGAATCTCCCAGTGGTTCCAAAGGGAGTGAGTTTAATTCGTTTATCTGATAGTCGGGAGCTATACCTCCTGCATAGTTACCCTGTCCTGCAGCATTGGATAATAAATAAGTGATAGGATAGAGCATCCAGGAAATACGCTGGGGCGTTCTCATATCTGTTATTATTACCGAGGCTTTATCTTTACCATAGGTCCGTTCTCCTATTGTAACAACCTGCATGTAAGGTTTCAGGTTATTGATCACTGCTTCTGACGATGATGTTGTGAGAGATGTGGTGATCACAAAGACACGTTTGAGTGACAGGCGTCCCGGGGTAAGATTAGCGAAGGAAACAAATTTGCCACTTGATGGTACTAACAGCAAATTTTCAAATGAAGCGGATTGATTCCCCATTTTATTATTGCCACTGTATTTTATAAAGATACTTTTTTCCGTAATGTCCGGAGCAGCAAGCGCTGAAAGGACGGCAGCCGCTGTCAGGCTACCACCTGGATTATAACGCAGATCAATGATCAGTTCATTGACCTGATTGTTTTTGAAGTGGGTAAATGCAGTTACCAGATCATCATCAAAATAATCTTCGAAGTAATTATAAAAGATGTAGCCCACTTTCTTATTCCCTACGTTCCATATCTTTTTCACATACAGCGGATTTTCCAACAACAGTTTGTTTCTTAGGGATATTTCGTTCAGTTCTGTAACCGAAGAGCCATTAATGGCAGCTTTGGTAATTGTACCATTTGTTGCCTTCATCAATTCACTTTCCAGTTGTAGTGCGTTATTGGCCGTGAGCAATTTTCCGTTGATACGGGTAAAGTAGTCCCCTCTGTTTAATCCATCCAGATTTGAATCACTGCCGGGGATAACAAATTTGATCAGTCCAATTGGCTGCGATGTTCCGCCGACAGAGACGACGGCATAACTGAAACCATAGACGTGCAGCAGATCTTTCTGAATAGTGCCGGAAACATTGTTAGCATCGATCATTTGAGAAAAGCTGTCGGTCGTTTTTCTCAGGCTATTAAAGAAATTCATGGCAGTCAGCTGTGTGTCAGCGTGTCCCGGTAAGCCATCATTCCACAGGTAATAATACCGCATGCTGTCCAGTATCCAGTTGTTTGTTTCCTGTTGGGTAACCGGACCTGTGGGGGTGGGTGGAGGTGCGTCATCCTTACGACATGCAAATAGCAGTGCCATGACGCCAGAGATGCATACGATCTTACGTGGGAAAATCCTTAAGTCCATAAAAGGGTTTTAATGTCGCGCTATTTAGTTTCCATATCGTAATGTACCATTAGCTCCCGCTTTAATGATTGCAGGGCAAGGGTCAGATGATTTCTTACTGTAGTAGGTGAAAGTGAAAGCTGGCTGGCTATTTCTTTATTACTTTGTCCTTTGTCACGACTGAGGATATAGACATTCCGCCGCTGTTCGGGCATTTGTTCAATAACCTTGTGCATATGCTGGTTAAATTCTTTTCTCAGCAATGCGTCTTCTTCAGCATTATCATTGCTGATGGTCTGGTTTTGAGAGATCTGGGACAATTTTTTTCTTTCACGGTACAGTTTACGGGTTTCATCAATGACAATGTGTTTGGTAAATACGAACAATAGCGGGAAGACATCCTGTCCTTCCTCAACTTTATGCATGTTTTCCCAGAGCTTGATGAAGCACTGCTGGGTTATTTCCTCCGCCCGTTGCCGATCGGAAGTAAGCTTGAATGCTAACCGGTACACCTTTTCCCTGTTGGCTTCAAATAATTGACCAAAGAGTATTCTGGATGGGTTATCAGACATATAGTTTGATATGTGGTTGCTATAATGGAAAATAAATGTAAGAAGTACATGTTACTTGAATGTTAAGAGTCTGTACTGCTGCATTTGGGTGGTAACTGGCGCGGTATGGGAACGCGTCTATGGACTATTTCACCAAAATATATACTTTTGCCCCATGTCTACAGAACTGTACAATCAAATATTTGATCAGAGCATTGCTGATTATCATGTGCATAACAGCGTGCATCAGCCTATCCAGAACCCTTACGAAAAGACGGCTATAGAGCACCTGCTTTATCTGAAAAACTGGATCGATACGGTGCAGTGGCACCTGGAGGACATTATCCGTGATCCGTTGATCGACCCTGTAAAAGCATTGGAAATCAAGCGTTGGATAGATCGTTCTAACCAGGAACGTACAGACGTGGTAGAGTATATCGACAGCTATTTTCTTGATACCTACAAAGATGTGAAGCCAGCAGCTGATGCGATCATCAATACCGAGAGTCCTGCCTGGGCGATAGACCGCCTGTCTATACTGGCACTGAAGATCTATCATATGCGTGAGGAAGCGACCCGTCCGGACGCTAGTCCTGAACACCGGGAGGCCTGCCAGCGCAAACTGGACATTCTGCTGGAGCAGCGGAGAGATCTGGGTAGTGCTATTACGCGGTTGCTGGAAGACATTGCAGCTGGCAAAAAGTACATGAAAGTGTACAAGCAGATGAAGATGTATAATGACCCTGCCTTAAACCCTGTTCTTTACAAGGGAAAATAATATATGTCAGAACAATTGAGAACGATACTGTCTATCCGCTTTTCTGCTATGGGCGACGTGGCCATGACCATTCCGGTGATGCAGCAGGTCCTGGAGCAAAATCCTGACATACAGATTGTTTTTGTCTCTAATAAGAACTGGGGGGCTTTATGTGCAGGCATTCCCCGGCTGATATTCTTTCCGGCCGATCTGAAAGGTGCGCATAAAGGCTTTAAAGGGTTGTACCGGCTTTTCAAGGCTATCCGAAAGTCCTGGAAGATTGATGCTGTGGCCGACCTGCATCATGTTTTACGTTCTCAGATCGTGCGGACCTTTTTCCGGTTGACGGGCTGTCCCGTGGTTTTTATTGACAAGGGAAGGGAGGAAAAGAAGGCCCTGGCGAGACCGGAGGAGAAGATATTGATGCCGCTGACCAGCACTATAGAGCGGTATGCTACCGTATTTCGCAATTTAGGGCTATCCCTGACCATTAATCAAACAAGAGCACCATTTGGCCGTCAAGAGCTTACAGGTGAAATAATGGCCATTACAGGGCCTAAAAACGGGGACAGATGGATTGGACTGGCGCCCTTTGCTACCTATAAGGAGAAAACCTATCCTTTGGAAAAAATGGAGGAGGTGCTGGCAACGCTGGTAAAGTATCCGCAAACCAAAGTATTGTTAATGGGAGGTGGGGCTGCCGAAGTAGCGCAACTGACTACGCTGGCTATTAAATACCCGGATGCTGTGGTAGTTGCCGGGCGTTTTTACCTGCCTGAGGAGATGGTCATTATCAGTAACCTGGATGTGATGATCAGTATGGATTCGGCCAATATGCACCTGGCATCCCTGTTTGGTGTACCGGCAGTTTCCGTTTGGGGAGCGACGCATCCTTTTGCGGGGTTTATGGGATTCGGGCAGAGCGAATCGAATATTGTACAGCTGGAAAGCCTTTCCTGCCGGCCCTGTTCGATATTTGGCAATAAACCCTGTTTCAGGGGGGATCATGCATGTATGGAGTGGATCCCGCCTGCTGCGATCGTAGATAAAGTCGTCAAAGTGGTGGAGTGAGGAAAAAGTTTCAAAAGTTTTTTTTGTGGAATAAGAAAAAATACTAATTTCGCCATCCCAAATAACGATGTCCTATAGTATAATGGTAGTACAACTGATTTTGGTTCAGTTTGTCTAGGTTCGAATCCTGGTAGGACAACAGCTAAATGGCAAAAGCCCTTGTAAGTAGATACTTGCAAGGGCTTTTTCGTTGTAGCAGGTGGTGAAGCCGTGGTAAATATTTATTTATCCTTATACAGTGCCCGAATAGGTTATTTATAGGTTTCATATAAGCTTACTAAAAGGTCACCAAAAGGATATTTAAAGGGCATTTGTATATCAAATCGATATTGAAGTGACCTTTAGATGATATTTTAATGACAATTAAGTATAGTTATACGTAGCTTAAACCCCATAGTTGATATTGAGGATGAAAGACATATGAATGCCTTAGTTGATGCCCAGAATTTCAGGAGTCATGAGCGGAGATCATTGTTTGAGAATTGATTAGCAATTTGCTGCATTGTGTTTTAATTTTGCGCCATATCCGGGACGGCAAAATTATTTGAGCAAATGAACTTTTATACGCGTAAATGGGTGAAACCAGAGGATCTGAATGCACATGGGACATTATTTGGCGGTAGCCTGCTGCGTTGGATCGATGAAGAGGCAGCTATTTATTCTATCATTCAGTTGGGTACAAACAGATGTGTGACGAAATATATGTCTGAGATCAACTTTATTAACTCTGCAAAGCAGGGTGATATTGTAGAGTTGGGGATCAAGGCAACCCATTTTGGGAGGACCTCTTTAACACTGACCTGCCAGGTAAGGAATAAGATCACACAGAAAACGATCCTGACCGTTGATAAGATGGTATTCGTAAGTGTGGACGAGAATGGTACACCAACACCACATGGACGTACACAGATCACTTATACTGACGAACGGCTGAGAGAGGATTGATCTTTATAAAGGAAAGTGTATTCAGAAATAGACAAAGGTTAACGGGTTATCATAACGAAAAAGCCCTTGTAAGTGAACACTTACAAGGGCTTGCTAATTATTTGTTGTCCTACCAGGATTCGAACCTAGACAAACTGAACCAAAATCAGTTGTACTACCATTATACTATAGGACAGTGTTATGGGGTATCACAAAATTAGCATTAAAAATGAATAAACGTCCTAAGAATTATATACATGGATGCCTGACGCTATCAGTGTACGGAATAGGAAAGAAGATGCGTCAAAATAAACGAGTTTCTTAAGCATTACTTATATGATCACCTGTCATTAGGTATAAAAATAAGGGAGCCGGTATCAAGTAAGATACCGGCTCCCTTATTTTATTTCAAATGCATTATTTGTCAGGAAGTCGCCAGTACCGGAGCTTTCTTGCGTTGTCCGTAAGAGATCTTGTTTGATCTTTCGCTGAACGTCCGTTCAATATATTTCCAGAAAATCACTCCGAGAACAAGACAAGTGACCAGGGTGATGCTGAACAATATGATGGCAAATTCCGGCTTTACATATCTTGAAGTGAGATTGATCAGTTTAACACCTATCGGGAAGTGTATCAGGTACACAGAATAGGAGATCTCTCCGAGGAAATCGAAGGCCTTATGTACCTTGCCTGTGTACAATAGAATAACAAGTATTGTGAACGCAGCTGCTATTGTAGGCGCGGCACCATAGAAGATGAAGCAGAACACGGTTATTGCTGCAATACAGCCCATTTCAAACCAGCTCTTTCCTTGTCTCATGTAAATCAGATAACCTGCGATGCCGATAATGAAATATAACAGATGCTGGAACAGGTCGAGGTAGTTTACAACAGGCGTTTGGCTGATGAGCATAAACAGCGGAATGCTTATTGCCAGTGTCAGTCTGGGATACTTTTGCAGTATAACGAAGTACAGACCGATGAAAAGGTAGTATTGTGCTTCCACCTTCAATGTCCAGAATACAGGATTGCTATCAGGATAATGCAGATAGAACAAGCTCTGGATAATAGAGGTGAATGTTTCAGGGAATGGTATATGCTTAACTGCATTTGACGCTGCCAGTATGATTAGTGTAAGCGCCAGTGCGATCAGATATGGCGGATGAAGACGCATAGCCCGTTTTAACAGGAATTTCCCGTAGTATTTTATCTGGTAACCTGCTTTATCAAGACTTAAGGGAATAACAAAACCAGATATTACGAAGAAGATCTGTACGCCGTATTTGCCATATTCATGAAAGGCATCGAACATGCCGCTTAAGGCATTACCTTCAGCAAAGGGATTTCCAAAATGACAAAAGCACACAAGCAGTACAGCCAGTCCTCTTAAGAAGCTAAGGCTTTCAACTTTTCTTTTAGTTTCCATAAATTGTTTTTCGGTCGGAGTACAGTTAAAATGTGGCTGTAAATATACTCTTTTTAAGATGTTACAAATGGTGAAAATATTACTTATAATAGTAGTCTTGACGTAGTCTGGTGATTATGAATTACGTATCTGATATGAAATTATCAATAAGACTTTCAAAGAAAGGGGCGCTGGCGTGCCATTGAATGGAGGAAGGAGACTAGGCTTTTTCCAGTACGCTTCCTTTCAGGAAGTTCATTTTAACAAACGAGGCGGTTTCTTCGAACCCTGCGTCCAGCCATTGTTGTTTACATTGTGGATTGGCGTATAAGATCTTTAGTGGGCGCTGTTTTCTGCGTAGGCTCTCTTCGACTTTACCTATAAATTCTTCCATGATGACATGATCGAACGGGTTAAAGAGGAATATGACGCCAACTGTTTCGGGAATGGTATAAGCACGGGCGTCCTGGCAGGCAAGATTGATCCTGATATGTTGGTATCGGGCATATAGGATATCCCGCATTTTTATGGCTGCATTATAGAGCCTGGGGGAGAGGTCTATACCAGCGAGTGCAGTAAAGCCATATGCGGCTCCCATTGCTAATACGCGCCCTCTGCCGCAGCCTACGTCTAGTAGGGTAGTGGCCATGTCGGCAGGTTCGAGGCGGTCAAACAGCCAGGTAGCAGTGTAGTAGTTAACTGGTTCATACATGGCAACGTGTTTCCTGTCTTCTTTGGAAACATCTGTCGTAAGGTTGTCTGTGCCAATGGTCCGGATGGCATATTTCTTTTCTCCCCGGATCTCATGCCTGATGATGAAAACGGCCAGACCTAATCCCCAGTGCCATCCAACGTATAAAAAGTATAAGAGGTATCTCATAAAAACATATTGATACGCTTTTAGATTACAGTGGGTGTTTTTGTTTATTTCAGGATTGTAGGGTTTAAGGCAGTAATATCGTAATATAAGTAATTTATGTGAGATGAGGGCAGGGCAATGGGCACGGGGGTGATTGCATCGTTGAGAAGGAGGCGGTGATTTGCTTATTTCGGGACTGTGAGGGTCCAGGAAGTATTATGAGATAAGCAATATATGCGAGATGAAAGCATTGAGGCAATTGGTATAGAGTGGCTACCATTGGAGGAACAGGGGTACCCCGGCTCAGATCTTTCCCGAAGGGAAAAATATATGTCCCGGAGGATAGATTTATGCATTCAAACACGTGACCTTGCTATGGCAGGCAAGATGAGGGAAACGTTCCCCGGGTATGGGAAGTAAGTCGCTTTAAAGCAAAAAGCTGCCCTATGGCGGACAGCTTTTTTATAATTTGTATAAAGTTATATACGGTTATTCTTTCAGTCTTGGCTGATGCAGCTTTACCGGTTTGCCGGATTTAGCTTTCATTTTCAGGTTCAACATTTCTATGAAGACAGAAAACGCCATTGCGAAATAAATATATCCTTTCGGGATATGTTGTTCAAAGCTTTCCGCTATCAGTGATACGCCAATCAGCAACAGGAAGGACAAAGCCAGCATTTTTACTGTTGGATGTTTATCAACGAAATTGCTGATGGCTTCGGATGCCAGCACCATTACGCCTACTGCGATGATCACTGCAACGATCATGATCTGGATATGATCGGCCATACCTACTGCGGTAATAACAGAATCCAGCGAGAAAACGATGTCCAGGAGTAAGATCTGGATAATGGTCTGTGTGAAGCTGACAGGTTTCGGATTAGCTTCCAGGTGTTCCCCGCCTTCCAACTTTTCATGTATCTCAGCAGTACTTTTATAGATCAGGAACAATCCACCGATGAGCAGGATGAGGTCGCGACCGGAAATAGCGGTAGCTTCCAGCCATTTCTCATTATGAATACCGATCCATTCACCTACATTGAACAGGGTGGTGGTTAATGACATGATCCAGCTGATGGACAGCAGGAGCAGTATGCGGACGAACATGGCGAGGGTCAATCCGAGTCTGCGGGCCTTTTTTTGCTTCGCGGCAGGCAATTTACCCGCCATGATAGAGATAAATACGATGTTATCAATTCCAAGTACTATTTCGAGTACGCTTAAGGTTAAAAGGCTGATCAATGAATCTATTGTAAACAGGCCTTCGGCGGAAAATAAATCTCCCATGATTAATGTGCATTATAGGTTTGATGGCGCAATCTTACAATTTTTTAAGCTGATCACGAAGTTTATTGAGAAATTGGCGATGTCAGCCGTTAGCGTATAACCGGGATAACCTGCTGACAGGCATGCTTTTCTATGACGCTATCAATTAGGGTATCACAAAATCTGCGCCACTGCCGCGGTGAACTATAATGGTGAAAAAAAGGAGGAAAAGCGGCGTTAATTGGATACTTTTGTTGAAGTAACCCTTGTTAGACGATATATGAATATAAAAGTAATTGCCTTTGATGCGGACGATACATTGTGGATAAACGAACCCTATTTCCGCGAAACCGAAGCAGCGTTTTGCCAACTGATGGAAAGTTATCTACCTCAGCATACTGCAGCACGTGAACTACTTCAGACCGAGATTAAAAATCTTTCCCTGTACGGTTATGGTATTAAAGGATTCATCCTGTCGATGATAGAAACAGCATTGACAATATCCAATAACACTATCGACATCCGTGCCGTTGAGAAGATCATTGAGTTTGGTAAGGACCTGCTGGCCAGACCGGTGGAAGTACTGGAAGGCGTGCCCGATGTATTGTCAGCCCTGAAAGATAATTACCGGCTGGTGGTGGCCACCAAAGGCGATCTGCTGGACCAGGAACGCAAGTTGCGCAACTCCGGTGTACTGCATTTCTTTCATCATGTGGAAGTGATGTCGGATAAACAGGAGGGCGACTACCGGAAATTATTAAAACATCTCGATATTAAACCCGAGCAGTTCCTGATGATCGGTAATTCATTAAAGTCGGACGTGTTGCCGGTACTGGGGATCGGGGGGCATGCTGTTCATATTCCGTTTCACACTACCTGGGAACATGAACATGTAGATATACATATTGATAATCCTAACTTCAGACAGATAGATCATATTTCCGAAGTGCTGCCTTTGCTATATGCCATGTATTCCTAATGGAATAACTCCTTTTTATTGATTCTCCATCCTATACTGTCCCACTACCAGCGGGACTTTTGATGCTTATTTATTAAGCAGGATTTACTATTTTGTAGCCCACGTTAGAATTCCATATTATTCACTACAGGTCAATAAACTTTTAAACATTGAGACTCACGCTGTCTGCTATTTTTATTTTGATCAGCTGTATGGTATATGCACAGCATCCCGATTGGAAGGGAGGCTGGATCACCAATACAGAAGACACTACTGCTACGAAGGCGCCTTATTTCAGAAAGACATTCAAGCTAAAAACGAATGTAGCCAGTGCCACTGCTTATGTTGCAGGCGTAGGATATCATATCGTATATGTGAACGGCAAACCCGTTACTGATGCTGTACTTGAACAGGCATATACCCGTTATGATAAACGTCTTTTATACAAGGTATACGACGTTACTGCACTACTATCCAAAAGCAATACCAATACACAAAGCATTGCTGCGGAGTTGGGGAATGGCTGGTATAACATCCAGTCGCACGCTGTATGGGGTTTTCAGAATGCTCCCTGGAGAAAGACTCCACGTATGTTGTTAGACCTCGTTGTAAAGTACACCGATGGCACCAGTGAAACCATTGCCACTGATGATAGCTGGAAATGCGCCACCGGCCCGAGTCAGTTCAACTGTTTGTATTCGGGCGAGATATACGATGCACGTCAGGAAGTACCGGGATGGAATACGCCGGCATTCAATGATTCCCGTTGGGCGAATGCGTTAAAAACATCTTCTCCCGGAGGTAAGTTGCATGAGCAGATCATGCCATCTATTAAAGTGATCCGCCGGATCAAACCTGTATCTGTAAAGAAGCTGGGTAACGGCAGGTATCTTTTTGACATGGGACAAAACTTTGCCGGTGTGGCCACACTGAATGTTAGCGGTAAGGCTGGTACCAAAGTGACGATGTATTACGGGGAAGTATTGAAGGACGGAGAACTGGACATGAAACATAATACGGAACATATGCGTAGCATGCCTGGTGAATTGCGTTTCCAGACAGATGTGTACTATCTGAAAGGCGGAGGCAAAGAAACCTTTACGCCTCGTTTTGTGTATCATGGTTTCCAGTATGTACAGGTAGAAACTGACAAGCCGCTTGTACTGGACATCCGATCACTGGAGGGTTTATTTTACAGTACTGCCTTTGAAGAAGCTGGTCACTTCACCAGCTCTGACATTATGGTGAATAAACTGTATGCTGCGGCACGCCAGTCTTATCGCAGTAACTTCTTAAGCATTCCGACTGATTGTCCGCAACGTGAAAAGAACGGCTGGACGGCTGATGCACATATATCCACTGAAGTAGGTCTCTGGAATTACAAAGCTGCTGATGGTTACCGTAAATGGCTGGATGATGTAAGTGACGCTCAGTTACCTAGCGGCTCCATGCCTGGTATTGCGCCTTCTAATGGCTGGGGCTATGATCAGCCGGGTACTGAAGAACATACTTTCGGGCCTGCCTGGGGTAGTGCACTTAGCTATGTAACGTGGTACATGTATCTCTACAATGGTGATACTGCCTTAGTGAAGAAGCATTATGATGCGATCAAAAAGTACACTGACGTTGTAGCGAAACAGGCGCAGGGTTACCTTTTCAAATGGGGGCTTGATGATTGGATGTCGCTCGTAAAAACACCTACTACTTTTACCTCTACTGCCTACTTCTACACGGATGCTATTCTTGTTGCAAAGATGGCGCGCGTGTTAGGCAACAAGGCAGATGAAGCGACCTATAACAAACTTGCAGACAGCATCCGTACCAGCTTTAACCGTACATTCTTTGATCCGGTGAGCGGCCATTATAAAGATAGTACTATGACGGCGTTGAGCGCTGCCGTCTTCCATGAATTAGCTTCGCCTGCTGCTGCAACAACTGCCGCATCTCAACTGGCGGCTAAAGTGCAGCGTAGTAACTATCATGCTGACTTTGGCGTAATGGGTACGAAGTATGTTTTGCCTGTTCTTAGTGAGCATGGTTATGCTGATATTGCTTTCCGTATGTTAACTGATACTGGTTATGCCGGATGGGGACATTGGATCGCTAATGGCGCTACTACTTTGTTTGAAGACTGGCCTGGTGAGTTATCTCATAACCATATCTTCTTTGGTGATTACTGTGCGTGGTTTTATAAAACACTTGCTGGAATCCGTCCGGATGAGCAAGCACCTGGGTTCAAACATTTCTTTTTACAGCCTGCTTTTGTGAAGAAGCTGAATTTTGTGAAAGCGGATTATGAGAGCCGTTATGGCTTGATTAAATCAGAATGGCGGCGGAATGGAAAGTCTATCAGGCTTTCATTTGAAGTACCGGCCGGGACGATGGCTACGTTGCGTTTGCCGGCGGGCACGATATCTGAGAATAGCAGGCGCGCGACTGCTTATGATAAAGCGTTTGAGATTGAGTTGAAGGCTGGGAAACATAGTTTTGATTTTTCTGCGAAATGATTTTATGTTGTTTTTGGAACGCCTGGTTTTTGCCAGGCGTTTTTTTATGCGCATGCAGACCGATAACTGCTTTCTCAAGTTTTCGCGATATCGAGGTTTTTTATGGGGGTTTACGGTAGTGCTCTGTCTTCTGGTTGTAACTGGGACGCGAGTGTGGGATGCTGTGATTCTAGTGTTGACCTTCTAGCTCGCGGTTGCAGGTGGGATCACTGGCTGTAGTTCTTTGAAGTATCTTAATTATTAAGCATTGGGGGGCGGATAAGCTTTAGTATTTCAATTAAACCCCTATCTGTCGCATCAGCATACTTCAAACAACTAAGGCCAGTGATTCCCACCTGCACCGCTCACTGCGTCCGGTCTCCAAAATAATAGCAGAACTTCCATTATGCTTATTGAGCACGATATTCCTATACAGCATTGCTGGCAAAAACGGCATATCCGGCAAAAGCGGTATATCTGGCATAAACCGCATAATCGGCATATACGGCAATGAAGTACGCTTTAAACATGACGTTACCCCGGCGTTAATACGGCGTATCCCCTTAGTGTCTTACATTCGTATAAACTACATCATATGCCGAAATTTATTGGTGTTCCTCCCTTTGTTGGGACTCAGGATAATCTCACAATATATCTTATGAACGGGGAGTATATTGTCCGCACTAAAAGCTCGCTTACCGGTAAACGCGTTAAACGTGATCCGGCGTTTGCTAAAACAATGATGTATGCAGGATGGCTTAAACAAGCATCAAAGATTGCTTCAGTCGTATATCAGCAGATGCCATCTGATGAACGGATATATAAGCAGTACAGACAACTTACCGGGAAAGCTATGTCTCTGCTGAAAGAAGGATTCCATGTAGCAGATGTCATCATCATGCTGGAAGCTGTTTATTTGCCCCAATTAGTGAATGATAATTCATGTAATGGAACAGGTTACACGCATACCAACGCAAATACTAGTAATAACAGTATATGTACTATCCACAATGTTGGAAGGACTGAATGTGAGTGCAAATGTGTAGAAGCAAGTTATAATGGAAATAAATATAAAAGGACGAGCGATATTAAGAGTAAAAGGAATGATAAGCAGAATAGAAGAGGAAACAGGATGTATGTGATAGATAAATTCAGCAATGTAAATGAGATAGCAAATAAGGCAAATAAGGTAAATAAGGTAAGATATGAATCTACACAGCCTTGCTATTATTTTGGAGACCGGCCGCAGCGAGCGGTACAGGCGGGAATCACTGGCCTTAGTTGTTTGAAGTATGCTGATGCGACAGATAGGGGTTTGATAGTTCAACTAAAGCCTAACCGCCCCCCAATGCCAGATAGTAAGGGAACTTCAAAGAACTACAGTCAGTGATCCCACCTGCAACCGTGAGCTAGAAGGTCAGCGCTAGAATTACAGCATTCCATATGCGCGATCCATGAACCACTTGCAACCGTGAGCTAGAAGGTCAGCGCTAGAATTACAGCATTCCATATGCGCGATCCATGAATCACTTGCAACCGTGAGCTAGAAGGTCAGCGCTAGAATTACAGCGTTCCATATTCGCGTCTAAAAGCACTTGAAACTGTTAGCAGGAAAGAATTACTATTAGCTTATATACGCATCTCAGGAATTGTTAGCAACGATGAGCAAGAACGAATCCCTCAAAGGCCGCGTTATAATCACTAATTAAAGGAACACACACAGCGAATTTTTAGCTTCGCTAAAACTTATGCGGATAGTAATTTACTGCCGGTTTCTTGCCTTCACTGATCGTTATATACCCTGAATTATCAACAGTAAAAGTAACTCCTTCACCCTGCTTCTCCGGTACATATGGCAGCACAACAGCAGGACGCGACATCGCAGTCTCTACATTTTCCTCCGCATTACGATGCCAGTAGAAGATCTGATTCCTGTTCTTAATAACAATGTGACGACCATCCTGTGAAATATCACCGGCAGTAACCCATGTATAAGGGACGGAGCCGACCTTTTGGAATATCGCCCTGTCGCCATCTTTGAAGTCTAAAGGGGCCTTGTAGATGCCAACAGCCTTTTCACGTTTGCTGACAATATAAAAGCTACGGGAAATAGGATCTACCATAAGTGTTTCCGCATCGCGTGAACCATCCGCAAAAGAAACATACAGTATCTCGGGTTTGATATTCGCTTTCTGCGCAGGTACCTGCGAAGGCACAGGAAAGCGTAAGATCCGCGTACGCAGATCGACCTGGACGTTGTTACCAATGTCGCCGACATAGACATATTGTTTGTGTGGAACCGGGCCGGAACTTTCGGCAATATCTTCCCAGTCGCGGTTAGATACGCCGTCCATGTGGATGGTACTAACGAGTTGGCCCTTGTTGTCCAGCAAGTATACTTCGGGTTTGTTACCGCTGTCGTTGTGTGTCCAGAAATGGCCGGGAAGAGCTTTGCTGGCAGCAATGCCGGACGCCTCGGCAATGGCGGGCGACTGTACAATGCCAAGCACTACGGGTTTGACGGAGCTATGGGAAGATGCCGCATGTTCGGATTTCTTTCCTTTTTTCTTGTCCTTATCTTTCTTCTTCTGTGCAGGCGCTGCGATGGCGATGGAAAGTGTCACCAACAGCAGGCTGCTAAAAATCCCTTTTCTCATTATACGATACTACGAAATAATGAGCATATAACCCATTCTAAACCAGTCCTGTCTGTAAAGCTACCTTTACGAGTCCGGCGGTATTTTTTACCTCGAGTTTGTGCAGGAGGCTGATACGGTGGTTCTCTACTGTATGCAGACTGAGAAAGAGTTTGTCGGCAATTTCCTGGTTGGTATGTTCATCAATGATCAGCTGTAACACTTCTTTTTCCCTGCGTGTGAGGGTGGTTGACTTCTTTTCTGATTTCTTGTTACGGAACATGTCCTCTATGAGCAGCTGATTGAGCACAGGGGAGAGGAACTGGCCGCCTTTATGCACGGTTTCTATGGCCTGGAGGATGGTGGTGTCATCAGAGTCTTTGAGCAGATACCCCATACATCCTACTTTCAGCATCTTCTTTACCTGGAAGATGACATCGGAGCTACTGAGCACGAGGATGTGCACCTTTGGATAGTTTTTTACGATGCTGGCAGCCAGTTCAGGGCCGGTCATATCGGGCAGGTGCATGTCCAGCAACAATACGTCGGGCTGTCTTTCTTTGATGCCCTTCAGCAGGGCGGTGCCATTGGCATAGATGTCGGTCACTTCAACATTGGCAGCATCACGTAATATGCTGCAGATGCCATTAGCTACAATGGGGTGATCGTCAGTAATCGCTAGTTTTATAGGCATGTCTGGCAGTATTTTCTTTAAGCGTAATTTCTATATGTACACTGGTTCCCTCGCCAGGCACACTGTCTATATGCAATTCCCCGTTCAACGAATTTACGCGTTCCCGGATAGTTTTCAATCCTATACCATCTGATTGTGATGCCCCCAGCATGCCGTTGCCATCATCTTCAACAGTAACAGCGAGTTGTGTATCGTACCAGGCTATCTGTACGATGGCATTTGTAGCATTGGCATGCTTCAGGATATTATGGATCAGTTCCTGGATGACACGATATATCGTCAGTTCGGCATTCCTGGAGAGGCCGGATGCGGTGCCGATAGACTGGAAGGAGATATCCAGCGTATGACCTTTCCGGACACGTTCACAGAAGAGGGCAGTAGCTTTGGACAGTCCTTCCTGTAACAGGATCTCTGGCATAAGGTTGTGGGCTGTTTTACGCAGCTCTACAGAGGCTTCTTCCAGCAGCTGTAATACTTCCAGGAAATCGTCGGTAACATCGGTGGTGGTATGCCGGCGGAAGATGGCGCTGAGACGTGTACGGATAGTGCCGAGTGTACCGCCCATGCCGTCGTGCAGATCGCGGGCGATGCGGCTGCGTTCCTTTTCTTCTCCGGCGATCATGGCCTGGAGATTACCGATCTGTAATTCCTGCCGGAGGTTACGGATCTTCTCGGCCTGTAGTTTCTGTTTGTTAAGATTGTTGCGGTAGATCAGAAGGCTGACCATCAGGATGAGCAGCAAGCCGGCGGATACACCGATGATGAGCAGGTTCTTTGTTTTGATCCTGCTTTCATTGCGGGTGATGGCCAGTTGTTTTTCTGCCAGTTCTTTATTCTTGTCAGCAATGCGGTATTTCATTTCCAGGTTGTACACCAGTTCCAGCTTTTCCACTTTCATCATGCTGTCCCGGATGGCGCTGTATGTTTTTCGGTATGCTGCAGCCTTTTTATACTGGCCGAGTGCTTCAAAGGCGTCAGCCATTACCTGGTTGCCACGACTTGTAAGGATGTGCACCATATTTCGCTCGTGGGCACTTTGCAGGGCGGGCACGGTAATAGCGACCGCTTTGTTGTATTGCTGCTGCATCAGGTAAGCCTGACCGAGACAGATGTTGGCAAAGATCAGGTGGCGGTTGGAAGCAGGTGTATTGGGAGGAAAAAGGGCTTTTGCTTTTTCCAGGTATTGAATGGCAGGCACAGGGTTTTTGTCGTCCAGGTAGGTGAGGGCTGTATTGATCAGCAGACCGGCTTCCATACTGGGAGAGATCTTTGTTGACTTGCCCATTTGAATGGAGTACTGACAGTAGTAGCGGGCGGAATCATTCTTCGTGACATTGTTGTAGTATCCGGCTTTATAGAAGTACAACATCATCAGGGCGGCTGTATCCTTTTTTATTTTGGCGCTATCGATCAATACATTGATATGCCCCATTACCTGCTGAATGTGCATATCGTTGGAGATATTCTCGTTGATGTTCAGCCAGAAGTCCAGCAGGCTACAATATACCCTGGTCTGCATCCTCCTGTCCTTTACCTGGTTAGCTTCCAGTACATCGAGCGCTGCGTAGCGGTAGAAGGCTGATGAGTCATATTTTCCCCTGTAGTAGAATGTTTGCGATAAGAGAATATAGAGGTCGACCTTTACTTCAATTCCTTCTTCATTGCTTTCACAATAATGTAATGCAAGGCGCTCGCATGAGAGGGCCTTGTCCTTTTCATTGTTGTTATTATAACAGAGGGCCAGCCCGGACAAAGCTCGGGCAACCCCGTTGTTGTACCGCAGCATACGGGCATCTTCCATGCTTGCATAATACAGGCGCATAGCAGTACTCGTAGCAGTATCTCTTTTAGAGCCTGCCAGCCTCAATATGCTGTCCACATTCTTCTTACTGGTCTGCGGATGTGTGACGGTTTGTGGTAATCGGTCTTTTACCGTTTGTGCGGTAAGGGATAAACTATTACCTAAAAGGAGCACCAGTAAGAAAAGCAGCGCCCAACGGACACGTCCGTGGTTGTTGTTACTAAGGTTACCCATGATCAGAAGTCATTTCTTCCTCTTTGTGGCATTATTGGCAAAGCATACCTGTAAAATTGACGGTTATCACAGGGCCTGTAAATAGATTTGGTTGCGACAAAAGGATTTTCCTACAAAACAGACGTTACGAATATAATTCCTGGTTGATTCCGAGAGGTAAGATAATAATTAAATAGTGGTTTACCACTATTTTCTATAAAAGCGGTTTACCCGGATGGAAGAACGTTGTCAACTGAATAATTTTAGCTTTTGGAAAAAGGAACATAGTTGGAAACAATGTCAAGGGGGAATGGATGGAGATGAGTATAAAATCGTAACAGCCTGAATCTAATGCCTGATCTGTAAACTAACCCAATAGAAACGTCAATCTATTGTAGTACAAGGAACAACCAGAAAGTAGAATTTTTACAACAACCAGTATCTATTCAGTAAATCAGCTATACATATGACATTACCTATGCATGGTAATCAATTGACGGCGCCGTTAAAAAGACGCCGGCAGGGAATTATTACGGTAACAATATTGTTATTACTATCCGCCAGCGCTCATGCCGCTGGTACAACCCATCCGGCTAACGGCCGTACAGTAAGAGATACTATTCCTATGAGCGTGGCAAAGGGACGTGTGACCGGCGCCGAAGAAAAAATTGCATTACCCAATGTATCTGTAGTCAATGTATCTACACGCAAAGGGACAGTAACTACTGTGGATGGAGATTTCGTGATATCCGCCCGCTCCGGCGACAGTCTCCGTTTTTCCTATATCGGCAAACAGTCTAAAGTAATAGTGTTCAGCGGACAATCAATATTGAACATGGTATTGAGTGGTACGGAAGGCTCTTTGTCTGAAGTGGTGGTAACCGGTTATCAGAATGTGGACAAGAAGAAATTTGGCGGTTCGGCCGTATCTCTGAAGGCAGAGGATGTGAAGCTGAATGGCGTGGTGGATGTAAGCCGTATGCTGGAGGGCCGTGTTGCCGGGGTATCTATCCAGAACGTATCCGGTACATTCGGTACGGCGCCTAAGATCCGTATTCGTGGTGCATCTTCCATTAATGGCGATAACAAGCCACTGTGGGTAGTGGATGGTGTAGTGCTGGAAGATGTGGCCAATATTTCAAACGATCAGCTTTCAAGCGGAGACCCCACCACCTTATTAGGTTCTGCGGTGGCCGGTTTGAACTCCAACGACATTGAAAGCTTCGATATCCTGAAAGATGCTGCTGCTACTGCATTGTATGGCGCCCGTGCTATGAATGGCGTAGTGGTTATCACAACCAAAAAAGGACGTGCCGGTAAAACGTCCGTTGCTTACAGCGGCAATTTCAGTACTCAGTTGAAACCTACCTATGGAAGCTTTAATATTATGAACTCCGCCAGACAGATGTCAGTTCTGGCGGAGCTGGAGCGGAAGGGGATTCTTACATCCGACATCCTTTCCCGCGGCGATGTAGGTGTGTATGGAAAGATGTATGAATTATTGCAGGCAGATGAAAATGGGAATTATGGTCTGGAGAATACGCCTGAAGCACGTAAAGCCTACCTGCTGAAATATGGAAAAGCGAATACGGACTGGTTTGATATCCTGTTCCGTAACAACTTTGTACAGGAGCATTCTATAAGTGTATCTTCCGGTACTGACCGTTCCCAGTCTTACTTCTCCACCAGTTACTATGGCGACAATGGCTGGACACTGGCGGATAAGGTTCACCGTTATACACTGAACTTCCGTAACAACTATAAATTCACCGACAGGCTGTCTGCCGGTTTCTCTACCCTGGGTTCCGTGCGTCAGCAGCGTGCTCCGGGCGCATTGGCCCGTAACAGCAATCCTGTTGAGGGGCAGTATGACCGTGACTTTGATATCAATCCATTCAGTTATGCGCTGAATACCAGTCGTACGTTGAGAGCTTATGATGAGAAAGGTCAGAAGGAGTATTTCAGACGCAACTTTACTGATTTCAATATCATTGACGAGCTGCAGAATAACTACCTCTCCCTGAATGTAATGGACCTCCGTTTACAGGGTGACATCGGATGGAAGATCACCGATAAACTGAAATGGGAATTCGTAGGTGCATTGCGTTATGTGAAGTCTTCCCGTGAGCATCAGATCACAGAAGACGCTAACATGGCTAATGCATACAGGGCGGCAGATAATGCTACTATTGCGCAGAATAATAAATTCCTGTACAGAGATCCTGAGAACCCGGATGCGCCGCCAGTGATCGTACTTCCAGCTGGTGGTTTCTACAACCGTACGGAAGATCAGTTGCTGAACTATGACTTCCGCAATACTTTGACTTACCGGACTACTTTTGGCGGCAACCACAATGTGAACGTACTGGCCGGTCAGCAGGTAAAGTATGCTGACAGACAGAATGCATCTAACACTGGTTACGGTTACCAGTATAATAACGGTGGCGTACCTTATATAGACTACCGTATCCTTAAACAAACAATAGAAAGCAATTTCCCTTATTTCGGGATGGCCCGCGATTATGACAGGTTTGCGGCTTTCTATGCAACAGCAGATTACTCTTACGGCGATAAGTACAGCATCAGCGGTAATGCCCGTTATGATGGCTCCAATCGTTTAGGAGCTTCATCCAGTGCGCGCTGGCTACCTACATGGAGCTTTGCCGGCCGCTGGAACCTGGACAGGGAAAGCTTTATGCAGAATGTAAGGGGAGTTGATTACCTGTCACTCCGTGCGAGTTATGGTCTGACTGCAAGTATGGGACCTGCTACGAATTCTAACATCGTATATCAGACAGTAAACAGCCGCCGTGCGCACCTGAATGAGGTGGAATCGGTGATCCAGCTGGCGCACTTAAAGAACACTGAGCTGACCTGGGAGAAATTATATACTACGAACCTGGGTGTGGAAGCCGGTTTCTTTGACAGACGTTTGAACCTGACACTCGATGTGTATAGCCGTAAAAGCTTTGACCTTATCAGCATTATCAAGACTGCCGGCATTGGTGGTGAATTGTATAAGGCTGCTAACTATGCTGATATGGATTCGAAAGGTATTGAAGTGATGATCGGCGGTGAAGTGATCAGGAAGAAATTGTGGGGTTGGAAAACGAACCTGACCTTCAGTTATAACAAAAACAAGATCACCAATGCGAAGAACACTCCATTGATCTTTGACCTGGTAGCAGCAGAAGGTGGTAACAAGGAAGGATATCCTGTACGTAGCCTCTTCTCACTTGATTATAAAGGACTGGACCCGCATACAGGTAAGCCAAGTTTCGTAACGCCTGATGGTCATGTAAGCTCTGATATAGATCTGCAGGACGATGTTACTGACAACCTGGTATACCAGGGCGCGGTTGATCCTCCAATCATTGGTGGTCTGAACAATACTTTCCGTTATAAATCACTATCACTGAATGTATTCATGACTTATCAGTGGGGAAACAAGATCCGTCTGTACCCTGCATTCAAAACATCCTACTCTGATCTGGACGCTATGCCAAATGAGTTTTATGACCGTTGGGTAATGCCGAAGGACGAAACAAAGACAGATGTTCCTTCTATCCTGGACGCTTATGAGAAGACCTTACTTGGAGGTGCTTACCCTTATAACAACTACAACTTTTCTACTGCGCGCGTAGCGAAAGGAGATATGGTACGTCTGAAAACAGTATCCCTGACCTATCAATTGCCTAACAGTTTTATCAGAAGAACAGGATTTAACAGCCTGGCATTAACCGGTGCTGCGAATAACATGTGGCTGATCTATTCAGACAAGAAGCTGAAAGGGCAGGACCCCGAGTTCTTCAATACCGGTGGTGTTGCACAACCGATCCAGAAGCAGTTTACATTATCCGTTAAAGTGGGCATTTAAAAACAGACAGTATGAAAAGAAACGCACTATATATACTTATAGCTATCCTCCCGGCATTTGCTGGTTGTGAAAAATACCTGGATCAGGCGCCTGACAGTACCTGGACGCAGCTGGACACGCCTGAGAAGGTGAGCCAGCTGTTAGGCACGGCTTATCCGCAGGCCAACTATATGGCTTTCTGTGAAGCGATGTCGGACAATGTGACTGATAAGGGAGTGGGTGTGGACGCACGCACTAACAGAGATCCTTATTATTTCAATGATGTACAGAACGTAAATGAGGATTCTCCGGAGTATTACTGGGCAGCTGCTTATAAAGCGATTGCGGCAGCGAACAATGCACTGAAGGCCTGTGAAAATGCAACAGACTCCGCGGCTTATAGTCGCCAGAAAGGCGAGGCACTTGTTGCACGCGCTTATTCACACTTCATGCTGGTGAACCTGTTTTCTAAAAGCTATGATGCTGCCACTGCTAACACCGATATGGGTATTCCGTATGTAACGGAGCCGGAAGACGTTGTATTCAAACAATATGACAGGAAAACGGTAGCATATGTGTATGAGCAAGTAGAAAAAGATCTGCTGGCCGGTTTACCGCTGATCCGTGATGATAAATACAAGGTACCTAAATATCACTTTAACCAGAAAGCGGCGTATGCGTTCGCTGCGAGGTTCTACCTGTACAAACGTGACTACAATAAAGTGGTGATGTATGCTGATATGGCATTTCCTACTAATCAGACAGGCGCTTACCTGCGTCCGTGGAATACATCTTATGTATACCTGACGCCGCTGGAACTGTTCAATATATACACCAATTCCAGTGAGAGAGCTAACCTGTTACTGGTAGAAACAGCGTCTCCTTATGGCCGTTATTTAGCACAATACCGTTATGGCATGAACTATCCTATGTACAGGGAGATCATGGGCGCTAATGTAACAGATGGTGGCTGGTGTTATCCTGTTTATTTCTATGGTACTAACGATTACTTCGTGCCTAAGATCAGTGAATATTTCGTGAAGCAGTCTGTTAACGCAAATATTGGTTTCATCTATACTATGGTGCCTTTGTTCACAGCTGAAGAAGTATTGTTCAACAGGGCGGAGGCTAATGCGATGTTGGGTAATACCGCTGCTGTACTGGCTGATCTTAATCTGTTTGCCAGCACACGTATCGCGAATTACGATGCTTCAGCTAATAACATCACACTGGCCAAATGTAAAGCGTTCTATGATGGCGCTAATAACCAGGATGCCTTATTGGGAGCAGTGCTCGATTTCAAAAGAGCAGAATTTGTACAGGAGGGATTGCGCTGGTTTGATGCGATGCGTTATAAAGGGACCATCACACATTATACCAGCGATGGGGAAACACTGACACTGGGTCCGGACGATCCGCGCAGGGTATTCCAGCTGCCAGTTACGGCCAAGACCTCCGGCCTTCCTATGAACCCTCGTTAAAAACATTCTCAGATCTATCAGCATATAGCATGAAAACGATAAAATCAATAATAATACTTCTCAGTGTTGTTCTGTTCACAGCCTGTTCCGGCGACGATGATCTCAGCGGTCTGGAAGACATCCCCGGACTGGGAGGCGACACCTGGCAGAAGACAGAACTGGATAAATGGTTGTACGATACACTGGTGGTGCCTTACAACATTGAAGCAAAATACAAATGGGACCAGTTTGAATTTGACCTGGACAAAACGCTGGTACCGCCACAGGAGGCTATGATAAAACCTGCGCTGCAGTCTATCAAGAAAGTGTGGATCGATACTTATGTGGCAGAAGCGGGTGAGCTGTTCTTCAAACGTAACAGTCCGAAGTTCCTGATACTGTGCGGAAGCGCGAGCTGGAACGTGGATAACGGTACCATTACGCTGGGAACAGCAGAAGGCGGCCGTAAAGTGGTGATCTATGCCATCAACTCTTTCCGCATTAAAGGCACGCCTAATTATAAGCCTTCTGACTCTGCCACCTTAAAGCAGATCTTTCACGTAATAGAGCACGAATTCGGGCATATTCTTCATCAGACGATACTTTACCCTCCTGCGTTCAAAAGTATCTCTGCCGGTCACTATACGGCCAACTGGAATAACATCAGTGAGGAAGAGGCACATGCCAATGGTTATATCTCTGCTTACGCAATGTCTGGTTTTGATGATGATTTCGTAGAGATGATCTCTCTGATGATGATAGACGGCCGTGACGGCTTTAACAGGCTTGTGGAAAGTATTCCGGCAGGCACTTCTGCAAGTGGTGTGACCCAGGCACAGGCTAAAGCGGCGCTGCGTGAAAAAGAGGCGATGGTCGTGGCTTATTTCAAGACTGCCTGGAACATTGATTTCTATAGTCTGCAAACGAAAAAGCGGAAGGCAGTGGAAGCGCTGATCTATTAAGCGGACTGACAGCGAACAAATGTGGAAGAGAGGAAGCGTGCCGGAGATGTTCCACTAACGATTAGGTATAAAAACAAAGAAAAGGTTTAAAAAGATATTATGTACAAAAGGTTATTCCTGATATGTTTTACCCTGTCCGTACTGGCTGCCTGCCAGAAGTCGGATGAAGATGTGTTCAGCGCTCCGCCTGATACCCGTCTGAACGATACCTTAAAAAAATACGGGGACATACTGGTTGCCGCTCCACATGGCTGGAAGGGACTTGTATATCCGGAGGGCCTGAAAGATGGCGTCTTTTCTTTCTTCTTTCAGTTTAATGATGCTAACAGGGTGAAGATGTATGCTGACTTTGACTCGGCATCTGCTGTTACACGAATGGAGAGCAGTTACCGTTTAAAGGCGTTACAGCAACCGTGTCTGTTATTTGATACTTACTCTTACATCCACCTGTTAAGTGATCCTGATGCGGCTGTAAATGGCGGTGTGTATGGTGAAGGATTGAAGTCTGACTTTGAATTTTCAATAGAAGGCATGAGCGGCGATACGATCCTGCTGAGAGGAAGGTTTCATGATAGCAAAGCGGTACTGATAAAAGCAACTGAAGCAGAGGAAGCTGCTTATGCTGCAGAAAAGACAAACCGCCTGATCGACAAGATCGATACCTATCTGACCTATTTCAAGCGCTTTACCACTGGCGGTAATGACTATGATGTGGCTTTCAATATCCTGAACAGGAGGGCTACTTTCAGCTGGATAGATGAAAATAGCGAAGCACATGTTGCAACTACCGGATTTTATTATACGCCGACCGGCGTGGCTTTCGCACCGGCGATAACTGTTGGTGGAGCAACACTGACTTCTTTTGATGACATCTCCTGGAGCGCAGCAAGTACTACACTGAGCTTTACTATGAACGGTGATGCCGGTACTATTAAAGAAACGGCTAAGCCGATCGTGATAGACAGGGATGCGCCTAAAACATGGTGGGAGCAAAAAGGACAAGGCGTTCCTTACTGGGTAACGCTTGACGGTTTCCATGTGGATGGTGTTGACGATGCTTATGGTGTGGCTAATCTTCCTAATTATTCTTTCATGTTATTCTATCCGCAGAATGGAAAAAGCGGCAATACTGTATATGACCTTTTAGGTTTTGTGACCCGCATTGACGGAGAGAATATCCTGGAATACGGACCGGCTTTCAGACCTCCAACTTATAAAGCGGACGGACGTATCGTATTCCCTTACCTGGGATTCCTGGGAGACCTTCCTGAAGGGGAGACAGCGGTGACCAACACGCTTGTAAAAATTACTGACTCCAATGGTTATTACCTCGTGAAAACAGCTGATGGGTATGACATGGTGAGCGCGAAAGATGGCAAATCCTGGATATCCTGGTTCTAACAATCCAAAAAGAAAGTTATTCATATGAAACGGCATTTTACTTATTCTTTTTACAGGGGCTTTTTGCTCATAGCGGTACTGCTGATGGGCGTGCAGCTTACGCAGGCCCAGACAACCGATATTAAGATCGGGTCAAGTACGGTCGGTAACGAGATCAGTTTCTATCCCTGTCCGCTGCAGGACTACAGGACCGGCGCCCGTGCACAATATCTCTATCTGGCGTCTGAACTGCATGCAGCAGGGATGGAAGCGGGCAACATCAGTGCGCTGGCCTTTAACATGCTGAACCTTCGTGGTGTTGGTCTGGTAGAAGGCTATGTAATAAAGATAGGGTTCGTGACATTGAATAATCTGGAAGATACCCGCTGGGAAACGGTGAATACACAGGTATATGGTCCTGTGAATTATCAGCCGGTAGCGGGTTACAATAAATTTAATTTCTCTTCTGCTGTTACCTGGAATGGCCTGGACAATATCATTGTGGAAGTGTGCAGTGGTGACCCGGGCGGTTCCAGAAGCAGTCAGAATCCGGAAGTAGCCTATACGGAGTTGTTGCCATTCAGGGCTTCCCATACCTATAGCGCGAATGGTGCGGGGCAGTGCGGTACTACGCAGACGACTAATATCGGTAAGATGAACACGCGTCCTGACATCATGTTCTCCTGGGCTGCGGCTGCTGCATGTACAGGTACACCTGTAGCAGGAACAGCGCATGCCAATGCTGCGGATATCTGTACAACAGGCAAGGCAGAACTGTCCCTGACAGGCGTTTCAGTTGCTTCCGGTCTGACTTTCCAATGGCAATCTTCTCATAATAATACTACCTGGGCAAATATCCCAGGTGCGTCTTTACCTACATATACTGCATCGCAAACAGAAACTACCTGGTACCGTTGCCAGGTGACCTGTACTGCTGGCGGTGCATCATCTACATCAGTAGCTGTAGAGGTGGTAACACCTGCGCCGGTGAGTGGTGTGTTTACTATCAATAAAGGTGCTGCTACCGGAGGTACAAACTTCCAGTCTTTTGCAGACGCTATTAATTTTATAAAATGTGGTATCAATGGTCCGGTAACATTCAATGTTGTTGCTAATTCCGGTCCTTATACCGAGCAGGTGATCATCCCTGCCATTACGGGGGCTTCTGCTACCAATACTATTACTATTAACGGTAATGGTCAGGAGCTGAACTATCTATCTTCAGATATCACCAAACAGGCTGTACTTGAGCTGAACGGTGCTGACTATGTGACTGTAAATAATCTCCGGATAAAAGCGGACGGCATCGGCTGGAACCAATACGGTCTTACAGTGCACCTGACAAACGATGCCGATAATAATACGATCAGTAACTGTACGATCATATCTGATACACAATCATCCGACGGCAATTTTGCCGGTATTGCGGTGACTGGCGGAGCAACGATGGACGATCAGGATGCCCGTTCCGATAATAATACCTTCAGTGGTAATACTATCACAGGTGGATTCTATGGTATTGTGATGCTGGGAAGCAACGCAACGGCAGTAATGAATAACAAGATCATCAACAATAAGATCTACGATTTTCATAATACAGGTATCAAACTTCAGGGTACGTTCAATGCGCTGGTAGAAGGTAATGAGGTTAGTTGTCCGACACGTACTTCTTCCTGGTCATTTGCAGGTATAGAATTAAACACACTGAATACAAAGGCAACCATCAACGGTAACCGTATCAGCAATCCTTACGGTGCAGCGCCCGGAAAGGACGATCCGGCAACAGGTATTTACGTGAACATGGTAGTGGCACTGACAGGGCTGGAGAACAAGATCACCAATAACCTGATCTATAACATGAACAGTGGTGAGAATGTAATAGGTATCAGCTGTTACTATTCCAACAATATCTTTTTCTTCCACAACACGATCATCCTGGATGGTGCCGTAAACCCTGGAACTTATGAGACTAAGGGGTTTGCTACGGATAATGGTGCCGGTGGACAGGTATTCAAAAATAACCTGATCTACATTTCCAGGACAGGTACTTCCAAAAAGTACGCGATCTTTTCTGATGGAGCAGGTGCCGGTCTTGAGGCCGATAATAATGGCTACTATATAGAAGCTGCCGCTACCAATGCATTCGTGGGATTTGAAGGACAGGATGCAGCTACATTAATACAATGGCAGGCACTTAGCAGCCGTGATCAGGCGTCTGTGTTTGCACCGCCTTTATTTGTAGATCCAAGCACTGGTAACTTCCAGCCCAGGAATAATGTAATTGATAATAAGGGTGGTTATGAAAATGTCAATGTGGACATTACTGGCGCCAGCCGTAGCAATATTACACCTGACATCGGGGCATATGAGTTTACACCGCCGCCTTGTACCGTACCGCCTACACCTGGTACTGCAACATTATCCAAGCCTGTAGTGTGTGTGAATACGTCTGTTATACTGGGCGCTTCCGGCAATTCAGTAGGTGTAGGGCAAACCTATCAATGGCAGACAGCTACTGTACTTGCAGGTCCTTTCACTAATCTTGGTAATGTGCTGACTGGCCCTGACTCAGTGATCACTGCTACTGTTACAAGGTATTACCGTCTTGCGGTAACCTGTAGCGGTAACACCGCTTATTCCGCACCAGTGTTGTTGACAGTGAACCCGGCTATGGCGCCAAATACTTATACTATTAATAAAGGTGCGCTGCCTTCTGCTACCAACTTTACCAGTTTTGCCGCTGCAGCGGATGCTTTATCCTGCGGTATTACCGGTCCTGTGGTATTTAATGTGGTAGCTAACTCAGGCCCTTATAATGAACAACTCATCATCGATTCTATCAAGGGATCTTCTGCAGTGAACACTGTTACTTTCAATGGTAATGGTAACACCATCGCTTACAGCTCTATTGTATCAATGGAAAGAGCGGTTGTAAAACTGCGTGGTGCAGACCATGTGATCATCGATAGCCTGACCATTGATGCGAATGGCGCCGGTGATTACGGATTCGGCGTTCAATTACTGAACGATGCAGACAGCAATATTATCCGCAGATGTAACATCCTTGTAAGCACTACCGAACAATTCGGAAGAGCAGCTGTGGTGATCAATGGTAATGATGAATCAGACAGGTACAATGTTTCCTATTGCGATGCGAACCTGATAGAGAAGAATAATATTGTGGGTGGTTATTCAGGTGTAACGTTGTATGGTGGAGACAACTACTTTGCAAGGAACAACCGCATCCTGAATAACAAGATCTCTGACTTCGGACAGTATGGTATCACAATGGGAAGTACCGCTAATACTACCATAGCAGGTAATATCATCAGCCGTCCTACCCGTAACGCTGGTATGTCTTCTTACAATGGTATCTTCTCAGAATTCCAGAGCGGCCTGCTGATCGAGAATAACAAACTGGTTAATCCTTATGGCGGCGATCCTTCCGCGTACGGTGGTTTCCGTGGTATTGACATCGAACAGACAAGAGAGAAAACATGGAACAATGTTAGAAACAACGTGATTCATGCAACTGGAGGAACAGGTAATGATGTAGTTGGTATCTACTCCTCTTTCACTGACAAAACAAACTACTATCATAATACTATCGAAATAGAAAGTTCTCCTGAGGCGAATGTTATCGGTTTTACTTTGAACGGTAATGCAGACAGCCTTGCTTTCACGAACAACATTGTAAGCATCAGAAGTGCGACCAGCAGAAGTGAAAGGATCGGTCTGAACCTGGAGAACGCCGGTCAACAGATACTGAGCATCAGCCATAACGACATCTATCTGAAAGCTACTTCCGCTTCATATATCGGAAAGGTTGACAGAGTAGGTATCACCGATATCGCAGGATGGCAGGCTTCTCCATTTGGTGTAGCTTCTATCGGTGTTGCGCCGGTGTATGCAGATGTGGTGAATGGCAACTACGCACCGATCATCTCTCCGTTTGATAATGCAGGTACACCTGTAGGTGTGTTGAAAGACATCATCGGGGTGAACAGGAGCACGACAAAACCTGACCTGGGCGCTTACGAGATCAATATTCCTGCATGTACAGCACCACCAACACCAGGTACTGCTGTTGCTACTCCAACGGGTGGTCTTTGCCTGGGCGATACTGTGTTGCTGGACCTGTCTGGCAATACAAAAGGAGGTACACAAACTTACCGCTGGCAGTCTGCTAAAACAGCAGCTGGTCCATGGACAAGCATGGGAGAATGGCAATATCTGTCTTCTCTTGCTATTCCAATTACATTCGAAAATTACTTCCGTTGCATACTGGTTTGTGGTACTGATACTGTGTATACTGCCCCTGTACATGTTAATATGAACGCAGCTCTTCCTGCGGGCGAATACACTATCAACCCTGCATTACCTGCGGGTGTGACCAACTTCCAATCCTTTAACAAGGCAGTGGAAGCCCTGGAATGTGGTATTGCTGGTCCTATAGTATTCAAGGTGGCAGCTGGCCTCTACAATGAGCAGGTAAGAATGCATGATGTAGCAGGTGCAGGCCCCGACAGCAGGATCACCTTCTGCAGTGCGAATAACGATGCTGCCAGTGTTACACTTAGCAATGCTTCAGCTTATGATAAGAACTATGTGTTCGCGCTCGACAGCGCTGCGTATGTGACCATCAAGGCTATTACTATGAAGGCGACCGACAATGACTATGGTAAAGTAGTATTACTGTCAGGCCCTGCTTCTTATGACAGCATTGTGAACTGTTATATCTATGCGCCTGATGTGATCAACAGCAGCACAGATGTTGCCGCTATCGTCGGTGAAGATTTCCTGGGCAAGAATATTGTGATCAAGGGCAATGCTATTACCAATGGTTCTGCCGGTGTTTACCTGTCTGGTGTGAACGACCAGAACCTGTCGCAGGACCATGTGATTGACAGCAATATTATCAACAATAGTTTTAAATGGGGTGTGTTCTCACAATACACCAGCCGTGTGAACATTACCAGGAACCGTATTAGCCTGGATGGTGATATGAGCAGCTCCGGTTATGGTATTTACCAGTTTGAATCGGATACTGCATGGCATATTAATAACAATACCATCAGCATTCTCAATACTGTTGCCGGTGATAAGGTATATGGTATCTATACAACATGGTCATCAACAATACCTTCCGAGCCATTGCAGATAGAAGGTAATAAGATCAGCGCGCTGACCAACAACAAATCCAGTCTGTATGGTATGTACATTGAGCACAACGAATACAGCAGCGTACTCAATAACGTATCAAGTGTACAGACTTCTGCTAAACTGGCTTACGGGCTTTGGGTACTGTCAGACGCTAATGCTACTTACTATAATAACACGATCTATAATGGTTCTCCTGACCTGTCAGGCAAAACCAACAGTGCAGTCAAACTGAATGAAGATGGCGCGAGCAATGTGGTGGTAAGGAATAACATCTTCTATCATGGCGCAGCTGGTATTGCCCTGGAAATGAGTGATGAGAAGGAAGAGAATACAGACTATAACGTATTGTACTCTACCGGTGCTGTACTGGCGTCTACTTCTCTTTATAAGGAAGCGACGCTGCCAGCATGGAGTGCACGTACAGGACAAGACCTTCACTCTATTTATTACAAACCTGAACTGAACCTGGCGGATGGCAGTCCTGTAGTAAGCAGTCCTGATGTATGGGCACTGCATGGCCGTGGCGTACAGTTACCAGGTAACGATCATGATATTGACGGTCAATCAAGGCCTGTTACTTTACAGGCAGGCGTACCAGACCTCGGAGCATATGAGTTCGAACCTACTTCTATTCCTGCATTGCTGACAGCTATTCCTGCTGCTCCTGCTGCAGGTACTACCCAGCACTTCATGATGGGATCTGACAGTGTAATGAGCATCACCTGGGCGGCAGGCGCACCTGTTCCTGCTACCCTGAACATCAGAAGATATACAGGCGTACTGCCTGCTAACGTACCGGCATCTGCTGAGAAGATGTACTTCTATAATGATGTTGACGCAACCGGTACAGGCACGTATGACTTCTCTGTAAAACAATTCTACATGGACCCATGGCAGGGCTTTGTAAAAGCACAGTACCAGTTAGGACTGGGCAGAACAGATGCCAATGACAAATGGCTTGTAGGAGATAGCAGTAAAGTAAATGAGTTCGACAATTATATCACAGAGCCTAAGCTCAGCTTCCTCGATAAATTCACCGGTCTGGTAGATAGCGCGAGAGCAGTAGTGCCAGTAGTTATTCCTCCGGCAGACAGCTCCAACAGAGGTACCCGTTTCTGGGTGGGTTATGGTCACCATGAGTTCTTCAGCGGCAGCAATGACCAGGATATGGTATTGTACCTGAGTGCACAGGAAGCTGCTGATGTGACTGTGAAAGTGAATGGTACAAGCTGGATCAAACGTTACCACGTACCGGCGAATACTACTTTATCTACCGACCTGATACCGAAGAATGGTCTTGAAGATGCACGTCTGGCAGCAGAGGGTATTTCCGACAGAGGTATCAGTATCGAGAGTGATAAACCGATCGTAGCGTATGCACATATTTATGGTCACCAGTCATCGGGCGCTACCATGCTCCTGCCGGTAGGTACCTACGGATATGAATATTACGCACTGGGTTATAGCCAGGTATATGGCAGTAACGATTATTCATGGGCGTATGTAGTGGCTGATCAGCCAAACACTGTTGTAGAGATCACGCCATCTGTGCGTACTGCAACAGGTCATTCGGCGAATATGCCATTCACAGTGACGCTGAACAAAGGTGAGATCTACCAGGTACTCGGCGGAAGAGTGAGTGATGCGGTAGGTCTTGATGTAACCGGTACCCGTTTCAGATCAGTACAGAACGCACAGGGTAAATGTTACCCGATAGCGGTATTCTCCGGAAGCAGCCGTACCAGCGTAAGCTGTGATCCGAGCGGCAGCGGTGGTAATGGAGACAACTTCATCCAGCAATGCTTCCCGTCACAGGCATGGGGTAAACGTTACCTGACAGCGCCTACATCTACTGACGATGATCCAAAAACGATGATGGGTAATGTGTACAGGATCATGGTGAAAGATGCAGCAACGAAAGTGAAGATAGACGGAGCGCCGCTTGCAGGATTGAACAATGGCCGTTTCTATCAGTTCGTGAGTGATGCACCTGCTTATATAGAAGCAGATCAGCCGATCATGGTAGCACAATACATGTCTTCCTGGGACAGATGTCCGAACACCGGCGGTAACGGAGACCCTGAGATGATCTATCTCAGTCCGTTGGAACAGGGTATCAAACAAATGGGCTTCTATCGTAATACTGAAGAAGGAATCACTACCAACTATCTGACACTGATCATTCCTACAAACGGTGTGACCAGCCTGAAGATCGATAACAGTGCAACATTTGATTATACTTATCCGCATCCTTCCCTGACCGGATACAGCGTAGTGGTAAAACGCTGGGATGCAGCGAAAGAGCAGAGCTATGTAACAAGTGATTCTGCATTTACCGCCATCACTTACGGTCTTGGCAGTGATGAAAGTTATGGTTATAACGCAGGTACACTGGTGAGGAACCTGAATACCAGGACATCTATCTCCAATGTAAATGGTAACCCGAATACAGCCAATGAGTATACCTGTGTGAATACGCCATTCCGCTTCACATTCATTGCTACACAGCGACCAGCCAGTTTGCAGTGGAACATCAGCAAAGTGAGCAACATCACACCAGCAGCTGATGTAACGCAGAACGATCCGGTACCGGTAGATTCCTTCATTGCGAATAACAAGAAATACTATCGCTTTATAATAGATCAGGATTATTCTTTCTCTAAACCGGGTGTATATCATGTACCGGTAGTAATGCAGGACCCATCTTTCGAAGCGTGTGATAATAAAGTAGAGACCTTCCTGCCTGTAACGGTGATCGATGCACCGAAGGTTGACTATACCAGCGCCTTCAACGGTTGTGTGAGCGACTCAGTACACTTCACAGGCAGTGCAGTAACTGCAAATGGTGCAGCTATCAGCAAATGGAAATGGGACTTTGGCAACAGTGCGATTGACAGTGTAAAAACACCTGTTCATCTGTTCAGCGCCGGTGGTACTTATCCGGTAACATTAACAGTGATCGGTGAAGACGGATGTATTGCTGATACGACGAAAGACCTGCTGGTGAAAGGACCTGCTGCGGGTATCCTGGTAACAGATTCCTTCACGGTGTGCTTAAGCAGTAACGTGACTTTCGAAGTACAAAGCCCTGCTACCGGTATAGACTACAATTGGTACGATGCAGCAACAGGTGGCAGGAACATAGGAACAGGCAGCACGCTGAACCTGACCAATGTAACAGCAGGCGGTGAATACTTCCTCGAAACAGTTAAAGACGGTTGTGCGTCTTCCGAACGTACACGTGCCGTAGTAGTGGTATTACCACAGCTGACAGCGCCGTTAGTGAAACTGGATTCAGCGGGTGTTAATTCACTCAAGTTTACATGGGATGCAGTGCCGAATGCAACAGGTTATGAAGTATCGACAGATGGTCTGAACTGGAGCAATCCATCTACTGGTAGCAAAGGACTTTCTCATACTATCTCCGGTTTACAACCGGTACAGGAAGTGAAACTGTATGTACGCGCATTGGGTTGTGAACCGAAGGCGGCGGCTCCTGTGAGTGGTACGACATTGCTGGATGGTATCTATATCCCGAACGCCTTCACACCGAATGGCGATGCGGTGAACGATATCCTGAAAGTATATGGCAGCATCATCAAAGACATGCACCTGATGATCTTCAACCAGTGGGGTGAGAAACTGTTCGACTCTGACAGTCAGGACAGAGGATGGGATGGAACACACAAAGGCAAACAGCAACCATCAGGTGTATACATGTATGTATGCAGACTGAATTTAATTGACGGAACAACGGTAGATAAGAAAGGTATTATCAACCTGATCAGATAACCATGACGACATTCGTAACCAATATTATCAAAAATATGCAGGCAGCAGTCCGTAAAGGCGCTGTTGCCTGCATCTTCACACTGTGCGGAATAAGTGCGATGGGACAGGGACTGTCTAACCGCGGAAAGGAATTCTGGGTAGGATATGGGCACCACCAGTTTATGGAACCAGGATCTACCAACAGCCAGGATATGGTCGTGTACCTGAGTGCAGAGGAAGCTGCTACAGTGACGGTAACTATTAACGGTACGGCATGGACGAGAACATATAATATACCTGCCAACACGGTGATCGTAACAGAAACTATCCCGAAGTCAGGTTCTAATGATGCCCGCCTTTACTCAGTACCGCCTTCTTACGGAGGTACGGGAGGGGAAGGGATATTCAGTAACAAAGGAATCCACATCGTAAGTAACGTGCCTATTGTTGCTTATGCGCACATTTTTGGAAGTGTATCATCAGGAGCTACCATGCTGATGCCGGTATCTACCTGGGGATATTCCTATATCTCATTAAACAGCCAGCAGGCTTTTGCAGATGACTGTTTTTCCTGGATGTATATTATTGCCAAGGAAGACAATACGATGGTTGAGATTAACCCCTCTGAGTCGAGCCGTAACGGACGTGCTGCAAACGTTCCGTTTACGGTGACACTCAACAAAGGCGATATTTACCAGCTGATCGGCGCTCCGTTGGGAAGCGGCAGAGGTAAGGAACTGACAGGAACTACTGTCCGTTCTATCGCAAACGCATCCGGCAAATGTTACCCCATAGCCGTATTTTCTGGTAGCAGCCGTACCAGTATCAACTGTACCGGAGTTACTGCCGGTACCAGTGGAGACAATAACATGCAACAGGTATTCCCTTATCAGGCGTGGGGAAAACGTTACCTGACCATGCCTATTTCCGGAAGGGTGGCTACCAGCTATCAGACCAATATTTATAAAGTTGTTGTTAAAGACCCTTCTACAATAGTAAAGCGTAATGGTGTACGCTTAACAGGACTGACCTCTCATTCCTGTTATGAATTCCAGAGTAGTAGCGCAGATTATATAGAGGCGGATAAGCCGGTCTTACTGGCGCAGTTCATGGCTTCGCAGGGTGGTTGTCCCAATACGTCCGGTATCGGCGACCCCGAGATGATCTATTTAAGCCCTATTGAACAGGCGACCAAGAAGGTTGCTTTTTACAGGAACAATGTGGAGCGGATCACCGTGAACGGGTTACTGCTGGTTATTCCTAATGACGGGATGCAGTCTCTCACTGTTGATGGTGGTAATACGTTTGATGTTACATATCCACATCCCAATCTGCCGGGATATACTGTTGTAGTTAAACGTTGGACAGCGGCAGCTGCACAGTGTACGGTGCAGAGTGATTCCGCTTTTAATGCTATTACTTATGGTTTAGGTGATTTTGAAAGCTATGGTTATAATGCGGGTACGTTCATCAATAATCTTAATGCCATCGGGCAGATACATAATGAGGCAGATACAACAAAAGATGTGCATGCATTTACCTGTGTGAACACGCCGCTGGACCTCTCAGTATTGTTAACTTATCAGCCTACAAAGCTTGAATGGCAGTTGAGTAAACTGGGTGCGAACATCACACCGGCTACCGATGTATTGCAGAATGCACCAGTACCGGCCAAACAGCTGGTGGTGAACGGCGTGGTTTATTATCAATACACTTTGCCTCAACGTTACCAGTTTACCAATGCAGGTTATTTTGATGTAACCGTACTTTCCACTGCTCCGCATATTGACAATTGTAACAACACCGAGGAAGTTAATTTCAGTGTAATAGTAAAAGGGAAGCCTAATGCATTGGCTACCTACAGTTTTCCTTCCGGCTGCGTGCTTGATACCGCATACTTTGCCGGAAAGGATACCAGTAATGGTTATAAGCTGGCGCAATGGAAATGGGAGTTCCCGGGTAATATTATTGCTACAACAAAAAGCGCTGCACAGAAGCTGGCAGCAGGTACACCACTGGTGAAATATTCAGTGGCTACCGAAGATGGTTGTGTGGCTGATACGAGCTTTAATCTGACAGTATATAATAAACCAGCCGCAGACTTTGCCGCAACACCAGCGGCGGTTTGCGCTGGGAGTACCGTCACCTTTACGGACAATGCCAGCTACGCCGGTACTGCTCCGATAAAAGAATGGTACTGGGATTTCGGTAATGGTATTACTAAGACCAATACCACCAATGCTAATGCGACAAACGTTTATCAGAACTATAAAACCTACACTGTTAAGCAGGTGGTAAAGGTAAGCCAGCTATGTGTGAGTGATACAGTGAAGAAAACAGTGACTGTGTATGCAGCACCGGTGGCTTCCTTTACTTACCCGCTGAATTGTATGCCACAAGGTGGACAGGTGCAGTTCACCACTACGTCTACCACGCCTGATGGGCAGGCCCTGGCATCGTATGCCTGGGATTTCGGAGATGTCAATGCGACACCGCCCGGTAATGCAAACACATCGACTTTAGCTAATCCTGTACATTCCTATACCTACTATGGTTCCTATAAAATCCGGCACAGTGTGACGACCGTAAACGGTTGTGTGAAGGATACTGTTGTAACGGCCACATTTAATGTGAAACCGGTACTGACGTATGCCAACATACCAGCTGTTTGCGAAAGCGTAAAGGGGACAGTCTCCATTGCGCTTGCCGGGGTTACGAATGGCGTGACCGGGGCCGGTATCTACCGGGGCCCGTATGTTGATGCTGCCGGCAATTTTACTCCGTCGGCAGCAGGAGCTGGTACGCATACTGTGAAGTATGTGTTTACCGCCACCAGTGGATGTATGGATTCTATCCCGGCAACGGTGACTGTTATGCCAGCACCTGATGCTGATTTCACCGTCAGTGCAGATGTATGTCTTGGCGCACCGGTAACTATTACAGATCAGTCGTCCGTAAGCAGTGGTACAATCACCACGTGGAACTGGTCTTTCGGAGATGGTTCTACAGGTACACAAACCGGCACTTTTGACAAGTTATACACAAGGGCCGGTACTTATGCAGTAAAGCTGTCTGCTGTCAGTGATAACGGTTGTGTGAGCGATGAGGTTACTAAGAACGCTGTTGTGCACACTTTACCTGTTGCTGACTTCCGTTTGCCAACAGCGGTGTGCATGCCGGCAGGAGCTGCTTCATTTGTGAATGCATCTACTTCAGGAGATCAGTCTACTTTAAGTTATCAATGGAATTTCGGAGATGGAGCCGGTACTTCTACCGCTGCTAATCCTGTACATAATTATGCTGCTGCGGGCACCTATGATATTACACTGTCTGTCGTATCAACCTTTGGTTGCGCGCATGATACGACTAAATCGCTCAGTGCATTTTTCAATACGCCTGTTGCAGCGTTCACAGCTTCTCCTGATACATTGTGTGAAGGCACTGATAACTTTTTCGCTGATGAAAGTACTGTTACCAATGGCATGATCAGTGCGTGGGCATGGGAGTTTGGCGATGGCGGTACGGCTGATATAGCTGATCCTGTTAAACGTTACGAGAATCCGGGCGATTATAATGTGCAACTGATAGTAACCAGCAATGCAGGTTGTGTATCCGAACCATTTACTTCTCCTGTGAAGATCTATTTGCAGCCGGTTGTGGATGCAGGTCCTTCGTTTGTAGTGACCGAGGGCACTGTTGTACAGTTCAAACCTGTAGTAAATGATGAAACAGGACTGACATTCAGATGGACGCCTGTAACAGACCTTTCCAATCCCGATGTATTAAGGCCACAGCTTACAGTGATGGACGATGCTACTTATACACTGACAGCAACAGGTCTGGGTGGTTGTACTGCCAGTGACGAGCTGACTGTGAAAGTGTTCAAACCTGTAAAAGCGCCTAACGCATTCTCTCCGAACGGTGACGGTATTAACGATACATGGGTGCTGACCAATCTGTCGGATTATCCGGGTTGTACCGTGGAGATCTTCAACCGTAACGGGCAGCGAGTGTATCAGTCCACCGGTTATGAAACACCGTGGGATGGAACGATGAACGGACATCCCTTACCACTTGCGACTTACTATTATGTTATAAAACTGAAGAATGGATTTGCGCCGATGACTGGTTATGTAGTGTTGGTGAGATAAGAACAACTTTTAAAAAAACATTGATCAATAAAAAATGCTGACATCATGAGAACTTTTACCAAAGCATTGCTGATGCTGACCCTGGTGAGCCTTACCGGTAAAAAGCTGCAGGCGCAGTCAGACCCGCACTTCTCTGGCTATTACGTGTACCCTGCATGGTTGAATCCTGCTTTGACAGGTGTGTTTGATGGTAATTACCGTGTATCGGGGATCTACCGTTCACAATGGGGAAGTGTGAGCAGTCCCTTTAAGACTTATGGCATAGCGGGAGAGGTCAATACGAACAGCAATATCAGCTTCGGCGCCAGTGTGCTGAACCAGGAGGCGGGTGATGGCGGGTATAACTATACAACTGCGTACGGAAGCGCTTCTTACAATGGTGTAAGATTTGGAGCATTTGAGCAGCACAGGCTTGTATTTGGCATTCAGATGGGATTGATACAACGCAAGTTCGATCCTTCTAAGCTGCATTTCGGAGATCAATGGAATCCTATCACCGGTTATAATCCGGGTCAGGCAACAAACGACATGTTCAACAGAACGACTGCTTCCACATTCGATGCAGGTGCAGGCGTACTGTATTATGATGCACAGCCGGGAAAGAAATATAACCTGTATGGCGGTTTCTCTGTCATGCACCTGAATAAGCCGAATGACCAGTTCAGCGCTACAGGAGATGCACGTATACCAATGCGTACAACTGCACACGCAGGAGTAAGGGTGATGATCTCTGAGTTATTCAGCCTTACGCCGAATGTGCTGTATATGAAACAGGGGTCGGCGCAGGAAAAAATGCTGGGTGCTTATGGTCAGTACACTGCTGCTGCTGAGACAGATGTGATGCTGGGTGCTAACTACCGTTTCAAAGATGCGTTCTCTGTATATACCGGTGTGAGTTATAAAAGCTTTATGCTGGGTCTGAGTTACGATGTGAACTCGTCCGACCTGGGTAAGATTACCAGGGGCTCCAACAGTTTTGAATTATCGTTATCGTTCATCGGCAGGAAATCAGTGAAGACACCGGCAGGTGATTTCGTTTGTCCGAGGTTATAAAGAAAAATTATTTGCACCATGAAGAAATTATTCCTGACAGTTATAGGCCTGGCCGCTATGCAGCTGGCATGGGCTCAACATAAAGTAAGTTATCTGAGGGCCGCAGACAGCTATTATAAACAGGCGGATTATTATTCTGCATCCCTGTATTATGAGAAGTACCTGGCTGTGAATACAAAGGATATTGCAAAAGGGGGGTATAGCCCTTATGCAGCGCCGGGAGGTTCTGTAAAAACAAAACCTGCAGGCGATGAGATACAGGCAGCATATCAGCTGGCAGACAGTTACCGTCGCCTGCATGATCCTGTAAAGGCTGCACCGTTGTTTGGTAAAGTAGTAACTACTGACAGCGCACGGTTCCCACTGGCGGCTTATTACTATGGGGAAAGCCTTCGTGCATTGGAGAAGTATGATAGTGCAGCCATTGCATTTAAAGGTTTCCTTGCGCAATACGGTCAGAAAGATACTTACAGTGCAGCTGCCGAACAGGAGTTGCGTAATCTGCCTTATATCGCTGAGCAATTACAGAAAAAGGAACTGTCCGACTATCATATCAAAAAAGCGCCTCCTGTGCTGAATGCCGGGGGCGCTACTTATGCCCCTGTATGGTCGGGTGATCAGTTGTTGTTCACATCTACGAAAGAGTCCAACTACGTGAACCGCATTTATGTGGCGAAAGATACTGTTGCAGCTGCCATCAGCAAAGCAGGTATACCACAGCCATCCAGGACGCATCAGGGTGCGATCAGTCTTTCTGCAGATGGTAACACATTATACCTGACGCAATGGACAGTGGCAGATGGAAAAAAATCCGCAGCAATATATGCCAGTCGTAAAGAGGGAGACAAGTGGAGTGAGGCAGTGAAATTGAGTGATGTGGTGAATGCGCCGGGCGCCAATACGCAACAGCCTTTCGTAATGGCAGATGGCCGTCACCTGTTGTTTGCAAGTGACAGGGCAGGTGGTTCCGGAGGATATGATCTCTGGTCTGCAGAACTGGATGCTGCCGGCAAACCTTTATCTGTACAGAATTTAGGGTCAACCATTAATACTTCCGCTAACGAGGAAGCGCCGTTCTTTCATCCTGCTTCCGGTACACTGGTATTTGCCAGTGACGGAAGAACAGGGATGGGCGGCTTTGACCTGTATTACGCAAAAGGTACTCCAGGTAAGTGGGATGCACCCGTGAACTTCGGTTATCCTGTAAATGACGTGAAGGATGATATGTATTTCTTCAGTCGAAGTAAATCTGAATACATTCTTGAGGATGCCTGGTTTTGTTCCGATCGTTCCGCAGAATGCTGCCTTGAGCTTTTCAGTCTGCACCTGGCACCACCACCGCCACCTGTGAAGGAAGAGCCGGTAGTAGTTGTTGTTGAGAAACCTGCGCCTACTTTGGCAGACACGATACTGAGCGCTCCGGTAAATACAGCGATCACTATGCAGGAAATCTATTACGAGGTGAACGAGTTTGTGCTTACGCCAGCATCACACCCTGCATTGGATAAACTGGTGGACTTACTGAAAGATCATCCGCAGATGGAAATAGAGATCAGTGCACACACTGATAATACCGGTACGAGAGCCTTTAACCAGCAGTTGTCAGAGAAACGTGCGTTGAACTGTGTGGCTTACCTGGTGAATAAAGGCATTGACAAAAAACGCCTCCAGTACAAAGGATATGGCGCAACCAAACCAGTAGCACCTAACACTTTACCTGACGGATCAGACAATCCGGAAGGCAGAAGACTGAACAGGCGTATAGAACTGAGGATCTTAAAACAGTAACGAATGCAGTTGAAGGGCATGATAGCTGTAATAGTACTTGTACTGGCATTGCCAGTACAGGTATTGGCGCAGCAGCGACCACATTACACACAGTATGTACTGAACACGTTCATCATTAATCCTGCTGTAGCGGGCATAGAGAATTACTGGGACGTGAAGGCCAGTCACCGGCACCAGTGGGCGGGTCTGAATGGCAGCCCTGTCACGACTTACCTGACGGTACATGGGCCATTGAGCAAAACGGACTATCCGCAGGCTTCGGCTACGGGTTTCAATCCGGAAGGCTCTAACCCCCGCGGGAAGGCGTATTGGGACTCTTATTCTGCGCCAGCGTCTCATGCCGGCGCGGGATTAACGATCCTGAACGACCGCACAGGGCCGCTGAACAGGTTTTCCGTGAGTGGTACCTATGCCCATCATATTGGTATAGCGCCGGGAACAAGTCTGAGTGCGGGTATTTCGGTGGGAGCGCAGCGGATATCGCTGGATGCTTCCAAGCTGGAATTTCAGAACCCGTCTGACCCTGCAATAGCTGGCAGTACAGTGTTAGGCAGGTGGCGTCCCGATGTGAGTGTGGGCTTGTACCTGTATTCTGCACAATATTTTGCCGGTATCTCTGCGCAGAATGTGGTGCCGTCGTCAATCGGTTTTGACGACGGGAAGGTGAGAGGGGATAGTGTGTACCGTGGGAAACTGATACCGCATTTATTTGCTACAGCCGGTTACCGTTTGTGGGTAGATGAAGATCTCAGCCTGTTGCCTTCTGTGATGATCAGGTATGTAACTGCGCTGCCGGTAGGGTTTGATGTGAATGCCAAACTGCAATACCGTGATCGTGTTTGGGTAGGAGCATCCTACCGGCATAAAGACGGTGTGGCGGGCATGCTTGGTATTAATGTCAATGCAACTTTCAACGTCGGATATTCCTATGATTATACTACTTCAGGACTGAATATCGCCAGTCATGGTTCTCATGAGATCGTACTGGGCATTATGATAGGCAACCGCTTTGCGGACCTGTGCCCGCGTAATATCTGGTAGCAGATGGAAACCAGCCATTAACGGAAGCCAACTATTTGATGGAGATAATTAACAATCACTTTAACATTTAAATTTTAAAACCTAAATCGAAACATGAGAAAGATGTCTTTGTATGCCCTGTTGTTATGTGGTATCTGCTTTTTTGGCGCATGTAGTAAAGATGGCGAAGCCGGTCCTAAAGGCGACACAGGTGCAGCTGGTCCTGCGGGCCCTAAGGGCGATGCCGGTGAGAATGGTCCTGGCATTATTTATTCTGACTGGCTGGATGTAGAGTATGAGGCAGTGAAAGAAGAATCAGATGAGAATGACAACGGTCAGCTGGATACCCTTTTCTTTGGTGCAGGTATCGAAGCTGAAAAGCTGACTGACGAGATCCTGTCTACCGGTGATGTAAAAGTATTTGTGAACCTGGGTTCAGAAGATGGAAAAGAGATCGTAGCGTTACCATATAGCATCCCATTCTACGGAGCTACTATTACGCCGTCTTTTTCGGAGCAGCTGATCACACTGATAGCCAGTGGTGACGCCAGTACAATTGAGGACGAAGGAGTTAAATACCTACAGTATAGATATGTACTGATCCCAGGTAGCGAAGAAGCCCGTAAGGCTGCCGGTATTGACTGGAACGACTACAAACAGGTAAAAGCTTACCTGAAACTGAAAGACTAATCATTTAAAAAGCTTGATAAAAAAGAGACTCCGGTTTTGGAGTCTCTTTTTTCATTTGTACTTTGCCCGTCCTGATTATGCAAAATGGAACATATGAAAAGAAACAGGCACTTGATAAGTACAGCTATTTTACTACTGGGATCGGTCACTGCGGCGATGGCACAACAGCCAGCAAAAGCCAGTAACGTATCGTACGTAGATCCCACTATCGGCAGTGTAGGGCTTATACTGGAGCCTACCCGCCCGGCGATGTACCTGCCTAACAGTATGATAAGAGTATTTCCTTCCCGTAAGGACCAGCTGGACGATAAGATCAATTATTTCCCGCTAACGATAGCCTCTCACCGTCAACAGAGCCTGTTCGGCTTACTGCCCGTCTCCGGGGAGATCAGTAACAGCAACGGGCAGGAATCCCGGGTATCTGACAGAGAGGAAGCCAGGCCGTATAAATACGATGTGTACCTCGACGATACAGACAATGTGCAGTTCTCGCCAACTGCGCGCAGCGGGTATTTCAGCATCCGTTTTGCAGGCAATCAGCCGCATTACCTGCGGTTTAGCATTCTTAACCAGGGCGGGGAGCTGACTGTGAGCGGTAAGCGTGTGATAACCGGGAAAGAGAACTTCTCAGGTATGAGCGCATATTTCTATGCTGAACTGAATACGGATATTACCGGCACAGCATATCGCGGAGATAACAAAAAACTCTTTGTTGGTACCGGCGATAAAACCCAACAGGTAGATGTGCGATATGGCATCTCATTCGTCAGTGTGGAACAGGCGAAGATCAATCTCCAGAAAGAAATTCCTGCATGGGGTATCGCTGCCGTGACTAATAAGGCATTCCAGGCCTGGGATAAGGTACTGGGCCAGATCAACGTAAAAGGGGGCACTGCTGCGCAGAAAAGGGTGTTCTACACCTCTCTGTACCGATCTTATGAGCGAATGGTGGACATCAGTGAATACGGGAAGTACTACAGCGCATACGATCACCAGGTACACAACTCCGACAAGCCTTTTTATGTGGATAACTGGCTGTGGGATACTTACATTGCACTTGAGCCATTACAGACTTTGTTGAACCCAGCGATGGAAGCAGATAAGATCCGCTCTTACGTGACGATGTATGAGCAAAGCGGATGGATGCCTTCCTTCTCAATTCTATGGGGAGATAATCCCTGTATGACGGGTAACCATGCTGCGGCCTGGATGGCAGATGCCTGGTTCAAAGGCGTGAGAGATTTTGATATAGCGAAGGCTTACGAAGGGCTGAAAAAGAATTCCCTGCAGGCTACCCTGTTGCCCTGGAGGAATGGTCCTGCAACCTCTCTTGATTCTTTCTATAATGAACATGGATATATGCCTGCACTGAAACCTGACGAGAAGGAAACCGTGAAGGAAGTGCATGGTTTTGAACGCCGTCAGGCAGTAGCGGTAACACTGGAAAACAGTTATGACGACTGGTGTATAGCGCAGCTGGCAAAAGCAGCCGGTAAACCGGAAGATGCAGCCCTGTTCCTGAAAAGAGCGGCTAACTATAAAAATGTATATCGCGCGGACAAAGGTTTTGTATGGCCGAAAGATGCAGCAGGTAACTGGATAGAGCCATTCGATCCTAAGTTCTCCGGTGGTCAGGGTGGACGTGACTACTTTACAGAGAACAATGCCTACACTTATAACTGGGATGTGAAACACGATCTGCATGGTATGTTTGAATTGATGGGTGGCAGGTCCAAAGCGGAAGAAAAGCTGGATCAGTTGTTCCGCGAAGACCTGGGGCGCAGCAAATACCAGTTATGGTACACATTCCCTGATGCTACCGGTCTGGTAGGTCAGTTCGTAATGGGAAATGAGCCCAGCTTCCATATTCCTTACCTGTATAACTATATGGGTGCGCCGTGGAAAACACAGAAGCGTATCCGCATGCTGCTGGACACCTGGTATACAGATAACCTGTTCGGTATTCCCGGTGATGAAGATGGTGGCGGTATGACGGCTTTCGTGGTATTTTCTATGATGGGTTTCTGTCCGGTAACACCTGGTATACCAGTATATAACATCGGTAGCCCTGTGTTTGAGGAAGTGAATATTAAGCTATCAAACGGTAAGGTATTTACAGTATCTGCACCGGGTAGTTCTGCTAAAAATAAATACATCCAGCAGGCATCGCTGAACGGTCAGCCGGTAAATATGCCCTGGTTTACACACGAGTCATTGCTGAAAGGAGGTGTATTGAAACTGGTGATGGGAGAAGCGCCGAATAAGCAGTGGGGTAATGGGGAACAGGCTGCGCCACCTTCATCTCTTGAATATAAGCCTGGAAAATAAACGATTTACCACTGGGGAGACAGGCTTGCTGGTTCCCCAGTGATAAATGTTCTATAGTTCATCCTGGATGTGGAGGCCCAGCTTTTTGATAGCTTCCTCATTCCTTTTATAATGCGTCCATTGACCCAGTCGGGTGGCTATTAACAGGTTGGCCCGCTGGAGCATCGACAGGTATTCCGATACTGTAGATTGGGTAAGTCCCGATTTCTGTTGAATATGGCCTACACACACGCCTGTCTCGCCAAATTCCCCACATTCCTGTTTGGGAAAATGCTTTTCCGGTTCCTTTAGCCAGGCCAGTATCTCTAATCTTTTCTTATTGGATAAGGCCTTAAAAACGTCTACTTGATCCATGAGACAAAGGTATCGGAATTCCTCGATTTTATTGAAATGGCGCTTTATAATGTTTTCATAACAATAAATTCTTTTATCTTACTGTTTTATAGATAATTTATTATGGATCTATTTCAATATAAGAATGGAGTGTTGTATTGTGAAGATATTCCGGTGAATAGTTTGCCGGAGAGAGGTCTTCCTACGCCGTTTTACCTGTACTCAGCTAATACGCTCAGAGAGCATTACAAGAAGATCTACGGGCTTTTTGAAAAGCTGGACCCTATGATCTGCTTTTCTGTGAAGTCGAGCAATAATGTACACCTGCTGAATGAACTGGCGGCACTGGGCGCCGGGATGGACATTGTGAGCGGGGGAGAGCTGTTTGTTGTGAAACAGAGCAATGCAGATCTTTCAAAAGTAGTATTTGCCGGTGTGGGTAAGTCTGATGAAGAAATTACAGACGCTATTCTCAGCGAGGTAGGTTTTATCAACATAGAATCAGAACAGGAACTGGCAAGGGTACAGGAACTGGCTGGTGAACTGAAACGGGAAGTGAAGGTACTGATCCGCATCCTGCCCGACATCCTGGATGAGAAAACACATGAGAAAACCCGTACAGGATATAAAGGCGCGAAATTCGGTATCGACTTTGCCAATGTACAATCACTGGTCGTAGATAATGCTGATCATCCTTATGTGAAGATCAGCGGTCTGCATTGTCATATCGGTTCACCCATTTCTTCTTATTCTTTTTATGAAGAGGTGATCCATAAAATGGTGGAACTGGTACAATCCTTAAAACAGCAGAACATCATCCTGAATGTGCTGAACATTGGTGGTGGGTTCCCTGCAAATTATAAGGACAACGACAACTTCTCGTGGGAGAGCTTTGCTGCTCCTATCGTTGCATTGCTGGAGCCATATGTGAAGAATGAAGGATTTAAGATCATCCTGGAACCGGGACGTTCTATCTCTGCAAATACTGCCATCCTGGTTACAAAAGTGCTCTATGTAAAACAGTCTGGCGATAAGAAAATTGCGATCCTGGACAGCGGTATGACAGAGCTGATCCGTCCTGCCATGTACAATGCCTTTCATTTTATCTGGCCTGTGAAACCACAACAGGAGCATATTCTGGCCAATCGTAATTACCCTGTAGAGCAGTCCGGATTGATCAATTATGATGTGGTAGGACCTATCTGCGAATCATCCGACTACCTGGCGAAAGAAAGACCTTTACCGCCGTTACATCAGGGGGATTATGTTGCTGTATTTACAGTAGGTGCTTACGGTATGGTGATGTCCAGCAACTATAACCTGCATGTAAGGCCTGCAGAGATCATGATCGATAAAGACAAAATATATATCATCAGGGAACGTGAAACCCAGGATGACCTGGTGAGAAAAATGATCAGACACGAACTGTAATGTAAACGTTATTGAACCTATGACTAAGGAAGAGTACAAAAAGTTATTCAAAGAAGACGATGCAGTAGGCTGGCTGTCGATAGATAAGCAACTGGAAACTATCTATGGTAAAACGGAGCCACGACACTATGCTCCGCCCCTGCACTTTGCAATAGGAGGTGAAGATCCTATTGACGGCACCAGCATCTATGACAGTGAGAAACAAACCTCACACCGCCATCTCGTTAGTTATGGCATGTCCCAGCTTTATTATGATGCGGAACAAGCCGGTGGTGAGTTCAGCAAATGGGGCTTTGAATTTACCTTCAGGATCAAACCTTTCTCAGAAGATAATGGTGAAGACCCTTTATGGGCTATACAGGTAATGAACAACCTGGCGCGTTATGTCTATGAAAGTAAACGCTGGTTTGAGCCTTATCACTTCATTCCCGCCAAAGGACCGATCAGGTTGGAGACTGCTACAGATATCGTCGGACTGGCATTTGTACCTGACCCTGAACTGGGTGTGATACAGACACCACATGGAGAAGTTTCTTTTCTGCAGATGGTTGGTTTGACTACTAAAGAAGTGGACCGTTTGCTGGCTAAACCTCATACGAGCGAGGTTGAGAAGATGATCAATGATATGCGTTTGCACAATCCGTTGCTGATCACGGATCTTGATAGGGTGGATTGATGGGAAAGAATATAAAAAGAAAGCGACTGTTCATGCGTATGAACAGTCGCTTTCTTTTTTATGAAATGTTAGTGTGTTTTATACAATAACGTTCTTTTCCTTCTTCACAAACGGCATGTATTTCTTCCTGTAAGGACTTTTCTTTTGCGTTACTGTAATGCTTTCCAGTGCGCTGTTCTGTGGCTGCGCAATAGTCCAGAAATAATTGGCATCTTCCTCTGTTGTAAGATATAATACGCTGTAGCGGATACGATCGTACGGCAGCATCCACTGGTCCCAGTCTACGTTAACAAAATATACATCATCACCGTAGTGAATATCAGTGCTTACAGAAGTGTCGCGTTTGTATACGAACCATGCTGTTTTATCACTGCTGTCATCGTCATAATACAGTGCTTTGGTACTAAAGGCGCCTAACTGATTTTTATCGCCCACGCTACTTTCGGTGGTAAGGATACGTAAGGTGTCACCATGAGTGAGGTAGCTGCCTTGTACTGATAGCGGATAGAACTGCAGTGTTACCGGGGCTGCATTGTCCATGTAAGGATAGTCGTTATACTCAGGTCCGATGAATTGTCCGTCCTGTGAGAGCAGGTAGCTGCCGGTGTTGTAAGGTACCTGTATCGCTGATGGTGCAGGAAGGCTGTATTGTTCCTGGTACAATTGCGTAGCCGTGGGATTATCCGGCGGGTTATCGCCCCAGGACGGATACTCATAATACGTTGTTGTAACAGGGTCTGTCGGATTTGTTCTGCCACTGAAATCGATGATCGCATAGGCATGATTATAATAGGTTACTCCATTAAGATCGGCATTAGTGGAGAGCTCTATTGTATTTCCTGTTTCCGGATCAATGAAGTTTTTAATGTCGGGATAGTTCACTGCATAAGGATCAGAAGAGGTCAGTTCTTCAAAGGCGCTGCAGCCTACTAACCGACCTTTGGATAGTCCCAGCAGATTATCTTCAAACATTACAAAGTTGTGTTCATGTCCCCAGATCCAGGCGGCTATCTTTGAGAAATAAGGTTGGAATGCCTGGTAGAGGTAGACGTTTTGTTCAGGTAATGCGCTGTAATCGGATAGTGCTCCATTGATCTTTGCATTGCTGGAGAATAACTGATGATGAGAAAGCAGGATAGTGGCTCCCCCGAAATTATTCAGTTTATCCTGGTGCCATTCTAATTCGTTTGGCTGCAACCATGGACCGGCATAGAATGAGTCTATCTGGTCGGCAGGATTGCTGTCGTTATAGCCGGTATCCATTCCGAGGAATTGCCATCCGCCGTCTTCTGTGCGTAAGCAGAAATAGCTGGCAGGTTGAAAAGCAGCAGTGCCTGTACCGATTTCGTTGTTGAGATCATATACCATGCTGTAATATCCCCATCCCAGCGAGTAGTAATCATGGTTGCCGGGAATAGTAAATACCGGAACCGGTGGGATGCCCGCTATATCAAAAGCATTTTTAATGATAGCGGAGAAATTGTTGATACATTCTTCTGGTGTACCGGAGTAATAAATATCCCCGAGGTGAATAATGGCATGCGGATTATGAGTCTGGAGGATGTCTACCAGCAAGGCCTGTGCATCTGCCAATCCGGTGCCCCAATCTCCGATGATGGCGACTCTTGCATCAGAAGGAAGTGTGAAACCGTTACCGTTATCATTTTCATTGATAACACTGTAGGTGGAGATATCTTCTCCTAAATCTTTCCAGTCGTTGTAAGCGAAGACGCCGTCATATTCGATCCAATATTCTGCGAAGGTGGTGGCACAGGAGAGAAAGCCGATCACGTCTTTGTCGCTATACTTACGATATTCTGTATCCAGTACACCGGCTCTTTGCATGTCGCCTTCTGTCAGGCATAACCCTTTTTCGTAAGCCAGGTGGGAGAGATATACCGCCTGTTCGTCAGGATCAGCAAGGTTTAACGTGTCCGGGCCAGGAGGTGTGCCTTTGATGGTTAATGTGACATGTTTGGCAGTGGCGGCGATCATAGGATGAGCGAGCAACTGGTTGTGACTAACTTTACTGCCGCTCAGCTCTAGCTGTTTGCGTGCGTATTGAGATACGACAGATTGCCAAAAGGATAAGTCGACATTGTGTACCCGGACAAAGTTTTTCAGAGACATAAAGTGGGTTTTAGGAATGAGTAAAATGTTTACGATCGGACATGCGAAAGACCCGTAAGAATAAGGATGTTATTGCTTACTCAAGTTGATCTTCAACGATTTGTGGTTATTATGTCTCAGGAAGGAAATGGATACGAGTTTCAGGTATCCGATAAGGTACTGCTAAGATGGAGTTTCTGTTTAACCTGAACAAATTTATTTTATGAGCGTGAAAGTTTTTTAACACCTTCTTATGGAATCTTTTTATTTCTTGCATCCTTATAGAAATTTGTCGAATTGAAGTACTTTCCCTGGGCCTCTATGGTCATGTTTGTTAGTGGGGCTTCTATTCTGTTCTGGCATTATCTCGAAGCCAGAGGCCTGCAACTCAGACCTTCCGTTCATTATGAAACGGTAGCGCATATACCTTTACCCGCTGGTTACAAGCGGATCTCCCTGGAAGCAGGCTCTTTCGGGGCGTGGTTAAGGAAGATTCCCTTAAAAACGGATAACACAGTATACCTGTACAACGGTTTGGTAAAGCCGAATCAGTCGGCGCAGTTTGCCGTACTGGATATTTCTGTAGGCAAAAAAGACCTGCAACAATGTGCGGATGCTGTCATCAGATTATATGCAGAGTACCTGTATGCTTCACAGCAATTTGGGAGGATCGCCTTTCATGCTACTGATGGTACGTTGATGGAATATAACAGCTGGATGAGCGGATACCGTTTCCTTGTTAAGGATGGGCGTTTGCGGAAGCAGCGAACTGCTACTGTCTGCCAGGGGAGAGATTGTTTTAATCAGTTTTTGCAGACTGTTTTTTCATATGCAGGCACATTGTCGCTTAGTAAAGAACTGAGCACTGTAGCGTCGGCAGGAAGTATACGTGTCGGGGATGTATTTATACGTGGGGGCTCTCCGGGGCATGCAGTGTTAGTAATGGATATGGCGGAGAATGCTGCCGGTCAGAAGGTCTTTTTACTGGCGCAGAGTTATATGCCCGCACAGGATATTCACATATTAAAGAGCCCCGGTAATTCTTTCTTCCCCTGGTATCATGTGGCCAGTATAGATAAGCTGGTAGTAACACCGGAATGGGTGTTTAAAACAGAGGAGTTAATGCGGTTCAGATAAAGATTGTCGATTCCCTATACCATGCGATGCTGGTGGGCTACTTCGGTATGCCTGCCAGCTTTTTGTTTTTGAACATTCTGCTGCACGCGTTTATTCTATGGCCCGGTATACCATCTGGATGTACCTTTTGTAGTTCGTATAATTTTGAATATTTTGCATTGATGTAACCCGTTTTAAACCACTTATAAATATTTCATGAAACATTTAATCTTAATTCTCAGTACCGTTTTTTCCTCAACATTTTTATACGCTCAAAATAATCCGATGAAGTGGAACAACGAACCCAAAAAATGGTCGGGCAATGACAAGAAACTGACCTGTACCATTGATCCCAATACAGACTACTGGCGTACTACCCATTATGGTTTCATACGTGACAACGGACCATTCTACTATAAGGAAGTGGAGGGTGACTTTGAGGCCAGCGTTAAGATCAGCGGCGAATACAGAGAACTCTTCCACCAGGCCGGTTTGATGGTACGTATCGATGAGAAGAACTGGATCAAAACCGGGATAGAATATGTGGATGGCGTACAGAACGTCAGCGCCGTTGTAACCCGTGAAGTATCTGATTGGTCTGTAGTGCCAAGACATGACAGCCCTGCTTCCATCTGGCTGAAACTCTTAAGGAAGAACGATTACGTGGAGATAAAATATTCTTTTGATGGTGTGAAATATGATATGCTGCGCTTAGCTTACTTCCCTCCAAATGTGAAGGCAGGTATTGGTATCGTAGCTGCTGCACCCGGTAAACAAAGCTTCAATGTGACATATGAAAATTTTGAAGTAAAGCCGGTGCAATAACTGAACTCCGGAGAAGAAAGGTATTCATCCGCAGGTAATAGCTGTGCGGTATAAACAGAGTTAAATGAGCTGCTCATTTTTGTGTTTCCTAAAGCGCTGACTTTGGAGGAATGCAACAATGAGCAGCTTTTTTTTTAGCGCTTGATGATCTTTCTTAATGTTGTATTGTGAGAGATGGAGGTAAGGTATAGGGATAATGTAAGTGTGCTTTTAATGGCCACCCGGGCGTGGCTTTTCAATGTGAGACTAATGAGGAATAAGGATGGACAGCGATGGAGATATTTTAGAATGAATACAGGCAATATTGTGGGAATATCACCTGTATTCATAGTCAGATATGCTTATTGGTTCTTGTTATTGTTGATGGCCTGCTGGAACATATTCCTTTCCTGTTCCGGAATGTTCTGACCGTATTTCTCCAGGTAGGTATTGGCTACGGATGCGTAGTTTGACCAATCCTGTTTGTTAAACGTATACACTGTTTTCGCTCTCAGGAAGATCTCTTCGCCTGGTGCACCGTAGGGTTTGATGCTGTTGGCGATGGCATCCCAGTCGGGTGTATTACCGCTTTTCTGCAATACCGGATCGATCACGTCTTTGAAAACGATGTTCATCAGTTTAACAGTAACCGGTCTTTTTTCCAGTTTCGAATTAGTGGCTTGCAATTGTTCCTGCAGCACGGTGAATCCTTTGTCTTTTGTGCTGCTGGTGAACTGGAGGATCAGGTCCAGCTGTTCAGGTGTATAAGGGGCCTGCAGGGTAGCAATGTATGCGCTGCCTGCCATGGTAGCGCCGTTTTTATCACCTGCCTGTTTGGCTATCATGGCCATTTTGAATAAAAATTCCGGTTCCCTGCGACCGTCAATATATTCCTGTAACATCTTGCTATATACTGCGCCGGGATCAGTGAGATCAGCATTTTTCGCTACTACCTGCGGGATCGTACCTTGTTCAGGATTCAGCTGTGAATGGATCTGGCGCATCTGCTCGAACGGGATCTTTACCACTTCACGATCGTAGGTCAGCAGGCCATTCTGTTCTCCTTCCACGTCAAACGGCTGGGTGTAGATAGAGCCTGAAAGTCCTTCGGCTTCCAGCAGTTTCAGGTGCTGATTCATGATGGTGTATTTGGTAGCCAGTGCTGCTGCTTTTTCCTGTATGTAGCCCCATGCGCTGCCGGTATTCCACTGATGTTCCGGAATGAATACACCGATACCGCCGAATTCACCGAGTACTCTTGCCTTGCCTGGTACGGCAGGGGCATTCATCGGGTCAGGGTAGGAGTGAACGTCCGTCATATCGGCACTTACCCATGCATTAGGAGAGGGGCTGCGGAGTTGTTCATTCACATATAGCATTTCTCCTGAGTGGCCATTTACGATACGGGATGGATCTGTAGCTTTTACCCATTCAGTGATACGCTGCTGATCGTACACGCCCCATTTCTCATTAAAGATCACCCAGGTAGTGATAGATGGACTGTTGCGCAGTTGTTCGAGGGTTTCTTTGGCTTCTTTCTCGAATGCTGCTTTGGAGCCTTCCGGTAATCCCTGGTTAGGATTCACGAAGTCCTGCCATACCAGCATACCCAGTTTGTCGGCATGATAATACCAGCGGGCCGGTTCCACCTTAATGTGCTTACGGATGGTATTAAAGCCCATAGCCTTGACAGCTTCGATGTCAAATTTGAGGGCATTATCTGTAGGGGCGGTATACAGACCATCGGGCCAGAAGCCCTGGTCTAAGGTGCCCAGGTTGAAGTAAGCCTGATTGTTGAGGAAGATACGGTCTACGCCTTTTTCATCTTTCTGAATGGCGATCTTACGCATACCGAAGTAGCTCTTTACTTCATCGATGGTTTTACCGCCTTTGGTAAGTTTAACGGTCAGGTCGTACAGGAAAGGATGTGCAGGCGACCATAATTTAGCATTCTTCACAGAGAGTTTCAGGGGAGTGCCTGCCTTGCCTTTTGTCTTGCTGACCTCAGTGCCTGCATCGCTGGCTATTAGTTCAACAATGGCGCCGGCAGGGCCTTTTACGTTAACGTTCAGGACACCTTTGTCGATGTCGGGCGTTAAAACCAGTCCGCTGATATATTCGGCAGGAACTGTTTCCAGCCATACGGTCTGCCAGATACCGGAGGAAGGCGTGTAGTAAATATTAGCGGGGTTTAATACCTGTTTACCGTGCGGGCCTACGCCTTCACTGGTAGGATCAAATACCTTTACTACGATCTCGTTTTCGCCGTCTTTCAAGGTAGTGGTGATATCTTGCGTGAAGGCCTGGTAACCGCCGGTATGGTTACCGGTTTCCCTGCCGTTCACATATACGGTAGCCTGCCAGTCAACGGCTCCAAAATGGAGTAATAAACGGTCGCCCTCTTTCATGACCGGCTTTGTAAAGGTCTTTCTATACCAGAGGTTCTCTGATGGCTGTAATGGCTTTTTTACGCCGGAAAGGGCTGATTCCAGGGGGTAAGGAACGAGGATCTGTCCCGGGTAGGTGGAAGGAGCGACAGCGTCTTTTGGAGTAATGGCGTAGTTCCACAATCCGTTCAGGTTTTGCCAGTTCTCACGTACCATCTGCGGACGGGGATACTCGGGTAATGCATTAGTGGGGGAAACTTCCTTTGCCCAACGGGTTTTGATCGTTGTAGGCTGGACTTGCCAGTTGGTCTGCGCCATCAGGCCTTGACCAAGCACGACACTCAAAAAACATACACTAGCAGTCTTAGACAGGTTCATTGCTGTAAATGATTGGTTATTAATTAATTTTAGTTGCTGTGGAATGAAATATTAAATTCAGGTAATCGATTACGTCATGCGTCGTAAAAGAGCCTTTGATGAGGTGTCACAATTGAATAACTATTAATTGGTGAAATGGTAACGTGGCCGCTAGTCGTCGTACGGAGATTGTTTTGGTCGGTAACTTCTTTCGTTTGATCTTGTCTGGGCTAAAGATATGGAAAATCCATTGATAATCATTCTACTTTCATCACCGGGCTCCTTTTGCCAATACCATTTTCATTGATGGGCTCAATTGAAAAATAATAGGTGGTATTCTTGTCAAGTGTTTTGAGGTAATATTCGGCGGCATTATAAACCATGATGCTGGTGTACAGTTTGTCGGGTGCAATGCCGTAATAGATATTATACGCATATGCATCATTTGAAGGGTACCACTTCAGCCAGGCATTCCGCTTATCGGATTGTTGACGCAGTACGATAAAGTTCTTCACCTCTGCCGGGGCACTGCCATTCCCTTTACCGAATACACGTAAGCCGCTGATGGCGAATTTGCCGTTGGCCATATGAAGGTTCTCCAGTTTGATGTACCTGGTCCTGACAGGTTTGGAAAGCTCTATATAATCGTGCGGAACGTCAGTTTTATTACGGCTTTTATCTACCAGTAATTTCCAGCTCTTGCCATCTGTGGATTGCCAGAGACGATATTGATGATAGATGTCGGTACGTTTTCCCAGGATGTCTGCATCCTGGTCGGCATAATTGATCTGGATAGCATTGACGGTGGATATTTCGCCGAGATCTGTAGAGATCCATTCTCCGCTATTGGCAGTAGCGGCGCACCAGTAGGTTTTGATGCTTTCGTCTACAGCATTGTTGGCATAATACGCCCCATACGTAGAGGAAACTGCTACCGGCTGCTGATAGTTCAGCAGCATCCAGCCGGTGAACTGACCGGTGGCCTTTTCATCAGGCAGATAATGTGGATAATCCCCGAATGCTGTATTACAATAGAGGATATCATCTTTATCGAAGCCTGCAGGCCAGATGCCGATCCTTCTTTCAAAATTGTTCTTTACGTTGATGACCATGGTGGAAACGTGCCACCAATTATTGTGTGTATCCTGATAGGTAGCGCCATGTCCTGCGCCACGGGCGAAACCTCCGGCTTTATAACTAAAGGGATTGTGCACCTGGTAGGTGAAAGGACCTAAAGGATGATCGCTGACATATACGCCATCGGCATAACCACTGAATTCAGTACCGGGAGCGCCGTATTGGAGATAGTATTTACCATGATGTTTATTGACCCATGCGCCTTCCATGAAGGGAGGCATAAAGTTGTTGTCATTGTATTCGCCGAAACGTTCCCAGCCATGCTGGTCGTCGTGAAGTTTGATGAGATCATGACGCTCGCCGATGGGTTGTAAGGTATGGCGGTCCACTTCCTGGCCGTACAATGGATAGGTATTGCTGGAACCATGATAGAGATAGAGGCGGTTATCATCATCAAGAAAAAAAGATGGGTCCCAGGCGCCGGCCCGGAAAGAGTCTACAGCTTCTTTCCACTCGTCCACCCTCGGATTGGTGCTCATCCAGATGGGGAAATTCTTTTCGTAGGTAGAGCCGATCACCAGCAAAGTATCCCCCAATACAAATACAGCAGGGGCACAAAGTTCGTCGTATACTTTGTGATAAGGTTTCAGGAATTTTCTTGGTACGAAATGCCAGTCGCTCATATCACTGCTCCACCAGTAGCCCCATTGATTAGTAGAAAACAGGTAGTAATCACCTTTGAACAGGGTGATGACAGGATCGGCCGTAGCACGGTGCCTGCCGGCTTCTGAAAAATTAGGTATGGGGGTAAAACCGTAGTCTATATTGATGGGATTGCAGTAAGTTTTTTGCTGTGCTTTTCCTGTGGAAGCAAGCAGTAGTAATATTGAGAGTATGTATGCTAAGTTTTTCATCGCGGCCCTTTTTCACTAATCGAATTTAAGGAAATGAAGTTGGTTGAAGAAGTCTAAATATTTATTGAAATGGAAATAGCTTAAATTTGCATCATACCTCAATTACCTGATATACCTTAAATCTGTTGACGAGTAAACTATATTTTATAACCATTATTAATTAGTAGACCCAAACATTAAACCCTTCTCTATGCGGTATCCCCATGTACGGTATCTGGACAGATACTTCGTTTTCCTGCGCCTCATTACCATTATGTTTTTAGCAGCCTGTAGAAAACCTTGATGTGATAATTAAAATTACTAATGGCCCTTTTTCTGCAAAGAAAAGGCCGACCTTTTTGTGGTCAGCCCCGTTTAAAATTTACAAACAATGGGTAGGAAGGCCATTAAACGTCAAATGAGGTTTTGTTTAAAATTGAAACTGTCGTTTGAATGCTTCAGCAGTTTTCTTTTTCTCTGAAGGATCATAGATAGCGAATACAACGCGTGTGAAAGCATTTTTAAAGGTATCATTCTTTAAGAGGTATTGTGCGAACCAGGCGGCTACGTCTTCTGTGCTGTTCCTGAATACACCGCAGCCCCAGGCACCGAGTATCAATGTGGACTGATTATTTACTATCACCGCAGACAGGAGTTTCTCAATCCTGTTCAGCATAACGGTTTCAATGCTGATGGCATATTCCGGCTCATTCATCAGCAGGGCGCCTTTGTTAACAGCAGGTGAAGTGATGATCGATACGAGATAGGGTTCGTCTATCAGGTTATCTTCATCATCTCTGAAAACAGGTACCAGTGGGGAATAGATCATATGATCTGTGTATAGCAGGCTGGCGTGTTTTCTGTTGGTATCATACATCGTATGGTGCTGTTTCAGTGTAGGATAAAGACCGCTGGCTCTTGCCAGACTTTCTTCCTGTGCCTGTGCACCTCCTAAGAAACCACCTCCCGGATTCTTGGCAGAAGCGAAGTTGAGGCAACACACATTTTCTAATCCTTCTTTTACGATAAGTCTGTGTGCTGCGGCAAATGTCGTTTCATTTGTTACTTCAAACCGGCATTGGCTGGCAGGGGTGTTCTTCAGCATCTTATCTCTTGTAATGAATACCTTTTCAAAATCTTCCGGCTTATAATGAATGGTATGTTCAATTGAATATCTGAGGTCTTTGCTGATATTAATTTTTTCTCCTTGCTGGTTAACATATTTGCCGGCATCCAGAATGTCCAGTGTCTCGTAGGCGATTGCTATCCTTTCGTTTTTGTTCATAGGGGGTATTTATCTTTGTGTTAATATGACGCAAAGAGAATGCTTTTTTAAGAGATCAACAAATCTTTTTGAGCGTGGCACACCGGAAGCCGCTATAGAAGCTGCTTAATTATCAGCTAAACATCTGAAAAACATTTCGTTTGATGATTATAGGATAGATCATCTCCCGGAATAACAAACAGACGTCGCTGTTAATGCCCCGGTACTCAGATGGATAATTATTGTAATTTTACCCTACCCTAAACCTTATACCGCAATATGAGCCGCACATTCGTAGTTGGAGATATCCATGGCTGTTATGACGAGTTAATGCAATTGACAGCCCGGATCGGGCTAAAAGACGATGATATGCTCATTTCTGTCGGCGATATCGTGGACAGAGGAGGAAAGTCGAAAGAAGTGTATCATTATTTCAGGAACAGGCCAAACAGTATCGTGTTGGCAGGCAACCACGAGCGGAAGCATCTGAATGGGGTACTGAGTTATGCACAGGACATTGTGAAGCTGCAGTTCGGGGAGGAGTATCCTGCATTCCTGGAGTGGTGTGCGTCCATCGGCTATTTTTATGAAACAGCTGATGCTATTATTGTACACGCGGCTTTTGAACATGATCGTGCGTTGGCGGAGCAGCGGGAAGACGTGTTATGCGGATCGACGGCGGGTGATAAGTACCTGGAGAAGAAATACGGGACCGCTGCCGAATGGGTGAACCAGTACAAGGGCGTAAAACCTGTTATTTACGGGCATCATGTGACGGGAGATGTGCCGGAAGTGAGGAACAATACATTTGGTATTGATACAGGGGCCTGTCATGGAGGATATCTTACGGCTATAGAACTGCCTGGATTTATCGTACACCAGGTAAAAGCAACAAAGGATCACTGGAAAGAAGAACAGGCCAGCTGGCAGATCCCTGTACTACAGGCGAAGGATTGGGAGAATATGCAATTCGATGTTATCCGGAAGCAGTTGGATAAGCTTGCATATATAGAGACGCCGGAGGTGAAGGCGTTCCTGGCAGGGATAGAACGATGGTCGGCCGCACTTATCGCATTATATCCTGGCCTGATAGATGCACTGGCTGCATTTGTGGCACAACTGGTATCCACACACGGAGCAGACTTCTCCAAAGAGGCCAATCATTATACATTTAAAACATATCTGTTTAAGAGTAAGGGCAATAATCTGAAAATAGAAGATCTGGAGAAAAGCTTGAACACACCAGCCAAAGTCGCGGCGCTGGCGAGGAGCCTGGGATTGGCCAATATCCCTGAGAGAAAATAATTAATGTCAGACAGACCCTCTTAACGAAGTTTTTGTTTTTTTATAAAATTGCTATAATTTGAGTGCACAATAACCGACGTGCTCAGATAACCTTTTTGCTTTAATATAACCAGACCTCAAGTTACTAATACCATCAACGGAATAATTTAACGCCTTTAACTTTTATCTCTTACTGTATCGCATCGGAAGTGTTAATCAATTGATGTAATACAGTTCACGTGCTTTTACTGGGCGCTTCGGAATAACTATAAAGAGAAATACACCTTATTGTTTCAATACCCGGGCTGTTGGTCCGGTGTAACTGCTACACCCTATAAGTTGTCCTCGAATGATCATATAAACCACAATTCATGCAAAAAACCACCTTTACCGTTGCGGATTATTTATTAACCCGGTTAAAGCAACTGAATGTCACAGAGGTTTTTCAGATACCCGGTGACTATGTTAAACACTTCACCCAGGCACTGGAACATTTTGACGGTGTCAACGCTATTGGATGTATCAACGAGCTGGATGCCGGCTACGCTGCCGATGCATATGGCAGGACCAGGGGTATGGGTGCTGTATCGCTTCAATATGGCGTCAGCACTTTCATTGCCCTCAATGCAGTGGGAGGCTCCTATGTGGAACGTAGTCCCGTTGTAGTTATCTCAGCCACACCCGGCGCGGATGCCCGCCAGATCACCAAGATGTATGATGTGCTGTACCACCACTCCACCGGCAACCTGGCGGCAGACCAGGAGGTGTACGACCAGGTGACTGTTGCCTGTGAAACGCTTAGCACTTCGGCGGGGGCAGCGGAAAAGATCGACAACCTGCTGATAGCAGCGCTGACACACAAAAGACCTGTGTTCATTGAATGTTACAAAGAGGTATGGGGCGAACCCTGTTTGCCGCCGCCTGACACCAGGTTAGAACCTATTATTCCCAAAAGTGAACCGCTGGCACTGGAAAATGCAGTGACAGCTGCGTGGGCGCAGATCACGCAGGCGAAGAAGAATCCAATAATCTTTGCCGGTGTGGAAGTATTACGTCATGGTCTATCGCCTCTGCTACAGGAGCTGATCGACGTAAGCGGCTTTCTGTATACTACCACGAGCCTGGGTAAAACAGTACTTGATGAAGGCGGAGATAAGTTTATTGGTACCTATTCGGATCAGGCATCTATTCAGAGTGTGCTGGACGTAGTATCGGATGCAGATTGTTTCCTGACACTGGGTACGATTATCACAGACGATTATCTTTGGTTCATTGAGAATAATTATGCAAACATGGTGCTGGCTACCACGGAACTGATCAGGGTCGGGTATTTCATTTATGAGGGTGTGACCATGAAGGACTTCATGGAAGCCCTTATAGCCCGTTTCAAAGCGCAGGGCAAGCCCTATCCGCTGGAGGTAAAGGCGCCGCCACAGCCGCCTTATCCGGACCCATGGGCGGCCAATTCGGATCCCCGCTGGAACGACAGGCCAGACGTGATCACCTATAACCGTTTCTTCCAGTATACGATGAAGTACCTGACAGATAACAATCTGTTGAACCAGATCGTCTGGACTTTCGGCATCAGCTCCGCCATGTATGTGGCTACAAATGCCTATGGATTATTTCAGAATAGTTTCCTGGCATCTGCAGCCTGGCAGATCATTGGTTATGAAACAGGCGCTGCCTCAGGTGCACAGCTGGGTAGTGGAAAACGTGCATTTACCGTAGCAGGGGATGGCGGTTTTATGATGGTTTGTCAGTCATTGTCCACACTTGCCAGGAACAAACTTAACGCCGTGATATTCGTAATGAGTAACGGCGTGTATGCGATAGAGCAGGTATATGTGGACCTGAATGCCTTTAAGCCTGGGCCGGAACACAAGTTTGATACCTTCGACATCCTGCCTAAATGGGATTACCTGGCACTGGCGCAAGCCTTTGGCGCTAAAGGTTACCGTGTAACAACAGTAGATGAGCTGGTGAATTTATTACCTCAGTTAGAAAGCCTGACAGACGTGCCTGCGCTGGTGGAAGTGGTTATTCCTGAAAAGGATCTTCCGCAACAGATGTACCGACTTGGTATCGAATAACAAGTAAATATTACATACTCAACATTAAACATATTTCTATGGCTAAAACCTATTCTATCTTCGGCGCCGGCGCCTCGGGGCTTTATACTGCATGGCGATTACTCAACGGTATTGTGGACAGCGAATCTGCCAAAGCTAAACAGCTGCAAACAGGCGATACATTGGAGCTCTTCGATTGGGGCGAGTATACTTTCAATAAAGATAACAAAGGGACCCGCGAGGCTGGTGCACGTGTATGTACATGGCATTACAAGGATGATCCCAACAACTCATACCTGGAAGTAGGCGGGATGCGTTATTCATACTGGGATGGCAACAATGATGGCAAGAGTGGTGGTCACAGGCTGGTAACAAAAGTGATCGAGCAGCTTGGATTAACACCATTGTCTGTTCCGTTCAATGAGTCGACAAATCCACTGTTCTATCTGCGTACGAAGAATATGTACCTGAATGATATTACATCGAGTAATCCTGCTCCTTACAATGCAGATCATTATGCTGCTGCAGACTCTCCTGATACCGGCTTCAATACAGTCGAGAACCTGGCTGTTACTGCCGACTCCGGGCCATCAACAAGAGCAGAGTGGTGCAAGTTCTATCAGAACGGTGTGATCAATGTTGATCTGCCGGATACTTCTGTATTTAAAAAGGGCGATAAACTGAGTGATATCGGCTACTGGAACCTCATGTTTGATCAACTGGGATCGGAGGGGTTCGCTTATACTGCTGCTGGTAACGGTTATACCTCGAACGTGATCAACTGGAACTCTGCGGTAGCTTTCCAGGCGAATAACGAGTTTACACCAGGTACAGAATACCGGACGTTGAAAACCGGGTATTCCAGTATGTTCAATGCCTTATTTGATGATATTCTGAGGCTGGCGAAGGAAAGCGGTGTAACCTTTAAATATCAACCCAATACACGTTTGCATTCCATCTTGTCGACGGTGGACGGTAAGGTACGTTATACCACAGCCGCCCGCGCCAATCCTAATAAAAAGAGCGCTGAAGGTTTCACGGACGCTGCCTGGATGGCGATGCCGCGTGCTTCGATAGAAATGGTAGCCCAGGCTACCCGTTATGAAGATCATGAAGGTACTGATGTACTGAATGATACGCAGGTACAGTTGTATCTTGAATCAGCTATCCTGCAGCCTTCTTATAAGGTGGGCATGTTCTTTAAACATCCATGGTGGGCAAATAATTATCAGGGAGATGATTCTGCTACCTATCCTGCACAGATCAACAGTTATGAGGTAACACAGGATGTCATTAATGCTTTGGGTAAAGAAGGATTTCCGCCGGGTTATCTGGATGCGATGAAAGACCCTAGCAATAAGATCCTGGAAGTGCCTTATGCGTCTACGGATATTTTCATCAAGTCGGTAGAACATGCTATCCAGGCAAGACTGACAGTGCCGCAGGAAGAACAGTTACTGAAAGCTTCTGAGCGTAATACCATCGGGCCAAGCGTGACTGATACTCCTATCCGCCAGGTGGTTTATTTTGGTAATAATGCCCTGAACGCCACTGGAGAGCCAGTGTATGGCCTGCTCGCCGCTTACGATGATGAACAGTTCACCACTTTCTGGAGAGAGCTGGAGCTTGGACCAAACCAGGGAAGAATAACGCCGGTATCGCAGGATACACAAACGCTTGATGGTCCGCGTACGGTTCCGGACATTATGGTCAAGATGTTACGCCAGCAACTGGCAGCCGTACATTTCGGTCCGCAGTCCAGTTATCTGAGTGTGCCTGAACCATTGGAAGCGCGTTATATGGATTGGTCGTTACCGCCATTCAATGCCGGTTATCATGCTTATGCAGCGCATTATGACGTTTGTGATGTGCAGCAGAAGATCAGGAAACCTTCACAGCTGATCAATGGTGCAGATGCGAATATCTTTATAGTGGGAGAGGCGTATTCGAATGATCAGGCATGGGTGGAAGGAGCTTATTGCACAGCTGAGTCAGTACTGAATGATTTCTTTGGCGTGACGCCTTTGATCGATAATACACATTATCCGTTCATATGTCCATGTGGAAAGTGATTTGCTTATGAAGAATAAGAGCCCGCTGCGATTAGTGCAGCGGGCTTTTTTAATTATTTAACTATTGTTGTTTTCCATCCATCATAGACACCGTTATATTTCTTCGCTTCCTTTTTTAGTTCTGTAGTGATCTTACTGATAATTGGTAACGCGATCTTATCCATACGGGAGATACGCAATCTGTTCTTTGTTTTTTCTTCTACTTTGAAGTGCTGACTTGTGGCATATGGGATAAAATAATCCATATCCTTCTCTGTAGCGAACAATATCCAGTGGTCAACCCGTCTTTCTTTCTCCGGCTTATCACCCTGCTGTTCAAGGGACATCAGTATTTTCTCATTTTGTGTGTATTCAAGCGTTTCTTCATTCGGGTGTAAGAATTTCAGGTATGCGTCCCAGTTTTTATCAGCTTTGATAGTGATGCCCGGTTCATAAGTACTGAAATGCTTTTGAAACAGCGTAACGAGGAGATCCCTTATGCCAACAGTATCCACTAAATAGTAGTATTCCATACGTTCACACTGATAAGTGAAGGTACCGGCCATGATATTCTTTACATGTGCGGTGACATTTGCATAGACGGAATCTGATAACCGGTAGAGACTGGATAATTCAGTTTCGGTTGGTATGCCCTGGTCACAGTTCTTGAATTTTACGTTTGTGATAAGGACATAGGGGAAGCCGCTGACAGGACCTGTTTGTTTAAGGTCCTTATTAAGAACAGTATTGCCTGCGCCTTCTTTATATTGCGACATGTTACCGTCCTGATTTGCATGCTGGGCCTTTGATGTGACGGATATCATCATAGGTAAGGCGAACATTAATACGGGTTTACGAATAGTAATGTGCATCTGGTCTGTATTTATAGATATGGTACCGGAAAGATAGGGTATAAATAAAAAGAATCCGCTCTTCCGGGCGGATTCTTTTGAGATAGTTGCTGATATATTTATTCTTCAAATAGTACAATTTCGCGTTCGGCAATCTCATTTGTGGCCAGCAAAGAACGCTTCATTTCATGTATTTCTTTAAGCGTCGACAGCCATGTTTCTTTGGCAACAGAAGGAACTGCCGTACTTGACATTCGCAGGCCGTATACAGCATCAATGAAGTGCCCTACCCATACTTGTGGATTGAGCCATACACAATGGTTCAGCACTGTCTGGTAATTAAGAAGACTATGATCTGAAAGTGCGTCAACAGTACCAAAGATGGAACTGAACGCGATGTTGAATTCTCTTCCTATAGACACATAACCGGGAACATACCATGGGAAAGTTGGAATAATGTCCCAGTAATTGGCTACGCGGATGATCTTTCCTGTAGCGCCAGCATTGTTGCAGGCAGTCTGCCAGCTGGCATCTCCTACCATAGGGCTCGCAAAGTTAATGGTACCGATACGCACAGTAGGTAAGCTGACACGCATATCCAGTGTAAAGAGCTGTGATAATGCGCCGCCCAGGCTATGCCCGGTAATGAATATTTCTGATGCGGTAGGCGCCAGGGCGGTAAAGATCTGTTGCTGCATGGTTAGCTTCATATTCCCTCCTTTAGTGGCATAAATGCTATTAAATCCGCTACTGACATTTGCTACTGGAGATACTGTGTTACTAAAGGGCTTAAATGCTTCCAGTTCGAAATTCGCATCTTCATAGAGGTCCGCTATTGAACTGGTGCCACGGAATGCAACGATGAACCGGTTCTTAACGTTTTCTGGTCCGACATATTTAAAGATCAATCCGAAACGTTCTTCCTGGCCATATGTGCTGAACCAGTCATCCCAACCGGTGAACCTGGCCCAGTAAATGTAGTTGTCGGGTGCCTTGAAAGGTTTGCGTTCATAATCGTTATAAGCGGCCAAAGAAGCCTGTGCCAAAGCGAGTGTGAGTGTGGGATCGATCCGGAATGAGGGTTGAGGGGTGTTGTTCATGTGGAAATTTTTAAGGTTAAAGAATAGTAAAAGAGTTTTCTGTATACGGGGTAGAAAGCGTTCTAAAATTACGGGAATTTAATCCAAAATATTGAAACCATGTTATATGGAGTTATCCATTGTAGCAATAGCAAATAGTGGTATTGAAAAGGGGCTTGTAACTGCCGTGCAGTTTCGCACTAACCAGAAATACGAATTTGAAAATCTGTATTATATTGTGCTATAGTATATACGGACCCTCTATACCTATCTTATGCAGAATAAAACAAACGCCGAGCTGGTGGCATTGCTCGATAATGAAGAAATGAGAGATGATGCGGCTATGCAACTATTGCAACAATCCCCTTCCCAGAATGATCTCGTGCAGATCATACGTCGTGAATTGCATAATAAGAAAGCCGCCTGGGAGTTGTATAAAAGCAGGGCAACAAAAGAAGAATTGTATGGTGATATCCATTGGATACATGTCCGGGACTGGCTGGAAGAACCCTTACTGAAATTCGATCTTAACCAGGAACAACTATACCGTTTCCTCACCTATGGCGGAGGGAGGGAAGCTACCTGGCAACGGCTGTTGAAAACATCACCCGGCAAGCGTCAGTTATTGGATGTACTGGAAAGATCGGGGTACAGGAATGAGGTTGCCGCTTATCTGTTGACACAGCCCGATGACAATGAATTATTATCTTATATAGTCCAATATACAGATCATGGGGAAGCAGCCTGGAAGCGGCTAAAAAAGAACAATCCTGATAAGGATTGTTTGGAAACGGCAATGAAGTCTGATTACGCGGCAGAGGCATGGGAGTTGTATCTGAGATTCCCGGTTGAAAAATTTGATCTGTATGTTCTCATGCATTATAATGAACGCATGACCGATATCGTAGCAGCAGAATTGTTACGCAGAGAGCCTACACAAAAAGACCTGCTGGAAATTGTGGGGCACTCTTCATTATGGCAACCAGCATGGGAAGAATTGTTGAAGCGTGGGATAGGAAACTTTGAGCTGGCTAGTCTTATTTATGGTACCCGGTTTAAAGAGCTGGCATGGGAGCAATTGAAAAAACAGTCGCCGACACTTCATGAGTTACTTGGCGCAATCAATTACGAAGATGAGGATAATGAATACAATGCCATTATCGGGGCATATATGCTGCAATGCTCTCCTACCAACCAGTATCTTTGTTACCTGATCGACTATGTGGCAGAGGTACGGGATGCTGCTATCGATATGTTATTGAAACAATCGCCTAATGAGAAGGAACGCGAATTGATCGCTGAGTATCGTTTCTCCGATAGTGAAATAGCGAAAAGTGATGTCTCCAATCTCCATTCTGAGAACGATCTGATGGAGATTTTTGAGCATGAATATGAAAAGAAGAAAGATGTATTTGAGCAACTACAACGGCTGAATTTACTGTCCGCAGAGAAACTAAAGGTTCTGTATAAGAATGGGTATGGTATAAGACATCTTATCTGGGAGGAGGCTCGTAAGGATACATTGACAAAAGATGATCTCGTGTATTACTATTGTTACGCAGATAGCAGTTTTCGTGGAGAGATCTGGGAGCAATTAACAGAAAATGGGCTTGACAAGACACGCCTGGTGGAGATCATAAAGTTTGGCCTCGGAAGACCTGCTGGAGACCTGTTGCTACAACAGTCACCTATCTATGAACAGCTTTATCTGATCATGAAGAATAACACTGATGAGGATATCTTAAGAGCGGCTTTCCTGAAAGCGATGGATCTGCCACTGGGAGACAGAGAGCTTCATTCAATAACGTTTATATCGGAGAAGATGGCAAAGATTGCCTGGGAAGAGTGGTGCCGGCGTGGTAATGTTACGGACGATCAACTGTTCTATTTTATAAGAGATACGGTTGTCCGTGACCAGGCATGGGAGCTTTTGAAATCCAGACCGAAAGATAATGAACTTCTCGTGAGGCTATTGGAGCAATCTTACTCTTTTCATAATGAGATCTGGGAATTTATGGACGAGGATATGCTGTCATTTAAAGCATTGACTGATCTTATTATTGCCAAAAGAAAGCCGCAGGAATGTGCCGCTGTACTAAGGCGACGCCTCGGTATGGAGGCCGAAGATGAGCGTGCATTAAAGCTTAGAATAGCTTTAAAAGTGATTGATGGAGGTGGAGGGTTACTGGTGGGTGAACATCATGCGGAAGACGCCCATAGCCTCGCAGGATGGGCAGTGCTGCTGTCGGTCCAGGACAGGAAGGTAGAAGCGGAACATGGAACATTGGTTACCGCATGTGCATTGATCCCGTCTCTCGGAAAGTTTTTAGCTTCTGGAGATCTGGAAGAGATACGTCAGGCATTGGTTGCGGAAAAATTTGTAAAGGATTGACAGCATAACTTAGTGCATGTCAGGCATTGCCAGGCTATTTTGGGATCAAGTTGAAAACTTGAAAGGATTTGTATGCTAATATCAATAGCAAAAATGAATAGGTCTCAACTATAAATCCACATTAAAAGCCATAGCTACGCCTATCCACTTTTAACGTGGGAGCAACACATGCCAAAATAATCCTCACTAGCTCACAAATTGAAGAATATTCAAGTTCCCCACTCAGAAAGAAGCCCTTCGTAAACAGTGAAAACGTTCCTTTATGAAAGCAGCAATTCCTTCACCGTTAGATTCCCCGGCAGATTTTTCGCTGCCACAATGACTTTACCGCCTGCAGGCAGGGCAGTGGCTTTATAATACCAATCTACTCCGTTCCTACCCAAAAATGCCCGCCCGCTCTCGGTAACAACGCCGTCAGCGTCTACTACCTTTACTTCCACTTCTGCTACGCGGAACTCATTTTGGGCAGTCACTACAACTTCCTCATCTTCTAACCTGATATTTTGGATCTCAGGACTGCGGTAGGCATCCTTCACCGCTATATTATAGGCATTTTGCCCCGGCCCCGCCAGCGACTGATAGTAAGCCTTTATCTGCGGATCTTCCAGCATTTGCTGCGCACGCATCGAAGCAATAGTCATCTTATGCCTTGCTTCCAGCTGCTTTTGTGTAGGCTTTTTCCTTGAAGGGCCGCGTTTCTTCGCCATAATGATCTGCCCATTCCTTTCGTAGATCGTGATTTGCTTGCCAAGAGAACCCCTGACAAGTTGCATGAGGATATTGTCTTTAACAATGGCCATAAAAGTTATTTGAGGTTATAATTAACAAGTTTACTGTCTTGTGTATCTAAGGTACATATAATTATACTAAAAGGACATTAAAAGGTCATTTAAAGGTTACTTCAATATCGAATTGATATATAAATACCCTTTTAATGCCCTTTTAGTGTACTTTTGGTAAGCCGATAATAAGCTAATAGAGAGCCTATCGGGACGCTTCTTGGTTAGATACTTGCTCCTTTATTATTTTTTATTAAGTTCGACCAAGTCCCATTGGTTGCCATAGAGATCTTCAAAAACCGCTAACGTCCCATATTGCTCTTGTTTTGGGGAGCTGATAAAATTTACCTGTCGCGCGACCATAGTATTGTAGTCGCGCCAAACATCATCAGTGGATAAAAACAGGTATACCGGTCCAGCGGTTTGGTTAATAATGCTTGCGGCTTGTTGTTTGTTCGCAGCTTTGGCCAATAGCAAACTGCGTTCTGCGGCGCCTGGAGGCGCTACTATTACCCTTCTTTTCCCGTCACCTTGTGGAGTGTCTTCAATAAGAATAAAACCCAATTTCCCGGTGAAAAATTCAATGGCTTCATCATACTCTTTTACTAAATAGACGGTGTGTGCTATTCGCTGTTCCATGACTACTATTCTTTTTACTGGTGATGGCCGGACTAAGGCAGCTGAACGCATAATGTTGTGACTTCTTTGACTGAACAATGCCTGTAATTGAAATTTCTAAAGGGCACCTGAGAGGGGCTGATTCAGTCCTCTCAGGTACAATACATCACTAATGGACAGGCAGCAGATCGGTCTTTTTGGGGCTGCCTTATCCGACAGACATCATTTTTACCTGCCCCAATACAGGTTAAACACTTTAGATAAGGCTTTCCAATCACCGTTAATCTTCAAAAAGGAGAGATAATCAGTTGAACCTACGCCGCCTTGCAGATCCTCCAGTTCCACCAGCACCACAGCCGCGGTTTCAGTTTTATGTAATATGCTCACGTGCGCCTTAACGTCCGCTGCTTCGCCATTTTCTTCGGTAAAGTCAAACAGGAATTGAAGTTTTGTCGTTAGTTTTCCATCCGGCATAAAACCTGCCATCAGGCCATCCGGATGAAAGGTTTGTTTCAGCAGATCTACGTTACCGGTTTTTAAGCCTTCAACATATACTTGCGCTACAGCAAGAATGGCATCGTAATCAGCGATCAAGTTATTGTTTTTATTAGCTGACATTTTTTAAAAATTTAAGATTGTATGATTTGAATCCGGCTGAAGCGATCAACCGGCTATTCCTTACGTTAGATATTAATTAGCGTATGATAAGTGATACACCTTTGAAATGATTTTCCATTCCCCATTGATCTTCATCAGGGATAAGTAGTCGGTAGAGTTCTGATTTGGCGAAGTGTTTTTGAGTTCAGCAAGAACTGAAGCAGTATTGGAAGTCTGGTGCTGAATAGTGTTCTTTGAAGTGACGTTTACCAGTGCACCATTTTTCTCGATGATGTCATAAAGATGCTGTACGCTGCCCTCAGTTATTTTATTTTCTTCAGAAAAACCGTACATGATCGCATCTTTGTAAAAGACCTTCTTTAACAGGTCGACCCGGCCCGATTTTAATCCTTCGATATAAGTATCGATCACGGCAAGGATTGCTTGCTTATCCGCAATTTCCGGTGTTGATAGACTGGTCAGTTCTCGACTTTTTGTTGCCGTTAGATTTATTTGGCGAGGTGGAAGATCCTTCTTTGCCAGTACTGTGGTGGAGTAGAGGCTTGCTAGAACCAGGAATGCTTTTTTCATTGCTTTTGATATTTATCTGAAAGCAAAAAAAGGCTTATTCCCGCATTGCGACTTTTCTAAAAAGTCTAAAGTTTTGTTCTATTTAGTTCAGGGTTAAACGGCCCGGTTCATCAGCTATCTTGCCGCAAACTGGTTGGCATGATGCCATGATATTGCTTGAAGATCCTTGAAAAATGAGAAACGTTTTCGAACCCCAGGGAATAACAGATCTCAGAAACGGACATAGCTGTCGTTTCCAGCATTTCCTTGGCCTTATTTAATCGTTTTTCCCGTATCCAGGTTGCGGGCGGTACATTGAATATCTGTTGGAATTCGCGTTTAAAGCTGGATAAGCTCCGGCCGGATAAATAGGCTAGTTCTTCTATACGAATAGGGGTAGCATAATGCCTTTCAACTACTTCGCGCAGGTCCATGCGAACAGGCTCCTGGAGATGGAGTATCTGTTGAAATATAGTATCACTGCAAACAGCGGTATCATACAGCAATTCCATCATTTTGTGACGTAACTGGCTTGGCGCAACTTTATCGACATTTTTAAAAAAAGGTCCGAGCGAATGTGCAAATGCGATGAGGCAATCATCCATTGGTTGTACAGATGAAAGATCTTTTATATCAACATCCTGTTTAGCGATCTTAAGGTCTGTGCTGGTTAAAAATGATTTGATCATTTCATCCTTCAGAGAAAACATAAGACAAGAGAACAAATTATTATTTAGAGGATTGCCCACACTTTCGTAATTGATCAGCGTTGCTTTTTTGAGCAGTATCATCTCGTTCCTGTTAACCTGAAAAGACTCTTTGCCATAAATAACCTTTAAACTTCCTTCCAGCAAAAAAAGAAGCAGGTGTTCCTCAAGGTACATGGTGCCGTTCTCATTTATATTATGTGCGCACTGTTCGATCAGTGAATATCCATCGAGCGATAAAGCTACTTCGGCTACTGAAGCATTGTGATCCATTGGGGCATCATTTTTCAAGATTTGCATGTTGATCAGTCTTGTGGCAAAGTTCAGAATTTTCCATTATGATCAAGCTGAAGGTCCAAATCATTTGGATAGTGACAGTCCGGAGGGCAGAAAAACAAAAACGCTATAGCCAGAGACTATAGCGTTTTCTTGTTGCCTGACCTGGATTCGAACCAAGACAAAGCGAGTCAGAGTCGCTTGTACTACCGTTATACTATCAGGCAATAGTACCGGGGAATATTTCCCCGTTCGGGACGGCAAAATTATATATTTCCTTTCAATTTCCAAAAAAATACAAAAGAAAATTGTAAATGCCTGAAAATCAAAAAGGTAGTTCCACATGTGCGGAACTACCTTTATCGGATATTGAGGATCTGATAAGTTTATTTGTAAGTAGCGGCCAGCTCCAGCGCTTTATAAGCGTTCACCACACCACCGGTACGGCACAGGTCAGTCATCTGTACCGTTTTAGGCTGTCCGTCTTCGAAGATGGTTACCGGGTGGTCTACTTTTACGGCCGATTTCAGGATGATGTCTTTTACCTGCACTGCTTTCAGTTTAGGGTAATAAGAGCGGATCAGCGCCGCCAGGCCGGTTACAACAGGGGCAGCCATACTGGTACCATCATGGTAATCGTAGTGAGAACCCGGGGTAGAGGAGTAGATAGCTACACCAGGAGCAAATACATCCACAGAAACTTTACCGTAGTTGGAGAATGGCGCTGCCAATGTTTCGTCATTTTCAGGGCCGGAAGCACCTACTTCTATCCAGGCAGCTGCGGTGTCACCATTTTCGTAAACACGGCTGGGATAGTTTGGAGTGACATCTATATTCTCAGCATCGTTACCGGCAGCATGTACCAGCAATACATCTTTGGAGATAGCATATTTAACCGCTTCGTCCACTACATTCTTGTTAGGGGAGTAGGCCTTACCAAAGCTCATATTGATCACACGGGCGCCATTATCGGCCGCATAGCGGATAGCATTGGCAACGTCCTTGTCCCTTTCATCACCATTAGGTACTGCCCTTATTGACATGATCTGAACATTGTTAGCCACGCCATTGATGCCCAGGTCGTTGTTCCTGCCTGCACCGATGATCCCTGCTACGTGGGTACCGTGATCTGCATCCGGACCGGTAGCATCACCGGAACCATAATATCTTTCAGTCGGGTTGTTATAATCGTCGCCCACAATTGCACGGGGATCATAGTCAAGGTTGAGCTGGTACTCTACCTGCTCTTTATAATGATCCACTGCAGCGTCCAGTTCTTTCTCGCGGAAAGTTTTGAAGTCCGGGTAGCGTTCCAGCTGCTGGGAGATCACTTGTTTGATCTGTGCTTCAGCAGGGTTCTGCGGTGTGTAAGCCTGGAATTCAGCAGCTGTCGGATTGTTATTGCCGAGCTTCACCAGCATAGTATCCAACATCTGAACGAAACGGGTGATACCTGTGAGCGTTTGCTGTGCTTCTGATACTTTGAGATCGTATTTATTTTTCAGCTCCTTATACTTGTACAGTCCGGCGGTATCTTTAGGAACACTGTTCAGACTGCCGAATATTTTCTGTTGCTGGCGGATGATACGTGTCAGCTCCAGGTTGTCGTAGCCGACATTACCTTTAGGAGAGCCGATGAAGTTCCATCCGTTGATATCGTCTGTATAATGATTTTTATCGTCGTCTTTACCGTTACCTCTTTTTTCTTTAGCGTTTACCCACAGCACACTTTTCAGGTCCTCATGCGTAGTGTCAATACCACTGTCTATTACTGCAACTATTACAGGTTTTGATTTCTTGTCCTTTAACAGCTCCGTGTAAGCTTTCTCAACACTGATACCGAATACGGAATCTTTCTGAAGGTCCATGTTCTGCCAGTTCTGTATCTGCGCCTGTGAAACATATCCTGACAATAGTAATGAGGCAATGGCTGCCGTCCGCTTGAAAATATTCATGTGATAAATCATTGAATCAGCTGTAGTCTGTTCTAATAGTGTGACTAGCTGGGGTTGGTTTAATATAGAATTGTGTGTTAAATAATATGCTACGTCCAATCCTGAGTTGCTCTGACCTGTGCTCCCGAACGGAAATACTGTTGCGCAAGGTAGAGATTTAATAGTATTGGAAATGTTAAAAGTTGCTCAGCGGTAAGGGATTTATTCAATAGTATTAACGGTTTTTGTAAGGAAGTGCATGTTATAGGGTTAATATGCCATTGAAAAATAGAGTTTGAGCGAACATTTTAATGGATGCTCTGCTGGAAACTGGAGGGCCGTTTATTCGTCAGCTGATAGAACACTTTACTGAAAGCAGCAATAGAGCTATATCCTGTCTGATAAGCTATTTCGCTTAATGTCTGATTAGTTTGAAGGATCATCTCGATGCCTTTTACGACCCTTAGTGTTTTCAGGTATTGTACAAAGGACATATCCAGCGTATTGGTAAAGAGACGCGAAAGCGTACGGGGGCTAAGATCGAACTCGTGACTCAGGCTTTCCAATGTTAGCTGTTGGTCAAAGTGCTGAACTATATATTGAAGAATGGGCCGTAAGCGTTCGTGTTGAGTGGTCGGCAAGGCAACTGGTAATGCAGATGTACTGATATCAGGGAGGATATCTTTGATCGCGCTTAGAAAAGGGAAGCCTGGTTCACCCGGTGAGACATGTTTATCCCAGCGGGCGGTATAATTGATCATCTGCAGTAGTAATTCATTAACAGGGTAAATACCCAGGCGTGTATAAAACGGATTCATATGATCGTTATGACCATAGAAGTACAGGTTGCGTGTAGTGGTTTCTTTTGAATGTTTGATCTGGATGTAATGTTGCTGATGCTTCGGGATCCATATATAATGGCGGGCAGGTACCACATAAGATCTGTCAGGCATGTTACAATAGGCTATACCTCCTTCCACATAGGTCAGCTGACTCTTTTCATGCGCGTGCATGGAAAGTCTTCTCTCGATCTTTTCGTGCATTACATAGACTGATTGCGGATGTTTGTCTATATCACTTAAATAACCTGCCAGGGATTGCATGTTTCTAAATGGCTTGAATGGATAAATAATTGGCAATTTAGATAAAAACGTTCATATCCAGGCATAGTACCTTTGTCCTCAGAATAATGAATATGTGTACTAATAGCCGGAAGGCCGCGTTGATGCTGCCTTTTATGATATTAACAATGTGTGTGACGGCACAACGACCTCATGATACTATCCAACCGTTACATCTATCGATCGAGCAAATCTGGGAGCAGGCGGAAGTGAACAATAGAAGGATAGCAATGTCAAAGCTACGCGTAGAAAGTAGTGAAGAAGCATTGAAGGACGCAAAGGCCGAACGGCTGCCGGAAATCAATGCAGCAGGAGCTTATGCACGTGTGACCAATATGCCGGTATATGAAGATGGGATCTTTCATACACCAGAACAATTTCCTGTTTTACATAACTATTATAAAGTAGGAGGCGAAGCATACTTTAATATTTATAATGGGAATAAGACAACTCTTGAGATTAAAAAAGAAGCGACGGAACATGCTATAGCTGAACAACAAAAGAACCTGACCGTATCGGAAGTGAAATTCAATGCGGCAGTCTGTTACCTGGACCTGGCGCGTAGTTGCCGGTTTAAAGAATTAATAGCAAAGGATATTGCCGAACAGGAAAGGCAACTGGCCCATATCCAGGAATTACAGAAAAATGGTGTTGTATTGAAAAGTGATGTATTAAGAGCTACATTAAAGTTATCCCGTCAGAAGATGGGTATGGTGGAGATCGACAACGATATTGCCATTGCGAGTCAGCAACTGGCGATCATGATCGGAGCAGATGAACATGTACTGATAGCGCCCGATACCTCACTTACAGAACAATCGGCGGTAACAGGCACTTATGAGGAATACCTCTCCGGTGCAGCAGAACATGCGTACGAGTACAAAATATCCGAAGGCGAAACCGCGCTGAAAGAATTATCACTGAAACAGGTGAAAGCCAATGTGTCGCCAAAGGTGGGACTGTTTGCAGAATATGCATGGTCTTATCCGCAGATACAGTTCTATCCCTATGCCGGTGCAATGTACGGACTGGGAATGTATGGTGTAAAAGCTGCTTTTCCCATCTCTTCATTTTATCATAATAAGCATAAAGAAAAGGCTGCAAAGATAGAACTGCACAGACAGGAAATAGAACATAAAGAAACGGGCGATGTGGTGAGGCAACATGTGAATGAAGCTTTCCTGCGATATAAAGAGGCGCTGACACGTATCGATGTAGCAGAGACGAATGTCAAACAAGCAGCAGAGAATCTCAGGATAGTTAACAACACTTACTTCAACCAACTATCTCTTGTTACCGACCTGCTTGATGCTGACACACAAATGCTGCAAACACGCTTCGATCTTGTATCAGCCAATATTGCGGCGCGTGTCAGATATTACCAGTTACAAAAAGTTATAGGCAATTTATAAAGTTATGACGACCGGGAAGAACAACTATGCCAGGACAGACAAATTAATTACTGCTATTACAGGCTGGATAGCCGGTATCATCCTGGTGATGCTGGCTGTATGGGGCATCATTACATTATTTGAACTACAGCGGTACGAAGAGACCAACGATGCGCAGGTGGAAGAATATATTAACCCCGTTACCACACGTGTAACAGGATATATCAGCAGGATCAATTATGAGGAAAACCAGGATGTAAAAAAAGGGGATACATTACTGGTGATAGACGATAGCGAATACATGCTACAGCAGCAGGAGGCAAGCGCCGCGTTGATGAATGCAAAAGCACAGATACAGGTTCTGGAAAGTAATGTATCTACCAGCGGTAAAACAGCTGAAGTTGCACAGGCACAGATAGCTGCGGCCAAAGCGAAGCTTTGGAAACAGGAGCAGGAATATGACCGTTATAAGAAGCTGTACGATGCGGAATCTGCTACCAAACAGCAACTGGAAAATGTGGAAACTGCATTGAATGTAGCGAAAGCGGATTATCAGTCCATCACTAACAACTACGATGCTGCCGTATCAAAGGTGAATGATATCAGATCACAGAAGGCGGTGCTAATGGCAGAGATACATCGCCGGGAAGCGCTGCTGGGACGTAACGAGCTGGATGTTGCATATACAGTGATCAAGGCGCCTTATGATGGTAAAATGGGACGCCGTACTATCCAGGAAGGACAGCTGGTGCAGGCAGGACAAACACTGGCCTTTATCGTAAACCAGGCTACCGGTAAATGGATCATCGCCAACTTTAAAGAAACGCAGGTAAGCCATATGCAGATAGGGCAGTCCGCAGATATTGAAATAGATGCCTTACCTGGTAAAACTTTTAATGGAACAATTGAATCACTGTCACCCGCAACAGGCGCACGTTTTTCTCTTTTACCTCCGGATAATTCATCCGGCAATTTCGTGAAGATCGTACAACGCATACCTGTACGCATTAAACTGACAAGTACTTCCAGCGAGACAGCATTGTTAAGGGCAGGTATGAATGCAACCGTTTCAATCAGTAAGAAAAATGGCTGACCATACTCCCATCTTTAAATCCTGGGCCTCCGAGTGGCTGATCAGGGCGGTGATCTTTATGAATATACTGCCAGGATTGCTGGTGTTCGGCCTGTCGACAGCCAGTGCACCGGCAGCGGCAGGTTATTATGGAATAGAACCGGCGGATGTACAGTATTCGATGATCGTGTTCTATGCCTCGCTTGCAGGATTCTTTGCACTTGAAAGGAGGTTCTTTATTTTTATTGCCAGCAAAGAATACCTGATCATTGGTACCGTACTTCAGATCATTACCTCCTATGGTTGTTATGTAACGCATGATCTGCATACGTTACTGGCACTACGTTTCCTGCAGGGGATGGCAAACTGTATCACGACAAGCGTATGTCTCACGTTGGTATTCAGCAGGCTGCAAACAGACCGTGCCCGTGAAATAGGTTATTCTCTTTTTTACGGTATGCTGCTTTGTATCACAGCCTTTTCTACGCTGGTAACAGCGCCTATCATTGATGCCTTTGATTACAATGTATTGTACAAGTGGATGATCTTTATGTACGTTCCGGGGGCAGTATTACTTGTACTGATCATGAACAAGATACGGTTAAACAGGAAAGCTCCATTATATCAGCTTGACTGGGCAAGTTATGTGATCTATACTACCGTGCTTTGCTTAATCGGATATATCCTTGTGTACGGACAGCAATACTACTGGTGGGCCGACAAGAGGATTGTAACAGCTACGATAGGAGTTGTAATGCTGGCCTTGTTACATATTTTCCGGCAGCGTGCTTTAAAGAGGGCTTATCTGAGTCTGGATGTTTTCCGCTACAGGAACTATGTTATTGGTGTTTTCCTGATATTGATACTTTATATCTGCAGGGGCGCGTTCAATGTTACTACGAACTATTTCACAACTGTACTGGGGATGGATCCCAGGCATCTGTCCTATATATTGCTGGCTAATATAGCGGGTATCATAGGAGGCGTATTGTATTCCTCAAGATGGATCGTGATGAAACGTCCTATGCGGTGGATCTGGATGGGAGGCTTTGCCTTATTGCTGGTATTTCATCTGTGGATGAATTTCCTGTTTGCCTCAGAGGAAGATGCATCTTCTTTTATAACGCCTTTGATCATACAGGGATTAGGTGCAGGCATGCTGATGGCACCTATCATTGTTTATGCAATTTCTTCTGTACCGCCACATCTCGGAGGAACGGCGTCGGCTACGGGTGTGCTGTTCCGCTTTACAGGCTTTTGCACCAGCATTGCTCTTTTCAACTATTTTCAACTTTATTCCAGGAAGGTGCACTACAACCGTTTCCTGGATCTGGTCACATCGCTGGACCCCTTTGTAACGGCCAGGCTGGAGGGATATAAAACGGCCGTTACAGCCAAAGGGGTCCCGGCAGACCAGGCTGCGAAGATCGCAAATGGATTGTTATACCGGTCGGCGGATATACAAGCGCAGATCCGTTTTTCGATGGACTATTATTACCTGATCAGTTGTTTGCTGGTAGTGGTGATATTGCTAATTGCGCTATTGCCGTACCTGAACAGGACAGTGATCAATCTGAGTAATAACCAGCCTGCACCAGCGTCTTATTAGGTGTCAGGATGTCCTGATCTTTTCCTGCAATACGGCGCTTAATGACTTCCGTTTTAACTTGGCTTCAATCCATGCAGAGAAGTCAAATAGTTTTAATTGCTGGCGTTCATATTTATCCGCTTTTATTTTCTCAAAACTGGCATTGATCTTTTTCCAGAGTGTAGTACGATACGCAGTGACCGATGGTATTTCCCCGCTACCGAGAAATTTTATCACAGTTCTTTCCAATAGGTAAGACCTCTTTGTATCTGGCTGCAGGTTGCGCCGGAAAGCTCTTGTTTCATACCGGATATATTCGTAGTTACCCAGCTCATATTGTATGAGCAGATGTACTAAACGGCAGGTGCGGTAGATAGGTAATGTGCTGTAAAGATTACTTTGTAATACCTGTTCAAGGCTGTTATGTGCATTGTTAATGTCTTCGTTACCTAAATAGATCAAGGTCATGTATAGATAGATCTCTGCCTGCTTACTAATGTCCATCATCAAAATATTCTTCCTGATTTCAGGTGCATATTGCTCCAGTAACCTTAGTGCTGACGGGAAGTTGCCACTGTCTATGCAGGCGCCTGCTTCGTAGATAAAGAGCAGACGTTGTTGCATGAGAGAGAAATAAACACTGTCGCCATTGAGGCGTTTTACTTTATCTATGAAAGAAGATAACTCATCATAATGTTTACCTGCACGTAAGCTATCTAAGATGCCTTCAATAATAAGCAAATGGTCTGCAGGAGTATCTTCAAAAAGTGCAGGATGTGTTTCCAGTAACTGATGCAGTTTATGAAAGACCTGTAATGCCGCGGGATAGTCGCTGGTAATGAGATGGTAATGTGCTTTGAATAGCAGGTGCACTTTCAGGCTGGTAGCAGAATCAGGGACAGGTGACGGTATCTCGGCATTTAGAGCATCTGCAGCATCCTGCTGATGTGCAGTGCGCGCATTACCTACATAGAGTAAGCGATGTCTGAGTGTTTCGTATAGTGATGTCTGTTTTCGTATTTGCTGCACTGTTAAAATAGTATCCTGTATAGCTGATTGCTTTTGTGATAAGTCTTCCTCTGTAATACCCGGGAAGTTCATCTGTTGTAATAATTGCATTTCCTGTTGTTGTGCCCATAGACGTAATAGTTGTTTTTCACTGGCTGATGCAACTGTTTGCACTTTATGTAATTGCTTCAATGCATCCTCATGCAGCGAGCGTTCAAAAAGGATATCACATTTCAATATGCCTGCTGTTAATGTGGCAGTGGAATGTCGTTGCATCCGCAGGTGCAACAGGCAATCCAGCAGGACTTTATATAGGTATTTACTGCAAACTTCATAATTACAGCCGGCATATTGCTGCTGAAAAGCCTGCTTCAGTTCAGCAGTGCTTCTAAACGATATGCGTTCCATCATATCGAAGAGGTTGACATAGTCTTTGTTGCCCTGCTGAAGTGCAGTATACAAACGGAAATATCTTTTTTCAGCTTTCGTAAGTGTATTTATAAGTCTGCTAAGCATATCCGCTTTAGCCATAGTCCACCTGGTTTAAATTTATAAGGCCCCCAAACTTTCCATTGTTTCAGTAATAGATCTTGGTTGATATGAAACCAAAATAAGTTAAATAACGAATAGTAGGTTATTGATCTTATAAACATGACATTCAGCTTTTGGATTATCTTAAATGTATATTATAAATACACTATTTGTGTAGATACAGGCTGTTTTAAATAATTGATTTATAATTTAATATGCGTTCATGTGGAGAGTGCTTAAACTAGTAATATTCGCGTTGGGAATGTCTATTCTTTATAAAAAAAGGTTAAAAAGTTATCAGACGGCTCATTATATTTGAATCGTAATAAAGGCACAAATGCGACTAGCATTGTAACCTGTATTTTGTAGATTCCCGTTAGCGAGCCCTGATGAAATGAAGAGTTTAGTTAATCGTTTTGCATCAACCTAAATCGAAGACCAAGAAAATTGTAGCAGGAACCTAATAAATTAGATTAACAGGATTACAAGTAACCAGTAGCTTCACAAAGTATCAACAGCAAACAATTTATTTTAAAACTAAAACACAATTTGTATTGATGAAAAGTATACGCTAAAACGTTTTATACAACAGTTTGGAGATACTAATACCAATGCTGCGACATTTGCAGATCATCTATTTTCACGTTATAGTTTCCACGGGTACCGGTTCGGTGTTGTTCACCCTGCTCACTAAAGTATAATATCTCTTTTAGCGTTTTGCTATGGAAGGCAGGCCTGTCATTGTTGGTCTGTGTTCCTTATCTATTATCAATCTTAAATACATGATGTAATCGATTACCCGGTGACGTTATAGTCTCCGGCGTGATCTGCTCTGCCTATTTTAAATCATTTACGTTATGCGTGTACTTGTACGGATCTTCATCACGTGCCTGGCTGTGTATTGCTCACAGTTTGCCTTTGGGCAGGATACAGTTAAGTTGCATTATCCCGTGGTGAGGGTGACAAAAGCGGATTCCATTTCGCCCGAGCGCGAAAATATTTATCCTTACTCATCACTACATCAGCTGTTAAAAGGAAACACTGCGGGGGTATATATACAGGAACCCACCGGTGAGTCGGGCGCCTTTACCAGCATGGCCTTGAGAGGTTCTGCCATTCCTTACATTACCAGTAAAGACATTTATGAATCGCAGCCTACAGTTGTATTGGATGGTATTCCACTGATAATGGACCATCCCTTTACGTTCGATATTCAGCTATTCGGTTACAATCACCTGGGACCTGCTACTAACCTTTTGTCGGCTATTGATCCTAACAATATTGAAAAGATAGAAGTGGTGAAAGACTTTGGCAGAGCCGCGCTGTACGGGCCACGCGCTGCTAACGGTGGTGTAATCCTGATCACGACCAAAGCGCCTGTAATTGGTCGAAGGAAGATCAGCTTCAATACATATTTCGGAATGGTACAAAGGCCGCATGTCTATACGACAAATTCAAAATTTGAGAATGATTTCCGTCAGCAGTTCTACAACAAATATGCGACTACAGAGCAAATGCAAACCTATCCGCTGTATCTGCGTGATTCTACCAATAATGCTTACTATGGCCCTTCTAACTGGACTGACCTTTACTTTAAAAATACGCCTGTATATGGTGTGAATGCAAGTTTGTCCAGCGGTACAGACAGGGCGAACTTCAGGTTTGCTGCCGGTAATCAACGTTCCGCCAATACTGCCGATAACAGTAACATGGACAGATACAACGCCATGTTTGAGATCAATATGGTGCCGCTACAAGGGTTTACCGTATCATCTATGATCAGTGCTACAAGGCTGGAACGTAAACGTAGCAGATGGCTGCGCGACAGGTTTGCCGAAATGCAATACCTGCCTGATCTGAGCAGTCCTCTACCACCGAATAAAACTTACTATGGCCAATACCTGCACGAGTATACTAAGTCATTTGATGATAACAAGACCAACGAAGTCAATGGTTATTTTAAGCTGAATGTAAAGCTGGGCGATAGCTGGGATATCACGTCACAGTTTGGATTTGATTATAATGAGGGACTGAGAGACCTGTTCTATCCAAGTACACTACTGGAAACGGTGAACTACCTGTCCAATTATTTCGGGTATAATCAACGGGTATTTTTCAATAACACGATCAGCTATAATCATACCTGGAAGGGAAAACATCGCGTGAATGTTGAAGTGGGAGAGGGATTCCAGGCTGACTATCACCGGTATAACTATGCATATGCGTATAAGGGACCGAATGACCTGATCCGCGTGAACCTGTTGAATTCAGACAATACAAAACCGGAATATCTTCTGCCTAAATCATTCGATCATGCGCTGATCTTTACTTTCCTGGATAAACAGCGCTCCAGGTTATTGTCTTTCCATGGCCGCGCGGCTTACTCCTACAATGAGCAACTGGACTTCTCTGTACTATTCCGGGCAGATGGTTCTTCCAGTGCACAACCGGACAACTGGTGGTTATATACGCCTACATTCACGGCAGGTCTCAACATAAAGAATACCTGGTTAAAGGATAATAATAGCATCAACGCATTAAAGTTACAAGCCAGCTGGGGAAGAGTAGGCAGGTTGATGCCGGACGATCGTTTCGGTGAAGGACCACAATACACGTCGGACCTTTCATTCAGTAATAACCCTGTTCGCTTCTCCTACAATGGTTTTCCGGGTATCAGCCGGGCCTACTCCTCCGGTTATATCGGCTATGGTATTACCTGGCCTTATACCGACCAGCTGAATATAAATGCTACCACGGCATTGCTGAATAATAAGGTGCAGATCTCTCTGGACGTCTATAACAAGACAGATCATAACATGCTGTTAGGTGTGCCTTTCGGTGCTGAATATGGTTATAACATCCGCTATAAGAACGGTATGGCCGTGCGTAACCGTGGGATCGATCTTGCTGTGAATGCAACTGTTCTTCCTGCAAAGAGCGCGCTGCAATGGGTACCGGGTATTACAGTTAACTATAACAGGAATACGTTGTTGGCCCTTCCCGATGGACTGGACGAGTTAAGTGTAGCTAATGGCAGCAAATTATTGAAGGTGGGCAATTCAATAGATCAATACTGGGTACTGGAAAATGATGGTATCTATAATCGTGATGCTGATATTCCTGTAAGTCCCGGTGAAGGAAAACGCCTGAACTATAAAGGTATTCCACTACTGGCGGGCGACCCTCGCTGGAAAGACCAGAACGGCGACCATGTGATCGATGATAAGGATAAGGTCCTGAAAGGCCATGTATCACCTGTTATATCCGGTGGTTTTAACAACGACTTTTATTGGAAAGGCTTTACGCTTGGCGTGTCTTTCTATTATACACTGGGCCGGAAAGTAATGAATGCCGAAGTGGCGAATCACTTTGACTTTATTAACAGGGAAGGAAAGATTGACATGAGTGCAGTGAAGGAAATCACATTCTGGAGTAAGGCAGGCAACTATGATAAGTATCCGCTCTATAATCCGTGGAGCACTGTAGATGCCTATCGCCTGGACCAGGACCTGTTCCTGGAAAATGGTTCTTTCCTGAAGCTGCGCAATCTTTCCCTCCAATATGATCTGACTAAGGCTAAATGGTGGAATAAAAAAGGAAAGATCAATGGGCTTGCTGTATATGGGACGGCTACCAATCTGTTTACAATCACGCCTTATACTGGCGGCGACCCTGAGTTGGTCGATTTCAATGGTTTTGATACTGGCTACTCTCTGCCATTGTCCAGGACATATACTATAGGGTTAAAAATGGATCTCTGATGAAACGCTTATTCCTGATAACAATCATCATTTATTGCACCGCTTTTGCCGGTTGCAACAAGCTGTTGGATATTGATTCTTCTCATGCTGTATCGGAAGAGAACTTCTGGAACTCCCATGAGGATACACGTACAGCACTGGTAAGTGTTTATGGCCTCCTGAGGGCTGCCATGGCCGATAATAATGCCTGGTGGATGTATGGCGAATTCCGTAAGGGAGATTTCTATGCAACACAACGGCAGGATATGAAGGCGATTATCCGCAATGATCTCAAAGCAGCTTATCCGCTTCTGGAATCATTGTCAAACTGGCGTCGCTTCTATGCAGTGATCAACGCCACCAATATGTTCCTCGAACATGTCGGGGAAGTGAGAGAGCGTGATCCTAAATATTCAGAACAGAATATGAGGGTGGACATCGCACAAATGCGCTGTATACGGGCATATGTTTATTTCTTCCTCGTATCTGTTTGGGGAGATGTACCACTGATCACTTCTTCACATGATGGTGAATTTGCAAATAAACCGAGAGAAGATAAACAGACCATTCTTGCATTCGTAGAGAAAGAGCTGGTGCAGTCTGCCGCAGACCTTCCCTATAAATACAGCTCAAATGACCCACAACAGTTAGGTTCTTACTATAATGAAACCAGTACCCGTTGGTACGGTGTATTGGCCCGTAAGCATACTGCTTATGCCATTCTTGCGCACGTGGCTGCGTGGCAGGGAAAGTATGTGGATGCATCTGTATACGGACAGTTTGTACTAGACAACTATTCAAAAGGTGGCAGTTACTATGTGAATACCGATGAACTGGTAAGTGGAAATGGCTTTTTCAAATGGAAGAAAGACAATCACATTCTTGCATTCAATTTTGACTGGGGGCATGTGGATGCATCATTCTCAGGTCACCTGGAAGAGATGACGCTTGCAGAACCGGTTATTAATAAAGCCTTGCCGGATATTTATGTGCCGAAGGATACGATACTCTCCGTTTTTGACCAGCCAGTGGACGAGCGTTTCAGCCTGGACACGCTGACAGGTACGCCTACTTCGCAACGTTACTTTTCAAACTTTAACAGTCAGATCCCCATCTTCACTAAGATAAAAGTGATACAGGATGGTAATACTTCTGATCCGTCTTTCAGAATATTCTCAAGCACCATTGTTATTACCCGCCTGGAGAATATTGCGCTGCTGCAGGCAGAAGCGCTGGCGGTTATCGGCGAACAGCAAAGAGCGATCGATCTGCTGAATACTATCAGGGACCTGCGTAGGATAAAACGATATGATAGCGTCAGGGAAGGAGACCTGATAGACGCCATATTCAGAGAGCGGCGTAAAGAGTTGATGGGAGAGGGGTGGCGCTGGTTTGACCTCATCCGGTATAATAAGATCAAACAGAATGATCCCGCTTTTATGGAGTTGATAGCCAAAGGCGGTATCTATTGGCCGGTTGCGGAAGATGTCATCAAACAAAATCCATTGATCACCCAGAATCCCTATTGGCAATGATTAAAAAGATGAGATATATGGTTAACATAAAAATGCTCCTGGTAGCGGGTATGGGAATGATCATGTTGCTCCTTTGCTGTAAAAAGGATAGCGGATATTATAGTTATGAGAACCAGCTGAGAGAATTTGACGGCAATATCTTTGAGTTCCTGCAAAGTGAACATCAGTACGATTCTTTCCTGCTGGCCGTTGAAAGGGTACATCTGACCGATACATTGAAGTCTGGTATGTATACAGTGTTCGCGCCTACAGATGCCAGTTTCAAACAGGCGATAGAAAATATGAACACACTACGTTCTATCCAGGGGCGCGCACATATGTTCATTAGCACTGTTCCTTATGAACAGCTGGATTCTCTTGTATGCCGCTATATTGTCAGAGATACCTTTGCTTCCCGCGACATGGTATTACAGGATGGTATAGGGCTGACAAGTATCAGGTATAATTATCCCATGCACGGGAAATTTAGCCGCACTGATGCAGAAGGACATGTGAACGGAGGACCGGGCATCATTACTTATAGTGATACGAAAGGTGTGATATATACCAATCGCTGGAGTAATGCAACTACGGTGGCTATTGATATCAAAACCAAAAACGGGTTGGTGAATGTGCTGGAGAAGGACCATATGTTCGGCTTTGATGAATTCATCCCCCGCATGAACCCTACTGTTTCTTCGTCCTGGAATGAGTTTCCTTTTTATATCCCTGGCGTAATAGGCTTGGAACAATATAATCGTGGCGGTAATAAGGTAGCCTACCTGGATTTTTCCCTCAACAACCAGGGAGGACAGTATCGCCCTGCCGATCAGGTGGATATTACCACCGCCGGAGAAGCCGGACTGAAAGTAGGCTGGACGGAAACTGGCGAGTGGATGGACTACACGGTAGAGGTAACGGAAAGCGGTGAATACAATATGACATTACGGTATGGCAGCGGCGGAGATGATGGCCGTATACACCTGGAGATGGATGGCAAACCTGTAGTAGGCAGCGCTATAGTAATGCCGGGTTCCGGCGGTTATGACACCTTCCGTGATATCACAACTACGATACAATTAACCGCAGGCCGTCATATGCTGAAGGTATATTTTGACTTCGCCAATTTCGATCTGCGTTTCCTCAAGTTTATGCGTAAAGACGCTCCGATGACCATTCCGGGTGTGATCACACTGGAGGACTATGACAGCGGCGGCGAAGGCGTTGCCTATCATGATAATAATACAAATAATGAAGGTGGTAAATATCGTACCGATGAAGGTGTGGATATTGACTTCTCCAAGAACGAAGGCGGTGGCTTCCAGGTGGGATGGACATCTACCGGCGAATGGATGAACTATACCGTTGTTGTGAAAGAAACAGGCTACTATAACACATTCATACTGGCGGGTACAAATAGGGATGACGGCGTATTTCACCTTGAATTTGACGGAGTGGATGTTACGGGCCAGCTGAAAGTCCCTAATACCGGCGATTATCATAAACGGCAAAACATTACGACCAGTGTTTATCTCACGAAAGGTACACATGTGATGCGCTTCTTTGTAGACCACGAGGGGTTTGATGTAAAATCTGTCACATTCCGGCCAATAAACTAAAACATTACGACCCATGCGACGACTTCTTATAATATTCTCTTTGTCCTTACTGTTCTTCGCCTGCCGGAAATGGGCTGCGGATGATCTTGATTATCTCAGCGAACGCGCTGTATATAACCAGAAGGTATTCTCTCCCATATTGGGCAGGACGACTTTATACTCACAGATCTTTAATACGGACAACTCTACTACGCCCATCAACTTCCGCATCCTGAATGTCAGGTACAAGAAAGATGGAAAGCCAACAAATGATTTCGAACAGCAGGTAGAAGCGCAGATATGGAAAGTGACTTATACCGGCGAAGAAAAATCATTAGCTGAAATAGAAGCAAAACGTGGTGTGGAAACCCATCCGGTTTTTGAAGTAAGACCACAGTCGGGCGACTTTGTACTATGGGCTGAAGCCGGCAGCACGCCTATGCGTCAGCAACCAGATTCGGGATATCTGTTTGATGTGGAAGCTACCAATTCCGGTGGTACCAGGATGTATAAAGATATGTCACTGATGCCGATGAGAGAACAACCTTATGCACCTTACGAATACGATGCGATCACAGGTATACATCGTGCGAACTATCCCAATCCGAATGATTCATCAATCTTTGAACTGATATACAACCATCCCGGTGTGTATAACATGGTGGACGATGGTACTAACCTGGAGCTGAAAGGCGATAGTGTCAGGGTATTCTTTCACCGGAAAGGCCCGGGCAATTCTCTATCGTTCAAGTTTATGGACAAGGATTCACTGCCTATGAACCCTATGAACTTTAATTTGACGCCCTGGGATTCTCTCCTCCACGGTTTTGATAAGCGGATGACAGCAACGGAAGTGACTTACCAGGTAGCGTATCCGATCCCTGCAATGCGCTTTAAAACAAGATATACTAACGGTGACGGATCACAGGCGTATGTCAAATTCAGTTTCAGCAGGCTGGCTTTTGGCAACATCAGACAGATCGGTGTGCTGGACCTCAATTTCAACATCTACCAGAAAGGCGACTGGGAGATCATTTTCTATTTCCGTAATAATCCACGGTTCAGGGATGAATGAGTTAACAACAAAAAAAACTGTGACTATGCAATGTCTGCGTTTATATAAGATCTTAGGACTGTTACTGTTGTTGCCTGTACTGGCTGCACAGGCGCAGGAGAAAATACAGGTGCGGGGCGTAGTAAGGGATGCCCAGACCAACGAGCCACTGGTAGGTGTGAGTATCATGGCAGGCACACCTCCTAAGGCTGTGGGTGTAACCAGTTCCACCGGTGCTTTCAGTGTATCTGTTCCCGCAGATGCGAACTTATTGTTCCGTTACATCGGTTTTTCTGACTACAAGTTTAAACTGAAAGACAAACGTGATCTTGTGATCAGGTTAGTGGTGACGGAGAATAAACTGAATGAAGCGGTCGTGATCGGTTATCAGAAGAAAACCAGAGAGGTTACAACAGGTTCTGCTGTAATCGTGAGTGGAAAGGAACTGCAGGACATTCCTGTATCGAACGTAGAGCAGCTCTTACAGGGGCGTGTTGCAGGTCTGAATATCCAGAATAATACCGGTACACCGGGTGGCCGTGGTATCATTCAGATCAGGGGCTTGTCTAATATCAGTGTTACCGGAAGTGGTAATGATGCTTTCCTTTCTCCAACTTCTCCGCTATATGTGATTGATGGGGTGCCGGTAGAAGCAGACGCCAACTTCGAATATGGATATCAGTCTGCCGGTCCGGGTGTAAGCCCTTTGTCGCTTATTCCTCCGGAAGATATTGAAAGCATGGAGATCCTGAAAGATTCGCAGGCAACAGCGTTGTATGGATCAAGAGGTGCATATGGCGTGATCCTCATCACAACAAGACGTGGTAGTTCTCCTATCCCGCTGGTAAGGTATACAGGAAACTTCTTTATCAACAATCCTCCAAAGTTGCGTCCTACTATCGGTGGTAAGGAAGAAAGAAGGATCAGACTTGGAATGATCAACGGTGGAAACAACATCGAGGATATCTATCAGATATCTACCAAACCTTTCCTCGCAGATAGTTTGAATCCTTATTACAACAACTCAACCAACTGGCAGGACGTTTTCTACGCAACGACGTACAATCAGACGCACAACATGAATATCAGCGGTGGTGATCCTAAGTTCAACTATAAAGTGGACCTGGGTTACTATCATGAAAATGGTGTGATCCGTAATACAGGATTTGACCGTTACTCCATCAACACCAACATGCTTTATCAACCTAATACTAAGCTCAGGGTGTTCACAACTTTATCTACACAGGTGGGTAAAAGAAATAAGGGTGATGGTAATGGCCTTACGCAGAGCGGCGTATCTGAGAATGCATCTGCCTCTTCGTTATTGCCAGGGCCTTCGTTTTATCAAAGTACTGCGGGGGTATTATCAGCACTGAATACCAGGAACGATAATAAGACAGCCAATGTGCGCAGCAGCCTTGATGTAAGTTATCAGTTGATACAGGGGTTGAACATCGGTTCCAGTGTGAGCTATGAATATGCTTCCAATACGGAAGATAAATTCACGCCAGCGGAAGCCAACAACGACTTCTCGCAGATCTATGCTTACAATGACAGGAAGTTCACACTGTACAACCGTAATACGATATCATACAACTATATCCTGAATACAAACCATAATTTCTTCATCTCTGCTTTCAACGAATTCTATAACCGTGGCTTCCAGGCGCAGGTGATCCGGCAGGAGAAAACGCCGAATAACCAATACGAAGGACCGCTCGGTTATGATGGATATGCTTCCCGTGGAGGGGGCCTCCTGGATAACTACAGCAAGCAACACGTGGCCTCCTTTGCAGGAACATTTTCCTACAACTTTAAGCAGAAGTATGTAGTAGACGTCAGCTATCGTATGGATGGTACATCCAGTAGCGGCTTTGAAGATCCTTACTCCAAGAACCCGGCTGTCGGTGTACGTTGGAACTTCAACAAGGAACCTGGCCTGAGTGACCTTAAGTGGCTCACCTATGGTTCCTTGCGCGGTAGCTGGGGGCAGAACATTGTACCCAGTGGAGATATCTTTTCTATCTACGGTACGTATGATCCTCGCGGTACCTACAATGCCAATCCACGTTTAGGTATCAACTTTGGCAGATTGCCGAACACTTATCTGCAACCGACCGCTACGACGCAGTATAACTTTGGTTTTGAAGCCGGTTTATTTGACAGCAGGGTAGAAGTGATCTTTGATGGTTACTATAAGACAGTAAAGAACCTGTTACGTACGAAAGCAGTGTCAAACATCACGGGTTTCAATGAGATCACGACAAACGAAACTTCACTGATCAACTACGGATATGAGCTGACATTTACGTTCCGCCCACTGCCACGTACCAGTGCTGTACAATGGACAATATCCCTGAACGGTGCACTGAATAAAGATGTACTGACCAGTCTTCCGAATGGAGCAAGACAACTGGTGCAATATGACAATGTAACCAATCAGCATACGCTGTTCCGGGTAGGACGTAATAGTCTTACGAACTACCTGCTGAAAACAGAAGGCGTCTACGCCACTGATGCAGACGTACCTGTTGATCCTGCAACAGGTCAACGTTACCGTACTGCTAACGGCACTTACTTTAAGGCTGGTGATCCTATCTGGAAGGATGTGGACGGCAATTACATCCTGGATGGAAATGACTATGTGCCTGCCGGTAATTCACAGCCGCTGATCACCGGAGGTATTCAGTCTTACGTAAACTGGAAGAGCTTCTCACTTAATATCAGTACTTCTTTTACACTGCTCAGAGATGTGCTGAACAATGCCTTCGCACAAAGGATGCAGTACCTGGGAGATCCTTACAATCCGAAGGCGATGGTGGATTTTAATGATGTCGATTACTGGAAAGGACCGGGATCAACTGCAAGTTATCCGAACCCATTTGATTACAAACGCTACAATGATATCAGGCCTTATCGTTATGACCAGACTTTGATACAGGAAGACGGTTCTTACTTCAAGATGAATACTGTAACACTGGCTTACCTGGTAAACAGGAAATTCACTAACCGTTACAGCATCAACTCTGTACGTATGTATCTGTCTGCCAATAACCTGATCACTTTTTCACCGTACAGTGGTCCCAATCCTGAGAACGTATCTGCACTGGGGCGTGATCAGTCGGGAGGTTATCCTATAGCCCGCAGTTACAACTTCGGGATGAATGTGGAATTCTAATGTCTTTAAAAAGTATTGCTATGATCCGGAGGTTTATTTATATCACTGCCTGTTTGCTGCTTTGCAGTCAGTTCGGGTGTAAGAAGTTTCTAAATGTGGAGCCGCTTGACCGGCTTTCAGGAAATACGTTCTTCAAATCGGCGAAAGATGTGGAAGATAATATATGGGACATCTATGGTCTGTTCAGGGACGCTACCGGCTCGTGTCCGTTGTTTGCCCTTGCAGGAGAGGCAAGAGGCGGCATGCTGGCGATGTCTCCGAAGGGTGATGGAGCAGACAGGACCTTCGTGGAATACGTAGCCAAGAATGACCTGATACCGGTTATTTACAGACCGGCAGGTAAAGAGTTCTGGGACATCTTTGACCTTTATATGCTGGCCGACTGGAAGCCGTTCTATCGTGTTATACAGGCATGTAATATCCTGATCTATGAAGTGGACAGACGGGTGATACCTGACCTGGACGAGGCCCGTAAAGAGACGTATAAGGCAGAAGCGATCTTCATGCGCAGTCTTGCTTATTTCATCATGGTAAGGTTATGGGGAGATGTGGTGTACTACACGGACGCTTATCACGAGGCGCCGTTACCAAGAGAAAAGATGGTGACCGTAATGAATAACTGTATTACGGACCTGACGGCGGTATTGGAAGAACTGCCCTGGACATTTACAGAACCTGCTTACCAGGGCGCCCGTACCAGCAGAGGATCGGCTGTGGGGCTGCTGATGGAAATGCATATGTGGAATGCCGGTTTTGATAAATCTGCTGCGCAGCAACATTATCAGGCTACAGCTGAACTGGGAGATCAGCTCATAAAGAGCGGTGCTTATATGCTGCTGCCGATGGAAGAGTCGTTCACCATCTTCAAAGGGCGTTCGAGAGAAAGCCTGTTTGATATCGTGATCAGTTCCAACTACGGAGAAGGCCTGGCAGAGAAATGGAATGACCTTTCTGAGCTGGTAGTGCATTATCCATATAAGCGCCCGGCCTGGAACCACCAGTACAGCTTTACCTATTTCCGTGCAGAGTACCTGCGCCGCCTGTATCCTTCAGGTGTGCCTGATGCAAGGATACAGATGTGGTTCGACTCGCAGATGTTTGCCAACGACGGCACTTTTATGTTCCTCAAGTATAACAGTCTTTATGAACAGGGAAATGAAGATGTGAATGTGGATAACAACCTCATTGTATTAAGATACGCAGGCGCCATCCTGTTGAGGGCAGAAGCATTGGCGGAACTGGGGCAGACAGATGAAGCTATCCGGACGATGAACATGATCAGGCAACGGGCAAGGACGACGCTTTACCAGGGCGGAACATTGCAGGCACTGAAAGATGCCATCTTTACTGAAAGAGCGAAGGAACTGATGATGGAAGGACACTATTATTTCGACCTGGTACGTACGGGCAGAGTAATGAGCCAGCAATGGTGTTATTATCCGCTTACGCAGGCACAATTCGATAATGGTGGCTGGACATGGCCTATCAACTCTGCAGCGCTGGATAACAATCCCTATATGCAACTGAACAATTATTGGTTAAGATAAAATGAAACTTATGCGGACAATACTGTGCTTAATGACAGCCCTGATATTGGGTTTGTGCGCCTGTAGTAAAGATGAATACTACCAGGACTCCGGTACCCACGATCCCGTGTTTAAAGGAAGTACGTTGGAATACCTGGATGCGGTGCCTTTCTATTTCGATACCGTAGCAACAATAGTGAGACTGGCGGGTATGGAAGATGTCTTTAAAAGTGATACGCTTACCTTCTTCGCACCGACAGACAGAAGTGTGCTGCGTTTAATAAAAGACCTCAATGCTGAACTATTCTTTTTAGGGAATGATACGGTGAAAGCCTTGTCTGACGTGCCGAAGGAGATATGGTTCAAATATCTTCAGCGATATATGTTTCATGGCAGTAATGAACTGAAAGATTATCCGCAGATAGATTATAACCTTCTGAATACATATCCTGGTCAGGGTTACCTGTCATGGAACGGTACGCCAATGAACATCGGTGTAGTGTACAATGATGATAACGGGGTGAAATACGTAGGCTACCGGCAATTGTCTATCGCTTACATAACCGACCCGGCCAAGCCACGCGATAACTGGGTCATTGATTACGTGGCTTCCTGTAACATTACTACCAATAACGGTGTAGTTCATGCGCTGAATGACAACCATGTCTATTTTGGATTTGCTCCGTATGTGTTTGTTCAGGACGTGATCGCTGCAATGGAAAACGGAGGTTAATAAAAAGCATGAATCACATGAGAAGAATAATATCAATGGCAGTGCTGTTAACGATGATTTTCTCAGCAGCCTGTAAAAAAGATAAGGTGTATGAAGATCCTTATGCCGGAGGAAAGGAACCGCTGGGCGTAACGCTAAGCACGGAAATACCGAATCCGTCGGAAGCAGCCCCCGGTACTGTGATCACCTTTAAGGGTAAAGGGTTACTGAAACATAAAGATTCGCTCTTGTTCAACTTTAACGGTGAACCGGCGGAGATCGTAAAAGTAGATTCTGCCGGCATACAGGTGAAAGTGCCTGTTACTGCCAGTACAGGTGTGACTTCTGTAACTATCGGCAACCAGATCTTCTTCGGTCCTCTCTTTAAGGTAAGGGGCAACCTGGATATTGACAACAACTACAAAGTTGTGGTTGGCGCTAATAGCTGGGTGAGTGATGTATACCGTTTTGCTGATGGCAGACTATTGCTGGTGGGCGATTTCCTGGATTATGAACGTAAGGGAATAGTAAGACCTATCAGCAGGATCGTGCTTACATCACGCGATGGCGAAATGGACCGCAGTCTGCAGTCAGGAAGAGGAGCTGATGGGTCCCTGAATACAATAGGCGCACTGCCTAATGGTAAGCTGGTAGTAGGTGGCAGCTTTGCTTCATACGATATTCATCAGGCAGAGATGCACAACATCACGATACTTAATAGTAATGGATCGCTTGATTCAATGAGCGTAAACACTTTTACGGATAAGGACACCGTACCTTCATTCAACGGAGGCACTGACGGAAGGATCAATCGTGTTTTTGTGTACAATAACCGTATCACTGCTATAGGTTACTTTAATTATTACCTGCGTTTCGTATACGGCCAATCAGATTATCTGCAGGAAAGGGATTCACTCATTACAGACAGTACGCTCGTACGCCAGTTAGTACGTTTCCATCCTGATGGTTCACTGGATTCGTCTTTCAACTATGACCTTGTACGTCATAGAAGCTTTGATGGCGCTAATGGCCCTATCAGCGATGCCTATCAGCAGCCGGATGGAAAGATCATTATTGTGGGCCGTTTCACCCGTTATAACGGGCAGCCGGCGCCTTACATCGCCCGCCTCAATCTGGATGGAAGCCTCGATCCCGGTTTCGGTGGCAGCGGTGCAGATAACGATATTATATCCATCCGTTATAATGCTACAACGCAGCGATTCGTGCTGGCCGGCAACTTTGACAAGTTTGATGGTGCTGCACATAGCGGCCTTGTAATGCTGAAGCCTGATGGTACGCCAGATGAGCAGTTCCATGCAGCAACAAGGGCAAGTAACGAAAGATATTACTGTGCACAACAACTAAGCAATGGCCTGATAGTGGTCAACGGTACTTTTACCAGCTATGATAAGGTGCATCGTAGTGGGTTTATGGTGCTGGACCAGAAAGGAAAACTGGCGCCGGGATATAATAACACTGCTGATTTTTCGGGTATCCTGGTAAGAGTATTTGAAACGATCAATAGCTCCGGACAAACGCAGGCCCTTATTATGGGGCAGTTTAGCCGCTTTAATAATAAAGAGATCAGTAACGTAGTCCGCCTGTTATTCAAATGATAAAATTATCCGCATATATGAAGAACTTCAACTGGCTGGCAGTCATCACTACGGTTATACTGTTTACTGCCTGTAACAAAGGTTTTGACAGACTGCTCGAAGAGCGGGAGTATGAAGATACTACCGGTGTAACCGGCAAGCAGCCTAAAATACTCTTCCTGGTGGTGGATGGCGCCCGCGGAGAATCGGTACGGAATGCACAGGCATCTCACCTGCTCGAGCTGGGAGATAATGCGATCTATTCCTGGAACAGCATCAGTGACACTATCGGGCTGGATGCCTCCGCATGGGCTGATCTGCTGACAGGCGTGCGTAAGGAAAAGCATGGTGTAGTCAAAAGTGATTTTGCTGACAACAGGCTTGGGCAATATCCTGTCTTTTTCAAGTATATCAAGGCGCGTATGCCTTCATTCAGGATCGCGGCATATAGTGCAACAGACTCGCTGGGTAGAATGCTGATCACTGATGCGGATGTAAACCAGACATTCGGCAATGACGATGATGCTACTGCGCAGGCCATACTGAATGAGTTAAAAGTTGATACAGCCGGTTTGGTATTCGGTCAGTTCAGCCAGGTAGCAACAGCAGGTAAGGCATATGGTTATGATGCAGGTATTCCTGAGTATAAGGCTGCAATTCTGAAGGTAGATGAATACATCGGTAATATCATGAATGCCTTACGGCAGCGGAAGAATTATCAGCATGAAGATTGGCTGGTAGTCGTAACATCGGGTAAGGGCGGGCCTTTTGCAATAACGCCTGAAGAAGATGACGGAACTATCCTCAGTAACCCGAAGGTCAATACTTTCACTATATTCTATTCGCCCCGTTATGTTCCGAACTTCATAGACAGGCCATATACCGGCGCCCGTTATACGGGGAAGGCCGTGCGCCTGTATGGTAAAACTCCTGGAGATGCCGTGTATGCAAGCATTAATGAAGGGAAGGAAGATCTGAATCTTGGTAAGACGAATGAGGTGACCATTGCGCTGAAGATCAAAAAGAATAAGACTACCTATGGTGATTATTCCTATACCTATCCGAACATCATTGGTAATAATCTGTCGCTGGACTGGTGGAAGAATACCGGCTGGAGCATGTCCCTGGAAACAAATGGCTGGGGAGTACACTACGGACAGGATGGTGCGGGCTTTAATATGGTGACCGGCGCCAATATTAGTGACGGCAGATGGCATGACCTGACGGCTGTATTTCTGAACAGGGACAACAAACGTTTCATACGTCTTTTCACAGATGGAAACTTTAATACCGAACAAGAGATCACTTCTTACGGCAACTTTGATAATGGCTCTCCGCTGACGCTTGGATACGTGCCTGGTAATGTGACAGATGATAACCGCTGGCTGAATGCATATGTTACCGAGATCCGTTTCTGGCGCGCTGCTTTACCGGATAGTGTGATCAGGACTTATGTGTGTACAGATGAACTGCCTACATCTCATCCGTATCACGATTACCTGATCGGGTACTGGCCATGCAGAGATGGTTTTGGAGGAGTATTTAAAGATCAGTCGGAATACAAACACGATTTTCAGATACATAACAATTACCAATGGGATGATTTCAGTGATCTGATGTGTCCTAGTTCCGCCTCTAATCTGACGCAACTGGTACCGCAACCTGTTGATGTAGCCAGGCAGATCATGAACTGGCTGCAGATAGCTGTAGATACCAAATGGCAGATGGACGGCAGGGTATGGGTAACTTCCTATGCATCTATCTGACAATATTTTTTAACTGCAAATACGCTGATATGAGTCGCAATATGCTCCCTGTGTTGTTACTGCTCCTGCTGTCTGGTGCTTTATCCTGTAAGAAGGATGATAAGTACCAGGATGAGCAGCTGGACCCGGTGAATGTATCCATTCAAAGCACGAACGGACGAATAGCTGTGCCTGCGGGTAACAATTACACCAAAACAACTGATTACGTCGATATACCTGTTAAGATCGTGCTCTCTGCCACAACACCGAAGATCTTTACGGTGGATGTACATGTGAATAACGATACCATTACACACCTGATAGAACAACAGCAACTGGGTGATGCGGTACTGCTGGAAGAAACCTACTACCAGTTACCTAAAACAGCAGAGATGAGGTTTGGTATAGATACTTTTACCTTGCCCTTACGTATCAGTATGCAGGCCATTGAAAAGTATTACGGTAAAACACTGGCACTGGCCATTGGCCTGTCGGATGCAGGTAAGAACAATACCCTGGATGCTGCTGGCAGGAGCGCTATTTTATTGATCAAGACAGATGAGATCATCCGGCAGGAGGATATTCATTATCTCTTTTTTACAGGAGCGGGCAGTGTATTTGGACAGCCTTCAGGCACTGATCATACATTGGGTACTAATGAAGTGGTATTACCGGTTAGTGTAACACTCGGGGGAGTACCCGGAGGAGCTTTTACAGTAAACGTAAGCGCCAGTCCTGATACAGCGCAGGCGTTGATAGACGACGGTACGCTGAATGGATCTGTATTACTGAAGGAAGGGGATGATTATTCTATTCCAGCTACACTGACATTTCCGGCCAATACAAGTACGGCCAGATTTAACCTGGTTGTAAAAACGGAAGCATTGAGAAGGAACGAGCAAAATAAGCCGGTACTGGCTTTAAGGCTTAGCAGCCCGACCAGGCACCTGTTAGATTCCGCACGTAGTACTGTTGTGATGCAGCTGGACCCATCACGGCTGATTGAAACAGATATTACCAATACCAATATCAGTTATAAGACACAATACGAGAATACCAGTAATGCAAATGAGACATCAGGGAAGCTGATAGACAACAACATCAACTCGAAGTTCCTGTTGTTTAACTTCTCTACGCTTTGGGCGCAACTGGAGTTTGCCACTCCGCAGACCACTGGTGCTTATACCATTACCTCAGCTAATGACGCACCCGAACGTGATCCGAAGAACTGGACGATCGAAGGTTCGGATAACGGTACCGACTGGACGATACTTGACACACAAACGGACCAGTCTTTTGGTTCCAGGTTCCTGACGGTGAAGTATACTTTCTCTAATCAGGTGGCCTTCAAGTTCTATCGCCTGAACGTATCGGCGGTAAAAAACAGTACTTTATTCCAGCTGGCCGAATGGAGGCTGCTGAAACGTCCATAATAGTTTTCCTGTTCCCTCAGAATCAGGAGGTTTAGATCCAGAGGCCGGTTATAGCCGGCCTCTTTCTATAGTATGTTAGTTATATTTTTCTTATTTGAAGTTATAGGTCCTCATCTTTCCGTCTGCCAGGGAAATGTTTAGTATATCGCTTACTTCACCGTTGGTATTTTTCGTTGCTGGTCTTTTTCAATGCAGTAAGCGGTAGGGTAGCGGCTGCTGTGTATAACGACCTGCGGGGTTCTGCTGCATAAGGAAGCCTTCCCGATCATGGCAGTTTTTGAGTTACGGTTCATAGATAAGATATGTTTATATATGCTACCGGGGCACAAGTTATAAATTTTACTAAATTGAGACTTGCTAAATGCCTGCTTCATGCTAAAGTTTCTTCCATTTTTACTGATATTGAGTGCCCAAACCTTTGCGCAGACAGAAAATGTGCTGCAACATATCAGAGACAGGTACCAGGAGGTTAATAAGAATATTACTTCATATAAGGTGTCAGAAATTAGTATGCCAGGTATCAGTGCGGAAGGGGCCAGCCTGCAAGGGTATTTTATCGGAGATTCACTTCAGCTGATGGTAGAGGTGATATATGAAACGATGGGAAAAGAACGGACGGAAGTATACTATGACAAAGGAGCATTGGTATTCTGTTATTCTCGCGGGTATAAGTATAAAGTACCGATGTATGATTCCACCTTCAACCAGTATAAATGGGACGTAGAAGAAGAAAGGGCGTATTTTCACGGAGGAAAGCTGGTCAGGTGGATGGATGCAAACAAGAAGATATTTACAGCAAGAGATGCTGCATTTATTGAAAAGGAAAAGGGGTATTTGGAACGGGCAGCAAATTTGTACAAGATTATGTTTAAACACAGGTATGACGGTGAGTACCAGGAAAACTAAAACATGGAAATAACACTATTACTAGGGGATATTACCAAAGTTGAAGCAGACGCTGTTGTTAATGCAGCCAATTCGTCTTTACTGGGTGGAGGTGGTGTGGACGGAGCTATCCACAGAGCTGGCGGACCGGCTATACTGGAAGAGTGCCGTAAGATCCGCGATAAGCAGGGAAGGTGCGCTGTAGGTGAAGCAGTGATCACAACAGCTGGCAGATTGCCTGCCAAGTATGTTATCCATACGGTAGGGCCTGTATGGAATAAGGGAGACGATGCGGAGAAAGCTTTGCTACGGAACGCTTATTTGAATAGTCTGCAACTGGCGGTGAAGTATGATGTGAAAACGATCGCTTTTCCGAACATCAGTACAGGTGTATACCGTTTTCCTAAACAGGTAGCAGCGGAAATAGCGGTGGCGGCTGTCAGGGAGTTCCTGGAAAAGAACAACAAGATAAGTAACCTGATCTTTGTTTGTTTTGAAAAAGACAATTATGATATCTATTCTCAATTGCTGACGCAACACGGAACTATATAGGCTTCCCTGATAAAATGAAAAATTACTGTATGGGCGTGATGGCATATAAATGCTATCACGCTTTTCTTTTTTAAAATTCATTTAGTACTTTTTCGCTCAAAGCAAATGTTCATGAGAAAATTCCCGTTATTAGTACTACTGTGCTGTTTTACCGTACCATTGTTTGCGCAACAGTTCAATGGTCTGGATATGAATCTTGGTAACCTGTTCCGTTTGTCTAACGCGAAGACCAGGTCTATCAGTCCGGAAAATTTCACCGGAGAGAAAGGTAAAGGCGGTATGGCCGTTCCGCAGAAAGATGCAGCATTGAATACAGCCAATGCATCAAATGCGGCGCGCGACCTGGGACAGGGGTGGAAGGTCAATCCTTTTATTATTATCAAACCAGGACAGACATTTACTATCGCCGAAATGAGCGGTCCAGGTGCTATTCAGCATATCTGGATGACGCCAACAGGCGTTTGGCGTTATTCCATCCTGCGTATCTACTGGGACGATGAAAAAGAGCCATCTGTAGAGTGTCCTGTAGGCGACTTCTTCGGTATGGCCTGGAATGAATATGCACCACTGAATTCTATGGCTATCACCGTTAATCCAGGCAGTGCCTTTAACAGCTACTGGATGATGCCTTTCCGGAAGAAATGCCGTATTACTATGGAGAATATAAATACGGAACAAATGACGCTGTATTACCAGGTGGACTATACGCTGACAGATGTGCCTGATGATGCCGCTTATTTCCATGCGCAGTTCCGCCGTACCAATCCTGACACCACATCAGACTATGTCCTGGTGGATAACATCCGTGGAAAGGGGCAGTATGTGGGTACTTTCATGGCTTTGGGCGTGAATAATTCAGGCTGGTGGGGAGAAGGAGAGATCAAGTTCTTCATGGACGGGGATACGAAGTTTCCCACCATCTGCGGAACGGGAACGGAAGACTACTTCTGTGGTTCCTACAATTTTGACCGGGGAGGCAAGTATACTGAGTTTTGCACACCTTATGCGGGATTGCACCAGGTGATACGTCCTGACGGCACTTACCGGGCACGTCAGCGGTTTGGTATGTACCGCTGGCATATCATGGACCCGATACGATTTGATAAAGAGTTACGGGTAACTATTCAGGACCTGGGCTGGAGAGAAGGAGGCAGGTATTTACAGCAGCGTTCGGATATCTCGTCTGTAGTGTACTGGTACCAGACTGAACCACATCAACCGTTTCCGAAGTTACCTGTTAAAGATAAACTGGAGGTCTATTAGGGAAGGATTTTTGCAAGTACAATTTCCAGCTGCCTGCACAGTTCACCGAAACTGGGAGGTTTAGTAAGAAAGTGTGCAGCACCCATTGCGGCGGTCTCAATGCCATCTTTTTCTCTTTGCGAGGTGCTGAAAATAATAACCGGGATATTGCTGCAGGCACTGTCCTTTTTAATTTCAGCCAGGAACTGTTTGCCATTCATTCTGGGCATATTCAGGTCAAGGAAGATAAGATCGCATTGCAGGCCGCCGTCCTGTAATATACGTAGCCCTTCTTCCCCATCAGAAGCGAAATGACAGGTAGCGGCACTGTCCACGATGGACATTGCCTCCCCAAATAACTCCTGATCATCCATGTCGTCATCTACCAGTAAAATTACTTTTTTTGCCATACGTGCCGCAAAATTAGGGATAATCCAGCAATCAATACCGGACGGAGAGAGAATATGGGCATATCCTGGGGAATAAAAGCTGCCATCCGGGTAAACCTCAATAGCCCTAAGTACGCTTTATATATGACGTATATACGGCGTATACATGGCGTATACATGACGCATAGGTGGACTTCTAAGTTTGACTTAATAGGCAGAAAATGCAATTGCGCTTATATCCGGGTTACCATAACAGCAAGGCGCTGATATAATATATTAGAAAAGAATGGCTTATGAATATTATCCATTCTGGTGATTTTTTTGTTTGAAAATGTTGTAAATTCAGTACTCATAGACTAGCTAGAAAATGCAGTACTGCATTGCAATAGCAGTACTGCCGGGAATTCAGTTGATCCCTTGCAGGATACAAAGTTAACCTGATTGAAATGGAAGACAACGTTTATTTGCGCATACTCAGCGCGCTGTCTTTAAAATTGTGTTTATATTTCACTCTCCCAGGTGTCCAAGCAAATAACCGCCTCCATTACTGCAACAGCTCCGCAGCGCAATCTGTAAGCTGGCTGAATGCCCCTCCCGGATAGTGTGGAAGAAACAGTCCCTACCAAGTTCTCCTCCTCATTTAAAATAACACACATGAAACTAGATGTTAACTTTAATCCACTTTTAGCATTTCAGCAATCAGAAAATGTACCTGCATCTTTTGAGCATTATTTGTCTTCAGAGAAGCCCCCTTTATTTTACTCCACGCCCCAGTGCAACGTATTGATACAACAGATGCAACTCTTTGAAAGAAGCTTCTGGTATACTGTTATCAGTTCTACAGAAGATAATTTGCTGTTAAGGTTCGACCTCGTACCAGGTTTGAATAAATTACTGATCTACAATATCCAGAATGATGATGAAATGATGTTCCTGCATCAGGACATAGGAATAGACATAGGAGAGAATGATTATTGTTACCTGGGAGGAGGTTTCCAGCCGAAAGATCTACGGGTGCTGGTCAGCAAAGGTACCTATCAGTCATTCGCTTTTCCTTTTTCTCCTGATCAGGATGATAGTGAAAGTATGAAAAGCGCAGAAACATTTTCGTTCGTAAACAAGTTCCTTTTTGCCCTGGGCCTGCTGAATACAGAGACTAGAAAGTAGTGACACTTATTCTATCATAAAACCTTACCAATATGCCAATTGAGTTCCGGTTACCTGACCACTTAGTGCAGGAGGCTGTGGTAACGCATGCCGTGCCCGCACGTTACCGCAAATTGCGATTGCCCATTGAAGATACCGACACATTGTTCGTATCCGGCAAATGGGGGACACTGCTTAAACAGAAAGTAAAGGTTGCTAACAGTTTCTATTGCGAATTGTATGCTGAGCCAACGGCTGATATAGATCTACAGATCTCTGTTACTACGCCTGTTATTATTATGCAGGCGATGGTGACTGGCAACGTGCGTGTCAGTTATTCAGACGACCGTATGCAGCTGCAGTCCGGCAAGGTGGGTATGCAATACCTGACTCCGGGAGTTGTTTACACTGTTAGTCTTACCGGAGGGCAGCAGTACCGCAGTATTTATTTTCAGACGCCGGCTACTATGCTGGAAGAGCTGTCTGATACCTATCCGCAGATAAATGATATGCTGGAAACTGTAAAGACGGGGAGTGACTTCCCTACGCATCTGCCCTATATACGCTTGAGCGCTGCTATGCGCAGCGAGATGGAGAAAATGAAGAATTGTCCGTTGACAGGTCAGGCACGTGCCTTGTATTATAACAACCGTATCAGTGATGTGGTGATCGCTTACCTTGACAGTATGCATCGCATCACTTTACAGGACAGCAGGTTAATATTGCTGCATGAAAAAGAGATAGATGAGTTTATTGAGAGAGTGGACAGATGTCCGGAAGAGCATGTTAACGTGGAGCAACGCGCACATGCATTGGGCCTCACCGAACGTGCACTGGAAAATGCATTTAAATTGAAGCTGGGCAGCACGGTAAAGATCTACATATTACAGCAGCGGGTACAAAAAGCCAAGCAACTGCTACTGGCCACTATGTATACGGTAACAGACATCGCGATGGAAGTAGGCTATTCCGATCCGTCTTATTTTATAAGGATATTTAAGCAGACGGAAGGCGTTACTCCGGGGAGATACAGAAGTGATCACAGTGCGGCTATATAGCTGTGTATAGGACTAAAGAGATAAAAAAACAGTGATAATTTGCCGCCTTAGTCCTATCAGTTTAACCAATGCCTTGCGATATTCGTGTTGTGTTTAGAGATTAACCCATATAAAGATCACAGCGTTCAGAATTGTTAATAGAACAAAAGAAAGCGTCTTATGAAAGATCTATAAAATGAACCTTGTTTGTGAACTGATCCAGGTCTTACTTAAGCCATCATAGCATTAATATATTTTTTGCCTTTTCATAATAATGCGGGCAGGTATTCTCCCCGGAAGAATGCTGTTTTCCTCAACTACTTACGGAGTAAGTATGTCCGCAAAAGATCAATCAGCCGGATGTCCATTCCTTTGCGTTTGCAAAGGTCTGGAATCCGCTGACAGCAGGACTTATGAACAGCTTCTTTTAATGGTATATTGAGGATATCTAGCTGTTCTGCTTGTCCAGGCGGGACATTCCACAACAGATTAAAGATATAGCCATGGAGATGGTCATCCGATGGGATTCCCATCACAAAAGCGATGCTTGTTCGTAAACATTTTTTAAGCGTTGGTACCTCGCCTGTCACCTTTCTTCATCCATTGGTCAAACCCCTCCGAAGACAGGCAGCACTTTCGCAGTACAGTTACATATGGGCTCAACTTTCCCTCGTTAACTTGTAGAGCCATCAACTGTATTTTGATCATTCCGGGAGAATTGCCGTCAGGTTTTTTTCCCGGAATTTGTATTTAGTTCCTGCCAATTGTCTGCTTGTAACCTCAAAGGCGACTTGTCCAATCTTCTGACCGCTCTTCTTACGATATTTCCGCTGCTACTTTATCTCAGTTTTATCCTCCTGCTGATATTCCTGAAATGGGTAGTATTTGCTATCTTATAGCCCACAAACCGACTCTCCATGAAGTATCCCGTATTATTTTGTGCCGCGTTATGTTGCCTGCTCTCACAGGTATTTGCCCAGAAAAGGGTGCATGTTATACCTGAACCTGTGTCAGTACAGGAGCAGCCAGGCGATTTTATTTTCGATCCGCATGTTGCGATAACTACCACGTCTGCAGACAAACAGCTGGCTGGTACAGTACAGTGGTTTTTCGACCGGATCAACACTTCTACAGGGTTCCGTTTAAAACAGACGAAACAGGCAGAAGGAAAGGCTATTAACATTGTTCTGAAGCAGGGAGGAAAGGAGGAAGGATATATACTGGCAGTTACTCCGAAAGAAGTAACACTTACTGCCGGCACTGCTGCAGGTGCTTTTTATGGACTTCAGACATTATTGCAGTTGTTGCCGCCGGATATAGAAGGGCAGAAGGTCGTTAACCGTACCTGGACCATACCCTGCGCCACTATTAGCGACTATCCGCGTTTCGGATGGAGAGGGCTGATGTTGGACGTGAGCCGTCATTTCTATACAAAGGAAGAGGTGAAACGTTACATAGATGAAATGGCTAAATACAAGTACAATATCTTTCATTGGCATCTGAGTGATGACAATGGCTGGCGGATAGAGATAAAAAGCCTCCCTGAACTTACGAAGACCGGTGCATGGCGGGTACCACGTACCGGAAGGTGGGGTAGCTTTGAATCTCCTCAACCGGGAGAAAAAGCCACAGAGGGCGGTTTCTATACCCAGGAGGATATAAAAGAGGTCATTGCCTATGCTCAGTCACGTTATATCACTATACTGCCCGAAATAGATGTTCCTGCGCATAGCATGGCTATGATAGCCTCATATCCTAATTTGTCCTGTACACAATTGCAGTATAGTGTGAATCCGGGTAGTCACTTTTATAAAGCAGAAGATAATGCACTGTGTATAGGTAACGATTCTGTTTTCCTTATGCTGGATAAGGTGTTCACGGAAATAGCAGCTTTATTCCCCTTCGATTATATTCATGTAGGCGGCGATGAAGCTTTCAAAGGCTTCTGGGCTAAATGTCCGAAATGTGGAAAAAGAATGGAGCAGGAGCATTTGAAAAATGTAGATGAACTGCAAAGTTATTTTGTGAAGCGCATGGAGAAGATCCTGAAGAGTAAAGGGAAAAAACTGATCGGGTGGGATGAGATCCTGGAGGGCGGACTGGCGCCGGAAGCTACAGTGATGAGTTGGAGGAACATGAATGGCGGAATTGAAGCGGCAAAGCAGAATCATCATGTGGTAATGAGTCCCTGGGCCTTTAGCTATCTGGACCTCTATCAGGGAGATCCCGCGGCAGAACCACCCACTTATGGTATGTGCAGGCTTACCGATTCATATACCTACGATCCCGTGCCGGAAGGAGTGGATGAGAAATATATCCTCGGCGGACAAGGTAACCTGTGGACAGAGTCTGTATCTAATTACAGGCATATTCAGTACATGACATGGCCAAGAGCACTGGCATTGTCAGAAGTTTACTGGAGCCCGAAATCAAAACGTAACTGGGATGATTTTATTGACAGGCTGGAAACCCAGTTTGTACGTATGGATACTGCAGGGATCAAGTATTCGCGCAGCGCCTGGAATGCGATCGTAAAACCTCAACAAAATAATAGCGGAGAATTATCGGTACAATTATCAACAGAGATCAAGGGTTTAGACATTTATTACACTTTTGATAATTCTGATCCTGATAAATGGTATCCTCGTTATACAGGGCAGCCACTTAGCTTCCCGAAGGGAGCGGCAAACCTGAGTATCACTACTTACCGGAACGGGAAACAGGCCGGAGAGCAGTTTACCGTTAGTAAAGAAGAGTTGTTAAAACGGCTAAAAGATAAGTGATTAATAGCCAGTGGGCTATTAATAGCAGCGCCGTCCGGGTTATCGGGCGGCGCTTTACTGTATTACATATATAACATTTTTATTCTTTTTTCAAGAAACTATTCCTTACTTTGAATGTAATTTAACTATCCGGAAAACCTAATGACTATACCAACTAGGAGTTCACTTCCCTCAGTGGCTCTAACCATTATTTATTGCCTGGTCTCATCAATTTTTATTCATGCGTGGAATAACAGTATTGCAGACAGAACAGACAATGTAACCCGCTTTCAACCATCTGATATGCGGTTGAACAGGATGAACGATGCCGGCGCATGCGCCCCGGACCTCGATTCTACGCCTGTTGTTACCGCTATAGCTGCTGCTGGAGATAGTATTTATGGCATAGGCGGCACGATCACGCTGTATGTTACCTTTGATCATGATGTGATAGTAACCGGCGGCACACCCGCCATTGTTTTGGGTGTAAATCCAGTGATCAGAACTGCACTATATGTTTCCGGAAGTAGTACTAATACCCTTGCTTTTGCCTATACTGTAAATAAAGGAGATACCACTGCCATGCTGGATTACACCAGTACGGACGCACTGCTTCTCAATGGGGCTGTTATTCGAAGTAGTGGTGGCTCCCCAGCTTCACTGGTATTGCCTGCGCCAGGGAGCGAAGGTTCTATTGCGGGGCAGCATAAGATCATCATTGATGGTAATGCGCCCGATGCGCCTGTTATTACTATTCCCTTCCGGAATGCTGTTTTCAATACAAAAGATATGTTGATCAGTGGTACAGCAGAGCCTCATACCCTGATCACAGTATACATAGATGGTGATGTGCTGACCACCGCAACTGCCAATGCAAATGGCAACTGGTCTTCAGCTTTTACAGCTAACTCCCTGACAGATGGCAATCACAATATTAAGGCTACTGCTAGTGATAGCGCAAAGAATGTAAGCCCGCTAAGTGCTGCAATACCCGTCGTAACAGATGTTACCATACCCGGAGCAATGTCAGTCGTTATCCTGTCTGGCAATGAAAATGATTCATACGCCACAGCAGGTGATGTTATTACTGTTTATTTTACAGTAGATGATGCGATCAATACACCCGATATCATGATTGCGGGAAAGCCTGTTCCTGTTACTATGATGAGCGATAAGGAATATGTTGGCAGGTACACAGTTACCGCGGCAGATGCGGATGGTCTGGTCCCCTTTTCCATTGCCTTCAAAGATGTGCATGGAAATGAAGGCGTGACTATCACTACCTCTACGGATAACAGCAAGGTTTTTATTGACAAAAAACCACCGGCGGTTACCCTGAATACCATAGAAACTTCTCCGCTCAGAAATGCATTTCTCGTTTATATCAGTTTCAGTGAGGCCATTACAGACTTCGATCCCAGCTATCTGACAGTGACGAATGCCGTTATTTCTGAACAGACCAACATTAGTAATAATGTGATGACTATCCTGGTTACTCCGCAGTATGACGGTAAGGTCACGTTGAAACTGGCTGCCAATTCGGCCCATGATGTAGCAGGTAATCCCAGCCTGGCGGCTAAAGATCTGGAAGTAGAAGCTCTTTTCGGGGGGTATTTTGAGAAAGTCTATCCTAATCCGGCATCTGGTACGATGCATCTTCATTTTACGGGTACAGTGAATGAAAAGGCAAAAGTGAGCATGACAAGTTTTATGGGCGTCGTGGTGTATGAAAAAGAACTACAGATGAATGATAAAACGCTGACCCTCGATGTAAGCGGTGTGGAGCCAGGGGCCTACATCATGAGGATGAAGTCAAAGAATTATGATTTTTACACAAATGTGATCATCATACACTAGCATAATAAGCGTCTCACGTACAATTGTTACAACATTTCTTAATATTTTCCGTGCATTTTATTTGCCACGCCATTATCTTTGGGGCGGACAGAAACACTGTATGCGCTTGATATACCAGCTATTCCAGGCCTTATCTTCAACCGGGACGATCCCGGCGTCATGTGAAAATTATATTGATTTAAAGAGAAATAATTTCCGGCAACGATTGCGTAAATAAAAAGTACCAGAATTAAATAATTCTGTAGCTTGTCGAAAATTAGTGTCACACAGACACTGTTGACGAATAGTAATTAAGATTCCATGGTTGTGAAAGGGGATTGTAGTTTGGGGATTGGCCTGTAAGTATTGTCAGTTACTCCATTGCAAGGATATAGAGAAGCTTAAAAAATTCCTTAGTATGAAAATTTATGTATTCCACCATTTGATCGCTCAGAAGATATTTTGCCAGCGGTTATTTAAACACCGTTTCCTGAATTAAGGACACCATTATTAAAGAATTCCACTATTAAAAGCAGCATTCCGTTAGACCACCGTGTTTTCAGCATGCTGTATTCAGCAAAAAAATCAGCTGATGAAGAACTTTTTATTCCACAGAAAACTGTTATTGCCGGGGGCATTACTGTTTCAAATGACTGCAGCAGCGCAACAACTGGCAGTTAACAATCCAAATGCGACACCACCTGCTGTTTCGCAGGCTAAAGAGATTATCCTGAAGGGGAAAGTAATAGGGACTGAAGAGGGTACCGGCTTGCCGGGTGTTACTGTTCGCGTAAAAGTGGGCAATAAGGGCACCACTACTTTACCTGATGGTTCTTATACACTGAAAGTGCATGAGAATTCAACTATTGTGGTATCCCTGATAGGCTATCTCACACAGGAGATCCCTGTGAACAGGCAACAAAGTATCGACATATTCCTTGCCAAAGACGTTAAGGCTCTGAATGAGGCGGTGATCATCGGTTATGGCGCTCAGAAACGGGCTAATGTACTGGGTGCTGTCGCTTCAGTGAATGCCGCTGAAATTGAGGACCTTCCTGTTGCCAACCTGGCTACGGCCCTTCTGAACAAGGTGCCGGGAGTATCTGTTAATCAATCTTCCGGTCGTCCGGGGTCCAACACTTCTATCACCATCCGTAATCCCGTGACCTGGGCAGCCACCGGTTCTTCTACAGACCCACTGTTCGTAATAGACGGCTTTCAAATGACAAAGCAGGATTTTGACAACCTGGATGCTACCCAGGTAGAAAGTGTCACCTTCCTTAAAGATGCAGCGGCTTCCATCTATGGGGCCAGAGGTGCTAACGGCGTGGTGCTCGTGAAAACTAAAACAGGTCGTCCGGGCAAACCCCGTATCAGTTATGCAGGGTCTTACGGTAAATCTTCCGCGACCTACATTCCTGAGATGCTGAACTCCTACGATCATGCAGTACAGTTGAACAACAAGTATACTGCTTTGCAGGATGCCAACACCGCGAGGTATTATACTGCAGAAGAACTGGCTTATCTCAAAACACATAATTATAACTGGATAGATGACGTATGGAAAAGTTCACATCTCAGCCGTCATACGCTGAACGTGAGCGGTGGTAGTGACAGGGTGACATTTTTCGCAGGTGGTAACTACTATTCAGAAGATGGTAACGTGGGAGATCTTAATATTACCAAATACGGACTGCGTATGGGAGTAAATGCAAAGATCATCGACAATCTGACTGCCAATATCTCTTTTGCTACCGATAACTCGAATATCAACAGGCCTACGCCTAAAACGGTGCAAGCCGGTTTGACGGAGCAATCCGACCAGATGAGCGCTACCGTAAGCGCTCTGCTGCTTACTCCAGGATGGGTACCCATGTATATTGACGACAGACCGGTGTTCTCTTCCCTACCAGGATGGCATCCCGGAGAACTGGTAAAGACAGGCAGTTACAGCCGCACCCGCTCGCAGGGGCAGACCATTAACGCCAGCCTGGAATATAAACTGCCGGCTATCGAAGGACTTTCCTTCCGTGTACAATATGCCCGCAATAGCCGTAATACTTTCGGTAAGGAGTTCTATCTGCCTTATTCGCTGTACAACTTCGTGAGGGAAGGCAATCACCAGACTACACAGAACGTCATTTTCACCAATCAGCTGACAGCTATCAATCCGACTACGTTCATCAAGAATGGTAACCTGATGACTGAATCTTATGGAGGTTCCAATAACTATCAGCTGAACGAAGCAATTAATTATGCGCGCACATTTGGCAAACATGATATCAATGTAGTACTGGTAGCAGAACAGGGTGAGTCGTTCACCGATGCCTTCGATACCCGTCGTGAACAGGTGGTAATACCTGGCATAGATCAGCTGTTCGCTTTCAGCATGGATAAAAACTTGTATGATAACTCCGGTTCTTCCGGCGAAACCGGCAGGATGAGTTACATCAGCCGTGTGAACTATGGCTTTAATGACAAGTACCTGTTGGAAGCAACTTTCCGAGCGGATGCTTCACAGAACTTTCCAAAGAATTCCCGCTGGGGATACTTCCCTTCTGTAGCAGTAGGCTGGAAAATATCACAGGAGAAATTCTTTACTGACAACGTGAAGTTTATAAATGATCTGAAGATCAGGTTCCAGGTAGGTCTGACTGGCAATGATGCCGTTAAGAACTATCAGTACAAGGAGCGTTACACGCAAACTACCGGGATGTTGTTTGGAAACACTATGACCAGTGGTTTGAACAACAATGATATTCCGAATGCTTTCATCACCTGGGAAAAGGCGCTGTATAAGAACCTGGGATTTGATGGTAGCTTCTTCGACCGCCGTTTTGATTTCGCTATCGACCTGTATCACCGATACAATTATGATATGCTGATGCAGCCTACAAGTACGGTACCTACCAGCTTTGGGGGTGGCATCTCCGATCAGAATTATGGTCGTCTGAAATCATATGGTATTGAAGCGATGCTGGGTTATAATGGTAGTATCGGTAAGGACTTCAAATACTTTACTTCTATCAACTTCGGCATCAGCGATAATAAAGTGATCCGCAAATACTATGGCGCAGGCGACACCGCGTGGAGAAATCCGATCGGCCGCAGAACAGATAATGGACTCGAAGGGTATAAATCAACCGGCATCCTGCGTACACAAGCGGACGTTGATGCTGTCCTGGCCAAGAATCCGGATTGGACTATTGACGGTGAAAAGCTTGTTCCTGGTTATATGAACTACGAAGATATCAACGGTGATGGTAAAATAGATGAGAATGACAAGACACGTATTGCACCGAGAGGCAGCAGCCTGTTTGGGGTAGGGTTTAACCTGGGTGCTTCCTGGAAGACGATCAAGCTCAGTGTGAATATTGGTTTACAGGTAGGTGGTTCTATTGCTTACGACAAGTCTGCAAGGACACCGGCTACAGAAAATCAACGTGCACTGGCTATCTGGAAAGATTCATGGTCGCCGGAAAATCCAAATGCAAAATACCCGCTCATCAATTCCCCGCTGATCAAGGAAGTTTCCGACTTCTGGGTGCGCAGCGCTACTACGATGCGCGTGAATAACATGATGCTGTCTTACAATATTCCACAAGACCTTTCTGCCCGCTGGAAAGTACCTGAGTTCAGGATATTCCTGACCGGCACCAACCTTTGGAATATCATTAATAATACGCCTTACAAAGATCCGGCTACGAACCTGGCAGTAGATTACCCTGCCCTGCGTACATATACTTTCGGATTGAATGTGAGCCTGTAAACTATTATGCCATGCGAAAAATATTCAGCTATATATTACTTACTGTCAGTCTGAGCGCCTGTTCCGACATTCTTGACAAGACCGACCTGACAGGTATTGACGAACGTACCTGGGATAATGAATCTACCGCCACGCTTTACCTCAACAGGGTATATGATCAGTCCATGCCTACCTGGCCTAATCTGACAGGAGGAGCTACCTTACCTACAGCGATACATGACCTGTCTGACGATTATAATGGAGGAGATGCAAAGCTCTGGTACGGTACATTATCAGTAGACAATATCAATGATTTCTTTGCGGGTAATGCCTCTAACAATGGGTGGACATATATCCGTAAGACCAATATCCTGTTGTCGGAAATAGAAAAGGGCACACTGCCTGTGGATGTAAAGACAAAGATTAAGGCGCAGGCCTATTTCCTGAGAGGATGGCTGTATTTCCAGCTTGTGAAACTGTACGGTGGGGTACCTTATATCAGTCATCCGCAGGACTGGATCGCTGAAAACCTCTATGTGGCCAGGAACAAAACCTCAGAATGTATTGACTCTATCGCAAGGGATTTTGATATGGCAACTTCCTTACCAGGTACCTGGGGCAGTGCGGACAAGGGAAGGATCACAAGAGGGGCTGCATTGGGCATTAAAGGCCGTATGCTGCTATATTGGGCAAGTCCCCAGTTTAACCCCAATAATGACCCTGCACGCTGGGAAAGGGCTTATAAAGCCAATAAAGCGGCATATGATACCCTGGTGATAGATGGATATGGATTGTTCTCCAGTTTTGCTAATATCTGGCTGGATGAAGGGACCGGTAACAAAGAAGTGATCATGTTACGCTCTTTCGACGGGGCTAACAAGGCCAGCACTTTTGATGATGCTGCCCGTCCTTATTCAGAATCCAATGGCGGCGGGGGCTCTTATCAGCCAACACTGGAACTGGTGAATGCATTCCCTACTGCTGATGGACTGCCTATTACAGATCCTGCTTCAGGGTATGATCCTGTTTATTACTGGAAGAACCGCGATCCGCGTTTTGATGCGACCATCGCTTACAATGGTTGTGTATGGCCGTTGAGTAACAAAACAGGCCGTAAGCAATGGAACTACACCGGTGTAACGGAAGATAAGAACAAGGCGAATGCAACAGGGTTCTATTGCCGGAAAAATGTCAATACTTCTACCATTAAGGATAACACCAAATTGGGTAAAACAGACTGGATAGAAATGCGTTTTGCAGAAGTGATGCTGAACCTGGCAGAATGTGCTAATGCCACCGGTCGTACGCAGGAGGCTTATGATATGCTCATCGCTATCAGGAAAAGAGCAGGTATTAATGCCGGCGAAGGCGGGCTGTATGGTTTGAAGCCGGCTATGTCCAAAGAAGAAATGTTTACCGCCATTATCAATGAGCGCCGTATTGAACTGGCGTTTGAGGGTAAGCGTTATGATGATCTGCGTCGTAATAAATTGTTTGATCAGCTGAATGGAAAAAAACGTTCTATCTTAAAGATCACAGTAAAGGCGCCTTATACAGTTGCTGATCTGGAAAAGCCAGACGCTACGGGAATTATGCTGCGTGACAAGCTCGACCTGAACGGACCGGATTATACAACGTATTTTGAGGTGACGGAAGATGTGTTGGATACACAGAAGCCGATCAACTATCCGTCTAACTATTATTTCTATGCCATACCGACCACGAATCTTACGAGGAATCCGAGCTTGGTGCAAACTATCGGATGGGGTAATGGCACTTTTAATCCGCTGGAATAAACCATATAACATAATACAACCATCTCTGGGCTGTTGAAGTTCAAGGACCATTAAACTACTTCTAATGAAACATTATCTCGCCGGAACATTGCTTATCGCCGCCCTCGGCACGGCGCAAGGCGTTTATGCCCAGTATCCCACCATCCCGAAAGCAGTACAGGATGTCAGTGATTCGTTGCTGGATGCAGCCAAAAAACATTCGGATGAGGCATGGGAAAAGGCCCTGCCTATCGTGAAACAGGAAGCCCGTCAGGGAAGGCCTTACATTCCATTTGCCTCCCGGCCAACTGACCTGCCACAGGCTACCATTCCAGCCTTTCCTGGTGCGGAAGGTGGTGGCGCCTACACGTTTGGCGGAAGGGGAGGAAAGATCTTTGTGGTGACCAGTCTGGCCGACAGCGGTCCCGGTACCCTGCGTGAAGCCTGTGAAGCAGGTGGCGCCCGTACCATCGTGTTTAACGTAGCAGGTATCATTAAACTGAAAACGCCTATCATTCTCATGGCGCCTTATATCACTATCGCCGGTCAGACAGCACCTGGCGACGGTGTTTGTGTAGCTGGCGAATCTTTCTGGATCAATACACATGATGTGGTGATCCGTTATATGCGCTTCCGTCGTGGTGAAACGACCGTAGGCCGTAGAGATGATGCACTGGGTGGTAACCCGATCGGTAATATCATCATTGACCATTGCTCTACGAGCTGGGGCCTTGATGAAAATATTTCCCTCTATCGCCACATGTATAATCCAGGTCCAGGATACCAGGACGAAAAGTTGCCTACTGTGAATATCACTATCCAGAACACGATCTCTGCTGAAGCACTGGATACTTACAATCATGCTTTCGGTAGCACATTGGGTGGTGAGAACTGTTCCTTTATGCGTAACCTCTGGGCTTCCAATGCCGGACGTAACCCGTCTATCGGCTGGTACAGCGTGTTCAATTTTGTGAATAACGTTGTGTTCAACTGGAAGCACCGTACTGTAGATGGCGGCGATTACCGTTCACAGTACAACATTATCAACAACTACTTTAAACCAGGACCTGTTACACCTACGGATGATCCGGTGGGACACAGGATACTGAAGCCTGAATCAGGCCGCAGCAAACTGAAATACCGTGAATTTGGCCGTACATATGTTTCAGGTAACATTATGGAAGGTTATCCGAAGATCACCAGTAACAACTGGGATGGTGGTGTACAGATCGAAGATATGGACAATGCCGGCGAATACCAGGCTGATATGCGTGTGGATAAACCGCTGCCTATGCCTCGTATGATGGTGATGTCTGCAAAAGACGCTTATCAGTATGTACTGGATAATGCAGGCGCTACACTGCCTGTAAGAGATCCTGTAGATACAAGGGTGATTGAGCAGGTAAGGACCGGTAAGATCCAGTACAAAGACAATACATCTTCCAAGATAGGCAGTGAGTTTATCAAACGCCGCTTACCTGCAGATTCTTACAAACAAGGTATCATCTATGATATCTCACAGGTAGGCGGATATCCTGAATACAAAGGAAAGCCTTATAAAGATTCTGATGGTGATGGTATTCCTGATGATTGGGAAACCCGTCATAAACTGAATCCTAAAGATGCGAAAGACGCTGTACTGGATTCCAATGGAGATGGTTATACCAATATCGAAGACTTCCTGAACGATATCAAAGGCGAAAAAAAAAGTTACCAGATGATCGTAACTGAACGTGCTGCCAAGATCGTTTCCACGCTGGATATTCATGATGCGGGTAAATCACTGCAGGTACAGGATATCATTGCACAGCAATATGTTGATCTGCATGATACGGAAGAAAAGAAGGATACGGCTGCTGTGCACAAACTGCATGAGCGTTACCTGGCAAAATTATCATCAGTACTGACTACCGAACAGGTTACAAAAGTAAAAGATGGTATGACCTATGGTGTTCTCCCGATCACCTACAATGCATATCTGCAGATGTTGCCACAGCTGAACAAACAGCAGCAGCAACAGATCATGAGCTGGTTGGAAGAAGCACGCGAGAAAGCAATGGATGCTGGTAGTTCTGAACAGAAGCATGCTTGGTTTGGTAAATATAAAGGCCGCATCAACAACTATTTATCATCAGCAGGTATTGATATGAAAAAGGCGGAAGCCGACTGGAAGAAACGAAGGAATGAATAGAAGAATATTAATAGCATGGATCGCCTGTTGTATGCCGCTACTGGCTGCAGCGCAGGCAAAGAAACCGAAGGCGCCTTTGCCTCCCGTTTCATGGGAGAAAGGGCAGCTGATATACCAGCAGGATGAGCGGGGAAACCGTGTTCCCGATTTCTCCTGGTGTGGTTACATGTCTGGAAATAAAGCATTGCCCCTGACCCCCATAAGGGTCAGGGTGCCTGCTATGAAGGAGGATGCTACTGCAAGGATACAGGCAGCGCTGGATTATGTCGCATCACTACCGGCGGATAAAGACGGCATACGCGGAGCTGTGTTGCTGGATAAAGGAACATATGCCGTTAATGGCAGTCTGCGCATCCGTACTTCAGGTGTCGTGCTGAGAGGAAGCGGAGACAGCACGGTATTACTGGCTACCGGTTACAGCCGCGCTGTACTGGTGCATGTAGGTGGCCGTAACGATAAACAGTTGTCGCCTGCCGTAAAACTGACGGACGCTTATGTACCTGTAAACAGTGCCGTAGTTCATGTTCCATCGGGTGCCACATTCAAAGTGGGAGATGAGGTAGAACTAGTAAGGCCTTGCACACTCTCCTGGATACAGCAGCTGGGCACTGCTCATTTCGGTGGTGGCATTACTACCCTGGGATGGAAGCCTCGCGACCGTGATATTCACTGGTCAAGGAAGATCACTAAAATAGAAGGAAATACAGTAACGCTGGACGTGCCCTTAACAACAGCGCTGGACACTACATTTGGCGGAGCTACCATTGCTGTGTACAAATGGCCGGGACGTATTTCACAGGTAGGTGTGGAAAACCTGCATTGCCGTTCAGTATTTGATGCTAATAATCCGAAGGATGAAGATCATTGCTGGACAGCCATCGCAATAGAAAATACCACGGATGCCTGGGTAAGACGGCTCACTTTTGAACACTTCGCCGGTTCGGCTGTATCGGTGTTGGAAACGGCCAGCAGAGTGACAGTAGAGGATTGTATCTCTTTGTCGCCAGTATCTGAAATAGGAGGGCAACGCCGTTATACCTTTTTTACTTCCGGTCAGCAAACTCTATTTCAACGCAACTATGCGCAATACGGTTACCACGATTTTGCTACCGGCTTTTGTGCTGCAGGTCCGAATGCATTTGTAGAATGTATGTCTGATCTGCCATACAGTTTTAGTGGAGCTATTGATAGTTGGGCTTCAGGCTTGTTGCTTGACAATGTAACTGTAAACGGTCAGGCGTTGGGATTTCCTAATCGCGGTCAGGACGGACAAGGTGCAGGATGGACTGCTGCAAACAGCATGTTGTGGCAATGTGCTGCTGCCAGGATTGATTGTCCCCGGCCACCTGGCGCTAATAACTGGTCTTTTGGGGCCTGGGCACAATTTACGGGAGACGGGGAATGGTATAGTTCCAATGAATATGTTCAGCCACATAGCTTGTATTATGCACAACTGGCCGCAAGGCTGGGAGAGGAGGCTGCAGCACGTGCTAATTTGCTGCCTGATCTGGGAGATGCTTCCAGCAGTCCTTCAGCAGCAGTAGCTGCTGAGTTGTCCCGTCAGGCAATGCAACCAGCTACTACATTATATGAATGGATAAAACAAGCTTCACAACGTGAGCCTATCCCTGTTGATGCAGCAGGTGTAAGGATACAGGAAGAGGTGTCTCAGCCAAAGGCATCCGCAGTAACCGGAATGAAAATAATGAATGGATGGTTAGTGAATAACGGTGCTGTTATGACCGGCGATAAGCGGGAAGTATCCTGGTGGCGTGGAAATATACGTCCCGATGGTATACAGGAAGCTTCGCCGCATATTACCCGTTTTGTGCCAGGAAGAACAGGTACCGGGCTAACAGATGATCTTGACTCCGTATCTGCCTGGATGGAACGCAAACATGTTGTAGCAATAGATCATAACTACGGACTGTGGTATGAAAGACGTCGCGATGATCATGAACGTGTACTACGTCTGGATGGTGATGTATGGCCTCCTTTTTATGAGCAGCCTTTTGCCCGTAGCGGACAAGGTACTGCGTGGGATGGGCTGAGCAAGTATGATCTCAACAAATGCAATCGCTGGTACTGGTCCCGCCTGCAACAGTTTGCAGGTCTGGCTGACCGTAAAGGTCAGGTACTGATCCATCAGCAGTATTTTCAGCATAATATTATTGAAGCAGGGGCTCACTATGCTGATTTCCCCTGGAGGCCCGCCAACAATGTTAATGCGACCGGTTTTCCAGAACCACCGCCATATGCAGGTGGTAAACGCATTTTCATGGCGGAGCAATTTTACGATACTACTAACACCGCCAGAAAACAGTTTCATCGCGCATACATCCGTCAATGCCTGGACAACTTCAGCAGCAATCACAACGTGATCCAGCTGATAGGGGCAGAATTCACCGGTCCTTTACATTTTGTGGATTTCTGGGTAGATGTGATCAATGCATGGGAAAAAGAAAAACGGCAACATCCTGTGATCGGATTGAGTACCACGAAAGACGTGCAGGATGCCATTCTACAAGATCCGGTACGTGCGCCGCTGATCGATCTGATAGATATCCGTTACTGGCATTATCAGGTGGGAGGAACGGCTTATGCACCACAGGGAGGCCAGAGCCTGGCGCCCCGTCAGCATGCACGTTTGCTAAAACCGAAACGGAGTGACGAAAAAGAAATATATCGTGCAGTGCGTGAGTACCGTGACAAGTATCCTGCTAAGGCGGTGATCTACTCTGCTGACAGTTATGATAAGAACGGCTGGGCTGTATTTATGGCAGGAGGTTCTCTTGCCAATATTCCATCCATAGCTGCACCCGGTTTCCTGTCTGCCGCTGCTGGTATGCATCCGGCAGACATTCCGGGGTTCTTTGCCCTTGCAAATGATCGCGGTGACTACATCATTTATTCACCGGGAGCAACTGCTATTGATGTTGCAGGTGCGGCAGGTACTTTTAATGCGGTATGGATAGATGCAGCCACGGGGAAAACACTGTTAAATAAGAAAAATATTAAAGCCGGTACCGGTCATTCACTACCGACGCCACAAAACGGTGCGTTGGTGTTATGGCTGGTGCGTAAATAAAGACCTATCATGCTGAACAAGATCTGTTTTGTGACCTTTTGCCTGTTCATTTGTCTGACAGTATATGCGGATGCTCAGCAAAGAAAGATGTTACCACTACGTGTATCTTCCAACGGAAGATATTTTGAAACTTCAGACGGCAAACCTTTCTTCTGGTTGGGAGATACTGGTTGGTTGTTATTCACCAGACTAACCAGGGAAGAAACAGAACAATATCTTAGTGACCGCCAGCAAAAGGGTTTCAACGTTATCCAGGTAATGGTGCTTCCCAGTGTCGGTGCTGCCAACATCTATGGTGACTCTGCACTGATAGCCAGGAATGTGGCGCATCCGTTAACCACGAACGGTAGTCAATTCTCTGATACTGTCCAATATGACTATTGGGACCATATGGATTTCGTGGTTGCCAAAGCTGCTGAGAAGGGCCTCTACATGGCACTGGTGCCTGTGTGGGGCAGTCCTGTAAAAGCGGGCCTTGTAACGGAGAAGGACGCCACATCTTACGCATCTTTCCTCGCAAAGCGTTATAAAGATCAGCCGAACGTTATCTGGATGAATGGTGGTGACATTAAAGGAAGTGATTCGATGAATGTCTGGATGGCTATTGGTAATACCTTACACAAGGAAGATCCTGGCCATCTTGTAACCTATCATCCGCGTGGACGTGCACAATCATCCGACTGGTTCCATAATGCTTCCTGGCTGGCATTTAATATGTTCCAGTCTGGTCATCGTCGCTATGATCAGGACACTAGTGCCGGTGATAAAAAGTATGGAGAAGATAACTGGAGATATGTTACTGTCGATTATAATCGTAAGCCTGTTAAACCTGTTATAGATGGGGAGCCCTCTTATGAGGGTATTCCACAGGGGTTGCATGATACTTTAGAACCTTTCTGGAAAGACTGTGACGTACGCCGGTATGCTTACTGGTCAGTCTTCGCCGGCGCATGTGGGTATACTTATGGCCATAATGCTGTTATGCAGATGCATAAACATGGCGACGGCCGTGGTGTATATGGAGTTCGTGAATTTTGGGAGACGGCGATCAATTCGCCGGGTGCAGGGCAGATGATCTATCTGAAGAAATTAATCTATTCGCGTGGTTATGCGGATCGTGTACCAGATCAGAGTTTAGTATCTGATAGTGGCACAGGATACCGGCATCTTTTAGCTACGCGTGGGAAGGATTATGCGTTTGTGTATAGTTATACAGGTCGTAATATTCCGGTGAATATGGGACGGATCGCTGGTAGCCGTGTGAAGGCTTCCTGGTATGATCCGCGAAATGGGAATACCAGTGAAATTGGTGTATATCCGAATAAAGGAGTGATGGTTTTTGACCCGCCCGGAGAAGAGCAGAATGGAAATGACTGGGTGTTGGTGATAGATAAGATGAAGTAAGCTTTCGGTTTCAGGTGGCATTGCGGTCGGCGCCTCTTTGGTTGGATTTCTATTGAGCGTTGTCAATCGTTTGAGTTTGGGAATACTCGATCTGGCGGCATCAATCGTGCCTCAAAGAGCCGAAGGCCCGCAATTACCACCTGAAACCGTCGCTACTTCAGGGCTGTTCATAAGTAGCTGATGGGTTATTATCAATGGCGATATGAATTTGTTGGGAGAACAGAAGCACAAGCGGTTTCAGATGGAGATGGCGGGCCTTCGGCTCTTGGATGTACGATTGATGCTGCTATATTCATATTCCAAAGCCAATACGCTTGATAAAGCCAAATAGAGATCTAACCCAAGAGGCGCCGACCGCCGTCCCATCTGGAACCGTGCAAGGCCCAAAAACTGTAAAAAGATTCCCGGTTGAAAAATGAAGCAACTCACTATATACATATTAGCAGTTACATTATTTGCTTGTCGTTCAGGAAAAGATGTTTACATGTTCACATCTTTCCGCGAACCAGGGAAGGATGGCCTGCATTTCCTTTACAGCTACGACGGTTATAAATGGGATAGTCTTCCCAATAGTTTCTTAACCCCCGTCGTAGGCAAGGATAAGATCATGCGGGATCCCAGTATTGTGAAAGGGCCTGACGGCGTTTTTCATCTCGTGTGGACCACCAGCTGGAAAGGTGACAAAGGGTTCGGGTATACTTCTTCCAGAGACCTGCAGCACTGGGAGCAACAAGAATTTATACCTGTTATGGAGCATGAGCCCACAACAGTAAATGTATGGGCGCCGGAATTGTTCTATGATGAAGATGAAAAACAGTTCATCATCATCTGGGCATCCTGTATACCTGGACGTTTTGAGAAAGGCATAGAAGAGGAGGCCAACAATCACAGGATGTATTACACCACTACTAAAGATTTTAAAACTTTCTCTCCGGCGAAGTTGTTTCTCGATCCTGGCTTTAGTGTGATAGATGCGGTTATTGTGAAGACTGGTATGCAGGAGTATACACTAGTGTTAAAAGATAATACGCGGAATGAACGGGACCTTAAAGTGGCTTTTGCGAAACATCCGCTGGGGCCTTATAGTACTGCATCTGCCGCGTTTACGGGCAAACTTACCGAAGGGCCTACAGTGCTTAAGAATGGTGAAGAATGGCTGATCTATTATGATGATTACGACAATAAAAGGTATGGAGCTGTGAGCACAACAGACTTTCACAATTTTAAAGATATTAAAGGTCAGATAAGCGTGCCCGATGGACATAAACATGGAACGGTGTTTAAAGTCCGTAAGAAAGTATTACATCAGATCAAATGAAAGATATGAGGATCAGCGCAACGATATGCATTTTGAGCTTACTGTTAAGTACAGCTGTGAAGGCACAGGAAAGTATACGTTATACAGGGAATACACTGGTGAATGTAGATTATCACCATGGGCAACTGCGCCCGGTGATGGGGGTGCACAGCATACAGATCATGCGCGCTAACAGGGAGCATCCGGAACTGGGAGACAAGATGGGATGGACCTACAATCATGCGCCCATGCTGGCGTACTGGAATAAGCGCTTTTATGTGGAATACCTGAGTGATGAGAAAGGAGAAAGCATACCGCCCGGACAAACGTTATTGCTCTCTTCTGAAGATGGTTATAACTGGGGAATGCCTGTTGTATTATTCCCTCCTTATAAAATACCGGATGGTACTGTGAAGGAAGGGCATCCTGGTGTGGCTAAGGACCTGTTTGCTGTTATGCATCAGCGCATGGGCTTTTATGTGTCGAAGAGCAACAAATTGCTGGCATTGGGCTTTTATGGTATTTGCCTGGATGCTAAAGATGACCCGAACGATGGGAACGGTATAGGCCGTGTCGTAAGGGAGATCTTGCCTGATGGTAAGTTTGGCCCTGTTTATTTTATCAGGTATAATAAAAAATGGAACAAGGATAATACATCTTATCCTTTTTATACGAGCAGTAAAGACAAGGCGTTTGTGGCCGCCTGTAATGAATTGTTAGCTACTCCCCTGATGACGCAGCAATGGAATGAAGAGGCAGATAGGGACGATCCGTTGATCTCGTTACAGAAACAGTATAAGGCTTTCTGTTATTATCACCTGCCGGATGGCCGTGTAGTGGGTTTATGGAAGAATGCACTGACCAGTATGAGCAAAGATGAAGGGCGCACATGGGGCACAGTGGCGCGTGCTCCAGGGTTTGTGAATAGTAATGCGAAGATCTGGGGACAGCGTACTACAGATGGCCGTTTTGCGACAGTATACAATCCTTCAGAATATCGCTGGCCATTGGCATTGTCTGTAAGTAAGGACGGAATAGACTATACAAATCTATTGCTGGTGAATGGAGAGATTACACCGATGCGTTATGGTGGTAACTATAAGTCTTATGGTCCGCAGTATGTGAGAGGGATAGAGGAAGGTAATGGTAACCCGCCAGATAGTAACCTGTGGGTGACCTATAGTATGAACAAAGAAGATATCTGGGTGTCGGTAATACCGGTACCTGTTATTGATAAAGCTCCTGCACATGTTAATGATGTATTTCCCGAGTTGAAGCCGTCTACTGCTTTAAAAGACTGGAACATCTATAGTCCCCGGTGGGCGCCGGTGTCTATAGGCAAAGTGCCTGGCGTAAAAGCAGAACAGCAACTAATACTGGAAGACAAAGATCCTTTCGATTATGGAAAGGCCGAAAGGTTGTTCCCTGCATCCTCAAAATTATCAGTTTCCTTTACTGTAACTGCTGCTCAGAATAGCCATGGCGCTTTGCATGTTGAATTGCAGGATGGAAAAGGCACTCCGGGTCTCAGGCTGGTGTTTGATGCCGATAGTGTTTTTAAGGCGAAGGCAGGCGCCCGCTTTAAGAACTTTATGAAATATTCACCGGATAGCATGTATAACGTTCGGCTCACTATTAACACTACCAATCGTTTTTATACTATTAATGTAAATGGTAAGGACGTACTCACGAGTTTAATGTTTGCACCTGTGGATAAATTGGAAAGAATAGTATTCCGGACGGGTGAGCCGCGACATTTCCCTGATGCGGATACACCGGCTGATCAGGAGTATGATCTGAAACAGGCAGGGGAACAGGAAGCACGTAATGCGAAATTTTATATAAGGTCTCTTAAAACAGCAGAACTATAATGCGAGCGCTTGTTTCTATATTATTCATGCTTGGTGTTGCTCAACCTTTAACAGCAGAACCAATGTCCGGTAGAGGTGCTGTATTTGCTGTACCAGCACCTGGCTCTGTCTCTCTGCAGTATCTCCGTTGTGAGATGTTGGTTAACCCTGTAGGTATCGATGTTACTCTCCCACGGCTTAGTTGGGAAATTGCCGGTACCAATCGTAACGTTATGCAAACGGCTTATCAGGTGATGGTAGCGTCTACTCCTGAGAAACTCGCCGCAGGTCAGGCAGACCTGTGGAATTCAGGAAAGATCATCTCCCGGAATAGCATTCATATTCCTTATAACGGTAAGGCTTTGCAAAGCCGTCAGCAGTGTTACTGGAAGGTTAAAGTGTGGACGACTGCAGGTGAATCCGCATGGAGCAATGCTGGCTCGTGGAGCATGGGATTGCTGAACAGGTCAGACTGGAAAGCCCGGTGGATAGGCGCTGATACCAGTTTTGCCTGGGACAGTGCGCATACAAAGTTCTCCCGTTTATCTGCCCGTTATTATCGTAAGCCTTTTGTAGTTCAACAAGCTGTTAAACGTGCTACAGTTTATGTGGCAGGACCGGGTTCGTATGAACTGTATATAAATGGCAAACGTACAGGCACGGAAGTGTTGTCGCAATCGCCGACGGATTTCCGGAAGACGGTAAAGTATAATACCTATGATGTTACTAATGCAATACACAAGGGCGAGAACGTTATTGGCGCTGTATTGGGTAATGGACGATACTTTACCATGCGGCAGGCTTATAAGCCGCATAAGATTACCACATTTGGTTATCCCCGTTTGTTATTGCAGCTGGAAGTGATATATGCAGACGGCAAACAGGAGATCATCAACAGTGACCCGACATGGAAACTGACAGCAGATGGCCCTATCCGAACGAATAATGAATATGACGGAGAGGAATACGATGCGAATAAAGAAATGCCGGGGTGGAATACTCCTGGCTTTAACGATAAGACCTGGCAGCAGGCGGAAGCTGTACCTGCGCCGGAAGGTGTACTGCGGGCACAAATGAATGAACCGATGCGGATTGTTGACAGATTACATCCGTTGTCTATAAAAGAGAAAAAGCCAGGTGTATATATTGTGGATATGGGGCAGAACATGGTAGGCTGGATGCAATTGAAAGTAAAAGGAAAGAAGGGGCAGCAGGTGGTGATGCGTTTTGCAGAGACACTGAAAGCAGATGGTAGTCTTTATGTAGATAATCTTCGTGATGCAAAAGTAACGGATATATATACCCTCAAAGGGCAGGGAGAAGAAACCTGGGCGCCTGCATTTGTATATCATGGATTTCGATATGTGGAGATCAGTGGTTATCCCGGGCAATTGCAAAAGAGCGATCTCGAAGGGCAGGTGATCAGCGATGATCTGGCACATACAGGTACTTTTGAAACATCAGATCCAACTATCAACGGCATCTATAAAAATGCTTACTGGGGTATCCTGGGTAACTACAAAGGCATGCCATTGGACTGTCCGCAACGCAACGAGCGGATGCCCTGGTTGGGCGACCGTGCTACGGGAGCATACGGAGAAAGCTTCCTGTTTGACAATGCCAAACTATACGCCAAGTGGCTGGATGATATTGAACAGTCGCAAACTAAAGCCGGCGCCATTCCTGATGTGGCACCTGCTTACTGGAATTACTACTCCGATAATATGACCTGGCCGGGTACTTACCTGATGATCGCTAATACGCTTTATGAGCAGTACGGCGATCTGCAACCCATCACAAAGCATTATGCCTCTATGAAACAATGGCTGCATTATATGCGATCAAAATACCTGGTGGAGGGCATTATGACGAAGGATAAATACGGAGACTGGTGTGTGCCACCGGAGTCTAAGCAGTTGATCCATACAAAAGACCCTTCACGTATTACAGACGGCGCGTTAATTGCTACTGCCTACTATTATCACTATCTGAACATGATGGCAAAGTTTGCAGGTCTACTGCATCAGCCTAATGATGTGACTGCGTTCAAAGCTGCTGCAGATAGTATTAGAACCACGTTCAACAAACGTTTCTTTCATACAGATCATTATGGAAATAATACGGTGACCGCTAATCTGCTACCATTATCATTTGAGATGGTGCCTGCCGGTATGCGGGAACGGGTGTTCAAACATATCACTGACAGTACTCTCTTAAAATATGGTGGACATATCAGTACAGGGCTAATCGGTACACAATGGCTGATGCGTGGAATGACCCATAACGGCAGGGCTGATATTGCTTACCAGATAGCTGCAGACAGAGACTATCCGGGATGGGGGTATATGGTGGAAAATGGCGCTACTACTATCTGGGAATTATGGAATGGTAATACAGCTGCTCCTGCTATGAATTCGCATAACCATGTGATGCTGCTGGGCGACCTGCTGGTATGGTTATATGAGGATATTGCAGGCATTAAAAGCGGTGCAGCGGGTTATAGCCAGTTAGAGATGAAACCGGTACTGGTGCCTGGGCTAGACCGTGCGAATGCATCTTACCATACTATGTATGGCATGGTACGCAGCAGCTGGAAAAAAGACATTAATAAGTTTACCTGGAAGCTGACGATTCCGGCAAATACCACTGCCTCCGTGTATATACCCGCTCGTGCTGTGTCGGGTATACTGGAGGGAGGAAGGCCGATCGCTGATGTAAAAGACATTACTTTCCTGAGAATGGAAGATGACAGAGCCGTGTATAAGATCGGCTCGGGCGACTATGAGTTTACGTCTGACCTGCAGTTGCCCTGGAAGAAAGGTATTGTGGAAGATGAATTCATCTTTGAAGACGCGCCTTTCCCGGAAAGCCATGCCGCTACATTGGCAGAAACGCCTAAAGGGCTGGTGGCAGCCTGGTTTGGCGGTACGAAAGAGAGAAACCCGGATGTGGGGATCTGGGTAAGCCGTAAAGAAGGCGATAAATGGACGACGCCTGTAGAAGTAGCTAATGGGATCATGTCAGACACAGAACGTGTGGCCTGCTGGAACCCTGTATTATACCAGGTGCCGGGCGGTGCATTGCAATTATACTATAAGACGGGTACGAGAGTGGCTACCTGGAAAGGCTGGATGAAAACATCCGCCGATGGCGGATTAACCTGGTCTGCCGCACAGGCCTTGCCTGATGGTTTCCTGGGGCCGGTGAAGAATAAACCTGTACTTCTTGACAATGGCGAGTTGCTTTGTCCGTCGAGCACCGAAGGAAATGGCTGGAAGGTGCATTTCGAATGTTCTACAGATAATGGCAAGACATGGACAATGCGCGGTCCGATCAACGACGGTAAAACATTTAATGTCATTCAACCCAGTGTATTGAAGCACGGTAAAGGCAAATTACAGATACTGTGCAGAAGTAAGGAAGGAGCAGTAGTGCAGTCATGGTCGGAAGATAATGGTAAAACCTGGTCGGCTCTCAGCGCTACTGCATTGCCCAACAATAACTCAGGAACAGATGCAGTAACCCTGGCTGATGGCAGGCAGTTAATAGTGTATAATCACGTAAAGACGCCGGCAGGTAAATCAAAAGGTGCACGTACACCCTTGAATGTGGCCGTATCCGACGATGGTATTCACTGGTCTGCCGCACTGGTGCTGGAAGGCTCGCCGGTAAGCCAGTATTCCTATCCGTCAGTGATACAGACAGCAGACGGTTATGTGCATGTTGTATATACCTGGCGCAGGCAAAGGATCAGGCACGTAAAAATAGATCCTCGCGCCCTTGAATTGAAACCAATAAATAACGAGCAATGGCCATGATGGAAAAAACAAACAGGCGCCGTTTCCTGGGTAATGCGGCTTTATTGGCAGGCGGAATGTTGCTGCCGGAAATGGTATTCGCAGCCTTTAAGAAGGACCCGAAATACAGGATAGCAGTATGTGACTGGATGATCCTAAAACGCCAGAAATTAGGCGCCTTTCAGCTTACAAAAGATATTGGAGCGGATGGAGTGGAAGTGGACATGGGAGGACTGGGTAACCGTCCGACATTTGACAGCAAACTGTCTGATCCCGTTGTGCGGCAGCAGTTCTTAGATACGTCAAAGTCGCTGAATGTTGCTATCAGCTCTATGGCAATGTCTGGATTCTATGCGCAATCTTTTGCTGAAAGACCGGAAGTGGAGAAGATGGTACAGGATTGTATAGATACAATGGTGCAGATGAATATAAAGGTCGCTTTTCTGCCACTAGGTGTTCAGGTGGATCTGGTTAAACGTCCTGATCTGCGACCGGTTGTTATACAGCGGTTAAAGAAGGTAGGTGCGAATGCAGAAAAGGCCGGAGTGATCATCGGTGTGGAAACGGCATTACCGGCCGTTGAGGAAGCGAAGCTGCTCGATGAAATAGGCTCGCCTGCTGTGAAGAGTTATTTTAACTTTTCAAATGCATTGCAGGCCGGGCGTGATCTGAGCCAGGAATTAAAGACATTGGGCGCAAAACGTATCTGCCAGATACATTGTACAGATACGGATGGCGTATGGTTGCAGAACAATACCCGCATCAATATGAAAGAAGTGAAGAAAACACTGGACAAGATGCATTGGAGTGGATGGCTGGTGATAGAACGTTCACGCGACGCAAATGATCCGCGGAATGTAAAGAAGAATTTCAGTGCGAATGCTGCTTATATGAAATCTGTGTTTCAGTAGGCGTGCAGTTTAAATGTTATTACCGGAGATTTTCCGGGAACAGTATTAGTCAACCAATAGATGCCCGCTTAGTTTGTGCGTATGAATTTTATGAAACGATATTTCTTCCTCATTATTTTTTGCCTTTGTGTAAATGCCGGAATGGGGCAGGACCGCCTGGACAGCGTTTTCAGGCAGCCGCCCGCTGCTGCGAAGCCCTGGGTATTCTGGTACTGGATGCATGCCAGTGTAAGCCGTGCAGGCATTACTGCCGATCTGGAGGCAATGAAAGAGGCAGGTATCGGAGGTGCTTACCTGATGCCTATCAAAGGAAAGGCGAAGCCTCCTTTTATCGATCCGCCGGTTGAGCAGCTAAGTCCTGCCTGGTGGGATATGGTGCGTTTTGCACATAATGAAGCAGGCAGATTGGGCTTACAGTTGGGAATGCATGTAAGTGATGGTTTTGCATTGGCCGGTGGTCCCTGGATAACACCTGAATTGTCTATGCAGAAAGTGGTGTGGACAGCAACAACAATAAAAGGCAATACTGACTTCAACGATACTTTACGTCAACCTGAGACTAATCAAAATTATTATAAAGACATCGCTGTATTGGCGTTCCCCTCTTTACCCGCCAATAAACAAACGCCTGTCGTAACTACCAGTCAGCCGGGTGTCAATGCACAATTCCTCACAGTGCCGGGGAGTAAAGAAAGTTTCCGTAGCCAGGACCCTTGCTGGGTCCAGTATGCATATGCGCAGCCTTTCACTTGTTATGCAGTGACAGTTTGTACCAACGGTAATAACTATCAGTCGCATCGGTTGAGTATTGCCGTTAGTGATAACGGTGTGGATTTCAGACCCGCAGGTAAACTTGAGGCGCCGCGTCATGGTTGGCAGGATACCGATGCTCCGGTTACACATGCCATTACACCTGTCACCGCACGTTTCTTCCGCTTTTATTACGATAAGGAAGGATCAGAGCCGGGAGCAGAAGACCTCGATGCAGCGAAATGGAAACAAAGCCTGAAAGTATCGGGTCTGCTTTTATCCGATCAGCCGCGCATTCATCAGTTTGAAGGTAAGAGCGCGGCAGTATGGCGTATCAGCCCTTATACAACAACAAAACAGATCCCCGATAAGGATTGTATTCCTTTAGATAAAATAGTAGATCTCACCGCTCAGCTGGATGCAAATGGCAGATTGCGGTGGAAGGCACCGGCAGGCAACTGGACAATTCTCAGAATAGGCCATACTTCTACAGGGCATACAAATGCTACCGGAGGTGCTGGTGCAGGACTGGAATGTGACAAGTTCAATAGTGCAGCAGTGCGAATGCAGTTTGATCATTGGTTTGGAGAGGCTGTTCGTAAGATAGGTCCTAAGTTGGCAGATAGTGTGTTAAAAGTATTTCATGTGGATAGCTGGGAGTGTGGTAGCCAGAACTGGTCTTCCCGTTTCAGGGAAGAGTTCCGTAATCGACGTGGATATGACCTGCTGCGTTACCTGCCGGCAATGGCGGGTTACCCTGTGCAGAATACGCAAACAGCCGAACATTTCCTGCATGATGTCAGGAACACTATCACGGAACTGGTACAACAGCATTTCTATGATACGCTGGCTGCACTGGCACATGCACACAAATGTACTTTCACAGCAGAAAGTGTAGCGCCGGTCATGCCCGGAGATGGCATGCAGCACTATCGTTCAGCGGATATTCCTATGGGGGAATACTGGTTGCGCAGTCCGACGCATGACAAGCCGAATGACATGCTGGACGCTATTTCAGGAGCGCATATCTATGGTAAACAGATCGTGCAGGCAGAGGCATTTACGGAGTTGCGCATGCGCTGGGACGAATATCCGGGCATGCTGAAAACACTGGCTGACCGTAACTATTCACTGGGTATTAATAAACTGGTATATCATGTATTTGCTCATAATCCGTGGACAGATCAGCGTCCTGGTATGACGCTGGATGGTATAGGGTTATATTTTCAACGTAATCAGACGTGGTGGAAACCAGGCAGGGCATGGGTGGCCTATGCACAACGCTGTCAGGCCTTGCTACAACAGGGACGGCCTGTAGCAGATCTGGCTGTATTCACAGGAGAAGAAATACCACGAAGGTCCGTGCTGCCGGAAAGACTGGTCAATGTATTGCCGGGGCTTTTCGGAGATAGTATTATCTCTACAGAATCGCAGCGTATGGCCAATCGTGGAGGCCCTTTAAGGGAAATGCCGATGGGAGTGACTGCTTCCGCTAACATTACAGATCCTACCCGTTGGGTAGATGCATTGCATGGGTATAACTATGATTCATTTAATAAGGATGCTTTATTGAGGCTGGCGACTGTGAAAAATGGCAACATTGTTTTGCCGGGAGGTGCGGTATACAGGGTGCTGGTATTGCCGGGCGCACTGGCAATGTCTCCTGAAGGAAATTTGTTGTCAAGGGAAACAGTTTTCCATCTCAGAAGATTGTTAAACGCAGGCGCTACGATACTGGTGAATGGCCCTGTCAGGTCCATGGAATCGCCGGACAGTGTGATCGTGTTGGGCAAAGAAGGGGTGCTGGAAGGCCCCTGGCGTGCATCTTCTTTTGATAGACTGGGACTGGCGCCTGATCTGCTTGTGAAAGAGCTGTCAGGTAACAGAGCTTCCGCCATTGCATGGACACACCGCACAGCACCAGACTATGACATTTATTTTGTGTCTAATCAGCAGGAGCTGGAACGCCAGGTAAACCTGTCTTTCCGCATAACGGGGAGATTGCCTGAGTTGTGGGACCCTGTAACTGGCGAGCAACGTACAGCGACCGACTGGACGGTGGAGAATGGACGTACTGATCTTCAATTGCAATTGCCTGCCAATGGTTCTGTATTTATCGTATTCCGGAAAGTAGCATTGAAGGGTGCTCATAACGCCAGGAACTGGCCTACATTGCAGACTATCGGTACATTGAACGGCCCGTGGGAAGTGAGGTTTGATACAGCCGCAGGCGGGCCGGCAGCCCCGGTGATGTTCACTCAGCTGACAGACTGGAGCAAGGATACAAACCCACAGGTGCGTTATTATTCAGGTACTGCTGTATACAAACGAAAACTTGAATGGAGGTTTGATGGTAAGGATACATTGTCCCGCTTATTCCTGGACTTAGGTCGCGTAGCTAACATCGCAGAAGTGACGGTGAATGGCATTAACTGTGGAGTGGCATGGACCTATCCTTATCGCGTGGATATTACAAAAGCTATACGGAAAGGAATGAATGAGCTTTCTATAGCTGTGACTAATACATGGGCTAATCGCCTGATCGGTGACACTGCATTGCCCGAAGCACAGCGTATCACACATACTACGGCTCCATTAAAACTACAGAACGCTCCTTTGCTGGAAGCTGGTTTATTAGGGCCGGTGCAGCTGCAGCATGAGAAAATATCGGCCGCTGGCGAAGTAGGTGGTACCGTGATGGAAAAGATCTACGAGGAGATAAAAACACCTTACAAGTATGGTATGGTGATGGTACCGCCGGACGATAGCAGGAAACTGGATTGTCCAAGCATATTCCGTAAAGGGAAAAAATGGTACATGGTGTATATCATGTATGATGGAAGGGGATACGAAACGTTGCTGGCTGAAAGTAAAGACCTGTTGAACTGGAAGATAAAAGGAAAGCTGATGTCATTTACTGATAGCACTACTTCCTGGGATGCGAATCAGAGAGCGGGATACATTTCCCTGCAGGATCATGTGTGGGGCGGCAATTATAAATGGGAGTCGTTCAATAAAAAACACTGGATGACTTATATAGGCGGTGCCCAGACAGGGTATGAACAGGGCTTATTGTCTGTAGGCATAGCCAATACTACTAAAAGGATCACGAAGCCACATGAATGGCATCGCTATGATAAACCGGCCCTCAAGGCGACAGACAGTAATGCAGGTTGGTGGGAAAATAATACGATCTACAAAAGTTCTGTGATCTGGGATAAGACTAAAACCACAGGTTATCCTTTTGTGATGTATTACAATGCTAAAGGAGATAGTCTCCATCCAAAACGTGGTAAGGAACGTATAGGTATGGCGGTGTCTGACGATATGGAGCACTGGAAAAGATACCTTGATCAGCCGGTGCTGGACCATTATACGGGTATCACCGGAGATGCGGTGATACAGCGTATGCACAACGTATGGGTAATGTTTTATTTTGGCGCCTTCTGGAAGAACAGGCCTACTGCTTTCAACCGCTTTGCCTGTTCTTATGACCTTGTACACTGGTCAGACTGGCAGGGAGATGATCTGATCAATTCTACAGAAGAATATGATAATCGCTTTGCGCATAAATCTTTTGTTATTTCTTACAAAGGAGTGGTCTATCATTTTTATTGTGCCGTCAACAAGAAAGACCAGCGTGGTATAGCGGTAGCAACTTCTAAAGACCTGGGCAAGAGTACACTTACTTTCACGAATGATAAATGATGATGAGCCGTTTTTTTATAGCGTTTATTTCTTTTCTGTTGTGCTGCAAAACGCTTGCTGCGCAACGTGTGCAGTTATTTGACGATAACTGGTTGTTCTGGCGGGGCGCTGCACAGGGTGCAGAAGATACTTTATTTAATGATAGTGACTGGCGTAAGGTATCAATACCGCATGACTGGAGTATAGAAGATCTGCCGGGAACGGTATCCCCTTTTAATAAGGGCGCGCTCAGCCAGGTTAGCGGTGGTTTTACAACCGGGGGCAGCGGCTGGTATCGCAAGCATTTTACAATGCCTGTTGCGCAGCGTGGCAAACGTATCATCATTCAGTTTGATGGCGTGTATATGAATGCGCAGTTATGGATCAATGGTAAGAAGCTGGGTAAACATCCTTATGGTTATACGTCTTTCTGGTATGATATTACGCCATATGTAAGATTTGGGAAGCAGAACCTCCTGGTGGTGAAGGTGAGGAATGAAGGGGAGAATAGTCGCTGGTATGCGGGTTCGGGCATCTATCGTCATGTATGGCTGAAGGCGCTGGAACCGGTGCATGTGGCGCAATGGGGCACATATATCACCACGCCTGTGGTAACTGATAATGCAGCAACTGTCCGGATCGGGACCACATTACAGAATGATACAAAGGATGTAGTAACGGCCACGGTAGTTACACGTCTGGCTGATGCAAAAGGAAAGGTTATAGCAGAACACAAAGGACAGCAACTGATCCAAGCGGGGAAAGATACAGTATTACAACAGGAGATTGCCGTAAAGTCGCCCGCACGTTGGTCGGTCGATGCACCTGTATTGTATAATGCCATCACGCAGATATATGTAGGTGATCAGTTGACAGATAGTATGACTACTTCATTCGGTATCCGCAGTATTACAGCGGACGCGCAAAACGGATTTCGGCTGAATGGTAAAACCATCAAATTGAAAGGAGGCTGTGTGCATCACGATAACGGGCCACTGGGAGCAAAGGCATATGACAGGGCCGAAGAGAGGAAAGTGGCGTTGTTGAAAGCCAGTGGTTATAATGCGATCCGCTGTTCGCACAACCCGCCCTCACCAGCTTTCCTGGATGCCTGTGACAGGTTGGGGATGTTGGTAATAGATGAGGCGTTTGATATATGGAATGACGGCAAGAACCCGGAAGATTATCACCTGTACTTTGATGAATGGTGGAAGCGCGATCTGGAGAGTATGTTATATCGCGATCGTAATCATCCGTCAATCATCATGTGGAGTACAGGTAATGAAATACCTCATCGCGAAAAGCCGGAAGTAGCAAAGGTGGCCCGTATGTTAAGCGACCATATCCGCAGTATAGATACAACACGTTTTATTACCTGCGGCGTAAATGGTATTGCGCCCGACAAAGATGCATTCCTGTCAACACTGGATATTGCAGGTTATAACTATGCGCGTAAAGAGTACGTAAAAGATCATGAACGTGTGCCGCAACGTGTAATGATGGCGACAGAATCTTTTGCGATAGAAGCATATGACTACTGGATGGAAGTGACGGATCATCCCTGGGTGATCGGCGATTTTGTATGGACCGCTTTTGATTACATTGGAGAGGCCAGTATCGGATGGCTGGGATATATGCAGCGTCAGGACTTTTATCCCTGGAACCTTGCCTATTGCGGTGATATTGATATCTGTGGCTGGAAACGGCCGCAGTCATACTATAGGGATGCGCTTTGGAAGACAGATCAGATCTCCCTTTTTGTAAAACCTCCTAAACCTTCTTTCGATACGAATACCCGTAAAGTAGACTGGAGCCAATGGCATTGGCATGATGCACGTGATAGCTGGAATTGGGAAGGATATGAAGGAAAACCGCTTGAGGTATCAGTATATACTTCTTATGGAGAGGCGGAACTATTCCTGAATGGTGTTTCTTTAGGCCGCAAAAAGGCAGGTAGAGAGAACCGTTTTATGGCTGTGTGGCAGGTGCCATATTCTCCGGGAAAGCTAACAGCAATAGGGTATAATGGCAAGCAAAAATCTCCGGCAGCTACTTTAAGTACAGCCGGGAAAGCAGTGCAGCTTAAACTGACTGCCGATAAAAAAAATATCATTGCAAACGGTCAGGACCTGAGTTATGTGACTGTTGAATTGACGGATGCAGCGGGGAACAAGTTGCCAAACGCAGAAGACCTGGTAAAGTTTGAGATCACTGGTCCTGGCACTATTGCGGGTGTAGGTAATGCCAATCCGATGAGTGTGGAAAGTTATCAACTGCCGCAGCGCAAAGCCTGGCAGGGCAGGTGCCTGGCTATTATAAAATCAGATAAGGCCGCAGGTAATATTATCTTACAGGCTACTGTAGCCGGGTTACCGTCAGCACAACTGACTATCGCATCGGCTTCAGCGAATAAAGAATAATAAGGATGAGGAGATATATTACAATGTTATTCCTGTTATTGTCCGCCAGTGTGTTGGGACAGGAGTTAAAGGTAGTTAACCTGAGAACTGAGGGCAGGGTAGATCCTGTAGGAGTACCTTTATCACCGGTATTTAGCTGGGAAATGGTTGCTTCACGGAGAGGAAGTGTGCAGGCCGCTGTACAGATCATGATGGCTGAAGACAGTACATCATGGCGAGCCGAAGATACTAGTCCGCGGCTTAAATATCCAGCTTCTTACATCAGTACTGCAGTTTTGGGTGAAGCGATGCTACATGGCTATAAGAATTACTGGCGCGTACGTGTATGGGACAATCATGGCAATGTATCACCCTGGAGCCCCGCAGCTACGTTTACGAGAGGAATGTCCTTAGGAGAGGCCCGTTGGATCGGGTATGAGGACATTCCTGATTCAATGCGGGTTGTACCAGGTGTGCATGGCGGTGCAGACAAATTTTATGCGAAACATAAAGCCCGTCAGCGTCCTGTGGTTCCATTGTTTCGTAAGGAATTTACAGGCGGAGGCAACATAAAGCTTGCATTGCTCTCTATCAGTGGATTGGGGCAATATGAGGTAAGCCTGAATGGAGAGCGGCTGGGAGATAATTTCCTGGCGCCTGGTTGGACCGATTATGAAGAAACGGTATTGTACAATACCTATGATGTAACCGATAAATTAAAATCGGGACAAAATGCATTGGGTGTAATTGTGGGAAATGGGTTCTTCAATGTGAACAAGGAACGTTATAAAAAGCTGTCTGTTGCCTATGGGATGCCCAGGATGATCTGTAACCTCAAAATCATCTATGCGGATGGAACAGTTAAGAATATTGTTTCGGGGGATGATTGGAAAACAGCACCATCGCCCATTACTTTTGCGAGCATCTATGGCGGTGAGGACTATGATGCAGGACTGGAACAAAAAGGATGGGACCAGGCATCTTTTAACGATGCGCATTGGAAACAGGCTATAGTTGTAAAAGCAACTGAAAAAAGGCTTAATCCGGAGAGCGATTATCCGGTGAAGGTGATGGAGGTACTGCCGGTAAAGTCGATCACGCAGCCACAGCCAGGTATCTACATGTATGATTTCGGTCAGAACGCATCAGGAATAGTGGAGCTCAAGATAAAGGGGAAAAAGGGACAAACAGTTAAACTGATACCGGCGGAGTTGATCAATGCCAGCAAACTATCTAATCAGAAGGCAACCGGCTCTCCCTATTATTTCTCCTATACACTAAAAGGAGATGGCGAAGAAACCTGGCGGCCACGTTTCACTTATTATGGGTTTCGTTATGTGCAGGTGGAGGGCGCTGCGCCAGATACGGCATCTAATACAGCGCTACCTAAAATAACTCAACTAAGTTTTCTGCACACGCGTAATTCAGCTCCGTCGATGGGTACATTCTCTTGTTCGAATGATCTGTTCAATCGTATTCATACCTTGATATTGTGGGCCATTAAGAGTAATCTGCAAAGTGTTGTGACCGATTGTCCGCACAGAGAAAAACTCAGCTGGCTGGAACAGGATTATCTGATGGGAAATTCCATGCAGTATAGTTATGACATCTCACTGCTGTACAGGAAATTACTCGATGACATGCGGGAAGCACAGACAGATAGCGGATTGGTGCCGGATATAGCGCCGGAATATGTATTCTTTGATGATAAGGGGTTTGGTTTCAGGGACTCTCCTGAGTGGGGGAGCGCCTGTGTGATATTGCCCTGGCAGTTGTATAAATGGTATGGAGACAAAAAAACGCTCTACACGGCTTATCCTACGGCGAGGAAGTATGTGGAATATCTGCGATCAAGAGCGGATAACAATATACTGTCCTATGGCCTGGGCGATTGGTACGACAATGGCCCAGAACGCCCCGGCGTAGCACAACTGACGCCTAAAGCACTGACAGCTACGGCTATTTATTACTACGATCTTGTACTGCTGGCAAAAATGGCCGGTTTGAACAATGACAGGAAAGAGGCACAAAGACTCACCGCATTGGCGGCGGAAGTAAAAAAGGCATTTAACAGAAAGTTCTTCGACCCGGTAACGAAAGTATATGCCACCGGCAGTCAAACGTCTATGGCGATGCCTTTATGTGTGGGGCTGGTTGATGATAAGTACCGGAACGCTGTTTTCAGTAACCTCGTGGACTCGATCAGGCAGAGTGGTCTTAAGCTTACCGCCGGTGATATCGGTTTTCATTTCCTGGTACAGGCATTACAGGAAGGCGGAGCGTCCCGGTTGCTGTTCGAGATGAATAACCGGAATGATGTGCCGGGATATGGTTTTCAGCTGGCAAAGGGGGCTACTGCACTGACAGAGTCCTGGGCCGCGTTGGAGCAGGTGTCAAATAATCACCTGATGCTGGGGCACCTGATGGAATGGTTTTATACCGGTCTTGGGGGAATAACCCAGCAGGATGCCTCTGTTGCCTATAAAGAGGTCGTTATCCGGCCTGAAATGGTGGGAGACATTACTTGGGTCAAAACATCCTATAAAACGAAAAATGGGCTTATACGTAGCGAATGGGACCGTAAGGACGGAGAGCTGACTTTCCATATCGTGATCCCTGCTAATAGTACTGCCCTGATCAAACTGCCCTTTACGAAAGGGCAGCAGGTGACTGAAAGTGGTAATGCAATTGATAAACAGGGAGATGTACGGATTAAGGCGCATGAAGACGGCAGGATCGTGCTTACAGCAGGGTCTGGCGACTATAGATTTATCGTAAAATAGCTCTTTAGGCGTGCTGAAAGTCTTGATCTGGCTTGCAGCTCCGGTTGATGGTATAGAGTATAGGCTTTTTTATAAAGTGTTGACTATACAATAAGGCCTGTAATACCGGTGTAAAATGGCCTGTACGCGTATAGGTGGAAGCTTCTCAGATAGGTGATGTACCGGCAACGATTGGGTAAATAAAGTGCATTGCTTTCTTCTTCAACCGCGGGGATTTTTATAGTTTGTTCCATCACAGTAAGCATGAATTCCTTGTTATGAAGAAATATATTCGTTTTATAACTATTCCACTTTTGCTAATACTGGTAGTCTGTGCGCATGCACAGGACACACGTAAGCGGCTTGTGGTAGCACAGGATGGCACCGGTGATTATCAAACTATACAGGAAGCGGTAAATGCAGTAAGGGATTTTACGTATTTCCGCGTTACTATTTTTATCCGCAAGGGAATATATCATGAAAAACTGTGCATTCCCTCCTGGAAATGCAGCATCACTTTGGAGGGGGAAGACAGGGACAGTACCATCATCACCAATAGTGATTATTCGGGAAAGCCTTATCCCGGTAAAGATGCTTCAGGCAGGGACAAATTCGGAACATTTAACTCATATACGGTATTGATAGAAGGCGATGATATCATTGCAGAAAACCTGACGTTTGAGAATGCAGCCGGTCCTGTAGGACAAGCAGTAGCATTGCATGTGGAAGGCGATCGTTGTATTTTCCGCAATTGCCGTTTGCTGGGCAACCAGGATACATTGTATGCAGGGGGCGCCGGCAGCAGGCAGTACTACAAAGACTGTTATATCACCGGTACGACGGATTTCATATTCGGTGCTGCGACAGTCTGGTTCGAAGGCTGTATCATCCACAGTAAAAAAGATTCTTTCATTACGGCTGCATCTACGACAGAAGGACAGTCATACGGGTTCATATTCAGTCATTGTTCATTAACGGCAGACACCAGCGCCAGAAAGGTTTATCTCGGCCGGCCCTGGCGTCCATATGGGGCGACGGTATTTATACATAGTACACTGGGAGCACACATACTTCCTCAAGGATGGCATAACTGGAGCAAACCGGAAAATGAACAAACAGCCAGGTATGCGGAATATGAGAATGTGGGCGATGGTGCGGCCGTCAGTCAGCGTGTAAGCTGGTCAAAGCAATTAACAGCTAAAGAAGCTAAAAATATTACACTCACTAAAGTATTTGGAAGTTGGGATCCTTTAAAGCAATAGCAGCAGCGATATGTATTTTCTTTCCCTTACACCTTTGTGCGCAACAGGGGAATGTGGGCACGCCTGAAAATACACTGAAGAAGTATACAGACCGTTTCAATACCCTTGACTCGGAATATGTGGTCAACTATGTAAGCAATGCACAGGCCTTTGAATGGCTGAAAACAAATGTGCCTTTACTGGAATGCCCGGATAGCATTATTGAGCAAACGTATTATTATCGCTGGTGGACGTTCCGTAAACATTTGAAGGAAACGCCGGACGGATTCATCTTCACTGAATTTATTACCCCGGTTAAACATGCAGGCAGATTTAATGCACTAAGCTGTGCTTTCGGACATCATGTGTATGAAGGAAGATGGCTGCGTAACCAGCAATATATCGACCAATATATCCAGTATTGGTATCTGAAGGATGCGCAGCAAAAATCTCCACGCTTCCATCAGTTCAGCAGCTGGGCCGCAGATGCAGTATACAACCGTTTCCTGGTAGAAGGGGATACCAGTTTTGTGACAGCATTGTTACCCTATATTGATAAAGACTACCGTTTATGGGAACAGGAGAAAAGATTGCCCAATGGCCTCTTCTGGCAGTTTGATGTGAAAGATGGAATGGAAGAATCTATTAGTGGTGCACGCAGGGAAAAACATACACGTCCTACCATCAGCAGCTATATGTATGGTAATGCAAACGCATTAACGAAGATGGCTATCATGGCAGGGAATGATACACTCCGGCAAAGATATGCTGCTGATGCAGCGAAGATCAGGGGATTGGTGCAGGAGCAGCTATGGGATGATACCGCTGCATTCTTCAAGGTAAGACAAGCCATAAAAGGCAGTAAGGATACACAGCTTTCCAACGCGCGGGAGGAGATAGGTTTTATTCCATGGTATTTCAACTTGCCTTCGGATAGATCAAAATTTGCCAAAGCATGGGAACAACTTACAGACACCAGCGGCTTTGATGCTCCCTGGGGACTGACCACTGCAGAGAGAAGGCATCCTGCTTTCCGTTCGCACGGCAGCGGCGGTTGTGAATGGGATGGCGCTATATGGCCATTTGCGACTACGCAAACATTAAAAGGATTAGCTAACCTGCTGACAGATTATAAACATCATGATGGGATGTCGCCAGCTGTTTATTATCGTGCATTGCAGGTCTACGCAAATTCTCATCAGAAAAATGGAAAGCCTTATCTGGGGGAATACCAGGACGAACGTAATGGCTACTGGTTGAAAGGAGATGATCTGCGTAGCAGTTATTATAATCACTCGGGATTTTGTGACCTGGTGATCAATGATCTGATAGGATTAAAGCCCCGCGCGGATAATAGCCTGGAGCTGCATCCGTTGATCCCTTCAGGGCAATGGGATTGGTTTCTGCTGGAGGGAGTGCCTTATCATGGAAGGCTTGTTACTGTGAGATGGGATAAGACGGGGGCGCATTATAAAAAGGGGAAGGGGTTAAAGGTGATTGTTGATGGGAAAGAGGTGTATAGCGGGAAGCAGTTGAAGCCGGTAGTGGTGAGGCTTAATAAATAATGTAAATCAATTGCCCTTCGTTTTGGGCAGGCCCTTTTATTCTGAAAAGCATTTACGAATGGAATATGCTATTCGCCAGATCCGGATCGCTTCAGATCCGGGTCTGGCTTTTTTTTGCTTGTATTATTGTATATAATCATACGTCTAGGAGCTGCTTTCCCCAATAATAGCTTAACCTGGTACAGTTAATCTGTCTATCGCGTTCTGATAACCATTCTATCGGCTTTATATAAGCTTACTATAAGGGTATCAAAAGATCACTAAAAGGGCACTTCAATATCCATTTAGATATTGAAGTGCCCTTTTAGTGATCTTTTAATGTCAATTTAGTATAGTTATATGTACCTTAGAGGTAAGAGATATTAAACTTGTATCTATAACCTCAAAAAACCTTTTATGGCCATTGTTAAAGACAATATCCTCATGCAACTTGTCCGGGGCACCCTCGGCAAGCAAATCACCATCTACGAACGGAATGGGCAGATCATTATGGCGAAGAAACGCGGTCCATCAACGAAAAAGCCTACCCAGAAACAGTTAGAGGCCAGGCATAAGATGACCATCGCTTCGATGCGCGCGCATATAATGCTGGAAGATCCGCAGATCAAGGCTTATTACCAGTCGCTGGCAGGGCCGGGACAAAATGCCTATAATATGGCGGTGAAGGATGCTTACCGCAGTCCAGAGGTCCAGAATATCAGGTTGGAAGGGGAGGAGGTAGTAGTGACTGCCAAAGATGAGTTCCGGGTAGCAGCAGTGGAGGTAAAGGTAATAGACGGTGACGGTGTTATTACTGAGAGTGGCCGTGCAGTTTTAGGCCGGAATGGAGTAGATTGGTATTATAAAGCCACTGCGCTGCCTGCAGGCGGTAAGATCATTGTGACAGTGAAAGATTTGCCGGGCAATCCAACGGTGAAGGAATTACTGCTTACATAAAAGCCGCTTTCACTGTTTACGAATGGCTTCTTTCTTGTTGGGAGCTTTGTCGGTGTTCTTGAATATTCTTCAATTTGCCGGATTATTTCACATATGTTATTCTTTCGGTAAGAGGGGATACGGGAAACAGGTCCCCGGGTATTCCGCTTTGAATTAATCCCTACCTTAGCCTCACTTATAAACATTAAAAAACACGATTATGAAGATCCCCAAGCGCTTGCTGGTAGCATCTCTGCTATTGGCGGCCCTCAGCGTGAAGGCACAAAATACCAAACAGGCCTTTATCAGTAACCTCATCAAACGTATGACGCTGGAAGAGAAGATCGGTCAGCTGAACCTGCTCACCAGCGATATGGACGTAACAGGGCCTTTTATGAAACCGGGATATAAAAAAGACATTGAGGCCGGCTTATGTGGCTCGATCTTCAATGCCTATACCCCCCAATATACCCGCCAGTTACAGGAAATGGCCCTGAAAACCAGGCTGAAAATTCCTTTGTTGTTCGGTTATGATGTGATCCATGGTCACAAGACCATTTTTCCTATCCCATTGGGTGAAGCCTGTACCTGGGACATGGCCCTGCTGGAACAGAGTGCCCGGATAGCGGCGGAAGAAGCCAGTGCCGACGGGTTACAATGGACTTATTCCCCCATGGTGGATATTGCCCGTGATCCTCGCTGGGGCCGCGTTGCGGAAGGAGTAGGAGAAGACACCTGGTATGGTAGCCAGGTGGCAAAAGCGAAGGTGAAAGGCTACCAGGGATCTGACCTGTCAGCCAATAACACTGTTCTGGCCTGTGTGAAACACTTTGCTTTATATGGCGCGATTGAGGCCGGCCGTGATTATAATACCGTAGATATGAGCCGCCGGCAGATGTACCAGTACTATCTGCCTCCTTACAAGGCCGCTATAGACGCCGGAGCTGCTACCGTAATGACCTCTTTTAACGAAATTGACGGTACACCTGCCACTGCCAATAAATGGCTGCTGACAGACCTGCTGCGCAAGGACTGGGGCTTTAAAGGCTTCATCGTGACAGACTATACCGCCATAACCGAAATGATCGCCCATGGTAATGTAAAGGATGAATATGAGGCCGGAGCGGCAGCGCTGAACGCCGGTGTGGATATGGATATGCAGGGCGGTATTTTTGGAGGTCAGCTGAAGCAGTTGTTGAAAGATGGAAAGGTGACCCAGAAAACGATCGATAGCGCGGTTTACCGTATCCTGGCCGCCAAATATGACCTGGGCCTGTTCCAGGACCCGTTCAGATACTGTGATACTGCCCGGGCGGCAAAAGAGATCATGTCGGCAGAGAACCTGGCCGCTGCTCAGAAAATAGCAGAACGTTCTATTGTGCTGTTAAAGAATGAAAACCAGCTGCTGCCGCTGAAGAAGGATGCAAAGATCGCACTGATCGGCCCTCTGGCAAACAGTAAGCGGGATATGATCGGTAACTGGTCAGCTGCAGGCGACTATAACAAGGCGGTAACACTGTTCGAGGCCCTGAAAGAGCGTTCGGCCAATGTGACCTACCTGCCCGGCGCCCACTATACAGCGGATACTACGCTTTATAAAAGAGCTACCCAGAAGTTCAGACTGGACGCGGCGGATACGGCTAACAGTCAACAGATGCTGGCCGAAGCCGTGGAGCTGGCAAAACAGTCAGATGTTGTTGTAATGGCGCTGGGTGAATCCCAGGGCATGACAGGAGAGGCGGCCAGCAGGTCCAATATCAGCATTCCCGAGAACCAGCAGCAATTGTTGAAGGCCGTGTACGCTACAGGCAAGCCAGTAGTATTGGTGCTGTCGAACGGCCGTCCGCTGACACTGGAGTGGGAAGACGCCCATATTCCTGCGATCCTTGAAACATGGTTCCTGGGCACCAGGGCTGGTAATGCCATCGCTTCCGTATTGTTCGGCGATTATAATCCCGCCGGCAAGCTAACAATGAGCTTCCCACGGAATGTAGGTCAGATACCTATCTATTACAACCATAAGAATACAGGACGACCACTGAACCAGAACAATAAGTATTCAACCAAGTACCTCGATACAGACAACGAACCATTATATCCATTCGGATATGGACTGAGCTATACTAAGTTCACCTATGGCGCTGTGAAACTGAATAAACAGCAGATCACCGCGGCAGACAAGCTGCAGATCAGCGTACCGGTAACTAACAGCGGAAACTACGAAGGGGAAGAAGTGGTCCAGTTATATATCAGGGACCTGGTAGGATCGGTGACCCGTCCTGTAAAGGAACTGAAGGCTTATAAAAAGATATCCCTGGCAAAAGGAGAAACTCGTACAGTGACTTTTGATATTTCAGTGGAAGACCTGAAGTTCTACGATAAAGATATGCGCTGGAAGGCCGAACCAGGCGATTTTACAGTGTTTGTAGGCTCTAATAGCAGAGATGTCCAGTCAGCAGGGTTTACATTAAAATAATGGCGATCAGGTCAAAAATTAGTTTGATTATTCAAAATAGTTATTAACTTCGCATCGTTATTCAAATTATGAACATTAACGTACATACACATCATCACCATCATTTCTTACCACGCAGGTAGGCTGGGATGATTTTATGTACTATATAATAAGATATTAGAACATCATCAGGGGCTTACCAAACGGTAAGCCCCTTTTTTGTTTTCACCGAACATTGTCTAAAATATGAAACTGAGAATTGCCATTCAGAAGTCCGGTCGCTTGCACGACGACTCTATCAAGCTGTTGAAAGAATGTGGTATCGACATCAACAACGGTGTTAACAAGCTGAAAACGGAAGCCAGTAATTTCCCGCTGGAAGTCTTCTTCCTGCGCGATGATGATATTCCGCAATACGTGGAAGACGGCGTGGCAGATATCGGTATCGTCGGTGAAAACGTGATCATTGAAAAGAACCGTCCTGTGAAGATCGCAGAGAAGCTGGGCTTTGGTAAATGCCGTCTTTCCCTGGCAGTGCCAAAATCTGTAGAGTACAACGGTGTAAAGGATATGGACAAACTGCGTATCGCTACCAGTTATCCCGTGATCTTGCAGAACTTCCTGAATGAACATAACATTACAGCTGACATTCACGAGATCAGCGGTTCAGTTGAAATTGCTCCCGGAATCGGATTGGCAGATGCGATCTGTGACCTCGTTAGCAGTGGTTCCACCCTGTTCATGAACGGCCTGAAAGAAGTGGAAGTTATCCTGAAATCTGAAGCAGCACTGATCAGCAATGATAACCTGACACCAGAACAGGAAGTACTTTTGCAGAAGCTGCTGTTCCGTATCCAGGCAGTAAAGAAAGCAAAGAACAATAAATACGTGTTGCTGAATGCTCCGAACGATAAATTACAAGAGATCATCAGTTTGTTGCCAGGCATGAAAAGCCCGACAGTACTGCCATTAGCGGAAGAAGGCTGGAGCTCTGTGCATTCCGTGCTGAATGAAAATGCTTTCTGGGACATTATTGAAAGTCTGAAAGCCGCAGGTGCACAGGGTATCCTGGTTGTGCCGATTGAAAAGATGATCATATAACAGATGATCATTGCTTCATCACTGATCATTCGTCATTTGTAATAGTCCATTCGTAATCGATAATAGCATGCTTGTATTCGAATATCCAGAACGTTCACAATGGCCGGCATTACTTCAACGCCCGGTTTTAGACACAACAGCCCTGGAAACCAGTGTAGGTAATATTCTCGCTGCGGTAAAGCAGGAAGGAGATGCAGCAGTGCGCCGATATGCACAGCAGTTTGATAAAGTAGCATTGAACGCACTGGAGGTCACTCCTGCAGAATTTGCACATGCTGCTAATGTGCTGGATGCAGAACTGAAAAAAGCTATCCTTCAGGCGAAACAGAATATAGAGGTCTTTCACAAAGCGCAGCAGGAGCAAAGCAGGATCATAGAAACAATGCCGGGTGTACAATGCTGGCGTAAGCCAGTGGCCATTGAGAAAGTAGGGCTGTATATTCCGGGTGGTTCTGCCCCGCTTTTCTCTACGATACTGATGCTGGGTATACCAGCCATGATCGCGGGTTGTAAGGAGATCATCCTCTGCACGCCATCTAATGCAGCAGGTGAAGTACATCCTGCAGTATTGTTTGCGGCGCAGGAAGTAGGTGTTGAACGTGTTTTCAAAATAGGTGGTGTACAGGCAATAGGCGCCATGGCATATGGTACTGAAAGTGTGCCACGTGTACATAAGATCTTTGGTCCGGGAAATCAGTATGTGACCTGCGCCAAACAACTTGTCAATAAGAACGGCGTAGCGATCGATATGCCTGCCGGTCCCTCAGAAGTAGCAGTACTGGCGGACGAGACCTGCGTCCCGGCCTTCGTAGCGGCCGACCTGCTTTCACAGGCGGAACATGGTCCCGATAGCCAGGTATTGCTTGTAACAACAGCACCAGGTATCATCAATGCGGTACAGGAAGAAGTGGTTGCTCAACTAGCACAATTGCCCCGTAAAGATATTGCTGCGCGGGCACTGGAAAACAGCCGCATCATTCTCGTAAAAGATACGCCCGAGGCGATGGAGTTACTGAACGCATATGCGCCTGAACACCTGATCGTAGCCTGCAAAGATGATATTACTATTGCTGATGCAGTGGTAAATGCGGGTTCAGTATTCCTGGGTAATTATTCTCCTGAAAGTGCAGGCGATTATGCTTCAGGCACCAATCACACTTTACCAACGAATGGTTATGCCACTGCATACAGTGGAGTTTCTCTCGATAGTTTTGTGAAGAAGATCACTTTCCAGCGACTGACACAGGAAGGCTTACAGCAGATCGGGGCTACCATTGAAACGATGGCTGCCGCCGAAGGACTGGACGCGCATAAGAATGCTGTGACCGTTCGCCTGAAACAAAAGACTCAACTCTAACATCCAACATTTAACATCATGTTCGATCTTAATAGCTTATTACGCGATAATATAAAACGTCTGGTGCCTTACTCAACCGCCAGGGATGAATTCAAAGGAGAAGCTTCTATTTTCCTTGATGCAAATGAAAACAGTTATGGCTCTCCACTACCGGTTGCTTATAACCGCTATCCGGACCCGATGCAGTGGAAAGTGAAATATAAACTGGCAGATATCAAAGGTGTACCACCTCAGAATATCTTCCTCGGCAATGGCAGTGATGAAGTGATAGATGTACTGTACCGGTCCTTTTGTCGCCCGGGCGTTGACAACGTTGTACTGTTCCCGCCTACTTATGGTATGTATGAGGTGAGCGCTAATATCAACGATGTGATCGTGCGTAAGGTGTCATTAACGCCCGGCTTCCAGATAGATATGGCCGCTTTACAGGAAGCAGTGGATGAGCGTACAAAGCTGATCTTCATCTGCTCTCCCAACAACCCTACAGGCAATTCTATCAACCGTTCCGATATAGAGATGATCCTGAATAATTTTGATGGTATAGTGGTGATCGATGAGGCTTACATCAACTTCGCCCGTCAGAAAACATTCATTCCCGAACTGACAGAATATCCAAACCTTGTTGTGATGCAAACGCTCTCCAAAGCATGGGGATTGGCCGCTTTACGTGTGGGTATGGCTTTCGCCGGAGAAGAGATCATCAATGTACTGAACAAGGTAAAACCTCCTTACAATATCAACCAGGCAGCACAGGACCTGGTACTGGAAGCGCTCGACAACATCATCCAGGTAAATGAATGGATCAAGGATACTGTTGTGGAAAGAGATAAACTGGCAGCATCACTGATCAATCTGCCACAGGTACTGGAAGTGTATCCGAGCGATGCGAACTTCCTGTTGGCTAAAACAGTTGATGCAAAAGGTATTTATAACTACCTGGTGGAAAAAGGGATCATTGTACGTGACCGTTCAAAAGTGGAACTATGTAATGGCTGTCTGCGTATTACCGTAGGTACACCGGAAGAGAATGTGACATTGATAGAAACCATTGCTGAAGTCACTGTACAACAGTAATTCAAATGAACATACAAAACAGTTAACTATTGCAGATAACTGTGTACAACATAACAATACAAGCGCCGTAATAAACAGCAATAATGAAAAGAGTCCTCTTCATAGACAGGGATGGTACCATTATCAAGGAAGTACCGCCTACTTACCAGATCGACAGCCTTGAAAAGGTGGAGTTTTATCCGAAGGTATTCACTTACTTGTCCCGCATCGCAGCGGAACTGGACTATGAGTTGGTAATGGTTACCAACCAGGATGGCCTGGGAACTGCCAGCTTTCCTGAAGCAGATTTCTGGCCGGCGCAGAACTTCATTCTGAAGGCCTTTGAAAATGAAGGGGTGACCTTCAAAGCGGCGCATATCGACCGTTCTTTTCCTCATGAGAATGCACCTACCCGTAAGCCGCGCACGGGTATGCTGACACAATATTTCTCTGCTGACTACGACCTCGCGAATTCGTTCGTGATCGGCGACCGCATTACAGACGTGCAGCTGGCGCAGAATCTAGGCGCAAAAGCTATCTGGATGAATGAGGGTACCGGTCTCGGAAGTGCTGAGATCAGTGCCGATGTGCAGGCGTTGAAAGATGTGATCGCACTGGAATCTACAGACTGGGAGAAGATCTACGAGTTCCTGAAATTAGGACTACGTACTGTTTCTCATACGCGTACTACTAAGGAAACAGATATCAATATTTCTCTGAACCTGGATGGTACAGGAAAGGCTGACATTAGTACAGGCCTTGCGTTCTTTGATCATATGCTGGATCAGATCGCACGTCATGGAAGTATTGATCTGACTATAAAAGCAAAAGGCGATCTGCATATTGACGAGCATCACACAATTGAAGACGTGGGGATTGCTTTAGGCGAAGCGATGGCGCAAGGTCTGGCAGATAAGAGAGGTATTGAGCGCTATGGTTTCTGCCTTCCTATGGATGATTGTCTGGCGCAGGCTGCTATTGATTTTGGTGGTCGTAACTGGATTGTCTGGGATGCGAAGTTCAATCGTGAGAAGATAGGGGAGATGCCGACGGAGATGTTTTTTCACTTCTTTAAATCCTTCTCTGATGCTGCAAAGTGTAATCTGAACATCAAGGCCGAAGGTGAAAACGAGCATCATAAGATCGAGGCGATCTTCAAGACCTTTGCGAAAGCTATTAAAATGGCGGTAAAGCGTAATCCTGCCAACATGCAGTTACCGAGTACGAAGGGCGTGTTGTAAGATATTTAACCGCAAGTAGCTGCGGTTAAAGTATGGGCCTGCGGTCGGCGCCTCTCTGGGCATTTGAATTACTATTTAGGTTTTTCAAGCGTATGGGCTTGGGAATATCTATTTAGCTTTATCAATCGTACACCCAAAGAGCCGAAGGCCCGCAGTCTCCATCTTTAACCGCCTGCTACTTAGCTGCTCCCCATAAGTAGCAGGACTTTTTTCATGCAATGGCAGGGAAGGTAGAGGAAAGTGATAGTAATAGTAATAGTAATAATGATAGTGGTTTACTGTGGGGAGAGACATTCAAACGGGAGATCATTAGACTGTCAGGCAAGTCGTTGAAGGCTCTTTTGTAGAAGACGATGTCCTGCCTATAATGGGCTGACTACCATAGGCCGGCAATGAGCAGAAGGGGGGCAGGTAGAGATGCCGGGCCTTCGGCTCTTTGAGGTACGACTGATGCCGCCAGATCCATGTTCCAATGCTCATACGCTTGAAAAAGCCCGATAGCATTCCATCCGAAGAGGCGCCGACCGACGTCCTACCTGGACCCCTGCCGTATCATACCGGCCCTGGAGGGGAAGGAAGGCCTGGTGAAAGTAGTCAAAAGCTCTTTAAGTAAACGTCTTAGATAAGCCAAAGATTGATGAATTTCGCGTCAGAACGCCCTGAACTTATCACTTCACAAATTTTTTCAAAATAAATTTGCATGTTTTCAAAAAAGACCGGATATTTGTTCCGCAAGAAATTAAAACATGATAACAAGCATTACAAACAAGCATTGGTGGTGGCACAATATCAGTTCCTGATAAGGTGTTACAGTGCCATGTTTCGTAATGAAACTATATAATTGGAAGGCTCGCTGTTACACAGCGGGCCTTCTTCGTTTTAGATAGTCACCCAATTAACTCAATCACAAACCAATGGGTAGTATTCAAGTAAAATCAAGATCAAAGAAAATGCTGGCAGACGTATTCACGCCTGTTGGTATCTATTTGCGGCTCCGCGACAAGTTTCCTGGTACCCTACTGCTGGAAAGTACTGACTATCGCGCCAGTGAAAACAGTTTCTCCTTCATCTGCATCCAGCCGATAGCAGGCATAGAAGTGACCAGTACCACGGATTTTGAATTTAAGTATCCTAATCTCCCGCCAGAGAGGAAACAATTGAAGAACAAACAGAGCGTGTTAGATGAGTTGCAGAAGTTCCTCGGTAATTTTACTTTCGCTGATAAGCCGGTACTGCCCGTGGTGCAGAGTTTATTTGGGTATAGCACGTTCGATTCAGTGCAATTTTTCGAAACGATAGAGTTTAATAAGAACAAACAGAACGGCAATACCATTCCATTGATGCGATACCGTTTTTATCAGTATATCATCGCTATCAATCACTTCAAAGATGAACTGTATCTCTGTGAAAATGTGGTGGAAGGCCTTGACAGTGAGTTTGATCTGATAGAGTCCCTGATAAGACAGAAAGACGTACCGACTTACAGCTTCAAGGCAGACGGGGATGAAAAGAGTAACCTGACGAATGAACAATACATGGAGATCGTCGAAAAAGGTAAACAACACTGCTTCCGCGGAGACGTTTTCCAGGTAGTACTCTCCAGAGCCTTCCAGCAAAAGTTCAAAGGTGACGAATTCAATGTATACCGCGCCCTCCGCTCCATTAACCCTTCTCCTTATCTCTTCTTCTTCGATTACGGCGATTATAAACTAATGGGTTCCTCACCCGAGGCCCAGCTGATCATAAAAGACAATAAAGCTACTATTCATCCGATAGCCGGTACATTTAAACGTACAGGCGATGATGAGCAGGACAGGCAGCTGGCGGCAAAGTTGTTAGAAGATCCGAAAGAAAATGCAGAACATGTAATGCTGGTCGACCTGGCAAGGAATGATCTCAGCAGACTGGCCACAGATGTGGAAGTGGAATCTTACAGGAAGATACAGTACTACTCGCATGTGATACATCTCGTGAGTGAAGTGACCGGTAAGATACAACCGAACCTGAACCCATTCTCGTTACTGGCAGCTACATTCCCTGCGGGAACACTATCCGGTGCGCCAAAATACAGGGCAATGGAGATCATTGATGAGAATGAACCGACTGCCCGTGGTTTTTATGGTGGTTGTATCGGATCAGTAGGATTTAACGGTGACTTCAATCATGCTATCATGATCCGTTCTGTGATGAGCAAAGCCAACACATTATACTATCAGGCGGGAGCGGGTGTGGTAGCGAAATCTGTCGCATCGTCCGAACTGGAGGAAGTGAACAATAAACTGAATGCATTAAAACAGGCCATTATCCTGGCTCAAAATATCTGACATGAATATTCTGGTGTTTGATAATTACGATTCATTTACCTACAACCTGGTGCACCTGGTGGAGAAGATCATCAATGGTAAAGTGACAGTGGTGCGCAACGATGAAATTCCATTAGAGAAAGTAAAAGATTACGATAAGATCATCTTGTCTCCGGGACCTGGTATTCCTGAAGAAGCAGGATTGCTGCTGCCGTTGATCAAAGAGTATGCGTCAAGTAAATCCATCTTCGGTGTATGCCTGGGACAACAGGCTATAGGAGAAGCTTTCGGCGCAAAGCTGATCAATCTGAAAGATGTATATCACGGCGTAGCAACAAATGTGAACATCACGGCGAGAGACGGAAGACTGTTCAACGGTTTGCCTGATCAGCTGGAAGTAGGCCGCTATCATTCGTGGGTAGTAGATGAAGGAACATTATCTCCCGACCTGACAATAACTGCCAGGGACGATAATAATTACATCATGGCGCTGCAACATAACAAATATGATGTAAGTGGTGTACAGTTCCATCCTGAAAGTGTATTGACGCCACAGGGAGAACAGATACTTCGTAACTGGTTGAAAGCATAAATTCCAAGTAATGAAAAAGATACTTAATTACCTTTTTGAACATAAAACATTTAGCCGTGAGGCTGCCAAAGAGATACTCATGAGTATTTCAAAGGGCATGTACAATGAAAGCGAACTGGCGGCTTTTATGACAGTTTTCCTCATGCGCAGTATAACAGTAGAGGAACTGCTGGGATTCCGGGATGCTTTGCTTGAACTCTGCGTGCCCGTTAATCTGAATGGCTATGAAGTACTTGATATAGTAGGTACCGGTGGAGATGGAAAGAATACTTTTAATGTGTCAACGCTATCTTGTTTTATAGTGGCGGGCGCAGGCGGGAAAGTGGCCAAACATGGCAACTATGGCGTATCTTCCATAAGCGGAGCTTCCAATCTGATGGAGTCGGCGGGGTATAAATTCAAGAACGATGATGCTAAACTCCGGGAAGAGCTCGAGCAGGCAGGCGTTTGTTTCCTGCACGCACCATTGTTTCATCCCGCACTGAAGAATGTGGCCGGCGTTCGCCGCCAGCTGGGTATCCGTACATTCTTCAATATGCTGGGACCGCTGGTAAATCCTGCCTTTGCACAACATCAGCTGATAGGCGTTTATAGCCTCGAACTGGCGAGAGTTTATAATTATCTGTTCCAGCAGACTGACAAGCGCTATGCGATCGTTTATAGCCTGGATGGTTATGATGAGATCTCTCTGACAGCCGATACCCGTGTAATTACGAATGAGGGAGAAAAAGACTGGACGCCAGAACAGCTGGGTAAACGTAAGGTATATCCTGAAGATATATATGGCGGTAGCACTGTAGAAGCCGCAGCAAAGATCTTTATGAAGATATTGAAAGGTGAAGGGACCTGGGCGCAAAACTCGGTAGTACTGGCCAATGCTGCGATGGGATTATATTGTATGAAGAAATTTGATAATTATGCTGACTGTTTCCAGGCAGCTGTAGAGTCACTGGAATCAGGTGCAGCGCATAACGCGTTTAAGAAGTTGATAAGCTTGCAATCATGAAAAATATCCTGACAGAAATTGTAGCCCACAAGCACATAGAAGTGGCTGCCCGCAAAGAACAGCGGAGCGTGGAAGAATTAGAACAGGTATCCTGGTTCAAACGAACGCCTTTATCATTGGCGCAGTTTCTACGGGACCCTGAGAAGACGGGAATCATTGCAGAGTTCAAAAGACGGTCTCCTTCAAAAGGTCTCATCAATGGTGAAGTAACTGTGCAGGATGTAACAACGGCATATACCCGTTATGGCGCATCGGGTTTGTCAGTACTGACTGATGAAAAGTATTTTGGTGGTTCTTCGGATGATCTGCAACAGGCAAGGGCATTGAACAATATTCCTATCCTCCGGAAGGATTTTATTATCGATGAATACCAGATCCTGGAAGCAAAGGCCATCGGTGCAGATGTGATACTGCTGATAGCAGAATGCCTGACAAAGCAGGAAGTAGCACAACTGGCAGCTTTTGCAAATAACCTGGGACTGGAAGTATTACTGGAAGTGCATAGCGGCGATCAGTTGGATAAAGTGACTAATCATATACAACTAGTAGGAGTGAATAATCGTGATCTTACTACGTTTAAGGTCGATTTTAACCGCTCTTGTGAACTGGCGCCCCAGATCCCTGCAGACAAGTGTAAAGTGGCCGAAAGCGGTATCAGTAATACGGATGCGATCATTACGCTGAAGCAGGCAGGCTTCCAGGGATTCCTGATAGGAGAACATTTTATGCGGCAGGAAAATCCGCCACGGGCATTTGAGCACTTTGTAACGGAACTGGCCAATAAATCAGCACAATGAAAATAAAGGTCTGCGGTATTACACGGAAAGAAGACCTGCAACAACTGGTGAATTACCAGGTTAATTATGCCGGCTTTATATTCTATGAAAAGTCGCCGCGCTTTGCGGGACAGAAAATAGATGCCCGTACCGTCCGCGAAATAGAAGGTATCCAGAAGGTAGGTGTGTTTGTAAACGCACCGCTTGAACAGGTGCAGCGTATCATTACCGACTATGGTCTGGATATGGTACAGTTACACGGTGATGAAACACCGGAATACTGTGCAGCTATACGAAAAAGCGTACCGGTAATAAAGGCCTTCCGTGTAGGAGAGAACGTAGACTGGCCGGCATTGCTTTCGGCTTACCTGCCGGTAACAGATTATTTCCTGTTCGATACAGAAGCTGGTAAAGCATACGGTGGCACCGGCAAACGGTTTAACTGGGAATTGTTGCAGACCTATCCTTATGCACATCCGTTCTATCTGAGTGGCGGCATAGGGCTGGAAGAAACGCCTGAATTGCTGCAGATGAAATTACCGGCGCTGTTTGCAGTAGATGTGAACAGTAAGTTTGAGATCCAGCCCGGTGTGAAGAACATGGAAAAGGTACGGTTATTTACAGATCAGATTCAATCAACTTATTTAAAATAGTCATAGCATGAAGATTGCGGAAAATACATTCGGCTCTAAGTATCATGTAGATGAAAAAGGCTTTTACGGCAGATTTGGCGGCGCTTACATCCCGGAGATGTTATATCCGAATGTGGATGAGCTGCAACGCAATTACCTGGCAATACTGCGTGAACCTGGCTTCCAGGAAGAGTTTGACCAGCTGTTGCGCGACTATGTGGGCCGTCCGTCTCCTTTATACTTTGCAAAACGTTTATCTGAAAAATATAACGCGAAGATCTATCTCAAACGTGAAGATCTGAACCATACAGGTGCGCATAAAGTGAATAATACGATCGGTCAGATCCTGCTGGCAAAACGGCTGGGCAAGACACGTATCATCGCTGAAACCGGCGCCGGACAGCACGGTGTAGCTACGGCAACAGTTTGCGCGTTGATGGGATTGGAGTGTGTGGTATATATGGGCAGCATCGATATTAAGCGCCAGGCGCCGAACGTAGCGCGTATGAAAATGCTGGGAGCGACCGTAGTACCTGCTACCAGCGGTAGCCAGACCCTGAAGGACGCCTGTAACGAGGCTATCCGCGACTGGATCAATAACCCGGTTGACACCCATTATATCCTCGGTACAGCGGCAGGCCCGCATCCTTACCCGGATATGGTAACCCGCTTTCAGTCGGTGATCAGTGAAGAGATCAAAAAACAGTTGCTCGAGAAAACAGGCCGCGAAAATCCTGACTACGTGATGGCATGTATAGGCGGAGGTAGCAACGCAGCAGGTGCCTATTATCACTTCCTGGATGAACCTGATGTGAAGCTGATAGCCGTAGAAGCAGGTGGTAAAGGTGTGCATTCAGGTCATTCTGCCGCAACGACACAACTGGGTAAACTGGGTATCATCCACGCAAGTAAGACCTTGCTGATGCAAACGGAAGATGGACAGATCACCGAGCCATACTCTATCTCTGCAGGACTGGATTATCCCGGCATTGGCCCGCTGCACGCACATCTCTATGAAACAGGCCGTGCTACTTTCCTGAATGCTACGGATGATGAAGCTTTGCAGGCTGCCTACGAACTGACCCGCCTGGAAGGTATCATTCCCGCACTGGAATCATCTCACGCACTGTCTAAACTCGGGCAGGTGGCATTCAAGCCGGATGATGTGGTAGTAGTGTGTTTGAGCGGACGAGGTGATAAGGACATGGAGACTTATATTCGTAATTTGCCCGGTAATACTGGCGGTAACGTATAAATATATTTTATGAGCAATCGTATAGATCAATTATTTGCCGGCAAAAGAACAGGAGTCCTGAATATTTACTGCACAGCAGGATATCCTGAGTTGAATGATACACTGCCTGTCATGAAAGCATTACAGCAATATGGCGCGGATATTATTGAATTAGGTATGCCCTTCTCTGATCCGCTGGCTGATGGTCCTGTGATCCAGGATAGCAGCAATCGGGCCATCAGGAATGGTATGAGCTTAAAAGTATTGTTTGAGCAATTGAAGGATTTCCGTGAGCAGGTACATGTGCCTGTGTTGTTGATGGGATATTTGAACCCGGTGTTGCTGTATGGTATTGAAAACTTCTGTAAGAAATGCGCGGAAGTGGGTGTGGATGGTGTGATATTGCCTGACCTGCCAATGGATGAATATGAATCGGAGTACAAACCGGTGTTTGAGCAATATGGTCTGCACCTGGTATTCCTTGTAACGCCTGAAACCAGTGAGGAGCGGATAAGGAAAATAGATAGTCTGAGCAAAGGGTTTATATATGCGGTGTCTTCTTCCTCTACAACAGGTAAGGATAAGGACATGGGCAATCAGCAGATCTATTTCGAGAGATTGAAGTCATTGCAGCTGAAGAATCCTGTACTGATCGGGTTTGGTATCAAAGATAAAGCTACCTTTGATGCCGCTACTACTCATAGTAATGGTGGCGTGATAGGTACGGCCTTTATTCGGGCTATCGAGAATGCAACTAACCTGGATACAGCAATACAGCAGTTTGTTGCTGGCGTAAAATAGACAAGAAAAGTATATGAAAACGGTCATCATAAAGTACAATGCCGGTAATATCCGTTCCGTGATGTTCGCACTGGACCGGCTGGGAGTGGAAGGAGTGGTAACAGACGATCCTGAAGCAATTAAGGCCGCCGATAAGGTGATCTTCCCCGGTGTGGGAGAGGCTAGTTCCGCCATGCGTTATTTACAGGAAAGAAAACTCGACCAGCTGATCTCCGGTCTGAAACAGCCGGTGCTGGGCATTTGTCTGGGCATGCAGTTGATGTGTAAACACTCAGAAGAGAACGATACCAATTGCCTCGGCATTTTTGATGTGGAAGTAAAACGTTTCCAATCGCCGGTGGATAATCTGCTGAAGATACCACAGATAGGCTGGAATAACGTAACAGGATTGTACAGCACCATGTTTGAGCACGTGCCGGAGAACTCATACATGTACTTTGTACACAGTTATTATGCGGCGCTAAGTCCTTATACTGTAGCTACAACCAATTATGTGATCAACTACAGTGCTGCATTACAGAAAGACAATTTCTATGCAGTACAGTTCCACCCGGAGAAATCTGCGGGCGAAGGACAGAAGATCCTCGAGAATTTTCTGAAGTTATAAAGGACTATGCAGCCAATACAGATAAGAAGAGTTTATACAGAAGATATATTAGCACTGCGAAGGGATGTGTTATACCCTGACGCAACACCAGAGGCGATGCGCCTGGAACATGATGATGACAGTCTCCATTTCGGCCTGTTTGAAGACGCCAGGTTGCGGGGAGTAGTGACATTGGTACCCGGAAAAGAATCCGCGCAATTCCGCAAACTCGCTGTTCATCAGGAAAGCCAGGGTAAAGGGTACGGCAGCCTGTTGATGCAGTATATAGAAGATTTTTGCAGGAAGGAGCATATTACATTTTTATGGTGTAATGCCCGTAAAACGGCGGAAGGCTTTTATATAAAACGGAGCTATGAATTCTGGGGAGATCATTTTACAAAAGATAATATCGTTTTCTGCAAGATGAAATTGCAACTTGATAAAGCAACAGGGAGTGGATTTACCATCATTCCTGCTATTGACATTATAGATGGTAAGTGTGTACGTCTCACGCAGGGCGATTACGGACAGAAGAAAGTGTATAATGAACATCCGCTGGAAGTAGCCAAAGCTTTTGAGAGTATTGGCGTACGCCGTTTACACCTGGTAGACCTGGATGGAGCAAAGAAAGGAGCCGTAGTGAACTGGAAGGTGCTGGAAGCAATAGCAGGTAAAACTAACCTGGTAATAGATTTCGGCGGAGGTATTAAAACAGAAGATGATCTTCGTATTGTATATGAGAACGGAGCAGAACTGGCGACTATCGGTAGTATAGCAGTGAAGGATCCTGCGCTGTTTTCAGGTTGGGTGAAGAAGTACGGCGCTGACAAGATCTTCCTGGGGGCAGATGTGAAAGAGGAGAAGATAGCGGTAGGCGGATGGCTGGAAACCACAGATCTTTCTGTGTTTGATTTTCTTGAGGAGAATATTAAACAAGGAGTGAAGCATATTTTCTGTACAGACATTGCCAAGGATGGATTATTGCAGGGACCTTCTATCGACTTATACAAAAAGATCCTGGAACGTTTTCCGCAGATCGATTTTATTGCCAGTGGTGGCGTGAGTACAATGGCTGATGTGCATGCACTGGCGGAAGCCGGTTGCAGCGGTGTGATCGTGGGGAAAGCAATTTACGAGGAAAGGATCAGTATGGCGGAACTGGGAGCGTTCCTGAAAAATTAAGGGCTTGTTTCCGGCTGTATTGCATTCTCAATTCTTAATTCCTAATTATTCAAATCATGTTGACAAAACGTATCATTCCCTGTCTCGATATTAAAGATGGCCGCACAGTAAAGGGTGTGAACTTTGAAAATATACGCGATGCCGGTGATCCGATCGAACTGGGTGCATTATATGCAGAAAAGGGAGCGGACGAACTGGTGTTCCTGGACATCACCGCTACTAATGAGCGTAGAAAGACTTTATCTGAACTGGTAACGCGCATAGCAAGACATGTGAATATCCCATTCACTGTAGGTGGTGGTATTTCTTCTGTTGAAGATGTGAATGTTTTACTACAGTCAGGAGCAGACAAGATATCTGTTAATACTTCGGCTTTTAAACGTCCGGAACTGGTAGATGAACTGGCCCGTGAGTTTGGCAGTCAGTGTGTGGTGTTGGCGATCGATACCCGTTTTGAAGATGGTGACTGGTATGTATATCTGAATGGCGGCCGGGTGAAAACCGAGATCAAAGCTTATGACTGGGCGAAAGAAGCGGTTCAGCGCGGGGCAGGAGAGATCCTGCTGACCTCTATGAATAATGATGGTACTAAGCAGGGATTTGCTTTGGACATTACCGGAAAACTGTCGCAGAACCTGAATGTGCCTGTGATTGCGTCTGGCGGAGCGGGTACAATGGAGCATTTCATGGATGTGTTTGAAAATGCCCAGGCGGATGCTGCATTGGCCGCGAGTATTTTCCATTATAAAGAGATTGAAATTCAGGCATTAAAAACTTACCTGTACCAGAGAGGCGTAAACATCAGGTTCTGAGAAAACCACTAATTTTACCGGCCAGACGGTATTTTTACTAAAAAAAGTAACCACTGCATGTATAATAACAAACAGATAAATTTCCAGAAATGCGCAGACGGCCTGGTGCCAGCCATAGTGCAGGATTCAGCTACCCTGAAAGTCCTGATGCTGGGCTACATGAACCAGGAAGCGCTGGACAAGACCCTGCAGGAAGGCAAGGTGACCTTTTTCAGCCGTTCCAAACAGCGTTTGTGGACAAAAGGAGAGGAAAGCGGTAATTTCCTGACACTGCAGGAGATCAGGGTGGATTGTGACAGCGATACTCTGCTGATCAAGGCCATTCCGGCCGGAGTGGTATGCCATACGGGGGCAGATACCTGTTGGGAAGAAAACAATGTAAGTAATGATTTCCTGGGCAAACTGGAAAGCATCATTACAGACAGAAAGAACAATCCATCAGAGAGTTCTTATACATCGAAACTTTTTGCAAAAGGAATTAACAAGATAGCGCAGAAAGTAGGGGAAGAAGCGGTGGAAGTCGTTATAGAAGCAAAGGATGATAATGAAGAACTGTTCCTGAACGAATCGGCGGACCTTCTTTTTCATTATCTGGTGTTACTCAATGCGAAAGGCTACCAGTTATCCGATGTATTGGCCGTTCTGAAGAAAAGGCACGATAAATAACAGTTATTTTCTATATTAGTAGGGATGAAACAACTTGTTACCGGCACCCTTGCGGTGCTTTTCTCATGTACAGTCTATGCTCAACAGAAAGTATCCGGAACATTGACGGGTGCTGAAGGCAAAAAGCTCTATCTGTACTCTGATGATGATAATAGTCCGAAGGATTCAATATCCCTGAAGGGAGGCAAATTCTCGTTTAGCGTACCTGAATCTAAAGGCCCGTCTATTTATGCGGTGATCCTGGAGGGAGTACAGAATCCTTTGCTGTTTATAACTGGTAAAGAATCAGTTCAATACACACTGGATGCAAAAAGTTTTCCGATTGCTACTGCTGTAAAGGGAAATGAGGAAAACAAAACCATGCAGGCGTATCAGAAGACGTTTCTGGCACTGATTGAGCGGGCCCAGGTCCTGAATGCAGAAGCGGCGAAAATAGCGGGTGATGATGAAGCTGGCAAAAATGCATTCCGTGCGAAGGCGTCCCTGTTTAATGAAGATGTGGTGACAACCGGCAGGGATTTCATCAAAGGTCATCCTAAACAAGTGGCCAGTCTGTGGATATTGGTGAATGAATTACGCGGCCGCCTGGAGCCTGACGAGTTTGAGAAGGTTTTTAACTCACTGGACAAGCCATTGAAGGAATCAAAGTATGGGATTGCTGCTGCTAAATACCTGCGTAGTGTAAAAGGAGAAACTGAAGGAGGCGAGGCGACTGATTTTACCCAGGAAGATATCAATGGCCGGCAGATCAAGCTTTCTTCCTTCCGTGGAAAATATGTGCTGATCGATTTCTGGGCCAGCTGGTGCGGTCCTTGTCGTGCCGAGAATCCAAACGTTGTGAAGGCTTTTGAGCGCTTTAAAGACAAGAACTTCACTATCCTGGGGGTTTCTCTTGATCAGAACAAAGATCGCTGGATTGGGGCTGTAAAGCAGGATAATCTGCAATGGACCCAGGTATCCGATCTGAAGGGATGGGGGAATGAAGTAGCACAGTTATACCGTGTAAGCGCCATTCCAGCCAACTTCCTGGTCGACCCGCAAGGAAAGATCATTGCCCGTAACCTGCGTGGCAGCGCATTGGAAGCCAAACTGGAACAAATATTAAAATAATTTACTTACCGGCCTCGTACCTACACGAGGCCGCTTCTTTTATAGTCACCTCCCTCACCGTTTATCACAAACAGGTTGATTTTCCTGCCGGGATATGTGAATTTCGTTATTCTTAAATAATCTAAATCAATGAAGTCCGTAATGATGGCCGTGGCGTTTTTTGCGCCTATGGTCCTGTTGGCGCAGGAAAAATGGAAGGGTGAGCAATCATTTAAAATAGAGGGAACTGTTACTACATTACAGAAGCCAGCAAAGGTGTATCTGAATATCAGGCGTTGTGGTGATAACAAACTGGATAGCACGGATGTAAAGGATGGTAAATTTACTTTTTCCGGTGTTCTGGCCGAACCGACTATTGCCAATCTGTTGCTGAAAGTACAGGAGCCTCCTGTTCAGACAGACAGCCAGGAGACTACTGAAACAAAGAAGAGAGATTTGCTGACACTGTTCCTGGATAAAGGAGATATCACGATCACTACTGAAGACTCTATCAGTAAAGCTACTGTAAAAGGATCTGTTGCTAATAATGATTATATCCGTTTGAACGGGCAGCTGAAAGATGTTAACAGCCGCCTGGATGAACTGGAAAAGCAATACCGTCAGTTGTACATGGCTGAAGATGAAGAGGGTATGAGAAAGCTGGAACCCCAGTTTGATGAACTGGCCGCACAGCAGAAACAGATCATGGGGGATTATCTGCGGAATAATCCTAATTCGCCTATTGCATTGTACGTGTTGAATAAATATGCAGACTATGAGATCAACCTGGCCGAAATAGAACCCATATTCAACAGGTTGGGAAGACATATACGTAATACTCCTTCAGGAAAGGACTTCGCCGAAGGACTGGAGGCTGCCAAAAAAACAGCGGTAGGACAGCCGGCTATTGACTTTGCGCAGCCGGATGCTGAAGGTAAAAATATCAGCCTGGCAGCCTACAAGGGTAAGTACCTGTTAATAGGTTTCTGGGCCAGCTGGTGCGGTCCCTGCCGGGCAGAGAACCCGAACGTACTGAAGGCCTACAGTCGTTTCCGTGACAAAGGATTTGATATACTGTCCGTTTCCCTGGATGAAAAACGGGAAAAATGGCTTGCAGCGATCCAGGCCGATAATTTACTATGGACACAGGTATCCGATCTGAAGGGCTGGAAAAATGAGGTGGCGGAGAAATATGGTATCCGGGCTATTCCTCAAAACCTGCTGATCGATCCTAAGGGAAATATCATTGCCAAGAATCTTCGGGGTGATGCTTTGGAAAAGAAGCTGGAAGAGGTGCTGAAGTAAGAAGCATTGCAAACCGGGATTTAATCCGGGGACGTTGTAAAATCCCAGGCGTTAAATAATTACGAATCATCATAGAAAGAAAAACATCTGTTTAAAAACCTGGTGTTTTTCTTTTTTTATTTGGTTATTTACGAAATATTCGTAGATTTACGAAACAATCGTAGATGATTGTGTCTAAAACAAATGAATATGGAAAAGTTGACACAACAGGAGGAAGTAGCAATGTTATCCATCTGGAAAACAGGGCCTGGTTTTGTGAAGGACTTTTTGGAAGTACATCCTTCTCCGCAACCACCGTATACAACGCTGGCATCCACTATTAAGAACCTGGAAAAAAAAGGGTATCTCAAAAGTGAAAAAACAGGCAATGTATACAAGTATACGGCTGTGATAGCGGAAAGTGAATACAAACAGAAATTTATGAATGGTTTTGTAAAAGACTATTTCGAAGATTCTTACAAAGCCCTGGTCACCTTCTTCGCAAAGGAGAAGAAGATCACTCCGGAAGAACTCAAGGAAATTGTTAAGATGATTGAGAAAAACTGATAGTTATGCTTATTTATCTGCTTAAAGCCAACATCGCACTTGTTTTGTTTTATCTGGCCTACCATTTTGGATTGAGGCGACTCACTTTTTATACGCTGAACCGTTTTTTTCTATTGGGAGGTATTATATGTGCAGCGGTCTGTCCGTTCATTGACCCTTCATTATTTATACAGCAGCATCAGCCGCTGAACGCGGTTGCTGAAACCTACATACCAGATCTAACGGCTTTCCAGACGCGCCAGTCAGTGCCCTTTATGAATGTATTGGTAGAATATGTTTTTTGGGCAGGAGTAGTAGTGATGAGCATTCGCCTGATGATACAGCTATTCTCCCTGTGGAGGTTGCACAGGCATACCAGGGCAACATTTTCGCCAGACGATCAGCAGCTGAGAATAATGGAGAAGCAGGTTAACCCGTTTTCATTCATGCGTAATATTTATATCAATCCTTCCCTGCATAGTCCGGAGGAATTTACTTCCATCATCCGGCATGAGCAGGTGCATGTACGGCAGTGGCATACACTGGATGTACTGATGGGAGAGCTAAACAAGATCTTCTACTGGTTCAATCCTGGCGCCTGGTTAATGAGTATTGCGATCCGTGAGAATCTTGAATTCATCACTGACAGAAGTATTCTCAGACAGGGAATGGATGCAAAAGCTTATCAATACAGTTTAATAAAAGTAAGTGGGATCCCATATGCGACGGCCATCGCAAACAATTTCAATTTCTCACATTTAAAACAAAGGATTATGATGATGAATAAGAAAAAATCATCCCGCTATCATTTGCTACGTTATGTTGTGCTGGGAGCCATAATGGGCATTGCAGTACTATCGTTAAACTTTACAAGGGCAATAGCTAAGACAGAGACGTCTGTAAAATATGTTGCCAGTATTGTTCTTCCGAAAGATACAGTAAAACCTGCAGCACCGTGGTCGGTGCCACCACCTCCACCACCAGCTCCTCCGGCTCCTCCTGCGCCAGTGAAAGGCAAGGCCGTTCCTGCTGTGCCTCCGGCACCTGCGGCTCCGACAGCAACTGCTGTGCCGGCAGCTCCGGCAGCACCTGCACCTGTTGCAACGCCTGGAGCTACTTCAATGCAAATGGACGCGAAAAGTATCTCGTTAGGTAAGCCGTCAAATGGTCACGAACCACTGATATTCCTCGATGGCGTAAATCTCGGACATACTATGCCTGAAGGTCTGATGCCTGAAAGCATACAGTCAATTAATGTTCTTAAAGGCGAACATGCAGCTGTATATGGAGAGGATGGAAAAAACGGTGTAATACTTATTAACACCAAAGGTTATATGGGGACGAAAGCAACAAAAGATGGAAGCGCGGTACAGAAACAGCCGACTGTCGTTCAATACGTAGGTAAAGCCAACACCGGTACCGGCACCCCTGTACCAGCTGCAAATGAGGACGCCAAAACGATTTCAGACGTAAAGATTGTTGGATATGTAGGTAGTGATGGCACTGTTTCCAATGCTAATACAAATGCATCCGGTAAGACAAATACGAATGTAAATACTGATGCAGCAAAGAAAAAAACAGAAAATAAGTAAGCAATGATATCATTGCTGCATATGATTAAAAAGGGGCTAGCCATACGGTTAGCCCCTTTTTATCCAAACTAGTAAAGCATATTAAATTGTTATAGACCGTCTGAAATAGTCTTCATCTCCTAATTCTTTCCACCATAATCAGCCTACATTTAGCTTGTCATTTGACCTGCACATAGAATGTATATCCCCCAACAGAAGAATACCTGACTAAAACCAACGAATAATACCAACAAGTCGTCATCACTACAACGACTTTTTGTACAACGCTAGCTTGAAAGGACATCATTGAGTTTTCAATGAGAGGGACTTTCCATGAACAATACATTTTTCTTTACCCTTAAAACTTCAATTATGAAAACGCCCAAAATCATCCTCAGTCTTATCCTTATATCTGCACTTGTGGGTGGATTACTGGCTTTTAAAGCCAGAGAATCACAACGGTTTGTGACTTACTATTTCACAATATCAACTACCGCCTGGTCTAACCCTAATAATTGGGTGGCGGTACCATTTCTGGACTGTCCGTCGCCGAAGGAGCGTCTCTGTGGTCTGATCATTTTCAATCCGGCACTTATTCATCCCAATGGCAAACCTAAAGTTGATCAGAATCCGTTAAACGTTAATATTGCGTTTGCGATCGCTCAGACCGTGGAAATATTCCATGCTGATTTTCAAATACTCTTAAAACCACTCTAAGGGTATACTACTACATCGAATAATATTTATGCCGGAAACATGCAACAGAGCAAATGTTGCGTGTTTCCGGCATAAATACTTTTATCTGTCAGATGGTAGTATTGTTATTCGCTTTGATGCAGTAAAAGAAGGCGGGATCTTAGACTGTGGAGTTATCTTTAATTATTCCTTACACATCTGAAACCAAGATTTTCCAATCCCGATTCCGGTGATGTTTTCATTCTTGCAGTAACCCTGTAGCCGGAGCAATATTCATCCGTACACATAAAAGAACCTCCTCTGATCGTATGTTTTGCTGTAAGAGGATCATCAGGATCATAACCACTGGCAGGTCCCTGCGGATTATTATTGTTACCCGGCTGCTGATAATAGCGGCTGTCATACCAGTCGGCGCACCATTCCCATACATTGCCCGACATATCGTATAATCCGTAACCGTTAGGTACAAAGCTTTTTACAGGAGCAACTCCCGCATATCCATCCGTTTGTGTATTCAGATAAGGGAAATGTCCGTTCCAGGTATTGGCTTTAGGTTTCCCTGCTGTCAGCGCTTCAGCGCCCCATGGATAAGGTTGCTCTTTTAACCCGCCACGAGCAGCATATTCCCATTCTGCTTCGGTAGGCAGGCGTTTACCGGCCCATTTTGCATAAGCTTGCGCATCATCCCAGGAGATGTGTACAACGGGTAGCTTTTCTTTACCAGCGATATTGGTGTTTGGCCCACCTGGATGTTGCCAGCTTGCGCCTGTTACGAATGACCACCATTGAGATACATCATCCAGTGGCACCGGATGGGAGGGAGGTGTGAATACAAGGGAACCGGGTAATAGCATACTGCTGTCCGGTTCTGGAGAGCCGGGTGGTAATTGCTGCATCAACTCTTCTTTGCTGATGGGTTTCTCGGCAGTAGTAATGTATCCGGTAGTTTTTACGAAGGTCGCAAATTCGGCATTGGTCACTTCATGTTCATCCATCCAGAAACTATCCAGAGTTACAACATGACGTGGTTGCTCATCATTTCTTGCCTCCGGATCATCGGCGCCCATTGTAAATATACCGCCGGGAATAAGCACCATGTGGTTCAGAGTATCGGCTGCTGTTATATGGTCAGCCGTGCCATCTTTAGCGGCCTGCTGCGGTTGACCGTCCCGGCAGGCGTATAGCAACAGGCTCATACCCAATGTCCATCCTGTGATGTGTTTACTAAACATTCGCCTAAGATCGCTATTTTGTATGTTAAATTTCAAGCCCCTTAACAATTAAATAATGGGTTATACGAATAATCTATTGTAAACTGCAGCCTTGTTTTATCTATGGAACAATTTACGGCGCCTTTTACCCGTCAGGATTTTGGAGAGCACTTCTTATGGGGAGTGACAATTTCTGCATTTCAGAATGAAGGGGCTTGTGATGTTGATGGTAAAGGCAGGTCTATCTGGGATGAGTTTACATCAAGGAAAGGTAAGATCAAGGATGGAACAAATGCACTGATAGCAAACGACTTCTATAACCGTTACCGGGAAGATATCCTGCTGGTGAAGCAACTGGGATTTGATGTGTTCCGTTTTTCCATCTCCTGGCCGCGCATTTTGCCACAGGGTACCGGAGCCGTAAATGTTGCCGGGACCGACTTTTACCACCGGGTGATTGATGCCTGCCTGGAAGCTGGATTGACGCCTTATGTGACGCTCTATCACTGGGACCTGCCACATGCACTGGAGCTGAAAGGAGGCTGGTGCCATCGTGGGGTTATTTTTGCATTTGAAGAATATGTACGCATCTGTGTAAAAGAATATGGCGACAAAGTGAAGAACTGGGTAGTGATGAATGAGCCATTTGGCTTTACATCCCTCGGTTATATGCTGGGGGTGCATGCACCGGGAAAATTCGGGTTGTCCTATTTTCTGCCAGCCGTACATCATGTGTTGCTGGCGCAGGCAGCGGGAGCAAAGGTGATCAGAGAAATGGTGAAAGAGGCCAATATAGGGACTTCTCTGTCCTGTTCATATATTCACCCTTATTCCCGGCAAGAGGCCGATATACAGGCTGCAAAGAAGGCTGACGCCCTGTTTAACCGCCTGTTCCTTGAGCCGGTATTAGGCATGGGATATCCGGTGAACGATTTCCCATTATTGCGCCGTATTGAAAGGCGGTATGCCCTGTGGCGGGATTGGGACCAATTATCCTTTGATTTTGATTTTATTGGCGTACAGAATTACTTCCCCTTGGTGGTTCGTAGGAATGCATTCATGCCGGTGGTAGGTATTTCAGAAGTTAAGCCGAAGTTCCGCAAGGTACCGATGACAGCTCTTGGCTGGGAGATCAGTGGAGAGGGACTATATTCTATTCTTAAACAGTTTGGTGCTTATAAAGGAATTAAGCGGCTAATGGTAACAGAAAGCGGTGCTGCATTTGACGATGTTATGAGCGGTGGCGAAATAAACGACAGGGACCGCATCAGTTATTTCGAAGAATACCTTTCAGCTGTATTAAGAGCAAAGCGGGAAGGGGTACCGGTAGATGGCTATTTTGCCTGGACGCTTACTGATAATTTTGAGTGGGCTGAAGGCTACCGGGCGCGCTTCGGATTGGTGCATGTGGATATTGAAACTCAACGAAGAACAATAAAAAGTTCAGGATATTGGTTCCGGGATCTGTTGCGTGAAACGCATTGATCCGGAAAGAAAAAGAAAAAGCCCGCAGCAAGTGCTGCGGGCTTTAATTATTTCATCATTTGTCAGATCAGATCAATCGTATGTTCTACGCAGGAACCAGATATCTCTCAGTGAGAAATGGAACACACCGTTCACATAAGTTTCTTTAATCAGTCCGCCGCTGGTAGTACCGCGCTGGCCAACTTCGATACCTATGTAATAACGCAGCATATTGGATTTAGCCGGAATGGAGATACCTACGGTACCAGCTACATCCTTAATCTGATTATTGTTAACGATCAGATATGATTTGTAGTAAGAGAAACCTCCCTGTAATACAATGCCTTCACCCTGCTGCTGGCCGTATTTACGTTTGAAAGAATATTCAAGGCCGGTAGAATAGCGTTCAGAATTGGTAAGTCTGTATTTGGCGTTGACAATGCGGCTGTCGCTCCACAACTGTCTGCGCCAGTCGGCCAACCAGGTTAGGTTACCATTACCGATTGAAATACCTGCGCCATACTGTTCAGGTAAAGTATATTTTTCTCTTGCCAGATCGTCTTCGAACAGTGTAGTTTCACTTGCGTTCTGTACGATCAGCTTTTTCTCGTAGTTCAATTTGGTTTTGAAACGATAGGTAGCACCCAGGCCTAACATCCAGTGTTTACCCAGCATGCCTGCATATTGAATACCGGTGTTGAAATTAGTATTGAATGCATAGCGCTGGATCTTGGTGGATACTGTGTCGCCTCCGATATTCTCTGTTACATTGTTGGGACCGAACAGAAAGTTAGTGGACACACCAATGGAGAAATTCTTCGTTAATCTTACACCATTTGATATATACGCCTTATAAACGCCGCCATTACCTTCGGTAGTGGTAACCTGTGGAGATGTATCTATGAATGTGGTTGAAAGCAGTTTGTAGTCAACGCTGCTGAACTGTCCGAAGCCAGCGCTCATGCCCCACCTGTTATTGACTTTAAAACCCATTGCCAGTCGTTTGATGTTCACATCGCCCGCCTGTCTGTTCAGGGTAGTAGCGTCTTTGTAGGTGATGGTCTGTGCACGCAGAGATACGTCAAACATGAAATTCTGACGTGGTATAAATGCATAGGAAGCCGGGTTCAGTTCGTTAAGGTAAACATCTGAACGGCGGGCTATACCAGTACTGCCCACTCCAAAGTTGCGGGTGTAATCATGCTCTTCCTGGTCGCCGATAGCATACGCAGAATAGAGTGAATTGATACCGTGTTGTGCCATTGCTTTTCCACCGAGTAAAAGCATCAGGCCACATAAGCCGGTTGTATATTGTAATCGCTTCATGTAGTCAATTCTTGATTGCATTATTTATACCGCAGGTAATAGATCTGAACTGATATCCTGCTTTTCGTATTTCTGTTGTCGCCCAGGATGGCACGGTCAAAGTTAGAAAGACCGGTTCCTCTTGGGGGCAGCAACGCCAGCCCTCTGTATGAATTATCAGTACTGTTTAATTGTGCAATGCAATAATTGGTAATATCGTAAGTATAGGCGGTCGATTCATTAAAAACGGGATCATAGATGAGATTACCGTATTGTACTGCCCCGGTGGACGGAGAAATAAGGGTATCTTCTACCACGTTGCCATTTGTGATTACACCGACAACCATATTTCTTGGAATTACATATGGATATCTGTAAGTGCCTTTTTCCGGCTTTATGGTAAGTGTGGCACGCATGATCTTAGAGAACTGGCTCAACTCATTAAAGGTCCGCAGGTAAGGAAAATCTATACGGCCTATGACGTTGGTCAGTGGTTGTACGAATAATCTTCTGTCAGCCTCTGATGATGGCAATAATTTTTTAGTTGGGTTCAATGCAGCCAACGGAGATCCGGAAGGGCGTTCAACATCTATGTGGTTGAACTGCAAAGCTGTATTATATACCGGGAAGTCAAAGTATGCCTGTACCGGTATGCCAGGATTAGTATGGTAGAAAAGGCGCAGGTTCAGGGAATCGTCAGCTCTGAAAGAGGTGATCACCTGGCTGTTGGCGCCTGGTTTCAGCGCGAGGCCTTTAAAGTATCTGCCAAAATAGAGTTGATTCGTAATTGTGGTTGAGTTTTTATCGATCAGTTCAAAAAACTCTCTTCCCAATGCGTCGTCTATTCTTATTTTAAATATGGAGTCGCGGTGAGGACGTATTTTCATTTCCCGGCTACCCAGGGGGGTAGGGTCTGTTGCAAATGAACTACGGCTATACAGGAAAGCACTGTTTCCTGCTCTTTTGATTTCTTCCTGCACACGATATACTTCGATGTGCTGGGTTAATGTAGTATCTCCGTAATATTCAGTTTTAGGATGTACTAATAATATTATGGAGTCGTAAATAGCTCTGTCAGGCAGCGTACCGCTGAAAGCTCTTACCTGCCAGTATGAAGTAGCGGAAATTTTTCCGAATACAGGATCGTTGTTGACACCGGCAAGGGCAACACCGAGGTTCGAAGTAGGAACAGAATCCAGATACGCCGTGCTCATGTTCATGGTAATAGTATCTGTTACCAGATATTCTGTACCACTCTCATCTGTGATATCATCGTATAAAAAACCCTCCTTATCACAGGCGGCGGCGCCAGTGATCAATAATGCACAAACCAGGTATTTACAGGCCACTTTGGCGCGGATACTTTTATTCATGGAGCGCAATTTTAGACAGGAACCCAACTTCACGCTGATTTAATATGCGAATAGGCTCTTTTTATCGACGAATACCCCCCGGTGCTCTTTGTGCTACTGCTGGGGTAGCAAGGTGTCGTTTAAGGTAAAAAACCAGTTGGCAGATAAAAAGGCCTGATTTGTCTGTCAAAAACACCTAAACATCTATTTCGTGATTGCACTTAAATAAGTGCGGATAATTTTGGCAGCTATTAAAAAAGTAAAAATCACTTATGCGCTATTTAAATGTATGTTTTCTGGGATTGGCAGTACTTACGTTAGCCTCCTGTTCATCAAGCGAAGATACGACCAAGCTGGGTAACTGGGTAAGAAGAGCAGATTACCAGGGAGACGCCAGAAGGGATGCCGTGAGCTTTGTGATCGGAGATACAGCGTATGTAGGAACTGGCACCAGTGGTGTTGATGGAGGAACTGAGTTAAGTTCTTTTTATAAATATGATCCCGTAAAAGACAACTGGACTCTGATAGCGTCTATGGCGGATAAGAACGATCCTACGAAAAATCTCGCCCGTACTGCTGCTACAGCGTTTGCAGCTGCTGGTAAAGGATATGTAACGACCGGTAGTGCTGATCAGAACTCATTAAAAGATACCTGGGCGTATGATCCTGCTTCCAATAGCTGGGAGAGCAGAGCCGAGTTCCCAGGCGCAGCCCGTTACTATGCAGTCGGCTTCGGTCTGAAGAATCTGGGTTATGTAGGTACCGGCTTTGATGGCGGTAACAACATGAGCGATTTCTATAAATATGATCCGGTTGGTAACACCTGGTCTTCTGCTAACTCTCTGAAAGACAAGAGAAGACAAGCTGTTGCATTCGTAATTGGCGATAGCGCGTACGTTGTAACCGGTACAGGTGCAGGTACAACGCCTACCCGTATGTACGTTTATAACGCTTCTAATGACCAGTGGAATGAGAAGGCGAAGATCGAAAACGCTACTGACGACTCTTTCGATGATGACTATTCTTCTATCGCACGTTCTGGCGGTGTTGCTTTCGTGATCGCTAACAAAGGTTATGTTACTACTGGCAACAGCGCAACTACCTGGGAATATGATCCGATCAACGACCGTTGGACAGAAAAAACTGCTTTTGATGGTGCAAGCCGTACATCAGCTGTGGGTTTCACTGTGAAAGGCAGAGGTTTTGTAAGCACCGGCTACTCAGCTAGTTCTTACCTGGATGATCTGTATGAGTTCTTACCAGACCAGGAAAATGATACAAACGACTAATTATAAGTCAATTCTGAGTGTATGGATGCCGGTACTGGCAGCTACGTTGTGTTTCGCAGCCTGTCAGCAACCGCCCAAACAAACAGAAGGAACTGAACATATTAAACAGGCGCCGGCTACCGCAATGCAAGACAGCATTGCGGTAGTTACGTTTCAGCCTGAAGGCGGAGGATGGGGATTTAAGATCAATAAAGGCTCCCATAATTATATAGAACAGCCTTTTATTCCTGTGATCATGGGCAGAAAGCCTTTTCAGACGGCTGAAGATGCCATGAAAGTAGGGGAATACCTCGCCGCCAAATTGAGAAGAAATCCCGGTGGATTACCGGACTTAACCAGGCAGGAGCTGCTTGATATGAAAATAGCCGGTGTAGAGTAGCACTAAAGACTCTCCGGTAGACACATTGTAACTTATATTAATATTGGCCACAGTACTGTATTTGGCCATATGGGTTCCCTATTCCCTCTGAAATTTTAACATTCCTTTTACTACGCTTAACAAATTTTAACAGCCTCTTTACGGGAATTGAGTGTAAGTTTATCGCGCTTTTGGGCTACATGATAAATTTAAAACAACTCTATAGGAACCGGTTATTCAGCGTAGGACTGCATATTGTAGTTTGGACCTGTTTCCTGTTCTTTCCTTTTTTTATTTACCGGATCAAGATCCAGCATCCCTGGTTCTTCGCCCGGGAAATCGTGGACAACCTCTTCCTCATAGGACTGTTTTATCTCAATTTTTATGTACTGATCCCTCGTTTTTTCACGCTCAAGAAGATAGTCTATTACCTGTCTTTTGTTGTATTAACGTTGGTATTCATCATTATGCAACAGGCAGTTACGGAGTATGTGTTCTGGAAAACGTTCGTCTCACAGGAAACGGTGATGTCGTCAAACAGGGAGAGGGAACCGGGATTTGCCCCGCCACCACCCGCTTTTGTACGTTACCATCTGCTGGAGAGCAGAATGCAGTCGAAAGTGGCAGCGCGGGAACACAATGCGCCGCTTTATGCGGCCGCAACGCTGAATGATTCGATGGGCTTCAGGAAAAGAGAATTTATCAATGCACAACGGGGACTGTCATTCGTAGATTATATCCTTTTCCCGGAAATATTGCGGAAGTCGGTTTTTGCAGCGCTGCTCATGCTATTTATGAGTGGCTTTATCAAGATCGCACAGGAGTGGTTTAAGAGTGAACAACAAAGGGAGGTCCTGAAAGTGGAGAATCTGAATGCTGAACTAAAATTTTTAAAGTCTCAGATTAATCCTCACTTCCTTTTTAACTGTCTAAACACCATCTATTCCCTGGCGCATAAGCATTCCGCGCAGACAGAACACGCTATCGTGAAGCTGTCTACCATCATGCGGTATATGATCTATGATTCTAACGAGGATAAAGTACAGTTGCAACAGGAACTGCAATACCTGGAGGACTATATTGATATTCAACGTCTAAGAATGCCGGATGATATAGTAGTAGATTATGCGGTGCAGGGAAATCCGGCAGGATTGAAGATAGAGCCCATGTTACTGGTGCCCTTTGTGGAAAATGCTTTTAAACATGGGATCAGCTATGCAGAACCTTCTTTCATCGCCATTGCGTTGGCTATCGAAAGGAACCAGGTAAGACTGGTAGTAGAAAATAGCCGCTTCAGACAGCGTGTAGCCGAAAAGGGGGGAATTGGCTTACAGAATGTGCGTAAACGGTTGGAACTCTTATATACCGATGACCATGATCTGGAAATCACAGAATCCGAAAACCAATTTATTGTTGATCTAAAAATCGTGTTGAAAAATGATCAGGTGCATAGCGGTGGATGACGAACCACTGGCATTGGAAATAATTACAGACTTCGCCAGGAAGGTTCCTTTCCTGCAGCTGGTTGGTACATTTGAGAATGCGACGGAGGCGTTACGTTTTTTACAGGAGGAGCGGGTAGACTTGCTGTTCCTCGATATCAAGATGCCTGACATCACTGGTATTCAATTGATGAAATCCCTGAAGTACCCGCCAATGGTGGTGTTTACTACTGCCTATGGAGAATATGCTCTTGAAGGATTTGACCTTGAAGTGGTAGATTATCTGTTGAAACCCGTTCCTTTTGAACGTTTTCTCAGGTCAGCAACCAAAGCGCTGGAGCTGAGAAGTATGTCCCAGCAGAAAAACGGTGATAGCAACAATGGGCATGTTAACGACTACATCTTCATTAAGACAGAATACAAGATTATTAAGATCAATCTGGAAGATATTTTATTCATCGAAGCACTGAAAGATTATACGAAAATCTATACACCTTTTCAGCCAGTACTTACACTGCGCAGTCTTAAATCATTTGAAACACGTTTGCCTGCAGATAAATTCATCAGGGTACACCGATCATATGTCGTATCACTGAACAAGATCAATTCTGTAGAGAAAAATACCGTGATGATCGCAAATCAATCTATCCCTATCAGCGACGGCTATAGGGAAAAGTTCTACGATGTGATCAACCGGAACAGTTAATCAGTCTGCAATATCAATAGTATAAAAAAACGGTAAACAGCGATCTGCTATTTACCGTTTTCTTTTAATTATGATATTAAGAATGTTTGCTTAAACGATCTCTTTCAGTTTTGTGATCACCTCGTCAACTTCTTCTCTGGTATTGTCTTTGGCGAAAGAGAAACGTACTGCAATCCTGTTAGGATCACTGTTGATGGCGCGAATGACATGGGAACCTGCATCAGCGCCGGAAGTACAGGCGCTACCACCAGATGCACAGATACCGTTAATATCCAGGTTAAACAACAGCATTTCGCTTTTTTCTGTTTTAGGGAAAGAAGCGTTTAATACAGTATACAGGCTTCGACCATAGAGGTCTCCGTTATATCCTACGCCCGGTATCTGTTGTTTCAACTGTTCCATCATATAAATACGAAGGTCATTGATATACTTGCTGTGCGCTTCCATATGTTCTGTAGCCAGTTCCAATGCTTTGGCAAAACCTACAATACCATATACGTTCTCGGTACCGGCACGCATGTTACGTTCCTGCGCACCGCCATGAATAAACGGAGTGATCTTCACATTTTCATTGATGTAAAGGATCCCCACGCCTTTGGGGCCATGGAACTTGTGACCGGAGCCGTTAATGAAATGTACAGGCGTATTACGCAGGTCAAATCCATAGTGCCCTACAGTCTGCACGGTATCAGAATGGAAGATGGCATCGAATTCCTTACAGAGATTACCTACTGCATGAATATCGAGCAGGTTACCTATTTCGTTGTTGGCGTGCATGAGACTTACCAGGCAACGTTCAGGAGAGTTAGCCAGCAATTCTCGCAGATGCGCCATATCCACGTGACCGTCGGGTAACAGTCTGACATTACTCAATCTGATCTTGTCTTTTGAATGCGCATGCTCCACGGAATGGAGGGTAGCGTGGTGCTCAATTTCAGAAGAGATAATATGTCTGCAGCCCAGGTTATGAATAGCCGCACATACCGCAGTATTGGTGCTTTCAGTGCCACCTGAGGTAAAAAAGATCTCTCCCGGATGTGCGTTCAGGATCTTCGCTACGGATTTACGTGCATTTTCAATGGCCAGTCTTGTTTCACGGCCATACGAATAAATCGAGGATGGATTTCCGAACTTTTCTGTCAGGTAAGGCAGCATCACTTCCAGCACGTCTTTATCCAGCGCCGTGGTGGCTGCATTATCAAAATAAATTCTTTTCAAGATGGTGGTGGTTTTTGATAAAAAAATGCCGTTGGCGGACACAAATGTCTGATTTTTTTAGAAAATACAATTATACTGAAATACGACATGACATTCCTGTGATGATCGGGGGTAACTAACTGGCCTTCAATTCATCGTTGCTTATTCGCTGCTGGCGGGAATAAGAAGGACACTTCGTATAAAACAAAAAAGCGGACACAATACCTGCATCCGCTCTTTGTTTTATCTAATTCGTTGAAAATTAATGCATAAATTCACGGATGTCCTGCATGATACGTTTGGCGATGTTATCTGCCGTTGTTTCATTCTGACTTTCTGCGTAGATACGGATGATAGGTTCTGTATTGGAGGTACGTAAGTGCACCCAGTCCCTGTCAAATTCGATTTTCAGACCGTCTTCGACGTTAATAGGCTGGTTTTTGTACTTACCCTTGATCTTATCAAAGATTGTAACTACATCAACACCTTTATCCAGTTCTATCTTATTTTTTGAGATGAAATAGTCAGGGTAGCTGTTGCGCAGGGCCTTCAGGTTCTTTTTAGTCTGTGCCACATGGCTCAGGAAGAGACCTATGCCGATCAGCGCATCACGGCCATAGTGCAGGTCCGGTACAATAATACCGCCATTACCCTCACCGCCGATCACTGCATTCACTTCTTTCATTTTGCGTACTACGTTCACTTCACCTACTGCGGAAGGATGATATTCACCGCCGTTCTTTAGGGTCACATCTTTCAGCGCCTGAGTAGAGGAGAGGTTGGATACAGTGTTCCCTTTGCGTGTTTTCAGGATATAATCAGCTACGGCAACCAGTGTATATTCTTCACCGAACATGCTACCGTCTTCACAAACGAAGCAAAGGCGGTCTACATCAGGATCTACAGCGATACCCAGGTCTGCGCTGGATTTATTCACTTCGTTGCTTAACGCCGTAAGGTTTTCTGGCAGAGGTTCAGGATTGTGACTGAAACGGCCATTCACTTCATCAAATAATACAGTTACATCCTCAACTCCCAATGCTTTCAGCAGGGCAGGAATGAAGATAGCGCCGGTAGAGTTAACGGCGTCTACTACCACTTTGAAGTTACGGGCTTTGATAGCAGGAACATCTACCAGTGGATAGTTCACCACCATATCAATGTGCTTCTGCAGATAGCTGTCATCTTTGCGATAAGTGCCAAGTTTATTGACATCTGCAAAGGAAAAATCTTCGCGGGCAGCAAGATCGAGTACGATGGCTCCGTCTTCGCCGGAGATGAATTCGCCTTCACTGTTCAGCAGTTTCAGAGCGTTCCACTCTTTAGGATTATGACTGGCCGTAAGAATGATGCCTCCTGCGGCCTGCTCTGCTTTTACAGCCACTTCGACTGTAGGCGTGGTAGAGAGGTCCAGGTCCACAACATCCAGCCCCAATCCGTTCAGGGTAGCAACTACGAGCTGTTTCACCATTTCACCTGAAATGCGTCCGTCACGCCCAATTACTACTTTTTTGTTGTCGGATTGTTTGATGAGCCATGTGCCAAATGCTGCTGTGAACTTAACAACATCGAGCGGAGAAAGTCCTTCTCCAGGTTTGCCTCCGATGGTTCCGCGAATGCCAGAAATCGATTTGATCAGTGCCACGAATTTCAATTTTTAAAGGAAGGGCAAATATAAAATTACAATCAGCAATAGACAAATGAATTAAATACGGACTCCTTATTTCTCTTGATATATTAATTAAAATAGATGCATTGTGGTTTTAATGTGGGCTATTTAACTAGGGGTTAGGAAACTTTTCACCGTTTTTCATTAATGCCTCAGTTTAACATACTTTTGCATGTCAAATTAATCAACAGCTACGTTTACATGAAATATTTATGGAAGAGTATACCCCGGTATATTCGATACGTGATTATCCAGGCCTTATTCCTATATCTGTTCATGGTCGTGTTTCGTCTGGTTTTCTTTCTGTTTTTCTTTAAGACCACTGTTACAGATAGTGCGCCTATCCTGAAAGCCTGGGTACTGGGATTGAAGTTCGATATGCGGTTGTCCCTGATCCTGACCGTCCCTTTACTGCTGATCGCTTTTGTTTTCAGAAATAACTTTTTTACCAAACCGGCTATCAGGAAGCCGGTTTTTGTATATCTCTTCCTGGTGTACCTGGTGCTGACCTTTGCCTATGTGTTCGATCTGGGGCACTATGCCTATCTGGGATTACGCATGGACCCTACCATTACACGTTTCCTGGCTTCCGGCGAACGGGCTGATAATGCCAGGATGTTATGGCAGAGTTATCCGGTGGTACGTACTTTTATCGGGATCGGCCTGTTCCTGTTCCTGATCTCCTGCCTTTTTATCCGTTCCTTTCAAAAACTGGCAAAAGAGCCGGCCGTGAAACTCAGCAACCGGAAGTATACCGGATGGCTGTTTTCCATGGTGATCCTGTTTGCTGCCGGTATCTACGCTAACATAGCTTATTTTCCTCTGCGCTGGAGCCAGGCAATGTTCACAAGAGACAACGGGGTGACCAGTCTGGCACTGAATCCTGTACTGTATTACGTTTCAAATATGTCGGGCAAAACCGATACCTATGATATCGCTAAAACAAGGGAACATTATCCTGTGATGGCACGGTACCTGGGGGTGGAGCAACCTGATGTGGAAAAACTGAACTTCATACGCGACATTCCGGGATCGGATAACAAAAAAATGAACGTTGTGCTGGTGATGCTGGAATCGACCGGAGCAGCCGTAACCAGTATGTTCAATAACCCTATGCAGCCTACGCCCAATATGCAAAGGCTGGCCGACAGCGGTATCCTTTTCAATAATTTTTATGTACCTGCGGTGAGCACTGCAAGAACAGTGTACGGCGTGACCACAGGATTGCCAGATATTAGCATGACGAAGACGGCTTCCCGGCATCCAAAGATGATTGACCAGCGGGTAGTACTTGACCAGTTCAAAGGTTATGAGAAATATTATCTATTGGGAGGAAATACGAATTGGGCCAATATCAGAGCGGTATTTACGAATAATGTGGATGGTGTGAAGATCTTTGAGGAAGGTTATTATAAAGCGCCTAAAGCGGATGTATGGGGCGTATCCGACTATGATCTCATTACAGAGGCAGATGAAATATTCCGCGATGCAGGCAAGCGGCAACAACCTTTCGTGGCATTTCTGCAATTGGCGGACAATCATCCTCCCTATACAATTACGAAGGGAGCAGGTGATTTCAAAAAAGTAACTGCAAAAGAAATCGATAAGGACAAGTTTAAAAAATCGGGATTTGTGTCCATCGATCAGTTCAACGCTATCCGTTATGAGGATTATAATGTGGGGCACCTGATCGATCTGGCAAAAAAGGGAGGGTATCTGGACAATACGATCTTTATCATGTTTGGTGACCATAACTGCACCTTAAACCCTTATCATTTCACGCCAGTACCGGAATATGAACTGGTGAGCGGCTCTGTACATGCTACCTGTTTTATTTATGCCCCGGCGTTGGTAAAGCCCCGGGTGGTCAATTATGCCGTAAGCCTGGTGGATATTTACCCTACCATGGCCAAACTTGTGGGGATGCCGGTAAAGAACTATACCTTAGGACAGGATATGCTGGATTCTACCCAGACCAGCCGGTACGCTTTTGCTACCTATGCCAAGAACCTTCAGGGGTATATAGCGGTGATTGGAGAACGCTATATGTACGAGATCAATGATAAAGCAAAAGAAGCTTATCTGTATGATCTTCAAGGGGACCCGTTGAAAAATGTGAGGGCGCAATTTCCCGACACCGCGAAGGCGCTGGATAATTTAACGCGTGCATTTTATGAAAGCACCCGATATTTGATGTTTAATAATAAAAAATAGAGCTTTGGGGCGTTCATCTGATCATGGAAGTTTTTAACGAGTTAGCAGTGGAAATACAAAAACAATGGTTTAAAGACTGGTTCAATTCTCCCTACTATCACTTGTTATACAATAACAGGGATAATGCGGAAGCGGCAACTTTCATAGATAAGCTGTTGAATTATCTTCGTCCGACCGCTAGAGCTACCATGCTGGACGTGGCATGTGGTACAGGCCGTCATTCCAGTTATCTGGCTTCAAAAGGGTATACTGTAACAGGGATTGACCTTTCAATCCGCAGTATCAACATTGCCAAAAAACTGGAAAATGACCATCTCAGCTTTTTCCAGCATGATATGCGCCTTCCATTCAGAGTGAACTATTTTGATCTCGTATTTAACTTTTTTACCAGCTTTGGTTATTTTGATACGGCAAGAGAGAATGACAACGCATTGCGTACAATGCGGAATGCCTTGAAGCCGGGAGGTTGTCTGGTATTGGACTATCTGAACAGTCCTTACGTGGAGGCGAACCTGGTACCTTATGAAGTGAAGGAAAAAGGAAACGTGGTGTTCGATATTGTCCGGGAGGTGAATGACGGGAAGTTCCAGAAACAGATCAACATCCTGGACCGTTCCCGGTTGTACCGGACAACATTTACCGAGAACGTAAGTGCCTTTACCTTGCATGACTTTGAGGAAATGTTCGCCAATCAAGGTTTGCAAATAACGGATATCTTTGGAGACTATCATTTTAACAGTTATGATGAACAGCATTCGCCGAGACTGATCATCATAGCGACAAAACAATAGCCATGCTGGAAAGACTGCTTAGACTGGATTTTAAACTCTTTTTCTATATCAATAACGTGTGGCAGCATCCTGTGCTGGATGCTATTGTGCCCTGGTTAAGGGAACCTTATGTATGGGCGCCTTTGTACCTTTTCCTGGTATTGTTCGTATCGATCAATTATGGCTGGAAAGGTTTCTGGTGGATGGTATTTTTCCTGGTTACTTTCGGGCTGGCGGACCAGTCCAGTTTACATATCAAGGAAGCTGTAGGGCGGTTAAGGCCATGCCGGGACCCGCTGATGCAGCATTTTGTCAGGGTATTGGTAGTATATTGTCCAGGTAGCGGCAGTTTTACCTCTTCCCATGCGGCGAACCATTTTGCACTGGGCACTTTTTGTTTCCTCACTTTCAGGCATATTTCAAAGTTGTATGCCTCGCTGTTTTTCGTCTGGGCGGCGCTGATCTGTTACGCACAGGTCTATGTAGGCGTCCACTACCCGCTGGATGTAATTGGTGGCGGCGTACTCGGTATGATCATCGGTACGTTGAGCGCCGGGTTCTTTCAGCGGCGTATCAGACTGGAACCTGAATTAACAACATGAACTGGAGCTTTCTTTTAATTGTTTTTCTGGCCACGTTAGGCGGCGGTTTAATTCCCATGATGGTAAGAAGGGTGAACCCCAACTTTCCGATCTATATGCTGGCATTTACCGGCGCCTGCCTGTTTGGAGTCACTATCATGCACCTGTTGCCCGAAGTGTACCACGAACTGGGGCATAGTGCAGGCATCTATATCTTACTGGGCTTTTTTCTGCAGGTAGCCCTGCAGACATTATCGCATGGAACGGAGCACGGGCATACCCATATTCCGAAAGATGGGCACCATCACGTTCAGATACTCCCCTTGCTGCTGGGACTGTCCATTCATGCGTTCATGGAAGGCATCCCGTTGGGGTTCCAGTTCGAAGACAAAGCAGCCCTTTCGTCCCTGGTAATAGGCGTAGCGGCCCATAAACTGCCGGAAGCGTTTACTTTGATCACAGTAATGGTACATGCACACCAACGGGGGGCAAAACTATGGCGTATCCTTGTCATTTTTTCGCTGGTCACGCCCATTGCAGCCATCCTGGCATCCGTACTGGGAGAGCATTCAACATATATATCGAACGTTACAGCCTACATAGTGGCATTGGTGATAGGAGCATTCCTGCACATTTCCACGACCATTTTTTACGAAAGCGGCACCAAACACCATGAACTGAGCTATCGTAAAGTAATTGCCATAGTGGCAGGGCTGCTTTTAGCATTTCTTACCTTAATATTTGAATAATTCTTTATTTTTAGCCTTTTAAACATGGAAGTCGTCGTCATTATCCTCATCCTTATTCTACTGAATGGCTTATTCTCAATGTCAGAGGTGGCCATGGAATATGCTCGTAAAGCAAGGCTGGAATACCTGGCCAATCGAGGGGATGAAAAGGCAAAGGCCGCACTCAAGCTGGCCAGCAATCCGGACAGATTTATCTCTACTGTCCAGGTGGGAATCACACTTATCAGCATCTTAATAGGAATATTATCAGGTATTAGCCTCAAACCACGCCTGGTTGAATACATTTCCGGTTATCCACAATTAAGTCCTTATAGTGATGGTATTGCCATTACCGTTATAGTGGTGGTAGTGACCTATTTTACTTTGGTAATAGGAGAGCTGGTACCCAAACGTCTGGGCATCCTCCGGCCGGAGGCCATTGCCCGGCAAACGGCAGGTCCTATGACCTGGGTGTCTATGATCACCTATCCGTTCATCTGGCTGCTGACCATCTTTACCAACTTCCTGGTGAACGTTTTCAATTTGCAGCCATCTACCGATAACAATGTCACGGAAGAGGAGATCAAGGCACTGATCAACGAAGGGACCACTGCAGGCGCAATTGAAGAAACAGAGCAGGAGATCATTGAAAGGGTATTTCACCTGGGAGACCGTAATATCACTTCTCTTATGACTCACCGGACGGACATTGTATACCTCGATATCAGTGATCCGAAACCGATCATCCGTAGTAAGATCATGGAAAGTCCGCACTCGGTCTATCCTGTATGTGATGATGAGATTGACAATATCCTCGGTATTATCTCCATCAAAGATCTTTATATGTCTGCGGCTGGAGCAGGTCATGAACTGTCGCCTATCATGAAAAAGCCCCTGTTTGTTCCTGAAAATAATTCCGCTTACCAGGTATTGGAGAAGTTCAAAGAAACTCAGAGCCATGCCGCATTTATTGTCGACGAATATGGCACTTTCCTGGGAATGATCACCCTGAACGATATCCTGGAAGCAATAGTGGGCGATATGCCGGAGACAGGGCAGGATGATGACTATGAAATAGTGCGCCGGGAGGATGGTTCTTACCTGGTAGACGGGCAGATCCCTTTTTACGATTTCCTGGCCCGGTTTGACAAGGAAGACTGGATGGCGGAGTTTGAGCAGGAATTTGATACGATGGCTGGCTTCATTTTGCACCACCAGGAGCATATTCCCAAGATCGGCGAAAAATTTGAATGGCGGGGATTCACCTTTGAAATTGTTGATATGGACGCACACCGTATAGATAAAGTACTGGTGGAAGCGCCTGAAGATACCGTAGAAGAAGGCTGATCTTATTAATGGGGGGCACAGTTTTGATTACGAATTGTAAATGGCAGATACGTATGATTATCATACCGATAAATTGCGTAGTTCCCCATTTGTGATTCGTAATTGTTTTTTGCTAATTTTGAGCACTTTTTTACATAATCAAATAATTTAATTTAAAATAATGGTTGTTTTAGGAAGTAAGGTGCTTTCACTGGACGAAGTGTACCGCGTGTTATTTAACGGGGAGGAGTTGAGCCTGGATGAAACCGCTTTACAGCAGGTATCGCACAACTTTGAGTTTTTAAAGAAATTTGCAGCCAAGAAGCTTATCTACGGTATCAATACCGGCTTCGGCCCAATGGCACAATATCGCATCAGCGAAAGCGATACCCACCAGTTACAATACAATCTAATCCGCAGCCACAGTTCAGGAGCCGGTAAATATATGCCGCCTCTGTTAACAAAAGGTCTCATGATAGCGCGTCTCAGTAGCTTTATGCAGGCGCACTCCGGTATACACCCTGAAGTGGTGACGCTGCTCCGTGACCTGATCAATAAAAACGTATATCCATGTGTATATGAACACGGTGGCGTAGGCGCCAGCGGTGACCTGGTTCAGCTGGCCCATTTGGCGCTGGTACTGATAGGTGAAGGTGAGGTCGTGTATGAAGATCAATTACGTCCCACTGCTGAAGTATTTGCCCAGTTGGGTATTAAACCTATGGGAGTGCATGTACGTGAAGGTTTGGCGGTGATTAACGGAACCTCAGCAATGACTGGTGTTGGGTTGGTGAATATCATTGAAGCGAAGAAACTGCTCGGATGGAGTTGTATACTTTCCGCCATGATCAATGAAGTAGTAGAAGCATTTGACGACCACCTGTCCAAAGAGCTGAACGCTGTGAAACGCCATGTAGGTCAGAACAAGGTAGCGGCTGCCATGCGCGACATCCTGAAAGACAGTAAGATGATCAGGCATCGTCCTGACCATTTCTATAAAGAACTGGAGGAAGAGATCTTTAAAGATAAAGTGCAGGAATATTATTCCCTGCGCTGTGTTCCACAGGTATTAGGCCCTATCTATGATACACTGGTAGAGGCTGAAAAGATCGTTATACAGGAACTGAATTCTGTAAGTGACAACCCGGTTGTAGATCATCATCAGGAGAACGTATTTCATGGAGGAAACTTCCACGGAGATTATATTTCCCTGGAGATGGATAAGGTTAAGATCGCTATTACCAAGTTGTCTATGCTGTCTGAAAGACAACTGAACTACCTCATGAACGACAAACTGAACCATAAGTTCCCTCCGTTTATGAACCTGGGAAAACTGGGACTGAACTTCGGTATGCAGGGTATTCAGTTTACGGCGACTTCTACCGTTGCTGAAAACCAGACATTATCCTTCCCGATGTATGTACATAGCATCCCCAACAATAATGATAACCAGGATATCGTGAGCATGGGATGTAATGCAGCATTGATGACAAACCGTGTTATTGAAAATGCTTACGAGGTATTGTCAATCCAGGTAATGACGATGTTGCAGGCGGTTGATTACCTGAACTGTCAGGAAAAACTGTCGTCTTTCTCACGCCGCATTTACAGTGAAGTAAGGGCAATTTTTCCTAAATTTATTGAGGACAGTCCTAAGTATAAGGATGCTAAAAAGATCAAGGAATACCTGGTACAGCATGATCCTGAAATAGCATGGTAACCTACTAAAATAATTATCGGATGAAATGTGCTTTAATAACAGGAGGCTCCAGGGGTATAGGAAGGGCGATATGTGTTAAGATGGCGGAGTTGGGATACTATGTAATTGTCAATTATAAAGGCAATGAAGCTGCTGCTCAGGAAACACTGGAAGCCGTAAGGGCGAAAGGAAGTGATGGTGAACTGCTGCAATTCAATGTTGGTAACAACGAAGAAGTACAGGCGGTATTAGGCGGTTGGGTAGAGAATAATAAAGAGAAACAGATCCAGGTATTGGTTAATAACGCTGGTATCCGTGAAGATAACCTGCTATTCTGGATGAATAGCGACCAATGGAGGAATGTGCTGAACATCAGCCTGGATGGCTTTTTCAATGTCACTAAACAGGTGCTGAACAATATGCTGATGAAACGTTACGGACGCATCATTAATATTGTATCCCTGTCAGGTATCAAAGGGCTTCCGGGCCAGACTAATTACTCTGCTGCCAAAGCAGGCGTAATTGGCGCTACAAAAGCCCTGGCGCAGGAAGTAGCCAAACGCGGAGTAACTGTTAATGCTGTTGCCCCCGGGTTTATCAAAACGGATATGACGGCTGAACTGAATGAAAAGGAACTGGCCGCACAGGTACCCATGAACCGTTTTGGTACACCGGAAGAAGTTGCAGAAGCTGTTGCGTTTTTTGCCTCTTCAGCATCCTCTTACATTACAGGAGAGGTTTTGTCTATCAACGGAGGACTATATACATGATTACAATCAGGGATCAGGAAACGGGCATTAAATGCAGGTCCCGGTTCTTCATTCCCGGTTTAAATTGATTTATATGAACAGAGTGGTGATCACAGGGCTGGGAGTTTATTCCTGTATAGGTAAGAACCTGGACGAGGTACGTGATTCGTTATATAAAGGAAAATCCGGTATTATCCTGGACCCGGCCAGGAAGGCTTTCGGTTACCGTTCCGGTTTGACCGGGTATGTAGACCGTCCTGACCTGAAAGGAGTGCTTGACCGCCGTGCCCGCATGATGATGCCGGAGCAGGCGGAATTTGCTTTTATGAGCACTCGTGAGGCACTGGAGCAGGCAAAGATAGATCCCGATTATATAGAAAAAACAGAAGTGGGACTGCTGTTCGGTAATGACAGCTCTTCCAAGCCGGTCGTAGAGGCAACGGATATCATGCGTGAGAAAAAGGATACGATGCTGGTAGGTTCCGGATCGGTATTCCAGACCATGAACTCGACGGTAAACATGAATCTGGCTACTATATTCAAGCTGAGAGGTATTAACTTCAGCGTAAGTGCGGCCTGCGCAAGCGGTTCCCATGCTATCGGACTGGGATATATGTTTATCCGCAATGGTATGCAGGATTGTGTTGTATGTGGTGGCGCCCAGGAGATAAACATTTATTCTATGGGTAACTTCGATGCAATAGCAGCATTTTCTGTAAGAGAGAATGAGCCGGAAAAGGCAAGCCGCCCGTTTGATTGTGACCGTGATGGTTTGGTGCCAAGTGGCGGAGGTGCTACTGTGATCCTGGAAAGTCTGGAATCGGCAAAGCGTAGAGGTGCAAATATCCTGGCGGAAGTGATCGGTTATGGATTCTCTTCCAATGGTGCACACATTTCCAATCCAACAATAGACGGGCCGGTACGTTCCCTGCAGATCGCATTACAAGATGCAGGACTACAGGCTAAAGACATCGAGTATATCAATGCGCACGCCACCAGCACGCCGGCAGGAGACGCCAGCGAAGCAGCGGCAATTGATCAGGTATTCGGCGGATCAAGGCCGCATGTCAGCTCTACAAAGTCTATGACCGGGCATGAGTGCTGGATGGCTGGAGCCAGTGAAATAGTCTATTCCATGCTGATGATGCAGAACGGTTTTATTGCCCCAAATATTAACCTGGAGAATCCGGATGGAGCAGCTGCCAGATTAAATATCAACAATACTACCATTAATAAAGATTTTAATATATTTTTGTCTAATTCTTTTGGCTTTGGAGGTACTAATTCATCTCTGATAGTCAGGAAATGGACTGAGTAAATAGTTAACTGTCAACACTTTAATACCACAACTGAGGCAATATTTAATATCTGCCCGGATATTTATACCTTTGAGGGACTAATTTACAGATGCAAGGAAGGTTGATCAGGTGAACTATCATCGAAGTAAAATTTTAAGATACAAGGGCCCGGACTAACAGCCAATCTAAGCGAATATTTTAATTCTGATAATCACGTATATAGCTCAACCTATATCCTAGAGTTACACTGATATGGACAAACAAGAAATCATACAAATCACGAATGCATTCCTCGTTGAGGAATTTGAAGCGGACGGAAACAAGATAACGCCTGATGCCAACCTGAAAGCTACCCTCGATCTGGATAGCCTGGACTACATTGACCTGGTTGTTGTGATCGAAAACAACTTTGGATTTAAAGTAAATCCTGAGGATTTCCAGGGGATAGCCACATTCCAGGACTTTTATGACTACGTGGCTAATCGTATCAAACAAAAAGAACTGGTATAATGCCTTCCTGGGAGGGGAAATCCAAGGGAAATAAGCTGGGGTACAGTATTTTTATCGGAACATTGCGTTATGGGGGCGTACTGCCTGCTTATGTATTACTAAGGTTTGTTGCCGCATATTATTTTCTGTTCTCCTACAGCTCTTCACGCCCCATTTTTCAATATTTTCATACCCGGGTCGGATATGGCTGGTGGCGGTCATTGATTAGTGTTTACCGTAACTATTATGTTTTCGGCCAGGTGCTGATCGATAAGGTCATTGTAATGTCCGGCGTCAGGGACAAGTTCACCTTTGAATTTGAAGGCGAGCGGTACCTGCGGGAAATTACTGCTGCCGGTAAGGGTGGTATTATGCTCAGTGCTCACCTGGGGAACTGGGAAGTGGCAGGACATCTGTTCCGCCGGTTGGAAACACGTATTAATATTGTCATGTTTGATGGTGAGCATGAGCGTATAAAAAAGTATTTGTCATCTGTGACTGGCGAACGTAATGTGAATATTATTGTTATTAAGGATGATTTATCGCACATTTACGCTATTAATGACGCATTAAGTAACCAGGAACTTGTGTGCATGCACGCAGACAGATTTCTGAAAGGCAATAAAACGGTAACTGTTCCCTTTCTGGGTGCTGATGCCCGCTTCCCGGCAGGACCTTTCCTGCTGGCAGCTACATTTAGGGTGCCAGTATCGCTTGTGTTTGCTTTTAAGGAAACCAACAGGCATTATCATTTATATGCTACGCAGCCAAGAGAATATCATGGCCGCCGCAGGCAGGGCGTAGAAATTGCAGTTCAGGACTTTGTACAGGAGCTGGAAGTCATGGTGAAGAAATATCCTGAGCAATGGTTTAACTATTACGATTTTTGGGAATTACCGGAAGATAAATAAGAGATTTTATGTTCATCCACACCGACAACATTACAGCATATATACCGCAACGTACGCCGATAGTAATGATCAGCGGCATATTGGAAGTGAGAGACAATATCACCCGTACCGGTTTGCAGATCGCAGCTGATAATCTTTTTGTGGAAGATGGCGTGCTGAAGTCGCCCGGATTGTTGGAGAACATGGCTCAAACAGCTGCTGCCCGTGTAGGATATATCGCGCTCCAGGAAAATACGCCTGTTCCTATTGGCTTCATCGGTGCTGTGAAAGACTTTGAAGTCTTTGAATTTCCTTCTGCCGGCTCCTTTATCGAAACAACCACAGAAATACAGAGTCAGGTCTTCAACGCTACTATGGTAGCGGCCAAAGTGACCCTGGATGGAAAGGTGATGGCTCAATGTGAATTGAAAATTTTCATAAACCCATAAAAATCCATTTGTAATGACCACCTTAAAGAAATGCCTGCTGGCAAGCTTTGTTTTAGTATTTGTTTGTCTGTCTGCCGGACATAGCCAGGCACAGACCCTGAAAGAGTTTTTCAGTAATGAATCGACTCCGCTGACATATCTGGGCGTTGACTTCTCTGCAGCCAAAATAGAAGGAGAAACTGCAACCGCCGCAGAGATCATCAACAAGTTCGAACCGATTAACACGGTGATCACTACAGAGTCCAAGAAGTATGATGTTGCAGGCGCCTTTAAAAGGAGCAGTATAAGCACTTTCCTGGATGCCGTGCAAACGATCAATGCGGGTGTTAATCCTACTACCCTCAAAACCAATAACGTTGCTGACCTCGAAAAAGGTCTGACACCTGCCGATATCGACAAGCATGTCAAGAAGTATGATCTCAAAGGTCAGAAAGGTATCGGACTGGTATTTATCATGGATGGTATGAGTAAGACGAATAAGGAAGCTTACGTATACGCTACACTGATAGACCTGTCCTCAAAAAAAGTACTGCTGACCGAACGTTTCACCGGTAAGGCGCAGGGCTTTGGCTTCCGTAACTACTGGGCTTATACGATCTACAAAGTGCTGAACTCCATCGATCACGGAAAATATAAAGAGTGGAAAAATAAATCCACAGCTACTGCAGAAACAAAAGTAGCTGCTGTAAAAAGTGAGGCCAGTCTGATGGCAAATTAATCCGGAAAAATAATAAGATGAGCCCTGTATTGACCGAGAGTGCGAATATACTTGTGAAGTTCAATGAAGCAGATCCGCTGGGTATAGTATGGCATGGACATTATATCCGCTATTTCGAAGACGGGAGGGAAGCTTTCGGTGAAAAATACGGGTTACGTTACCTCGACATTTATAAAGAAGGATATACCGTACCTGTGGTGAATGTACAATGTAATTACAAACGCTCGCTGAGATACGGAGACCGTGTAGTGGTAGAAACTACCTATGTAAATACCGCGGCTGCGAAAATTAAGTTCGAGTACAAGCTGTACAATTTTGCGACGGGTGAGCTGGTTGCTGACGGAAGTTCCCTGCAGGTATTCCTGGATGTACCCACGTCAACGCTGCAGCTGACCATCCCTCCGTTTTTTGAAAAATGGAAAGCGCAATATGGACAGATCCTTCCTCCTAATAATGTGAAAAAATGAAAAGTGTGTATGTAGTGGCAGATAATATTTTATCGCCGCTGGGCAGAACAACGGAAGAAAACTTTGCGAATGTGAGGAGTGGACTGAGCGGTATCAGCTTGCATGATGATCCTGCAATGGCTGCAGGACCGTTTTATGCTGCGATGATGGCGTCTGACCAGCTGGAAAACAGCTGGAATGACGAAAGCTTGGAACAGTATACAAAGTTTGAACAGCTGTTGATACTATCCGTGCAGAATGCACTGGACAGAACGTCTATTGACATCACCAATGGCCGTACTGCTTTCATCGTATCCACTACAAAGGGGAATATAGAGCTACTGGAGAAACAGGAAGATCCTGCCAATGCTCCGTTACAGGAAATGGAACTGTTCCATACTGCAAAGAAGATAGCACAATACTTTAATTATACAGAAGATCCTATAGTTGTCAGTAACGCGTGTATCTCCGGATTGCTGGCTATTTTAACGGCCAGAAGGCTGATCCTTTCCGGCCGTTACGACAATGCTGTTGTAACCGGAGCTGACGTGGTGACCAGGTTCGTATTATCTGGTTTCCAGTCATTCCAGGCTGTCAGCAGTGAACCGTGCCGGCCTTTTGACGCTGACCGTAAAGGGGTGACATTAGGAGAGGGCGCTGCCACTGTGGTACTGACAAATAACGAAGCATATGTTACACCGTCTTCCATCCTTGCAGGAGCCGGAGCGGTAAGTAATGACGCCAATCATATTTCCGGGCCATCCCGTACAGGAGCAGAGCTCAGTACTGCGATGCAAAATGCTATGAAAGGCGCAGGGCTGACACCTGCTGATATCGGTTTTGTTTCCGCTCATGGTACAGCCACCTCGTACAATGACGAGATGGAATCCAAAGCGCTGCACCTGGCAGGGCTGCTGGAAGTGCCAGTGAACAGTCTGAAAGGATATTACGGGCATACCCTGGGCGCTGCCGGGCTGATAGAAGCAGTGATAGGCATGCACGCGTTGCAGCAGCAACTGGTGATCCCTACACTTGGTTTCCAGTCCCTGGGCGTACCTCACCCGGTAATGGTGAGTAATCAACTGACCAGCAGGCCTATGCAGCATTTCCTAAAAACAGGGTCCGGTTTCGGCGGTTGTAACGCAGCAATGATATTTTCGAAAATAATTTAATCTTAATCAGAATGGAGTTTTTTACTAAAGAAACGAAAACAGCATTACAGGCGCAGGAAGCGGCATTAAGACTGGCTTTTGCGCCGATAGCATTTCAGGCCACCCGTGCCCTGCGTGATATGGGCATCCTGCAGGTTATCAGTGACGCCGGACAAAAGGGACTGACCATAGAAGAAGTACTGGAAAAAGTATCGTTGTCCCGTTATGCTGCGCGCGTATTGCTGGAAGCGGGCCTCGGTATTGAACTGCTTATCATCAATGATAAAAGATATATTCTGACAAAGACCGGTTATTTTATCCTGCACGATAAACTGACCCGTATTAATATGGACTTTTCCCAGGACATCTGTTATCGCGGTATGGACCACCTGCAGGAAAGTTTACTGGAAGGACGACCTGCCGGATTGAAGGAGCTTGGGCCCTGGGAGACGATTTATCCGGGATTACCACTGCTGCCGCCGGAAATAGGCAAGAGCTGGTTCGATTTTGATCACTACTATTCCGATCTGGCATTTCCACAAGCTTTGCCGATCGTATTTGAAAATAAACCACGTACACTACTGGACATTGGTGGTAATACAGGTAAGTGGACACTTGCTGTTACTGCCTATGATGCAGATGTAAAAGTGACCATGTTCGACCTGCCGGGAGAGATCGCTATCGCCCAACAGAGAACAAAAGAAGCTGGTGTGGCAGACCGCGTGTCATTCCATGAAGCCAACATCCTGGATGAAAGCCTGCCTTTCCCTTCTGGTTTTGATGCTATCTGGATGAGCCAGTTCCTGGATTGTTTTTCTGAAGAGCAGATCGTGTCTATCCTGAAACGTTGCCGTGAGGCGCTAACAGAACAGGGGACCATTTATATCCTCGAACCTTTCTGGAACAGGCAGCCGTTTAAATCGGCCGCTTTCTGCCTCCAGCAGACGTCCCTGTATTTCACAGCCATGGCGAACGGCAATAGCCAGATGTACCATACTGACGACTTCTTCAAATGTATTGAAGACGCAGGATTGCAGATAGTTGAGGAGAATAACCAGATGGGACTCAGCTATACACTGTTAAAATGTAAGAGAAAATAATCTTCACAAACCTCCATAAAACATATCCATGACCACAGAAAAGGTAGATGTATTAGTGATCGGTGCAGGCCCTGCGGGAACGGTAGCGGCCTCTATCATTCACCAGGCAGGTTATTCTGTTAAAATAGTAGAGAAGCAGAAATTTCCCCGTTTTGTGATTGGCGAAAGCCTGTTACCACGTAGTATGGAAGCCCTTGAGGAAGCTGGTTTTATTGATGCTATTAAAGCAAAAGGGTTCCAGGAGAAGTTTGGGGCTAAATTCGTAAAGGGAGACAGGATATGCGACTTTACCTTTAAGGAACAACATACACCAGGCTGGAACTGGACCTGGCAGGTAACAAGAGCGGATTTCGACAAGACACTTGCTGATACCGTGGAGTCGATGGGGGTGCCTGTAGCATACGAAACAACAGTAACAGGAATTCAATTCAATGGATCAGATTCTATTACTACTATCGAAGACGTACATGGCAATAAAAGTGAAATAGCCGCCCGTTTTATTGTGGATGGCAGCGGATATGGCAGGGTAATCCCCCGCTTGTTCAACCTGGAAAAGAATTCAAACCTGCAGCCACGTAAAGCCTTATTTGCACATACGGTGGACGTAAATCGTTCCATGGAAAAAGAGCCTAACCGTATTACAGCAGTAGTACATAAACCAGGCACCTGGATCTGGATCATTCCGTTCTCAACAGGAGTAACTTCTTTAGGATTTGTAAGTGATCCGGCTTTCTTCAACAGTTATCCGGGTACACCTGAAGAGCAATATCGCGCTTTGCTGGACGCTGAACCTTATACAAGAGAACGTTTTAAAGACGTAGAATTGGTCTTTGAGCCACGTATCCTGGAATCATGGTCAGCCACCACCGATAAGTTTTATGGGGATGGCTTTGTGTTGACAGGTAATGTAACAGAATTTCTGGACCCTATTTTCTCATCTGGCGTAACTTTAGCCTGCGTTTCTGCGCAAACTGCGGCTAAACTGGTGATCCGTAAGCTGAAAGGCGGTGAGGTTGACTGGGAAAAGGAATACATGGCGCCTACCATGCAAGGCGTGAATACTTTCCGCTCTTATGTGATGGCCTGGTATGAGGGTACACTGGACAAGATTTTCTTCTCAGAAAATCCGCGCCCGGATGTAAAGAACCAGATCTGTTCGGTATTGGCAGGATACGTTTGGGACATGAGCAATCCTTTTGTGCAAAATCATGATACAGCACTGAAGCGGTTGGCGCGTACCATTGAATTAACAGAAATAATAAAACAGGACCAATAGCTTGTATAACGGCGATGTATATATAACAGGAAGCTGCGTGATCCGGGATAACCGGGTGTATCGGGATGGAGTGCAATTATTGGAAACGCCACGGGAACTGGAGTTGCCGGAATTCCTGCGAGCGGGATATGATCATTTTTCTGGTCAGTACCCGAAGTTCCATAAAATGGATCCGCTGAGTAAGCTCGGATGGCTGGCAGCAGAAGTACTGTTAAAGGAAGTTCCGCTGAGTAGTTATCCGCGGGAAAGTGTAGGTCTGATACTGGCCAATAAAAGCGCCAGTCTCGATACTGACCTTCGCTATTTTGACTCGGTGAAAGATATCGCCAGTCCGGCGTTATTCGTATATACACTGCCCAATATCGTAATGGGAGAGATTAGTATTCGTCATGGTTTTAAAGGAGAGAATGCCTTTTTTACCACAGATGTATTTGACAGGGAATTCATGGTTGGTTATATCAGCCAGCTGTTCCTGGAAAATGCTGTTTCGGCCTGTCTTTGTGGATGGGTGGAAGTAATGGGGCCGGCGTACGAAGTTATGTTGTATAAAGTGGAGCGTACCGGTGATGGAGGATTAGTATTCAATGCAGATAATCTGCAGAAAGCAGCAAGTATTTAAATTAATATACAGTAATAATTATCATGGAAAAATTGATGGCGGCGTTGAAAGCCCAGATCGTAGAGCAGTTGAACCTGCAGGAAGTAAAACCTGAAGATATCGGAGATGATCAACCATTATTCAAAGATGGTCTGGGTCTGGATTCTATAGATGCGCTGGAGATTATAGTACTGCTACAGCAGCATTATGGTATCCGTATTGCAAATCCTGAACAGGGACCGGAAATATTCCATTCCGTGCGTACGATCGCTGAATTCATTACCGCGCATCAAACCGCCAAATAATGAATAGTAATGTATGGATTGCCGGAGGTGGCGTCATTTGCGGCATAGGGAACAACCTGCCTGAATGCCTGGAAGCATTCAAACGTATGGAGCCCGGTATGGCCCATATGGAGTATCTGCACTCTGTGCACCGCCATACATTTCCTGTGGTGGAAGTAAAAGCGTCTAATGCTACCCTGGCTGAGTGGACAGGCATGCCTGAACACATCAGCCGTACAGCCCTGTTAAGCTGCGTGGCAGCGCAGGAAGCCTGGAATAGCACCGGTCTTGGCGATATCAGTCAATACCGTGTAGGATTTATTTCCGCCAATACTGTTGGCGGTATGGACAAAACAGAAGATTTTTTTGCAGATTATCTGCAGGATACTTCCAAAGGTCATCTTAACCAGGTAGTGCATCATGAATGTGGTGCTATTACAGAGCTGGTGGCCGATGCCATGGGCATCCGTCATCATATCTCAACGATCAGTACCGCCTGCTCCTCCAGTGCCAACGCACTGATGTATGGAGCCAGGCTGCTCAAAAATAATATGGTAGATGTGGTAATAGCTGGTGGTACAGATGCACTGACCCGCTTTACCCTGAATGGTTTTAATACGCTGATGATATTGGACCCTGCTGCCAGCCGTCCCTTTGACGATACCCGTACAGGGTTGAACCTGGGAGAAGGTGCAGGATATGTGGTACTGGTGAGTGACGCGCTGGCGGCCGAACTGCCGGCTACCCGGCAACCCTGGTGCAGACTAAGTGGTTATGCTAATGCAAATGACGCATATCATCAAACTGCTTCTTCACCGGATGGAACAGGCAATTTCCTGGCTATGCAGGGCGCATTAGAAATGAGTGGTATTAAGCCTGAGGATATCGATTATATCAACCTGCATGGTACCGGCACCCAGAATAATGATGCGGCAGAAGGAGCGGCTATTGCCCGCCTTTTTGCACCGGAATATCCGCCGGTAAGCAGTACTAAATCCTTCACAGGGCATACATTGGGCGCCAGTGGAGGAATAGAAGCGGTTTTTTCCGCCTGGTCGGTAAAGGAAGGTATTATTTATCCCAATGCGAATTTCCATAAACAGATGAAGGAACTGCCTTTTGCACCTGTTACGAAATTCACTGCCGGGCAGGAACTGAAGCATGTAATGTCCAACTCCTTTGGTTTTGGTGGTAACTGCTCCAGCCTGGTGTTTTCAAAAAATGCGCAATCATAACATATGTACATCTATATACAAGGAACAGGTTGTGTGTCACCACAGGAAACTGCGGCTGGCAATGCATTACCGGCAACGGTGTCGCCCTGGGAAGGGGCACGCCTGAAAGCCTGGGAACCTGATTACAAGCAATGGATAGATGTGAAGCTGATCCGTCGCATGAGCCGCGTTATCAAAATGGGCGTAGCTGCGGCGAAACTCAGCCTGCAGGAAGCAGGAGTGGAAAAACCCGACGCGATCATTACGGGTACAGCCTATGGCTGCCTTGACGATACCGGCGTGTTCCTTTCAAAAATGATCAATCAGCAGGAAGAGATGTTAACGCCTACAGCGTTCATCCAGTCCACTCACAATACCGTAGCCGGACAGATCGCACTGATGCTGGGTTGTCACGGTTACAATAATACGTTTGTCCACAAAGCCTTCTCATTCGAAAGCGCTTTGCTTGACAGCATGATGATACTGAGAGAAGGCCGTTTACGCAGCATTCTGACCGGTGCGATGGACGAGCTGACCAATCACAGTTTTAATATCCTTTCCCGTTTTGACATTTATAAGAAAGTCCCTGTTACGCATGAACAATTGCTGAAAAGCGATACGCATGGTACCGTGGCAGGAGAGGGCGCCGCCTGTTTTGTGCTGGGAACGGAAAGAGGGCCTAATACAAAGGCCAGATTGAGCGGACTGACCACTTTGTACAAACCGGCAGGGAAAGCCGAAATTTCGGCTGATATTGACGCTTTCATGGCAGCGCATAATTGCAGTCAGTCGGAAGTCAGTCTGTTCATTAACGGCCGTAATGGTGATGCCAGTGGAGATGAGTGGTATGAGCATGTGGAAAATACCATTATGGCAGGTAAACCGGTAGCTACCTTTAAACACCTCTGCGGAGAATATCCTACCGCCGCTTCTTTTGGCATGTGGATGGGATGCCGGATACTGGCAGAACAACAGGTAGCCGCTGCTGCTATGTTCAAGGGGGAAGTACCGGAAAAGTTTGAGAAGATCCTGATCTACAATCAGTATAAACAAACGCATCACTCATTGATCCTGCTGTCGGTATGCTAACGCTCCGTACTGCAAATATCAGCCTGTTAGTGATGCTTGCAGCCGTATGGCTGGGACATAACTTATGGCCAGTATTGCCCTGGTGGATCATGCTGTTCCCGCCAATACTTTATGTGGCGGCGCTGGTATGGGGAGCCATTAATATCCGGTCAAATTTTTATATACCAGCATTATGTGCTGCCAGAACAAATGAAAAGGTCATTGCTATTACATTTGATGATGGTCCTTTGCTAAAGCACACGCCGGAGATCCTGGACATACTGCAACAGGAACGGGTGCCCGCGGCATTCTTTTGCATCGGCAACCGGATAGAGGGGAATGAAACACTTTTGCGTCGTATAGATACAGAAGGACATGTAATAGGAAACCATAGTTTCTCCCATCACTTCTGGTTTGATATGTTCGGTTCCGGTAAAATGCTGGCTGAACTAAAACAGATGGACGATGTCGTGGAAAGTGTAACCACGAGAAGGCCCAGGCTTTTCCGTCCGCCATACGGAGTGACGAACCCGAACCTGGCCAAAGCGATCATAAAAGGTGGTTATTTGCCTATTGGCTGGAACATCCGTTCACTGGATACGGTAGCGAAAGACAAGGATCAGCTGCTGGAAAGGATCAAAAAGGGTATCAAACCGGGAGCAGTATTACTACTGCACGACTCGATGGAAGTAACAGTACAGGCATTGCCATTATTGCTGCAACATCTGAAAAAGGAAGGATACCGCATTGAAAGAATTGACAAATTATTAAACATACCCGCTTATGCGTAGATGGCTTTTGATATTGGGTAGTATAGTATGTGGCATAACGACAATGGCACAACAGCCGGGCTTTAAGCCGGTAGCAGATGCAGCGGCTTTCAAACAGCAGTTTGCAAAAGCTTCCCAGGCTACACAATCCATTCAGTGCGATTTTGTGCAGGAGAAGAACCTGAGCATGTTATCTGATAAGATCGTATCCAAAGGTAAGTTCTGGTTCAGGAAAGAAAACAAGGTACGTATGGAATACATGCAACCTTCTTATTACTTGCTGGTGATGAATGGAAAGGATATCAAAACAAAAGACGGACAGAAAGAGAACCGTGTATCCACCAAAGGGAATAAACTGTTTGAACAGATCAATAAGATCACAGTAGATTGTGTGCAGGGAAACGTGGTGAATAATACTGATTTCAATACCCGCATCCTGGAGAATGGGCAGGCTTACCTGCTGGAAATGACGCCGGTGAACAAATCTCTGGCGCAGTATTTCAAATCCATTCATCTGCTGGTAGACAAGAAGGATTATTCCGTATCGAAGATACAGATGTATGAAGCAGGTGGCGATGATACCAGCATCAGCTTTTTACATAAACAACTGAACGTAAATATTCCAGATGCGGTCTTTGCTGTTAAATAGTATACTGCTGATGGGGCTATTGTCCGGTTGTAGCTCTGCATATAAAAACCTGCAGGAAACCAGTGGTGATGTGAACTGTATTACGAAATTCCGTCCGCAGTTTGCCAACACATTGTATAGTACACAGGTGGATATACTGAAGCATCATCTTAGCGGCCTACTTTTCTTTAAGCAAATGCCAGACAGCAGTTTGCGTGTAGTGTTTGCCAATGAGATGGGCTTTAAGTTCTTTGATTTTGAATTCACAAAGGATGGCGGTTTTGTAAAACATTATATGCTGCCAAAGATGGATAAAAAAGCAGTAGTGAAAACACTGCGTGGTGATTTTGAACTGGTATTGCTACGCCCGGATCTTAGTAAGGCAAAGGTGAAGCAAGACAGTACTTATCGCTATACCGTAGTGCCTACGGAAAAGGGCAATAATTATTATATAACTGATGCTGCCTGTGAACGGTTGGAACGAATTGAGAAGTCATCCAAACGCAAACCGGTGGTAAAAGTATGGCTGGGACATTATGAGGCAGGTGTGCCGGATACAATAGCTATCCGTCATCAGGGCTTCACTTTTAATATATCATTACAACGCGTACAGAAATAATGTTAGCAGGAAAACTATATACACTTGAGCAGGAGCAGACTGCTGGTGAAACCGGTACTTACCGGGTTTTATGGAATGCAGCACATCCTGTATTCGAAGGACATTTTCCTGGTCGTCCTGTCGTGCCTGGAGTTTGCATGATGCAGACCGTTCAGGAGCTGCTGGAGAGACTGGTGCAAAAGAAAGTGATATTAAAAAAAGCGTCCAATATGAAGTTTCTGAACATGATCGATCCTACCGCAAATCCGCAGGTAGAAGTCAGTGTTCAGTACAAATTGCAGGACGGAGAAATAAAAGTGACTGCGTCATTGAAATATGAGGCGCTCACCTTTATGAAATTCCAGGGAACATTTGTTGATGCATAATGATCGAAACAACAACATATCATGACCAGTTCACCGCGCATAAGGCAGCTGTACTGGTGCCAACCTACAACAACGCCAAAACGCTGGAGGCGGTATTAAGAGATGTACTCTCTTATACCACGCATGTCATTGTCGTAAACGATGGCAGCACGGATAACACCGCTGCTATACTCGATATTTTTCCGCAGATACAAAGAGTAGAATATATTGCCAACCGGGGTAAGGGTATTGCCTTGCGTCGGGGTTTCCGCTTTGCTGTTGACCAGGGATATGAATATGTCATCACCATGGATGCGGATGGTCAGCATTTTGCTTCTGACCTGCCTGTATTGCTTGAAAAGCTGAACACAGAGCGTAAAGCTATTGTAATCGGCGCACGTAACCTGCAACAGGAGAATATGCCGGGTAAGAACACCTTCGCTAATAAGTTCTCTAACTTCTGGTTCTATGTGGAAACAGGACTGAAAGCGCCGGATACACAGTCCGGTTATCGCCTGTATCCTGTTCATGCCATGAGAAAGATGTGTTTCTGGTGTACCAAGTATGAGTTCGAAATAGAAGTGTTGGTACGCAGCGCCTGGAAAGGTGTTAAAATTGATTGGGCGCCTATTAAAGTATATTATCCACCTGCCGGGGAAAGAGTGTCTCATTTTCGTCCTTTCAGGGATTTCTCCCGTATCAGCGTACTGAATACGGTGTTGGTATTTATTACGTTCCTTTATATCAAACCGCGTGATTTTATCCGCTTTCTGTTCAAAGCAGAAAGCTGGCGGATGATGTGGTACGAACATGTACTGAACAAGGAGGAAACGAATGCACGGAAAGCGCTCTCCGTAGGCTTCGGCATATTTATGGGCATCGTACCTATCTGGGGCTTCCAGATGGTAACGGCTATGGCATTGGCTGTATTATTCAGGTTGAACAAGGCATTGGTATTTATGTTCTGCCATATCAGTCTGCCGCCGATGATCCCTTTTGTGATCTTCGCCAGTTTTGCTACAGGAAAGATATGGATACGGGATGGCAGTATCCTGCCACCACTTACCAGCAATCTTTCTCTGGACATGATCACGCAGAATTTGTTTCAATACCTTACAGGGGCCGTTACACTGGCAATAGTTGCAGGGTTACTGGCTTCATTGATTGTTTATGTAATGCTGTCCATCTTCCGTAAAGATCCTGTGAAACAGGTCAGCAAGTCTTCAGTATGAATTTGATATGGGTAAGTTATTTGTAAGCATATATAATTTCTTTCAACAGCGCAAGGCCTGGCTATGGATCTGTACCATCGCCTGTTTTGTTTTGGCCGGTTACTTCGCGTCCCGTATTGAACTGGAAGAAGATATTACCCGTATCCTGCCGCAGGATAAAAAGCTCGATAAACTACAACAGGTGTTCAACGATTCCCGGTTTGCCGACAAGCTGGTGATCACCATTTCACAAAAAGATACCACACAGGCAGCTCAACCGGATAGCCTGACCGCTTTTGCACAGACACTGACAGCCCGTGTAAACGAACGATATGCACCCTATATCAAACAATTTCAGGCCCAGATAGAGGATGCTGCAGTGCTCGACCTGATGCAGGTAATACAGCAACACCTGCCGGTATTCCTGGAAGAAAAAGACTATCAGAAGATCGACTCGCTGATCATGCCTGACAGGCTGCAGCAGACCCTGGAAAATAATTATAACACACTGATCTCACCCGCCGGACTGGTCGTAAAGAAAGTAATTGCTTCAGACCCTACCGGCATGTCCTGGGTGGGTATTAAAAAGCTGCAACACCTGCAGTATGATGAGCAGTTTGAGTTATATGATGGTTTTGTGATGAGCAAAGACCAGCGGCATTTATTACTTTTCATTACTCCTGTTAATCCCGCCAGCGCTACGGCAAAGAATGTGGTACTACTGAAAGGGCTACAGACAGAAATAGACTCGCTACAGGGAAGTTCCGCTTTTACTGAAGCATCTTTTTTCGGCGCAGCTGCTGTATCTGCAGGCAATGCAACACAGCTCCGGCAGGACACTTTGCTGACGCAGGGCATTACTGTGGTATTGCTGATAATATTGATCGCTTTGTTCTTCAGGAAAAAACGCGCGCCATTGCTGGTAATGCTACCTGTAGTATTTGGCGCTTTATTTTCACTGGCGATAGTTGCTGTTGTACAGCAAAGTATTTCGGTGATCGCTTTAGGAGCGGGAGCAGTGGTATTAGGCATTGCGGTGAATTATTCATTGCATGTATTTAACCACTATCGTCACCTGCCTGATATTCGTGAAGTGATACGTGACCTGGCTACACCTATGACCATTGGTAGCTTTACGACTGTAGGAGGGTTCCTTTGCCTGCAATTTGTGGAGTCGCCTATTTTACAGGATGTTGGCCTGTTCGCTGCCTTCAGCCTGATAGGGGCCGCCTTGTTCTCACTGATCTTTTTACCTCATTGGATCGTGCTGGGAAAACAATCGGAACATCCGCAAGTACAACACCATAACTGGCTGGACAAACTTTCTGCATATAAACCGGAAAAGAATAAATACCTGGTAGGCGCCATTATATTACTAACAGTTGTTTTCTTCTTTACAGCAGGTAAGGTTGGCTTTGAAAGCGACATGATGCGTATGAACTTCATGCGTCCTGAACTAAAAGCAGCAGAAGCGAAGTTCAACCAGGTCAATGCATACACTGCACAATCCATCTACCTGGTTACCGATGGTGCAAACATGGAAGCTGCATTGCAGAATAGTGAACGTTTGCTACCAATGGTGCACCGGTTACAGGAACAAGGTGTTATAAAGAAATATGCAGGTGTGAATACTTTACTGATGTCCCAGCATGAACAGCAGCAAAGGATACAACGGTGGAATAAATACTGGACAACTGAAAAGAAACAACAACTGGTCAATTACCTGCAGCAGCACGGGCCTGTAGTTGGTTTTAGGGCCGCTGCATTTGATCCGTTCGCGCAATGGCTGCAACAGGATTTTACGCCAATTCCGGATAGTGACCTACAGGCTTTGCGTTCCGGCAATCTGGGCGACTTTATCACCGAGAAGAAAGACCGTGTATCGTTGGTCACCTTGCTGAAGGTAGACCCTGCACAGAAAGCAGCAGTATATAAAGCACTCGGAGAACAGGAACATACAACGGTACTCGATAAACAATACGTGGCTAATCGCCTTGCAGAAGTGATCCGTAATGAGTTTAACAGCATCGCATGGATGACTTCTTTACTGGTGTTTTTTGCCCTGTTGATATCTTACGGCCGGATAGAGCTGGCGCTGATCACCTTTATTCCCATGCTTATCAGCTGGGTGTGGATATTAGGTATTATGGGACTGTTCGGCATTAAGTTCAATATCGTTAACATCATTCTGAGTACATTCATTTTTGGCCTCGGAGATGATTACAGCATCTTCACCATGGACGGTTTGCTACAGCAATATAAGTCCGGAAGAGAAGATAATCTTTCCTCATTCCGTACCTCCATCTTCCTTTCCGCTATTACCACAATATTGGGACTGGGGGTAATGATCTTCGCACAACATCCTTCATTGCGTTCAATCGCATTGATCTCTATCATCGGTATCGGATGTGTGGTGCTGATCTCGCAGGTAATGATCCCTTTCCTCTTCAACTGGCTTATCACCAACCGTACACGTAAAGGAAAAGCGCCATGGACCTTGAACGGATGGCTGAAATCAGTGTTCGCATTCGCTTACTTTACTTCAGGTTGCCTGGTGCTGACAGTAATAGGATGGGTGCTGGTGAAATTCAATCCGTTTAAGAAAAAGGAAAAGGCAAAATACATATATCATCGCATTTTATCAGCTTATACACGGTCAGTGATCTTCATTATGGGAAACGTGAAAAAGAAGATCATTAATCCATTGGGAGAGAAATTGGAAACTCCTGCTGTGATTATCAGTAATCACCAGTCTTTCCTGGACATCCTGGTGTCAACAATGTTACACCCAAAAGTGATCCTGCTCACAAGTGAGTGGGTATGGAACTCTCCGGTGTTCGGCGCCGTGGTAAGGATGGGAGATTATTATCCGGTAGCAGAAGGAGCGGAAGGTAGCATTGAGAAGCTGAGAAAGAAAGTGGAGGAGGGATATTCCATTGTAGTTTATCCGGAAGGTACCCGTTCCTCTGATGCTTCGATCAAACGCTTCCATAAGGGTGCTTTTTATATTGCAGAACAAATGGGCCTGGACATTCTGCCTATTGTCTTACATGGTACGGCATACACCATGAGCAAGAATGATTTCCTGCTGAAAGACGGCTCCATTACGGTGAAGTATCTTCCAAGGATCAAGGCCGGTGCCGACGCCTGGGGAGATAATTATACCGCACGTACTAAACAGATCAGCCGCTACTTTAAAGCTGAGTATGAAAAACTGCGCCAGGAAATAGAAGTGCCCGTTTATTTCAGGGAACAGCTGATCTATAACTATATTTATAAAGGGCCTGTACTGGAATGGTACATGCGTATTAAAACGAAGCTGGAAGGTAACTATGCGTTGTTTGATCAGCTGTTGCCCAAAAAAGGACGTATCCTGGACGTTGGCTGCGGATACGGCTTCATGAGTTACATGCTGCACTGGCTGTCAGAAGAGCGTGAAATGAAAGGGATCGATTATGACGAAGAAAAGATCATCACCGCACAGCATTGTTACATGCGAAATGAACATGTCAACTTTGCGCATGCAGATGTGACCAATTATGCATTTGAACAGTATGATGCTTACGTGATAAGTGATGTGCTGCACTACCTGCAACCTGAAGAACAGGAGAAGGTACTCTCTGCCTGTATCAGCCAACTGGGACCCGATGGTGTGATCATTGTACGTGATGGAGATAGCGATTTGAAAGAAAGACATGAAGGCACTAAGCTGACAGAGTTCTTTTCCACTAAACTGATCGGATTTAACAAGACCAAGGATAAACCGTTGTCATTCTTTTCTTCTTCCCGCATACGGGAAATTGTTTCAGCAAATGGCGCGGTAATGGAGCAGATCGACAATACAAAATATACCTCCAACGTAATTTTCATTATCAAAAAGTTATCCCCTGTACATGCAGTATGATGTAATCATAATAGGCAGTGGCCTCGGAAGCCTTGTATGTGGCGCCATTCTCAGCAAGAATGGTTACAAAGTATGTATCTATGAAAAGAACCGCCAGATAGGTGGTTGCCTGCAAACTTTTTCGCGTGATAAAGCAATTATTGACTCAGGTGTGCACTATATCGGCGGACTGGGAGAAGGAGAAACATTGAATCAGGTATTCCGCTACCTGGGTATTATGGATAAAATGAAACTGCGCCAATTAGATACCGACGGATTTGATCATATCCATTTTGGCAATGAGCAGAAGGTCTATAAATTAGCCCAGGGCTATGATAATTTCATAACCCAATTGCTGAAGGATTTTCCGGGCGAGAAGGACGCACTGCATGCGTACTGGGATAAAATGCAGGAAGTGTGTGCTAAGTTCCCGTTGTTCAATCTGAGAATGGGCGACTATCGTGAGAAGGAAGGTATCATGGGGCTGGATACTCACGAATTCCTGTGCAGTATAACGAAAAACGAACGGCTGCAACATGTATTGGCTGGCAATAATATGCTGTATGCGGGTGAACAGTGCAAGACGCCTTTTTATGTGCATGCCCTTATCCAGCATAGTTACATAGAAAGCTCCTGGAAATGTGTAGATGGTGGTTCCCAGATCTCCCGTGGCCTGAATAAAGTGATTAAAGAAAATGGCGGTGACATCATCCGGAACACGGAAGTTGTGCGTATCGTCGAGTTTGACGGTAAGGTAGATCATATCGTACTGGCAGGTGGAGAACAGGTCACTGCAAGGCATTTTATCTCCGGTCTGCATCCTGCTAAGACCATGGAAATGACAGAGAGCATCAGTCTGCGGCAGGCCTACAAAGCGAGGTTATGTGCTCTGCAGAATACACCAGGCACGTTTATGCTCAATGTAGTACTGAAGCCAGGGTCCTTTCCTTATCAGAACTATAACTACTATCATCATGATTCGGATAACGCCTGGGATGGCGTTAACTATACGGCAGATAACTGGCCGAGCACCTATGCGATGTTTGTAGCTGCCGGTGCAAAAGAAGAACAGTTCACTGACAACATTTCCATCATGACCTATATGCGTTACGCGGATGTGGAGCGCTGGCAGGACACGTTTAATACTGATTCCCGGCCGGATGAGCGGAATGCGGATTATCAGGAGTTCAAAAAGGAAAAGTCCGAGAAGCTGTTGGATGCAGTGGAAAAACAGTATCCCGGACTTCGCAACTGTATACATGCGTATTATTCATCTACGCCATTGACATACAGGGATTACCTGGCTATGCCGGAAGGAAGTATGTATGGCATCGCCAAAGATGCCAAAGATCCGTTAAAAACGATGATCTCGGCAGCTACCCGGCTGCCCAATTTGTATCTTACCGGGCAAAACCTGAACTTGCATGGAATTTTAGGGGTTACAATGACAGCAGTGGTCACAAGTTCGGTACTGCTGGGCATGGAAAAGCTTATAAACGATATTAACGCAGCATAAACTAAATTGAGAGATGTCATTGAAAAAGGGGAAAAAACGGAGCGGATGGCGTAGACTGGGCAGGGCGCTGTTGTATATAACGGGCACTATTGTATTACTACTGATCATATTGGTTATTTATGTAGTCAGTGTATCGCATATAGCCCCGCCTGAGATAGCTGATAAACAATCCCTTCAATGGCAGCGTAAACCGCTTGACAGTACCAGCTACACTCTGGGTAATAGCTGGTTCCGCAAAAGTGAGAGCGGCCTGTACGAAATGTATGTAGAAGGAAAACCTTTTGAAAGGGGAGTGGTGGAAGGTAAGCTGTCAGCAGAGCTGATACAGAGACAGGAAGATCATTTCACTGATCAGATCAAGAAGATGATCCCTTCCCAGTCATACCTGAAATTCCTCCGCTATTTTGTAGGGTTCTTTAACAGGCATCTGGCAGATAATATTGCTGAAGAAAATAAAGAGGAGATCTATGGGATCTCTTTTTCCGCATCTGACAGGTACGACTTCATTGGTACCAATTACGAGCGTATTCTGAATTATCATGCAGCGCACGACATAGGCCATGCCTTGCAGAATATGGCGCTGGTGGCTTGTACCTCTTTCGGTACCTGGAACGGCGCCTCCGCCGATAGTAACCTGATCATCGGCCGTAACTTCGACTTTTATGTAGGAGATAAATTTGCTGAAGATAAGATAGTAGCGTTCTATAAACCTGAAAAGGGTTACCGTTTTATGATGGTGACCTGGGGCGGCTTCACCGGTGTAGCTTCCGGCATGAATGAGAAAGGACTGACGGTTACCATTAATGCCGATAAAAGTGATATCCCCACAGGCTCTGCCACACCAGTATCGCTGGTAGCAAGAGAGGTCCTGCAGTATGCAAAGAACATAAATGAAGCATGGGCTATTGCTCAGAAGCATAAGATGTTCGTATCAGAATCTTTCCTGGTAGGTTCCGCAGAAGATAACCGTGCAGCTATTATCGAGAAAACGCCTGAAAAAATGGACATGTACGATCCGAAGGATCAATTCATCACCTGTACCAACCACTTTCAGGGAGCTACACTGGGAAAGGAAGAAAAGAATATTAAGCAACGGGACGAAACTTCTTCCGGTTACCGTTTTAACCGTTTGTCTGAGTTATTACAGCAACATGGTCCGAATACTCCACAGAAAACTGTCGACATCCTGCGTGACCGCTACGGCCTGCATGGAGAGAATATCGGAATGGGTAATGAGCGTGCGATCAACCAGCTAATTGCACACCATGCAGTGGTATTTGAACCGAAGAAGAAGATGGTGTGGGTATCGACTGCTCCCTGGCAGTTAGGCAAGTTCGTCGCTTATAACCTGGACTCTGTGTTCAATATGAAGGGACTGCAATATGACCACGAGATCTACGACAGTGCGAAGACAATCGCTGCGGATCCTTTCCTGCAAACGCAGGACTACCGTTCTTTTGTGGCCTTCAGAGCCATGAAGGCAGATATCATGGATGGGAAAGAGGTAGATGTACAGCAACTTATCCGTCTTAATCCGGAGTACTACCATGCTTATGTGCTGGCGGGCGACTATGAATTCAAACACAAACGTTATCAGGCAGCAGAAGGGTATTATCAGAAAGCATTGACCAAAGTGATTGCAACGAAAGGGGAGGAAGATCATATCCGCAAACAATTGGAGAAGTGCGCTAAAAGTAAATAACATGATCTACGGGATAGGTACCGACATCGTGGAAGTAGACCGCATCGCGGTTAAGATGGAAAAGGGAACCGGTTTTCGGGACCTGGTATTTACTCCGCATGAGAAAAATTACTGTGAGGCACAGGTAAATCCTTTCGAGAGTTATGCAGCCCGCTTTGCAGCCAAGGAGGCTTTTCTGAAGGCAATGGGCACAGGCTGGGGGCATGGAAAGATCAACTTCAACGAGATTGAGGTTCGCAATGAAGAAACGGGAAAGCCCTTATTACAGCTGATAGGCAATGCCGCTTCCTGCTATAATGAATTACAGATTAAACAGATACTGGTATCTTTATCCCATGTAAAAACAATGGCAGTCGCCATGGTGGTAATAGAGATCTGAAAACTGAAGCCCATGTATATACCCAACATCGAACTACAGTCAAAAACGGCCATCAGGCAATTCCAGGAAAAAGAAGTACTTCACCTGTTGGGATACCTGCGCGAGTTTTCTCCCTTTTACCGGGAATGGTTTGTGAAACATGGTATTCAGCCCTCTACCGTTAAATCATTGAATGATCTGTGGCTGATCCCGCCTGTTACCAAAGAGCATCTGCAGGAGCAGAACTGGGATTTTTTATGTGTGGATAAAAGCAAGATCGCAGAATATACGACCACTTCCGGCACACTTGGACATCCTGTTATCATTGCGCTGACGCAGAAAGACCAGGAGCGCCTTAGTTACAATGAATACATCTCATTTTGTTGTGCAGATGGTACAGAAAACGATATTTACCAGCTGATGCTGACACTGGACCGTCAGTTTATGGCTGGTATGGCCTATTATAACGGTATCCGCAAGCTGGGGGCCGGCGTATTGCGCGTAGGACCGGGAGTTCCTTCATTGCAATGGGAAAACATTCGTCGTATACAACCGACTACTATAGTTGCGGTACCATCCTTTATTGTGAAACTCATCGCTTTTGCCAAAGAGCATAATATCGATATCAACGCTTCTTCCGTGAAAAGTGCGGTATGTATCGGAGAGAATATCCGTAATGTGGATTTCTCCCTGAACGTACTGGGAAAGAAGATTACTGAACAGTGGGATATCAAGCTGTATTCCACCTATGCCTCTACAGAAATGCAGACGGCATTTACAGAGTGTAAGACAGGCCAGGGAGGACATCATCATCCTGAACTGTTGTACATAGAGCTGCTGGACGATAATAACCAGCCTGTTGGTCCCGGCGAAGACGGAGAGGTGACCATCACTACACTCGGCGTAGAAGGGATGCCCCTGTTACGCTATAAGACCGGGGATATCTGCCGTTATTATGATGAGCCCTGTTCCTGCGGCAGGCACACCATGCGTTTATCGCCCGTAATAGGCAGGCGGAAACAAATGATCAAATACAAGGGAACTACATTGTACCCACCTGCGCTTTTTGATCTGCTGAATGATATGGAGGAAGTACGTGAATTTGTAGTGGAAGTATTCTCTAACGAAATAGGTACAGACGAAATATTGCTGCATCTCTGGCCGGTAGCGGAAACAGAAGACATAGACCGGAAGATACGTTCCTATCTTCAGGCAAAACTGAGGGTTATTCCACAGGTACGATATGTTTCCCAGTCAGATATCATGAAAATGCAATTCCCGGAAGGCAGCAGGAAGCCGATCAAATTTATTGACAGGCGATAGAAGAAAAACGGGATGATCAGAAGTCAAAGTCGGCGTCCGCTTTAGGGTTATCCAGTTTGGTGCTTTTGCGCACTTCGTTTTGGATCACGTGGATCATATTGATCTGGTTCGGATGTTCGGCATAAAGGATATCATTCCTGACGTGAGCACGTTTGAACACCGGTACTTTTTCAGCCGCAAGGAAACACCAGGCCGCCTCTTCCTCGATCTTATAACCAAGATATTGCAGGCGAATAGTTTTACCATCAGCTGTTACAAACAAATGTTTTGAAAGATAAACGGATATCAGGCTATCGGCGACAGCCCTGTTGGCCGGATGTATAATGTCAAGGGGCGCTTTATATTGCTTTTTTATTGCATTTTCCAGGTCATCAGCAAAGATCCGGCAGCTTACCTGTAACTCATTCCTGGACTTATCATGTGCTATTTCAGTGACGCTTACATAGAAAGGATGGAAAGACGCCCACGCCGTAATCAACCATTTAAATAATAATACCCCCACTTGCCTAAAAAATTTTAAATTTTAAAATGACCTTTGTATAATTACTGAAACTGGCAACAAATATAGGTTAATGAACGAGTTTGTGATGTATTTTCAGATGGGGTGGCAGCATATCGTCGATTTGGAGGGGATGGATCATATATTATTTATTGCTGCGCTATGTGCTGTGTACCTGCTGAACGACTGGAAAAAAGTATTGGTGCTGGTCACGGCTTTTACGATAGGTCACTCTATTACCCTTGCACTGAGCGTAACGAATGTAGTTTATATCAAGAGCAGCCTGATAGAATTCCTGATACCTGTAACAATCGCTATTACTGCTTTTTCAAACATTGTAAGGAAGCAAGCCGTTCCGGCGAAAATACAGATCAACTACTTTTTTGCAGGATTTTTTGGCCTGATACATGGAATGGGTTTTTCAGGTTACCTGAAAAGTTTGCTCGGGTCGCAGACAAATATTGTCAAACCCTTGCTGGCCTTTAATCTGGGGCTGGAATTTGGTCAGATCCTAATAGTGACAGGCGTACTTGTACTGGCCGCTATTGTTGTGAATATCGGGCACGTTAAACGGAGGGACTGGAACCTGTTTCTTTCTTCCGCCATTTTTGGCGTTGCTTTAATGATGGCCGTTGAGCGGTATAAAGAATTGATTGGTTAAGTAAGCAGTATCAACCAGCTGCTAACCTTTGTAATATAGACTTGTTTATGAGAAAGAAATCCTTCAAACTGGCACTGGCCCTATGCTTTATGACGGCACTGGCGCAGGCGCAAAATCCAGGTTCTAATCATGGTAACCGCTTTGAGCAGCTGGGTACTATGCTGACAGATCCTAATGAATACCGCTCTGCTTCCGGAGCGCCCGGTCCAAAATACTGGCAGCAACGGGCCGACTATGACATTACCGCTACGCTGGACGATGAGCAGCAGAAACTTACAGGTGCGGAAACTGTCACTTACTACAACAATTCGCCTGATCCGCTGACTTACATCTGGTTACAGCTGGATGAAAATGAGCACGATCTGAAAAGCGATAACAACAGCTTTGATCCAAGCTCTATGTCCGATAAGATGAGCATGCGTACCGTAAATGGTATACTTGGTAATCCGGGCAGCAAGAAATTTGGAATGAATATAGTAAAGCTGACCGACGAAAGCGGCAAGACTTTATCTTATACGATCAATCAGACCATGATGCGCATTGATCTGCCACAGACCCTGCAGCCGGGCCAGAAGCTCCGCTTTAAGGTAGAGTGGTGGTACAACATTTCTGACCGTATGGTTCAAGGTGGCCGCGGAGGTTATGAATACTTTGCAGAAGACAAAAACTACCTCTATACTATCACCCAGTGGTACCCTCGCCTGGCGGTGTATTCCGACTTCCAGGGATGGCAGAACAAACAGTTTACCGGTCGTGGAGAGTTTGCACTGACCTTCGGCAACTTCAAGGTAAGTATGAATGTACCTGCCGATCACGTAGTAGGTGCTACCGGCGAATGTCAGAACTACAAAGAAGTACTGACTCCTGCACAGTTCCAGCGCTGGCAGCAGGCACAATCTGCAAAGCAGCCGGTGGAAGTGGTAAACCTGGACGAGGCTAAGAAAGCGCTTGCGGGACATGCTACAGGCCGTAAAACATGGGTATATGAGGCTGATAACGTACGTGACTTCGCCCTGGTATCTTCCCGTCGCCTGGTATGGGACGCTATGGCTACCAACGTGGAAGGTAAGAAGGTAATGGCGATGTCCTATTATGGTCCTGAAGCTTATCCGCTGTACAACCGTTACTCTACCAAAGTTGTAGCGCACACTGTTAAAACGTATTCCAAACATACTATTCCTTACCCTTATCCTGTAGCTATCTCTGTGGAAGCTGCGAACGGTATGGAATACCCGATGATCTGTTTCAACTATGGCCGTGCTGAAAAGGATGGTACCTATTCAGAGAGCACTAAGAACGGTATGATCGGTGTGATCATTCACGAAGTGGGACACAACTTCTTCCCGATGATCGTAAACTCTGACGAACGCCAGTGGACATGGATGGACGAAGGTCTGAACACTTTCTGCCAGTTTCTGACTGAGCAGGAGTGGGATAATAACTTCCCTTCCAACCGTGGACCAGCCTACAAGATCACCGACTACATGAAGATGCCGAAAGATCAGCTGGAACCTATTATGGTTAATTCTGAGAATATCGTGCAGTTTGGACCGAACGCTTATGCAAAACCAGCTACCGGCCTAAATATCCTGCGTGAAACTATCATGGGCAGGGAACTGTTCGATTTCGCTTTCCGCGAATATGCACGCAGATGGGCATTTAAACATCCTACTCCTGCTGACTTCTTCCGTACAATGGAAGACGCTTCTGCAGTAGACCTGGATTGGTTCTGGCGTGGCTGGTTCTTTGGTATCGAACCTGTTGATATCTCTCTCGATAGCGTGAAACTGTTCCGTTTAGATACAAAAGAACCACAGATCAGCAAGGCTGAAGCAAAAGCAAAATATGACCGCGCTGCAGATCATATCTCCCGTGCACGTAACAAGGCAGCGGGAATGAAGTTTGCCGTAGATCAGGATACAGCCCTGCAGGATTTCTATGTTAAATGGGACCGCTTTGAAGTAACTCCGGAAGACAAAACAACTTATGATGCGTTCTATGCAGGTCTGTCACCGGAAGAAAAGCGCCTGTACGATAGCAAGAAGAACTTCTACGAAGTATCTTTCTCAAACGTAGGCGGTCTGCCAATGCCATTGATCATCGAATGGACATATGCAGATGGTACTAAGGAAACTGACCGTATCTCCGCTTATATCTGGCGCAAGAGCGAGCAGCATATATCCAAGGTATTTGCAAAAGATAAAGAAGTAGTAGCTATTAAACTGGACCCTCAACGTGAAACTGCTGATATCGATGAGTCCAACAACAGCTGGCCACGTGTTGCAGCACCTTCCCGTTTCGAATTGTTCCGTCAGTCACAGAGCGTACGTGGTGCGTCTGTAGGTGGTAACCCAATGCAGAAAGCGAAGAAATAAACGATCAAGATAAACGATCATAAAAAGGAATGCCGCGAATAATTTTCGCGGCATTCCTTTTTATTTTTTACCAGGTTTCTCCTTCTCCGAAGGGCCTTTTTTGGGCATTCTTCCAGCTTCTTTAAGGGCGCGGTGGATGATCCACTCCAGTTGACCATTGATGCTCCTAAATTCATCCGCAGCCCACTTTTCCAATGCATCATAAGTCTGACTGTCTATCCTTAATACAAATGATTTCTTATCCGCCATACCGCAAATTTACAGATTATTGATGCAGCGTTCCGGTATTGACAACAGGTGACACTTTTGATTCTCCGCAAAGCACTACAAGGAGGTTAGATACCATGGCCGCTTTGCGTTCTTCATCCAATACCACGATATCTTTCTGGGATAACCTGTCCAGTGCCAGTTCTACCATACCAACAGCACCTTCCACGATCTTGGTACGGGCAGCAACGATAGCGGTTGCCTGCTGACGTTGCAACATCGCACCTGCTATTTCAGGGGCATAAGCCAGGTGGCTGATACGGGCTTCCAGCACGGTGATACCTGCCGGGCCGAGACGTTCATTCAGCTCTTTTTCCAGCATCTCATTTACTTTGTCGCCACCGTCCCGCAGTGTGATATCTTGTTCTGAGCCTTCTTCTTCCATCCTGTCGTAGGGATAGCTTACTGCTAAGTGACGTACGGCCGCTTCGCTCTGTACATTTACATACTGCAGGTAGTTGTCTACTTCGAAGGATGCTTTGTAAGTATCACTTACTCTCCATACAATAACAGCAGCAATTTCGATAGGGTTTCCAAGTTTGTCGTTCACTTTTAACTGTTGTCCGTTGTGGTTATGCGCCCTTAAAGACAGATGTACTGTCTTATACAATGGGTTGACCCACATCAGGCCGTTTTCCTTAACAGTGCCGATATATTTACCAAAGAAGGTCAGCACGCGCGAGTGATTGGGGTTCACGATCAGGATACCTTTGACCAGGAAGATAAAGGCAATAAAAAAAATGGCGGCCAGGAAGAAAAAACCGGAATTCCCGGTTTGTCCCATCATTACAAAAAAGACGATGGATAAAGGGAGGGTGACCAGGGCCATAACAATAGCGAGGTAGCCCGATACAGGCTTAATGATCTTTTCCATAAGTAATGTTGTTTTGATATCATTATGATATCAAAAGTAATTAAAAGAAACCAAATTCAGGCTATTAATTTGCAGGCATCATCTAAAGGGATTATTTTAAAGCAAAATTCTGGTTATGAAGTTTATAATGGGAACGCTGTTGATATTAAGCGGTTTTTTGACTACAAAGGCTGCCAGCGTGGATACAATTGACATCTTTAGCAATGCTATGCACAAGAGCATTAAGTGTGTAGTGGTAACGCCTGATAGTTATAAGGATAAGCAGGAACGTTATCCTGTAGTATATATCCTGCACGGTCATAGTGGAAACTATAGCGACTATGTAAAGAAGATCCCGGCAATTGTAGCCATGGCAGATGTTTATCAGGAAATACTGGTTTTCCCCGATGGTGGTTTTAACAGCTGGTACCTGGACAGTCCCGTGGATAGCGCCGTGCGTTTTGAGACATATGTAGGTAGGGAGATCCCATCCTGGATCGATCAGCATTACCGCACAAAGACTTCCCGGAAGTATCGCGCTATTACCGGTCTGAGTATGGGCGGACATGGGGCATTGTATCTTGCCATCCGTCACCAGGATACTTTTGGTGCTGCAGGCAGTATGAGTGGGGGCGTGGATTTTCGACCTTTCCCTAATAACTGGCAATTAGCAGCAAAGTTGGGAGTTTACAGAGGGCATGAAAGTAACTGGGATCAAAACGTGGTAGTAAACCAGTTGTCGGGTTTAAAGAACGATTCTCTCTCATTGATTATAGACTGTGGTGTAAAGGACTTTTTCATCGATGTGAACCGTCAGTTACATCAGCGTTTACTCGAGCAAGGTATTTCACATGACTATATCGAACGCGAGGGCGGGCATAGCTGGGACTATTGGAGCAATTCGATCATGTATCAGTTGTTTTACTTTAACAGGTTTTTTAAGAAGTAGTAAATATTGTACAGACTAAAATTTTCCTGAATGAATAAAAAAGGATCCTTTCAAGGGATCTTTTTTTTATTCATTCAGGAAAAAGTATGATATTGCTTACATATAGCCATTGGCCCAAAAGAATCCGGCATTAGGCCCTCTTCACAAATTGATTCCCTTAATATTATTTTAAGACGATTGTTATCTATTTCAAGGATAATCAGACTTTGATACTGTCTGAACGTATTGAAGTGTAATTCCCTCTATGATTCAGTTTTTATTAATTTAATTAAATGAACGTTATGAATGCTTTAATGGAAAGAAAAAAGGAGACAATTTTAAATTCTTTTGAAGAAGCTTCCGATGACTATTGGAAAACGTTAGGGGAAATCGCAACATCCTCCAGGATCAAGCTGGATGATGTAGTAAAAATAGTTTTGTCTTCAAGGGAATTTTTAGAGGCATCTTATAGAGAAAAAGATGGGGAACCTGTTTTTACCACTCGTAATGTATACAGAAAGAGAGCCTCTTTTTGGCAAAAGCTATTAAGCGCCGTTACTGATAGAATAGTTTAAAAATTTCCAAAACTGTATGGCATTTTTTCAATCTCCAATTTACTATTGTATGTTGGGTGCAATCGCATTGCAACTATTACGGATAATAGAGGAATCAAAACGACCGTCAAAAAAGAGACCAGATTATAGGTCAATCAAGTACTATGTTACAGCTACCGCCTCCATTGCTATTGCTGTAATTGTTGGAGTTGTTTATTTTGATGGTGAGCCTGTTAGCCATAATCGTATAGTGTATTTTCATACGGGGGCTTCAGCACCTTTTTTAGTCCGCAGTTTGTCTAACACGTTACCGGCTATAATAAGTTCTAAGCCCCAAAAAATCAAAATCATAATAGGGTGTATCTTTGCATGATACACCCTATTATAATACTATCTTCTCTGAATTAGGTCCTGATCAAGTCCAGCTCATGTCCACCTTAACTCCACCTCAAGTCCATGCTTGATACTGGGTTAAAGTATCCATAGTACAAGGTTTGTCCTGGTGTGAGCTAATGAAATTCAGTGTAAAATCCAGCAATGTTAAAATAATATTATTGAGCCGCCTTATGAAATACTGTTATTAGTGAGTGGCATTCAATGGTTTAAACGATAACACACCCACAATTTCCTTCAATCTAGACTTCCCACAACCTTTTTTCACCAGTAATTCCAGGTCTTCCGCTCTTCTGGCCAGGTCATTGAACGTCCATTGGATAGGTGATCCTGTTGGTCTGCCTGCCGGATCAGTTACCCGGAACAAGCCGTCCGGCTGAGATGGATCACCTGTCAGGAAGGCCGCCAGGGTAGGTTTGGTGCCAAATGGTTTCGGTGCTATCTGCAGGAAAGGATCATGGGAAACACCAACAGGGTCGTTAATGAGGTTACCCACAGCTGTACGCGCTTCTCCTCCGTGACATCCACTACAGGTATTCACGGAAAGAAGATGACGTACCGTATCGTTCGTGATAAAAGCAGGACCTGCAGTAGCAGAGGCATCCCAGAAATGACCGGCAGTAACGGTATGTGCCTTGCCTCCCAGGAAGTTCAGTGAGCTGATCGGATCGACGTTCGGTATGACGTAGGTCTGGTCAAGAATTTCAGGCTGATTGGTATTGGCATATACGGCCAGCACTTGCTGATTGGCAACTGTAGCTCCTGATATCCTGTTGAATTTCAATGCCGGTTCCTGTTTAACGGTCACCTCTTCAAAGACGCCTTTTTTGCCTATTACGAACTCTCTCAGCTCCCAGGGACGGGAAAGCGCAATTTCGTTCGTTCTAAGCTGATTTAAGCTGCTTCCGTTTGGTTTGGATGTACTGGTGTTCGCAAGAGTGAACTGGTCTGTAATAGCCTGTAAAGCGCTATTATATGCACCCGTACCTGGTACCAGTGATTTCAGGTCCCACCATTGCTGGGCAAATTCATGCAGTTCCTTACAGTTGTTTTTCGGAATGCCGTATTCCAGGATGGCGGTAAACCGCAATGGCGTACAGCTCGAGCTCAATACGCCAAACACAAAACGGCCTTCTCCCGCGTTGCTGATCGTATAGCCGCTATTACCACGCAGGTCAAGACGGTTGACTATCGCCAGCAGCCGGAAAGGGGCGAAGGTAGGATCAAACGGAAATGTTTTCCAGTTAGCGGTCGTAATGATCGCCCCGGGGTTACTTTTCTGTAACCAGGGTAGGATCACCTGGTTGAAAATGGCAGTACGGGCAGGCACGTTATCAGTATTGATGGTTTGCGCTGCCATCCATTTTTCCAGCCAGGACTGAATGAGGTCCGTTACACTAATGCCGGTGGAAGGCGTATTGGCCATTTGTGTGATCAGATGACCAAAGGTCCATACCCCGTTGGGATTACCTTTCTTCGTACAGGGATTAAACGTGCGGTCAGGATCTTCAATCACGCCCAGATCAGTGATCATCAGTGAACGTGTTCTTAACTCAGGATCAGGGATCAGCTTGAACAACTCCGGATTAATGTTCGCGCCTTTAACGAAATCCAGGTTCCTCACATTGTTTTCTTTCACCAGGTTATCGATCACCGTGGCAGACCTGCCGGCCCATCTGAACAAATGCTCCCGCTTGTTCAGCTTTTCCAGGTTCGCGTCCTGGATCGCAATGAGCTCTTTTTTGAACTCCTCAAGATTCTCATTGACAGCAATAGAGAAAACGCCGTCTCCGGCTTTCTCATCGCCTTCATTTCCGTCGTCACGGAGTGAGAGTGTTTCATCGTTCACAACAATGGAGTGCACATTGTCCCTGATCTGACCGGGACGAAAGGTAGCTGTAAGCAGGACATTGTTACCGTTAACCGCTTCTTTGAGTGCTTTTACACTGATGTTCGTAGCAATAGGAGGGTTACGTTCAAACTCAGTAACAACAGCCGGGGCTTTGAGGGTGTTCTGATCTGGCGTTTTTTTCTTGCCTCCTCCGCAGGAATGGAGAACAAAAGTGGTCAGGAGTAAACCTGCCGTTAGTAGTCGGGTTGACATGCTTGTAGGTTTTGGGGTTTATAAAATGTTGTGTTACGTAGCTGAAAATGTTGTGGATACCATTTTTAAGGTATTGTGGTATTGGGGCTGTAAAATGAATCTGCAGCGTAAAGGTAGACAGGAGGGAATGTAACACTATCGCAGCGCGCGTTAAAGAAAAAGCCGGACCTCGACAGGTCCGGCTTGTTATTGCTGCTTTTTTTATAGCGGTATAGATGGCTATACGAGAATTGTTATTGCTTATCCCACCACACCGGGGTGGTCAAAGCGTTAGTACCTTGTCTTGTAATGGCTTCCTGGTAATGAGTAGGGTTAGAGGCAAGCTCTGAAGAAGGATACAGCATTCTACGCGGTATCTTTCCACCGGTGGCATTTCCTACATAGTTCACTGGTGTCAGCTGAGGATATCCGCTTCTGCGCCAGTTTGCCCATGATTCATACCAGTCCAGCACGCAGGCTGCCCAATATTGTGTGTTGATCTGGTTGTAACCGTCAGCATCTACGTATGGGTGAGCTGTCAGGTAAGCTTGCACGTCAGCGCCACTGATAGTTGCAGTAGCGCTGTATTGTGCGAGTTGTTCCATTGCAGCTTTCACGCCATTATTATAGTGAGTGGCGGCATTAGCACCAACGCTCCAGCCTCTTTTGGCTGCTTCTGCCAGCAGGAGTTCCACCTGCGCATAAGTCACCAGGAAACTAGGACCGTTGAGCTTCAGTAATACGTTTTTATTCAGAACAGAATATTTATTCAGATCGCCGGGATATCCGGGTGCTTTGCTGATATCTGTTGGACTGGCGTCTCCGTTCGTGTCATAACCATTAGGCATGCCCAGTTGATCAGAAGGAACTTCACTGTTGCTTGCAGGCACCACAGCGATGTATTTCAGGCGCGGGTCATTGTTGTTTTTCAGGAAGTCCATGAATGTTTTGCTGATGCTGGCCTCACCTTTGGTATTAATAGCGTTCCACTCACCGGAAAGGATATTGCTAACCCTGTTCACCGTAGTCCTGCCACCAGATGCATCATGTACGATGTAGGCGTTGTCTTCGTTAGATGCGATCAAACCTCCGGCATATGCTTTTTCAACCCATGTTTTGGCAGTTTCTTCCTCTCTTTTTGAAAGGCGCATACCTAAACGAAGCATCAGTGAATAAGCCAGTTTCTTCCAGCTGGCCACTACCTGGGTCGCATTAGCTGAACCTCCTTTGTTATAGATCAAGTCTCCCTGGCCATACACCTCTTTGGTAGCATCCAGTGCTTGTGCAGCTTCGTCCAGTTCTTTCAGCATATCCATATAGATAGCCTGCTGCGCGTCATATTTCGGTGTAAAGTTCCGGTCACTGTAACCCTTACCTGCATCAGAATATGGAATGTCCCCATAAATGTCTGTCAGGCGATGGAAGATCAGCACCTTGGAGATACGGGCAATGTTATACTGGTTAGACAAGTGAGCCTTGTCTTTGGTCACCCTTATTACATCCGTGATATACTTAACCTGATCTGGAAAAGCACGTTCAAAATAAGCACTTGCCCATCCGTCATTCTGCAGGTATTTATCGCCGGCATACCATGTTGCGTTTGATAATTGTTGCATCATCATCGAACAGTAGATAATGTTCACGCGCCATGTATCGTAACTGTAGTCACTGTTACCGGTGAATTCAAGTATAGCGCGGGAGAGATTATATTCCGGCACGACACTTTCTTCATTGGATTTGTTCTTGTCAGTGTTCAGATCTTCAAAGTCTTTTGTACATGCCGGTGTCAGTAGTAAAGCTGGCAGGCATAATACGAGTAATATTTTATGCAAAGATTTCATGATACCAGTTTTTAGAATTTAACATTCAGATTGACACCGAAAGACCGTGTGGTAGGCAAACCCGCATACTCCAGCCCCTGTGCATTACTGTTGCTGTAGTTTGATTCAGGATCGATGTTGGGCGTTGATTTCTTGAAGTAGAAAAGGTTACGTCCAACAAGAGATACACTGATACCATTCAACCTGTTGTTCAGCGCCTTTTTTGTGAAGTCGTATGTCAGACTCAGAGAGCGGAACTTAATGAAATCAGATTTGTATACATGTAATGATGAAACGGTAGCAAGCCTGTTGTAGTAATCATCAGGAGTAACAGTGGTGGTTTTTGTTTCACCTGTTTCTGTAACACCGGTTACAACTACACCGCCTTCACGCCCTGGCAGTGTTTCTTTATGCAAACCATAGCTATAAGCATTGGCATTGGTACCTGAGTAGATCTTACCGCCTGCCTTGAAGTCGATCAGGAAATTCAGGTGGAATCTTCCGTAGGAAATGTCATTGCTCCATCCGCCGGTATAAGGTGCTACACCGCTACCTTGTGCAATCAGCGCGTCAGTACGCTGTGGTACGCCGGATGCATCAACGATCAGTTCCCCCTTCGCATTGCGTTTGAAGTCGTACGTCATGATCTGTGAGTAAGGCAGTCCCACTACGTGATTGATGAAACCATCTTCAGTACGTGACTCTCCGCCTTCAACCAGCATGGAGTTTTGTCCTTCAGCCAGCGCGATCACTTTGTTTTTGTTATGAGCAAAATTGAAAGTGGTGGTCCATGCAAAGTTGGCCGACTTCACAGGCGTGCCGCCTATCATCAGTTCTATACCTTTGTTCTCCAGTTTACCTACATTCACCAATGCTGCAGTATAACCTGATCCTGCAGATACTGAAGCTGTTACAATGTCATTGGAAGCCTGTTTGTTATACCAGCTGAAGTCACCGAATAAGCGATTATTTAACAGTTTAAGTTCAGCACCGATTTCCAGTTCTGTTACTTTCAAAGGTTTCAGTTCGCTGTTAGGGATCTTATTGTCGATATCGCCAAGTGGTACACCATTGAGACTGTTACCCAGGGTGCTGTAGTAGAGGGCTGTTTTGTATTCTTCCGCATCGCCTCCTACCTGCGCGAAACCAGCCCTTATCTTACCAAAGCTCAGCCAGTTGTTTTTGATATTCTCAGAGAATACATATGAACCGCTGACAGAAGGATAATTATAGGAGTTATTCTTTTTAGGCAGCGTGCTGCTCCAGTCATTACGGTCAGTCACTGTCAGGTATAAGGTACTGTTCCAGGACAGCTCTAATGAACCATATACAGACTGCACTTCTTTATTAAACTGTACGATAGTACTGTTTTTGGTAGCTGCTGTTGAAGGATTGTAAACGAATGGGAAGGCGAAATTGGATGCAGTCACATCGTTTATCCTGTCAGTCTTCTTCAGCAGGTTACCACCGGCAGTGAAACTCAGGTTTAATTTGCTGGTGAGCGCTTTATTGATACCCAGTAACGCATCTATGTTCGTTTCATTGAATTGGCGGTTACGTTCCAGGTCCAGGCTGCCTTTCGGGCGATAAGCCGTACCGGTTGGCGTAATAGAAGTAGCATTGAAACCAAAGTAGTCGTTCGCTATGCGTGCCTGGACGAACAACCATGGTACAGGCGTATAACGCAGGCTGGTCACGCCTAGTACACGGTCTTTCTTTGTGTTGTTCATGAAACGGTAAGCTGCGAAGTATGGGTTGGTACTGAACAGATCACTGCTGTACACAGTTTCGTTCATCTGCTCATCATAACCTGGCGCCAGGTAAGATGCCGCTACGTTGGCAGGCAGGAAGGCTATACCATAATTACCATTACCGGGAGCATCACTCAGATTAGAACGGTTGTTTGTGATTTCCTTCGCATAGATAACGTTTGTCTGCCCGCTGAATTTATCTGATAATTTATAATTGAGATCGATGTTTACGTTGTCGCGGATGTATTCTGTATTAGGATATACACCGTTGCTTCGCAGATCTCCAAGTGCAATACGGTAAGTTGTTTTGTCACTTCCGCCTGCTACTGACAGCGTGTTACTGAAAGTAGATCCTGTTTTGTAGAAGTCTTTGATGTGGTTACCTTGTTTGGAATAAGGGCGGGACATACCATCGAACATGATGGTAGAAGAGCCATCCAGTTTGCTGCCCCAGCTTGATAAACCGCTGTTAAGTGCAGATGCTACGTTCGTTGGCTTTGCGCCTTTGATACCCTGTCCATATACATCCTGGAAGTCCAGGAAGTCATTTACTTTGTCAATAGTGACGTTGCTGTTTAATTCTACCTGCATTTGTCCTGCCTTACCAGCTTTGGTGGTGATGAGGATAACGCCATTCACACCACGCTGACCATACAAGGCAGAAGCAGCAGCTCCTTTAAGGATAGTCATATCTTCAATATCATCCGGGTTGATGCTGGAGATACCGTCGCCAAGATCGGTACCACCCCACTTGCCGGCAGAACCCAGGTTAGCGTTGTTCATGGGAATGCCATTCACAACATACAAGGGCTGATTGGCGCCACTCAGGGAAGAGTTACCCCTGATCGTTACACGGGAAGAACCGCCCGGACCTGTGGAGGGGGGAGCACTGTTTACCCCTGCTACACGGCCTTCCAGGGCATTGGCTACGCTGATCTCCCTGGCTTTGGTCATATCTGCACCATTTACTTTTGATACAGCATAACCATTGCTGCGCGCTTCTTTACGTATGCCCAATGCAGTTACTACTACTTCATTGATATTGGCAACATCGTCCTGAAGGGTTACATCGATGGATGTCTGATCTCCTGCTGCTACTTCCTGAGTGAGGAAACCAATAAATCTGAATACCAGAATGTCTGAAGGGGATTTAACAGAGATTACAAACTTGCCATCTTGACCGGTAGCGGTGCCTACATTGCTGTTTTTGATCAATACATTAACACCAGGGATCGGGTTGCCGGTCTTGTCCCTAACGACACCCCTGATCTGCTTCTGCTGCCTCATACTGGAGAAAGGCGTAGGAGCTGCGAAGGCCATTTGCGTGCCGTCGGCAAGCATAAGACCGAGCATTACTCCTGCAGTAATGCATGCTTTGTTAAAGCGTAGTTTACTTGTCATAGATACTCCTTTTGGATGATTAGAATAGTTTAAACCCATGGTGACATAGCAAGGGCAGCTGGGTGCAGATTGCATCCATTGCGTTCTTTTGCAGAAGCCATCTATACTATGTCTGACGTGATATTTATTCCCTTTTGGTTGATAAACGGCATAACAATGCATACCGGTGCGTTTTCCACGCACAGTGAAAATGTTGCGATTTGTTTTAGTTGATATTAATACTTACATGTTCAAACGTGATACGCCGTCTTGTCCCTATGTGTCTCAACAAGCACTATTAGCGCATAAAAAGGTGTCGTGTGGAAAATAAAATAGTACCATGTACCGTGAAAAAAAAATTATGGCTTGTCCCACCATAATCTTGTGCCTCCATTATCTTCTCCTTTTAGTGTGTGTATCGCTCTCTGTACACCGACAGGATTGGTAGCATATTCGAATTGAATAAAGGGAATGCGGCGGATGAATGTTGAAGAAGGAATTTTGCCGCCGCTGTTGTTAACTACTACAGGAAAAAGTTTAGGGTAACCTGTGCGCCGGAACTCAGACCAGGCTTCCTGTCCGTCGGGGAACATAGCGATCCATTTCTGTGTGATAATCCGTTCCAACTTTTCATGAACAGGTGCATTGTGCACCCATTTGATGGTCCGCTTGCTTAAATAAGGACTGCCGGATGAAATATTGTTCATGGGGTTCTGTGGGTCGCTATAGGGTTTCGGAGTTAGCGAATCATCATTTATATAATTACTATAGAACGGCGTCAGATCGTATTGTTTAAAGGAAGTATAAATGCCTTTTTCATAATTGTCTTTTGCGTCACCGGCGCCCTTCCATGAGTAAAGTGCTGCTTCCGCTTTCAGGAACCATGCCTCGGCTGCAGTGCATAACTGTATCCTGGACGGTTGTAAGGCCAGTTTTGAACAACCGGTATACGCATCCTTACTCGTGATAGCAATACCATTCCTGATACCACGATAAAGAGAGTCCCGCATATCTGACGGTACAAAGTACCGGGAAATGCGCGGATCATGATAACCACAGAGAATAGATTCCATAGAAGCACCCATCCTGATATCGTTCCAGGAATTACAGATCACATTCAGCGGGTGCGTAAGCGGAGCAATATTGATAGTAAAGTTATCGTCGGGATTATTAAGTACCCCATATTCCTGGTTTAAAGCAGCCTCACCTTCTTTTTTTGCCCTGGAAGGTGACACTTCAGATATACGTAAAGCCAGTCGTAGCCGTAAGGTATTGGCCAGTTTGATCCATTTGATGTAATCGCCGCTATAGGAGAGATCAAAGTTCTTAAACCGGTTGGAAGAGGAGGTCGGTACGTATTTATTCAGGGTGGTGATGGCTGAGTCAAGATCTTTGAAGAAAGCATCATAGGCTGCCTCTTGTGAATCGTAATCTATACTTCTGTCATCATCAATGATCGCATAACGTGTATAGATGATGGGACCGTAGATATCACTTACCCTATGCATTGCCAGTACTCTTATGATCTGCGCCCAGGCATAAAAATCAGGATATTTCCCCCTGCATTTATCCATAACGAATTTGCAGTTGGGCATAACGTTCCCATATGCCGTTAGCCAGGCATCGTCGTTCCAGTTATCCAGGAGGTCATACGTAATATTATTACGGTTATCCTGGAAAGGACTGGGTGACATCATATATCCGGAAAAGACATCTCCCATCAGGTTTTGTTGCAGCTGCGTAATAGATACGTCATTGCTGACATAAACACTGAGCATGGATTGTACCAGCGGATCGCCGATCAGCTTAAAATTGCCCTGTATGTCATCATCATACAGGTCGTAGGGGTTGGTATTGATGCTTTCAAAATTGCGCGTACAGGCAACCGGAAGCGTCAGCCCGGATAGCAGAACTATGATTACGTTAATTATAGATCTTCCCTTATTCATTCATAAGCTCTTTTTACAAGACGAGTTTAATATTAGCGCCTATGCTTCTTAAAGCTGATAAGCCAAATGCGTCTATTCCCTGTAAGCCATTACCGCTGCTCATGGATACTTCAGGATCAAATGGAGCATCTAGTTTGAAAAAGCAGAGGTTCCTGCCGATCAGGCCTACCTGCATCATGTTGATCCATTTGCTCTTTAACGGTAATTTGTATGTAAGTGATATCTCTCTAAGTCTGATATTTGTGGCATCGTACATATACATTTCACCGATGCCGGCCCTGCTGCCGATAGTGGCAAAAAACCTGCGTTCGTCGTATGGACTGGTAAGCGGAACGCCATTTTCATATACTGCATTGATTGTCACGCCGCCTGCATCCCTGGCTTTAGCACTGGCCTCACTGACGCCATAGCTGTCCAGCACAGAGTTGGTCACACTCATCACCTTGCCACCGAACCGGCCATCTATCAGGAAATTTAGTGCGAAGCTTTTGTAGGTGAGAGAGTTATTCCAGCCTAACATAAAACGTGGATTCGGATTGCCTACTTTTTTCAATACATTGCGGGTCTTCAGATTACCCTGATCGTCAATAACGAGCTGTCCTTTTTCATTCCTGTATAATTCCTTGTTGGTATAAATATCGCCCCATGAACCTCCTTCCTTAATAAAGGACCCGTACATGTTGGTCAGGAAGTCAGTGAGAATATAATAGTTATCGGGACCTGCACCTGGTATGCTGCTGTTACTGAGTTTTACTACTTTATTATTATTGATGGTCAGGTTGAAATTGGTGTTCCATCTCCACTGCGTTTGTTGTACCGGCACAATGTTCAGCGTCGCTTCCCATCCTTTGTTCTCAATATTGCCCAGGTTCAGGTAATAAAACAGGAATCCGGAGCCGGAAGGCGCGCGTACTTCCATGTATTGCTGATAGTTATTGTTCTTATACCAGGTCACGTCAATGCCAACACGGTCTTTCAGGATACGAAGTTCGGCGCCTACTTCAAGTGAGCGGTTATCTTCCGGTTTCAGATAGATGCCCGGATAAGGTGCACGGGTATTGAAATTAACACGGGGGACGCCCGCTGTGGTCATCACAAGGAAGCGTGCTGGCCGGGAAGAATAAGGTGCAATATCATTTCCCGCCTTTGCATACGACGCACGCACCTTTGCAAAGCTGATAGCTGCAGGCATATTGAACCACTCACTTAGCACAGTACTAACACCGGCGGAGTAATAGAAATATCCTTTACTTTTGATAGGAGTGAAGGCAAAGGTACTGGACCAGTCATTACGCCCTGTCAGATCAAGGAACACACGTTGTTTCCAGTTAAGCTGTGCGCTACCGAAGAATGCCTGTAATTGTTTCTTGTCAATGGTTTGCTGAATGTCCAGCGCATTACCGGCAATATTATTCACAGTGAAAACATTCGGTACTATCAGCCCTTCCGCTGCGGTGGGGTTAGTACTGATCAATGTTTTGTCATGCGACTTCACATCGGTGATGCTGACGCCCAGCATAGCCTGCAGCTTTAAATGTGATGACAGCTGCCGGGTACCGGTCAGCATCATGTCGGCATATAACTGGGTGTTCGATTCGGTTTCGCGTGTGTATCTGCCATTCGGCGGACTTAACACCTGTTGGGTGCCTGCATGTGCAGACATCGCATATCGGTCATAACTTTTATCGAAATTACCTCTCGCCTGCAACCATAACCAGCTGGCCAGTTTGTATTTCAGAGAGAGAGAGGCCATGCCCCTGTACCTGACTTCCCTGCGCTGGTCCCTGTATTGTATCCAGTAAGGATTTTGCTGATCGTCCATTCCTGTCCAGTCCAGATCTTTGCGGATGTTCCACCAGTTTTGAAGAGGAAGGTTACGGGTAGGATCAGCATACTCAAATTGCTTGTAAGTGTTGAAATCCAATCCCCTTGGCATATTATACAGCCCTGTCAGCGGATTATAATACAGCCCGGAAGAGGGGCGGTTCAACACGTCCTGTATGACATAAGAAAGATTGAGGTCCGCCTGCAATTTCTTCTTCAGCATATTGCCGGTGATGCGGGTATTAAAGGTATGCCGCTGAAAATGATTGGCGGGCATAATGCCCCGGCTCATTGTATTGGCATAGGAAAGATAGTATTGTTTATTCTCTGTACCACCGCTGTAAGACAGGCCATTGGTAGAAGTCAGGCCGGTCCGGAAGAAATCCCTGGTATGGTCGGGCGTCTGTATCTTACTGCCCCAGCTGTCTGAGGAACCCGGCTGCAGCTTATCCTTGTCGTCTTTGTAAGGCCGGATGGTTTGTCCGTAGCGAAATTGCAGTTTTGGCAACAGGAGAGGAGCATCTACCATCAGATCAGACGAAACATTGATACGTCCCTTGCCGGCATTCCCCCTTTTTGTTGTGATCATGATCACGCCGTTGGCTGCCTGGCTGCCATACAAAGCTGCAGCAGAGGCACTTTTCAGTACGCTGAAATTTTCAATGTCGTCAGGATTGATATTTGAAATACCATCACCGCCATCGCGGCCTCCGGTACCGACTATACCGGATGATTGACCCCAGATGTCTGTCGGTTGTGAAGGCGTGAAGTTAGCCATAGGCACACCATCAATGATATACAGTGGTTGATTTTCACGTGTGGATTTATTACCGCGCAGTATTACTCTGGCAGAGCCGCCTATGCCTGAAGCGCTTCTGTTGATCATCACTCCAGCTACTTTGCCGGCCAGGCTGTTGATCACGTTAGCGTCTTTGATGGTGGAAATATCTTCATTGAAAACGTGGCCGGTAGAATAGGGGAGTTCTTTGTTACTCTTGGGGATGCCTAGTGCGGTTACTATCTGTTCACTTAATCCGCATACGCTTTCAATCAATGTTACATCCAGCGTAGGTTGTTCTCCGGGAACGATCTCTTTATTCAGAAAACCCACTGACCGGAAGACGAGAATTTCATCGGGGACGACTTTGATACTGTAGTAACCTTCATCGTCAGTATGCACACCTTTGTGAGAGCCTTTTACAAGGATGGTGGCGCCAGGTAACGGGCGCCCACGGGTGTCCTGCACACGTCCTGTTAACTGAAGGCGAACGTCAGCACCGGCTGCATACATCTTTCCGTTTGCCTCTTCTGTCTTAGTGGCCCATACAATGATCTTGTCGTCTTTTATGAGAAAAGAAAGTCCGGTACGGACGGAGAGTTTGTCAAGTACTTCCTTTACAGGGAGATCTTTACAATGTAAAGAGAACTTCTTACTGATATCAAAGGCTCCTTTATCATAGTGGAAATTCAGGCGGCTCTGTAAGGCTATTTCCGCCATGATATCAGAAAGATTTGCATTACTGGCACTGATAGTGATACACTGATTGCAGGGAGACAGCTGTTGTTGGGCATGCACAGGAGAGCTACCGGTCAATGAAGGCATTAACAGGAAGCCGGCAATAATACATACTTTACAGAAGTATGATTTTCCCCTCATATAGCCTCATTTAGATGTACGTTCAAAAGCAGCTTCAATGAAAAAGTGTTCGCCCTGTCGGGGCCAATAGATCTACCAGCATTATTCTTTGTTCTTCAGTATTACGGTGTCCTTTCCGATGGTGTAGGAAAGTGATTCTGTCAGGCATATGGTTTCAATAACGTTTGCCAGGGTCTCCTGTCTGAAATTTCCGGTATAGGTCCAGTCGCTCTTATTGCTTTCATTAATGATAGTTACGCCGTACCTGTTTTCGATACCGATACGTACTTGCTCATAGGATGCATCTTTGAAAATAAGGTAACCTTTCTGCCAGCCGGTAACTTCGTCGGCATCAAAATTGGTCTTCACAAGTTGCAGGGAGCGGAGGTCATAGCTGGCCTGCTCGCTCGGCTGCAATATAACAAATGGTTGCGATGCGGTGGTAACTTTTACTTTACCGCTAAGCAGCGCAACTGTGATTTGCTGTTCATGCGTGTAGGCGCGCACATTAAAAGTAGTACCTAGTGCCACGGTGGTAACGTTGCCTGCGTGGACGGTAAAGACGTTTTCAGCTCCAGGAGCGGCATCAAACCAGGCTTCTCCTTCTTCCAGGAATATATCCCGTTGTTTGCCCGTAAAATGTTCTGCGTAGCGAACCTTACTGGCGGCATTCAGTACAATTTTGCTACCGTCTTCCAGAGCAATCTGCTCCTGGATACCTTTAGGCGTATTGACAGTAATAAAACCGTCGGCAATGACACGGGTGCTTTGTGCCTGATTACCGGCAATGGGCTGCTGTCCTGGTGTGACAGGCGTAGCAGGTTGCTGCCTTTGCTGGAAGAACCAGGCGCCGGCGGCTACCAATACGGTAATGGCGGCGGCCGCATAATACCAGGAACGCATAAAGCGTCTGGGGGCCGGTTGTATCTGTTTCATGAGCGCACGTTGTACTGTGCCGAGGTCCGCCTGAACCTCCTGCTCACTTTTAGGCGATGTATATTGATCGCCAATGCTATTAAACCACTCTTCAATTACTGCTGCTTCTTCCGGGGTGCATTGGCCTTCGTTATAACGCTCGAGTATTTTCCTTATCTTATCTTGCTCCACTGCTTGCAAATTTGAAATGTCCCAATGATAAAGCTATGTCGTACCAGTAAGGGACAGGTACCATTAGTTGGCAAAAAATGAGTACATGGCCTGTGTGGTGAGCAGGAACAGCACAATGTCCGTCCTGGCATGGTTAGCGCGTAATATCTTAAGGGCTTTTGTTATCTGGTTTTTAACTGTTTGTTGTGATAGTCCCAGTCTAAGGGCGATCTGCTCAACTGTCTGATGCTCAACGCGGCTTAACATGAAGATTTCCTTCATTCTCTCAGGCAGGTGATTGATGGTCTCAAAAACATCCTGTGTCCTGGTCCGGCTGTCTACCAGCTCGGCAATACCACCCGGTTGCACGTCAAAGTGCTCTATCAGCTGTTGCAGATATTTCCGGTAGGTGGTATTCTTACGGTAAATGTCTATGATCTTATGTCTGGCAGACTGGTACAGGTAAGATTTAAGCGATTCATTTACACTGATAGACTGCCTTCTTTCCCACAGTGAGGTGAAGAGGTCCTGCAGGACATCCTTACCGGCATCAGCACCGTCTATCTTGCTGAGAATGTAGAGGTATAAAGGATGACTGTAACGCTCATAAATAACGTTAAAAGCATTTATACTGTCTTCTTGCAGCAGCGATAGTAATTCTTGGTCAGTGTAATTACTATACATGGATTACAGCAAATAGAGTTTGGTTGATAAATGGTTTATTATCAGTGAATAATTCCATTTATAGTGGCATCTTTAGTTGTCAGCCGAAAGGAAATTAATACATTTTGACCAATTACCAAACAATTTACACTGCATGTTCGCAACCGATGTTACTACTTGGCTGATGATCAGGATATAGTCCTGCTGATTTTAGTAGTAAGGATATAGTCTGCTTATAAATGTATTTATCACGCTTCTTTCAGCCTTAATTCGTTCTTATACTCCTTAGGAGTTTTACCGACGATCTCTTTGAAAAAGCGATTGAAGTTGGATAGATTTTTAAACCCGCAGGAATAGGCAATTTCGGCAATGGACCAATCTTCTTCTGTCAGTCGTTTGCAGGCATGGCCAATACGTACTTCATTCAGGAACTGCACAAATGATTTCTTGGTACGGTTCTTAAAAAAGCGGCAGAAAGACTGTGGTGAAAGATTGGTGATACTCGCTACATCCTGCAATGAGATCTCTTTAGAGAAGTTGCCCATCACATATTTGAACACCTCATCGATCTTGTGGTTATCCTTTGCATTGAATGCATGTGAATATCCTGTACTGGCCAGGTATTGCACATCTTTCGTCTCTGCCAGTACTTTAAGGATGCTTAACAATGAAATGATCCTTTCCAGTCCTTCTTTTTTTGGCAGGGTTAATATCTGCTCTTTCAGGATATCATAGGTCGGACCCAGTATCTTCATCCCGCGTTGTGCCCTGTGGAAGAGATCTGTCAACGATTTCGTTTCCGGTAGTCCGTAAAATTTATCTCCAAAAATATCTTTCGGAAAATAGATCACCACAGACCGTGCTTTTAACTGTTCGTTATTTTTATGGTAGCTTTCGTCATTATACCATACGTGGGGAATATGTGGCCCCAGAAAAACCATGTCGCCAACATCAAAACTCTCGATGCTGTCCCCTACGATTCTCTTTCCATTGCTTTCCATTACGAATACAAGCTCACATTCCGGATGAAAGTGAAAAGGTGTATTGAAATAAGGATCACATCGCTCTATTATGGTGATCTGATTGTCGGCAAACGCCCCCACTTTAATAAGAATGGGTTTCATGTAATTATAGTTTAAAACTTCCCTTGACCTGTGTGATGACTCTCGAACAGTGTGCGTAAACTATCCTGGTTATGACCCCTGCTGCATGCTGATACAGCAAATATTGCAAATCCCCCTGACAGAACTTTTTCTTATAAAATGCCAAATTAGAAAATTTTGGTTAAAAAAACATCATTTATTCGTAATAATCATGCGGGAAAAACAGAAAGAGAATATTATTATATTTGGCGGTGTGCTGTTAAGGTTCTAATTTTCTGATGAATATCAAACCAAATCTGAATTTCGTGAAAGGAATATCCATTAAAGATATTGCCCAAGAGGCAGGTGTTTCTCCTACAACAGTTTCTTTTGTATTAAATGGTAAAGGAAAGGAAAAAAGGATCAGCGAACAGGTCAGCAAAAGGATCCTGAAGATTGCCGGAAAGCTGAAATATAAGCCTAACCAGCTTGCAAGAGGTTTACGCACCGGTAAAACAAAGACGATCGGATTAATAGTAGAAGATATAGCGAACAGTTTTTTTGCCAATGTAGCCAAAGTTGTAGAGGATGAAGCAGATAAATTTGGTTATAAAGTGCTTTTCGGAAGTACCGAAGACAATGAAGAAAAAGCTAAAGGGTTGCTGGAAGTACTGCGCTACCGCCAGGTAGACGGATATATTATCACACCAACACTTAATCTTGATAAGGAGATCGTCTCCCTTCAGAAGCCTGTCGTGCTGATGGACCGCTATTTTCCAAATATCGCAGATTCACATTACGTAGTGGTAGATAACTTCCAGGGAGCCTATGTGGCCGTCAGTCACCTGGTGGAACAAGGCTACAAGAAGATCGGCATCATCACTACGACTTCCTCACAGATACAAATGCAGCAACGTCTGGAGGGTTTTGTAGATGCATTGAAGAAACACGGTCTGCCGGCAGGAAAGAACGTTATCAAACGCCTCCCGTTCGATCTTGACAGGGCAGGGTTCATCCAGGAGATCACCCAATACCTGCAGGCTAATAAAGACCTCGATGCGTTGTTCTTTGCAACCAACTATCTTGGAATCTGCGGTATAGAAAGCATTCGCGCAATCGGTCTTCACATCGGTACTGATATAGGTATGGTCAGCTTTGACGATCATGATATCTTCCGCCTGCACAGCCCTTCTATCACCTGTGTGGCCCAACCTGTGGAAGAGATCGGACGCAGACTTATTCATTTGCTGATAGCAGAACTTGAACATAGTTCCACTACTCCTCAACAAGTAGTCCTCTCACTTGAACTACGCAAAAGGGAATCATCCATGCAGCACATGTCTCATGTGAACGCATAAAAATTAACTGGAGAAAAATACTATTAACCCACGTAAACCCTTTGTAGTCAGTAGTACAACGAATATGTTATAATTCCGCGAACGACGTTTGATAAGCGTTGAGATTGTTAAATAATTGCAAAAATAATTTGTGTTTGAGTAAAACTTTATCTAAGTTTGAATTGATAATAATTCACAGTTATAGGGGAACAATAGAAAAGTAAAACAGAGCATTTCTTTTTTTAAAATAATAGGCTAAAACGTTTAATATCTATAGCCTTAAGCATAAGTGAACAATACGTTAAATCAAGCATTTTAAAAAAGCAGCAGATTGAAGATTTAGCAGAGGTATAGGAAAGGAATATCAACCAATTTTTTAAATCGACAGACAGCGAAAGAGAGAAGCAGGATTTTCAAGATAATTTTCTGAGCAGAAAAGGATAAACATTTATGTTTCATAGGTGTCGCATTATACTCGCGATTTTCCTGTGAAAGGACTTGTTGTAAACGTAACTTTTTTCCACATTTAATATCAACCACATGATTTGACTTTACACACTAATGTATTTCAAAGCAGCATACCTATGCCCGTGATGGCATAAATACTGAGATTTTCGGTAATGACTAAACGTTTTTTAATGCCATTAAGATGGCAAAGGGGGAAACTATGCCTGTTAACCAGGCTCACGATGATCATAGCTAAACTTTATACCTAATACCACTAGTATTTCAACCAAAAAGAATAAACAATGAAGAGATCGCTTTTATTATTTGCGGTTCTTTCTGTATTGTGCTTCCAGCTTGCGTGGGCACAACAGAAAGTAACAGTAACCGGCGTTGTTAAAGATCCGAAGGGCTACCCGATTCCGGGTGTCAGTGTTTCCGAAAAAGGAACTACCAATGGCGGTGTAACAGACTTGAATGGTGGCTACAAAATCAATGTCAGTCCTTCCGGCACGCTCGTGTTTTCATTTATAGGTTATATTAAAAAGGAAGCTGCTGTCAGTAACAGCGGCAGCCTGAATATCTCTCTGGAAGAAGACCAGAAAGGATTACAGGAAGTAGTCGTAACCGCTTTGAACATTCAGAGATCTACCAAGGCATTGGGTTATTCCATGACAGAAATAAAGGGTGAAGATGTAGCCCTTTCCGGACAGGTAAACCCGGTGAATGCCCTGCAAGGTAAAGTAGCCGGTGTGAACATCTCCTTAGGTGGTGGCGGACCACAGTCCAGCGCACGTATCCTGATCAGAGGTAATAACTCACTCAGCCTGAACAACCAGCCGCTATTTGTGGTGGATGGTGTGTTCATTGAGAACGCTATTACCGGTGGTGATCAGTGGGGTAACTCACAGGACTTCGGTAATATGATGAAGAACCTGAACCCGGATGATTTCGAAAGTGTATCCGTTCTGAAAGGTGGTGCTGCAACCGCGCTGTATGGCTCCCGTGGCCAGAATGGTGTGATCATTATCACTACCAAGAAAGGTTTTGCAAGGAAAGGATTGGGTGTAACGCTGACGCATGCACAGATGTATGATAAGGCTTACAAATCGATCGACTTCCAGAATGTTTATGGTGTTGGTAATGTGGCAGGAGATTTTCCTGTTGACAACAATGGCGACCCATATATTGATGAAAACAACTGGGCAGGTCTGAGCTACGGTCCTAAGATGCTGGGCCAGCGCGTGAAAGACTGGCAGGGCAACTGGATCAACTATTCGCCACAGCCCAATAACCTGCTGGACCTTTACCGCACAGGTAAATACTACAATACTAACGTAGCTATTGACGGTGGTAATGAAAAGACGACCTTCCGTTTGTCTTACTCTAACAACTACACAAATGGTATTGCGCCAAACAATAATTTCAAGCGTAATAACTTCAACCTGCGCGCAACGCATAAACTGTCTTCTAAAGTTTCTGCGGACATCACCGCTAACTACGGTAAGACCAATGTAGAAAATCCGGCTATCAACGGTGGTAACGAAAACCTCGTGTTCAGTGCCGTTTACAAAATGTCCCGTAACTACAATACCAAATACTGGAAAGACAGGTATGTAGATCCTAAAGGAGGTATTCTGCAGAATGACCCTTATACAATGGCATCTACTTTCTTCTACCTGAATAACTATAACACCAGGCAGGATGAAGATAACTTCCAGGGTCGTTTAAACCTGAAAATAGATATCCTCAGTTGGTTAAACCTGTCGCTGAATGGTGATATGCAGGCGAACGTACAACAGTACGAACGTAAAGAACTCGGAGGTAACGAAAACTTCAACGGCGGTTATTATAACCTGACCTCTACTACAGCTAACCAGCGCAGATTACAGGCAATATTGCATGGTCACCGTAAACTGGCCAGCGATCTCGAAATGGACCTGTCAGTTGGTGGTGAGACTTACAGATGGGGTTATGGCAAATACAACAAAGCCGAAACACGTGGGGGTCTTAAAGCACCGGGTCAGTTCTATATCAGTAACTCAGTGCAGGACCCGCTGGCTACAGCTAGGATCATCAAGGGTGTTAGAACAGACGCTATCTATGCTTTTGCAAACTTCGCGTTCAAAGATCAGTTATATCTTGACCTGACAGGAAGAAATGACTGGAACTCTACCCTGATGTATTCTGATGGTCATGGTGTAAGCAACTACTTCTACCCATCAGCAAGCCTTTCCTGGTTGTTCTCTGAAACTTTCCACCTGCCTGCGTTCTTCACTTTCGGTAAGTTAAGAGCTTCTTATGCAGGTACCGGTGGTGGTACTGAAGCATACAAAACAGGTATCGGTACTTACTCTTTCATCGGTAACTACATCGGTGTTGGTGGTGGAACTACTCCACGTTACGGATTTGACGGTAACACACTTGGTAATAACGACCTGAAAAATGAGTATACCCGCAACTTTGAAATAGGTGCTGATATCCGTTTCCTGGATAACAGACTGGGTTTTGATATCGCGGCTTACAGAAAGAATACCTTCAATCAGATCGTGCCTATCAATATGCCACAGGAAAGTGGTGTGACCAGCCGTTTGATCAATGCAGGTAACGTACAGAACACTGGTATTGAAGTATTGATAAATACTGTTCCTGTTAAGTCAAAGAACTTTGACTGGAACTCCACCATATCATTTACCCGTAACAAGAACCTCGTAAAAGAGATTGCTGAAGGCGTAAATGCAATGGAACTGCCTAATGGTTACTCACAAGGTTCTGACGTACTCGTAATTGCCCGTAAAGGTGCTGAATATGGTGTTATGCAGACCAAGTATGCGTATACATACTACGATGATCCTGCCAAGCCTTCCGCTAATGGCAAAAAAGTGCTGAACTCTGCAGGCCGTTATTTGCGTTCAAGTGATGCAGGTCTTGGTTATATCGATATTGGAACTATCCAGCCTAAATTCCTGTCTTCCTGGACCAACGGTTTCAGGTACAAGAACTTTAATCTGAATGTACTGGTGGATGCGAAAGTAGGTGGTAAATATTCTTCTGCTACTTACAACTATGCTTATGCAGATGGTACACTGAAAAATACTTTGTCAGGTCGTGATGCTGAAAGTGGTGGTCTTGCATGGACAGATGGACTGGGTGATTCATATAACGATGGTATCATTCCTGATGGCGTATTCGCAAAAGGAGTAACCCTCACACCTATAGCCGGTGGTACGCCGGTAGATGCGAGTGGTATGAGCTACAAGGAAGCATACGATCAGGGGCTGGTAAGACCTAAACATGCATGGGATTATTACTATCGCCTCGGTTCATGGGGACAGGGTATCCGTGAGAACGCCATCTTCACAAACTCATGGGTAGCACTGCGTGAAGTAACTGTAGGTTACACCGTTCCGTCTTCTGTTTATTCAAAACTGAAACTGAGCAACCTGCGTGTGAACCTGGTGGGAAGAAACCTCTTTTATATCTATAACAGCCTGCCGGCTGGTCTGAACCCTGAAGGTTTGTACAACAACTCTTCCGCTTCAGCAGCTGATTATGGCGGTATTCCTTTCGTAAGGAGCATGGGCTTCAACCTGCAGGCTTCCTTCTAATAAAAGAGACATATAATTCAAGAAGAAAAAAGAAAACAGATGACAACAATATATAGCAAGTTTAAAAAGTATGGCATTTATGCAGTGATATGTGGTTCACTCGCTGCTTGTCAGAAAAGCAAGTTTGCAGAAATCAATACGGATCCTGAGAAGCTGGCTACAGTAACACCCGAAGGTCAATTCATCAATGCTATTGTACAGATACATAGCGGCGACTTTGAGTATTACTACGATTACTACCGTACCATCATGCTGTTCACTGAATTGTCAACGGCAAACGGTGGTAACAGTGCTAACTTCATCGCCGATAATACCGGTAACGCGAACAACCGTTATGGTTATTATTACACCAGGGTAGGTAATAATCTGGTGAATATAGTGAAGCTGATAGAAGCAATGCCTGCTGAAGAGCAGGCAAAGCGTGCGCACGAAAAGGCTATCGCAAAACTGCTGAATATCTATTATGCATGGTATGTATCTGACATCAACGGAAGTATTCCTTATTCAGAAGCGTTCCAGGCACGTTATGGTGGTACGATCACTCCGAAATACGATACACAGGAAGCGCTGTATGAGCTGTGGGACCAGGAGCTGAAAGCGATAGCTACCACACTGGCAGATAACTCAGTGGCACAGACCAATTACGGATCAAGTGATCTTTACTATGGAGGTGTATCTGCAAAATGGTTGAAATGTGCTAACTCTCTTCGTCTGAAGATCGCATCACGCCTGTCTAAAGTAGCGCCTGAAAAACTGAGAGCTATTGCGACAGAAGTATTGGCTGCAGGTGGTTTGTTCGAAAGCAATGCAGATGATCTGCAACTGATAGCAGGCGATAAATTCACTGAAGGTGGTAACTGGAACCCAGTTGGTTTCCATTCATCCAAATCACTGGTGGACTTTATGCTGGCTAACGGAGATCCACGCTTGCGTGTATTCTATCAACAGAATGATTATTCAAGAGAAAACTTCGATTCTGCTGTAAGTCAGAAAGCGCTGCCGGCTAATGCGGTATTCCCGAATAACCGTTATGTAGGTGCTTTCTCCAGCCCTGATGCAGTAACTGCTTATCCCGGTTATTTCAGAACAAGGAAGATCAAAAATGGTGAAGGAAATGACCAGAACCTGGATACAGTATCTCTGATACAGTACCGTTTGTTCCAGCCGGAATATACTTACAATGGCCTGGTAGGCGCTGGTCACGTTACTTTCCCGCTGCTGACCTATGCTGATATCTGTTTCCTGCGTGCAGAGCTTGCACAGAAAGGTATAGCAGGCAGTGATCCTGAAGGCTGGTATTACAAAGGTGTAGATGCGTCTATCAGAAATTATGACGCTATGGCCAATACCGCCAGACTGCCAGACTATGTTGCAGTAACAGAAGATGAAATAGGAAATTACAAAAACAGTCCGGGTGTAAAGTATACGGCCGGGAACGCTGCAGGACTGATCGCTTCACAGGCTTTCCTGAACTACTATAAGATGCCGAACGAAGCATGGGCTATCCTGAAAAGATTAGGCATGCCGAATGCAACTACACCACTGGCATTGGAAGTAATGAAAGCAAGCGGTGTTGTACAGGTGATACCAAGAAGGGCTTCCCTGAATGTAGCGGATGAAACCAATCTGAACGTTGCCAACAACAAAGCTGCATTAACAGAAATGGCTCAGAACCCGGATTTCGGAGAAGGCCCATCTGATATTTTCGGCCGCGTTTGGTGGGATAAGAAATAGAATAGTGAAAATAAAAGTGCCCCGTCGCTGTACGGGGCGCTTTTATGTAAATAACACATAGGGTGTTGAGTCATATTTGTTTGTGGATAGAGTAGAATAGCAGGCTTAAAAAAATGTTCTTCTTTATCCGATATTTTTATTTATTTGTATATCTTACAGACGTAACAGAAACTGAAAGGAAAGAATAACCGGTTTGTTGATTAACGTGCAGATAGACCGGAACTAAGAAGACACAGTATAGTATTTTATCAACCGGATGTTACAGAAGTTATGAAGAACAAGGCAGATCCACCGCTGCCTTCACCATCAACCAGGATCAGAGAGAAGTGTTATGATAAACTAATTCGTTATGTCGCGTTTATTTTTTTGTGCCCTGTTGTCAGGGATCTTGTCTGTACATACACTCAGCGCGCAACTGATAGCCAGTTCGAATGCGATGTCTGCAGGCCGTTTAAAAGATTATAATGGAAAAACATTTACTGTAAAGCCCGCAGGCAAACCTGTGGTATATATATTTCTTTCCCCTGAATGCCCGCTGTGCAAGAATTATGCGCCGGTGCTGCAACAGTTACAGAATAAGTATAAAGACGTGCAGTTCTATGGTATCATCAGTGGTAAGACATTCACTAAAAGTGATGTAGCTGATTATGCTAAAGATTATAAGATAACGTTCCCCATGCTGATGGATGCCGATAAGAAAGTAGCCGGTTATCTCAACGCCACCGTTACACCTGAAGTGCTGCTGATAGGCAGTAATGGCAAAGAGTATTACAGAGGTCTGATCGATGACTGGGTAACAGGACTGGGTACTAAACGTATCAAAGCCACCAGGAAATATCTTGAACAGGCGATCAACAATTTGCAGACAGGAAACGAACTGGTATCACAGACTACGCCGATAGGCTGTCTGATCAGTAATTATTGAGTTTTATATTAAGTGGCGCGTATGCAATGCAGAGTTGCAGTATCAGTTTTATTTTTTTTTATTTTCAATATATCATGTGCAGTAGCACAACGTATCACCTGGAATGAACATATTGCTCCGCTGATACATACTACCTGTACACCTTGTCACCAGCCGGGAGATGCGGCTCCGTTCTCATTGGTGACCTATGAAGACGTTGCTAAGAGAGCGGCGTTCATCAAGAAAGTAACACAGAGCAGGTACATGCCGCCATGGAAACCTGACCCGCATTATTCCATTTTTGCCAATCAGAGAAGATTGACCGATGAGGAAATCGCAATGATAGCAGATTGGGCCGATCACAATATGCCGAAAGGGAAGAAGAGTGCAGTAAAAGATGAAGAGACTGTAGTAGCAGGCACACACTCACGTGGTAACCGCAAACCGGATCTTGTGCTGAAGATGAATAAGGCCTTTCATGTGAAAGGGGATAACCTGGAAAGATTTATTGTATACAAAATACCATTTGAACTGCCTGATTCTGCTAACGTGGAAGCCATCCAGTTCACAACAACGAACAACAAGGTCATACATCACGCGAATTACGAAGTTGATGCAGTACCCGATCTTGATATTTACAATACGGACGACTACATCAATCTGACCGAAGACAACCGTTTCAAGTACGATCAGTACGTTCCTTTCAGGAAGCATATGATCTACTACGGTGGATGGATACCCGGTTCTTTCGGAGAATCATATCCTGAAAATATTGGCTGGGTAATGCCGAAGAGAGGAGTGATATTACTGACGATACACTACGCACCGGTAGCAAAAGAAGAAGACAATGTAAGTGGCGTAGAGATCTATTTTACAAAGACACCTGTAAAACGTCATATAAGGGCTGTGAGCCTGGGTTCGGGCGGCGTGGGCGAAAAAGAAATTGACCCTTTCTTTTACATCCCGGCCAATGCTGTCAAAACCTTTAAGTTAAAAGTGACAACCCCTGAAGATCAGTCCCTGCTGTATGTGTGGCCACACATGCACTATGTGGGCAAGGTCTTTAAGGCCTACGGTGTAACGCCGGAAAAAGACACAATCAAACTGGTGCATATTCCTGACTGGAATTTCAACTGGCAGGAGATCTACTGGTTCCCAACATTGAAAAAAATCCCTAAAGGTACTATCCTCACCATAGAGGGTACTTATGACAACACCGCTAACAACCCAAATAACCCATCTAACCCGCCCCAGCTGGTTTACTCAAACGGCGATATGAAGTCGACCGACGAAATGTTAACATTGGTTATGGTTTTTTTACCTTATGAAAAAGAGGATGAAAACATCATTCTGAAGAAAAATGAAAGGTTTTGAAATAGGGCAAATGATATTATTTTATTCAAATAAGATGTAATATTCTCATTTTTAATGCATTGTTAACAAAATGGCAAAAAACTGTTAAATGTTTTTTGTTCTTCATTTTATTTTTTATAGTTTGGCATCCATTAGCAAAAAGTAAGATTTTGCTTAATGTGTGAATTTGGTTCAATTGTGGAAATAACGGGACATGCATTTGAGTAAACTTGTTGAGTAAACTTTGGAGTAACTATAATAATTTTTTTGTGCGGACGAGATGATGCCTATGCCTTTGAGTTTAAAAAAACGGAGATCGTAGAAAGACGATCCTACTGGGCTATGCTTAGCGGTATACCGTAACCTGCTTTTACATTGATGTTTAAATTTTTCAAGCTCCCCTTTTTGTCGCCGGTAGGCGGCCTGGGAAATCTATGTTTTCACTGTGAGACTAAACAACAAATAATAAATTAAAACCTAAAGAAAGCTATGCGAAGATCATTTCTTGTATGCACATTGCTATTCTTATGCTGCTGTATAACAGCGTTTGCACAGGATAAGAAGGTAGTGTCCGGAACCATTAAAGATAGCAACGGCGCGCTTTTGCCGGGTGTTACCGTTAAGGAAAAAGGCACTTCAAATGGTACTATGTCCAACGCAGAAGGAGGATTCAAACTGTCCGTTCCTTCCAATGCGGTTCTTGTGTTCTCCTACATGGGATATACTACCAAAGAAGCTCCAGCCAACGGACCATTGGATATTACCCTGTCTGAAGACAACAAAAATCTGAATGAAGTAGTTGTAACCGCTTTAGGTATGAAGCGTGAGCAACGTAAACTGGGTTATGCGATCACTGAACTGAAAGGTGATGAGATCTCAAAAACCAATTCCATTAACCCTGTTGCCGCTCTGCAAGGTAAAGTTGCAGGCGTGGACATCTCTGGTGCTGTAGGTGGTCCTCAGGCTGCCGGCCGTATCATTCTGCGTGGTGCTAAATCACTGAATGACAAAGACCAGCCGATCTTTATCATCGACGGTGTGATCTTTGAAAACTCAGTGAGTGACAACGCAGTAAACTTCGGTAACGTGTTGAAAAACCTGAACCCAGACGACTATGAGTCTGTAACAGTACTGAAAGGTGCTGCTGCAACTGCATTGTATGGTTCAAGAGCACTGAATGGTGCGGTTTTGATCACTACCAAAAAAGGTCTTACCCGTAAAGGTATTGGTGTGAACGTAAGCCAGACAGTTCAGCTGGAACAGGTTTACAGAACACCGATCGAACTGCAGAACGTATATGGTGCAGGCCGTAATCCAATATTCGATAAAGACGCTGATGGTAACAACGTAATTCAGTGGGCAGCTACAAGCTTTGGTCCGAAAATGGAAGGCCAGCTGGCTAAACTCCCTAACGGTGATATCCAGCCTTTCGCTGCAAAGCCTGACAACTATAAAGATATGTATCGTACAGGTCAGTACTATAATACGAACGTATCTATGGAAGGTGGTAGCGACAAAGGAACTTTCCGTTTGTCTTACTCCCGCCTGCAGAATCTGGGCGTTGTTAAGAACAATGAATTCAACAGAAATAACATCTCATTAAAAGTTACTCAGACTATCTCTAAGTTCCTGAGTGCTGATGCGGGTGTTACGTACTCTCAGAGTAAGACTGACAACCCTGATCGTCAGGGTGGCGACTATACTTCACTGAACCTCGGGCGTAAATACGTGTATGTGTTCCCACGTAACTATGATCCGGCGTACTGGAGCAGGAAAGAAAACTTTGTAGGTCCTGATAACTCTATGAGATCTACAGCTCAATATGCAGGTTCTGACTATTGGTTCGCAATGGAATATAATAGCTGGAGAAGGAAAGAAGCATTAACCACTGGTTATGTGAACTTGAACGCTACTGCTACTGATTGGCTGAAATTCCTGTTGAAAGGTAACTTCAGTAAAGAAAATAACTTTGAACAGCGTAAAGAATCCGGTCAGGGTCCAAACTTCTCAGGTGGAGCAGGTTTGTATGCTGAATCAGGTCTTGATAGATTACAGCACACCTTTACCGGTATTGCTATGATCACTCCTAAATTAGGTAAAGACTTCGAAGCAACTATCAACCTGGGTGCTGAAACCTGGAACAGTGGTATCGGTAGCCAGTATTACAATAATACTAATGGCGGTCTCCGTACTCCTCAGTTATACGTGATCTCTAACAGCGTTGGTGCTGCTCAGATCAACAACCAGCCACTGCTGCGTAAACGTATCAACTCTGTATTCTTCGCAGCCAGCCTGGCTTACAAGAATGCATTCTTCCTGGATGTTACCGGCCGTAATGACTGGTCTTCCGCTCTTACTTACCTGACAGGAACCAGCAATAACTCTTATTTCTATCCTTCCTTCAGTGGTGCATGGGAATTCACTGAGAGCCTGAAAGGTAAACTTCCTTCAGTGATCAGCTTTGGTAAAGTACGTGCATCTTATGCAATGGTAGGTGGTGACCTGGATCCATTCCAGACTAACAGCGGTTACCAGACTTCCGGATACTTCACAGGCGGTGGTACTAACAGTAACCTGCCACGTGTTGAAATATTCAACCAGGAAATCATGCCTAACCCGAACCTGAAACCTTCTATCTCTCACTCTATCGAGTTAGGAGCTGACGTTCGTTTCTTCAATAACCGTTTAGGTGTTGACGTAGCATGGTACAAAACAAATATCAAAAACCAGATCATTCAGCTGCCTGCAGCGTTTGAATCAGGTATTGAAAGACGTTATATCAATGCCGGTAACATGGAAAATACTGGTATAGAAGTAGCTATCAATGCAACTCCTATCCAGAAGAAAGACTTCACATGGGATCTGACATTGAACGGTAGCCATAACAAGAACAAAGTTGTTGAACTGGCGCCTGGTATCACCAGCTATCAGCTGAATGAAGATCAGGGTATCCGTGTAATGGCTTCTCCTGGTCAGGCTTATGGAGTACTGGCAAGCTCCCTGGCATATAAGCGTAATAGTGCAGGTGCTGCGCTGATGGCTTTCAGCGGTGGTGATCTGCCAGTTCAGTTCATCCGTGGTACAAACGAAAACCTGGGTAATATTACTCCAGACCTGAACCTCGGTTTGAGCAACAACTTCAGATACAAAAACTGGAACCTGAGCTTCCTGGTACAGGCACGTATCGGTGGTGATATGTTCTCTGCATCTCATCAGTATGGTACAGGCCGTGGTACTACAGCTAACACTTTACCTGGTCGTGATGCTGCAAGCGGTGGTATCGCATTTACTGATGCAGCAGGTATTCAGCGTAACGACGGTATGATCCCGGATGGCGTATTCCAGGATGGAACTCAGGTAACTACTCCGGCTGGACAGTTACAGAACATTGGTGGAATGAGTTACAGAGATGCTTACAATGCTGGTTATGTAAGACCACTGAGTGCTTACCAGTATTACAGCATGCAGGGAGACTGGGGTATCGGTATCCGTGAATACTCTGTATTCGATGCATCTTATGTATCACTGCGTGAAGTATCAGTAGGTTACTCTATTCCGGCTAATATACTGGAGCGCGTAAAAGTGAACAGTGTTCGTATCAATCTGGTAGGCCGTAACCTGGGTTACCTGTATAACCACATGCCAATTGGTATCAACCCTGAGGCGGTACGTAATAACAGCGCTTCCGCATTCTCTGAGTATGGTAGCACTCCTTACACCCGTAACATGGCGGTTACCGTGCAGGTAGGATTCTAATTGAGGCATTAATTTTAAATTGTTAGCAAACATGAAACTTATAAATAAATTGGGATTAGGAGCAGCAGCAGTTTCTTTAATGCTGTCCTCTTGTACCAAAAATTTTGAAGAGCTGAATACCAATCCGGTGGTGTCTCCGGTAGCAACGCCACAGGATCTGATCGTGGCAGCTGAGTATAAAGTAGTAGACAGGGACCTGGATTGGTTCTATGATAACTACACTTATATCATGAGATGGATGCAGTTGGGATCTTCATTGCCAACTTCTTCCAATATTACTCCGATGTTCACTATCTCCGACAGAGCGAACAGTATGTATCCTGATTTCTATAAAACTATCGGAAGATATACTACTGAGATCAAGAGCGTAATCAGCAAAATGCCGGCAGATCAGCAGGCTACTTACCAGAATGCCGGTGCTATTGCACAGATCATTCAGGTATACGCTGCCTGGAGAGTGTCTGATGTAAACGGTAGCATTCCTTATACTGAGGCATTGAAAGGACGTGATAGTTCTGAGTTTACGCCTAAATATGATAACCAGGCAACACTGTTCCCGATCTGGGAAAATGAACTGAAAGCTGCAGTAGCAACTTTGGCTTCAGGTGCTGCTAACCAGGTGTCTTACGGTAGTTCAGATATGTTCTATAACGGTGATGCAGCTAAATGGGCAAAAGCAGCAAACGTGCTGCGCCTGAAAATGGCTATGCGTCAGCTGAAAAGATCTGAAGCTGCTGCAAAGCAGATCATCACTGACGTACTTGCCAGCTCTGCCGGCCTGTTCACAAGTGTTGAAGAGGAATTTAAATTTATCTCTGCGCCTATCGGCTTCGCTCGTGGTACTAACTGGAATCCTGATACCGGTAGTCCGTTTGCAGCTCCAATGGGTATGGTTGATTTCATGTATGAAAACAGCGATCCTCGTATCCGTCTCTTCTTCAGACGTAATGGATATACAGAGAGTGCAATAGACAGCCTTAAACAAGGTGGTGCTTTGTCATCAAATACTACTTATAACCCACGTCGTTATGTGGGAGCTCCTTGTAGTCCGGATGCCCGCACTAATCCTGCCTATGTTAAACTGTTCGGTGTAAAAACCTACAAAGTTACCATAGGTGGTAAAGTATCTGAAATGACCCTGGATACAGTATCACTGGTACAGACACGTCTGTTTGATCTGGACCAGAACGGTGGTGCTACCAGTGGTGGTGTTTACTCTATGCCGTTGATGACTTATGCTGAACAGTGTTTCATCCTGGCTGAATTATCTGAAAAAGGTATCATCGCTCAGTCAGCTGAAGAATGGTATCTGAAAGGTATCAGAGCTTCTATCAAGGATTATAACACTATGGCTTCCCTGGCGAAAATACTGGAATACAGCGCAGTAAATGATGAGGAAGTTGATACTTACCTCGCATCAGCTGATATTGCTTATACCGGAACCCAGGAACAGAAGCTGGAAAAGATTGCCGTTCAGAACTTCGTTAACCATTTCAAAGCACCTCATGAAGCATGGGGCGCCTGGAAGCGTACTGGTTATCCTAAAGAAGGCGGTATTCTTGCTATGGAACCATTCTTCACAAACGGTGCGAGAAATACTGTACCTCGTCGTTGGCAGCTGCCGATTCCGAGCGGTACACAGGAAAACATACCTAACTATGAAGCTGCAATTAAAGATATGCAGACTACAGGTGAGTATGGAGAGCCAAATGATGTAACTGGCCGTGTTTGGTGGGATATGGCAAACTAATCTGCTCATTAACACTGATAATAAAGGACCGTCCGCTTTTAGCGGACGGTTTTTTTATGCGCCTGATTTTGTATCTTGACCATGTATTATGAAAAACAAAGGGCGCTTCCCCGACATGAAATAAATAAGTCTGAGCGTATGAGCATGCGAAGTTCCATCACCTTACTACTTTTATTCCTTATTACCGGTCTGAGAGATCTTTCAGCGCAAAACATCACGTGGTTCGGGCATATTGCCCCCATCATTCATCGCAATTGCACACCCTGCCATAGACAGGGAGAAGCTGCGCCTTTTCCACTTGTTACTTATGAAGAAGTTGCCAAAAGAGCGTCTTTCATTAAACGTGTAACAGAGAGCCGTTACATGCCGCCCTGGAAGCCAGATCCACATTATGTGAGCTTTGCCAATGAAAGGAAACTTACAGTCGAAGAGATTAAAATGATCGGCGATTGGGCGGAACATGGTATGCCCAGGGGAGAAAGTGCGGTAAAGGAAACAGCCCCCGATTTTATAAAAGGCACCCTGTTCAAACGGGAGCCGGACCTGGTATTGAAGATGAAATCACCCTACGCGCTGAAGGGCGATAATGTAGAACGTTTCATTGTTTATAAACTGCCTTTTGAATTGCCTGATTCCGTTGCCGTGGAGGCAATAGAATTTACTTCCAATAACAGGAAGGTCATTCATCATGCCAACTATGAAATAGACGACGTTCCGGAAGCTGATCTGCATAACACAGCTGATTACGTCGACAATACAGAATCACACCTCGATTATTACCAGCAATATGTCAACTACCGTAAGCAAATGAAATATTTCGGTGGATGGATACCTGGTAGTACTTATGAATCTTACCCGGATGAAATGGGCTGGGTTATGCCGAAACGTGGTGTAGTATTACTTACAGTGCATTACGCACCTGTAGGAAGAGATGAAGAGGTGATCAGCGGTGTACAGTTCTTTTTCAGAAAGAAGCCTGTAAAACGCCAGATAAAAGCTACAACACTGGGTTCCGGTGGTGTAGGAGAGAAGGACATCGAGCCTTTCTTTTATATCCCTGCTAACGTAGAGAAGACTTTTAAGCTGAATGTGAAGATGACCGAAACACAGTCGCTGATGTATGTATGGCCGCATATGCACCTACTGGGTAAAACCTTTAAAGCATATGCTGTAACACCGCAGAAAGACACCATCAGGCTTGTCTCTATTCCGCAATGGGATTTTAACTGGCAGGAAATATACTGGTTCCCTAAACTGGTAAAGATCCCCAAAGGTACAGTGATCACTATGGAAGGATCTTACGACAATACAGTAAATAATGCATCCAATCCTTCCTTTCCACCACAGCTGGTATATGGCGCCATGCGAACGAAGGATGAAATGATGACGATGATCATCATGACCATACCTTATGAGAAAGGAGATGAGGATCAGGAAATAAAACGGCAATAAATAAAAGAAGGCTCGCTTGAAACGAGCCCTCTTTTATTTTATATCAGATTCTTTATTTCACTTAGCTTCAGTAAGGCTTCTACCGGCGTTAGCCTGTTGATATCCACATTCTCCAACATATCCCTAATCTGTTTAAAGGTATCGCTGTGCGTATCGAAAATACTGAGCTGCACCTTCGGCGCCGGAGTGGCCATATCCTTGATATGTTTCTCCAATGGTGCGTCAATATGTTTCTCCTCCAGGTGTGCCAGCACTTCATTGGCGCGTTGCAGCAATTGAGGCGGCATACCGGCCATACGGGCCACATGGATACCAAAGCTGTGACGGCTGCCGCCAGGAGCCAGCTTACGGAGGAAAACCACTTTATTGCCAGACTCCTTATTTGTAATATGGAAATTCTTGATCCGGCCATGTTTATTCTCCAGCTCATTCAGTTCATGATAGTGCGTGGCGAAAAGTGTTTTCGGCTTGTGCGACGTCATGTCATGCAGGTATTCCACAATGCTCCAGGCAATTGAAATACCGTCATAGGTGCTGGTACCACGGCCAATTTCATCTAATATAACAAGGCTACGCGGTGTGATATTATTGATGATACTGGCTGTTTCATTCATTTCAACCATGAACGTGGATTCGCCGCCACTCAGGTTATCGGAAGCACCTACACGTGTGAAGATCTTGTCTGTTAAACCTATCTCCGCAGCAGCTGCAGGAACGAAGCTGCCCATGTGCGCCATCAGCGTGATCAGCGCCGTCTGACGAAGTAAGGCCGATTTACCGCTCATGTTCGGTCCTGTCAGGATGATGATCTGTTGCTGTTCTTTATCCAGTACGATATCATTGGCTACATAACTTTCACCGGGAGGCAAACCGCGTTCTATTACGGGGTGTCTGCCTTCACGAATGTCAAGGTGATAACCTTCTGTAACATTCGGACGGCGGTATTTATAGTGAATAGCGTTATGGGCAAAACTCAGCAGACAGTCTATACGCGCCAGGATCTGTGCGTTCAGCTGAATGGCCTGAATGTGAGGCTGCAAAGCAAGGAGGAGTTCATCAAACAGTTGTGCTTCCAGGGAAAGGATCTTCTCTTCCGCACCTACTATTTTTTCTTCATACTCTTTTAATTCCGGTGTAATATAGCGCTCTGCGTTAGCCAGCGTTTGTTTACGGATCCAGGTTTCAGGTACTTTGTTTTTGTGCGCATTCGTTACCTCAAGGTAATAACCGAATACGTTATTGAAAGCTACTTTCAGACTGGGAATACCGGTAGCATCAGATTCTGTCTGTTGGATACGCAGCAGGTATTCCTTGCCGGAATGTGCGATGGTACGGAGGTTATCCAGTTCAGGGTGTATGCCGTTCTGAATAACGCCTCCTTTGCTGACCAGTATCGGTGGTGTTTCCATCACCTGTTCCAGGATGCGGCAGAGGATATCCGGACAATGATTCAGCTTTTCACTGAGTTGTAACAGGTAAGGATGACCGGTCTGCGACAGTAGTTTCTTTACACCTTCCACCTGCTGCAGTGCTTTGGCCAGCGACATCACTTCCCTCGGATTGATCTTCCGCAACGGGATCTTAGATACGAGGCGTTCCAGGTCACCTGTTTGCTTCAGATGTTGGTGCAGGTCCCTGGAAAGGTCGGTCTCTTTAATAAAGAATTCCGTAACGTCCAGTCGTTCGTTGATCTGGTTGATATCCCGCAGGGGAAGTACCAGCCACCGTTTCAGCAGTCTGGCGCCCATAGGCGTCACTGTGCTGTCCAATGTGCCCAGCAGGGTATGACCATTTTCCACACTGCTGCCAAGCAGTTCGAGGTTACGGATAGTGAACCGGTCCATCCAGAGGAAGTCATCCTGTTCTATCCGTTGAATATTGGTGATATGTTGCAGATGCGGATGTTCTGTATCGCGCAGGTAATGCAGGGCGGCGCCTGCAGCAATGATCGCTTCTGAAAGCCCTTCTACGCCAAAGCCCTTGAGACTATGTGTTTCAAACTGCTTCAGCAGGATCTCCTGTGCGTAGTTAGTCGTGAAGATCCACTCTTCCAGTGTATAAGTATAGAACTTGGAACCGAATTGTTCCTTGAAATGTTTCTGCTGCTGACGGGCAAATATGACTTCTGCCGGTTTGAAGCTTTGGAGGAGTTTATCCACATATTCCAGGTTGCCTTGTGCAACAAAGAACTCGCCGGTTGAAATATCCAGGAAGGATACCCCGGCCTGGTCTTTACCGAAATGTACGGCCGCCAGGAAGTTGTTGTTGGCATTTTCCAGGATCTTATCATTCACTGCTACGCCGGGAGTTACCATTTCGGTTACACCGCGTTTCACAATGCCTTTTGCCATTTTGGGATCTTCCAGCTGGTCGCACACCGCTACACGGTAGCCTGCCTTTACCAGCTTATGGAGATAGGTATCGAGGGAGTGGTGTGGAAAACCTGCAAGGTCCTGTTGGGATGCAGAACCATTGGCTCTTTTGGTGAGCACGATACCTAATACTTTGGATGCGATGATCGCATCGTCATTAAAAGTTTCATAAAAATCTCCCACACGGAACAACAGCACCGCATCCGGATAACGGGCTTTAATAGCGTTATGCTGTTGCATGAGAGGAGTTTCTGATTTGCTTTTTGCCATTCGGCAAATATATAATAATGTCCGGACGTGCTGAAGGGAGAGATGTACACATACCGGTAGTACTCATTTTGTCGTATTTTTGCAAAATGCGAAAATTAAGCATGGATGAACTTGGCCGCAAAACGGTGGACCAGTTTAAGGCGGCTGATAAAACACCTTTGGTGCTGGTACTTGACAATGTACGCAGCATGCACAATGTAGGATCGGTATTCCGTACGGCAGACGGATTCCTTTTACAAGGCATCGTTTTATGTGGATATACTCCCGTACCGCCTCACCGTGATATTCAGAAAACGGCGTTAGGCGCCACTGAAACGGTTGAATGGCAATACTTTGCCACTACTGTTGAAGCGGTGACGGAACTCAGGGATGCCGGATATACGGTCCTGGCAATCGAACAGGCAGTGAACAGCATTATGCTGGATGCATTTGAGCCGGCAGCCGGTAAGCCACTGGCACTGGTATTTGGAAACGAGGTGACGGGTGTGGATGCAGAAGTGATGAAACTCGTGGACGGCTGTATTGAAATACCGCAGTCTGGCATGAAACATTCATTAAACATCTCTGTGAGCACCGGTATTGTGGTTTGGGATATATTTGCAAAACTGAAAAAACAACAGGCATAATGATCGCAACGGTTAATAAATACCTTTCGCTGGTAAAATTCGCCCATACAATATTTGCCATGCCTTTCGCACTGACAGGCTTTTTTATGGCTACTACCAAAACTGATCATTCTTTCAGCTGGCAGTCGTTCGTACTGGTTGTGCTGTGCATGGTGTTTGCCCGTAGCGCGGCAATGGCCTTCAACCGTTATCTGGATGCAGACATTGACAGAAAGAACCCACGTACCGTGAACAGGGAAATTCCCCGGGGAGTGATCACTGAGAAGAATGCGCTCACGTTTGTTATTGTGAACTGTCTGCTCTTCATTGCGGCTACCTGGTTTATCAACCTGTTATGTTTTATCCTGTCGCCGGTAGCTTTGCTGGTAGTACTGGGATATAGTTATACCAAACGCTTTACCGCATTGTGTCATCTGGTACTGGGCCTGGGTTTATCCCTTGCGCCGGTAGGTGCTTACCTGGCGGTTACAGGTCAGTTTGCGGTATTGCCTGTAATGTTGTCCTGCCTTGTATTATGCTGGGTAGCAGGTTTTGACATTATTTATTCTTTACAGGATGAGGATTTTGACCGTTCATTGGCCCTGAACTCTATTCCTGCATGGTTGGGAAAAGCAGGGGCACTGCACTTCTCTGAGGCCTTACACCTTATTTCAGGTTCCCTGGCTATTGCGATCGGCTTCTATGGTAACTTCCACTGGCTGTATGCAATAGGCGCGCTGGTATTTGTCAGCATGCTGATCTCTCAGCACCTGCTGGTAAAACCAAATGATCTGAGCCGTGTCAACCTTGCCTTTATGACTACAAATGGTATTGCCAGCGTGGTATTTGCCGTATTCGCCATTGCCGATATGTTCATCCTCGGTTAAAAAGTTAGTATGGCCCGTATCCTTGCAATAGATTATGGAAAAAAGAGAACAGGACTTGCAGTGACAGATCCGCTGCAGATGATAGCCACCGGTCTGACCACCGTACCTACGCATGACCTGATCCCTTATCTCAAAAAATACCTCGCCCAGGAATCAGTAGAACTGTTCCTGATAGGCGATCCTAAGAACCTGGATGGGGAAGCTACTGATGCCACCGCACTTGTAACTGAATGTGTGCGTATCCTGCAGAAGAATTTCCCACAAGTACCTGTTAAGAAAGTAGACGAACGATTCACTTCCAAACTGGCCTTCCGGTCCATGATAGATAGTGGCATGAAAAAGAAGGACAGACAGAACAAGGGACTGGTGGACGAGATCAGTGCTACGATCATCCTGCAGGAATATCTCCAATATAAATAATTGATTAATCGGGGTTTAAGGGTTTTTGTATTGCGCAGCGCACTACATTTCAATTCCTCATTCCTATTTCCTGATTGATACTTACCTTTGCATTTCTGAAAATTTTTTAAAATGATTCTACCTATAGTTGCTTACGGTCATCCGGTATTACGGAAAATGTGTGAAGATATTACTCCAGATTACCCTCAGTTAGAGCAACTGATTGCTAATATGTGGGAAACCATGTATGCTTCCAGCGGAGTAGGACTGGCAGCACCACAGATCAACAGGCCTATCCGCCTTTTTGTTGTAGACAGTGAGCAGATCATCAACAACCTGGAAGAAGACGAAAAGAACGACTATCCTGGTGATGAAGGTGTGAAGCAGGTATTTATCAATGCGCACATTGTTAGCACTGGTGGTGAAGAGTGGCCTTATAATGAAGGTTGCTTAAGCATTCCGAAAGTGCGTGAAGACGTATATCGTCCCGAAACCGTAACCATCCGTTATGTAGACGAAAAATTCCAACCACAGGAAAAGACATTCTCAGGCGTAACCGCCCGTGTAATATTCCATGAATACGACCATATTGATGGTAAACTGTTCATTGATTATCTGAAGCCATTAAAGAGAAGAATGCTGAAAGGCAAACTGGAAGACATCACAAAAGGCAAGATCAGTGTGGATTACAAAATGATATTTCACAAATAAAACAAGTGAAAATTTTGTAATGTTAAAAATCCCTATTACTTTAGTGCCTGCAAACTAATACAATACATTGGGAGCAGCAGTCACATATACAGAATCCGAATTAGTGCTTGGCCTTAAGGCGAGGAACGAAAAACATTTCGGGTACTTATATGACCATTATTCACCGGCCTTATATGGTATTGCCCTTAAAGTGGTAAACGATGAAACAGTTGCCGGTGATGTGCTGCAGGAAATCTTTCTCAAGATCTGGCGCAGCATTGAGCGCTATGATTCCGATAAAGGCCGCCTGTTCACCTGGATGGTGAACATCGCGCGTAATACCGCCATTGATACTCTCCGCTCAAAGGCCCATAAAATGGGGCAAAAAGCTAGTGAATTAGGGAGCAACGGACTTGCATCAGACCAGTTGGCCATCCACCCTTCCGTGGACCATCTTGGTTTGGTTAAAGTGGTGGAGCAGCTTAATAAGGAACAACGTGTTATTATAGACCTGGCTTATTATAAAGGGTGCACGCAAGAAGAAATTGCGAAGATATTGGATATCCCTTTGGGAACAGTGAAGACCAGGATGCGTAATGCGATCATACAATTGCGGAATATTTTAAAACAGATGTAAGCAAGTGGATGTTCAACGTTACATATCGTCCGGTATTATTGAGAACCATGTCACAGGGTTACTTTCAGAAGTAGAATCCCGTGAGGTGCTCAGTGCAATGCAACAGTATCCTGAAGTAAAGGCTGCTGCCGATGCTTTGCAGGTGGACATGGAACGCTATATACAATTGTGGGCTACCAAACCTCCCGCTGGTATCAAGCGCCAGATAATGGAACGCCTGCACAAAACAGAAGCCGACGAACCCGTTGTTGCTGAATCTGAAACCATCACAGAAACGAACGAAGATACTTTCTCAGAAAATACAGGAATAAATTTATCACAACTCCAGATCTGGCAATACAGCGCCGCCGCGGCGATCGTATTGTTGCTGGGTAGCGTGGTGATGAACGTCGTTTCCTATAGTAATTCCGGTGGCTACCAACAGCAAATTTCCTCCCTGCAGGCAGAACAGTCTTCCCTGATGGCTGAGAAAGAAGCGTTGAAGGAACAGCTGGATTTTGCTCATAAAGAAATGGGCGTGATGAAAGATCCTTCCTTCAAATGGACACGCATGCCGGGTGTGGGTAAACACACGGGCGTGGTTGCAACCGTTTGCTGGAACCCACAATCCAAAGAAACATTTATTCTTGCACAGGCTTTGCCAGAGCCGCCAGCAGATAAACAATATCAACTGTGGGCCATCGTTAATGGTAAACCAATTGACGCCGGCGTATTTGAGCTGGGCAGCAAAGCTCACTCCGTACAAAAAGTAAAGCCGGTGGAAAATGCACAGGTTTTTGCCGTGACCCTCGAAAAGAAAGGAGGAAACCCTTCACCTACCTTAGACCAGATGTTTGTAGCCGGAAAAGTAGCTGGCTGATCTTCCTCTCATTTTTACCCTTTAACCGCACTAGAGCGCTCATTATCAATTATTCCGTAATAATTGCTATCTTTCCTTTAATATTGCATTCCCATTAACCATCTAATTAGGACTTATTAGGATTGTAACAAAGTTGTACCGGTAACAGTTCCAATCATACTGTAGCGCCTGCAGCTAAATAGTGGAGCACACTGATAATTATTTTTAACAAAATTTATTACTGTTTTGGAATCCGCGTTTACATATACGGAATCTGAGCTGGTACAGGGGCTGAAAGCCAAAGACCAGAAGGTATTCGGCTACCTCTATGACCGTTATTCCCCCGCTTTGTACGGTGTAGCGCTAAAGGTGCTCAACGACGAAAGTAATGCGAATGATGTCCTGCAGGAAGTGTTCCTCAAAATATGGCGTAACATCGACCGGTATGATGAAAGTAAGGGACGTTTGTTTACCTGGATGCTCAATATTACCCGCAATTCTGCTATTGATACTCTTCGCTCGAAGGCCCATAAAATGGATCAGAAAATCCAAGACATTGGAGATGACGTACATTTATATACAGGTAATTTAACTGTACACCCATCCGTTGACCATCTGGGACTTTCAAAGGTTCTTGAAAAATTAACCAAGGAACAACGAATCATCATTGATTTAGCGTATTACAAAGGTTGCACCCAGGAAGAGATCTCCAAGGTGCTGGAAATTCCTTTGGGTACCGTAAAAACAAGGATGAGAAATGCCATAATACAATTAAGGAACTTACTAAAATTAGTATAAGAGTGGACGCATCACGTTTCATATCGTCCGGATTGATCGAAGCTTATGTAAGCGGACTAGCTACCTCCAACGAGATCCAGGAGCTGGAACGCGGCATGACGCAATATCCGGAAGTTGCAGCTGCAGTGAATGACTGCCAGCTGGATATGGAGCAATATGTTACTTTACAATCCAAAACGCCGCCTGCCGATCTTAAACAACGTATCTTTCATATCATCGTTAATGAAGAAGCGGCACGTGAAAGTGGCGCCCTCACTACCGAAACAGAAACTGAAGCATTCCCTGAAACAAAAGTTTATGTAAACAGCTCCTGGCGCTGGATTGCTGTTGCCGCTATCCTGTTATTGCTGGGCAGCCTGTTACTTAATTATGTATTCTTCGGACAGATCAACGATTATAAAGGCCGCTACGAAGCATTACTCTCCACACAAAATACATTGGCATCTGAATCAAACCTGTATAAAACCCGCGTGGAACAAATGGAACACTCCATGGATCTCGTAAAGGACCCTTCCATGAAGACAGTAAAGATGCCTGGTACCAAACCGTTCCCTTCAGCACTGGCTACCATTTACTGGAATCAGCAGTCAAAAGAAGTGTTCGTCATGGTGAACAATCTGCCGGAACCGGCCGCCGATAAACAATACCAGCTGTGGGCCATTGTAGATGGCAAACCGGTTGATATGGGCGTATTTGAGATGGGCGGCCATCATGAATTGCTGCAGAAGATGAAATCTATAGACAACGCTGAGATGTTTGCTATAACCCTAGAGAAAAAAGGCGGAAGCCCCGTTCCTACACTAGACCAGATGTATGTGGCAGGAAAAGCCAGCTAAAATGAGTAAAATACATAATTTCGCAGCATGCGAAAAATCTGGATCTATACTATCACACTGTTTTTCTTTCAGCAAACCTATGCACAGGATACCGCCAGATACAAGGGGATGACCGTTAACCTGGATGAAGTGATCGTTGAAGCCAAACGTATAGGCTTTGATGTCAACAGCTTCATAAAAAGAGTAGAAGACGACACTACTTTTTACCGTGCTTTCAAGAACCTGCGTCTCCTGGGATATACTTCTGACAATGATATCCGCATTTATGATAAGAATAACGAAATTCAGGCTTCGCTTAAAGGCCAGACAGTGCAAACCATGCAAGGCAGATGCCGCACCATGAAAGTACTTAGCCAAAACGTTACAGGCGATTTCTTTGACAAAAAGGGAGAATACAATTATTATACGGCAGAGTTATACGGCAACCTGTTTTTCACTAAAGGCACCGTATGTGTAGATGCCAGCGGAGAAGAACCCGAAAGAGCTAAAGGCAGCATAGCCAGACATAAAAACCAGCTGAAAAAGCTCATCTTCAACCCCGGTAAACCAGTTAAAGGTGTTCCTATCGTTGGCGGCAAGGTGGCTATTTTTGATCCGGAAGTAATGAGGCTGTACGACTTCTCTATCACTTCAGAGAATTATGCCGGCAATATTCCCTGTTATGTATTCACTGCAAAAGCCAAACCTGGTCTTAATAGCCTGGACAGGGGAGACGTGGTGATAAATGAGCTGATCACTTATTTTAATAAAGACAATTTTGAGATAGTGGGCCGCATTTATTCCCTCTCTTACAAAACAATGGTCTTTGATTTTGATGTGAAGATGAATGTACAGATGACGAAACAACAAGGACTGCTCATCCCGGCACTGGTTACCTACGACGGTACCTGGGACGTTCCTTTTAAGAAAAGGGAAACAGCGAAGTTCATAGCAAAGTTCCATAGCTTCACCGAATAACGATGTAAAGTATAAAACGAAAGAGGGGATCTTCATCAATGAAGATCCCCTCTTTCGTTTTTATGTCGTTTTTATCTTTAGTAGATCACTGTTACAGAACCTGTCTTCTTCACTTTCTCTCCGGTTGCTACGATCTTGTAATCCATCACCCAAACATATGTTCCTACCGGTACGCGTCCTTTGTCCCAGGTACCTTTCCAGCCTACTCCCGGATCGGTGGTGTAGTAGATCCGTTGCCCCCACCGGTTGAAAAGCACCAGCTCGAAGTCGGAAATTGCACACCTGAATTTCGGTCGGAAGTAGTCGTTCAATCCATCTGCGTTCGGTGTAAAGGCCGTCGGTAAATATACCTGGCAACCGCACTCCTGGTAGGTGATATCTAATTCGTCTATTGATTGTCCGCAACTATTCGTCGCCACGATGGCATAATGTCCTGCCTGCGTAACCGGGAACAGTGGTAGGGAAGAACTGTCCTGCCATTTATATTGTGCCCCTGCACCGTCTGGATGCAAGTTGTAAACCTCTCCTATACATAATAAAGTATCTGGTCCCAGGTTCGTTCGTAATGTATCTTCAAACTGTACGTGGATGGTATCGCTGTCAACACAACGTCCCACCTGTGCCCTTACCCAGTAGTAACCGGTTTCACGTACATAGTAGGTAGCCTGTTTGGAGGTATCCTGCCAACGGTAGGAGGCAGTTCCGAAGTCAGCTTTCAGTACCAGCGTTTCACCTTTACACACAACAGTATCATTCCCCAGGTTCAGATTCTCTTCAGGTTTAAAACGGATCAGGATCGTATCGAGCACCTCACAGGTATTGTTGATATTCACAAAGACCCAGAGGTCCCATCGACTTCGTATTCGGGTTGTGGGCGTTTCGGCGCCGTTACTCCATCTGTAAGCGGTAGCACCTGGTGTGGTGGCATCTACTGTTATCTGTTCTCCCGGACATAAGATCGTATCTTTTCCTAAAGAGAACGGATGTTCCTGACCGGCGAAAGCGATATAGATAGTATCACGATACATTCCACAACCTTTAGCATCAGCAACTACGATGTAAGGAGTAGAAGGCATTGCTACATCACTGTGTACTATGATGTTAGGCGTAGTATCTCCCGTGTTCCACAGGTAGGTACAGTTCTGGGCGGTAGCGTCCAGTTCTAATGTTTCACCTAAACAAAGTATCAGGCTGCTGTCTCCCAGGTCGAGTTCCGGAACGGGAGTATAGAACACGTTAACGGAATCGTCGATCAGACAGCCGTTGATCTTCACCTTATAGGTGCCCATCGTGTCGACCAGGATACTTGGATCAGTAGATCCGTCCTGCCACTCGTAGGTTGCTCCGGGTACGGTAGGTGCGGTGAGGGTAATGGTAGTACTGTCACATATGGTCTGGTCTGTAGGACCGAAATCATAAATAACACGTTCTACGATTGTCAGGTTTGTAGTGGAGGTTTCCGGAACGCCATTTCTGTAGGCGATCAGTTGCACAGTGTAGTCACCGAGGGTATTGTATAGGTGTGCGCCCTTTATTCTCCGGGATGTATCCGCGGAGCCGGAGGCTGGGTCCCCAAAATACCAATGTACGGAATCAATATCTGCTAGGTCCGCCTGAGCTATTTCAAATCTAACACTATCATTCTGGCAGGTTGTCGAATACGTAAATGGTGTCTGTGCCTGGGCGTCATACGCACCCAGTATGGTTAATAAAACCGCGAGTAATAGATATAGGCTTCTCATGAAGGGACATGGGTAAGACGCTAAATTAAAAGAAAAAAATGATATGTTTTTATTTTTTAATGGAATTACTCGTCTAAGGGTCTCGCGCTTACATACCGCTTCCATTTCTCCAGGACAGCCTTGAAATCTTCCGGCAGCGGACTCTCAAAATGCATAGGTTTCCGGGTCCGGGGGTGTATAAAACCAAGCGTTTGTGCGTGAAGGGCATGACGTGGCATAATTTCGAAACAGTTTTCCACAAACTGCTTGTATTTGGCGAATACTGTGCCTTTCAGGATGCGGTTTCCTCCATAAGTATCATCATTGAACAGGGAATGGCCAATGTGTTGCATATGCACCCTGATCTGGTGGGTACGTCCTGTTTCCAGACGGCATTCGATGAGTGTCACATAGTTATACCGTTCCAGCACCTTGTAATGGGTAATAGCGTCCTTGCCATATTCTCCATCCGGGTATGCATCCATGATCTTGCGGAAACGCTGGTGACGTCCTACGTGTGCCTGAATAGTTCCTTCATCTTCCTCAAAATCGCCCCATACAAGAGCCATATAACGACGTTGAACGGTATGATCGAAGAACTGTTTAGCCAGATCGTTCATCGCCTTGTCAGATTTGGCTACGACAAGCAATCCGCTGGTATTCTTATCAATACGGTGTACTAATCCGAAACGGGGAATTTCCGGTTCCGGTACTGGTGTAGTGGTACGATCGCCCAGATACCAGGCCAGCCCGTTCACCAGAGTGCCGGTATAGTTTCCGCAGCCAGGATGAACTACCATTCCCGGCAACTTATTGATTATCATTAAGTCTTCATCCTCATAAACGATATCCAGCGGAAGTTCTTCCGGAATAACCTCCGTATTTTCCGGGTTCTTATGTGAAAAGACCACGATATGATCATGTGCCTTTACCTTATAGTTGGATTTAACCGGTTTGTCGTTGACGATGACCATGCCATCTTCACAAGCCTGCTGAATTTTGTTACGGGTAGCACCTTCCACCCGGTTCATCAGGAACTTGTCAACCCGGAGTGGCTCCTGGCCTTTATCTGCTATAATATTTACCCGCTCGTACAGCTCCTCGCTGCCTTCGCCATTTTCCAGTTCATCGTCAAGTTCAATCAGTTCTTCCGCCATGAGGATTCAAAATTTTTGCAAAGGTACGGATTGCCCGCCGGATGCCCACATATTGTGGGGAACTACAATAAGAAGTGTTCCCGTACCGGATTTAAGGTGTCTGCTACAGTTCAATCCCGCTCTGGGTTTACCCAGGTTTCTATATCTCCATATCGCTATACCGTCATTTCACCATCACTTTACCGTCATCTGTATATCCCTTCGATATACAGATGACGGTAAGATGATATGGAAATGCCGGTGATGAGATATGGACGAACAGAGGAAAGACCCTGTATAAAGGCATTTCTAAAAGAACAATAGGAGAAATTCGGCTACCAGCGGGGATTTAAGGAAGCAGAAGGCTGACAGGGAGGATGTGAGATCAACTAATTCCGTACTTTTGTGCCTGCAATATGAACAAGAAGATCCACACGAACGACCTGGGAATCATTGATTATCAGAAGGCCTGGGACTACCAGGAGCAGCTTTTACAGGAGAATGTACGTATCAAGCAGGCATTGGCAAAAGGGGAGATACCGGCCGGTCAGGCAAAGGAAACGACCCATTACCTCTTGCTCTGTGCGCATCCGCACATTTATACACTTGGAAAAAGCGGCCATATAGAGAATTTGTTGTTGGATGGCCATCAGCTGGAAGACAAAGGGATCAGCTTTACAAATACGAACCGGGGAGGTGACATCACCTATCATGGTCCCGGGCAGGTGGTAGGATATCCAATCCTGGACCTGGAACAGTTCTTTACTGATATCGGGAAATATCTCCGTTTCCTGGAAGAGGTTATCATCCGTACGCTGGCAGACTATGGCATCAAGGGAGAGCGCTCAGCGGGAGAGACCGGCGTGTGGCTGGACCCGCAGGACCCTATCCGTGCGCGTAAGATCTGTGCGATGGGGGTACGTTGCAGCCGTTGGGTGACCATGCATGGTTTTGCCCTGAATGTGAACACCGATATGGCCTATTTTGGTAATATCGTTCCCTGCGGCATTACTGATAAGAAGGTTGCTTCCATGCAGGAAGAGTTAGGCTTTGTCATACCGGAAGCGGAAGTCAAAGCTAAGATCAGCAAATACTTCGCAGAAGTATTTGAAGCAGAAATGATAATGGATTAAGGATTATTGATGATCCTTGAATGATGAAAAGTTATCAATCAATATATTAGTTCCTGTAGTTCAGTGGAATGAACAGGTTCCACTTCTCATAGGATTTGCCGTCCTGGTAGATCTCGAAATTAAACCAGCCTGAGTGCAGGAAAATGGCTTTTTCGAGTATCAGGAAAGGCTCCTTTACTTCTTTGATCTCGAACAGGAAAGACCCATCCGGTTCGAAGAACTTCACACTGTATTTCTTGTCAACAGCGTCCGGCAGTTTGATATTCACATTGCCGTCTGCAGTGGTATATACATAGTTGGAAGGATGCCATACTATTTTTTCCTCTTTATGGGCCTCATTTTTGTCTTTTGAGGTTCCGGGTGCTCCAGTGTTTACCCCGGCCTCTTTAGCGGCTGCAATCGCCTCTTTTACGTCAGCAAGCTGTAGTTTTTTGCTCCCGTCTATGGTACTGTCCGGAACAGCAAGGATAATTCTGGAATAAAGGTAGCGGCCGTTATTGAACTGAATGAACAGGCGATAGTAGTTGGAACCGGGAAGGGGTTTGACGTCCTGATAACTATTCCTGAAATCATTCGGATTGTTCACCAGCCCGATCGTACTGAAATTCAATACGCTATCCAGGGAGCGCTGCACCCCGATGAATTTAACCTCCCTGAATCCGGATATGAAGTCAAGTTGGATCTTGCCTGTTTTGATCAGTGCAGAGAAATCTGGTAATACTGGCGGTGTGGTGGTAGTCTGTGCTTTAACTGAAACTGACGTTATAAATAAACCTGCAAAAAAGACTGCGAATAGAATAGTACGCGACAACTGCTTCATAAATGCTAATTCCTGTATCCATACTTCCCAATGCCTTTTGTTGGACAAAAAACACCGGTTTTCCTCTTAAGTTGGCAAAAATAGTAAATAGACGATTGAAAATAGTGAACTGCGTAAATATAAACAATTCTGATATATGGAGATAGTGTATCAGGATACCATTTAACAAAGCTTTTAATAAAAGGGAGAAGAGCCCGGAAAGTAAAACAAACATTTTACTCTTCAGCAGCGGGAACCCTTATGGAGCGTGACAAGCTTCCTCCCGTGTTTTTCACATACACCTCGTTGAATTGTGCAGACCTTGGAATACTGAACAGCACAAATTTCCTTTTCGGAGCTGGTGTTCCAAAAACAGGAGACTGATTTGCCAACAGGAAAAAGGGAATAATAAGCTGGCAGTTTTTTGTAAAAGAGCTATCGACGAAGAGTTTTGCATCTACATCATCCCAACGGTTGAGGTCATTAATGTTAGGTGTTCTGTTATCGACAAGGATACCTACCAGCCAGTTGTCCTTAAAGTTTAAGGCTGGCGGAACACTGTCTGTGGGGATAGGTGGCCTCATAAAATATTTATCGAATTCTTCTTTACTGTTGAATTCCTCAATATCCAGCAGGAGAGTAAGATTCACATCGGGCTTAAACTCATAGCCTTTTATGGTATCCAATACAAATTGGTGTTTGCTGGTATCGCTACATACAACAGGAGGTCTGCTCTTTATCTTTTTGTTTTGATGACCGTTGCAGGAAGTACATACATTTAAGTAAAATGCTGAAAGCCCTAAAAGTAAAAGGGATTTACCTACCGTCATCATTTCCCTGTAATCCGCCTGTATGGATGAGCAGCACCTTGCTACCCGGAGGATACAAACCTTCAGATACATCCTGTCTGAAGCCCATGATTAACTTACCGGTATACACAATATCCAGCGGAATGCCGGTTTCATCATAGAATTGCCGCATAAACCCGCTTAGTGCAGGCGTCACTTTTGCATATCCTCCTCCATGATGTTGATGCACTAATTGCCAGTGTGGGAGAGGGGCGGGAGCCAGCAAGGATTGTATTTCCTGTTCCAGGTAAGCAGCACCTTTCAGGACTACATAACCTCGTATCTCTTGCTGATGATCCGCACTATTGATCAGGCCTGCCAGTGTTGTACCTGTACCCACGGCACAGACAATGTGTGTAAAGGATGGATCATTGACTAATGAAAGGATCTCTTCACATCCTTTAGCCCCTAACGCATTATTGCCACCTTCAGGCACTACATATGCATCAGGATAGAGCGTGCTCCAATCCGTCTCATTCTTAATACGGTATGCCTCCCTGCTAATGAATAATAATTCCATTCCTTTAGCAGATGCTTCACGTAAGGTATGACTTAACACGGATGGCCGTTCTCCTCTTATAACGCCGGTACACGCAATGCCCGCCAACTGGCAGGCCGCAGCAGTAGCTGCAATATGATTGGAATAGGCGCCGCCGAATGTGAGTATATGTTTCTTTCCATTGGCAAATGCAGCTTCAAGATTATAACGCAGTTTAAACCACTTATTCCCCGAAACCTCCGGATGCAGCAGATCGAGGCGCAACACTGCCGCCCGGATATTATCCGGCAACCATGAAGGAGAGATAGTTTGTAGTATGATATTGTTGTAATCGAGCATTAGTCGCATAAAAAAAACAAAACACTATAAACAAAACACTATAAACATAACACTATAAACATAACACTATAAACATAACACGATACGCCATCTACAATAGAACGCCGGAAGTAGCGGAACGGTTTCAGGAGGAGATGACGGGCCTTAGGCTCTTTGACCCACGCTTGATGAAGCTAAATAAGTATGCTGTGTTGATACGCTTGATAAAGTTCAATAGCATTCCAACCAAAGAGGCGCCGACCGGCATCCCTCCTGAAACCGCAGTCTCTTCCGCAAAAACAACCACCCCACAAACAACAAAACACAAACAACGAGACATGAGCAGTAAAACATAAACATCACTGCCCGGTATACAATACCTCCGCAGGATTTAACTTCTCTCTATCCCTGTATATCCCTGCATCCAGCCAAGCGCCTGCACCAACATTAAAATACTGTACCTTGATCTTATGTAATCCTTTCCGTAAAGGTAAGAACCCACTTTTGTCAGTCAGATCATGCTGACCATCATTATCCACTACGACCTGATCATCCACATAAAAGACGGCACCATCATCGCTGTTAAGGTGAAATTCATACAGATCATCCGCAGGGATTTTTACATACCCGGTATAGGTCACACCTGCATTTTTAAGCGACAACGGACGAATATCAATGGTAGGTAAAACACCAGTGCTATCGCCTGTAGCCGGTAACTGACGCGCATTGGCCGGTGTGGAATTAACGAGCGAGAAACGCACGCCTTTCTTGCCCGGTTGCACAGGCAATGAAGGAAGATAAGGTTTGCGTACATAGGTAGCGCTGTACAAAGGACTGATCCTTCCGGAAGGCAGAACAACAATACACTGCACCATTGCAGAACCATTCTCAGGAACAGAAAGAGCAAACGGTTTTGTATAAGGCGTGCTCCTCGTTCCCGGCTGACTACCATCAGTAGTATAGTAAATGAAACTACCTTTCACAGGAGGTTTCAAAGTAACCGTTACTGAAGGCGTTGTCACCACTTTACTCTCAAGGCCCTGTGGTTCCGGAATACGGAAATTGACGCCGGCCGCATTCAGTCGCCCTAACTCCATCGGTAGTTTCTGCATGAAACGACGATAATTTTTCTTCCACGGTTGTGACCAGGCAATTTCCGACAAAGCCAGTGCCCGCGGCCATACCATATAATCGAGCATAGGCTGGTCAGGGATGAACTCCGTCCAGATATTACCCTGCACACCCTTTATATATTTGCGCTCTGCAGGTGTTAGGGAAGCCGGCAGAGGCTCATATTTGTATACAGTATTGAGCGGAAGATATGCCGCTGCATTCAGTGGTTCAGTAGCAGGCTGACCTTGTGTATAATCGAAGTAGAGGTAAGTGTTCGGCGTCATAATGACATCATGTTTTTGTTTGGCGGCGGCAATACCGCCTTCCTCGCCACGCCAGCTCATCACAGTAGCATTAGGTGCGAGACCGCCTTCCAGTATTTCATCCCAACCAATGATAGTACGTCCTTTACTGTTTACGAATTTCTCCATCCGTTGAATGAAATAACTCTGCAGATCATGTTCATCTTTCAAACCTAATTTCTTAATGAGGCGCTGCACGTCAGCGGATTCTTTCCAGCGGTCTTTCAAACATTCATCGCCACCGATATGGATATATTGAGAAGGGAAGAGGGCCATTACTTCTGTCAGTACATCCTGCAAAAAAGTAAAGACAGAATCATTCACCGGGTTTAAAACATCTTTTGAGATGCCCCAGGTAGTACGTACCTCATATGGGCCACCTGTATTTCCGAACTGCGGATAAGCCGCCAGCACGGCCTGTGAATGGCCTGGCATTTCAATTTCGGGGATGATCGTGACGTTCCTTTCGGCAGCATATTTCACGATATCACGCACTTCATCCTGTGTATAATAACCGCCATATGGTTTACTATCATAAGTAGTACTGCGGCGATGATGGCCTACGATCGTTTCTTTTCTTATGGAAGCAATTTCCTGCAGGCGGGGATACTTTTTGATCTCTATACGCCATCCCTGATCTTCAGTGAGATGCCAGTGAAAGCGGTTGAATTTATAGAGCACCATCATGTCAATAAACTGTTTGACAGCGGCGGGAGGGAAGAAGTGGCGTCCTACATCCAGCATCATCCCGCGATAAGCGAAGCGGGGATAGTCCTGGATCTTAACACCTGGAAGGTGAATGGCAGTTTGTTTATTCAGGGGAAACAACTGGAGCAACGTTTGCAAGCCATTGAATAATCCGTAGCTGTCTCCCTGCAGATAAACACGGCCGGTGTTCACTTCCAGTATGTAGCCTTCGGCATTCCCGGCACTGGCTTCTACCAGTTGTATCACGGAATGTGCTGTAACACGGGGCAATTTTGCATAGCCGTTAGCAGGCAGTTTGAAATTATAATTGCGTTGCAGAAAATCATTCAGAAAATTGGCAACCTTACCGGCCGCTTGTCCGCTGTAATGTATTTCCGCTTTCTCATTCAGTACGAAACTTCCTGGCATGGGAGTCAGCAACACGGGTTCAGGGATGATCGTGATATCGCCTGTTTTCAGTTGCGCCATTCCGTTAAGAAAGTAAAGTGCCGTTAGGATTGACAAGAATAATTTCTTCATATGCTTATTGTTGGTACGATAATCCACTGTTCCAGATGATCCGATTGCACCGGCGTTCCGTAAGTATGCATGCTGTACAGCAGCGGGAACATTATTTACATTACCGGGCCGGAAGGGTTTAAGGTAGTGGATTCTTTTGATAAACTGGTAGCCTTGAACAATGCTAATTTGACATGTTCCTGATTACAATGTGACGGAATATATGAATTAATTAAATAATGTAGTACTTTTTGAGGGATTGAACCGGTTGGTACGGGATTTGCGTCATGATGCCCCATTATGCGTAACAGTATGATAACAAAAAGACAGCGTGATAATGGTTTTAATGATTAAATTTATCGCCAGGAAATTTGTTCAAAATATGAAAACACAAAAAACAAGTCTATAAATGCAACCAACTTTATTGATCCTTGCAGCTGGAATGGCTAGCCGTTATGGCAGTTTGAAACAGATCCAGCAGTTCGGCCCCAGCGGTGAAACAATTGTTGATTACTCCATCTACGACGCTATCCGTGCCGGTTTTGGCAAGATAGTATTCATTATTCGCAAGGATTTTGAAAAAGAATTTAAAGAGATCTTTGAGCCAAAACTGAAGGGGCGTGTAGCTACTGATTATGTATTCCAGGAAATGGATGCATATCTGAATGGTTATCCGATGCCTGCAGACCGTTCCAAACCATGGGGAACAGCGCATGCTGTATTATGTGCGAAAGACGCTATCAATGAGCCTTTTGCGGTAATCAATGCGGACGATTTCTATGGTCGTGATTCTTTTGAAAAAGCAGCGGCATTTTTGAAGAATGACGCGAAGCCTGATGTTTACAGCGTGATAGGGTATCAGCTGAATAAAACTATCAGTGAGCATGGCTCCGTTTCCCGCGGTGTATGTGCGGCTGACAGCAATAGCAACCTGGCTGCTATCAACGAAAGGACCAAGGTTTACAAAGATGGTGAACAGATCGTGTATGAAGATGCTGATGGCAGCAAACATGCTATGGCTCCTGACACCCCTGTATCCATGAACTTCTGGGGTTTCCATCCGTCAGTATTTGACATGAGCCAGGGCCTGTTCAAGGATTTCTTAAAGAAAGACGGTGATAAGCCTAAGTCAGAATTCTTCATTCCAATTGTAGTGGATCACTTCATTAAAAACAAGCTGGGTGTGGTAAATGTCATCCCTACAGCAGCGCAGTGGTTCGGTGTAACTTATAAAGAAGATGCACCGGGAGTACAGGAAAGCCTTTCTGCACTGGTGAAAAGTGGGGAATATCCGGACAATCTCTGGAAATAATACCTGAAGAATTGTAATATTTTTGCTATTTGTGTGGATTTTGACTAAAGAAACTAACTTTTATTTCAATATCTTCAAAAAGTGCAGGTTTGTTTGCGAAATAACTAAATTTTTTGATCGTATTGTTTTTTAGTCGAACGACCAATACATTTGTAGAAGCAAAATAAAACAAGGTACCTCCATGTGGGTAAATAAAGACAATAACAAGATCAATCACATCGTAGCTCAGTTGAATTGGGCTATCACGCTAGTCGTGGTTGTCGTTGTCATTATTAGCCACCAATATGGAGGATAGGTAATTGTGTACAATCACTAAAGATAACAGCAGCCTTCCTCCACAAGAGGAAGGCTTTTTTTTTGCGCCTGTAATTAAGTATCCAAAATCGAATTCTAATATCTGAATTATGTATAGCTATTACAACGAGAACACCATTCTTTACGTTAACGGGGAGTATAAGAAAGCCAACGCGGCCACTATCGACCTTTACGGTCAGTCATTGCACTACGGATATGCCGTATTCGAAGGTATCCGTGCTTACAAAACAGCTGATGGAAAAGTGAAGATTTTCAAAGCGAAAGAGCACTTTGACAGATTCAAACGTTCCTGCGAGTTGATACACATGCCATATACGTTCAACAATGATGAACTGATCGAGGCATGTTATAAAATACTGGAACTGAACAATATGGAAGAAGCGTACATCCGTCCGCTGGCTTTCTGCCCCCCGAACATGACCCTGAAAGCGGCCAGCGAAACACATGTACTGATCTGTGCATGGGAGTGGGGCGCTTATTTAGGTGAAAAACTGCTGCGTGTGATGACATCATCTTACCAGCGTCCAAATCCAAAAGCATTCAAGATCGAATCAAAAACTGCCGGTCTGTATGTAAACTCGATCCTGGCTTCGCAGGAAGCAAAGGAAAACGGTTACGATGAAGCACTGCTGCTGGATATGAACGGTTATGTAGCTGAAGGTCCGGGAGCTAACCTGTTCTTCGAAAAAGACGGTAAGATCTTCACCCCGCCTCCAGGTAACATTCTGCCGGGCATTACCCGCGCTACAGTGATTGAACTATGCCATGAACTGGGTATTCCCCTGGAAGAGAAACTCTTCACAACAGACGAACTGAAAACTGCCGATTGCGTATTCTATTGCGGTACCGCAGCAGAAGTAGTTGGTTGGGATTCTCTTGACGGTCAGACTTTTGCAAAACCATGGGCTACTTCCCTGGGCAAATTGCTACAGCAGGCTTATAAAGCAAGAGTGCTGGAAAAAGAATTCGATCGCGCTGCTGTACCAGTCTCCTAACCACTGGTCTCAGGTTACAGATATTCATGAAAACTCGTGCTGATTCAGGTATTCCCTCTAATTACTATACCTGAAAACGATACATTATTATTTGAAACTGATAGTATTGTATCCGATCATCAGATAGCTACGCAAAGCATCCCGCTTTGTATTATTCAAAACAAAGCGGGATGCTCTTCATAAAGACTTCGTACATACCTCCCGTTTCTTCCCGTAACAGTATTTTTTGATAAGTTGGAATTTGGATTTTTGAAGGTGTGTTATCCAGTGCCATAGCGGGTTTAGGCATAAAACGAAGAGATTTGAATACCGGCTAACCGGGCAGTAATTGGTTTGGAACTTGGCTTTTATCACTGCTATTTTGTACTACTTTAAATAGCAACCGGAAATACTAACAAACAGATGGAATTAAATAAATACAGCAAAACGCTCACCCAGGACCCTACACAGCCAGCCGCACAGGCGCAGCTGTATGGGATAGGTTTAACAGAAGAAGACCTGAAGAAAGCACAGGTAGGCGTTGCCAGTATGGGCTACGACGGTAACACCTGTAACATGCACCTCAATGACCTCGCTCAGCAGGTCAAAAAAGGCGTCTGGGCTAATGATCTCGTCGGACTCACTTTCCATACCATAGGCGTCAGCGATGGTATGAGTAATGGTACTCCCGGTATGCGTTACTCCCTGGTCAGCCGTGATGTGATTGCTGATTCCATTGAAACTGTTTGTGGTGCACAATATTATGATGCACTGATCACCGTACCTGGCTGCGATAAAAACATGCCTGGTTCCCTGATGGCAATGGGCCGTCTGAACCGTCCGTCTATCATGGTATACGGTGGTACGATCGCTCCGGGCAAGTACAAAGGAAAAGATCTCAACATCATCTCCGCATTCGAAGCACTGGGCCAGAAAATGGCAGGTGAGCTGAATGACGAAGATTTTAAGGGAATAGTTATGAACTCCTGCCCTGGCGCTGGCGCCTGTGGCGGTATGTATACGGCTAATACCATGTCATCAGCTATTGAGGCATTAGGTATGAGCCTTCCATACAGTTCTTCCAGCCCTGCAACCAGCAAGGAAAAACAGGAAGAATGCCTGGAAGCAGGTAAATATATCCGCCTGCTGCTGGAAAAAGATATTAAGCCTACCGACATCATGACCTTTGAGGCATTTGAAAATGCCGCTACCGTTGTGATGGCACTGGGAGGAAGTACAAATGCGGTATTACACTTCATCGCCATAGCAAAATCAGTAGGCGTGAAATTCACTTTACAGGATTTCCAGCGTATCAGCGACAAAACGCCATTGATAGCTGACCTGAAACCAAGTGGTAAATACCTGATGGAAGACCTGCACAACATTGGCGGTGTTCCACTGGTAATGAAATATTTACTGAAACAAGGTTACCTGCACGGACATTGCCTCACCGTAACCGGCAAGACCCTGGCAGAGAACCTGGCAAGTGTTCCTGATCTGGATTTTGAATCACAGGACATTATCGTTCCTTCTGAGAAACCGCTGAAAGCTACCGGCCACATACAGATGTTGTATGGTAACCTGGCAGAACTGGGCTCAGTAGCAAAAATAACCGGTAAGGAAGGCTTAAGCTTCCGCGGGCCTGCACGTGTGTTTGATGGTGAGTTTGAACTGATAGCAGGTATCCAGAGCGGCCGTGTGCAGAAAGGAGATGTGGTGGTGATCAGACAGGTAGGCCCTAAAGGAGCACCTGGTATGCCTGAAATGCTGAAACCTACTTCTGCTATTATGGGTGTAGGTCTTGGTAAGAGTGTAGCGCTGATCACAGACGGACGTTTTTCCGGTGGTACACACGGTTTTGTGGTAGGTCATATCACACCGGAAGCCTATGAAGGCGGTACCATCGCGCTGGTAAAAGACAATGATATTATTGAAATAGATGCCGAAAAGAACACGATCAATGTGGAAGTGAGCGCAGAGGAACTGGCAGCCCGCAGGGCACAGTGGGTAAAGCCTGCATTGAAAGTAACCAACGGTATATTGTTAAAATACGCAAAACTCGTTTCAAATGCAACAGAAGGATGTGTTACCGATGAAGCCTGAGCCAACTGAAAAGCGGGCAGCAACAACTGCTCCCCTTAATATCACTGGTTCTGAGGCAGTGATCCGCTCGCTGATTGCAGAAGGTGTAGAAACCATTTTCGGCTATCCGGGAGGCGCTATTATGCCCATTTATGATGCCCTGTACGATTTCCAGGACCAGGTACATCACATATTGGTCCGTCACGAACAAGGTGCAACGCATGCAGCACAAGGTTATGCACGCACTTCCGGCAAAACAGGAGTGGTCTTCGCCACATCCGGTCCCGGAGCTACCAACCTGGTAACAGGATTGGCAGATGCTTACATGGACTCTACACCGATGGTGTGCATCACCGGTCAGGTGGCAGCAGCGCTGCTAGGTACCGATGCATTCCAGGAAACCGACGTAATAGGTATCACTATGCCTATCACAAAATGGAACATCCAGGTAACACGTCCGGAAGACATTCCAGGCGCTATTGCCAAAGCATTCTATATCGCGGGCAGCGGCCGTCCTGGCCCTGTACTGGTAGATATCACCAAGAATGCGCAGGCAGCGAAGTTTGACTTCAAATACGAAAAATGTGAGTATATCCGCAGTTACCGTCCCGTTCCGGTAATGGATAAGGATGCGGTAGCAGAAGCGGCAGAACTGATCAACAGCGCGAAACGTCCATATATCCTTTGTGGTCACGGCGTACTGTTGGCAGGAGCTGAAAAAGACCTCATCGCACTGGCGGAAAAAGCAAGCATTCCTGTTGCTTCCACCTTGCTCGGCTTATCTGCTGTTCCGGTAGATCATCCGCTGTATGTAGGTTATCTGGGTATGCATGGTAACTATGCACCCAACATCAAAACAAATGAGTGTGATGTACTGATCGCTGTGGGGATGCGCTTTGACGACCGTATTACCGGTGATGTGAGCGCATATGCGAAACAGGCCAAAGTGGTGCACATCGAAATAGACGCCGCTGAGATCAACAAGATCATCAAAGCGGATGTAGCAGTACATGCTGATGCAAAAACTGCCTTGCAGGCATTACTGGGACTGGTAAAACCAGCGAAGCATGACGAGTGGATCCAGGGATTCCGCGAAGCAGATAAACAGGAAGAGGAAAAAGTAACTAAGAAGGAACTGTATCCTACTGAAGGTGGTCTGAAGATGGCTGAAGTGGTGCGTCTCATCTCTGAAAGAACAGAAGGTAAAGCCGTACTGGTAACAGACGTAGGGCAGCACCAGATGATCGCTTCCCGTTACTATCGCTTTAAAGATCCTAACACCAATATCACTTCAGGTGGTATGGGAACAATGGGTTTTGCATTGCCGGCATCAATGGGCGCGAAAGTAGGTACACCTGAAAAAGAAGTAGTGGCGGTGATCGGTGATGGTTGTTTCCAGATGACATTGCAGGAACTGGGTACTATCTATCAGTCTGAAATAGGCGTGAAAATAGTGATCCTGAACAATAACTTCCTGGGTATGGTGCGTCAATGGCAGCAGCTGTTCTTTGACAAACGTTATTCTTCCACGGAAATGGTGAACCCTGATTTTGTACAGATAGCAAAGGGTTTCTTCATCCCGGGCCGGAAAGTAACTGACCGTGCGGATATTGCAGCAGCGGTAGATGAGATGATCTCTCACAAAGGCGCTTACCTGCTGGAAGTTGTAGTGGAAAAAGAAGACAACGTATTCCCAATGGTGCCTGCCGGTGCTCCGATAGCTAATATCAGGCTCGAGTAGGAGGAACAAGGAACCCGAAATCATTAACACGAACACTATGCAAAAAGAATATACAGTAACGGTATATACGGAAGACAGGATCGGTATCACGAACCGTATCACCGTTATCTTCACCCGCCGGGGTATCAACATCACCAGCCTGACGACAGCTGAAACGGAGATCCCGGGCGTATATAAGTTCATCATCACCGTATTGTCCGAAAAAGCGAAGCTGGAGAAGATCGTTGGTCAGATAGAAAGACTGATAGAGATCCACCGTGCTTTTGTGCATGAGGAAGACGAGGTGGTATATCAGGAGCTGGCCCTTTACAAAATATCTACAAAGGCATTGCAGAATGGTAATATCGAACAGCTGATCCGCGAGAACAATGCACGTATACTCACACTTACAGACGAGTATTTTGTATTGGAAAAAACAGGTCATCAGCAGGAGCTGATCGATCTGCAGGCGAAGCTGGCGCCATATGGTCTGATCGAATATTCAAAGAGTGGAAGAGTGGCGATCGTAAAATGGAGCCGCCGTTTCCATGATCATCTGAAAGAACTGTCAGCACTTCGTCCCGACAATCTGAAGGAAGCGAAGTATGGCAACGCAGAAGTATCTGCAGAAGAAGAAAGTATCTAGTTTAAATAATTCATAAAAAACAAACACTATCAAAACATGGCAACCATCAATTTTGGAGGGGTACTGGAAGACGTAGTAACCAGAGAAGAATTCCCAATGGAAAAAGCTAGAGAAGTGCTGAAGAACGAAGTGATAGCTATCATTGGTTACGGCGTACAGGGCCCCGGCCAGGCACTGAACCTGAAAGACAACGGCTTTAACGTTATCGTAGGACAGCGTAAAGGTTCTAAAACATGGGATAAAGCTATCGCTGATGGCTGGGTTCCAGGTCAGACACTGTTCGAGATCGAAGAAGCTGCTTCAAAAGGTACTATTATCCAGTTCCTGTTGAGCGATGCCGGTCAGATCGCACTGTGGCCTACATTAAAGCCACACCTGACTAAAGGTAAAGCTTTGTATTTCTCTCATGGTTTTGGTATCACTTATAAAGACCAGACTGGTATTGTTCCTCCTGCTGACGTGGATGTGATCCTGGTAGCCCCTAAAGGTTCCGGTACTTCCCTGCGCAGACTGTTCCTGGCTGGCCAGGGGCTGAACTCCAGCTTTGCAATCTTCCAGGATGCAACCGGGAAGGCACGTGACCGCGTTATTGCGCTGGGTATCGGTGTTGGTTCAGGTTACCTGTTCGAAACTGATTTCAAGAAAGAAGTTACTTCTGACTTAACAGGTGAGCGTGGTACCCTGATGGGTGCTATCCAGGGTATCTTCGCTGCTCAGTACGAAGTACTGCGCAAGAATGGTCACTCTCCATCTGAAGCATTCAACGAAACCGTTGAAGAACTGACTCAGTCTCTGATGCCACTCGTTGCTGAAAACGGTATGGACTGGATGTATGCTAACTGTTCTACTACCGCTCAGCGTGGTGCGCTGGATTGGTGGAAGAAATTTAAAGATGCAAGCCAGCCAGTATTTGAAGAACTGTATGCAAGCGTTGCTGCCGGTAAAGAAGCTGCACGTTCTATCGCATCTAACAGTACTCCTGACTACCGCGAGAAACTGGAAGTTGAACTGAAAGAACTGCGTGAAAGCGAAATGTGGCAGGCAGGTGCAGCTGTAAGAAAGTTGCGTCCTAACAACTAATTCAATATTTGATCAGGAAAATAAAGGATCAGGAATTGGGTGTTATGCATCGGTTCCTGATTCTTTTTCTGATCACTAATTAAAGAACAATGTCCCAGGTACTAACAAGTGTGAACCCGCTGAACATCCTTGATGCTGCGGTGAAGTTGAAGCCTGTGGTGAACCGTACCCCGCTTACATATAGCGCTACGCTCTCCCGCCGGTACAATGCAGACGTCTATCTCAAAAGAGAAGACATGCAGATTGTAAGGTCTTATAAATTGCGCGGTGCATACAACCTGATTAGCAGCCTGGATAAAGAAACGCTGTCAAAAGGCGTAACCTGCGCCAGTGCAGGTAACCATGCACAAGGCTTTGCTTATGCATGCCGTCAGCTGGATATCAAGGGCGTTTGTTTCATGCCTATCATCACTCCAAAACAAAAAGTGACCCAGGTAAGTATGTTCGGTGGAGACAACATCGAAATAAAACTGGTAGGCGATACTTTTGATGATTGTGCGGCGGAAGCCCAGGCTTTTACTAAGGCGCACAACATGACTTTCATTCCTCCTTTTGATGATGCGAAGATCATCGAAGGACAAGGTACCGTAGCAGTAGAGATCCTGGAAGACCAGGCAAAGATCGATTATGTATTCGTGCCCATCGGTGGTGGCGGATTAGCGTCAGGTCTCGGTACTTATTTTAAAACTTATAGTCCGCAGACGCAGATCATTGGTGTGGAACCTGAAGGTGCTCCATCTATGACACGCGCACTGGAGGCAGGCGAGCCGGTTACACTCGACGAAATAGAACGTTTCGTGGATGGCGCCGCAGTAAAAAGAGTAGGTGCGCTTACATTCAGCATCTGCAAAGATATATTGAACAAAATGCAACTGGTACCGGAAGGGAAGGTTTGCTCTACTATATTACGTCTGTACAATGAAGATGCGATCGTTGTAGAACCCGCAGGAGCACTGTCTATCGCGGCGCTCGATTACTACGCGAAAGAGATAGAAGGAAAGAAAGTAGTATGTGTGGTGAGTGGCAGTAACAATGATATCGACCGTATGCAGGAGATCAAGGAACGCTCGTTGTTATACGAAGGTTTGAAGCATTACTTCATCATCCGCTTTGTACAACGCCCAGGTGCATTGAAAGAGTTCGTGAACCATGTACTGGGACCAGACGACGATATCACCCGTTTTGAATTTATTCAGAAACATAATAAGGAAATGGGCCCGGCGCTGATAGGAGTGGAGCTGAAGCGGAAAGAAGATTACGATATCCTGCTGGCTAACTTCCGGAAGTATAATATTCATTTTACCGAACTCAATAAAGACGATAACCTGTTCGGTTACCTCGTCTAAAGTCCTGATATCAACCAATTTTTAAAGGGGCATTATGTTTTAGTTATAAAACATGATGCCCTTTCTGTATGTATCCGCAATTCCCTTTTTTATCCTAATTTGAAGGTCTAAATATCTACGCATGAGTAATTTTATGCAGGCGGCTGTTTTACCCGAGTTTGGGCCAGCCACTGCTTTCAGGATTGAGAAGGTACCGGTACCACTGCCAGCGGCAGGACAGGTACTTGTTAAAGTAAAGGCGATCGGATTGAACCCTGTAGACTTCAAAACCCGTTCTGGTAAAGGATATGCTTCCTATCAGACATTACCTGCCATACTTGGTTGGGATATAGCCGGTGAGGTAGTGAGTGTCGGAGAAGGCGTAAGCAAGTTCTTTACTGGCGACCGTATATTCGGTATGAGTAATTTTCCGAACCCGGCTAATGCATACGCAGAGTATGCGGTAGTACAGGAAGATGAGTTTGCCATTATTCCTAAAGATATATCATATGAAGTAGCAGCCGGTACACCACTGGCAGGGCTTACCGCTTGGGAGGCCTTGTTTGATCAGGGTGGTATTACCTGGGGACAAAGAGTGCTGATACAAGCGGCTGCAGGTGGAGTTGGTCATATCGCTGTTCAACTGGCGAAGTGGAAACATTGCTTTGTAGCAGGGACGGCGTCGGCAGTTAATCATCCTTTCCTTGAACAGCTGGGAGCAGACCAGCTGATCGACTATAAGACCCAGCGTTTTGAAGACGTGGTGGAAAACGTGGATGTGGTGCTAGACGGTATGGGAGGTGAAACGGCACTCCGCTCTATCGATGTGTTGCAACGAGGTGGAGTATTGGTATCGTTGCCCAGCATGTATAAAGATGATCCTGCGGTGATCGCAAAAGCAAAGGAGAAAGGAGTGGATGTGAAGTGGATGTCTGTAAGGCCTTCCGGCGAAAGGATGGAACAACTGGCATTCCTGCTTAGTAACAACCGTTTGAAAGTACAGGTAGATGAAACATTCCCGTTGACGGAGATCGTCCGTGCACACCAGTTACTGGAAGAGGGACATGGGAAGGGGAAAATAGTACTGACGGTGTAGATAGAAGGGTAAGGGGATTGGAATACAATTAATGTCACCTTGACATCTATAAAAAGAGTACATTTGACGAAATACAAGTCGAATTCCTACGTTTGAAAACAGGCTAAAATAGCCAAATCGGATCGGTATGCTCAGCTACTGGGAGAAACAAAGCCTTTTGCAATATGATTATATCATTGTCGGCAGTGGTATAGTGGGGCTTTCTGCTGCTATCAGTCTGAAAGACAAGCTGCCGGCGGCCAGGGTGCTGGTGCTGGAAAGGGATATTCTGCCTACAGGCGCCAGTACAAAGAATGCGGGTTTTGCATGTATAGGTAGTCTGACGGAGCTGTTGTCCGATTTCAACAACATGCCTCGTAAAGAGGTGCTGGACCTGCTGCAGATGCGTCGTAAGGGTTTGCAGCTACTACGCCGCCGGATCGGAGATGAGGCTATGCAGTACAGAGAAGCAGGCAGTTATGAACTGATAGGCATACAGGAAGAGCACGCCCTTTCGCAAATAGATAGTATAAATAACATTTTAAGACCACTGCTTGGTGGCGAAGCCTTTACATTGGTTAACGATAAGATTGACGGATTTGGCTTTAATAAGACGTATGTAAAAGCGCTGATCAGCAATAACTATGAAGGCGAGCTGCATACCGGCAAGATGATGCGATGCCTGATAGACATCGCCATTTCAAAAGGAGTAGAAATAAAGACCGGTTGTGCGGTGAAGCACTTCGAAGACCTGCAGACTGGCGTACGTGTCACTGTACCCACGGCTGGTGGAGAGGAGATCGCTTTCATGGCCAGAAGAATAGCTGTGTGTACCAATGCCTTTGCCCGGCAATTATTACCGGAGCTGGATTTACGCCCTGGCAGGGGACAGGTGTTAATGACCAATGTGATCCCCGGCCTTGCCTTTAAGGGCGTTTTCCATATGGATGAAGGGTATTATTATTTCCGTGAACTGGACGGAAGGGTATTATTCGGCGGTGGCCGTAATCTTGACTTTGAAAAAGAAACCACAACAAGTTTTGATCTTAATCCGGAGATACAACAGCAATTGGAAAACCGGTTGCACAATATTATCTTACCAGGACATTCCGTTATGATAACTGACCGTTGGACCGGTATCATGGCTTTTGGAAAAACCCGCCAGCCATTGATCCGATACCATACCCACAACATAGTGCTCGGTGTCCGGATGGGCGGTATGGGCGTCGCAATAGGTTCCGCCGTAGGAGAACAGATCTCCGCGTTCCTGACTGAATAGTAAAATGAAAAACAGAAATATGTCCAACAAGGGTGAAAAAAATTAAACGTAAATTTTACGTTTAATTAAAATGTTACTATATTGATTCCTAATTTATTTATTACCACGTTTTTTTATGCAAAAGAGCTTACAATTCCTCGATTATGTTGTTTTCTTAGTGTATTTCGTGATTGTTGCCGGCTACGGTCTCTATATCTATCGAAAGAAAAAACGAGCAACAACTGATTCCAAAGATTTCTTCCTGGCGGAAGGTTCCCTTACCTGGTGGGCTATTGGCGCCTCTCTGATCGCATCCAATATTTCTGCGGAGCAGTTTATCGGGATGGCAGGCTCCGGATTCAATATTGGTCTGGCTATCTCCACTTATGAGTGGATGGCTGCTGCGACCCTTATTATTGTGGCGGTCTTTTTCTTACCTATCTATCTTAAGAATAAGATCTATACCATGCCGCAATTCCTGCTGACGCGGTATAATAAAACAGTAAGTACCATTATGGCCGTTTTCTGGCTCTTATTATATGTGGTAGTGAACCTGACTTCAATCCTGTATCTCGGTGCACTTGCAGTAAATACCATCTCGGGTATTAACTTCTATGTGTGTATGAGTCTTATTGCGTTGTTCGCCATCTTTATTACCCTGGGTGGTATGAAGGTGATCGGTTATACGGACGTGATCCAGGTGTTCTTCCTGATACTGGGTGGTCTGGTAACTACTTACCTGGCATTAAGCCTCGTGTCTGAGCACTTTGGTGAAACAGGCGTACTGAAAGGATTCTCCCTGATGACGGAACATGCAAGTGACCACTTCCACATGATCCTGAAGAAAGACAATCCGCATTATCTTGATCTGCCGGGCCTCACAGTGCTGGTAGGCGGTATGTGGATCGTGAACCTGAACTACTGGGGTTGTAACCAATATATTACACAGCGTGCATTGGGGGCTGACCTGAAAACTGCACGTAGTGGTCTGCTCTTCGCAGGTTTCCTGAAACTGCTGATGCCTGTGATCGTGGTATTGCCTGGTATTGCAGCTTACGTACTGCACTCACAGGGTATGTTCCAGCAAGAGATGGTAAAAGCTGGTGAACTGACTCCTGATAATGCTTATCCTGTTCTGATGAACCTGCTGCCTGCAGGTATGAAAGGGCTGGCGTTTGCAGCGCTGACCGCAGCGGTGGTAGCATCTCTGGCAGGTAAAGCGAACAGTATCTCTACTATCTTCTCTCTCGATATTTATAAAGAGATCTTCAACAAATCAGCAGGTGAAAAAGAGATTGTTAATGTGGGTCGTATCGTAGTAGTAGTTGCTATGATCCTGGCTATCATCATTTCTCCGTTCCTGGGTATCGATAAAAAAGGTGGATTCCAGTTCATACAGGAATACACCGGTTTCGTATCTCCGGGTATTTTCGCCATGTTCATACTGGGCTTCTTCTGGAAACGAACTACCGCCAATGCAGCGTTGTTTGCAATGATAGGTGGTTTTGCGATGTCCATCTTCCTGAAGTTCCTGCCAAATTGGGCTGATCTTTCTTCCCTGTATGACCTGGGTTGGGCAGTACCGAATGCGGAAGGCGTATATGAAATTCCGTTCCTCGATCGTATGGGTATCGTATTCGTTGTGTGTGTAGTTGGTATGGCTATCATCTCCCTGATGTCGCCAGCTCCTTCTAAATCACTTGTCGGCACAACCGGCGATCTGAAAACAAGCGGATCACATGCACTGGAAGTGGACGCTTCTATGTTCAAACCATCTTTAGGGTTCACTGTTATTGCATTGATCATTTGCGGTATCCTGACAGCACTGTATACCATTTTCTGGTAATAGTCGCTAACAGGAACAAATTAACCATCAGAAACAGAAGAAGATTGCTATATGAGATATACGATAGGATATGACATCGGCTCCTCCTCGGTGAAAGCGGCATTGCTTGAAGTGGAAACGGGGAAATGCCTGGCTACGGCTATCAGTCCTGCACAGGAAATGCCTATGCATGCACCTGTAGCGGGATGGGCCGAACAGGATCCCGAAATGTGGTGGCAGGAAGTACAGAACGCAACAAAAAAATTACAACAACTGCACCCTTTTGACGGGGGTGCGGTTGCCGGTATTGGTATAGCTTATCAGATGCACGGATTGGTGTGTGTGGATAAAGACCAGCAGGTTTTACGTCCCTCCATCATCTGGTGTGACAGCCGGGCTGTGGAAATAGGCAATGAGGCCTTCAACACCCTGGGGCAGAATTGGTCACTGCAATACCTGCTTAACTCTCCCGGTAACTTTACTGCTTCCAAGCTACGCTGGGTACAGCAGTATGAGCCGGAGATCTATAAGCGCATTCATAAGATCATGTTACCCGGCGATTTTATCGCTATGCGGCTGACAGGGGAGGCGGCAACCACTATTTCAGGTTTGTCGGAAGGGATCTTCTGGGACTTTAGTGGCCGCCAGGTATCGCCTGTATTACTGAAACATTATAATATTGATGAAAGCCTGTTGTCGGCCGTAGTGCCTACATTCGGGTTACAAGGTAAAGTAACTGAAAAAGCAGCAGCGCTTTTGGGTATTGCTGCAGGTACGCCTGTAACCTATCGTGCCGGCGATCAGCCCAATAATGCATTCTCCCTGAATGTACTGAAGCCCGGAGAAGCTGCTACCACAGCAGGTACTTCCGGTGTCGTTTATGCAGTGCACGACCATATTGCCTTCGACCAGGAAAGCCGTGTGAACACCTTCGTGCACGTAAATGATACCCCTGAAGCCCAACGCAATGGGGTGCTGATGTGCCTGAACGGTACTGGTATCCTCAATAGCTGGTTACGGCAAATGACCGGCAAGCTTGAGTATGCAGAAATGAACACACTTGCGGGTCAGGCGCCTGCAGGTTCAAAGGGACTGCACATCTATCCATTCGGAAACGGAGCGGAACGCATCCTGGCTAATAAGGAAGTTGGCGCTGTTTTCAATGGACTGAACTTCAATATTCATGGTCGCGAACACCTGCTGCGTGCAGCACAGGAGGGCATCGTGTTCGGTCTGAAATACGGTATGGATATCATGACAGACATGGGGCTGCAGATCCATCGTGTGAGGGCAGGACAAGCTAATATGTTCCTCAGTCCACTTTTCAGGGAAGTATTTGCCAATACGGCCAATGTCGTGATCGAACTGTATAATACAGACGGCGCGCAGGGCGCCGCCAGGGCAGCAGGTATAGGCGCAGGTCTGTACAATGAGCAGGAAGCTTTCCGTGGAATGGAATGTCTCGCCACGATAGAACCGGATGCGGGGCTTCAGCAACAATATGCCGGCATATACAGCCAATGGCTGGAAGGACTACAGCACATTATTAAGTAACTGCATCACACATAACAGTTACACGACACATACACACGTTTTGGATTCAAAAAAAGAAAGAAAATGAGTATCACTTTAGGGAATCAGGAGTACTTCAAAGGCATTGGAAAGATCGCCTACGAAGGTCCTCAGTCAACTAATCCATTTGCATACAAATGGTATGATGAGAATAGAAAGATCGGTGGCAAGACCATGAAGGAATTATTCCGCTTTGCGGTATCCTACTGGCACACCTTCTGCGGCACCGGTGGAGATCCGTTCGGCCCCGGCACCAAAGCCTTTCCATGGCTGACGGCTACCGATGCGGTGCAGAGCGCAAAAGACAAAATGGATGCTGCTTTTGAATTCTTCACCAAACTGGGTGTGCCTTACTATTGTTTCCACGACGTGGACCTGGTAGATGAAGGCGCTACGATCAGCGAATACGAAAGCCGTATGCAGCAGATCGTGGATTATGCAAAAGAAAAGCAGAAAGCCAGCGGTGTGAAATTACTGTGGGGTACTGCTAATGTATTCAGCAATCCACGTTACATGAACGGCGCTTCCACTAATCCAGACTTTGGCGTACTGGCCTACGCAGGTACACAGGTAAAAAACTCCCTGGATGCCACTATTGCACTGGGTGGTGAAAACTATGTATTCTGGGGTGGCCGTGAAGGTTATATGACGCTGCTGAATACCAACATGAAGCGCGAGCAGGAGCACCTGGCCCGCTTCCTGACAGTAGCAAAAGACTATGCACGTAAACAGGGCTTTAAAGGTACGTTCTTCATTGAACCTAAACCTTGTGAGCCTACCAAACACCAGTACGATTATGATGCGGCAACTGTAATAGGTTTCCTGCGTCACTACGGACTGGATAAAGACTTTAAACTGAACCTGGAAGTAAACCATGCCACCCTGGCTGGCCATACTTTCCAGCATGAACTGCAGGTAGCTGCAGATGCAGGTATGCTGGGCAGCATCGATGCTAACCGTGGAGATGCTCAGAACGGATGGGATACTGACCAGTTCCCGATGAACCTGAACGACATGGTTGAATTCATGCTGGTGATCCTGGAAGCAGGTGGCTTCAGCGGCGGTGGTGTGAACTTCGATGCGAAGACACGCCGTAACTCAACTGACCTGGAAGATATCTTCCATGCGCATATCGGTGGTATTGATTCTTTCGCACGTGCTGCCGTTATTGCAGAAAAAGTGCTGGAACAATCTCCGTATAAGCAATTCCGTATAGACCGTTACGCTTCTTTCGACAGCGGTAAAGGCAAGGAATTCGAAGAGGGCAAACTGACGTTGGAAGACCTGCGCAGTTTCGCTATCAGCAATGGCGAGCCTAAACTGATCAGTGGTAAACAGGAGTGGCTGGAGAATATCATCAACCAGTACATCTGATCATAAATTAGTTTGTTGAAATTGAAAAAGGAAGCTGTCTCATTTAAAATGGGGCAGCTTTCTTTTTGTAACTTGCCATACACCATAATAAACTTATAGCCATGTTTTCTATAGAGACCTTTCACCGGGATGGTTTTGATATTGTTGCTCTGAAAGACAATGACAGCGGTGCGCAGGTGGAAATTGTTCCTGCATATGGCGCTATGCTGCATGCATTCAATATACCCTACCAGGAAACCCTGCTGAACATCATTGATAATTATGTCAACCTGGAAGACTATAAAAGCAATATGGCGGAGTATTTTAAAAGTGCTAAACTCAGTCCCTTTGCGTGCCGTATGCCAGGTGGTGAATATAAATGGGAGGGAAAGCAGTACACCGTGCAGAAAGCCGTTAAGCCGGGAAGCTGTATACATGGGCTGCTATATGATGTAGCATTTACTGTGGAAAAGACGCATGCCGATGAAAAGTCGGCGACAGTAACATTGCGTTATCAATACAATGGGGCCGATGATGGATACCCATTCCCTTATGACTGTGAGGTGCAGTATAGTTTGCAGCCGGGCATACGTCTGCAACTGACCACTACTATCCTTAACCGTTCATCTGAAACCATACCATTAATGGACGGATGGCATCCTTATTTCACAACAGGCACGCCTATAGATGATATGGAGCTGCAGTTTGCATCAGGACAAATAGTGGAATTTAATGCGCAGCTGATACCTACAGGTGGTGTGCTGCCGTATACCAGGTTCCAGGAAGCGACGCCGCTGGAAGGTATTCCGCTGGATAACAGTTTTTTGCTGGACCTGAGCCAACATACATCGTCATGTACACTAAGAGACCCAAAGAAGCATATTGCTATTACATTTTATCCTGATCACAGTTATCCCGTTCTGCAGATCTACATACCCCCACATCGCAGGAGTATCGCTATTGAGAACCTGAGTGGGGCGCCTAATGCCTTTAATAACGAAATTGGTCTTATATTCCTTCCAGCGGCGGAAAGCAGGGTCTTTACAACCGCCATTTCTGCTATTAGCTGGTAATATTCTGGCATCGCTTGGCATAGTCTTTGGAACTTTACCTGTATTGTTTCACCCGAAAAAGATTATGTTATGGATACTTTAGAACTCAAAGGAAAATGGAATGAGTTGAAGGGCAAGATTAAACAGCAATACGCCGACCTTACAGACGATGATCTTCTGTACGAAGAAGGACAGGAAGACCGTTTAATAGGTAAACTCCAGCAGAAATTAGGTAAGACACGTGATGAAGTTATTAAACTCTTAAAATCTGCATAAAATGGGAAGTCTGTTATATCTCATCGCCGTCATACTGATTATCGGCTGGTTGCTGGGCTTTTTTGTATATTCAGCAGGTGGATTGATCCATATTCTCCTTGTAATTGCAATCGTAGCCATCCTCTTACAGATAATAAGAGGCTCCAGGTGAGTCTATTATTTTAGATATCATGCGAATCCTCCCACCACCGGGAGGATTTTTTCGTTAATTTTTTAGGATATTGCCTGTAGATTTTAATCCATCAGATAATGAAAAGAATCATCACAGGGTTACTCCTGCTTTGCTGTAGCAGCCTGTTGGGGGTAATAAAGGCCCAGGCGCAGGTTACATTGACAGGAAGCATCATGGATAAGGAGAACAAGCTGGTTTTGCCTTACGCCAGTATTACCAATAAAAGCACAGGCCGTAGGACCTATTCTGATAAAGGAGGTTTTTACAAAATAGCAGCCAGCCCCAGGGATGTGGTGGTATTTTCATTTCTTGGTTATAAATCGGACAGTGTGGTGGTAACCCAGTCCAGCGGGACAGAGACCAGGAATATTACCCTGACGGTGGAAGCCAAGCAGCTCCGCAGTGTGGAAATAGGTACGCAATACACTCCTTATCAGATTGACTCATTGGCCAGAAGGGAACAGTTTGGTTATATCCTGGACAAAAGGGACATGCCATTAGCCGGTGGAAGTACTCCTGTAGGGGCAGGTATCGTATTTAGCCCGTTTACGCGGTATTCCAAGTCTGAGAAACGAAAAAGGGAGTTTAAGAAGATCTTTGCAAGAGCAGAAGAGGAAAGATATATCGACTCCCGATATACGCCTCAATTCGTTAGTAAAGTGACCAGTCTGACAGGAGACTCGCTCATGATATTCATGAAGGAGAATTATCCTGATTATAATTCGATAAGGGTAATGCAGCAGGAGGACCTGATTTACTGGATAACGGATAAGTACCGGGAATGGAAGAAGAAATAAGATATAACAAATATAAAAGAGCAACGGCCACCCTGTTTCCAGAGTGGCCGTTTGCATGCAGAGGCCAATAGAAAAAATATTCTTTTAGTTATAAACTTTCACCATATAAACGAAGTCTTCCAGTCTTTTCACTTGTTCCACACGGCTCATTCCTTCCAGTCTGTTCTTATGGTTCCATTCTTTTTTAGGAAGCTTATCTTTAGGCATTTCTTCCAGCAGGCGTTTCAGGTGCGCTGATTTAACAGCAAAAGCAATACCGTCGGAAGTGGTCTGCTTGCCTGTAACAATACCTACTACATCGCCTTTACTATCCATCAGCGGAGCGCCACTGTTACCTGGATTTACGGGGATGGATACCTGGTAAGCAGCGCTATCGCCATTAAAACCGGTTTGAGCGCTGATATAACCTTCACCGTAAACAATCTCATCACGAGGATAACCCAGGGTGAAGACAGCTTCTCCACGGAGGGCGCGTTGCGGTTTCAGGGAATAGGGGAGCGGCTGACCTTTAAAGGTGCTGTCGGTGATCTTGAGGATAGCGAGGTCGCTTGAAATGTCCTCAAATACACTCGCAGCTTTAAATGCTTCTCCTTTTGTATTCTGGATATAAATAGAGTCAGCACCTGCTATGACATGGTAGTTGGTTACTACATATCCATTATTGGAGATGGCGAAGCCGGTACCACCATAAGTGCCAGGGTTGGCTGGTGCTTTCTTCTTATTGTTCATGTCGTTGATGAGGGCGTTCTGAGAGCGCTGGATATTGTTCAGCACACGTCTTACATCCTCATATTGAGCGGTGGTCTTCTGGCGGCTGGCATTTTGCATCAGCGCCATAGTTGTCAGAGAAGTGACCAGGGCTATACAGGCCGCTGCCGCCATATTAGTTACCAGCCTTCTGCTGATAGTGAATACTTTTTTCTGTGCGGGGGCCTGCGAGACGGATAGGACATCATTAACAGCCATGGAAGCATGGATCTGGTCCATCTTTTCCTGTAATGCTACCCTGTGCCCAAATTGTTCCAGCTGTTGAATGAGCTGCCGGTGGGCCAGCACCTGCTCATTGACCGCCGGATTGGACTGGCGCAGCGCTTCGAAAGCAGTTCTTTCCTGCTCACTCATTTCGCCCTCCAGGTAGCGTTCAATATCACGTATTAATGTAAAGTCGTTCATCGCCTGTAACCGCTTTTACAGATCTGTCAGGTCTTACACCTGTCAGGTCCTAAAATTTATATTGTTCAAAAAATAGTTTCTTTAGTCGCATCAGGCACTTATACTTCTGATTCTTGGCATTTTCTGAGTTGGTATAACCAAATTTCTCAGCAATGTCCTGCATAGACAGTTTCCTGATATAATAGTCCTCCAGGATCGTTTTACAAGGTTCTCCCATACTGCCCATTGTCTTTTCCATCACTCTGAACTGGTGGTCTTTCTCCTCATGTTCGGCCATTGTATTGGTATCGTCGGCCGGTAACACTTCACTCAGTTCATCAGGGAGGGCCAGTTGCCAACTACCGGTCTGCAATTTCTTTAACCACAGATGACGGCACACCGCATAGAGGAAGGTCTTTAACTTGCTGTACAGATCGAATTCCCCTTTCTGAGCTTTCTCATATAGTACGATCATTGCTTCCTGGAAAAGATCTTTTGCATCATCCTCAGACCCATTGTACTGTAAAACCATTCTTAATATAGAAGGATAATTCTCCGTATAGATGGTTGCCAGCGCCCTGTCATCATTCCTGGTTAAACCCAGCAGTAATTCACGATCCCGTTCTATGTTCTGATTATGCTTCACTTATTAATACTATTAAATGGCGTTTGGTAACCCAAAGTAGCAGAAAAAAAATCCAAATCCCAAATCAGCCTGATCATCTGTTTTGCTATAGATGCGTAAATGAGCCGATTTCATATATAGTTAGCTGCGTATATATGAAAATATCCTGCCGGAAATAGAAAAAGGGTAGAAAAAGAGGGAAGAAAAAAAAAATTTAAAAATCTGGGTTACCTTTTTTAAAACCCGGTATAAAGGATAAATAATATTTCAAAAACCTAAAAAATAGTCAAAATGAAAAACGCTCTGAAAATTGGTTTCTTAGCTTTAGCTCTTGGTGTATTCGCAGCTTCTTGCGGTAGTGGTTCTTCAACTCCAGCAGAAGATACTACAGCAGCTGCTGCTACTATCGATTCAGCTGCTGCTACAGTTGATTCAGCTGCAACTACAGTTGATTCTGCTGCTGCTGTTGTTGATTCAGCTAAAGCTGCTGTTGACTCTACCAAAAAATAATTATATTGGTAAGCAAATAAAAGGCTTTTATATGACCGCTCCGTTTCAAAACGGAGCGGTTTTTTTTGTTAAGCCTGCTTGTAGCTCTCTGATACTGAAAAAAATGTCAGAAATGAGCTATTTTATTAGATAGATTATAATTTTTGACAAAGGTGCTTGGACAATTCAAATCCTGATGTATTTTTGTCAGGCAATTAAGCAAATATGATACAGCAAACAACCTTTGGTTACTTTTATGGTTTCTACTTTTTCTGGTACCAGGAATAGGGAGGTCGTTTGTAGTACTTAAATATAAAGAAACTAACAAAAAGGCCTCCTGAACGGGAGGCCTTCTTTTTTTTGATAATATCAGCTTTATGTTACAGCGTTTCAGCCTTTATTTCTTTTACTTTTTCTTTTACTTCTTTTACGTCGTAAAGGCCGGGACTCTTTTGTAATAACTGCACTCCAACATAATTGCAAATAAAAAGGGTCCCGGCTCCACCGGGGCCCTTTTTCGTTTTATTCGGTAGTTGCTACAGCAACTACAAACCAAAAAAAAATCAAACATTAAAAAATGCGTATCGCAATTCAGGGTTTTGAAGGATGTTTTCATCAGATAGCAGCAGAAGGATACTATGGCAAGGGTATTGAAATCGAATGTTGCGCATCCTTTCCGGAACTTGTTAAAAAGGTAAGCAAACAGAAAGATGCTGACGCTGGCGTAATGGCTATTGAAAATTCCATTGCCGGAAGCATTCTTCCGAACTATACCTTATTAAAGAATTCAGGCCTGCATGTGATCGGGGAAGTGTATCTTCAGATCAAACAGCACCTGATGGTATTACCGGGCCAAACCCTGGAGGATATACGTGAAGTACACTCGCATCATATGGCGTTACTCCAGTGTACGGACTTCCTGGAGAAACATCCTCATATGAAACTGGTAGAAACAGAAGATACGGCCCTTAGTGCAAAGCACGTACAGCAGAAAAAACTCAAAAGTACTGCTGCTATCGCAGGTAAACTGGCGGCAGAGATATATGGCCTGGAAATCATCGCTCCAAATATCCATACCATCAAAAATAACTATACCCGTTTCCTGGTAATCTCTCCTAACGGAGTAACACCTGCGCCTGACGCTAACAAAGCATCAGTATACTTCCAGACCTCCCACGATCGTGGCAGTCTGGCAAAGGTACTGACACAGGTAGCACAGGCAGGGATCAACCTGAGTAAGATCCAGTCTTTTCCAATGCCTACCAAAGAGTGGAACTATTACTTTCACGCGGACTTCGAATTTGAAAACCTGAGTCACTTTGAAAAGAGCATCAGCAAGATCGAACCGCTTACAGAAGATATCAAAGTGCTGGGCATCTATAAAAAAGGAAACACACACTAATCATAACATACATCAGAACGCGGAAAAAAGAGCACTATGAATTTACAGGTAGCAAAAAGGCTGCAACAAACGGAAGAATACTACTTCTCTAAAAAGCTTAGAGAAATAGACGAGATGAACAAAGCAGGAGCGAAAGTGATCAATCTTGGCATCGGTAGTCCGGATCTGCCTCCGCATGCTTCCGTTATTGCCACTTTGCATGAATATGCACAGAAACCTGACACGCATGCTTACCAGGGTTATAAAGGTATTCCGGCACTGCGCAAAGCAATGGCCGACTTCTACCAACGCTTCTATGGCGTGTCCCTGGACCCTGAAAAAGAAGTGCTGCCGCTGATAGGTTCAAAAGAAGGTATCATGCACATCTGCATGACCTACCTGCAGGAAGGAGATGAAGCCCTGTTGCCTAATCCCGGTTACCCTACCTACCGTTCTGCCGTTAACCTGAGTGGCGCCACCGTGGTAGATTATGACCTGGAAGAAAAGAACGGCTGGCTACCTGACCTGGACGCACTGGCAAAACGTGATCTGAGCAAAGTGAAACTGATGTGGGTGAACTACCCGCATATGCCTACCGGCGCCCGCTTCAATGAAGAGTTTGCCCGTGAACTGGTAGCATTTGCGCAACAACATAATATCTTAATTTGTCATGATAATCCGTATAGCTTCATCCTGAACAAGCAGCCACAAAGCCTGTTACAAACGCCTGGCGCCAGGGAAGTGGTATTGGAACTGAACTCCCTCAGTAAATCTTCCAACATGGCTGGCTGGCGTGTAGGTATGCTGGTAGGAAAGCAGGAATGGATCAACGAAGTACTGCGCTTCAAGAGTAACATGGACTCCGGCATGTTCCAGCCGCTCCAGATGGCTGCAGTAAAAGCACTGGAATTAGGTCCTGAATGGTATGCTGAACTGAATGGCATCTATGAAGGCCGCCGCAAGAAGGTGTTTGAACTGCTGGAACTGTTAAACTGCACATTCGATAAAGACCAGGTAGGGCTGTTCGTATGGGCGAAGATCCCTTCTTCTGCCAAAGACGGTTTCTCGCTGACAGACGAGATCCTGCAGAAAGCTCAGGTCTTCATTACTCCCGGTGGTATTTTCGGCAGCAATGGCAACGGTTACATCAGGGTTAGTTTATGTAAGGACGAAAAAGTATTTGATGAAGTGCTGGATAGGATAAAAACAAAATTTAAGCAGTAACAGTCATGATCGCAACTATAGTAGGAACAGGATTAATAGGTGGATCACTGGCCATCAGCCTTAAAGAAAAAGGCGTGGCTAACTGGATAATTGGTGTGGACCAGAACGAAAGTAATCTGAAGAAAGCACAGGAACTGAAGATCATTGACGAAGGTGCTACTCTGGAAGACGCGATGCAACGTTCACAGCTTATCATACTGGCTATTCCGGTAGACGGTATGCTGCAGATCATGCCCTCCGTACTTGATAAAGCAGGACCCGAACATGTGATCATGGACGTAGGTTCTACAAAACAAAAAATATTACAACTCGTTGCCGGACATCCCAACAGGGGGCGCTTTGTAGCTGCCCACCCGATGGCCGGCACGGAGTATTCCGGTCCGGAAGCAGCTATAAAAAACCTCTTCACGCAAAAGACCATGGTGTTATGCGATGTGAAGAACAGTGCTGAAGATGCACTGGAGCTCATTGAAAATATGGTAGACAAACTGCAGATGCGTCTTGTGTATATGAATGCGGAAGAGCATGACCTGCACACTGCCTATGTATCTCACATCTCCCATATCACTTCTTTTGCCCTGGCGCTAACAGTGCTGGAGAAAGAAAAAGAACAGGGCCGCATATTTGAACTGGCCAGTGGTGGTTTTGAATCTACCGTAAGGCTGGCAAAAAGCTCGCCTGATATGTGGGTGCCTATCTTCAAGCATAACCGTCATAATGTGCTGGACGTACTGGATGAACATATCCACCAGTTACAGCAAATGAGGCAGTTGCTGGAGAATGAAGACTACGAAACATTCTATAAACTGATCCAGAAATCAAATAAGATCAGGAAAATATTAAAATAGCCGGTCGCCGTGTAGTGACTCATTTGCCGGGAAACTGAAAATGGATCACTAACCGATAGTCGGACAGAAACAAGAAAACAAACAATCACTGGATTATGGACGACTATCGTCTATGGTCTGAAAAGCGTCAAAACGATGGAACAGATTCTCGCTAAAACAAAATTCTCTGATCCGGCTTCAGATAAGAAACCGCTGATCATTTCCGGTCCCTGCAGCGCAGAAACCGAAGAACAGGTATTGGACACAGCTCTGAGACTGGCTAAAACAGGTAAAGTAGACGTATTACGTGCAGGTATCTGGAAGCCACGTACCCGTCCGGGTTCTTTCGAAGGTATCGGTGTTACCGGTTTACCATGGCTGCAGAAGGCAAAGGAACTGACCGGTCTTCCACTGGCTGTAGAAGTTGCAACTGCTAAACAGGTTGAAGAAGCTCTGCAGCATGGTGTAGATATCCTCTGGATCGGCGCCCGTACTACTGTGAATCCGTTCTCCGTACAGGAAGTTGCTGACGCACTGAAAGGTGTGGATACGACTGTTCTGATCAAAAACCCGATCAATCCTGACCTCGAACTGTGGATCGGTGCTGTAGAACGTGTACGCAACTCAGGCATCACCAAGATTGGTCTGATCCACCGTGGATTCTCCAGCTATGGCAATACTGAATACCGTAACGCTCCGATGTGGCACCTGCCTATCGAAATGAAACGTCGTATGCCTGAACTGCCAATGATCTGTGATCCTAGCCACATCAGCGGCCGCCGCGATATTCTGCAGGAAGTTTCTCAGGAAGCGGTTGACCTGGATTACGATGGTCTGATGCTGGAATCACACATCGATCCTGACAAAGCATGGAGCGATGCGAAACAACAGGTTACTCCTGAAAGACTGGCAGAAATTTTGGATGGTATCACCTGGCGTCATGAGCGCACAGATCAGAAAGAATTCAACTCTGCGCTGGATAAACTCCGTGGTCAGATCAACCAGATCGATGATGAGATCATGCTGCTGCTGGGCAACCGTATGAAGATCGCTGAGAAGATCGGTATCTACAAGAAAGAGAACAATGTGACCATCCTGCAAACTAACCGCTGGAACGAGATCCTGCAACGCGGTATCTCTAAGGGTGAGAAACTGGGCCTGACAAAAGATTTCATCCTGAAATACTTTGATGCAGTACACCTGGAATCCATCAACAGGCAGAACAGAGTGATGAACGAAGACAAATAGACTTAATACAAAATATGAGAACGTTATCTTACCAGTTCCAGCATAGTAATACGAAATATTATCTGGGAGAAAGCCTGCAACAGCTGGGCAATTATGCCGATCCATCCAGAACAGTACTGGTAGTGGATGAGAATGTGGATCAACACCACGGGCAAAAATTGGCTGGCTGGCGAAAGCTGGTGATCCCGGATGGAGAAGAGAACAAAAGCGGTGAAGTCCTTGAGCAGATCATCAATGGTCTGATCGAACTGGAAGCAGACCGCAAAACCATGCTGATAGGTATTGGCGGTGGTATGACCACTGACCTGACCGGCTATGCGGCCAGCATTTACATGCGGGGCATGCCAGTAGGTTTTGTTCCTACTACTTTGCTGGCACAGGTGGATGCGTCTATTGGTGGCAAGAACGGTATCAACCATGGTAAACATAAGAACATGCTGGGTACCATCCGCCAGCCGGAGTTCATTCTGTTTGATTATTCACTGCCGCTGACAATGCCGGCAGAAGAATGGCACAACGGCTTTGCGGAGATCATCAAGTATGCGTGCATTCTCGATGCCAGCCTGTTCACCTACCTGGAAGACAACCGTGATAAAGCTATGCAGCGCGATGTGGCCGTACTGGAATACCTGGTGGAACGTTCTGTGGAACTGAAAACCAAAGTAGTGCTGGAAGATGAATTTGAGACTGCGTCAAGACGCTGGCTTAACTTTGGCCATACGCTCGGACATGCTGTGGAGAAGATCGAGAACATTGCACATGGCAGGGCAGTGGCCATCGGTATGGTAGCTGCCGCCAAGATCTCAGAAAAGCTGAAAGGATTGCCTGTTGATCAGACCAACAGGTTGATCCGCCTCATTAATGATTACCAGTTGCCGGTTACGCTGACCTCTAACAAGGAAGAAGTGTTCAACATCTTCAAGCTGGATAAGAAGCGGGAAAAAGATGCGATTCATTTTGTACTGCTCGAAGAAATAGGGAAGGCTACTACACAGCCTGTGCCTATTGCAGAACTGAAGCAAATGCTGGATGAACTATAAAACTAAAAATTATGCAAGTAACAATATCACCCGGCGCTATCAGTGGTACAGTGACCGCCAATCCATCCAAAAGTGCTATGCAACGTGCTGTTGCGGCAGCGCTGCTGAGCAATGGTACCAGCATTATCCGCAATCCCGGTCTGAGCAATGACTGCCTGGCTGCGTTGGATGTGGCCGGAAAACTGGGTGCCGTTATCAAACGTAATGAGGACCATGTTGAAATTATAAGCAAAGGGATCTATCCTGCTGCTGAAAATAAAGAGATCAATTGCGGGGAGTCCGGTCTCGGTATCCGCATGTTCACGCCTATTGCGGCCCTCTCAGATCAGGCAATTACCATCAACGGACATGGTAGTCTCACTACCCGCCCGATGGACTTCTTTGAAGCAGTATTGCCTCAACTGGATGTAAAATGCACCACCCGTGAAGGGAAACTCCCATTGAACATACAAGGTCCGCTGAAAGCTAAGAACATCACCATTGATGGCTCACTGAGCTCCCAGTTCCTCACCGGTCTGCTGATGGCATATGGTGCAGTAGCGGAAGATGTGACCATCACCGTAAAAGATCTGAAAAGCAAACCTTACATCGCACTAACACTGCAACTGATGGAGCAGTTTGGTGTACAGGTAAAAGAAGAGAACTTTGAAAAATTCCACTTTGGTAAACGCCAGGCTTACAAGGCCGGTGAATATACAGTGGAAGGAGACTGGAGTGGTGCTGCGTTCCTGCTGGTAGCTGCGGCTGTAGCCGGTAAAGCAGAAGTACATCATCTAAATACACAATCTGCACAATCAGATAAAGCCATCCTGGAGGCCCTTGAAAAAGCAGGTGCATCATTGTTGCCAGGTGTCTTTACTGTGATCGTGGAGAAAAATAAACTGCAGGCTTTCGACTTCGATGCAACTGACTGTCCTGACCTGTTTCCTCCGTTGGTAGCCCTTGCTGCTAATTGCGAAGGCACTACAAAGATCATTGGTGTGAACAGACTGGCGCATAAAGAAAGTGACCGTGGCAAGACCTTGCAGGAGGAATTTGGTAAAATGGGTATCACCATTGATCTGCACGGCGATGAGATGTTGGTACACGGCGGCACTGGCATTAAAGGAGCCGTTGTAAGTTCCCACAATGACCATCGTATCGCGATGGCCTGTGCAGTAGCTGCTCTTACAGCAGATGCGCCGGTGATCATCGAAGATGCAGAAGCCATTAACAAATCATATCCTGAGTTCTATGAACATTTGGAGAAGATCGGTGGTATAGTAAAAAAGCAGGGATCAGTAAGCCTGACGCATTAATAGAAGCAGGGCTAACTAAAAAGGATAGATCGTCTCTTTTAGTCAGCGCTGAAAAAATACACAAACAGCATGAACAGCTTTGGTAGATTATTCCGGGTGAATGTTTTTGGAGAATCGCATGGCGCCAGCGTAGGCGTGAATATTGATGGTATTCCTGCCGGTATTCCGCTTACACAGGAAGATTTCCTGCCTGACCTGGAAAGACGTAAAGCCGGTGCCAAGGGTACCACACCCCGTAAGGAAGAGGATCTGCCTTACATCAAATCCGGTGTATTTAACGATCGCACAACAGGTGCTCCTATTACAATATTATTTGAGAACAACAATACCCGCAGTACTGACTATGAGAAACTGCGTGAGTTTCCCCGTCCCGGTCATGCAGACTTTGTGGCTACCCACAAATATGGTGGCTTTGAAGATTATCGTGGCGGAGGTCATTTCAGCGGTCGTCTGACCCTGAACTTGGTTGCAGCTGGTGTGATCGCTAAAAAGATCCTCGGGCCTGGTATTTCCGTAAAGGCTACATTGATCGAAGTAGGTGGTTTGCCTGATGCTGAAAAGGGACTGGAAGCAGCAATTGCTGCTAAAGATTCCGTAGGTGGTATCGTGGAATGTGTTGTTGAAGGATTGCCTATCGGTCTCGGAGAGCCTTTCTTTGATTCTGTGGAATCCACTATCGCGCATGCCGTATTCTCTATCCCCGCTATTAAGGGCATCGAGTTCGGTTCTGGTTTTGCCGCTGCCCGCATGAAAGGAGTAGAGCATAATGATGCCATCCTGGATGCAACAGGTAAAACGGCTACCAACCACGCTGGTGGGGTAGTAGGAGGTATCACGAACGGTAATCCCCTGGTATTCCGTGTGGCCGTAAAGCCTACCTCCAGCACACCTAAAGAACAACACACACTCAATATAAAAAGCGGTGAAGTGGAAAGCTTCAGCGTAAAAGGACGTCACGACCTCTGTATCGCACTGAGGGTACCGGTAGTGCTGGAAGCTGTAGCAGCTATGGCCCTGGCTGACTTTATGCTGCTCGAGCAAAGAAGCGGCAGAGTGTTTAAATAATAGCTTTTACTCCCTTGAGAGGATACAAAAAAGGCGAATGAGATACTCATTCGCCTTTTTCTATTTTAAGCTAAAACTATTTTTCAATCGCGATCAGTTCTACTTCAAACACCAGGGTGCTGTTAGGACCGATTTTCGGACCTGCCTGACGGTCGCCGTAAGCCAGATCGGAAGGGATGAACAACTTCCATTTAGAACCTACAGGCATCAGCTGTAAAGCTTCTGTCCAGCCTTTGATAACACCGCTAACAGGGAAGGAGATAGGCTGACCTCTCTCTACAGAACTATCGAAAACAGTACCGTCTATCAACGTACCATGATAGTGTGTTTTTACCTTGTCATTGATGGTTGGTTTAGGACCGGTACCTTCTGTGACAATCTGGTACTGTAAACCGCTAGGCAGTGCAACCACGCCTGGTTTGGTTTTATTTTCCGCCAGGAACTGTTCGCCGGCAGCCTTGTTTTTTTGCATTTTCTCAGCTTTTAACTGTTGTAAATAATCACTAACACTCATATTACCTTGTTCTTTTGTTATTAATGGTGTGCCCCCGCTAACAGCTTCTTTCAGCGCTTTTGCCAGTATATCGGTCTTAACGCTGTCGAGGCCCTGGGTTTTCAGCATGTTGCCAAATTCCAGGCCAATAGCATAACTGATGGTATCCAGTTTTGTTTGCAATAAAGGGGCCGGTGCTACAGCTACCGGAACTTCCTCATCTTTTTTGGATTTCTTCTTCTTCTTTTGTGCGTAACCAGGAAGGGTAGCCACGCCCAAAATTCCAAGTAATAGGGCTTTTCTGATCATATAATGGTTTATTGAACTGTACTAAAATACTCCTGCAGGACACCCCGCAGGAATGGCCTGCAAGTTAGTAACTATTTGATTACCGGCAACTCTATATGAGAAGCGTGCTGAGCGTCGTGGTAAATACGGATGTCTGCTTTGCGGAAATCTTTATCATCACAGGTATAGATGTTGGTAAACACCTGGGGATTCCTATCCACCAGTGGGAACCAGCTGCTTTGTACCTGTACCATGATCTTATGCCCTTTTTTGAAAGTATGAGCGATGTCCGGCATATTAAAATTAACGTCAGTAGGCGTATTAGGCTTAAAGGCCTCAGGCTTTTCAAAGCTGTTACGATACTTGCCACGCATGATCTCGCCGCGTACCAGCATCTGATAACCTCCCATCGGATAAGTGGCGGAAGGTACCCTGCGGTGATCGCTAGGGGCCTCCTGCTCATATTTGAAATCGTTCGGGAACACGTCGATCAGCTTCACTACAAAGTCTGCGTCAGTACCACTGGTACTTACCACCAGTTTGGCCACCAGCGGACCTGCCACTGTTACGTCTTCTGTTAGTACCGAAGTTTCAAATACAGCCACGTCCGGACGTCTTGCAGCAAAGCGCTGATCGTCCGTCATGTAGTTGATGGTACGGTTAAAATGTACATCTTCAGTGTATGGCACCGGTTTCGCAGGATCACTTACGTATTCGGTAAAGCTACCCGCATTAAGCGGTTTGCTGAAGTCCAGTTTACCATTAGCCTGCAGATACAGCGATTTGTTCTGCATATTAGCCAGTGGCCATTGTGACAATTTATGCCATCGATTTTCTCCCGTGAAGAAGATAGTGGCTTCGGCAATACTGTCCGCCGTTCCTTTCCCTTTCAGGTAGTAGTTGAAGAAAGGTACTTCTACATTTTCCTGGTACCAATAGGAGGTCGCACTGCCAAAGTGTACATTACCCAGGGAAGAGCCATTGTTTGTTCTCGAAGACCATTGTCCGTGATACCAAGGCCCCATTACAATACGGTTGTTAGCTTTACCGCTTTGTTTTTCAATAGCTTTATAAGTGTTCCAGGCGCCGAAGCAGTCTTCCGCATCGAACAGACCGCCTACTTCCAGCATAGCCGGTTGTACGCTGGTCAGGAATTGCCTTACGTTACGGGCTTTCCACCAGTTGTCCAGGTCAGGATGCGCCATGATATCCTTCCAGAAAGCAATGCTGTCACCCATTAAGCGGGTGAAGTTCTTTACGGCTCCTGTACGGAGGTAAAAGTCGTAGTTGTCATTATTGTGGTACTCAAAACCGGTAGGGCCAACTGTAGTAGGTTTGGGTCTTGGTTTACCAAAGCTGGTATAGAATGCGAAGGCGTCTGTAATAAAAAAGGCGCCATTATGGTGAAAGTCGTCTCCGATGAACCAGTCAGTAACCGGCGCTTGTGGGCTAACGGCCTTTAATGCCGGGTGACCGCTCAACGCGGCCATAGTAGAATAGAAGCCTGGATAAGAAATACCCAATACGCCCACATTGCCGTTATTGTTTTCCAGGTTCTTTACCAGCCAGTCGATCGTGTCGTAGGTATCACTGGCTTCATCGATGTCCTGTTTGTTCTTTTTATTGGGATTATAAGGCCGTACGTCCACGAAAGTACCCTCACTCATCCAACGGCCTCTCACGTCCTGCATAACGAAATAATAGCCCTCGCGCAGGTACGTATTAAAGTGACTGCCCCACAGCGGTAGCCATTTATCTTCTCCGTAAGGCGCACACGAATAAGGTGTACGGGACATGAGGATGGGATGTTTCTCCGATTTGTCTTTCGGCATGTAGATGGAGGTGAACAATTTTACCCCATCACGCATTGGGATGTACACCTCTTTTTTGATGAAGTTCTCACGCACCCATGCAGAGTCCTGATTGATGCCTTTCACGCAGGAAGCGTGGAGGAATAACGCTGCAATCATCAGCGATAGCAATTTTCTCATAAGTCGTTTTAATGATTTTGTTAGGTCTGGACAGTTTGTCTGTGTTCTTAGGATGACAGGCTCTCCCTGTCTTTTTTGGGCAATGATTTTACTACCAGGTCGTAAGAGTCTCTGATCCACTGATAGAGCAAACGGCTTGGTATATTGGAATGTACGTCTACCGTATTCCAATGTTTCTTATTCATATGATAGCCGGGTGTAACACCGTCATATCGTTCCCTTAGTTCAACCGCTATTTCAGGATCGCACTTCAGGTTGATCGAGTCAAAGCTATCAACGTTAGTGAGTGAGAACATCTTACCTTTTACCTTGTATACAAGAGTTTCTTCACCGAACGGAAACTCTTCCGTAACGCCTGGCAACGATAAACAATATTCCCGGAATTGTTCAATATTCATATCCGTAGTAATGTGAAGTCAAGCTAGATACGGTCAAAGATAAAAAAAAGAGGCCAACCTTCTGGAAGATTGGCCCTTGTTATAAATAGAGGTTGATAGTTCACTACATGCAGCAGATATGGTTGGTTTATGATGAATTTAAAGCTTGGTGATAGCGAGGATCACGCGGGAATAACGCCCGTATACGATCTCTACCTGCTGACCGGCTTTGAAATCATCCAGTCTGCCACGCATCCAGTAAAACAACCGTTTTCTTTTCCGTACACCTTCCTGTTTTACAATGAAGCTGGTCTGCATCTCATTGTTACCCTGGTAGATCATTTCCAGCGGTACCTGGATCTGTCCTTTCTCTAATTTGGTCAGATCCTTTTTGATCGTATAGTAACGTACATCCGTCACCTTGATCAATGCAAAGATCAGCACTAATACAAAAGACATTAGCCAAACCCAGAACCACACGTTCTTATAGGAGAACAAGGACTGATTGATTTCTTCGTCGCTGAGACGTTTGGCAAGAAAGAATTGAGGTACAAAAGCGGCGATAATCACTAAAAACACGCCGATAGCAATGAATTTGTAGATCTGCCTAGTGTTCTTTTTCAACGCATCCTGAAGATGAAATATCTCTTCGGTGGTCATAAAAGAGTAATCCTGCATAAGTATATTGGTTTTTCTTATATCTAATTTATATAAAATATTATTAAAATAATGATAATGTTTACGCGAATCCTGTCAACTTAGTATTAGTGTGACTTAAGATCTTGGTAATCAGGAAAAGATTTTTTATAGAAACTCCGGGATATTACATACAAAAGACAAATCAGCAGATACAGAATTGTGTGGCAACGCACAAATTGCAGCGCCGGTACTCAAATTTTCCTCATCTGAAAACATCTTTACCATTAACGGAATAAATTACCATTAACGGAATTTCATCTTCTGATATATGGTTGTAAATAAGAGGGTTACGATTTAATAAGTAAAATTTTCCCAATTGCGTAAAATGCTATGACGGTAAAACGCATAGTATTGTGGTGATTATCTGACTGGTCAACCCAGATAAATCTATCCCTGCCAAATGGAAGACATGCTTTTAGAGAAAAAACCGGCCATGATGTTCTGTAGTTTTGATATATACAAGGCGGACAATAGTCCGGTAAAGGAAAGACGCCGGTCTGTAAATAAGCCAGGCCATAACGGGATTGTACATGAACTCTCTTCTCCTGATGGTATCAATCTTGGTTATTACAACGTAACATCCACTGTACCGGGAAAGGTCATTATAGAAAATACGAACCCATTCATACAGCTTACCTATACTATCAGCGGCAACAAAAGTTATGAAGTGAACAATGGTAAGCAACGACTATCATCGTTTAAAAAGAAAGAATATAACTACTTGTTTTTAACGAAAGAACATGTACATCTTAACTGGCAGCCCGGAGAACGGTTAGAGATCTTTGAGCTGGGTATCAGTCCTGAATTAATGCTTGATTATCTTCCCCAGGAACATCCTTTTTATGCACTGCTGCACAAGAGTATTGAGCGGAATGAACCGACCCCGATGAGCAAGTCAAATCTCTTCCTGCAAACCGAGAGCAACAACATTTTATACAAAATGATCAATTGCCCTTTGGATGGAAGGTACAAACAGCTATACATCAAAAGTAAGGTAGGCGAGCTTCTGTCCATTGAACTGGATGCCTTCGAGCAAAGCTTCACCACAAGCCGTGGAAGAGATGAAAAGCCGGGAGCACTCCGTTCTGTTGATGTTGAACGTATGCATCATGCAAGAGATATCATCGCTTCTAACCTGCAAAGCCCATGTTCATTGATAGACCTGGCGCACCAGGTCGGGACTAATGATGCCTATCTGAAGCGACACTTCAAAGAAGTGTTCGGCACAACCGTTTTTGGTTATCTCCATCTTATCAAAATGAATCAGGCGAAGGAGCTACTGGAGTCAGGTGTTTCCATTACCGTCGTTACTAATCTTATCGGGTATAAACATGTATCTCATTTCAACCGTGCATTTAAAAAACACTTTGGCATAGGGCCAGGTAAGATCAGGAAATAGCTTCCGGATCAACCAGATCAACGCAGATTGTAAGCAGCACCTACAAAGAAAACACGTCCGGGCTGTGATGGTACTTTCGCATCAATAAAATTGAGCAGGTTCTCTGCATTGAAACGAAGCGATAACTGATGATCTGCCAATAACTTTTTCTCCAGGCCTGCATTCAGCAAATAATATCCTCTTACAAACGTATCAAAGCGGTCTATATAGCCATTATTGTTCCTGTCGCTGAAAGGATATTTACCCCGGTAATTAACCCGCACATTGGCGCTTAAATTCAACGGGCGGTAGGTATAGAATACACGGACATTGTACATATGTCTGGAACGGTTTTCAATACCCCAGTAATCTTTGCCGGAAGGGGTGTAATTAACATAACCGGTCTTAGGGTCGAACAGTGGAGAATAATATTTCCCGCCCTCGCGGATCTCGTCTTCTACCGTTTTATCTTTAGCAACCAGGTATTGATATCCACCACTGATACTCAAACTTGCAACAGGTGTGTATCTGACAGACAGTTCCACGCCTTTGTAATACGCCTTTGCATTATTTCGGTAAGAATAAAGTGCCCGGCCATTCATGTCAGTACCTATTAAAACATTATTGATCTGGTTTGTGATATCATGATAGAACACACTACCTTCTGCTCTTATATTTTTCCCCGGTGTTTCCCAGGTGAGACTGAGATTGTAAGACTTGCTCATCTCAGCTTCCAGTGCTTTTCCTTTTATTTCATTGTATACCGGCTCCAGTTCATATTTGCTGATCTGTCCTGAAGCCATCATCTGATTCACAATGTTGCGTAGTACAGCACTACCCACTACCATGTAATTGTAGGATGGATTGTAAAACACCTGGTATAACTTCTTCATGTCAGGAGCTTTAAAACCTGTTCCATACGCGGCTTTTAAACTCAATACAGGTAGTATTTTATATTGTAAGGCCATACTGGGGTCCAGACGCCAGCCATAGTCTACAATCTGATCGTACCGAAGCCCGAGCGTAGATTCCAGCTTAGAAGTGATCTTCCAGTTAGCTTGTGTATATGCAAAGTATGATTTGATATTGTTCACGTTTGTCAGAATGTTCTGATCTATCTGTTCTATATTACCTCCTGCACCTCCCACAACGTCCAGCTTCTCATTCAGTGTGTATGATACCTGTTGTTCCAGCCGGTGAAGTGTTTGTCCGAATGCCGTTTGACTAATGCTGTCGCCCTGGGTAAGAGCAATGCTCATGTCAGCATCGTAGCGGGTAAAGTAGTAACGGGTCATACTCCGCCAACGGGTATTAAAACGGTGATCGAATGTAGCCGACAGGTTCAGGTCTTTTTCATCCAGCACATCTTTCGTAATATAACTTGCGCCATAATCTTTTGTCATAAAACTTCGCCTTAAACCATAGCGGCCACTTACAGACAACAGGTTCTTTTCATTAAACCTGTAGCGCAAACGTCCCTGTGCCGCATAGTTGTCATAGGGTGGGGCTGTGGTACCTTTTATAGTGCCGGTACTGGTATTGAAACCTCCTGTATGATAGTAGTTGGTGCTAACTGAGACACTGCCTTTTTTATTCATGAAAGGTGTTTCTCCCTCCGCTGTAGCATCTATTGTTTCATTGCTGCCGTAGCTGATGGCAGCCATTGCCTGCGGGTCGGAAACGATATGACGCGTAATGATGTTGATAGTACCGCCCAATGCGTCTCCGCCGTATAAGTTAGAAGCCGCTCCTTTGGTTATTTCCACGCGTTCAATATTCGACACGCTGATGCGGGAGAGGTCAAAATTACCGCTGTTGCGTCCAATCATTGGCTGACCATCTATCAGTACCATGACGTATTCACTACCGAACCCTTGCATTTGCACACCAATAGAGCGTGAGCCTCCTCCTATATCATTTACGATCGCTATGCCTGTTTGTTCCTTCAATACTTCATCGAGCCTGCGGCTGCCCATTAACTCAATAGTACGACGGTCGATAATCGTCACAGGCATAATGCTGTTTTCAATCTTTATCAATGTTTCAGCATTTGCATTGGCTACCCGCTGACTAACAACATCTACCTGTTTCAGGTCGCGCTTGTCTGTTTCCATCCGGATGTCTTTGGTGTGCATGGACGCAGATACCCTGAATGTTTCTTTGTGCATCTTATAGCCCATGATCCGTGATGTGATGGTGACCACACCCGCTGTTAATCCTGTAAACTGATATTGCCCCAGGTCATTGCTGGTTACTGTTTTTCCGGACGGTTGGATACTTACCATCACGCCGGGCATACTGTTCCCTGCCGCGTCGGTGATCCTTCCCTGTAATGTGATCTCCTGCGCCCACAATGGAAGTATATCGGTGAAGCACAGTACAAGCATTATAATTACTCTCATGATTTGCAATTAGTAGTTTACAGGCTTAATTCCTTGTTTTCAGATTACGGCTCCCATCTTCCTGGATGAAATAGCGGAATGTGAAATAAGGCGAAGGCCAATTGAGATCGGTTACTACTTCCGGTGCTCCTTTATACATACTGATCATTTGCAGTTTGCCGTATCTGTAAGAGCTCTTGCCGCTAACAGGGTCAATGTGCTGTAGCCGCAAATAATATGCTCTGTATGGGAAGGGCTGCGCTACGTGAGTGGTGGTGCTGTATTCATACCATGCATTCACACCTTCTCCATACTCTGATGAATAGCCCATTTGCATGTTATAGGCAGGTACTGCGTCAAAAAGACTATCTGCCGGTGCTTCATCCATAAACTCATAGCCATACGTATACATGATTACGGATGTGCTGGTGACAGGACTGCCATATCCCGGGTTCTTATTGTAGCTGCCATTATTCAACCAGATGAGGCCATTGAAGTTTTCAGTGAAAGCAATGTCCCATTTATCCGTTTTCAGATAACGGGCAGAATCTGCCGCATCACGAATGAACTGCTGACTATGATCACTGAAGCGGAACAGGAACATGTTATATCTGCCTGTTTCCTTGCCGCTTTTGCTATATTGAACCTGGAGGAAATCTACATTGCTGCGGTAATTAGCGTTGTTTACCAGCAGTGCCCATGCCTTACCGGAATAGACATACACACGTTGATTATCACCATCATGATAGGCCCAGCTGGCTTCAGGATGTATGGGAGGTTGTTTTGCAGAACCTCGCCAGTTAACAGATATACCGTCTTTTTCAGGAGTATAACTATCTATATTCATCTGGTACCATGCGCCACTGCGGAATATATAATCCTTTCCATCTGCAGTGTTACTATAGGCATTGTTCTCCGCGGGATTAACAGGATGTGATGCAGCAGAAGTTAGCCATGTAATACCTTCTTCGCTGTTGGTGTCTATACCAACTGCCGCATTGATCTTCTCATTTCTCCACGGCACAATACGGATGGAGTCAGTCCATGAAGAGTTGTAATAACGCAGGCGCATATAAGTATCACCTGTTTCATATTTGTTCTCCCATCCGTCGGAAGCCAGTGTGTCGCCCGGAAGATCATATACTACGGTACTTCGCTGGTCTTCGTAATTGACAATGTTTTCCTCCGGTTTATAACACGCAGCAAGTAGCAGGGTACCTGCTACTGCTGTGTAAAATATCTTCTTCATTATTGTTTTACAGGAATTATTGGCCATGCATCCCAACTCAATATCTTGGCCAGATATGTCAGATCGTAATATGGATTTATGTGATACAGTATTACGCTCGCTGGTTGTCTGTCGATCGGATAATCAGGTATTTTGAATTTGATCGTACTGTCTGTCTGTATTAATGCATTTGCCTCAAATTGGTAATTTTCAATCACCAGCTTAGTGAACTTTTTCGCATACCATTTGCTGACATTCCCATTGTAATCATCCCAGAACTTGAGGGTGACACTATCGCCGGCAGAAACCTGTTGACCTGCATTTTCGAAAGTAAGATGTAACAGGCCACTGAAATCAATATCAGGCATGCGGATATTGACCAGTTTTTCATCAGAGATACGATTGCCAATTTTTACACGGATCTTATGCACACCTGTATCCAGGATATCAGAATATTCAGGAAGATTGGCAACAATGTTGGTCATTGTAAGTTTTGTGTAGTCTATTGGCAGGTCAAATTCAAAACCATCGCTCAGGCGTTCCGCATACACATGTACATCGGCAGTATCGCCGGAGAGGAAATATTCTCCGCTAACGTTCACCTGAGTGCCGGAGATCCAGTGCAGGTTATTAGGACTTATTTGCGAAATGCGTGGTACAGCGTGATTGATCACTGGTTTCAGCCGGTATGTTTGTTTAGATCCGTCTTCCGCAGTAACTGTATATATAGTCGCCGTGCTGAAAACAACTTCTGTTCCTGATGCAGGCGAAATAGTGGCTGAAGGTGAGACTACTATATTGGGCTTGATCGTAGCCGGAATGTTTGTTTCGGCCGCCCAATAGATGATGATTTCTCCGTTATTGATAGTAGCGTTTATTGAGTCGCCGGCATAGCCTACCAGCGCAAAGGTTTCAATATTTTTATAAGGGCGTTTCTCATACTCATATTCAGTTTTGCTACAGCCCTGCAGTAACAGAAATGCACCTATACAAAGCGCCGGTACGAGTTGTGAAAATCGTTTCATGGTATTCATATCTTATCTGTTATGGACTTATTTTTTCGCTGTTATTGTGAATATCCGGCCGATAGTGGCAAGCATGTTATCTTTTCCCCAGCCTGTTTCATCCTTAAAATCGAAATAGAAACCTATTCCCGGGTAATCTATTGTAAAGGAGTATATATAAGAGCCGATAGCGCCGGCTGGAAGTTCCGGGAAAACAGCTTTTACTTCTGTACGGCTACTGCTGATGATCTTCATTCCCAGCTGCTGTCCAAACAGATCGTCAGGGAAGGTAGCAGGATAGGAGCCGCCGAAATTAAACCCGGACTTAACGAATTTCATATATACCCTGTCAAGGCCAATGAGCGATCCGTTCTGAGTGTCGTTTGTATTACGCCCCTGTACTGCGAATGTAACAGTGTCGCCCGGTGCATATACAGATGTGGATTTTAAATTCGTGAACTTAGGTTTATTGTATACGAGGCGAATAGGAGGTAACTGCGCTGTGCGTCCCTGGTGTTCCATTTTTACGTTGTAATATCCGCTATCAGCATCAGCAGAAATATCCAGCATCATGGTGTAATAATTTGCACCCGGCGTTACTTCATATGTTTTCAGTATATCTGTATAAACCTGACCGGTAGTCCTGTTCGTCAATGTGAATTTTGCGTTGGCGCTGGTGGAACCTAAGTTACCATAGATAGGTAATCTACCATATACTGCCCTTCTTATAGAAGAATCGTAGTCTATCTCTGTGCTGCCTGGTTGTGTGAATACGTAGCCAACTTTTAAACTGTCCGGATGTGGTGCAATCCGCAGGACGAGGGTGTATTTACGTTTAGTACTGTCACTTCCGGAAACAGTATAAGTATATCCTGTAGTATCAAGTGGAACAGGTGCTATTCCACCATCTAAATTGATGACATTTCCGGCAGCATCTAACAGCTTCGCATCTTTGTCTATCACGATCTCCGGCACTACATAGTCAATACCCACATAGTAGGGAATATAGAGTGTGATGGTATTCCTGATGTTATCGATCGCACCGAAAAGAGTATCGGCTGCATTGGTAACCTTATATTCCAGGATAGTGTTATTGGATGTCCGTTCGTAAGGAACCACTTCTGTTTTCTTGCAGGATAATACCGAAGTGAATATCATCACCATGGTTGCCAGCACGTAGTATTGCCTGGACCTGTTTACTGATTGTTTCATCGTATTCATGTATGGAGAGTTCTGTATGTTGTTTATTAACCTGATCCAGAGTAAAGTGTGGTGCTATAACTTTATAGTAAGTTTTGGACGATTGATCATGAAACCGAAACGCCGTTCATCCGCTTTTGCAAGTACATACCTGAAACTGTACACCGGCATTTTGATGTTCTTATCTCTACGCATTTCCATCGGATCCAAGATGCCCTGGTACATACTTTGGGTTTCCATTTTAGCATAGTTGCCTTTGGCTGTTTTGATGATGATGGTCCGCGGTCTTAACTGACGTACATTTTTAAAAGTATCCACCGTTACCTGCGAGAGACAATACATCATGTGCTGGTATTTGACAACTTCCGCCTGTGCTGCAGGATCGGGGTTATCAATATCTTTCATCTTGTCGGGACGCAGGAAATTACCGCCGAATGTATACACCACATGTCCCAGTGGCGACCCGAAAGCCCCCTGATCATCCAGTCCTGTTTGCCCGGGATATTTAAACTGGCTGTCGTCCGGAATTTCAGTTACATCGTCAAATGCGGCGTCTAATACAACGATGCCTCCGATAGCAGAGGTGCCATAACCGAAGCCGCTTTTTGTACCGTTATTGCCAGAGATGGTAGTACGGAACATACCGCTGAAAGCAATATCCCAACGCTCAGTACTTCTGTATCCTATTCCAATGGAAGAAAAACGTTCGAGACTAAAGAACATAGGATCTTCGTCGTCCAATGGTTCATGCCCTTCCGGCAAATGAGCGCCCAGGTCGAGTATCTGTATTTCGCGGTTAAAGGCTGAATCACTTGGCGGTACGTCAGCTTCCCAGTCCATGCCATTGAGATCGTATACTTTACCGCATGCACTGCAAAGCATCATCGTAATGGCAAGGCAATAAATAATCCTGGGTATCATCAATTTGTTTTGAAGACGCATAATGGTTGGCATGGCTTGGAATATCGGCGGCAAAGTTGATTGAAACTTATTACCATAGCCGGAGAAACTGGATAAGATTTATACCATTGCCGGAAAACTTGGAGGAGGGATCAGGTTGAATACCTGACGATTGGTGCGTTTAGCAGATATTCAGAACGTCCCCATCAGACAAGTGCTATATCCCATTACCTCCCGCATCGCAGTTCACTTAGCACAGTTATCCTTCTACAGTGTTCTGATAGGCTTCCTATCAGCTTCATATAAGGCTACTAAAAGGGTATCAAAAGGATATCAAAAGGTCATTTATATATCAAATCGATATTGAAGTGCCCTTTAAATGATATTTTAATGACGATTTAATATCCTTATACGTACCTTTGAGGAACGATATAGAAAACTTATATCACTAACCTCAAAACGACCTTTTTATGGCCATTGTTAAAGACAATATCCTCATGCAACTTGTCCGGGGTTCCCTGGGCAGACAAATCACGATCTATGAACGGAATGGGCAGATCATTATGGCGAAGAAACGCGGCCCTTCAAGGAAAAAGCCTACGCAAAAGCAGCTGGAAGCAAGGCTTAAGATGACCATTGCTTCAGCACGGGCGCAGCTGATGATGGAAGACCCGCAGATAAAGGCTTACTATCAGTCGCTGGCAGGGCCTGGGCAAAATGCCTATAATATAGCTGTCAAGGATGCGTATCGCAGTCCTGAAGTCCAGAATATCAGATTAGAAGGTGAGCAGGTTGTAGTGACTACCCAAAATGAGTTTAGGGTAGCAGAAGTGGAGGTAAAGGTAGTAGACGCTGATGGTGTTGTTACTGAGAGTGGGCGTGCATTTTTGGGCTGGAATGGAGTAGACTGGCATTATAAAGCCACTGCACTGCCAGCAGGCGGTAGGGTCATTGTGGTAGCGAAAAATTTACCAGGGAATCGAACGGTAAAGGAATTACAGCTTACCTAAAAGCCTCTTCACTGTTTACAAATACCTTCTTTCTGTTCCACGTTAAAAGCGGATAGGCGTTGCCGTGACTAAAACGTACGAATTTCCAGGCTTTCTTGAGGCGGGGTTATCATCACAAAAAAAAGCGGCGATATCTTCCGATACCGCCGCTTATATTTTACGCCTGCATTACCTACAGGACTTTATCTTTCAGTGCTCAAATTTCCTTATTACGCTTCTGCTTCTGCATAAGAGCTAACTGGCTCACACGTACAGATCAGGTTACGGTCTCCGTGGGTATTATTCACACGGCTGATAGACGGCCAGAACTTATTCAGTTTCACATATTCCAGCGGATAAGCTGCCTGCTGACGTGTGTAAGGACGGGTCCAGTCATCGGCAGTTACTACGAACTGTGTATGTGGCGCATGTTTCAGTACGTTCTGCTGTTTGTCAACAGCGCCGTTTTCAATTGCAGCAATTTCCTCGCGGATAGACAGCATAGCGTCGCAGAAGCGGTCCAGTTCACCTTTATCCTCACTTTCTGTAGGCTCGATCATAATAGTGCCTGGTACAGGGAAGCTGAGGGTTGGCGCATGGAAACCGTAGTCCATTAAACGTTTTGCTACGTCTTCTGCTTCTACGCTTGCAGAGGCTTTGAATGGACGCAGGTCAACGATGAATTCATGCGCACAGGTGCCGTTAACACCATTGTACAGGATATCGTATGCTTTTTCGAGACGCGCCTTCATGTAGTTGGCGTTCAGGATAGCGAACTGGGATGCCTTTTTCAGGCCATCTGTGCCCAGCAGGCGGATATATGCATAAGAGATCAGCAGGATGCTGGCGGAGCCATATGGGGCCGCAGAAACTGCGTTAGCATGTGCTTTGGTATCGAGGCTAACGTGACCTGGCAGGAAAGGCGCCAGATGTTTTGCCACGCAGATGGGGCCCATGCCAGGACCACCGCCGCCGTGAGGAATAGCGAATGTCTTGTGGAGGTTCAGGTGACAAACGTCTGCACCGATCAGACCAGGAGCGGTCAGACCTACCTGTGCATTCATATTGGCGCCGTCCATATATACTTGTCCACCGTGTTCATGTACAGCTTCACAAATGTCTTTTACACTTTCTTCATACACACCGTAGGTAGAAGGGTAGGTGATCATGATACCTGCCAGGTTCTGTGAATACTGTGCAGCTTTCGCTTTCAGGTCGGCTACATCGATGTAACCATTCTCCAGCGCTTTCACCACTACCACCTTGAAACCTGCCATTACTGCAGATGCAGGGTTAGTACCGTGTGCAGAAATAGGGATCAGCATCACATTACGGTGCCCTTCGCCTCTGCTTTCATGCCATGCACGTATTACCAGCAAACCAGCATATTCGCCCTGGGCGCCACTGTTTGGCTGGAGGCTACAGGCGTCAAAAGCAGTCACTTTACACAGGTAATCGCTCAGCTCATCCACGATCTGCTGATAACCGCCGGTTTGGGATTTAGGTGCAAACGGGTGCATTTTGCTCCAATGGCTCCAGCTTAATGGGATCATTTCTGTAGCTGCGTTCAGTTTCATGGTACAGCTACCCAGTGATATCATTGATGTGTTCAGGGAAAGGTCTTTGTTTTCCAGCAGTTTCAGATAACGCATCATTTCAGACTCGCTGTGATGTGTGTTGAATACCGGGTGGGTCAGGTACGGAGAATTCCTTTCCAGTCCGGCAGGAACGCTGGTAGCCTTCAGTTCAGCACTGTTGCTGGTTAATTTACCTGCTTCGAAGATGCCGAGTATATCGTTCACATCCTGGATGGTTACGGTTTCATCGAGAGAGATGACAACGCGGCCAGCTTCAGGATAGAAGAAGTTAATGCCGATCGCTTCTGCTTTATTCTTAATAGCAGCACTGTTGCTCACACGTACTTCGATCGTGTCGAAGAAGAAGGAAGCAGCTAGTTCCAGTCCTTTAGCTCTCAGCTTTTCAGCCAGTGCATTGGTCAGGATAGCTACACGTGTAGCGATGTTCTTCAGCCCTTTAGGACCATGATAAACAGCGTACATAGCGGCCATATTAGCCAGCAGAGCCTGTGCAGTACAGATATTAGAAGTTGCTTTTTCACGTTTGATGTGCTGCTCGCGGGTCTGCAGCGCCATACGCAATGCGCGGTTGCCCTGTGCATCGATGCTCACACCGATGATACGGCCGGGGATAGAACGTTTGAAGTCGTCTTTGACAGCGAAGAATGCAGCGTGCGGACCGCCGAAGCCTAATGGTACGCCAAAGCGCTGTGCGGAACCTAATGCAGCATCAGCACCCAGTTCACCCGGAGGTGTCAGCAGTGTCAACGCCAGCAGGTCAGTAGCCATTGCTACATAAGCGCCTGCCGCATGAACCCTTTCAACAAAGCTGCGATAGTCTTCTACGCCACCTATGCTGTTCGGATACTGTACCAGTGCACCGAAGTAAGTGTCGTCGATTGCTGCTGTGTTGTAATTGCCTACTACTACCTCAATGTTCAGTGGCGTAGCGCGGGTGTATATAACGTCGAGTGTTTGCGGGAATGTATGAGCGTCTACAAAGAACTTCGGACGGCTCAGTTTATCATGATCTTTGTTCAGCGCACTGAAGAACATGGCCATGGCTTCTGCAGCTGCACTGGCTTCATCCAGCAGGGATGCATTCGCAATAGGAAGACCTGTCAGATCGCTTACCATTGTCTGGAAGTTCAGCAGGCTTTCCAGGCGGCCTTGTGCAATTTCAGCCTGGTATGGAGTGTACTGGGTGTACCATCCTGGATTTTCAAACACATTACGCAGGATCACGCTGGGAGTGATCGTGTCGTAATAACCCTGACCGATATAATTACGGAATACATGATTCTTCAGTGATACCTCTTTCAGATGGCGCAGGTAATCACTCTCACTCATCGCTGCTGGTACCGCCAGCGGATGCTGCATGCGGATAGCTCCCGGTACGGTCTTGCTCACCAGCTCTTCCAGGGAAGATACTCCGATGGTATCCAGCATATGATTGGTCTCAGCTTCATTTGGCCCGATATGACGGCCAACAAATTCAGTTTGTTGTATATCAAAAAGATTCATGATGTAAAGCAGGTATGTTAGAAAAGAATGTGCAAAGCTATAACGTTTTTCAGCAATGGCCAAACCAGTGCGGTTGTTGGAGAAATTGCGGTGATAAATGCAGGAAGGAATTTACCTCAATTGTCATGAGCGTGTAAGGTGATGCCCTTCTATATACGGATAGGGTATTCCAAGTTCATAGGCATTGCCAGGAGGCCTCATGATGTTCTGTCAACTATCTGTTAATTCCTATCTTTGCAGTCCGATGGACGAATTACTTACAAACTGGGAACAGAAAGCCCAGGAGCAGCAGAAAACTAACAAGCAGTTCCTGCAGAAACTGCAAACGAAAAGGGGAAGGGGAGTGGAGAAGCTGCTGCCAGAACTGCACGATGAGGCTTTCAGTCATATCGACTGCCTGAAATGTGCGGGTTGCTGCAAAACGATCAGCCCGAGATTTAAGATGCCCGATATCAAACGCATTGCCAAGTATAAGGGCATGAAGGAATCCGCCTTTATTGACCAATATCTGCGCATGGATGAAGACGGGGATTATGTTGTGAAATTCAGCCCATGTCCATTCCTTGATGCTGATAACTATTGTAGCATTTACGACGCCCGTCCGGGTGATTGTGAGAACTATCCTTACACAGACAGCTTCGATTTTATCAAGCGGCCGAACATCACTTACCTGAATAGTACCATCTGTCCGGCCGTATTTTATGTGTTGGAGAGATTGAAAAAGATCACAAAGCTATAGCCACTTAAGGCTTCAGGTCCAGCTTACGCATAGCCGGCGAAATGATATAAGTGGTGATCACTACCCCCAGGGTAACACAACCGCCGAATACGACTGACGGTACCAATCCCATCAAACGGGCGGCAAGACCGCTCTCGAAGGCACCCAGCTCATTGGAAGAACCTACGAACATGGAGCTTACCGCTGCTACGCGTCCCCGCATGCCATCCGGCGTTTTGAGCTGGAGAATGGTCTGTCGGATGATCACACTGATACCGTCCAGTACACCGCTGATCAGTAATGCGATGAAGGAGATGGCAAAACTTGTGGAAACTCCGAATACGATAATACACAGCCCGAAACCGAAAACGGCCGCCAATAGCTTAAGTCCCGGGTTATTGACCAGGGGTCTGTAAGCCAGGATGAACATAGTGGTGAGCGAACCTACCGCCACCGCTGCCCGCAAAAAGCCAAATTCAAGTGACCCTACATGCAGTACATCCGTTGCAAAGATGGGCAGCATAGATACCGCACCCCCGAACAATACCGCAAACATGTCCAGCGCCATAGCATTCAATACCACCTTGGTTTTCCATACGAAACGCATTCCTTTCGTTAAACCGTCAAAGAAGCTTTCGCCCTGTTCTTTATAGTGAATAGGTTTAGGTTTGATTTTGATCAGGCTATATAAAGGGGCAAGGAAAACGCCCACTACGATCAGCATAGACCAGTGAATACCAAAAAGATAGATGAAGAGCCCACCAAGTGCCGGACCCGCCATCCCGCCTATCTGCCAGGCGCTACTGCTCCAGGTAGAGCCATTGGCATACAGATTCCGGGGCACGATCAGCGCCAGCATAGAGAAGTTTGCAGGGCTGAGAAAAGCCCTTGCCACACCACCCAGGAATACCAGCAAATAGATCATATTCAGTACCCAATGTGTAGAAATGCCGGTCACCGCTTTGTCCCAGGTAAGGAGGAATAACCCCAGCCCCATGATAATATAGGCGATTACAACCAGTATCAATAAACCGCGCTTTTCACGCTTGTCCACAATGTGCCCGGCAAAAGGAGCCACCAGCACGGCCGGGATCACCTCCGCCAGCCCTATCAGGCCCAATGCGAATGGATCATGCGTCAGTGCATTCACTTTCCATTCTATAATGGTGAACTGCATAGCTAATGCAAACACCATTGCGAAACGGATAACGAGATAGTAGTTGAATTCTGGTAAACGTAGCGATGCGTAAGGGTCGTTCTTGATAGTAGTAGTCTCCTGGTTTTCCACTTTGCAGTTTTTATGGCCATCGCAAAAATAGAAAATTTGCCCCATTACCTGCTATTCCAATCTGATAAACGGTAATGTAAAATCCCCGTAAGATGTTTATTTTTATGTATAAAGTCCCCCTCCGGAAATTGGTCTGGTTTTAGCATCTGTAAACCGTAAAATGTGGCAACCTGTTAAATGCGAGTTACTTGCGTACTATGCTACATCTCACTGTTTCTCAATCTTTTGTTAAAAGCAAATTGCCCTTCTGGTTGGATGGGCTATTTTATGCTATATTTGATGACGTTCAATTTTGGATTCTATGAGAAGAATGAAAGTGATTATACCAGTTGCACTGCTTACGATCTCAATGGGGGTTCTGGCTTTCAGCAAACTGCATAAAGAAGATCCTCCAGGCAGATACGAAGTGATCATGGGCCTGGTAGGACAAATATTAACTCAGGGACACTACCAACCGAAGGAAATTAATGATGCTTACTCAAAAGAAGTTTTCGATAAATACCTGAAGAGTCTGGACAGTGAAAAGAAGTTTTTCCTGAAAAGTGATGTTGACGGACTTAAATCCGTATCCACGCATATCGACGACGAGTTGCAGGGTGCTCCACTCGATTGTTTTAACGCCATTAATGCTATTATCAAACAGCGTGTTACCGAAGCCGCTTCCATTTATCCGGAGCTGCTTTCCAAACCGTTTGATTTCAGCAAAGATGAAAAGGTAGTGCTGGACCCCGACAAGGTCGATTTCCCGGCAAACGCGGAAGAGCGTAGAGAAGCCTGGAGAAAAGTACTGAAGTACCGTACCCTGGAGAAATTTACGGAGTTGCAGGAAACCCGCGATAAAGCCGCAAAGGATAAACCAGCCGAAAAGGCAAAGACCGATACTGACCTGGAAGCAGAAGCCAGGGCTAAAGTTAAAACAGTATATGACCGTTATTTCGACCGTCTGAAAAACAGGCAGGACGATAATGAGCGTTTCAGCATGTTCATCAATGCCATCACTACCACAATGGACCCGCATACTGATTTCTTCCCACCCGCTGAAAAGAGGGCTTTTGAAGAGCAGATGGCCGGTAAGTTCTTTGGTATCGGTGCACAGTTAAAAGAAGAAGATGGCAAGATCAAGATTGCCAATGTCGTAACAGGTAGCGCCAGCTGGAAAGATGGCCGTCTGAAAGCTAACGATGCTATCCTCAAGGTAGCACAGGGCGATAAAGAACCTGTAGACGTTACTGGTTACGCTGTTGAAGATGCTGTTAAGATTATCCGTGGTAGCAAAGGCTCCATTGTTAAACTGACAGTGAAGAGCGTGGACGGCACGGTAAAAGTGATAGACATCACCCGTGACGAAGTAGTACTTGACGACACCTTCGCAAAATCAGCCATTATTAACGGTCAGCATAAACTTGGTTATATCTACCTGCCTGAATTCTACGCAGACTTCAATGACAGGAATGGCGCACGTTGTGCTGAAGACGTAGCAAAAGAGATCACTAAACTGAAAGCAGAAAATGTAGAGGGCATCATCCTTGACCTGCGCTTCAATGGTGGTGGTTCCCTGCAGGATGTTGTGCAGATGGCCGGCCTGTTTATTCCGGAAGGCCCTATCGTACAGGTGAAGTCACGCAGTGGTGATCCAATGATACTCCGCGACCGCGATAAGAGCGTACAGTATGGTGGTCCGCTGGCCATTATGGTGAATGAGTACAGCGCCTCCGCATCTGAGATCATGGCTGCTGCTATGCAGGATTACAAACGTGCCGTGATCATCGGTAGCAATACCTTCGGTAAAGGTACTGTACAGCGTATGCTGAACCTGGACGACTTCTACTCCAATAAAGAAATAGGCGCTCTGGGAGCTATTAAACTGACCCAGCAGAAGTTCTACCGCGCAAACGGTGGTTCTACCCAGCTGAAAGGTGTAGCTTCCGATATTCAGCTCCCGGACCCATATTATGAAGTGGCAGAACGTAAAGACGATGACGCACTGGCATGGGATGAAATTCCGAAAGCTTCTTTCACTCCGTGGTACGAACCAGTTCCCGTGGAAGCACTGAAAAAGAATAGCGAAAAACGTATGGCTTCCAGCGAGGCTTTCAAGATGATGAACGATAACATCAGCACCCTGAAAAAGCTGGAAGGTCAGGAGTCTTACTCTCTGAACCTGCAGACGTACAAAACAGAGCAGAAAACTAACAATAATGCCCTGAAACGTTACGATGCCGTGAACGATAAAGTAAAGGAACTCAACATCGCAAGTCTTAAAGTAGATCTGGACAGACTGTCTGCTGATTCTGCGAAACTGGCCCGTAATAAAGACTGGTTGAAATTCAGACAGAAAGATATCTACCTGGATGAAGCGGTAAATGTGATGAATGACCTGATCGCGTTGTCTTATCCTAAATTACAGGGTAAACCAGCCAACAAATAATCATACACTAAAGTATAAATGAAAAGGCGGTCTGTTTTAAACAGACCGCCTTTTTTATAATGTTATTGGTAATGCTCAATCAATATTATCCTTATCTCCCAGTTGCTTTATCAGCGTTCTCAACTCGTCCCGCTTATATTCGTCCTTTTCATCCTGGAAACATTTCAGCAGTTCTTCCAGCAGGAACTGAATAATCCTTGTGTTAGACTGCGGCTGATAATAGGATGGTGTCAGGGGAATAGACATCCGCTTTAGGTATCCTTCCACATCCTGGTGTGAATAGATCTGACCCTGTATAGGATCTATGAAAAACAGGATCCGGTAGTCGTCAGGTTTAGGCGTTTCGGTAAAATCATAGAAAGTATCGAAATAACCCAGTATGAACTGCCGGGGGATGTTTACAGCGTATACAGGCAGGTCCAGCATAGCGCAAAGACTCTGATAAACGATGCCGTTGGTGAGCGGATTGCCTTTGCGGGACTCTATGACCTGGTTAATGAAGAACTGGTTCTTACGTACGTAGGCTACTTCTTCTCCTTTCAGTCCGAAGTAATTATAGATCATGCTGTTCAGCACATTGATCTGTTCCAGTGGCGTAAGATAATTATTCAATTCCAGCCAGATGTTCCGTTTGATCCTTTCAATTTCGGCTACAACATTATTCGGCTGCATGTCGGGAAACTGGTATTGTGCTACCAGTATGGAACCCTGAAGCAGGTCGGGCGTTTCCGCCTTACTCCACTGTTGAAGGGATACCTGCAGATCTTTATAATGCACCCGGTGTATAAGCTGTTCTATCCTTTCCTGGATAGATTCATCAACCGTGTTTTCCCATAAGTGCTCGAGGTTAGGAATGATCTCTTTTCCAAACAGTAATATCTTGTTGGCAACAGTATCATATACCTCCTGATCAGGATCATCCAACAGGTGGAACAAAGCATTTATTTCCTTGGTCTCGTGCATAAAATGAATCTACAGGTGTTCACTTATTCCGCCTTCTTCTTTCTCGGTGGCGCCTTCTTCTTCGGAGGATTAGCCTTTACATCTTCGATGATGGCTTTGGCTTCTTCCAGTGTTATATCGGCGGCGGTGTCAATTTTCTCTTTCGGTATCTTATAGTTTCTCAGTCCCTGTTTTATATACGGTCCGTAGGGGCCTTTCAGTATCTGGATCTTCTCTTTTTCGAAGATTTTTATCGTACGTTCGTCTTTAGCCGCTCTTTTTTCCACTATCAGCGGCGCGATCTCATCTAACTCCACTGTATAAGGGTCCATTTCTTTTTTCAGGGAATAGAACTTCTTATCATGTGCTGCATAGGGACCGAATCTTCCAATGTTCACCAGTACATCCTCGTCTTCAAATTTACCCAGGTTGCGGGGTAGTTTGAACAGTTCCATTGCTTCCTCTAAAGTAATAGTTTCTATACTTTGAGTGGACTTCATTTTTGCGAACTTCGGCTTCTCTTCGTCTTCCGCTTTACCGATCTGGATCATCGGACCATAACGGCCCATACGTGCTACGATCGGTTTACCGGTTTCGGCATCAGTACCCAGCTGGCGTTCGCCTTTCACTCTTTCAGCCTTTTCCAGGGTGTTCTCCACGTCTTTATGGAAAGGTGTATAGAACTCATTCAGCATTTTGTTCCATATCTTTTTCCCGTGCGCCACTTCGTCAAATTCGCCTTCGATCTTCGCTGTAAATCCATAATCCATCACGGAACCAAAATACTGGTTCAGGAAGTCTGTCACGATCATACCGAGGTCTGTCGGGAACAGTTTGGATTTCTCAGCGCCTGTATTTTCAGTATCAGTAACCTTAGTGATCTTGTCAGCTTTCAGGGTCATGATACGGAAGTCTCTCTTAATACCTTCTTTATCACGTTTCTCTACATAACCACGTTTCTGAACGGTGGTAATGGTAGGAGCGTAGGTAGATGGGCGTCCGATACCCAGTTCTTCCAGTTTTTTTACCAGGCTGGCCTCCGTATAACGTGGGGCAGGACGGGTAAAGCGTTCGGTAGCTTTCATTTCTTTCAGGTCGAGCACCTGTTTTACTGCTAATGGCGGCAAAGAACCATCATCTTCGTCTTCATCACTTACATCTTCATCGTCTTTACCTTCCATATATACTTTCAGGAATCCGTCAAACTTCAGTACTTCACCACTGGCAGTCAGTTCGTCGTGGTTGGTGGAGATGTCTATTTTGGCAATGGTCTTCTCCAGTTCCGCATCGCTCATCTGGCTGGCTATGGTACGTTTCCATATCAGTTCATAGAGCTTTTTGGTATCACTGTCGTCAACAGACGCATTTTCCATATAGGTAGGACGGATGGCTTCGTGCGCTTCCTGTGCTGATTCATTTTTGTTCTTAAACTTACGGTGCTGATGATATTTCTGACCGTAGTTCGTATTGATAGCATTCTGAATATCTGCGAGTGCTGTATCTGACAGGTTCACAGAGTCAGTACGCATATACGTGATCTTACCGCTCTCATAAAGCTTCTGGGCGAGCAACATTGTTTTGGAAACGCTGTAGCCCAGTTTACGGCTGGCTTCCTGCTGGAGGGTAGAGGTAGTGAATGGGGCTGCCGGCGATTTCTTACCGGGTTTCACCTGTATGTCCTTCACCGTATAAGCGGCGCCAACACACTGCTGGAGGAACTTTTCAGCATCTTCCGCAGTTTTGAAACGGGTCGGTCCTTCAGCCTTAAAAGTAATATTTTTGCCCTGAAGATCTTTAGCAGTAAAGAAAGCTTCTACTCTAAAACTGCTAACGGCATTGAATGTATTGATTTCACGCTCCCGCTCAACGATCAATCTCACAGCTACAGATTGCACACGGCCTGCAGACAATGAATTACGCATGCTCATCTTACGCCAGAGCACAGGCGATAATTCAAAACCTACAATTCTGTCAAGAATACGTCTGGCCTGCTGGGCATTGACCAGGTTCATATCTAATAGGCGGGGTTGTTGTACGGCTTTTTCGATGGCAGGCTTGGTAATTTCATGGAAAACGATACGCTTGGTAACTTCAGGATCAAGACCCAGTACCTCACATAAATGCCATGATATGGCTTCCCCCTCACGGTCCTCATCCGTTGCTAACCAAACTTCGTCAGTTTCCTTCGCAAGTTTCTTTAATTCCTTAACTATCTTCTCTTTATCCTCAGGTACAGTATACTTAGGTTTAAAGTTGTTTTGGATGTCGATACCCATATCGTCCTTCTCCAGATCACGGATGTGACCAAAGCAGGACTTCACCTCGAAGTCTTTGCCCAGTATCTTTTCGATAGTCTTGGCTTTCGCCGGAGACTCAACAATTACTAGATTTTTTGCCATGAATGCCGTCTTTATGAGCTACTAGATACGTAAAATTCCGTATAAAAAATACCAATACGAATTTTGCAAGTATATAAAAGTAGCTTGAGAATAAAAAATAAGACTGTTTTAACGCATTGAAGGTAAATGTAATATTTTTGATAAAATCATTAAAAATGAACCATTAACAGTTTAATACTTAAATTGCTGGATAAGAACGTTGCTGAAACGGGAAGTAGCCTAACCATATAAAGATATGAGTGCGATACCTCCGCATTGCTTTCTAATAACCGGTATACACCATAATATATATTTAACCTTAACCGAATGGATATAGTAATTATTGGCGCAGGGAATGTCGCGCATTGTTTTGGTCATTTATTGAAGCTGCACGGTCACCAGATCTTACAGGTGATCAGCCGCAGGAAGGAAAGCGCTGTAGAGCTGGCGGAATCACTGCATTCTACCGGTACGGACGACCTGCTGGACATTAATATGGAAGCAGATGTGTATATCATGGCCGTCAATGATGCCGCTATCCCTGAACTGAATGACGAGCTGAGACTGGGAAAACGTTTTGTAGTGCATACTGCCGGAGCTGTACCCCTCGATGCCATTAAGAAAATTTCCCTCAATACGGGCGTAATTTACCCGTTACAATCACTCCGGAAGGAGATCCGGAACTATCCTGCCATCCCACTGTTGCTGGAAGCTGCCAATGATGAGGTAATGCGCAGGCTGAAGTCGGTAGCACAAAGTATAAGTACTGACATTCAGGAAGTTAACTCACATCAGCGCCTCCAGTTGCACCTGGCCGCCGTACTGTGTAATAACTTCACTAACCACCTGATAGCCAGGGCTAAAGGCTATTGTGAAAAGGAGGGACTGGATTTTACGTTACTGCAACCTATTATAAAGGAGACCTTCGACCGCCTGGAGAAATTTCCTCCCGAGGCTGTTCAGACTGGCCCGGCGGTACGTAACGATGAAAGTACCATGTCCAGGCACCGTGCTTTGCTGGAAAATGAGGATTACCTGAAATTGATCTACCAGGTCATGTCAGATAGTATTTATGATCTTCATCGCAGCTGACATATAAAAATCTGTGGTACTTTTGCCGAATTCAATCAGGAATTAAGCATGGAAACCGGAGGCTTATACAGCTCACAGATTCTCATTCCTTAATTCCTGATATCTAATTTTTGTCGTCAATGAACATTTTATCTCTTTTCAAACCTATTTCCACCTTTGTATTTGATGTTGATGGCGTGCTGACCGATGGTACTGTACAGTTACTACCTAACGGTGAGCAGTCAAGGAAGATGAATATCAGGGATGGCTATGCGTTACAACTGGCAGTTAAGAAGGGCTACCGTATTGCTATCATTTCGGGGGGAAGATCGGAAAGTGTAGTGAGCCGCTTACAGGGCCTGGGAATAAAAGACATTTATACAGGCGTGCTGGATAAACAGGAGAAGTTGCAGGACTATGTCTTTGAAAATGACCTGCGCTGGGAAGAGATCATATTTATGGGAGATGATATTCCTGATTACAGGGCTATGCAGCTGGTAGGCCTGCCGGTATGTCCTGCAGATGCCGCTCCCGAGATCAAGAGCATCTGCCGGTATGTGTCGCCCATCAACGGCGGCAATGGCTGTGTACGGGAGATCATCGAAAAGGTCCTCAAACTGAACGATCACTGGATGATGGACGAGGAGATCGCCAGCCGGTAACAGGTGCGGCCGTATTATATATAAGTGGAATTACATTTACTGCAATTATTGAATTATGAAATTGCTGATTGCCTTTTTCAGGCTGGTCCGATATCCGAATCTGATTTACATAGCGTTGACCCAGTTCCTGCTGCAATATTGTGTAGTAGCGCCTGTGTTGGCGTATAACGGAGAAGGGCCGTCCCTATCCTGGGTTTCCTTTTTCCTGCTGTCACTTTCTACCGTACTGATCGCGGCTGCAGGGAACATCATCAACGACTACTTCGACATCAACATAGATATTATTAACAAACCCGAAAAGATGGTCCTTGACAAGATCATCAACCGCCGATGGGCCATGGCCTGGCACACAATATTTAATATGGCAGGTGTGTCGATCGGTTTTATCGTGGCTTGGCGTATCGGTCAGATCTATCTGGGTTTCACCCAGGTGATCTGTTCACTGATACTCTGGTTCTATTCCACTTCCTTCAAGCGCCAGATCCTGATCGGTAATGTGCTGATCTCTTTACTCACAGCGCTGGCAGTAGTGGTGGTCGGCTTTTACGAAAAGCAGATATACGAAAGCTTCGAGGCTATCCTCTCTCCGGCAGGCAGAAAGCTGATCCAGATCATCAGCGTATATGCCATCTTCGCGTTTATCATTTCCCTGGTGCGGGAGATCGTAAAAGACCTGGAAGATATGATCGGCGACAGTAAAGACGGTTGCCGTACTATCCCCATCGTATGGGGAGTGGAACCGGCTAAACGCATCTGTTATATGTTGCTGCTGGGAGTACAGGTCCTGATGATACTTGTGGAAATAAGGATCGGGCTGATAGGTTGGTGGCCGGCTGTTATCTACCTGGTAATTTTTGTACAGGCGCCTTCTTATTATATTTATACATTGTTGAAAAAGGCACATTTACCAGAGCATTATCACAAAGTCAGTTCTTTAGTAAAATGGCTGATGCTGACAGGTATCTTGTCTATGATCTTCTTTAAAATATTCCTCTGATGTATACCGGAAAACGTGTGATCCTGGCTTCGCAGTCGCCGCGCAGAAAACAACTTCTGGAACAGGCAGGTATTCCTTTTGAAGTGAAAGTGGTAGATACTGCTGAAACTTTTCCTGCTGATATGGCCATACCCGAAGTGCCTGTTCACATAGCCAGACAGAAATCTGCCGCTGTAGCGGAGCTGTGTGCTGCGGATGATATCATCATTACAGCAGATACAGTTGTGGTGCTGGATGATACTATCATCGGCAAGCCCAAAGACAGGGAAGATGCTATCCGTATCTTGTCGGCCCTGAGTGGGAGGGTTCACCGTGTGATCACCGGTGTCGTTATCAAACAGCATGGCGAAGAACAGTTTTTCTCCAAAGAAACCGAAGTACATTTCAAGCCACTGACTACGGAACAGATCACGTACTATGTAGATAACTACAAGCCTTATGATAAAGCCGGCGCTTACGCTATACAGGAATGGATAGGAGCGGTGGGTATAGATCGTATCGATGGCTGTTTCTACAATGTGATGGGATTACCGGTAAGCAACGTAGTAGAAGCTTTGGAAGCTATCGCCGGAAGAAACTAACTACTACGGCTTCATCTTTTTTAGATTTTTCCAGAAAAATAAAGAGGGTATCAGTACTACTGATACCCTCACGTTATATGGCTGATTAATGAAGACTAGCGTACGGAATCTTCTCCCAGTACCAACAGGTTCACATCCTTATTTTTTAACCAGGTTGCTTCTTTCAGCTTTTCCAGGTTGATCACACCTACAACATAGCTATAGGTAGCTGATTCGTATTTTTCAGAGATGTTATAGAAGTCTGCCAGATGTACCTGGTCCGCAGTGCGGTAACGCAGATATACTTTCAGTTGTACATCATTTGTAAAGGCAGGCTGATTAGACTGTTTGATCTTTTTGTACTCGTAACGGTAGTTGTACAGCAAAGCGGAGATGTCTGATAATACAGCACTTCCGGTAGCGGTACCACCTGCGCCTTTACCAACAAAGAACTGTTTATCGGTGAATGCGCTTTCCAGCAGGATACCATTGTACTCGTTGTATACATCGTACAGCAGGTTATGTTCCCTGATCAGATGCGGTAATACATATGCATTCACATGCCCGTTCTGCCTGCGGCAGTTACCGATCAGCTTAATGGTACAGTTACGTTGTTTGGCGAACTGGATATCAAAATCATTCAGATGATGGATACCATAGTTGAATACCTCTTCCGGTTTTACGAACGTACCAAATGCATGTAACAACAGGATCACGATCTTGAACTTAGGATCATAACCTTCGATGTCAAGGGTAGGATCTGTTTCTGCGAAACCTTTATCCTGTGCCTGTTGCAGCGCAGTTTCGAAGCTCAGGTTCTCTTCGAATATTTTGGTAAGGATGTAATTGGTAGAACCATTGCAGATACCTTCCACAGCATTCAGCAGGTCATTATCATAGTATTCTTCCAGGTTACGGATGATAGGAATACTTGCACAGCTGGATGCCTCGTACAGGAAAGGAACTTTATTTTCCACCTGCAACTGGTATAATGCAGGCAAGTTCTCTGCGATCATGCGTTTGCTGGCGCTTACAACAGCTTTGCCATTACGCAGTGCAGTGCTTACTATTTCGAATGCTGCTTCTGTTTCGTTGATCAACTCTACGACTACGTCAATAGTAGGGTCGTTGAGGATTTCGTTCTTATCGGTAGTAAAATAACTTGCATCAATAGGACGCGATTTGTTAGGATCTTTGATACATATCTTTTTGATGCGGGCATTGATACCTTTTGTTCTGTTCAGTACCTCGTATAACCCTTGTCCCACACAACCAAATCCGAAAATGCCTAAATTAATGATCTTGTTTTCCATGTTCTATACTTAGTGCTTATGTACTCCTTTAGATGCGGCCGGTTGATAGATCAAGCCGCATTATGTTTTAATAAATGATAGTTATTGCAATACAGTGATCTGTTTTCCTGCGGGCAGGTTCAGCTTGTCCAACGCTTGTTTCAGATCATTGATCAGGTCTTCTGCATCTTCAATACCTACGGAGAGGCGGATGCATGAATCCTGCAAGCCGGTCTTCCTGCGGAAGTCTTCCGGGATATTACGATGTGTCATTGTTGCCGGATGGTCCAGCATACTTTTTACACCGCCGAAGCTTTCGGCCAGTTTGAATAATTTCGTGCTGTTTACTACACGGATCGCATTCTTGATATTGTCGCTCTTCAGAGAGAAGCTGACAAGTCCCCCGTATTGTTTTTGTTGTTTACGCGCGATATGATGATTCTTATGTGTGCTCAGTCCCGGGTAATAAACCTTATCCACCGCAGGATGCGTGGACAGCCAGGTTGCAATCGCCATAGCGTTGCTACATTGTTTATCGAGCCGGAGACAGAGTGTTTCAATACCTCTGATGGTCAGCCAGGCCTCAAACGGGCTGAGTATACTACCGGAAATGTTCTGGTTAAAGCGCAGCTGATCTGCCAGTGTTTTCGAATTCACTACTACCAGTCCTGCGATGACGTCTGTATGACCTGCAAGATATTTGGTAGCGCTGTGTATCACGATATCGGCGCCTAAAGGCATGGGTTGCTGTATCAGCGGTGTACACAGCGTATTATCCACTACCAGCAATACATTATGCTGTTTAGCTATTTTGCTGATGGATTTGATATCTGATACGCGTAAGGTAGGATTGGTGGGAGATTCCAGCCAGATCATCTTTGTATTGGGCGTCATAGCTGCCAATACTTTATCTGTATTACTGGTATCAACGAAATTTGCTTTGATGCCGAAGCGTTCGAACATATGCTGGAACATCTGGAAAATACCGCCATAGGTGTCTTCCACTGCCATGATCTCATCGCCGCTTTTCAACAGTTTCATTACAGCGTCAATAGCTGCCATACCACTGGCGAAGGCAAAACCTGCATGCCCTTCTTCCAGGCTGCAGATGATATTTTCCAGCACTTTGCGTGTCGGATTATTGGCACGGGAAAATTCAAATCCCTTGTTGATCCCGGGAGATTCCTGCACGAAAGTGGAGGTTTGGTAGATGGGGACGGAGATGGCGCCCGTCAATTCATCCACCGGGATACTATGCAATAATTGAGTAGCTATTTTCAATCTTCAAAGCAATTATACTGTTATCATACCCTGGTTGGCAAATGCTCAATCAGACATTCATACTTTCAATGACAACCAGCCTAAGGGGCATAAAAAAAGCCCTTCCGTAGTTGGAAGAGCCTTCAAGTATTTTATTACGATGAATATCAATCTCTGCCAACTTATCTTCCCTCGGTTATCGTATAACCGGGGCCGGAATTAGCACCTTTCCCTGCATTACTGCAGGTTGGTTGCTAAGGCATCGCAGGGCCAAGTCCCTCCGCCTTTCTGGATAAGTCATGTGTAAGAACTGGGTGCAAAGTTAAAGGTACTTTCATCAAATTTCCAAAAAGGATACTTTTAATTTTTTGCACGTACTTGTTTTTTTGCTAATTTGTTCCTTTCTGAATAATCTTTGATCATTCTGTTAACCAACCATTTATGACCATTGTGAATGTTGATCCGCTTTTCGCAGAAGAGCTATTTCAACACATCTGGCAGTTCCGCTTATTTACGCAATCCGGCCTTAAAACATTAGAAGGCGAGCCTGTACACATCGATCATCCCGGTCAGCATAACCGGCATGCAGGACCTGATTTTACCGCCGCCCGGCTCCATATCGGTGGAACATTATGGGCAGGCAATGTAGAGCTGCATATGAGAACATCCGACTGGTTCCGGCATGGGCATCAGTACAATCTGCAATACCGGAATGTGATCCTGCATGTCGTGTTTGAGCATGATATGGAAGGATGTACCACTAATGGTATCCCTGTCCTTGAATTGCAGCATTGCATCCCGAAGCTGTTGTTGCAGCGTTATGAATTGCTACGCCGGTCGGCGGCATTTGTTCCTTGTGCAGGCTCTGTGTCAACCGTACCGGCGCTTATCTGGACCGGATGGAAAGACCGCCTCCTGGTGGAGCGGCTGGAGCAAAAAGCCGATATCCTGAAATCCTGGTTATTGCAAACACAATATGACTGGGAAGAGGTGTGCTTCTGTGCAATCGCCAGGGCGGCGGGTATGCCTGTAAATGGGGATGTTTTCCTGCGGTTAGCCCAGTCATTGCCTTATAAGCTGGTGCTTCGCCATCAATCAGACCTGTTCCGGCTGGAGGTGTTGTTATTCGGTCAGGCTGGAATGCTGGATGGTATAGCTACCGACGATCATACGACAAGGCTTCAACAGGAATACAGCTATCTAAGGCACAAATACCAGCTCACGCCGCTGGAAGCCCAACACTTTAAATGGCTGCGGATGCGTCCAGCCTCTTTCCCAAGTATGAAGATCGCGTTTCTCGCTGCGCTGTATAACAAAAATACCCACCTGTTCTCCCGGATACTGGAAGCCAATGATGTTGTAGGCCTGGAGAGGCTATTGGAGGTCCGGCCTTCCGAGTACTGGCACACGCATTACCGGTTTGGCAAACCGGTGAGCAGAACACAGGCGCCGGGTACCCGCGCTATCCACAATATCCTGATCAATACTGTATTGCCACTTCTGTACCTGTACGGAAGGGAGAGAGGGGATAGCCGTTACCAGGAGAAAGCCATCTCTTTCATGAGGGAGCTTGCCTCGGAGGAAAATCGTGTTATTTCGGGCTGGAATGCGTTGAATATCAATTCGGAATCAGCAGGAGATACCCAGGCGCTATTACAGCTAAAACAAGCCTATTGTGACGAGAAACGCTGCCTCGGGTGTGCTGTCGGCGTCAGGCTGCTGCGTTCTGGCATACTATAAAAGAGCACATATTCCGGTTTCAAAAGAAGCGTTACAACTGGATAATACCTTCTTCCGGACAGGGTGTAAAACAGCCAGATCGCAATTCTGTAACCATTTCCGGTTTAGGGCGTTATATATACACGGACGTGGGTTTACAGACAAAAACAAATTTACACATGACGGAAAAAACGTGTAGGTTTGTAACAGCAGGCATACCAATATGATGCCCCTTACGTTTATATAGTATAGCCCGGAGGCTATACTCCCTTAACAAAACAAATCTATACAGGTGAAAAGACTATACTCATCCTTGCTTTTACTGGTTATAGCGGCGGGTAGTTTGTATGCCCAGGACTCAAAGAATGACGGACTGTCCAAAAAAGAACAGCGGGAACAGCGGAAACTGAAGCGTATTTCATTGTTCAAACAAATGGAGGAGGGTGAGAACCTGTATGAGAGAGAATTCTCAATGGGCGCCAGGATCAATACGGATGGCTGGACCGGACTTTTTGAACTGGGTTACCGGAAAAGCAGGAACAAGGTGAATTATTTTCAGCTTGAATTTGGTGAAAAAAAGAACCCTAAGGAAGATAAAAAAGCAGGACAGCCAAAAGGTGTTGACCCTTATGGATTTATCTACTCAGAAAAACCTTACATATACGGTAAACAAAATAATTTCTACCAGGTAAAACTGGGCGTTGGGCAACAAAGGCTCATCGGTGGTAAAGGCAATAAAAACGGGGTACTCGTGAACGCGATCTACTATGGTGGCGTATCAGTTGGCATGTTGAAGCCCTATTACCTTAATATTATAGATCCCAATACCGAACAAGGCATCCAGGTTAAATATGGTCAGGATCCACTATATGATCAGGCATTCCTGAACAGGGCGTCAATTATAGGTGGGGCTGGATTCGGCAAAGGCTGGGGAGAATTGAGCATCGTTCCCGGTGTTCACGCCAAAACAGGCCTCCGGTTTGACTGGGCTCGCTTCAATGAGGTGGTAAGCGCCCTTGAAGTAGGTGTTAATGCCGAATATTACACCAAGGATGTAGCTATTATGATAGAGCAGGACGCCAAAAAATTCTTCTTTAATGCATACATAGCACTTCAGTTTGGAAAGCGGTGGGATAAGAAATAGTTCAGAAGTATTAAATTTGTGTTCTTAAAGAAAGGATCAGAGATGGAAGAAACACCGATTACAACCGCAACGCCATGCAGCACAGCGCCTGCTACAGCTGCTCCGAGGACTAAAAAGCCTGACTGGCTGCGAGTGAAGTTACCAATAGGAGAGAGTTATAAGCAGGTACGCAACCTGGTTGATACACATAAGTTACATACGATCTGCGAGAGCGGGAATTGCCCTAATATGGGAGAATGCTGGGGAGCCGGCACCGCTACCTTTATGATCCTCGGAAATATTTGTACCCGTAGCTGCGGTTTCTGTGCGGTAGCCACCGGCAGACCGGAAGCAGTGGATTGGGATGAGCCTCAACGTGTTGCAGAGGCTATATACCTTATGAAAGTGAAACACGCAGTGATCACTTCCGTAGACAGGGATGAGCTGAAAGATGGTGGTTCTATCATCTGGGCCAATACGATCAAAGCTGTAAGAGCACTGAATGCAGATACGACAATGGAAACATTGATCCCTGACTTCAGGGGTCAATGGGAAAACCTCCAGCGCATCATTGATGTAGCGCCGGAAGTAGTATCCCACAACCTCGAAACAGTGGAACGCCTCACCAAACAGGTGCGTATCCAGGCTAAATACCACCGCAGCCTGGAAGTGATCCGCCGCCTCAAAGATGGAGGCATGCGTACCAAAAGCGGTATCATGCTCGGTCTTGGTGAAACTAAAGAAGAAGTGGTACAGGCTATGCAGGACCTGTACGATAACGGATGTGATGTGGTGACACTCGGACAATACCTTCAACCTACCCCGAAACATTTACCGGTTGTCCGTTTTGTTCATCCTGACGAGTTCGCAGAATTGCGTGAAATAGGATATAACATGGGTCTTGATTATGTAGAATCTGGACCATTGGTAAGATCCTCCTACCATGCAGAAAAACATATACACAGTGGACGCTCAATGAAATAAAGTTAAACTGTTGTTTAAATTTACATCAGTGGTAACATGTTTCTAACTGCGAGTCATTATCTTTGCCGTGCAATTACGGGAAGGGTTAACTATAATTTCCCGCAAAAGGAGCTATAGTTAACCCGTCTGTCAGCTTTTATCCCAAGAATTGTAATCTACCGTTAACGACCTGAACCTACCTGTTTGCAGTTTGTGCATGTGCTAAACTGTGCCCATCTTATACTAAGATTCACATTAGCATCAGATCAAGAAATCATTATTATAATATATAACGGACATATATCGTCGATGTCCGCCGATTGGTGTAAAGAAGAATCTGATTGTCAAAACCTTTTATGAAAAGAGTATTTTATCTGACCGCCGTACTAAGTGCCGTGCTGTACAACGCACCCTCTTATGCGCAAAAGGTCTCCGATTCATTGCTTCCTCAGGCCACCTTACAGGCTTGCATTCAGTACGCGCTCAACCATCAGCCCGTTGTAAAACAGGCCAGACTGGATGAAGATATCACTGAATATACCATTAAGGGTAAGCTTGCAGACTGGTATCCTCAGGTTGGGTTGGACTACAACCTGTACCATTATTTAAAGATACCCACTTCCTATTTTAATGGTAACTATGCCCAGATCGGTGTCGCAAATTCATCTGCCGCATTATTTACATGGAACCAGAACCTGTTTAACCGCGACCTCCTGTTGGCTGGCAGAACTGCCCATGATGTTCGTAAACAGGCTAAACAGAATACAGAAAGCTACCGGATAGATGTCGTGGCCAACGTAACCAAGGCTTATTATGACCTGTTGCTGACCCAGCGGCAGATCGATGTGCTGACTGAAGACATTACCCGCCTGGAACGCAGCCTGAAAGATGCCTATAATCAATACCAGGGTGGATTGGTGGATAAGACCGATTATAAACGGGCTACCATCTCCCTGAACAATACCCGTGCACAGAAAAAGACCGGGGAAGAGCAGCTGAAAGCCCGTGAAGCTTATCTGCGTCAGTTGATGGGATATCCTACTGCCGGATCGCTGCCCCTGGTATACGATACTGTTGCCATGGCTCAGAACGTACAACTGGACACCCTTCTTACAGTAGCTTACGACAACAGGATAGAAATGCAGTTACTGCAAACGCAGAAGGTATTGCAGGAGGCGGAACTGAAATATAACAAGTGGAGTTTCCTGCCTACCGTGTCAGCCTTTGCGAATTATAGCTTCTCTTATCTGCATCCCGATTTTGGAAAGTTATACAGCAACAACCTTCCAAGCTCACAGATCGGTTTGAAATTGTCGCTACCCATCTTCCAGGGCTCTAAGCGTATCTATAATATCCGTCAGTCGGAGTTACAGGTGAAACGTATAGACCTGGATGTAGAAAATCTGCGGAACCAGATCAATACTGAATATACCCAGGCAATGGCTACGTATAAGGCTAATCTCAACCAGTTTTATGTGATGAAGGAGAATGTGGACTTGGCCCAGGAAGTGTACAGCCTTATTGAATTACAATACAGGGAGGGGGTAAAAACCTACCTGGAGGTGATCACTGCACAAACAGATCTCCGCTCGGCGCAGCTGAACTATTATAATGCGATGTACACTGTACTGTCAAGTAAGATAGATCTGCAACGTGCATTAGGAACAATATCAACTAACTACTAAAAAGGAAACTGGCCAGACTATCAGCCTGGTCATTGAAAGGACAAATATTTTCAGATGAAAACAAAGCAACACATTCTCCTCATTGGCGCTACAGGCTTATTTTACCTGGCTTCCTGTAAAGGCCCGGCTCAGAAACAAGCCCTGGTATTGCCTCCTACACCGGTAAGCGTTGTTCCGGCAGTAACGGGCACCGCTGTCTATTACGATAAATACCCCGCAACTGTGGTGGCACTGAATCAGGTGGAACTGCGTGCACAGGTAACAGGATATATTACCGGCATTTTCTTCAAAGAAGGTGAAGTGGTACAGAAAGGAAAACCACTCTATGAAATAGATCGTCGTAAGTATGAAGCCGCTTACCGTCAGGCAGAAGCAAGCATTGCCCAGGCAAAGGCTAATCTTACCAAAGCACAGAAAGACGCAGACCGTTATCATAAACTGGCAGAGCAGGATGCGATTGCCCGCCAGACACTCGACAACGCTGATGCAGCGCTGGACGTAAGCCGCAGTCAGCTGGCCGCAGCTGAAGCCTCTTTGCTGGCAGCACGTACAGATCTGGATTACTCCATAATAAAAGCACCTTTTACTGGCCGTATCGGTATATCCCAGGTGAAACTGGGCGCCCAGGTTAGTCAGGGAAGCACGCTGCTGAATACAATGTCTTCAGAGAACCCGATCGCGGTAGATTTCGTGGTGAACGAAACAGATATCGCCCGTTTCTCTGCTAAACAGGGTAGAGCAATCACTCCGGGCGATTCTACATTCCGTTTGCAGCTGCCTAATGGTCAGGCTTATTCTGAACCAGGCCGTATTGCTGTAATTGACCGTGGTGTGGATAACCTGACCGCTACCATTAAAGTGCGTATTGAGTTCAACAATCCAAAGGGTGAACTGAAAGAAGGTATGAGCGGTGTAATGCAGGTGCTGAACGATGAATCAGGCGAGCGCGTGATCATTCCTTACAAATCAGTAGTTGAGCAAATGGGTGAATTCTTCGTATTCATCGCGAAAGATACAGTTGCCGAGCAGCGTAAAATACATCTTGGTCCTCGTATGAGAGACAGGATCGTAGTATTGGACGGTGTACAACAGGGCGATCTGATCGTAACCGAAGGTCTGAACCGTTTACGTGATGGTGGTAAGATTGACACCACAACCGTAAAGAAGGCTCCTGATGCAGCCAAGAAATAGATAACAGTTTGAGTTTGAATCAATAGAAGAAGAAACATGATTGCAAATACTTTTATACGCAGACCGGTTACCGCAATAGTTATATCTGTTGTGCTGGTACTGGTAGGGCTGCTGGCCATGACAACCCTTCCGGTTGGTCAGTACCCGGAAATTTCTCCTCCCACCGTACAGGTGACCGGTACCTATATTGGCGCCGATGCGCAGACCGTTGAACAAACGACTGCCACTCCGGTGGAAGTACAGGTGAACGGTACGCCTGGTATGACTTATATGACCAGTAACAGTACCAACAGTGGAGCGATGAGCTTAACTGTGAACTTTGAAGTAGGTACGGACATCAATATTGCGGCGCTGGATGTGCAGAACCGTGTGGGTATTGCACAGCCAACCCTGCCTCAGGAGGTACAACGTTTAGGTCTGACCGTAAGGAAACGTAACCCCAGTATCCTCATGCTGGTGGCGCTGTATTCTCCTAACGGTACACACGATGTAACCTTCCTGGATAACTATACCAACGTATATATTAAAGACGCCCTGCTGCGTGCAAAAGGTGTGGGTGATATCTTCACCCGTGCGGATGACTTCAGTATGCGTGTGTGGCTGAAACCTGACAAGCTGGCCCAGATGGGTGTAACAGCTGAGGAAGTAAGAGCTGCTATCACCGAGCAGAATGCGCAGATCTCTGCAGGTACTGTAGGTGCTCCTCCGCAGAAAGTGGGTCAGACATATGAGTATACCATTTTTGTGAAAGGCCGTCTCGTTACTGCTGAAGAATTTGGTAATATCATTATCAAAACCCGTCCGGAAGATGGTGCTGTTGTATATCTGAAAGACGTTGCCCGTATTAACCTGGGTAAATTCAGCTATAGCAATAACTCATACGTGGATGGTAAGAGAGCTTCCTACCTGCTGGTATACCAGGCACCGGGTAGTAACGCGATCGAAACTGCTGAAGCAGTATATGCCACCATGGAACAGCTGAAGAAGACTTTCCCTAAAGATGTGGCGTATGTAGTACCGTTCGAGTCCGTATCCGTGATCGAGGTATCTATTCATGAGGTGGTGGAAACACTGCTGGAAGCCCTGGCGCTGGTGGTTGTCGTGGTATTCCTCTTCCTGCAAAGCTGGAGGGCAACCATCATCCCGGTACTGGCAATTCCTGTGTCCATTATCGCTACGTTCATCTTCTTCATACCACTCGGCTTTACCATTAATACCCTGACCCTGTTCGGTTTCGTACTGGCCATCGGTATTGTGGTGGATGACGCCATTGTGGTGGTGGAGGCGGTCCAGCACAATATGGACCATGAACAGATGTCGCCGAAAGAAGCTACCTACGCAGCGATGAAAGAGATCTCCGGACCGGTAATAGCCATCGCGCTGATCCTCGCCGCGGTATTCGTACCGGTAGGGTTCATTCCGGGTATCGTAGGTCGTCTGTACCAACAGTTTGCGATCACTATCGCGATCTCCGTACTGATCTCCGCATTCGTGGCATTGTCCCTCACACCGGCATTATGTACGCTGATCCTGCGGCCAATGCACCTGGATAAGAACTCTAAAGGTCTGAACAGGTTCTTCTTTAAATTCAATACCTGGTTTGGTCATGTAACCAGCCGTTATTCACTGGGTGTAAAGAAAAGTATCCGTTGGGGACGTTATGTGATGATCATGCTGCTCTGTATTGTGATCGGAACTGTGGTGCTCTTCAGAGGTAAACCAACAGGCTTCATTCCTACGGAAGACGACGGCCGTGTTTATATCACTTTTGACCTGCCGGAATCATCCTCCACTGAGCGCACTATCGCGGTAATGACGGAAATGATGCATACACTGGATAGCGTTAAAGCGATCGGTCACTATGCAGCCCTCGGAGGTTTGAACGTAGTAAGCTTTGCAACAAAATCAAACAGTGCTACTATCTTCTGTCAGCTGAAACCATGGGACGAACGTAAGGATAAATCACAGCAGATCTTTGCCCTCGTAGGACAGCTACAGGCGAAACTGTCCAGGTTTAAGGAAGCCAATGTGGTGGTAATTCCTCCTCCGGCTATTCCTGGTCTGGGTTCTACAGCAGGTTTCTCCTTCATTCTCCAGCAGAAGAGCGGTGGTGGTGATATTAAAGAGTTCGAAGGCGTATTGGGTAAATTCACAGCTGCCATTAACCAACGTCCTGAAATAGCAAGGGCATTCTCCTTCTTTACGGCACGTACACCTGGTTATCAGTTGGAGATAGACCGTGAAAAGGCTAAGAAGATGGGGGTACAGATATCATCTATCGCTACAGCGTTACAGACCTATCTTGGTAGTGCTTATGTGAATGACTTTACGGTATATGGACGTAACTTCCGTGTGGTAACACAGGCTGACTCCAGTTACCGTGGCGATATCAAGGATCTGTCCCAATACTTCGTACGTAACTCTTCCGGTACTATGGTGCCATTGAGTGCGTTGACTTCATATAAGGTAACGGAAAGTGCACCGGTAATTTCCCACTATAACCTGTTCCGCTCTGCGGAAATAAATGGTAGCCCGGCTCCGGGTTACAGTAGTGGTGACGCTATCAAGGCGCTGGAAGAAGTTGCTGCACAGGTATTGCCTGAAGGTTATGGATATGAGTTCTCCGGTTTGAGCCGTGAAGAGATCCTGTCAGGTTCGAAAACAGTTTACATTTTCGCCCTGTCGATCGTCTTCGTATTCCTCTTCCTGGCGGCCCTTTACGAAAGCTGGTCTGTACCATTCTCCGTACTGCTGGCGGTTCCTATCGGGGCCTTTGGTGCGATCCTGACACTGACCTTCCTGCCAAACATCACCAATAACGTATACGCGCAGATCGGTTTGATCACCCTGATCGGGTTATCGGCAAAGAACGCGATCCTTATCGTGGAATTTGCGAAAGAACGTGTGGATAGAGGCATGGAGCTGGTAACCGCAACCGTGGAAGCTGCCAAGCTGCGTTTACGACCTATTATCATGACGTCTCTGGCCTTCCTGTTGGGTATCATGCCACTGGTATTATCAAGTGGTGCTGGTGCTGAATCCCGTAAAACAATGGGTTGGACGGTATTGGGTGGTATGTTCACCGCAACGTTCCTGGCGATCTTTATTGTGCCGGTATTGTATGTTGTGATCACCCGCCTGGCTTACGGTAAAGAGAAACTGAAAGCTATGCAGGATAATTATAAAGCAATGCAGCATAACGAATTATAAACGGAAAACAACTGCAGAGAAAAAAGGCGTTCGCTTTAGCGAACGCCTTTTTTATTTAGTACTGTTTAGGGGTTTGTATCATTTGAGAGCCATAGCAAAAAAAATCACGGACGCCAGAACGGAGGCCGCGATCATTATAAGCAGGCTTATGAGTAATATCTTCCAGCCGACATGTACCCGCATTTTGTTTGGCGGAGGCGCCACATGCTCTACATGTATCTCATTTCTTTGGGCATACCAGGTAGAAGTTACTACAGGTGCTGTTGCTTCTGCCGCAATCTGTTGCATGATAGCCGTCTTCAGGTGAGCAGGTGGCAGCGCAGCTTCTTTGAAAGCCAAACGTTCAATTTTACGTTCGACTTCCTCCTTTTCAGTCTGTATTTCAGGGAAGATATCAAGATAAAACCTGTACTCGGATTCTTCTTCCGGAGTTGCAAATCCGAGAAGCACCTTTTCAAGATTTCCATCTGATATGTAGCGCTCGTGGTCCATAGTTGTTATGAGGGTATTTCTCAAGTTAACATTTCCGCTGCAGGCGGTGGAGAATATGCTTATTCTTTCTCTGTTCTGCGAATTTGGTGAAAAACTTAGAAAAATAGTTGTCCAAACTAGCGAAATAGGTAAAATGCGTAAAAAAGACAAAAAAACGGTCTGAGGGACATTGACCCAGACCGTTTTTTGCTTTGATTTATTACTTAATTGCCTTTTTTCTTGTTGAACAGGTTACCTATTGTATTCTTCACGGCTTGTCCGGCCTGTTTGCCGGCATCCTGTAAAGGTGCTGATTTGGTACCGGTAGTATCTTTCTGGCCGGTCAGGTGTTTGGTGATTTCATTTTTTACACCCGCCACCGCATTGTTTTTCACAGATGTGAGGGAATCTTTCAGCGCTGATTTCACAGTATCCACCTTATTCTTAACGAGTGTGGTAGCCTGGTCTTTCAGGTTGTCGATAGCGCCGGAAGCAGTTTCCTGCAGGTCAGTCTTGTAAGTGGGCTTCATGATATTACCACCCAGTAATACATTCAGGTGAACGCTATCGCTGATATTTACGGGAATACCTTTGCTGCTTGCTTTTGATGCCAGGCTTGTTATCAATGCATCGCCCTGTTTGCCGATCACGTTACGTGGAAGGGTCATCTGCAGGGTATAATCGAGTGACTGATCAAAGCCATGGGAGCCACCTACGAGCATGTTGATATTGCTGACATTTACTTTGAACGGATTTACTTTCACCCGGCCATTTTCAAACGCAAAGTAGGTCTTCACATCTTTTAAGGAAAAGTTCTTCAGTTGCGATACGTTCAGCGTATTAGCCAGTTGTTCAACAGGCGCAAACTTTTGCAGTGCGCCTTCCAGCAGGAGGAGGTTACCATCCCCGTTGAGGCTATTCAGTACCGGCATCATATCTTCACCCAGTTTACCACTCAGGCTTAGTTGAGAGGTCATTTTACCACTCAGGAACTTAGCAACCGGCATCAGTGCCTGTACGGTATTGAAGGCATTGAACGTTTGCTGTACATCCACATTCTGCACACTGTAAGCCATGCTGATATCAGGATTGGTCTTACTGTTCTTTGTGCTGTAACTACCATTCACTTCAATGTTACCTTGTAATGCATCAGCTTTTATCTGTTGCATGGACACTGTTTCATCTTTCAGTAAGAGGTTACCGGAAAGGTTAGTCATATCCAGCTTGTCGTAATGTACTTTATCCACCTGTGCGGTGATGCCGAAATCGAGATTAGCAGGAACAGGGAAAGGAGCACTGGCAGTATCCGCAGGCGTTTCTGCAGCAGCTGTTTCAGTAGTGCCCATCCATTTGTCCAGGTTCACTTCATCGGCTTTAACGGCCAGTTTACCATCCAGTGGCTGATTTTTCAGCATGTAAGCCAGCATATTATTCACTTCACCATTCGCCTGGAAGTTAGTGCCCATGTAATGTCCGTCGAACTTAGACACGGTTACATTCTTCGGATTGAACTGCATGGAAAGGGTGTTCACCTTGATGCCATCAGGATAATCTTTGCTACGGTACAGGAGATTGCTCACCAGTATACTTCCTGCTGCATAGAATTTATCGTAAGCCTGTTTCTCAATAGCGCTCATGTTTCCTTTTGCACTTACATCTGCATCAATGAGACCACTTAAAGCAGTACCATCTTCCAGTTTGTAAAACTGTGATACTTTAGATAGGTCCAGTTTTCCTTTGGCAGCACCATCTACATACATATCAGAGATAGGTGTTTTAACAAGCAGTCGCATGTCCAGCGGGGTATTGTCCATTTCCACGTGTGCTGACGGCATGTTCACAACAGTATGGTCAGGAACACCATCCGGGTTGTTCACACTCATTTTTACCTGGATATTCTTTACTGGTTTAGGCAGGTCAGGGTATTGGAAGAAACCATCCTTAACCGCCAGGTTCAGGCCGAAAGCGGGCATTTGAGTAGCGCTATAAGTACCTTTCACATAACCGTCAAAAGCAGCGGTACCCTGAGTCTTGATCTTGTCGAAATCCTGCATGAAAATAGCAGGTACGAGAGAGAGTATATCTTTAAATTGGGTAGATGGCGCTTTCATGGAGAGGTCCATGCCGTAAGTGCTGTCGTTCACCAGTTTAAAGAAGCCCTGGAAAGCCAGTTCCAGGTTATTCAGCGTGGCCTTGCCTTTTTGGAAGGTGTAGGTGCTGGTTTTGTTATCTACCTGGATATCGGCGTCCATCGTTGTTTTGGTACGCAGCAGGTAGGGGATGAGCCCATAGCGGAAGGTAATGCCTTCAGCCTGGGTATTGGTCTGCAGGGTGAAGAGGTCCTGTGTAAAATCGCCGGTACCCTGGTGATCAAGTCCTTCTATCAGCAATGCCATATCACCTTCCTGATCGTCGTAACGTACGGTGGCATCTTCGATGCTATATTTCTGGAGGTTCAGTGCAAACTTGGAAGAAGCAGTATCTGCCGGAGTTACCTGTGCGGTATCAGGCTTCATGATATCCCAGTTTACCTGTCCCTGTTTATTGATAATTGCATGTACTCTTGGTTGTTGGATGCTTATGTTGTAAATATCCATTTTATCCCCTTTAATAACGCTCATCAGGTTCAGCGCGAGGTCGATCTTCTTTACCGCAAACAAGGTGTCGCCGGTAAAAGGAGCCCGGTTTACAACACTCAGGTCTTCCAATGCTACGGCCAGTCTGGGGAAACGTCTTATCAGGCTGATATCCACGTCTTTAAAGTCGACGTCGGCAACCAGTTGTTTGTTCAGCTCTGTTTTTACGAGAGACATGATCTTGCCTTTGAAAAAGAATGGGATGGCAATTGCAGCTATAACCAATACCAGTAAGAAGATTCCTACAATTTTGAGGATTTTTTTGAACATGTTTTAGATAAATGTTTTTTATTATGTATGAAGGTAGCAAGGAAAACCCGTATTCGGAAGTTTGATTTAGGTTAAATTTGCCCCCTGAAATTAATATATTCATCATATGACGCCGGAACGCAGGGAAAGGTTACTATCCGTATTAAATAAAAGACAAGCAGGTCTTACCGTGGTGCTGGAAAATGTTCAGGACCCGCATAACATATCAGCTGTAATGCGTACCTGTGATGCCGTAGGTATCCAGGAGATTTATGTACTGAACAACAGGATTCCCCGGCACAAGAAATGGGGCGCTAAAAGTTCTTCCAGCGCTGCCAAGTGGCTGACCATTCACCAGTTTTCCAATACTGCCGAATGTGTGGCCGCCCTACGACAGAAATATGATAAGATCTTTACGACCCATCTTGCTGCAGATGCTGTTGGTTTGTATGACATCGATTTTACGGGTTCAGTGGCATTGGTATTCGGGAATGAGCATGATGGCGTGACAGATGAGGTCCGCGAATTAGCAGATGGGAACTTTATTATTCCGCAGGTAGGGATTATCAAGTCATTGAATATATCAGTAGCATGTGCGGTGAGTATTTATGAGGCCTTGAGACAACGGACAATTGCGGGGCATTATGAAAAGAGGAATTTGCCGGATGGGCAGTTTGAAGCGTTGCTGGAAAAGTGGGGTTTTGAGGAGGAAGAATAAGTACTAAAGCCGGCGCTGAGTTCACTAACGGACGTTTATTGTATTGAAACCGAACAATCCTGTGAAATGATTCTGTGTAAATAATTGATTTTTAGGGCTATTTAAGCTGGCATTTTTTTAGGGGAATGGCATTTAACGAATTTTGAACCATTCCCTTATTTAGAAATAATATGCTAAAAACCTATTTTAAAATCGCATGGCGTAATCTTTGGATAAACAAGGGCCTGTCATTTATCAATATTTTTGGTTTAGCCACAGGGATGGCATTTACTATGCTTATTGGTCTCTGGATAAAGTATGAGATGAGTTTTGACTCATTTCATAAAAACGGTGATCGCATAGCACTAATTCAAAAAAATATACTGTTTAACAACAATAAGAGTACACAGGAAGCGACGCAGCTTCCCTTATATGATGAACTGAAGAACAACTATCCTGAAGTAAAAGGAGCCACACGAATGAGCTGGAATGAAAGCCATAGTTTGGTAGTTGGCAATAGCAAATTCAATAAAAACGGGAGATATGTTGACCCTGATTTCCTTGGAATGTTTTCTTTTCCACTTCTGAAGGGGAATATTGCTACTGTACTGACAGATCCCAATTCCATCGTACTTACCGAATCGTTGGCGAGCACTTTGTTTGGTAGGGAAGACCCGATCGGCAAAACTATAAAACTGGATAATCAGCATATCGTACTGGTTACCGGTGTAGTACAAAATGCTCCTAAAAACTCAACAATTGATTTTGATTTTCTAGCTCCCTATCAGTTTTTAATAAACGAATCGGAATGGATAAGAGGTAATAAGACAAATTGGAACAATAATTTTCTTATGAATCTGGTGGAGCTACAACCGGGAGTTTCTATGGCAGACTTCTCAAAGAAAATTGGCCCGCTTTCCATACAGAAAGATAACAGACTTAAAAATCAAACACTGTTCCTGCATCCTCTAAGCAAATGGCATTTGTACAATGACTATAAGAATTGGATAAATGTGGGTGGAAAGATTGACTATGTAAGACTATTTGGTATTATAGGCATTTTTGTACTGCTTATTGCATGTATTAACTTCATGAATCTTTCGACTGCCCGGGCTGAAAAACGGGCAAAGGAGATAGGCATCCGGAAATCCGTAGGTTCGTTGCGTATGCAACTTGTTACCCAGTTTTTAACAGAATCGATGCTGACGACCTTTCTTGCCTTTGTACTTTCTATCGGAATAATACGACTGTTGTTACCTTGTTTAAGAGACCTGGGTTTTGAGAATGTAAGATTTGAGTTTAGTAATGCTTTTCTATGGGCGTTCGTATTCCTTGTCTGTATTCTGACTGGATTGATCGCTGGCAGCTATCCTGCATTGTATCTCTCTTCATTTTTGCCGGTCAGGACTTTGAAAGGCGTATTCAGGCAAGGTAAAGGTGCAGCTACTTTTCGTAAAGTATTGGTCGTTTCTCAGTTTACTATTTCTATCGTGTTAATCATAAGTACCATTATTGTTTTTCAGCAGATCAATCATGCCAAAAGCCGTTCTCTTGGTTATAATCCGAACAATCTGATCTCTGTTAACTGCAGTGATGATCTTACCAAAAACTATACTGTATTAAAACAGGAACTTCTAAATAGCGGTTATTTTGAGTCGGTAACAAAAGCAGTGACATCTATGACCAATATTTCCAACACATGGAGCGACTTCTCCTGGTCTGGAAAGGATGCTAACGCTGACATTGCATTGGATGCAATAATGGCTGATTGGGACTTTGAAAAAACAGTGGGTTTGAAATTTAAAGCAGGAAGGCCTTTTTCAATAGATTATAAAACGGATTCAAATGCTGTGATCCTGAATGCAGCGGCTTTAAAACTAATTGGATATAAAGATCCGATCGGAAAGACAATGAAATCTGGCGGAAGAGTAGTAACTATTGTCGGGATAGTTGAGGACGTAGTAATAAGCGATCCATTCAAACCAGTCTATCCTTTAGCGATTCTTTTCAATGGTAATCAGGCTAATAACATTTTTCTACGGTTGAAATCAACATCCGATCTAAAAACTTCATTGTCCGCTATTCAGCCTATTTTTGATAAGCACAATCCTTCTTTCCCATTTGAATACAGCTTTGTGGATGAAGAATTTGGCAAGAAGTTCACAATGGAAAATCAGGTGGGGAAATTAGCAAGTATTCTTGCAGGACTAGCTATTTTCATTTCCTGCCTGGGCTTGTTTGGCCTGGCACTCTTTATGGCTGAACGCAGGACCAAAGAAATAGGGATTCGTAAAGTATTGGGAGCATCTGTTGCCAATATCTGGACCTTGCTGTCCCGGGAATTTGTGTGGTTGGTATTGCTGGGTTCCTTTATCGCTTCTCCTCTTGCATTTTGGTTAATGAAAAGTTGGCTGCAGAAGTATGAATATCGTGTTGATATCAATTGGTGGGTATTTGCTGGCGCGGGGATGCTCGCTGTTGTTATAGCTTTGCTTACTGTAAGTTCACAGGCTATTAAAGCAGGTGTTGCAAATCCTGTGAAGAGTTTGAGGAGTGAGTAGTTTTTCAGTTTATATATTGCAACATTATCGGAACGTTGATATGCGTCCATAATTATCCAGCTGTAACAAAAAATCTGACAAGATTTATTTAAAACGATGCAAATCTATAAATAAAGTAAAGGGCTGTTTGCGCCGCAAGCAGCCCCTTTATTAATACAGGACAATACTATTATTATAAATAGTTACCACGATCCCTCAAAAAGTACCATTTACATAAGGGCGCTTCTCTTCGGGTATTGTCTATCCCATTAGAACAATAAAACTATTTACAGGTGCTTAAACTGCACCTATTTTAAATCCTATACCTTATGTACAAGAATGCAATTTTGATCCTTGCTGTGCTGTTATTTTCCTGCAAGAAAGAAGCAACAGAACTACCTAAGAAAGATAACCCACTCATCGGTACCTGGAGTTTTGTCAATCTCGATTATAACGTTACCAACGTCAATTACATAACGAACAGTAGTGGCCTGGTGGTCTCAAGAATAATGAGTCCCCATGTTTACGTTACGCAACAGAACAGTGGTGAATTGGTGATAGACGGCGATCTGTTTCACTATAATAATATCCGGTATATCATTAATGCGCGTCTGGGCGATTATGTTTATAAAAATACCATATTGATAGATTCAACATTTCGGACGGTCAATGATACCACCACTTTTACAGAAAAAGATCCCTATCATTTGCTTGTATCAGATTCTATTTCTGTCATTAAAGGTACTAACGATAATGGTAGCATTTTCAGAGGAGGAATTGGTGATCAGAAATACGCGCTATCCGGCGATACATTAAGGTTCACTTTTGAAGGACCGTTTGTATTCGTCATATTTCCAGATGCTGATACTACCGTTCCTTCTATCGGTGCATTTGGGAGAACGGTTTGGACTTTTGTAAGGAAGAAATAGATATTATAATTCTTGACTGACCCGGCCACATTTGCAAATACAATTCATTAAAACGCGTAAAATGTATAAAAGAAGTTTAATAGTTCTGACTGTATTTTTCTTTTCCTGTGGCAAAGATGCCACTATTGAAATGCCAAAAGAGGAGAGCCCGCTCGTAGGCACCTGGAGTTTTATCAATATGTCTTCCACTGAATCCAATGAATATATAGAAACAACAGCGGACGGACAGGAAAAATTAAGAGTAGTTGCGAATGGCAGCTACATCACAAAGAATAATAATGGTGAGTTGGTGATAGATGATAGCACCTTCACTTATAACAATATCGGAATGGGAGTTGACACATTATTCATGCAATATACTTACGTCGATGGTGTATTAAGTGAGTCGCTGATGTTACCGGTAAATCAGACGGATAATTTTTACAAGCAGCGGCATTTCTATAGCCTGTCAACGCCTGATTCTGTTCATCTGGCAACTGGTACGATGACAAGCTGGGATGGTTCTACCAGCGATACATATCAAGGTGGAGTATATTCATTCAGCTTTTCAGGGGATACGCTGGTGTTGAAGAACAGCAGGAAATCTGTCACTACTGGTATCAACACTACAAATGGATTGGCCACTACATCCAAGGTAAATAATGCGTCAACGTTTAAATACCTAAGAAAGCAATAGTTACCAGCCCAATTAAATAAGATGCTGTCTGCCCTCACAGACAGCATCTTATTTAATATTGGAGTATACTATTATTATAGATAGTTGCTGCGGTAAAAAAATCTTTTCCTTTCCGTAAGGGTGCCTCTGTTTGAGCATTGTCTACACCAATTAGAAGTAAACAATGCTCTATATGAATACATTTACCAGCCACAACATCGCTCTGGGAAAGGAAAGAACAATAAGCGATACCGCTATTTTATTAAAAGATAGCAATCTGTGGAAGTCCGTAAAAAACACAGTTGAACTATTTTACCCCGGCCCGCAGAAGGAAAATGCAAAATACAGCGTTGTTGACCTGGGATGCCTTGAAGGAGGATACTCTTTGGAGTTCGCTAAAATGGGCTTTAATACGCTGGGAATAGAAGTACGACAGGATAACATCGACAAATGTAACTACGTCAAACAGCAGTCAGGCCTGAGTAATCTGAATTTCGCGAAGGATGATGTAAGAAATCTGAAAAACTACGGAAAATTTGATATCACACTTTGTTATGGCCTGCTTTATCATCTTGATAACCCTGTAGCATATCTGAAAACCATCTGCGAAAACACCAACAAGGCACTGATCCTTCATACACACTATGCAAATGAATTTGATTTCAGATATAACCTCGGAGCACTCAACAACCTTTACAGGCCATTTGAGAAGCGAATTAAGCCCTTATACACGAAGAGGAACTTCCGGTTAGGGCGATTAACAACTCATGAAGGATACAGGGGCAGATGGTACAAAGAATGGAACGCAGGTACTGCAGACAATAAAGTGAATAAAATGTTATGGGCGTCCCACGGTAATTATCAATCATTCTGGCTGTTAAAGAGAGATCTGATAAAGGCCTTGTACGCTGTAGGGTTTGATCATGTGTTCGAGCAAACCAACTTTACAGGCGACGATATGGCGCCTGACAATTACATTGACTATAATGATCGTAGTATGATTGTAGCGTTTAAGAAATAACTTATAACGTTGAAATAAATTTTGCTGCATCGGTCCATTCTACCTGCGGATAACGGTGATTATCCAGCGGTGAGAGCTGTACACTGAACATGCTTTGTATATACTGACTTTGCTGCCAGTCGGGATAGAGTTCATTTTCTCCTTCCGGATGAGCGGCGCGTTCCTGTTTATTTTGAGCGGCCAATTCAGCTAAACTTCCCATACGGATAAGCTTAAATTCCTCTTTCTTTATAGTAGTAGCAACGGTGGCTAATTCCTGCGGACTAATCTGAAAACCTGCAATACGCAATATCCTGGGAGCGGCAGTGTCTAAAGCAACAGCAGCTGTATAAGCAGCAGTATTATCCATAGTGGTAAAGTCAAGCCGCCAATCGGGATCTTCCCAATAACCTACTGTGTTGTTCTCCAGGTCGAGCAGGGGAGTATGGTTTGATAAAAGTTCAGCAAAAGCGCCATTGAGGACAGATGTTGCTGCAATGGGCGCTCTGTCCAATCGTTCGTGGAATTCCCGCCTCAGATCGAAGTTGCGGTTTTCACCAGCTGGAAGTTTTGTAAAATCGGCAGCGAAATCAGAAGGAATGAAACGGTGTACGCCGGCATTAACAGCAGCATTGAGGAGGATGGTCTGAACATCTACAATAACGTCATGTAGCCCCTGTAAAGCGGAAACTACACAATCAACCTCTCTGCAAGCCAGTGTCATTTCATTGACATTGGTCATATCTGTCTGAATAATGCCGACATCATATTGCTTGAGCCTGGCTATCTTGCTCAATGCTGTATTGGGGCGGATAACAACTCGTATGTCAGCACCTCTTTTACGTAGTTCACGGATGATCCTGCTACCGAGATTTCCTGTTCCGCCTGCTACTAAGATTTTCATGTGATTGCCTTTTTATAATTGTTATAGCATTATTAATGCCTGTTTTGTAGGCAACAAAGAAGCGCCTCATAAAATGGGGCGCTTCTTACATGTTTTGCTTGTTCACTTATCCTTATTCACTCCACGGAGATTGTAGAATGAAATCGCAGAAATTCTTTCTTTGAAAATCAGGGATCATAAAAGCACAGATATCGGCGTTCATATTCCCAAAGGTAGTATCCGTTTTATGTTTAAAACCTTCAAAGAAAGTAGGTATGATGGTTTTCTTAAAATCCGTACGCGGATACTGTTTAATAATATCCTCACGATGGCTTTCCGACAGATGCTCATATCCTCTGCCTACTACATCCAGCGCTACTCCATAATTCAATAATGCTACTTCAGCTTCTTTATGTTCTGCAATGCCGGGCGATGTGTGCAAAGCAACAGCATCCCATACTAATTGAAGCACCTGCGGAGGAAGGCCATGACTCCTGAGAAAATCACGTGCTGCGTTAGCGCCGTCTATTTCAAATCTTTTGTCCGGACTGCTGTAATGTGGAGTAAGACCCAGGTCATGAAAAGCAGAACTGACATATAAGAGTTCAGGATCATAAGGGATCTTTTTCTGTTCTCCGTTCAGAGACGCGAATAAAAAGGTCCTTATGGAATGGTTATAGAGAAACTCCGTACCATGTTCTCTTAATAATTCTGTGGCCTGTCTGGCTATTGTGCTGTCGGGGATTTTGATACCTGCAACAGTCTTTGGTTGTACATGCATAATCGTCTTTTAAACTATACAATGTTGGTGTTAAAACGCGTCTCAGAGTGCCATTGTTTTCGTCGATATACCTATGCGATTTAGAAAGTTAATATGACTGATGCAGACAATGATATCAGCTACTTCCTTGATGTTGAAATGAGTTTTAAGCTTTTCGTATGTTTCATCAGCAACGCCATGAACGGAAATGTGAGTTATTTCTTCAACTGCCTGAAGAACGCTTCTTTCAACATCGGTAAAAAGTGGACTTTCCTGCCAGGCCGAAAGGGCAAATATCCTGCGGGGCGTTTCACCGTGTTGTAAGGCTTCTGTTGTATGGTAGTCAACACAAAAAGCACATTTGTTGATCTGTGAAGCCCTGATCTTAATAATCTCGATCAGGCTTTTGGGTATTGAAGATTGATACAGACGGGTGTCCATATTTGCAATCAGGTCCCAGTACATTGGTTCTTCTTTCCAGACGTCAAGACGTTCTTTGATAATCTTAGTAGACATAATCGTTGTTTTATTTATGACAACGAAATTCCCTAACAAAAATGCCCTGTTTCTTGAACTAGGTTAAGAAATTTTATCACAAGATAGAATAGGGTAGTTTAAACGCCATTTTGGAGGAGTATAGGCACGCTGAACAAGCCAGTGGGATGATGGATAATGCATAAAAAAACCGTCTCAGTTGAGACGGCTTTTTTCTATAAATGATGTTTGATATTTCATTATGCACTGCAGGTTACACAACCTTCTTCCATGGTACATACTGCACCTTCTACAAATTCTACTTCATCCAGTTTGGAATCAACAGCTGCTTTAGCACCTTTTGCTTCAAGCGTTTTCGCTTCAGCTTTCTTTTCTACCATTGGTTCCATCTGTTGACCACCTTGTTTTTCAACAGTGAACTGTACCGCCTGTGTAGCAGCCTGTGTACGCAGGTAGTACATACCTGTTTTCAGGCCTTTCTTCCATGCGTAGAAGTGCATAGAGGTCAGTTTAGCTGCAGAAGGAGTGTCAACGAACAGGTTCAGAGACTGTGACTGGCAGATGAATGCGCCACGGTCTGCCGCCATATCGATGATAGTACGTTGTTTGATCTCCCAAACTGTTTTGTACAGTTCCTTGATCTGTGTTGGGATCTCAGGGATCTGCTGGATAGAGCCGTTGGAGGAAATGATCTTATTCTTCATATCATTGTCCCACAGGCCGAGTTCTACCAGATCTTTCAGGAGATGTTTATTCACTACTACGAACTCACCGCTCAGTACGCGACGGGTGTAGATATTTGACGTGTAAGGTTCGAAACATTCGTTGTTACCCAGGATCTGAGAAGTAGAGGCAGTTGGCATTGGCGCCAGCAACAGGGAGTTGCGGATACCATGTTTCTTGATCTCTGCTTTCAGGCCTGTCCAGTCCCAACGTGTTGATGGAGTTACACCCCACATATCGAACTGCAGGATCCCTTTGGATGCTGGTGATCCTTCGTATGTTTCATAAGCACCGTCTTTTATAGCCAGGTCTTTTGATGCATTCAATGCAGCAAAGTAGATGGTTTCAAAGATCTCACTGTTCAGCTGCTTAGCTTCTTCACTTTCGAACGGATAACGCATCAGGATGAAAGCATCCGCCAGACCCTGTACACCCAGACCGATAGGACGGTGGCGCAGGTTACTGTTACGTGCTTCGTCAACCGGATAGAAGTTATTATCGATGATACGGTTCAGGTTCAGTGAAGCCTGATAAGTTACTTCGTATAATTTTTCGTGATCGAACTGACCATCTATTACGAAGCGAGGTAATGCCAGTGAAGCGAGGTTACATACTGCTACTTCATTTGCATCAGTATATTCGATGATCTCTGTACACAGGTTGGAGCTCTTGATAGTACCCAGGTTCTGCTGGTTTGATTTGCGGTTAGCGGAATCTTTATACAGCAGGTAAGGAGTACCGGTTTCGATCTGCGCATCGAGGATAGCAAACCACAGGTCCTGTGCTTTTACTGTTCTGCGTGCACGGTTCTCTTTCTCATATTGTGTGTAGAGCTTTTCGAAGGCTTCGCCCCAGCACTCATGCAGTCCTGGTGCTTCATGAGGGCAGAACAGGCTCCAGTCGCCATTTTCTTCTACACGTTTCATGAACAGGTCCGGCATCCACAGTGCAAAGAAGAGGTCTCTTGCACGCATTTCTTCCTTACCGTGGTTCTTACGCAGGTCGAGGAATTCGAATACGTCAGCATGCCATGGTTCCAGGTAGATAGCGAAAGCGCCTTTACGTTTACCGCCGCCCTGGTCTACATAACGTGCAGTATCATTGAATACGCGCAGCATTGGGATGATACCGTTAGAAGTACCGTTGGTACCACTGATATAAGAGCCTGTAGCACGGATATTATGAATGCTCAGACCAATACCACCAGCGCTCTGGGAGATCTTCGCAGTTTGTTTCAGTGTATCGTAGATACCCTCGATACTGTCGTCCTGCATAGTCAGCAGGAAGCAGCTGGACATCTGTGGTTTAGGTGTACCAGCGTTAAAGAGGGTAGGAGTAGCGTGTGTGAACCAGCGCTCGCTCATCAGGTTGTATGTCTTGATAGCAGATTCGATATCTTCTTTATGGATACCGACAGACACACGCATGAACATATGCTGTGGACGTTCTGCCACCTTGCCGTCTACCTTCAGCAGGTAAGAGCGTTCCAGTGTTTTGAAACCAAAATAATCGAAAGCAAAGTCACGGTCATAGATGATGCTGGAATCAAGAACTTCAGCATTATTCTTGATGATCTCATATACATCATCAGAGATCAGTGGCGCAGGTTTCCCTACTTTAGGATCGATATAATCATACAGTTTCTTCATTGTTTTAGAGAATGATTTCACTGTATTTTTATGGAGATTGCTCACCGCAATACGCGATGCAAGCAAGGCATAGTCAGGATGTTTAGTAGTAAGCGATGCTGCTGTTTCAGCAGCAAGATTATCCAGCTCGCTGGTAGTTACTCCATCATATAAACCCTGTATCACTTTCTTAGCTACGTCTATGGCGTCTACGTACTCCGCATTCAGTCCATAACAGAGCTTTTCAACACGAGCAGTAATCTTGTCAAACTTAACAGCTTCTTTGTGGCCGTCGCGCTTAATTACAAACATGGGTAGGTGAATTTAAGAGGTTGAGTAATATGAATTATGGTTAGTTGGCAAATTCTGCAATAAGCTGCAATTATTATGCCTTATTAGAAATCTTCGTCCAGGCTGAAGGTTTGTGTATCCTTGCCGGACATCACACCTGCTTTCTGATAATCACCTACTCTCTTTTCAAAGAAGTTGGTCTTACCCTGCAGGGAGATCATTTCCATAAAGTCAAACGGATTTGCCGTGTTGTATATTTTAGTATAGCCCAGTTCACTTAACCAGCGGTCAGCAACAAACTCGATGTATTCGCCCATCAGTTTACTGTTCATACCGATCAGCGCTACTGGTAATGCTTCTGTGATAAATTCCTTTTCGATAGTAACCGCATCACGGATGATAGTGTGTACCTGTTCTTCCGGCAGTTTGTTTTCCAGCATGCTGTACAGCAGACAGGCAAACTCACAGTGTAAACCTTCGTCACGGCTGATCAGTTCATTAGAGAAGGTCAGGCCTGGCATTAATCCTCTTTTCTTCAGCCAGAAGATAGAGCAGAAGCTACCGCTGAAGAAGATACCTTCAACAGCAGCAAAAGCCACCAGACGTTCAGCAAAGTTGCCGTTGTCTATCCAGCGCAGTGCCCATTCCGCTTTTTTCTTTACAGCAGGTACTGTATCAATTGCATGGAACAGACGGTCTTTTTCTGCCGGGTCCTTTACATAAGTATCTATTAATAATGCGTACGTCTCTGAGTGGATGTTTTCCATCATGATCTGGAAACCATAGAAGCAACGCGCTTCCGGTAACTGTACCTCACTCATGAAGTTAACAGCAAGGTTCTCGTTAACGATACCGTCGCTTGCTGCAAAAAATGCTAATACGTGTGTGATGAAATGACGCTCTCCATCATTGAGGTTGCCCCAATCCTTCATATCTGCACTCAGATCAATCTCCTCTGCTGTCCAGAAACTAGCCTCATGTTGTTTGTACTTCTCCCAAACCTTCGGATAGTTGATAGGCAGCAATACAAATCTGTCTTTGTTTTCTTTTAAAAGCAGTTCATTCTCTAAATTCATCGCTCAATAATTTTATATGGTTAACGTATACAGATAGAAAGGACATGACGGAGATTCTTATTCCCACGTTATACTGATTTGGACCCTTTCATGATACCCTTTGATACGTAGATGTTCCGACCGAATTTTCATGTGCCGGCTGGTTGGAATTCCCTCACCGGCTACCGGGGTGTTCGCTTATATCCCTGGAGACTTAACAATCGTGTCGTGAACTGATACAAATGTACACATCAATGACACCTGACCCTTTTTTAGTTTTTAACAGCGTGTGGAAAAACAGCTGATGAATTTTGAAGACATACCATGACAGCGCACTCGGGAGAAAGAGGGATATTAATAAATCCTTAATTCACATTTCCCACGCACAAAAGCCTATGAGTATAACGTCTATAGCCCGAAAATTTTGTTAAATCACCTGATGCAAATTGACTTTCAGCTATTTATTACACATATTTACAAATAAATTATATTTCTCCATATGGCTTCTCATATACTAAGTCTTCACCATGTTATAAAATCCTATCATGACAGGGTGGTGTTAGATATCCACAACCTTGAACTGAATTATGGGGTTTACTGGTTATTGGGAGCCAATGGCGCCGGGAAAACAACCGCTATGAAGGTCATGGCCGGACTGATCCCATTTAAAGGCGATATCCTGCTGGAGAATGATATCAACTGTAATAAACAGCCCGTTCAATACCGTCGCCTTGTGAATTACGCAGAGGCGGAACCCCTTTACCCTGGCTTTGTGACCGGTAGTGACCTTGTTTCCCTGTACGTGAAAACCAAAGGGAAAGGGTATAAAGACGTGCAGGAAATGATCGATCTGATGGGAGTTGCATCGTTTATCCACCAGCCTGTAAGCAGCTACTCCAGCGGTATGTTGAAAAAGGTCTCCCTGCTGCTGGCATTTACCGGTACTCCTAAGGTGATCTTGCTGGATGAACCGCTAATTACACTTGATACACAATCACTTCCACTGTTATACACATTAGTAGAGGAATTCCACCGGCAATTTGGGGTCACTTTTTGTATCACCTCTCATCAACCGGTAACTGCCGGATCGATCCACCTGCAGGTGGAAGGAAAAAATATTGTGAAGATCTAATTATCCCCAATGGCTTTATCCAAGATATTCACAGTGCGTTATTACGCGAAGAACACAGGGTTTTTCCTCGTGTTGTTCTATTTCTTTTTTGGTATTGTTCCCGGCGGACAACTACCTTCTTATCACCATACCTTAATAAAGGGCTTTACGGGTAGCCTGGACTTCCTGGCCCTCGTATGCCTGGGCTGGTTGTTGTACAATCTGAAATGCATTGCGTTTATCGTCAATGTATTATCCACAAAAGAACACACCTTCCTTTTTGGTACTCTCGGTCTGCTGGAAGGTCCCGCCAAATGGCGTACCTGGTTATGGTTGCATGTTACGCTCTATGCCCCTGTACTGATATACAGCGGGATCGCTGCATTGATAGCCATACAGTTACATTTTCATTTATCTGCTGTTATTATAGGGTTATTTAATATCGTGATGGTCATTGCGCCACTTTGGCTCTATGATCAAAAAATGAAACATCCCGGTACGGTATCTTTCCTGGCCCGATGGCAGCAATGGCTGAACAAGACCATCCGGAAGCCGGTTTGGTCATTGTATGGTTATGAACTGCTGAATAATAATATGAAGTCACTAGCTATCGCCAAAGTGGTATCGGGAGGAATAGTCATTATTACCTGTTCGCTGATGGGTACAGCATATGACGTGCGCTTTGTACTGGTAGGGTTCCTGGTATGTATCCTGTCACAGGTAGTACTGATATACAATCACAGGCGTTTTGATGATCTTTATCTTTCCCTGCTGCCACAGTTGCCGGTGCAAATGTGGAAAAGATACCTGCAGACAGGGTTACTATATTTAGTATTGTTACTACCCGAAAGCATCCTGCTGACTTACAGGATATGGGAACAGACGACGCCAGCACATATTATCATGCTGGTCGCTACCGGAGTATCTGTGTTATTATTGTTGCGTAGCCTGTTGTATTTTCCACAGATGGACCAGGACAGATATTTCCGCTGGGTGCTGATCATCATCGTTGTATTACTTTTTATGGGATTGGCACACTTATATTGGTATGGAATTATCCTGCTCCAGGTACCGGCGCTTACTATTTTTTACAATAGGTATTACCGTTATGAGGCTCCCCTGGAAAAGGTAGACTGACGACTCACTATCATAGTGAAATTATGGGTATATTCGTCCGGAGGTCGTAAACGGGGCACGCAAGGACACAAACATATTTTTAACCATTATCTATGGGTTTCTTATCAAAAATATTTGGTAGGCGAAACGATGCCGGTGTAGACGACCAGTTGCCGGTTGTGCACATAGCTGATGATGATGAACGTATGAACTGGGCTATCGAAAAAGCCAACGCCACCTTACATTATTTCCAGAATTGCCTGCTGGCGCCCGATCCGGAGCAACAATACTTTTCCGTAAAAGTATTGATAGATGATGGTGTAAATCGTGAGCACCTCTGGCTGGTATCACCCAGCTTTGATGATGAAGGTAACCTGTATGGGATAGTCGGGAACAAGCCGGTCTATGTTAATTCTGTTGCCGTCAATCAGAAAATAGGTATCGATCCCCGTTTTATTTCCGACTGGATGATCATTGAAGAAGGGCGCCTGATAGGAGGATATACTATCCGGGCCATCCGCGATGGCCGGCCTGACCACGAGCGGCCTGAATTTGACAGGCAGGTAGGGTTATACATTGACGAGGGAATTGACTACTTTGTTCATGATTTTTCCACGCCCGAAGGAGCCATTTTGTGCCTCGAAGATGCCTATGACGATCAGGATATAGAAAAAGCCCTTGCGTGCAAGAACTTTGAAGAGGAAGCCAGAATGCTGCTGCTGGAAATGAATGACAGATGTAGTGGCAGGGAAATACTGGAAACTACTGCCAACATTTTACGCACAGCTTTCATCAAGAGTCTCCAGAAGGACGGTTTTCCCGTTTTCAGAGACCTTCGTCGCGCTTATCCTTATCGTAAGAAGATCACAGACAATTTGTACCTCATTACGGAAGTCTGCATCTTTCCCAACGGAACAAAAAGCCAGCAGCAGATCTACACTTTTAAAGGTGAAGATGGCTGGAGAGTATTAAACATAAAAGTATAAAATATACAGGTCAAACATCCATGTCATGATGAAGAAGATTTTAAGCCACAGCATTTTGTTTTTATTCGCTGCTTTTACAGCAGTTGCACAACAACCTCTGAAAGTAGGCGTAGCCGGTTTGTCCCACGACCACGTGCATCTGCTGATGCATCAGTGGAAAAAAGGACAGGTGATCATTGCCGGCATCGCAGAGGCAGATCAACAACTCATCGCACGTTACAAAAAAAGTTATCAGCTGCCTGATTCGCTCTTCTATCCCGATCTGAATGCTTTGTTGGCGCATACGCATCCTGATGCCGTTTTAGGTTACAATCCGGTGTCCGAACATATTAATGTGGTGGAGGCCTGCGCGCCCAAACACATCCCGGTAATGGTGGAAAAACCACTGGCTACTACCGTAGCACAGGCAGAAAGAATGGCGGCGCTGGCAAAGAAATATAACATCCCTTTGCTGACCAACTTCGAAACTACCTGGTACAATACCAATCAGTATGTATACGATATGGTGAAAAAGCAGGACGCCGTAGGTCCTGTGCGTAAAATGGTGGTGCACGACGGTCATGAAGGGCCGCGGGAGATAGGTTGCAGTGAAGACTTCCTGCGCTGGTTAACCGATCCTGTGAAAAACGGAGGAGGGGCATTGATGGACTTCGGTTGTTATGGTGCCAACCTGATGACCTGGCTAATGGATGGCAAGGCGCCTATCGCTGTTACAGCAGTAGCCCGCCATATCAAACCGTCTGTATACCCTAAAGTGGAAGATGATGCAACCATCCTGCTGGAATATCCTGAAGCAACCGGTATCATCGAAGCCTCCTGGAACTGGCCTTTTAGTATCAAGGATTGGGAAGTATTCGGTAAATCAGGTTATCTGCATGCACTGAACCCGAAAGATCTGCAACAGAGGAAAAAGAATGAATACCAGCCGGTTACCGTGCCAGAGGCTGCTTATACCGACAATATTACGTATCTTGCAGCTGTGCTGAATGGTACCTTGAAGCCGGGCAATGATCTGTCTTCCCTGGAAAACAACCTAATCGTTGTACGTATTCTGGAAGCTGCCCGTACCTCTGCAAAAGAAGGGAAACGTGTTGTACTGAAGTAAGCGTTAAGAGACCAAGCAGAGACCAAGCAGAGAAGACGGAGAGAAGAAGTTCGCAAGGGACAAACAAGCATTTCAACAAGAACGAACAAATGCCGCTTTAATACTAACAGCCACATTGTTGCTTTTGAACAACAGTGTGGCTGTTTGATCATTATTTACTATCCATCTGTAACACTATAATAGCTACCTATGTCTACCACATCAGAGAAGGTCAAGTCAAACGCGAAAGACCGTGCCTGGATCATTACCCTGACGATCCTTTTCGGCATCATGGCCATCCTCCTTTTTTACACGATTATCTGCATCTGGCCCTCCGGTTACGTAAGCAGTAAAGACCCGTTCAAATTATTCGGAAGTGTATATACCATCACTGCAGAACACCGTTTCCTGTTGTTGATGGTACTGGGAGGGGCGTTGGGGGCTAATGTTCACCTCATCATCTCATTTACTGCCTTTGTAGGCAACCGCACATTTGTAACTACCTGGATCCCCTGGTACCTGTTAAGACCCTTGATCGGCGCAGGTATGGCTATGTTCTTCTACATGTTGCTGAGAGGAGGGATACTGACTTATAGTCCGCCGGTAGCGCCTGAACTGCCTGAGAACAACCAGGTTACGGAGGCTGTTTCCACTCCTGCTGTTACTGAAGGGGAGGTTAGCGCGAGTGCTGTACCGGAAGAAGGTACCGTACATGAAGTTTCTTCTACGGATACTACTGCCGCAGATTCAACCACGGCTGCTGCCGATTCTACTGCTGCTATACCTGCCGCTGAAAAGAGTGAAGCTGACGAGCCACGGGATAGCGTACCATTGAACCCTTACGGTATGATGGCTATTGCCTGCCTGGTAGGCCTGTTCTCTAAAGAGGCGTCTGAGAAACTGGAAGAGGTGTTTAAAACCCTGTTCAATGTTAAGGAAAAGACCCAGTATAAGGATAAATTGCCGGAAGAGAGTAATGGGAATGGTAACAAAGCTGCTGCTAGTGAGGTAGATGCTGCTGATGCCGGCCTGGCTGATCAGAAGACAGAACCAGGCGAGGGCTTGTAAGCTTGTAAAGCTAATCCTGCATCATAACTTTAAACTGTAAAGTTTTTTTGTACTAAGCAGATATTGCCTTTTTTACCGCTTAGATACCGCTTAGATACCGCTAATCCTACGTTAATCCTACGTTCATGAACGTAGGATTAACGTAGGATTAGCGGTATCTAAGCGGTATCTAA
>NZ_QGTG01000005.1 GCF_003182155.1 Chitinophaga sp. S165
TTAGATACCGCTTAGATACCGCTAATCCTACGTTAATCCTACGTTCATGAACGTAGGATTAACGTAGGATTAGCGGTATCTAAGCGGTATCTAAGCGGTATCAGATCCTCTTTTCCTTACGGACAAATTTTCTCCGGATGATCTCCTGAACAGGTATACCCTCGATCTTGCTTTCCAGCCAGGAAATGATATCCAGGTACAGGAAGGAGCGTCGTTCGTAGGGGTTCTGGGACAACTGTACCAATCTTTCTTTCAGATCGGCAAAGGCGCTGCGTAATGCTTTGGGATGCGCATAAATATTCCGCCGTAAAAATTTCAGGATCTCCTCCATCATCTGCCCGAGGTCTTTGTTCTTGGCAATGAAATGGTATACAGATTTGATAAGATATTCCACCAGGCTGTAATTTTCCAGCTCATAGTGGGCTATCAGGTGGAGGATGCGTGCAAAACATTGAATATCAGCACGTAAATTTCCTATTCTAAGGTGAATGATCTTATTCAGATAATCGATGGCCTTGTTATTATCACCACTGCCGAAGTACAGACAGGCTATTTTATAATAGAATAACAATACACGGTGCTGGTCTATTTTCAGCTGATGCTCGGCTATTTCTGTTTCCAGTTGTGGCACAAGCGATAATCCATCGCTGAACGTACCTTCCAGGAAATACCTGTTAATACGGGCCGTATATACATACACGAAGGCCGATGTCTTGGTATTTTCGTTAAAGCCCTCCTGGTTATCTGTAATGAAGGTTTCCAGCTCATCCAGGTCCCGCATGAACTTCTCATGGTTCATGGTATAAAAGTGGGCGGTCAGCAGGTTGTGCATGGCCTTTATGTACAGTTCAACGTCCGTCCGCTGCAGAGAGGGATATTCCTTGAACAGGTCCACCCATTTCTGGGTGTAGCGGTAAAACATGACAAAGTCCTGGAGAATGTAATAATACCAGCTGTAAGCCTGGTAGAGATGGATCTTCTCATAGAAACTCATGCCTGTACCACAGTTGGGGGGAAGTTCCTGTTCGAAGAACATTTTCACCATGTCTGCGTCTTTGGCGTCACGGGCATGGCCCAGTTTCAGGTATAGGCCGTACATCCGGAGGGCCAGGGTGGACAGACGGCTTATATTGCTGAGTCTCAGTTCTATTTGACGGGATTCGGCACTCAGTTCGTCGGCCCGGTTTTCCAGGCTTCGGGTAATGTGCCGGCTCTCGATCTGTTTTTCGAATTCTATAATTTCATAGCTTAGCATTACCTCTTCCTGCTCAATAGCCATGCTTTTAGCCCGGGAAAGTATCCTGAGGCTCTGGTTATAAAGCCCTTTACTGTATAACACACGCGCGTAATCTAACTGTTCCCGCAGGTCTATCAGTGGGTCTTTTTGCTTATATAACAAGCGGAGGCTGGTCAGTAATTGCTTGTATAGGTGTGCCTTTACATTGCTCAGCTGCTGCTTTTTAATAGCGGGTATCTTCTTGAGGATCAGTTCTTCATCATACTCCTTTAATTTGTCCAGCGTATTGAAAAGTTGAATGAAGAGAACGTCCTCCTTAGTGTTATTTTTATTAAAAGCAAGTTGGAAATTCCGCTTTTCGGCTTTTGTAAGTGTTTTAATTAATATAAAGAGGGCGTCGTGCTGGTTGTTGGACATCGTTAATAATGTGTTATAATTGACTGACAATCAAAACTATAATCGATGTCAGGCGTAGTTATATATCGTAATTAAGTCAAATTTAGCTATATGGTAATTGCCTTTGACTATTAGCTTTGAAGGTACAAACCAAACAAGGAAGCACAAAATTATCAATTTCGCCGATGCCTGTGTCTGATGATCCTGGCAGAAGGCGTTACAAAATGTAAAATTACGGATGGGAAAAACATTATTTGACAAGATCTGGGATAGCCATGTAGTGGTTAGCAAACCCGGCTTTCCGGATGCAGTATACATCAATACGCATTTTATTCACGAAGTGACCAGCCCGCAGGCTTTCGACGGACTGCGTAAAAGGGGCATACCGGTTTTCCGTACTGCTAAAACCAGGGCTACGGCAGACCATAATGTACCCACTATTGACCAGCACCTGCCTATTAAAGAGGCGCTGAGCCGTAAACAGGTAGAAATGCTGACCACCAATACTGCCGAATTCGGCGTGGAGCTGTATGGTCTGGGACACCCTTATCAGGGTATCGTACACGTGATCGGGCCAGAGCTGGGTATTACCCTGCCGGGGATGACCATCGTGTGCGGCGACAGCCACACCAGCACACACGGTGCTTTTGGTGCAATTGCCTTCGGTATCGGTACTTCCGAGGTGGAACAGGTACTGGCTACCCAGTGTATCCTGCAATACCGCCCGAAACGTATGAAGATCGAGGTGAACGGTAAATTAAAGAAAGGTGTGGTGTCGAAGGATATTATCCTGTACATCATCTCTAAAATATCCGCTTCCGGTGCTACCGGCTACTTTGTGGAATACGCCGGTGAGGCCATCCGCAGTCTGAGCATGGAAGCCCGTATGACCATCTGTAACATGAGTATCGAAATGGGTGCACGTGGTGGTCTGATCGCTCCTGACGAGACGACTTTCGAATATATCAAGGGCCGTGAGTTTGCGCCTAAAGGTGCAGACTGGGACAAGGCACTGGGTTACTGGAAAACACTCTACACCGATGCTGATGCAAATTTCGATGTAGTACTGACCTTTGATGCAGCCGATATCGAGCCAATGATCACCTATGGTACTAATCCTGGTATGGGTATCGGTGTTACCCAGCATATCCCTTCACTGGATAGCCTGGATGAGAAAGAAAAACCATCTTTCAAAAAATCACTGGAATATATGGGCCTGGAAGCCGGCAGTGAACTGCTGGGCAAAAAGGTGGATTATGTGTTCATCGGTAGCTGTACGAATTCCCGTATCGAAGACCTCCGTATGGTGGCCGACTTCGTAAAAGGAAAGAAAAAAGCTGACGATGTAGTGGTTTGGATCGTACCAGGTTCCAAACAGGTAGAAGCACAGGCAAAGAAAGAAGGTATCGATAAGATATTTGAAGAAGCAGGTTTCAACTTACGTCAGCCAGGTTGCTCTGCATGCCTGGGTATGAACGAAGATAAAGTACCGGCCGGCATGTATTGTATCTCTACTTCCAACCGTAACTTCGAAGGCCGTCAGGGACCTAATGCCCGTACCTTCCTCGCAAGCCCGCTGTCAGCAGCAGCAGCAGCAATTACCGGTAAAGTAACAGATGTAAGAGAACTGGTATAATCACTGAAAAATGTCCTGGAACGCAGAATTATATAAGGAAAAACATGCTTTTGTATTTGGTCATGGCAATAGCCTGATCGAATGGCTGGAGCCAAAGGAAGGGGAGAACATCCTGGACCTGGGCTGTGGTACCGGCGAGCTGACATCGCAGATAGCGGCAAGTGGAGCAAAGGTGACAGGACTGGATAGTTCTGCCAGCATGATAGCGAGTGCGCAACAGCATTTTCCGGATGTGACTTTTAAAGTGGCGGATGCAACTTCCTTCTCATTGCCGGAAAAGTTTGATGCGGTATTCTCTAATGCTACCCTGCACTGGGTACGCCAACAGGAAAAAGCGCTGGACCGCATCTGGAATCACCTGAAGCCCGGCGGGCGGCTGGTGCTGGAAATGGGAGGTAAAGGGAATGTAGACGACATTATGGGAGCGCTGGAGAAAGCAATGCAGAACAAGGGCTATAGCTACAAAGCATTCTGGTATTTCCCTTCAGTAGGAGAGTATACATCCCTGCTGGAAGAATATGGTTTCAGAGTGAACCAGGTACATTACTTTGACCGTGAAACTGAACTGGCAGATCCTGAGAACGCAATTGTTGAATGGCTGCAGATGTTCGGAGCACATTTCTTTGAACAGGTACCGGAACAGGACAGGCTGCCTATCCTGCAGGAGGCACAGGAAGCATTACGTGCAACTAACTTCCGCGATGGTAAATGGTATTCAAAGTATGTGCGTTTACGTGTAAAAGCAGAAAAAATTAATTCGGATCTTTAACTTGTAAAATGAAAGACCTTCTGTGGAAGGCTATAAATAATGAGTAAGAATTTTCAACACCTGGTTTCCACCGCAGTTCCTATTGCGATAGAAAATATTGATACTGATCAGATCATCCCTGCCCGATTCCTGAAGGCGACTACAAGGGACGGCTTTGGAGAAAATCTTTTCCGTGACTGGCGTTTTGAAAGCAACAATGAGCCTAAGAAGGACTTTGTGCTGAACAATCCGATCTATAAAGGTGAAATCCTGGTAGCAGGTAAGAACTTTGGTTGTGGTTCCTCCCGTGAGCACGCTGCCTGGGCTATCGGCGACTATGGTTTCAAAGTAGTGATCAGCAGCTTCTTTGCTGACATCTTCAAGAACAATGCGCTAAACAACTTTATCCTGCCTATCCAGGTGACTGACGAGTTCCTGGACAAGATCTTCTCTGCGATTGAAAAAGATCCTGCTGCCAAACTGGAAGTAGACCTGGAAAAGCAATCACTGAAGATCACTGCTACTGGTGAAGAAGCAAAATTTGACATCAATCCTTATAAAAAAGCCTGTCTTATCAACGGCTACGACGATATTGACTACCTGTTGAGCCTTCGTAAAGAAATCGAGACCTACGAAGCCGGCCGTGAGTTTAATTTTTAACATTTTACTTCAGCCGTTTCGCCGTACTTTTCGAAGGAACGGCAGACCGCTGTGGTATGCAATGAAGTAAAACATCAATTCAAATCAACTGTAAACTAAATGGGCGTAGACAAAAAGATACTGGTAATTCCCGGTGATGGTATCGGACAAGAGGTGACTGCATGGGGACAGAAAGTACTACAAACAATTGCTGAAAACTACAAGCACAACTTTGTTTTTGAAGAAGGCATAATGGGGCATGTTGCGATCGAAGCTACCGGTAATCCGCTGCCTGACGAAACATTGGAAAAAGCCCGCAAAAGCGATGCGATCCTCTTTGGTGCTATCGGTCATGCCAAATATGACAACGATCCTACGCTGAAAGTACGTCCTGAACAAGGGCTGCTGAAGATCCGTAAAGAGCTGGGCTTATATGCCAATCTGCGGCCTATTAAGTTGTTTGATGAATTGCTGGAAGCATCCAGCATTAAACCGGAAATACTCCGTGGAGCAGATATTCTGTTCTTCCGTGAGCTGACCGGTGATGTGTACTTCGGTGAAAAGAAACGTTCAGAAGACCGTAATACTGCTTCTGACCTGATGATCTATCATCGTTATGAAGTAGAACGTATTGCCCGTAAAGCATATGAAGCAGCGCGCAGCCGTCGTAAGAAACTGTGCTCTGTGGATAAAGCGAATGTGCTGGAAGCAAGCCGTCTGTGGCGCGAAGTGGTACAGGAACTGGCAAAGGAATATTCCGATGTGGAAACAGAACATATGTTCATTGACAATGCAGCAATGCAGCTGGTGAAAGATCCTAAACGTTTTGATGTGGTACTGACAGCAAACCTGTTTGGCGATATCCTGACTGACGAGGCCTCACAGATCGCAGGTTCTATGGGTATGCTGGCATCAGCTTCTGTAGGCGACAGCACTGGTTTCTACGAGCCTATTCACGGTTCCGCGCATGACATTGCAGGTAAGGGCATTGCCAATCCATTGGCATCTATCCTTTCTGCTGCGCTGATGCTGGATATTTCCTTCGGACTGAAAACAGAATCATTGCGTGTGATCAAGGCTGTGGAAGCAACATTGAAACAAGGCTTCCGTACGATGGATATAGCGAATAAACATACGGAAAATCATCTGGTAATGGGTACAGATGCAATGGGAGCAAAAGTGCTGGAAAATCTGAACTAGTTCTTTCAACACAATTGCCTGATTAAAGTAAATTCTCCAATAACACAAATAATTTAAGATGAGCGATAAAAATCGTGTATACGTCTTCGATACTACTCTCCGTGATGGTGAACAGGTGCCTGGCTGTCAGCTGACAACTGTTGAAAAGATCGAGGTAGCTAAAGAATTGGAAGCGCTGGGAGTAGATGTTATTGAAGCCGGGTTTCCAATTTCCAGCCCCGGCGATTTCCAGAGCGTGGTTGAAATATCCAAAGCGGTAAGCGAACCGGTGATCTGTGCGTTGACACGTGCAAACACAATGGATATCGATGCTGCTGCTGAAGCGCTCCGCTTTGCGAAACGTAAGCGTATCCATACAGGTATCGGGGCATCCGATATGCATATCAAATATAAATTCAACAGTACCCGCGAAGACATTCTGAAACGTGCGGTAGATGCTGTGAAGTATGCCCGCAAGTATGTGGATGATATTGAATTCTATGCAGAAGATGCCGGCCGTGCGGATAACGAATACCTGGCTAAAATGATCGAAGCGGTAATTGCTGCAGGTGCAACCGTAGTAAACATTCCTGATACGAATGGTTATTGTCTGCCTGACCAGTATGGCGCTAAGATCAAATACCTGATGGATAATGTATCCAACATTGATAAAGCGATCATCTCCGTGCATTGCCATAATGACCTGGGTCTGGCTACTGCCAACACTATCGCAGGTGTTATGAACGGCGCACGCCAGGTAGAATGTACTATCAATGGTATCGGTGAACGTGCAGGTAATACTTCTCTGGAAGAAGTGGCGATGATCCTGAAAACACATCATGGACTGGGTTACCACACAGGTATCAATTCAAAACGCATCTATGGTATCAGCAACATGGTTGAAACAATGATGCGTATGCCTGTACAGGCTAACAAGGCTATCATTGGCCGTAATGCTTTCGCTCACAGTTCCGGTATTCACCAGGATGGTGTGTTGAAACATCGTGAGAACTATGAGATCCTGAATCCTGAGGATGTAGGTATACCTTCTAACTCTATCATCCTGACAGCACGTAGTGGCCGTCATGCGCTCAAGCATCACCTGGAACGTCTTGGTTATAAACTGGACAAGATAAACCTGGATGAAGTATATCAACGCTTCCTCGTAATGGCCGATCAGAAGAAGGACATTAACGATGCTGACTTGCAGGAGCTGATGGGGGATGGTGATGATAAGAACTATGATGATAAAGCGATCAAAGTTACATTGCTGCAGGTAGTATGTGGAGATCCGCTACGCCCGATGGCTACTGTGAAACTGAAGATCAACGGTGAAGAGAAAGAAGCAAGTTCCGCAGGTAATGGTCCTGTAGACGCAGCTATCAATGCTATTCACGAGATCATCAAAGACGAAATAGATATTGATGAATTCAATATCCAGTCTATGCGTGGTGGTAGTAAAGATGTGAGCAAAGTGAACATGCGTGTGAAACACAATGGCCAGTCTTATTATGGCTATGGTTATTCCACCGACATTGTGAATGCCTCTATACATGCATATGTAGATACACTGAACAAGATCTATTAAGCACCATTGATATGAATGTAAGTGCCCTGTCGACCGACAGGGCATTTTTTATTTGATATCCTTAAAAGAGATGTTCATCAATGGGTACCGTTTGTGATCTTTCAGAAAATAATGCCACCATTCAGTATATAGTGGTGCAAAGCCATGCTGCTCCATAATACTGCGTAACAAGGCTCTGTTGGCTGCTACTGTGGAATCAGGTTCTGCATAATCGTGATGGGCCTTTTCTGTGAAGTCGTCGTAACCTGTCGGCATGGGAAGGGGCTTCCCGGTATGCAAGTCTATAATGGTGAGGTCTACTGCAGCACCACGGTTATGTCCGGAACCTGCATGAGGATCGGCTGCATAACGGTCGTCCGGAACGATCTCCCACATCTTCTCTGTCACACTATAAGGACGATAGCCGTCAAATATCAGTAGGCCCAATCCCTTTTTATTTAATTCAGTTTGCACAGCCTTTAAAGCTTTAGCTGCGGGCAACCGCAGGTATACGGCAGCATAGGGGTACAATACCTGGTGTGTGAAATTATTGGCGGTGGCATAACGGACATCCTTGCGGATGTTAGGAATATAAGCCGTAACATCTACAAATGCCTGGTTACTGTCAGCGGCTACGAGTTCCTTATATAATGTAACCGTATTGACCACGGGCAAGTCATATTTATTCAGCGGGATCTTTTGTGCATATGCTGAGTAAATATTATTTGTCAAGGTGACATATAAGACTAAAATAGCCGCCTTTAGGGTAATCCTATAATTGATTTTCAACCGTTTTTTATTTAAATATTCATAAATATGGTAATAAAGTACAAATTACTGGTAAAAAAGGATAGCTTTTACCTTGTGAAAAGGGTTATTTTAGAACCCTTAAATAAGACAAATTATGAACCTGTTTAGATTAGACAACAAAGTGGCTGTGATCACCGGCGGTGGCAGCGGCATAGGACAGGCAATTGCGAAGGTATTTGCAGCACAGGGTGCCAATGTGCACATCCTTGAGCTGAACGAGGACGGAGGAAAGCAAACAGCGACAGACATCGCTGCAGCAGGAGGGAAGGCGCAGGTGCATGGCTGTAATGTTGCCCAGCAATCATCCGTAGTAGCCACTATGGATAAGATCATAGCGGCCGCAGGACGTATTGACATCCTGGTGAACTGTGCGGGCATCGCACATGTAGGCAAGCTGGAAACCACTACGGAAGAAGATCTGGACAGGGTATATAATGTGAATGTTAAAGGTACATACAACTGTATGTATGCAGTTATAAAACAAATGAAGGAGCAGAAAAGCGGTGTGATCCTGAACATCGCGTCTATCGCATCCAGTGTGGGTATTCCTGACAGGTTCGCCTACTCTATGAGTAAAGGAGCGGTATTGACCATGACCCTTTCTGTAGCGAAAGATTATATCCAGGATGGCATCCGTTGCAACTGTGTATCTCCGGCGCGTGTGCATACGCCATTTGTTGACGGGTTCATTGCAAAGAACTACCCTGGCAAAGAGCAGGAAATGTTCGATAAACTGTCTAAGACACAGCCGATAGGCCGTATGGCGAAACCGGATGAGGTGGGCACACTGGCTTTGTATCTGTGCGCTGATGAAGCAGGTTTTATCACCGGTTGCGATTATCCGCTGGATGGTGGATTTATCAGGCTGAATAATTAAGAATTACAAAATGTAGTTACGAATGGCGGATTAGTTATATTCGTAATTCACATTCTTAATTCCGAACTAATGTATAATTCCATGAAGGCTTGGCCACTATTACTTTCAGCAACCTTATTCTTTGCCTGCCACGAGCAACAGGAACGATCATCTAACGAAATAGAAGATACCTCTTCTGCGGGGGAGGCCTTCCAGCCAGCGAAAGCGGCAGGAAAGGTGACAGTCTCCTTTCCCGTGACCGATACCACAGAGATCAAGATCCTCTTCGAACTGGATGGAAAGACAAAGGAAAAGAGCTTTGAGCTGCCATTGGCGAAGGACCTTGAAGAGAAGGACCTGTATCGCCTGGTATGGGACAAGCCTAACAGCTGTTACATTGGTGTGCTGAAGCAGAAAAATGGGACCCGTTATTATCACGCAAGTGTGGATGACAAGGGATATCTGCAGATCAACCATGTAGGAACGCCACCCGCAGGTGTATGGCAGTTTGCAGAGAATAAGATGGGATTGGGTAAAGTAACTGTATCTGCTAAGAACAAACTGGAAGACAGCTATAAAAAGAACGTGCAATCCGGCAGGATCATCGCAGACTTTATTGTCAGGGTTATACCGCTGGAAAGGAAAGATTCTGTACATGTTTACGCTGAATTCGGCGGTGCGAACAGGACCTTCTCACAGCCGGTTCCTGAAGGTTTTAAACCGGGCCTCCTTGTATCTGCGGATAATCCGGCACAATGTTCTTTTGTATTAGAGCATGATGGTAAACTGACTCCCATAGCAGAGATCGCGGTAGAAGGCGGGCATTTGCAGATCAATAATTTAATAAGATAACAACATGTGCTGCGAAAGCAGTCATTACATAAAGCAACAAGTAAACAGCAATTTTTAATATGAAACTGATCAGATTTGGTTTACCAGGTGCAGAAAAGCCGGGTATAGTAACAGAAGCAGGTACATTCGATGTAAGTGCATTTGGAGAAGACTTTGGCGAGAAATTCTTTGAGACCGATGGTTTACAGCGCCTGGCCGCATGGTGGGAAAAGAACAGCGGCAGCTGTGCACAGGTACCAGCAGGCACCCGCCTGGGACCTTGCGTACAAAGGCCTTCCAAGATCATTTGCATCGGGTTGAACTATGCTGACCATGCGAAGGAAACCAATGCGCAGATCCCTGCGGAGCCGATTGTATTCTTTAAGAGTACATCTGCATTGGTAGGCCCAAATGATGATCTGATCATCCCCCGAAACAGCGAAAAAACTGACTGGGAAGTGGAACTTGTTGTTGTGATCGGCAAAAAGGCCAGTTATGTGGAAGAGAAAGATGCGCTGAACTACGTAGCGGGTTATGCATTGCATAATGACTACAGTGAACGTGCTTTCCAGCTGGAACGCGGCGGACAATGGGTAAAAGGAAAGAGTAACGATACTTTCGCTCCACTGGGCCCATGGCTGGCTACGCAGGACGAAATCAAAGACGTGAATAATCTGCGACTGTGGCTGACCGTAAATGGCAAGACCATGCAGGACGGTACCACTGCTAACCTGATCTTCAAAATACCTTTCCTGGTATCTTACCTGAGCCAGTTCATGACACTGCTTCCGGGCGATGTGATCTCTACCGGTACACCAGCAGGTGTAGGGCTGGGTATGAACCCACAGGTTTATATTAAACCAGGCGATGTGATCGAACTGGGTATTGATGGATTAGGCAGCTCGAAACAAACGGCTGTTGCGTATAAATAGTTACTATGAAACGTTACTGTCTGGCGCTGGACCTGGTCAATGACCCGGTCCTGATCGCCGAGTATGAAGCGTACCATCGCAAAATATGGCCTGAGATACAAAAGAGCATCGTTGATAGCGGTATCACCAATATGGAAATATATCGCATCATGGACCGCCTTTTTATGATCATGGAGGTGAACGAAAGTTTCTCTTTTGAGGCGAAAGGCGCGGCAGATGCTGCCAATCCTAAAGTACAGGAGTGGGAGCAGCTGATGTGGAAGTATCAGAAAGCTTTACCGGTGGCCAAACCGGGTGAAAAATGGCTGATGATGGACAAGATCTTTTCACTACATTGAGTAAACAGGAAACAGAAAACAGAAAGGAAGTATAGCTTATATCACTGAGGAAGGAAGATAAACGTTATGAAATAATGATTATAGACGCACACCAGCATTTCTGGCAATATCACCCCGTAAAAGACGCCTGGATCACTGACGATATGAAAGTGATACAGGAAGATTTTTTACCACATCATTTGCATCCTGTGTTGCAGGAAAATGGTGTGGATGGTTGTGTTGCTGTACAGGCAGATCAATCGGAAACTGAAACCGGCTTTCTACTTGATCTGGCCGCTCAACACAATTTCATTAAAGGTGTAGTAGGATGGGTCGATCTTCGTTCGGATGACCTGTCTGAAAGACTGGAACATTTCAGCCGTTTTGAAAAGCTGAAAGGTTTCAGGCATATTGTCCAGGGAGAGCCTGATCCGGCCTTTATACTCAGCAATGATTTTTGTAAGGGTATACAGGCACTATCAAAATATAATTTCACATACGATATACTGGTGTATCCTGTACAACTGCCCGCTGTTGCGGCGTTTGTACAGCAATTCCCTGATCAGCGGTTAGTCATTGATCATATGGCGAAACCGTATTGCAAAACGGGAGATATTACGGAGTGGGAAACACATATGCGTGCTGTTGCCCAACATCCGCATGTCTATTGTAAACTCAGTGGATTAGTAACAGAGGCTGACTGGCAGAACTGGGAAGCAGTACACTTCAGACCTTTCCTGGATGTAGTACTGGAAGCCTTTGGCCCCGAACGCCTGATGTTCGGTTCTGACTGGCCGGTATGTAAACTGGCCGCCAGTTACGAAGAGGTAAAGGGAATTGTTACTGATTATATCAGCCGTCTTTCCACTACAGAAAAGGCGGGTATCATGGGGGGAAATGCTGTCAGATTCTATGGTCTGTAGTACCCCGGTTCAATTAAAACAAATAAACGATTCACATGGATCTCGGATTAAAAGATAAAGTATTTATAGTTACAGGTGGTGCTAAAGGTATTGGAGAAGCTATTTCCAAACTGATCGCTGCAGAAGGCGGGATCACCGTGATTGCAGGCAGAAGTACTGAAGATAACGATAAAACAGTAGCTGCTATTATTGCTGCCGGCGGCAAAGCCGTTGAAGTAACCGCTGAACTGGGAGAAGCAGCTGCATGTAAAAAAGTGATCGATTTTACCGTTGAGAAATACGGCCGCATTGATGGCCTGGTGAACAACGCAGGCGTAAATGACGGCTGTGGTCTGGAAAGCGGTAGTCCGGAGAAGTTCATGGCGTCTTTGCAGAAGAACATCTCTCACTACTACAACCTTGCGCATTATGCGTTGCCTCATCTGAAAGCTACGAAAGGTAATATCGTTAACATCGGTTCTAAAGTAGCAGATACAGGTCAGGGAAACACTTCCGGTTATGCTGCTTCCAAAGGTGGTATCAATGCGCTGACCCGTGAGTGGGCGGTAGAGCTGATCCCTTATGGTATCCGTGTAAATACCGTGATCCCTGCGGAAGTATGGACGCCGCTGTATGAAACCTGGATCAACTCTTTACCAAATCCGAAAGAGAAGCTGGCTTCTATCGTAGCAAAGATCCCGTTTGAACAACGTATGACCACTTCAGAGGAGATCGCCAACATGACTGTGTTCCTGCTGTCCAATTTATCATCTCACACCACTGGTCAGATCGTATATGTAGACGGTGGTTATACACACCTCGACAGGTCTATCAGCTAGTTGCCAACAGCAATTTTCATCATATAAATTATACATATGGCCGGAGCCGCAATGCCCACTTCCACAGTTAAGGCAAACACCGATACAAAAAAGAGTTACCTGTTCCCGTTTATACTGGTGACCAGTTTATTTTTTCTCTGGGCGCTGATCCACAATATGAGCCCTATCCTTATTCCACACCTGAAAAAGGCTTGTCAGTTGTCAGATATGCAATCTGCATTTATTGACTCTGCGATATATGCGGCTTATTTTCTGATGGCATTGCCGGCAGGAGCGGTCATGAAGAAGTTTGGATATAAGAAAGGGATTATCTGTGGACTTTTTATGTTTGCGCTAGGGGCCTTTTTGTTTATTCCGGCCGCGAATGCGCGCGAATATAGTTTCTTCCTGGTGGCGCTGTTTATCATCGCTACTGGTCTTACGTTTTTGGAAACAGCTGCAAATCCCTACGCGTCTGTACTAGGGAATCCGGATACGTCTACACAGCGTCTAAATCTTGCACAATCATTCAACGGTTTAGGGGCTGTGATAGGACCTCTTTTAGGTTCCAAATTTATTCTGACAGGTACCGAACTGACTAAAGAACAGCTTAGTAGTATGTCTCCCGCCGCGTTAGATCAATATTTGGTGGGAGAAGCAGGCACTGTAAAAATTCCCTATTTGGTGATTGGTATCGTAGTGCTGTTGGTAGCGGTGTTCTTCGTTTTTACCAAAATGCCAGAAGTGACCGAGCAGGAAGACACAAGCATAGATGCAACCGCTGGTGCCAAAGGCAGCATATTCAGGCATCGTCATCTGATTGCAGCTGTAGTTGCTATGTTCTTTTATATAGGCGGACAGGTAGGTGTAAATGCATTTTTTATCCGTTTTTCAAAATATACCGCAGGCATTGGTGAAAAAGAGGCAGCTGCGATGTTAGGTTATGCATCAGGCGTAGGCTTTATGATAGGACGTTTCTTTGGTACATTTCTGATACGCAAAATTAAGCCACAAGTGTTACTGACGACATATGGTCTTATAAATGTCGTATTGATCCTCATTGCTATGACCACCAAAGGTCAGATAGCAGTATGGACAGTACTGGCAGTACCATTCTTCATGTCCATCATGTTCCCTACTATTTTCTCACTGGGTATTAAAGGCCTGGGAGGTGATACGAAGTTTGGATCATCACTGATCATTATGTCTATTGTGGGTGGGGCTATTTTCCCTCCGTTAATGGGACTGATCTCTGATAATTCGAATATACAGATGGCGTATATACTGCCGTTAATATGTTTTGCGGTAGTGGTATGGTTTGGTGCGAAGGGGTATAAGTTGGATAAAGCACACTGAGAATAGATTGAATAAAAAGGAGAGAGGGCGTCAGGCAACTGGCGCCCTTTTCTTATTTTGACACGACACCAAATAATATGAAATTCCTGGTATTTAATGCACAGATTTTCATAGGTAATCGCTGTTAAGTTGGTTATGAGCAGGGAAAAATGTCATATTTTAGCTTATGATGCCAAATGCAATCGACCATATATTCATCAGCAATTTTAAATCTATCAAAGATTTGGAACTCCGCGGTTTTAAGCGGATCAACCTTTTTATAGGCCGTCCTAATGTGGGGAAATCCAATATCATTGAAGCACTATCATTATTTTCATTACCGTATCTGAGAGAGAACACATCAAAGAAACTAAATAGCCTCATCCGTTTGGAAAATGAAGCGGAGTTATTCTACAATGGTAATATCGACGATCATGCAGTGATCAGGACAAATGGCGGTGGTGTTGAGCTAAAGTACCATCCCCGCGAGGGACTGAATATTGTTTCAGATTTTTCCGGAGGTGAATTTTTCGATTTCCATGTTGATGAGAAATTCGTTGTAAGAGGAGGCCGAAAAAGTTATTCTTTTGCTCCTACGATCAAAAGATATATTTATAAATCCGATGTCGTATATAAAAAAGGACATGGTAAATATCTTATCCCTCCTTTCGGTTTTAATCTGCTATCAATTATAGAACACTACCCAGAGCTTAAGAGCCAGGTTACTCGTATGTTTAAAGAATATGGACTTGATATTGCTTTCGACAAAAGTAGTCAAACGCTTAAAGTGATCCAATCCAATGGAAGGGACGGGATGTTCCTGATACCTTATAATTCAATTTCGGATACACTACAACGAATTATTTTTTTTAAGGCTGCAATTGCCTCTAACAGCAATAGTGTACTCCTTTTTGAAGAGCCGGAAGCCCATGCATTTCCGCCATACATGACACATATAACCCAGGAAATGATCTACAGTCCCAACAACCAATATCTTGTTGTCACTCATAGCCCCTTTATATTAAATGATCTGTTGGAAAACTGTCGAAATGAACTATCCGTTTTCTTAGTGTACTATAAAGACGCTGAAACCAGGGTCAAGCAGCTTTCTGAACAGGAACTGCATGATGTATTTCAGAACGGGGAGGATTTATTTATTAATAGCGAAAGTTTTATTTGATGGATCAAGATGTTATCCCCGAATGTTTTGTAGATACCAATCTTATTGAAACTTTAGTTCCACCGAAGGTACGTTACAATCACCAGAAGGGCTGTGGCAAGGTTGCAAGGGTGATGAAGGAGGATTTTTTGGATCGCTTTGCTGTTGGTATTATCGATAAAGACAAAAATGAGGTCGATTATCTTAAAGAATTTAAAATTGTCTGCAAGATAGGTGGGTTAATCTTGCACCGGCATACTAATCCCTCGAAGCATCATTACATTATTCAGATCAATCCAGCGATGGAAAGATTTATAGTTGATAATGCGGCATCTGTTAATATCTCTTTATCTGATTTTGATTTGCCAGTTGAGCTGGATCAACTTAAGAGAGTGTCAAAAACTGTGAATACCAAAAATGATGAACGTTTCAAGCGTCTATTCAATGCCATGCAACAAGCTGGAGCTAGTGATATAGTAAGACTAGCTGGCTGGGTGAGTTATCTGAAAGAGAGAATGTATAAGGCGGATATGGAAGAGTTAAAAAAGATTTGACTTAATCGAATGGTGGTATCTGGTTATTAATAATATCAGGGAATACTATTTAATAATCAATTGTAATTTCATTTAACTGCCGAATCAGGCCTGCCACATCCATCCCTTTGTCAATAATAGTTCTTTTTGACAATTCATCAGGTAAGCATTCTGAAAATTTAGAAAACCATTTCACGGGTATATTCGCTTCAATGATATTCAATAATTCATTTTCTGTTTTAGTCCCGATAGTCATTATTAAATCGTAAACCTCATCGATAGATTTGTCATCTTTTAAGTAAATAATCACTTTTTGATAGTCATATTTTAAATTATCACCCAGTTCATGCTTTAGTAGAGTATGAAGACATCTGTTGATTTTATCACCCGCGAAATTCCAAAGGTTTATTGTTCCTGCTTCCGATGAGCCTTCCATTATCCATTTTCCACTTCGCCAATTGAGATTACCGAATGTTGATCTTAGTGCATTTATTACTCTATGTGCGGACAAGTCGAGGAACTCCAGTTTTTCATCATTCATAAGTAGCTTGCCAATTTCCTGGGCAACCTCAAAGGGGACATCAAAGCTATTTATTGTTGTCCACTTGGGTGGTATTCCGGTCTCATTTTTCTCAACTGATATTTGTTGCTGCTCGTGGTCAAGCTTAATTGCATTCCACTCCAGCCCTCCTAAAACAAATATGAAAGGTAGTTGCTGGGATCTTGCAAAATCAGAATCAAGCGTGCCTATTACTTTTTTCCCATCTACCACATTGTACATTTGACTAGCATCGAAAATAGCAAATAACCTCTTGTAGTTGGCGCGAAGAAATTTATCTTCACTAGTTTTACTGACAATCAGTAAAGATCTCTCTACAAGCCTCAAGAAATCTTCTTGCAGCATGTAATCAATAAGTAAATCAAACTCGCTCCTTTTTATTTTAGAAAAACAATAAGCATTGGAAACAGCATTCCAAATTTGATCTGCCGTAGCTCCCAAATTTTGAATACTGTAACAGATTGTTTGATGTGCTAGAATATGAAAAGCCCTAGTAGGAAGTAAAATAGCTTCTGAATAGCGGTTTATGCCTAAACTGACACAGCCGGTTAACAGCAGTAGCTCTTCACTATCATTGCATAGCCCACGAAAAAACTGAGGTCTTCCGTCTCGTCTTCCTGTTCTGCCCACTCTTTGAAGAAAAGAGCTGGCACTGCTTAATCCACCGATCTGGATAACCTGGTCAAGATCTCCAATATCAATTCCTAACTCCAAAGTTGACGTGCTTATAATTGCATCAATTGATTGGGTTGACTCTTTTTTTATTGATCCTTCGGCTTCTTCTCTTAGCCTTTTACTGACAGATGAGTGGTGAGTTTTTACCTTTATGGGGAACCGGTTATTAATAAGTAAATTACGTTCGTTTATTTTCGAAGCGGTATCCTCTGTACCACTCCTTGAACGTTCAAAAACTATTGATTTCTTTTTTTGTAGCAGCGTATAAAGGTTATCATGAAGTGGTACTTTCTCTTCCTCAAAAAAATGAATCTTAAAATCTCTTTCCTTTGCATTTTCTGCTTCGATACGGATACATTCTCCTCCAGATCTTCCTCCCAATAACCAACGTAATAGATCGCCAGGATTTCCGACAGTTGCTGTAACTGCAATCCGTTGAGGCCGATTGGGAATACCTGCTTCGAGCCTTTCCAGCAGGGAAAGCAAATGTGATCCTCGCTCTGTTAATGCAAAATAATGAGCCTCATCAATGACAATTGTCTCAAGATTGCGAAAAACAGCATTCCAGTTCGCCCTACGTAGCAAAATGGCCTCAATTGACTCCGGAGTGGTTAGAAGGATATCAGCTGGAAAAGTCATCTGTTGGACCTTATCCGCCTGGCTCACGTCTCCATGCCATTTAAATGCTTCCATATAGCATCTTTCGGCGTGAGGCAATACTCTGAGTGCAAGATCATTTAATAACGCTTTTAACGGAGCAATATATAAGACCTTGAACCCTGCGGTTTTGTGAGACGCAATCCTTGTCAATAGAGGAAATAAAACGGCTTCGGTTTTTCCTCCAGATGTGGGGGCTTCTATGATGCAGCTATTCCCCTCATATATGGGATCAAATGCTTTTTCCTGGATTTTGGTCAATCTCTTCCATTTCTCCTTCACAAAATCCTGTAGCCTTGGATGCAATTTGTGCAATGACATATTAAATATTAAATTGAAATACTAGAAGTCTCCGCAACTGGTTCCAACATAGATTTCTTCAAGAACTGGGATAAACTGACACCCTTGTTCTCTTCGCATAAGTCCAGCATTTGAATAAACTCTCTTAGAATTGGTCTAGGCTTGCGATCAATACTTTCTTCCCCAAACATTGTCCACTCACCTATAAGTTTTAGAATGGAGTCATCGTCAGCAAACTGATTGACATCCCAACCGTACGCAATGCCATACAAATCACGTATTTTAAATATGACATTCGCCAATCGTTGAGCGTCTAATGCTTCCAGACTAATAATCGGCTGGCGCATGCTTACATAATTTTCATGTTTGAATGGTGTCATGACCCTATCCGCCAAAGCCTCATAACTTCTTAGTCCGTATCGTTCGTCTTCAAAAAAATCATCCGTACCAGTGAATATAACAAGGCAGCCGGGAAGGGCATTCCTCCCTGCTTCATCTATAAGCAATCGAAGAGTTTCTAACGCAAGTTCGCGTTGTCGCGCATGAGGGAACTTTCTGATCAATTCCAGTTCGTCCACAAGCAGAAGTAATCCTTTATATCTCGCACCACCAATGATTTCCAGGATTGCCCGAATTCGTTGAAATACGTTATTGGGTTCGAGGTAACCTTTCACACCAACGTCTTTCAGTGCTTGAGATGAAAGAGATCTGCTGCCCATTATCCATGCGACTGCATTTGACACAAGTTCCATATCCCCATTCACTTTGCCATCATAAAAAGCACGTAAAGCTTGAGAGAATCCAGGTTCTATATCATTAAAATTTGCAAATTCGACTTCTATTGACTTCTCGACAGACTTTATCAGGAGTTCATGGTTTCCTGCCTGTGTCAAATCTATCCCTTCTATCTTGGCGGTCTTATTATGAATATTCAGTAGCCATGATTCAAGAATATCCACTAAAGCACTGGAATCAGTCTTTTCTGGCGTACGCAATCCATTGATCAGACCTGAAAAAAATACTGGCAGATCAGACAATGGTTGGTCATGACTGATATTTATGAATGAAACGGCAAATTCATTATTCAGCGCAAATTCCTTTAGCCAGGAGCATAAAAAGGTTTTTCCTGACCCGTATTGCCCCCTGATAAATTTAAAATGTGATTTACTTGAATTAACTTCAAAGAGAATGTCTGAAAGATGTTTCCTCGCGGTCTGTTGGCCCACCATTAGCAAATCAAGATTATGTCTTGGTACTACACCATGACGCAAGGCATCTATAATATCACGTGCAGATCTTCTTTCTAATATTTGTCCGTCGGCGATATCAATAGAAGTCCATTGATAAATATTGTTATTTTGAATGCTCTTTATTTGAATGTATGGCTTATTGTCCCTGTTCAACTTTGCGATTAATTCCGCCATATGTGCTTTATGCAAAAACCAACCCAGTCGATGCTTGATAACTATGCGAGCAAGGTCTTGTTCCGTGATAGACTTGGCTTCTTTTAATATAGCAAGGACTATTTTTTCATCATGTCCGAGATTTAGGAATCTGGTATTAACCTCTTCCCAATTTTGAGGTAACGTTGAGGGATCAACAGCCTCAATGTCGATCTGCTGCAGTTGAGAAATGGGGGCAGAGGTGTTTGTAATATCAGGTATACTTTCTATTACCTGTAAATCGGGGGGAGTAGGTACATAGTCCAGAAGTCTGTCTACCAGTTCTTGTTTGGAACCGGTCACTGGCAATAGGAGCTTTCTACATAACTGAGATAAATCTTCTTTTCTGAGAAAATTTAATATTGATCTTTCCGACCGGTAGCTATCCATGATCCGCTTCACCTTCTCGTCTTTTGTGCCACTGGTCATAAGCCGATTTTGATGAAGTATATCATACAGTTGTTGTCCCGTGAGCAACAGTAGTATTTTGGCGTATATATCCCCATCCATCTCCCTCATCTCTGGTTCAGGTGCAAGTATCTCTTCTGTGGCTTCATTCTTATCTGACTGAAGATCCATATCTTCATCAAAGAACTGAATAATGTTAGCTATTACAGCATTTTTGAGTCCGCCGACTTGTATATTTTTTTCGCGACATACATCACGTAACTTTTCCAGGTGAAAAAAAACCAGAACATCACTGGGAGATATCAAACTGTCCACTAAACGCCCAATTAGTACTTCTTTTATTCCTCCTACATTAAGCTGATAATGGGCAAGCACTTTCGCTATTTCCTCCCTGGTAAAGCTGTTCAACAGTCGTTTATAAGAGTCATCCATAAGCTCAATACCAAATGTCTTACGAATTTGTATGGCAACTTCATCCGCAATGATGTATTGATTCTCATGAGTAAGAATGATACCTATAGCTAGCAGAAAGTTTCTCGCCAGATAATATTCTTGCTCGACATCCCACATGTTAAGGATAGAAGTATCATGCATTAAGACAAAGTGCTCCCTATCCCCGATACCAAGTTCTGTCTTCACTAGTTCGAGAATGCTCGCCTCACTTTTGTCAATATGACCATCATTCTCCCAGGCCTTTTTCAGAATTTTCATATAAAGCAGAGGGTTTCTATCAGGTATCGAATTCTGGCCTGCTCTTGACGTAAGTTCGTTTATATGGTCTAAAACCCTGGTGCGAAATCCTTCCACCTCAACCATGCATGAGGGAGACTGGAGTATAAGGTTCAATATTGCAAACGTAGGTGGTTTGGCGTAGGTTATTTTATCGGAGATATAGGATTGTGAACTTAGCGCGGAAATAATCTCCTGAATAACAACGGAATGTGGTAATCTAAGACTTATCGCCTCATCAACCTTGTCTGCGGAAAGTTGATCTAATAAAGTAGTATCATAATTCTCTAGTATGTTAACTAATTTCATAAGTTTCTCATATTTGGCGTTTCAAAAATCTATTTAAATCAACATAATTTTATAGCCGGCTGAATTAGCTCCATTCGAAAGGAAAGAAGGGCAAATCGGGGTAGCGGGGCTTATTGAATTATAATATAAGTATAGCCTAAGTATATGGAAATTAGGAAAGAAAGTGTTCAAAAGTGTCTCCTATAAGTAGCGTTACTTATGTGATGCCTGGAATTAATACCCATAAACAGTAAAACAAAAAACGGCTTCCAGACCTCCGCCTGAAAGCCGTCAAAAAGTTAATCTAAACACTCACTTCTTCACAGCCACAATGATCCCCGTCGCCCAAGCCTGTTTCACCAGCAATAAATCCTCCCTCGCTTCCAAATCCTTCACCAGCTGAACTGCTTTCTCCTGATGCCCATCCGGCCAGTTCGGTTGTGGCAACATATCGTCGATAATATACAACCCGCCTTTATTCAACATAGTTAACGTCTCTTCCAGCATAAGATATTTCCCATGCCATGTATCTGCAAAAATGAAATCAAACTTTCTGCGTCTGTTTTCCTTCAGCCATTCACCACCGTCGGCCTGTACTAGTTTCAGCCGCTTATCATCGCTTAAGAACTGTTTAGCGATATCCAGGAACTCTTCTGCATTATCAACAGAGATAAGGGTACTTTCTCTATCCATTCCGTCCAATATCCAGGAGGTAGAGAGTCCGGTACCTGTGCCCAGTTCCAGAAAGCTGCCATAGGGTTTGGATGCTGCCAGCGTGCGGAGCAGTGAGCAGGTCAGCGGGTCGGAGGCCATAGTAAATCCGGAGGCGTTCGTAGCGTCGGCAATGTACTGGTAGTGAACGGGAAATTGCTGTAATATGTCTTCTGTCATGGGTTATAGTATTAAATCATCTTTCGACAAGGTAATAAAAAAAATCGCTTACTTTCGATATCATGAACCGCCTGTTATTACTGATATTCCTGTTTACCTATACGGGCACAGCTGCACAGCAGGTGCAGCTGGAAATCAGTCATACGGTGGGCGGGCAGCTGATGCAATTACAACAGGCGGATTATACCAATGCATCCGGAGATACTTTCAACATCACTTTATTCAAATATTATCTCAGTAACTTTTCGCTGACGGACAATAACGGAAGGAAAGTAGCGCTGATGCCGGGTTACTTCCTGGTAAGCGAAGATAGTGCTGCTTCAAAGAGGATCTTATTGCAGCAGTGCCCTGAGGGGACATATACAGCACTTTCCTTTATGATAGGAGTAGATAGTGTGCTGAATTTCAGCGGTCCGCAGAGCGGGGCTCTGGACCCTTTATATGGGATGTTCTGGACCTGGAACAGCGGTTATATAATGGCTAAGCTGGAGGGCACTTCACCGTCTTCCCGTCTGCCTAATCACATGCTCCAGTTCCATATCGGTGGTTACAGAGCGCCTCATGTTACCCAACGACTGGTGACGCTAACCCTGCCATCGCCACTAGTGATCGGCCGACAGGGGCAGCCACGGATTGAACTGCAGGCAGATGCCATGACCTGGTTCAACGGAGCTTACCCTGTCAGTTTCCGGCAGATGGCTGGGTTTATGACACCTGGCACACCTGCAGACAGGATTGCAGATAATTACCAGCATATGTTTTCCGTTAAAAAGATGATAAATCAATAACATGTTCCGTAAAGCGGCATATATCCTTACTGCTTTTTGCCTGTGGCTATGGATCATAGGACGGGACCGGCATGATCTTACAGCCCATTCCCCGGCTGTGGAGTATTATCAGCTGAAACTGCCAGACAGTCTGCCGCCTCCGGTGTACGACTTTAAGAACAATCCGCTTACTAAACAGGGGATAGCGCTGGGACGGCATCTGTTCTATGATCCCAAACTCTCCCTGGACAGCTCCATTTCCTGCGGATTCTGCCACCAGCAGTTCGCCGCTTTCGGTCACTTTGACCATGCACTCAGTCACGGCGTGTTGGGACGGACAGGTAACCGCTCCGTACCGGGATTGTTTAACCTGATCTGGCAGAAGGACTTTATGTGGGATGGGGGAGTGAATCATCTCGATATTCAGCCTTTAACGCCTATTACAGACGAGAACGAGATGGGGATGGAGCTTGGAGTGCTAATTACGCGTTTGCAGGGAAATAAGACCTATCGCAAGCTTTTTAAGGAGGCATATGGTACAGAGGAGGTGACCAGCCAGCGAATGTTCAAAGCGCTGTCACAATTTATCGTAACGATGATCTCTTTCGAGTCTAAATACGACAGTGTGATGCGCAGAGAACCTGGTGTAACTTTTACGGCGGAAGAGCAGGGAGGATATAGAACCTTCACCCAGAAATGTGCCAGCTGCCATAAACCGCCTTTCTTTACGGATTACAGTATCCGGAATAACGGTCTGCCTTATCTGCCTTCCCTGAACGATGTGGGCAGGATGCGGATCACTAACAACACAGCTGATTATAAGAAATTTAAAGTGCCTTCTCTCCGGAATGTGCTGGTCAGCGCACCATATATGCATGACGGCCGCTTCTTCGATATTTTCCAGGTATTCGCTATGTACGATCATGGACAGGAAAAAGGGAATACCATTGATCCTCTTGTGAAGAACGGTATTCCCCTGACCGAAAAGGAACAGCGACAGCTATATATGTTCCTGAATACGTTGACCGATAAAAAATTCATCACCAACAAAGAATTCAGTGAAATACTGATCACTGATTAATGATGATCACTTCTCAACTACCGGCGTACTGCTCAAGCCCCATTCCTCAATCAGCACACTTACTTTCTTCTTATAAGCCTTCAGCTCTGCAAGCGTTTGTTGGATAAAACTGTTATCATCCAGTTTTCCTATTACAGCATCCATCTCGGCTTCATTTTCATAAGTCATCCGGCGGAAAGGATTTTGATAGTCCTTCTGCCTGGAATGATAGATGCCTTCTGTCAGGAACGTTTGTATATGCAGGGATTGCAGCAGGCATTCCTTCAGGAAGGCCGGTGTAAAATCACGTGCTGTTTTTTCTTCTACATGCAACAGCGAAGCTATGGCATGTTGCAGTTTATCTAAAGCATATTGCTCTCCTATGGTCTTGTAGCTTTCATGCAGATCTGCCCAGTTGCTGATAGCGCCCGTGCGGATCCTGTCTTTGAGGTCTGCCAGTGTTTCCTCTTTCATCAGCTGACCGCCTACATTATGCCATGGGCCGCGTTCTGCGGTTTCCACAACAGCACGCAGTGAAGAGAAATAGCGTCCGGGTTGCTCTTCAATGTAGTTAAATATATTACGTACTGCGTATAGGTTGATCAGTTCACGGAACAGCGGATATGATCTGTGTACTTTCAATAGCTGTACTTTACGTGAGCTGTTCTCTACATCTGTTGCGAATATCTGTAGTCCTGCTACTATCTCCGGATCATGTATCAGCAGTTCTTTCCCTTTTTCTTCCAGATCATGTACAGATAATTCATCCGCCGCAGATCCATGTTTTGCATACCATGCTTTACCGGTTGCAATTTCCATGAGTGTCATAGCATGGATCATCTCTTCCACACTATCCGGGGCCAGGTAGTCGTATTCTATCAGCTGTGTCTTGTCAGTACGCTTATCACGATCAACATATTTCCACGAGTTACGCGCCAGTGCATACATATTATGCAGGAACCAGTAACCCGTCATGATCTTCATACTGTTGCTCTGTTCATCATTCAACACGAGGCTGAATGGGAAAGGTACGTCCATCTCGTACATGTAAGTACCTTTGGCTATCAGTGTGAAGCTGGCAAAGCGGGAGTTATGCTTCAGGCTTACACACAGCCCCGGCCAGAAGCCCCGGCCGGCTATTATTTCACCATCTGCTCCACGGGAATTGTGATTAGAACCGATGGTAGCACCTGCCGCCATATTGCTCTGTCCCATGATCAGTGCTGCACAAAGGAAAGAGTTGTTATGGTGTTGTTCATGCGCGGGAAATATCAGTGAGTTCAATACTTCACAACAAGAGATGGTTGCATTATTGCCCAGGTATGAGTTGATCAGCCTTGCACCATATTTCAACTGCGAATGAGAGGCCATCACAAAACGCACTGCCTTCACACCATAGAACACACGACAACCGTAACCAACAATGCCGTTCACCAGTTCGCAGCCTTCACCTATCTGGCTGGTTGCCTCGGAAGAACTGTTGATAGTAACATTTTTGATCTTGTTGGCGCCTTTCAGATAAGCATCTGTGCCGATAGTAGCATCCTTGATGATCTTACAGTTTTTGATCACACAACGATCGCCTACCATTCCATAGTAACCACGTTTCTTATCAAATTGGTTTTCGGTGAATCGTTTGAATTGTTCCTGTAACGCTTTGTCATCGCGATTGCGGGTCCATAACCAGGCATCGCCGGGTAACATTCCGTCAAACGGCATGACGCTTCTGCCGCCATTCTCATTACATAGCTCCAGCCAGATGCGCAGATGTTCCGCTTCGCCCTCTTTCACAATACCGTTACCGAATTTCGCATGATCGGTAGTAGCCATCTCATTGACATTAGAGATGATCACTTCATTACCGATGATATAATGAGAGAGGAAGTTCACGTTGTGGATCGCAGCATTGTCGCCGAAATCACAGGATGATATTGTACTGTTATATAGTCCAACAGGTAATCTCAGGTTATGAAATTCCAGGTAGTATGGTTCCAGTTTACCAATACGCACGACACCAAAGAAGTGACAATGTTTTACCAGTTGCGGACTGAATTCATTAGCCACGAAGATATTGTTCCAGTCGTCGGAGGTATTGTCGTTACGCACTAATGTCTCAATTTCAAGTGCACTCAGCTTACGGTAATTGCGTTGTTGCTTACCAAGTTGTTTGTTCCGCAGGTAGTACTCATCCTGCCCTTCAGGCAAATAAGGCGCCGCTACAAAATTGTAGCCCAACTCAACGAGTGGCTTCTTCTGTATCACATTCATCGAAAAAGAATTGAGGTTATAATTATTCTACCGTAACTGATTTAGCGAGGTTCCTCGGTTTATCCACATCAAATCCTTTCAGTACGCCAATATGATAGGCGAGCAACTGCATTGGAATAACGGATAGTATTGGCGCCACCAGTTCATCTGCTGCCGGTACTTCAATGACATCGTCTGCCATTGCCGGAATGGTCTGGTCGCCTTCTGTTACTACGGCAATTACTTTCCCTTTACGTGCTTTTATTTCCTGTATGTTGGATACTACTTTCTCGTAATAGCTGTCGTGCGTAGCCACAAAAACAACCGGCAGATTTTCGTCGACCAGGGCGATAGGACCATGTTTCATTTCTGCCGCCGGATAGCCTTCTGCATGTATGTAGGAAATCTCTTTCAGTTTCAGCGCGCCTTCAAGTGCCACGGGGAAGTTATAGCCACGGCCCAGGTAGAGGAAGTCGCGTGCATCTTTATATTTATCTGCTATTGTTTTGATCTGATCATTCAGTTTCAGCGTAACGGCTACTTTCTCGGAAATGGTATCCAGTTCATCCAGCAGGTGTTGGAAACGCTGTTGGGTGATGCTGCCTTTTTCCTGCGCTACTCTCAAGCCTATCAGGCAGAGCACAGCTAGTTGTGCTGTGAATGCTTTGGTGCTGGCTACGCCTATCTCCGGACCGGCATGTGTATATGCACCTGCATGAGAAAGACGTGCGATAGAAGATCCTACCACGTTACAAACACCTAAGATGATCGCGCCTTTCTCTTTGGCTGCTTCCATAGCTACCAGCGTATCCGCGGTTTCGCCGGATTGTGATACGGCGATGATCACATCGCCTTCGCCTACTACGGGGTTACGGTACCTGAATTCAGAAGCGTACTCGACCTCTACAGGAATCCGGCATAACTCCTCTATCACATATTCAGCTATCAGCCCGGCATGCCAGGAGGTACCACAGGCTACAATGATAATACGTTTGGCCTGGGCGAGTAGCGCAGCATGCTCACGGATGCCACCCAGGGTCAGAGTGCCTTTCTTCGCATCCAGACGGCCGCGCAGACTGTCAAAGATGGTTTGCGGCTGTTCGAAGATCTCTTTCAGCATGAAGTGGTCATATCCGCCTTTCTCTATCGCAGCCAGTTCGATGTCCAGCTTCTGTATGTAAGGGGTTTGACGTTCATTGGAGATATTCTTCAGGATCAGTTCGTCCGCTTTGATAATGGCTATTTCATAATCATTTACGAACACCACCTCTTTGGTATATTCTACAATAGGAGAGGCGTCTGAGGCCAGGAAGTGTTCTCCCTTGCCTACCCCGATCACCAAGGGACTGCCTTTGCGGGCAGCAATGAGCGTGTCAGGATTATCTTCATCAACCAGTACGATCACATAGGCGCCCACCACCCTTTTGAGAGCGATACGCAGGGCCTCTTCCAGTCCGCACTGATTGCTTTGTTGTATTTCTTCTATGAAGTGGATGAGTACTTCTGTGTCGGTATCACTTTTAAAAACATGGCCTTTTTTCAACAGCTCCTGTTTAAGCTGTGAATAATTCTCTATGATCCCGTTGTGGATCATAGCCAGTTTACCGTTGCCGGAAGCATGCGGATGGGAGTTACGGTCGCTGGGCTCACCATGAGTGGCCCATCTCGTATGGCCGATGGCCACGTGGCTGCGAACATCTTTACCAGTAAGATGGTCTTCCAGTTCTGCAACTTTCCCTTTTTTCTTGAAGACTTTTAGTCCGCTGCCGTTAAGCAAAGCCACGCCGGCACTGTCATAACCGCGGTATTCTAATCTTTTTAATCCTTTTAATACAATGGGGTAGGCTTCTCGTTGGCCTATGTAAGCAACTATTCCGCACATAGATGTTTTTCAGTTTTACATGGATAAAGACGTGCAATATGTACAAAAAATGTGAAAAAAGTATAAAAGAAAGCGAATAATGGTCCACAATAACAAAATGAGGATCATTCTCTTAGCCCTGATAAGTAGCAATACTTATGTGTTGGCAGGCTATTCCTATTATCAAATTGCATGCCTGCTAATAAAAATCGTAATTTGTACCCCTTAACTTAACATGAGGCCCTATGAGATACATTGTAATAATATTACTATGCTGCCTGGCATGTGAGCCACCTCCACCTGAAAGGCAACCTATCCCGGTTGCAGAAGATAGCACCTTTCTTACGGGCACTTTTTATCTTGTACGTCATGCCGAACAAGGCGAAGGAGAAGATTCCGCACTCACAGATGCTGGTCAGCACAGGGCAGGGGCACTCTATAGGTTATTACAGGACTCAGGGATCCAGAAGGTCTATTTTACCCATTATCAGCGTAGTATGCAGACGGCAGATTCAATATGTCAGTATCTGGCCATTGATACCGCATCATATGTTCCCGATTCTACAGGTGAGGATCTGTTGTATGAGATCACCCGTCATAATGACTGGGGCAAGAAACTGCTGGTAATAGGGCATAGCAATACATTGATCCCTATCATGCACTCGTTAAAGGCAAAGCCAAAAATTGATTCTATAGGAGAGAAAGATTATAGCAACCTGTTTGTTGTGAGGAAGTACAAAGACAGTGTCAGATGCAGGAAAATGAATTATGAGTGAGGAACCAGGACTCCCTGATTCCTCACAGTAAAATACCTTTCATTAAAGTATAGGCCACAGAAAAATAGATCAACAGACCTGTTACATCCACCAGGGTTGCCACAAAAGGAGCTGATGACGTAGCAGGATCTGCACCTAATTTTTTCAGTATAAGCGGTAACATAGAACCGGAAAGTGTTCCCCAGAGCACGACGCCCACAAGTGATATCCCCACGGTAGATCCGATCAATATAGCATGATCGCCATAAGTATGGAAGAATGAATTCCAGAGTATGATACGGATAAAGCCTATGAAGCCCAGCGCTCCGCCAAGCAGTACACCCGATAATATCTCTCTCCGCATTACCCGCCACCAGTCTGTAATCGCGATCTCACCGAGGGCCATCGCCTGTATAATAAGCGTAGAGGCCTGTGAACCACTATTACCACCGCTGGATATGATCAATGGTACGAAGAGCGCCAGTACGACAGCTTTGGCGATCTCTCCTTCAAAAAACGCCATGGCAGTAGCCGTGAGCATTTCTCCCAGGAACAATATCACCAGCCATCCTATCCTTTTCTTCACCAGTTTCATTAATGGAATATCGAGGTATGGCTCATCCAGGGCCTCGGTACCACCGATCCTTTGTATGTCTTCTGTATGTTCTTCGTTGGCAATCCAGAGGATGTCATCGATCGTGATGATACCCAACAGTATGCCGGCATCGTCCACAACAGGCAGCGCCACACGGTTTTCCATTCGGAATATCTGTATAGCCTCTTCCTGGTCGTCATTCACATGTAAAGCCACAAAGCGGTCATCCATCAGGGTATGGACCACCGTTTCCGGCGATACCAGCAGGAATTCCCTGATACGGAAGTCATCTATCAGTTTGCCCTTTTCGTCTACAACGTAGATCACATCAATAGTCTCACTGTCCTTACCATATTCCCGTATGTAACGTAACACCTGCTTTACAGTCCACTCTTCCCTTACAGCAATATATTCAGGCGTCATGATACGCCCTACGCTTGTTTCGGGATATCCCAGCAGACTGAGAGTGATCTTGCGTTCTTCGGGGTCCAGCAGTTTGATCAGCTCCTTCAGCACATCACTATGTAATTCACCCAGGAAGGCGGTACGGTCATCCGCCGGCAGTTCATTGAGCAGTTCCGCTACCCTGGCGGCAGGGAGGTCCCTGATCACGTCTTCCTGTACATGAAACTCCAGGATCCTGAAGGCCGCTGCAGCACGGCCTATAGACAGGTGGTTCATGATCACATCAGCATGGTCGGGTATCTCATGAATGAGTTCGGCGATATCCGTGATAAGCTGATCATCCAGATACACTTTCAGTTCCGGTAAGTTCTGCTCAGCGACCAGCGTCTCAAATTTTTCCTGTAAAGCTTCATTTTCCATATTCCTAAATGCTGTCAGTGAGGCGAAAATAAACAAAGTTGGTGTCCCGCGTTACAATATCTCTGACACATGTTTGCGGATATTGGCAGAAATCGTGTCCGTAGGCAGGTCATTCGCATCTAATCCGAAGGGGTCTTCTATTTCTTCAGCAATCAGTTCAAGGCTGGCAAGCACATAAAAAATGAATACCACTACAGGTATAACGAGGTAATGAAGGGTGAACACATAACCCAGTGGCAGCGTCATTACAAAGAAGAAGATAAATTTCTTAATGAAAACACTGTAGGAGAAAGGGATCGGTGTATTCCTGATGCGTTCACAGGCGCCGACAATATCTGTAAATGATTGCAGTTCCAGGTTAATAGTCAGCAACTGTTCGCCGGTAAACTGGCCCTGGCGGTATAATTCGTGTACATGTGCCAGTATCAGTTTTGCTATCTGGTTTGGAACATGTTTATCGGGATCTAACTGAACACCTGCCACAGGTAGTAACTCGTCTGCTTTATAAGTATTGCGCAGATGGTTCTTCATGGCGAAGGCATAATTAGGTATCATGATCCGGAAGAACTCACGGGAAGCCGTATTGGAAACGGGTAGCATAGCTTCCAGTTTAAGAGCAAGGTTGCGGCAGTTGTTCACCAGGGAGCCCCATTGCCTGCGGCCTTCCCACCAGCGGTCGTACGCAGTATTGGTACGGAATACCAGCAATAAGGATATCACAAACCCTAGTAATGAATGAATTAGGGTGATCTGTTTCAGATCGCTGTTAGGTGACAGCTTCAAGATCTCAAGTTCAAGAAAGGCAATTAATGCACAGTAGGCAGACAGGGCTATAAACATAGGGAACAGCTTCCTGACCGTATCGGCTTTATGAAATCGGAAGATGAACGTAAACCAGACTTTTGGGTTGTAATCTATCATATCTTTAAAAAGAGATTTCCGCAAACCTAAAAATTTTACACATGATTTTGATAACTTCCTGCTTTACCTTTATTTTACGCTTCGTTTACATAACATTATGATCAAGCCATATTTATTCGTCGATAAGACAAAAGGCAAGGGCCGCGGTGTATTTACCAAAGAAAGAATACCTTCCGGTACCCGTATAGAAACCTCTCCTGTACTTGTTCTGTCTTATGACGATACCGAGATTGTCGATAAAACTAAGCTGCACAATTACATCTTCCTGTGGGGCGCACGCGAAACCCGTTCCTGTATTGCACTGGGCTTTTGTTCCATCTACAACCATTCCTATGAGCCTAACTGCGAGTATGAAATGGACTTCGATGCAGAAACCATGAGCATCATTACCCGCCGGGAAATCAAGAAAGGTGAGGAACTATGCATCAACTACAATGGTGAAGTCACCGATACCTCACCAGTATGGTTCGACGTCAGGAAGAAATAATACTGTAAGGATGTAAGCGCCGCTGCTTAATAAAACCCGACTGGCCCGCCAGGAAAGATCTTTAATCAGCCGGAAAGCCGACTCCCCTGAAGAAATTAATAAGGAATTGAGAAATTCCTTATTATTGTATCAAAATATATAAGTGCTTATATAATTTTCGGTATGAGTTTTTATGCTTCTTTAGGATACCTGGTCTTCGGCAGCCGTTTAAGACGGTTAAGCGAATACTTCCTGATGGAGGTCAACAAGGTATACGAGCAGTCTGGTATTGCCTTTGACGCCAGCTGGTTTCCCGTTTTCTATATATTGTCACGTCAACAGAACATTCCCTTAATAGATATTGCAGAACAACTGGAGGTTTCCCATTCCGCTGTCAGCCAGCTTATTACAGGTCTTAAAAAGAAAGGTCTGGTGATAACTGCTCCCTGCCCGGATGATGGCCGCCGGCAACTGGTCATGCTCAGTAAGAAAGGAGAGGAGCTGCTGCAGCAGGTGCAGCCTGTATGGACGGCTATTACAGCGGCTATGCAGGAACTGACCGAAGAACATAAGCAAAGCAGATTGCTGCTGGAAGCAGTTTCGCAGGTGGAAAGCGCAGTGCAGGAAACGCCTCTATCTGCGCGGATCCTGGCGTCTATGAAGAACTAATCGATTCAATCCAATCAACAATGATACACCAATTCAAGTACGGAATTGATCAGCTTACCGTAGGGAAGGCGCTGGACATAGCTGCCGGCCGCCTTCCCGGCGTTCTCGTACCCGAAGTAACTGAACGCATAAAAACCAGTGCTGCACATGTACAGGCCATCGTAGCGGCACACAGTACTGTATATGGTATCAATACAGGCTTCGGACCACTTTGTGATACCAAGATATCCGAAGAAGATACCCGTGCCCTGCAATACAATATCCTTCAGAGCCATAGCGTAGGTGTTGGTAACCCTATCCCTGAACTGGTAGCCCGTGTAATGCTGGTCACCAAAGTACATGCACTGGCGCAGGGTTATTCAGGTGCAGCACTGTCTACACTTGAACGCATCATCTGGCATATAGAACATAACGTTACACCAGTCGTGCCTGAAAAGGGCTCCGTAGGTGCATCAGGTGATCTTGCTCCTTTATCACATCTCTTCCTGCCTTTAATAGGTCTTGGTGAAGTATTTTATAAAGGCCAGCGGCTGCCTGCTGCTGCTGTTTTACAGGCCGAAGGACTGGGTCCGGTGGTGTTAGGCCCTAAAGAAGGACTGGCACTCATTAACGGTACGCAGTTTATTCTGTCTTTCGCCGTAACAGCCTTACAACGTATGCATAACGCATTGGAAGCAGCCGACATTATCGGGGCTTTATCGCTTGAAGGGCTTATGGGCACCTCCCGTCCATTTGATCCCCGTCTGCATGCTATCAGGCCTTTTGCAGGCAATCAGCTGGTAGCGCATCGTTTGAAAACAATGCTGGAGAACTCCGGTATCATGGCTGCACATGTGGACTGTGGCCGTGTACAGGACCCTTATTCCCTGCGTTGTATGCCACAGGTACATGGCGCATCGCGCACCGCATGGTTACATCTCTGTGATCTGACTACGATAGAGTTGAACGCTGTTACTGATAACCCGATCATCTTCAGTGCAGAAGATACCATCAGTGGTGGCAACTTCCACGGACAGCCACTGGCGCTTCCGCTGGATTACGCGACTGTAGCGGCTGCGGAACTGGGCAACATCTCCGACCGCCGTTGTTATATGATGATAGAAGGCCGTTACGGATTGCCTAAATTGTTGATAGAAGACGCCGGTCTGAACTCCGGTTTCATGATACCACAGTATACTACTGCTGCACTTGTAACGGAGAATAAGACCCTCTGTTTCCCCGCCAGTGCAGATAGCGTACCCACATCGCTTGGTCAGGAGGACCATGTTTCCATGGGCTCCATCAGCGGGCGTAAACTTCACCAGGTGATTGATAACCTCGAATATATACTTGCCATAGAACTGCTGTACGCTGCACAGGCCGTGGATTTCAGACGGCCATTGAAGTCTGGTCCTATCCTGGAAGCTGTGCACGCGCACGTTCGTGAGACTGTTTCCTTCGCAGCGAAAGACAGGATCTTTGCCAACGATATACAATTGCTGCATAAGCTGATCACCAATCAATCTTTAGTCAAAGTAGCCAATAACGCCGCGCTTGACAATCAACTAACGCTAAACGGTATTTATCATGACCAGTTCGGAATTTATTAAAACATACGCGGCACACCCGCACTATAAAGCTCCCCGTGGTAACCAGCTGCACGCACGTTCCTGGCAAACGGAAGCGCCCCTACGCATGCTGTTGAATAACCTGGATAGTGAAGTGGCTGAAAACCCTGATGAACTGGTCGTATACGGTGGTATTGGTCAGGCGGCACGCAATAAAGAAGCATTACAAAAGATCATTGAGATACTGCTTGAACTGGATGAAGACCACTCTTTGCTGGTGCAGTCAGGCAAGCCTGTAGGTGTTGTGCGTACGCATGCGCAAGCGCCCCGTGTAATGCTGGCCAACAGTAACCTCGTACCTAAATGGGCTACCTGGGAACACTTTAATGAACTCAGAGCAAAAGGGTTAATGATGTATGGTCAGATGACAGCCGGTAGCTGGATCTACATCGGTACACAGGGGATCCTGCAGGGTACATACGAAACCTTTGTGGCCTGTGGCCGTCAGCACTTCAATGGCGATCTGAAAGGTAAGCTGCTGGTTACTGCAGGTATAGGAGGCATGGGCGGTGCGCAGCCATTGGCCGCTACAATGGCCGGTGCAGTATTCCTGGGTGCAGATGTGGATGAATCACGTATTCAGAAGAGACTGGCTACACGTTATATAGACCGCATTACGCATTCTTATGAAGAAGCTATTGCATGGGCGATGGATGCCAAAGCCAAAGGCGAAGCGCTTTCCATCGGTTTGGTAAGTGACGCTGGCGATATGCTGGAACATTTACTAAAGGATAACATCATCCCCGATATACTGACAGATCAGACGTCTGCACACGATCCTATCAACGGATACGTGCCTGATGGTATGTCCTTACAGGAAGCGGCAGATCTGCGTAAGAAAGATCCTGCTGCATATAAACAACGCTCGCTGAAAAGCATGGCCCGTCATGTAGAATATATGCTGGCATTGCAGGAGAAGGGCGCTGTTACTTTTGATTATGGTAATAACCTGCGTGAGTTTGCACGTGAAGGAGGCGCACAAAATGCTTTTAACTTCCCGGGCTTTACGCCTGCATATATTCGTCCGTTATTCTGCGAAGGGAAAGGCCCTTTCAGATGGGTGGCTTTGTCCGGCGATCCCGAAGATATTTACACCACAGACCAGGCATTGATGGAAGCATTTCCGGAGAACACAGCGCTGATCAACTGGCTGAAGAAAGCACAGGAACAAGTTGCATTCCAGGGCTTACCGGCACGTATCTGCTGGCTGGGACTTGGAGAACGTGAAAAGGCCGGCATGATCTTCAACGAGCTGGTAAGAACAGGCAAAGTGAAAGCGCCTATCGTTATCGGACGTGATCACCTGGATTGTGGTTCCGTAGCATCTCCTAACAGGGAAACAGAAGCGATGAAAGACGGTTCGGATGCAGTGTCAGACTGGACCTTACTGAACCTCATGGCCAATACCGGCGGTGGCGCTACCTGGGTGTCTTTCCATCATGGTGGCGGCGTAGGTATGGGATATTCACAGCATGCAGGAATGGTAGTGCTGGCCGATGGTACTGACCGTGCTGCTGCATGTTTGCAAAGAGTATTGTTCAATGACCCGGCCCTGGGCATCTTCCGCCATGCAGATGCAGGTTATGAAGAAGCAAAGGAAACAGCCAGAAAATTCAATATCTGATATATGGAACTAACAGGTCCTTTTTCACAGATATTACCGCTTACGAACCTTTCCCTGAAAGGTGCATTGCATGATGATCAACTGATCATTATCGAACATGGCGGTATTGTAACAGACGGTGGTAAGATACTGGCAGTGGGCGATTTCAAGGCATTGCAACATGAGTATCCCGATTGTGATGTTACGCATATTACAACACCTGCTGTATTGTTGCCCGGTTTTATTGACTGTCATACGCATATTTGTTTTGATGGTTCCCGTAACCGTGATTATGCCATGCGCATTGCGGGTAAAACTTACCTTGAAATAGCCCGTGCAGGCGGTGGTATATGGGATTCTGTCACGAAGACACGAAGTGCAGATCAGGAGACGTTAATGAACAATACTGCAGCCCGTGCTAACAGGCATTTACATGAAGGCGTTACGACCATCGAAGTAAAAAGTGGTTATGGTTTGAACCTGGAAGGCGAACTGAATATGTTACGTGCCATCCAGGATGCAGCCAGCCATACAAAGGCTACACTAATCCCCACTTGTCTTGCTGCACATATGAAGCCGAAGGACTTTGAAGGATCAGAAGAAACATATCTTAACTGGATCATCGATACATTACTGCCTGCTGTTCAGTCTGAGCAACTGGCGCAGCGTGTTGATATCTTCATAGAAGAAACTGCATTCACAGCCGGTCCTGCCAAACATTTCCTGCAACAAGCTGCTGATATGGGTTTTACGGCTACTGTACATGCCGATCAGTTCTCTACAGGTGGTGTTGCCGTTGCAGTAGCAGCGGGTGCGCTTTCTGCAGATCATCTGGAAGCCAGTGACGATGCTGCTATTGCATTACTGGCAGCCGCAGATATTGTCGCTGTCGTTTTACCGGGTGCTTCCTTAGGGCTTGGTATGCACTATGCACCGGCAAGACGTTTGCTCGACGCAGGTGCTGCTTTGGCTATCGCAAGCGACTGGAACCCGGGCTCCGCGCCAATGGGCGACTTACTCTTACAAGCAGCCGTATTAAGTGCTGCAGAAAAATTATCGACCGCTGAAGTATTTGCTGCACTTACTTCCCGCGCTGCAAAAGCATTGCAACTAAACAATATCGGGCAACTTGCTCCCGGCTTCGTTGCGGATATGCAGGCCTATCCCTGTGCCGATTACCGCGATATCCTATACTATCAGGGGAAAATGAAGCCCACCAGGGTTTGGAAAGAAGGCGAGCGGGTCAAATAACATAATTGCAGTTTACATGTTGATATCATAAGCTGGTTAAATCCTGTTTTAGGTTGACTCCTCTGCTTCTTAGTCCGGATAAGGTTGTCTTTCCCTGATTGGTTCCGGCAATACTGCATGGCTGATATTTTCCTGATCAAATCTGTATTATACAAGGTTTATACAAGCTTTATCTTACGTTCATCTTACGTTCAAAGACGTAAGATGAACGTAAGATAAAGCTTGTATAAACCTTGTATAATGGGGATTGAACCCCGAAAGCGTGGAACTAAAGCCGGTTATTGAACAGGGCCTTACAAGGTCATAATTTCAAATTTCGGGCACCTCATTTTTGCGCCCTGTATACGCGATTTTGCGTCCTGTATACATGTTTTTGCGTCCTGTATACATTGTTGAAAATCGCTTTGAAATCTTTCCGAACATTGTATTGTGAAAGCGCATGACGGTGTAATGAATGTAATAGGCATTAATCCGGAAAGTGTTGTTGGGAGGAGTTCTTTGACATATAGGATTTAAGATCATCTGCAACTGATTTCAATAAAAAACCGTCTCATTTTTTAATGAGACGGTCCCGTTGGTTTGGCAAAAGCTGGTGAATATTATTGTTTCACAACCTTACGTGTAATTGCTTTCTCACCATAGGTCAGTTTCAGCGTATACACACCTTTAGGCAGATGGCTGCCAGCGAGGCTGCTGTTATATTGTCCGGCGTCGAGACGGCCCTGTTTCAGTACAGCCACCTGTTTACCGTTGACGTCAAATACAGCCAGTGTAACGATGGATGGTTTCTCCAGGAAGAAACTTACTGTGCTGTTATCGCCAAACGGATTAGGGTAACTTGTCAGGGAAGTGGTCAGTTTGATAGGCTCTTGCAAAGGAGCTGCTGCTGCTGCCAGTTTCGATGCGGTAGTAGTAGAAGTGATCTCGAGCAATGGTGCCGTCAGACCTGCTTCTTTTGATCTCCATACAATGCGCGGATCTGCAATAGTACCACTCACCAGGGCGAGTGAAATGCTGTTACGGCCGGCCGCTTTTTCAGTCTGCACATAACTGGTGATATCCCAGGTGTAGTACCTGCCGGTAGAATCAGTTACTGTGGCGGTCTGCAATGCAGCAGTACCTGCAGCAGGTTTGTTATTCCATGTCAGTGTTGACTCTGACCAGGTGTTATTAGCTACGGCGTAAACACCCACAGGGATGTTGAATACGCGGTTATCTTCGATCTTACCGAATACTTTCAATACAGCAGAAGAGATGTTGCTCACGCTGCTCACATCGAAACGCAGGAAAGACTGACGATCGTAACCCGGAGTAGTTGTAGCATTCAGCTTAGATGACAACACAGCAGGATCAGTAGTACCATAAGTAGTAGATGCAAAATCACCATTCCTTACGTAAGCGTCCTGTAGAGGCGCCAGGGTAGTTTGCAGAGAAGAAGAGGATGAAACGATCCTTACTTCGGTCAGACTGTTCCAGGCGCTGGCGCTGTTACCATGACCTACGATCCTTACATATTTCGCGCTGCGTGCAGCGAAAGTGAAAGACTCCAGTGCATTGGATGTACCGCTGCTTTGCAAACCAGTAGCGGCATTGCTCCAGCTGCTACCATCGGTGCTTGTCTGGATATCGAAGAATGTTCTTCTTACTGTACCGCTGTAGAAAGCGATATCAACACGGGAAACTGTAGTAGCAGTGTTCAGGCAGAATTGGATCCACTGACCATCACCTTCGGCAGACCAGCGGGTATTGTAGTCATTATCCTGTACGTTAGCTGGTACGTTGCCATCATGTGTGCTGGCCGACACTGGTTCGCAAACAGGACCGGTACCACCGCCAGGAAAATCATCCGCAGGAACTAACATACGCTCACGGATCCATGTACCGGCGGGCTTTAAGCGGGCCAGTGTCCATGGTCCATTGGAACATGTACCTGATTGCCATACAGCGCCTGAACGGAAGTCGTCGGAGTAGTTCCAGTTGGTCCAGCTGATCTTCTTGGTGCGCATCAGATCAATGAATTGCTGTGCCATAGCGAAGTCGTTCGCACCATCGCCACTGGCTTCCTGCGTACCGAACTCTGTTACGAATACAGGAATTCTGTCGGACGCTGTGTTCAGCTGGTTCAGATATGGTGTACGGTGGGCCTTCGCATAGAAGTGGAAGGTGTACATGATGTTAGGGAACTGCAGCGGATTGTTGAAGATGTCCTGCAGGGAACCATCGCCGGAAAGGCCCATAGTAGACCATCCGTGCGTACCTATCAGGATCACCGCATCATTATCAATAGCACGGATGAACGGGATCATCTGGTCTGCATAAGTTTTGATCTTTGCCCAGGTAGCACCTGAGTTAGGTTCGTTACAGATGTCGTAGATGATGTTGTTCTTATTCTTGTGTGTGTTGGCGATAGCAGAGAAGAAGGTCTTAGCCCGCGCAAGATTGGCATTCGGATCGCCAGGTGTCAGCTGATGCCAGTCAACGAGTGCATACATGCCGCGTGCGGTAGCTTCTTCAATAAGACGGTTCACCTGTGCGGTAAAACCAGCAGGATCGGTTTCGTAACCGCCTTCCTGTACATACAATGAAATACGCAGTACGTCTGCACCCCAGTCATATGCAAGTGCATCGAGAGAAGCGGCTGTCAGACAGCTTCCCCAGCCGTACCACTGGATACCATGTGTGCTCATGCCTCTGAGCTGAATAGGGTTGCCATACTGGTTGCATAGTTTGGTGCCGATCACCTTTAGCTGGCCATTTTTGGCAACCGGTGTCTGGGCCTGGCTCTGTGATCCGAGACCTAACAGGCATAACAGTAATGCCGCCAATTTGAAAGAAGGACGTCTTCCATTCTTTTTCATTTGGATAGTTGTTTTGAGGGTGAGAAAATAAAGGAACTGATATGTTGTTTGTAATGGTTACATAGGTTGGATGTTGATATGGTGAATTGTATAATAGGTCTATGCTACAGATCTACAGGTCTTTATACTACAGTCGCTCTAAGGTTGATATATGCTGGCCGCAATATAGGGACAAATTTTTAATACGAGCGAATTTTAAGTAACAATACTAACTTTGCGGTTATGAAGAAGCCAGATTTTTACAGGCCGCCAGTGGCCTGGACGGGAAGGATAGATGGAACGGATGAAGAATTACTACGTTGGCACCAGCGAGTTACTCCGGTAAACCTGCTGACAGGCGGATTACCGGCATTAAAGCCTCACCAGCAAGGTATCGTATTCCTGGGGTTCGCATGTGATGAGGGTGTTCGCCGCAATCAGGGCCGTACGGGCGCAGTAGAAGGGCCTGCAGCATTAAGGCGTGCGTGCAGCAATTTCCCCGTGCATTTTGAAAGTGAGCTCATTCTTGCGGATGCCGGCGATATCTTCTGTAAAGACAATTTACTGGAAGATGCACAGCAGGCATTGGCAGATACTGTGCTGGCTATACGTAAGGCTGGTTATCTGCCGGTATTACTGGGCGGCGGGCATGAGATCACTTACGGACATGCAAAAGGGATCTATCAGCATCTGCAGCAGCGTAAGCGCAATGAAAAACTGGGATTGCTGAATATAGATGCACATTTTGATCTGCGCATAGCCGGGCAGGAGGGAAGCACCTCCGGGACAGGTTTCTGGCAGCTGGCACAGGATTGCAAACTGGAAGGCACTCCCTTTCATTACCTGGCACTGGGCATCCAGTCAAATAGCAATACACAGCAGTTATTCCGCATAGCCGGCGACCTCGATGTACAGTATGTGGATGCGGACGCTTTCCATCTTCAGGATAAAGTGCTTTTACAGGCTGCTGTAAGCCAGTTTTTGAGAGATGTGGACCATATCTATCTCACGATAGATCTAGACGTTTTTTCGGCCGCTTTTGCCCCAGGTGTGAGTGCCGTTGCATACAATGGTATCCGCCCCGATGGTTTGTTCCTGGAAACATACCGTAACATCCTGCAAAGCGGTAAACTGGCAGGCATTGATATTGCAGAATTGAACCCATCACTGGATATTGATAACCATACCGCTAAACTGGGGGCTTCACTCTTGTTTGAGATGGCGGGCAACCTACATTATCACTAAGGAGGTTTTAGATATTTAGAATACAATTGTTTTGTTACCGTGAATGATGATCCTGTCTTCAACGTGTGCCACTACTGCTCTTGTGAGTACTTGTCTTTCTATATCACGTCCCAGCGCAACAAGGTCACTTACATCATGCCTGTGACTAACGCGCGCTACATCCTGGTCAATGATGGGACCTTCATCCAGATCGTTAGTAACATAATGTGCTGTAGCGCCTATCAGTTTTACACCGCGTGTGTATGCGTTCTTATAAGGATTGGCGCCTGCAAACGCTGGTAAGAACGAATGATGAATATTGATGATCTTCCCCGGAAATATGCTTACAAATGTGGGTGATAGTATCTGCATATAACGGGCGAGGACGGTGAAGTCAGCTTTCGCCTCCTGGATCAACCTGATCGCTTCCTGTTCTTTCTCTGCTTTGGTAGCCGCAGTAACAGGCAGATAGTGGAAGGGAATGCCAAAATCTTCCGTCAGTTCCCTCAGGTCTTCATGGTTAGAGACGACGAGGGGGATATCCACAGGTAATTCGCCGCTGCGCCAGCGCCAGAGCAATTCCATAAGGCAATGGTCATATTTGGATACCATGATGGCCATCCTCTTACGATGGGTAGTGTAATCAATATGCCAGTCCATCTTTAATGGCCCGCCTACTTTCTCCTGGAACTGTTTTTCCAGTTGTTCACTTGTAATATTGCTGTTTTCCAGGTGGAATTCCATACGCATGAAAAAGACCCCTTCTTTAGGATCAGTACTATGCTGGCTCGCATCAAGGATATTGGCGCCGCAGGTATAAAGGAACTGGGATACGCCGGCAACTATACCGGGCCGGTCCGGACAGCAGATCAGTAACCTGCCGGTGATATCGGTCTGCATAAATCGAAAATATATTCTCAGTAAAATACTAAATGTTATTTTACTTTTGGCCCAATTTTGAAGCATGAAGAAGATAGGATTGATGTCAGATACACATAGTTACCTCCATCCGGACGTGTTCAGATACTTTGATAAGGTAGATGAGATCTGGCACGCAGGAGACCTCGGTAACACAGAACTGGCGGATAAACTGGAGGCTTTCAAGCCCTTCCGTGCTGTATATGGGAATATCGATGGAGCAGATCTGAGGGTGCGTTATCCGCTAAACCTGCATTTTGAACTGGAGCAGGTGAAAGTTTACATAACACATATAGGCGGTTATCCGGGAAAATATGCTCCGGGTATTAAGGATGAGCTGTTGAAAAGCGCTCCCAAACTATTTATTTGCGGTCATTCCCACATTTTGAAAGTAATGCCTGATCCGGCCCTGCAATTGCTGCATATCAATCCGGGAGCCTCTGGTATACAGGGATGGCATAAGGTTAAAACATTGTTACGTTTTGAATTATCAGAAGGAAATATCAGCCAACTTGAAGTAATTGAGTTGCCAAAGTAATTGTGGAAGAAGTAAATTGTGAATACCATACAACTGTTAAGAGAATGCTGAAATGGCTCACTCTTTTGTCGGGATGCCTTTTTTTATGTCTGGCTGTTTCAGCGCAGAAAACTTCGCTGTTCAAAAAAGTGAGCGGCTGGCTGGAGGCGGAGAATGATTCGAATTATATCGAAGAACATACGCGGGACATTACCTTCCGTGTCTTTGGCTCGCGTAAATACAACTATTATGATATTGTCGACCACAAGATCGTAGATGACGGGATTGTTGATAACAGTATCATCTCAAATACAAAAAGTTCCAAAGAGGTTCTCTACAGGCCCAATACTCCTTTCAACATCGGAGTGGGGTTTAACTATCGCTTCATAGCTTTTAACGTTGCCTTTAACCTGCCCGTCATTAATAAGGAAGGCGGTGAATATGGCAAGACAAAAGTGCTGGACCTGCAAACACATATTTATACCCGTAAGCTTGTTGTCGACTTTTACGGACAGGTGTATAAAGGATATTATATTGCTAACACCAGAAGGTTGATCAACAACTTTGGATCTGACAATGTGGAGATGATCCGGCCCGATGCCCGGAATGTGAATGTAGGACTGGATGTACAGTATGTTGTCAACGCCAAACGCTTCTCTTACCGGGCCGCTTATCTGCAGAATGACTACCAGAAAAAAAGCGCCGGGTCCTTTCTCTTCGGAGGAGGGATCTTTGGTATGAGAATGAAAGGTGACTCAGGGCTGATCCCTTCATATCTTCAGAAAGCAGGGTTCTTTAATGGTGAAAATTTCTACCGCACACGGGTTATCAGTGCTGCCGCAAACGCAGGTTATGCACATACTTTTGTTTACAAGAAACACTGGTTCGCCACGCTTTCTCTTACTGGCAGTTTAGGTGTGAATTATACAACGTTGAATAGAGTAGACGCCGCTGATCTGAAAAAAGCAGGTTTACAACTGAACAATAATATCCGTATCTCCATAGGGTATAACTCGTCGCGGTATTTTGCAGGCATTCACTATGTGGACCTCACTACCAGGAGTCAGTCGCCCGTGCCGGGTACGTATCAGACTATGGGAGCGGGTAATTTCAGGATCAGTTTCGCCAGAAGGTTCACGTTGAAAAAGCAATTGTTTTAATGCCGTACCAGCTGAATAATCTGTTTTTCAGAAGATGGTTTCGGCCGGACCAGTGTCCTACCTATACATCAGCAAACATCCTCAACTCTGTATCCAGATTTTCCCGGGCAATTGCTTCCCGTTCTTCCCTGAATATAGCTGTTTTATAAATGGCCGGTAGCGCCAGAAAATGAGCTAATACTTTCTTTCTGCCGATTTTAAATTGAGTATCGGAATACATACGGTATTCGCGCCTGATTTGCTCAGCATAAGTAAAATATTCTCTGTCGCCTGTGCCAAGTATAGAAAGATCGAAATCAAGGAAATAATCCAGGTCAGTATTGTTACTGGTATTAAGATGTGATTTAGTAGCGCGGATAAACGCCATCACCTCTGCTATGCGTTCTGCCGGAAAGCTGGTCCGTTGCAGAAATGCACGCGCAGCCAATGCGCTCAACTCTTCATTGTCCGATTGCTTTACATCATAGACGATGTCGTGGAAGAAGATCGCAAAAGACACTGTATCATTGTCAGTGATGTGATGGGCATGCACCTGCTGCAGGTCTATCATGATATCGATATGCCTCAGGTTGTGATAATGGCGATGCTGTTCTGAATAACGGGTGTCAATTATCCTGTAGCCTTCGTCTATCAGGTCCTGGTTATCGGTATATCGTTCCAGCAGTTGCTGCCAGAAATTCTGCAATAGAAAAGTCATTGGCATAGGATTAAAGTTAAAATAAAAATCCCGCCTACAGGAAGCAGGCGGGATCTCTTTATCGTTTATAACCGGAGGCTATTATGCTTTTGCAGCAGCAAATTGAGCACGGATCACGTTCAGTGCACCACCTGCTTTGAACCACTCGATCTGTTGTTCATTGTAAGTGTGGTTAACCAGGATTTCGTCCTTGCTACCGTCTTTGTGGTTAGCCACAACAGTCAGTTGTTTGCCAGGAACGAAAGCCGTCAGACCAACGATATCGAAGGTATCATCTTCCTGGATCTTTTCGTAATCTTCCTTATCAGCGAAGGTCAGCGCGAGCATACCTTGCTTTTTCAGGTTGGTTTCGTGGATACGTGCGAAAGATTTAACCAGGATAGCGCGAACACCCAGGTGACGAGGTTCCATTGCAGCGTGTTCGCGGCTGGAGCCTTCACCATAGTTTTCATCACCTACTACGATAGAACCGATGTTAGCAGCTTTATAAGCACGCTGTACAACAGGAACACCTGCATATTCACCAGTCAGCTGGTTTTTAACGGTGTCAGATTTATCGTTGTATGCATTGATCGCACCGATCAGCATGTTGTTGGAGATGTTGTCGAGGTGACCACGGTACTTTAACCACGGACCAGCCATAGAGATGTGGTCAGTAGTACATTTACCTTTTGCTTTGATCAGCAGTTTCAGGCCTTTGATGTCAGTACCTTCCCATGCAGCGAATGGCGCCAGCAGTTGCAGGCGGTCGCTGGTTGGAGATACAACTACCTGAACACCGCTACCGTCAGCAGCAGGAGCCTGGTAACCTGGATCATCTACTGCGAAGCCTTTTGAAGGCAGTTCGAAACCAGTCGGCTCATCCAGCATTACTTCTTTACCATCTTTGGTTTTCAGTTTGTCTGTCAGCGGGTTGAAGGTCAGATCACCTGCAATTGCAAAGGCAGTAACGATTTCCGGAGATGCAACGAAAGCGTGTGTAGCAGCCAGACCATCATTCCTCTTAGCGAAGTTACGGTTGAAGGAAGTGATGATAGAGTTCTTACGGTTAGGATCGTCGATGTGACGGGCCCACTGACCGATACAAGGACCGCAGGCGTTAGCCAGTACAACACCACCTATCTGGTCGAAAGTATTTAACAGACCGTCTCTTTCAATGGTATAACGTACCAGTTCAGAACCCGGTGTGATAGTATATTCAGCTTTAACGTCGAGGTTCTTGTCAACCGCCTGTTTAGCCAGGGAAGCAGCACGGGAGATATCTTCATAAGAAGAGTTGGTGCAGGAACCGATCAGGGCAACTTCCAGTTTTTCCGGCCAGTTGTTTTCTTTTACAGCCTGTGCGAATTTGGAGATAGGCCATGCCAGGTCCGGAGTGAAAGGACCGTTTACATGTGGTTCCAGTTCGTTCAGGTTGATCTCGATCACCTGATCATAGTATTTGGAAGGATCTGCATATACTTCAGCATCTGGACGCAGGTGATCTTTCACACCGTCAGCCAGGGCTGCGATATCAGCACGTTCAGTTGCTGACAGGTAAGCAGACATTTTGCTATCGTAAGCAAATACGGAACAGGTAGCACCTATTTCCGCACCCATGTTACAGATAGTACCTTTACCGGTAGCGCTCAGGTTATCAGCACCTTCACCGAAATATTCAACGATGCAACCGGTACCACCCTTAACGGTCAGTACACCGGCTACTTTCAGGATAACGTCCTTAGGAGAAGCCCAGCCGCTCAGTTTACCGGTCAGTTTAACACCGATCAGTTTTGGCATTTTCAGTTCCCATGGCAAACCAGCCATTACATCCACCGCGTCAGCACCACCAACACCGATAGCCAGCATACCCAGACCACCTGCATTTGGTGTGTGAGAGTCAGTACCGATCATCAGACCGCCTGGGAAAGCATAGTTTTCCAGTACAACCTGGTGAATGATACCAGCACCTGGTTTCCAGAAACCGATGCCGTATTTATTAGAGATAGAAGAAAGGAACTCGTATACTTCCTTATTAGTGTCCACAGCAGTCGCCAGGTCTTCCGCGGCGCCTGTTTTGGCTTGAATGAGGTGATCACAGTGTACGGTAGAAGGAACAGCTACTTTGTCACGGCCACAGGTCATGAACTGTAACAGGGCCATCTGTGCAGTGGCATCCTGCATAGCTACGCGATCAGGCGCAAACTCCACATAAGACTTTCCACGCTCATAGGCCGCAGTGGTAGGTGCATATAAGTGAGCATATAAAATCTTTTCTGACAGTGTGAGCGGGCGTCCCAGCATTTTACGGGTAGCTTCCACCTTACCCGGCAGTGCCGCATACACTTTTTTAATCATTTCAATATCAAACACCATGGAAAAAAATAATTTAAGACCGGTTAGAAAATGCACCGCAAAATTAATTAAATTCAACAAGTTTTTAAAAGATATGTAGGCTATTGTCTATAAATGATAAGCCAGCGAAAACATCGGTTACCCAGCCAGTGCTCCCTGTAAAATACCGCTAAATCACTGCCAGCTTAGTATTAGTATGAAATTAAACACTTGTTTTTGACCCGGAATTGTAATAAATTTGATATATGAATAGATTTAAAGATTACGTGGAATGGCAGGCCTTTGGGGTTTGCACGGCTATCGGCAATAAACTTGGGATAGCTACCTCACGTATCCGCCTGTTTTTTATCTATACCTCCTTTATCACTATGGGCTCCCCACTCATCGTGTATATGATCATGGCCTTCTGGGTAAACATGAAGAATTATATCCTCAACGCCCGCAGGAACCCTCTCAGATACTTGTAGCATATTCAGCATCATTTTTGATATTCAGTCATTTATAAGAATGGCCGGTGAATTTATTCCCTGATAACAGGGATATAATGCATTATTATTAGTTTGTATGTTTGTACCACGATAAGGATAAGGAAGAAAAATTTTAACCAAAATACACTTACAAATGAGAATGCTCTCTCTGAAACACCTGACGAATGGTGTGCTGCTTTTGTCTACCGCGTTATTTATGGCCGCATGTTCGAAAAACGAAAATGAAGGAAAATCAAGAATTCAAATCGCACTCACCGATGATCCGGGAGATTTTAAAGCTGTTTACATTGACGTTCAGGAAGTAAACGTAAACTACAACGACAGCGATGACAATGGCTGGCAGGCATTACCCGGCGTAAAAAAAGGATTGTACAACCTGCTTACACTTGTTAATGACAAAGACACTGTACTGGCAGACGCGGAAATTGCGTCCGGTACTATTAAAGAAATCAGGCTGGTACTGGGAGACAACAACTGGGTGGTAACCAACGCCGGCGACTCTATTAAACTGCAGACGCCGAGCGGTCAGTCTTCGGGTGTAAAACTGAAGATCAACATGCCTGTGTCTGAAGGGATCCTTTACAAATTATTACTGGACTTCGATGTAGCTAAGTCCATTCACGAAGCAGGAAATGCAGGTAAGTATATCCTGAAACCGGTTATCAGAACTGTTCTGGAAGCCCAGGGCGGTAGCATCAAAGGCGTTGTATTACCAGCGGTGTTACCTTCTGCAGTATTGGTACTGAATGGCACCGATACAGTTGCGAGCACATATTCCGGTATAGGTGGTGCCTATCTGTTGAAGGGTATTACAGCGGGTAGCTATACGCTGCACTATATTTCCGTAGATTCTACACTGCAGCCAGCAACAAAGCAAAGCGTAGTAGTGGAGTCAGGTAAAGTGACCACAATAGATACGCTGACACTGGTGAAATAATTCATCAATTACGAAATTGAGAATCCATTCGTCTTAGGCGAATGGATTTTTTTATTGATTCTTCCCGGTAATAGCCCGAGGTAATTTAAAATTGAGCATCATTTTTGTTACACTGCTGTCTTTAAAAATTGACAGGGATCTATTGCATAACAAGTTGAGCCTTATTGCAAAAACTTCGTATGCGTAGGAAAGTTTGCTTGTCGTGGGATGTGGAAATTTTAACCAATACATATAGTCAAATGAAAATGCCTTCACTGAAACACCTGGTAAATGGTGTGCTGTTTTTATCTGCCATCGCATCAATGGCCGCGTGTTCGAAAAGCGACCGTAATGGAAAATCCACGATGCAGATCTCACTGACCGATGCCCCCGGGGATTTTAAAGCTGTTTACATTGATATCCAGCAAATAGATGTCAACTACGATAATAGCGGTGAGGGCGTTAATGGCTGGCAAACAATGGGAGGTGTAAAAAAGGGTATCTACAACCTGCTTACACTTGTTAACGATAGAGACACTTTATTGGCAGATGGGGAGATTTCCTCCGGTAATATTAAAGACATCAGATTGGTATTGGGAGACAACAACTGGGTGGTGACCAACACAGGCGACTCCGTAAAATTGCAAATACCCAGCGGACAATCTTCCGGTGTGGAACTGAAGATCAATATGGCTGTATTCGACGGCGTGCTTTATAAGCTGCTGCTCGACTTTGACGTAGCGAAATCTATTCATGAAGCAGGAGACGCCGGCAAGTATATCCTGCAACCTGTTATCAGAACTGTTCTTGAAGCAGCATTACAGGGAGGTAGCATCAAGGGTGCTGTATTACCTGCAACATTGCCTACAGCCATATTGCTGATGAATGGTACCGATACCGTGGCCAGTACTTATTCCGGCGCAGACGGTGGTTATCTGCTGAAAGGCCTTGTGGCAGGCAGTTACACGCTTCAATATATTCCTGTTGACCGCACGTTGCAGCCTGCAACAAAACAAGGCGTGACAGTGGAATTTGATAAAGTAACGACAATAGATACGCTGACATTGGTACACTGACCGTGTCAGTAACCAGATAAAAAAATCCATTCGTTATAAGCGAATGGATTTTTTATTTTGAATGTATTTTAATCGAGATGGAAATTCGTCATTTCCTGGTAATGGTTCTGTAGCTGGTTCACAGTGATCGAACCTTTGATCTCCCGGTGCTCATCCCTGTAATCGAGACGGGTAGCCGGAGCCCCATTGGGCTGGGTGTGCAGTTTTACCGAGAATGGTCCGCGTACATAGATCTGCCCACCGCCATTAACAGAAAGGGATTCGTCTTTTTTGAATTTGAGTTTGAGTAACTGATCTTCATTCAGTGGAATCGGGTAGAGATCCTGCAGGTCGTACCAGAACTCCTGTTCTCCGGTTTGTACGCATACCTGTTTGTCCTCGCGGTTAACTTCCAATACCTGACCTTCCACAGTGTTTCCTTCATACTCCACTAATACGGTATCTCCTGCTTTTACATCATGTAAATTGATCATGGAATAAAATTTTGGGTGTTTAGTGTTATAGTTATAGTCTGTAAAGAGCGGTCGTAGTCTTATCCTAAGATAAGAAATAGTCCATAGACTACAGCCATTTTCCTGTCTTCTATTTTAACACAAAAGGCAGGCCATCTGACCGATCTATGGACTATCAATTATAATCGTCCTATTAACAACTAAAAACACATGCCCCCTAACGGGGCCGGACCCTTATTTTACTACTTCGCGCAGTCTTACCAGCTGCTCAAGCAGGCCTTCCAGCAGGTCAAGATGTAACATATTAGCGCCATCTGACTTAGCCTTGGAAGGATCAGGATGGGTTTCAATAAACAGACCGTCTGCGCCGGTTGCAATAGCTGCTTTCGCAATAGTGCTGATCAGCTTAGGATTTCCGCCGGTAACACCACTGGTCTGGTTAGGCTGTTGAAGAGAGTGGGTACAATCCATGATCACAGGCACACCATGTTCCCGCATAATAGGAATATTGCGGTAGTCTACCACCAGGTCCTGGTAACCGAAGGTCGTGCCGCGCTCGGTCAGCCAAACTTTGTCATTACCGGCTTGTTTTACCTTTTCAACGGCAAATTTCATAGCCTCACCACTCACGAACTGGCCTTTCTTCACGTTCACGAATTTACCGGTTTCCGCTGCTGCGATCAGAATATCGGTCTGGCGGCAAAGGAATGCCGGGATCTGCAGTACATCTACATAAGCGGCTGCCATAGCAGCTTCTGCGGCAGAGTGGATATCTGTGGTAACAGGCAGATTGAAAGTTTCACCCGTCTTCTGTAACAGGTCCAGACCTTCCACATCGCCAACACCGGCGAAGGAATTGATACTGGTACGGTTAGCTTTGCGGTAGGAAGCTTTGAAAATGTATGGTATGTTCAGACGTTTACAAATGCCTGATACTTTTTCAGCTACATGCATCAACAGCGCTTCATCTTCTACTACGCAAGGCCCGGCTATCAGAAAAAAGTTATCTGGGTTATATTGATCCTTAAAAATTGACTTCAGGTGTGTTGTTGCTGACATGATTTTTGTATTTGAGAGTGCAAAGTTATGTTATTCTAAGAGATTACTTTTCAGTAGTGGAAGTGACCGGGACTCGCCCAATTGTCATAATATTGTAACTCGACACAGTGAAATGTTCGCTGGGCTTGTGTCTGTTCTGAAGAAACTTTCCGGATTGTTACCGCATTGTCATGCGCGGAGGCTGTTTGTTCTGAATTATTGCGGAAGCTGTTAATATTACGTCTGAATTAAAAAAGCCATTCATTCGAGATAGCATGAAGAAAGACAAAATACTGGTAATCGGCGCCTGCGGGCAGATTGGAGTTGAACTTACACTGGCATTAAGGAAGATCTACGGAGAAGCCAATGTACTTGCTTCGGACCTCCGTGAAGAGCATGACCTGCTCAAAGGAACAGGCCCATATGTATCTCTGGATGTCATGAACAAAGAGATGCTGCATGTACTGGTTATCCGTCATAATATCACCCAGATCTATCTGCTGGCGGCCATCCTTTCTGCCACCGGCGAGAAGAACCCGCTGCTGGCGTGGCATATCAACATGCAAAGTCTGCTGAATGTGCTGGATATCGCGAAAGAAGAACACATCGATAAGGTATACTGGCCAAGTTCCATCGCTGTATTCGGACCTAATTCCCCTAAAGAATCTACACCACAACATACTATTATCGAGCCTACCACCATTTATGGTATCAGCAAATTTGCCGGTGAACGCTGGTGCGAATACTACAGCCATCGTTATGGCGTAGATGTGCGCAGCCTGCGTTACCCTGGCCTGATCAGCTATAAATCCGCTCCGGGTGGTGGTACGACCGACTACGCTATTGAGATCTTCCATGAAGCGCTGGAGGAAAAGAAATATACCTGTTTCCTCTCCGAAGGCACTTATCTGCCTATGATGTACATGCCGGATGCCATCCGTGCTACTATTGAGCTGATGGAGGCTGATAAAGAGAAGGTTAAGGTACGTTCTTCCTATAACCTGGGCGGTATGAGCTTTTCGCCTAAAGAGATCGCTGCGGAGATCAAAAAACACATTCCTGAATTCACTATTAGCTATGAACCGGACTATCGTCAGCAGATCGCCGACGGCTGGCCACAGAGCATGGATGACACCCTCGCCCGTCAGGACTGGGGATGGAAGCCGGAATTTGACCTGGAAAAGATGACAACGGATATGCTGAAGAACCTCAAAAAATAAGCAGTTATTCCTACATTTGGCTTAACGCAAACTCATCGCGTATGAAGCTGGAGAATGGGAAATATCTGGGGGAGAACAGCCGTACTTTTCATAAAGATGGGCTGATCATCAGCAAAACCACTTACCAGGAAAAGGTATTCGAAGGATGGCATTTTCATGAGAATAACCATCTTTCATTTATACTGGAAGGGGGGAACCGGGAATACCGCAAAAATGGCGACAGCGCTGTTATTCCCGGGAATATTATGTTGTATCACAGCGGTGAATGGCATCGTAACAACAACACCCAACACCCGTCACAGAATATCAATCTCGAAATAGAAGATAGTTTTTTAACTCATTATGAGGCCAGCTTTCCCGCTGGTCCTTATAATGAGTTAAAAACATTTCAGACCCACGCACCGTTGACGGCTATTAAGATTTATCATGATTGTCAGGTGGCGGATCAGCATAGTACTTTATCTATCCATCAGCAATTACTGGCACTATTACAGACCACCCAGGAAACACGCCAATCCGAAAAACAGTTGTTTGCAGGCCGCACCCTTAATGTAGTTGAACTGCTACACGACCGCTGGAATGAAAATATATCCCTGAAGGAGTTGTCAGCCGTTACCGAGCTGCATCCTGTGACCGTTTCCAGGCATTTTGCGGCGTATTTTAACTGCTCACTGGGAGAATATATGCGAAAGATCAGGGTAGGGAAAGCGCTATCCCTTGTACGGCAAACGGATGATTCCCTTACAGATATTGCCTATGAATGCGGCTTTTTTGACCAAAGCCATTTTACGAGGACCTTTAGAGAACAGACCGGTTTTCTGCCCAAAGACTTCCGGAAGCTCTGATCCTTCAGTATTAAGTTCCCTGCGTCTGCTAAATCCATACTATTTTATGTATAAGGGATGTCTGACCTTTGACAAAAAACAAGGGTATGAACTGCCAAACGATATGGCTGTCAGTTATTTGCAGCTTCTTTTTATGCACCGTTAAAGCCCAGCTGCTTCCAAAATCAGCAGTATCAGCTGCTATCGGCAAGATGTCGAAAGAGTTAAAGGATCACTATGTTTATCCGCAAAAGGGCGTCGCTATTGCAGATCATCTAACGAAGAGTTACAAAGCCGGGAAATTTCTTTCTGCCAGCAGCTGGAAAGAGTTCGCGGACACCGTAACGAAATGTCTGCAGGACTATAGTCATGACGGGCATCTGTACGTACGTTATGACACAGCATTAAGCCGGGAGCTATCAAAGCAGCAAAGTGAAACCAGTAAAGAAAACAAGGTCTTGGAAAGTAATGAGGAAAAATCCGATCCGTTCTTTTACAGCCCTTCCGCAGCGGATCGTAAGTATGGTTTTGACAGCATAGGTATAACCGCGGACAATATTGGTTATATCCATTTATCAGAGATCAACATCTCTCGTAAAAGCCTGCCAACGCTATATAAGGCGATGACATCAGTAGCTGGCACCCGCGCACTGATCATTGATCTGCGCGACAATGGGGGAGGTGGCAGCGATACAGGAGCGGTATTCGAGAGCTTCTTTCTACCGGAAAAAACACCTCTTATAACGTTTATCAGCAGAACAGGGGAGAGAACAACAGATAGTACAGTATCCTGGCTGAAAGAAAAACGATACGACCGCCCCGTCTTTATTCTGATCAATAATAAGACAGCATCTGCTGCAGAGGCTTTTACATTTGCTATGAAAAGAACAGGAAGAGCTACTGTAATTGGTCAGCCATCTGCAGGTGCCGCAAACATGAATGCCTGGTTTCCCATTAATGAACATATTTTCATCTCAGTATCAGAGATGGCTCCGGTTTGGCATGGAACAACAGAGACGTGGGAGCGGCAAGGCATACAACCTGATTGCCGCGCTGTAACAGAAGGTGAAATAACATCCTGCATCCAAAAGAAGATCGGATCATCGCAGTTTAAAAAATAGCTTCTTTCATTTGTAATGAACCTCAAAAAAAATGACGAATGCAAAAGCATCCGTCATTTTACCAAAACACTAAAATATTTCATTAGGCCACGAATCCCACAGCCACTGTCGAGTTGCTAAATTCATCGATCAGTATGAATGCACCATTCGCTGGATTCACATCATAGCTATCTGCGAATATCGGATGTGCGGTCTTCAGTGTGATTTTACCAATATCGTTCAGCCCCAGTTCTTTTTTGTCTTCCAGGATCTTATTTGAAGTCACATCGATCACATGCTCTATCTGCTGTACTTTAGCCTTTACACGGTTAATGCCGTGCTGCAGCAGATAAGCTTTACCTGGAACAAGTTTCTGCTGGTCCATCCAGCATACCTGTGCTGAGATCTCTTTCAACAGGGAAGGCGCATTCTCCGGTTTGGACAACATACTACCACGGCTGGTATCAATTTCATCTTCAAAAGTGATCACAACACTCTGACGTGCTTCTGCTGTCGTCAGCTGTGTTTCGAACTGTTCTATGGTTTTGATCTTGCTTTTCTGCTGGGAAGGCAGGGAGATGATCTCATCACCTACATTAAAGTGACCACTCACAACTTTTCCCGCAAAACCACGGAAGTCGTGATAAGCCTCCGTTTTCGGACGGATCACGGACTGCACTTTGAAGCGTCCCGGGTGACTGCTGTCAGCGTGGTCAAACGTGATCTGCTCCAGGTATTCCAGCAGTGAATCGCCGGAGTACCAGCTGATCTTTTCAGAGCGCGCAGCTACGTTCTCACCATAGAGAGAGGAGATCGGAATGAATTTAATGGAAGGTGCTTTAAACGTTGCACTGGCAATCATCTGCTGGAAGTCTTCCACGATCTGATTGAAACGTGCTTCACTATATTCGACCAGGTCCATTTTGTTTACGCACACCACCAGGTACGGAATACGCAGCAGACCGGCGATGAAGAAGTGACGGTAAGTCTGTTCAACGATGCCTTTACGGGCGTCGATCAGTATCAGGGATACCTGTGCATTGGAAGCACCGGTCACCATGTTACGGGTATATTCGATGTGCCCGGGTGTATCGGCAATGATGTACTTGCGGCTGGGAGTAGAGAAGTAGATATGTGCCACATCAATGGTGATACCTTGTTCGCGTTCAGCTACCAGACCGTCTGTCAGCAGTGACAGGTCAGTAAAATCAAGTCCCTTACGTTTGCTGGCGGCGTGCAGCGCCTCCATTTTATCCTGTGGAATAGAATGGGTATCGTAGAGCAACCTGCCTATCAGGGTGCTTTTGCCATCATCTACACTGCCGGAAGTGGTTATACGTAAAACCTCCATGTTATATTTTTTGAGCGGCGGAGAGCGGGGCTATCCGCGCGATTTATACTAATTGATTGAATCCTGTAAACGGAAAAGAAAGTGATAGTAGCCGGTGATCGTTAAAAATAACCTGCCTGTTTTCTTTTCTCCATCGCTGCTTCAGAGCGTTTATCGTCAATACGGGCGCCTCTTTCAGATATTTTGGCTTCCAGTATTTCGGAAATAATGTCTTCCAGTTTATCTGCTTCGGAGATCACTGCAGCGGTACAGGTCATATCACCAACGGTACGGAAGCGCACTTTCTGACGGAAAGGTGTTTCTTCCTCAGTAGTATTCAGGAAAGGAGAGTACGGCCAGTACATGCCATCACGTTCAATGATCTCTCTTTCATGAGAGAAGTAGATGGATGGGATCTGCAGGTTTTCCCGGCGGATGTAGTTCCACACGTCCAGTTCTGTCCAGTTGGAGATCGGGAACACTCTCACGTTTTCGCCCAGGTGTATTTTACCATTGAGCATATCGAATAGTTCAGGGCGTTGCATTTTAGCATTCCACTGACCGAATTCGTCTCTTACAGAGAATATCCTTTCTTTAGCACGGGCCTTCTCTTCATCCCGGCGGGCGCCACCGATGCAGGCGTCAAATTTCAGTTCTTCGATGGCATCCAGGAGGGTTACGGTTTGTAAGGCATTTCTGCTGGCATATTTACCGGTTTCTTCCTGTACTTTACCCTGATCGATGCTATCCTGTACATTTCTTACAATAAGATCAAGACCCAGTGATTCCACCAGCCAGTCACGGAATTGGATGGTTTCAGGGAAGTTATGCCCAGTATCTATATGCAATAACGGGAAGGGAACCTTACCCGGATAGAATGCTTTTTGCGCCAATCGCACGATAGTGATAGAATCCTTACCACCCGAGAACAGGATGGCGGGGCGTTCAAACTGTGCAGCTGTTTCACGTAAAATATAGATGGCCTCGTCTTCCAATGCCTGCGGAAACTCCCACTGTATTTTATTGGTCATAAGTCTTTATTTAAGATGTCCCTGCGGACCAGTTTAATCAATTTAATCTAATATACAGACCTCTTTGTCTGCCGTTGTTTCCGTTACCCGTGCAATCCGCACTCTTTCTTGGAAAGTTCCCACCACCATCTGCCGGCGCGTGGATGTTCTCCAGGTTCGATCGCCCGTGTACAGGGAGCGCATCCAATAGAGATGAAGCCTTGATCGTGCAATTTATTATAAGGTACGTTCTTCTCTTTCAGATAGTTGATCATTTCATCATACGTCCAATTGATCAACGGGTTGTACTTATACAGTTGCCTGCTTTCATCCCATTCGATAGCGTGAAGTGACTGGCGGTTTTCGGACTGTTCCGCACGAAGACCGGTGATCCATACTTTAACGCCTGTGAGTGCTCTGTTGAGTGGCACCACTTTACGGATGTTACAACACTCTTTACGGTTCTCAACGGATTCGTAGAAGCTATTTGGTCCTTTTTCCAGCAGCAGTTTTTCCACTGATGCGGTTTCGGGGAAATAGACTTCAAAAGGCTTTTTATAGCGGGCGCGGGTGAGGTCCATTAAATCATAGGTCTCCTGGAACAAACGTCCGGTATCAAGCGTAAATACCCTGATCGGTAAGTTGGCACGCCAAATCATATCGGCAATCACCTGATCTTCCTGTCCAAATGAGGTGGAGAAGGCCACCGCTCCGGGGAATTGTGCTGCCAGATACTGCATGGCAGCGATTGGATCTAGCCCTTCCAGTGCTGTACTGATATTATCCATGTGAATCTGTCTCAAATAGCCTGGCATCCATCTATAGTTGCCTACAGATACCAGCAATACTTCCTTTAGTTAATTAGCAACTTCTGTTGCATACAAAAATACATAAACTCTATAAAAAGGATAGACTTTTTTTGAATACGGCTTGCTGGCATGGTTATTTGTTGTATATCAGTGGCTTATGGTTTGGTTTATGGATGGGCTTACTGATGTTTTCTGCAGGTCTTAGGTAGTGGAACGGCTGTGCCCCTATAGATCAGTTCTCTCATCCCTAGCAAGGCTGACTTTTTGAATCGTTCGTTTTTGACGTCTGCTGGTTTCAGGTAGGGATAACGGGCTGTACCCCTTTTCGAGCACTATCCATCTGGCTTTGTCAATCGTACGGGCTTTGGGAATATTGATTAAACCCCTGTCAATCGTATAGAGGCTCTACAAGGGCTAATGCCCGTTATCTCCTCCTGAAACCGCTGGAGATCAATTCTCTGACTCATGGCAGGCAGGTAATATTCAGGACTCTAATTGTCTCCATAGGTTTCGATATGATAGTTATCATTAGAAGGGTAGGGGCGGAGAAAACGGGGAAATACTTATGATTTGGTGTTCTCAGCTAATTAGAACTCAATGTAATATTCAATGAATATTAGTCGAATAACTGGTTATTGGATGTTCATGAGAGATAGCAACCTCATACAGCCTTAAAAATAGGTGGGAGCCGGAAGTAGCGGACGGTTTCAGATGGAGATCGCGGGCCTTCGGCTCTTTGAGATACGCTTGATATAGCTAAATAATGCCCCAAGGTCTATACGATTGAAAAAGCCTAATAGAAATCCAACCAAAGAGGCGCCGACCGCGGTCCCATCTGAAACCGCAACGCGTTTCCTATCCCAACAATTTCCCCCAACAAACCATAACGTACCGCTTGAATATCAGGACTCCGGCAAGAGAAATACAAAGTGGAAATCCAGGACAATAAAAAAGCCGGAGATCAACCCCGGCCTTCAAAAAGATTATAATATCGAAACATTCCTTGTTAATATGTCCTTCAGCGTCTTATTCTCAAGGATCTTCAACGTCGCATCCCGCACCTTGCTCATGACATCGTTCAGCCCACATACTGCTTCATCCCGGCAATTCTCACACCTTTCATAGTAATTGAGACTTACACAAGGAAGCAGCGCAATTGCACCATCCAGCAAGCGGATAATCTTTGCCAAAGGTATCTCCTTCGGAGTCTTCAGCAGGTAATAGCCCCCGCCTTTTCCTTTCTTGCTTCCCAAAATTCCGGCATTCTTCAACTCCAGAAGAATGTTCTCAAGAAACTTGATGGAGATGTTCTTCTCCTGGGCGATTTCCGAGATGAGAATGGGACCTTTATCTGCATTTTCTGCCAGGTGTATGAGCGCGTGAAAAGCGTATTGCGTTTTTTTAGACAACATATCGATTGATTTGCATCCCTCCCAGATGTTCTTATTACTGCAAAGATAACAGCTTTTTGCGTCTTACAGGCTCAGTACATCCTTCATACTGAAGATACCCGTTTTGCCTTTAAGCCATTCAGCAGCAATGACAGCACCGGAAGCGAATCCTTCACGGGAATGGGCGGTATGTGTAATGGTAATATCGTCAATAGCAGAGGTATAAGTGATGCTGTGCGTACCCGGAGCCGGATCAATACGTTTTGAAACGATAGAAAGCTGTTCCGGTTGAGCGTTTTCACTATTTACCCACTCCTGTTTGCGGCGTACTTTCTCCATTAGCTGTTCAGCCAGGGTGATAGCGGTACCGCTCGGAGCATCTCTCTTCTGGGTGTGATGGATCTCTTCCATTGTTACTTCATATTGAGGCTGGTTCGCCATTAATTCAGCAAGCCGTTTATTCACCTCGAAGAAGATATTCACGCCCACGCTGAAGTTGCTGGCATAAAGGAATGCCTTTTTCTGCTCCAGGCACAAAGATTCTACGGCAGGGAGGTGTTCCAGCCAGCCGGTGCTGCCACAAACGACAGGGACATTAGCAGCGAAGCACTTCAGTATGTTATTATAGGCTGTTTCAGGACCGGTAAATTCAATAGCAACATCTGCCTTGCTAAGTTCATCTTTTTCCATCAGGTGCTGACTGTTCAGGTCAATGCGATGAACGATCTCATGTCCTTTGGCAACGGCGATCGCCTCAATTGCCTTTCCCATTTTTCCGTAACCGATAAGCGCTATTTTCATAATATTAATGATGTACTATTAGTAGAGGGGAGGAATTACCACTTGTTGCCAAGGGCGATTTGATTGTTGTATTTCTTCTTGCCACCAATGGAGAACCGGAGACTGAGTCCCAATGCCTGGTTATTGATAACGGTCGGCACTATCTTCATACTTAGGTCGTCCGACATATTGAAGTCCTTCAGGTGAGCAAATACTGTAGCATCCACAATGTTCAGCCCATAGGCCAGTACAAATACAAGCACGGAGTAATCGACATATTCCCGGTAAGCATCACGCAGGAATTTAAGACCATTGTCACTGTATAATCCAACATAGTCATCCACAGTATCCGCGTTACCGTCCAAACGGATACGATAGGCGTTCCGGAAGGTGCGGTAATTGTCCATGTTAATAATAAAGGTACCGGTAGTGATGCCGAGAGCGGCATATACCAGGGGGATCTTCCAGTATTGCCTATTGTAGGCCTGTCCGAGACCTGGCAGTACAGCCGAATAAAACGCTGCCTTCCGCGGACTGTGGATCGTTGGCGCGACAGGTTTTACTGAATCTCTTTTAACGTAAAGTTCTGTAGTGTCTTTCCGGCTGTCAGGCTGCTGTTTCCGCAGGTATGCAGCTTTAGTGCTGTCCTGGGCAAGCAGGGTAACAGGCAGGCAAATAATTACCGGTAATACCAGTAAACAAAGACGTAATAAATAAGAAAATCTATTCCCGGACTGTTTAGCCACCGTATAAGTCTATTTTTTCTAATATGCTATCGAGTTCCTCGTCAGAGTAAAACTCGATGGTAACGCTACCTTTGCCGTTCTTACTTCTGTCCAGCTTCACCTTGGTGGAGAAATGACTGGCGAGGTTATCTTCTATCTTCTGATAAGCCGGTGGTAGTCCGCTTTTGGCGGGCTTTTTCACGTTCCCCTTGTCTATATGGGTGGTCTTGCGCACCAGGTCTTCCGTTTGGCGTACGGAAAGTCCGTTCTGCATGATCTCATTGAAAATGAAGAGTTGTTTTTCCACATTTTCTACGGCGATCAGTGCTCTGGCATGTCCCATGCTTATTTGCCCGTTGCGGACAGCTACCTGAATATCAGGCGGCAGTTTAAGCAAACGTATATAGTTGGTAACGGTACTTCTTTCTTTTCCCATGCGGTCGGCTACCTGTTCCTGGGTGAGCACACACTCATCCATCAGGCGCTTGTAGCTCAAGCCGATCTCTATCGCGTTCAGATTCTCCCGCTGTAAGTTTTCAAGCAGGGCCAGTTCAAGCAGTTCCTGGTCGTTTGCCTGGCGGATGTAGGCCGGAATATCCTTCAGACCTGCCATTCTGCTGGCACGTAAACGCCTTTCACCTGCTATCAGCTGGTATTTGTTGGGACCCACCTTCGACACGGTAATAGGCTGTATTACGTCGTGCAGTGAGATGGACATACTTAACTCCTGTAAAGCCTTCTCATCAAAGTCCCGGCGCGGCTGTTTCGGGTTCACGTCCACCTGATCGAGCGGGATACGCTCAATACCAGTAGCCCTTGCCACGACCTGTTCTCCCAGTACACTGGTAGTTTGTTTCAGGTCAGTATCAATATTTTGCAGCAGCGAGCGGATACCTTTACCCAGCGCCTCTTTCTTATTAGGATTCCCTTTACTCTGATTGCTCATTGTTAATTGCTAATATTTTATCTTCCAGGTTAATACGTGTAAAGTTATTCTTTTGCAGAATTTCTTTGGCCAGGTTGAGATAGTTGATCGCACCGGTACTGGCGGCATCGTACATGATCACAGACTTACCGAAGCTTGGTGCTTCACCCAGTTTGGTATTACGGTGAATGATCGTGTTGAATACGCTTTCCTCAAAGTGTTGTTTTACTTCATCCACTACCTGGTTACTCAGGCGCAGACGGCCGTCGTACATGGTCATCAGGATACCCTCTATGGCCAGGTTCGTATTTAAACGGCTTTGAACGATCTTAATTGTATTTAACAACTTGCCCAGACCCTCAAGCGCAAAGAACTCGCACTGTACAGGAATGATCACAGAGTCAGATGCCACCAGGGCATTTACGGTGATCAGGCCCAGGGAAGGGGAGCAGTCTACTATAACAAAATCATAGTCATCCTTAACAGCATCAATCACCTGCTTCATCACCTGCTCCCTGTTGGGATGGTTAATAAGCTCCAGTTCAGCACCTACCAGATCAATATGGGACGGCAGCACTTTCAGGTTCGGTGTATCTGACTCCAGGATCACATCTTTGGCCTGCCCGTCATTAACCATACAGTCATATAAGCTCTGCTGTATATTACGCAGGTCAAAACCTAAACCGGTGGTACTGTTAGCCTGCGGGTCCGCATCTACCAGCAATGTTTTATACTCCAGTACAGCCAGGCTGCTTGCCAGGTTAATAGCACTGGTAGTTTTTCCTACCCCACCTTTCTGATTAGCGATTGCAATTACTCTTGCCATTGTTGATTAGGTATTTCTTAGGTTTTACTATAGGATAATAAATCGGCATGGATTCTCACCATGTAAAGAATATGGATATCCTTTTTTATAAATTGATACTGCTTCCTATCGCCGGCAGCAATAATTCCAGTCCTGAGGCTGCAAATTGCTGCTGTGCTTTCTCCTTATCTATCTTGATATATCCAAAGGTGTCGTAATGAACGCCAACGATACGCTTGCAATCAACAAACGTTGCTGCCACGATCGCATCGTCAACTCCCATAGTGAAATTATCTCCTATTGGTAAAATTGCAAAATCCAGTTTAGCATATCTGGGTATCAGCTGCATGTCCAGGGTCAGCGCCGTATCCCCTGCAAAATAAAAGTTCCCCTCGTCCGTGGTGAACACAAAGCCCATGGGATTGCCCCCGTAAGAGCCATCCGGTAAACCGCTGGAGTGATGAGCGACAACACATTTTACTGTGCCAAAGTCAAACTGCCATTTACCACCTGTATTCATAGGATGCACTTTCTCCAGTCCCTGTCTGCCTGCCCATTCAGTCAGTTCAAATGCCCCCACAACCGTTGCATTGGTTTGCTTAGCCAGTACCACGAGGTCAGCCACATGATCGGCATGGCCGTGTGAACAAAAAATATAATCAGCTTCTATCTTGTTGATATCTATCGTCTTAGCCAGTTCGTTGTGCGTAATAAAAGGGTCAAAAACAATCTTCTTTCCCTTAACCTCAACACCAAAACTTGAATGTCCGTAATAGGTTAATTTCATCTTGCAGGTGTCTATGTAAACAAAGTATATACTTACCCAAGTGTACAAAAGTACAACGATTAGAGAATAATAAGGTCTACCCCGCTATTTATTTATTCACAGCCGACGCACATTTCAATTGTTAATTAGCTCAAAATGAGATAATTAATACTTTTTGTTAAAGTAAATGCAAAATATGCCACCCGGCACAATATGCAGACCGGCCGTTCGTCATAACAAGATACCACCTCTGGTACCAAAAAAAAGGATAGGTCTACCGAAGGGGTTATTTTTGCAAGGATAACTACAACACATGCGCACAGGATTGAATACGATTGTACTGGTAATCATACTATTATTACTGGATCTTTATGTTTTTATGGCCGTTAAAGCCATTTTTAACGGTTCATCGTCAAGAGTACGGAGCTTCGTATTCGGCGGTTACTGGGTCCTATCGGCCCTGGTGATCCTTACTATTATCCTGTTGCCTTACATTAACTGGCCGGAATGGTCTGTCAATGCCCGCTCTTATGTATTGACCATCATATTCGGTCTTGTGTTCGCTAAAATACTGGCAGCCCTGTTCCTTCTTCTGGACGATGGCCGCCGGGGCGTTCAGTGGATTATCAGCCGCTTTTCATCTGGTGGAACGCAGACAGTTGCTCCAAACGCGATCTCACGCTCAAAGTTCTTTTCCCAGATGGCATTGATCCTGGGGGGAGGTATGTTCGCTACCCTGGTATACGGACTGTCCAACAAATACAATTATCGTGTACATAAGCTGAAACTCGCCTTCAAGAACCTGCCTCCTGCCTTTAAAGGGCTCCGCATCGTTCAAATATCTGATATTCACTCCGGTAGCCTTACCAACAGGGAAGCGGTCATAAAAGGAGTAGAGCTCATCAATGCTCAACAAGCTGATATCGTGCTGTTTACAGGCGACCTGGTTAATGATCGTGCTACAGAAATGGACGATCTGATGGAAGTTTTCAGTCAGGTAAAAGCACCTATGGGTGTCTATTCCACGCTGGGTAACCATGACTATGGCGATTATTACGCCTGGCCCGACAGGGATGCCAACGGCTTTAGCATACAGCGGAACGCGAACCTGGAGAGATTAAAGGCCATTCACGGTGAACTTGGATGGAAATTACTGATGAATGAACATGTGACCCTGGAGCGAGGCGGACAACAAATTGGTTTATTGGGTATTGAGAACTGGAGCGCTATGAGCCGCTTTCCCAAATACGGTGATATGAAAAAAGCATACGCCGGAGCTGCACACCTGCCGTTTAAGATCCTTATGTCTCACGATCCCACCCATTGGGACGCCCAGGTAAGGACAGAATATCCGGATGTTGACCTGATGCTTGCGGGCCATACACATGGTATGCAGTTCGGGGTAGAGATCCCCGGTTTCAAATGGAGCCCCGCCCAGTTTATCTACAAGGAATGGGCAGGCCTGTACAAACAGGGAGATCAGCGCCTGTACGTAAACAGGGGATTTGGTTTCCTGGGTTACCCGGGCCGTGTAGGCATCCTGCCAGAAATAACCGTGATAGAACTGGCATAATCTTGTCGGTTCTTGTTTCGCAGTCAACGATTTTCCGGCCTCATCCGCCGACAAACAGGTACCGCCTATCGACTATTTCGCTATCTTGCAGTGTAAAATGCTCCGTGCATGCGCTGCTGCTTTCTATTCTTATTTCTGTTGTGTAGTAAGGCTGTTATGTGCCAGTCCCTCGCCGAGTTGGAAAAACAACTGGATTCCCTGCTGAGAAAGCGGGAGCGAAGTGAGTTGATCATTGGGGTTGGGTATGGTAATAACCCCGCTTATGGCAAAAAAACGCAGACGTATGAGACGCCCATTGTAATGAAGCCTTTTCTCTCCCCGACAGTTTCCTATTATCATAAAACAGGGCTATACGCAAATGTCAGCAGTTATTATCTGTTCGATGCAATCGGCAAGCCCTGGTTTGAATGGGACTTTTCTCTAGGGTATGACTATTCAAAGAACAGGAAATTCCTGACAGGTATTTCCTACACCCGATACATCTTCACCGATTCTGTTGATATACCGGTTACGCCTATCAATAACGAATTGTTTGCTTACTTCTACTACAGGGATTGGTGGTTACAACCCGGAGTAAGCCTGGACCTCGGATGGGGAAGTGTTCAGGAAAGGATTGCTGGGGGCCGGTTGAACAGGAACATTTCAGGAACAGATTTTAACATCGTTACTGCCGTCCGCCACCCATTTATTTTCATAGACGTATTGAAACATGATGATGCGGTATTGCTGACACCATCAGTCGGTCTTACAATGGGCACTGCCAACTATTTCAGTAATCTCAAGTCGTTCCAGTATATCTCCCGGTCGCCTAAATTACATTGGGAGTGGAGTGACGCCCCGCCGTCGGAAGATGCCAGGAAAGCATTCCTGAGTACTAAAACGGCTACCGGATTTGAAATGCGTGCAGTAGACTTTACCCTTAATGCTTCTTATATGATCGGCAATCTGACGATCTCACCATCTTATACCATCTTTAAGCCCTTCCAGGGAGAAGAAAAACAACTCACAGGTTACTTTACCGCACGATTGGGTTATACCTTCAAATAATCCATTATTTATCCTCACGTTATCGTTTTTTCTATTTTGTTATCCACACATTGCTAGATGTTAATAAATGTAGCACACAATTTGCTATCTCACCGTAGGGGTACGCTTTGTGAGGAACGTTATATTAATCAGACCAGAAAAACCTTTAAATCAAACAATAAATCATCCTCTTCCGTAAAAAAACAACTATATGAAAAAACTGTTTCTTGCTATCGCAGTACTCAGCGTAACTGCCGTTTCTACCGCAAACGCTCAAACCAAATTCTTAAGATTCGGTCTTAAAGGCGGTGCCAATCTGGGTAAACTGGACGGCCAGGGTTACAAAGACGGCTTTAAGCTGGGATATCACCTGGGTGGTTTCGCACAGGTTAACCTGACAAAAGTCTTCGGCGTACAGGGTGAGTTGATCTTCTCTTCAAATTCAGTAAAAACTACCGACGACTTCAGCCAGGTATACAATCCTGATAACCTGAACGACCCTGCCAACAACGACAAAAAGATAAAACTGAACTATCTGAGCATCCCAATCCTCGCGAATATCTCTTTGGGCAGCCCACGTGTGAAACTGCAGGTTGGTCCTCAGTTCAGCGCCCTGGTTAGCAACAAGAACGTATTCAAAGGTGCAGATGACGCCTTCAACGGTGGTGACGTATCCGGTGTGGCTGGTTTATGGATACAGCTGCCAATCATTAACATCAGCGCCCGTTATATCGTTGGCTTTACCGATGTTAAAGGTATCAGCACTGTTAACACAGACAACTGGAAAAACCAGAGCATCCAACTCGGTGTAGGCGTGACTTTATAAAACAAGTCTGAATCATATTGAAAAGTCGCCTCGTCAGCAAACGAGGCGACTTTTTTAATATCATTATTCTTTCGTGGCATTATACTTGACAATATACCTATGCTTATAAAAAAGAATGGAAAGGGGGCCGCAGGCTGACAAATTGGCCACTTCCCGATTAAACTACGCAGATGAATAGATTCTATTTTGCAAACTCGGAAGAAGAGATGGAATTCATGCCGATTATACCTTTGAATGAAGAGAATGATGGGCTGGAGGACGAAAACATACCTGATGAACTGGCACTACTGCCACTAAGAAATACTGTACTTTTCCCGGGTGTTGTACTGCCAATCACAGTTGGCAGGGATAAGTCCATAAAGGCAGTGAATGATGCCTATAAGGCAGATAAACTGATAGGGGTCGTAGCACAAAAAGATAGTACCATAGAAGATCCCAACCTGGTCGATCTTACTGATGTTGGTACTGTAGCCCGCATCGTTAAGCTGATAAAAATGCCGGATGGTGGTACCACCATTATTATACAGGGACGTAAACGATTTAAGATCAGCGAAATAGTCTCGGAAGATCCTTATTTCAAAGCCCGTATCGAATTGCTGCAGGATGAAATAGTGACAGATGACCCTGAGTTTGACGCCTATATTTCCTCCATTAAAGATCTGGCGGGCCAGATTATCCAGTTATCACCGAACCTGCCCTCAGAAGCCAGTATCATCCTGAAGAACATTGAAAATGAATCCTTCCTGGTACACTTCGTGTCTTCCAATTTAAATTGTGACCTGAAAGATAAACAGCAGCTGCTGGAAGAAAACAACCTGCGCACCCGTGCAGAGTTGCTCCTGAAATTATTGCAGGTGGAACTGCAACTGGCAGAGCTGAAAAATAAGATCACCAATAAGACTAAGGCAGATCTCGATAAACAACAACGTGAATACTTCCTGCAGCAACAGCTTAAATCCATTAAGGAAGAACTGGGGGGAGATTCTAATGATCGTGAGGTCAAGGAATTACAGCGCAAGGCAGAAAAGAAACAGTGGACGGAAGCCGCTGCCGAATTGTTCCGCAAAGGCATTGAGAAGCTGGAACGTATGCATCCAAGCACACCTGATTATTCCGTGGTGTATAATCACCTCGATCTCATGCTTGACCTGCCATGGAAGGAATATACAGAAGATAGCTACGACCTGAAAAAGGCGAAAAAGATATTAGACAACGACCATTATGGCATGGACAAGATCAAGGAACGTATCCTTGAGTACCTGGCCGTCCTCAAACTGAAAGGGGATATGAAGTCTCCGATCCTCTGTTTTGTAGGCCCTCCCGGTATTGGTAAAACATCACTGGGACGTTCCATTGCCAGCGCTATTGGCCGTAAATACGTAAGATTGAGCCTGGGTGGCTTGCATGATGAAAGCGAGATCCGTGGCCACCGTAAAACGTATATCGGTGCTATGCCCGGTCGTGTGTTGCAGTCCATCCGTAAGGTGAAGACTTCCAACCCTGTCATGATCCTCGATGAGATTGATAAGATCGGTAACGATCATCGTGGAGACCCAAGCTCTGCGATGCTGGAAGTGCTGGACCCTGAACAGAACGGCACGTTCTACGACAACTATCTGGAACTGGAGTACGATCTAAGCAAGGTGTTGTTTATCGCTACCGCGAATAATATCAATGCTATCAGCCCTGCCCTCCGCGACAGGCTTGAGATCATAGATCTGAGTGGTTATTCCATTGAGGAGAAAGTGGAGATCGCGAAGCGCCACCTGGTGCCCAAACAAAAGGATGCACATGGTCTGAAGGCTCTGAAGATGCGTATCAGCAATGGCATTCTCGAAAGAGTGATCCAGGACTATACCCGTGAAAGCGGAGTGCGTGAGCTGGACAGGCAACTGGCCTCCATTATGCGTTCCATCGCCAAAGATGTAGCACTTGAGGAGGAAATACCGGAAAGCCTGACAGAAGAGCATATAGAGGAAATACTGGGTAAATCCAGGTATTCCAATGAGATCTATAAGGTGGGTAATCCGGCTGGTGTAGCTGTGGGACTGGCCTGGACATATGTAGGAGGGGACATCCTTTTCATTGAGACCAGCTTGAGCGAAGGTAAAGGTGAATTGAAGCTGACAGGTAACCTGGGGAATGTGATGAAAGAGTCTGTAAGTACAGCATTGAGCTACCTGCATGCGCACGCCAAAGAATTTAAAATTGATCCTAAGTTATTCAGTCAGCGTAATGTCCATGTGCACGTTCCGGAAGGAGCAGTACCGAAAGACGGACCGAGCGCGGGTATCACTATGTTGACGGCCCTAACGTCTGCATTTACAGGTAGAAAGGTAAAGTCCTACCTGGCCATGACGGGTGAAATTACCCTTCGCGGACAGGTGTTGCCGGTAGGGGGGATCAAGGAAAAGATCCTGGCTGCCAAAAGAGCAGGAATCAAGGAAATTATTCTTTGTTGGCAGAACGAGAAAGATATTAAAGAAATAAACCCCGACTATATCAAAGGATTAAAGTTCCATTTTGTAAAAGAAATGAACCAAGTTGTCGATATAGCGTTATTAAAGAAGTAACATTTCCCTGCCGGTCTTTTTAACAGTTGTGACCGGCAATGGATACTAATGTTGATTGTTTTAAGGGTTTGCCAAAGCCAATCTGCTGATAACAGATTGGCTTTGGTGTTTTTGGACCTTTGGATACCTTTTGTAATCCCTTACGGATCCTTCTGGATCGTTAGTGTTTTATAACCTATTATTTTTTAGTTTTATGCCTCTTTATGAGGAAAAACATCATTGCGCTCCTGACCGCGCTCCCTTGCCTCTGCCTTTCTATGTCAACCGCCAGTGCCCAGGTACTGGGAGGAAAGAGCGTTTTCTCCTTTCTTGACCTGCCCGTATCTCCGCAGATAGCGGCCCTGGGTGGTTCCAATACAAGTTTACAGAACAACGACATTGCCCTGTCGGCGCTGAACCCCGCATTGTTGAGGGAAAGTATGCACCAGCATTTACAGGTGAACTATACAAACTACCTGGGCGGCGTACAATATGGGCATGCCCTGTTCGGCTACCATCTGGAAAAGTACAGTACCACACTGGCCGGCAGTGTTCAATATATTGATTATGGTAGTGTTACCCAGACTGACGCTGCGGGTAATATACTTGGCAACTTCAAACCCAGGGACATGGCATTCCAGCTAACGGCTTCCCGCCGATACCTGGAAAGATGGTACTACGGAATAAGCATCCAGTATATCCAGTCGTCCTATCAGCAGTACAAAGCATCCGGGCTGGCGGTTCATGTAGGTCTGAATTATCAGGATACAGCCCATCATTGGCAGGCAGGCCTGGTAGTACGTAACATGGGTACACAAATAAAAACATACACAAAAGACAACCAGGAACCTTTACCCTTCGACCTCCAGATAGGCATTTCAAAGAAGCTGGAGAACCTGCCTTTACAATTCTCTGCCACTATACATCACGTGCATCAGTTTGACGTCCGTTATGCCGACCCTGATTTTCAGGAAGGCACCATCATCTCCGACGGCGACACGACCACCAATGGGGGAAACACTGCCGATAAGATCTTCAGGCACTTCATACTCGCCGCACAATGGGAAATAGGTCGTTATATAGAATTAACCGCCTCTTACAATCATCTCCGCAGGCAGGAACTAGGACTGCCGCAACAGAAGGGCATGAGTGGTTTCTCGGGAGGACTAGGTATCATTACGCGCAAGCTACAGTTAAGATATACACGTTCCTGGTACCAGCGTAGCGAGGCACTTAATCAATTAGGGATCAATTTGCCTTTATTGGAATGGAGATATTAAGCAAGATGAGAGACGGAATTAATATCCCATAAACATAAGAGGAAGCCAGGAAGTAGTGACGGTTTCGGGAAGAGGGACCGGGCCTTCGGCTCTTTGGCAAACGCTTGATGGAGCTAAATAATGATCTAAAGCCCCCACGCTTGAAAAGGCCAAATAGAAATCCAACCAACGGAGGCGCCGACCGTGCCCCCTCCTGAAACCGCAGCAATCTCTCAAACCAAACAAATTACAACAATACTTAAGCAAAACAGATAAGAGCAACTACTACAAAACAAAAACGGGACTACAGATGTATCTGTAATCCCGCAAAAAATATAGCAACCAGCTTATCCTTCCAGCTGTCTCTTATATAACTGTATAGTATTCTCCAGTCCGAAATAAAGCGCATCACATACCAGCGCATGGCCGATAGAAACTTCTTTCAGTTGAGGAATATGAAGTTTAAAGAACCGTAAGTTATCAAGGTTCAGATCATGACCAGCATTAAGGTCCAGCCCTATAGCCGTAGCTGCACGGGCCGTATTCTTATAGTCATTAAACAATTGAAGATTCTGCGGTTGTGTCCGGGCGTGCTCATACTCTTCTGCATAGGGGCCGGTATAAAGTTCTATACGATCGGCACCAGCAGTTTTAGCTGCTTCGACTTTATCAACTTCAGCATTGAGAAAAATAGAAACACGGATACCGGCAGACTTTAAAGTACCAATAACTTCGCGAAGGAAGGACTGGTTTTTAATAGTATCCCAACCGGTATTGGAAGTGATCGCATCAGGAGGATCGGGTACGAGCGTTGCCTGATGAGGCTTCACAGAAAGTACCAGGTCCATGAAGTCTTTCGAAGGATATCCTTCAATATTGAATTCTGTCTTTACCAGCGGCTTCAGGTCCCTGACGTCCTGGTAGCGGATATGCCGTTCATCCGGTCTCGGATGTACGGTAATGCCATCTGCGCCGAAGCGCTCACAGTCCTGCGCTACTTTTAATATATCCGGCATATTGCCACCACGCGCATTGCGGAGAGTGGCAAATTTGTTGATGTTTACGCTTAGCTTCGTCATGATGCAAAATTAGTGGAATTACGTGGATACTCCATCGCAGGTTAAAGCGAACTAAAAAGCAAATAGCCCATAACTATCAAAGCTATGGGCTATTGCTAATATAATGATTAATCAGATTAGTATCTGTAGTAATCTGCTTTGTATGGACCTTCAGCAGGGATGTTCAGATAAGCTGACTGAGTAGGAGTCAGGATATCCAGTTCAACGCCGATCTTCTTCAGGTGCAGACGGGCAACTTTCTCATCCAGGTGTTTAGGCAGTACGTAAACTTTGTTTTCGTATTTGTCTGTGTGCTGCCACAGTTCCAGCTGAGCCAGTACCTGGTTAGTGAATGAGTTACTCATTACGAAAGATGGGTGACCGGTGGCACAACCCAGGTTAACCAGGCGACCTTCAGCCAGCAGGATGATGTCCTTACCATCGATGGTATATTTATCTACCTGAGGCTTGATCTCAACTTTGGTATTACCATAGTTTTTGTTCAACCAGGCAACGTCAATCTCGATATCGAAGTGACCGATGTTGGAAACGATACACTTGTCTTTCATCAGTTTGAAGTGTTCGCCGGTGATGATATCGCGGCAACCGGTAGTGGTAACGATGATATCAGCTTCTTTTACAGCGTCGTTCATCTTTTTCACTTCATAACCTTCCATTGCAGCCTGTAAAGCGCAGATAGGATCGATCTCAGTAACTATTACACGGGCGCCTGCACCACGCAGTGATTCAGCGGAACCTTTACCTACATCACCGAAACCAGCAACAACAGCAACTTTACCAGCGATCATTACGTCTGTAGCACGACGGATAGCATCTACACAGGATTCGCGGCAACCGTACTTGTTATCAAATTTGGATTTCGTAACAGAGTCGTTGATGTTGATAGCAGGGATAGGCAAAGTACCTGCCTGCATACGCTCATACAGACGGTGAACACCTGTAGTGGTTTCTTCACTCAGACCTTTCACATGCTGGATCAGTTCAGGATATTTATCAAATACCATGTTAGTCAGGTCGCCACCATCGTCCAGGATCATATTCAACGGACGGTCCTGGCTACCGAAGAACAGGGTTTGTTCTATACACCAGTCAAATTCCTTTTCATTCAGGCCTTTCCATGCAAACACCGGCACACCTGCAGCAGCAACAGCAGCAGCAGCGTGGTCCTGGGTAGAGAATATATTGCAGGAGCTCCAACGAACTTCAGCACCCAGGTGAACCAGGGTTTCTATCAGCACGGCAGTCTGAATGGTCATGTGAAGACATCCGGCGATACGTGCACCCTGTAAAGGCTTAGAAGTACCGAATTCTTCTCTCAGGGACATCAAACCCGGCATTTCAGCCTCTGCAAGTTCAATTTCTTTACGTCCCCACTCGGCCAGAGACATATCTTTTACCTTGTACGCAAGGGTAAAGTCAATGTTAGAATTAGCTATTGTAGACATTATATCTTGTTTTGTGCAAATCTAGTGTTATTTTATGGGTTTAAACTATGCATTTGTTCTTTTTTTATCTGGGCAAACAGAACAACAGCACTTTAATAGGGTCAGTTAACCTCACAGGACTGCTAAAAAGATGTTATGACACCGATTTAGCATAAGTATAATGATTTTTTCCACTATAAATGTGAATTTATAATATACTGAGCAGTAGTACCTCATGATAGTTATCCACATTCGCTCCTCCTACATATCAACAGAATATATAAATTTGTTTGTATAAGTATGAAAATATAGATATGTTTGTATTTCATATATATGTATTGTCTTTTATTCTATAGGCAATACTGTAGGTGGTTCCCAGAAATGGGTTGGTTGAAAATTGTTTGATGCGAACTACCAAAAATCCGGCACATCACAGTGCGCAGGCTAACCATCTTTATTGGACAGTGATTTTTTTAGTATTTGATGGATTATACAAACTTACACAGTTTATTATGTTCAAGCTTCCTAAACCTATGAAACGTAGCTATCTGGCAGCGTTACATAAAGTGCCGAATGCTCTTTGCAGGATCGTGCTGCCTTTGCTTTTATTGCTCATATGCAGTGAAATCAACGCGCAGACTGTTAAAACTGTGATCAATCCGACCGGCGGTACACCCGCTTCAGATGACCTGAAGATTGAGATACTCAGTGACGGTGGTATTAAGGTCACCCGAAAAGGATTACTGGAAAGTTATATCAGAACAGACAGCTCTCAGGGTATGAGAGCTTTTTTAGATTTTAAGAATAGCTCTTATCTGGTACCTGCGAACCTGAAAACGCCAACAATTTGTTACGTTTCTCCTATTTCCGGTACTGGTGAATATTGGGATCCCTATAAGGTGCACATCGTTGGTACCATCCTGGATAAATATAAAAACTATCCTACCGGCCAGACAGGTACCGTAACTATTATCGTGTCTTACGTGAAGAATACCAACTACTTCTTCATGGACTACGTACTGCACCTGCCACAGGTTAGCCCCTTTACAAAAGCTTTACTGTATCAGTCCGAGCAGGTTGTTATGGGGGCTGCTGCAGGGGATGATCCTGATGCTGCCAGTACCTGCGCCTACGGTTTCGTAAGCCCTGACGGTACAACTGTCGGTGTGTTCCGCGATGCCAGCTGTGCCCTGACCCCTGAAGCGCCAAGAAGCCACGTGTACCGCTCCAACAGAAAATTTGATTCATACGAAGTGTCCCTTCCGGGTCACCGTTTTTATATTAATGACAGCGGTAACTTCCCTTTTAATACCGTTGCTACCGGTATAGACGGTAATGCACGTTCCCTCGCTATCATGAAACAGTTAGGCGCCGTCTTCCGTGACGGTTCCCTGGATCCTGATCCAATGAACTTTAAGACATATCGCCTCCTCTCAGGGTATGGAACAAGCATGACAGAGTTCGATACCATCAAGGCGATGAAAGATACCATCGCTGTTCCCGGATTTGCTGCCGTGAACATTAAATTCTCTAACGGTACCTTATCAGGTAACGAAGGCAATACTGCTGACGGTGAAAAAGCTGCACAAGGTCTTACCCTGACCGTATCAGGTGGTAAACTGAATGCTCCTGCTTATGTCCTGGTGAAGTACGATCCGGCATATGCTGCCAATTATCCGCATCCGGCTGCTCCCGGAACTGACTTTACATTAAATCAGGAAGCGTTCCTCGTACCTGCGGGCGACTATACCACGCCTAAAAATGTGACTATTCCTAACCTGCATGTAATTGGAAATGACCAGTTACAATACAGTCGTTCCCTTCGCCTGAAACTCGTTAGTACCTGTACTTCCCTGTTAAGCATCTCCGGAACCTCCGAGGTAGATTATACCATCGTCGATGATGAACCGAGAACGCTGACAATGAACATGGACAGTACTTCCCTGTATGAAGGAAATTCTTCCAAAGCCAGGATCACAATGCCAATTGGTATTACCTGTCCGGAAGATATCGTGATCACCTTCTCCCGCGTTGGAACATCCACCGCAGGTGATACCGATTACGTTGTTCCAGCTAATGTTGTGATACCTGCTAATCAGACAGGTACCGCAGTATTTAACTTTGGTGCTAAAGCTGATAAGGTCCTGGAAAATACCGAGAACCTGTCCCTGAAATTCCAGGGTACCATCCTGGGGATCGGTGTTGCCAGTCAGAAAGATATACAGATCAAAGACAGTACATTCCTGAACCCTAACTATTCTCAGATCCTGGCAGACTGTATCTCTCCGGATGCAACAAGGCCTGTACCGGAAGGATATTCAGGTTATCTGGGATTACATTTGGCTCCAGGCGTTACAACTGAGGTGACCATCACCATGCAGGAGATCTATCCTGACTGGGACAATGATAAAGCGGAAGTTATGGTGGACTACGATCTGGATTTCTATTCTGGTCTGGAGTTTAAGATCGTTCCGGGTACCACAGTTACCAAGGTGCCGTTAACTGTATTTGCAGATAATCTGGTAGAAGGTCCTACACCTGAATTCTTCAACCTCGATGTGGTTGCAATGGATGACGTAGGTGCCGGACGTGTATATAATTATGTTGGTCCGACAGTAACTATCAGGGATGTTGATGCCGACAGTGCCAAGAAAGTGATCCTCACAGCAACGCCTTCTACTATTAAGGAAGGAGATCCCGGTGCAACCATTACTGTTTCTCTGCCTCCAGGCGTGACTTCTTTATATGATATTCCGGTAATTATTTCAAAAGGCCTGAGCTCTAAAGCAAATGATGCTGATCTTGTAAGTGCATTACCAACCAGCGTAGTGATCAAAGCAGGTCAGAACTCAGTATCCTTCCCGGCTAAAGTAATAGCAAAGGCTGATAACATGCTCGAACCAGACGAAAGTCTGTGGATCGTTACTCAACCTAACGGTTTTACTATTGACTCAACTCTGATCACTATTCAGGATGCTACAGGAGATCTTCCCGGTAGTAAGGATATGAAAATTGAACTGGTAACGCCTACTTTAAAAGAAGGAAGTAACAGTGGTATCAGGATCAGTTTTGTAAATACTACGGTGACTGCAGAAGATCCGATCTCCATCACTTTATCCCGTGATGCCTCTTCCGCTGCTGCAGCTACTGACTTAAATGTTCCGGCTACCATTACCTTGCCTGCTGGTTTAAATACTTATGTTGTTCCTGCTGCCTTCGTTGCGCTGAGCGATAAGATCTTCGAAGCAGATGAAGCATTTACGTTCACGGGAGTAGCTACTACCATTCCCGGACTTACAGTGACAGGTTTCAGTGGGGTGATCCAGGATGGTACCGGAGATGATCCGGCAAACAAACAGATCACCGTTACAGCGAGTCATGCAGAAATGGATGAAGGTGGCACAGGTTATAGCTTTACTTACAGCCTGCCTGCCGGATTTACAACAGAAGTGCCTATCCAGATCGTACCTGAACGGATTACGCCTCCGTCTACTGCTATTGCAGATGATTACATGATAGCAACTACTCCGCTTGTTATAACAAGTGGTAGCAGTAACGTGACGATCGCTGTTTCCATTTTAGACGACGTTGTAGTAGAAGGAGATGAGATCCTGGCAATGGGGGGAACTGCTACATCTCCTGCAACCAGCGGATTGACCGTAGCTCCTGCAACAACGATCATTAAAGATAAAACAAAGATCTCCGGACCGAAAGTAACAACAGACCGGACCGATATTATAGAAGGAGGCGCAGGTGCTTTTATCACCATTACTTTACCATCAGGTACTGTACCATCCACACCTTTAACTATAAAGCTGACAAGAGGGCTTAGCTCTGAAGCTGTAGCTGGCTTTACAGGTCTGCCGCAAACAGTTTCACTGAGTGGTAACTCTATTACCATTCCGGTACCTGTAGCTGCAAGCACAGATAATATACTGAGCGATAATGAAAAGCTGGTAGTAATAGTAGAAACAGAAGGTTATCCGAAAGATTCAGTAACACTCAACATGATCGATGTTACCGCTAACGATCCGGCTAACCTGAGGATCATCTTCACACCGCAGCCTGCCAGCCAGAATGACCGTGTGAAAGAAGGAGTTCCTTATGTAGTGCGCGCAAGCTTCCCTCCGGGAGTAACGCCATATAAACCGGTACTGGTAAATGTATTTGGAACGTCAAATTCAGTAGCAGTACCTGCAGATTATTCCGGAGTACCTACAGCCTTTACATTGAATCCGGCTGTTGGTTATGCAGATTTCACAATTACTCCAACGGCAGACAAGATCATTGAAAGCCCCGAGTTGCTGCAGTTCACAGGTAATGTGACCCTGAATTCTGCAATAAAAGCTGACACTTTTAATCTTTATATAGATGATGCTACGATCAGTGATCCGACAAAATCTGTATTACAGATATCGTTCGACTCTACAGCCATCACTAAAGGTTGTGGCGCTACCAAAGTAACGATCGGGTTTGCTGATCCAGCTGTGATAACCACTATTCCTATCACAGCCAGCATCACACCAGATCCTTCTTCTACTGCCGATATCACTAACTATCTTGGTTTGCCAACAACAGTTACGATACCGAAAGACAGCAGCAGGATCACTTTCTTCCTCAACGTACCAAACAACTACAAACTGGAAGGAACGACTATATTACAATTTGCTGCCAGCGCAACGGGCTTTAGCTGGTTGCCTGTACCGCCGCTGAACATCCTTGAAATAGCGGGAGAGGCACTGACGTTAGAGAAAATAAACGATGCGGCAGAACCAGCTACAGATGGTGCCTTCGTTGTTAAATTGCCAATCGTTTCTACTTCAGATGTTACTGCAAACTTCAGGGTTATATACGGCAGCACAAATATCGAGCAGCTTCCGACATCAGTGGTGATTCCGGCCGGTTCACAGGAAGTGACTGTGCCCGTGCGCATCAAAGATGACCTGATCCTGCAGGGTAATCAGACACTGAGGGTTACGCTGACCAGCGCAGTTGCTGAAAATAATGGATCTCCGATCAACCTGACAGTGGACATTACACCGGTATTGATGCTGATAAATGATGATGAGAATGCAACCACCGGACCTAAAGCAGATGCCCGCCAGATCTTAATAGAAAGGATCAGTGACGCAACGCAGCCATCTACTTCCGGTTCATTCAGAATCCGCTTTAAGGACTCCACATTGGTTGCTTCAGATAACGTGAGAGTGATCTACACCCTTGCCGGTACTGCTACATCAGGTGTTGACTACAATATCCTGCCGGGGTATGCGCTCATTCAGAAAGGAGAAAGTATGGTATATGTAGATGTATCGCCGGCTGGTATTATGTATGCCGGACCAGATCTAACCGTTCAGGCTACATTGATCGAAGCAAATTCAACTTTACCGAATGTAAACTGGTCTTTCGCCAGCAATCCGGTAGCATCATTGATCATCTACAATCACAACATTGATACGCCGTATGTGAACCTGGTTACCAATACCAGCCAGATCACAGAAGGAGAGGATGTTGAATTCAAAGTAAGACTGAGCAGGACTATTACGGTGGATATACCTGTAACAATAGATATCACAAATGATATTTACAGAACAGTAACACTGTCAGGTGGAACCGTAACCGGTAAGAGCATTGAGGTAGTAGTTCCAAAAGGTGCAACAGAGCAGACCTTCAAAGTGAGAGTGAACAATAATGAATTAAGTGATGATGATGGATGGATCAAAGCAGCAATAAGGGATTACGACCCGCTCACCGCGAAGCCTCCTTATTACACTGGTCTGGTAAGCGAAGTAACCAATATCGTAGCTGATGATGATTCACTGAAACTGACCTTTACCGACAGTCGCTATGCAGTGAAAGTGAAGTTTGATACTATTGGTCAGCCACTGCCGTTCAAGATTCGTTTTAATCGCGCCAGCTCACGTATCATCACTGTATACTATGAGTTCTATACACCGGCTACAACTGAGATACCTGCTAATACATTGCCGGCAACACCAGTGAAAGACTATGATAACAACGTGATACCAATATTAGTATTGCCAGGTGAGACAGAAGTTGAGATCCCTGTATTGGTGAATAGCGTTGAGAAGGATAAGATCTTCGGTATGCGTTTGCTGAGAGCTACCGTATCGTCCAGCCAGCATCCGCCAGCCCTGGATTCTATCATTGCAGCAACTGGTCTTATCCAGATCTGTATGGAATGTGATGTGGATGGTGATGGCGTGCCTGACTATGTAGAGCGCTTTGTAACTGATGGCAGATGGAAGGACGACAATCAGGGTAGTGTGCGTGTACATCCGGCAATGTCTCCGAACCATGACGGACTGGGTAATGACGTGATGCAGATCGAGAACATTGAAAAATATCCGGAGAATGAAGTAACTGTATTTAACCGTTGGGGCGGTACCGTATTCACGACGAAGAACTATAACAACCAGTCGAACAACTTCAATGGTAAAGGTAATATCGGAGGAGCGAAGGGACAGGATGTTCCGGATGGTTCTTACTTCTTCATCATCCATACTAAAGATGTCAACGGTAATACAAAACGTTACACTGGATTCATTGTAATAAAAAGATAGAGATGATTGCCAAGAAGAAAATCTTTTTAAGTTTACTTGTAGCGGGTGCATGTTATGTACCCGCTCAGGCCCAGCAGAGTCCTATCTATTCTCAGTACCAGCTGAACGGAGTGGTGATCAATCCCGCTTACGCCAGCACGGATGAATCAGCAAGTCTGACTGTAGTAGGTCGTAATCAATGGGTAGGAGTGGATGGTGCGCCTAAAACAGCGACCATGTCATTTTATACGCCGTTGAACGAAAAGGGGACCAGCATTGGCTTCTCTGCAATGAGGGAGTCGATCACTGTACAGACACGTACTGACTATAATCTGTTGGCGGCACAAAAGGTGTCGTTGAGCGAAATATTCCAGCTGGCCCTGGGAATACAGGCAGGTATGTCGCAATACAATGAAAAAAATAGTGAACTGATTACTACTGATCCGACATTCGCTTCCAATCAGAGTTATTGGAAGACGCAGGTAGGATTTGGTTTTGCACTCTTTTCAGAGAATTTTTACCTCGGTCTGTCCGCCCCGGCATTTAAAAGTTTTGATTTGGGGAATAGTGTAAATAAAGTGAAGACAATTTCACACTATTATGTACAGGCAGCGTATGCAGCGAGAGTGAATGACGATGTATTGATAAAACCATCCGTATTGTTGAGACAGGCAAAAGGAAGCGGTTTTCAATATGATATCAATACCAGTGTATTGCTGAAAGAAGTGATCTGGCTGGGAGCATCCTGGCGTTCTGAGAAAACGGTTACCGGTTTAGTACAGGTGCGTCTCGGGCCTAGTTTCCAGATAGGCTACTCTTATGATACGCCAATGTCGTCAAACCTGAAAGGCGCGCAAACGGTATCACATGAGCTTATGCTGAATTATCGCTTTGGATGGAGTAGTGATCATGAAATTCTCCCGCGTGTCTTCTAATTCATGAGCTTATATTACCGAAAACACATACTGATTTATCATTTTCCCGCATCACAAGTGCGGGAATTTTTTTTACCCTTGTATCTTATTGATAATGAGCGGATAACGGGATTTCTCTTTTTTAAGAAAAAGATGGGGAGCAAAAACCATGTTTAAACATTTATCGTAAGTATCTATAGATAGGTGAACGTGAGATATTCAATTATTTTCCGGATACACCTGAAGAATTTTAATTAGAAAAGTTGTGTCTTTTAATGGTTAACTTGGGAAACAGCCTGGTATTTTTACCAGGCTGGATTTTTTTATAGCGGTCTCCTCATGACATAATCCCTCATCCAGTAGCCGTTACCGATACTTGTATCTTTTTCTTTCAACACAGTAAAGCCCTGTTTTTCATAAAAAGCCTTTGCTTTATTGTCTCTCTTCACATCCAGTTCCAGGATGGTTGCATTGGCGGCTTTCACTCTGTCAATCACACTATCAAGTAAAAATTTACCTACTCCTTTTCCCTGGTAATCACCATGCAGGTAGATTTTCTGCAACTTATAAACAGCTATTTCTTCTGTAGTACTATAAGCTGCAAAGCCGATAGCCCGCTGATCATCATACAATAAAATAAACTCATGCTGTTTCTCTGTCATCTGGCTTGTAAGTGAAGCTGTACTGTATATCAATGCGATCATATACTCCAGTTGTTCAGGTGTCATCAGGTCCCTGTAAGTAGGTCTCCAGATCTCGTCTGTCAGTTGTTGTATAAGAGGAATATCGTTAACGGTAGCGGTTCTTATCTGGTACATAATTGTGTCTGGCTGTTTATGCGTTTCCTTTAATTTTTGCTATTACTTCCAGCAGGTGTTCGATGGGAGTATAGCCTTTGGCGATCAGGAAGTACTCTTTTCCGTCATCCAGGATAGCGGCAGGAAAGCCTGTAATACCCCATTGTTCGATCTGGTTAAATTCCTGGATAGTATCATACCTGTAGGCATCATCTTTCATCTTTTCCAGGAATTCTTCCACGGGTATCTTGTATTCGGATAATAGCTCGCGATAGGTATCATCCTCATTCAGGCTCTTTCCATCATAGTTTAAAGCTACCTGCATATCATGGGCAAAAGAGAGTGCATTAGCTGGCTGGTATAGCTTGAATACCGTGAGTGCAATGCTGGGTTTCTCTGAATCCATTATATCATCCGTACGCAGGTAATCTTCCAGGAATGCCTGCCCAAACTTTGCACCGGTAGTAGTTTCTATCTGCTTATGTGCCTGGTTGATATAGTTGTGCATAGCAGATGCCGGCCTGCGATTGGCACTAAGGAACATGCCGCCCGAGAGTACTTCTACTTCCATTTCCTGGCCGAATTGCTGTTGTAATTCCTGTATAACAGGTGTAAATCCATAGCACCACCCACAGAGGGCGTCATATATATAGATCAGTTTCATCTTACGCTGTTTACGTTGGCAGTTTCCCTTACTACTATTTCTTTTTACGGCTGATGAAGGCTTCCAGCTCTGCGGCGCTGAAGCTGCTCAGATTATGGGCAGCCGTTAGTCCGCCTTTCCTTGCAGCAAGCGTACCGTAATAAATATCACGGAAGCCGTCAGTGCTGTGAGCATCCGGATCGATGGACAGCAATACGTTCTTAGACAGGGCATACGGGATCCATTCCCAGTGAATATCCAGCCGGCGTGGATGCGCATTGATCTCGATCACTACATTATTGGCTGCACAGGCATCAATGATCTGTTGATGGTTGACAGGGTAACCGTTACGGCTAAGTAGTAATCGCCCGGTCATATGGCCCAGGATTGTCGTATATGGATTTTCGATTGCTTTTAGTAAACGCGCCATTGCTTTTTCTTCGCTCATCTTCAGATTAGAGTGTACAGAAGCGATAACCAGGTCAAATGTGGCAAGGATTTCATCAGGATAATCCAGGCTGCCATCATTCAATATATCAGCTTCAATACTCTTGAAGATGCGGAACGGCGCCAGTTGTTTGTTCAGTTCATCTATTTCTGCATGTTGCGCCTGTATTCTTTCTATACTCAGACCATTGGCATAAAATGCAGAACGGGAGTGATCACTGATAACGAGATATTCAAAGCCTTGCTCTTTAGCTTTAAGCGCCATTTGCTGCAGAGTATGTTCGCCATCGCTCCATGTACTGTGACTGTGGATGATGCCTTTGATATCCTGATGTGTGATCAGTTCAGGCAATTGTTTTTTAAGAGCAAGATCAATATTGGATGGACTGTTCCACAGACACGGCTCAATGTAGGCCATACCTGCGAGACTGAAGATATCGGCTTCAGTTGCATTGGCGGGGGCACTGTTCAGGTCATAGATGTTATTGAAGTGCTCCTGGAATGGAGCAGTAGCAGTAGTGGAGAACAATGTCTTACCAAAGTTTTCAGCGGAAGCAGGATAGATCCTGACTTTAATATGTTGTTCGTGTTGCCACAACAGTGAATCGTCAGTACCTTCCAGCGGTGTCAGCGTAGCCAGTTGTCCCAGTTTTTCCTGCAGGGCAGGAGCGGGGAGGGCTGCAACCAGTTCTATTTCATCGATAATATTTTCATTACGGCGGAACTGGCCTGTCAGGGAAACGGCTGCGGGTGACAGCAGTTGCTGCAATTCTTTTTCGAACGATAAAGCCAACGCTTCTGCCTGGGCGTACAGATAGCGACCCTGGTTACTGAAGTAGAATTCTATACTTTGCTTTACGGCATCCTGTGTTTTCGCACCGAAGCCTTTGAGGAGGGTCAGGCGGTTTTCATTACAGGCATACAACAGTTCGCCAAGCGTTTCTGCTTCCAGTTCTTTCCAGATGGTGGCTATCTTTTTTGGACCGAGCCCTTTTATTTTCAGCATCTCAAGTATGCCGGGAGGTGTTTTAAGAAGGTATGCTTCGAGAGCGGCAAACTTTCCGGTTGTCACCATTTCCTGTATCGCTTTACCGATAGAATCGCCGATGCCTTTTATTTTAGAGATCTCTTCCGGTGGAGTGACCTGGAGTTGAATAGGTAATTTTTCCACGGTAAAGGCGGCGCTGGAAAAGGATTTAGCTTTAAAGCTATTATCACCCTGTATGTCCATCAGTTTGGATATAAGGGCGAAATTATCGGCAATGGCGTAGTTATCGAGCATAGAGTGAATTGAACTGCGAATTTAATGAGGCGGGGTATAAATAAAAAAAGATCCTGGTGGTGACCAGGACCTTTTATTTTCACAGTTTGTAAAGTCGATCTTACAACTCTGGAGCGATTGGAGCTGCCGGAGCTGGAGGAGTTGCTGGTTTAGAGGTTTTTCTCTTAGCAGCAGCTTTCTTTTTAGGAGCAGCTTTCTTAGCAGCAGCCTTTTTAGGAGCGGCTTTCTTAGCAGCAGCTTTTTTAGGAGCGGCTTTCTTAGCAGCAGCTTTCTTTTTAGGAGCAGCTTTCTTAGCAGCAGCCTTTTTAGGAGCAGCTTTCTTAGCAGCAGCCTTTTTAGGAGCAGCTTTCTTAGCAGCAGCTTTTTTAGGAGCGGCTTTCTTAGCAGCAGCTTTCTTCTTAGGAGCAGCTTTCTTAGCAGCGGCTTTTTTAGGAGCAGCTTTCTTAGCAGCAGCTTTTTTCTTAGGAGCAGCCTTTTTAGGAGCAGCTTTTTTAGCCGCTTTCTTAATTGTTGCCATTGTTTTTTGAATTTTGGGTTAGTAATTAAAATTGGGTATTAAAAAAAACTTTATGGCAAACACTGTTCCAGACTTACGCCTGGGCAGTGGTGTCAAGTGATCTTACGGAAACGATGGTCCTGTTCTCACGTCCTTTCCTGAATTCTACAACACCATCAGCTACTGCGAAAATGGTAAAATCTCTACCAATTCCTACATTCTGTCCAGGATGATAAACGGTACCGCGCTGGCGAATGATTACATTACCAGATACGGCTGCCTGACCACCAAATATTTTTACTCCAAGCCTTTTGCTCTGGGAATCACGGCCGTTCTTAACGGAACCTTCACCTTTTTTATGTGCCATTTCTTATGTACGGTTTTAAACTTTTTCTAATTAAAATTAAGCGATCTCGTTGATCCGGATCTTTGTAAAGTGTGTACGGTGACCTACTTTCTTTCTGAAACCTTTTCTACGTTTCATTTTGAAAGCAATTACCTTATCACCCTGAACGTGGCTCAGGATCTCTGCTTTAACCACTGATTTTACATCAGTACCAACGGTCAGCTGGCCGCCATTATCTATTAACAACACGTCAGAGAACTGCACTTTATCTCCAATATTTCCCTGCAACTGTTGTACAAAGATTTCCTGGTCTTTTTGTACTTTGAATTGCTGACCTGCGATTTTTACAACTGCAAACATAGTTATCCAAAAATATTTCCTGCAAAAGTAGGATTTGTTTTCTAATTGACAAAGTTTTCTCAGCTTTTGCCATCAGACTATTTACAGTCCGATTTTACTGAGAAATACAATTTATATTTTCAAAGATACATACTTTATTTTAATATAGTAGGTTGCAATATGTATATATACTGCTGTTTTCGCTGATAATAGCTCACCTGAAGATGTTACCATACACTCATAAATACCTCGTGAACCCTTGTAATATGGGCTTTCATAACAATTTTTATTTTATACATTTGTCCTTTCACTTATCCTAAAATCAAAGGCATGAAGCTTAAATCACTGCTTGCCAAACCATTTGCTTCCATTATTGCCAACAAGATCAGGAAGGAGATGCTACGGGCGGTAGAAGACCAGGAGGCTATTCTGGAGGAGTTGATTAAAACAGGCAGGAAAACTGAGTTTGGAAAAGATCATCATTTTGATAACATCAATAATTATAATGACTTCAAACAGGCGGTACCTGTCAGGGATTATGAACAGTTCAAGCCCTATATCAATAAAATAAAGGACGGTAAACAAAACGTATTGTGGAAAGGGCAGCCTATTTACCTGGCCAAAACCTCCGGTACAACCAGCGGTGTAAAATATATACCGATTACAAAAGATTCAGTTTCCAACCATATAGATACGGCCCGTAACGCCTTGCTGTGTTACATGGCAGAAACCGGAAAAACAGAGTTTGCCAGTGGCAAGCTTATTTTTCTGTCCGGCTCTCCCGTGCTGGAAAGGGTGGGAGGCATTCCTTATGGTCGCCTTAGCGGTATCGTGAACCACCACGTACCCCGTTACCTGCGCACTAATCAGCTTCCTTCATATGAAACAAATTGTATAGAAGACTGGGAATCCAAGCTGGATAAGATCGTTGATGAAACCATCGACCAGGATATGACACTCATTAGTGGTATTCCACCATGGATGCAGATGTACTTCGACAGGCTGATCGAAAGAAGCGGAAAACCGGTAGGAGAGTTGTTCAAGAACCTGGATGTATTGGTATACGGTGGTGTGAACTTTGAGCCATATCGTGCAAAACTGCTGGCTTCCGTTGGTCGCCCGATCAATACAGTCGAGACTTTCCCCGCTTCTGAAGGTTTCTTTGCCTTCCAGGATACCCAGGAACATAAAGGCCTATTGCTGAATACCAACTCAGGTATCTTTTATGAGTTTATTCCTGCAAACGAAGTATTTGATCCGAACCCAACCCGCCTGTCCCTGCGTGACGTACAGGTAGGAGTGAACTACGCACTGGTGGTAAGCACCAATGCCGGTTTGTGGGGATATAGCATCGGTGATACCGTGAAGTTCGTATCTACCAATCCTTACCGTCTGCTGGTTACAGGACGTATCAAACACTTTATCTCAGCGTTCGGCGAGCACGTGATCGGGGAGGAAGTAGAATACAGTCTGATGAAGGCTGCGAGAGAGGAAAACCTGCATATCACGGAATTCACTGTAGCTCCGATGGTAGCACCACAGGGAGAATTACCCTATCACGAGTGGTTTGTGGAATTTGAAAATCCGCCGGCAGATCTGGCCGCTTTTGCTGCAAAAGTGGACGGATTTATGCAGGAAAAAAATATTTATTATAATGATCTGTTGACAGGAAATATCCTGCAACCCTTGAAAATCAGGCCGGTGCGCAAGCATGGGTTCATCGATTATATGAAGTCTGTAGGTAAGCTTGGTGGACAAAACAAAGTACCCCGTTTAAGTAATGACAGATCATTGGCAGATGAACTGAGCAAGTTTCTGCGATGAAACTAATTATTAGGGAGCAGGAAATAAGAATAAGGATATAGCACTCCTTATTCTTATTTCCTAATTCCTAATTCTCTTATTTCCCTTATTATTGCATCAATGAGTAAGAAGAACATAGCCATATTTGGCTCCACAGGATCTATTGGAATCCAGGCTCTGGAGGTGATTGAAGCACATCCTGACAAGTTCAGTGTGGAAGTTTTGACCGGCGGACAGAACGCCGACCTTTTAATAGAACAGGCATTGAAATTCCGTCCCAATGCCGTGGTGATTGTTGACGAAACACAATACGATAAAGTAAAGGACGCATTATTTGATAAAGGAATAAAGGTATTCGCAGGCGCCAGGGCTATGGTTGAAGTAGCAGCCTGGAGCAGTATAGATCTGATGCTGGCCGCAGTAATGGGCTTTGCAGGTTTAGCGCCTACTCTGGCGGCTATTGAGCAAGGTACGCCTATTGCCCTGGCTAACAAGGAAACCTTGGTGGTAGCCGGAGATATAGTAATGGCAGCTGCCAATAAGAGAAATGTGCCGATCATCCCGGTGGATTCTGAACATTCCGCTATCTTCCAGTGCCTGCTGGGTGAATCTATCAGCAAAGTGGACAAGGTGATCCTGACCGCTTCCGGTGGCCCTTTCCTCGGAAAGAAGCCTAACTTCCTGATCAATGTGAAGAAAGACCACGCCCTGCAGCATCCGAACTGGAGAATGGGCGCAAAGATCACGATCGACTGTGCTACCCTTATGAATAAAGGCCTGGAGATGATCGAGGCCCGCTGGTTATTCAATCTCCCACCCGAAAAGATCGAAGTAGTGATACATCCGCAGTCTATCATTCACTCTATGGTAGAGTTTGTGGACGGTTCACTGAAAGCGCAGCTGGGAGTGCCCGACATGAAAGTTCCTATACAACTGGCTTTAGGATTTCCGGAGAGATTAGCTAACGATTTCCCGAAATTCTCCTTCAAGAACAATCCTACGCTGACATTCGAACAGCCCGACACAAAGACTTTTCGCAACCTGGCCATTGCTATTGAGGCAATGCACAAGGGAGGGAATGCTGCTTGCGTGATGAATGCCGCCAACGAAGAGGTAGTGCATGCTTTCCTGAAAAACAGGATCGGTTTCCTGCAAATGACAGAAGTGATCGAAGAGATCATGAGCAAGGTGCCATTCATCGAAAAGCCTACTTTGCATGATTACTATGAAAGCGATCAGGCAGCCCGTGAGTATGCGAATTCAATGATCAATGCAATTGTAATTTAATATTACATTAACGCCGTGCTGCAGTTGAACCGCCTATATTTGCCGGACTATCTATAGATTATTAACATTATATATTTACTGTCAGATTCATCTACATGACCACACAAGAAATATTGGTAAAGGCCGGGCAGTTAATACTGTCACTCTCAATACTGGTAGTATTACATGAGCTTGGGCACTTTATCCCTGCCAAGCTTTTTAAAGCAAGGGTTGAGAAATTCTATCTGTTCTTTGATCCCTGGTTCTCCCTGTTTAAGAAGAAAAAAGGCGATACGGAATATGGTATTGGTTGGTTGCCCCTGGGCGGATATGTAAAAATATCCGGGATGGTGGACGAGAGTATGGACCGCGAGCAGATGGCCCAACCGCCAAAGCCCTGGGAGTTCCGCTCTAAACCGGCCTGGCAGCGTCTGATCATCATGATAGGTGGTGTGACCGTAAACCTGATCCTCGGGTTCCTGATCTATGCCATGATGCTCTGGCATTGGGGTGAAAGCTACCTGCCTACGAAAAATGTGACTTATGGTATCGCTGTTGACTCCCTGGCAGGAAGTATCGGTTTACATGACGGTGATATGGTCCTGTCTGTTAACCATGAGCCGGTTGAGAATTTCAGAGCTATCCCGGCCGAAATAATCCTCCGCGAAGCTACCAGCATACAAGTGTCCCGTAATGGTCAGCCGATGGATATCAAGATCCCTACCGGTTTTATCAGGGAAATGATCAAAAGGAAAGGCACCCTGATCGAAGTACGTATTCCCTTCGTTGTAGATAGCGTACTACCAAAGTCACCTGCTGAGAAGGCTGGTTTCCGTAAAGGAGACAAGACACTGACCGTTAACGGTGCTCCGGCCGGTTATTTCCACGAATTCAAAAAAGCAATTCAGCCTTTTAAAAATAAAACGGTGCCCGTACAGGTATTACGTGACGGCGATACTATCCAGTTATTCCCCCAGGTACCTGAAACTGCCATTTTGGGTATGGGACCGGCTAATCCTGAAAAGGATTTCAAATTTGCCACCCGCGAGTATACCTTCTTCGAAGCAATACCTGCAGGTTTTTCCAAATGTATCAGCACACTGGTTAAATATGTACAGCAGCTGCGGTTGATCTTCGTTTCCAAAGAAGTGAAGGCAAACGAATCACTGGGTGGTTTCATCAGCATCGGTAACCTGTTCCCTGCACAATGGGATTGGATCGCTTTCTGGGAAATGACAGCTTTACTGTCCATCATCCTTGCTTTCATGAATATCCTGCCGATTCCGGCCCTGGATGGTGGCCACGTACTGTTCCTGCTCTACGAGATCGTGACCGGCCGTAAACCTAGCGAGAAGTTCCTGGAATATGCACAGATCGTGGGTATGATCATCCTGTTCGGGTTACTGCTCTATGCAAATGGCCTGGATATATGGAGAAGTTTATTTAAATAGTTGATTATCAATTATATTAAAAAGAGGCCTCTAAAAGGGCCTCTTTTTTTATGTGGTGAATTGCTTCACGGCTAAGTCCAACTCAAAGGCATGTATGCGTCCTGTATGAAGCATGTATGCGTCGTATATAAAGCGTAGTCAGGATCGTTCACCTCAAAGGCATGTATGCGCCAGGTATGAAGCATGTATACCTCATACATAAACAGGTATCTCGCTCATTGATACAAATATCGGTCAATTCTGATATATTACCCGTATCTGTGATGGAAATCCAGATGAATGTCGTATCTTTGTAAGCTGCGAAAGCAAACTGGGGTCGCCTGGTTTTGACAGCATAGATCTTTGAAAGTGTAAGCATGTCGTGCGTTGTATAATTAGCACGTAAATCTGAATATACAAACTTCAAATGGCGAATCTAACTACGCCATGGCTGCCTAATCAGCGATTAGCGCACCCATTTTGGCCGCCGCAAGTTCCCGTCTGCTAGAACTGCCGCCGCCTAAATCAAAACTTTAGCGGAATAGGTACTCATGGTTTCCGTGAGTGAGTGCCGAAACAACAACGGATAAGGACCAGGCTGGTTAGTTGCGCCCCTGGCAAGGTTCCGACACAATAATGCGTAAATAAGCATGTAGAAAGCTTTCGGCGAATATGTTTGGACGCGGGTTCGATTCCCGCCGACTCCACTAAAAGGACTTTTGACAATTGGGTCAAAAGTCCTTTTTTTATTTGGTCTTAATCCCTTTACAACGTTAGAACCAGCCCTGGTACGTTATTTTTAGTGATTTCGTTGGATCTGTTTCCTTATTCGATATCCTCAAATCGCATTTACAAGAACTCCCCATGAAAGACTCCTAAAAAAGAGCATGCATATACGCTCAAAGTAATTATTTGGAAATTTGCTACATTGCCGGACGAAAAATTGGGTGCACAATCATTAGATTTCATATCAACATTAGGACTTAAACCACATGAATCAATCTGTTCATAACAAACTTGTTTCCTTTATCTGGAGCGTAGCAGACGACTGTCTTCGTGATGTCTATAACCGTGGTAAATACCGGGATGTAATTTTGCCAATGGTAGTTTTGCGCCGTTTAGATGCCCTGTTAGAACCTACTAAGCAAGAGGTGTGGAATGAAATGTCTTTTCAACGCGATGAAGCCGGCTTTACAGAATGGGATGAAGCAGGATTGAGAGAGGCTTCCGGTTATGTATTTTACAATACGAGTGAATGGACATTACAGCGTTTAAAAGATACTGCAACCAATAGCCAACAATTACTGATCGGCAATTTTGAGGACTATCTAAATGGGTTTAGTCAGAATGTAAAAGAGATCATTGACAACTTTAAGTTGCGTGCACAGATTCGCCACATGGCTGTTAAGGATGTGCTACTGGATGTATTAGAAAAATTTACCTCTCCCTATATCAATCTTACACCGTTTGAGAAACAGGATCCCGAAGGCCGTAAATTACCCGCCCTCTCAAACCTGGGTATGGGCTACGTGTTTGAGGAGTTGATTCGGAAGTTTAATGAGGAGAATAATGAAGAGGCAGGGGAACACTTCACGCCGCGGGAGGTAATAGACCTCATGACACATCTTGTCTTTGAACCGGTGAAAGATAAACTTCCGCCTGTAATGACAATCTATGACCCGGCTTGTGGTAGCGGAGGTATGCTTACCGAATCGCAGAATTTTATCAAAGACGACGAAGGTATTATCAGAGCCCGTGGCGATGTACATCTATATGGTAAGGAAATAAACGATGAAACTTACGCCATCTGCAAAAGTGATATGATGATCAAAGGTAATGACCCACAGAACATACGTTTGGGCAGTACCCTAAGTACAGACGAATTTGCAGGCACACATTTCAACTTCATGTTAAGTAATCCTCCTTACGGAAAAAGCTGGGCCAGTGAACAGAAATATATTAAGGATGGAAAAGAAGTGATAGACGGGCGGTTTAAGATAAAACTCACCGACTATTGGGGCGATATGGAGGAGGTAGACGCCACACCACGCTCGTCTGATGGACAGTTGCTGTTTCTCATGGAAATGGTCAGCAAAATGAAGCCCATAAGCCAAAGTCCAATCGGTAGCCGTATAGCCAGCGTACATAATGGAAGTAGCTTATTTACAGGTGATGCGGGAAGCGGTGAAAGCAATATCCGGCGCTATCTGATTGAAAATGACTGGCTGGAAGCTATTATTCAAATGCCTAACAACCTATTTTACAATACAGGAATTACAACTTATGTATGGTTGTTAAGTAATAACAAAACAACCCAGCGTAAAGGCAAGGTGCAGCTGATAGATGCCAGTCAGCGATATCGCAAACTGCGTAAGAACCTGGGAAATAAAAACTGTGAGTTTGCGCCTGAACACATACGGGAGATAGTAGATGTGTATGAGCAAATGCTTAGCGTAGAACGTAAAGAAGAGGAAGATCTCGCCAGTCAAGTCTTCGACAATGCAGATCTGGGCTACTATAAAGTGACGATTGAAAGGCCTAAAAGGCTGAAGGTACAATTCACAGCAGAGAGAGTTGCTTCGTTACGATTCGATAAGAGCCTGCGGGAGCCGATGGAATGGGCCTATGAACAGTTTGGCGAAGAAGTATATACCCACCTTGCTAAACATGAAAAAGCAATCATTGACTGGTGTGAAAAACAGGAACTGAACCTGAGTGCCAAATTGCAGAAGACTTTAGTTAGCCCGGGTATTTGGCAGAAGGGTCTGGACCTGATTGCGACAGCTACCCGGTTAATGGACATTATTGGCAGTGATGAATACCGTGATTTTAATGTAGTTAGTGCAAAGGTAGAGCAGGTGTTAAAAGCTGAACAGCTGAAACTGTCCGCCACTGAAAAGAACGCTATTTTAAACGCAGTAAGCTGGTACAGCGCTGATGCTGAAAAAGTGGTTAAGAGCACACAAAAATTGAACGCAGACAAGTTGAAAGAATTGCTGTCACGGTTGGATTGTCAGAAAGAGGCACTTCCGCATTATGGCTGGTATCCTACTGGTAAATCGGGAGAATATATACAGTATGAGACAGAAAGTGATCTGAGAGATACAGAGAATGTGCCCTTAAAAGACAGCATTTACGCTTACTTTCAGAAAGAAGTATTGCCACATGTACCCGAAGCCTGGATAAACCTGGATGCCACCAAAATAGGATACGAGATCAGCTTTAATAAATACTTTTATCGTCACAAGCCTTTGCGCAGCCTTGAAGAGATTACAGCAGATATACTGGCGCTTGAAAAAGAAAGTGATGGCCTGATACAGGAAATTCTTAACTTTTCTCTTTGACGTTATGGAACTACAAAACAGCCTTTTCAACAATATCGCCCAAATAATCAGCGAGGCCAGGCAAACTGCTTACCGTAGCAGTAACAGCATTATGCTGCGCATGTATTGGGAAATTGGTCGGCTGATAATAGAAGATGAGCAGAAAGGTCAGGAAAAAGCAGCTTATGGAAAAGCTACTCTTAAAAACCTGGCCCGGCAATTAAGCGTTGAATTTGGGCGAGGATTTGATGAAAGAAATCTGAACAATATGCGGGCGTACTACCGCTCATTTCCAATTTGGAACGCAGTGCGTACCGAATTTGGGTAAAGGTTTCGCGTTCGTTGCCCGGCAGCAACATATTGTAACCGATACGGCAGACTTTTGTGTAGACCTGGTATTTTACAATTACTACCTGAAATGCTTCGTATTGGTAGATTTAAAAACAGGCAAACTTGGTCATGCTGATATAGGTCAGATGGATATGTATGTACGCATGTACAATGATCTTAAAAAGCAAGCAGACGATAACCCTACTATAGGTATTATCCTTTGCACTGAAAAAGACGAAACAATTGTTAAATATTCAGTGCTTGCCGAAAATGAATATCTCTTTGCGAGTAAGTACAGGTTATATCTACCTAAAGAAGAAGAGTTAATACAGTTAATTGAACAAGATCGTATAAAGTTTGAGTTAGATCATGAATAAGACAGCGCTGAATACGTATGATGCTTATAAAAATAGCGGAGTAGAATGGTTAGGAGAGATTCCCGAGCATTGGGAAGTTAGCAGGCTTGGAAATCTTCTGTTTCCTGTTGCTGTAAGAAATAGAATTGATTTACCATTGCTATCTATTACGAGAGAAAAGGCAATTATATTAAGAGATTTGGATAACGATGAAGAAAACCACAATTTCATTCCAGATGATTTGTCTAATTACAAGGTATTGCGTAAAGGACAGTTTGGCATGAATAAAATGAAAGCGTGGCAAGGGGCATATGGAATTTCAAATTTTGATGGCATTGTAAGCCCGGCTTACTTCATATTCGAATTATCTAAGAAAGTTGAACCTGATTTTTTTCATTGGGCTATTAGAAGTAGTAAATATGTTGATCTTTTTGGTGCTGCATCGGACGGAGTTAGAATTGGCCAATGGGATTTATCGAAGGACAGAATGAAAGGTATTATATTCTTGCTGCCTCAAAAAGCTGAACAAACCATTATAGCACGGTTTTTAGACAATAAGGCAGTATCAATAGACAAAGCCATTACGCTTAAAGAAAAGCAGATAGCTTTGCTGAAGGAACGCCGTCAGGTAATCATTCACCAGGCAGTTACGAAAGGCTTAAATCCAGATGAGCCAATGAAAGATAGCGGTATTGATTGGATCGGGGCGATTCCGAAAAAATGGCAGATCAAAAGATTAAAATATTTTATTTCAAAATTGGAATCGGGCGTTAGCGTTAATGCTTCAGAATCGGAACGAGCTAGTGAGGGAGAAATTGGGGTATTAAAAACAAGTGCAGTTTACAATGACTATTTTGATCCAGCTGAAAATAAAAAAGTAGACTTGTCTGATATTAGGAGGGTCAGTTGTCAGGTAAAAAAGGGTTCAATTATAATTAGCCGAATGAATGCACCAGATTTGGTTGGAGCATCTGGTTATGTTGATCAGTCTTATCCCAATTTGTTTCTTCCTGACAGGTTGTGGCAAACAGAATTTACTTCTGTAAAGTTTGAGGCTAAGTGGTTGAGTCAAGTGTTAATATCTTCAAGCTTTAGAGGTTTAATAAGTTCATTGTCGAATGGGTCGAGTCCAAGTATGAAAAATATTTCTAAAGGCGATTTTCTTAATTTAGCTATACCATGCCCTCCATTCAAAGAGCAGCTACAGATCATTTCATATATTGAATCCAATAGCCAGAGAATTAGTCAGGCGTTGACTATAAAAAATATTGAAATCGAAAAACTAAAAGAATACAAAGCAAGCCTCATCAACAGTGCGGTAACCGGCAAAATCAAAGTCACCTGAATGAACTGAAATAAACATATAACCACCCCTAATCTATACCACATGCCCAGTCAAACTAATGAATTAGCCCTTGAAGAAGCAATTGAGAAACGCCTAACCGGCACAGTTTCAGGAAAAAGTAACCCTAATGAAGTCGCTGAAGATGCTGCTCATTATCGCAGCGGCCATGGCTTCTATGTCGGTTATCCCCATGAATTTGATGCCCGCTATGCGGTAGATAAGGCAAGGCTGTGGGATTTTCTCCAAAACACACAACAGGAGGAATTAGCCAAACTGCAAAAGCAGGGCGACTGGCAATTAAAGATATTGGAGCGGATTGACAGGATAATAAAAAAATACGGTGTCCTCCGTCTCTTACGTAAGGGCTTAGACGTAGATGATGCACATTTTACACTTTTTTATGTAGCGCCCCTGGCAAGTAGCAGCCAAAGTCTCAAGGATAATTTTGAACAGAACGAATTCAGTGTTACCCGGCAATTGCGCTATTCACTGGCGAATACTTCTGAGGAAATTGATATGGTGCTGTTTGTAAATGGGCTTCCATTAATTACACTGGAACTAAAAAATCACTGGACTGGTCAAACGGCTAAAGCGCAGGGACAACAGCAATATCGTTATAAACGGGATAACACCCAACCTTTATTACAGTTCGGACGTTGTATCGTACACCTCACAGCAGATACTGATGAAGTATATATGACTACCCGGTTGGCCGGAGCAGATACTTTTTTCCTGCCTTTTAACATAGGGCACAACTATGGTAAAGGGAACCCGCCAAACCCATTTGGGCACCGGACTGCTTATTTATGGGAAGAAGTGCTTTCCCGATATAGCCTGGCAAACATTATACAGCATTTTGTGCGAATGGACGGTAAGGACAGCGATCCACTCACCAAAAAGAATCTCTATTTCCCGCGCTATCACCAATTAGATGTGGTTCGAAAATTAGTACAACATGCCACGGTAAACGGCGTTGGGCAAAAATATCTGATCCAGCATTCAGCAGGTTCCGGTAAGAGTAATTCAATCACCTGGGCAGCCTACCAGTTAATTGAAACCTATCCTGCCAATCCGAGCACTCCGGGGGGAAAAGGTATCGGTCAACCTTTGTTTGATTCTGTTATCGTGGTTACAGACCGCCGCCTGCTTGATAAGCAACTGAGGGAAAATATTCGTGAGTTTTCTGAAGTGAAAAATATCGTAGCCCCGGCATATTCTTCTAAAGAACTAAAAGAAAATCTGGAAAACGGTAAGCGGATAATTATTACTACTATACAGAAGTTCCCGCACATTATAGACGGCATTGCCGATTTGAGTGACAGGAATTTTGCCGTAATTATTGACGAAGCTCATAGTTCACAAAGTGGTCTGGCTGCGGATAATATGAATCGGGTAATGGGTAATACGGCGGCTGATGATGAGGATGATGAACAGGAAGATGCGCAGGACAAAGTGCTAAAGGCAATGAACAGCCGTAAAATGAGAGGCAATGCATCTTATTTTGCTTTTACTGCTACGCCTAAGAATGCTACTCTCGAAAAGTTTGGCACCTTGCAGGAAGACGGAAAGTTTAAGCCGTTTCATCTTTATTCCATGAAACAGGCTATTGAAGAGGGCTTTATCCTTGATGTGCTGGCTAACTATACAACTTACAGAAGCTATTACGAGATAGAAAAATCAATAGAAGATAACCCTCTTTTTGAAACTGCTAAAGCACAGAAAAAGCTAAAGGCATTTGTGGAGCGAAATCCTCATACCATCGCTACTAAAGCGGAAATAATGCTGGATCACTTCATCACCAAGGTAGTTACCCCCAAGAAACTGAAGGCAAAGGCTAAAGCGATGGTGGTAACACAAAGTATAGAAAGTGCTATCCGTTATTATTTTGCCTTGCAACAACTATTAGAGCAAAAGGGAAATCCATTTAGTATTGCTGTTGCATTCTCCGGAAAAAAGACAATAAGTGGCATTGAGTACACAGAGGAAAATATTAATCATTTTCCTAAAGATTTAGATACAGCAAAACCTACGGATCCCGGGTATATTTCTGATACCATTGCTCGTTATTTCGACATGGATAAATACCGTATACTGGTAGTAGCCAACAAATACCTGACAGGTTTCGATCAGCCGAAATTAAGTACCATGTATGTTGACAAGAAGTTACAGGATGTACTGGCTGTACAGGCGCTATCCAGGTTAAACCGGGCAGCAGATAAACTCGGCAAAAAGACTGAGGACTTGTTCGTGTTAGATTTTTTTAATTCTGCAGAAGATATTAAAGCATCCTTCGATCCTTTTTATACCGCTACTTCTCTAAGCAAGGCTACGGATGTTAATGTATTGCACGAATTGAAAGCATACCTGGATGATGTCGGCATATATGAATGGAAAGAAGTGGAAAGTTTTACAACACAATATTTTGACAAAGCCAATGCGGATACCGTATTAAGTCCTATCATTCAGTTGGGTGAAGAACGGTTTAATCATCAGCTGGGACTGGAAGAAAGCGCTAAAGCAGACTTTAAGATCAAGGCTAAACAGTTCGTGAAGATCTATGGTCAAATGGCCGCTATCATTCCTTTTGAAGTTCGCAAATGGGAACTCTTATTCTGGTATCTGAAATTTCTGATACCTAAATTGATTATAGTTGATGCAACTGCAGATGCCTTAGATGAATTATTAAATGCCGTGGACCTGTCAACCTACGGCCTGGAAAGGGTACAACTAAATGTATCTATTGGACTTGATCAGAGCGAAACTGAACTTGAACCTCAAAACCCCAATCCCAGAAGTGCACACAATACAGGAGGAGAAGAAGATCCCTTAGATGTAATTATTCACAGCTTTAACGAGCGGCATTTTCATGGATGGGAAGCTACACCCGAGGAACAACGGGTGAAATTCGTAACCCTTGCTCAAAAGCTGAAGGACCACCCTGATTTTCAGACTAAGGTGGTAAATAACCCGGATCTACAAACGCAGGAGCTGGCTTTCAGGAAGCTTCTAGAGGAGGTAATTGCAGCGCAGCGAAAGAAAGAATTAGATTTATACCGCTTGTATTCAAAGGATGAAGCTTTTAAGCAGGCATTTATAGATACTATGCGGCGTCTATCTATGAATAACGGTGGCAACTGGCTGGGGAAGTAATTCAACTTCCCAAAGTCCAACATTTGAGAATCGCTTTTGGTAAGATAATCAAGAACTGATAAGGTCTATTTAAATGAAATACAATGAGCAGAGGTATTACTATCACTAATTACCTGGTAAACGGAAACCCCGAAGGTATTAGCATGTCGTATGTTTCTAATTGGACGGGACAGGCAATCAAGATCCCCCGTAATGCTTTCCTGGATACAAAGAACTTTCCGGAACTTAACAGGCCAGGAGTATATTATCTTATCGGCTCGAAAGATGATAATCCTGATGAAAAGCTGATTTATGTGGGAGAAGCAAACCATCTGTTTGATAGGATCACTACACATTTGCGTGATGAGACGAAGGCATTCTTTGAGCTCATTATTGTATTTAGCTCCAAAGATGATAATATGACGGTATCGCATACGAAATACCTGGAGACAAAAATTCTTTCTGAGATCTTTGAGAAATCTGGTTTTACCCTTATTAACCGGAAAGATGGCAATAGGATTAGCCTGCCTGCAATGGTGAGGGATGAGATGGATACCTATATGGACAATATGAAAATATTATTGCCGACTATGGGGTTGGATCTGTTTAAGCCGGTCTTGAAAGAAGAGAAGCAGTCCTTTATGCCTAAGGCTGAAAACCTGATCCTAGAAGTAGGAGAAATAAAGGCTCAAGCTAAATTGATATCCAATGGTATGCTGGTGCTTCAGGGGAGTGCAATGAAACCTGTTGCCACTCCTGCATTAGCGCCTACTTATTTGAAAATAAGAAATGACCTCATTGAAAAGGGATATGTTAGACAAACCGATAAAGGAATGTTGTTTTTACAGGACTATGAATTCACAAGTCCTTCCCAGGCCGGTGCTGTTATTCTGGGATACTCTGTAAATGGCAGGGTATTCTGGAAAAATAGTATTGGAAAAACTTTAAAAGATCTTGAAGAGGAGAAAATAAGCTTAAGTATAGGGAAAGGACTAAATTAGTTTACACCATAATCAGATCCTATGCTCCATAGTGAGGATAAAAACCTATTAAAATATTGGCGTAATACACTGGCCGATGCATCTCGTGTAGAAATACAGGTGGACAAATTGATTCATCAGTACCAGGTGTCTATGGACTATGCGCGTGGAACGATAGATGAAAAGCACGTTCTTCTGTTGATAGAAGCTGAAGAAAAGCGGGTAAACGAAATGAAAGGGAGATCTGATCGAAAAGATCAGGATTGGGAACAGATAAATGACGTAAGCATTCTTATTGCTCCTTTCAGCATTAGTCCGGACCCGGAATACACCAAATACTCCGGTGAAACAGGCATATTTTATCCATTCTGGATAAGGGCTGTTTTAAAAAGGGCCGGAAATATTATTCCTTATGAAGACAACTTTCCCTACATCCCCCGTATCCATCTCGAGCCGCAGGTAAACGATGCAGTAAACTTTATCTTTTCTGACGTTGATAAGGTGGATGCTGCTTTTGCGAAACCTTTCGCAGGTGAAAATAATTGGGTTGCCTATTGGAAATATATTCAGCATTGTTTTAAAAATATTACAGGCGCAGATCTATTTGAATATACAAGCGAAGGCCATACAACTAAGTATACCAATACGGTGGTGATAAGCGATAATTTAACAGGTGCGGCAGATGCAATTATAGGTTTATATGACTACCTGAACAATGAAAAAGAAACGCTACCATTATTAAAGGAATTTATTTCAAAAGGGTATACTCCTCTTCGTCCCTTGCTAACAAACGAAGATCTTGAACAGCAGTCGTCTACTCATCTGGGACAAATGGCGTATGAATATCCTTTGTCTATCTCACAACGGAAAAGTCTGTATCATTTTTTAGGACTGAAAAGAGGAGAGTTGCTGGCAGTGAATGGCCCTCCGGGAACTGGTAAAACTACTTTGCTGCAAAGTGTGGTGGCAAACGAAGTTGTACAAAGCGCCATCAATGGTGGAAATCCACCGGTGATATTAGCCTGTTCTACAAATAATCAGGCGGTTACTAATATTATAGATAGCTTTTCTAGTGTGAAGCAAAAGCCTGGGTTATTATATCAACGCTGGCTTCCCGATGTAAAGGGATTTGGTTTGTACCTGCCTTCGCAAGCAAAGGCAGTTGCAAAGGATATTCCTTACATTAAACGAACAGGGGGAATTCTTAGCGGAGCTCACACAGAAAAAGAAAACAGCAATTATCTAGCTACTGCTGAAATGCAATTTCTAGCGAATTTTGAAGCATATTCAGGAGTAAAAGATCTAAGCATTTCAGCAATCGCCGACCAAATACGCTCTCACCTCATAGAAAAGCAGGCAGCACTTCAGGAGGGAATAAGATTATGGAAGCAATATAAGCGAATACATGGGCTGCTGCAAGAGCTATCACCTGGTGCTGAAACAGACTTATTTAAAAATCAACATCTGGAAGAAAACAAGCTGGACCAGATGGAAGCTGCTATTAAATTGTTGGAGAGCCGGGTAAGTGACTATCTGGAAACTGAATCGTTTTGGATAAAACTATTTTCCTTTTTCCGCTTCATAAAGGAAAAAAGAGCCGTTCGGTTAAAGCAAATTTTTCGTGATTCTCCTATCGAGTACACTTCAATAGACTTCTATCGGATTCCGGCTATCAGTCATTTTTTTGATGAAAAGCTCAAACTAATCAATCAAATCCGAATGTATAGCCAAGCCTGGAACGCTTGGAAGCAAAAAAATAATATCGAATCTAATCCTCCGATTGATGATACTGAGTTTAAAGCTGCTGATCGCAATAAGCAATCCTTTTTTTATGATGAGCTGGAAATGGGTTTGAAATATGATCTTTTCTATCTGGCTACTCATTATTGGGAAGGTCGTTGGCTTTTAGCAACGGAGGAACTTGTACGGGAAGATCGTACCCGTAAGAATGGCCGGGTAGATGCGCAGCAGCGTTGGCAACGATTCGCTATGTTAACACCATGTTTTGTATCTACTTTTTACATGGCTCCTAAGTTTTTCACTTATTCAAAGCTGAATAAGATAAGCATTGCAAAAAGTGTATGGGAAACTCCACCACTACTGGATTTTATTGATTTACTCATCGTAGATGAAGCTGGACAGGTATCACCGGAAGTAGGTGCAGCAACTTTTGCATTGGCTAAGAAGGCTATAATAGTAGGAGATACATTGCAGATAGAACCTGTTTGGAATGTTCCTTTAAAGGTAGACTATGCCAACCTTATTCGCTATAAGGTTGCTAACAGTATAGAAAACACGAATATTGTGGACGATCTTGATACTAAGGGATTTTTGAGCAGTTCAGGCAGTATTATGAAAATGGCTCAAAAAGCGTCTGCTTATCATGCATATCCTACCATGGAACGGGGTATGATGCTGACAGAGCATCGCAGATGTTTCGATGAAATTATCGGTTACTGTAACAAGCTGGCTTATAATGGGCTTTTGGAGCCTAAAAAAGGCCCTGCCAGAAATACACTATTTCCTCCCATGCAGTTTATCGATAGTAAAAGTAATTCTACTACAAACGGCAAAAGCAGGTCTAATACCGAAGAGGCGATATGCATTGCGCAATGGATACTTACCCATCAACAGCAACTGATCAGGCATTATCAATGGATAGAAGATGATGCGGCAGGTAAAGAAAAAAGAACTCCCCGGCAACTGCACTTAGCTGATATAATAGGAATTGTTACACCTTTTACCGGGCAGAAATATGAACTAATGAAAGCATGTAAAAGTAAAGGTATTCCTGTGGCGGGGCTAACCATAGGTACTGTACATGCCCTGCAAGGTGCTGAACGACCTATAGTGTTATTTTCCGCAACCTATGGCTTAAACGACGTGGATAAAGGTTATTTTTTTGATAGAGGAGTAAATATGCTGAATGTAGCAGTTTCACGTGCAAAAGATGCTTTTATATTGTTTGGATGTTCTGCTATTTTTAAACGGGGAGGAAATACGCCCTCCATGCAACTATATAACTACATAAAAAGTAAGACGAACATTCATAACTGATTTTATGCTGCTATGTTAATATCAGGACTTGAGTTATTCAACTATGAAATCTATTTTATAGAATCCAATGCCTCTACTCCTAAATTTACTATGACGATCAATTAAGCCACTCATTATATTGTTTATTGCAGCATGCCAGCCTACTAAAGCTGGCATGCTGCTTTCTAGTCAACTGTTTCATTATCTTTGCCCCGGCAAAAAAATATCCAACAAGAGGACAACATTAATTATATCCTATACCCAATGAAACGATTTTTACTCCCTGTACTGCTGTGCTGTTTGTTCGCATGTAAAAAAGACCAGCAGCCCGACCCCGTAGATACTCCCCCGGTCGAAGAGCCAGTAAAAGATACGACCACCAGAATTACGGTATGGGATGCTACGCTATGGAGTAAAAGCAATCCGAAGGGCCTTCCTGTAGAAGGGGCGACTGTAGAACTGTATGCAACACAACAGGACTATGTTATTAAAAAGCCGGCGCTTACTGCTACGACCGATAAAAACGGTATTGCCTCATTCGCCGGTAAAAAAGAAGGCGAGTACTTCATCGTTGCTTATAAGGATAAAAAGACAAATATCTGGAAAGATAAACTTGGCCGTACCAAAATATCGGACACGCTGTTCCAGAGCTTTCAATCTACCATCGATCCTGATCGGCCTAAACAAATTAATGCAGCACCAGGCGATTTCATGTTCAGAGACCTGAATGATGATTTCAAAGCGGACAGCAATGATGTTACAACGGCACCATTCTTTAAAGTCACTATCAACAATAACATCCCTGTTGCGGCTAATACCCTCATAGGTTATCCTGTAAACCATGAAGGCGCTCCATTAAATACAATGGATGAAGTAAACGCCGCTTTTGCTATACTGGCGCAGGAAATAGGGGATACCCACCTGGGATTTGTGATGCTGGATGGCGTACTCAGTGATGAATCAGATGGTAAGATCGTGGGAGTAGAAGATGACATAGCTTCTGACTGGAACAGAATTGACCATTTTCTGATCTTCAGCTCTAACAAAGTTATCAGACGGCTTTGGAATGAACATTATGCAAGCATTCTAAAAATAAATAAACTGTTGGTTAATGTTGACAGGATCACGCCGGGCTATACTGAAGTTCGTACACAGTTGTACGGATTCCGTGCTTTGATTTACCTCGACCTGCTCAAATATTTCGGTGAACTACCCCTCGTCAAAGGAACATTCATACCGGAGGATATCTACCGCAGTTCACTGGAAGTGGTAAGAGATTATATTAATCAAGACATATTGAAGTCCTTCTACAATACATGGACGGTGACTGCTCAGAATCCCTGGTATGGGACGGTTGCCGCTTCCTTTATGCTCAGGGCAAGATTATACATGGAAGCGTCTGATAACACAGGTGTGTTCTATATGACAGAGTCCGGATGGAACTACTATGAAATGTTTGGGCTGTCCGACTTTTCACAGATATTTGTATCACCTGCCGGTTCTGAAATTATATGGGCTATCTCTCCAACTTTGAAAAGCCCTTTCAAGGAGTATTTCGTTAAAGAAGGACAAACAGTAAACTTTTTCCCTGTTATCAGAAAAACGGAAACATATCTGATACGTGCGCTGGCATACTTCCGCTACGGCCCTTGGGGGCTTATGAAAGAAGAAGGTATGGGTATTATCGCAGATAGATCAGGTAGAACAATAGGTCCCATTAATACTCAGGAAGACGCAGTGCGGGAATTGGGAAAATTGTACACCGAAGAGTTTTATCGCGAAGGTTTCCGTTACAGGTTCCTGCACCTGACACGCCAGGCTGAGAAGGTACTTGCACCTAAAGGATATCAATCATACAATGAGCTCATGCCGGTCCCTGATTCAATACTAATGAAGTATCCATTTATAAGTCAGAATCCAGGTTACAAGTAATGTTTTCTAAAAAATATTAACGGGTATATTCTGATGTGGATATACCCGTTTTCTTTTACAGTTTTTTGGGATTTGAGGATCCTTATTTGCGTACAATTGCCTTGATTTACAAGGCAATTAAAATGTTCTTAACTTTTTATTCAACCAGGCACCAAGGTGGAAATTAGAATGTCTAAGGATGAATTTATTATAACATGCATTGGTCAAAAACTAATTTAATCACTTACGATGCAAAGCGTTGATAACAGCTTTGAAACTTTCCAATCCTGCTTCCAGATTTTCAATAATGTCTTGTGCTAATTCATCAGGATTGGGAAGATTGTCCAGGTCTGCAAGCGATTTATCCTTTATCCATGTAATATCCAGAGATGTTTTATCTCTTGCAATGATGTCATTGTAAGAGAACTTCCTCCAGCGACCGTCAGGATTAGATTCGCTCCAGGTCTCTTTTCGCTGATGTTTGTTGCTTGGATTATAACATGCAATAAAATCTTCCAGATCTCCTGCCTCTAAAGGATTTTTCTTTAAAGTATGGTGAATATTAGTACGATAATCGTACACCCATATCTCTTTAGTCCACGGATCTTTGGCGGCCGGTTTGCCGTCCCAGAACAACACATTTGCTTTCACGCCATTGGCATAAAAGATCCCTGTAGGTAAACGTAATATTGTGTGAAGGTTGGTTGTCTCCAGTAATTTTTTTCTTATTATTTCACCGGCGCCGCCTTCAAACAAGATGTTATCCGGAAGGACTACGGCCGCCTGACCGGTTGTTTTCAGCATGGTGTTAATATGCTGAACGAAATTGAGTTGCTTATTGCTGGTAGTTACCCAAAAATCAGGACGGTTGTAAGTAAGATCTTCTTTACCCTGTTCTCCATCTTCATTAGTAAAGGTCATGCTGCTTTTCTTCCCAAACGGTGGATTGGCAAGCACGTAGTCGTATGTTGACAGCGGTGCCGATATCAGCGAGTCATTCCCCGAAATGATGCTGTCGCTATCTATATCACCAATATTATGCAGGAAGAGGTTCATTAAAGCCAGTCGGCGGGTGCCCGCTACGATCTCATTACCTGCGAAGGTGTTGTATTTCAGAAATTGTTTTTGAGATTCATCTGGTGATGTATTTTCTGTCAACCAGTCATAAGCAGCAAGAAAGAAACCTCCTGTGCCACAGGCAGGGTCGGCAATGGTTTTATTTAGTTCAGGACGGACACATTCAACCATGGCTTTGATCAAGGCTCTTGGCGTGAAATATTGACCAGCGCCACTTTTAGTGTCTTCTGCATTTTTTTCCAATAAGCCCTCGTAAATGTCGCCTTTGTCTTTTACACCCAATAGCACCCATTGTTCGGCATTAATGAGAGCGATCAGTTTATAAAGTTTCGCAGGGTCCTGTATCTTGTTCTGGCTTTTGGCGAATATTTGCCCAAGCATTCCTTTTTCACCTCCCAGCTCACGAAGTAATTTACTATAGTGTGTTTCAAGTTCATCACCGCTTTTGCTAACAAGGCTTCCCCAGTTGTAAGCTTTAGGTATGGGCATAGTACGATTATGCGGTGGCCGGCTATATTCGTCTGCCATTTTCAGAAACAACAGGTAGGTGAGTTGTTCTAAATAGTCCCCATAACCAACGCCATCATCGCGAAGGGTATTGCAAAATGCCCAGATCTTAGAAACAATGCCGGATGTATTTATTAAGCTGTTATTATTCACGATGTTGTTTTTCTTTCTGTATACAGATCTTTAATCGCTAGGCCGGGATCGCATCAACAGATTGTCTGATTGTTTCAATTTTGTCGGTCGTTATCAGCCTTCCTTCAAACGCCGTTTTTAAAATGCTCTGCCGCAATGTTTCCGCCTGTTGCAAGCTTTGCACGATGGCTTCTTCTGTTTTGTCTGCTACACTGAAGCGACTTTCGATTTCCCCGATTATTTTAAGTTGTTCTTCGATCTGTCCTATCGGCACTTTGATCTTATTGAGGTTGCCCTGCGTAAGTTTTGGTTGTGCGGTACCGGTAACAAAAGGGGCCAGATCTAACGAGTTAAAATAGTAACAAAGGTATTTATTAAGTGTTTGCTTTTTAGCGAGCAATACATGTGCATGGTTATTCACCCAGAATTTCCCCTCAACTAAAAATGCGAGCGGCCGGGACTTACTTAATAAGTTGGCGCCGTCTTCGCCTATTAAAAGATACTCGCCATCGAAGATATAATCATCTATGTGATCTACTATTTCAGTTGCCCCATAATATCTGTAGATGCCTTTCCTGCCTGCTCTCACTTCCCTGCTTAGCGGCACTCTTTTCCCATCCAGGTTTTCGGTCAGGTTCGCAATAGTTTCCCATTTCCATCCATCCGGAAGTGTTCCGTCTTTCACATGGTCATTAGTGAACTTTCCCTCGAAGGCCCATTTCAATACTGCCTGGCGGTAGGTCTTTAATTGTTGCTGCGCGATCTTTAGCTGCTCTACTCCTTTTTCTACTTCACTAAAGAGTTCTTCTATTTTTGAGACAATAGCATGTTGGACCGCAATGGGAGGAAGTGAAATGCTTACTTGCTTTACTGCATCAATATTTAAATTCTTTACCGTTGACCCTTTCGCAAGGTTCGAAAATTGAGCATAAACGGCATTGGAACTTAAGGAATAGTATAAATAGTCCGTATCGACATTATCATTCTTTCTTATCACCAGCCATCCATCATGGATGCAGCCTGAAGTTTTCATAATATAGGGCCTTCCGAAACTCATTGAGTTTGAAAGAATGAAATCTCCATCATAAACCATCCTTGTCTTTTTAAGACCTTCCCGTTTAATTTTTTCGTTTGTATGAGTGATATATTTAGAAACCCCTTTTGTGTCACCAATCTTTATCCAATTGATTCCATTTGGATCTTTTGTAATGTATTGTTCTATGGGTCTTGGTGATCCGCCCCTTTCGATCGTAAAAACATCGCCAAGCTTAACCCGTTTCCAGTTTTTTGGTAACTGATATATATTCTCTTCGTTCATTACTTAATGAGTTTATGCGGGTGCGACGTCCCGGTCTTAGCCTGGAACCGAATTTTCTTACAATTTCGGAATCCGATTCCAAAATTGTAAGAAAATCCTGGTTTATGTAATTAATGAGTTGATTATCAAATATATGATATTGTACTAGCCATTTACATACCTGCCCTAAATAACAATTTTGTATCCCTGCACCCACTCCGGCAACCCCAAATCGCAGTCCGCCAAAATATGCGTCTCACCCACTTTTTCTTCAATTAAGTCCAACTCAAGTCTTACCAATCTCCTACCAAAACCTTATCCTTTAGGCTCACTTAAGGCTTATGATACCTACTGGTCCATATTTTATATAGATATAGACCAGTACCTATGATAACCTTGATGTGAGCCTGAAGAATAAATATTTGGTCAAAATAAAGTACTCATCATCAACCGATTAATGCATGTTTTTCGTATATTCGATAAAATTCATTGTAGCGTTATGGCCCGAAATTTCAATATTCTTACAAAGGGGCTCTCCGGCCATATAGGAGAGTTGATCTATTACGACAGGAACGGCAAGTCGTTCACCCGTAAAATGCCCCAATATGGTCCTGACAGTATGTCTGTGGCCAGTAAACAAAGCAGCCGCGAATTTGCAAAGGCAAGTAAGGCCGCAAAATCGATCCGTTCAGCCCTGAATGGTATCTGGCAACCAGCGAAAGACGAAAGCACCGTGTACAGACTAAACAAGGCCGTTTATGCGGCTTTGAGGGAAGACGCCCTGCACATGCGGGGTAAACGTATATTCACGGCCGAAGCCTTGCATCAGCACCTGAAAGATTTCCGGTATAACAGGAATGCCGTCATGACTATCGGAGGGATAGACACGGTACGCCAGGAAGACGGGAGTATTATGGTGAAGCTGCCTGCCAATTGGCAGAACTGGCTCAAAGCGCCTAAAGATGCCCGTTACATACAATTGCAGGCGGTTGCATTGGATATGGATTTTGAGCATAATACCTGCACCAGCACCGCAACAGCCGCCAGCTGTGTTCCTTTAGGTGAGAAGGAACATGCGCTCCTGCTGCCGGTTACACCGGTCAGGGCCACTGCTACCATCGTTCTGCTGCAATTGCGTTTTCTCCATACCGATATGGGGGTTCATACTGCCGGTACAACCACCAGTGAACAGGCATTTGTAACGGCCGTCCTGGACCCCGCATTACCGTTTGTAGAAAGGATAAAGCATCCGCAGCAACCAGCTAAAAAATCCAGGATACTGAGGAAATCCCGTTCTGCGGCAGATATCCTGCAGGCAGCGGCCAAGCCACAGGAGAAGGCAGTGGCTTCCTGTAGGAACGAATTGAGAGAAAGATTTACGCAAATTGGGCTTATTCCCTCTACACATCTACGGGAAGGGCCGTAAACATACTTATAGCTTTAGGCAGGTAAATTCCTGATGATCTGATACGCTTTTCCAGAAGGCTAAATAAAAGATTATTGGCTCTTTTAAAGCGATTTTTCATAATATGACCAATGTTATGATCGCTGCCGATAATATGTGTGCCGGATTGACCAGCTGGTGCTATACGTTTTTCCGGGAAGCACTATCTTTAGCGCAGAAAAGGTAGTGATTCGCTGCCTGGAACATTAAAGAACTATCTGGCTATTACAACTGACCACTATGCATGCTGTGCTTTTACAGGAGTTAAAAAAACATATTAATCTGACAGCTGATGAAGAAGAACTGATCACAACCTCATTCCGGCATAAGAAAGTGAGAAAGGGCCAGTTCTTAGTACAGCCTCCTGATATCGCCCTATATGAACATTTCGTTGTGAGCGGTTGCCTGATGGAATACTACCTGGACGACAATGGCACGCAACATACCCTGATATTCGCACCAGAAAGATGGTGGACTACAGACCTGAACAGCTTTTTAAAGAAAGAGGAATCCCGGTATTATATAGAAGCACTGGAAGACACTGAATTATTGGTCGTCACCAGGGAAGCGCTTGACAAATTGTTGAAGGAAATTCCCTTATTGAACAACTATTTCAGGATACTGTACCAGAATGCAATTATGGGCCTGGAAGAGCGTATATTAAACGTATTGAGCAGCAAAGTGGAAGAGCGTTATCTCCGCTTCTTAAAGAAATATCCCCAGCTTGAAAACAGATTGCCCCAATATCTGATAGCGTCTTACCTGGGCGTAACCCCCGAATTCTTCAGCCGCGTCAAATCCCGGATACACAGATGACATCTTAAACTAGGTTAAGTTCCTTTCTTAAGAAAGGTCATTGTCGGGCGAGCCGTAAGTTCTCAATTTTGTTCTTGTAAAATCGAACAAACAAATGAGAACATTTATTAATCGCCTTACGGCTACCGAACCTGTGATAACACCACTTATTCTACGAATTGTATTTGCGATCGTTTTATGGCCGCATGGCGCCCAACTGTTATTAGGATGTTTTGGTGGATATGGCTTCTCAGCTACAATGCAGTATTTCACAACGCAGGCCGGCCTCCATCCCATCATTGCTTTCGTTGTGATCATCCTTGAATTTTTCGGAAGCATATTAATTCTGCTGGGACTGTTTACCAGGTTCTTCGCATTCGCGTCCCTCATTTTATTTACAGGTATGATCGTCACCGTACATCAGCAGTTCGGCTTCTTTATGAACTGGTACGGTAACATGAAAGGTGAAGGTTTTGAATATCACCTGCTCGTCATCGGTATGCTGTTGTGCTTAACAATATCAGGCGCCGGAAAAGCGAGCCTTGATGCAGTTATCAATAAAAGGATCAATAAAAACTAACAAAAATGTCTGATATAAAATATTCATCAGTAGTAAAACTTCCCCAGGTCGGAAACAGCCAGTTTTCCGCCTCTCAGGCCCGGCATAATGCCTTCAGCGGATTAATGAGCCCCGTATTAGGATTCGATCATTTCCGCCTTACAAAAGATGTATTTGGTGCCCACAAGCATATGCATATGTCTGCCGTAAGTTATGTGTTTGAAGATTCAGTAGCTTATCACAACCAGGATTCTATGGGCACTGATCTGACCATCACACCGGGTAGCTTGTTGTGGACATGGGCAGGAAGTGGCGTTACGCATCACGAAGTGCCTACAGTTGAAGGAGGAGAGGTGCACGGGCTTCAGTTATTCCTGGATATTCCTCACGCCAACAGGGCATTGCCTCCGAAGAGTATCTTTATTCCAAAGGAGAAAATGCCGACAGTGTTAAATGATGGTTCATCCATCAAAGTAGCTATGGGCTCAGCTGGAGATGCGGTAAACATGACCGCTACACCGGAACCGGTAACTTTGCTGGACATCCGGCTGAATGCAGAGAAATCTATTGACTATCTGTTGCCGGCAGGATGGAACGGAACGGCATACATCCTTTCCGGTACGGTAACACTCGATGCCAGGCATACACTGAATAAAAATGAAGCAATTTCTTTTGGTTCAGCAGATGCGGATAAGAAGATAATATTCACAGCATCAGGCGATAGCCATTTCTTGTTAATTAGTGGTCCGGCTATTTAATGATCAAGCTCAGTTTAGTTTAGTTAACGACAGATCCACAACGGGAGTAGTCTTTTGATTACTCCCTTTTCGTTTATTGAACAGAAACGGGCACAGTAACACGAATATCGGTCCCTTTGTTAATTAATGTGTCGATGCTTACTTCGCCGCCGATCAACTTCGCTCTCTTCACAATATTACCTAACCCCGTGCTTTCTTTCTCAGCACTTTGACTATAGGCCTTTTCAAGATTAAATCCAATGCCATCATCGGCAATAGTAATTGTAATGAGATCAGAGGAATACACTATGGAAGCGTCGATAGACCTTGCTTGTGCGTGAGTCAGGATATTATTCAATATTTCCTGACAAAGGCGGAAAAGTATAATAGCTCTTTCCGGCTGTAATGGACTTTCTGTGCCTGTCATAGTAAATGTTACTTCGTAATGTTTCTCAAGGTGCTTTAGTTCGTGTTTAAATGCTGCAGCAAAGCCAATGCGCATTATATGATCAGTATTAAGGCTGGCGCTCATTATTTTTAATTCTGTCATCAGTTGGCGGGTCAGCGTTTTGGTTTCCTTAATATTCTCTTTCATTTCGGATGGACAGTTGAGAAGCATCTCTGCAAGGTTAATATTGATCAATGCGACCAGTTGACTGAAGTTAGCATGAAGTTCTTTACCGATATGATCAAGCGTCCGTTCCTGTATCTCCAGTTTTGAGGATAACAGCGTATCGTTAAACGCCTCCCGTAATGCTGCTATTTCACGCATATGGTCATACTTTTTCTTTTGGTAAAGAAAAGCGTATCGCACGATACTGATGGATAAGATCAATAGCAAAAAAGTGCATGAAAAAATGATTACGCTCATGTATTCTCCGGATCCTGTGTGCATAAAAAAGCAATTGCAAAGAAAACATACATAGTTGCTGCTAAGAATAAAGGCAGATAGTTGAGAGCTCGTTCTAACGGAATATTATCAGTTATCGGGTAAAAACCTAACATGATCAGATAAGGGATAATGCTTGCATGATATATTAATACGCCGGTTGAAAACCATGCCATTGGATAAGTATTAAGCCTGACAGCTAGTTCCCGTTTAAGTAGCTCATTAAAGAACGCAATGGACAGATACACCATAGCCAAACTGGCGTTTAACCGAAGGAAGGAATCCTCTCTGAAGAAAATCCGGGAAAAGCAGAAGAATGTATGCAAAAGAAACATACCTCCGAGTATGATTATCGTTATTTTGTGAATTACAGAATTAGTGCTGATATAATATATGGTCAATAATAGCAAATGTCTGATGGGGAAAGATATATCATAGTAGTAGAACTCCCGATCGGGATTGGGTCGTATTAATACCATTAGTTCAACTGATACGTGAATTAGGAGCAGAACAGACAATATGCGATACTGTATATCCCATTTTTTTATAAGGCTGCGTATACCTGCAACAGCGGCTATCAATAAAGGAATTAAGTATATTAAATTCCACATGGTTCCAGCATTGTTTTTACCATCTTATTTAAAGCATGGAATTTCTTTTCGAAATTTTCTTTTCTGTTGTACCATTCATCATTTACTCCGTTATCGGCATCAATAAACTCAATAATAAGAAGGTTATATTCATGCTTTAGCCTTTTATATGTATCGAGATGTGTTTGGAGCAATGCAGCGTCAACTGACATAATATCCAATATGTATCTCACGTCCTTTTGAAGTTGATTCTTATTTAAGATGGATTTTTCTAGTTTGTTTTCAAACCATTCTTTTAGCTCTTTGGATTCTGGTTGGTTTTCAAATTGAATAAGTAACTCTTGATCCTCTTTTTTGAAAAGGCCTCTTACTTTTTTACAAATAGTATCTGCAATAGTTTCTCCTATTTTTTCTCCCGCACCAGTATAGATGGAAGACACAAAGTTAGTCATCGCCGCAGCAATGGTCAGGAATAAAGATTCTGTCATAAATCGATTTTATAAATCTACAATACCATGCTTTATCGCATGCATCACAAGCGAAACGCGATTTTTAACATTGAAGCGACGGAACAATGCCTCTCTGTACCCATCAACAGTTTTATGGCTTAGAAACATTCTGTCGGCAATCTGAGTGTACGTTAATTCTGTGCAAGCCAGCTTAATGAACTCTCTTTCCTTTTGAGATAAACTTTGCACAATTTCGTTTTGGGGATCAGTCCGACCAGTCCCGTTCAATTGATCATTTAGTATTTCGATCACAAATTCCGGATAGAAGGTGCCGTTTCCCGCGATGGCCCGGAGAGCATTATGCATGTCTTCAATCTCTATGTCTTTTGATAAATATCCCTTTACACCAAGTTTCAGCATTCTTAAAACGGAATTAGGGTCATCATACGTGGAGACTACCAGGATGTGGATCTGTGGATGATGCTGTTTCAACCACATCACAGTATCATAACCATCCATTCCTGGCATATTCACATCAATCAATAGTATACCTGGCAGATTTTTAGTATCTAGCTTTTGTACAAGGTCTCTTCCGTCCCTGGCTTCAAAAAGTATAGAGTAGCGCCCCTCGTCATCGCCAAGCATAATCAGCTTAGTTAGCCCTTTTCTAAACAGATTGTGATCATCAACAATTGCGATCTTGACATTCCGGACGTTAGTAGTACTATCGCTCATGGTTTAAATATGGAGTCATGACAGGTCCGCACGCCATAAATCTAATTATGCGGAAAAAGAATTAGAAACTGAAAATAGCAGTAGTGTGAAAATAATTGGGGATAAAAAGCAGTCACATGTTGTAAATCAAAAATAGGGGAAACCGGATTAACAACAAAATAAAAATAGTACTCCTAAGTTAGCTGAAATAAAATTAAATAAAGTTATGCCGGCGTGGTGCAGGAGAAACCCTATTTTTATGACCGGAAAAATCCCCTTTTTTCGTTTGATCAATATTGATGGTAACTTTTTTTTCATAATAAATTATGCTTAATCTCAACTTTACAGCTTATCGCTTGTTGATAATAATCAAGGGATGAACAATACAACCCTCAAATAACAACTAGTGGGACAATTTAGCTGAATGAATCTTCTAACCTAAAATCGAAATGATGGCACCGGCCAGACTATGTTTTGTATACGGCAAAGCATTAGAGAAAGTATGCCCTGTCGTGCACCTCAAAGTACCAGTGAAGTAAGTCCAGGCATTGCATCGTAATTGTAATTATTACAACGGGACAAATATATCTCATCATCCTTCTTTCTCTTTTAACAATAATTACTTACTCTATGAAAAAGATCAAATTACTATTTGCAGTCCTTGCTGCTGTTGCCGGCGCCGGCGGAGCCGTTGCATCAAACATTCATACAAAAACAGCTGCATCAGCCATCACTTATGAGTGGATCAACTGGAATAATGAAACTGTTCTTATGGGACTTACACAGGAACAGGCACAACTCTTTTGCTCCGGGTCTCTGTTTATCTGTCTCAGAGCTAAGCACAACACAAACATCTATACTGTAGGTGACTTTGCCTGGTAGTGATGGCGATGGCCGGGAGGACTTCCGGCGATTTACTCTCTTAATATCCGCTGTTCTGTGTGAGCAAGGGATTTAAAATGATCTGGGAGACCGGAATAGGCCATAGTATGTCAGTTTCATCCCAATTGGGTTTGACTGCTTTCATGACTTCCTGTACTTTTCCGGTCCTTTTCAGATCGAACCAACGGTGCCCCCACTCCGCGAATAGCTCTATTCTGCGCTCCTTGTATATCTTCTCAAGTAGCAAAGGTGCTGATATACCAGGATCTGTAACAGATATGAGTGGCAACCCGGCTCTATTGCGTATAGAGTCAAGGTCCTCTATTGCACTATGCAGTAGCCTAAGATTGGCCCGGGCTTCTGCGCGGATGAGGTATGCCTCCCCGAGACGCAATACTGTATTGTATTCCGTTAATGGGAGACCGCCTGAAAAATTTGCGCGCACTTTGTATTTATATACATAGCTCAGTCCTGAAGAGCTTTGGCCCACCCATGTAGACCAACGTTTATCACCTGGCTCAAATGCCGCCTTCAGACCGGCGCTCAATGCATATGCCGGCCGTACACTGGTTGGGGGGACAAGGATATTCGCCTCCATTGTATTATAACCTGGTAATTCAGGCCTGATCTGAAATATCGCTTCCCTGCTGGTCGCCTTGAAAACATTTTGCGGTGATTCTAAACTGTATGGGCCGGAAGTTAGCACTTCGGATGTTTCATTAACAGCTTGCTGCCACTGTTCAGTATATAGATAGAATCTTGCGAGGAGTATTACTGCTGCCCATTTATTGGGTCTGACCCGTTCTTGTTTCTCTGTAGGATATTTTTCCGAAAGCAATGTCTTGGCCAGCAACAGATCTTCCCGAATAGCATCCTTTATTGTGGCGATATCGGTTCTGCCAAGTAGCTCATTTTCTCTGTAATCCTTTTTCAATGCAAGAGGCACCTCACCAAACAATTGTATCATATTGAAATAGATCAATGCTCTCATGAACCTGCTTTCTCCCGTTAACTGGTTTTTTAGCTGCTTTGGCAACGATGACGTTTTATCCAGACCATCTATACAGGAATTGATATGATAGATCATCATGTAGGCGTCCCGCCAGAAGTTTGTTTCTATTGTATTGCTGAAGGGAGAAATATTTGTGTTGAAAAATTCCAGAGGATTGGATGAGGTCTCCGTATATGTGAGCTCGTCTGAATATATTGCTGAATATATAGTAGTGCTGCCGGACAGGAGGTTTATCGTTCTGGAAGCTGCTCCATATATGCCGGATATCGCGGCTATTGCTGAATCGGGATTCTGAAACACGTCCGCATCGAGAACTTTGTCCCTGGGATTTCCTACGTCGAGCAGATCGTCACATCCCGGCAGTAACATACAGATTGTCAAAAGAACCAAATAAAAATTAGCCGATAGTTTAACAGTAATCATTTTTCACCTCATTTATAAAGTTAATGAAACACCTAGCGTAACAGTTGTGAGTGTGGCCAATGCACGGGCATTCGCCACTTCAGGATTTCCTCCATCATAATTAGTAATAGAAAACAGATTCTGAGCGTTGCAGAATAACCGGAGCGTACTTCCGGGAGACCACAGCTTATTGAATGTATAGGAGGCCGTAATATTTCTGCATATAAGGTACCAGGTATAGTCGTATACAGCACTTGATGTTGCGATATAGTTTCTATCAGTATAAGCGCTGCCTGCAGAATTAGTAGAAAACATTGGATTTTCACTAATGTCTCCAGGCTGCTGCCAGCGGTTCATGATATGGCTTAACTGGTTATATTTCATTCCTGGCAGCATATTGTTACGATAGATAACATTTCTGTAGTTTGGAAGTACCTGACGTCTGAATTCTCCAAGTATATTTAGCTCAAATCCCCTATACGTAAATCCTAGTTGGAGACCCCAGAAGTAGGTAGGATCCCTATTATAGATAGGTTTAAAATCAGCGGCAGTGAACCCTGGTTTCCCATCGATGTCTTTTATATTGAAGGTACCGGCAGTAGAATCGATACCCTGTGCTTCCAGTATATTTAAGACTTTTGTAGATTTCCCGACTACATAGATGCCATTATAAGATGATGTAGACAGGTTGTCAAATCGAAGTAGTTTGTTTCTGGGAATTGTTAGGTTAAGGCTGGCCGTCAGTCCGAAATTTCCCGTTTTAGGTAAGTTCCCTGTTATCAAGATTTCCAGGCCACTATTCTGTATTAGTGCATCAAAGTTCCGGGGTACGCTGCCAAATCCGGTCTGGTAGGGTAAACGATAGTTGATCAGCTGATTATTGCTCCTGTTACGGTAGTATGCTATAGACGTGAATATTTTATCCTCAAAGAATCCCAGATCAACGGCTGCCTCGAATTTTTTATTTGTTTCCCAGCGAATGTCAGGATTGTCCAGGGCATCAGGCCCCAATGCGCTGATATTGTTATAAGACCCAACTCTCAGCGAAGACCATGTTGCTACGAATTTATGATTGCCGAATTGGTCATTTCCGGTTATGCCAAAACTGCTGCGCAACTTTCCAAAGCTCAGCATTGGAATTAATTGCTTAATAAATTGTATGTCAGAGAAGATCCATGCTGCCCCGACAGACCAGAAATTTTCATACCGGAGGGATGACAGGAAGCGACTGCTGCCGTCGCGCCGACCAGTCAGATTTATAATATACCGGTCTTTAAAGTTATAGGTAACACGGGTAAAGATCCCGCCATATTTATAAAGGTTATAGTCCGGCGGCAAATTTGTAGTGGTATCTGCAGCATTAAGTGAACCAAGTAAAGCGTCGCTTGCATATCCGCTTGCCTGAGTGGTAACTGTGTTGGAAGAGGAGTATTGATATGTAGCACCAGTCAGAACAGTCAGCCTGCCTCCCAATAGATCGCGGTTATATTCGATCTGAGGTTCCACTATACAACTCTTCAGTTTTTTAATTGCGAATGTTGATGTACCTGCCTGCGCATCTGTAAATTCAGGGTCCTGGGAAAGTTTTGGGGTCTGCAGGTTTTCCCTGATGAACATTCTGTTGTACCCGATATTTGACCGTAGCCTGAGTCTGTTCCATAAATTATATGATAGGGTGAAGTTCCCCGTCATATTGTTCTTTGAAATGGTATACTTACAAAAAGTAGCAGCTATGGGATTCGGAAATCTCGCTCCATTCTCTTCCCAATTCAGGTCGCCATTTTTCTTATAAACTAATGGGGCATTCCGGGGCAGAAAAAGAAAATCAAAACTCGAATTAAATAGATAATTGGTATCTGTGGAATAGTTAACGGTGATGTTAGTTTGAAATTTTTTGTCCTTAGAATTAATACTCAAAGAGCCATTTAGTGTACCTATCTGATAACGGAACTTTCCAGGAAACACGGATGTTATGCTTTTATCCCCTGCACCAAATAGAAATTGTATGTTACTGTCAGCTACCGAACAGGTAAGTTTTGCCTCATTCATTGCTGCGGTACCGCCTATCATAAGGTCTTGCCAGTCTGTATCCCGCGTCTGGTCCCATAGTGTTAAATCGGCGGCATTATCATCCTCTCCGGGAGTCAGACCATCATTTTTAAAAGCCTCTTTCCTCATCTTCAGATAATCTGGCGTAGCCAGGAATGGTAGCCATGTTGATACATAGCTCCAGCCACCCCTATAATAGGCGATAGCAGAAGGGTGGTTGATACGTGCCCTTTTGGTAGTGATCAGAATAACGCCATTGGCCCCTCTGCTTCCATAGATGGCCGTGGCATCGGCATCCTTAAGAATTACAATACTCTCTATATCCGCTGGGTCCAGGCTTGAAAAGGCGCTAATACCACCATACTCATTTTGGGTCGCTATAGAATTTAACTCGTTAACCGGGCCGCCGTCTGCCGCAAATGGGATGCCGTCTATAATAACCAGTGGATAGGAATTTCCGAGCAGAGAGCTTTCTCCCCTGATCAATATTCTGGGCGAAGCGCCTGTTACGCCGCTGGATGGCGTGATAGCCATACCCGGAACACGTCCTTGTATAGCAAGCATCGGATCAATTACGGGGGCTCTTTCTATTTCCACTGCTTTAATTTCTGTTACATTGCCAGTAGCAAGTTTCCTGGACGTAGTGCCGTAAGCTATAGCAACTTTTTCGTTAAGGTTCATTTGACATAGTTGTAGCTCAACCCGGATCTTTCCTGATGAGTAGACCCTGACCTCTTTTGTTTCATAGCCTGTATAACTGACCAGTAATATAGGGTCAGGGACGTCTGCGCTTAATGTGAACTTGCCATGCACATCGGTCTTGCAACCGATTTTATCATTATGCTTTAGCCTGATCGTCGCCCCTGGTAACGACTCGTTGTTGTTATTGACCACTTGTCCTGTCACTATGATGCTTTCAATCACTGAAGCGGGCATAGCAGGCATTGTACCCCCGATTGGCGTATCAGCATGTAAAATATTTATCTTCTTCTCTTTTAACTCCCAGTTAACATTTTCACCTTTCAGCAAGATATACAGTGCAGTATCCAATGGAATACCAATCCTGTCAATCGTGAACAGCTTGCTCAGATCGACTAACTCTCTTGAAACATTAATACTTGCGTTTGTCTGCTTCTGTATTTGTTTGAACAGATCACCCCGAGTGACATTTTCCCCTGATAGATCGACTTTTTGCTTACTCAATGGCACGGTATTATGCTGTGCGAGTAAGCTGCTGGTCAAAAGTTGCATACATAATATGTAATAAAAAACGCTGGCATTTTTCATTTAGTTGGTATGGTTGGTTGAATTTATTATTCCTATTTATTGTTCCCATTAACAGAAGACGTAAAGTGGCGGGAAAAGTGGTGACACACTGGAAAATAAATTTTCAGAAGTGTATTGATGCGGGAAAATCAGCAAATTTTTTTTTCGCAGACTGGATTTGATTTACAACGGAATTTGATATACAAGAACAGCAAGATCAGAATGCTCAATTTTTTTTTATAATGAGAATGCCAGTAACTTTGGCCCGCATTTCTTTTCCCCCAAAAGCAATATTTGTTTTGCCTTCTTATGATACCTCCCCAAATAAGACTAGTAAGCTAAAGTCTCAATAAATTCTATTATGAAAAACTTACCAATGCCCCCTAAATCAGAAATTGATGTGGGACGGGATTTGGCCGGAGCACGAACATTCGAACAGATATACAAGCACTATCAGCGCTTTGTATATCTTGTAGCCTATGATATCTTGCCTCACCGCCAAACCGCTGAAGACATCATGCAGGAAGTATTTATCAAGCTCTTTTCAGGTAAGCCGCAGTTGTCGGAAATTAAGAACATAGAGGCATACCTCCGAACGATCACCAAAACAGAATGTGTTGATACGTTCAGAAAGTTCAACAGCCTTCGCCGCCAGGAAGTGGAGAATGGAAGGTCTGATAGTTTTGTTGTACCGCCTGTAGAGATCAGTGACATATTACGCGCCGTGGCGGGTATATTAAACAAAAGGCAGGAAGAGTACTTTAAAGTATTTAAAGATATCGCCCTGCTGGGCAAAAAACATAAGGAAGTAGCAGAGGAAAGAGGGATATCAATAAATACCGTCAGGACCCAATATAAGAGGGGCCAGAAAATGCTACACAAAATGCTGGGAAAAAATATTTTTTAATTCGTCACCACTTTAGGACCTAAAATCCGTCTATAATAGTATAACCATGAAAAATATCACCATGGAAGAAACAAGATCCCTCATCATAGCCGAGATTTCAGATGTTATTACATCTGCCCAAAAAGTGCATTTGGACCAGCTAAGAATGCAGGACGTAGCTGTCAAAGCCTTGTCCGATCAGTTGTATGAGAAACTGGCTCCTGAAAAAACAGGTATTAATGAACTTGTTTTTCCAACTGTGCAGGAGCTAATTGATCGTGCTAAGTTAAGACAGCGTCGCAAACGCACCCGCATGCTTGCTATAGTAACTGTATCGATGGCAGCATGTCTTTTAGCAGCGGTTTTTATCATCAGGAATATATATTATCATGAAGAAAAAAGATTCTGTTTTACTGTCTCTGGTAAAGTCATTCCATTAGAAGGCAGCTTGAGTATGACAATAGAAAATGGAATGATAAAGACAAATGATAATCACATCATCTACCGGTATGATGAAAATGGCAGTCCGACGATTGCAGCATTAAACGTTCCACCGGGAAAGAAGTTTGATCTCATTCTTCAGGATAAATCTGTCGTTGAGCTAAATCCCGAATCCAGGCTTCTATTTTCGCTGGGAAAGGAAGAAGGTTCGACGAGAAACTTTAAACTTGAAAAAGGAGAGGTTTACGTAATTGCGACGCCAAATGAGAAAAGGCCATTGGTCTTTGATGCGGTTGACCTCACAACTACAGTGCTGGGAACTGAATTTAACGTAAAAAGGTATGAGACGGAAGGTGCGACTATTTCACTGGTAGAGGGAAGGCTTTCAGTTACAAATGGCACGGAAAGTTGTCAACTTAAGTCAGGCGAGGAGATTATCAGTGCCGGGTTCCATGTCAGGAAGTTTGACGTTGATGAAGTCGCAGGGTGGAGACGAGGGCTCATTCGTTTTGATAGCGCTACTCCTGAAGATATTAAGCGCGCAGTAAAAAAGTTTTATGATAAAGACCTGGTAATAGATAAAAACATACCCGAAAGTCACACGATGTTTAATCTTGATTTAAACGAAAGCCTCCACACAAATATGGAATCGTATTCGGAAGTGGCCGGCTTATCATATGATAGCATTAATTGTACACTCAATTTGAAATAGCTTGGTAATAGGTTGCCATTTACAGGGAACCATTTATGATCAAATGTTGTCCAGTTGTATTGACAACATCAGATGGTTGGTTGTTAACTCCGATTCATTCAGCTAGGTTAGAGCCGGTAAATATTTGCCGGCTTCCTGCTATTTACCTTATTCCCTGATCCCGATCTTCTCCGTCCCAACCATATCCAAAACCCCTGTAACGGGCAAACTGGCGCACACAAGACTTGCACAAAATGCAAATATCGCTCCCGGCAAATAGCTGAGTCATAATCGAAGTTATCCGACTCTTCCCAGATGCTTCCCCCATCATATGTCATCAGGCAATGAACACTTTTCCCGTTCTGAAGTGGCGGCAGTGAACCGCACTTTTCCTTCTTCCACTACAACAGTCGTCGCTGGGTCGGCTGGGTAGGCTTTTACATTAAAAGCTGTACCGATCACGGTGATCTTTGTTTGAGGCATTTCTATGATGAAAGGATGTGCTTCGTCTTTAACTACTTTGAAATAGGCTTCTCCGGAGATGCGAACTATACGCGGGCCTGATGAGAATTTTTCAGGATAGCTGATCTGTGTGGCTGAGTTAAGATACACCAGTGTGCCATCAGGCAGTACTAATCGGGCTTTTTTACCCTTGGGGACCTCTAATTGACGATAAATAGGAGATAAGGTGGCTATTGCTTTTGACTGAGTTTTGATCCTGCCGCTATTTCCAAGCCAGACAGCAAACGAAATAATAAACAAGGGCACAACCGCGACGACACTGTAACGCAGTAGCTGTGATGATTGACTTTTACCGGTCTTCTTATTTATGTTAAATAGGCTGTTTATGCATTCAGGAAATTATCTAGTCGGATCGGGAAATTTATATCTGATCGGATATTAAAGGAAAAACCTCCGTAACCAGTACGGAGGTTCTTTCCTGCGATATACTCAGGGAATATTATAATGTCTTTGGAGTATAAACCTTCAGAACGCCGTCATCCTCACTGCTTACGATCAACAGGCTTTTTCCGGTAGGGCTATCTTTAGCTGCAACGAACAGCACACCTTCAGGTGCATCGCCCGATTTCAGTATCTGGAGAAAGCCTGGTGCTGTAGGTACAGTAACATCATACACTGCAATTGCATCAGCTCTTTCCATGCCTATGAAAGCGATATTCTTAGTACCTACCTGTCCCAGTGCAATGCCTTCTGCCTCAACGCCCTTGTCGTCACTGCGGCCATCGTCATAATAACCGGCAGTATTGGCTTTCTGCTCCAGTTCATTTTTACTGTCATATACCTGGGTACCAGTAGTACCATTCCAAACGCTGAATGAACGTGCGCCGAAAGAGTAGAGCGTTTCATAAAGTCCGTCGCCATTAGCGTCGCCCAGTGTTTTGGTGATGTTCAGACGACCCAGCATTGCATCATTTTTCAGTTCTGCAGCATTCGGGAAAGCAACAGGGTCCAGGGAAATGTTTTTGATACGATCTGCTTCCTTAAAGGCGTCATATTCACGTACATCACCTTCGTTCACGGTGAACAAGTAAGGGATACCACCATTTTGCAATACAGCAATCGCATCTGGTTGATAAATGCCCTTTACTGGCCATTTGGCGAAAGTCACGGCATCATCCTTATCAGAAACATCTATACCATTTTCTGTCTTGTTATAATCTTTAAAACCCAGTGGGAAGATGTCTGTGGCAGTTTTGGTAGTCAGGTCGATCTTTGCGATCGCATTATTTTCCTGCAGGGTTACCCAGGCAGTTTTTGAATCTGGCGATATAGTTACATACTCAGGTTCCATGTCCTGTGCGAAAGTAGCATTAGGACCGAATACGCGTAATCCTTTTTCCTGCAGGGCTGACTGCTGGGAAGCAAAGCTGCTGAAGTCAATATTTACAACACTGTAGTTATTGTTTACACTGATCACAGATACAGAACCTACCGGATCATTAGTGTAGGCAGCGTTTGGTTCACCTTCATTAGCAGTAAGAATATAGTTGCCATCAGGACTGAAGGTCACCATGTCAGGCAATGCGCCGGTAGCAATGGTTTTAATTTCCTTGTAGTCGCTGGTATTATATACAGTTACTTTACCTGGTTGTTGTTTGTCCAGTGCCTCTATAGCTGCAGCCAGTTTACCATTGCTTACAGATACGCTGTTAACAGCACCGCTGTTCGTGAGAATAGAATCGATCTTCTTCATTTTAGAAGGATCAGTCATATCTATAACATCGATCTTATTAACGCCTCCGTTATTTACAACAAACAGTTTTTTAGTGCCTGGATCATAAGCGCTGATCTCAGCTGCGCCGGCCTCGCCAATATCCAGTGTGCCGATTTCTGCAAAGGTTGCAGGATCTTCATTCACAACAGGTGGATTATTATTGGGTTGTTCATCTTTAGAACAGGCAGCCAGCATGGCCAGGATAGCAAAAGGTAAGAGGTGTCTGAATTTCATATGCGTCATATAGGTTTGAAGTCCGCAAGAGTACAGAACGCATATGAACAGATCGTTAATTAAATGTTTCCAAATTATTAACATCCATAACAGAGCGGGAACAAAACAAAGATTTGATACTACTGGATCTGGAAGCTTATAGTTCTTCCGTCGGGTCCCAGAACAAATTTCTGAAGTTTACTACTTTATCTCCTTTTACTTCTACGCCCTCTTTTTCCAGCATTTTCTTTCTTGCAGCAATGCCTGCCGGTTCACCTGTCAGTTGACCCTGGCTGTTTACAACACGCTGTACCGGCACAGGTGGTTTCTCACGGCCACATGCACCCATGGCATGTCCTACCATTCGGGAATAGTTCGCTTTACCCAAAGCTTTGGCGATTGCCCCATAGGAGGTTACACGGCCTTTGGGAATTGATCTGGCAACTTCATAGACCAGTTTATTGAAATCCGGGTCATTCATCATATGGAATAATTAGTCACTGAAGGTAGAAAAAATCTGAATTTGCCTGGCGTAATATTTGGAGTTTATTCCTTACTGGTCACGCTACAGGGTGCTTTCGTCCTGTGTATGCGGTCAGCACAAAACTATGGGAACAGACGTTATAAAATTCTATTCAGGCACAAGTGGATTGGTATTGCCAGTAGCTAACAAACAGGCTTTTCCTCCGGAGTTCAGGGACAAAAGCAGGCTTACCTACTATGCTTCTTTGTTTAATAGCCTGGAAGTGAACAGCTCATTTTATAAGGTGCCGATGGCTACTACAACAAAGAGATGGGCTTCAGAAGTGCCCGATGATTTTCGTTTCACTTTTAAATTGTTCAGAGAGATCACGCACAATAAAGCGCTTGCTTTTGACAATACACTTGTAGAAAAATTTATGCACGTGATCGATCAGGTGGGGAACAAGAAAGGAGCACTGCTCGTCCAGTTTCCGGCTAGCATCACTTATGATAACCTTTCGCAGTTAAAGAAGATACTGACAAGCATACGGAAATTCGACAAAGCCAATGACTGGGACTTATGTGTTGAGTTCAGGAATGTATCCTGGTATCGTGTAGAGACTTACAAGCTGTTAGAACGTTATCGGGCAGCCATGGTTATACATGATATGCCCGCATCCGCTCCTCCCTTAATTGATAGCTGGACTGATTTTGAATATGTCAGGTTTCACGGGCCTGCCGGCGACTATAAAGGAGGATATACGGATGAACTGCTAAAGGAGTATGCCGGAAAGATGGAATACTGGCTAAAGAAGGAGAAAACTGTTTACACCTACTTCAATAATACCATCGGCGGCGCTATTACTAATCTGATGACTATGAATACAATCATGCATCAGCAATGATGCATAAGATCTTTTATTTCTTTTCCTCTCCCTCTTTAGCATCTTCACTATTCTTCTCATCGTTTTCTTCAGCAGTTTCGCTGATCTTCCTCACAATGGTAGAGATAGGTCCTTTCATATGTTCCTGGGGCTCTGGTCCGAGTGTTTCAGGATCTGGCTGAATGGGGGAATCTTCTTTTTCCTCTTTGGGATCTTTCTTTTTTGGATCATCTTGTATCATATAATCTGGTTTTAATCAACATTATCTGTAACAAAATCATGCCAACACATGAATACGACAGGACGATCGGGCATATGGTCCGGGACATAAAGAGGGATGTTTGAATTTCGTAATGGATGGTTTGATGTTTGTAATCAGTATCAGACAGGTCTTTCCTAATTTTGCGTATTCACTAACGTAAACAGATCAAGCTATGAAGCTATCAGGAAATAAAATATTAGTTACCGGCGGCGCCAGCGGTATTGGTCTGGCAGTTGCAGAAAGATTTCTACAGGAAGGTAATACAATCATCGTTTGTGGAAGAAGGGAATCTGCCTTAAAAGAGGTTGCAGAGAAGCATCCTGCGATCATTACCAGGGTGTGCGACTTGTCGGTTGAAACAGAACGGGAGGAACTTTACAACTGGATCGCAGCCGATCATAGTGACCTGAATGTACTGGTGAATAACGCCGGCATTCAGAACTGGATGAACATTACTGACGAAGACTTTTACCAGCGTGCAAAGACTGAGATCATCACCAATATTGAAGCGCCAGTGCATCTGACGGCACTCTTTATTAAGCTGGAGTCGTTGAATACGATCATTAATGTAACGTCAGGTCTGTCTTTTGTGCCGTTCCCTAAAGTACCGGTTTATAGTGCTACGAAGGCCTACTTCCATTCCTTCACGCGTTCATCTCAATACCTGCTTAAAAGAAAGGGTATTGAAGTAATTGAAATGATACCGCCTGCACTGAATACCGATCTCGGTGGGAAGGGACTGCACGATACCGCTCCTCCTGTAAGTGATTTCGTGGAAGCGGTCTTCGAACAGTTAAAAGAAGGTAAGACAGAACTCACTTTCGGGTTTAGCGAGGCTATGTCTAAAGCGGGCCCTGAGGAAATAACCAATACGTTCAACAGAATGAATCCTAGCTGATCCAGACGGCAGCTAAACTTTAATTGAAGCAAATGACGGTTATACCGAAGGGGTAACCGTCATTTGCTTTGTCGTTTCTCGGGAAGTGATCAGTTTTCCGTTGAACTGCTTCAGCGTAAAATATTACAATACCAAACATGGTCCCGAAACATAGCAGGAGAATAATTTAAACTTTATTGGGCAATGGCGCTATTGGTGCTGAGAACAGTATTGGCTGTGACACGGCTCATAATTCTGTTGTATTTATACTTCATTTTGAGCATGTATCTATTAAAGGTATTACCACCAGCTCTGAATAATTTTTTATGCGCCATCCATACTATAAAAGCAGTGGAGAAGAAAAACAGGTAGTATGCTTTATGGCTGATCGTTTTCAGGAAAGCTGTCTTATTATTGAAGATAATTGAGAGGCGCTCTGTTTGAAACTCGATATGATGCGCTTCATCAATAAGTATGTCGGTGCAGATCTGCTTAAGCAATTGACAGCCTGTAGCATCCTTCATGGATTGGTAAAATATCTGAGCTGTACTTTCTACCACAGTAACGGCCAGCGTCCATATTTCCATATTGGTATTGAAGTACCGTACCTTTCTGAAAAGTGTATCTCCCAGGTCGGCTTTAATTCTTGGCTTGCCTAGTCTATCTAAATATGCTCCCAGGTTATTACCATGTTTTTGTTCTTCCCGTATGAACAGAAGAGTAGCTACTACATAAGCGGCATCATCGATCTGTGCTGCATATTTCGCAGCCGCCTTTAGTAAGTGCGTACCGTCTGATGTTTCACCCAGCTGCCAGGCCTGAAGTGAGCGGAGTATGGTACGTATTTCCTGGTCGGAAATAGAGGGTTTCAAAGACCAGTTTACACGTTCGCGCTTTGCGTTTTCGTTAAAGTGCTCGATCCACTGATTACTTGTCTTCATACTGTATGATTTAAGGTCATTAGATAGCTTGTTATTAATTGCTTTGTATTTAACATGAACGGGCAAAGGATTGTCACAAGACAACGCCGCATTGGATCTCAGCAATGCGATCTGTCTTTACAGTGTCCGGGCCGTTATAGCTTAAAGGTTACAGAAAATACCTTTCAACACTGGTACTTTCCGACGGGAAAAATTACCGGCATAGGTGCGGCATCCTGCTGTTGGCTGACTACAAAGTCTTACAGTCTCCAAAGGCATACAGGCCACCGCATCTCAGATATAAGATGAGTGTTTAAAGTGCTTTGAGTTACAAAGTAAAAGAATAAATTTCGCATTAAACAAAATATTTGGAAAAGGGGTTGTAGTAATGATCATAGTATAAATCCTAAATGAACTTTCAAACAAAGCAGAAAGGACTTTTAAACAAATGGAAATAGGGCGGGATTGCTGAATTTTGCTTATCAGATCAATGGAAACGGATTGTCCATGAATAATAAAGATAACAAAGACGATACAGCCCGGCCGCGGATCTTATTAAACCGCTATGAGCGCAATGATATTGAAGGGGAGGCCTTTGTTGCGGACCATATATTCAGCTATATCATCAGTGGTAAACATGAGGTTTGGTCGGGTAACGAACGCTATAAGTTTGAGCCGGGGAATTATCGCTTCTTCCGAAGGAACCAACTGGCAAAATACGTGAAGCGAACAGACAGTAAAGGGTTCAGGTCTATTGCTGTCCACATTGACCAGCATACACTGAAAAGCATGAGCAGTGAATATGGCCTGGTTGCAGACAGGTCTTTTCCGGGAAGCGATGTACAGTTACTAAAGCCCAATCTGTACCTTGACCGGTATATGGATTCGCTTGCACCTTATCTGAATAACGCGGGCGCCCAACATGAGCATATCGTTTCATTGAAGGTAAAAGAACTTGTGTTCATTTTGCTGGCGACTAATCCGCTATTGCAACATGTATTATTCGACTTCAGCGATCCCGGTAAGATTGACCTGGAAGCCTTTATGAATACCCATTACAGGTATAATGAGGGTGTTGACCGGTTTGCATTTTTAACCGGCAGGAGCTTGTCTACTTTTAAAAGGGATTTCGCTGCACAGTTTCATACTACTCCGGGAAAATGGCTTACCAGGAGAAGGCTCGAGGAAGCACAATATCTTATTACTGAAAAGAAGAAAGTTCCTTCTGAAATATACCTTGACCTCGGGTTTGAAGATCTTTCTCATTTTTCATTTGCTTATAAAAAGGCATTCGGTGTTACTCCATCAGACGATCTGAGACAATAGTAGATTTCTTACAATAATTGATATACATATGGATTTAAAATTGACAGGCAAAAGGGCGCTGGTTACAGGCTCTAGTGCCGGACTGGGCGAAGCTATGGTTAAAATGCTGGCTTCAGAAGGTGCACAGGTAGTGGTACATGGACGGAATGCTGAACGTACCATGAAAGTTGTTGAAGACATCATCAGCAATGGTGGTAAAGCGGTTGCCGCAATTGGCGATCTGGCAACAGATGAAGGGGCGGACGAAGTATCTGAAGCGGCATTGGCAGATGGACCGATCGATATCCTGGTAAACAATGCCGGTTTTTATGGGCATACCTCCTGGGCGGATACTACACCGGCAGATTGGCTGGAAGTATACAACGTTAACGTTGTATCATATGTACGCATGATCAGACGGATCATTCCCGTTATGAAGACCAGGGGCTGGGGACGGGCTATCCATATTGGGGGCGGACTAGGTATGCAGCCTATTAATGACCTTCCGCATTATAGCGCTACGCTCGCAGCACGCCATAACCTTTCTGTGTCGTTGGCAAGACAGTTGAAAGAGACCGGCATTACTTCAAATGTGGTTGCGCCCGGAGGGATCATGAATGAAGGAGTAGAACAATGGTTGCGTAATGCAGCACAAAAAAATGGCTGGGGAGATAACTTCGATGAAATTGAAAGGAATGCAGTGAAGCAAATTATCCCTAATGATACAGGAAGGTTTGGCCGCCCCGATGAAATAGCGGGGGCAGTACTCTATCTGTGTAGTCCATATGCCGATTATATAAGCGGAGCACTCATTCGAGTGGATGGTGGAACCATTCGTGGAATTTAATCGTACCGTCTCTCTAACGCTGTTAAAAAACTTTAAATTTGAGAAAACAGCGTTAACTATATGCGTATACTGTCCATCTCCGCCTGTGCCCTATTAATTACTACTTCTATGTGTCATGGTCAGGAAAGGTCGAACATTGATTTTGAGAAGTATGACCCACCTTCCTCCCTCGTAGTACCGGAACATAAATTAACAAAAGCGAAGTTCCCTTTCATTGATGTGCATAACCATCAGAACGGCTTGTCTTCAGGAAACCTGCGGGACATCCTGCAGGATATGGATGCCCTTAATATGAAAGTGATGGTGAACCTTAGCGGAGGAAATGGGAGTCGTTTGAAAGCACAAACTGACAATGTGAAAAGTAAAGCGCCTAACAGGTTTATCATTTTCGCTAACATTGACTTTGGCGGTATAGGAGAGGAGGGATGGACAGAGAAAGCGGTACGCCAGCTCACGGAAGATGTTAAGAATGGCGCTAACGGACTGAAAGTATTTAAGAACCTCGGCCTCAGTGTGCGCGATAATATCGGTAAAAGGGTCGCTATAGATGATCCCCGGCTGGATGCTATCTGGGACCAATGTGGTAAACTGAAGATCCCTGTGCTCATACATGCGGCTGATCCAAAACAGTTCTGGCAGCCTGCTGATTATAACAACGAGCGCTGGCTGGAGTTGATCACCCATCCGGGTCGTAAGCGTGGTGATACTAATCCCGCACCCTGGGAACAGATCATTGAAGAACAGCATCGTATGTTCCGTAAACATCCCGGTACAACATTCATAAACGCTCACTTTGGCTGGTATGGCAGTGATCTGGCGCATCTGTCAGAATTAATGGACCAGATACCGAATATGTATGTAGAATTTGGCGCGGTGATAGCGGAGTTAGGAAGGCAACCACGGATGGCAAGGCAGTTTTTTGAGAAGTACCAGAACAGGATACTTTTTGGTAAAGACTCCTGGCAGCCGGATGAATATGCCACATATTTCCGTGTACTCGAAACTGCTGATGAATACTTCCCATATCATAAAAAGTACCACGCTTTCTGGCGTATGTATGGTATGGCACTGCCGGATGATATTTTGAAGAAAGTGTATTATCAGAATGCTATCAGGATCATTCCGGGAATAGATAAGAGCTTGTTTGAATAAGATGTAACATAGGAAAGGGGCTGATCATTCAGCCCCTTTCTTATATAAAAGTATAGTCTGTTTTTCAATCGACCCATATCCAGCCCTTCTCTTCCTCATAGTTAACAAATTGATAGTTCCCACTATTACCTAACACCTGTATATTTTTCCCTGCAGGGATCATTGTTTTCATTGCGGCAATGGTATCCGGAGCCTCTAACAAACGGATATTGTTCTTAGTCAGCAGGCGTTTGTAAGGTTGTCCTGAGACGAATTTACTGTCTACAAATCCTTCCCTGTTATCGGGCAATACTACTTTATACCAATTGCCGGTAGCAGCTATAATTTGCATCATGTAATTGGCTGGCAGCTTTTCAAGAACGCCGCTGTTCTTTGCAGGAGAAGCAAGCAATGAAGTAGCGGCAGTGCTACGGGCAGACGTTTGCAGGAGACTTGTACTAGCTTGTACTGATGCAGGATCCGGCCTTTTCCTGTTGACAAATGGCAGGGGATCAATTGCTCCGCCGTTTGTATAAATGCCAAAATGCAGGTGGGTAGGAGTATAGCGGGCGTTGCCTGTATTACCCATTAACCCCAGGGTATCTCCCGTACGTACGCTTTGGCCTTCCCTGACTATTTGCGAGTCGAGATGTGCATAGTACAACGTATATGGTTTTCCTTCGGGATGCATAAAGATGACTTTTCCTCCAAGATTGTTTTGGCGGGTACTTGTGATCATGCCATTAGCAGCTGCAACTACGGGAGTACGGAATTTACCAAAGATGTCAATGCCCTCATGACTACGGGCGCCTTTATCACGGGCATCGCCCCAGAAGCTGCCGATCTTATGGTCAGCATTACCGGCTACGGGAAAGGCGAGGGAAGGGGCTGTATTGATAGTAAGCGTATACTCCCCGCTTTGCAGTAACTCGGGTTGCAGGCGTAATAGGAAACGGCCGTCCCGTTCTACCTCATATTGTAATGCTCCGGTAAGCGTATCTGCCTCTGCGAGCAATAATTGCTTATTGGCACCTTCCGCAGGTTGCCAGAGATCAGTAAAAAGCCGTAAGCGGACTGATGATCTTATAGTGACGCGGATATCCAGTTTGTCACCACGGCGAGCCGTAAAAAGGTAGCCTGCCGCATCCGGTTTCTCTGCCGCGAAGTAGCCGGTTTCCTTATAAGGTAATGTAATGGTCAGTGGGCTTGCCAGTGCCTTATTAGCTGCGGAGAACCATAAGTTTCCCATTGTGCTGTTACCCAGGCCTGCGTCAGTAATACGGCCTGCATACTGTTCATGTGCTGTTTTCTTTGTAAATAAGCCCCGTTTTGACGACGAACAAGCGGTGAACGTAAATGTGTAGCAAAAAAAAAGGATGCCGGTAATGAGGCTATAATATGCGTTTCTGAAGATCATAGCGAAGTATTTCATATTAGATCATACAATTGTCACGCCAGCTCTCATCGTATTATGACAGGAATATTACTCCTGTTCGATCTGCAACCCCTAATTTTGCATTGGAGTTGACCATATGATGAAATCAGAAGATATAAGAGCCGACCTCTTAGGACTGGCATTGGAGGGGAACGAAAGGATGCTTAATACACTGCTGGGCCAATATAGGCCGCAGTTATATGCTGTTGCATTAAATATTTGCGGATATGTGCCCGCTGCTGAAGACGCCGTGCAGGAGGCGATGCTCATTGCTTACACGAAACTAAATCAGCTGAAAGATCCCGCTGCATTTCTGCCCTGGCTGAAGAAGATCGTTTCTAACTGCTGCTACCAGGCGCTCAGAAAAAATAAACTAGAACTTACTGATGCGACCGGGCCTGGAATGGAGGGACAGATTGAAGCTTCTATTGAAAAGCATTATGACGACATGACGATGCGGGATGCGCTCTATACATCGTTATCCAGGTTGCCTGATGTACTGCGCAGCACCATGGTATTGCGTTACCTGAGTGATTACAACAGTTATGAGCAGGTTGCTGCTATATTAGGTATTCCTGTAGGTACCGTCAGGAGCCGTCTCAGCGAAGGCAGAAAACAGCTGCTACAGCAATGGAATGATCATCAATATGCAGATAGTGTGGAATACGAACGGTCTCAATACTGGAATGATTTCTATTCCGAGGTGTTTTCGGGGATGTATGATGATAAAAATTATCTGAATGTTCTGAAAGACCACATTAAAGATGATTTGGAGCTTGTCTTTACAAGTGGAAAATCTGCAAAGGGAAGGAACGTGTTCATATCTGGTCTTTATGATGATTTTGAACATGGCAGCCGCTTGTCTGCTGTTAATTCCTGTATTACCAGCGGCGACCTGACGATAGCACATGTATCTTTTGCCAATTCACCGGAGCATCCTACGCATTGTCCACCGGGATCGTTCGTGACAATGTATAGAAAGAAGGGAAAAATGACCCGTATCAGGCTTTATCATCCACTCCATCTCAAAACGATCGTTACACGTGAGAATGCCTGATTTCTGTTTATAGTTTCCGGCTGATCTTTTTCTTTTATTACCGAACTTTTTAAACAAACCATGCATCTATATTTAAAACGTGTAGATCATGATAGAGTTATTGGCCCATATCCAACCTATTGTGCTGATTATTATGTTGATAATTATGTACGGAGTGGAGAACCTGTTTTCTTATCTGCCCAAACCGGCTAACAGAAATAGCCAGGACCTTCGCAACTTTTCATTATCCATATTGGCCCTGTTGCTAAACGCAGTGCTGAGCGTACTTGTGGTTATGGTGCTAGAGCTGGCAGCAATACATCAGTGGGGTCTGCTGAACCGGGTAAGCCTGCCTGTCCAGGCGAAGATCGTTGCAGGTGTGCTGTTGTTCGACTTTGGCAGTTACATGACACATTACCTTCAACACAAAGTGCCGTTCTTCTGGCGTTTTCATAGCAAGCATCATTCACCGCTGCATCTGAGTAGCTCGCCGGAACTAAGCCTTCGTCCAATGGATATTGTATTGGCACAATGCCTCTATCAATGCGTCGCTGTCGTATTAACCGGTATCTCTCCAACCGCTTTTGTGTTCTACAGCAGTATTGCAATACCCTTGCTCATATTGAAGCATAGCAATATAAAGCTGCCTCATTGGCTGGAAAATGCAGGCAGGTTGGTAATTGCTACACCCGGATGGCATAAGATCCATCATTCTTCCTGTAAACCTGAGACGGATTCTCATTTCGGAGATGTGTTCAGTATATGGGACAGGATCTTTGGTACCTGCGGACAAAAAAAGCCACTGAGATCAACGGATACCTGGGTGAATGTCAGAAAAACCTTCAGCAGGAAGTGGGTTACATGATCGGACATCTAAAATTTTATCCATGTATGCTACCCCGGTTTAGTGAACAATTCGAAGAAAAGCGGCACTGTAATAGCGCCGCTTTTTCCGTAAGATGATCATTTGAATGATTCCAGCAATGCAGCTGTTTTTTGCGGTTCAGTTATCATGGCGTCATGACCTGTTTTCAGCTCATAGTACTTCCAGTCTTTGCTGTTCCTTGCCTTTTCAGCATAAGGAACTATAGCAGGCAGTTGATTTACTGTGCAGGAAATATAGATCATTGGCAAATGATTCCCGTACGGATGTTGTAACACCAATGGCTGACTGAAGGTGCGGAATGGGTGTCCTGTCAGTCGTGCGTTGACCCATTTGATATCTTCCGGATCAGTTACACCAAATACATCTGCAGACCATGCCGGAATGGTCAGTCCGCCATCTTTCTCTCCTGATTTTATCATCAATTCCTGTACGGCTTTAGGCTGTACAGACATTGGGCTTTGTCCGTTTTCTATCAGCAATGCGTCCAGGAACACCAATTTACTGAGCCGTTCAGGAATGCGGTCAGCAACACCGGCTATAACAGTACCGGCATAGCTATGCCCTACAAGTATTACATCATGGAGATCTTCCATTTCTATCAGGTTAACAATATCTGAGATATGTGTTTCCAGGTTGATGGCCGGGCTCAGAACGTTCTTATGCTCTCCCTGTCCACTGAGTGTTGGTGTGTATACAATACCTCCATGTGCCCTTAACTCGCTGCTTACGCGCTGCCAGCACCAGCCGCCATGCCAGGCGCCGTGTACAAGTACGTATACAGGATGTTTGGGCGAAGGTGATTGCGCCTGGATATCCGTAAATACAAAAACAGAGATCAGTAAAAGAAATGCCAGTCTGAATGTTCTCATGTTCATAATGTTTAATTTTGCGGCAAAGTTACCGGCGCCGTTAAAGGCAATCAATAACTCACCCGAAAGTGAGCTTTAAACAATTTTATATGGCAACTAAGGTTAAAGAGTGTTCTACCAATGCTTATAATCTGAAAGTACTGGCTGACTCATGTGAGGTGAATGATGTTCTGGCAATGATCAGCCCGAGATGGAAAATGCAGATCCTGTACAGTATTTCAAAAGGAGTGCGGCAGTTCAACTGCCTGCAAAAGACCTTCCCTTCCCTGTCAGATCAGGTGCTGGGGAAAAGGTTGAAAGAATTGGTGAATGAGGGCCTTGTGGAAAAGACAATGCTGGCGGATACCGTTCCTCAACAAACTTTATATACGCATACAAAACGAGCGGAGGCGTTATTAGAGATCATATTGGAACTGTATTTATGGGGAAAGAAAGAATGGGACCTGCAGGCATGTACAGTTGGGAAGAAGTTACCGGTATAAGAATATTCGTTTCAATAAAAAGTAAAGGGCAACGCTAACGTTGCCCTTTTTTGTTGGGAGTTCAACAAGAGATGTGGCCTGCTATGCTTAAGACATATCAGTATAGAGAATATTAGAATGAATAACTTGCAGACGCACTTAGGTACTTTCCTGTCGAAGTACCTTCTTTCTTTAATTCACCGTCTACAAAGATCTGCACCTTCAATGAAGAAGATGCGTCTACTCCTGTAGCGGAAACTGCAGCATTCGCCAATATTGAACCTGCGGGAACAGTGATCTCCGGGCTGCTCCAGGTAGTGCCGGAAAGGCTGGTAACAGTTGTCGGGTTAGAATCATAACCATATACAGCTATCTCAATGTTGGAACCAGTGCTGGCGATTGCCTTGAATGTTACTTTATGAGAAGAGGATGAGGGTTTGTCATCATCTTTAGAACATCCGGTAAAGATTGAGGCGAACATCAATGTCAGCAGAGCGTTTCTTAAAAATTTCATAAATGCAAAATTTGGTAAAATGCCTACTCTTTCGGTGATTCAGTTTTCGGCGTCCCTGTTATCGGAAGGCAAAGGTATACCTGACCGTTAGGCATGACAATACCCGGATTCCATGATTTATTTCTACCTGTTTCCAGGTATTTTTTCTATTTTGTCGCCCATGACCCGTTTTATTAGCCTGATAGCATTATTCGTAGCGATTTCTTTATCTAGTGTAGCTCAGTTACCCCTGAATATGCAGCGATATCATGATAGCCTGACCAACATTATTAGACAAACGGCTTCCGATAGTTTAAAGGCCAGGGCCAATTATGCGCTTGTATATTACTGGGTGCCCATTGATACCGCAAAGGCCAGACATTGCCTGGACGAGGCGCGCAGGCTTAGTAAACAATATCCATTTTTGTTGGCTGTTTCGTATGCTCATGAAGGATATCTCTATTATAGTTCAGATATAAACCGTAGTGATGCCGCTTTTGCTACTGCCGATAGTCTGTTGAAACATTTTACTACAAGAGAAGCTTACCAGGCATCGGCAAACGTCTGGATAAACCGTGCAGCTATCAAACAAAGGAAAGACGATGACAGGGCCTATATCGACATTGTACTCAATAAGGTCATTCCGTTGGCATTGAAAGCTGGCGATAGCGCCATAGTCGCTTCCCAGTATGCAGGTGTAGGAGTAGCCTTTATGAATGTGGAACAGTACGATAAGGCGGAACCCTACTTTAATGACGCTATTAAGATCTATCAATCTATTCATGCACAGCCCAGCAGACTGGTGGCTGCGTTGAACAGGGCAGGAGAGAACTATGTGCTGTTGAAAAAATTTGAAGAAGCGAAAAAGACAGTCGCTACGGTAAAACCACTACTGGCACCTTTTCCGGAATCAGAGCTGTACGCTGTACACTATATGGTGGAAGGCTTATGCTATTTGCACGATCAACAGTACACACTGGCCGAGACAAGTTTCAACAAAGGCATAGCGGCTGCTAAAGGCCCCAACGGTGCTTATGTAATACAGGAGATAGAGCTCTATAAGGTAAAAGCATTGCTGGCAAATAAGAAATACGAACCTGCAAGGCAGATCCTGCTGGAACTTTCGGCAGATGAAGAATTGATGGAACTAGGGACCAGCAGGCTGGAGGTATACGAAGGACTGGCAGCGAGTTATGCCGGACTTGGACAAATGAAACCTGCCTATGAATGGATGAAGGTATCCAGGCATTTGAGCGATAGCTTACATGAAAGCGATCTGACAAATGATATCAATGACCTGGAGATGAAATACCAGCGCGCGGAAAGTCAGAAAGAGATCATTACGCTGAAAGCAAAAAATGAACAGGCCGCCCTTTCGGCAAAGAACAGCCGCCTGTATAGTATACTCTTTGCTTCAACTACTTTACTCCTGCTGGTCGTTGCCATATTTGCGCTATTGTACTATCGCAGTAATAAGAAATTACTGGTGCAGAAAGAATTGAATCATCAACAGGAGCTAAAGGAAATAGAACAGCAACAACGGCTGCAGTTCGGTCAGGCCGTTCTGCAGGGTGAAGAGCAGGAGCGACGAAGATTGGCCAGAGACCTGCACGATGGGCTGGGGGGAATGCTGGCAGGTGTGAAAATTAATCTGTCAGGCCAGGTGGAGAAAATGGCATCGGAACAGCAGGGGGAGCTGAAGAAGATCATAAAACAAGTGGATGACTCAGTAACAGAACTGCGGCGAATTGCTCATAATATGATGCCTGTAAATTTGTTGAGATCCGGCCTGCAGGCTGCCCTGAAAGACTTAAGTGAATCACTGATGACGGACGCCGTAAAGATTGACTTCCAGGCCTACGGTATTGAACCATCTATACCTGAACAGACGCAGATCAACATCTACCGCATTATCCAGGAGATGCTGGCGAATGCCATCCGTCATGCAGATGCCAGCAGTATTATGTTGCAATGCAGCCAGGACGGAGATACTTTCCTGATCACACAGGAAGACAATGGAAAAGGTTTTGATACATCAGCCCATGCAAAGGGTATAGGGCTTAGTAATATCAGGAACAGGGTAGGCTTCCTTAGAGGTACGATGGATATTACATCTGTTATCAATGAAGGAACTACGATAAATATAGAATTACATGCCGGATAATAAGATCACACTCGCTATTGTTGATGATCATCCAATTGTACAGGAGGGATTGCAAAAATTACTGGCGGGTGCCACAAACATAACCATCACAGGCTGTTTTACAACAGGAGCAGATTTTATAGACTTCCTGAAGAAGCATCCTTTAAATATTGTCCTGTTGGATATCAGCCTCCCTGATGTGAATGGTATTGACCTTTGTAGGGAAATAAAGAAGTTGTCGCCCGCTACCAGCGTGCTGGCTCTGAGTAATCATAATGAACGCAGTATAATATTTCAGATGTTGCAGAATGGTGCGACGGGTTATTTACTGAAAAACATCTCCGGAGAAGAATTGATAACCTGCATTAATGAAACGATGAAAGGAGAGTTTGCTTTTAGTAATGCGGTGAAAGAGATCCTGGCGCGGCCATCTGCGAATGAGTTAAGGGAGATCCCCAAACTCACCAAAAGGGAAAAGGAGATCCTGCTGCTTATTGCCGATGGTATGACAACTTCCGATATAGCAGGTGCGCTCCATTTAAGTCCATTAACGGTAGAAACACATCGCAAAAGCCTGTTACAGAAATTTGAAGTGAAGAACGTAGCCGCTATGATCAAGATCGCAACTGAGCAACGGTTGATCTAGACAATTATATTTTCCAGCCTTTCTTTTGCAGATAAGCCGCGCAGCTTTTGCAGAAGGCTTTTTCTTCCCCGGTAGGGTCGCCGCCTTTGGCGTCACGCATGAAACAGGTGGAGTCTGCACAATGTTGTAAGCCCATATTATGCCCCAGTTCATGAATAACTACCTTATAGAAGTTCTTTTTGTTCTTTAAACGGTAGCTGGATACAACGCAGGCCCTCCCCGGACAATAACCCAGTCCCATAACGCCAAAGTCAGCATATTCTCCTTTAGTCGTGCTGATGTCCTGCATGGTTACACCAACGTATATTTCATTTGGCTTCGCCTGATGGCTCATCCAGCGTATAAGGGAATCTGCCCGGTAGCGGTTCCGTGGGGCATAAAAGGCCATGTCCGGCATATCTACAGCTGCATGCAGCTCCGCCTGACCGGATATTTGCTGTATGTTATCGTAAGCTTCCTTTAAATAATTTTCGTCTACATTACCCAGCGGGAGAATGATAATATGTGTATCTGATCCCTTGCGGTTATCAGCACTGTTATCGCATCCTGCGAAGGTTAGTAAAAGTAATATTGCTAATATTCTAATTGCCATGTTCTGCCCTTTCTTTAAAGATAAGGACAGCCTTTAATATTTTCTTAGGCAAAATTTATTTGCCCGGGCAACCCTTTCTCATTAAACTGCATTTATGATTGTATAAACCCGATGTTTCCTTGACTATACCGGAACTCATAAAAGAAGCTAAAAAGGGCAGCGCAGCCGCCCAGAGGTACTTGTTTGACCTGCTGTCAGACAAGATGCTGATGGTATGCCGCCGCTATGTCAGAAATCAGCAGGACGCGGAAGAGTTACTGCTGGACGGCTTTTATAAGTTCTTTAAGTCTCTTCCGGACCTGAACTATCAGAGTGACGCAGCTTTGTACAGCTGGTTGAAAAGGATCATGATCAATGAATGCCTGATGTTCCTGCGAAAGAAGAACGCATTTGTTGTCGTATCAGAACATGTAGCGGAAACGGTGGCGTTGGAAGAAAACATCCTGAACGACCTGTCGGCGGCAGAGATCTTCAGCCTGATTATACAATTGCCTGCAGGTTATAGAACGGTGTTTAACCTCTACGTTATAGAGGGAATGAATCACGGTGAAATAGCCGGATTACTGGGAATCTCAGAAGGAACTTCCAAGTCCCAGTTGAGCAAGGCGAAATCCTTATTGCAAAAAATGCTAATGCAGCAAAATATTGAGTATGTCAAACGAAAAACGCAGTGATAGCTGGTTAGATAAGCTGGATGGACTGGAAGGTCTGCCAGGGGAGGCGCCGTTTGATAAAATGGCAGCCTGGGAACGTCTGCACCACCGACTGAACGAAAAAAAAGGTAAAAAGAGAGCTGTATGGTACTGGGCGGCAGCCTGTTTGTTCATTGCCTCTATGGTGCTTGTACTGCCAAAACAGGGACGTAAAGACAACTTTTCCCCCCCTGCTGTTTCGCGCGTGGATATAAGAGACTCGAATGTGCAAAAGGAACAGGTAATAGTGAAGGAACCCATATTGGTAATAGCAGACACGCCTGTTGAAAGAAAGGTCATTCCGTCAAAAGAAAAAAGGAATGCGATTACAGCTGATATAGCCGCCATAATACCACCGGTAATAAGCCCGGCCCCTCATCTGGATACAATACAGGAAGAGACGGCGACAGTGGCAGCAGCACCCCATAAAATGCGTGTAGTGCATATCAATGAAGTAGGAGGGGATGTGATCGGCAATGCCTATGTATACCCGGAACATAAACAATTCAAAATAGCCATCAGTGGCCCGGCAGGTTTCGCCAGCCAGGTGGTGGCCGACAAAACATCTAAAACACTTTCTCCCAAAAACTAAATAGAAAATGAAGACAAGCATTTACTTTCTGATGTTCTTTATGAGCATCACAGGGATAGCGCATGCCCAGGAAAATCAGCCCGTTACCAATGAAGACCGGATCTTTGACCTGCCTGCCAATGAGATCAACAGACGTTTTCTGATAGCGCTGGATAAAGGCGATAAAATGCAGGTAGAGCTGGTGGGGCTGAGGGACCTCGACCGGGTAGCAAACATTGATTCATTGCTCAGGATATTCCTCAAAGACCTGGCCCCGTTGAAAGATTCTTTGTCCGACGAGCTTTCCGTAAAACGTATCGATTATGTAATGGAACCACCGGCTGCAAAGAAGATCCGTCTCAGGCAGTCAAGACCCACAGGGAACAGCTACCTCGTGCTGCAGGATGACGTGGCAGCGTTGAAACTGGAACAGGACACGGTCCATTTTATCGGGGTAGTGCCGGTACCCGGACAGAAGACCGTTCACCGGTACAGGATCAGTTTTTTTGTGAACCATCTGAATGATCTTGTCAACTATACCGACGGACGTTTGCAGGCACGGCTGGTCAGCCTCAGAGAGAATATATACACCGATTGGGTAAGGGATGATAAAGGAATGATGCATATCCGGAAAGACTATGCCATATCGGCCAAACTGACGGGAGGCTCACTTAGTGCGCACGGCGACTATTTAGGCTTCAACATTTCTGCCAACATCCAGAACTACAAAAATTACTTTGTGCCTTCCTTCAGCCTGGGCGCTACGGCAATAACCGGATCAATGAGCAGAAACAATAAAACGCGCGAATTCGGGGCTTACTGGGAGCCTAACTTTTTCTTCGGCCGGGATAATGAAGGCAAGTTAAAGACCTACAGGAACGACTTCCTGACGGTGGTATATGGTAGTGGGCCGGCAAGGAAGGATAGCGGAAAGAAAGAACCTTATCTGCAATATGTTTTCTCCGTAAGTTATCTTATTCACAGAAGCGGCGACTATTTCGAGAAACACACCTTCCGCACAGGCATCGGACGCATGTCATTGTTTGAAGGAAAGACGAAGATTGAGCCTGTCCTGTATTTTCATGAATTCTTCAAAGGTGTTACTCCTGGTATACGACTTATACAAAGCTTTTAATAATCCCCCCTAACGCCTCGTATCAACGTGAACCCAAAAGCATGGGAGAATTACGGGAATTCCCGTAATTTTCTCTCATGTATACCTGTTGTATTCTAATGTCCCCCATTTTACGTATGTTCACTAAATTTGTATCAACGCAGCAAAGATATCTACGCCATGAAAAAGAACATACTGGACCTTTCCGGCAACAAGGCACTCCCTTTTCCGCTGGATACGGCCATTTCTTTTAACCCTTTCATTGACTACCTCCGCAGGCGGGTTGCAGGAGAAAAAACGGCCAAGGCTGGTATATACAAGACCGCACTCGCACTGTTTGAAAAACATAATTTACAAGACGTAACCCTTTCGCTTGAAAATATTCATGAATATGAAGAGCTGTTGGAACAGATGTATGTCTGTCTCTCTCCTCCTTTGTTAAATGAGTTTGAAGTAGCCTGGGGATTGGGCTTCCCATTCCAGCCCGTTATCTTCTATGCTACCCCCATGTTGCATGAACTGATGGCCGGAACTATATCTGATCAGGATAAGTATGTAGTAGTAAAAACGCCGGAGGAATATCATAAAACGAGGATGCAGATGGTATATTCCTTCATTCTGCAACGGTTGTATAATTTTCGTATTCCCGTACAGATTGAGCAGTATCATGCAGGTACTAATATGCAAACCGGGTTGCTGCAATATTTTGCAGTACATCTTAATACAGATTTCCTGGAGGTGATACCAAACGGACAACTGCCTATGCCCGACTTCAAGGAACTGTCTGTAAAGATGGCGGAAGATGGAACATTGGATATACTTGAGAAGATCATGCCTTTGTCAATGTTCTCATTCCGTGGGATAACCATGGTAACAATATCCGATGTAACAGCCGAGAAAGCCGTGGAGAATATCGAAAGCGTCAGACTGGCCAGAACGCCGGATAATGATGAGACCAGCTATCTCCATGTGATCCAGTCCCTGAAAACGATTGTCGGAAATAATAAGATAGAGTTTGACCTCTTCCCGCTGGTAACAATAAACAATGAACCTGTTTATGGGTACAGGAAGGGAGGAACAGGCATCCTGTTCGAAGTGTGGGGAGAAAGACTGTCACCTGAGGTTTTCCGCAAACAGGCGAAAGGCTATTTCTCCAATCCCAATTCTTTTTTCTCAAGAGATATCTTTGGCCTGAAGGAGATGGAAATTAGTTTCCTGGAACATTTCCGGAAATTAAAAGTCAGGTCGCTCGCGCTGATGCCGGTATTTTACAATCGCCAGCCGGTAGGAGTACTGGCTATGCATACCTGGGAGGATGATACTTTTGATGAAACAGCACTGTCTTTGCTGGAACCTGCTCTACCGGCCATAGGAAGCTTGATGCAGGTCTATATTGACGAGTTTAACCTGGAGATAGAAAATATCATTAAAGAGAAATTTACCTCCATACAGCCCTCCGTACAGTGGAAATTTAATGAGGTAGCCTGGCATTACCTGCACGACAGGAAGCGGGGACAACCGGAAAAGACAGAAACGATCCACTTCAATGATGTATTCCCGCTATATGGTGCGGTAGATATCAGGAATTCGACCCTGGAAAGGAACAAGGCTATCATTTCCGACCTGGATAGCCACCTGGACCTGCTGATGAATACGCTGACGGCTTTGCAGCTTGAACATCATTCAGTGCTACAGGAAGAAATGATCTATAAATGTAGTAAGTGGAAGGAAGTGCTGGGACAGGAGTTGTTGAATGGCAGTGATGAAGACAGACTGGTGACCTTTTTCAGGGAAGAGACGACGCCTTACCTGGAGCATCTGTCAAAACTGAATGGCAATAACGCCTTGCTGGCCGATTATATGACGGCGCTGGATAAGTTCAATAGTAATGTGCACGGCAATAAACATGCATTGGAAGTATCTATGCAGATGATCAATAATGCGGTTAACAATTATTTTGAATCAGAGAAAGACCAGCTGCAACGTTCATACCCCTGTTATTTTGAAAAGTTCAGGACGGATGGAGTGGAATATGATATCTATATCGGGCAATCCTTTGCACCAAATCATCCGTTCAATCACTTCCACCTGAAGAACGTGCGTTTATGGCAGCTGTCATCAATGGCGGCCGTAGCAAAGCTGACAGCATCTTTGTTGCCGGATATGCCGATACCAATGCGCACTACACAACTGGTATTCGTTCACAATCATACGATAGATATCAGCTTCAGGGCTGATGAGAGAAAGTTTGATGTGGAAGGTGCCTATAACATCAGGTATCAGATGATCAAAAAAAGGATCGATAAGGTGCATATCCGTAATACGGAAGAACGGCTCACGCAACCCGATAAGATCGTACTGATCTATTTCGATAATAAAGATGTTGAAGATTATATTCCATTTATACATTACCTCCAGGAAAAAGGGACATTGAACAACGACCTGGAAGAACTTGAACTGGAAGACCTGCAGGGATTGAGCGGATTAAAGGCATTGAGAGTAGGTGTAACTGCCGGATAACTTTTTGACGAGATGTCGGGAAAAGAACGCACAATTGACGATATATCGCCCTTGTTAGATGTCTGTGTTATTGCATAAGTGATTGATTTTTATTGTTTTCCTAATGTGGTATTCATATTGCCTGATACGGTTGAATTAAATCTGTCCGTCTATGAACCACAAAGAAGTAAAATCCCTGACAAGAACCGGGATTGAAATCTATACCCTCGGGTCTGCGGATGCTGTGAATGCGTTACGTGAGCGGCAGACCCTCAGACTGGAAAATGTCGAGATCTTATGGTGTAAGCGAGGCGCCGGTACGGTAGAAGCAGATGGGAGGATCAATTTGCTGGCGGAACAACAGGTCTATTGTTTTCTGCCGGGACAATTGAGAAAGTTTCAGCTGGATGATTCTGTTAACGGTTATTACCTTTCTTTCCCTCCTGATTGTCTATATCTGGCGCCTAACCTGAAAGAGCTGATGTCCTCTTTTGAAGAATACATACTCAACATGCAGTTGCTTACTTTCCGTGCCGACGAGTCCATACAAACGGAGCTCGAAGGAATAGTGAAGAAGATGAAACGGGAGTGTGAGAACAATCTCTGGATGCGCTCCGAAGTATTATCTGGCCTGCTGAATGTATTTATGATCTATATATCACGGGAACTTGGAGTGAGCGGACATACGCTGGTCATTTCGAGGGAAGGGGAAATTGCCAGGAGGTTTATGACAATGCTGAAGGAGCAATTTATTACCAGGAAAAAGGTAGCCGATTATGCAGATGCTTTAAGTGTTACACCTAACTATCTTAACACTGCCGTAAAGAAAGTAACAGGCTTCACCGCCAGTTATCAGATCCATAAACTGATCATACTGGAAGCTAAGCGACGTATGATGTACTCGGATTGTAGCCTGAAGGAGATCGCTTATTACCTGGGCTTCGAAAGTCAGGCGCATTTCAGTAAGTTCTTCAAATCAAAATCAGGTATGAATTACACCAGTTTTAAACATAGCTTGCTTGAAGCTGTATAAGATTTGCCGAATCCAGTTAGCTATATTCTATAAAATGAGAATCCCGCAGTATTAAGCTGCGGGATTCCTTTTATAGAGAGTAGGTGGGCAATTATTTGCGGTAGTGCGCTCTTAACATCCAGGCCATCTTCTCATGCGTTTCTATTAATCCGGTAATGAAATCGCTGGTACCAACATCTTTGAAAGTATTTGCGAATGGATCAACATTACCTCTGAGGAACTCTATGATACTTTCATGATCTCCCAGTAATTCTTTCATGAAGCCCATGCTATCATTATCCCTTTCACTGTATTCAGTCAGGTGTGTGAGACTCAGGAAGCTTTTCAGGGTAGCAGGCGCATAGTGACCCAGAGAGCGGATCCTTTCTGCAACGCTATCCATGATCTCATCCAGTTCTTCATACTGTGATTCGAAAAACAGATGCATTGAATGGAAATCAGGTCCTTCAACATTCCAGTGTGCATTACGCGTCTTAGTATAAAGTACATACTCATCCGCCAGTAATTTTGCCAGCTGGTTAGTAACCTGCTGCCTGTTTGCATCAGTAATACCAATATTCGTATTCATATATCGCTTGTTTAGTACCGCAAAGGTAGCACATTATTGCCTCTTTAGAATGTGTGATCTATAATATGGACATCAATTACGGTAATGTTTACAACAACATAACATAGTGTAAAGTAATGAAACGAAATGTAAGTTCCGTTACCTGTATGCAGGTATCAACAACCTTTTGAAGACCTGCTTCATCCGCTGTTTTCTATACATGCGCATCGATCGTTGCTTACGGTAGTTCAGCAATGCCGACAATGCGAAAAGCTCATTCTCTCCGCTAACCTGCGCATAGTGCTGACACAGGTAGGCCAGCATCGTAAGCGGAAGGTCCAGCCGACGAAGGTTCTTCATCCGGTAGTCAAAGGAATGGGCGCCGAAGGTCATCCTGTTGTTGTCGATCAGTGTAAATACATACGCATCGCCATCTTGTTTGAACAGGATATTACCGATGGAATAGTCCTGGTGGAAGATATTATGCTGATGTAACTGATAAGTATACTTCGCTAACGAACTTAATACCTTCCTCGCCTCGTCTCCGGGCATATCAAGTATTTCTTTTAAGGGCCGGTAATCGGTGTATGTACTGATGAAGTAACTCTCTTTCATCATCAGGTTGTTCACACACTCTATATAGGCTACAGGCTCGGGAATGCGAAACCCTTTATTGATCAGCAGGCGGGCATATTCAAATGCACGCTTTGCTTTAGAGGGTAAAATATTAGCATATACGAAACGGTTAAAGAGATAGATGCCCTGGTACGATTTAATGACCAGTCTTACATTCTTCGCTTTGTCCACATGTATAATATTGCGCGCCTGATGAATAGTTACCCCTAATGAGCTGAACTTCGTCGGTATCTCCTCAATGTATTGTCTCAGAAATTCATACTGAGGTGCCAATTCTATATGAATATGCATCACACTTTCTTATTTCCACAATTAATAATATAAATTTTCTTCTCATGAAGATTCATGATCACATCACGAACAGAAGTAGGTTTGAGCAGATATTCGCTACAGCGAACGATGGGGCATAGGAGATAGGGGAAGACACTACAAATATGCATTGGTTTTTTGAAACGAACAAATTCTGATGTTGTATATAACGGAGGAGGCGTTCATTTCAGAACGCCTCCTCCGTTATATAGTATCTTTTATGAAAGCTGTTTTTTGATGATCTCCAGGCCTTGTATTACCCTGTTCATATCTTCTTCAGCTCCCATTGCTATCCTTATGTATTCGCCTGCTGAAACACCAGGAGCACTGAATGCAGTACCTGGTATCACTTCCACGCCCGCCTGTAGCAGCGAAGCATGAAATTCGCCTGACCTTATACCGGCAGGTAATTTCAACCAGCAATGAAAGCCGTTCTCATGCCCCTGTACATCGTAACCGGAAAGTACTTCTCTTGTGATAGTTTGCCTGCGTTTACCTTCAATACGCTTTTTGCGTAGAAGCTCTTCCAGTTCGCCATTGGTAATAGCCGTCGATACAAGCGTCGTGAAGAAGGTAGAAGGATTACTTGATGTGAGTTTCAGCGCAGTGATGATCTGTTCTTTATACTGTTCCGGCGCCGCAATAAAAGCGACTTTGATATCAGGTGCAAAAGGTTTCGAGAGACTATAAATATACCAGCCCAGATCTGGCGCCAGTTGTGCAAAGTTGGCCGGAGAACTGTCTGCCAGGAATCCATAGGCATCATCGTCAATGATAACTTGTCCGTTCCTGCGGGCAATATCGATCAGCTCCAAACGACGCTCTACCGGCATAATAACGCCGGTAGGATTATTAATAGTCGGCATCAGGTAAATGCCCCGGATCTTGTGTTGTGCAGTGGCGGCTTCCAGGGATGATGGCAACATTCCTTTTTCATCAGTTTTGCAGGCGATCAATTGTACGTTCAGCATTCTGGCGATAGTCGGAATGTTGGAATACGTAAACTCATCTACCGCTACAGCAGTACCTTGCAATGATGCAGCAAGCAGGGACACAATGATGGCCTGATGACCGGAGATGGCCATGAATATACTATCTTCACTGATCGCAGCTCCATTACGTGATATCCAACCGGCCGCTATTTGCCTGTCTTCTTTGCCGCCCATGACAGGCTTCATGGAAAACCATTCGTTGTACGTTGCATAGTGCCTGTCGATAAGGTGTTTGAAACTGGCTTTTTGTTCGGCCAGTACCGGGTAATTTGAGCTTAGCGATATCATGTGAAGTGAGGATTTGGATCGCCAAAAGTACAAAGAAAATGATCCGGTACAATCACAACACTTATTTCTCTTCTGCTATCTTACCCGCCTGGGAAGCTAACAATGTAATACCAGAGCCTAACAGCGCGATTATTGCGAACGACCAGCGCAGACTGGTGGCTTCTGAAATAAAACCGATCATAGGAGGTCCCAGCAGAAAACCCAGGAATCCAACGGTGGATACAGCTGCAATTGCAACACCGGGAGCCAGTGTTTTTGACTTGCCGGCCAGTGCCAATACCAGCGGTACGACAGATGATACGCCGATGCCGACCAGCAGGAAGCCTATAGTAGCCGTGATCAGATAGGGCAGGCAGATAGCCAGCAGCAAACCGGTAGTGGTCATCAAACCGCTGATCTGTAGAACAGTTTTAGCGCCCAGCGTTGTTACAAAACGGTCTGCTACGAACCTTCCTCCGGCTATAGTGCTCATGAAGGCAATGTAACCTGCCGTAGTGAGGTGTTCTGGCACCTGTACGATCTTCTGAAAATAGATACCGCTCCAGTCGAACATCGTACCTTCTGTTACCAGGCTGGAAAAGGCGATCAACCCCAGTTTAAGAATACTGCTGTCCGGTTTTGCAAAGATGGGTTGTGAACTGTCGGAAACTTCGTCCGCAGGCAAAAGATATCTGTAGAAAAACAGCACCAGCGCCCAGCAGATAATACAAATGAAAATAAAATGTTTTAATACAGGCAGCTCAATGTTAATGGCCATAGTGCCAAGCCCGATGCCTGCAAAGCCTCCTAAACTCCACAGACCGTGGAAAGACGCCATAATGGACCTGCCATACAACGCCTCTATACCAACGGCCTGTGTGTTCATGGATATTTCAAAAACGTTGTTCATGAAACCAAAACAGAACAATAAGATGACTAACTGCCATATACCTGTGGCAAATCCGATCGTGGAAAGCATGAGCGGGAATAACAGACCGGCGCTGATCAGCACCTTCCTGCTACCCATGCGGGTAACCAGCCATCCTGATACCGGCAGGCTTACCATCAACCCAATAGGCAGGGCAAACAACACGCCACCCAGTGCAGCGTTGTTGAGCTGGAAAATAGCCTTGATATCGTGGATCCTGCAGGCCCAGCTCGAATAGGTCAGCCCGGCGATGAAAAAGAATACGCTCGTTGCAATACGATGCGACCGTTTCAGGTCAATATGGACAGTCAGATCTTTCATAAATCGTTACGAGGTTAAGGTCATGAGGCCAATATGCTGCTCCAGTTCGTCATAGTCCGAGATCTTGATGATATCGTTAATATGCGCCAGCTTCTTGTTATCAATACCGATAAACTTTATGCCAAGTTGTTGTGTGGCCTGGTAATCCCAGTTGCCATCACCGACATAAATGATATCTGAAAGTTCGGGCGATTCATTATGTCGCTTGTTCATCTTGGTGATGGTGTGGCTGATGATATCACGTCTTGCAAAAGCATCCTGGGCAAATGAGGCCGCACTGCATTCTTCGATATTGATACCTGCGCACTGCAATTTAAACAATGCAGATTGTTTCCATCCACCGGTAGCTAACCCGATCTTCACATCTTCATTGCGTGCCAGTGTGCTGATGATCTTCCCTGCTTTGGGGATTTCCCGGAAATAACCGGCTTGTTTTTCATATGCTTTTTCAAGCAGGTTACAGAAACAGTCAATAAAGTTCTCTATCTCCGTTACCGTACATGGACGGTTCCGGCGTTCGAGTGATAACTGATTCAGGATGCCGGAATCAGTAGTGTTCTCATAGTGACCGTAATTGGTATTAAAATCAGAAAAGTTAAATGTGGTAGCAATGGCCTCGGTATAACACAGATCGTCGATCTCAGTAGTATTGGTAAGCGTACCGTCTATGTCGAAAATAATGTACTTCATAAAAGCAGTTTTAAAACTTGATAACAGATTTCAGGCTGGAGATATCATTGTTACGCTGACGCTTATTGACGTTGCAGCCCAGGTCGAGCACAGCGTCCTGAAACTCGTCAATACCGTAAGCTTTAGTGATGATCTTCTCCAGTCCAAGCACCTGGCTATTGATCAGGTCAACAGCATGCTTGAAGGTGTCCTGTGAATCGATGGAGCCGATGATGGAAATACTGCGGTCGGTGATCTCGCGCGGATTGATGGTCTGCTGATTGTTCCGCAGGCCTATCAATGCAATCTTTCCGCCATCGGCTACAGCATCGATCGATTTTTCCAGCATGCTGCCTGTCGTATCTATGATCAGGTCATACTGGTGTTTACGGGGTGCAAAATGACCGGACAGATACCAGCCTGACGTAAGGATGTCATTACTGCTGATAAGATCAGTCCTGTTGGCAGATGTTTCATAAATGGTACCTGCCTGTATACCATACTGTTTTAATGCCATGTAGAATAGTAGTCCAATAGGACCGCCACCCAGTATCGCGACATTGTAGAAAGGAGTAACTGCCAGTTTCTTAACAGCTGTCAGTACACAGCTGAGTGGTTCTGACATAGCGCCCTGTTCGAAAGGCACATCATCCGCCAGGGGATAAATAAAACGTTTAGTGGTCTTGAAGTATTTCGTGAAAGTACCATCAATAGAGACGCCTGCCTCGGTACTCGATTTCAGAAAACAATGATTACGCAACCCTTTCCTGCAGTTCTCGCAGTAACCGCAGTAATAGGTAGGATCGACGATGACACGGTCGCCTACGTTGAAGGTTTCAACGCCCCTGCCTTTCTCTACGATCACACCGGCCGATTCATGGCCGATGATAACTTTCTCACGTGCATTATATTCTCCGGAGATGATGCTGAGATCTGTACCGCAGATACCGGTAGCGCGGATCTCTACGATAACTTCATCGGGCATTGTAATAGCGGGTTCTTCCCGTTCTTCGAGCCGGATATTCCAGGGCCCGTGATAAACGATAGCTTGCATGGGTAACAATTTTTTTAAAGCTGACTGAATAATCTGTCTAACCTGTCGCAGATCTCCTGTACATCATCTGCCGTGGCAGTTAAAGCAGGTCTTACTTTTACAACGTTGCCAAAGCCATATCTGGAACCTCTGAGAATGAGTTTATGGTCTTCCAGTGCTTTGTCGATGATCCTGTTGGTAAGCGCAACGTCCGGCGCGCCTTCCTTATCAACGATCTCCAGGCCCCACATATAACCCATACCTCTCACATCGCCGATGAAGTGGCCATACTTTTCTTTCAGTCCGTTTAGCAGTTGTCCGAGTATAACGCCGTTATCGCGTACGTTTTGAAGGAATCCTTCCCTGGATACGATCTCCATGGTTTTCTGCGCAGCAGCGAGCGACAACAGGTTGCCGCCGGAAGTATAGGAGTGCTCAAATTTTTCAAGCACAGCAAATTCAGGTCTGTAGAGGATAGCAGCAGTTGGTATGCCTATACCGCCTAATCCTTTTGCAAGCGTGATGATATCGGGTTTCATATCAAAATGCTCGCTGGCAAACATATAACCTGTTCTGCCAACACCTGTTTGTACTTCATCGGAGATCAGCACGATATCTAATTCGTCACAGATCTTCTTGATCCTTTCAAAGTATCCGGGCGGAGGTACAACGTTGCCGCCATTGCCCAGAATAGGTTCCATGATCAGACAGGATACATTGCCGGAACCACCATACTCTACGTAGTCATAAATAGCTTCTGTACACAGGTAACCGCAGTTTGGGAACTTAGCAGAATAAGGGCAGCGATAACAGTACGGCGCCGGTACAATAGCGTGTTTGTTGGAGATGGTGTTTGAGAATGACTTTCTCCTGAAAGAATTCCCTGAAATACTTGTTGTGAAAAGCGTTTGTCCGTGATGAGAGAGGGACAGGCTGAGTACTTCATTTTTACCATTGAACTTGTTGGCTATTTTGACAGCGCCTTCATTGGCAGTAGAGCCAATAATGTCGCGCATCCAGCCATCAGTGATACCTTCGGGTGCATGCTCCAGGATGCTGTTCAGCACATTGGAAGCAAGTTCGCCCGTAAATGAGGAGGAAACATGTATCAGATCTTCTACCTGTTGCTGCAGGACCTGCACCACTTCCGGGTGGCTGTATCCAAGAGCAAGATTAAAGGTTCCTGATACGGCATCAATGTACTCTTCGTCATGCGAAGTATAAAGGCGTATGCCACTGCCTTTAGTAAACTGAATGTTAACAGACATGGGGGTGGGTTTTACATAAGGAAAATAAATATGGAGGAATGGGCGTAAGTCTAACGGGTTACATAGACTGAGTTACATAACGAACAAATGTTTCTTGAATTTCCTGTAGGGAATCCGGGTTATACAATTTTTTTTCGACGTGGTGGATATGAAAATGTGTCTTGCTTCATTATCAAAATTCACGAAGGCAAAGTAGAATGTATTTGCGAGAATTTATTTTTTTTGTTTTCGATGAATCCTTTATTTTTTATTTAATAGGATAGTAAATTATTGATCTTGCTGAGAAGTTGAATCTGATGTAATGCTTTGCCGCTTTGTGTTTTATGCCCTTACTGCGTATAGGCTGCATGTTATGGACGACTTAAATAAAACAGGAATGGCTGCCCCGGTTTTATACGGAAACAGCCACTCCTGTATTATTTTTCAATCTTTGGTTTATGAAAACAGCTTAACGCTGTTATTCTATTATTGTAACGTCACCTTTGTATACACCTTTGATACGTTGTTTACCAAATTCCAGTGTATAGGTGTATGTCTGGTAACCAGGGCCCTGTACATAAGTAAGACTTCCGCCCGTAGGTTTACTGAGTACTTCTCCGGTACCTGTTATTTCCTGTCCGTCTTTATAAGTGACATTTTTGTAAAGCAGTGCCACATCAAAATTCCTGTTCTTGTCAAATGTGGGAGAATCGGAAGGCATGTAGGTATAAGTAACTTTAGGCGATAATGTATCCAGCAGGAATTGAACGATGTGCACTTTGCCGGAAAAGGACTTTGTCTGACTCATATCAGTAAAAGCAATTTCGCCGCCGCCGGTCCAGTTCTTTCTGATAGCATAGTTGGTTCGGAAAAGGGAATCATTAAGTACAAAGCCATTGCGGGGATCCACACCATCATTACCACCATATACACATCCGCAGAAGGATAAAAAAAGTATAGCAGCCACAAGGCTGAGCGCTGATGTCTTCATTTAGTTGTAGGTTTCTAAGTCTATACCGATAATAATACAAATATATAAATAGTTTCTGATGAGCGGAATAAAAAAAAGCTGCCCATATGAACGGGCAGCTTTCGTCAATATAATAACGTTTTATAAATTACATTGATGGTGGTGCAATGTACACGGTATCCTTGAACTGACCTTTAACAGTAATGTTGTCTTTGAAATACAGTGCGTATACAATGTCAAAGGTCTTCTCGTTCTTATTAATAGTAATAAAACCACTGTCTATCGTATTTAGACGGTGGTCTTCAGCTTCTTCAGTGAGCTCGCCGTTAACCATTGGCTGTTGGTAGTAACCGTAGATGTATGAAAAATTCTTTGCTTTGTTGAAATCTTCAGAGTTGTTTGACTTATAAGTATAAGTTGAATTATAAATGATTTCAGTGGTATCAAAGGAAATACCGAAGATCGTAGCATTGCCAGTATAATTACTATCCTTACCGAAGAAGTTAATATTGGTGAAATTTATTTGCCTTCCCAAGAGGTCCTCATGAACAATGTTAGAATAAGGAGTAGCCAGAAATTCTCCGTTATAAGTGAGACCATTTACGGGAGTTGGATCAGGTGTCTTCTCGTCGTCTTTACTACATGCAGCAAAGAAAACAGTCGCAGCCAGCAGGCTGAATAATAATTTTTTCATGATTTGTAATTTGTGGGTATAGGTTAAACATCGTCATAGTGACGAATATCGTTGGGTTTCCTTCTTAGCAGATTTGGCTATGGGCCAGAAAAAGCTGCTCATCGAGCAGCCTTTTCTTTCAGTATAATGAACTTATTAGTCGTTGATAACTGTCATATCACCATTGTATTCACCTTTAACAGTGATGTTATGGTATTGCAGCTCATAAGTAACCTTATAAGTATTCTGCGTTTTATTGATTGTTACAGAGCCTCCGGTCAGTGTGTCCAGTGATGTAGCTTCATCAGTGAAGTCACGACCAGCATATGGTTGCTTGAAATACGTAGCAGCGTATGCAAAGTTTTTTGCCTTGTCATAACCGGTAGAATCGTAGTTCTTAAAAGTGTAGGTCTGACCCAGAATAACCGTATCTACGTCAATAGCTACCGCAGTTGCAGTACCGGTATAACCAGCTGTACTAAGCAGGTCTTTATCTGCTGCTACGAATGTGCTACCATCAGTGTAGTCAATGCGGTAACCATAAGGAGTAGATATTGCTTCACCATTGTAAGTAAGGCTACTTGCGTTATCGATCTTCTTATCGTCGTCTTTACTACATGCAGCGAAGAACAGTGTGGCAGCCAGCAGGCTGAATGCTAATTTTTTCATGCTTCGAAAATTGATTTTTGTTAGGTATAGTTTTTAAAATATTGTCACTATAACAGTATAATGTCATCAGTTAAATGCTTTCAAAGCTCCGTTGTACTCGCCCTTAACAGTGATGTCTTTATACTTTAATTCGTATACAACAGTATAGATCTCCTGGTTTTTCTTAACAGTAACTGAACCGCCGATCACGGAATCCTGGTAAGTACCATTTTCCTCGTCGAATTCGCCATCTGCGAAATGTTGTTTGAAGTAAACGTATGCAGATTCGAAGTTTTTGGTCTTGTCATAACCGGTAGAATCCTTACTCATATAGGTGTAGGTCTGACCAGGGATGATAGTGTCGAAATCAACAGCAGCTGCACTTGCAATGCCGTCGAAACCCTCAACCGATACATCCTTATCAGCGAACGCGATCTGCTTGCCATCTGTTCTCCAGTCAAACAGGTATCCATAAGGAGTTTGTACAGTTTCTCCGTTATAAATGAAACTACTTACCGGAGTTTGTGCAGGGTCTTCATCTTTACTGCAGGCAGCAAGAAATAGTGTGGCAGCCAGCAGGCTGAATGCTAGTTTTTTCATGAATATGTATTGGTATAGGTTAAGACATCGTCAGATATCCTCGTCATTAATTGGGTCTCATCTCGATCAGATTGGTACGGTAGAACAGTTGCAATAAAATTCAGTTATACGGTAATGCAATCACAATATCAGGGCACGCGGCCGCAAATATAGTAATAATATTTATAATATTATCCGTTTGTTAAAATTTAAAAGGATATGGTAGGAGGCGCGTGCAGCGTGAACCTGGAGATCGCATTGATCTCCAGGATATTAAACATGGTCTTATAAGGACTGGCTGTTCAGGGCAGCTTGTAATTCGTCTTCATTTGTCAGATCGAGCCGTAAAGGGGTAATGGAAACGAAATCATTATCCACCGCCCATCTGTCAGTACCTTCCTCCGCAGGTTCCAATGGCGTAACTGTAAACCAGTAATGTTTCCGGTTCATCGGGTCAGTACCCGGTACGATCTTCCCGTCATATAGACGGACGGATTGCCTCGTCCACCGGATGCCTTTGGGTTGAGGCGGAAAATTGACGTTAAAGAGGCTTAATCCGGGCTTTTCGAGTAACAACTGAAGCACCATTTCCACATAATTTTCAAAAGCCGGAAAATTGGGTTCAGATTTACCCACAGGAGTGCTCAGCGCAATACCCTTGATGCCGAGTAGTACAGCCTGCTTCGCCGCCGCCAGTGTTCCGGAATGCCACATCCCGTTACCAAGATTAGGCCCCATATTGATGCCTGAAAGCACCACATCCGTTTTCGCATATAAATGAGTGCCCAACGCCACACAGTCTGCCGGCGTACCATTTACACGATACGCCTCTATTCCGTCAAAATTGATAGGGGAAGCTTTGAATGAAAGCGGGCGCGAATGCGTAACCGCATGCCCCATGGAAGACTGCTCCACATCCGGCGCTACTATCCTTACTTCTCCGAATCGCGCCGCCACTTTCGCCAGGGCGGCTATTCCAGGGCTGTAAATGCCATCGTCGTTTGTAATTAGTATTCTCATATCTATGCGGCCTCCAAATTCATGCCATTGGGGCATGGTATCCTTTTTGCAAATAATATGTTATGAAAGCGCATTTACTGCATAACCCCAAAGCGGGCGATCAGGACCACTCAGAAAATGAGCTGATGAAAAAGATCAGCGCTCATGGTATCAGGTGCATCTATTCCTCCGCAAAAAAGGAATGGACGAAAGACCTGACGCCTGATGCGGACTTTGTGATCATAGCAGGAGGAGATGGTACTGTCAGAAAGGTCATTCTCCAGTTCCTCAATGGCAAAGCGGGCGATAAACGATATCCTCTTGCACTCCTGCCCATGGGAACAGCTAATAATATCAGCCGCTCACTACACCTCATGGGCGATGCCGATGATGTTATCGCCTCCTGGAAACATCAGCATATCCAGAAATTTGATGTGGGTAAGATCGCAGGTTTTCATGAAGACATGTTCTTCCTGGAAGGTTTCGGTTTCGGCATTTTCCCCGTGCTGATGGAGTCAATGAAAGAACTGGATGAACCTGATACGCCGGAAGAAAAGTTGAAAATGGCCCTGGAAACACTGCACGATATCATAGACAATTATCAGGCAAAGGAATGCCGGCTGGAAATTGATGGTGTAGACCACTCCGGCAAATACCTGATGGCGGAAGTGATGAATATACGCTCTATTGGCCCCGGTCTGAACCTCAACGGAGACGCCGATGTCGGAGATGGACTGCTGGAGGTAGTGCTGCTCGGTGAAGACAAAAGAAAGGCCTTTTCAGCATATATAGCAGACAGGATCTCTTCTGCTGCACATAAAGACTATGATCTTCCTGTTATCAAAGGGAAGAGTATCAAAATATCCTGGGAAGATGAACATGCCCACGTTGACGATGAACTGATAAAAGCAGGGAAAGACAAAAGCTACATTGTCAGCATCTTGAAGCGTGAATTGGAGTTTATCGTACCGGCCTGAACCTGGTTAAGTTTGCTTCCTGCCCGTTTAAGTGGTAATTTGCAGCTTTTTATGCGATATTAGCTTTATATGAATTTGTTAGAAGTATCGGGCGTGCGCAAGCAGGAAGGAGGTGAGGAAGTATTGAAAGGTGTCAGCTTCACACAGAAAGCATTCCAGAAAATAGCCATAGCAGGAGAGTCAGGGTCAGGTAAAAGCACCTTGCTGAAAATAATCGGCGGACTGACACAGGCAGACGGTGGAGAGGTGCTGTTTGAGAATGTGCGGGTGAAAGGCCCGCTGGAAAGATTGTTACCCGGTCAGCCAGGTATCGCTTACCTTTCCCAGCATTATGAACTGCGTAACCATTACAGGATGGAAGAGATCCTGTCTTATGCCAATATGCTGTCTGACGAAGAAGCCGAAACACTCTATGAAGTATGTCGCATCAATCACCTGATGAAAAGAAAGAATGATCAGCTGTCAGGTGGCGAGAAACAACGTGTAGCGCTGGCCCGTCTGCTTACAACGGCTCCCCGTTTGCTCATCCTCGACGAACCTTTCTCCAATCTTGATCCGATCCATAAGAATACTTTAAAGACCGTCATCCGTGAAATAGGTGAACGGTTAAAGATCACCTGTCTGCTCGTATCGCATGATCCGCTGGATACATTGTCATGGGCAGATGAGATCATCGTCATGAAAGATGGACAGATCCTGCAGCAGGGCCCTCCCGAGCAGGTATACAGCCAACCGGCAGATGAATATGCCGCCGCCCTGTTTGGTAGCTACAACATGGTGCCTTCAGCAGCAGCGAAAGATTTTAAAAGCTTACCAGGTGTTCATGTTAACGGGAAAAGCCTTTTCATACGCCCCGAACGTTTTAAGATCACCGGGAACCCGGAACACGCCCTGAAAGGAAAGATCAAGGAAGTGAACTTCATGGGAAGTACCTACGAGATAGCGGTACAACTGCCATCAAGCGTAGTTACTGTGAAAACCGGTAACGGAGATCATCTGCAGGGACAAGAGATCTACCTGTCTTTATCGGCTGCCGATATCTGGTATGCTTGATGATAATATCAGATGATGTAAATTCGGGGCATGAATTTGACCCAGGAGCAGACAGCCATCATCAAAAGCAAAGGAGATATCAGGATCATCGCCGTAGCTGGCGCAGGTAAAACAACCACACTTGCCGAATATGCAAAAGCAAGGCCCGATAAGCGCATTCTGTACCTTGCCTTCAACAAGACTGTCAAACTCGAAGCAGAGAAGAAATTTGCTGCTATGAAACTCTCACATGTGAGAGTGGAAACCGCACACTCACTGGCCTTTTATTACATTGTCAGAGGTTCGAAATACACACTTAAAAGTGAGGGATATAAGATCAATGAGATCGTCGATATCCTGAACCTGCGTGGCCTGAAAGGCAAACACACGGAGTCTATCCTCGCTACACATATCAACGCATACCTGGCTTATTTCTGTAACAGTGCGCCTGCAAAGGTGCAGGACCTCGACTACGAAGACGTGCTGACAGATAAAGAAGCCATCGAATTTGCCACTAAATACAAAAAAGACATCCAGTACCAAACGCGCCTGTTCCTCGACAAAATGAACAAGGGCGAGATTCCCATCACACACGATTTCTATCTGAAGAAATTTCAACTGGCCCGTCCCGTACTGGATTATGATGTCATTCTTTTTGATGAAGGTCAGGACGCTTCCGGTGCTATGCTGGATGTATTCCGTACACAGCAGGGTACAAAGGTGCTGGTAGGAGATAGTCACCAACAGATCTATGGCTGGCGGTACGCGGTAAACTCACTCGATAAACTAAACTATCCCTTATATACACTCAGCACAAGTTTCCGTTTCGATCAGGACATCGCCGACCTCGCGTCTTATGTTATACAGTGGAAGAAGTTGTACAGCGCACCACTAACAGTAAAGATCATCGGCTTCGGAAAATCCCGCAAGAACAGTACCCGCGCGGTTGTTGCCAGAACTAATGCCGGTCTGCTGGTAAAAGCGATCGAATTGCTGATCGAGAAAAAAGAGATCCGGACCATCTATTTTGAGGGTAGGATAGAAAATTACACTTATGCCAACGAAGGCGCTTCCGTATATGATATCCTGAACCTTTATACCGGCGATGTAGGCCGTATCAGGGATAAAACCATTGCCAGCATGGACAGTATGGACGACCTGGAAGAATATATAAAAACAACAGGTGAGGCGCAGATGGGAATGCTTGTGGACATGGTAAAGAAATATGGTACAAAGATCCCCGGATACATCAAAAAACTGAAAGACTGCCACCTGGATAACGATGATAAGGAAAACGCAGACATGATCTTCTCCACAGTACACCGCTGCAAGGGAATGGAGTATGATGAGGTGACATTAGCCAATGACTTCATCACATATGATAAGGTCGTAAAACAGTCCGAAAATATCGACAAGGTCAATATCTCAAAATTATCGGAAGAGATCAACCTGCTCTACGTTGCTATTACCAGAGCGAAAAGCCATCTGTATATTCCCCAGGAGATCTTGACAGGGCAACAGAAGAAAGTAGTGCCGGCCATGAAAAAGAAAAGGGTCTCCGGAGCCGAGACCAAAGGAGAGAACTATGTGTACGCCGGGGAAAGAAAATAGACGTACACCTTTGCGCTCTTAGTTCTTTTTAAAGTTCAGCAGGTCTATCATCAGGTTAAAAGCATCCATAGCAGTAGGGCTGTTCAGCTTCAAGGGTTTGATGATATATCCTGATACTCCCAGCTTTTCTGCGGCCGACTTGTCTGTACGGTCTCCGGAAGTAGTAAGTATGAAACGTTTGATCTGCTTCAATTCCTCATGCCCGCGCATATATTCGAGTACTTCAAATCCGTTTACTTTAGGCATATTGATGTCTATCAGCATCACATCCGGTAAGGTGCCGTTACTTGAACTGATCTGTTCATCCAGCAGCGAAATAGCTTCCTCACCATTTTTTGCATTGGTCAGTTTATAAAAAATATTCAATTTATCAAGTGAACGCTTAATATCTATCACATCCAGCTTATCATCTTCTACCAGTAAAATATTAATCGGCTGCATTATTGTTCTTTTGACCAGGTGAAGGAAAAGACAGAACCCGCTCCTGGCGATGAAACTACGTTGATCTGTTGCTTCTTTGTATCTATTATTTTCTTGACTATTGCCAATCCCACGCCAGTGCTTTCGAAGCTATCCCTATCCTTTAAAGTCTGAAAAATAATAAAAATCCGCTTGTGATAGTGATTTGCAATGCCATTTCCATTGTCTTCAACGAAAAATTCATAGTGATCTTCGTGTTCTTTGAAGTAGACTTTTACCGTAGGATCCGCTTTGTCATTATGTTTGATGGCATTGCTGATCAGATTTGAAAAAATCTGGAAGAGCCATAATTTTTCTGCATGAATAGTGGGCAGATCACCTATCTCAACATGTACATCCCCGGTATCCGGTAAATTATCCACTACTTCTTTCAAGAGCGCATTGAGGACCACCTCTTCCTTTTCAATCGTTTCTTTGTCTGCTTTGGCATAGGAAAGCAGTCCCTCAATAAGGTTTTCGGCCCTGTCTACCCGCCCCTTGATCAGCTCCATGTACTCACTGACCTGCGGAGTGAGTTCCCGCTGATGATCTTCTTCTATCCAGGATACTACATTACTGATGCCTCTCAATGGCCCTTTCAGATCGTGAGACACGATCTGGGCGAACTGGTCGAGCTCCTCGTTGGACCGTTTCAACAAGGTGATATTCCTGGACAGTTCCCTGGACATATGGTTCAGCGCATTTCCCAGGTCGCTCATCTCATCCTTGCCGATATCTTTAACCATCACATCGTAGTTGCCGCTGGCGATTTCGTTAGCCATATCAGTCATAACCCTGATGCGCCTGGCGATCTTTAACGTAACGAATGTGATAATGGACAACCCAAGTATAATGGATGTGGTGGTCAGCAACAGTGACAGTCTCCTCGTGTTGGTCACAGAAGCGGCCAGCTCCTGTTTCCTGCTTTCACGCATGGCGTATTCTGATGCTGCAAATTCTTTGAATTGTTGCTGCAGGGCAGTCTGTATGCTTCTTTCATGGCCGGAAGCAAACTTGTCCTTATACACCTTGTTGAAGGTGTCCAGGTGCTGACGGCTGACAGACGCGAACATTTTCGCCTGTTTCAGGGGATCAGTGTATTCTTCCGTCCACTGATCGTTCAGCTCCTTGATATGACGCAGCATCGTGGTCTGCGAGGAATCGGTGATGAGACCTTCCATCTCTTTTAAGATGATCTCATTCTCAATATTAGCGGAATCATAGGCTTCAACGAAAGACTTTTCACCCGTGAGCAGGTAACCTCTGAGGCCATTTACCATTGTCAGCACATTCCGCTGGAACCTGCCACTGTTGCGTACAAGATTGGTAGATCTGGTAAAATAATCATTGTTTTCCATCACGGTGTTCGACAAGCTGAAATTGACGAAAGTAGTGATGGAGAATAGTATCAGCACTGATACAAATCCCAGGAATATATAATGCGAGATCTTCATTGTAAGGGCAATTGTAGCAAAAAAATCCCTATATTTTGTAAATTGTATATAAACCCCGACCATGATCTTTACCCATGACCTTGATGCACCCGATGCAGGTCTGATAAAACCGAATTTTGAAGATATCCGGGATGTAAAGGATTATTACCAGCACTATCTCGAAAAATAGTGTATCCATGACCGCCGCCCGGTATGGTTTTAGTAGCGGTAATTGCACTGTTCATGACCTTGCATACGTCCATATCGTTGTGTGATGGCGTATATAACGGAATTGTGTATTAATACATACTGGCAAGGGATTAGCGGCGTACGTGATTGTTTAATTTATATATTGCAGAACTGTTATTTGCCACTCGTCATTTCATGATCTACGTTATTGGGTAAATTTATTATGTTAACATAACGCTATTCAGGGCGTGAAAGGAAGCTATTAACAAAACAGAAAATCTGAAACTGCGAAAAGCGCTGCACAACGAAAATGAACCGCACAAACTGTCAAACTGAAACTGAAGCAAACTATGGATGACCAACTCAAAAATGAAGAGCATACCGGTACTTCCCGGCGCTCCTTCCTGAAGAAATCCTCGCTGATCACGGCGTTGGCGCTAACACCTGATCCGGTGCTCAAAGCTGCCGAAAAAGGTGTTGACGAGCAGATCGCATCGGCTATCGAAACAATGCCGCTCAATGTGATGATCAATGGTGTGAAACAAAGCGTCAGAATAGAACCACGTGTAACATTGCTGGACCTGTTAAGAGAACGTCTTCATCTCACCGGCACAAAAAAGGGCTGTGATCATGGACAATGTGGCGCATGTACAGTGCATGTTGATGGTGAGCGTGTCAACTCCTGCCTGACACTGGCACTGACAACGGAAGGGCGTGAGGTGACCACCATCGAAGGATTGGCAGATGGCGATAACCTGCATCCCATGCAGGAAGCTTTCCTGGAACATGACGGTTTCCAGTGCGGATATTGTACACCGGGACAGATCATGTCTGCCGTATGTTGCATCCGTGAAGGTCATGCTAACACGCCGGACGAAGTAAGGGAATACATGAGTGGAAACATCTGCCGCTGCGGCGCCTACTCCAATATCGTAGATGCTATCATGAACGTAAAACAGGGAGGGAAAAAGGTATGAACCAGTTCAGTTATGTGAGGGTTACCTCCAAAGAATCTGCCATTGCAGCGATGGCAAAAGATAAAACAGCCATGTTCCTGGCCGGCGGTACCAATCTCGTAGACCTGATGAAAAGTGGCGTGACGAATCCCGAGAGGCTGGTAGATATCAACAAACTGCCATTGGCGACAATAGAAGAAACCAAGACCGGTCTCCGGATAGGAGCGCTGGCAAAGAATACAGCGGTAGCCGAAAATGCTTTGGTCATCAAACATTTTCCATTATTGTCACAAGCCTTAAAAGCAGGTGCTTCTCCGCAATTAAGGAATATGGCCACTGTGGGCGGCAATATGATGCAACGTACCCGCTGCCATTATTTCTATGACACAGCGATGCCCTGCAATAAACGTAACCCGGGTTCCGGCTGCGGCGCCATAGGAGGCTTTAACAGGATGCATGCTATCTTCGGGGCGAGCGACAAATGCATCGCTGTACATCCCAGTGATATGTGTGTGGCACTGGTAGCTCTGGATGCTATAGTAACAGTGGCTGGTCCGAAGGGAGAAAGGAAGATCCCATTCGGAGATTTTCATCGTCTGCCAGGCGATACGCCACAGCAGGATAACAACCTGCAACGTGGAGAACTGATCATTGCAGTAGATATTCCATTCAACCAACTATCAGCAAATACGCATTACCTGAAAGTACGCGACCGTGCATCCTATGCCTTTGCACTGGTGTCTGCCGGAGCTGCGATGCAGATCAAAGGCGGCAATATTACAGATGTTAGACTGGCCATGGGAGGCGTTGCGCATAAGCCCTGGCGTTTGAAGGAAGCAGAAGCCTGGCTGAAAGGAAAGCCTGCTACGGAAGAAAACTTCCGAAAAGCGGCAGAGCTGTCAATGGCGCAGGCGAAGTCGCAGGAAGGCAATGCATTCAAACTCACACTAGCGCCCAACACCATAGTGGAGGCTCTGAAAACAGCTGCCGCACAGGCATAACATCTTCTAACGTTAAAAACCCACTATATGGGAATCGATAAAAAAAGTGAACCGCTTAACCGGGTCGATGGCAGAGCTAAAGTAACCGGCAAGGCAAAATACTTTGCAGAATTTGAAGTGCCCGGAGTAACTTTTTGTGTGATGGTGACCAGCGCTATTACTCGCGGTACTGTAGCAACGATCAATACAAAAACTGCCGAACGTGCACCAGGTGTACTGGCTGTATTCACTCACCTGAACATGCCTGCCATCCCGGGTTGGGCAGAGCAGGGCAATAACAGTAAACTTCCTTCAGGCGGAGAAAAATACCGCATGCTGGGCAGCAATAAAATACTCTTTAATGGTCAGCCTATCGCGCTGGTTATTGCAGATACCCTGGAACGTGCACAGCACGCCGCCTCACTGGTAACAGCCACTTACAATAAAGCAGAACACAATACCGATCTGCTGAAAAATAAAGAAAAAGCAGCCATGCCTCCGCGTATGGGCGACTATTCCCGTGGTACAGATAAGGACGCACACAACACAGCCCCGGTAAAACTGAAGGCCGATTATACCGTTCCTGTTGAAGTACACAACCCGATGGAACTCGCCGGCATCCTGGCATTCTGGGAAGGCGGCGACAAGCTGACGGTATACGCCAAAACACAGGGCGTTAAATCTACCCAACGCACACTGGCATCTGCATTTAAGATAGACGAAAAGAACGTACAGGTACATTCTGAATTTGTAGGAGGTGGTTTCGGGATGGGATTACGTACCTGGCCGCAGGAAGTAGCTGTTGCAGCAGCGGCCCTGAAACTGAAAAAGCCGGTGAAGCTCGTCATGACCCGCGAGCAGATGTTCACACTCGTAGGTTATCGTCCGTACACGATCCAGCATATCAGCATGGGCGCCACCCAGGACGGCCAGCTGACAGGTATTTACCACGAAGCCACCGCAGAAACGGCCAGTTACGACGACTTCACTGAAGGCGCCGTATCCATGACTCGCTTCATGTATGCCTGTCCCAACGTAACGACCAAATACCGCATCGTTCCCCTCGACAGAGGTGTACCGATCTGGATGCGCGGTCCCGGTGAAGCCACCGGCGCATTCGCTTTAGAATCAGCCATCGATGAAATGGCGTACAAAGTGAATATGGACCCCATACAATTCAGACTGAAGAATTTCGCTGAAACAGATCCTGAGAGGAACAAGCCTTTTTCCAGTAATAACCTGAAGGAGGCGTACCAGCTTGGCAGTGAGAAGATCGGCTGGGCGAAACGCAATCCGGCTCCTGCCTCCATGAAAGATGGAGAGTGGCAGGTAGGCTATGGCATGAGTACCGGTGTATTCGGTGCACACCGTGGCGAATCGACCTGCCGTGCACAATTGAACCCTGACGGTACCTTAGTGCTGCAAAGCGCCACCAGCGATATCGGTCCGGGTACCAGTACCGCCATGGTACAGATTGCACATGAGGTAACTGGTCTGCCAATAGAAAAGATCCGTTTTGAGCTCGGTAATGCGGCTTTCCCGCCATCTGGCAGTCAGGGTGGTTCTGCTACCGTATCTTCCGTAGGATCGGCTGTATTTGATGTTTGCACTGCCTTAAAAGGTATCCTGACAGAAGCAGGGCTGACCTTCGACAATGGCACTGTAAAACCGGCTTCCGGCAAATCAGAAAGCTTGCAGGACGTATTGTCGAAACAGAACAAAACCTTCTTTGAAGTAACGAAGTCTTCCAAAGGGGGGGAGGAGCAAAACAAGTATTCCATGTATTCTTTCTCCATCCACTTTGCCGAAGTACGGGTGCATCCTGCTACCGGTGTGGTAAGAGTAAAACGTGTTGTCACCATCGCCGATTCCGGCAGGATTGTTAGTCCTAAGACGGCGGCCAGTCAGATGATCGGCGGTGTAACGGGAGGCATTGGTATGGCATTAACGGAAGAAGGAGTTATTGACCACCGCTTCGGCCGTTTTGTCAACAACAACCTGGCGGACTACCACGTACCGGTAAGTGCTGACGTACCGCACATCGAAACGATCTTTATAGACAAGCCTGACCCATATACTAATCCGATGGGATCGAAGGGGATGGGGGAGATTGCCTTGATCGGCTTCTCTGCTGCAGTCGCTAACGCGGTGTATCATGCTACCGGCAAAAGGATCCGGGAACTACCTATTACGCCCGACAAGGTATTGTCTGCATAATATTTCTCTAGGGCCTCCGTTATGGAGGCCTTTTTGTTTTACTGTTATTTTTCATGGATACTTTACTCTTTCAGCTGTGCATGGAGATCTTGTCACCCGCTTTCATGGGATTGCCCTCGCTGCGGCTTCAGGTGGGACCCCTGGCTGTAGTTCTTTGAAGCCTCCGTTCTGTTGGGCTTGATCAAGCGGATGGACAGTTGGATCAATATTTAACCCCTGTCAGGTCGTGTCAGCGGGCTTCAAACAACTAAGGCCAGGGTCTCCACCTGAGCCTCCGCTGCTTCGGGGCCTCCTGCAATAGCAATGACAGTCTATAGTTTAGGAATACAAGCCTTTATCCCCTTTAAGTCCACCCATACGCCATGTATACGTCGTGTATAAGGCATGTATACGTCATATATAAAGCGTACTTGGGGTTGTTTAAGTCCACCCATACGTCATGTATGCGTCGTGTATGAAGCATGTATACGGCATATATAAAGCGTACTTCGGGCTGTTCCAATTCATCCATTATAGAGGGAGGCAATCAAACATGGAGAAGTTATCCCCATTTTCCGGGAATATTTGCACAGACAGTTATACTATAGGTTGTCATAAACCAGTATTTGCCATGCATGATTGTCTCCAGCTAATAATGGGGAGCGTCTAAGTAGCAGCGGTTTCAGATGGGAATCGCGGGCCTTCGGCTCTTTGAGGCACGCTTGATGCCGCCAGATAGAGATCCACAGCCCATACGCTTGAAAACGCTAAATAGCAATCCAACCAAAGAGGCGCCGACCGCGATCCCATACTGAAACCGAGCTACTTAACGCGATCTGGCAAAGAGCGGTCTACCCGACCTACTTAACGCCGCCTTTACAAGCCACCAAAAAATCGTAATTTCACAGATTGCCTCCACCGCGAGGCGTCAGGCACTGAAACGAGATATGCATACAATCAACGACGTCCACCAGCAATTCGCAGAATACTTCCAGGTACCGGCCCTGAAGCCGTATGCCTACCTGCTTTCACGAAAGCTGAGTGAAGGCCATATCTGCCTGCACCTGGATAAACGTATTGAGACTACCGGTGTACTTCCCGCATTCTGCGAGAACCTGCCGCTCGGTAGTAAGCAGCTGCAAAATATACCACTGGTAGCGAAGAACGGTAACGATATGCAGCCATTTGTGCTGTACCAGGATCGATTGTACCTGCAACGCTACTTCCGGTATGAAACGACGTTCCTGCGCCGTATCCATCAGTTCCTCGCTACAGAAAAAGAAGTATTGCAGGAAAGATTGGAAATGTTGGAAACAAACCGTGCATTCATCAGTAACCTCTTCGCCGCAGGTCCCGCATTCACGCCAGACGGTGGCGATCCCGCCGACTGGCAGCTGAGCGCTGCAGTGACAGGCGTACTGAATAACTTTACGATCATTACAGGAGGCCCCGGTACAGGTAAAACCACAACCGTTGCAAAGATCTTGTCAATACTATACTATCTCGATCCGTCATTGAAAGTAGCACTGGCTGCACCCACGGGGAAAGCAGCCGCACGTATGGCGGAGAGTCTGAGAAATACAAAACTGCCGGTGGATGAGCGTATCACCGCACAGTTCCAAAGCCTGGAACCCAGCACCATTCACCGCTTGCTGCGATCTAAAAAAGATAGTCCTTACTTCGTATACAATGCGGATAATCCGCTAAATTATGACGTAGTGATCATTGACGAATGCTCAATGATCGACGTAGCGTTATTCGCTAAATTACTGGATGCTGTAGGTGCCGGAACAAGACTGATATTGTTGGGAGATAAAGACCAGCTGGCCTCGGTAGAAGCAGGCAGCTTGTTTGGTGATCTTTGCCAGGCACAGGATACATTGAACCTCTTTACAGCTGAAAGACTGGCACTGATCAATTCCTTCATCCCTGATGAAAGAAGGAAGCTACCCGCTACACAGATAAAAGAACAGGATACACATCCACTTTTCCAGCACCTGGTGGAACTAAGGCGCAGTCACAGGTTCAGTGGAGAAAAAGGTATCGGTAAGTTCAGTAAGGCGATCATTGCCAACAATCAGAACGCTATACAGAGTTTCCTGGCGCCGGAGGCAGACCCGCAGGTATTGATCGATCAGCAATATTCAAAAGAACTGTTCAGAGATTTTGTATCAGGTTACAGCGCCTTCATTGTAGAAAATGATATCCGTACTGCATTACGGCTGTTGAATGACCTGCGTGTACTATGCGCCATCAGGGAAGGAGAAGAAGGACTGTATGCCATTAACAGGAATATCGAAAAGATCCTGCACGATAAAAGACTGATCCGTGTGAATGCTGACTTTTATGAGAACAGACCGATTATCCTGACAAGGAATTACTACGAACATGGCCTCTTTAACGGAGATACAGGTATTGTCCGTCCGGACGAAAACGGCGTGCTCATGGCCTGGTTTGAAGACAGTAACGGTGAACTGAAAGCCGTGCTGCCCGGCTATCTGACAGAGGCGGAAACCGTATTTGCAATGACGATCCATAAAAGTCAGGGATCAGAGTTTAAGGAGGTAATGGTAATATTGCCCAGGGCAAAAGACGTACCGATCCTTACAAGGGAATTATTATATACAGGTGTGACCAGGGCAAAGGAACAGGTGTATGTACAGTCGTCTGCAGAAGTGCTGATGCAAACAGCGGAACGTTTTGTGGAAAGGGCCTCAGGTATCGGTCAGCGTTTTAAAGAGGACCATTCCTGACAATTGAATAACACTTATGGCATTATATCTGAAAGTGTCCAATTCCCTGGAGAACCTCTCCCTGGGGCTGGCACAGACATTAAAAACTTCACATAGCCGGGTGTTTGAACAACATCTCATCGTTACACAAACGGAAGGGATGAACAACTGGCTGAAACTGCAATTGGCAGAATACCTCGGTATCGCGGCTAATTGCCGCTTCCTTAAACCGAATGATCTCATTCATCAGATCTATTTCCTGATGGATGGGCATTATTCAGAAATGCTTTCCGGCAGGAACCTCACCTGGTTGTTGTATAAACTGCTGGGCGAAGATGCTTTCCGGGAAACATATCCTGCCGTAGCTACTTACTATCACAATACTGAACCTGACAGTGATCTCAAAAGAATGGCGCTGGCAGAAAGAACGGCTGACCTTTTTGACCAGTACCAGATCTATCGTCCGGAAATGATACGCGAGTGGAATGAAGAAGCAGAAGATCCGCTGGCAAAGATGGACTGGCAGCAATATCTGTGGGGTAAAGCCAAGAAAGTGTCAGGCAATATGCTGCCAGACAAAACAATTGTCGGACAACATATTCTCGATATGCTGAAGAATCCTGATCAACAGGAATTGCTGGCAGAACGTATGAATACCGTACACCTCTTCGGTCTGTCCATCATCACGGCATATCACGTGCAGATATTGCATGAACTGTCATCCTTCATTGATATCCATTTTCATATTATCAACCCTTCTCCTGAACTGTACTGGTTCGAGGACAAAAGCGAAAAACAACAGGCCCGCTGGCGATTGAAGGGACGTCCGCTACTGGAATCTGACGTAGCAGGAAATCCACTGCTGATGGGCTGGGGACGTGTCGTGCAGGATACCTTCGGATTGTTCTTTCAGTACGATGCATTTGCAAATGCCTATGACAGCGAAGGCCTGGTGGTGCCTGAACCCGATACATTGCTGAATAAGGTCCAGCATGATATTTTCAATAATGCTAACGAGGCGAGGAACCCGATCTTCGCGGAAGACATTGAAGATGGTTCTATCACCATCAATAACTGTTATACCGTTGCCCGCGAAGTGGAAGTGTTGTATAACTACCTGGTGCATCTCATAGATAAAAAGAAAGAAACATTATCGCCACGCGATATCGTGGTAATGGTGCGTGATATTGATGCATACGCCCCTTACATTAAAGCGATCTTCAACAACGCTCCCTATAAATTCCGTTACACTATTGCCGATGAAAGTTATGCAGATAGTGATAACCTTTTCAATGCACTGCACGCCATCCTGAGAATGAATGAAGAGAATTTCAAAGCGGAGGAAGTGTTGCAGCTGCTTGACTCTTCTTACATCAGGAAACGATTTGGTATCAACAACGTGCCGCTGATACGCGCTGTGGTGGACCAGGCGAATATCCGCTTTGGGATACATGGTGCAAAAGAAGACGAAACCTTTCTGGTGAGCTGGAAATACGGTATCAGAAGGATCATGTTTGGTATCTGTATGAGTGGCGATGAAGAATACGGGAAAGGTGATGAAAGTTTCTTTCCGCTGGATATCCTGGAAGGAAGTGATAGCCTGGAAGTGATACGCTTCTGCCATTTTGCAGAAGTATTGATAGCTGCTGTAGAAGACCGGAAGAAGGAAAGGAGCATAAGTGGCTGGGTCGAGTATATCGAGAACCTGCTGCACAATATGGTGTACGAGCCGGAAGAAGAAGTGGATGAAGATTATAATGCACTGATGCAACAACTGGCAGACTATAACCTGCTGAATGAGTATATGAGCGATACAGTGGCGTTTGAGGTGTTCAGTCATAGCTTCCTGCAAACACTGACCGGCACTACAAGAACAGGGTTGTTTGTGAATGGAGGCATCACCTTTTGTTCACTGATCCCCATGCGTAGTATTCCCTTCAGGGTTGTAGCAATGCTGGGACTGGACTACGATAAGTTTCCACGCCGGGAACAGCCGATAGGCTTTAACCTGATGGAGAAAAATAAACAAAGAGGAGATCGTAATGTGAAGGATAACGACAAACACCTTTTTCTTGAAACGGTGTTGTCGGCCCGTCAGTATCTCTACATCAGTTACGTCGGACAAAGCGCTAAAGACAATAGCCGTATGCCGCCTTCCGCATTGGTGGATGAGCTGCTGGACTATATCGAATCCGGTACGGAAGAAGCAGTAGATGTAAGAAATAAACTGGTGACCAAACAACCTTTGCAGGGCTTTAGCAAGAAGTACATGACAGGAGATGAACGTCTCTATAGTTATCTGAACGCTACCGTTCCTGAACGGCCTGTTACAAGTACCGGTAAGGTAATGGAACAACCGGACCTGGAAGAAGTGGACCTGGATGAACTGGTGCGTTTCTTCAAGAACCCTTTCAAAGCATACTATAACAAAGTGCTTGGCATCTACTATAATGATGAACAGGTCCTGCTCAATGAAACAGAGATCTTTCATCTTGACAGCCTGCAGAAATGGAGCCTGAAGAATGAATTGTTACAGATGGATGCCAATGCCATAGCCAATATGAAGATCCGTCTGGTAAAGACAGGCAGGTTGCCATTGAAGAATATGGCATATGTAGCATTGCAGCAGATAGAATCTGAAGTACAGCCGGTGCGTGATAAATACAGGACATGTATCAATGGAGCGGAAGAGCAATCCGTGCAGGTAGAGTTGGATCTTGAAGGCACGCTGCTGAAGGGAACTATTAACAATGTGTTTGATGGTAAACTGGTGCAGGTGTCCTGGTCTAAACGTGAGGATAAATACCTTATAGAAGCTTATATACGCTATCTGGCAGGCCGCGCTGCGGGAGTATTGAAGGGAATGTGTTTTATATCCGGAGCCAGCAAACAGGATGCTTTCGAGGCAATACCATTGAGCAAGGAAGATGCACTGCAAAGATTAACCACCTTGTTAAATATCTTCCGCGAAGGATTTGAAAGGATTACACCATTCTTTCCAGATCTTGATATTAAACCTGCTGATCTGGCTGCGCTTGATTTTAACAAGTTCGCTAAAAAAGTAGATGAAAAACTGGGTAAAAGAGATAACAATTCAGTAGATCCATACATATCCCGCGAGTATGAAAATGGTTTCTTTAACGATGAAGCAACGCTGGATACATATAAAACGATCTGCAGCCACGTGCTGCTACCAATAGCAGAAATGATACCGGGTTATTATAACTAATACAGGCAACAAACAGAATGACTGAACATATCAACTACCAGGAATTTGATGCAGGCACAGTACCACTTCAGGACAGTAACCTGATAGAGGCCAGTGCCGGTACAGGTAAGACATATTCCATTGCCATTCTTGTATTGAGACTGGTACTGGAAAATGCCCTTTCCATCAAAGAGATCCTGATGGTGACCTTTACAAAAGCAGCGGTAGCAGAACTGGAAGAACGTATCCGCCTGTTTGTCCGGAATGCAAATAGGGTTGCCCAGGGAATGGAAACAACGGACCCTAACATTTTCCGGCTGGTGGAAGAGGCGGTTGAACGTAATGGTCTTGAACAGGTACAACAGCAGTTGAAAGATGCGATATTATTCCTGGATGAAACAGCAGTGCTGACCATTCACAGCTTCTGCCAGAAGACGTTGAACGAATTCGCATTTGAAACAGATCAGCTGTTTGGCGCAGAAATGATCCAGGATACACGAACGCTGATCGAGGAGGAAGTACAAAAGTTCTGGCGTAAGTATGTCACAACCTTACATATCCGTTTGCTGGAAAAGATCTGGGAGCCTGAGATGATGGCTGGCATCAGCACAGCGCTTAACGAGCATATGAGCGGTAAACGTTATTTCGCTTATGAACGAGGTAAACGTTATGCCATCAAACCTAAAGAACAGGAAGAATGGCTGCAGCAACTGGATGCGGTAGACGAGAAGAAGGAGGCTGCCGAAAAAGAACTGCACAGCTTCATAAAAAACAATACAGAGAAGTTTAGAACATTATGTGAAGGTGACAGGTATGCAAAGAAAGCGCTGTTATCATATGTAGACGATCCGGAACAGTTCATTAAAACGGTCAAAGAAAAACGCAGCTCTGCCGGTTATATCACCAAATTATTTCCCGACTTGTTGGAACGCCTCGATAAAGCAGGTGTATTGGATGAAGAACGCAAAGGTATCGTACAACAGGTGATCAGCCGTTTGTACTGTTTTGCTATCGAAGAAATTGCGGCAGGAGTAAAGGGTTATAAGAAGCGTAATAACCTGCTGAGTTATGACGATATGATCACGAACCTGCACAATTCACTGGTGGAGAAAAATAACCCCAGGCTCATAGAAGTCTTGCAGGAAAAGTACAAAGCAGTGTTCGTGGATGAGTTCCAGGATACCGACAGGATGCAGTACGAGATCTTCGAAAAAGCATTCGGTACAGGTACCATCCTGTTTTATATCGGTGATCCCAAGCAAAGTATCTACGCCTGGCGTAAGGCAGATATCTTCACGTATTTCAAGGCGAGGGCAAGTGTGCAGCATGTGTATGGAATGAACCATAACTTCCGCTCTTCTGAGCCGTTCATTGCAGCCATGAACACTTTTTTCCTGCCGACGGAAGATTTCGACACATTCTACTTCAGCGGTGAAGGGAATGCGATCAACTATATAAAAGTAGATAGCCCGGAACGGAATACCAAAGGGCTTTTGTTTAAAGGAGAGGAGCCAGATGTACCTATCACGGTTTTCAATGCATCCAACAGTAATGAGCTGGTTGAAGCGGTGGCAGCACAGGTGGCATTGTTGTTAAAAGATGGAGTATACACAATTGGAAATGAAGAAAGCAGGCGGCCCGTCAGACCATCGGACGTAGGTATCCTGGTGCGTACCGGCCGGCAGGGCAGGGAAGTGAAAGCGCAACTGGCGAAGTTAGGAGTACCTGCTGTAACTGTAGATGATGCCAGGGTCTTACAATCAGAAGAAGCTACCTATCTGTTGTACTTGTTGGAAGCAATGCTGGAGCCGAACCGCTCTTCTATTAACCGTGCATTGCTATCGCCTTTTACAAATCTTAAACTGGAAGATGTATTGTTACTCGATGACGAAGTAACACTGTCCTTTTTCGGGAATTATAAGAACCGCTGGCAGCAGGATGGCATCTATACTGCCATGATGGATTTCATAACAGACTTCAATGTGCGCAATGTGTTATTACATGCGCATACAGAAAGCGGGGAAAGGGTTATCTCTAATCTCTTTCAGCTGACAGAACTCGTGCATCAGATCCAGAGCCGTAAGAATTTATCCATGACAGAATTGGTGTCATGGTTGAAAAGAGGTATAGATGGAATGGCTACCGAAGGTGACGAATACGAGCAGCGTGTAGAAAGTGATGAAGAGGCTGTGAACATTGTGACCATTCATAAAAGCAAAGGGCTGGAATATAAGATCGTAATGGCGCCCTTCCTGGATTTTGCGGAGAATAAGAGCATTGAGTTCTTCAGTTTCCGTGATCCTGATACAGGCGATTACGTAGGTGTTGAGAAGAAACGTATGACGGATGAACAGCGCGCCTCCTATGCCCGCCAGGCGGAGCAGGAGAACCGGCGTTTATTGTATGTAGCCATCACCCGTGGGGTATACAAGTGTTTTGTTTTCCGCAATAACGCTAAGTACTATGCCAATTCTACCTTGTTGGCATTCCTGCAGGCATTAATAGCGGCCGCCCCATCGCCGCATATCATTAAGTTCGAGCAGGACCTTCCGGAAGCGCCTGGACAGGATCTGACACGGCATGCCGGTACAGTGATGAACACCGGAACGGAAGCCCCTGTGAGGTTTGTATTGAAGGAACAGAACTGGCGGAAGATGAGTTATACCATGCTGGCCGCAAAAGCAGAGCATAGCCTTAAAACACGCCCTTCACAACAGGAAGATCCCTATGAGACTTTCATCTTTCATACATTAAAACGTGGTGCAAAGACAGGTAACCTGTTGCACTTCCTGTTTGAAAACATCAACTTTTCTGAAGATAGCCGTTGGGAAAAATGGATAACCGAAACTGTCCGCCGCTTTGTACCGGGCCAGCAGGAAATATATGGCCCTATGCTGCGGCAACTGCTGGAGCACGTGTTGCACACCGACATTACGGTAGGCGAGCAAACCTTTCCTTTATCAGCCGTCATCTGGCATAAACGTATTCCGGAATTTGAGTTTGACTTTCCCGTATCAGCATTCTTTCCTGATATGCTGAATGGTCTTTCTGACGATAGAACGAGCATAATAGTACGCCGCTTCCATGAACATGGCAGTAATGAACTGGAAGGCATCATGAACGGCAAGATGGACCTTTTCTTCGAGCATGAAGGCAAGTATTACATCCTGGACTGGAAGTCTAATTATCTCGGAGACTCACCGGAAGATTATACACCGGCTGCATTATCTGTGGCCATGAATGAGAATAACTATCATCTGCAATATCTCATCTATACTTTAGCAGCCAAGAAATACCTGGAAAGCAGGTTGCATGCCTTCAACTATGAGAAACAGTTCGGCGGTGTGATCTATTGTTTCGTAAGGGGGATCAGAAAAGGGCAGCCTACAGGCATTTTCACCAGTAAACCGCCCCTGTCAAAAATATTGCAGCTGGAAAATAGTTTGTCGCCGGGCATGAATAAAAAACAACCGCCCCAGCAAAAGCTTTTCGATATCTATTAGTTTATGCAACAGCGGCACTCCGCTGTTGTTCCAGTTTTGCCTGTACCAGCAAAGCATGTAATACTTCTGTAGAGAACCCGTGTAGCAATAACCGGAAGGCAGCACCAGCCATTGGTAAAGGTATCATGGGATGTTTGTTGTTCAGTGCTGTCAGCTTTTCCGGACAATCCATGATCGTTGCTGCATAAATGCCTATCACCTCATCAAGCTGCAGTGAATTGGTGGCCCGCCAGAAGTCTGCATCCGTCAGGAAGAACTGGTACACCGGTGTGAAAATTTCTATTGCAGTGCCCAGGTCAATAAAGTTCGTCCACTTATGACGGAAGTTTTCAAATGGGAGAGGACCAGTGGAAATAGCACTGAAATCAGGCTGTTCCTGTTTACTTACGCGTACGCCTTTTTCTTCAATAGCCTTGTTCAGATTAATGATAAAGTTATAGAGGTTCAGATCATGTTCCAGGAAGAGATTATCCCTGACGTCTGCAACTTTAACCGGCTTTAGCGGATTCATAGGAATGCTCTCAGCTCCCTTTACATTGTCCTTAATGAACCGCAATACCTCAGAGCCCAGGTAAAAATGGCGTAAGATCAGAAAGTTGGCCTCAGGGGTTATAAAATACTTCATGCCCCAGAAAAGGCTCTTATGCAGCATTTTGGGTGCATTGATCAGGTTCGGGATGAAGATCTTGAAGATCTGCATTAGCACGATACTGATGCGCGCAAATGCTTTAATGACAGGATACAGGAACTGCCTGCTCTTGGTAGAAGAGTCATACAGGAACGCTGCCTTTGCATCCGGGTTAAAGGGAATGCTTTTATCCAGGAACAGTGCATGCCAGTGACTGGGATTGCGTGAGTCATGCGGCATCTGTTGATAGTACTCTTTAGTATGTAACATAAAAGGTGTTTAGAAATTATCCAGTTCTTCCAATTGCATCCTGTATAGCCTTGCCACCACCTTCGCGGTCTTTACAATTTTCTGTGCCATTTCTGCTGTAAGCAGGTCTGATTGTATGGCATTTTCAAATCGTTCAAAGTGATTATCATTGCTGTCGCTGCTTTCATGGTAAATGAAGAAGGACACCTGGTCGGCATTCAGTTGCAGCTGTTGCTGAATGGCGCGCCCCCACTTGCCCGACACACGGTTGCCAAGTCCTTCAATGATAAACATGCCGCCTAACAGATCAAACGGGTCCGGCTGACTGGCACGCTGGAACATATAAGCGCTGAGTGCCTCACTGCCAATATTCTTTTCGCCAGTATAAAGATCTTTTTCGTTTCCTCCGCAGTTAATGTAGTTCTTTTCCAGGATCTGATAATCGCGGTGCTCATCAGAAGAGTGCCTGATAAAAGAGGAGCGTACATGAAAATAGGTCATGCTGACGTTGGACGCCGCGCGGGCTATCCATTGGGAACCGTCTATCACCTGCTGCCGGAGGTTAAGCAATAAACGCCTGTATTCTTCCATTGTCAGCTGACCATTGAATATCTTCTTTACAATAGGTACCTGTTGCAATGAGCGCTCGAAATCGAACCACACGCCTGTAAGCTGCCGTACCAGCCATTCCTGTACCGGCTTTTGCTGTATCCTGATCTCCGGCGCCTTAATGGTAGCAATATCTTCTTTGATAATACCGGGAGTACCGGGAACCACCACCTTCAGCATCATGTATCCGGTGATGAACCGTCCGCTTTCAGGCACCATGCAAAGGATCTGTTGTCCGTGCTGTAATTTTCCGCTACGTAATAATTCGTCCAGTATTACGAAGATGGAAGCAGCGCCAATGTTCCCCACGCTATACAGGTTAGTAAACCATTTCTCCCCAGCAATGTTCACACCACCCTTTTCCAGCAGGTCAGTGATCTGCTTTTTAAAGTGATGTGAAGAATAATGGCAGGCCAGCCAGTCAATAGCATCGGGTGTGATCTTCTTTTCATCTACCAGCTCAAAGAAACGCTGGATACCCAGTTTCACGATATTATCTACCAGCTGCATGTCCTGTTTGAGGTTCACAGCACCATCATGGTCCGCATCGCTCATACTGTCGTAATCGAGCCATGTTTTCCGGATGCTGCCATCAGCCTGTTTGTTGGTCCCTGTGTACATACATAGCTCATACTGATTAGCATAAGAGCGCAGGTCAATCCATTCTATTTCCAGAGATATATTTGTGCGGGAAGGAGCAGGTTGTAATAACATGGCTCCCGCGCCATCGCTCAGCATCCAGCGAAGGAAGTCTATGTCTGCCGGAAGGGTTCCGTCTGAGGTGACAATAGACTGCCGGGCAAAACGGGAGGCCTTGAACATCCTGCTGGGTAGTTCAGCAGCACAACATACCGCACGATCGGCCTGTCCGGCCTGTACATGCATATATGCATTCTGAATGGCCATGATGCTGGCTGCACATACACTTTGATGAGATGCCAGCGTACAGGTGCCGATACCACTTTCCGCCTGTACCATACTGGCAAAACCGGGCACGGGCAGATCACTCTGTGTGGTGGCAGTACTGAGAAAGTCTACGTCCTGTTTATCCGTTCCTGTTCCTTCAAGACAATCGTCTATGGCATTAGACGCCATTTCATATGCCTGATGTGTGGTGTGTTGTTGTGTGTCAAGTGCATAGTAACGGGATTGGATACCGTTCTTTCTCAGAAAAATATCTTTGGTACGGGATGGCATGCCGTTGATCTTGCCCAGGTAATCTTCCATTTTGTCATTGGGGATGGAGGTATTGGGCAGGAATTTTCCGGTAGCCGTAATGAATACTTTGTGCATGCAGTTACAGTTTACGAGTATGTTGATGTCCCTGTATATAAAAAAAATGTCTCGTTATTGGAAACGAGACAGAAATATATAACAATTCTTGGCAAATGCTTTAGGAAGCCCTCATTTTTAGCAATTCTGCAACATATCCGGCACTTAACAGGATAGGCTCATATTGGTTGAACTCTTCTTTCAGCCTGCATATGTTCGTTTTGAATGAAGGTGTATCCAGCACATCTTCAAACGCTTCTATGATCTGCTCGGGACTGGGAGTATCCGTATGCAGGTTAATGCCATATTTCAGATACCCTATCCTTGCGCAAAGCTCGTTCTCACATTCATTTGTACCTGCTGCAATAACCGGAAGTTTGTGTTGTAGGCTTAACAGCACACCGCTGTAAGAGGCATTGGTGATAAAAGCTTTTGCGTAAGGCATCACGTCGTCAAAAGGAATGAAGTCTTCAATAATAACATTGCGGTAAGGATATCTGGCACGCAATTCCTCTGTCTTCAATCCACGGGTTGTAACAATAATAAGCACGTCGGTGTTACGGAATGCTTCCAGCGCAGGTATGATGATCTTGTTCTGGTCCTTTTCGGTTGTGCCCTGCGTTGCTATTACGATGTCTTTGTACTGATGCAGCCGCTCGTCCGACCATGGAAGCCCTTTTCTGGCGACAGCGTATGGTCGCATAGGTCCGACATACCGAATATTCCCGCCGATGTCGCTGCGCCGGTATTCCAGGCCTGGTGAACCTAACTGCAGCACAATATCAGAATTTCTGACAACACTGTCCAGCATGTTGATACCATTGTTTGTAATGCCATATCTTCTGAATACCTGCTCGTATGCATTGAATGTTTCCTTGAAAAAGATCTTATCTGTCATGAAGCGTAAAACAGATTGTTTCAGACGTCCCAGCGGATTGCGGGAAGGCGTCATACCTAAACCATATGGAGGCAGGTCTCTTGAAGATGCAGTCAGCGGAACAACGCCTATAGCGATCACCGGCACACCCAGTACCTGACGTACGATAGGTGCAGCAGTGAATAGCGTGTCAACTATCAGTACATCAAAGGGGAAAGCTTCGTAGATGTAACGGATATCCTCAAAGTGCTTGGCAGCAGGTTTTGCAAAGATGTTGAGCATGTCAAAGTTCAGCTTCGCGATCCTGCCTGTAATACGGGCCCTTTCCGGATGTATCTCATTTATATTTCCACTGTTCACATCCTTGTATTTTATAGGTGTGTAATGATAGATGTACAATTGATGGAACTTTTTGGTATAGCGTTTTGACGCATACCATCGTACGTCGCATCCTGAATCCTGAAGATGTTTTGCCAGGCCGGTCAGAGGGTTTATATAGTCGTCAGCTGAGATAGTAGCAAATAATACTTTCTTACCGGCAAGTTGTTCAATACTACTTGTCATAATAAATGTTAAAAAATATGTGATAATGCCTGTAAATGAATAGGATCAATAAAGATTTACCTGATTATAATTAATGGTTATCCGCGTGTTGGCAGGAACGCTGTAGAATAATTGTAGGATTAGCCGAATAGTTGGTGCTGTTCTTTCAATAAGGTAATACAAATCTAAGGGATTTCTTATGATAAAAAGAAATACGTTCTCAAAAGACGATTTTATTTCTCTTTCGTGACAATCTATTAATTGTCAATATTACATCTTATTTTTACTGATATAGACTTCCCATTCCATGTATGAAGAAAGGTGCTGATATCCTCCGGTTTATTTTTTGTCTGAGTATGATCGCGATGCTGTGGAATCAATACGCAGCTGCGCAGCATACGCCCGTTTCCCGTTATGATGTGTCCTGGAATACACCGGGCCGCAATGCCGGTGATGCCATGCCTTGTGGCGGAGGCGATATCGGTTTGAATGTCTGGGTGGAGAACGGAGATGTTTTATTCTATTTATCGAGAAGCGGCACTTTCGATGAGAACAATGCCATGCTGAAATTGGGACGGGTACGGTTGAGGTTATCTTCCGGTCCTGTCGGTAACAAAATATTTAAACAGGAGTTAAAACTGGAGAAGGGGAGTGTGCACATCCGTGATGAACACACAGATATCGATATATGGGTAGACGTGTTCAACCCGGTGGTACACGTGAACGTAAAGCACGATCAGCCTGTGAAAGTGACGGCTACATATGAGTCATGGAGGTATGCTGACCATCTTGTTACTGACAACCGCGAATGCCGTACCAACTCCTATAAACGACTGCAATCATTTCCCGTTACAACCTACAGGGATGAAATATCGTTCCAGGGGAATGACGTCGTCTTCTATCACCGCAACCGCGCCGATGTACAAGACGTTTTTAACTATACAGTAGACAATGAAGGTATGAGAGCTGTGAAAGATCAGCTATATGATCCGCTGAAGAACAATACCTTCGGTGGAATGATGCATGGCGACCAGATGTTAGCTGTCGGTGTAGACTCCGGCACTTATGCAGATGCAGCCTATCGGGGATGGTCTTTGCAAAGTAAAAAAGCCGTGCGCACACAACACCTGGCCATAGGACTGGAGGTAGCGCAAACTGCGGAGATCAGTGAATGGCGGAAGGCATTACAACAGGTAATGCTCACTGCTGATAAAGACCGTAGCGCTGCACAACGTAAAACGGAAGCCTGGTGGCAGCAGTTCTGGAACAGAAGTTATATCTGTATAGACAGTAAAGACACTGCCGCAGTGGACGTCGGGCGTAATTACCAGTTGTTCCGGTATATGCTGGGATGTAATGCCTTCGGCAGATGGCCTACTAAATTCAATGGAGGTCTTTTTACATTCGATCCACGTTATGTGAACGAGCAGTTAAAGTTCTCGCCCGACTTCCGCTTATGGGGTGGTGGAACAATGACCGCACAGAACCAACGGCTCGTGTATTACCCATTTCTGAAAAGTGGCGATGTGGATATGATGAAAGGACAGTTTGATTTTTATCTGCGGATAAAGAAGAATGCTGAGCTCAGAAGCCAGACATACTGGGACCATGCAGGAGCATGTTTTACGGAACAGATAGAGAATTTCGGTCTGCCCAATATAACCGAATATGACCCAACGCGGCCTCCCGGTACTGATCCCGGAATGGAGCATAACGCCTGGCTGGAATACCAGTGGGAAACCGTGTTTGAATTCTGCCTGATGATGCTCGACGCCAATCGTTATACAGGTATCGGTAACGCGGAACATATTGACTTCATAGAAAGCTGCCTGACGTTCTATGACGAACATTACCGGCAACTGGCAAAGAAAAGAGGTGTCAGGGAACTGAATGAAAAGGGGCACTATATCCTGTTCCCCACATCAGCAGCAGAAACCTTTAAGATGACATACAACTCCACAACTGTCATAGCTGCTTTACAGGTCATCCTGCAAAGAATGCTGGAGTTGCCGGAGGTGAAGGGAGATACTGTCCGCATGGCCAGGATGCTGCAAATGCAGAAACGGGTGCCGCCTATCGCACTGACGGCATTTGATGGACATACAACAATAGCACCGGCGCTTGCGTGGGAGAGAGTGCAGAACTCGGAGACGCCACAGTTGTACCCCGTATTCCCGTGGGGCATCTACGGTGTGGGGAAACCTAACCTTGATATTGCCCGCAACACCTGGGAATATGATCCACATGCTATTAAATTCCGTAGCCATATCGGATGGCGGCAATACAACATTTTTGCCGCCCGCCTGGGGCTGACAAAAGAGGCGGCCGAACTCACAAAGGCGAAATTCGCCAATGGGCCTCACCGGTTCCCTGCCTTCTGGGGACCAGGCTTTGACTGGACACCCGATCATAACTGGGGCGGCTCTGCCATGATAGGCCTGCAGGAAATGCTCATGCAGGTGGACGGAGAAAAGATCTATCTGCTGCCCGCCTGGCCGGCAGACTGGAACGCCGTGTTTAAACTCCACGCGCCCTATAACACCGTTATAGAAGGAACGGTCCGCAATGGGAAAATAGAGCAACTGAATGTGACACCCGCTTCCCGCAAAAAAGATGTGACCATCATGTAACTGTGGTGGCATGTGGTTTGTACCGCCATTCACATCTTTCCTCCATTTAATGACAACAAATGAAAAACGGTACAATGATGCAATACTTCCACTGGTATACGCCGGATGATGGAAGTTTATGGAATACAATTAAGAATGAAGCTCCGAAACTGGCTGCCATGGGTATTAACGCCATCTGGTTACCGCCGGCCTATAAAGGTGCTGATGGTATCCACAGTCATGGCTATGACGTATACGACCTGTACGATCTGGGTGAGTTTGATCAGAAGGGAACAGTGCGTACGCGCTATGGCACCCGTCAGGAATACATAGATGCGATCAAAGCCATTCATGATGCGGGTATGCAGGCATATGTGGACGTAGTGGCCAATCATCTGATGGGTGGCGACGAAGTAGAAAAGATAACTGTCCGGAAAGTAAATGACGAGGACAGAAATGAATTTATTTCTGATCCTATTAGGGTAAAAGCTTACACAAAGTTCACTTTTCCCGGCCGCAAAGGAGCTCATTCAAGTTTCATTTGGGACCATCAGTGCTTTACCGGCATCGATCATATCAAAGATGGTAAGGACGAAGGCATCTTCACTATACAGAACGAATATGGAGAAGGTTGGGAAGACGTCATAGACACTGAGAAAGGGAATTATGACTATCTCATGGGCGCTGATATTGAATTTCGTAACCCTGCAGTACGTGAAGAGTTCCGGCGTTGGGGAGAATGGTATTACAACGCTGTAAGGTATGACGGTTTCCGCCTTGATGCCGTGAAACATATCACGCCCGATTTCTTCAATGAATGGCTGGACCAGATGAGGGAATATACAGGCAGGGAACTTTTTGCAGTAGGGGAATACTGGGCGCCTGGTCAGCTGGACCTGTTGCTGAAATACATAGAGGCGACCAACGGTAAAATGTCCCTCTTTGATGCATCCCTGCATCACAACTTCTATGATGCCTCCCTCGCAGGAAAGGATTATGATCTTACGACCATTTTTGACGGTTCACTGGTTGCAGAAAAACCTTTCCTGGCGGTGACGGTAGTGGGCAATCATGATACACAGCCATTGCAGGCACTGGAAGCGCCGGTCGATTACTGGTTCAAGCCGATCGCCTATTCACTGATCCTCTTAAGGGAACATGGTTATCCCTGCATCTTTTATCCTGATCTCTACGGAGCCAAGTATACTGACAAGAACAAAGAAGGAGCAGACACTGAAATTGAACTGGTACCTGTCGAAGGACTTGAATTACTGATCTCCGCCAGGGATAACCATGCCTATGGTCAACAGCGGGACTATTTCGATCATCCTAACTGTATCGGCTGGACACGTGAAGGTGATGAGGAACACACAGGTTGTGCGGTTGTGATCTCCAACGGAGAAGAAGGGAATAAACATATGGAAATTGGAAAGCGTTACGCAGGAAAACGTTTTAAGGATATCACCGGTAAGCGGGAAGAAGAAATTGTGATAGATGAAGAAGGTTGGGGGGATTTCTTATGCGCGGCAGGCTCGGTGTCTGTATGGGTAACGGACTGACATAAAATCCTTCCTTTCATCCCAAAATCAGTGACATAGATGATTGCTTCTATTATCTTTATCCCTCAAACCACTTTATCAATCAATCTATGATCAACAAAATCTTATTGCCCCTGATGCTTACGGGAGCAGTCATTACACAGGTGGCTGTAACGTCTGCACAGGCACAGATGAAACCCTCGCCTTCCAGAGTACTGAATGTTGACTCTTCCGTAGTAACAAAACACGAAGTGACCATCAAAGGACAGCGCGTGCCTTATACTGCTACAGCAGGCAGCATACCCGTATGGGATGAAGAAGGCAAACCTATCGCCGGTGTGTTCTATACATACTACGAACGGGATGACGTAAAAGATAAATCCGGCCGGCCGCTGGTAGTTTCCTTCAACGGAGGTCCAGGTACACCCTCCGTATGGATGGAAATCGGTTATACCGGTCCGCGGATGCTGAATATAGACGACGAGGGCTATCCAGTACAGCCTTATGGTATGAGGGATAACCCGCATTCCATCCTGGACGTAGCTGACATCGTGTACATAGATCCGGTAAATACAGGTTATTCCCGTCCGGTGAGCAAAGACATTCCCGGCAGTAAATTCTACGGTGTGAACGCCGATATCAAATACCTGGCGGAATGGATCAACACTTTCGTAACCCGCAAAGGGCGCTGGGCGTCTCCTAAATTCCTGATCGGGGAAAGTTACGGAACTACCCGCGTATCAGGTCTGGCCCTGGAACTGCAGGATGCTCAGTGGATGTACCTGAACGGTGTTATCCTGGTTTCTCCCACAGAACTGGGCATAAAGCGCGACGGTCCCCTGGATGCAGCGCTGAAGCTGCCTTATTTCGCGGCTACGGCCTGGTATCACAAACGCTTGCCTGCCGACCTGCAACAGAAAGACCTGAACGAGGTACTGCCGGAAGTAGAGAACTTCACCATTAACGAGCTGGTTCCTGCCTTGTCAAGAGGCGGAGCGCTGGATGAAGCTCAACGTAAGAGTATCGGCAGCAAGATTGCCCGTTACAGCGGACTGAAAGAGCTGGTTGTACAGGAAAATAACCTGGATGTATCTTTCAACCTGTTCTGGAAAGAATTGCTCCGTGACCAGGGGTATACCGTAGGAAGGCTGGATTCCCGTTACAGAGGTATCGATCGCCAGATTGCGGGCGACAGACCTGACTATAACGCAGAGCTGACAGCATGGTTACAGGCATTCACGCCGGCTATCCACATCTACCTGAGAGATGAACTGAACTATAAAACAGACCTGAAGTATAACATGTTTGGAGATGTGCATCCCTGGGACAGGAAAGATGACCAGACAGGGGAGAACCTGCGGCAGGCAATTGCCCAGAATCCCTTCCTGCATCTGCTGGTACAGTCAGGGTATTATGACGGCGCCTGCGATTACTTCAATGCCAAATACAGCATGTGGCAGATGGACCCGGGCGGCAAACTGAAAGGCCGGTTGAAGTGGGAAGGCTATCGCAGCGGACATATGATGTACCTGAGAAAGGATGATCTGGCGGCCGCGAATGAGAACCTCCGGAAGTTCATTATGGAATCCATCCCTGCAAAAGGTCAGGCAGCAAAATATTAAATCAGTGAGGCTCCCATCCGGAGCCTCTTTTTTTGCCGTAATATTGCGTATGCAAAGGCTTATAGCGCATATCGGCAAATTCATAGAACTGACTGACGAAGACAGGGAAACAATACTATCCTGTATACCATACCAGGAGGTGAAAAAGAAAGACTATCTGCTTCGGCAGGACGCGGTCTGTAATGCAAACTACTTCATTTTAAAAGGGTGTTTCCGCCAGTATTATATCAACGAAAAAGGCCTGGAACAGATCATCCATTTCGGTATTGATAACTGGTGGATCACCGACTATGACAGCCTGGAAAGAAGGACCCCTTCAGAATACTACATACAGGCTGTAGAAAACTCCGAAATCGCCGTGTTGGACAAGAGGGTCAGAGAAGAGCTTTTTAGCAAAATACCGGGCTTAGAACGTTATTTCCGGCTAATCCTGCAACGTGCCTATGCGGCATCCATGCAACGCATCAAATATATCTATGAGTTTACGGGGGAGGAGCGGTATTATCATTTCAGCAACCTGTTCCCCGAGTTCATACAGCGTATCCCCCAATACATGCTGGCTTCCTACCTGGGCTTTACGCCCGAATTCCTGAGTAAGATCAGAAGTAAGAAAATCTGATCCGCCATTTCTTGAACTTGATTAAGTTTTGGCAGCCGGAGGTGTCGCAATTTTGTGTCAGCAAAAACACAAATGATGCAAACACAGAAACGTTTTAATATGGCGCAGGCAGAACCTGAAGGTTACAAAACCTTGCTTGCAATGGAAAAGTATCTTAGTGTAACAATGATCGCGCCGCTACACAAGGAATTAATCAAAATAAGAGCATCCCAGATCAATGGTTGTGCTTACTGTATAGATCTGCATACAAAAGACGCCCGTAAAATGGGAGAAACGGAACAGCGTATCTATGCGCTGAATGCCTGGAGGGATACCCCTTTCTTCTCACGTGAAGAAAGAGCTATTCTGGCCCTGACAGAAGAAGTGACCCTTATCAGCTACCATGTCAGCGATGCTACATACAGTGAAGCAATAGAAGTATTGGGAGAACAACTCACTGCCCAGGTAATGCTGGCAGCTGTAGCTATCAACTCCTGGAACAGGATCGGTATCGCCACCGGCTTAATGCCCGCTGCTAATTGATGTTCTTTACTTTCGCTTAGTCCCCTTTTCTGTACACGCCCTCCTCTTTCATTCCTCAGGATCTAAAATGACTTGTTTTCGCCGCTGATGTGCAGGGGAAGAGGTGAGTATTGTCTATGGCCATACAGGCCGGTAAATTTTAAACTTAAAAACAAAAAACAAAGTATTATGAAAAAGTTCGTATTCAGTCTCGCAGTAATGATCACTGCATTCACATTCAGTACAAAAGCGCAACACGCAACATCTCATGACCAGTTTGCAGTGAAGTATCCACCTGAAACACTGTTCAAAAAGACGCTTCCTGCCACAGTGAAGGGGGAGCAGGTAGAGGTGGTATTGGTGAAATTCGCTCCCGGCGAAACACACACAGCACACAGGCATCCGGTGGCTACTATCGGATACGTTCTGGAAGGATCGATAGAATCCACATTCGAAGGCGAAACCCGTGTTTACAAGCAGGGTGAAATGTTCTGGGAAGAACCGAACGGTTTACACACCAGTGCCAGAAATCTGAGCAAAACCAAAGAAGCGAAACTGCTGGTCTATTTCACAGGACCGGTAGGAACGCCATATCTCGTTCCGGTAAAAGAATAATGGGTTACATAAAACGAGGCAGTCCTTCAGGAGAAGGATTGCCCTGCTTACAGCATCCGTATTTGCGGAAACATATTAAGAAAATTTCATCCATTTCTTAAACTGGTTCAATTTTTCAGAAAGCTGTCTATTGCAACTTTGCTCAACACAAAAGAGACGACATGCGGAAACGTTTTATTATGAGAGAAGTAGAACCAGAAGGCTATAAGCCTATGATAGCAATGGACAGCTACCTGAGTACTACCAAAATTGAGCCCCTTCACAAGGAATTGATCAAGATCAGGGCATCCCAGATGAACGGCTGCGCCTTTTGTATTGACAAGCATACAAAGGAGGCCCGCAAACTGGGTGAAACGGAACAGCGCATTTACGCCCTGAATGCCTGGAGGGATACCCCTTTTTTCTCACGTGAAGAAAGAGCTATTCTGGCCCTGACGGAAGAAATAACCCTCATCAGCAACCGTGTAAGCGATGCAACATATGATGAAGCCATAGAAGTATTGGGGCAACAACTGACGGCCCAGGTAATGATCGCAGCTACAGCGATCAACTCTCTGAACAGGATCGGTATCGCTACTCGCATGATGCCGACCTTGTAAATCGGCTTGATATAAGCTTATTATAAGGTTACCAAAAGGTCATTAAAAGGGCATCTATATATCGAAAGGATATTGAAGTGACCTTTAAATGACCTTTTAATGCTATTTTAGTATGGTTATACATACCTTAGAGATACGATATAGCAGAATCATATAACTATTTATCTTTATGGCAGGTAGCTAAATCTGCCAGTATATATGAAAACCGTTCTTTTACTCGAAGAGCTGGCGCTTTTCCTGGTGGCCATCCTTGCGTTTTATTTTCAGTCGCCTTATGCCTGGTGGCTCTTTCCCGCGTGTATCCTGTTACCTGATCTTTCCATGATCGGTTACCTGGCCGGTAATCGTGCCGGGGCATTCCTTTACAACCTGGTGCACCACAAAGGGATCGCATTGATCGTTTATGTGGCCGGTTTGTATTTTCATCAGGACTGGATCGTATTTACCGGCATAATCATGTTTGCCCATTCTGTGATGGACAGGATTTTCGGTTACGGGTTAAAGTATGAAACCGGCTTTAAAGACACCCACCTGGGTAAAGTTGGAAAGCAATAGATTTATTCCTTCAGATGTTTTATCAGGAATACCGCTGTCGCTTTATCTACGGTAAGGGCATTACTATATTTCATCCAGTGATGGGTATCGTCAGGAATGGCGAGGTACTCAAATGAAGCGTCTTTGCTTTCCAGTCTGCGGAACAGGTCTATGGTCTGGCCGAAATCCACATTACGGTCGTCATCGGCATGGATGAGTAGTACGGGAGATGTCCAGGTATCTACGTAGGCTACCGGCGAGGACAGCCATGCTACTTTTTTAGCTGTATCGAAATCGGGCGCCAGAACAAGAAGTACGGGAGGTAAGAATTGTGCGCTGGTATGTACGCCATGTATATCTACGCCTGCGGCGAATAGTTTTGAGTCCCTTCCTAACGCATGTGCTGTCAGAAAGCCGCCATAGGAGCCGCCATAAACACCTATTTTCCTGGCATTGACCTGTGGTTGTGTTGCCAGCCACTGACCGGCCGCCTTAATATCCTGGTACTCTGCCGCCCCCACGACACCGGCATGCGGAGGTTTATGGAATTCATATCCATAGCCAATACCCAGGCGGTAATTCACAGAAAGCACTACAAATCCCTGGTTAACCAGGTACTGATTGACCGCATAGTTATTGGAATAGTAATCCATGTAATGCCAGCCTAGCAGCATCTGGCGTTGTGGTCCGCCATGAATGTATACTACGGCAGGATGTTTTTCAGCCTTGTCTTTCGGCTCGAACAACTGGCCATGCACTAATGTTCCGTCGGCTGCCTTAAATGTGACTGCTTTAGGTGTAACCAGCTGTTGGCTTGGAAATGCAGCCGGTAATAACGATTTGCCGATCACGTTAAGAGTTCCTTTTTTAAAAGGCATCACAGCTGGCAATAAAGGCTGTTGCGCTGTAGCCGTAAGTGCTGCAATGGTTTGTCCATCACCTGTAACTACTGGATAAGCTTCTATACCATCCCCCGAAGTAAGTATTTCCATCGCAGCTTTGTCAACCGGTACACGTACGAGATGTCTGCGGTCAATATCTGTTGGTGTGGCGCCTGTATTGGCACTGAACACGACCCATTTTGCATCTGATGAAATGTCGATATGTTCTGCCATAAAAGCGCCGGGTGTTAATAACAGGGGAGTACCACCACCAGCAGCAATGGAATAGATATGCGGCCATCCGTCATGATAGGAGAGGAACACGATCCTGTCTGCCACTGGCCAGCGAAGATTAGTGCCGCCGTCGGTAGTGGGGATGGAGCCAGGCAGAGTGGCCGGCGATTTCCATAACAGTTTGCCTTCACCACTGGCCACATCGGCGGTCCAGATAGCCCAGGGCTGATGCCTTCGGGCCAGCAGGGAGTCGGTTGCACCACCTGTACCGGGAGTACGGATGAAGGCGATCTTTTTCCCATCGGGCGACCAGCGGGGGGAATAGTCTTTGGAAAAGGCCGGAGCTATCCATTGAAGAGGAGTAGCGGCATTACGGTATACGCCAATGTAGGAATGATCGCCACGGTTATTCACAAAGGCTAGTCCGGCACCATCGGGCGCCCACACAATACTGTTGCAGGAACCTTTGGCGGTGATCACATTTCTGGCTGGTGTAGCGCCATCCAACGGAGCTATCCATATCTGGCCGCTTTTGATGAATGCAACACTGTCGCCCCGGGGAGAGATGACCGGGTAGTCGCCGTCAGACAATACTTTAGCAGTACCACCGGCGAAAGGAACAGACCAGATCTCTGTTTTAGGAGGTATGGGCAGATGCTCCGGATTAACGGGATTGCTTGCATCTTTCCCGCCATGATCACCACCACGGATATATATAACCCATTTGCCGTCGGGGGATATCAGGACACTGCTGATCTCTTGTCCGTCGTCAGCATTATAGGCCGTAAGTTTCCGGGGAGTAAAGTCCGGGCCGGCTGCAACATATACATTTCGTTTACCCTGTTCATTCAGCGCCCAGGCAATGCCGGAGCCACTGGCAGCGCTTGTGAGTTCTGACGGGAAAGGATAACTGGTAACTGCTTCCATGGTAAACTGCTGTGCGGTCACGCAGCATATGTGCAGGAGAAAAGCTGTTGTAAGAAAGGTAGATCTGACCATGCGTAACAGGGCATTAGGATTAAAAATCAGGAATTAAGAAATGGGAGCGAGAATATACAAAATACAAACTGACATTACTAATAGTTTAGTCAATCCGTTTACAGTAAGAAGCCTGCGGCTGGCTACTGCATTGAATTCCGGGTTCCAGTTCCTAATTCCTGATTTTCTGTGCTACTGCTTCTGTTGCTGAATGATATTCCGGATTACAAACTCGGTCAGCGCATTACGCCCTGCAATACCCAGTTTGCCTGCGATTCTGTACCGGTGATTTTCAATAGTACGGATGCTCACGTTCAGTTCATCAGCCATTTGCTTGGTGCTTTTGCCTTCAGCGATCATTTTTATGATGCGGTTTTCGGCTTTACCAAGTCTGTGATACAGTGCCTGTTGAGCGGTGGATGAGTTAGCAAGAGATACACTTCTGGTTTCGTCAGGAGTATGCACATGATTGAACTTCGCAAAGCGGCCTAGCCGGGAACGGATGCTGAGCAGAAGGTCGCGTTTTCTAAACGGCCTTGCCAGGTAGTCGTCTGCTCCGAGGTTCATTGCCATGCGCATTTCCTGTTTGTTATCTTTTACACTGATAAAGATCAACGGGATATGATCAAAACCAGGGTCATTCCTTAGTGCCATGATAAAATGATGTCCGCCTGTTCCGCGCAGGTGTGCACCACAAATGATAAGGTCGGGTTGCTGTTGCTGACAGATGATGATTCCTTCTTCTTCTGAGGAGGCTGTATGAATATCATAAGATTGGGTAATCAATAACTGCCGGGTCTGTCTTACAAATACCTGATCCTCATCTACAAGTAAAATTTTATAGACTGCAGTATTCATCAGAAAAGTGTTTGCAGGTTGATATACAGGTATGAATGTAACCGATTAGAATACCCATACATAAGGCGGATACTTATCAGGCATGCTTAATGGTTCAGGCCTCCGCAGGCCCGAATAACTCTCATAATAACAGAATGGAATGGTCGTGTGCATTTTAAATTGGTTAATATTAAGTAGTTAGCGGTAGATGCAGACACACGAGTTGGCATAGATTTTCCGTCGTGCGTGCAGCCTCCATCAGCTGTTTTATACATGGCTTTTCAGGTAGAAGATATGGGAATGGTCTTTCCAGTGGCGTAAATATGAATAGAATAACGGGTGCGATTTCAACTAATGATCTTCGTCATATATAAAATAAGCGCTAGTACTCAAAAAAAGGTGCACATATACTTACTGCTTATTTCCGCCGGGGCTGGTAAACCGCTATGAGCGACTCCATTAATATTAGTAAATATAGCGATTTGTTTGAATATGGAATTATTATAACAGAAATGGGTCCGGGGAATGAATGGTATCTGAATGGGTGAAAATAATATTAATGAAAAAGCCGATTTGAAAATATGCGTACAAGCAGGTAAAGAAAAGTTATCCACATTTCAGGTCAAAAAACTGGTCTGAAATGTGGATAAGCCCACTTTTCGTAGAGGCGATAAAGGTAGCTATAACGCTCACCTCCTATACATTTATTGTATGCAGCAAAATATATATTTGAATGCCCCGAAGCCTTTATCAGTAAGCTGCTGCAAGGGGTCATATGTTTATTAAATAACATGTGATGCATCCCGGAAAATGGCCATTTTTACATACTAAAATGGATAGTATGTGCCTCAATATCATTTGTAATGTTTTGATTTATAATTCAGAAGTAGGAGGGGTTAATGCTCATTAATTTTTAAAAAGATATTGTTTTATCAATAAATATAGATATTTTTATATTCGAATTTACTATATCCTTGACTGTCGGATATTTATAAATCATAATCCTAAACCAATGAAGAAAGCTGCCTTATATGAATTGTGGTCCGCTCTGGTAGCGGTATTTCACATGCCCGACCATCACCCCCGGCTTGCCCGGATATATATATATAATAATAAGGGGAGAGTTGCTTCGAGGCGTTTCTAACAACATTGGTACAATAGCATTCAAATTTACTATCTGCAGTAATCCTAAGCCTATGCGCACAAATTATAATACCACTCGCTTAAATCTGCAAAAATCTATGCAGCAGCGAGTTGGCATGATCCTCACCAACATCAGAAAGATATCTGATCGTAGTCTCCTCATACTACTTATTATGGTAGGTATGACCTGGTTGCCAGCAATGGCAAATAACACAGCAGCCGGAAAAAAAGTTGCTGTTAATGGTAAGCCTTATACTAAGTCTGCTAATATATGGGTGGCTTATTCCTATAACGGTTCTGGCGTAGGGAATGCAGTGAAAGAAGGGGATAATATAGAATATAGGATCTCCATTGAGAATACCGGTGATGAGGCATTATCTAACGTTCGTGTAGTGGACACACTACCGCTGCACACAGAATTCTATGGAGCTTCTCCTGGAGGCACCCTGAATAATAACGTATTGTCATGGACAGGCCTGACCCTGGCTCCGGGTCAAAAGATCTCCGTTTCAGCAACAGTTACTGTCAAAGGACCATTAACCGGTGTTGATTATATTAATAACACAGGATACGTTGATATAGGAGATGGTGCCGGATTACAACACACATGGGCTCCTGCAGTTGATAATAATATCAACTCGGCAATGGGGATCGACAAAGGATGGCCATCTACCAGGGCTTCTGTTGACAATGGAATGAACTCTATCTCCTGGCTGAGTGCTCTTTACAATGGTACCGGTCCAAACGGTAATATCCAGTCAGGTGACGTGATCACATATACAATACATGTTCAGAACACAGGCGATGTGGCGCTGACCAGTGTGCTTGTAACGGACTACCTGCCTATCGGTACCACCTTTGTGGACGCCACTGAACAGGTTGTTCCGGATGCAAATAACTTACTGTCATGGACCATTCCGCTAATAGATGCGGGACAGTCAGCCGTAGTTTCCTTCCGTGCAAGGTTAGGTGCAGCGCTGACAGGTATCAAGGCCATAGAAAATACAGCTTATGTAAATAACGGGAATGGTAAAGGGGCTGTTGCAACATTACCTTCCATGGCATCAAATCCTAACCTGCCAGATCCGAATGGCGCAGGCAAACCATCTTCCTCTATTCCAATTGTTAGTGTTGTTTCTTTCGAAGGCTGGATGATCGTTATAAACGAGAGTGGTGAAGGTACTGTATCATCAGGCGAAACACTGTCTTATACCATATATATACGTAACACAGGTAACACCGATATTCAAACACTTCAGGTAAGTGACAACATTCCTCAACAGACAACTTTCGTATCAATTGCAGATGGTGGTCTGTTCCTGAGAGGTGCAAACACTGTTAACTGGGCGATCAATAACCTGCCAGCAGGTGCTTCTCCAAGACAGCTTCACTTTAAAGTAAAAGTTGATCCGCTTCCGGACGGAATAAAGAGCATAGATAATACGGCGAGATTGCAGATCGGTGGTAACTCCGACTCTACCTCTAAGGCAACATTCCATTGCGATCCGCAGGAACCAGGTTGTGACAAGGGTACTGTAACAAGTATCAAGACCACTGGTAAGGCTGCAGGTATGGTGATCTCCAATGTTGTGACGCCAAACGGAGATGGTAAGAATGACTTCTTCTATGTAAGGGGAATTGAAAAGAACCCGGGAAGTGCATTAACCATATTCAACCGTTGGGGTGGTGTTGTATACCAGAACAAGGACTATCAGAACAGCTGGAATGCGACGGGACTAAGCGAAGGTACCTATTACTATCGCCTTGAATTAAACACACCTAACGATGGGGTGCAGGTCTTCAAAGGCTGGGTAATGATTATTAGATAATGAACTGTGATCCTAAAAGTGCAATTATGTACATGACAAAAAAATGGTTTACTGTAGTATTCTTACTTTGCCTGGCAGCAGGTTCCCGTGCACAGCAAAGTGTCCAGTTCAGCCAGTATATTTTTAATGGATTGAGCATCAATCCTGCATATGCAGGTTATAAGGATGTACTGCATCTCAATGCCGCCTTCCGCCAGCAATGGACTGGTATAGACGGCGCTCCACGTACAGCAGCCATTTCATTGGATGGCCCGCTGAACAGAGGCGGCCAGGACGCAAACGTAGGTCTTGGTATACAGGCTATGATGGACAATCTCGGCCCTCAGAGCGCGATCTCTCTGTATGCTTCCTATGCGTATCGTATACGCCTCGACGAAGAAGACACCCGTCGCATCAGCCTCGGTGTCGGTGTAGGTGCAACACAGTATGGTCTGAGCGGAAAGGACCTTATATATCTTGATAATGGTGACCGTATCATCCCTGATGGTTCTGCGAAGTCCACTACTCCTGATGCACGCGTTGGTATCTATTTCTATACTCCTTCCCTTTATATCGGCCTGTCTGCACTTGATCTTTTCTCAAAGTACAGCAGCTCCGGTTACAAATGGAGAGGTTATACATATGAAAGTATCCGTAGGAAACAACATGTTTACTTAACTGCGGGTTATATGTTCCCGGTAAACGAGAACATTTCCCTCAAACCATCAGTGCTGTTCAAAACAGATTTTGCAGGTCCTGCAGGTCTGGATGCAACATTGATGATGCATATTGATGAACTTTTATGGGTGGGTGGTTCTTACAGAACAAACCTCTCTGTATTTAACAAGAAATCAATTGTATCCGGTCAGACTCTTGATAAAGCCAATGCGGCAAGCGCCATTCTTGAATACTACATTTCTGCTAAATATCGCGTAGGTTATTCCTACGACTATAGCATGAATAAACTGGCAGGATTACAGGGTGGTTCTCATGAGCTTTCGATTGGCATATTATTTAATTCGAAGTTATTCAGCACATCCAATCCTCGCTATTTCTAATATTTAAAAAAGATCATCAAATCTCAATATGCTACGTTGTTACGCGATATTATTATGCACCACTCTGACGGTTCCGGTGATGCTGTTTGGCCAGGAGCAAAAAAGCGTGCGGGTAAGGGCTGATGAGGCTTATCAACGGCAGGAGTATGCTGTTGCAGGATCCCTGTATGCCAGGATCATCTCAAAGAAGAAAACTAAAACTTCTGTTGATCTCCTGCAGCGTATAGCGCTGTGCAACCGCGAAATTGGTCAGTATGATGATGCAGCTTTCTGGTATGAGAAAATGCAGGACCGCCCGGATTGTCCGCCAGTGGTACATCTGCAATATGGAGAAATCTTAAAAAGCGCGGGTAAATATGTTGAAGCAAAACAACAGTTAGCTAAATTTACAAGTTCAAAGCCGGATAGTATCCTGCTGAGAAATAGTATGATAGCCGGTTGTGATAGTGCTATGGCATGGAGGACCAACCGTCTGGACATGGCGATGGAGAATATCAAGGAATTGAGCTCTTCAGGTTCTGATTACGTAAGCGGTGTTACAAGACAGGGGCTCCTGCTGGTATCCAACGGTTATCGTAAAATGACTATGAACCTGTTACCGGAAAAAAATCCGAAGATTGACAGTCGTACTAATCAGCCTTACTACAAAGCATACATTTTTAAACAATATTCACAGGGTGTGGCCAATACTTTCGTTGAAGAAGTAGTGCCATCATTATTAGCCCTGGTACCTTATCACGTCGGCCCTGTATGTTTCAATGCCAGAGAAGACACCATTTATGTTACACTGAACTCCTGGCAACAGGACATCGCAAACCGTAAGAAACGCGGTCCTGTGAATGGTGAGCGTACAATGATGGTATTCTGGTCAGTGAAAACAGGTGATGACTGGAGACCGCTGGAACCATTGAAAGAGATCAACTCTGCCGGTTCTTCTTCCGGTCATGTTGCACTCAGCCGTGATGGTAAGACCATGTACTTTGCCTCCAACAGAAAAGGCGGTCAGGGTAAAATGGACATCTGGTTCAGTGAGAAACAAAAGAACGGCAGATGGGGTAAACCTAAGAACTGTGGTCCGGTTATCAACACTCCCTTCGATGAAGCCTTCCCGACCTATAATGAAGAAGATATGTTGTACTTCTCCAGTAAAGGACATCCGGGTATGGGAGGTTTTGACCTCTTCCGTGTAGCAGGTAAGGGATCTGAATGGCACCGTCTGCAGAACCTGCGCTATCCTTTCAACTCCGGTGGCGATGATCTGGGTTTCATCATGAAAGCAAATATGTATGAAGGCTACTTCTCTTCGAACCGTACCGGTGGTGGTGGTAGCGATGATATCTACCGCTTCATGGATACTCACTTCACAGAGAGGTTCAATAATGATCAGGGTATCCAGCCTTATAAAGATCCTGAACCAGGATCAACGCCAAATCCGGTAATACTGGCACAGAATACGCCTGCTAAGCAAACCGAATCTGTAGGCGTAGCTACCAAACCAGACGAACCGACAGTTGTTTCTCCAAGACAGACCGTAAGTGCGCCGATCAGCATGCCAACAACAACAGCATCTACATCAACGCCTACAAAGCCTGTTGAAGAACCACATGTAACGAATCCAAGACAGCAGGTAACTGCTCCGATAGATATTCCTAGTGCCGTTACATCTACACAGCATCCTGTGTCTGATCCGGTAGTAGCGAAAAATGATCCGGTAGGCGAACCAGCGAAAGAGCCGGTAAAAACAACACCGACAAAACGTCCTCCTGCTAAAACACCTGTTAAGAAACCAGTGAAGGAGCCGGTGGTCGTAGCTGCTCCTGTAACAGCACCACCTGTGCCGGAAACGAAGACAGAAGAACCTGTAGAAAAGCCGGTTGAAAAGATTGAAACTGTAGCAGTAGCACAACCACAACCGGAAACAAAACAGGAAGCGGAAATGTCAGAAATGGACCATGCTATCCAGAACAAAATGGAAACTATGGAGTTCTACTACGACTATAACAGTGCGATCCTGACCACTAAGTCAAGGAACCTGCTGGATAGGGTAGCGGTGGTACTGAACCAGTATCCTGACTGGAAACTGCAGATCCGTTCTTATACTGACGCCCGTGGTTCTGACGCTTACAACAAGGACCTCTCCGCTTTACGTTGTTATGCGGTAATTGACTACCTGGTGAAGAAAGGTGTGGTATCCAGCAGACTTTACTACGAGAACATCGGTAAGGACCCTGCAGATCCATGTGGTAAAGGTGCACCTTGTACGGATGAACAGTACATGCGCGCCAGACGTACAATGCTGAAAATCATTCACAAATAAGATAATACTACTTAAATAAAGGAACGCCCTCCCGGTTAGATGCCGGGAGGGCGTTTTGCATATAATAAAAAAAATTATTTTTGGGATGGTACCTTACTACTTTAGGTACGACACCTTTATAGAGAGTCTGGAAAAGAGCGAATTAAAAGACATTTTGTATTAACCATACGCCTTAAAATACCATTTGCCTGTGAAGACCGGTCTTATATCTGCACATACTTACTTAGAGAGCAACCTGACATAATGAAAACCTGTGGCCTGGATTGTAAGCAGAAATAAACCAGTAGTTCCATATCGTCTGTCTCAAAAAAACCGTTATAAATGAAAGTAAACTTTACCTTTCGTAGCGCATTGCCATACCATTATGTAAGGCATGCACTCCTGCTGCTGGTGCTAATGCTGGGCTTATCCCCCCTCATGGCACAGGTTAGCCCGCAGGTGCCCGCAACGACAAAGAACCACAACAAACAGGTGATAGGATATATCACCCAATGGGATGCATGGAAAGACGTAGCCGGTATTGTGCCCAAAGGTGGTTACAACCAGCTGAACGTAGATTATTCACAGTACACCATCCTCAACTTCTCTTTCTTCGGTGTAGCTAAAGACGGTTCCCTGCACAGCGGGGATTTCCGTAACAAGAACATTTACCAGGTAGGCCAGGTACAGGAACCGGGTGCGCTGGTAAATGAAGACATTTATAGCAGCTGGGACATGTTCCTGCTGTATGGTGAACTGGAAGCTCCTATATATTATATCTCTGATGGTAGCTATCCTTACTCCCTCGGATACCGCAATGAAGGTAGTGGCTGGAAAAACGTAAATACTGGCAAAACAGGCGCCTTCCCGCTGTCTGTCCCTAAACAGGGCGGTGCACAGGGCGTATTGGACCTGGCGCATTCCAAAGGCGTAAAAGTAATGGCATCTATCGGCGGCTGGAGTATGTGTAAGCACTACCCTGAAATGGCAGCTGATGCAACCAAACGCGCAAGATTTGTAGCAAACTGCGTAGACCTGATCAACATGGGTTTTGACGGTATTGACTTCGACTGGGAATATCCTAACGATCCGGGTATGAACATCGAACGATACAGCACTGCCGATTACACCAACTTCGCATTGCTGGTAGAAGCAGTAAGAACTGCTATCGGTCCTAATAAACTGATCACTGCAGCTTTCGCCGCTTCTCCTGCTAAGCTGCAGGGTTTTGACTGGCCTCGTCTGAATAATTCAATGAATTATTACAACATGATGACCTACGACTACAATGGCGGATGGTCTAACAAAGCCGGTCACAACGCTCCTCTGTACGATTATCCTGGTGCTGAATACAGCAACTTCTCTGTAGATGCTACTGTAAAAGCACTGAGAGCGCTGGGCGTAAATATGTCTAAAGTAAACATCGGTGCTCCTTTCTATGGCCGTGGCGTAGTTACCACTGGCCCTGCTGCACTGAACGGCGCTACTTCCAAACGCGCAGAAACGGTACAGCCGGATGGTCCTATCCAGACCAGCGCCGACTATACCAACTGGGCGAAAGACCTGTGGGACGGTACACCGAACTACAGCTACATTCTTCAGCAAACAAGTTCAGGCTGGACTGAAGGCTGGGATGATGTAGCTAAAGTTCCTTATAAAACAAAAGGCAATTATTTCCTGAGTTACGATAACGAGCGTTCTGTAGGAGAAAAAGCTAAATATATCAAGGACAATGGACTGGCAGGTGTAATTATCTGGCAGGTATACGGTGATATGCTGAACATGACCAGCAGTACCGTTGCTAAGGGCAAGCTTATCTATTGTCCTAATACTACTTCTCCACTGGTAAACAAGATCAATGCAACCTTTGCTGATGGCAGCACTCCTGTAAATCAGGCGCCATCTGTAAACCTGACTGCACCTGCTGCGAATGCAACATTCACTGCACCTGCAAGCATCACTGTTAGCGCTAACGCTACTGACAGCGATGGCAGCATCAGAAGGGTACAGTTCTTCAATGGTTCCACCAGCCTGGGTATTGATTCAGTTGCTCCATACAGCATTAACTGGAGTAACGTAGCTATTGGTACTTACAGCATCACCGCTGTAGCTACTGACAATTCAGGCGCTTCAACTACTTCTTCCGCAGTATCTGTTACCGTTAACAACGGCGGTACTGTAGATCCTCCTCCAACCACTGGTAAGGTGATCGTAGGTTACTGGCAGAACTGGAACAATGCATCTTCTCCATATATCCGCTTACGCGATGTGGACAGCCGTTACAATGTTATTGAAGTTGCATTCGGTACTACCGGTAGCGACCTCTCTACTGTGAACTTCACTCCGGAAGGAACTACTGTAGCTGACTTCAAAGCTGATATCGCTACACTGCAGTCACAGGGTAAGAAAGTGTTACTGTCGCTGGGTGGTGAAACCGGTACAATTGTACTGGCTACCGCTGCTAACAGAACATCTTTCGTTAACAGCATGAAGAGCCTCCTGGATACTTATAACTTCGATGGTTTCGATATCGATATTGAAGGTGGTACTTCTTTAATTCTGAACAACGGCGATAACAACTTCATGGCGCCAACTACGCCTAAAGTAGTTAACCTGATCTCTGCCGTAAAAGAGATCATCGCTTACCGTAAGGGTCAGGGCAAAAACTGTTTGCTGACAATGGCTCCTGAAACTTACTATGTACAAACTGCTTACAGCAGCACTTATTCTCCGCTGGTAGGCGCTTACCTGCCAATCATCTACGGTCTGCGTAACGAACTGTCCTGGATCCAGCCACAGTTGTATAACACAGGTTCTGTAAATGGTCTTGACAATAAAGTATACAACTCAGCTACTGCCGATTTCATCGTAGCGATGACTGAGATGCTGTTACAAGGTTTCCCGGTGGCAGGTACAAGCCAGACTTTCCCTGCACTGCGTGAAGACCAGGTAGCATTTGGTTTGCCAGCTGCACCAGGTGCTGCAGGTAGCGGTTATACGCAGCCTGCTGAAGTGAAGAAAGCGCTGAACTATCTGACCAAAGGCCAGTCTTTTGGTGGTGCTTACACACTGCGTAAAGCAGGTGGATATCCTGGCATGCGTGGTATCATGACATGGTCCGTTAACTGGGATAACTCGCACAACAGAGAGTTCGCTTCTAACTACTATCCTTACTTCTTCGGTTCTAACCCGGGTAACCAGTCTCCGGTAGTTAGCATCACTTCTCCATCTGCAGGAGCTACTTTTAATGCACCTGCATCCATCACTATCACTGCTAATGCTTCCGATGCTGATGGTTCTGTTTCTAAAGTTGAATTCTACAATGGTAGCACCAAACTGGGCGAAGATGCAACAAGTCCTTACTCTTATTCATGGACTAACGTAGCTGCGGGTACTTATAGCCTCACAGCTGTTGCTACTGATAACGGCGGTGCAGTTTCAACATCATCTGCAATATCCGTGACCGTAAATGGCACAGGTGGTAATACCTGCGATGGCATTGCAGCATGGTCACCTACCTTAGTTTATACAGGTAGCCAACAGGCTGTTTATAACGGTAAGGTATACTCTGCAAACTGGTGGACACAGGGCGATCAGCCTGATACACACAGCGGCGCCGGTCAGGTTTGGACATATGTACGTGACTGTGGTGGTACAAATCCTGGTAACCAGGCTCCGTCAGTATCTATCACATCTCCTGCAAGCGGTGCTTCATTTACAGCGCCAGCTACCGTAACTATCCAGGCTACAGCATCCGATGCTGATGGCACTGTTGCTAAAGTTGAATTCTTTAATGGCAGCAACAAACTGGGTGAAGTTGCAGCAAGTCCATACGCTTACACATGGAGCAATGTTGCAGCAGGTTCTTACAGCATCACCGCTGTAGCAACTGATAACGCCAACGGTAAAACTACCAGCGCGGCAGTAACTATCCAGGTAGGTAACGGTGGTAACACCGGCAACTGTGCAGGTGTACCGACTTATCAGACATATCCTGCGGTGTACAACCTGGGCGATAAAGTGGTATACAACGGTAACCTGTACGAAAGCCAGTCTAACGGACTGTATAACGTAACTCCAGGTACAGCTGACTGGTGGTGGAAGCCACTGGGTGCTTGCGGAGCAGGTGCAGCTACAGTAGCGGCAGTATCTCCGGTACCTGATGCAGTTGTTGTAAATGAGAAAGTACTGGTATTCCCTAACCCGCTGACAGGTAATGTACTGAAAGTACAGTTCAACGCTGCGGCAGGTGAAAAAGTACTGATCGAATTATGGAGCACCGGCGGTAACGCTATCATCCGTAAACAATATATCGCAGCCGCTAAAGGCCAGCAAACAGTTGATCTGGATGTTTCTCAGGTACCAGCAGGTTCCTGGATACTGAAAACCAGCAATCTGAAGAGCAGCCGTAAAGGCACTGCGAAAGTAATACGCCTGTAACAGGTATTTTTAGGAATCAGGAACTAAGAGATCATTTGTTGTTGCGATATTCTTAGTTCCTGATTCTTAATTTCTGATTTTTCTGTCAACCATGTCTTCTAAAGAGAGTCAATATGCTGCTTTATACACTGTTCAGAAATACTGTAATTAACACGCTCTTTCTGTGGAGCAGGCCATGAGCGCCCCTTCACCTCCCTCATAATAACTGGTATCAGATAACGCTAAATTCCATAGTATGATGAAAAAATTTACACGTTTATGTTTTAAGATCTTTATTATTCCTGTCCTGATTGCAGCCGGCCACCTAACGGTGCTGGCGCAATCAGGTATTTACGGAGGCGGCCCCATTTACAAGAACCGCAGTTATGCCATCAACGAGCTGAGAAATTCAGGATATACATATGTTGTGGTGTGGACCATTCACATTGATGCCAGCGGTAATTTCAACTTCAATGCAGAGTTTCCCCTGGTGCAGAATGGCACTTATATAGGAGGAAGTGCTTATCCCAATTTTGCGGATGATATGGCCAGACTGAAGTCTGCGCCGACTACGATCAACAGGCTTGAGTTCGGTCTCAGCGCCTGGGGATCTTCTACTTTTGCTAACATACGAAATCTCATCGCGTCGCAGGGAACAGGCTCCGGTAGCATCCTGTACCGAAACTTCCAGGCTTTACGGAATACGTTTCCAATGGTGGATGCAATCAACTTTGATGATGAAAGCACCTATGATGTAAGTTCAGCTACCGCACTGGCGGTGATGCTGGGCAATCTTGGATTTAAAGTGAGCCTGTGTCCCTATACCAACTCCGGTTTCTGGACAAGCGTAGCGACCAATACCAATAATCAGCGGCCGGGAACAGTTGACAGGGTAGACCTGCAATGTTACTCCGGCGGCCGTAATAATTCTCCCTGTAACTGGAACTTCGGCACTATACCAGTATATGCCGGTTTATGGGATGCGGAGAAAACAACAGCACAGGTACAAAGCCAGCTGAATACATGGAAGAATGCGTGCAATGCACGTGTTAAAGGTGGATTCATATGGCTGTATGATGATATTGACAATAGCTCGCAGACGGCCGCTTATGCTACTGCCATCAGGAATGTATTTGGCGGAGGTACGCTTAATACAGCAGCAGTTACTTTTTACAGAGATTGCAATTACGGCGGACTGGGTATCAGTTTGCCAACAGGCGATTATACACTTGCGAGATTACTTTCCTATGGTATCAGGAATGACGATATTTCTTCCGTAAACGTAAACAGTGGATATAGTACACGGCTGTACGTAAACGATAATTTCGGCGGTAACTCCCTGGCTGTAACAAGCAGCAATTCCTGCCTGGTAGACGAAAGCTGGAACGACCTGGCAAGCTCCCTGATAGTACGCGCCGGCAGCGGTGCAAGGACTGTTTCTGATGAAGCAGGACGGAAGACAAACCTTTCTGTGGCACCGGTACTAAAAGGATTTATCCTCTATCCTAATCCGGCCAACAATGAGTTAAGGCTGGCAGCCGGTGAAGACCTCGCAGGCGCATTCCTGCAGGTATTTGACCTGGCGGGAAGACCGGTTATGTCACTCAGGAATATCAACAACAGACTGGACCTGTCCAGGCTGAAAGCGGGAGTATACACACTTGTTGTTAATAAGAGTGGCAACGTGATCACCCGTCAGTTTGTAAAACAATAACCATTTGAAATATATCCTTGTTGCAAGTTCTGCTTTACACTTCTTGAATAAAAAGTATAAAAGGGAAACACTTCTTTGTCCGGAGGCAATGGGCAGAACTTGTGATATGGCAATGCACGGTTAATCACCGGCACATTTTAAATCCCTCAAAACAAACAGAGCATGAAAACAACCAAATGGATCAAAGCATGTCTGCTTCTTGCAGCAGGTGCGTTCATGTCCGTTCAAACATTTGCCCAATTCAAGGTAGTAGGTTATATGCCTTCCTGGTCGGGTAGTGTAAGTGCGATCCAGTACAGTAAACTGACGCACATTAATTACGCCTTCGCATTACCAACTTACACCGGTGGGTTACAACCTATCGAAAATCCTTCCAAATTATCCAGCCTGGTTAGCAGCGGTCACGCCAATGGTGTGAAAGTGCTGATTGCAGTAGGAGGTTGGAATAACGGTGATGATGGTGCATTTGAGGCACTTGCTGCAAATGCTACCTACCGTACCAATTTTGTAAACGCCCTGGTTGGTTTCGTAAACCAATACGGACTGGATGGCGTTGACATGGACTGGGAGTATCCGAATGACGGAGCTTCTGCCAACAACTACCTTACACTGATGACTCAGTTGTCCAACGCGCTGCATGCGCAAGGTAAACTGCTGACAGCAGCTGTTGTTGGTACCGGTGGCTCCAGCATCCTCAACGGAGTATTCAATGTAGTTGATTTCTTAAACCTCATGGCTTATGATTATAATAATTACGAACACTCTACTTACTCTTATGCTTCTCAGTCTCTGGCCTACTGGACAGGTAGAGGCCTGCCTAAATCTAAGGCAGTATTAGGCGTTCCTTTCTATGCGCGTCCTTCCTGGAACAGCTATGCAACATTGCTGAATCAGGGTGCTAGTCCAAACTCTGACTATTTCGGAGGCGACTATTACAACGGCATTCCAACCATCAAATCAAAAACCAACCTGGCATTTGATAATGGTGGTGGTATCATGATGTGGGAACTGTCTCAGGATGTTAACAATGGTAACTCTTTGCTGAGTGCTATCTACCAGGTTAAGCAGGAGCGTGGTGGTGGAAATAACCCCAATCCTCCTGCTGGCCTGATCCAGGCAGAGAACTATACTTCTATGTCAGGTGTACAGGTTGAAGCCTGCACTGATACAGACGGAGGTTCTAACGTAGGTTATATTGAAAGCACAGACTGGATGGCATATTCCAACATCAATTTCCCAACTTCCGGTACTTACAAGGTAGAGTACAGGGTAGCTAGTCAGAGCACTGGTGGTCAGTTATCACTCGACCTCAATTCCGGTTCTATTGTACTGGGTTACCTGAACGTACCTGTTACCGGTGGATGGCAGACCTGGACCACTATTTCACACAATGTGAATGTGGCTACTGCAGGTACTTATTCAGTAGGTATCTATGCTCAGTCAGGTGGCTGGAATATTAACTGGTTCCGTATTACAAAAGTGAGCGCTGCTGCTAAAACCGTAGCTGCAACAAGCGTAAAACCAGTATTAGAGAACCAGGCTGCTGAAAAAGCACCTTTATTGTTCCCTAACCCGGTTGCTACTTCACTGAACCTGAAAGGTGACTTCAACCAGCCAGGTGGTATTATCACTATCTATGATCTGAATGGTAAACAAGTGCTGAATGCCAAAGGTGGCGTTAGCAACATCAGCGTAGATGCGTTGCCTTCAGGTACCTACCTGCTGGTATATACCAAAGGCGAGAAAAAAGTTACTCAGAAATTCGTGAAGAGATAATCTGATCCGTAGCCTCCGGCGGAGAGTGTTTCCCTTTTTTACAGTCCCTTTTATTAACCATTTTAAACAAAACCCTTTTTATGATGCGATCATTAAAATTGTCCCTCATGTTAACCGCTGGTCTGGCGCTTGCAGGAAGCGCCGCATCAGCCCAGAACTGGCAGCTGGTCTGGCAGGACGAATTTACGAACAGTATAGGCCCCGATTGGGTATTCGAAACCGGTACCGGTTCCGGAGGATGGGGCAACAATGAATTACAGTACTATCGTCGCGAAAACGCTACTATTGAAAATGGTCAGCTGGTTATCACTGCCAAACAGGAGAGCTTTGGCGGTATGAACTACACTTCTGCCCGTATGAAAACCCAGGGCAGGAAATCATGGAAATACGGCAAGATAGAAGCCCGTATCGCTATTCCATCTTTCACAGGCTCCTGGCCTGCTTTCTGGATGCTGGGCAGCAACATTACACAGCCCGGTTTCGGATGGCCTTCCTGTGGTGAAATAGATATTATGGAACACGTGAACACAAATGCAGAAGTAAATGGTACTGTGCACTGGACAGGCACCAATGGACATGCGTCTTATGGCGGCACTACACCTGTAGGTGTGACGGGCTATCATGTTTACAGCATCGAATGGGATGCAAATGCCATCAAATGGTTTGTAGACGGTGCACAATATAACGTGATCAACATCGCCAACAATGTAGGTGGTACCGATGAGTTCCATAAGGATTTCTTCCTCCTGCTCAATTTTGCTATTGGTGGTAACTGGCCTGGCTTTAACGTGAACAATGGCGCTTTGCCAGGTAAAATGTATGTAGACTATGTAAGAGTTTACCAGGATGGCGGAGGTACCAATCCAGGTGGCTTTACGCAAACTATTCAGGCAGAATCTTACAGTTCAATGTCTGGCGTACAGATAGAAGGTACAACTGATACCGGTGGCGGATCTAACGTTGGTTATATTGAAACCGGCGACTGGATGGCATATCCTGCTGTAACTATTCCTACTACCGGCACTTACAGGGTCGAATACCGCGTAGCCAGCCAGAGTGGCGGCGGCCGTTTGTCGCTTGATGTAAATGCAGGTGCAAACGTACTCGGTTACCTGGACATTCCTTCTACAGGAGGATGGCAGAACTGGACGACCATCTCGCACAACGTTACTATCAATGCCGGCACCTACAACTTTGGCGTCTTCGCCCAAACAGGTGGCTGGAACATTAACTGGTTCCGCATAACCAAATTGTAAACCAAGATCAGTATTAAAAACTTCAAACAGTTTACCCTATGAGCAAAATGTTAAAATATATAGCAGGTACGTCATTAGCATTACTGGCGGCCTCAGTTACATATGCACAACAAAAAGAACCCTATCGTCTCGGAACACCTGCCGGTATTTTGCAGGACATCCGTTCGCAGGCCCAGAAGCCACATGCGAGATTAGTAAGTGCAGCGGAACTTAAAATAGGCGCAGGGGCTGTATTGACAGGTAAAGTGAACACCCGTCATACAGATGGCAAGAATATGGAATCTGTGATCGGTGAGATCGAGAATGTGCCAGGTTCTTCTTTTTACCTGCAGGTAAAAGATGGAGATGTAACAGGAAACATCATCCTGCGCAGCAGTAAAAAAGGTTATAAATATTATACAGATAAAACAGGCGCCGCCTATGTACAAGAAGTACCCATTGAATCTCTGATATGTATCGACTATAATAAAGCACCGGACGAAACAGCCGCAAGAACGGCACCGGCTAATACGAGCCTGCTCGATGCACTGGCATTGCCGGAGCTGCAAAGTTTTCCGGGCGCAAATGGTGTAGTATTGCTGGACTTTGACGGTCAGTATGTATCAGGCACATTATGGAACAACGGTAACCCTATCAATGCAGCGCCAGCTACACTTACAGAAGCACAGCAACTGGAAGTATGGGAACTGGTAAGTGAAGATTTCCGTCCTTTTAAATTGAATGTTACCAACAGTGAAGCTGTATATAACACTTATCCTGCCAACAGGAGAATGCGTTGTATCTTCACGCCGACCAATACTGCTGCTCCGGGAGCAGGTGGTGTTGCATACATCGGTTCTTTCAACTGGGGAAATGAAACACCTTGCTGGGTATTCAACGGTGGTGTGAAAGGTGCTGGTGATGCTGCTTCTCATGAAGTAGGACACACTTTCGGTCTGGGACATGATGGCCGTAACACGCCAGCAGAAGGTTACTACGCAGGTCATGGCAACTGGGCGCCTATCATGGGTGTAGGTTACTATGTACCGGTAGTACAGTGGAGCAAGGGTGAATATACAAGCGCTAACCAACTGGAAGATGACCTGGCGAAAATTGCGAGCAGCACATTCGGTGTAGGTTACAGAACTGATGATGCAGGCGGTTCTACCGGTGCAGCTGTTGCATTGAGCATTGGCAGCGGTGGTGCGGTAAACAGGAATGGTGTGATAGAACGCACCGGCGATGCAGACTTTTATAGCTTTACTACAAGCGGCGGCACATTGTCACTTAATTTCGCAACGCCTACACGCCATCCTAATCTGGATATCGTAGCAACATTGTATAACAGTGGAGGCGGTGTAGTAGCTACCGATAATCCGGCAGGGTTGTCAGCTTCTCTGAACACAACACTTGCTGCGGGTACCTATTACATTTCTGTAACCGGTACGGGATATCTGAATCCGGCTAATACAGGTTATTCCAACTACGGATCTCTGGGTAGCTATGCAATAACCGGTACCATCGGTTCTTCTTCCACTAATGTGGCTACGGTTTACAAGGATTGCGACTATGGTGGTTATGCCATCGGATTACCGGTAGGTAGCTATACATTGTCTCAGTTGCAGGCGAGAGGTGTAGTAAATGATGATATCTCTTCCCTGAGAGTTGGAAGTGGTTATGAGGCTATCCTTTATCAGCATGACAACTTCGGTGGAGATGCATATGTATTCAGAGGAGATTTTGCATGTCTTGTAAATCTTTCACTGAACGGTGCACCGCTGAACCTGAACGATTGGACCTCTTCTGTAGTGATCCAGCCATCAACAGCTGCGGCAGCACGTACTACAAGCTCACTGCAGTACATAGAGAAGGTAAGTACAGCAGCTGCTGAAAGCAAACTGGGCACTACGCTGAATGTATTACCAAATCCGTTCGTGAATGATGTGGTTGTGAGAACAACTGCTACAAGCAAGGAAGGATTCCTGTACGTAACAGTGTTCGCCCTGGATGGCAAAACTGTACTGCCTGCGAAACGTATTGTGAATGGTGAGAAGATCGATCTGTCAGGAGTAAGCAAAGGCGTTTACCTGATCAGGATCTCTAACGGTAAGGATACTGAGATAAGGAAGATCATCAAGCAATAATGAACTGCCTGCTTGCAGGATAGTATAAAAAAGGCAAAAAACAGGAATACCACCTACTTAAAGTGGTAGCTCCTGTTTTTTGCCTTTTTTCTTTTTCCCTTTTCCACAGTAGTAAATACATTCCAAATACTTTTAATTTAATTTTTTGTTATAAAATAGTACATAATAAAAAGAATTGTTACTATTTTATATGTCGAAAAGATGGAGATTTAACATTGTAATGAAAACCCGGAGCCATTAAAACTGCCGTATAATTTGTATTGGGAAGTACGAATTATATAAACGACGTGATATGAATACACAAGATGCCGAGTTAGTAGTAAAATTACTGGAAGATGATGTAAGCGCCTTTGATGCCCTGTACTGGAAATATCACCAGGCAGTTTATCGAAATATTTTCAAGTTTGTTAAGGAACCCATTGCAACAGAAGATATTTTACAGGAAGTTTATGCCCGGCTATGGGAAAAAAGAAAGGACATTAATGCCGGTCAATCCGTTGCCGGCTGGTTGTTTGTGATCAGCTTCAATCTTTCTGTGGACTATGTCAGAAAGAAACTGCGTGAACATACTTTTCACAAGGAATTATACAATCTGAACATTGAGGGGAGCAACTGGGAAGATAACCCGGCTGCTTACGAAGAACAATATCATCTGCTGGAAGAGGCAATTTCCCAGCTTTCTCCAAAAAAGCAGAAGATCGTTACCTTATGTAAACTGGAAGGCAAGACGTACGATGAAGTAGCTGAAGAATTGAAAATTTCAAGAAATACCGTTAAAGAACACTTATCTATCGCGATGACCCGCATCAATGAGTATGTTCAGAAAAATAAGGAACACAAATATGTACTGTTGCTCCTGCTATTTATGAAAAATTAAGTCGTAAACCATAAGGGACTGTCATTGGAAGAGAATGTAAAATTACCCTGAACCCAATGGCAGGGCCGTTATATAACCAAAAGACATATGCGAAAAAACCAGCCGTACTGTGCTTGAACACATTAAGAATAAGAATATGTAATATTTTTCGTAAACGCACCCACCCATATCCTCAGGGTCGCCGTATTTAGGGTAAATCAATCAAAATAGTGCAGAACAGGAAGGAATACCTAAAGCAACTGTTGCAACAAAAAGAGTGGAAACAGGAAGACCGGGATTGGCTGCTGCAATATTTGAATGAGAACGATCTTACAGACTTGCAGGAAGTCGCTGCGTCAGCATATGATGCTGATGTGCTTAGCGAAGAGCCTGTACTAGAAAGAGAACACTCAGAGCGCATACTGGAGAAGATCCATCAGCGCATCAGCTCGAGAAGAGAGCCTGTTGTGAGGAGGATCAGTTTCGGACGCTGGAAAGTAGCCGCTGCTGCCATCATTATTCTGATTGCAGGAGCAGGCATCTTAAGCCTGCTCAGAAAACCTGTAAAACAGCTTTTAGTTACATCCGGGATGCAACGGAAAACAGTTACCCTGCCTGATGGTTCGGTCGCCTATCTTGAACCCGGAACTACTTTAAAGTATACCGGTAACTATGGTAAAGAAGAACGTAATGTAACGCTTACAGGAGAAGCACTGTTTAATGTACAGCAGGATGACAAACACCCTTTTATAGTTGCTTCAGCACTGATCAGCACTAAAGTACTGGGTACTTCCTTTAACATGGAAGCCAGGAATGTAACAGAGGCGAGAGTAGTTGTACTGACAGGAATGGTACAGGTTGAAGCAAAAGGAGAAGAAAGCCAGGAGGATAAAGAAATGATCCTAACCGCCAACAAAGGAGCTGTATATAATAAGAACACTCATTTGCTGGAAATGTCCGACGCCACCGACGATGCAAGGTTTTATTCACAGAAGCAGCAGGGACGGTTTATTTACGATGGAGAAGAAGTAATAAAAGTAGTAAACGACCTGGAAAGGTTTTATAATACGGAGATCAAAGTAGACGGAAGGATACAACACTGTGCATTTTACGGAGATGTAAACATTGTGGATGACCTGGAGAAGGCACTCGATCTGATCGCAGTGTCGCTGAACGCCAAAATCAATAAGGATAAAAATGGAAACGGCTATATAATTGCCGGAGGTAACTGTCATTAGACAAAAGACACAAACTTTACAGTTAACCTGCCAGATGCCTTAATCAAATATATGTACTGAGCATACCCGTGTATGCTTGCCAGCTTGTTTTTGTATAAATATTGCACACAACCAAACTAAATCGCTCTATGACGACTCAGGAAAGAACGCCATCAGGTTAACTATACCCTATAAAAGTTAACTCGTAAACCAAATATGCTCTGCACTGCAGCAGGCACCCTATTGCACTGATCCCGCAAGGACCGGTAATGGGACTTCTATTTCCCGAAACGAACCAAAATCAAATCATAACCGATGCTTAAGAAGGCGACCCTATCCCTCCACCTGGTAATGCTCGCGTTACTCGTGTTGCTTCAGTCAATCACAGTTTCCGCAGCTACTTCAGGAATACAGGATGCTCTCGACAAAAAGATATCACTGGAGTTGAAGAATGTGTTACTAAAAGAAGCTCTGGACAAGATCGGTAACCTCGCAGAAGTATCTTTCATCTATGCAGGTAACAAGATAATCGTAGCTAATAAAGTAGATGTCAGCGCTCACAATGAAAAAGTGGGAGACCTGCTGAAGAAACTGCTGAAGCCCTTGTCCCTTTCTTATACGGTCCTGTATGACCGTGTAGTGATCAGGCCCATTGAAAAAAAAATGGACAACCTCACCGTTCCGGAAAACAACCGGCAGGTAACCCAGCGCAACCAGGACGTAAAAGGTATAGTGATGTCCGCTAAGAATGAATCGCTCCCTGGTGTTGCCATTGTTATTAAAGGCACTACAAGGGGAACTACTACCGACGACAAAGGAACTTTCGAGCTGAAGAACGTTCCAGGAGATGCCATATTGGTATTCAATTTCACAGGGTATCAGCAACAGGAAGTAAATGTAGCTGCTTACAAAAGTGGCGTCATCAATATACATCTGCAGGAAAAGACGACCAAACTGCAGGAAGTGGTTGTAACAGGTTTCCAGGATATCGATAAGAGCAAATTCACCGGTGCTTCCGCCCGCATCAAAATGGATGAAGCCAAGATAGACGGTATGCCGGATGTCAGCCGTATGCTGGAAGGCCGTGTAGCGGGTGTGGCTATCCAGAATGTGTCAAGCACATTTGGCACGGCTCCGAAGATTCGTGTGCGTGGTGCTACTTCTATTAACGGTGATAATAAGCCTTTATGGGTGGTAGATAACGTGGTGCTGGAAGATGTGGTGAACATTTCAAACGACCAGTTATCAAGCGGTGATCCTACCACCTTGCTCGGTTCTGCCGTAGCTGGTCTGAACCCAAACGATATCGAGAGCTTTGACATCCTTAAAGACGCCGCAGCTACTGCGTTATATGGCGCACGCGCTATGAACGGGGTGGTGGTGATCACTACTAAGAAAGGACGTGCCGGTGCAAAACCTGTTATTACCTACAGCGGCAACTACAGTACGCAGCTGAAGCCTAACTATAGCAATTATAATATCATGAACTCCGCCCAGCAGATGTCAGTACTGGCAGAGCTGGAGCGGAAGGGCATGCTCACCTCCGATATCCTGTCCCGTGGCGATATCGGTGTGTACGGTAAGATGTATGAAATGCTGAATGCGGATGATCAGGGAAATTTTCCGCTGGAGAATACGCCCGCTGCCAAACGGAACTTCCTTTTAAGATATGCTTCCGCTAATACAGACTGGTTTGATATCCTTTTTAAGACCAGCTTTATCCAGGAACACTCCCTCAGTATTTCTTCTGGTACAGATAAAGGACAGTCTTATTTCTCTACCAGCTATTACCATGACAACGGCTGGACCGTTGCTGATAAAGTGAGCCGTTATACGCTCAACTTCCGTAACAACTACAAGATCTCTGACAGGGTGAATACAGGCTTCTCTGTATTAGGCTCTGCGCGTCAGCAAAGAGCACCCGGTGCACTGACCCGTACCAGCAACCCCGTAGAAGGCCAATACGACCGCGATTTTGACATCAACCCATTCAGTTATGCCCTTAACACCAGCCGTACCCTGACAGCGTTCGATGAGGAGGGAAACCTGGAATATTTCAGACGGAATTACGCGCCGTTCAATATCATCAACGAATCGGCAAACAATTACCTGAACCTGAGTATGATGGACCTTCGTCTCCAGGGCGACTTCTCCTGGAAGGTGGCTAAAAACCTGCGTTATGAATTTGTAGGCGCCCTGCGCTACGTAAAGTCTTCCCGTGAACACCAGATCACCGAAAACAGTAACATGGCCAATGCTTACCGTGCGGCAGACAATGCTACGATCGCAGAGAACAACAAGTTCCTCTATCACGATCCTGCCAACCCTGATGCATTGCCGGTCATCGTATTGCCTTATGGTGGTTTCTACAACCGCACAGAAGATCAGCTGGTCAACTTCGACTTCCGTAATAGCTTAAACTATAATACTACTATTGGCGATCGTCATAGTCTGACGGCCATGATCGGCCAGCAGGTGAAATATGCTGACCGTCAGAATTCGTCCAATACAGGGTACGGCTACCAGTATAATAATGGTGGCGTGCCTTTCACCGACTATCGTATTCTAAAACAAACTATCGAGAGCAGTTTCCCGTATTACGGTATGAGCAAGGACTACGACCGCTTTGCAGCATTCTATGCGACTGCTACTTATTCCTACAATAGCAAATATAACCTGACAGGTACCACCCGTTACGATGGTTCCAACAGGCTGGGAAGATCGAGCACCGCCCGCTGGTTACCTACCTGGAGCGTGTCCGCTTCATGGAATATTGACAAGGAAAACTACATACAGGACCTGGGCTGGGTCGATTACCTGGCACTCAGAGCCAGCTATGGATTAACAGCCAGTATGGGACCTGCCACTAACTCTAACATTGTATTCCAGACAATTAATACAAAAAGAACACACCTTGATGAAGTAGAATCAGTGATCAAGATTGCTCATCTGCAAAACGATGATCTGACATGGGAGAAACTGTATACGACCAATATCGGTCTGGATGGTACCCTGTTTAACAGACGTCTGAACTTCACCATCGATGCTTACAGCCGTAAGAGCTTTGACCTGATCAGTATCATCAAAACTTCCGGTATCGGTGGTGAAACTTTCAAAGCCGCGAACTATGCAGATATGGATTCAAAAGGTGTGGAAGTGCTGATCGGCGGAGATGTCGTTAAGAAGAAGAACTGGGGTTGGAAAACCAATGTGACATTCGGTTACAATACCAATAAGATCACTAATGCCAAAAACATCCCGAGGATCTTTGACCTGGTAGTAGCTGAAGGCGGTAACAAGGAAGGTTACCCCGTAAGAGGTCTTTTCTCTCTCGAATATAAAGGGCTTGACCCGAATACAGGTGCTCCACAGTTTGTAAACCCACATGGTGCTATAAGTAAAGATGTATTCCTGCAAGACCTGAATACTTCCCGCCTGGTATACCAGGGCCCAGTCGATCCGCCGGCTACAGGTGGTCTGTCTAATACCTTCCATTACAAAGGTTTGTCCATGAACGTATTTGTGACCTACCAGTGGGGTAATAAGATCCGCCTGTATCCTGCTTTCAAAACTGCATACTCTGATCTGGACGCTATGCCTAAAGAGTTCTATGACCGCTGGATCATGCCGGGAGATGAGAAAGAAACACAGACGCCATCTATTCTTGATGGTCTGGAACAAGTAATGCTGGGAGGAGCTTATCCTTACAACAACTATAACTATTCCACCGCAAGAGTAGCAAAAGGTGATATGATACGTCTGAAAACTGTATCACTTACCTGGCAGCTACCTGCAACCCTGTTGAAAAGGACAGCCCTCAACAATATCACGCTCACGGGCGCCGCTATCAATCCCTGGCTGATCTATTCAGATAAGAAACTGAGAGGACAGGACCCTGAGTTCTTTAACACGGGTGGTGTGGCACAGCCGATACAGAAACAATTTACGCTTTCACTAAAAGTAGGTCTCTAAATAAAGATGGTTATGACGAAATTTTTCACACGGGTATCAGTTATTGGATGCTGTTTGATAACCATAGCTGGATGTAATAAATATCTTGACAAATCGCCTGATAGTACCTGGACAGAATTGAATACTCCCACCAAAGTATCACAGTTGTTAGGTACTGCTTATCCACAGGCTAACTATATAGTTTTCGCAGAAGCGATGACAGATAATGTTGAAGATAAGGGAGGAGGTGTTACCGACAGGACAAACCTGGACCCTTATTTCTTTAACGATGTATCTGCTACCGAACAGGATTCTCCTGAGTATTACTGGCAGGCTTGTTATACTGCTATCGCTGCTGCGAATAATGCGCTGAAGGCATGTGAAACTGCTCCCGATAAGAGCCGCTACACCGCGCAGAAAGGGGAGGCGCTTGTAGCCAGGGCCTATGCACATTTTATGCTGGTGACCTTTTTCTCGAAGTTCTATGATGCAACGACCGCTTCCAGCGATCCGGGTATCCCTTATGTAACAGAACCGGAGAAGGTAGTGATGAAACAATACGAGCGCAAAACAGTTGCTTATACCTACGATATGATAGAGAAAGATCTGCTGGCTGGTATGCAGCTGATCAGTGATGAGAATTATGATGTGCCCCGCTATCATTTCAACAAGTCGGCCACTTATGCATTTGCCACACGCTTCTACCTTTTTAAGAAAGATTATCAGAAGGTATTGGAATATGCTAACCAGACATTCCCTAACAATGACCTGGCAAGCAATATGCGCCCGTGGAATACCACCTATAAAACTATGACCCCGGCAGTGATCTGGGATACTTATGCCAAAGCATCTGAGAAAGCGAACCTTCTGCTGGTGGAAACCCAATCGCTGTATGGCCGTTATGTGGCACAGTTCAGATACGGACTTACTTATAACATTCAGCAGGAAATACTGGGCAGCAATGTAACCGGTGGCGCCTTTGCTTATCCGCTGTACTACTATGGTACCAGAGACTACTTTGTTCCAAAACTGACAGAATATTTCGTAAAGGCATCTGTAAATGCGACCATCGGTGATCCCTATGTAATGGTGCCGCTGTTCACTACGGAAGAAGTGCTGTTCAACAGGGCAGAGGCCAATGCTTATCTGGGTAATAACAATGATGTACTGGCGGACCTGAACCTGTTTGCAAGCAAGCGTATCACCAACTACAATGTTGCCACGCACCGTATTACCACAACTAAGATCAGAAGTTATTACGGTATCCAGGATGTGACCAGTGGTTTGTTGCAGACGATCATTGATTTTAAACGCGCGGAGTTTGTACAGGAAGGACATCGCTGGTTCGATCTGCAACGGTACAAACAGCCTGTAACACATTATACCGACAAAGGAGACAGGATGGTGCTGGAAGCAGGTGATAAACGCCGCGTACTGCAGATCCCTGTATCGGCAACTACTTCCGGTATAGCATTGAATCCCCGATAATCTCAACCCTTACAAAAAGAACTTACAAATATGAAACGTATAAAAATATTCTTCTTCCTGTTTGCAGCAGTGGTATTCGCTGCCTGTTCAAAAGAAGACGATCTCAGTGGTGTGCAAGACATCCCGGGCCTGGGTGGCGATACCTGGGTTCCGGGATCTTTAGATGCCTGGTTGCACGATACAATGACCGTTCCCTACAATATTGAGGTGAAATACAAATGGGACCAGTTTGAATTTGATGTGACCAAAACATTGGTGCCGCCAAGAGAGGAAGTCGTGATACCTGCTATCATGGCTATCAAGAAAGTGTGGATAGATAATTATATCAATGCGGCCGATGAAATTTTCTTTAAAAAATACTGCCCTAAATTCTTTATCCTGTCGGGCAGCGCCGAATGGAACGATAACGGTACCATCACACTTGGTACTGCTGAAGGCGGACGTAAAGTAGTAATGTATCTGCTGAACGATTTCCGTACAAAAACGATGCCCGGATACACGATGAGAGATACGGGAAATGTGAAACAGATCTTTCATGTTATTGAACATGAATTCGGCCATATCCTCCATCAGACAAAGATGTACCCTCCTGAGTTTAAAAAGATCTGTGCCGGATACTACACTGGTAACTGGAATAATATCCTTGATTCTGAAGCACGTCAGGACGGCTTTGTGACAGCCTATGCCATGTCTAATGAAAACGAAGATTTTGTTGAGATGATTGCTATGATGCTGATAGAAGGAAAGGCTGGTTTTGACAGGATCGTGAATAGTATTCCTGAAGGATTCAGTGTAAACGGTAGTTCTCAGGCGCAGGCAAAAGAGCGGTTAAGACAGAAGGAAGCGATGGTGGTAAGTTATTTCAAAGCGTCTTACAACATTGATTTCTACAGTCTGCAGGATAACACCAGAAAATCTATTGTACAACTGTTGTACTAAGGCTTTATCAACCAGATCAATTTCGAACTCCTTATGAGAAAAAATCTATCATTATATTTTTTACTGATTATCGTTACAATTGCTTCCTGCCGGAAGTACGACGATGTTTTTGATGAATCTCCGGACACCAGGATCAATGAAACGCTGGCAGCATATAATGATGCGTTGACGGGTGCACCCTATGGCTGGAAAGGACTTGTATATCCTTCCGGTTTGCCAAATACGGCATTCGGTTTCTATTTCAAATTTGATACGGCCAACAGGGTCGATATGTTTTCAGACTTTGACTCGCTCTCGTCCGTTAATGTACGGCAGAGCAGTTTCCGTTTGAAGTCCTTACAGCAGCCATGCCTGTTGTTTGATACCTATTCCTATATCCATGTGTTATGTGATCCTGATGCCAGCAAGAACGGCGGATATTATGGAAAAGGGTTGTTCTCTGATTTTGAATTTGCCATAGAAGGTATTTATGGCGATACCATAAAACTTACAGGACGCCTGAATGGTAGTAAGGCCATTCTCGTCAAAGCTACCTCACAGGAGGCACAGGATTATTACGATAAAAAACGGAACTGGGAGTTCAATAATATATCCCGGTTCCTTACCTATTTCAAACAACTGACCGTGAGTAGCAAAAAGTATGACGTGTATGTTGACCGGCTGTATCGCCAGATCAGCTTTGTGCGCCCCGATGGTGATGACGAAAAGGCCATTAACGTCAGCTACTATTTCGACGGAACTGGTATTGCATTCTCCAGCCCTTTTAATGACGATGGACTTAGCTTCTCTGCATTGACAGATATTAAATGGGACGCATCCGGACAGAAGATGACGTTGAAGGCCGGCGATGCTGCAGCTACGATCACGGGCGTGATTAAACCTCTGATGATAGATCTGAACGCCGGACAGCGTTGGTATAACCAGGCATTGCAAACTGGCGCTTTCTGGAGATCTACAGAAGGTTTCCACGTCAATGGAATAGATGATGCTTACGACGTGAATCGTATTGCAGGTTTCAATTTTATGTTCTATTACCCCAATTATGGTGAAGGCTATGACTTTGCAGGTATAGTACCCGACCAGTTTGCCTTTGGTCCGGCCTTTAAGCCCTCTTTCAGGACTAATGGCACTACTGCCTTTGTTTATCCCGGCGGAGGATTCGGGGAAATACCGGAAGCAGCAGCAGCTACTATGGCGCAGATCACAGCCAAATACCAGGAAAGCGAAGGGTTCTATTTCGTGCAGACAAGCAGTACTTCCTATGACATGGTGAATGCAAGAGATGCCCGTACGTGGATCAGCTGGCAACAGTAATACCATCACCCTATCATTCATCCAAGAAAGAAATATTTAAAATAAACAGCCATGAAAAAACAGCCTGTTCCTGTATTATACAAGGCTTCTTTATACCTGGTCATATTGTTGTTATCCGTACTGCGCCTCTCCGCCCAGGTCGATATCACGATCGGGTTGAACAACGGCGCCAACTCCAGCAATGCATATCCCTGTCCCTTACAGGATTTCTATGAAGGCTCCAGGGCGCAGTATCTGTACCGGGCAAGTGAACTGATAGCTGCAGGGATGCAGCCAGGGTTCATTAACGCGGTGAAGTTTACTGTCAATAATGTAAACGGCACCGATATTGTCGAAGCGTATACGATCAAGATCGCATCTACCACAAAGGCAACCCTGGATGCTAATGCATGGGAGCCTGTGGGAAATGCCGTATTCGGACCGGTAGATTACCAACCGGTTGTTGGTGTGAACAGCTTTGCATTACTGCCAACCTTCTTCTGGAATGGCACAGATAACCTGCTGGTGGAAGTATGTAACGGAGGTAATGACTTTACATCGAACCCCAGTGTAAGATGGACGACAGGACTGAGTTTTAATGGCTCTCATACCTTCAGGTCAGATGGACTGGGCAATCTGTGTGGTACCAATAGTACAAGCAATTTTGGTACCATGACCACCCGTCCTGACATTATATTGAATTATACGCCTGCTGCTGCCTGTACAGGTGTACCGGTGGCCGGTACTACTGTTACTACTGCCAATGCGGTATGTGTGGGTAACAGTTTTACATTAAGTCTTACGGGAAACACAGCTGCTACCGGACTGACTTACCAGTGGCAATCTTCACCTGATAATGCAACCTGGACAGATATTCAGGGTGCTAACACCGCCTTCCTGAACAGGACACAGACGGCAAGCACTTATTACCGTTGCGTAGTTACGTGTACCGGCTCTGGTAGCAGCGCTAACTCTACCGCTATACAGGTAGCCAGTCCTACACTTATAAGCGGTTGGTTCACCATTGATAAAAATTCCCCTGCCGGTAACGGTAACTTTACTTCCTTCAATGCAGCATATGATTTCATCAAATGCGGTATCGACGGTCCAGTGGTATTTAACGTAGCGCCAGGCAGTGGCGTATATGATGAACAACTCATCATCACGCCTGTAGGTGGTGCTTCTGCTACCAATACGATCACCTTCAATGGTAGTGGACAGACCATCACTTATCTCCCCACTACGCAGAACCAGTCCGCAGTGATCAAACTGAATGGTGCAGACTATTTTACATTTAATAATCTCCGGATAGTTCCGCAGGGGACGACATCCGCTCAATGGGGCTTTGGTGTACAGCTGATCAATGACGCTGACTTTAACACGATCGACAGTTGCGTGATCCCTATACAACAAACACTCACTTCTTCTTCCTATGCGGGTATCGTAGTCAGTAGTTCTGACACGGACCCTATTGGCAGGGGAGCTGCCAGTTGTGATGACAATACGTTCAGCTATAATACCATCACAGGCGGTTACTACGGCATTACGCTGGTAGGTAACGCTTCAGTGGCGAACCAGCGGAATAAGGTACTCAATAACAACATCACGGAGTTTTATTCAAGAGGTGTGTACTTACATGGAGCGTTTAACGCTGTGATAAAGAATAATACTTTCAACAGGCCGACGAGAGCGAACGTAGCTGCTTTTACCGCCATCAGCCTCACAGACCTGAATACGAAAGTGATACTGGACGGTAACCGCATCAGTAATCCTTATGGTGGTGCCCTGACAAATACCGGTTCTTTCTATGGTATCCTGTTAGAAAATGTGGACGCGATATCGAGCCTGGAAAATGAACTGATCAACAACCTGGTCTACGGTCTGAATGGTAATGGTATCCGTTATGGTATTTACAATAACGGGTCCAGCAATGTGAGGATCTATCATAATACCATCTCTATGGATGGTACTTCTACTACCAATACTGCTTCTTCAAGGATAGCGGGTTATATGCAAACATCTTCTGCTGCAGGCGTAGAGTTTATTAATAACATCATTACGCTGACAGCGACGTCGAATATCTCGCAATATGGTATCTACTTCAATAGTGCCTATCCTACCAGTGATGTGATCTCTGATAAGAATGATATTTTTATCAGTCCGCTGGCTGCAAATAAGTTTACAGGTTTCTATGAAAAGAACCAGCCAACACTGGCAGAATGGCAAACATCCAGCCAACAGGATGCAGGTTCTTTTGCAACAAACCCTTTCTACCAGGCTATAGCTGGCGGTAACTACTCTGCCACAAGCGCCACACTGAATGACAGAGGTGCTGTAGTAAATGTGGGTATTGATATCAACAATGCTGTACGTAATACAAGTGCGCCCGATCTGGGAGCATATGAATTTACGCCGCCTCCGTGCGTAACACCGCCTACTGGTGGTACGGCGCAGGTGAGCAAGCCGATAGTGTGTGCCGGTAATGAGGTGATATTAAGCCTGACAGGCAATACGCTTGGTTTATCGCAGACCTACCAATGGCAATATTCTACTACTGCTACCGGTCCTTATACAGATCTCGGAGCAGCAGGCGACTATGCCGATACGACAATCGTGGCGACGGCTACGCTCTACTACAGGGCGGCACTAACCTGCGGTGTCAATACAAGCTACTCGGCTCCGGTATTACTGACAGTGAACAACGCATTGCCAGGTAATACCTATACTATCGACAAGAACGCGCTTCCAAGTGCTACAAACTTTGTGAGCTTTAATGCCGCCAAAGACGCAATGATGTGCGGTATTGCTGGTCCGGTGATATTCGATGTAGTTGCAGGCCGTAGTACTTATGAAGAGCAGCTCATACTGGATTCCATTCCAGGTACATCCGCGATCAATACGATCACTTTCAGAGGTAATGGTAATACCATTCACTATAGTGGTGATAACGCAACAGAAAGAGCGGTGATCAAACTGCGTAAAGCGGATCATATCACATTTGATAGCCTTAAAATTGATGCTACCGGTACGGGTGATTATGGTTATGGCGTACAGTTGTTCAATCATGCAGACAGCAACACCATTACAAGATGTGAGATCCTGGTGTCATTAGATGCTACCAGCGCTTCCTACAATGGTATCGTAGTTAGTTCTTCTGATCAGGATGTTGATAACACAGGTGGTAACAACTGGTGTGACAGTAATACATTCACCAACAATAAAATTTCAGGTGGTTACTACGGTATTTCCCTGACAGGTATCACCAATAGTGCTATCAAAAATAATGTGATCGCTAAGAACAAGGTAGTGGATTACTACGCCGCCGGTATCAAAGTGAGATACAGCAGCAATGCCCTGATAGCAGAGAATATAGTAGATCGTCCAACCCGTCAGGATGGCGATTGGACCGTATATGGTATTTCTATCGGCGGACGTGCTGATGCGCTTAAGATCGCCCGTAACAAAATATCCGATGGTAAACCACAGGCCGACGATTATACCTACTATGGTATCGCAATTGACAACGTCGCCGTAAGCGATACCAAGCCGGATACAGTAGTGAACAACATCGTGTATAACCTGAACAGCACAGGTACCCGCAATGGTATCTATGTGAACTGGTCAGACAATATCGTAGTAACACACAATACTGTATCTATAGACCGTGAGGGTGGTAGTGTTACCTGGACAGGAACTTCAGGCGCCTATATTAACTTCAGCGACAATATTAAATTCACCAACAACAATATCACAGTCACCAGTACAGGAACAGGATTGAAATATGGAATCTCTATCTCCGGTGGAACTGTGACCCACCAGAATAATAACTACTTCGTTAAAGCCGGCGGTACTGATAACTACATCGGCGATTTCAATGGAGACCGCAGAACACTGGCTGAATGGAAAACTGCTACCGGACAGGATACATCAGCTACAGATTTTGATCCTATCTATACAGACCTCGCGGGAGGTAACCTGTCGCCATTGTTCTATAAGATGGATAACACAGGTACACCTGAAGGTGTGGCCATCGATATACTTGGTAAACCAAGAAGTGCGACCACTCCGGATGTGGGTGCCTACGAAATAAGCATGCCGCTTTGCCAGACGCCTATTAATGCAGGTAAAGCAGTTGTAGATCCATCTACAGGTATCTGTATGGGTACTATGATCTCACTTGACCTGATAGATAATACGACAGCTGGTAAACTGACCTACCAATGGCAGGGTTCTTATTCAGCAACAGGTCCGTGGGTGAATATCAGTGATACTGCTTACATTCCTGCACTGAAAACTGAACTGGGCGCCAACAATTACTTCCGTTGCCAGCTGGTATGTAGCAATACCGACACAGCCTGGTCTGTAGTGGCATCTGTGAATATGAACCAGCCGCTGGTGAAAGGTCTGTACACTATTAACCCTGCGGGTTCGGGCAGCAGGAATTTTGTTTCCTTTAAAGCCGCAGTAGCCGCTATGGAATGTGGTATTGCCGGTGAAGTGATCTTTGATGTGGTACCAGGTACTTATACAGAACAGGTATACATGCATAAGATCCCTGGTGCGTCAGATACCAGCCGTGTAACCTTCCGTAGTCAGAACGGTAACCCTGCTTCAGTTATCCTGACTTTTGCCGGTACTGCTACTGATAATTATGTACTGAAACTTGATAGCGCGAGCTATATTACTTATAAGAATATCACCATCACTGCCAGCGATGCAACAAACGGACGTGCAGTCGTATTTGCAGGTAACGCTGCCAAAGACAGCTTACTGACCAACACGATCAATGTTCCTGCAGTTACAATAGACAATACCGATGCGGTGGGTGTGTTTGCTGAAGACTTCAGAGGTGGTAACATCGCCATTATCGGCAACAAGATCAGAAACGGTGCAAGTGGTATCCACTTCTCCGGGCCTTCAGATGTAGAGCAGGTGCGTGGCCTGGTGATTGACAGCAATAACGTGAGCGGTGCATATACCAGTGGTATCAATATTGCGAACGTTACCCGTCCGGCTGTAACAAAGAATACCGTTGAAATTAAAGATCCATTGGCTACTGCCGCTTATGGTATTCTAATTACACATGGTGATACTGCCTACAGGGTTACCAACAATACCGTTACCATTAGCAATACAAGTGGTTCGGCCTGGGGTATCTCTCTCGAAGATTGTAAAGCTTCAGCTGCGGCTACTGGTTTGGTTGAAGCCAACAAGATACTGGCAGTAACAGGTAATACTGGTATGATCTGGGGATTGTCAAACAATGCATCTGACTACAATACCACTGTGAACAACGTGATCAGCGTGAATACGTCAGGAGCAGTAGCCTATGGCCTGTACAGCAACCAGGGTAATAATATCAACTACTACAATAACTCCGTATACAATGCGTCCACAGCTGTAGGTACAAATGTGGCCGGATATTTCTCTCATACAGACCCTACAGAAGGTAATGTGAAATTGCGTAACAACATCTTTACAAATGAAGGTGGTGGTGTGGCTGCAGAATTTGTATTCAGCGACTTTATCAACAGCGATTACAATACTTACTATACAACAGGTACAGTACTGATCTCAAGAAGCGGTACAGGTGACGATTATGATAACCTGGCTGACTGGATCAACGCTTCTGATCTTGATATCAGTTCAATTGTTCATAAGCCAGCTTTCGCTAACACCAACACGCTGGAACCAGCACTGACCAATCCTGATGTATGGGCTATTCATGGTCGTGGTGTACAGGTAACCGGAAATGATCATGATATTAATAGGAACCCAAGACCTGTTACTTTAACAGCAGGTGTGCCTGACATGGGTGCTTATGAATTCCTGCCTACGGCACAGCCAACTGTATTGCAGGCTATTCCTGCGGTACCGGCTCCGGGTATTACGCAGCAGTTCCTCTATGGTTCTGATACTGTAGCGAAGATCACCTGGGACCCTAACACGGCAGTACCTACAGGCATTACCCTGAAACGTTACTCCGGTGTGGTGCCTCCAAACCTGGCTGCGGGTACGCCATACATGTACTTCTATACAGATATTGACGTAACCGGCAGTGGTGCTTATAAATTCAACCTGGAACAGTTCTATGTAGACTCCTGGCTAGGCTATATGGACAGGGAAAAGAACATCCGCCTGGGCAGAACAAATGCTGCCAATAACTGGATCATCAATGACAGCAGTACGGTAGATGTAGCGAACAATATCATTGCAGATACAGCCTTACAATATCTCGACAAATTCACCGGTTTAAGAGGCAACCTGATATTCGAACAGGACGGTCCTGCCGGTGCAGATACTTCTAATATCGGCACCCGTTTCTGGGTAGCTTATGGTCATGACAGATCTTTCATGACAGACAATGATCAGAACCTGGCGCTTTATCTCGTAGCCGGACAGACCGACGCGCATGTTGTAGTGAAGGTGAATGGTACAGCATGGGGCAAAGACTACCTGGTGCCTGCCAATACAGCGCTGACTACCGACATGATACCTAAATCTGGTTTAAGTGATGCCCGTCTGACCGGCGAAGGTCTGTCTCCTTTCGGTATCAGCATTGAAAGTGACGCACCGATAGCAGCATATGCACATCAGTACAGCTGGGGCACAGCCGCTGCTACACTGTTGATGCCGGTAGGTACATACGGATATGAATACCGTCCGATGACAGCCCGCCAGGTTGCTGACGCAAATTCCTTCTCCTGGTTCTATATTATCGCCGACAATGACAGCACCGCAGTAGAGATCACGCCATCACAGGCAACCAATGGTGGACATGCAGCAGGTCAGCCATTTACCGTAACACTGAACAGAGGTGAAGTGTACCAGGTATTAGGCGCAATGAAAGATCAGACTGAAGGCAATGACCTTTCCGGTAGTATAGTACGCGCAGTACAGAACGCGAATGGTAAATGTTACCCTGTAGCCGTATTCTCCGGAAATAGTTACACTTCATTCGGTTGTGGTGGTTCCGGTGGCGGATTCGGTAATGATGGTGATAATGTGGTGCAGCAGAACCAGCCGGTACAGTCATGGGGTAAGACCTTCATGACAGCGCCATCTTCCGGTATGGCCGATCCGATACGCCTGATGACGAACATCTATCGCGTGCTGGTTAAAGACCCTGCAACAGTGGTGAAAAGAAATAATACACAATTACCGCTCAATACCCTGATCAATAATAGTTACTACGAGTTTGAAAGTAAAACAGCCGACTACATCCTAGCTGATAAGCCGGTCACTGTAGCGCAATACTTCACAAATGACGGTTCCTGTGCTAATCCGGGTGGTGGAGATGTGGATATGGTCTACCTCACACCAACAGAACAGGCAGTAAAGAAAGCAACCTTCTATCGTAACAATGAAGCTGCTGTAACTTATAACCTGGTGACACTTGTTATCCATAAGCAAGGTCTGAATTCCCTGCTGATTGATGGTACTAATACGTTCAGCTACTCTTATAATCATCCGAACAGGCCTGACTATGTAGTAATAGTGAAACGCTGGAATGGCGCGGACGGGCTGAGTACGATCAAGAGTGATTCTGCATTCACTGCTATAGCTTATGGTTTCGGAACTGATGTAAGCTATGCACATAATGTGGGCATGCATATAAGGAACCTGAACGTGCAGCCTGCATTGACAAACGTAAACAACGCAACAGGTAATAAGAATACTTACACCTGTGCTAAAACACCGTTCCGTCTCACAGCCCTGCTGCCAATGGTACCAGCTACGCTGACATGGCAACTGAGCCAGGTAGCTAATCTGACGCCTGCTGCAGATGTGTCAACTAATAATCCTGTTCCGGTAGATACGCTGGTCATTGATGGTCAGACTTACTACAAGTACGAAATCGCTACTGAATATACATTCACTGCTCCTGGTACTTATCAGATCCCGGTTAAGGTGACTAACCCTGATATCGCCAGCTGTGATAACAGTATCACTACTTATCTCAGTGTGAAAGTAATTGCTGCGCCGGTAGTAGACTTCTCTATCAGTTACAACGGATGTATCAGCGACATAGCAGTATTCAACGGAACGGCTGTTACTGAGAACAATGCAGCCATCAGCAAATGGGAATGGACGTTCGGCGATGGTACTACAGCAAATACCCGCAGTGTGACGAAGGAATACGAAGCTGCCGGTAGCTATACTGAAACATTACATGTAATTACGAAAGACGGTTGTGTGGGCGATACAGTGAAGACAGTTGAAGTGAACGAACCGACTGCCGCTACGCTTAATTCGGATACACTGAAGATCTGTGCACATACTGATGCCACATTCACTGTACAGAACCCTGACCCTGCTGCTGACTACAACTGGTACAACGCCGCGACAGGCGGTGCATTGATCAAAGCAGGTACTACACTCGAAATAAAAGACGCGGTTAGCCCTGCAGTATACTACGTAGAAACAACGAAAGGTGGTTGTGCAGGTCTGGCACGTACACCAGCAGTATTACTGGTATTACCACAGCTGGTTACCCCTGTACTCCGTGTAGATTCAATAGGAGTGGACCTGATCCGTTTCACCTGGAATGAAATAGCTGGTGCTACAGGATACCTGGTATCTCTTGACAACGGCACCACCTGGATCACGCCTTCTGCAGGTTCAGAAGCACTTGAGCATATAGTAAGCGGTCTTAAACCGCAGCAGTCAGTAACACTGCTGGTGAAAGCAACAGGTTGTGAAGAGAAAGTGTCCCAGCCAGCTACCGGTAAAACACTGCCAGACGGTGTATTTATCCCTTCAGGATTTTCACCGAACGGTGATGGATTGAACGATGTATGGCAGGTATACGGCGCGGTAGTGAGAGAGCTTCATTTCATGGTGTTCAACCAGTGGGGTGAGAAGATATTCGAATCCAATACGCAGAATATAGGATGGGATGGCAGCTACAAAGGCAAGGCCCAGCCTTCCGGAGTATACATCTACATCTGTAAACTGAAACTGGTTGATGGTACCTCGATAGAAAGAAAGGGTACACTCAACCTTCTCAGGTAGTATTAAAAATGGTTTTATGGAGAAATGGACATTATTATTATCCAGACAAATCTTTGCTCGCTATTGCACCCCGCCTTCCGGCGGGGGCACTGGCAGCAGGAGGTCGATCGGCAGTCTGATAGCTACACTGCTCATTCTGTTGACTTGTTTGCAAACCTATGGTCAGAATTTATCCAACAGAGGTAAAAGCTTCTGGGTGGGATACGGCCATCACCAGTTTATGGAGCCCAATAGAGGTAACTCGCAGGAAATGGTATTGTACCTGAGTGCCGAAGAACCCGCAAATGTAACCGTAACATTAGATGGCACTACCTGGACAAGAACATTCAGTATTCCTGCCAATACTGTTATAGCTACGGACCCGATCCCCAAGACAGGTACCTTCGATGCAAGATTGTATTCAGTACCGCCCACATTCGGTGGTACAGGAGGAGAGGGCCTCTTTACAAAAAAAGGAATTCATATCGTAAGTGATGTACCCATTGTAGCGTATGCGCACATCTATGGTTCCGCCTCTTCCGGTGCTACGATGCTGATGCCGGAAGAAACATGGGGCTACTATTATGTTTCATTGAACAGCCAGCAGGATTATGATTTCGACTGCTTCTCCTGGATGTTCGTTGTAGCAAAAGATAACAATACTGTTGTAGAGATCACCCCATCTGTATTGACCCGTAATGGTAAACCTGCAGGTGTTCCTTTCACGGTTACACTGAACAGAGGTGAGATCTACCAGGTGGTGGGTGCTTCCCTGGGTGGTAGTGCAGGCCGTGAAATGACAGGTACTACAGTAAGATCGATCGCTAACGCGAATGATACCTGTTTCCCGGTGGCAGTGTTCTCAGGAAGCAGCCGTACGGCTATCGCCTGCCAGGGCAATTTTGGGTCCAGTGGCGATAATAATATCCAGCAAGTCTTTCCATCGCAGGCATGGGGCAAGCGTTACCTCACAGCGCCTACTTCGACTGATAATAATCCGGCCAGTTTCATGACCAATCCGTATAAGGTTGTAGTGAAAGATCCTACTACTATTGTAAAACGCAACGGTCTGCAGCTAACCGGTTTGCAGAATAATTCTTTCTACGAATTTGAAAGTAATACACCGGATTATATAGAATCAGATAAGCCTATCCTGATCGCTCAATATATGGCATCTACCGGCGCTTGTCCCAATACAGGTGGTGATGGCGACCCTGAAATGGTTTATCTCAGTCCTGTAGAGCAATCCATTAAAAGGATCGGTTTCTACAGAAATAACAGAGAGAGTATCCGCGTGAATTATCTTACCCTGATCATTCCTAAAGAGGGGACCAGATCCCTTATGATCGATGGGCAGAGTAACGCGTGGTCTTCGTTGATAGATCATCCGAATAAACCCGGTTATGCCATTGTTATAAAAAGATGGAATTCCAATCAGGCGCAGGCTATCGTACAAAGTGACTCTGCGTTTACCGCCGTTACTTATGGTTTAGGCTCGGTGGAAAGCTATGGTTATAACGCCGGTACCCTCATCAATAACCTGAACGTCATTGGTGTTATTCACAATGAACAGGATACATCATCTTATAAGAATGATTTTACGTGTACACAAACTCCGGTGGAATTGTCAGTACTGTTGGCATACAAGCCAACAGAAATGCAATGGAATATCAGCAAGCTAGGAAATATGATAACGCCTAATGCTGATGTATCTCTTACCAATCCTTTACCTACCGGAGAGGAACTGGTGAACGGCGTACCGTATTATAAATATACTTTACCAGGCACTTATCTTTTTAGTACGATCGGCAAGTATGAAATACCGATCACCAATACACATCCAAGTATTGAAAAATGTGATCATAAAGAAGAAGTAAAGATCTATGTAGATGTTAAACGTAAGCCAACAGCCTCTTTTAAAACTGATTTCACCGGGTGTACAATGGATACTGTTTATTTTAAAGGCGACAGTAGCGGAAGCGGATATAATATTGACCGTTGGAAGTGGACCTTCCCGGGAGCGATACAGGACAGTGGTGCATTGGTGAGACGTAAGTTCGCGGTAGGTGTGCAGAATATCCAGCTGAGTGTGATCTCTAAAGAGGGATGTCTGGCAGATACTATCATTCCGATAACTGTAGTGGCAAAACCGGTAGCTGATTTTACTACAGCACCTGCTGCGCTTTGTGAAGGCGGAAGTGTTAGCCTGACAGACCAGTCCACTTATGGTGGTACAGCTCCGATGAAGAACTGGTACTGGAACTTTGGGAATGATACTACAGCTTCGCTGGATAAATCAACAACACAGACTGCGCATTATTCCAGGTTCGGTACATATACTGTTGCACATGTTGTAAAAATAAGTGAGCTGTGTGTGAGTGATACTGTGAAGAAGCAGATACAGGTCAATGCGAAACCAATATTAGGTTTCACATATCCAAATAATTGTCTGGAGGTAGACGGGCTTGTACAGTTTACCAGTACAACCACTGTGCCGGATGGACAGGCGATCAGCACTTATGCATGGAACTTTGGTGATGCAGGTGCTACACCGCAAAATCCGAATACTGCTACAATAGCTAATCCACAGCACAACTATACCACCTTCGGTGCTTATAATATCAAATATACTGTTACCACTGCCCAGGGTTGTTCTAAGGACACTACGGTGTCTGCCAATTTCAATCTGAAGCCACGTCTCACATTTACAGCAGCGTTACCGGCAGTATGTGTGAACGATAAGAGCATCATATCTGTAGCGAAAGGCAGTGTAACGAATGGCGTGCCTGGTACAGGTACCTACAAAGGTCCAGGCGTATCGGCTGCCGGTATTTTTAATCCGCTGACAGCAGGTGCAGGCACACATACTGTGTGGTATGTGTTTACTACTCAGAAAGGATGTATCGATTCCGTATCTGCTACTATTACCGTGAATCCGAAGCCACAACCTGCTTTCACCGCCAATGAGAATATTTGTCTTGGCGAAGCGGTGAACTTTGCAGATCAGTCCACCATTACAGCAGGTACTATTGCCACCTGGAAATGGTCCTTCGGAGACGGCACTAATGAAAACCGGACAGACAATGTTCCTTTTGACAAGACTTTCACTGTATGGAATACTTATAAAGTAAAACTGGTAACAGTAAGTAACAACGGCTGTATCAGTGACACTGCCACCAGAACAGTAGCGGTGCATGCTATACCTGTTACAGACTTTGCATTACCTGGAAGTATTTGTATGCCGGAAGGTATTGCCAGGTTCACTGACATGTCCACCGTTCCTGACAACGCCGGACTTACTTACCAGTGGGCATTTGGTGATGGAGGCGTATCAACGGTCGCTTCTCCTGCATATAGTTATAGCGCAGCTGGTGCTTACACTGTTTCACTGACAACTACCTCTGTGTATGGTTGTACATCAAGTAAGGAAAAACTACTCGATGCCTTCTTCGCACAGCCGCTGGCAGATTTCACTGTATCTCCCGATACGCTGTGCCAGGGTGCGGACAATGTCTTTACTGACAGAAGTGTAGATGCAGATAACAACATCGTATCGTGGGCATGGACCTTCGGTGATGGCAGTGGATCTACAGAACAGCATCCGGTGAAGCGTTACAGTCAGCCAGGTGATTATCCTGTACAACTGGTGGTAGCTAATGGAGCCGGTTGTGTATCTGTACCATTCACCAGCAATGTAGTGGTATATCTTCAGCCGGTTATCGATGCAGGGCAATCTTTCATCGTGACACAGGCCAGCTTAGTCACTTTCAATGCAACTGCCAACGATTCTACTGTATTGAAATTCCGCTGGACGCCACCCGATGGATTATCTGATCCTACGGCGCTGCGCCCAACGTTACAGGCAATGGAAGACCAGGTATATACACTGACTGCGATCGGAGAAGGCAGCTGTATAGCAACGGATGAACTGTCAGTGAAAGTCTTCAAACCCGTAAAAGTGCCGAACGCATTCTCTCCGAACGGCGATCAGATGAATGATAGGTGGGAACTGACTAACCTGTCTGACTATGCAGATTGCACAGTGGAAGTGTTCAACCGTTACGGACAGCGCGTGTACTATTCTGAAGGCTATCGTACACCGTGGGATGGTACTTATCAGGGCCGCTCATTACCACAGGCTACCTATTACTATATCATAAAACTAAAGAATGGATTCGCACCGCTAAGTGGGTATGTAGTCATTTTACAATAACAACCTCTAAAATATCGACCAAAATGAGAAATATACTATCTATCATCCTGGTATTGCCCTTTCTGATCTTTACAGGGAATACAGCAACAGCGCAGACAGATCCGCATTTTTCCCAGTATTATGTGTATCCGTCCTGGCTTAACCCGGCGTTAACCGGCGCATTTGATGGCCAATATCGTATTTCTGCCATCTATCGTAATCAATGGGGAAACATCAGTGATCCGTTCACAACGTATGGTGTGGCGGCTGATTTTACCACTAACAAACAATTCAACTTCGGTGTCAGTGTACTGAACCAGAAAGCAGGCGATGGTGGTTACAATTATACCACTGCCTACGGAAGCGCTTCTTACACCGGTGTCCGTTTCGGCGATGAAGGCTATCACAGGCTGGTATTCGGATTACAGTTCGGCATGATACAGCGTAAGTTCGATGCTTCCAAGTTAACCTTTGGCGATCAATGGAACCCCATTACCGGTTATAATCCAGGTACGCCAAGTGGGGATGCTTTCAGCAGAACATCGTCTACTTCATTTGACGCCGGTGCCGGTGCCCTGTACTATGATGCAGAACCGGGAAAGAAATATAACATCTTCGGTGGTTTCTCTGTGTCACATCTTACACGTCCGACCGACCAGTTCAGTAAGAACGGCGATGCCCGTTTTCCGATGCGATTTACAGGACATGCAGGGGTGAAACTGGCTGTTACAGAAACGATCAGCGTAACGCCTAACATCCTGTATCTGAGACAAGGTAATGCAGAAGAGAAGATGGCTGGTGCTTACGGACAATTATTCGTAAACCCTATGACGGATGTATTGCTGGGTTTCAACTACAGGTTCAAGGATGCAGTTTCCACACACGCCGGTTTTACCTACAAGAGCTTTACGCTTGGTGTGAGCTATGATATTAATACATCAGAACTGAGCAAGATGGCAAGAGGTTCTAACAGCTTTGAGTTGTCGCTCACCTTCATCGGCAGAAAACTTTTCAGGTCACAGGAAGTGGAGTTTGTTTGTCCGCGCCTCTAATATGAACCCTCATCCATCAAATGTATCAAAAGAAAAACATGAAACATATATTTCTTACAGCAGTACTGTTTTCGGCGGTAACAATAAGCAAAGCACAGGTTGCCTATAATTACCTGAGGTCTGCTGATTATTACTATAAAAATGCAGAGTATAGTTCTGCTGCACCGTATTATGAAAAATACCTGGCAGGTTCCAGAACGATCGTAAGCAACGCTGCATACAGGCCATATAACACGCAGCCATCAGCCAAGAAATCATTAGCAACAGTAAGTACAGAACAACAGGCTATCTATAAACTGGCGGAGAGCTACCGTTTGCTGCACGACTATAGCAAGGCAGTGCCCTGGTATGCAGAAGCGATGGAGTTCGATAAAGCGGCTTTCCCACTGGCTCCTTATCATTATGCGGTAGCATTACGTGCATTAGGCCGGCATGAACTGGCAGAGAAAGCTTTTACCTATTTCCTCGAATCATATACAATGCAGGACACTTACCGTGAAACTGCGCAACGCGAATTACAAAACCTTCGCTTCATCATTACAGAGATGGCGAAGCCTGATCTCAATCTGTATAAAGTGGAAAAGGCTCCTGAAGTGATCAATCCTGTAGGGGCCAACTATGCGCCTGTATGGTTTAAAGACAGTGTGCTGGTATTTACTTCTACAAGACCTGAGAAGGGCGCTAAAGGACATGCATTTGTGAACCGCCTGTACAGCGCTAATTACGCCTCCGGACAGCCGGATACAGTAAGCCGTCTCGCTATTGCACAACCAAAAGATGTTGATCAGGGCGTAATAGCATTAAGTCCGGATGGCAATATCCTTTTTATGACACGCTGGACAGTGAAGCAGGGTAAAAAGAGCGCTGCCATCTATAGTAGTAAAAAGAGCGGCGATACCTGGGGCGAACCTGTATTGCTGGATACTATATTGAATGTACCGGGTTACAGTTCACAACAGCCGTTCGTAACACCCGATGGTAAACGTCTGATCTACGCCAGTGACAGACCTGGAGGCGTTGGAGGATTTGACCTCTGGGAAGCAGAATTGAACGGAGAAGGAACGCCTTTCTTTACAAAGAATCTCGGTCCGGTGATCAATACTGCCTGGAATGAAGAAGCGCCTTATGTGCATGCTGCTTCCAGGCTGCTGATATTTTCTACAGATGGAAGAGTAGGTATGGGTGGTTTTGATTTCTTCTACGCAAAAGACTCCGCAGGCGCCTGGAGTGAGCCCGTTAATTTCGGTTATCCGGTAAACTCCGTAAAAGATGACATGTATTTCATCAGTAAGGGGAGTAAGGAAAATATCCTGGAGAATGTATGGTTGTCGTCTGACCGCGCTGCAGCTTGTTGTCTGGAACTTTTCTCATTGCAGAAAGTAGTACCACCTCCTCCTCCTCCGCCACCTGCGCCAAAACCAGAACCACAGATCATTGCACTGGAACCACCAACAACAGATGGTCCTATCGTACTGGAGAATATTTACTACGATTTCAACATGTCTTATCTGCAACCTGCATCTTTCCCATCGCTTGACAGGTTGGTAGCTATGCTACAAAAGTATCCGGCTATCGTGATCGAACTGAGCGCGCATACGGACAGCAAGGGTTCGAATAAACTGAATGAAAAATTATCTGAAGACAGAGCGAAGAGTTGCGTGGACTACCTCGTAAGCAAGGGAATAGCATCTGAACGTCTGCAATCTAAAGGATATGCAGCAACACGTCCGATAGCACCGAATACAAATACTGATGGATCTGACAATCCGGAAGGCCGTGCGCGTAACCGCAGAACGGAATTCAGGATCATCAGCGGCAGGTAAGCTATCCGCACACCACTTTAAAAATAAAAGCTTATGAAAAGAAAACCATTGTTGCTGCTGCTGCTGACAGTCTTATCGCAGGGCATATATGCACAGCAACAGCCGCATTATACGCAGTACATCCTGAACCCGTTCATTATCAATCCCGCAGTGGCTGGTATTGAAAATTACTGGGATGTAAAGGCAAGTCACCGGCACCAGTGGACAGGGCTGAATGGCGCACCGGTTACGACTTATCTGACCGTTCACGGTCCTCTTCGTAAAAGTGATTACCCTGTAGCCAGTGTAACAGGTCTGACGCCTCCGGGTGAGAATCCCAGGGGCAGGGCTTACTGGCAGGAGTATACCACACCGCCTTCTCACGCGGGAATGGGGTTGACTGTTCTGAACGATAAAACCGGCCCATTGAACAGGTTCTCGATCAGTGCTACGTATGCGCATCACATTCCGTTGTCATCGCGGCTGAATGTGAGTGGTGGTATCTCCATAGGCATGCAATCCGTATCGGTAGATGCCGCTAAACTGCAATTCCAGCAGCCCGGCGATCCCGTGGTGGCCTCAAGTTCACTGTTGAACAAATGGCGCCCGGAAGTGAACGCCGGTTTGTTACTGTATGGTGCAGACTTCTATATAGGTGCGGCTGCCCAGAATATCGTTCCCCAGGAAGTAGCCTATGATAATGGTAAAGTAGTGGGTGATTCTCTATACAGGGGAAAGCTGGTGCCGCACCTTTTTTTCTCGGGAGGTTACAGGTTATGGATGAATGATGATGTCAGCGTGTTACCATCCGTCATGGTAAGACTCGTGACTGCAGCACCTGTAAGTTTTGATGTGAATGCCAAATTCCTGTACAGGGACCGCTTCTGGTTTGGCGGCTCATATCGCATCAAGGATGGTTTTGCTGCCATGCTGGGTGTGAATATCAGCTCGACGGTGAATATTGGTTATTCCTATGATTACACCATGTCATCGCTGAATGTGGTCAGCAAAGGCACACATGAAATACTCATCGGTTTTCTGCTTGGTAACCGTTATGGAGACCTCTGCCCGAGAAACAATTTTTAACCGAAAGGATGGAATGACAGAACTATAATTTTTCACAAAAACATCTTCATTAAACACTAACAAACAATTTACTTATGAAACGAATTTCCAGCTACTTCTTTGTCGCATGTATGTTTTCATTGATGATCGGTATCACATCCTGCGGAAAGGATGGTGCAGCAGGTCCGGCTGGTGAAACTGGCCAGAAGGGTGATAAAGGAGATAAGGGAGACAAAGGGGATAAAGGTGATCCGGGATCAACAACTATTACTTACTCAGATTGGATAGATACACAATTTGAAGTGGATACAGCTGCCGGTGAATATGTATGGGGCGTGGACGTACCAGAGATAGACGCTGAATTACTGAGCACCGGTTTTGTAAAAATATATTTGAACCTGTTTACTGCCGATCAGCCGAATATTACATCTATTCCTTATGCAGAGGGTGATCTGTACATCAGGGAAGTAATAACTGAGGGCGGCTTACTATTGTTCAGCAACTACAATGTAAGTACTCAAACAGCTAACGGTAACAAGAGGTTCCAGATAAGATATGTAGTAGTTCCGGGTAATGTCGCTGCACGTGGCAGAAGCATCAACTGGAGCAATTATGCTGAGGTGAAAGCACTCCTTGGCTTTAAAAACTAGTTTACTAATGACCATCTCCATCAAAACCACATGTAAGATGGCTGCTTTATCCAGGGCGGCCGGTTTTTAAAACTTCTTTTTTGCCCGGTATTTTTAAAACATAATGATATGAACAGATATTGTGACCTGACAGATGAAGAACTTATAAAAATGTACAGATCCGGCAATGACCGTGCCTTTACGGTACTAGTGCATCGCCATAAGAACAGGATCTTTACGACGATCATGCTGTTGGTAAAAGACAGATGCCTGGCGGAAGATATATTCCAGGATGTGTTTATTAAGATCATCAATGCCTTTAACGAAGGGCATTACCTGGATAACAGCCGCTTTATTGCATGGGCTGTCCGGATAGCCCATAATTGCTGCATCAGTCATTTTCGTAAGAAGACAGCTGCTTTTGCCCTCATCTACAGGGATGACTTAGCGAACAATAATTACAACCACGTGAACAGTCACGAAGACAACATCATTACGCGTGAAACCCATGCTTCCGTACATGTGTTAATAGATCGCCTGCCGGAAGCACAGCGCGAAGCATTGATCTTACGGTATTACGCCGATCTCTCTTTTAAAGAGATCGCACAGACCGTGAATGTAGGTATTAATACCGCACTGGGAAGGGTGCGTTATGCCGTTATGAACATGCGCAAAATGATGGAAAGAGAGCAAACGCTTGAAGCTGTGTAAAAGCTCCCTGCGGAGCTTTTTACCGGTTTTATCCCCATACCGCAATCATGGTGCAGTAGTGGTATTTTTTTACTGGCCGTCTCCCTAAAAATGCCTAAATTGTTTAAACAAAACAGCTTATCGCTGTCGGATACTTTTGCCACTTACAGGAGACCCGGAATCATGATAATTTGTTATTAGCCGCTTAGCCCAGTTAACCAGTTAGCCCGTAACCAAACGTATCCCTCAAAATTCTACAGGTCTGAATGAATTTCATTTTTTTATATGAAGAGGATCTTCCTGCTCATCTGTTTCCTTTGTTGTCTGCATACAGTGCTGGCACAGACTGGCTATAGCGTATCAGGCACTGTGAAGGACACAACTGGTCAGGAAATGATACGCGCAAATATATGGCTGATCACCGGGAGGGATACGCTGCATACCTTCAGCGATGAAAGCGGCAGGTTCACTTTCCGGAATGTACCCCAACCGGTTTTTACACTCCGCGTCACGCTGCTCGGGTTCGAAACCTGGTACCGGGAATTCTCCTATAAGGAAGCCGGTACCCAGATAGACCTGCCTTTAATAAGACTGTCTATAAAAACAAGCACCCTGAAAGAAGTGGTTGTGAAAGGGCAACTGCCGGCAGTAGTCATAAAGGAAGACACGATCGAGTACCGTGCAGACCAGTACCGCCTCCGGGAGAATGCAGTAGCGGAGGATCTGCTGAAACGTCTGCCGGGCATGCAGGTGGACATGGAAGGCAATGTACAGACCATGGGGCAACGGATCACCAAAGTGAGGATCAATGGTAAAGACTTCATGATCACAGATATTAAAACACTGACACGCCTCTTACCGGCAGATCTCATCGATAAGATACAGCTCATAGACGATTATGGTGATCTGGCGCGTGCTACAGGGCGAAAGGTGGGAGAGCCGGAAAAGGTGCTTAACATCCAGACAAAAGCAGATCTTGACAGGGTCTATCAAACCCAGTTCCTCGGCGGTATAGGTAATGATGGCCGTTATAATGGTGCTTTACTGGCAAATTATTTCAGTGAGAAACAACAGTTGTCTATTAATGGTAATACCAACAATATCACGGCACAGGTAGGGAACACTGTCACCTCCACCGGTAATATCAACTACCGCGGAAACTACTCCAAAGAATTCTCTGTGAATGTTGGTCTTGTCGGCGGACGCACAACAAGTGAACAGGAGTCTCTCAGTACTGTGAAAACAGTCACTACAGACGGTACGCTGAATAGTGAGAATACCAGCAACAGCAACGCCCGTAATGATAATCTTAATATCAATATCGGGACGGAATACAAACCGAAGCCAGGGGACATGCTTAATTTCAACCTGAACTATAGCCGCAACAATTCTTATAACAGCAATATCACCCGGGCGATACAAACGGGTTTGCAACGTAAGGACCAGATCACCTCCAGTCTGAATACAAGTACTTCGCCCGTGTTCCTGGCGGGATTGTTCGCATCCCACCGTTTTAAGGGTTTGGGGAGGACAGTCTCTCTTGGCCTTTATGTTAATAATACAAAGAACGATAATCTACAGGATGGTGTTGACAGCCTGCGTTATTATAATGCCGACAATATCCTTGTAAAGGACTCCCTGTTGCATCAGCTGCTGGATAAAAAGAATACCAACTTTACCTCCAATGGCCAACTGTCTTATGTTGAGCCGCTGGATTCAACAAACAGTCTTGAACTGCGTTATTCGGTCAATTACAGTCGTACAGATAATGGTCAGGAAACCCGCTGGGTCAATCCCGATGGTAAGGTCAATGTTATAGACTCGCTCAGCAATCAGTATATCTACACGATGGTACAACAACAGGTGGAGCTGAACTTTCGTAGGGCTACAAAGAAGTGGGATTATAACTTCGGTATGCGATTACAGCCTGCCAGTCTGACCAGCAGTATGGCAGGAGGTGCAAACAGGGCTGTCGTTACAAGTAATAAGTTAGTGCCAGTTATGCGCATCCAGTACAAACTGACGAAACAGGCGATGATGAGCATTTCTTATGCGGGCAATGTACTTTTCCCGACCTACCAGCAATTACAGCCGGTAGCTGACCTTACGAATGCACAGTTCCCCATCATAGGTAATCCGGACCTGCGTCCTGCATTTACAAATTCGGTGTACTTCAATTACCGTAATGCAGGGACAAATACCTTGTTCATTCACCTCTCCGGCAACTTTACTCAGGATAAGGTAGTGACGAATGTATCGCTTGTTAAGGATAGCTTTAATACCGTTAAACAGGAAACCCGTTTCTTGAATACAGATGGCGATTATAATTTTCGGTTTATCTACGGATGGTCTTACCGCCTCGCTAACGGCAAGTACAACCTTTTCCTGGACGGGAACAGTAGCTACAATAATAATATCCTGTATATGGATAATGTTCGTAAAACAGGGCAGAATCTGGTCTTGTCGCAGTCTTTAAGAGGTAATATGTTGAGGGAATCTTTGGAACTGACAGGAGGGGTTGCCTATACCTACAACCGGAACGTATACGTGCTCCAGGAGAATAATATCACGAATATCAGTACATGGAACTTTAACATGAACGGAAAGGTATATTTTCTGAAAACATTCAGCCTGGGCGCTGATCTTACTAAACAGCTGAACAGTGGTTTCAACGGCGCGTTAACCGCTAATCCGCTGTTGATAAATGCTACATTGGAGAAGACACTCTTTAAAAGGAAGCTTACCTGCCGTTTGCAGGGGTTTAATGTACTGGATGAAACGTCCAGATTATCGCAGTCCATATCGGGCAACACTGTGACTGAAAGTCAGAACAGATTGTTGGGAAGGTATTTTATGTTCACGCTACAGTGCGATCTAAGGATGTTTAAGGGAAACAAGTGATAGGATCGCAATAAGGAGCTGTTGGGGCCTTGTGCCCTTTTTTTTATGCATTATGCGTACTTTAGCCGGACAACACAGCGTGAACATGAAAAAGATTCCAATAAGGCAGATCACAGCAGCTCATCAGGGGGCATCCTCTTCCGAGCGGTTTACGATACGCCGCCTACAGGATATTATTGGTGATAATAGCCTGGTACAAGACCTTCACAGGCATGATTTCTTTTTTTTACTTGTTGTGCAGAAAGGAAATGGATCTCATGAAATAGATTTTACAAACTATAAGGTTGCTGATAATTCGGTTTTCTTTTTGCGCCCCGGTCAGGTACATCAGCTTGAATTGAAGAAAGGTTGTACAGGTTACCTTGTTGAGTTTAATAACGGATTTTATCATCCTAAAGAAAAGTTATCAGGTCAGCGGCTGAGAAAGGCCAGTAACAGGAATTACTATGAACTTGATGCAACCAGGTTTAGTCAGATAAATACAACGCTCGGCCTGATGTTTCAGGAGTTGACTGACAGGGAAGAAGGATATCAGGACGTTATTAAGGCATACCTGGATGTTTTATGTATCGGGTTTGTCAGACAAAGCAATAATATTAAAACGGAGGATATAGCTACAAATTCTTATACGCAGGAGCGCTTTGAGGAATTTTTGGAATTGCTGGATAAGCATATAACTATACATAAGCAGGTAGTACATTACGCCGGCCTGATGAACCTCTCTCCATATCAGCTGAACGATATCACCAAATCAATTGTTGGCAAAACAGCCTCAGATCTGATCAATGAGCATATAATCCTTGAAGTAAAAAGATACCTGCTGGCAACACCTAATCAGATAAAGGATATAGCGGATCTGTTAGGGTATGAAGACGTGTCCTATTTTATCAGGTTCTTTAAGAAACATACAGGCTACTCTCCTGAAGTATTCAGACATAATTTTAAATAAGTCCCACGCAACTGTATCATTGTCCTATCGTACCAGCTACTGCTGCATTTACTTTTGTATAAATAAGCTATCAAAATTTATACAAATGAAAATTATCATTGTTGGCGCCTCTGGCACTATGGGAAAACATCTGACAAACGTATTCAGAAAGGAACATGACGTGGTTACAGCTGCGACTAAGGGATGCGATGTACAGGTGGATATCACTTCTACAGCATCCATTGAGAACATGTATCAGCGGGTAGGTGCTTTTGATGCCCTTATCTCAACTGCAGGCCCGACCTATGTAGGGCCCTGGAAAAAAATGACTGACAAAGAATTCAGAAAAGGTGTCGACGGAAAAATGATGGGACAGATTAATCTGGTACTGATAGGGCAGCATTATATTAATCCTAAAGGTTCTTTTTCGTTAATAGCCGGAGCTTTGACGTATGAGCCGCAGTTGAACTTTGCCAATGCATCTGCTGCTAATGGTGCCGTGGAGGCATTCGTAAGAGCGGCGGCTATTGAACTGGAAAATGGCGTGCGGATCAATGCTATAAGTCCCACGGTCATAGAGAGCTCTCCGCAGTATTTTCCTTTCTTTCCTGGAGATATTCCGGTAACTATGCAGGAGCTGGAATATGGCTTTCGGAAAGCTGTGTTCGGGGCGAATACGGGCCAGGTGATAAAGCTGTATTAGGCGATATTACCCCGTCTTTGTTCAGCTTTATCATTAGTTCTCTTTATAATATTCTATGGAGAGTGTTACTTCCTGAATAATTTCATTAACAGTTGATGCTATTTCAGGAGGGATCCTTAGATGAATGTTTTCTTTGTTTTGAGTTAACAGAAGGCATGCATAGTAAATAGGTAAGTATCGTTCACGCAATGCATCTGCTGTTTCGGAAGAATGAAATATCTGATAAACAAGATTGGATTGGCCATGACATAATAGCCGCTCCAGTATTGCCCAGGAATCGTTGGGATAAGCTTTTACGAAGTCATAGACTTCACGATGGAGGTGTTGAAGATTACCACACCATGCATTTACAATAATTGATACGGTTTGGAAATCAATATCATCTTTGTAGTCTTCATAGTTTTCGGCTACTAATTGTAACGCTTCCTGTTTATTAATATTTTGTTGATAGAGAATGAGTGCCAGGTCGTGTGCGGCACTCTTTACTCCTTTTTTTATGCCCAGTCGGAGAAAAAATTCAGCTTCCTCAAATTCTGAGTTAGCGGCGTAAATGGTAGCAATGCTTTTAGCCAGTTCACTGTTCCTTTCAATTTCCTCTACAAAATGTGCTTTTAATAATAATGTATATTTATCATCCTCGCTGTATGCAGATTCCTGCTCTGGAATTTGGATGTTACTATCTTGACTCAAAGCTTCGAGGAACATTTTTTCTGCTGCAGTCACATTATTATGCCTTAAGTGTAGAGATGCAAGCATATGATGGGATGGGAAACCATTTTTAATACTAGCCAGCAGTACTTTTTCTCCTTCTTCTGAGTTCCCTTCTATAAGGTATATATAACCTTGTATGAATTCACGTATCCCACCTTCATATTCAATTTCAGCGGCTAGCTGGAGCGCTTCCATGAATTTACCATTTTCAACCAGGGAAAGAATGCTGTCCATGATATGTTCTAGTGTCGGGGGAAGGTGTTTTTTAATATCGTCATCGATATCTGTTAATTGCAAAGTTTTCGTAATTAGCTGTTCGCGGAGCGTTGATTTGATACAGTTGGATTGAACAAATGCTTTGGTAAGCAAAACTGCTTTACTGGGAGGGATTGCACCTTTATCCAATGCATCAAGGTGTTCTTTTGCCAATAGCTGTATTTGTTCTGCATTATAGAAATTTTCAAGGAAAATGGTTAGATATTTTGCTCTTCTTTTATCTGCCGGACTTCCTTGTGTAAATATGAGCCAGAGATTAAAGAACCGTTCTGCCAGCCTATATAAATGGTTTTTAGTTCCTGTTTCTACCTTTTCAACAATTCCTTTTTCACTTAGTTGTTTCAACTGTGCTGAGATCACATTGTTATTCATTTTCGTTGCTTCAGCGAGCTTCCCGGTGCCAGTAGCTTCCCAGATAAAAGCCATTTGCAGTACGATTTTTTTTTGTGAGGAGGGTAGTGTATTTAGTCTTTCCTGGTATAGTGGTGTAACGCTATCCATTACATGGCGCAGATATTCGTAACCAGTATCCTGTGTATTTGTTAATAGGATATTTACAAAGAATTGTAGTGTTCTTGGTAATCCGTCTGTTAACAACCGGATCGCCTCTAGTTGTCCGGGGCGGGTTTCGATAAAGGATCTAAGTTGTGGAATATTCTGCTTTTCGCTCCAGCTAAGTAATAAGGTCCTTACTTCTTCGGCGGTTAATGCTTTTAGCTCCAGTACCCTGAAAAACTGATAGAATGGTTGGTTATATTTCCAGAAATGTTCAGTCATTCTCGTACTGCCGCCAATGATCCTGATATCATCATGGTTAAGAAGATATTCTCTCAATAGACTTGCATCCTCTCCTATATTTTCGAAAATGCGATCTACATTATCAAGCAGCAGAACAATTTTCTTCCCGGATTTGGTAACCAGTAGGTGTATGTGGTCGAATAATTGTCTGGAATAAACGTGAATATCGTCATTGAATACCGGTTCTTTTTTGGATATTCCGTGTTGCGCCAGTTCGCGAATGATCTCTTCTAAAAGATCATATAACTTATAAATATTCGCTTGCTCTTCTGCAAGATTGATGGGTATATATTTGCCCTTAAGAAGAGGATTGGACGCTATTTCAACCTGCAGCCGTTTCAGAAGGGTAGACTTTCCGCTACCCCGGCGTCCAATCAGTAGGTAATGCTGAACGGATCCCTTCATGGGATTTCTCAGGATATCCTGGATAATAATGTCGTATTCAGCCAGGCGGATTAGGAAGTTCGCTTTGATAGCTTCGTCATCAGCGTTAGCGGATTGATAAAATAGAGGGCGTTGATAAATTGAATTGTTCATAATACACGGGGTATTTTCCCAGCCAGAATCTCTTCAGGAAGGGAGAAATAAACTTATAAATATGTTTAGGGGACTCGATTAAATATCCGTCGTTGGTTAGCTGATCTATAAAATCCATATAGTCATCCTGCTTCTTATATGTTTCATGGCAGGCTATGTTGTAAATCTCTTGTATTGTTATTTGTTCTTTATGCGCTGCATGTTTTAATATTTCATTAATAAATCCAAAGTGAGTGGACTGGTAGTCTTTGAGACGGTCGTGCCAATCTTCAAAATTTTTATTCTTCTTAAGCACGCTTTCGAATGCATTGTCAATATCCGTTTCAGATATTTCGGGTTTATTCCGAAGTTTGGCTATATGGTCAATCTCTTCCAACATCAACTGAATATAATAAGGTAAAGTATGCTCTATCACATTTATCAGATGTTGTACACACTGCCGCGACAATTTTATAGTAGCGCCTTTTGTCAACTGATGAATAAACTGTTGCGCCTCTTCAATAGTGAGTGCACCCGTTTGTATTGGATGGAGGTCGTTGATGAGCTTTGGCCTGGCAATATTCCTGATTACAAATTCTAATCCAACAGATCCTGCATAGACTATGGAGAAATTCTTAAATTCTTTGTAACTCCTGATCTCTCTTAACGTATGTAATATGGCAATTGCATCTTCTTTTTGACCCGATCTGCTCATTTTACTGATGACCTCTGAAAACTCATCCAGGAATATGATAGTATGCACTTTTGTTGCTTCCAGAGAGAGAATAAGATTTCGTAATTCCTGTTCGTAGTCTAATTCTTTGGTTTTAAATTTGAGACCGGACGCCGTAATCTCTTCTATGGCGTATCTTTTTAAACACGTTTGTACAAAAGATTTAACAGATTGAGCACGGCTCTTTCCCAGACACTGTATAATAAGTGTAAACAAGCGCTGATAGAATTCATTTCGGGATCTGACTCCCTCAATATTTTGGTATATACAGGAATATTGATCAGAGCAATTTTCGGCAAGGTCCATCATTATAGAAGTTTTGCCAACCCTCCTGGGGGCCACAAAAAGAATGTGGTTACCTTTTTCTATTTCCTTCCAAAACTCTCCATTGATCATTTCTCTCCTGAAAAGTCTATTACCGGTAGCTGCATCTCCGGTAATGGTATTGGGTGATAACCAACTCATTGATGAAAATATTTCACCAAATATATACCAATATTTTTATTGGCAACTTTTCTGCCAATAAAAATATTGGTAACGTAGTCTTTCCAATTCTTCCCCTTTCTCTCAAATCTCCTTAACTTTGCGCCCTTCAAATGACACCGCCAACAAAAGAGCTAAACCTGATCTTCAGTCCTTTCGACGGATCCGCGTCCTTGCACGAGGTGCCGGAGGTGTTTTCCATTTCGCAGGATAACGAACCTCATCCGCTCTGCCTGCTGGCAGTCAGCCAGCTACAGGCTCATTTGAAAGAACAAGACCAATGGGAGCATAATTTCGGCCTGTCTGCCGGAGCGGCAGGTGCAGTGATCGGAAAGATGTTCGGTGTACTCGTAGTGAGAACAAAAGCACTTGAGCTGGGATACCTGGCGGCGTTTTCGGGCAAGCTGGCAGGAGGGAACCATCATGCTAAATTTGTTCCGCCTGTGTTTGATGGCCTGGTGGAAGGTGGATTTGTAAATGATGGAATGAGAGAGTTAACCCGTATTAACGCCGAAATAAGTGCCCTGGAAGCACATGGATCAGATGATAGGGTACATGCGCTCAGAGAGCTGCGTAAAACGCATTCTATGGGCTTACAACGAAGAATATTTGAACAGTATCATTTTCTGAACCGGGCGGGCCGGTCGAAGAGCCTGATAGACATATTTGAAGAGGCGGATTATAAGAATCCTCCGGCGGGAGCGGGAGAATGTGCAGCGCCTAAATTACTGCAATATGCCTTTTTACATGAGATGCAGCCATTGGCGCTGGCTGAGTTCTGGTGGGGACAGTCGCCTAAGTCTGCTACCTGGAAACATGGACATTTCTATGCACCCTGTAAAGAAAAATGTGCGCCTATTCTGGCACACATGTTAGAGAATTAATAGCGCTTACTTCGCCCACAATCTTCTCCTGATTATAAATTCCATATTCAACGGTCTTGCGGAGATATCCCTGGTTTTGCTTACTCGTGTAATTGGTACGAGCGTGCGAAGGCCTAATTGCCATCTGCCGGCAACATAGTTTAATTCAGCCATAGCATTGATCCGCACTTTTGAGAGGTCTTGTTTTTCTGCCGGCAGGGCCGGATAAATACCAGATGTTGTATGCCCGAAAGTATCGCTGGTAGCCCGATACACAACAGTTTTTTGCAGGAAGGATGTTTGTACACCTGCGCCGATCTGCCATTTGTTGTGAATAAGGAATTGATATTGCAAAGCTAATCCCCATCCATATTGTTTTAGAACTGCGCTGGAAGTATCAAACGGGAACCATGTGGTGCCTGAATCTTTTGCAGGTATGCTGGATTTGAGATCGGAACTGACGGCAGGCAGTATGTCTAATGACAATGCGCCCTCCCATAATTTTCTTTCAACTCTTAATGCAGGGACAAGGTTACGATAGAACTGATCTTTGCCATTCGGTCCCACAAAGTAAATACTGTCTCTATATAGTGGGACAGGTATATTTAGTTGAATATATAAAGCCCATTTTTTCTCTCGGTCTCTGCTACTGAACTGACGAAGTACCAGCGGGGCTGCTTTATGCTGAAGGCTGGTATTATATTTCGCAAACGGTGTTTTTATCAGGGTTAACTGCAATGGATGATGTGCTGTCGTCCCACCTGTAGAATGATCGGATGTGTAAGTGTTATGTTCCGCCGGCAACTGTTGGCTGGTTGTTCTTTGTTGTGCTTCAACAGCTGTCTTTTCAACAGGATGCTCCTGATCAGATGCAGGTGATGGTAATGGTTGCTGCGTTGTTATCTGTTGAGCGGCAGTTGCCAGTGCATCCGCTTTCTCCATCGAATATCGTTTGTCAGACGCTTTTGATCGTGTCTCCTGTTGGTGTGTTGTTTGCAGGTCTGTGGAAGGGTGACCAGTATTTTTCCTGGAAGGATATTGTTTATTGTTCACAGATTGCCGTGGTGGCACAGATAATTCCGCTGACGGCGATGATGATGGTAATGATCTGGATGAGGAAGAGGATATCCATAGTTGGTTGTTATGAACCGTATCAGATCGTTCATCTGATATGTTGTTTATTGCTGAAGGTGCAGATTGCTGAAGTACTGTGTTAGACAGTCTATGAGAAGGTGTGTTTTGAGATGTAATAATTAAGCTGGTATCATCAACAATATTTTCAGATGACGGCGCGTTTTTGAGATGCTTATGGCTATATAACCACAAGGCCGTAATGGCAGTAACCGCTGAAATTGTGATCACTAAGGTCTTTATCCAAATGTGACGCATAGCAGGGCGGGACGGCAAATTTTCTACCACAGGCAATTCCATGTCCAGCTTTTGCTGCATGGACTGCCACGCCTGATCCACAGGTGGTATAGGAATTGGTAATTCCTCTTTGTTGAAATTTGTATGGTCCGATTGCTGTTCCGTCATTTTAAGAATAATACTTTAGTAATACCGGCTTTAATTTGTTCCTTGTCTCACTCAAATGCCATTTCACAGTGCCCGTACTTAATTGCAGCTTCGCACATATTTCATTAATAGAAAATCCTTCGAGGTAAAATAGAATACATATCGCCCTGGTGGCAGGTGGTAGTATATCCAGCAATTTATAAATATCGCCCGATTCCATAGCGGCAAGCGGATTGTCGCTATTAGATATCTCAATATCATCAACGACTACATGTTCTGACCATTTTGCTCCTTTAAGTCTGTCCAGGGCGGTATTGCGGACTATTGTATAAACCCAGTTGAAGAATTGTCCCTTATCGTCTTTAAATAATGTTATGTTCCTGAAAACTTTCAGCATACCATCATTCAGTACTTCCAATGCATCTGCCTGTTCAGGAAAGAATTTACGGCACAAAAGGTATAACTGAGGATAAAACTTCTTATAAAGTTTCTCCTGTCCTAACCGGTTGTTAGCTACGCACAGTCTGATCAATTCCTGAGTATCTTCCAAATGAAGTTTCCGATGAGTATACAATAAGTTATTCTGATCTCTTACCGCTCTAATAGCGCCGCAATTTAACGCCTTTTACCGGATAGCCCCCCTTATGGGCATCTCCGGTAAAAGCGTTTATATAGCCTGCCTGTTACAGTAAACCAGTGGCCTTTAGCAACTGTAACGCTACGTAGCCTGATTAGTTACAATCGCCTCCGGGACTTTTTATGTACGCCAACTGTATCGTATGGTGGATACGGAGGATGCGCGGTATCGTAAGGAGGATACGGCGGATTCGGAGGGAATGTGGTATCATACGGTGGATAGGGTGGTTGTGGGAAAGTATCATGCGGTGGGTAAGGTGTATGCGGGAAAGTATCGTGTGGTGGGTATGGGAATGAATCATGCGGTAGATGCGGGAAAGTGTCATGTGGCAGATGAGGAAATGAATCGGGAGGCAGATGTACTGAATCATATGGAGGGTATGGGATACTGTCATGAGGAAGACTATCCGTAGGAAGTGAATCGTGGTCTAATGCCAGGCCGTTGTTCTTAAGTTTCTGGTCCATTGCCTCCTTGCTGCACGAGCTTTGTACAAGAACAATGGCGCCCACAAGGGCCATAATGCCAATAAGTTTTTTCATAGAGAAGTTATTTTATAAAGATGAACGGTGAACGAATAGTGAAAGGTTGGGTACCCCGGAAAAAAAATCTGCATGTTAAAAGAATATTCTAAAATGGATTGATCTGTAGTGTTTTAGAAAGAGATTGGTTTACCAGTGCCAAAATAACATGCAGCAAAGGCAGAAGTGGAAAATATACTTTGACTACAAGGCAACTTTCCGGCTAAACGCACGTATCTACTAATAAGACTACCTATATAAATAAGTTTTCTTTCCTGCCCTAATAATAGTAGAAGTGTAAACAAAACAATTCTGAATGAATCCTGTAGTGAGGAACATATTCATGTGAGCGTTTATCCATTCACTGTTAAAATTGAGGAAAATGATACCGTTATTTGAGAAAGGGGCCGGGATAAAGCCATCAACCATTGAATCCGCCATAAGAAAGGTTGCCGGCAGATCTTTAGCTGGCATCTTAGCCATACTCCTATTACTAAATATCAGTTGTGGTAAAAGTGATGGTGATGGTGATCCCAATCCACCCCCATCAGGTAATAAAAATTACACCCAGGTCGGCTTGGTTACAGATGTTGACGGAGGCCCATATAGCTCTACCAATGTCGATCCGAAACTTGTAAACGCCTGGGGTATTGCCTTTACTCCTACAGGGGCCTTTTGGATAGCCAATGCGGGATCAGGCTTCAGTACGATATATGATAATAGCGGTTCCACACTATTGCCTGCAGTTGCCATTGCATCTCCGGGCAGTCCGTCAGGAGGTAAAGCTACCGGTATTGTGTATAACAATACGACAGATTTCAAGGTAGGTGGTGTGCCTGCTAAATTCATTTTTGATACGGAAGATGGTACTATTGCAGCATGGGCTTCGGGAACAGTAGCTCCCATTGTAGCAGATCGCTCAGCGGCCAATGCAGTATATAAAGGACTCGCTTTAGCGAAAGATGGTGCAGATTATTTCCTGTATGCGGCTAACTTCTATGCAGGCACGATCGACGTGTTTGATAAAGATTTTAATTTAGTCAATACCAAACCTTTTGCAGATGCTACTATGCCTGCCGGTTTTGCTCCGTTTAATATCAGAAGTATTGGAGACCAGTTGTATGTAACATATGCCAAGCAGGAAACTGGTAAGGAAGATGATGAAGCAGGAGCGGGTAACGGATATGTGAATATATTCAACCCGGATGGTTCCTTTGTGAAGAGATTTACTTCACAGGGATCATTGAATTCACCATGGGGAATTGTTGCTGCTGCAGATGGTTTCTGGGAAGTTGATAACACCATCATTATAGGCAATTTTGGGGACGGGAAAATTAATGTGTTCGATCAGGATGGAAAATTACTAGGTACGTTGACCAGAGGTGGTACGCCTATTGTTATTGACGGCCTGTGGGCGCTCGAAAACAATGTACCGTCTACTAATGCTAAACAACTCTTTTATACAGCCGGCCCGTCTAATGAAACACATGGGGTTTTCGGGTATGTGATGAAATCATTTTAAAGTATCTGAAGCTTATAACAAAACGGGGAAGCTTTTGCTTTCCTGTTTTGTTATCTGAATAACGAATGATCCATTTCCTTATGCATCAGCAGGCTTTTAAGCTATAGGGGTCTTACTCTCTGCGAACTCTCTTCCCCAGTTCAATAATGCGTCAAAAACGCTTTGCAATGATTTTCCCAGGGGCGTTAACTGGTATTCAACCCGTGGAGGTACCTCTGGAAAAACAATACGGTTGATAATCCCGTCCTGTTCCATTTCGCGCAGCTGGGCAGTTAATGTTTTTTCTGATATATCTCCCAGTTCGGCGTTAAGAGCATTATACCTTACAGATTGTTCTCTTCTCAGGAGATCATAGATCCTGAGTTTCCATTTCCCACCAATGGTAGCAAGCGCTGTTTCAACTGCGCATGCATCCGGATTGGATACCCATGCTGATCGCTGTGTTCTGTTATATGCCAATTTTTACCTGGTTTATTTAACCACAAAATTAACGCAGAAAACGCTCAGAATGACTGTCATTCTTGCGTCATAAGTCGGCCTTCCCAATTCAGCAAGTAATTGAAAATGAACAATACGAACCTTGATTTCAGTACACTTACATTGTCGTAAGTTATTGCAAATGAGGTGAGTGTGTCGGTACTTTGCTTAAAAAAAGATGACTTTATTCGAATCAAACAGACTGGGATCTCATCAATTAGAGAATCGGGTGGTAATGGCGCCAATGACAAGAACACGTACCTCGGCCGGTGATGTGCCGAACGCCCTGATGGCGAAATATTATGGTCAGCGTGCAAGCGCAGGGTTAATGATCTCTGAAGCAACGGATATAGCGCCGCATGGCAAAGGATATCTATGGACACCTGGCATTTATACAGATGCCCAGATAGCAGGATGGCAACTGGTAACAAATGAAGTGCATCGCAATAACGGTAAGATCTTCATGCAGATCTGGCATGTAGGACGAATGTCACATACTTCCATGATGCCTGAAGGACAAGCACCATGGGGCGCTACTGATGAACAGGCAATCGGGTCAGACGTGTTTGCGCATGATGCCGAAGGCAAGCTGACATTCGTACGTGCCAGCAAACCAAGACAGCTCGAAACAGACGAACTGCCTGCTTTAATAAACGATTTTAAAACTGCGTTTAGCAATGTTAGAAAGGCCGGCTTCGATGGCGTGGAGATCCACAGTGCAAATGGATATCTGTTTGAGCAGTTCATGAACGCAACGCTCAATACACGTGATGATCAATATGGCGGTCAGACATTTGAGAACCGCACCCGTTTTCTATTAGCGGTTGTAGATGCAGCAATAGCGGAGTTAGGCGCCGGAAGCGTAGGAGTAAGGCTTTCTCCGTTCGGGCATTACAACAGTATGCCCGATGACCCGCTTGGAGAAGAAACCTTTTTCCACCTGTGCGATGAGTTAAACCGGCGGGGTATCGCTTATATCCATCTGCTTTACGAATTAATGCCGAAAGGAAACATGCAGGAGGTCACCGAATTCAATGAGCGCCATCTGCCGGACGAATTCGTAAGGAAAACACGGGACATCTTTAAAGGCGCTATCATCTGGTGTGGCAGCTTTAACAAAGAGTCCGCACAGGTAGCATTAGCTACCGGCTGGGTAGATCTGATAGCCTTCGGCAGGCCGTTTATAGGGAATCCGGATCTGGTGGCCCGTTTTAAGAACGATTGGCAACTAACTGTGGCTGATCGCTCTGCATATTATACGAGGAATGGAGAGAAAGGCTTTACCGACTTCCCGAATTTCAGCATGTAAAAAAGAGGCTTTTAACTGCGCTCTTTCACCTTCCGGGATGAAAGGGCGCAGTTGGTTATGGATAGTATATGCATCATCATTATAGGAAATAATTACCTTCGCATGCATTTTTATATTCCTATATCACTATGAAGCATAAGTATTATCGTAAACTTTTAGTGCTGCTGATCTTTCTTGCAGCCATTAACGCATGTAAAAAGAATGAAACCCCGGAGTCACCGTCACCACCACGTCCTGTGCCCTATTGGATAGGATATAAGGATATTGTAAAAGAGACCGACATAGGATACTATGATGTAAAAGCTACGCCTGATAGTCTGTTCCATGTCAGTATGTTCGGATGGGTTGCATCATATAAAGTTGAAAAGATAGGCGGAGATATACTGTTAATGCAGAAAAATTATTATGAGCATAAACAATATGGAACCTCTCTGGAGCAAATGGCAGGTGGTAAGGACGGCGAGTTATACCTGCGTGCTTCTTATTGGGGCACAAACACAGATGGCTTGCTCCGGTTGGAGAAAGATTATACCACAGTGTCCGATATTAAGTATAATGTGCCACTGAGCGTAAGGGCGTTTAACACGTTGTGCACGGATAAAAATGGTGTACTGTATGTTGGTCTTACTGCCGACAACAAAGACGGCGAAAGATCATGTTATATAGTCTATAGCAGGAACAAGGGGACTACATTTGAAACGCTGTTAATTCCAGGTTATGATGACAATTCAATTGAAAAGGTTGTGGTTGATAATGCCGGGCATATATTTGTTCAAATGTATTCCGGTGCTATCTTGTATTACGATCAAATGACGAAAACATGGAAGATAGTGTTTCAGAAAGATAGCATGGAGAGTTTAAGGGATTTTACATCCGGTGAGGATCGCGATATATATGTTGCTACCTCAGGAGGCCTCTACCACAGTGCAAATTTTGGAGGTACTGTTACGAAGTTACCTTTGCCGGGAGATGTGAGCGTGCCAGTAATTAGGAGAGTACACATGAATGCAAAAGGAACGCTTTATATAACAGTAGATGCCTATTTTGTGAACCGCCCCAATTTAGATGTTTCCAACTGTTATTATTCATCTGATAAAGGCGTGTCATGGAATCATGTGACGGCAAGAGGAAAAGGTGCCTACGAGATGACGATACGGGGATTTGATGCCAATGGAAGGTTGATCTCTACATTCTCAGACACGACGAAGGTCCAATGGTATATCAATTCGAAATATATTCAGCTTGCCGTTACTACAAGCCCGGTGGAGTAGCGGTTACTGGTATGACGCTTTAGTGCGTTTTTGAGGGTAACCTTTTAATGCGAATAAGCTATTACCTGTACCTGGAATTATAGGCTCTCCAGGTAGTCTTTAATTGCGGAATGGTATACTGTACTGCCTGGCCTTGTCTTATAATTAGCCTTCTGTACCGGATCGCTAATGATGCTTTTAGCATATTCCACTGCAAGCATGAACCTGTTTTTGTATTCAAGCTGTAATGCTGAAGGAACAACCTTGCTCATGTCAGGACATTTGCTAACAAATGTTTTTCCGCCCCGTGTTTTTAACACGAAGTCTTTGGTGTTTTTTCCACGGCTTACTTTGAGGCCGTCGAATAAATGATTGTTTGTTCTTGCCATAGTTTTTTTATTTAAAATTACGGTATTTTTCATTGCGGGTTTTACGCAATTTTAACTTGTAAATGGCGCCCATTTAATCTCAATTATGCAAGGATTATACAAGCTTTATCTTACGTTCATCTTACGTCTTTGAACGTAAGATGAACGTAAGATAAAGCTTGTATAATCCTTGTACAGTAAGGGTTTGGTCAGGAATAAGTAAGTGTTGTTCTGATGTTTTAATGAGCATTTTTTCGTACCTTTGTAAGCATATGATCGCACGGTAGATATTGCCTAGTCGCCCCAGGTATTCTGCAATCCGAACAAAGACAAAACTGTTTATTTTTATTGCTCAAAGTTGCTTCATCTGCAACAGGAGAGAAGCGCCTCCTTTGACAGATTCCGGCAACCAATGGTAACCTTATTTTTTAACCTTTAAAAACGAAAGTATGGCTTATGTAAAACAAAATATATTCGTAAATGGTCTGTCCGGTACCATCGCCAAACAGATGACCCTTAAGGTCAGAAAGGGTAAAACTGTGGTGTGTGTTAAGCGTGGTCCTGACACATTACCGCCTACAATGCGGCAATTAGTTGCAAGGGATAAATTTGAAGACGCATTATCGTATGCTAGGGAAGCGATAGCTGATCCCATAAAGAAACTGATGTATGCAGCAGCTGCAAAAGGCGGACAAACTGCCTATAATGTCGCCTTTAAGGATGCGGCGACGTTTCCTAAGATTGTCTTAATTGATACGAAACAGTATAGCGGTACCATCGGGGATGTGATCACTCTTGCAGTCAAAAACGTAGTCTGTGTTCAATCTGTGAAGGTGCGACTGCTGTCTGCAACAGGTATCGAATTAGAGGAGGGAGAGGCTGTGCCGGGTGATAGGGTTTCTTACTGGAGATATGCAACTACCCTTACTAATCCTACATTAAAAGGTACGCGCATCCTCGTCACGGCAACAGACCTGCCAGGTAATGTTGCCACTGCAGAGAGAGAGAGCCGGTGATCCCTACATGGATGTATTATATGGATTATTCAGAATATAACAGACTTTGTTATACTTTTGGTTTTCTGTAGATGGCTGGTAGCCTTACCTATGAAGAAGCAACAGCGGATCGAAAATTTCGTTCGTATTGACTGCCAGTTCCATAAAGCATCCTATCCTATGATAACAATAGTAAATCGATTAGTATATAAAGATATTAACTCTCCTGTTGGGAAACTAAGACTGATTGCAACAGGGAAAGGCCTGGCAGCAGTGTTGTGGGAAGGCGAAGATTTTAAAAGGACCAAATTGGCTTATCCTGAACACGAAGCTGATAACCCAATACTTTTTGAAGCAGAACTTCAATTGAACGACTATTTTAACCGGAAGCGTACATTTTTTACCCTTCCCCTGGACTGCAAAGGAACAGTATTTCAGAAAAAAGTATGGGACACTTTACTTGATATTTCTTTCGGTGAAACAAAAACCTATGGACAATTGGCTGAGATGCTCGGTGATAAAAATGCTGTTCGCGCAGTAGGAGGTGCATTAAACAAAAATCCGATCGCTATCATTGTACCATGCCACAGGATCGTAGGAGCGTCTGGCAAGCTTGTAGGATTCGCAGGTGGTTTAAAAAATAAGTCTGTGCTGCTTGACTTGGAACGGCAACAGAAGTTGCCTGATCTTTTCAATCAATTTTGATTTCACGAGCACCAGTTCCTGTCTTATCCATACCAGAGGTCACTACACAGTAAACCACTCTGTAAAAAGATAGTACCCCAAATAATTTCCCCAAATATTTTGATAACTGATTTTTTGAATTACTTTTGTCTACATAATTAGTAGACTAAAGCCCGTTTGTATCCCACCAACACAAAACGGCTGATACCTATCAATACTTTAGCAAATCTTCCAGAACTGCCGGCAGCTGCTGCCGGTAAGTATTCCATTATCTAAATTGTCCGATGTGAAAACAAATTTACACGTCCGTATCATGCTATGCATACTGGTGGGGCCTTTAATCAGCAATGCACAAACCGTAACTCCTCCAGACACTTCCATTGCATCTTCAATGAACCGCGCTTTGAGCGAAGTGATCGTTGTCGGCTATGGTGCACAAAGTAAAAAAGCAGTAGTAGGCGCTGTGACCAGCATTAAAGCCGCAGGCATCAAAGACAGGCCTGTTGCAAGTTTTGATCAGCAGTTACAAGGCCGTGCTCCCGGTGTGCAGGTCAGCGCGAATACCGGTGTTCCCGGTGATGGGATCTTTTTCCGTATCCGCGGAACAACGTCTATTAATGCCGGAAATGATCCGCTGTATGTAGTAGATGGTGTATTCATCAATAATCAGTCGCTGCAAAAAGTGACCACACAGGGACAAGCAAATAATCCGCTGGCTGATATTAATCCTGCGGATATCGAGTCCATCTCTATCCTGAAAGATGCTACCGCTACTGCCATCTACGGTGCACGTGCGGCCAATGGTGTAGTGCTGATCACCACAAAGCGTGGCACGTATAACAGCCGCCCGAAAGTGGCATTCAATACTTACGGTGGTGCAGCATGGGCGCCTAAATTGTGGGACCTGGTATCAGGCCCGGAACATGCAACGATCATCAATGAGGCCTGGACCAACGATGGGAAGCCTTCTGCTACACGCCCCTTCAGACCTAAATCAGAAGGCGGCCGTGGTTTGCCGGAAGAGCAGCCGACTTTTGATCGTCTGCATGACATCTTCCGCACCGGCGCTATACAGAATTATGATCTCTCATTGTCAGGTGGTAACGAGAAAACCAGATATTACCTGAGTGGCGGTTATAACAAACAACTGGCGAATATCAAAACGAACGACTATCAACGCGCCAGTCTGAAAGTTAATCTTGATCAGCAGATCAATGACAGGGTACGCATAGGAAGTAGTAACGCTTTGTCCCGTTCCCGCCGCACGAATGCGCGTGTTGGTGATGGGCCGCAGGGAGGGATCTTGCAGGCAGCCCTGCATACACCAACATATCTTCCGAAATTCAATGACGATGGTACATACGCTAAGTGGGCAGGTTTTGATAACCTGGATGTGCTGATCAAATACACAGATATGTATTCTATCAGTACACGTTATATCGGTAATCTGTATGCGGAAGCAGATATTTTTCGTAAGCTGAAGTTCCGCACCAGCTGGAGCCTTGACTATAATGACTACGATGAGTATGAATACTGGAACAGTTATACGAACCGGGGCAGTGCCAGTAAAGGATTGGCTACCTCCAGTGTAAGTAAGAACCTGGTATGGGTAAATGAACAAACATTGTCATACCGCACCAGCCCGGGGCAGAAGCATACACTGGGGGTACTGGTGGGTAACTCTATCCAGGGTAATACTTCCCAGCAAACCTTTGCACAAGGCACTAATTTTCCTAGTGATGCTTTCAAACAGATCGCCTCTGCGGCTACTACTACAGCGTCTTCTAACCGTGCAGAGAACAGGCAGGTATCTTTCTTTTCCCGCGTAGAATATAATTATGAAGGCAAATACCTGGCGGAAGTAAATTTCCGTGCAGATGCATCCTCTAAATTCGGTACAGACAAACAGTGGGGATATTTCCCCTCACTGGGTATTGCATGGCGGGCAAAAGAAGAACGTTTTCTGAAAGCCATAGATGCTATCAGTGATCTGAAGATAAGGGCCAACTATGGGCTGACAGGTAACCAGAACGGTATAGGTAATTTCGCCTCCCGCGGACTATGGGGCGGTGGTTCCAATTACCTCGATAATCCGGGTACTATTCCGCAGCAGTTAGCCAATCCCGAACTGGGTTGGGAAACAACAAGGCAGTGGAACTTAGGAGTGGACCTGGGTCTGATCGACGATCGTATCAGCATAGAATTTAACTGGTATGATAAATACACCAGCGATCTTTTATTGAACCTGCCTTTGCCTGTCAGCAGCGGGTTCCGTACTATTGCCAGCAATTCCGGAGAGATCAGTAACAAAGGTTTTGAGCTTGGTATCAACACTACCAATATCCGCAGTAAAAATTTTGTATGGCAAACCGGGTTTAATATTTCCCGCAACATCAACAAGATTGAAAAGCTCAATATTCCAATTGATGCTTCTTATGCTGTGGAGAGAATGGCACAAGGTTATCCGATGCACTCCTTCTTTGTGTACCGCCAGTTATATGTTGATAATAAAACAGGCGATGCGGTGTATGAAGACATAACAAAGGATGGTAAGATCACCGCAGCAGACCGGCAGATGACAGGCCAGGCTACGCCTAAGTTCTTCGGAGGATTAAACAATAACGTAAGTTATAAAGGATTTGACCTGGCTGTTTTCTTCAACTTCCAATGGGGCAATAAAGTATATAACAGTAATCGTTTCTTCCATGAATCTGGTGGTACACGGGACGACCGCAGGGCTATCAACAAGAACCAGCTTAATCGCTGGCAGAAACCCGGTGATGTGACCGATGTGCCGAGGATCACTACCATCGGTAATAACTATGCATTGAATCCTATCAGTCGTTTTCTGGAAGATGGTTCTTTCCTGCGACTAAGTTCCCTCACATTGGGTTATACCGTGCCTGCACTATTGGCCAACCGTATTCATGCCAGCAACATCCGTTTTTATCTGAGTGGTACGAACCTTTGGCTGCTGAAAAAATACAAAGGGCCTGATCCGGAAGTCAATGTTACTTCCGATCCTAATGTACAGGGCTATGACCTGGGCACACCACCACAGCCGCGTACCGTACAATTTGGCCTGAACCTTACACTTTAAAATGATGAACATGAGATTGAGTATATATCTTTTAGCGGGTATTTCCCTGTTAACAAGCTCCTGCAAAAAGTTCCTCGATGTACAGCCGGAGCAGCAGGTGGATGCCTCAGAAGCAGTCACCAGTGCAGGAAGTGCAGAGACGGCGGTAAATGGTCTTTATAACTTATTGGGTGCTGATGCATATTATGGTTCCAACTTCCAGGCGCTTTCTTATCTGTCTGGCGGAGATATTCAGTGGACGGGCTCTCAGTCAGCGCCTGCGCAGATTGCCAACAGGCAGTTAAGTGCGGATAATGGCAACGTCGCTTCTTCCTGGGCTGCTATCTACAGAACGGTCCTTTCTGCGAATTATATCATCGACGCTATTCCGAAATTATCTGATCCATTGTTTACACAGGTGAAGAAAGATCAGCTGACCGGAGAAGCTTATTTTGTGAGAGCATTATCGTATTTTGATCTGGCACGTGGCTGGGGCGGTGTGCAGTTAATACTGACACCTACACGCCTGCCTGGCGATCACGCAGGCATCAAAAGAAGCAGTCTGGAGGAGACTTATCGACAAGTGCTCAGTGATCTGAATAAGGCGGTGGAATTACTGCCACTGACAACCAACAGGAATAAGGCGACCCGTAAAACTGCATGGGCATTAAAGGCCCGTTATTTCCTGTACCGGGAGCAATGGGACTCTGCCGATGTATATGCCACAAAGATCATTGACGATGCCGCAAGTTATCAGTTATTAAAGCCTTATAATGCTTTCTATGCCAACAATGCAGTGGCAACGGCGGAATCGGTGTTTGAGATCGGTTATAGTGTGTCTTTTAAGAACGGACATTTCAACTGGTGGCTGCCACCTGCCCTCGGCGGCAGAAGGGAATGGGCGCCTAACGCCCAGCTGGTAGAGCTCCTGAACGATCCGGCGATCGGTGGTAACAGGAATGCACTGATCGCGCAAACAGCTCCCCCCGGTAATCTGTGGTATGGCAAGTTGTTTTACCGCACACCTACAGGGACTGATCCGGCATACCTGATAAGGATCGCAGAACTGTACCTCATCCGTGCGGAGGCGAGGACAAAGAATAAGCAGTTGACAACTGCATTGGATGATCTGAATGCCATCCGTGACCGTGCAGGCATTGCACCCAGTAATGCTGCTACGGAAGATGCGCTGTTGCTGGCAATAGAAAATGAAAGAAGGCTGGAATTTGCTTTTGAAGGCGATCGTTGGTTCAACCTTGTACGCACTGGCAGAGCTACAGCTGTATTGGGGGTAACAGATCCCAATCGTTTGGTGTTCCCGATCCCTGCGGATGAATTACTGGCAGATAAAGACCTCGAACCCAATCCAGGATATTAAACATAATTATAAAACCCTTTAAATAAACAACCTGATGAAACGGCTGATCATATCAATTTTTTCTGCTGGCCTTCTGTTCATAACAGCTGGCGCTAATGCACAAACATCCTCTTCTGCACAACAGGCCAATGCCGTTGTTGGTCCTCAGAAAGGCGCACTCATAATTGTAGGCGGTGGTAAGGTAGGCCCCGAAATATGGGCGCGCTTTATTGAGCTGGCAGGTGGCCCTAATGCCAATATTGTAGTGATCCCTACTGCCGGTGAAGACTCTGCGCTCGCTACCGGAAGATCATTCGAAAAAGAGCTGTTGCAGGACCTGGGCGTGGCACAGGTAACAGTATTGCACACACGTGATCCTAAAGTTGCGAATACAGAGAGTTTTGTAGCGCCTCTAAAGAAAGCGACGGGCATCTGGTTCCCTGGTGGCCGCCAGTGGAAGATCGCAGATGCTTACCTGCATACACTCGCAGAAAAAGAGATCAAAGCAGTGCTTACCCGCGGGGGCGTAATAGCAGGAACTTCCGCCGGTGCTACTATCCAGGGCTCATTCCTGCTAAGAGGTGATACCAAAGGGAATGGCATCCTGGAAGGAGATCATCTGCAGGGACTTGACCTGGTCCATCATACTGCTATTGACCAGCACATCCTGCGCCGTAACCGGCAATTTGACCTGGTAGGTGTTATTAAAGCACATCCTGAGTTGTTAGGTATAGGTATTGATGAAAGTACGGCAATTGTAGTGCAGAAAGATGTATTTGAAGTGATCGGGAATTCGTATGTAGCAATTTACGATATAGCGCATATTAACGAAAAACAGAAAAGTCCTACGGGAGAGTATAACACAGACGGACCATTCTACTTCCTGGGAAGGGGGCAACGCTTTGATCTGCAACAACGCAAGGTAATTACGACCAATAGCCGTGCAGCGAGTGTTAATACGCCCAGACTGAGTAACGACAATTAGTTTATAGCACCGGCGGTGCAATAAAAGGCCATCCTGATATTTTTCAGGATGGCCCTTTTATTTGTTAAAATATAGCGATAATATTACATTATCAGGGAACCGGTAAGCGCCCATAAAAAACTCAGCAGACTATGAAATTATGCGTAGCGCAGGCCAAAGCGGTAAAAGGAGATATCCGGAGCAACATAGAGAACCACAGGAAGATCATTGATCTGGCTATTTCTCACGGAGCAGACACCATCATCTTCCCGGAATTGTCAATAACAGGTTATGAGCCCACATTAGCCAAAGAACTGGCAATCGCTGTCAATGACGGATGCCTGAACGATTTCCAGCACATCAGCAATACCCAAAAAGTAACTATTGGGGTGGGTATGCCACTGAAAGTTGATGCGGGTATCACTATTGGTATGGTATTATTCCAGCCTGACCAGGAACGGGATGTGTATGCGAAGAAATACCTGCATGCAGATGAAGACCCGTATTTCGTTAGCGGACAAAGCACTGTCAGTCTGCTGGGAGAAGAACATGATGTTGCACTGGCCATCTGTTATGAATTGTCTGTACCAGAACATGTGGAAGATGCCTATAAATGTGGTGCGGAGATCTATGTTGCCAGTGCGGTGAAGTCGACAGGAGGGATTGATAAAGCTATTGCCAGGCTGGCGGAAATCGGTGAGCAGTATGAGATGACCGTTCTATTTGCCAATGCAGTAGGCGAGTCCGATGGATTTGAATGCGCCGGCAGATCCGCCATATGGGATAATACAGGAGTACTTGTTGAACAGCTGGACGCTACCAGCGAGGGGATCCTGCTCTTTGATACAAAAACGCGTCAGGCACTGGCAGTAATGATATAACATACAAAAAGGCGCCCCTATTAAAGAGACGCCCTTCCTTGCTATAATGAAATGGATGATATTATTTCTTTTCCAGCAGTTTAAAGAACTGGTCAAGTTGTGGTAATATCACGATACGTGTACGGCGGTTCGTAGCCCTGCCTTCAGGTGTATCATTGCTGGCAATCGGCAGATATTCACCTCTACCTGCTGCAGTGATATGAGCAGGGGGAATACCATAGTCATTCTGTAATACCCTTGTTACTGCAGTAGCTCTCTTCACACTAAGATCCCAGTTATCCAGCAGTACGCCTTTTTTGTATGGATTGGTGTCTGTATGTCCTTCCACCATGAACTCAATATCAGGCTGGTTAAGCAATACTTTCGCCACTTTACCCAGCACTTCTTTCGCTCTGGCGGTGATATCGTAACTGCCGCTTTCAAACAGCATCTTATCAGAGATATCAATATAAACTACACCTTTCTCTACCTTGATGTTAATGTCTTTGTCATCCAGGTTACCGATAGCGCCTTTCAGGTTCATCACTAACGCCATGTTCAGTGAGTCTTTACGTGCAATGGCCGATTGCAGGTCCTGTATGTAGGCGTCTTTAGCGCCTATATTATCCAATGATTTTTTGATGCTTTCCGCCTGTGAACCGCTAATTACGGAAAGATCTTTCAACTGGTTCAATAGTGTACTATTATTCTGCTTTAGACCTTCCACTCTTTCTTCACTAATGCTTCTGGCACGCTCAAATGCGGAAGCGGTATCTCGTAAACTACGTTGACAATCTTCCAGTTTACTTTGCAGACTTGCATAACGGTTGTTTAGATCTGCATACTTAGCTTCAGAAGCCTTGAACTTCTTCGTACTAACGCAGGAGAATAATAGAACAGGTAGTGATAAAGCTAATAATGTGACTCTATGTCTCATATAAATGTTGTTTTTTTAAAATGACTCTTGCTGTTGTCCCTTAATACCTCGGATAAATCCAACACCATGCCACATTTTAAAACGTACTCATGCTTATTCTTGTTAAATTGTTAAAAAGCATCAACTAATGGGATATTCGCATTTAGTTATATTGTATTATCATAGCTGGAATGCATATGCTGATTGTTATATTTTAGTAGCATTGTAGAAAGGAATTATCCACGAAATCCACAGGGTCTCAAATCCAAAATCGAATTAAAAGTTATTATGAAGAAGACATTCTGTTTACACCTCTTACTGAGCATCCAACTATTAATACCTGCTCTGTTAAAAGCACAGGTGAAATCCGCAGGTACGCCACTAGCTACATTGCAACAGCAATTTGTTGATCTGCGTTTTGGGATGTTCATACATTTCAACATCCCTACCTTCGCAAACCAGGACTGGCCTGATCCGGAAGCACCGGTATCGCTCTTCAATCCGACGAAGCTTGATTGCAACCAATGGGCCGCTACTGCAAAGGCAGCGAATATGAGCTACGGCTGTCTCACTACCAAACATCACAGTGGTTTCTGTATATGGGATACAAAGACGACTGACTATAACGTGATGAACAGTCCTTATAAAAAAGATGTGGTAAGGGAATATACAAATGCTTTCCGCGCTAAAGGCCTGAAGGTAATGTTGTACTACTCTATCCTGGACACCCATCATAAACTGCGCCCGCACGATATTACACGCAAGCATATTGACATGGTGAAGGCGCAGCTGACGGAATTACTGACGAATTACGGAGAGATCACTGCTCTTATTATTGACGGATGGGATGCACCCTGGTCCAGGATCTCTTATGATGAGATCCCGTTTGAAGAGGTTTACCGCCTCATTAAGAGCTTGCAACCTAATTGCCTGGTGATGGACCTCAATGCTGCAAAATATCCGACAGAAGCGTTGTTTTACACCGATATCAAATCTTATGAGCAAGGTGCAGGACAACATATCTCTAAAGAGGCTAACAGACTACCTGCTTTATCCTGTCTGCCTATCAACAGCGCATGGTTCTGGAAAGAGAATTTTCCGACCACACCAGTGAAAGATCCGGTGAAACTGACAGATGAGATCCTGGTACCGCTGAATAAGGCATGGTGTAACTTCATTCTTAATGTAGCGCCTAACCGCGAAGGGTTGATCGATCCGAATGCAGTGAAGGCCCTGGAAGAAGTGGGCAAACGTTGGAAGAACACCGGTGCTATGCCGGCTTTGCCACCAGCGGAAGCGCCTATCATTTCATCAAATATCGCCAAGTTCCAGCGTAGCAATTCCAGCTGGAGCGATGATATGAATATCATGGATTTTGCAAACGATGACCGCTTTGGCAGCAGCTGGCAATCTAATGCTGCGGTAAAACAACCCTGGTATGAAATTGATTTTGACAAGGACCAGCGCTTTAACATGATCAGCATTGTGGAAGATGGCGACAAAATAAAAAAATACCGTCTTGAATATAATGAGAATGGAACCTGGAAACCATTAGGAAAAGGTGAAGGCGGAGGACGTGTGAAGATCCACCGGTTTGACAGTGTATGGGGTGGAAAAGTGCGCATCCTCATAGATGAATTCAGTGCGCCTCCTGCTATCGCAGAATTCGGGGTGTATAACGAAAGACGCTAGATACTATTGTTAGTAGAAAAGGGAGGCTATCACGGGTAGCCTCCCTTTTTATTTGTGCACATTTCATCTTAGATTGGAAATAATTGTAATTTGGTGCCGCTAATTTAAGAACACATGCATGCTTCGTCACCTGCCGTATTTCATAAGCAAATAACGGCTGCCGGTATTCTCATTGCTACGGGAATCGTTTTCGGCGATATTGGGACATCCCCGCTTTACACACTCAATGCAGTTTTTCATGATCGCGTTATTACAGAAGATGTTGCCTTAGGCGCTTTATCTGCAATCTTCTGGACGTTGTTTTTTCAGACGACGCTTAAGTACGTCATTATCACATTACAGGCGGACAATAAAGGTGAAGGTGGTATCTTCTCTTTATATGCATTGATCCGCCGGTTCTGGGGGAAATGGCTGGTATTCCCTGCTATGGCAGGTGGTGCATTCCTGATGGCAGACGGGATCATCACTCCGCCGATCTCTGTTGCCTCTGCGATCGAAGGTTTAGAAAAGATCAACCCACATATAGATACAGTGCCGATTGTCATTTGTATCCTGATCGGGCTTTTCCTGTTCCAACAGTTCGGCACAGAGAAAATAGGAAAGATCTTCGGACCGGTAATGGCAATATGGTTCACGTTCATCGGTGTGCTGGGAGTAATGGCGGTTAGCCACAACCCGGCTGTATTTAAAGCACTGAACCCCTATTACGCTTATGTGATGTTGAAAGAGGTACCTAACGGCTTCTGGTTGCTGGGAAGTATCTTCCTGTGTACGACAGGTGCTGAAGCACTTTATAGTGACATGGGACATTGCGGAAGGAATAACATCCGCGTTAGCTGGATCTATATCAAGGTCATGCTGATCCTGAGTTATGCGGGGCAAACGGCCTGGTTATTATCGCACGTAGGAGAAGAAGTAGGTACTATCAGTCCGTTCTATCATATCGTTCCGGACGCGATCTATTTGCCTGCACTGATCATCGCAACACTGGCTACAATTATTGCCAGCCAGGCATTGATCAGCGGATGTTTTACACTTATTAACGAAGCGATCCGCCTGGACCTCTGGCCAAGACACCGGGTATTATTTCCTGGTAACATCAAAGGACAGCTTTACATACCATTTATCAACTGGTTCCTGATGCTGGGATGTATCGGAATGGTGCTTCACTTCAGGGAATCCACCCGTATGGAAGCAGCTTTTGGCCTCAGTGTAACATTGACCATGTTAATGAGCACAGTGCTGATCAACTTCTACCTGCACGCCAAACGTGTTCCGTTTGTATGGATCGTACTGCTGACAGGCTTTTTCCTGGCAATAGAAACGTCTTTTCTGATCGCTAATCTGCAAAAGATAAAAGAAGGCGGATGGATCACACTGGTGATCGGTATACTGCTTTTTATGGTCATGTATATATGGAAAAAGGGCCGGTACATTACTAATTCATTGAAGAAGATGTTGCCTGTAGACGGCTACATCGAACTGATAAAAAGGTTAAGTATGGATATGAACATCCCGAAACATGCTACTAACCTTGTGTACCTCACCAGTTCAGGTACCCCGCGTAAGATAGAAAAGACAGCGATCGACTCTATTCTTTCCCGTTCTCCTAAGCGTGCTGATATCTATTGGTTTGTGCATGTAAATGTGTTGGATGAGCCTTATGCGATGCGCTATCATGTTGATACCATTGTAAAAAACGACGTTTACTTTATTGAATTCAATCTTGGTTTCAGGATAAATCCGCGTATCGATTATTATTTCAGGCAGGTGGTAAATGATCTCGTGGCTACAAAAGAGGTGGACGTTTCAGAAAGATGCGAAGAATCTTACCAGGATAATAGAATAGGAGACTATAAATTCCTGCTGACAGATTCTTTCCTGTCGTTCGAAAACGCAATGCCGTTTTGGAAGAACCTGTTGATGAAGAGTTATTTTACGTTGAAGTATATGAGTGTGAAAGAGTCTGTGAACTTTGGGCTTGATATGAGCAACGTAAGCGTAGAAAAATATCCGGTGGTGATAGTGCCTGTGTCACATCCGCCATTAACAAGAGAGTTATAAAACAAGAAGGCCGTTCGCCATTGGCGGACGGCCTTAGGTTTATACATAGTCTATATCCGGTCGTCATCAAGTAGTATACTACCCAGGCATATCATTGCCACATCTTCCACAAGTCCGGCAATCGCATCATGCATTCCGGTGATCTTCCCCAGTTCCTTCCTGGCATAGTAGGTTACGTAAGCGCTGGCACAAGCTGCCGCAGCGCCTACTAAAGCGCCCAACCACATACTGCGACGTCTTCTTTTACTGACGATCGCTCCGGTTACAGCACCTGAGATACTTCTTCCGATCAATCCGGAAGTTTCGATCCTGTCGCCTATGCCTGGCAGTTTATCCACATAGGCTTCTCCGGCGGCCATTAACGTTAATACCTTATTTTCAGGGAAGAGCAGGGCAGGAGCTAGCATTGCACGTGAGCCTGCAATGGCGCTTACTCCGGCAATAACGGCAATATCCTTCGAGCTGTTCCGTCTGATATCCCGTGTTACCGTCTCCTTCCTCGTCCCGGCTATGTTGGTAGTCGCGCTTGTTCCGTTTCTCATGCAAAGTATCATACCACTTTCGTACCATTAAATGCCAGGAGTAAGCGTTTGCTGATCATATCTTCCCGCCGGGCTAGGTAGAAATGCTTAACCGGAATAAACATGAAATGGTTTAAAGCCTTATTGGCAAGCTATTTCAAAGGATAGCGCTCTCCTTTCGCTGCCATATGATGTACATAGAAAAACAGTAATGACAATGCCTGCAAACCGTGCTCTGGCAGTACTATACGAATACTGGTGTGTAAAATGCCCCACATTCTGGCATCTAATTTGGGAACAAGACAGTACCCAGGTTTCAGCTTTTCGTAACGTGAAAAAAGGCCTTTCATCCATTTACCATTAATTGACAGTACCCGGAAACCACACAACTTTTCCCTCACTTTTTTCTCCTTATGAGGTGGTGGCCTCGTATTCTCCAGTCAGCTGTATATGAATTCCTGGAAATCATTGATATATAAAAAATATATATACTTTGGGATTATTGTGATATATTTGTGGCTGATTAGAGTTTGTTAAGGACAACCAGACCCTACCTATGAAGAGAATAACCTACGGATTGGGGTTATGCCTATTGTTGACATCCTGTTTTAAAGAAGTAGGAATAACCGTTACTACTGATTTTATTTACACTGCAAAAGATAGCATATACACCGCACCCGCAAATATCAGTTTTACAAACCGCACTATAGGTGCTACTAACTTTAAGTGGACATTTGAAGGAGGAGAACCTGCTTCTTCTGACTATGAAAATCCGGGAACAGTGGTATTCAGGCAGGCCGGAGACTATAAGATCACACTCGAAGCATGGAATGAAGACGAAAGGCAAATAAAGACCCATACCATTCACATCGACAGCACTGTAAATACAGCCTTTGATGCCAAGATACTGATCAATGATTTCTCACCTGTAACCGTCCGGCTGACTAATAACACAACCGGAGCATCAGCCTACAAATGGACATTTGAAAACGGAGAGCCGGCCAGCGCTACCGTGCAATCGCCGCCTGATGTAACCTTTACAACACCGGGTACACATAAGATCACACTTACGGTCACTAATGGCGGGCAGGAGTTTACAACAGAAAAGATCATAACGGTAAAGCCTGCATTGACAAATGATTTTACAATGGAGCCATCATTTGATGATGAAGATGATGAAGCGCCATTAACAGCAATACTGGAGAGCAAAGCCCAAAATCTGTTAACCAGAAAGTGGACCGCAACAGGAGGAACAATAGCTGATGACACTGCCGCAAATACAAGCATCCACTTCAAAGACCCTGGTACTTACAATGTAACATTAACAGCAGAGAATGGAAAACAATCAAAGACGGTCACAAAGACTATAGAAGTAAGAGCTAATACAGGCCTGCGTATTATCAGGGATGTTAAGCTGGGTATCAATGCCGCTCAATCGACGATAGGGGCTTATTATTCAACCAGTCTCCGTAAGGTGTTCAGGAGCGGGGATGATTTGTCCACGGCAGGTAAGGATATTGATATTGTGTTCTTCGGGCTGAATCAGGGCTTCAGCTATAACATGTTTATCTCGCCCGATTCATCAACCGCCTATGCGTTTGGAAACATACCCGGGGCTAAATATACACGTTACATCAATAGCCTGGAAGCTTGTGGATGCGGCCTGACATTTACCGCCGCCGAATTCGATGCGATGACAGACGATGTGCCGCTGAAGAACATAAGTATCAATAGTAGTGCAGAAGGCGGGGTGCCTTTTACAAATGCAGTTAGCCCGCGTATTGTTTTATTCCGTACTGCCGATGGCAGAATGGGAGCCATTAAAGTAAAAACGTTTGTACCCAATGGTACATCCTCATATATAATCATAGACATCAAAGTACAGAAGAAGTAGCAGCAAACTGAAAGTCGTAAAAAAGAAGATCCCTTACGTGTATGAAATATTTATTGTATTGTTTGGGCATCCTGCTGTTGCCATTGCTATCGCATGCGCAACAGGTAGATCTTGCCAATCTGAAGGGAATGTTCAGTAAGGACGCTCCTTTAAAAGTGAGGGGCGGATTGAATGCCAGTACCATTTTCCATAACGGTAGTGAAACATCGGGCCGTCAACCCTTTACATGGTATCTGAATGGAAATATGAGCATGAGCATTTTTAATCAGATAAATCTGCCATTCTCTTTTAACCTTACCAATGCGGGTATCAACTATACCTATCCGACTACCCCTAACCGGCTAAGTTTACATCCTACGTACAAAGGTATTACAGGACATATAGGAGATGTGGCCATGACCTTTTCACCCTATACGCTCAACGGTATGCAGTTCAGGGGTGTCGGTGTGGATGTGGCCCCTACCAATGAGTGGAGTGTAAGTGCAATGTATGGACGGCTATCGCGGGCAGTAGCTTATGACACTGCCAATAAGAATGTATTGCCAACGTACCAGCGTATGGGGTATGGTACAAAACTGACGCTCACGAAGGAAAAGTACGGTTTGGGATTTTCCATCTTTGCCGCGAAGGATGATCCTTCCTCTAATCCAACAATACCCGATAGTCTCTACATCTTCCCCAAAAAGAACGTGACCTTTAGCATTAATGGTATGGTGCGCCCTGCGAAAGGCCTTGAGCTGACGATGGAATATGCCAATAGCGCCGTGCAGATGAATAAAAGGGACTTCAATATCGTAAAAGAACAGGGAGGCAATCTATTGAGCAGTGTGTTCATGTATGATCATAAGTCAACACTGTTCTATAAAGCTATCAAGGCAGGTATGAATTATACCTTCATGAAAAGTACAATAGGAGTGGGTTATGAACGGATAGACCCGGGATATCAGACCCTGGGCGCTTATTATTTCAATAATGACCTGGAGAATATTACTGTGAATTTTTCACAGCCTTTCCTGAAGAGCAAAGCTAATGTCAGCGTTAACGTAGGCTATCAGCGTGACGACCTGGCCAATACCAAATCAGGACGGACATCCCGTATGGTAAGCTCTGTCAATATGAATTACAATCCGGGCGACAGGCTGAATATGAGTCTCACGTATTCGAACTTCCAGACGTACATGAACATGCGTTCGCAGTTTGATGCCATCAATCAGACCACCCCTATACAGAACCTTGACACACTGAACTTTACCCAGATCTCACAGAATACAGCACTGAATGTGAACTACATCCTGAAAACGGATAAACGTAAAAGTCATAACCTGAACGTGAATCTGAGTTTGCAGGATGCTGCCGACCTGCGTGAAGGAGTGCTGCACAAAGGTGATGGCTCCCGCTTCTATAACAGTAATGTGGCGTATTCACTGATGTTCATTCCTGCACAGGTCAATGTGACTGCTGCATTTAACCTGAGTTACAATACGATCGGCAGGGAAGATAATCTTACCTGGGGCCCTACGGCTGCTTTCAATAGCCGTCTGTTCAAAAAGAAGATGACGGCAGGAGGTAGTGTGTCTTACAATGCCAGTGCCGCGAGTGGCGTTGAGCAGGGGAAAGTGCTGAACCTTCGCGCTAATGCCGGATACAGGGTGCAGAAGAAACATAATCTAAACCTCAGCGCTATGCAACAGCTTCGCTGGATACCTGTGAAAGGAACAGTGAATGATCAGACAGTGACACTGGGCTATAACTATAATTTTTAACGTTACGTATTATCCCTACCTATGAATAAGTACTATCCGTTCTCTTTACTGTTTATGCTGCTTTGGTGCTGCACGAAGGCATGGGCCGGAGACCTTGATTCTTCCGGGCTGCATGGTCCGGGTAAAGAATTTCCGGTGAACAATATTATGATGACTGAACAGCGCAGTTTTCCTCAGATGGATCAGTTGCTGGCTGGCACTGCATTACCCGCCACTACAGAGTCACTGTTCACAACAGCGTATCTTAATAGCTTGTATACGGCAGACAGCAGCGTGAATGCCTATCAGCTGAAAGCGCAGGAGGAGTTTGAAAAGCTGAATAAATCAAATCATTATACCAGCGAACTGGGACCCGACGATCTGAATGAATTGCCCATAGGGCTGTCACAGCAGATCGGCAATACCAATGTGAAAATAGCTATCAGCAGCGTGATCTTCCATTCCGGTTATGCGGAGCTGACCGTGTATGCCAAACTGGAAATTCCCCAGAACCCGAAGAAGATCTTCTTTGGTATCAAAGGACTGAAACTTTCTTATACCGGCGGTATCATTGGCGATGCCAAACTGGTGCTGCTGGGAAATATTCCTATCAATATCAATGGCGGAAGTGCGGCCATTATCCTCAAGGGCGGCATGGATATGCAGACAGGGCAGGGGCTGGACCAGACTTATGTTACCATGGACTGTTCCGGTTTTAAAGAGCTGAGTATTTCTGCGGATATCATGTTCCCCCGTTCGCTGCTTACACCACTGGATAAAAACGATGAAAGAGTAAAAGACAGTTCTAAAGTGGTACAGGCGTCTTTCCAGACTACGGTAAGGGACTGGAATGACATTCTTGTGAGCGTATCATTACCTGCATTTGAGATCACTTCACTGAAAGACTTCGGCTTCCATGTGGGAAAGGCCGTGTATGATGGTAGTGATGTCAGGAACAGTATGGACATCGTTTATCCGAAAGGATATGCAGAACGGTACATGCCGGCTGGCCGGCCGGAATTGTGGAGAGGCGTTTATATACAGGACTTGGAAGTACTGCTTCCCCGGCAGTTCAGCAAGGGCAAAAATATCAAGGAGCGGGTGGCCTTCGGGGCAAGGAACCTTGTGATCGATAATAACGGTATTTCAGGCACTATCTTCGGCCAGAATATACTACCATCAGGTTCTGCCTCAGGATGGAAATTTTCGGTAGATAAATTCAATTTAGACCTGGAGGCTAACCATCTCACAGGAGCAGGTTTTGATGGTACCATCCAGCTACCAGTTTCTTCTACACCCTTTTTCTACTCTGCGCTCATTACTGCGGATAACGAATACCTGCTGAAAATGGGTACACTGAAGAAGCTGTCTTTTGATGTATGGGGTGCAAAAGCTGATCTGGATTCCAATTCATGGGTGCAGCTGAAACTGGCTGACGGGCATTTTGAACCGGAAGCCAATCTGAATGGTAAGATAGGGATCACGACCTCGGGTACCGCAGGAGATACTGACAGTACAAAGAAGAAGATCGTCAGCTTCCAGGGTATCAAGTTTACGAACCTGCACCTGCAAACAAAAGCACCATATCTCACAGCTACTTATTTCGGTTACAATGATGAAGCGAAGTTCAGCAACTTCCCGGTGACCATTACCGAGATAGGATTATCTGCAAATGAGAAAAATGCATCCCTGTTCTTCGGCGTGAAGGTGAACCTTATGTCGGGCAAGTTCGGTGGGGAAACGAGAGTATCTGTGGTTGGCGCCTTTGAAGAAAAAGGAGATTACCAGTCATGGAAATTCGAAAAGCTGCAGCTGGACATGATCTCCATACATGCAGAACTGGGCAGCGCTATGACCATAGACGGTACACTGGTGATCATGCGGGATGATCCTGTTTATGGTGATGCCATCGGCGGTACCCTCAAGATGAAAGTACTGAATGGGAAAGTAAAAATAGATGCAAAGGCATTGTTCGGCAGTAAGGACTTCCGTTACTGGTACGTAGAGGCGAAAGCCGATCTCGGACTGGGCATCATGGTCATACCGCCTATTGCTATCAATGGATTTGGCGGCGGCGCGTATTACCACATGAAGAAAGACGGGGTCAATATGCAGGCTTCCCTTACAGGTGTGAACTACGTTCCGGATGAAAATACCGGGTTAGGGCTTAAAGCTACTGTACTGTTCACTGTTGGCGCGAAGGTGGCGAATGGAGAGGTGACCTTTGAGGTGGCCTTCAATAATAGCGGAGGTATCAACTTTATGGGCTTCTACGGATATGCTACGATACTGAAAATAATACCTGGTGTAAGCAATGTAACGGAGCGGCTGGGCAAGAAATTCCAGCAGCTCGCAGAAAAAGAAGCCAAAGCGATCAAGAGCCTGGGAGGCGTCGGAGAAAAACTGGCTGCACTTAAAGTATCCAATCCTTCAGCCGCCGGACAGGCAATGGCGGGTGACGATTACCGGGTAGGAGAAACCGGCTTGTCTGCTTACGTAGGTATTCAATATGACTTTACATCTTCCACCTTCCACGCGAATTTCGATGTTTATGTCAACATAGCAGGCGGTATGCTAACAGGCGTATCCAGTGGTAACCGGGCCGGATGGGCTGTAATACACATTGCACCTGGGGAATGGTACTTCTATATGGGTACGCCGGAAAACAGGCTGGGACTGAAGTTTAGTCTGGGTAGTATCAAAATACAGTCGGGCGGATATTTGATGGCAGGAGATAATATTCCGGGATCTCCGCCTCCTCCACAGGAAGTGGCTGACATCCTGGGTGTGGAAATGAGTGAGCTGGATTATATGCGTGACCTCAACGCAACCGGCGGAGGTAAAGGCTTTGCGTTCGGCGCTAGTCTCACAGTGGAAACCGGCGATATCACCTTCCTTATTCTTTATGCAAACTTTAAATGTGGTGTTGGTTTCGATATCATGTTGAAAGACTATGGTGAGGCGCATTGTGTGGGTAGTACCGAACCTATTGGTATGGACGGCTGGTACGCAAATGGCCAGTCATATGTATACCTGCAGGGTGAGGTAGGGGTAAAAGTAAATCTCCGCTTTATCAAAGGACGCTTCCCTATCATCTCTGGCGCCGCAGCTGTACTGATGCAGGCGAAATTGCCCAATCCAACCTGGATGCGTGGTTATATGGCTGTGAAGTTCAGTGTACTCGGCGGATTGGTTAAAGGAAATATGCGTCTGAAAGTGACCATTGGTGAAGAGTGCCAGATCGTCAATGGCTCCGGCAGCCCTATCGACGTACAGATGATCTCTGACGTTACTCCGGCTGATAAAAGCGATGGCGTGGATGTATTCACTGCTCCGCAGGCAGCCTTTAATATGAGCGTAGGTAAAGTGTTTGAGGTGGAAGATGATTATGGTAAGCATTCTTACCGCTCCCGTTTATCAGCGTTCACCATTACTGATAACGGTGTGGCAATACCGGGTGTGTTAAAATGGAATGACAACGGGGATAATGTTTCTTTCTATTCAAAAGAGATCCTGCCTTCCAGCAGACCGTTGAAAGCATATGTAAAGATCACGTTCGAAGAAGTAAAGAATGGCACCTGGCAGACTTACTACGCAGATGGCAAGGAATGCATCGAGGAAAAAACAGTCACGTTTACAACAGGTACAGCGCCTGATTATATACCAGTCAGCAATCTGGCATACACCTATCCGGTGATGAACCAGAAGAACTTCTATAAGGATGAATATCCGCAGGGCTTCATTTCTCTTAGAAGAGGACAGTCGTACCTGTTTGATCCACGTTGGAAATATGAGGTAAGAATAGCCGCTGCAGGTGGCAATACATTGAAGGCTGATATGTCTTATGATTCGATTAACCAAGTGATCCGTTACAACCAGGCAGCGCTGGCGCTGGGTACAGCTTACCGGTTCGATATCATAGCCATTCCGCCAAATGCATCGGCTACAGATACTGTAGCTGTTTACAAGCTGCCGGAGAAGGAAGAAAGCGAAGACGGCAGTTATGAAGTGGCAAACAACAAAGCGCAGGTGGTTACAAGAGGAGACGTTACCAAGTCGCTGCTTAACTACAGTTTCCACTCCAGCGTACATAAAACATTCGCGGAGAAGATGGGTAAACTGAAGCTGAAAGACGGATTGTATGAACGTGTCACTTCTGATGTGATCAGGCTCCTGGCAGACGTTGGTAATTATGAAGGTTTCGAGGTTGCGGAAATGACCGGTAACGACGGTACTGGTTTTAGTCCGCTGATCACAGCTACTGCCACTATGGAAGACGCCTACTTTGGTGCCGATATCAACCCGCTATTATATCAGCATTATCAGGAAGATGGTGAGATCACAATTGCCAACAGGGATGTGAATGTGCTGGGCGTAGTGCCCGATAAAGCACTGCTCATCATGCCGAGTTATCTGGCAGAAGCAGCAGCGGGTGGTGTTACCTCCTGGTACAAAACGAGGATCCCTTACCTGTATGATCTGCCGTTCATTTATAAAGCTGACTTCATCGACATGCAGACAAGGGCAGTACAGCGGTATATAAATACCGGAGATGCCGGTTCCGCCAATGTGCTCCTCAATAGCTCCTTCCCTTTTATGCGGTACGGAAACTATAAAGTGAAATACCAATATGTATTGCCAGATGGTACGAAGACCAGCAATGCAATGTTTGACTATTATAATTCTTTGAAAATCCGGTAATGAAGAAACTGAAAATATTATTGTCGTTGCTATTGATGACCGGGGTATTATACCAGACACCCGCAAGTGCGCAACGTAAAGCAGCGAACAAATTGTATATGAAAGCTACTGTACGTAAGTCAGGTGTGCTGCTACGCTGGGCTGCGGATAATCCTGCTGCCTGGAAAACGACCAATCAATATGGATTTGAGCTGGTAAGATATACCGTTGCCAGAGATGGACAGGTATTGAAAGCGCCCGAAAGAAAAGTGTTGAACAATACACCGCTGAAACCTTTGCCGCTGGATGCCTGGGAAAGCATATCGCAGAAGGATCAGTACGCGGCTATTATTGCACAGGCGCTTTATGGAAAGACCTTCGAGGTGTCCGGTAATACAGGCAATAAGGGCGTGGCTTCTATCATCGCGCAGTCTGCTGAACAGGAACAGCGTTTTGCCTTCTCATTGTATGCCGCGGACAATAGCTTCGCCGCAGCTAAAATGGCTGGCTGGGGCTGGGAAGACAATACAACCCGGCCTACGGAAAGATACCTCTACCGTATTTATTCGCTGGCGCCTGTAAGCAAACTGAAAATAGATACCGGCAACGTGTATATCGGTATGAGTAATTATGAAGAATTACCCAAGCCAGGTGATGTGGGCGCCATATTCGGCGATAAAAGCGTGATGTTGAGTTGGGAATATAATGCTTACAAGTCTTACTATACTTCGTGGATCATTGAGAAGTCGCTGGACAATGGTGTGACCTATAAACGTGCTACGGACCTTCCGGTGGCCAATATCAATGAGAAGGACAATAAGCCTTCTCCGCGTATGTACTATATGGATTCCTTACCCGATAATGAGCAGATCTGTTATTACCGTGTAAGGGGTATCTCGCCCTTCGGCGAGCTGGGACCTGCTTCAGAACCAGCATCAGGTAAAGGTAAAAGTTTGCTGAGATATGTGCCGAACATCCGCAGTAATAATGTGGATGAAAAAGGTATCGTGACGATCAACTGGGAGTTTGAAGAAGCAGGTAATAAACTGATCAGGGGCTTCCGTCTTAATCAGGCGCCAACTGTGAGCGGGCCGTTTAAGGTAGTGGTGGATAATATCGCGCCCGACAAACGTTCCCTGGAATACGGTAATCTCAATGCTACGAATTATTTCACGCTGACAGCTGTAGCGAAAGACGGAGGTAATACCACTACTTCCTTTCCCGTACTGATACAACCGGTAGATTCCGTGCCGCCTGCAGCACCTGTAGGTCTTACAGCAGTAATAGACAGTAATGGGGTGGTGATACTGAAATGGGAAAAGAATAAAGAAAAAGACATGCTGGGATACGCCATCTTCCGCGGTAACAATCCGGGAGAAGAAATGTCTGCGATTACTGATTCAGTATACCGTAATAATGTATTCAGGGATAGTGTAGTGGTAAAGTCACTGAACAGGAAAGTGTATTACGCAGTGAAAGCGGTGGACCAACGTTATAACGAATCTCCTTTCTCGGAAGTACTGGAGGCGAAGAAACCGGATGTAGTGCCGCCTGCATCTCCGGTCTTCTCAGGGTATAGTGTGAAGAACGATACCGTGTATCTGTCATGGGCACGCAGCAGTGACGAAGATGTGGCGGAACATCTGCTGTACAGGAAAACCGGACTGGATAAAACAACCAAATGGGATCTTATCAGCCGTAGCACAGCCCCTGGTATATACGGTTATTCTGATGCCGCTGTTACCGGAGGTATCACCTACTCATATATTATTACGGCAAAAGACAGCAGTGGTCTTGAATCTGTTCCCGTTCAACCGGTAACGGTGACAGTACCGGTAAGTCCGGAATCTATCCGTGTGAAAAGATTCAATGCATTGGCCAACAGACAGGAACGGTATATAGAAGTATCCTGGAATGCCATAGCAGACAAGGCTGCGGAATACCAGTTGTATAAAGGAGAGAAGGATCAACCGTTAACACTCTGGAAAGTTGTGGATGCTTCCACAAGAAGTATTACAGACCGGGAGATCAGGATCAATACTATTTATAAATATGGTATCCGTGTGGTAAAGGACAATGGCGCGATGGGGCAGTACCAGGAATTAGAAGTTAAATATTAAAGATATAAACGCAATCGCTATGAAAAGATTTTTGCTCTTTTGGCTGTTTTTATTGATTGCAGAGTTTTGTTGGGCCCAAAATGATGTTGTTCCCTATGATATCTTCTGGAGCGTACGCCTGTATGGCCAGGATGGAAGGACAGGGTGTGATAGCTATGTTACTGTTATTGCTGAAATGGAAAATGGAACGGAAGAACTGGTAGCATACAATGCAACAAATGATGTGTATCCGGGAGCCGGAGGAAGTGGATTTGGACTGTACTATGGATCATATACATTCACAACTGCCAACAGGGTTAGACGTTTCCGTGTTACTTCTGTCAAAAAGAACCAGAATTGTAGTGTAGCGGGGCAGGGAAATTTTTACACCGCCAATATAGACTGGACGGTGGTATGTAACCGCCTGGTACATAAGAACACGAACAATGATGTCTTTCCGGGGTATCGTAACGACTCAGAGTTTTCAGTGGAGTTCCGGCCAACGACAAACATGTATACGTTGACGTTGAATACGAACCACAAACTGAATAGATATGCCTATGAATTCAACTCAACAGCCACTGTCAATTATACCGAAGGGTTAAGTGAGTATATGAGTCTTCAGTATAAGAGCTATACTGGCGCCTACATAGACGAACGGACCTCGCGTAGTATAATGGTTTATCCCGGCAGAGTGATAAAGGATATCGACATCACGTACAAATGGAAGAATGAGTCAAATCAGGGCTGGCAAACGGCAACGAAGAAGATCACCGTTAGTAATGGCGGGCAGGATTTCAATTTTGATGTGGCGCAGCCTTACGGAAGTCTGTCTGCCGGAGATGCGACTGTCAACGTTTCGCGCAGGCAGGTCTTTATGTACCTGAAATCCGGGCCCGAAGTAAATAATACTATTCTGCCGGTAGATTCAAAGATCTATATGGCGACGGTAAATCCGACTATACTGCCAGATGTGATGAGCTGGATGTATAGCTTTGATAACTGGGCGACTAAAACCTGGTTCCCGGATGGGATTCCCTTGTTGCTGATACGGAAGAATCCGATCTATTTTTCGGCCAGGGACCTTTTAGGGAATAATGTGCTTGATTATGTAGGCCGGACCATTTCCATCAAAGGGTACGATATGTGTGCGCATGACCGGTATTCCGCGCCGTATAATCTTACTATCAGGTTGTCTGCTCCGGACATACTTAATGCTAAAGGTATAGATGCTACCTGTCCCGGAAAGCAGGATGGAAGAGTCACGTTAAAGTTCAGCAGACGGCTGTATCCTAATGAAACACTGGAATTGCAGGTGGTCGATCCTAATGCCGGACCGGGAGGTACAGTTAAGACATACCCTGTTACGATAGGTGCAGATAGTACATTTACAACACCGGAAGACAGACCCTTGCCGGGAGGTACTTACAATATAACACTGATCGGCGGATATAAAGGAGATGCTATCTATTCAGGAGATGCTACGCATAAAGCGACCGTTACGATCGATGATCCAGATCCACTGGTGTTTTCAACACCAGTACCAGGAGCAGTAAAATGTTTTGACGGAAGTGATGGTTCAATCACATTGACGGCTACAGGTGGTACGCCGGGATATCGCTTATTGTATAAGAATGCCGGCGCACCCGATTTCAGTGTTGCAGATTTCACGGCTAATCCTAACGTCTTCAGTAATCTGCGGAATGGAGATTATGTGGTGTCCATCACCGATAAAAACAATTGTCCTGCGAAAAATGCAGCAGGTGCAACGGAAGTGGCGGTAACAGTAACACAGCCGGATGCTCCGTTGGAAAGAGATAATGTGACTGCTGTTGATCCATTGGCAAATGGCAGTACAGATGGCAGCATTACGGTACGTCTTAAAGGTGGGTCGCCTTTCCCGGATGGCTCATATAATGTTACCTGGACAAAAGGCGGGCAATCTTTTGCACCTGTAAATACAGTAGGAAATAATATTTATACGACCACCCTTAGTAACCTGGGGGATGGTGTCTATACACTAACAGTAAAGGATAAAAACTACGATGCTGCTGCACCCGCAGGAAATGGAGGTTGTATTTATACAACACAGGTGACACTGACAGAACCACCGGTACTGGAAGCGGGTATTGAAGTAGCTGACAGTATTTCCTGTTACGGAGAGAGTGATGGTAGTTTGCGTGCAGTACCTGCGGGAGGTGTGAAAATGGCACTGGCGCCTTATTATACTTTCCGTTGGTATAAGGAAGCAGGCGGTAGCTGGCAGGACCTGAATGTGACCAGTATGGAGGCTACAGGGCTGAATACAGGACGATACAGGGTACTGGTGACAGATGCCAATAACATTCAGAAATATTCAGATCCTAAAGATTTTATAGAACCCGGAGACCTGAAGATACAGTTTAATGAAACGCCTGTATCCTGTTTTGGTGGTAGCAATGGTACTTCTACAGCGATCGTAACAGGGGGTACTTCACCATTCAGTTACGCGTGGACCAGTGGTGCAATGGCAGTAACAGCTGCGAATCTTGCTATGGGCAGTTATACACTGGATGTTACAGACTATCATGGTTGTAAAGTGTCCGATCTGTCATTCATCGGACAGCCTGCGGAGGCATTACATATTGTTAATGCGCCGATTACCTTCCCACGCGGTTATGGGTATACAGATGGTAATATCAGTGTATTACTGAAAGGAGGTACGCCGAAAGCGGATGCATCCTACAATATTACCTGGAAAAGAGCGGATGGTACTGTGTTAAGCAACTACACGTCCACCGTACAGCCAGGCGGTTATGAAACAATCCTTAATAATATCGGTGCTGGCGATTATGTACTGACGGTGACTGATGCCAATTACTCAGGCGCCGGTTTGCCGTCCGATTTTCAGGCATGTTATATTGAACAGCCATTCCATGTAACCCAGCCGGACCCGATCATCACAACGGTATCAGAATCTCATTATGTATCCTGTAAAGGAGATACAGACGGTGCACTGAGCGTAGTGACGACTGGTGGTATGCCATATGCAGGACCACAATCTTATCTCTACGCATGGTACCGCCTGGAGAATGGAACAGCAACATTATTGTCACAAACAACCGCTATTGCATCCGGTCTTTCTGCAGGCAAGTATAAAGTGATCGTAACAGACATAAATACTGTAAGCAAAGAATCAGATACTTTCTCACTGACAGAACCGGAATTACTTGAAGTGAAACTGGCCGCACGTGCGGTAAGCTGTAATAGCGGAACAGATGGTTTTGTGAAATCGACCGTGACAGGAGGTACATTGCCTTACACCTGGTCGTGGACTAACGGTGCCAATACACAGGATATTATCAATGTAGCAGCAGCGAACTATGGACTTCTGCTCACAGACGGACATGCCTGTATCGTACAGAAAGATACGACCGTCATTGAACCTGCAATGCCGCTGGCAGTAGCAGATGTGATACAGATTGATCCTAAAGCATTCGGTTATGCTGATGGTACTATCCAGGTAACATTGACCGGTGGTACGCCTGATGCGGCAGGTCTTTATAATATTGAATGGACAGATGCCACAGGCAGGCAGCTAACTACGTTTACACAAACAAAGGTGGCAAACGGTGTAGTTACTTTATTACAGAATGCAGGAGATGGTAGTTACACGCTGAAAGTAAAAGATGCACAATATATTATTTCTGCGGATGGCAGTACTGCGGGGTGTTATGTTGCAGCTACCTATACATTACATGAACCACCGTTACTGGAAGCAGCATTAAGGGAGTATCGCTATATTTCCTGTATCAACCTCGCAGATGGTAAGGTGGCCGCTCATGCACAGGGAGGCATTCCTTTTACTACAGGTCTGCCTTATAAGTATCAGTGGTACAGTGTGCTGAATGGTGTGGAAACGCTGATCCCGCAAACAGATAGTATCATTACAGGTATGCCGGCAGGTAATTACCTGGTTCGGGTGACCGACTTCAATAACATCACCCGTACATCTCCGGTATTTACGTTACAGCAACCAGCCAAACTGGAAATAGGCTTTACTACGGAAGCCGTAACCTGTGCTTCAGGTATGGATGGTAGTATCGTAGCCAATGTAAGCGGTGGTACGCAACCTTATCATTATGAATGGACGAATGGTGCAACCACACCTACCATTAATGATCTGACGGAAGGTACCTACATGGTGTATGTAACAGATGCGCATGGTTGTGTAGCATTGAAACAGGCAGATGTTTATATCCCCGAAGGTATTAAGACAGCGCCGGTTGTGAAAGCGCCGACCTGTAATAACTATTGTGATGGCGCTATCACAGTAGGGGTAAGCGGAGGCATCGCACCTTACACTTATGCATGGAGCAATGGCAGCAAGGAAAAAGATCTGAAAGGACTTTGCGCCGGTACATATACGCTGACCATTACAGACGCCAATAATTGCAAACGCATACAGTCCTTTACAATAAATAATCCTGCACCGCTTGTTATTAATATTGGTGCTGATAAAACCCTTTGTAACGCGCAGACATGGACAGTAAATGCGGCTATCCCTGACGCGCAGGCGAAATACAAATGGGGTGGCGACAATGGTTTCAGTGCAGATAAACCTGCTGTTACGCTTAGTCAGACCGGTCGTTATTATGTTCAGGTAACAGATAGTAAGGGTTGTAAAGGAGCGGATACCATTGCGATCAAACAATATCAGGCTGATATTGCTGCGGATTTCGTTGCTCCGACACAGGCCTTCAGTAAACAGACGGTTTCGTTCGTAAACATAAGTAACCCAAGACCTGAACGCGTAGAATGGGTATTGCCAGAAGGCAACGGTGTTAGTGTGGTGAGTAAAACAGATATGCTGGTAGAGTTACAGTTTGCCGATACCGGTATCTATACCATTTCGCTCCGTGCATATATCGGTAATTGTGAAAAGGTGTTTACCAAGCGCTTCACGATCCTTAACGGGCAGGACTTCCCTATACCGGGAGGAGCACAGATGCCGTTCATTCTCGACTTCAATGTAATGCCTAATCCGACCGACGGACAGTTTTCTGTTCAGGTGAAGCTGGATAAACAATCGGAGATCAGGTTACGCATGATCAATATCATTTCCAATCAGCTGGTCAGCGATAGAAAAGAAAATGCCGCAACACAGTTCAATATCAATTACCAGTTGAATGTAACAGCGGGTACATACCTGTTGTTGCTGGAAACACCAATGGGCAATGCAGTCAGGAAAATTGTACTAAACAAGTAGCAGTCAGAAAATGAAACTAAGCATATATAACACGTTCCGTATAGTATTGCTGGCAGGTATGCTGCTGTGCGCCGGTCATTTCAGATCGGCAGCGCAGCAGTATGCAGTGAAAGTACAGGTGCAGTTATTGCAACCGGTATCGCCACAGCTTGCCAATCTGTATAGTGGTACACAGCCCAGGATGATCATCACCCTATTGAACATAGATCTGCAAAAGCCTTCCTTGTCTGTAAGGTTGCGGCTGACTATAAAAGGTGGGAATGCGATGTTGCGCAATAAGGATTATGGCTATTATCCCGGTATCCAGCTGGATGCAGGTGTTCCTCTAAGACTAACGCTGGATGATCTGGCTCCTTATTTTCAGATAAGCAATCTTGACGCTACGGGGATCTCTCCGTCTCAGTTGCTGGAGAATAGCCGTTTACCAGATGGGTACTATACGTTTTGCATAGAGGTGGTGGAGGTGAATAGTGGTCAGGTGATCAGCGCCAGCGCACTGGGTTGTTCGTCACCGGTATGGATCAGTACCAGTCAGCCGCCATTACTGAACCTTCCTCTCAAAGGGGGAGGGATTGCTTACAGAGAGCCGCTGAACCTTACCTTCAACTGGACCCCACGGCATATGAGCAGCGCAAATGCGGCATTCCAGACAGAGTATGAATTCACCTTATCCGAATTGTGGGACACCACTATTCCACCGGAAGCGGCATTTCTGAATACGGCGCCATTGTACCAGACGATCACACCTGCCACAACATTGTTATATGGGCCTGCGCAGCCACAGCTTATTCCTGGTAAACGATACGCCTGGCGTGTAAAGGCAAAAGCAAAGATGGGTATCGATGAGTATGATGTATTTCTAAACAATGGGTATAGTGAGATATACACATTCATATTACAGGAGGACTGTCAGCCGCCACAACAGGTACTGGCTACAGTTGAAAAGAATGTAGTTACCGTCAGCTGGTTGCCACAGCCGAAAATGTCTGAATACATAGTAGAATATCGCGAAAGCAAGGATGATGCGGAATGGTTCAATGTGAAAACATCCGAAGATCATGTTGCCATCTATGATGCAATACCAGGAAGAAGTTATGAATATCGTGTAGGAGGTTATTGCGTAGCTGAAACAAAAACAATGGGAGATCTGCATGGCTTTAAGATGCCGGCAAAAGATTCTTCTGTTAATAAGAATTGTGGTCTCCTGCCTGATATCAAGCTGGCTAATCAGACGGCTATAAAAGAACTGAAAAACGGCGATCAGATCATGGCGGGCGATTTCCCGGTACGTCTCATGACGGTATCAGGTGCAGGCACATTCCAGGGAACGGGTTATGTAATGATACCATTCCTGAGTGATGCGAAGATAAAGGTGAAGTTTAATAATATCACCGTCAATACCAATCGTCAATTGCTGACAGGTTTGATCCTGACCACTTTTGACAGCCTGGAAACACAGGTGGTGAAAGCGGGTGATGTGATACAGGCGGTAAAGGATCTGGGCAGCGTGGTAATAGACCTGGCGCATCTCTCTATTGACGCAGATTATATCCTGGTGAAAGAAATGGCAGACGAGATCAGGAAAATAGCCGAAGACGAATTGCCACAGGAATTAAAAGACAAGGCCATAAAAGCAGCAGATAAACTGGAGAATTCCAAAAAGGAATACGACGAAGCGAAGAAAGAATATGAGAATGCTACAACGCCTGAAGAAAAAGCTGCTGCAAAGGATAAGATGGATAAGGCGAAGGAGACATTTGAAGAAGCTAAAAAAGAAGTAGATGCAATAGAAAAGGAGAAAGCTAAAGTGGTAGACGTGGTAACAGACCTGATGGTAAAGGCGATAAGGAATCTGAAGAAGAAATATGATCAGGAAAAGAGAACAGCTACTGAAAGTACGCTTGCCCAAACCAGGAAAGAATTGAAAGAGCTGATTACGGCTACTAAAAAGGCCCTCCTCAATGGAGCAGAAGTGCCTGCGGATGGAGCCATCTCTCCAGATGCGGCTATTATATTCATAGACAGTACAAGTGTATCAGGAGCGGACGATTCTGACTTCTCCCGCCTGAGCGAAGCTTATAAGAAAGCCGAACAGGAGCAGAATAAACTGACAGCGATTGATATTTTCGACAGGGATATTACCAACAAGGAATACTACAACCTGCTGGTACAGATATTCCGGATAAATGGTGCGCACCTGGTAGATTTCATTAATGACGAGAAGAAGAACAATAAGACTGAAGCGCAGATCGTGGATGAGCTGTCAGAAAAAGTAGAAAATTTAATAATTGAATTATTAAGCAAATAACGGTGTATGTTAAGAAGCCTATACATAACGATCGTTCTGATGCTGTTTACAGGAGCTCTATTTGCTGCTGAGCGGAAAGACAGCCTGATCGATGAGATGATCGAAAAAGGGAGGGAGGGATTCAAAAGATTGTCTGAACAGAATAAGAAGAATGATTCCCTGGGACGTTCTGAAGAGAATGGTTATATCCTCAATATGACAACCAGGGATGGAGTACCGGAAGTAGTAGTGCTGGATAAGGAATTTATACGGCAGCGTCGCATTATCTATGACAAGGAAGATCCTAACCTTGTTAGCAGTTTTATTCTCCGGGATGACAAAACTTTAGTCGACCTCGATCAACTGTTGCGGGATTTAAATAATGCGCCGGACACAAAGATTAAGACCTATGTGTTACTTGTTGACTTTGTGCCGATGAGCTTTGAGCATTCACTGGGAAAAGATGCTACACTGGAAAAACTGCTCAGCAAGGAAAATGCCGGGACGAGGAGTGCTGCTATTGCAAATCAGGCGCTGGCAGAAGCGAGGAGCATCATAAAGGGTATTACTGGACCTATGCTTTCGGGTAGTGATAATATGACCTTGTTCTGTGGATTCATGAAATTTAAGGTCTTTATTAAAGAGAATAAAACTACCCAGTTCTATCTCTACTATCCGCATAACAACATCGATTCTGATATCTCTACTAATTACAAGGATATTCTCAAAAGTTATCTGTCTAAACTGGCTTTCCATAATGCGCCTCAGTATATGGAAGAATTTATTGAAGCAGTTGCAGGCAATAATAAAGATTACCTGAACTATCCTGCGGTGAAAGACAATATCCTGAAGATGAAGACGGCGGAAGAGATGGAAGCTTTGCTAAGCAAGGTTACGGATAATGCATATGGTGTATTTACAAGGGAACAGCGTTTATATGCCGTAAAGATGCTGGCCGGGGAACCGTTGAGCAGCTACAGGGGAGAACTGGTGGCCGGTCTGCTGGAAAAAACACCTGCTGAAGATATTGACGCTATACTGGATGCTATGTCTCTACTGAATGAACTGGCGCCCGCATCCATATCGTTCACTACACTTGAAGGAGAGCCGGCTGAATCGCCTAATATGAAGGTGGGCTGGTGCCTGTTGTCGCAGATCACCAACAATATATCAGGAAGTTTTCTAGGTTATTGTGAAGATGATGTAGCTAAGCGGTTGATGGAAAGCTTTATAAAGCTGGTGAACGGGTCCTCTCATTTTGAAAAGGATGTGGAAGACTATTATCTGGACGCGGATGCAGATAAGCGAAAAATAGTGTGGGACCGCAGTTATCTGTTGTCGCTGATGACAGACCCTCCGGCCGGCATTAATAAATACGATGTTGAACATAACATAAAAGACGGTGGTATTACATTAACAAAAGAGCAGCTGGTAGAATATAAGTACAGGAAAGGGAACTTTATATCGGAAATGGTTCTGAGCAGTCCTTTGGTGACGAGCATACTCGGAGACGCGCAGGCAAGGACCGTGATAGAATCTCCCTTACTCGAAGAGTTTGAAAGGATGGTAAATGATTCTGCTTCGTTTTTAAGTGGATTAGGGCAATATACTTCTTCTATGCCTGTTTGGGAGAAAGAAGCGCCTTTTGACCTGAAGCCGTTGCAGCTGGTATCTTTTGTAAACAGGTCAGATCTGAGCCTTTTTTCTGAGGTCTCTAATACCGGGGGGCTGCAAATCCAGATGGTGCCGGCCATTGTACTGCAATATGCCGAGGAAAAGAAGATCAGCAAGGATATCAGTAAAGGTGTAGAGATAGGATTTGATCTGATCACGGTGATCACTCCCGTGGGTGAATTAGCCTTCCTGGGTAAAACGGCAAACTATATATACAAGACGTTGGAATATGGAGGGAAGATCGTCGCTATAGGCAACCTTGCGAAGAACCTGGAAGCTTTTCCGCCGGATAGTAAAATTGCCAAAGCAATCACAAAGTGTTATGACGTTTGTATGTTGCTGCAGTTAACGAATGTGGGATTATCTCTAAGGAATGGAAGATTGGCCAAGATATCGAGGATGAAAACAGAAGAGTTCCTGAAAAGCGCCTATGATGCGGAGGCCGATCTGGCATTGTATTCCGGAAAGAATGTACCTCAGATAGAAGCCGTTAAACATATGCGTGATGAACTGGAATTATCTGGTGAGGCCGCAGGATTTGGGAAGGGCTGGTACAATCCGTTGAAGGTAGGTGTCAAAAGGGCCTTCAGTACTACCATTTCGAAATTCAAGGAACTTACCGGGCTTGTACAGAAAGAAGAAAAAGGCATTTTGAAGTTTTTGGACCAGAAAGGAAACCAGGTGGCTCATACTGCTGCTGATGGAAGCCTGGTTGTTGACCGAACAGGTAATCTGGTCAATAAAGGAGATAAGATCGAGGAGATCGTTGAAAATGCGCATTACCGGAAGGTAGAAGGGGGCGCAGAAATGACAGATGATCTGATGGTGATAAGAAAGGCTGACAATACAATTGTCTGTAAAGGAGGTTCCTGTTTCGTAGCTGGTACGCTTGTAAAAGGAACTGCAGGTGTAAAGGTAATTGAGACGATTAAGGAAAACGATATGGTACTGGGTGTAAATACGGCAACCGGCGATACTGTATGGCAGAAAGTAACCCGTGCATTCAGCAAACAGGCGGATAGGTTGATTAAGATCGTTACAGCAGGGGACACGCTGTTGTCAACACCGGAACATCCTTATCTGACAGCAGAAGGCTGGAGAAGTGCGGTTAGTATTATGAAAGGGCAGCAGTTAAAGATGGCCGGCCGTTTAATGGCAACGGTGCTGGCAGTAACACCGATGGACACATCGGCGACTGTGTATAACTTTGAGACAGCGATCACTCATAATTATTGTATAGGCAATGAAGGTGTTGTTGTACACAATGACTGTCATATTCTTCAGCAGCTCATGGCCAATGAGGATTTAAAAGAACATATTTTAAAAGGTGATCTGAGAAAACAGAAAGGTGTTCACGTGATTGAGGCGGTAGATGATATAGATGTAAGATTTGCTCCGGGAGTGACGGTAGAAACTAATGCATTAGGGGTGATGAAGGGTGATATTGAAATGCGGAAGCCTTTGCTCGACAGAGGCCAGGTAGTAGGTCACAGGTGGATGCCGAAGAAGACAGGAGGAGAACCGCAAACCTTTTTCCCAAGAGGATGGAGTATCGATAAGATCATGGAGGAGTGTGCTTCGGCAATCAGGAATCCTGCAAAATCAAATGTGGAAGGTTACACCCGTATGTTCCGCGCCAGGTCCGATAGTGGCGTCTGGATACGTTGGTTTGAAGAAAATGGTGTTATCAAATCAGTCTTTCCTGAATTTTAATAGGATGAACTGGCAGGCCGGGTACTATACCCGGCCTGTTGGTTATTATAGCGATAGCAGCGTCTGGACCAATACTTTCTTTTGTAACAGCAGGTCAATAGCGTCGGGCAGCGTTATATAGAACTTCCCCCCGTCCCCGTAATTAGGATAAAGAAAAGTGTTATTGGCGTCCCTGTCATAGAGCAGACGTGACCTGAATTGGAAATCGCCTCCGATGCAAGCGAATTCCTCACCGTCATAATCGTCAAAGCCTGCAAGCTCGTTCATGATATAGTCACGCGTTTTTTCAGGTTCGTTTGCTTCAATAAAAGTCTGCATTTTTTCAAGGTTGCTGATCTCTTCATCGATATCTGCCAACTGAAATGTGTTCAGGTATTCGCCCAGTTGGAAATAGCCGTCTGCAGCCTCCTTGAAATAGAATAGTTTGTTTTCTGTCCAGTACAGACCTTTTGTTACTTCCAGTAATTTCATTTGTATGCCTGAGGGTTTATGGGTGGAATATAGTTAATCTGTGGAAATAAAACGGTATGCCTTGCATGTTGTGATATATAGGATTCCTTTTTGCCAACTTTAACCTGCTTTCATAGAAATACTTATATGTTTTATAGAAAATATTGTTAATATTAAACTTTATATCAGATCAACAGATGGCAAAATATCTGGACTTTTTACAACAATATGCGAAGCACCTGGGTGATCCTCAGGGAGTTAGTGAGACCGAGATCAAGGCGATCGAACAGCAGTTTAATGTTAAGCTGCCTTTAGCCTATGTAGAATTTATCTCCATTTTTGGTAAAAAGAGGGGACGTATCCTTAGAAATTATTCCAGCGAAGTAGCATACCTGGCACAAAACAGGAAAGATGCTGTTAAAGCATTGGGCAGTATGGGGAACGGTACTTTTACAATTAAAGACAGCCATTTCTTCTTTGGGCAATGGCAGGAACTTTCTTCTTATTTTTTTGATTGTGAACAGCTGGAAGACGATCCTCCGGTATATGTGCTCGATGCAGGTAAAGCCGACGTTTTCAAACCTTCATTTTCGCAACTGATCAGGGAAGAGTTGAATAAGGTATTGAAGTTTGATGGGGTTATCAAGAAATAGGGGTATTGTTACCGCACTTTACTTACATCTTTTAACTGTACCAATTCCGGCGTCAAACAGATGGCCAGGCAAAATACGGCCGGCGGTGCATCTGTCCCATGCATATTAAATGCAATAGTATCGCCCAGGCTGATCTCAGCCGGTAGCACAGTTGTAATGGTGCTGTCTGTGCCAATAATGTTGACCTTGTAAAGTCTGCCGCCTTCTGCAGAAGAACAGCAATTGTCCGCCGCTGACACGATCCCCCTGAAAGATTTATTAGTTTCCTTTGAGCATGATAAGCTCAGTATAAGGATACAAAAAGCAAAGAACTGTTTCATTTCATGTAGTCTGGTTGATAACTCGGGTATAGATGACTGTATAACGGGGATGCAAAGGAAAAGTTACAGAGATGAACAGACGTCTGGATGAACGGAATGTTTTCTATAAATTTATCTACGCACATGATAAATACAAATCTAACAGAAGAGGAAGCTATAGCATTGCAGCAGCAGCTAAGAGGACAGGTGATACAGTCAGACCGGTTGCCTGCAGATATAAAACTGATCGCTGGAGTAGATGTGGAATACGATAAGAACAGCGATGTGATTGCAGGTGCTTTTGTTTTGCTCGACTATAACACGCTGGAAGTAGTGGAGGTAGCAACGCATTGTATGGAGGTAACATTCCCGTATATCCCTGGTTTGTTTTCATTCAGAGAAATGCCCGTGTTACTTGAGGCATGGAAGAAGTTGCAGCAACATCCTGATATTATCATCTGTGATGGACAAGGAAGAGCTCATCCGCGCCGTTTCGGTCTTGCGTGCCATATGGGTGTGCTGTTGGACATACCTACGTTGGGATGTGGCAAAACAAGATTATCCGGAAAGTATGAAGAGCTATCTGCTGAACGTGGTGCTGTCAGCGCTTTGCTGGCAGAAGAAGATGGCGAGCATATTGGAAATGCACTGCGTACACAAAAGGGTATCAGCCCGGTGTTTGTGTCTGTAGGGCATAAGATCTCACTGGAAACCGCTACGCAGCTGGTGTTGAAGATGTGTATAGAATATCGTTTGCCGGAAACGACCCGCAAGGCAGACCATTATGGAAGAGAGGCGTTCCTCGCTTATAAGGCAGGAGCAGGTAGCTGATAGGAATAAACAGCAACACTATTTTCCCGATACAGTTAGTGCAACATAAAGATTATTCTGCTATCTTACCAGCAAGGCAAAGATTCAACCAGAACCAAATCGTTTATGTAAATGAAACAGAGGCTCCTGTCGCTCGACTTTTTCAGGGGTTTGACCGTTGCAGCTATGATCCTGGTCAATAACCCGGGAAGCTGGTCTTACATCTATCCCCCGCTGGAACATTCAAAATGGAACGGCTGTACACCCACCGACCTGGTATTTCCTTTCTTCCTGTTCATGGTAGGGGTGTCTGTCACCTTTGCTTTGACTAGTCGCAGGGACGATGCGGCGGGACATACAAAACTCATCATTCACATTTTCCGCAGAGCGGCTATTTTATTTGCTATCGGATGGGCCTTTCGCCTGATCCCTTCCTTTGACTTTTATAATCTAAGGATCTTAGGGGTTTTACAGCGCATTGCGATCGTTTTCCTGGTGATCTCGCTACTCTACCTCAAAACGGGTACTAAGGCCCGTATATGGCTTTGTTTTGCATTTCTGATCATATACTGGCTGCTCATGACGGTAGTCCCTGTTCCGGGATATGGGCCGGCTAACCTCGAGCCGGGCACTAACCTGGCTGCATGGCTGGACCGCACAGTAATGGGAGAGCGGCATTTATGGCGGCAGGCACGGACCTGGGACCCCGAGGGAATACTCAGTACACTACCGGCTATTTCAACAGGCTTGTTAGGAATTATGACGGGCGACTGGTTGCGCCGAAAAGACAAAGCAGACGCAGAAAAGGTATCATGGCTGTTTTCAGCTGGCTTCCTGTCTGTGTTGGCAGGGTTGATATGGGATGGATTTTTCCCTATCAACAAATCACTCTGGACAAGCTCTTTTGTACTCTATACCGGCGGACTGGCAGCGATGGGACTGGCATTGTCGTATTGGCTCATTGATGTACAGAAATACCAGCGCTTAACGCCGCCTTTTGTAGCGTTTGGCAGGAACGCCATCACAGCTTATGTATTATCGGGCGCCATTCCTATGATATTTAAAGGGATGTCGGGTGGAATGTTCAGGTGGTATTCGGGGATCTTTTCTACTCTTGATGCCTCGCTTGCTGCAGCTATTACGCTTGTGTTACTGATGTTCATACCAGTATGGATCATGTATAAAAAGAATATCATAGTAAAAATCTGAAGTGGAACGAAAATGTTACCACAGGCCGGTATTTTTTTGTATTATTAAGGAATCGTCTTCCTAAACTTTACTGCCAATGCAATCGGAGAGTCACGTGTTATGGTGGAATGCGTTTAAACAGGGGGATTGGGACGCTTTTACTGCACTCTACGGCGAATTTTACGAACTGTTGAACAATTACGGCCGCAAGTTTACGCAGGACGCGGACCTGATCCAGGATGTAGTACATGATCTTTTTGTGAGATTATGGACGACCCGTACACGGCTGGGCAATCCCGCCTCTGTGAAAAACTACCTGTATAAAGCATTGCGCTCCACACTGTTCCGCAAAATACAATCCCTGTCAAAGTTTGTGGAGCTGGATAATGCCTCCGGACAGGGAGGGTTTGCAGTAAATTTTATACCCGATGCTTCTTTCCGCCAGGAAGAACAGGAACTCAGGAACCAGGTCATTGCCCTGGTCAATACATTACCTGCGCGCCAGCAGGAAATCATCTTTCTCCGCTTTTATGAAGGAATGTCCTATGAGGAAATAGCAGTCATTATGGACATCAATATGAGCTCAACCTACAAGTTATTATATAAAGCCCTCGATAACCTGCAAAAGGTGTCAGATAAGCGTTTCCTGACCTTCTTAACCATACTCTTTTTCCTTTCCAGAAATTTTTCAAAAAAAATTATGATACCGGAGGGATAATTTCCACCATGTCATGTCTAATAGTAGTAAATCGGGGATATCGTGATGAACAATGAGAAATACGTAACATACAGATTAGAGGACTTCCTGGACGACGATGCCTTTATTAAATGGGTGTCAGGAAAAGAACAGGACGCCCTTGCCGCAAAGTTCTGGAGCGAGTTCCCTTCACAGTACCCATCCGCTGCCGCCAATTTTGATTTTGCTGTCAGTGTGATCCGTACTTACCGCTCTCAGGAAGTCTGGGAGAACAAGGATAATAAAGCGCACGTGCTTGAAAGGATCACTGCTACAATAGAAGCAAACAATAACCGGCGTCCGGCACTGGTGCGCAGAATGAGCACCTGGATGAGAGCTGCGGTTATCGTACTGATCGTTGCCGCAGGTGGTTACCTTGTCTATAATAAGTTTGGTAAACCTTCACAGGAAGTGATCGCTACCGGATATGGAGAAAAGAGAACGATCACACTGCCGGACCATTCGGTTGTAACACTGAATGCTTCTTCTGCCATTACTTTCAATGAGAAGTGGGATACAACTTCCGCCAGGGAAGTGTGGGTAGACGGAGAAGCCTTTTTTGATGTGAAACACCTGAACAGGGATACCGCTGACATAAGACCCGGCCAGCGATTCCTGGTGCACAGCAATGGCCTTACAATAGAGGTATTGGGAACATCCTTTAATGTAAGAAGCCGTCACGGAAAAACCAAAGTAGGATTGGTAACAGGAAAGATCCAGGTAGGATTTGGCACGAAAGCAGCTCCTGAAGCAGTGGTAATGTTACCGGGCGATTATATTGAGTACGCCGATAACCACGTATTACTAACTAAAAAAATAGACAAGCCAGAAACAATTAAACGTTGGACACAGGTACCGCTAACGTTTACAGATGCCACGTTAAACGAAATTATAGAAACATTACAAGACAATTATGGTTACACTGTAAAAGTCGGTGAACAATCAATTAAAAAGCTAAAGATCGAGGGAGATATCAACGTAGCCAACGTAGAAGAACTATTGACTGTAATTACCACGACGCTTAACGTCAAAATACAACAGCCTTCCGAGAAAGAGCTTGTCATTACTTCAGGAAAATAACAGCAGGAAAACGCGACGACGCGGGAAAAACTAGGACTCGTAAAAAAAAAAGAATGAACATTTTGAACCAAAATCTCGTTTTGGGGCTGCTCTCTTGTGCCCTGTTGCCAGGTATTGCCATATCTGCCAGCGCACAGACGTCCCCTGTGTACGCCATGCGGCAATCTGATAAGATCCCTGTAAAACATGTATCCGCAACTGTATCCCTGAAAGAAGCTTTAATAAAGCTGAAGAAATTCCAGAATATCCGTATTGCTTACAAAGAGGGACTGCTGGATGGAAAAGTAATATCCGCCGCAATAGTCGAGAAGGCAGAACATCTGGATGCAGAAGCTGCCCTGAAGCTGCTGTTGTCTGATTTCTCACTGGCCTACATGCGGGTTAATAAAACACAATATTCTATATACGTGCCAACAGCGGCTACCTTACTGAATGTAAACAGTCTGCTGGCAGATAAATTAAAAGGTAAAGTAACAGGTCCCGACGGTGCTCCTATTCCCGGTGCAAGCATTGTGCTCAAAGGCAATTCATCAGTAGCTGCTATGGCTGCAGCTGATGGTAGCTTTGAACTGAACCTCAAGGGCGCTACTCCTCCTTTCGTACTGGTGGTTAGCTCTATGGGCTTTGCCAAACAGGAAGTGAACGTAACAGATGCAGCCGCTCCTCTAACAGTGAGCCTTGCTGAATCAAATGAGTCATTGTCTGAAGTAGTTGTAACCGCACTTGGTATCAAAAAAGAGAAAAAGGCGCTGGTATACGCAGTGACAGAAGTAAAAGGCAGTGAGTTCACCCAGGCGCGTGAAGTGAACATCGCGAATGCATTGAGCGGAAAGATAGCAGGTGTGAATGCTACCAGTCTGGCCAGTGGTCCGGGTGGTTCCAGCCGCGTGATCATCCGTGGTAACAGCTCACTGGGTAGCGAAAACCAGCCTTTGTATGTAGTGAATGGTATGCCGATCGATAATACAACACCAGGTGGTGCGCCTACTACAGGTGGTGGTGGTCAGAACGTGGACAGAGGTGATGGTATCGGTGGTATCAACCCTGACGATATTGAGACCATCAGTGTATTGAAAGGTGGATCTGCTGCGGCTCTCTACGGCTCCCGTGCTGCAAACGGTGTTATCCTCATCACTACTAAAAAAGGTCGTGCACGTAAAGGTATTGGTGTGGATTACAATACGACCATGACACTTGAAACACCATCTGTAAAACCAGACTGGCAGTATGAATATGGCCAGGGCGATAAAGGCCTGAAACCTACATCACAGGCAGAAGCCATTACTTATGGCCGCCGTTCATGGGGTACTAAAATGGATGGTACGGAATACATCGCTTTTGATGGTAAAATGCATACCTACTCCCCGCAGAGAGATAATATTAAAAACTTCTACCGTACAGGATCTACTTATACAAATACAGTAGCATTTAACGGTGGCAGTGATGCAATAAATTTCCGCTTCTCGCTCTCTAATACTAACAGTAAAAGTATTGTTCCTAATTCAAAGTTCGATAAGAAGATCGCGAACCTGAATCTGAATGCTTTCCTGGGTAAAAAACTGAGCATAGAAGCTGTAGCGCAATATAATGTTGAGAATGCAACCAACCGCTCCAGTTCCGGGGATGCTACCGGCAACCCTAACTGGGGCGTTTACATGATCGCTAACACAGTAGATATCCGTGCGCTCGATCCCGGTTATGATGAGACAGGCCGTGAGATCCAGTGGAATGAAACAGCATATGCGTCTAACCCGTATTTTGTTATCAACAGGTTTAAGAATAACGATACTAAAAACCGCTTTATCGGTCAGGCAAGTGTGAAGTATGATCTGTTGAAGAACCTGTATGTAAAAGGTACTGTAAGCCGTGACTTCTTTAACTTCAACTATGTAGGTATCCTGCCTACAGGTACAGTATATACAACCGGTGCAGCAGGTGAGTACAGCGAATTGAGGAATGCAGTAGCAGAAACCAACTCTATGGCAACTGCTAACTACAATACAAAGATTGCCGGTACTATTGGTGTGAACGCACTGGCTGGTGTAAATGCCCGCCGCTACAATTCTAACCAGACCGCTATCACCGGTACACAGTTCATTATTCCATTCTTTTACAGCTCTACCAACCTGACCACTTCGACTACTACGCCTACAAGGAATAAGATAGCGACCAACTCAGTGTTCGGTTCCGTAGACCTGGATTATAAATCTGTCATTTTCCTGAACTTCACCGGCCGTCAGGATTGGTTCTCTACACTCAGTCCGCAGAGCAACAGCATCTTCTATCCATCTGTAGGAGGTACATTCATTCTGTCAGATGCTGTGAAGATGCCTAAAGTCATCAGCTTTGCGAAACTGCGCTCTTCATGGGCACAGGTAGGCGGTGCTACTCCTGATCCTTATATCCTGAACCAGACCTATTCCATGGTACAAGGTGGGCATCTGGGCCGTCCGGTACAACAGATCACACAATCAAACGGTGTCAACCTGGTAACTAACTCCAATCTGAAACCGCTGACCTCTACCACTTTTGAAGTAGGTGGTGAGGCACAGTTCTTCAATAACAGATTGGGCATTGACCTGACCTATTATAAGAAACAAACGACTGACGATATCGTGAGCACGGCAGTATCTACCGCTTCTGGTTATAACAATGCATTGCTAAACGTAGGTAAGTTATCCAATAAGGGAATTGAGTTGCTGTTGACAGGTACGCCTATAAAGAGAAAGGACTTCGGATGGTCTGTGAGCTACAATATGGCATATAACAAAAGCAGGGTAGAGCAGCTGGCAGCAGGGCTTACAACATTACAGATGGCGACGAGTGTGGGTAGCTGGGCATTTGTTCACAACACGGTAGGACAGCCATATGGTGTTATCCAGGGATATACTACAGTAAAGAATGCGAAGGGACAGACTGTTTATAATAGCACAACAGGTTACGAACAAAAGAGTGACCTGATGCCTCTTGGCAATGGTGTGCCGCCACTAACAATGGGCCTGAGCAATACATTTACTTACAAACGTTTGTCGCTCGACGTCTTACTGGACGGTAAATTTGGTAACAAAGTATTCTCCGTAACTGACGTATATGCTACACGTTTCGGTCTGCATAAGAAAACACTGGCAGGGAGGGAAAACGGTCTTGAGCTGAATGGTGTGGATGAGAAGGGCAATGAATATCATAATACGATCCCTGTAGAGAATCTTCGTCTATACTACGATAACACCAAGAACTACACAGACCAGTTCCTGTTTGATGGAAGCTTCGTAAAACTGCGCCAGGTGATCTTCAGTTATCAGATCCCTGTACAACATCTGAAAGTGGTACAGAGTGCTTCCCTCTCTTTTGTAGCACGTAACCTGGCCATCCTGTATAAAAAGACAGACAACTTCGATCCGGAATCCAGCTACACGAATGGTAATGCACAAGGCTTTGAGGCGTTTGGTATTCCCCGTACAAGAAGCTTTGGTGTGAACCTGATGGTGAAATTCTAATCTATTAAAACTACTATGGATGAAAATGCGCTTTAACTTTCTAATATATACAGCCGTTGCGGCAATGCTGACTTTCCAGGCCTGCGATAAAGGATTTGAAGAAATGAACGTCAATCCTGATGCATCACCGGTGGTACAGCCTGAATACATGTTCAGTAAGGCTTTGCTGGACGCATTTGGTAATAGCTACTTCTCTACGACTGTACTGGCCTGTGGCGGCTCAATGCAGCACTTTGCCACTTACAAAGACGTACCTGGTATCGGTGATAAATATTATTTCCAGCAGGGTACTTATCCATATGATTATTTCACAACAGGGTATACGACAGCTGTTAACGAAATAGCTACTACTATCAGCGCACTGGATGCAGACAATCCTGCGAATGCAAACAAGCTGGCAATTGCCCGCATCTTCAGGGTGTATATCATGCACAGAATAACAGATCTGTATGGGGATATTCCTTATTCAGCTTCTGTAAAAGGATATACAGAGAATAACTTCACGCCTAAGTATGATACGCAGCAAGATATCTATGCAGATATGCTGAAAGAACTGGACGAAGCAACCGCCAAACTGGATCCTGCTGTAGCTAGTTTTGGTCCCGGCGACTTCATTTACTCCGGAGATGTGAATAGGTGGAAGAAGCTCGGTTATTCCCTGATGCTGCGTTTAGGTATGCGATTGTCAAGGAAGGCCCCTGATGTGGCTGAAAACTGGGTGAAAAAGGCCATAGCAGGTGGCGTGATCACAGCTGACGGAGACATTGCCACGATGAAGTATGTAGATGGTTCGCAAGCCATCAACCGTAATCCGGCAGCCGCCAGCATGTTGTCTAACGACTATGCGGTGGCCAATGGGAACAGTAATACAGAGGGTGGAAAACTGGCTAAGACATTCATAGATGCATTAAAGGCCAACAATGACCCCCGTTTAAATGTTATTGCTATAGTATGGAATAATGGAAAAGCAGATACCAGTACAGCACTCCAGAAAGGCATGCCAAACGGCTTGCTGAACAAGCCGGCTGATTTCCCTGGTCTTTCTGAGCCGAATCCGGCCACTATCCTCCAGTATAATGCACCTTTCATCATGATGAGCGCTGCGGAAGTGAACCTATTACTGGCAGAAGCGGGCGTAAACGGCTGGTGGGAGGGAAGTGCGGCAGGAGCATTCTCTGATGCAATAGGCGCTTCTATGCGTAACTGGGCCTTGTTTGGCAGTGGGGGAGTGATCGCTCCGGAGAAGATCAGCGCTTACCAGGCGGCACATCCGCTGACCGGCAATGCGGAAGCAATGAAGGCCATGATCGGACAGGAAAAATGGGTATCTTTATTCCTGGATGAACAGGAGATACACGCTAACTGGCGCCGTACAGGATATCCTGCATTGACCCCAGTGAATATTCCGGGTAATACTACCGGAGGCACTATACCCCGACGCCTGTTATATCCGCCTTCCGAAGAAAGTGTAAACAGCGCCAGCCTGGCAGAAGCAATCAGCAGACAGGGACCAAATCTCATGACTACCCGCGTATGGTGGGATAAACAATAATCTACCCTTATCTCAAACTAACTCAAATCATGCAAAACCAGAGAAGATCCGTATTAAAAAAGATGGCCGCTACACTGGCTGGTATAACAGGTATTAATGCATTAGCGAAAGCAGCAGCGCCGGCATTACCGGAAAGCACTCCGCAGGGAGACGTGATCTATGACCAGGAGATACCGCTGTTCTCAAGCTTCAGAGTACATGGTAATACAGTCTACGTTTCAGGTATAGGCGCCCACTTTGAAGGCGATATCAAAGCGCATACGGACCATGTCTTAAAGGAAATGGAAAAAGTACTGATCAAGGCCGGTTCATCTATGGACAAAGTGCTGAAAGTAAGCGTATTCCTGCATGATCTGAACGATTACAAAGCGATGAATGATGTGTTTAGGGGACGGTTCGGTAGCAATCCGCCTGTCCGTACCACAGTAGCAGTATATGGAGGTGTACCCGGCGATTCTCTCGTAGAGATGGATTGTATCGCTGCCCTCTAGGGAAACGTTTTTCTTTACTCTTTTCTTTTTTACATATGAAACGCAGAGACTTGCTGAAGAATATGTCTGCAATCCCCGTATTCGGGGCATTTGCAGGCAGTGCTAAACTATTGCCCATAATGGACGGATCAGCGGAAGCTGAAGCAGCGGCGGGCAAAGATTACTTTAAGGAATTAGGCATCCGCACCTTTATCAATGCAGCCGGTACATATACCTTTATGACAGGCTCACTGATGCGGGATGAAGTGATGAGCGCTATTAACTATGCATCGAAGGAATATGTACTATTGGATGAATTGCAGGATAAGGTAGGGGCACGTATCGCTAAGCTGTTACGTTGTGAGTATGCAACGGTTACATCCGGTGCAGCAGCAGCAATGACATTGGGTGCAGCAGGCGTATTGACCGGGATGGATGAAAAGAAAGTAGCGCAGCTGCCTTTCCTGGAAGGCACAGATATGAAAAGGGAAGTGATCATACAGAAAGCACATGATATTGCTTACGCACATGCATTGAAAAATGTAGGGTTGCAGATCGTGTATGTGGAGAGCCGTGAAGAGCTGGAGAAAGCCATTACGGACAAAACAGGCCTGATGTATTTTCTCAATGCCAACAACTTTGAAGGCAAGGTACAGGTGGAAGAGTTCCTGAAAATAGCTCAGGCGCATAATATTCCTACGATGATAGACTGTGCTGCAGACGTACCTCCCGTAGAAAACCTGTTTAAGTATACGGAGATGGGGTATGACCTTGTATGCTTTTCCGGAGGAAAAGGCATTCGTGGTCCGCAGAGCGCGGGACTGCTGCTGGGCAGGAAAAAATATATTGAAGCTGGCAGATTAAGCGCGCCTCCCCGTGGTAATACGATAGGCAGAGGGCTTAAGGTAAATAAAGAAGAGATATTAGGCATGCTGGTGGCGTTGGAAACATATCTGGCCACCGACCATGCTAAAGAATGGAAAATGTGGGAGGCGCAAATTAAGCTGATCAGCGATGCAGTGAAAACTGTATCTGGCGTGGAAACTAAAGTAGTGGTGCCTCCGGTGGCAAACCATATACCTACGCTGCACATTTCCTGGGACCCGAAAAAGATCCCTGCCACAGCAGCCGAGATCCGGGAGAAACTCCGGAGTGGTAACCCATCTATAGAAGTAGCCGACGGCGCCAATCAGCATACCTTTAATGTTACAACCTGGATGCTGGTGCCGGGACAAGAGAAGATCGTAGCAACACAACTGAAAAAAGTGCTGACAGAAAAGGCACTGTCCGAAAATCATGGTTGATAAATGGTGTGTTTAGTCACCCACAGGGAGTTACAGGGCTGGTAAGGCGCAAGGAAATTTACCAGCTCTGCCCTTTTTTCTTTAGGAAGATTTCAGATTCACAATAAGCCGGCAAAGGATTTCTACTGCAACAAACGGAGACAGCGACATGTTATTAATGTTGTGCAGGCCCTCGCATGCCATAGCGGAGAAATGCCTGACCGGAGCTTTCATTCATTTACAGGTCTCAATATTAAAAAGTAAGGAAAATGAGGAGCGTAATTCAATACCTGGTACTGCTGGTATCAGTGAATTTTATTTTTACAGGCGCCAGTGCCCAACAATACACCCTGCTGATCAAAAACGGGCAGGTGATAGATCCGAAAAATAACATCAATGCCATCATGGACATTGCATTGATAAATGATACTATTGCGAAAGTAGCCGCACATATAGATCCGTCTGCAGCCCAGAAAACAATTGATGCTACCGGTTTGTATGTTACACCCGGCCTGATAGACCTCCACACACATAATTTCATTGGCACTGTGCCTAACCGTTATCTGAACAACAGTTATGATGCAGTAGCACCGGATGGATTTACCTTCCGGTGTGGTGTGACCACTGTAGTGGATGCAGGAAGTTCGGGCTGGAAGAATTTCGAGACCTTCCTTGATCAGACCATCAAACATTCTAAAACAAGAGTGCTTGCCTTTATTAACATCGTAGGTGAAGGGATGCGGGGCGGCCCTTATGAGCAGAACCTCACCGATATGGACGCTAAGATGACCGCAATGACCATCCGCCGTTACAAACAATGGATCGTAGGTATTAAAGTAGCGCATTATGAAGGTCCGGAGTGGACGCCGGTAGATCGTGCAGTAGAAGCAGGACGTGTGGCAGGAACGCCTGTAATGATCGATTTTGGGGGCAGTAATCCGCCGTTATCGCTGGAAGAACTGTTTATGCAGCACCTGCGTCCGGGAGATATTTTTACGCATGCATATGCGAAAGTAAGAGGACGCATGTCTATCGTTGACGACAATGGTAAATTACGTCCTTTCGTATGGGAAGCGCGTAAGAAAGGTATCCTCTTTGATGTAGGGCATGGCGGTACCAGCTTTAGTTATTCACAGGCATTGCCAGCATTAAAAGCAGGCTTTTATCCTAATACGATCAGTACAGATATTCATACCGGCAGTATGAACGGAGATATGAAAGATATGCTGAATGTAATGTCCAAGTTTTTAAATATGGGAATGCCTGTTCCTGAACTGATAAAGGCGGCTACATCCGAATCAGCGAAAGCGATACGTCATGAGGAATTGGGCAACCTGTCTGTAAATAGTGTAGCAGATATAGCCATCCTGCGCGTGGAAAAAGGAAAGTTTGGTTTTACTGATGCACAGACAAAAGAGCAGGGAGATAGTAAACTGGTGTGTGAGGCGACAGTAAGGGCAGGAAAGGTGGTGTACGACCTCAATGGGATAGCCCGGTAAATAATTGCAGAAACCGTGTGGATATTACAAAACGTGTTGTAATTTTTAAATCAAATACTGATACATGAAATTCCTTTATTTCCTCCCCCTACTGCTACTGTCATATGGGTTGCGGGCACAGACCATTCCTAAGGAGGAACTGATCTTTCTTACAACAGAATGGAAAGGCGAGCGCTTCGCTGACGGAAGACCCAAGATCCCTGATGCTGTTATTGAACAGGCGCGAACTGTAAGCCTGGACGATGTATGGACCATCCTGGAAGGAGAGGGCTACCATTGCCAGTTTGACGGAGGCTGGAAAATGATCTACGATAATAAGCCTATTGTGGGGCGTGCTGTGACAGCGATGTTTATTCCTTCCCGTCCCGATGTGGAAGTACACATGAAGGAAAGAGGCCAGCAGAAAGGTTTTAAAGGGAACAGTAATTCCTGGCCTATTCAGCAGTTATCAAAGGGAGATGTTTATGTAGCAGATGGTTTTGGTAAGATAGCAGATGGTACGTTGATCGGTTCAACACTCGGAAATGCTATTTATGCACGTTCTGGTAATGGGGTAGTGTTCAATGCAGCAGCACGTGATCTGGAAGGCCTGAAAGAGATAGATGGATTTAATGCACTGGTGAGGGACTGGGACCCTTCTTTCCTGAAAAATGTGATGTTATCAGGACTGAATGTGCCTATACGAATTGGGCGCGCAGTGGTGCTTCCCGGCGATCTGGTGCTGACATCAAGTGAAGGAGTGGTATTCGTACCGGCTCATCTGGCGGAAAAAGTGATCGGTATTGCAGCATTTATACAAGTGAAAGACCAGTTCGGATTTGAGATGCTGAAAGCCGGGAAATATACGCCGGGAGAGATTGACAACAACTGGACAGATGCTATCAGGGAAACATTCCTGGAATGGCAGCATAAACTACCGGGCAAGAAACCTATGACACGCCAGGAACTCGACAAGATGCTGGAGAAAAGGACCTGGTGATCATTTCTAATTTTTAAACTACTTCCACTTTATGACAGCATTACTTCCCGCCGCCGGGCCTTTCATTATTGCTTTCTGGATCATACTGGCTATAATTTGTTCAAGACGTCCGCAAACAAAAGGTTTTGTATATACACTGACCATCTTCGCGGCGGTCACCACCGCAATGTATTATCCTCAATACTTCCTCACAGTAGGAGGCTACGATCTTTCCAAGCTGATCACACCGCTTATTCAGATCATCATGTTCGGTATGGGAACAGCCATGAGCATCCGCGATTTCTATGGCGTGATCAAGATGCCGATGGGCGTGTTTACAGGTGTGGTATGTCACTATACGATCATGCCGTTTGTAGGCTGGGCTTTAGCGCACCTGTTCAAGTTCCCGCCGGAAATAGCGGCAGGTGTGGTGTTGATAGGAACAGTACCGTGCGGCATGGCATCCAACGTAATATCTTACCTGGCAAAAGCAAACCTGGCATTGTCGGTTACGCTGACAGCGGTATCCACGATGCTGGCGCCTTTTGTAACGCCATTCCTGATGCGCTGGCTGGCCGGCAGTTATATCGATATCAGTGTTACCGCAATGATGTGGGACATTTGTAAAATAGTGATCGTGCCGGTGGCTGCAGGACTGGTGTTCAATCATTTCCTTACAGGAAAGCTGAAATGGCTGGATAATATTATGCCTAAAATATCTATGTCGGCCATTGCCTTTATCATTGTGATCATTACTGCAAAAGGCCGTGAGAGCCTGCTGGATGTGGGAATGTTGTTGATATTATCATCACTCATTCATAACCTGTCTGGTTATACACTGGGGTATTGGTTATGCCGTCTTATCAGGATGAAAGAACAGGATTGCCGGACTATTGCCATTGAAGTAGGTATGCAGAACGGGGGACTGGCAACTGCCATTGCGAAGAACATGGGGAAGATCGCAACTATTGGTCTGGCGCCTGCAGTATTCGGGCCGATGATGAATATAACAGGGTCCTTGCTTGCGTCCTGGTGGCATAGGCATCCGCCAAAAGATATAGAAGAAGAAAAAGCCGTTCCACTGGAAACGGAACGGCTTTAGTTTATCATTTATAATGTGGCAACAATTACGTTGTTACATCAACGAGGTGGAATATATAAATAAAGACAAACGGGGAATTACTATGTTAAGGGATCATCAAGATAATGACAAAATGTGAAAAAAGCATCCTTTTGAGTTAATTTTTTACAGTTTTTTTCTAAAGGCATCCACTTTGACCCATAAAAGTGTATTTTGTTATACAAAACCACGTATATGAATAATCCTAAACAACGTAGAGAATTTCTCCGGCAGATGGCATTGTACACAATGGGAGCGGGCCTTTTGCCTTCAGTCCTGTCAGCTTGTAATACCGGCTCTTCAACAAAAGAAAGCAAAGACAGTACCAGTGTAGGCGAAACGTCTGCCGACAAAACGGCCAAGGAGTTATTCTTCAAGATATCTCTGGCTGAATGGTCTTTTCACGAGGCTATATTCGGAGGTAAATTGTCCCATCTTGACTTTCCGCTGAAAGCGAAAAATGACTTTGGAATAGAAGCTGTGGAATATGTGAACCAGTTCTTTAAGGACAAGGCAACAGATAAAGCATATCTGGCAGATCTTAAGAAGCGTTGCAGTGATAACGGCGTACGCAGCGTGCTTATTATGATAGACGGTGAAGGAGAGATGGGAGATCAGGATGCGAAGAAAAGGACAAAGGCCGTAGAGAATCACTACAAGTGGGTGGAAGCTGCGGAATTCCTGGGTTGTCATGCTATCCGTGTAAATGCGGCAGGAGAGGGCAAGCCGGATGATGTGTCAAAAGCAGTGGCAGAATCATTGGCTAAATTGTCAACGTTCGCCAATACACATAATATCAACGTTATTGTAGAAAACCACGGAGGAACATCATCTAATGGTAAATGGCTGGCAGGCGTGATGAAACAGGTGAATATGCCGAATTGTGGTACCTTACCTGATTTTGGCAACTTCTGTATAAACCGTTCCAAACCTGTAGACAATACGCCACAGGGTTGGGCTGCTACAAAGTGCCTGGAAGAGTACGACCGTTATGAAGGTACTACAGAATTAATGCCTTTTGCAAAGGGAGTAAGCGCAAAGGCACATGATTTTGATGCTGAAGGCAATTGCGTGGAAACGGATTACCGCAAGATGCTTAAAATAGTAAAAGACGCCGGTTATACAGGTCATATCGGGATCGAATATGAAGGTGCTAAACTCTCTGAGGAAGAAGGTGTACGTAAGACACTGGAACTGCTTAAGAAAGTAGGCGCAGAACTGAGCTGAGAATAATAGTCATCATGAATTAAAGGGATCAGGAGCTATAACGTGCCTGATCCCTTTTTTTGTTTTCCCCGGTACAATGTTTGGATGAAGTTGCTTAACTAAATGTATACCCCTTGGATCTTCACGCTGGTTATCCTTATTCATTGGTCAGATATGGGTTGCCGTTTAACTACCCTCGCCTGGATCACAATCTGCAAACAGATGTATTGATTGCGGGAGGAGGTATTTCAGGCGCATTAGCAGCCTATTATCTGACAGCGGCGGGAATACCGGTGGTAGTGGCCGATAGTCGTACCATCGGATTAGGTAGCACCTGCGCCAGTACTTCATTATTACAGTATGAAATAGATGTGCCATTAGTCAAATTATCGCGTAAAATAGGGGAGAAGAATGCGGCTACTGCTTATCAGCTTTGTTATAGGTCTATAACGGAGCTGGAAGATATCTGTAAAAAGATCGAAGCGCCTTTTTTTGACAGGCGGGACAGTCTTTATCTGGCCTCATATAAAAAAGACCTGGAGTGGTTTAAGCAGGAATATACGATGCGTAAATCGCTCGGTTTTGATGTTACTTACTGGGATGAGGTCACCGTAAAGGAAAAAATGGGCTTTGACGCACCGGGGGCTATTTACTCTGGTATGGCGGCGCAGACGGATAGTTATATGCTGACGCATTTATTGCATCAGCACAGTTTAAAAAACGGGGCGAGGGTGTATGATAGAACCACTATCACTGATATTGCACATAAGCGGAATGGAATTACTGCACAAACTTCAGAAGGATATATGATCAAGGCGAAATACCTTGTCATGGCTACCGGGTATGAAGCTTCGCAATATATCCGGGAACCATTATTGCAACTACGTTCCACCTATGCTACAGTTAGCGAACATCTCGATATTGAGAGTTGCTGCTGGTATAATAACTGCCTTATATGGGAAACCAGGGATCCCTATTTATACATGCGTCCTACAAAGGATAAGCGCATTCTTATAGGAGGGAGGGATGAAGAATATTACAATCCTTCCCGGCGTGATAAACTTATCAGTAAAAAAGGCCGCGAGCTTAAAAAAGACTTCAATAAGAAATTCCCTCATATTCGTTTTATACCTGAGTTTCAGTGGACAGGTACTTTTATTTCTACTGAGGATGGTCTTCCTTTTATCGGCAATTATCCAGCAATGCCGCGTACTTATTTTGCATTGGGCTTTGGTGGGAATGGTATCACTTTTTCTCAGATTGCAGCGGAGATGATCACGGAAATTATTCTCGGAAAGAAAAATCCTGTACAAAAGATGTTTGCTTTTGGGCGAGGGAAGTGAGTTGATTGTTGCAGATAATTCCTTTTAATATTGTTGTTTTTCAGTTTTTTATTAGCGAAAAATACATTGGTGCAGTTTGTTCAGGTATTCGTATGACCGTTCAGTTTTGTTCATGTTGCGCGGAGTGAATTTGAAATGGGTCGGATGTGTTAGTTTGCATGGTATAAAAAACATACTTATGTTAACACAATTTCTAGGAGAAAGAAAAGACTCAGGCATTCCCAGATTGAGGTATACCATAGATATGAAGATGATGGATTATGCTGATCGCACATTCTTTAAGCAGAAATTAGAAATGGCAAAGGCGTCCATTGCAAAATATGGAGTGCTGAATATGCGCTCTTTTTATGAGGAGGAGGAGAAAGCAGCTGCCCACAAAGGTTAGTACATAGCCAACAGGATCGGTGAAGATGAAATTGAATCATATAAGGTTTCTTCCATTCACATAATATGTAATCCTTTGCGGCCATCATTTAGTGTTTAATATAAAAATAAGAAATGCCCCGATAGCGGGGCATTTCTTATTAGAACTTTGACAAGTTGATTTGTTATTGTTTCCGGCATTTTAAAAGTCGATCAATACTTTATTCTTCTTCACCTGGTAACTAAACCCTGCAGCCTGTTTGATCTCCTCCAGTACTTTCGCTAAAGATGCCTGATTAAACTCTCCATTAATGCCTCCTGCGCCGGATACATCACCTTCTACATAGATTTCCGTACTATACCATTCCTCCAGCTTACGAACAGCGTTCATAAACGGCTCATCCTGGAAAACCAGTTTATCCTGTAACCATGTCTCCATTTCTACAGGATGATAGGTTTCTTTTTCCATCAGGTCTATTTCCTTATTGGCAAGCACCATATTCCCGGGACCTAACATTTCAGGTTGATCGTCCGTTTTGGAATGATAGGATTTACTCACTTTTACCTCTCCGCGCAAAACATAAGCCGTAGCTCCCTGTTGTGATTCAAAACACCGCATTTTAAAAGCTGCAGGTTTTGTGACGTTCATTGTCAGGATATTCGTCCTTACCGTAAGCGGATAAGCTGTTGAATCGAAATAAGCTTCTCCGTCCAGCAGGATGATATGACTTTGGGCAAAATCGGCCGGTACGAGCAATTTAGTATTACTATTCAGAATGACGGTAGCTCCGCCGGGTAGGGTGACTTTTTTACGTTCTCCCAGAACTCCTTCGTGGGTAGTATAGGTCTGTCCTTTGTCACGAAAAGAAAGCAAAGCTTCCTTAGTGCTCGGCCGCAGGAACAACAGGAGAGAGGCAATGGCGCATACTGCGACCACAATAATATAAAGTAAGTTACGTCGTGACCAGGTTTTTGATTGCTGAGTAGGCACTGGGAATATTGATTTTAATGAAGATATAAAATTAAAGAAAAAAATATAGGACAGAAGCTTTATTAGGTTTAAATAAAAAGAAACTTGTGAGCGTTCTGTTTAATAAAAGAAGGCTTTTGTTGGAGGTTTTCTAAACAGGCATACTCCGGCCATGGTCGTTGACAGATCATTTTGTTGGTGATCTGTCCGCATACTAACTTTGCGGCCCATGGAAAAGCAGCTATCATTATCATTCGAGAATACCACCATAGCTTTTGAATCAAAAACCGACAAGGCATTAAAAAAAGCTGACTTTCTCTTTAGCAGCATAGGTAAACCCTGGCTGGTGAAATTGGGGACGACGGTAACACCGTTGGCGCTGAAACTGGGTTTGCCCATTAAAGGGCTGATCCGTAATACGATCTTTAGCCAGTTCTGTGGAGGTGAGAGTCTCCAGGAAGCAGCGCAGACTGCCACTACATTAGGGAAATTCCATGTAGGAGTAGTGTTGGACTATGGTGTGGAAGCCATGGAAGGAGAGGAAAACTATGATCACGCTGTGCCTGAGTTTATCCGCGCTATCGAATATGCGGCAGGTAATCACAATATCCCTTTTATTGCTATTAAAGTGACCGGCTTTGCCCGTTTCAGCCTGTTGGAGAAGATCCATAGCAAGGAAACGCTGACGCCGGAAGAAGTAGCTGAATATGGCAGGGTTCGCAGTCGTATACAGTCAATCGCTGCTACTGCCGCCAAACATAAGATCGGATTACTGATAGACGCAGAAGAGTCCTGGATACAGCAGCCGGTAGATGATCTGGCTGATGAGCTGATGGCACAATTTAATAAACAGGAAGTTATTATATATAACACTTTCCAGATGTATCGTCACGATAGACTGGCCTTCCTGAAGGCGTCTTTCGAAAAAGCGCAACAGCAGGGCTATCTCCTGGGCGCTAAGCTGGTAAGGGGAGCCTATATGGAAAAGGAACGCAAACGTGCGGAAGAGATGGGCTATGAATCTCCGATCCAGCCAAATAAGGAGGCTACCGACAGGGATTACGATGCTGCAGTTAGGTTCTGTATGGCCCGCCTGGATAAACTGGCAGTATTTGTCGGTACCCACAACGAGCAAAGTAATATGCTGGCAGCCAGCCTGCTACATCAGCAGGAATTGCCACATAACCATGCCCATGTCAGCTTCTCACAGCTGTTGGGTATGAGCGACAATATCACCTTTAACCTGGCACATGATGGCTACCGTGTTTCAAAATATCTGCCTTATGGTCCGGTGAAAGATGTGATGCCATACCTGCTGCGCAGGGCCCAGGAAAACACTTCTATTTCAGGACAAATGGGGCGTGAGCTGGGACTGATCCGCCGGGAAAGAAAACGTCGAGGTATATAGAAATTTTATAAGACATCATAAAGTTTAAATAGAGCGTTTCATAATAGTATACCCGCTGTCGTGAAACGCTTTTTTGTTGATTTTGTCAGTTGTAATGGAAGTGTGTAAAGGATGTGGGGAACAAATCAACTGAGTAAAGTAACAAATTCGTTACTTTGCTGCCATGGAACAATACCTTCAATTACTCCAACACATTATAGATCAGGGAGCTGTGAAGACTGACCGGACAGGTACCGGTACAACGAGCTGCTTTGGTGCGCAACTGAGGTTTGACCTGCAGAAAGGTTTCCCCCTTGTAACAACCAAGAAGTTGCATTTGAAATCCATTATATATGAGCTGCTGTGGTTTCTGAACGGTGATACCAATATCAAATACCTGAAAGACCACGGTGTAAGCATATGGGACGAGTGGGCTGACGAAAACGGTGACCTGGGTCCCGTTTACGGTAAGCAGTGGCGTAGTTGGGAGACGAAAGACGGCCGGGTAATTGATCAGATCACTGAAGCTGTAAAGACTATCAAAAATAACCCGGATTCCCGGAGGATCATCGTAAATGCCTGGAACGTGGGCGACCTGCCTGATATGGCCTTGAGCCCTTGCCATTGCCTGTTCCAGTTCTATGTGGCTAATGGCCGCTTAAGCTGCCAGCTTTACCAACGTAGCGCAGATGTATTCCTCGGAGTGCCTTTTAATATCGCCTCGTATGCCATCCTCACCATGATGATGGCGCAGGTGTGCGACCTGGAACCGGGAGAGTTTATTCATACGTTCGGTGATGTACACCTGTACAGCAATCATATTGAACAGGCTAATCTGCAGCTCAGCCGCCAGCCGTTTGAACTGCCAACACTGAAGATCAATCCGGCAGTAAAAGACATTTTCGGCTTCAAATTTGAAGATTTCGAACTGTTGAACTATCAGCATCATCCTCATATAAAAGCTCCTGTAGCTATATAAGGAACGATATTTATTTAGAACTTTAAATGTTTACTGCTTGACACTCTCAATAATAGTTGCTGCATCTGAAAATAATGTGATCGGTATTAACAATCACCTGCCCTGGCACTTACCGGTTGATATGAAGTATTTCAAGGACACAACGATGGGCAAGCCTATCGTAATGGGCCGTAAATCTTTTGAAGAACTGGGAAGGGTATTACCCGGAAGACCTAATATCATGATCACCCGTCAGCCGGAATATGCTGCTGAAGGATTGTATGTTGTGCCGTCACTGGAAGCAGGTATAGAAAAAGCGAAGACATTTGGGACCGAGGAGATCTTTATCACCGGTGGAGGTGAGATCTTCAAAATGGCACTTTCTATAGTTGACAGACTATATCTCACACGCGTACACGCGGAGGTTACCGGCGATACCTATTTTCCGGAGTTTGATCCTACAGGATGGAAGCTGGTAAAGAACGAGCGTCATGAGAAAGATGAAAAGCACGCATATGCGTTGACTTTCCAGGTGTGGGAAAGAGAAAAATAAGAAAAGATCATATTCAAATAAAGAAATCCCGCTGAGTTATTCTCGCGGGATTTCTTGTTAAATGGAAGATTTAATATATATTTGAGTATTGTTTATTAAACCCTATTACTTATGAAAAGACCCTTACTATTGTTTGTGTTATTCATTCTATGCCGTATGGCTATTGCCCAAAGCCCGGTTGCTTCCCTGGCTGTTTTTCACTATCATAACACAGTACTTCCCTCGATGGACCTGACGTACAGATATTTGAGGCCGTGCTCAGATACAGTGATACTGAAGGCGACCGTCTATAACAGGGTGGCGAGATATACTGTTGTATGGCAGAACAGTGTTATAGGAGATTCGATCATTGTAACTAAGCCCGGTTCTTATGTAGCCGTTTTAAAAAACCCGGCAGGAGCAGTGGTTGAAAGAGATACGATTGTTGTCCCACCACAACAAGACTTGCAGCCGATGATAGAAATTCATCGTTCGGTTACCCCGGGAAATGATACGTTGATCGCTTTTCCACAACAACCGCCAACGTCTACACAGTACTTTTATAAATGGTACCGTGATATCTGGGAAGTAGCAGCAGGTAATTATCCAATGCTGATCAACCCACAACCAGGTACATATAAAGTATATGTTCGAAGTGCGACAGGTTGCAGCGGTTATTCCGACACAGTTAATTTCCACCGTACGGAAAACACATTATCTGTGGATTTCAGTTATCAGGTAACGGCATGTAACCCGCAGCTGGTCTACTTCGTAGGAACTGCAAATACGCAGGACTCCGTGACTTATAGATGGAATTTCGGAGATGGAGGAGAACTGGAGAATCGGGATGTATGGCATCCTTTTCCAGCAGGTACATATAATGTAACACTGACTGTGACCACAGTTTCCGGCCAAACCGGTTCCATTACCAAGCCATTGACTATCCAGACTGCCGATAGTACAACCTGGATCACTAATATCATCCAGGAACCTAATCAATGTGGAGATACGGTTTGGTTGAGCGCTTCCAATAATCAGGCAAATGCTTACTATTTCTGGAAGACTGGCGAGCAGACGAAAACCATTGCTGCGACGGCATCCGGTTCTTATGTTGTCAGGGTTTATGACACCTGCTACAATTTAAAAGGTTATGATAGTGTTAATGTAATCGTCGAGGCGCCGTGTACATCTGCTGACACAACTGATACACCAGCCGGCCCAACTGTGTGGCAAGATCCGACAGAGTATTACTGGAATGGTGACAGCACATACATTAGTTTCTTAGCTACTGTACCCTACCCATATGAGGATGTAAAAAGCTTTAGCTGGAGTAGTGATGGTGGTGATCTGAGAGCTGTAGTGGACCGGCATCCCTATGTTGCGCTATTTTCCTTTAGTACGCCTGGTGCGCATACAGTAACATTCACTACTACCATGAAGGATAATGTGAGCGGAATGTATGCTGATACATCAACCACCTTTGAGTTTATAATCCGTAATTCCTATGCTGCACATAACAGTTGGCATATGAAGGATACCACTATCAGCGCTGGAGATACACTCACGTTGCATGCAGGGAATCCAGGCGGATCTTATTTTTGGTACAGCAGTGATGGACAGTTCACTTCAGAAGGCGAAGCAGTAAAGATTACAAAAGCCGGGTTGTATAACCTTTATATATGGCGTGATTATGATTTTTGTGCTGACTGGATCAACGTATCTGTGGAAGATTCATTAAATCTGAAAGTGCTATCCATGACCCGTGCAGCAGGAGAGGCTACTCTGGGAATTCATAAAGTGAAAGCCTTCCCCAACCCATCTAAGGGTCAGGTATACCTTCAATTTGAAAATCCATTACCGAAAGCAGTGGTAGTTAAGGTATATAACCTGAATGGCCGTTTGATGTATAATCGTACAACCACACAGCAATTGCAATCACTTGATTTGTCCAATCTGCCGAAAGGATATTACCTGATTGAACTGACAGGTTACGATCAGAAGAAGGTATTATCACTAATTCTGCAATAAGAAAAGGAATCAAAAGAAAAGGGGGCTGACTACTTAATAGTCAGCCCCTTTTTTATGGGTAAGCCTGAAGGCAGTTTTATCTGAAGATCACAGTCCCAATCCCCTGTGTCAGCTCTGTTTCCAGCTGTTTAAGATGCTTATGCATTTTAATACATTCTATCTGCACATCAAAATCAGTAGCCCTTTCCATTTCCTGCTGATTCTCCACGATCATTTTACGGATCTTTCTTAAAATAAGATAATTAGTCGTAGATATCGTATCACGCAGATAGGCATTATCGCCATATACGGTATCTATTTCGAATTTATCTTTCCAGGCGGCACTTAGTTCAGCTTCTTTATCTTCCATAATGGCTACTACCATGCCGGCTACATCCTGGTCGTTATGATAGAGGAACCATTTTTTATCCGGCAGATTATCCTGGTCATACATATGTTTGTACTCCCGTAATATCTTCTTCACCAGTTCATTGTCGGCCAGTGACTCGAAATCATATGGCAGGTGGAAGATGTAATCAGCTACAGAACTTTTATCTTCTTCACTAAAAGGTTTGTCGCCAAAACGCAGAAGTATCTTCACCAGCTCCCTTTCCTGTTTTTCATCCGGATTGAAGAAGTTAACAGCAGGTTCGCCGCCGTTCTCCATCGCTTCCATAGCGGCAATCGCCTCGGGCGAAAGCTCGTCATCACCCATAGGAGGCGCTGAAGCAGCGTTATCCCGGGCCATCTGGTTCTCTTTCTTCTGGAAACGCTCGCGGATGAACTTATTCACGAGGTTAATAAGCCCCTGCTCATCGATCTTCAGTACCTGGCTACATTGGCGGATATAATCCTGCTGACGGGTAAAGTCTTCGGTTTTGTCGATCTTGGAAATGGTCTCTGCGATCTCATTTACGAGCTGTGATTTCCGGTTGCTGTCATTGCCGGCGTCCTGCATTGAGATCTGCAGTTTAAACAGCACGAAATCCTGCTTATTAGCCGCTATAAACTCACGGAAAGCATCGGCGCCGATCTTCTGTACATAACTGTCCGGGTCCTCCTTATCGGGGATTAAAACCAGCTTTACGTTCAATCCTTCCTCGATGGCCATATCCAGACCTCTCAGGGCAGCCTTGATACCGGCATTGTCACCATCGAAGAGGATGGTGAGATTGTTCGTATATTTTTTGATCAGCCGTAGCTGGTGCTGTGTCAGGGAAGTACCGCTGGATGCCACTACGTTCTCTATCCCCGCCTGATGCAGAGAGATCACGTCCGTATAACCTTCTACCAGCAAACACTCATTTAATTTGTCAATCGCATGCCGGGCGAAGTAGGTGCCATACAGTACCCTGTTCTTTACATAGATCTCGTTTTCGGGCGAGTTGATGTATTTCGGAGCACGGTCGTTTTTGACAAGGATACGCGCACCAAATCCCAGCACTTTACCGCTCTGGTTATGAATAGGAAAGATCACACGGCCACGGTAGTTATCCCCCGGCTGTTCATTCCTGACGGTGACAAGGCCAGTCTTCTGCAGGTATTCCAGATTATAACCCTTTCCGAGCGCTGTTTTAGTAAAAGCATCCCAGCTGTTCAGACTGTAGCCAAGCTGGAATTTGCGGATGGTTTCCTGGGTGAAACCACGTTCCTCGAAATAACTAAGGCCTACATTCTGGCCTTCCTCGGTATTCAGCAGTGTATTGGAGAAGTATTCGCGGGCGAAGCTATTGATGATGTAGAGACTGTCCGCCATCAACTGCTGCTGACGGGCCTCAGGACTTACCTCTGTTTCTTCAATAGGTACGTCATATTTCTGTGCCAGCCAGCGCAAAGCTTCCACATAGGAATACTTTTCATGTTCCATCAGGAACTTGATGGCATTACCACTCTGGCCGCAACCGAAACATTTGAATATCTCCTTGCTTGGCGTTACTGTGAAAGAAGGAGACTTCTCGTTATGGAACGGACATAAGCCTAAGTAGTTGGCACCCCGTTTTTTAAGTTTCACGAAATTGCCTACTATCTCCACAATATCAATCCGGCTAAGTATCTGTTGTATGGTATTCTGTGAAATCAATGGCGCTTAATTCAGACTGCAAACTTAACTAAATTTCATCGCTTGTCCGGGCAGCGGTTACACATTGTTAATTTGGATTAATATGTTATATAATTTACATTTGATGGGATATTTCATTTAACCCATATCCCATAATTCTATGAAACAATTCTACCTATTGTTTGTGCTGCTATGCCTGTCCGGTATCACTATGGCACAATCCAACCCGCAATTTGCCAATGTTTCCTTCACGTATGAAAGAGCAACCTGCAACAGTTATCAGTTATCTTTTCATGGTTCCGCTGCTACCATTGACACATCGAATGCTATTGCCGATTACAGCTGGTATTTTGGTTCTGGCGACAGTACTTATCATGGAAAAGACGTTTCTTTCTCGTACCAGGGCCCGGGTACGTATACAGTATGGCTGATGGTCAGAACTGTAAAAGGAGACACCGCCTCTACATTCCGTTATGTGGATGTATATCAGGACAGTACTTCGCTGTTCGCCAGTATAGAATTGCGTCGCGGTAGTATTGATTCGCTCGTTGCCTTTCCGCGCAGCGCAACTTTTGGTGAATACGTGTATAAGTGGTACTGGAATGACACAGTAGTCCAGACAAATACCAACGGTATCTTAACATCGATGCCTAATGGTACCTTTAAGGTTGCCGTAGAAAATAGCCTGGGTTGTATTTCTGTATCGGTGCCGCTGACTTACCGTCACAGACTGGACTCTACACAAATGGAATTCTACTGGTGGGCTATTAACTGCGATCCTCAGTTGATCCAGTTTTACAGCTATTCCGGTGGTGCTGATCTTACCCAGGTATGGAACTTTGGTGACAACCAAGGATGGGTTGGCTCAAATCCGGAACACCGTTACGATTCTACAGGTGCTTATTTCGTAACCTTAACATTATATGATGGCCCTGAATATATCGGTACTCTTACAAGACAGATTTATGTTTCTGGTCAACAGCAATGGAGCGTAACGATACAGCCGCAATTTGGTGGGAACGGTGTACAGTTCCTGACTGCCTACACGACCCCAGCAAATGCGAAGATAGTCTGGAATACCGGTGACTCTGTACACACCATTCCAGTTACTGTATCTGGAAAATACGTTGTTAAAGTGTTCGACCAGTGTGGAAATGTAAGGGCAGCAGATTCCCTTATTGCAGCAGCGCCAAATCAACACGTTGCGCATAACAGTAGTGATGCCGCGCTTTCTTTTAACGCTAATGTCGCGAAAGCTTATCCAAACCCATCCAGTGGCTTGGTGAACCTGCAGTTCGCAAATCCTCTGGTGAAAAAAGTAATCGTGTCTGTTCAGAACCAGCAGGGACAAGTACTATATACACGTACTACTACCCAGCAATCGCAACAGCTGGACCTTTCCACATTACCTAAGGGATATTACCTGATAGTTATTTCTGATGGTATTGATCGTAAAGTACAGCCTTTACTATTGCAATAAATAGTATCACTTTATTTTGAAAAGATCCTGCCTGATAGTATTATAGGCAGGATCTTTTCTTTTTTCAATAGATGATGTTAAAAAAGTACCTTACTTGGATAATTTACCATTTATTTAAAACAGTATCATGATCTAATTTTAGTGAACACGTAACGAAAACTAAAAACAGCACTTTTTACAAGGGGGGATCAGAATAGTGTCAATGTATATAGTCAATAACGACCAACAGCTGGCTGCACGCCTGCGCAACAGTGACCACAATGCTTTTGAAGAATTATATGCTGCTTACCATCAGTCATTATATGGTACAGCGTATAAGTATTTGAAAAGTACTACTGCTGCGGAAGATGCTGTGCACGAAGCATTTGCGAAGGTCTGGCTCCACAGGGAACAGCTGGACCCTTCGCAGGGAGTACGTAATTTTCTTTTTAAATGCCTCAAGTTCCATGTATTAAACTTCATCCGCGATCAGAAACGCAGCCTCTCAAAACAATACGAACTTATATATAATACCAGCAGTGAACACCGGGACGCCGAATCTACCGTCATCTTCAACGATTACCGCAAAGTAGTGGACGAAACCATTAACAATCTTTCCGCCCAAAAGAAAAAGATCTTCCGCCTGCGCTCTTACGAAGGGCTTAGTAATGAGGAGGTAGCACAGCATTTGGGGTTATCTATCAATACTGTCAAATTCCAGTACGCTCAGGCCAGTAAAGCCTTAAGACATGCTTTGAAGCTCATGATGGGCACATTCCTTAGTTTGGTTACTTTCATTGTTATCTTTTTTTAAATTTTTTTTCGTCCGGTATAATACTTTTCATTTTCCCAGGTGTAGTATTATAGAAGAACGTAAATAATCACTTGTCATTTTTCACGTAATCCACATTATGGAGCAATTCGACCAAAGTCTGCTGCATAAATATCAGCGTAACCAATGTACTCCTGAAGAATACGAAAGGGTGTTGGAATGGTTTGCCACTCCGGAAGGAAGGGAATACCTGGATACTGTCATGACACAGGACCTCGATCTGGCTACGCCGGATGTTACGATGTCTGCGTCACAGGCCGGGGATCTCTATCAGCGCATCCTGGATACTACAGGTCAGGAACAGTTACGTTATCGACGCCCCCGCTGGTTTACAGGTCTTAAAGTAGCGGCAGTGTTATCAGGGACAATACTGCTCGCCTATGGTGGATGGAAAATATATCATCAGCACCGCAATACTATCATTCAGACAGCTTACGGAGAAGTACGTACCGTAGTACTCCCGGATCAGTCAGAAGTTACACTGAACGGTAACAGTACATTACGTTATGCCGGCAACTGGGAAGGCCGTAAGGATCGGGAAGTATGGGTTGAAGGAGAAGCATATTTCTCTGTAAAGCCATCAGCAGTACCCCGCGCGTTCCTTGTACATACGGCCAGTGATATGAAAGTAGAAGTATTAGGTACCACATTTAACCTCGTTGACCGTCATGGCCGTATGCAGGTTGTGCTGAATAGTGGTAAGGTACGTTTACACAGTAACAAAACGCCGGAAGAAGCGATCATTATGCAACCGGGAGATCTTGTTGAATACAAAGAACAGGTACGAACAAAAGTGAAGAACCACACTAATCCACAACGTTATTCTTCCTGGAAAAAAAACAGTCTGCAATTTGAAAATGCCAGCTTTGCAGAATTGGCACAGCTGCTGGAAGATACTTATGGAGTTACTGTGGAGATCAGGGACACTTCATTATTACATCAGGAATTTACAGGTACAGTGCCTAGCCAGCAAATGGATATGTTGCTGGAAGGACTTTCACAGCTCTTTCATCTGAAAGTGAGCCATATCGATAATACCGTCATTATTGAGAAAAAGAATAAATAGAAAAACAATGCAGTAAATATTGCAGACCGGTGTACAACGGAATGCAGTGACCGCAGCACAGGTAATCATTCAAATTAAAATGTATGAACAAGTTCATTAGTGCCTTTATGGCTGCTATGGGCATGGTATGTTATTGCAATATGCCGGCAGATGCACAGGACCTGGCAGTGCTGGGTAAACCTGCCAGCCCTTTCGAAAGATCTCAGACAAAGTCATTGAAAAATGTGCTGGACGGGCTTGAAGTAAAATACAATGTACACTTCATGTACAAAAGCAATCTTGCAAAATTGCAATTGCGTGCAGAGAACAACAGGACCAGCTCTCTGGAAGAAGAATTGAAAAGTATCACTACTCCCAATAAACTCCGGTATAAAAAGATGGGAGATGGTTTCTACATCATCTTTTTACAGGATGAGGAGCCAACTGATATGCCACCTTCAGGCGCCGGAGAAAGTACTTCTCCAAAGGTAACTGCAGCCATGAGCACAACACCAGTTGCTGCTCCTGCTGCTATCACCGTAAAAGGTGTGGTGACCGACGATAACGGCCAGCCTTTACCGGGCGTAACTGTGCTGGTGAAGGGTACCAGCAATGGTACTTCCACAGGTGTTGATGGCTCCTGGACATTACAGGTGCCAAACGAAAGTGCAGTACTTGAATTTTCGTTCATCGGTTATACCAAACAGGAAGTGGCTGTAGGTAGCCGTACTACCATCAGTATTAAACTGGTACCGGATGTTACCGCTATCTCAGAAGTAGTGGTAGTAGCATATGGTACGCAGAAGAAAGTAAACGTTACCGGTGCTATTGCTGCAGTAGATGGTAAAGACGTAAACTGGAAACCAGTTGGACAGGTATCTGCTGCACTGCAGGGGGTAGCTTCGGGTGTGACGGTGACCACCAACAGTGGTCAACCCGGCGTAGACCAGGGTACAGTGCGTATCCGTGGTATCGGTACGCTCAACAGTAATGATCCACTGGTGCTGGTAGATGGTGTGCAGATGAACATGAATGATGTAGACGCAAATGATATTGCTTCTATCTCTGTATTGAAGGACGCTGCTTCCTCTGCTATATATGGTGTAAGAGCTGCAAATGGTGTGATCCTGATCACTACCAAAAGAGGTGCTTCCGGTAAGGCAAAGGTGAACTACTCCAATTACTTCGCATGGCAACGCCCTGCACGTCTGGCTAAATATGTTGGCGCGAAAGACTTTATGAAACTGGTCAATCTCACTGCTACCAATTCCGGCAGCAATCCTACCTATAGTGATGCGCAGATAGCCGCTTATGACGACCCTAACCGTAACAAAGATTTGTATCCGGACAATTATTGGCTGGATGATGTATTAACAGGTAGCGGCTTCCAGCAGGAACATAGCCTGGGCGTGTCCGGTGGTACCGAAGATGTGAAATACCGTTTCTCTACGAACTATTTCGATCAGAAAGGTCTGATCTCCAATATGGATTTCAACCGTCTTACTGTTCGTCTGAACACCGACATCAACGTTACTAAAAAACTGACCTTCAGTGCAGACATCGCTGCCCGATTAGGCAACAGGCAAGAGCCACAGGGCGCTTCAGGTTCTGCATGGTATCAGTTCGGACAAGCAGCAGTAGTGAATCCGCTTTCCGTTAATAAATATTCAGATGGTACCTGGGCACTCGTAAGAGGTGGCCAGAATCCTATCCGTCTTCAGGATGAAGGTGGTCTGTACCAATATAAAAGCAACCTTTTCACCGGCAACTTTAAAGCCACTTACAACCTTGTAAAAGGCTTGAAACTGACCGGCCTCACATCCGTTAACTACCGATCAGACTATAACAGCATTCACGAAAAAGCGCTGACATACTTTACTGACTTCCCTGACAATGAGAAAACTTTGACTTTAGGGAACAATTCAATCAGGAAGTCTTACCAGGGTTATTGGTTCAAGAACTACCAGGGATTGGCAGAATATTCACACAACTTTGGTAAGCACAGCTTCACCTTACTGGGCGGTGCTTCCCGTCTTACAGAATCTACTGACGATCTCAGTGGCTTCAGACAGAACCTGCCTAACGGTACCATTGAACAGATCAATGCTGGAGCCGCTTCAGGACAAAGTACTACCGGTGATAGGACAGTATATTCATTGGTTTCCTTCTTCGGCAGATTGAACTATTCATTCAATGATAAATACCTGTTTGAAGCAAACCTTCGCCGTGATGGTTCATCCCGCTTCGCTGATGGTCAGAAATGGGGCGTATTCCCTTCATTCTCTGCCGGCTGGCGTATCTCTTCAGAGAGCTTCATGCAGGACGTAAAGTTTATCAACAACCTGAAACTCCGTGGTTCCTGGGGTGAACTGGGTAATGATATAATCTTCGATCAGAACAAGGCCGCTGTTAACTATCCTTACCAATCAACATATAGTTACAACAGCTATCCATTTGGCGGTACGCTGAATCCTACCGCTGGTATTACTGTTTACCCGAACTCAGGCCTGACATGGGAATCTACAGTAATGACTGATTTCGGTGTGGATGCGACATTGTTCAAGAACCTGGATTTCTCTTTTGACTACTATCAGAAAAACACCAAGGATATCCTGATATTCCTGCGTATCCCACCTTCAGTTGGTCTGGACCCTTCTTCACAGAATGCAGGTAAAGTACGTAACACCGGTTGGGAAATGTCATTGAACTACCGTGGAAAGCTCGGTGAACTGAACTACAATGTAGGTGGTAACCTCTCTGATGTTCGCAATGAACTGGTAGATATCAGAGGAACAGATAACATCACAAAAGATAACAACAACGTTTATACAGGTCTTGTTGTAGGACAGCCTATCAATGGTTTCTATGGTTACCAGGTGGAAGGCATTTTCCAGAGTGCACAGCAGGTAACAGGACATCCGACACAGCCATTCCCTACTACCGGCCCTGGCGACTTTATGTACAAAGACCAGAACAACGACAAACAGATCAAAGAAGCGACAGTAAAGAATGGTGGTGATCTGATCTATCTGGGAAGCAATATTCCAAGATATACATATGGTGTTAATCTGGGTGCTGATTATAAACACTTTGACCTGTCTGCATTTTTCCAGGGAGTAGGAAAGGTATCTATTAATGCATTGGCAATAGAAAGAGCGCCTACCTCCAATGACGGAAACTTCAGGGAAGAACACCTGAATAGCTGGACGCCTACCAATACAGGTGCTGATTTTCCAAGATTGCTCAATACAACACAGAACTATCAGTCATCTTCTTATTGGGTGAAGAGCGGTGCTTATATGCGTTTGAAAAGTCTGCAGCTGGGATACACATTGCCTGATCATATTATGAAACGTTCCGGCTTTGACAGATGCCGCATCTATGTAAGCGGACAGAACCTGCTTACCTTCTCTTCCCTGCCAAATGATATTGATCCGGAGGCGCCAAACGATAGCAGGTATTACCCACAGGTGAAGACATTCACCTTCGGATTAAATGTGCAATTTTAAACTAAGTGGTCATGAAGAAATTAGCAATTATATTCACTATAGCGGGACTGGCAGCAGTATCCGCGTGTAAGAAAACACTGGATGAGCAGCCTCAGTCTCAGGTGAGCCAGGATGCTTACTGGACTACAGAAGCCGATGCTATCAATGCCGTAAATAACTGTTATCGCCGTTTGGGAGATGTAGACAATCGTATATTCCTCAGTTGTGCTACAGACGACAGTTACTCCTGGAGTGACTGGCCTAGTGATGTGAGACTGGTCGGTAATGGGAGCGCTTCTATAAGCACCGGTATGTTCAGTAACTTCTGGAACAATCTCTATAAAATGATTGCTTCCTGTAATGATGTTCTCGATAACATTGACAGGGACAAAGCTTTGTCCGATTCTCTCAACAGACGTCTGAAAGCGGAAACACGTTTTATCAGAGCTTATGCTTACCAGCAACTGACGGGATTGTTCGGTGATGTGATATTGAGAACAACCACACCTCCGATCAAGGACTTTAATGCATCACGTACACCACGTGCTGAAGTAGCAGCTTTCGTCGCAGCTGAACTTGATTCTGCTGCTAAATACCTGCCGGTTACTTATGATGCTAACAACATTGGCCGTGCCACCCGTGGTGCTGCATTAGGGTTGAAAGCGCGTGTGATGTTATATGAAGGCAAATACGCAGAAGCCGCTGCTGCTGCGAAAGAGGTGATGGACCTGCATACCTATGTTATTGACAATGATTATGTGAGCCTGTTCAATGGTACTAACAAGAACAGCCTGGAGATCCTGTTGTCTGCACGGTTTGTAAAAACAACCCTTCCTAATGCTATGGCAACATGGGTAGGCGGACCTTCTATCGGAGGCTGGTCACAGGTTGTGCCGGTTCAGTCATTGGTAGACGCATATGAGTGTACAGATGGAAAGACAATAGATAAATCGCAACTCTATGATCCGGCACATCCATACGATAACCGTGATCCCCGTTTGAAGCTGACAGTAGTGGTGCCAGGTGTTGTGGTAAATGGTATCACAATAGATGTAACCAATACCAAAGGTCTTGACGCACTGAGTAAGAACAATGCTTCATTAACAGGTTTCTACTACAAGAAATATGTACCCGCCGATATCCAGGGTAACTGGGACAGCAACTCATACAATGACCTCGTGTTGCTGAGATATGCAGAAGTACTGTTGACATATGCAGAGGCGAAAATAGAACAGAACCAGATCGATGCAAGCGTGTACGACGCTATCAATCAGGTGAGACAAAGGCCGGGTGTGATGATGAAGGCGCTGACAGCTGTAGATTATCCGAACCAGACAAGCCTGCGTGATGCGGTACGCCGTGAAAGACGTGTAGAATTCCCGATGGAAGATAACCGTCTCTTTGACATCCGCCGCTGGAAGATCGCTGAAACAGTATTGACCGGGCCTGTATATGGTATCCTGAATAACTACGACCAGTCAAGACAGGATTACAACAAACATGTACTGGTAGAACAACGTAGTTTCAATGCTGGCCGTGACTATCTCTGGCCCGTACCACAAAGCGAAACATCGATCAATCCAAATTCACTGCCTAATAATAGTGGCTGGTAAATAACTTTCCGGTTATCGTAAGGACCGGTTATGCTTGAAGAAAGAACCGTCTCAATTATTTGGGACGGTTTCTCTTTTGTATACTTCTGATTTATTGTGCGTAATATCTTCTTTAACTTTTCCTTAACCCCGGTCTTGTAACTTCACCCTACATTTGCACGCTTAACTGAAAATACCTAGACCTATTATGACCCGCCTATTACTGACTTACGTACTGTTAGCAACTTGCTGCATGTTAGCAGCTTGTGATAATGATCAACCCTGGCAACGGGGAGAAATAGATGGATATGCGCCCATTTACAGTGCAGACCCCATGTTGAAACAGATCAGCTTCCAATCGCCCCGTAAAACGGTTAATGGAGGAAAACTGTTTACTGCTGGTACCAATGTACTGCAGGAAGAAGCTGACTCAGGATTGCATATTATCTCTTACCAGGACCCCGCTCACCCCGTAAAAACAGGTTTTCTGCGTATTCCCGGATTCCAGGTTGCTGCTATTGAAGGCGATTATCTGTATGCGAACAATTACAATGACCTGATCATCATTTCATTAAAGGCACTGTCTACCAATATGACGGTAGGTAGGCTTGCTGACGTCTGGAAACAACCGGATTATCCAGTGGAGGCAGGAGCTTACTTTGAATGTGTTGACCATTCAAAAGGTGTTGTAGTAGGATGGCGCAGAGCGAAGATAAAGAATCCCCAATGCCGCAGACAACAATTAATAGGTGATGGTCCCGGTGATGGTGAAAACACAAGGAACAACCCAGGATTGGTTGTTTCAAATGGGAAGCTTTACCTGGTGAACCTGGATTTTGTAATGATGTATTCACTCGTATCTCCAATGCAGCCTGTTATTGCAGAAGCGCGGAACGTTGCAGGGAAGCTGGTGGATAGCATATTCCTTTTTAGGGGAAACCTGGCAATTATATGGTATAACGGCTTCCTGGATTTATACGATACCGCAAGATTGGATGATGCCGGTTACTACAATAGCGCATCGGAATGTGAGAAATACTTCTCAGTAGGGGATACTATTGCATATGCCATTCCCAACCGCTATAACTGTAATCAGGGGACATACCTTACGCAATATGAATTGAGAAGAGATACGAATGCAATTATCAGATCAGGTGAACTGGAGGTAGGGATAACAGGTGGGCTAGTTCAATCCGGCCAATATCTTTATTTGGCCAGCGACATAGGTTTGGTGACTGTAAACATTGCCGGCCCAACACCTGTAAAGGTTGGACAATTGAATGATGGACGTTATCAGGACATCGTCGTCAACGGCAATCTCTTATTCCTGCATGGCAGAGAGCAAGTCGTTTGTTATAGCATAGCCACCTCCCCGGTATCTCCAACGTTAATCTCTAAACTCCCTTATTGATGAAACAATTATACACAATTCTTATTCTTTGCCTGCTTGTTGTAGTTTCTTTAAAAGGTCAGCAAAGAGGGACTCCCGATTCTCTGCTCACAGGAGTACGCATCAGCACTAATCTTTTAACACTTAGGGAGCCCGATGGAGGCATTTCTCTTGCCCTGGAAAACCGTTATACCAAAGAATGGAGCGTGCTGGTAGAGGGTACCTGGATCTTCATAGATGAAAAAAGTGATTTCGGCTTGCGAGGCCAATATACACCCAAAGCAAAAGGGTTCCGTATTCGTCCGGAAATACGTTACTATATGCCGGGCAGAGGACATAAGTATAAACTGTTCTTCGCCCAGGAAATTTCATATAAGCGAGTTAGTTATCTGGAAGAATGGATACATAGGGAAGGCGAAAATCCTAATAATGGCACCTTTAACTACGAGAAAATAACTCCTTATGATAAAGTGAAAACGATTATTGGCACATCCGGTAAAATGGGCTTGCAGTTCTACTTTGATCCGCGTCATAAATTCATCATGGAGCTTTATGTAGGTCTGGGTATTAAACACAGAAAGATTAAATTTAAAGACGAAGTGCCGATCTATGGCAGCTATCTGGAAGATAACGACGGTTACTTTTTCGACACACTTGAATCCGGATGGAATATTAACATACCTATGGGTCTTAAAGTAGGATATCGCTTTTAATACCTGATCCCTAACAGTTAAATGCCCCGTAGTGGCCACACAGTTATGAAATATCTTTTACTCATTTGTTACCTGTTTTTGCTGACAGGCATTGTTAATGCCCAGGATAGTAGTGAAAAGCTTTTCCCTGCAAAACCCGGCTTTATTTTAAATACTCCGCTAACGTCACTAACAGAGCCGGAAGGAGGACCTTCAATTGGATTGGAATACCGCATTTCAGAAGGATTGGCTATTGGCATAGAAGGTACTGCTGTTCTTTATGAAGCATTCCCTTTTTTATATGCACAAGAGTATGGAAAGAGTGGCTTCAGGATAAAACCGGAAATAAAATATTTCCCGGCCGCCACAAGAGGGAAAAACGGACAACTTTATTTTAGCTTGCAGGGAGTATATAAGCAGGTCAGGTATACTGAAGTTTCTGAAGCTACCGGAAATAGCATCAGGAAGGAAAGGAAAGTTATAGCCGGGTCTCCAAATGTGGGGTGGCAACGCTACCTGGACAGGTCACATCGTTTTATCCTGGATATGTATCTGGGATTGGGCGTCCGGCATCGCAAAACCGAACCAGACGTATGGATGGGTAATCAGCTTTATTTGGGAAGCCGTCGTATTGATGTAGACGGATACGATCCGCATTTGGCATTTGGCTTTAAGCTCGGCTACCGTTTCTGAAAATCCGTTATATTTGGTGGAAACCAAACAATCTTAACAGTTGCGCTATCGTGTAACTTAAATTTCTACGGATGAAAGAAGTATTTATAGTTTCAGCAGTACGTACCCCCATAGGATCTTTTAATGGCGCGTTATCTACCATGTCAGCCACACAACTGGGCGCGCTGGTAATGAAAGCAGCACTTGAAAAAGCGGGAGTACCATCCACTGCAGTGAATGAGGTGTATATGGGAAATGTGATCAGTGCCAACCTGGGTCAGGCCCCCGCTAATCAGGCCAGTATCTATGCAGGTATTCCTACTAATGTTCCATGCACTACCGTTAATAAGGTATGCGCTTCCGGTATGAAAGCCATTATGTTAGGCGCACAAAGCATTCTCTCTGGCGATAATGATGTAGTAGTGGCTGGCGGTATGGAGAGTATGAGCAATGTGCCTTATTACCTGGATAAAGCCCGTGGCGGTTACAAACTGGGAAATGGTGCAGTGACCGATGGTATTATTCGCGATGGCCTTTGGGACCCTTATAAGGATTTCCACATGGGTAATGCGGCAGAACTCTGTGCTACCGAATACAAGATCTCCCGTGAAGAACAGGACGCTTATGCAATACAGAGCTATAAAAGGGCGGCAGCAGCCACCGAACAGGGATATTACAAAAATGAGGTTATCCCGGTTGAAGTACCTGGAAAACAGGTGGTTACTGTAACTGAAGATGAAGATTATAAAAAGGTGAACTTCGACAAGATCCCAACGCTAAAACCCACTTTCCAGAAAGACGGGACCATTACTGCAGCCAATGCCTCTAATATCAATGATGGTGCAGCGGCAGTGTTACTTGTAAGCGGAGAGAAGCTGAAAGAACTGGGACTGAAGCCATTAGCGAAGATCATCAGTTTTGCCGATGCTTCTCAGGCGCCTGAATGGTTTACCACTACTCCTGTGAAGGCTATCAATAAGGCCCTTGAAAAAGCGAAGCTTTCAGTAGCTGACATTGACTTTGCAGAGATCAATGAAGCTTTCTCCTGCGTGCCTATTGCCAATGAACGCGACCTCGGTCTGCCGTCAGATAAGGTGAATGTATGGGGTGGAGCTGTTTCTATGGGACATCCTATTGGTTGTAGTGGTGCACGTATCGTAGTGACGCTCAACTCAATCCTGCATCAGAACAAGGGCCGCTACGGTGTGGCCGGTATCTGTAACGGCGGTGGCGGCGCAAGCGCTATCGTTATTGAAAGAGCAGAATAATAAAGAGATCGATCAGGAATAAAAAAGCCGCGAAGTGATTTCGCGGCTTTTTCTATTGTATCAGACTGAAGGTCGTATCAACGCGCGATACAACCCCAGGCTCATTTATCAGTTTCATATACAGGTGCACACTGTCATTCCCGGCGGTTTTCTCCGTTTTCAGGGCCTGTAGCTGCCCGGCAGGTTTTACTATATCTCCTGAGATCTTTTCAAAGAACCAGTATTTATCCTGTACCAGGCTGTAGGTCGGGTAACGGTAAATAATATCTACCGAACTGGCTTGCAGTGCAAAGTCGTCGTCAATAGGATATCTTTTCATCTCCCCGTCAGACAACAATCCCAATCCCGCAATAACGGTCAGCGTGCGAAGGGGAGGTAACAGCAGTCCGAAGGCCAGTGCGAAGGGAAATCCATAAAAAGCACAGAGGTATACCCACTTTCCTGACACTTCCTGCTGGGTAAGTCCGTATAATACAACGCCCGATCCGGCATAGAGAGTGAAAAATACCCGCTCCGTATAGGTACCCTTAAACCCGTAACCGCTGATCAGAAGTATCAGGCAAACGACGGAAAACACACACATCGCAAGATGAAAGTACCAGATCAAGCCGGTGATCAGCGGTGCTTTGACCTTTTTGATCTTACAGGATATGGCCGCCAGAAAGCATATGGAAAGGACGGTAATGGTAAACATAGGATAGGATATTAACTTATAAACGGCAGTATTCCTGCTAATATATATAATATTTAATATATAGTATTTAAAATCTCAGCGGTCCTCCTCTGAAGTTTTCCTTTGCTTTTTTCGCCAACAAACGATAATTTTGCCCCTGCCTCAGGATAAATGAGGTTTTAACTTTCAAACTTTAAGAGTAACAGCATGCGTCAGATAGCTTTCAGACAAGCCTTACGAGAAGCCATGCAGGAAGAAATGCGCCGTGACGATCGCGTTTTCCTGATGGGAGAGGAAGTAGCAGAATATAATGGAGCCTATAAAGTAAGCCAGGGAATGCTGGATGAGTTTGGCCCTAAGAGAGTAATAGATACGCCGATCGCCGAGCTGGGCTTCACTGCAATTGGTGTTGGTGCAGCACAGAATGGTCTTCGTCCTGTTTTGGAATTCATGACCTGGAACTTCGCCGTACTGGCCCTCGACCAGATCCTGAACACCGCTTCTAAAATGCTGGCTATGAGTGGCGGACAGGTAGGTTGTCCTATCGTTTTCCGTGGACCTAACGGTTCTGCAGGTCAGCTGGGTGCACAGCACTCCACCGCTTTCGAAAGCTATTATGCAAATATCCCGGGTTTAAAAGTAATATCAGTTTCCAATCCTTATGATGCAAAAGGTCTGTTGAAAGCGGCTATCCGCGATAACGACCCGGTTGTTTTCATGGAAAGTGAAGTGATGTACGGCGACATGGGTGAAGTGCCTGAAGAAGAATACATTATCCCGATCGGTAAAGCTGATATCAAACGTTCCGGTAAAGACGTAACCATCGTTTCTTTCAACAAAATGATGAAAGTTGCCCTGGGTGCTGCTGAAGAACTGGCAAAAGAAGGTATCGAAGCTGAAGTGATCGACCTGCGTACCATCCGTCCGCTGGACTGGTTCACCATCCTGGAATCTGTTAAGAAAACCAACCGTCTGGTGATCGTAGAAGAACAATGGCCATTCTCCAGCGTTTCTTCCGAGATCTCTTACCGTATCCAGAAAGAAGGTTTTGACTACCTGGATGCTCCGATCCGTCGTATCACAGCTGCCGATGCGCCAATGCACTATGCACCAAATCTGGTGAAACTGTATCTGCCTGACGTTGAGCGCACTGTGAAACTGGTGAAGGAAGTAATGTACATGAAGAAGTAACAGTTATATCGTAATAAAAGGAAAGCCGGTCTGTTTAACAGACCGGCTTTCCTTTTATATGTAATGTATAGCCTGGTATAAATCTGGCCCCGATACCTCAGGTCAGGTTACCCTCTTCATCTGATCAAGTCCACGTATAAGGCATGTATACGTCATGTATGAAGCATATATAAAGCGTACTTCGGCCTGATCAAGTCCACGTATAAGGCATATATACGCCATGTATAAGGTATGTATACGTCATGTATAAAGCGTACTGGAAATAGAGAAGGTCGCCTTAACCTAATGGACTCTGATAGGAGGCTCGTATTTGTAGCCCCCCGGGTTTCAATCCAGAGAACGAAAAACTACCCCCCAAACAGATCCGAGGACAAATACCTATCCCCCCGATCACAAATAATGCATACCAGCACGCCATGCTCAAGTTCCCTGGAGATCCTCTCTGCCGCTGACACTGCTCCGCCGCTGCTCATACCGCAGAAGATGCCTTCCTGTTTGGCCAGACGGCGGGTCATGGCTCTCGCTTCGTCTTCCGAAATGTCCATGATACGGTCTATCCTGGACCTGTCGAATATAGCCGGCAGATATTCTTCCGGCCATTTACGGATACCAGGTATCCTGGAACCTTCCGTAGGCTGACACCCAACGATCTGTATCTGGTTATTTTGTTCTTTCAGGAACTTGGACACACCCATAATGGTACCGGTGGTGCCCATAGCGCTTACGAAGTGGGTAACGCCCTGGTTAGTGTCCCGCCATATTTCCGGACCGGTGGTTTTATAGTGCATGCCGTAGTTATCCGGATTGCCGAACTGGTTCAGCATAAGATAACCGCCTTTGGCTACCTGTGCATTGGCATAGTCAATAGAGCCTTCCATAGATGCCTCTTTGGGCGTCAATGTTACTTTAGCACCAAAAGCTTCCATCGTCAGTACTCTTTCGCGGGTGGCGTCTTCCGGCATCACCAATTCAATTTCTACGCCGAACAGACTGGCAATCATCGCTAACGCGATACCTGTATTGCCGCTGGTAGCCTCTATCAGCTTAATGCCCGGTTTGATCTCGCCTCTGTCCAATGCTCCCTTGATCATACCATAAGCCGCTCTGTCTTTTACACTGCCTCCCGGATTAGTTCCTTCCAGTTTCGCATAAATTGTAACCCCCGGATTTGCGCTGATGTTTTTTAGCGCTACCATGGGGGTGTTACCAACAAGATCTAATATCGAATGCATCTAATAACTATTTTCTACTACGTTAATACTGCCGTCTGCACGGTAATAGATACGGCTAAAGGGGGCTGTACTTTTTATCAGCCATACGTTACCGCCTATAATACTATGATGACCAACTACGGTATCACCTCCCAGGATGGTGGCGCCCGCATATATAATAACATTGTCTTCGATTGTCGGATGACGCTTGCTGCGCGCCATGTCCTTATCCACGCTCAATGCACCTAAAGTAACACCCTGATAAAGTTTTACATTGCAGCCGATGACAGTGGTCTCACCGATGACGATACCGGTACCGTGGTCAATGCAGAAATAAGGTCCTATCACTGCCGCAGGATGTATGTCAATACCGGTACAACTGTGTGCCCGCTCAGTGATCATACGCGGCAACAGCGGGATCTTCAGCTTATGCAGTGCGTGTGCGATGCGGTAAAACGCAATTGCGTAAAACCCCGGATAAGCACGTATCACTTCGTACATACAGGTCGCTGCCGGGTCTCCTTTATATATAGCTTCTGCGTCTTTTTTCAGTTCGTCATAAATGACTTCTGCCTGCGCCATGAACTGTTCACTTAGCGCTTCTGCACCTGTTGGTAACTGCTGTTGCATTGGTTGCAGTAATTGCTGCAATTCTGATTGCAGTCCACGCGCATATTCTTCCAGTAACACGATGTCAGCCATGACCTTACCGGTGTACTCAGGAAAAAGCCAGTTGATGAAATTGTTGGCAAAATCGTTCACCGCAGTGGTAGTCGGATAAGCCGTAGCTGCTGCCAGCTGGTGTCTCCGCCTTAGTTCTTCTAAAAGTTGTTGCATATCCGAGTGAATTACAGGATTGAGGGAAACGAATAATGAAATTACGTATTAATGTCGAGAGTCCATAAACTTAGTAGACAAATGGCAGATATCGGAGATGGGCGTTTGCAGCTGCCACCATTTTGTTATCTTGGCGAGGATCAAGTATTTTCCCTTAATTTTGTTCGTTGTTCACTAAAATGATAATATGGCCAACATTCTGATAATTGATGACGAAAAAAGCATACGTAAAACGTTATCTGAGATCCTGAGCTATGAAGGGTATAAGGTAGACGAGGCAGCTGACGGAGCGGAAGGCTTTAAAATGTTCAAGGACAAACAGTACGACGCCATCCTTTGCGATATAAAAATGCCCAAGATGGACGGGCTGGAATTCCTGGAAAAGGCTAAAGAAACCAATCCGGATGTTCCTATCGTAATGGTATCGGGCCATGGAAATATTGATACAGCCGTAGAAGCAGTAAAGAAAGGTGCTTACGATTATATCTCTAAGCCACCAGACCTGAACCGCTTGCTTATCACCCTTCGTAATGCGATGGATAAGAGCAACCTGGTGACAGAAACAAAAACACTGCGCCGTAAAGTGAACAAAACACAGGAGATGATCGGCAATTCTGCCCCCATCCTGAAAATAAAAGAGACAATTGAAAAGGTAGCGCCAACAGACGCCCGTGTGCTGGTAACCGGCGAAAACGGAGTAGGCAAGGAACTGGTGGCCCGTTGGATACATGAACGCAGCAACCGTGCTTCCGGTCCTATCGTAGAAGTAAATTGCGCGGCTATCCCAAGTGAACTGATTGAGAGTGAGCTGTTTGGTCATGAGAAAGGTTCCTTCACATCCGCAGTAAAACAACGCATTGGTAAGTTCGAACAGGCTAACGGCGGTACGCTGTTCCTGGACGAGATAGGAGATATGAGCCTCAGTGCACAGGCCAAAGTACTGAGAGCATTGCAGGAAGGTAAGATCACCCGTGTTGGGGGCGATAAAGAGATCAGCGTGGACGTCCGCGTGGTAGCAGCTACCAACAAAGACCTGCTGAAGGAAGTGGAAGAGAAGAATTTCCGTCTTGACCTCTACCATCGTCTGAGCGTTATCCTGATCCACGTGCCTTCCCTCAATGAGCGTCGTGACGATATTCCCTTGCTGGTGGATCACTTCCTGGAAAGCGCCTGCCATGAATATGGTATGGCTAAAAAGGCCATCGATAAGGAAGCCATGAAGGTGTTACAGCAACATAACTGGTCAGGCAATATCCGCGAGCTGGGCAACGTAGTGGCCCGTCTCGTGATCCTCTCCGGTAAAACGATCATGGCAGATGATGTACATGATTATGTGCTGCCCGCCAGAGATAAAAAGAAAGTAAACGCTTAATAATATCAGGGCTGTCTGCCGCCGGCGGACAGCCCTTTTTCATGTTTATGGACCATGGACAAACACCTGTACCTGCTCAGCGGCATGGGAGCAGATGAAAGGATCTTCAGACATCTGAGTTTTCCCGCAGACTATACCGTACACTACCTCGACTGGTTGACCCCCATCCCTGAAGAAACTTTTTCAGCATACGCCGCCAGGATGGCCGCCAGAATTGAACATGAACATGTTACATTGATAGGCGTCTCCTTCGGAGGCATGCTTTCCCTGGAAATAGCCCGGTTACGCCCTGTAGAGAAAGTGATCCTGATCAGCAGCATTAAAACGACAGGGGAAAAGCCTGCTTACCTGGCCTGGGTAAGAAAAACAGGGCTGCTGCACTTACTCCGCCTGCCGGATTCCATCATCTTTACCCGCAGAAAAGGAGTGGTGAAACTGTTCCTGAATGCCGAAACGGCTGAAGAACATGAACTGCTGTCCGAATATATGAAGAAAACAGCCTACGGTTACCTCCGCTGGGGCATCCGTGAAGTGGTGAACTGGCGGAACGATTTTATCCCATCTTCACTTGTGCATATTCATGGAGGAAAAGACAAGACATTCCCGCTAAAGCTTATCAAGGCTGATTATGTCATCCCTACCGGCGGTCATTTCATGGTATACAACCGGGCCACAGAAATCAATGAGATCCTGAAAAAAGAGCTGAAATGAAAAGCAAAACTGCTATCAACCAATTGCTTTACATGTAAAAAAGTTTATTAAATCAACCTAATCCCCTTATTTTAGCAAAACTTTTGATTAGTATTAATTAGCTTGCAGAATACAGAATATTATATTTGATCTTTTAAATATCTTAAACAAATCTTAATGAACCTGGCTTTTTGGAGAAGAAATAAAGAGGGTCAGCCAAAGAAGAAGAAATCTGCCGTTAGAGAGTGGTTTGATGCTGCTATTTTCGCCATCATCGCTGCTACCTTGATACGCACTTTTATTTTTGAGGCGTACACTATCCCAACCCCATCTATGGAAAAGACATTACTGGTGAACGATTTCCTGTTCGTTAGTAAGATCAGTTACGGGCCTCGTATTCCAATGACGCCACTCGCTGTACCATTTACGCATCACACGCTGCCTTTTACTAAGTACAGCAAAGCGTACTCTGAAGCAGTACATTGGAAATACAGACGTTTGCCAGGTTTCTCAGATGTTGAACGTTATGATGTAGTGGTATTTAACTTCCCCGAAGGCGATACTGTAGCCCTGGAACAACAGGAACAGAGCTACTACCAGTTGGTAAGATTTTATGGACGTGATAACGTGTGGGAACAGAACCACGTTACTGCCCGTCCTGTAGATAAAAGAGAGAATTATATCAAGCGCTGTATGGCTGTTGCCGGCGATACACTGTCTGTAAGAGAAGGTATTGTTTATGTGAATAGCGCGCAGGCGCCGATCCCGGCTGAAAGTGAGCGTACTTACTGGGTAAGGACCACCGGCGATCCGCTGAACCCTTCCCGTCTCGACGAACTGAACATCGATCCGTCTCCACGCAGTGTGGACGATTCCAGCACTTTCAGATATGACCTGACTCCCGGTATGGCCACCTTGCTAAGAACATGGCCGGTAGTAAAGGAGATCACGCCTTATGTAAAATCGCCAAGACAAGATGTACAGGTATTCCCGCATGATACTGCACATTACCACTGGACTGAGCATAACTTCGGGCCGCTGTACATTCCAAAGAAAGGTGCAACCGTAAACCTGGACAGCTCAACTATTGCTTTCTATGACCGTATTATCAGCGTGTACGAAGGCAATAAACTGGAGAACAGGAATGGACAGTTCTATATCAATAATAAACCTGCCAGCACGTATACCTTCAAAATGAACTACTACTGGATGATGGGTGATAACCGTGATAACTCACTGGATTCCCGCTTCTGGGGTTTTGTTCCTGAAGATCATATCGTAGGTAAGGCATGGCTCATCTGGATGAGTTACGGCCATGGTAGCATCCGCTGGAACAGGTTGTTCAGGACCATAAAATAAGAAGCTCCGGAGGCGAATGTCTGTAACGCATAGCCACGACGTTGTGTTATAACACATTTACCGGACGCCGGATGATATTCATTACGAATTACAGATGACATCCAATTACAAACACTAATTTGTAATTCGTCATCCGTAATTCGTAATTTAGTATATGGACATCCGTAAACATTCTTTTGAGTATCAATCTTTCCAGGACAGTGCAGCCCTACCCACTGCAGATCTCCGGTTACTGGAAGAAGCCCGCGAGGTAACTGGTCAGGCCTACGCCCCTTATTCCAACTTCTATGTAGGAGCTGCTATTTTACTGGCCAATGGTATTGTGGTAAGAGGTACAAATCAGGAGAACGCCTCTTTCCCGGCCGGTATCTGTGCAGAGAGAGTGGCTTTATCTACTGCAGCATCGCTTTACCCCGGAGTACCAATACTCACGATAGCAGTCAGTTATCACAACCCTTCCGGCAGTAATGATACCCCTATTTCGCCCTGCGGTATCTGCCGGCAAACCCTCTCAGAATACGAAGGCCGTCAGCAACAATCCATCCGTGTCATTATGAGTGGACAAACTGGTAAGGTGTTTGTCATTCAGACTATAAGACACCTGTTACCATTGGGATTCTCAGCGGAAGATATGCAATAAATTTACTATCTTTGGGAGGTCTCTATGATGCTCTATGTTGAATATCCGTGTCCTATGTCCGCTACTATGGGCGGTTTTATTCGTGCAAGTTGCTATGGCTTTTCCAGGAAATAAATTAAAGGGTCTTTATAAGGAAGGGGTGAACTGCCGGAATGAAGGTAAACTCCAGGCAGCAAAGAAGTGTTTTAATGAAATCTTACAACATGACAGCAGCTATTCCGTGGCTTATCTGCAAATAGCAGAGATCTGTGCGCTGGAAGAGGAATATCATGAAAGTATCCGCTATTACCGGCACTATTTACGGCTGGATGAAGAGCAGCCTTCTTCCTGGTATGCCATAGGCGTACTCTATTTCAATACAAAAGATTTTCCTAATGCAGTCGCCGCTTTTGAAACTGCGCTGAAGAAAGGGCATCCTGTTGATGCAGATTATCATCTCAACCTGGGTACAGCGTATCTGCATGTGCGTGAGATAGAAAAGGGCGTGAAGCATCTGAGGTCCTGTCTTGTTTTGCGGGAGAATGATCCACGGCCGATGCAGGCATTGGCGCATCATTATTACCTGGCCGGCAATTTTAGTCATGCAATTACTTACTGGGATAAATTACTGCATGTGCAGCCGGGGAATGCCTTTGCGATGTTTATGCTTGGCAAATCATATATCGGTAATGGTGAGGTGGCAAAAGGAGAGGAGTTGTGCGACAGAGCGCTGGCCGTAACACAATAATATGCTGTAAGAAAGAAAAGGTATAAAAGGAAAAAGCTCCCATCGCAGGAGCTTTTTCCTTTTATACTATAGCATGATATTACATTCTTTCCGGTACATCAATACCCAGCAGCTTCATACCTTTCTGGATCGTCCTTGCTGTGAGCATAACGATCTGGGTACGCAGCTTTTGCTTCTCAGGCGTTTCTGCCGATTGCACAGAATAGGTGTATTTACCTTCTACCTTCTCTGCATAGAATGAGTTAAACTGCTGTGCAAGCTGGAATACATAGTTAGCGATCACAGAAGGGCTCATCTCTTTTTCAGCTTCCTCCAGGATGGTTTCATACTGTTCGTTCAGCAGGATCAGTTCCTTCTCCAGCGGCAGTAAGCTGCCCTTATGACAGTAACCTTCCAGTTTATCAGTATCAGGAGTTACTTCACGCAGAATAGATTTAATACGGGCATGCGCATACTGAACGAATACACTGGTAAATCCGTGAAGGTCAATAGACTCTTTAGGATCGAATACCATTCTCTTTTTCGGATCAACACGCAGCAGGAAGAACTTCATAGCGCCGATGCCGAGCATCTTATAAAGTTGTTGCAGGGCATCATCGTCCAGGTCCTTCAGTTTGCCTGAGTTATTGGTTTGTTCTGCCGCTGCTGCGATGGTCTCATCAATCAGGTCATCAGCATCCACAACGGTACCTTCACGGCTTTTCATACGGCCGTGTGGTAATTCCACCATACCATAAGAGAGATGGAAAACACCATCTGCACTAGGCTCCTGTAATTTCTTCAGGATCAGTTGCAGCACCTTAAAGTGATAGTTTTGTTCATCCGCTACCACATAGATGCTCTGGTCCATCTGATAGTCGTCATATTTAAGACGGGCGGTACCCATGTCCTGCGTCATATACACAGAGGTGCCATCGCCACGTAATAATAACTTTTCATCCAGTCCGTCGGCAGTCAGGTCTATCCAGATAGAGTTATCCGGTTTCTTGAACAGTACGCCTTTAGCCAGTCCATCTTCTACCAGGTCTTTACCCAGCAGATAAGTCTCGCTTTCGTAGTACATCTTGTCAAAGTCGATGCCCAGGCGTTCGTAAGTTTCACTGAATCCTTTGTACACCCAGCCGTTCATGGTTGCCCAGAGACTTCTCACTTCATGATTGCCTGCTTCCCATTGCTGTAACATGATCTGTGCCTGCTGCATGATCTCTGTCTGCTTACGGGACAGTTCTTTGATGTCATCATTGAGTTTGGCCAGCTTGTCTGCATCAGCCTTTATTTCAGGCTTATGGAACGCTGTAACCAGCTTCTCTATACGTTCGAGGTCTGCACCCTGGAAATCTTTAAAGTCATTTTCCAGTGCACGTGCTATAATAGGTTCTGTCTGTTCTTTGAGGATGGTCTCAAACTTCACGTAGTAATCGCCTACCAGGTGGTCGCCCTTGATCCCGGTCGATTCCGGCGTATCGCCATGAGCAAACAGTTGCCATGCCAGCATGGATTTGCAGATGTGGATACCCCTGTCGTTCACCAGGTTAGCCTTGATCACTTCGTAACCATTAGCTTTCAGGATCTCGGCAATGGAATAACCCAGGAAGTTATTACGCAGGTGGCCCAGGTGCAAAGGCTTATTAGTATTGGGGGAAGAGTATTCCACCATTACTTTTTTGCCGTTGGAGGGCTTTTTGCCAATATTACGGTTGTTGAATTGTTGCTGCAGGTACTTTGCCCAGTACTGCTCTGTGATCTGCAGGTTCAGGAAGCCTTTGATCACATTGTAGGCAGACACGAGGTCGGGATTATGTTCGACGAGGTATTTACCCAGTTGATCAGCAGTTTCTTCCGGTTTTAAGCGGCTGAATTTAGTGAAAGGGAATACCAGGATGGTGTATTCACCTTCAAATTCAGGTTTGGTAGTATTGATCGCAATGTCCTTTGCAGGAATTGTCTGTTCGTAAAGCGCCTTGATCGCTGCAGCAGCAGCGGATCTGATGGATTGTACAACACTCATGCTGATAAACGGTTAATGCCAAAAGTAACGTCAAAGGTATAAAAAATCCGCCGGGGGAGTTCGCTGGCGCAATAATATAATAAGAAAAAGGACCGGCAGTACAACTGCCAGTCCTTCGAAAGCTTTGTGGTAGCTATATATTAGTAGATAGTAAATTCTACTCTTCTGTTCTTTTGTCTTCCCGCCGCCGTTTTGTTACTGGCGATCGGTTGGTCCTGACCATAACCTACAGCTTCAATTTTAGATGGATTCGTGCCCCGGTTTACGAGGTACTGTTTCACTGATTCTGCACGGTCTTTAGATAAGGCCATATTTTTTGTCGCATTACCTACATTATCCGTATGGCCGCCAAGTTTCAGGCTGAAGCCTTTGGTCTTCAGCATCTCTGCCAAACGGTCTAGAGCTGCATAGGAAGCAGGTTTAATGCTGGATTTACCTGTCTGGAACTCCAGGTTCTCAATAGCATTCCTGACGATCCTGCGGTCTTCTTCCGTGATAATTACAGTAGGAGGAGGTGGAGGAGGAGTTTCCACTTTTGGCAGATCGCAGCCACTGCCATCTACTTTGGAGCCGGAGGTGCTGCCAGGGCATTTGTCAAAATAATCTGATACGCCATCTCCGTCAGCATCTGCCAGCAGCTTGTTCACATCTGCTGTGAGGCGGACATTCTCGGCCCGGCTGGTTTCCAGTTCGCGCTGTAGATTGGCTTTTTGCGCGCTTAGTTCATCATACATGACCTTCGCAGGGTTCTGCCAGGAGAGCTGCGGTTTACTCCGTGATCCCAGCGGGAACTCCAGTCCGGCATAACCATAGGAATATTTGTCCCTGTTCAGGCCCAGATCATTTCCGTCCAGGTTATCCCCATCCACATAATGCATGGTATAACCCAGGTCGAGGTTCACGGCTTCGGACAGCTTGAATTTCAATCCAGCTCCTACCGGAACATAGAACTCGGTGATGCTGCCGCCCCTTTTATATTCTATAAGGTTGCCTTCCATCTGGTTGCTTATTTTTGGGGAATAATTAGCCAATCCGCCACCGGCAGACACATATATCTGTATGGCGTTCTTTTTATACATCCAGTTAATAGTGGCCACATTAACGACTGCATTCAGGCTGGCAGTCCACTTTAGCTTGGTTTCGAAGGAGTTGATCTTCCTGTTGGGATCTTTTTCATTCCCCAGTTTGTTGTCATTATTGCCTGCCAGCTTGCCACCGACAAAATCCGCCCGGATACCCAGGGAATGCAGGAGCTGGTATTTTACGTAGGCTCCATAGCCGGCTTTGGCTTTCCATTTAGTAAAGTCATTGCTGCCGCCGGTAGGGGCTACCGGGGCCAGCAGGCCTCCGTTAACGCCCACTGACCATCGTCTGTAACCAGGGCCATCCGTAAAAATGGGACCATTCACAGTGGTCTGGGCTATACTGCATAAAGGTACGAAAAGAGCCAGCATACACGCTGCCCGGAAGATTGAGGTGTTTTTCATAATCATTATTGAGGGGTTGGTAGGTGACTGAATTTCGGTTATATCACTAGCATATCACATGTCGGTTTCATGTGCTTACTTTAAAGAACCCTTTTGTATCTAAATTGTTCATTATAAACCTGCCATAAACATAAACTGTCGGTAAACTGACACCGGGAACTGACATATTTGCATGCCCGTTCGTCTGGCATAATCATTGACATTTGCTACCTCGGAGACAAAAAATCTATCTACAACTACAAGCGAGAATATAAAAACTATGGGAAAGATAATAGGTATTGACTTAGGAACTACCAACTCATGCGTTGCTGTTATGGAAGGTAACGAACCGGTAGTAATTGCCAATGATGAAGGACGCAGAACTACGCCCTCCGTTGTGGGTTTCTTAAAGAATGGTGAAAGAAAGGTAGGTGACCCGGCAAAACGCCAGGCTATCACTAACCCTGTGAACACTATTATGTCAGTAAAGCGTTTCATGGGACGCCATTATGACGAACTGTCCAATGAAATACCGCATTGGAGCTATAAAGTAGCGCGTGGTGAAAACAACACTACCCGTATCGATATCGATGGCAGATTGTACACTCCACAGGAGATCTCTGCTATGATATTGCAGAAAATGAAGAAAACAGCAGAAGATTACCTGGGTCAGGAAGTAACTGAAGCAGTGATCACTGTACCTGCATACTTTAATGACGCTCAACGTCAGGCTACTAAAGAAGCAGGTGAGATCGCAGGTCTGGCTGTACGCCGTATTATAAACGAGCCTACTGCTGCTGCACTGGCTTATGGACTGGATAAAAAACATGCTGATAGCAAGATCGCAGTATTTGACCTCGGTGGTGGTACATTCGATATCTCCATCCTGGAACTGGGTGACGGCGTATTCGAAGTAAAATCTACCAACGGTGATACCCACCTGGGTGGTGACGACTTTGACAAGGTGATCATGGACTGGCTGGCCGAAGAATTCAAGAAAGATGAAGCGGTTGACCTGCAAAAAGATCCAATGGCATGGCAGCGTCTGAAAGAAGCAGCTGAAAAAGCAAAGGTAGAACTGTCTTCCTCTCAGGAAACAGAGATCAACCTGCCTTATATCACTGCGGTTGACGGCGTGCCTAAACACCTGGTAAAGAAACTGAGCCGTGCTAAATTCGAGCAACTGGCAGATGCACTGGTGGAAAGAACACTGGAACCTTGCCGTAAAGCACTGAAAGATGCAGGCATGAGCACTTCCGAGATCGACGAAGTAATACTGGTAGGTGGTTCTACCCGTATCCCGAAAATCCAGGAAGTAGTGGAAAGATTCTTCGGTAAGAAACCAAACAGAAGTGTGAACCCGGATGAAGTAGTAGCAATTGGTGCTGCTATCCAGGGTGGTGTACTGACCGGTGAAGTAAAAGATGTACTGTTACTGGACGTTACCCCGCTTTCTCTGGGTATCGAAACCATGGGCGGTGTGTTCACTAAACTGATCGAATCCAACACAACCATTCCAAGCAAGAAATCTGAAACCTTCTCTACCGCTGCTGATAACCAGCCAAGCGTTGAGATCCACGTATTGCAGGGTGAACGTCCTTTAGCAAGCCAGAACCGTACACTGGGCCGCTTTATCCTGGACGGTATTCCACCAGCACCACGCGGTGTACCTCAGGTAGAAGTGATCTTCGATATCGATGCCAACGGTATCCTGCACGTAACTGCAAAAGATAAAGGCACCGGTAAAACACAGAATATCCGCATCGAAGCAGGTAGTGGTCTGAGCAAGGAAGAAATCGAAAAGATGAAAGCCGAAGCAAAAGCCAACGAATCTTCAGATAAGGAACAACGCGAAAAGATCGAAAAACTGAACCAGGCCGATAGCCTGATCTTCCAGACTGAAAAACAGCTGAAAGAATACGGTGATAAGATCCCTGCTGATAAGAAAGGTACAATTGAAACTGCCCTGAACAAACTGAAAGAAGCGCACAAGGGTGGCGATATCGCCCAGGTAGATGCAGCTGTTACAGAAATGAACAACGCATGGACCGCCGCTTCCGAAGAACTGTACAAAGCAACACAGGAAGCACAGGCTAACGGTGGTGCTCCGGGTGAAGGTCAGCCACAGGGAAGCGCTGCCGGCAACGAAGGCGTAACTGATGCTGAATTTGAAGAAGTGAAATAGTAATAGCTTAGGGATATAGTATAAAAGGGCTGGCCTGAAAAGGTCAGCCTTTTTTTGTCTCTTTTTTATATTTTGTGTTATGCAATTGACACTACACCCATTCGAATTAAAGTTCAGACATACATTTACCATCTCACGTAAATCCAAAGATGTTCAACCTCTGCTGGTGGTAGAGCTCAAACAGGATGGTATAAGCGGATTGGGGGAAACAGCAGACAACTCGTATTACAATATGACGGTGCCCCGCCTGATGGAAGCTATCAATGCGCATCGTGAGCTGATAGAAGGGCACACCTTAACAACTCCTGAAGCCTTCTGGGACTTGCTATATCCATTGTTCAAAGACAATCTCTTTGCACTCTGCGCCATCGATCTGGCAGCCCACGATCTCTACGCCAAAAAGCTGAATAAGAAATTATATGAGGTATGGGGACTCGACATCTCCCATAACCCCATGACCGATTATACCATCGGTATTGATACCGTAGAGAATATGGTCAGCAAACTGAAAGAATTTCCCTGGCCGATCTACAAGATCAAACTGGGCACCCAGCATGATATCGCTATCATAGAAGAGCTACGCAGGCATACTGATGCCATCTTCCGTGTAGACGCCAACTGTGCCTGGGGAGTGGAAGAAACCTTACGCAATGCGGCAGCATTTAAATCGCTGGGAGTGGAGTTCATCGAACAACCTATGCCTGCTGCTGATGTAGAAGGCATGAGGAAAGTATATGAGCAATCCGCCTTGCCAATTATTGCCGATGAAAGCTGTATCACCGAGGCAGACGTGGCAAACTGTAAAGGGCTTTTTCATGGCATCAATATCAAACTGACTAAATGCGGAGGTATTACACCCGCACGCAGAATGATCGATCATGCAAAACGCCTGGGCATGCAGGTTATGACCGGCAGCATGAACGAAAGTACAGTAGGCACTTCCGCAGTGGCCCATCTGTTGCCTTATCTGGATTATGTTGATATGGACGGCCCGTTGCTATTGGCTGAAGATACCTCCGACGGAGTGAAGATCGTGGACGGACGTATCATCTATGCCGACAGGCCTGGTACCGGGGCCTTATTAAGATAGTATCTATCACCCTCTAATGAATAACCCGTTATGAAAAACAACCTATTGCGGTATGCCATACTGTTCCTGCTGATAACAGTTGCCGGAGCGGCGCAAGCCCAGGTAATGGCCCGTTTTACCGTAAATTCCGGAAAATACAAACGGGTCAATACGCCCGTGCACACGCCCGTGTCTTATAACCTGATGGCCGGAGGAGATTCTCTCCAGTTGTTTGAAACAACAGGTAACCTGCGCAGACAGGTTCCCTTTCAGAACTATCAGAACAAATACCTCTACTGGATACTGGATGGCATAACAGCACCTGATACCACCCGTACATACGAGCTGGTAAAAGCTGCCCCTGTCCGTTCTATGGCCGGTATGCAGGTAAAGGACTCCGCCGGTACCCTGGTGCTTCGTGACGGTGCCCGCAAACTGTTACAATACAATTACAGCATCGTTGAACCACCGGCCGGTATTGACAAGGTTTACCGCCGCAGTGGTTTTATTCATCCCCTGTGGGCGCCCGATGGCCAGGTGATCACCAATATCCATCCGGAAGGGCACTGGCATCATGTAGGTATCTGGAACCCCTGGACGCACACTTCCTTCAAAGGAAAAGAAACTGATTTCTGGAACCTTCAGAAAAAGGAAGGCACCGTTCGTTTCAATGGTTTCATCAGCCATACAAACGGACCGGTACTATGCGGCTTTGAGGCATTACAAGATCATGTCGCATTCTCAGGCGATAAAGAAACTGTCGCTCTTAATGAAACCTGGGAAGTAAAGGCATTTAACAGCGGTACCGATAATACCCGCTCCGTATGGGACTTCTTTACATCCCAGAGTTGTGCAGATACTGCCGGCATCACATTATTGCAATACCGGTATGGCGGAGGATTCGGTCTGCGTACTAACGCAGAATGGACCACCACGACCAGCCAGGTACTGACCTCTGAAGGCAAGACCCGTAAAGACGCTGATAGTACACGCGCCCGTTGGATCAAGATCACCGGCCGTACGGCTAAAGGTCAGGCAGGTATCCTTATAATGAACCATCCGTACGACTTTGACTATCCGCAGCCGGTACGTGTATGGCCTGAAAATTCAGAAAGAGGAGAGATCATGATGAACTTCAGCCCGACCAAAATGAGGCCTATGGAAATGACCTATGGAAAGACTTACAGGATGTATTACAGGGTCATGGTATTTAACAACGACCTGACTGCACAGGAAGCAGAAGAGGCCTGGGGCGCTTTTGTATATCCTCCGATGGTCACCGTTTACCCGAACGTAGTTGCCGGACGTTAATAATGGCATTATAAAGCCCGAAAACGCCCATAATTATAAAAACGAATATTACTCCCCATTCACCGGTAGCGCGGTAAATATAGAGCTCTATACGCGTCAGGCGAACTGTATTTAACTGGCCAGCTGCCTGTGAGAATTGAAGGAAACGGTAAACAGCGAAACCAAAACCGGTCAGCGCAACAACTGACATCCAGATCACCGTTGTCCACGAGGCAGGTTCTTTTTCTTCGGGAGTGGGTCGTTCAGGGGTAGTTTGCATAAGAACAATATACAAATAAAACGACAAAGCCCTGTACACAGTAAGCGTACAGGGCTTCGCCGTTTTCTGATATGTAGTTCTATATAGCTATTCCATGTGATCCCTGGTGACTTGCCTGATATACTGCTGACAGCAGGTCCCTCTTCTCCAGTGATTTTTCAAGCCACAGGTCTACTGAGCTGTAAGCGATCTTCAGAGAAGGCGTCAGTACATAAATGGCAGGTACCGGTACATCTTCGTTCACACCTGATATCCTGTCCCAGATAGGATCAGTAGAGGAGTAAATACCAGCTTTCGTTGCGATCTGGTTCTGCTGGTCCCAGATGCTTGCAAATGGTAACTGCAGCCCGGATGTAGCGTGCTCGAAATGTTCTTTTTCGTCGGTGGTCACCAGCAGCAGCTGTCCGCCCATTACACGGATATCCGCGTAAATGTCATTTAGCTCTTCCAGCAGCCTGTTACCGTAACCATTCCAGTGAATGGAGTGGAAAGCCAGTACCAGTGGACGGTCTATCAGCTGTGTGATAGGCTGAGGCCCTTGTACAGATTTCAGGATATCTGAGGTGGAAATAATATTTTTCTTGTTTATATAGAAAGCAGGTAGTGTATCGCCTGCATGTAAAGGACTAATTGGTTTCCTGTCTTTGTTAGATCTTTTCACAAATTCAAGTTCGTATTCAGGAAGAAGATCGGCATATCTGTTGAAGTTGCTGGACATAAAATTAATTTAACGATGGTTGGTAAACAGTGATTAAAATGGTTGTAATGATTTTTATGAAACGGTTGCCGGTAAATGTTATCGGCAGTACGACATCAGCTACAACAACAGACTATCTTTCTATACTTAAATTGAGGCATGTGAACTTGTATTTTGTGTGATTGCCTTTATTAACGACACAAATATAGGGATAATTCCGTAATACCCTATAAGTTTTGTAGGGTATTTATTAAGTGATTGATAATCATATGTACTATTTGAAAGAATTTGAAAAGTTTTATATTTGACGCCTCTATATTCAACAAAATAATGCTACATGAAAGGAACTCAGTCAAATATCATCGCAGCCATCTGCCTGCTGGCGATCAGTATAGCAGGATGTAACAGTAATAACAATAAGCAGGATAAGCAGGTGCAGGTAGCTACAGCGCACGATGCACCAGTGATCAGGAATGATGAATTATATCCGTTCATGCTGGCAGGCGTGTATTTTGTACATGGTTACGGCGGCCCTGAACAGACCTTCAATACCCTGATTCAACCAGCAGTAAAAGGAGAACCTGGTTCTGACGATTTTTCTAAATCTATGCAGTCAGCATACAGCCGGTATTTCATCTTTCCTTTTAAACCGGAAGAAAAAGATGGTGAGAAGGAAGCAAAGGCAACCCTGGCCGAATACTGGGATATCCATAATGTTGCAGAACTGGAGAAATCATTGAATTGGTTGCTGGAAGAAGGACATCAGGCACAGTACACCAAATATCGTAAAGTGCTTGAGCAAACCGGTGGAGTGGAGGCAGTGCTCACATCCATTGATCCTAAAAAATATGATCTGCTTGACACCGATCTTCAGGGTATAAGGTTTATAAAGGACCATTACAACGAATTCAGTAAGGCAGGTATCAGGGCCTGGGATATCGCTCGTTACATCAATAACATCTGTATTGCGTACCAGGCAGGGTATTTTAATAGGGGACAAGCAAATTTCTGGTTGAAGAAAGCACCACAGGTGGTACAATCTGAATACAGCGACTGGCATGCTTACTTCAATGACTTTCTCTTAGGCCGTGAGTTCTGGGGTGGCGGCGTCACTGATATAGATCGTTTCAAAAAAGAAGTAGCGGGTATGCTGGAAGGGAAGTATAGTCTCTATACCTATATGCCGATAAAGTAATGATATTATGCTAAATGCAAGCGCCCGTCTCCATTCACTGAGACGGGCGCTTTTGTATATGTATCGCTTGCCATTTATTTTTCTTTCCGTAGATGCTATGCCGCGTAGTACCTCTCCCTCCCTGATCAGATAGAGTAATTATATATCGGCAGAAGGGTCGGTTGATTATCTGGTGTTATACCTTCCGGCAATATTCCTGCATGTAACATCGCATGTGTATGTATCTTCAGCGCACGTAATTTTTCCAGGCAATAACGCTGTATATCGCTCAGTTCTGATACTTCAAGTACTTTACCTCTGTTCAGGAAATTTCTGAACACGATACTTGTAAGATCTTCCGCCATGTAAGGATACAGCGGGAAATCCATTTCCTGATCTTCCTGGTCAAATATCGCTTTCTGTTCTTCCAGTAAGGGAAGTATACCATCCAGTACAGCCCTGAATCGTTTATCGTCCGAAAGACTGCCTATCACTAATGCATCTGTTGCTACTATTATAATAAACGCCTGTGCCCATTGTGCTTCCACATCTTCTTCCATATCCAGCAACTCCTGCAGCTGTTCCTGCTCCACAGGGAAGCCGCTGATACCGTTGAATAAGGCGATAAATGCCGTCAGTGTTTCATCGGCATTGAATAACTGTATTATTTCTTCCGGAAGCTGTTGCTTTTGTTCTGTCAGGTAATTGATCAGTGCTGCACTAATGATGGCAGTTTTGACTACAATCCTGTTATTGCTGTTGCTGATAATAATGTTGAAGGTCCTGCTGATCTCTTCCGCCGCCGGAAATAACACCGCTGTATAATATACATCACTCGTGATCAGCGTTTCGTCAGTAGTCTTATAAAAATGTTGTTTGAAGAAGGTCTTAAAGGAAGCAAATCCCGGATCGGGTTCTTCTTCTTTTCGTCCAAAGCTATAACGTACCGGCATCGTTAATAACGGTACTGCCGACCTGATATCAAGTGTGTACACGTAAGCCAGAAAATCCAGCAGAGCCGCAGGATGTGAAAAGCTCTCTTTGCATAAGCTGTCAAAGACCTGTATGACCGGATTTAAAATGTCAAAGACAATATAGCCCTGTCTCAGATTACTGAGCAACTCGCCATACAAGAGTGAAAGCACCTCGTCCTCTTCTTCCATATCACAAAGCGATTCCAGTATTGGTGGCACTTCTTCTGTTGAGCTGCCATATCCTCCGGGAAAATCATTCCATTGTATCTGTTGAATAAGTTGTTTTGTGTTTGGATGCATAATTGGTTTATTAAGGACAAGGAAAAGGCGACTTGATGTTTTGTTTTTCAAAACCGGCCAGCGGATACTTTACGGTAAATGTCTGCCCAGCCTTGTTAGTATGCGTGTAATTGATCGTCATTTTGTTATCTACTGCAAAGTTATGCATAGCAGGATTACAAAAATCACATGGCGCTATTCCCGGTACATAGATTGTTTTACCGTTCTTTGCTTTCATAAATATCGGTTTCGATTCAATATCCAGCGTAGCGCCATGCAGTTGGTCCATTTGTTTCTCAAACCGCTGTTCCAGTTTACGTAACAACTTTTGTTCCGCATCCTCCAAACGTCCCTCTACCTCTCTTGCACCAGTGCTCGCCCTTACATTCGGCAATTTTTCGGGCGCCTGACCTTTCAGCGTCAGCACAGACTCTATCAGGTTCAGGCCGAGGATATCTATCTGGCAGTTGGTGTCTTTTACATAACTGTAGAAAGTAGCATTTTTTCCGGCAAGCCGTATCGGGTCCTGGCTGATATAAATACCTTCATCAGGTAAATAATACCTGAACCGGTTATAATAGAGATCAGTTTCTATATCCTGATATTGCCCCTGATACCGGAAAGGTATGAAAGACAGATCGCCTTTCGTTTTACGGGGCTTACCATAGATGTCCAGTTCACAAGCCCATACCAGTGTTCCATCTGTATCGTATGCCTGACAAGGTGTACCCAGGTAATCGGTTATGATAGAATATGTTTTATCTCCGATGATCTTTGCAGACGGAACCGCTCCTTCAAATACCCAGGTGACCAGCGAAGTTGGAGGTATCGGTTCAGGTGGCTGTATTACATTGCCCATTTCATCTACTTCAGCTACCGGCCGTTGCCCGGCTTCATAAGTCCATTCATGTAAAGGTACATGTTCATGCCACACCCAACGGGTGATCTGTTGTTTAAATAGTTTGGCGGTCCTTCTGCCTAACGCATCATATTCAAAAGTGACAGTGCTATTATCAGGACGTATCACTTTTTTAAGCATGCCATTGCCATACCATTCATATTGCCATGTTTTCAGATCATTGGTTACTTTTCTGATAAGATTGCCTTCTTCATCATATTCAAACCTTGCCTGTGCGGAGGCTTTTAATTGTCCGCCGGCATTGTACTTACGGTCTTTCTGTTCTTCACTCCGGAACAGATTGCCTAGTTTATCCGGTAACCTGAGATCATATTGTCCATCCCCATACTGCGCCCGGGAAAGATTTCCAAATTCATCATGCCCGAATTTAGTGGCGCCTTTATCCAATGCGTTCACAATCTGGCGTAACCTGTTGTGCGGGTCCCAGCGGTAATATAAACTGCGGGTAACCTCATCACCATGGCGTACGGTGTGCGTTGAGGGCAACGCTGTATTGTCGTATGTCCAGCTGCTTGTAATACTTCCGGGAAGATGGCGTTCTACTTCCTGTCCCAGGTGATTGCACATGATCTGCGTCGTCCAGGCATTTTTTGTTCCTTCATGACTGGCGTTTATGCCGGTCAATACGCCCATTTTGTCATGCGTGAGGGCTATCAATGCTCCAAGTGAGCTTTTAATATTTTCCTTATGACCTTTCTTGTTATAGCTGACAGTTACCGTATGTCCGTTCTGCCGTTCTTCCACAACGCGGCCAAGATAGTCTCTTGTATAACTGATAGTGTTGAATTCATTTACTGCTTCTATCAGCAGGCCATTACGGTCATAACTGAAGGTTTCCCAACTACCGTCACTATATTCAGCCCGTGTGATCCTGTGATTACTATCATACTCTAACGTTGTTTGTCTGCCGCCGGGGCGGTTTACAGTTAATAGATTTCCTGTAGCGTCCAGCGTATAACGTCGTATAATTCCATCGAAGCTCTTATCTTCTATGATCTCTCCACGTGCATTACGGGTGAACTGGAAACTGCTGCCATGTTCATCAACAACGGTATTCAGCTGTTCCTCTGTATTGTATATAAAATGAATTTTTGCGCCGTTCTCCTCGCGCTGCTTTAGCTTGCCGAGTGGCGTATACTGGAATCTTACATCATTGTGTTTATCTTTTGCACGTATCACATCGAGATAGGCATTATACTGTAGTTGTACAATATTGCCATCCGGTACATGTACTTCTGTTACTCTTCCCAGTTTATCGTAACGGAAAAGTTGTTCCTGTTGCTGTGGGTTGGTTGCGCTCAGACATTGTCCCCAGTTATCATATTCCCAAGTGGCCTTTCCGCCATCGGGCAATGTAAGTGCTGACAGATTATAGTCTTCATCATAAGTGAAAGTAGTCGTTCCTGCCTGATGCTCTGCAATACTGCTCAACAGATGCTGTGCATTATAGGTGAATAGTTGCAGACTGCCATTTGCGTCACTGCGGCTATGTAATAATCCGTTGTCATAGTAAACATAAGAAGTACTGTTACCTTGTGCATCGGCAGCAACCAGCAACTTGCCTTCCTCATCGTAGCTGTAAGTCAGTTGACTGCCATCCGGATGAACAACTGCAGTACAATTGCCCATTTCATCATACACATAACCTGTCATGTTCCCTTCCTCATCGATGCTTCTGTATATTTCAAATTCAGGAGTGTACTCTGTGAATGTAGAATATCCCAATGCATCTTTGATCTGGTATACTGCAAAATCGGGTGTATAATAGTAAGTAGTAGTTTGTCCTAATGAATTGATGACAAGATTGTATCCTTCTTTCGGATAATAAGCAATATGCCCTTCCAGTAGTCCGCCATCTCCCCAGGTATGTATACAACGACGTTGTTTGTCATACTCCCAGTAGAAGGACTGTCCATTACGATCTGTCTTTTTTATCATCAGATGATCGCGGTAGGTCATTTCAGTGGTCTGTTCTAAAGCATCAGTGATGCCGGTAAGATCGCCGGCTTCATTATAAGCATAGCTGATCAGCAGGCGTTCTTGTCCGCGATGACGTGCAGTTACGCCGGTAATTCTTCCGGCAGTGTCACTGCTTATATGCAGGTGCCTTCCCACACTGTCAATAATACGGACGATCGCTCCGCGATTATTATAATGGAAGCTGATCATGAACTGCGCTTTGTCATGAATGGTGGAAAGCTGATACTGCTTTGCTGCGGTATATGTTTTACGGAAGGTGTAATACAGTCCGTCGTCCTGGTTATATAAACGGTATTCATCAATATCGGTACGTGTCAGCGTCATCTTTTCATGCCGGTTGTAATCACTATCGCCGGTGGCAGGCAATGCGTCAAACACGGCACTGCGGCCATCTCCAAGTAATACTACAACAGCGCCGTCGTTGATGAATTCTTCAATGCGCATGTCATAGCAAAGATGCGTACCATGTCCCAGTACACCGGTGAAAGGACTGTCACTGTTCCATGACCTTATCCATTTAACCGGGATGGGACCTGGCAATTCGAAATCCATCCCATCATATATCACAATGCCCTGCACAAGGTCTACAGGTTCAAATCCTCTTTTACACAATGCTTTACTCAGTTTGTTACTGCCTAATTTCCCTTTCAGTGCGTGGTTGAATTTGGTCAGTCCTTTTCTGCCAAGTTTACCAAGTCCTTTCATCAAGGCGCCAAATCCGAAAGACATCACAAGGTTTAACAGCACGCCTGCCCAGTCAGGAACATAAGGGCCGCCTACCATTACTGGTTTTCCAAATGAAAGCGGAATGGAGAATGAAGTGGGCAGATACATGCTGGGAATAGGCTTCAGTTTCTTACCGGGTTGAAGGGAGAGCGGAATGCCAATATCGTTACAGGTCATCAGCATATGGCCTGTAGGACTTAACAATCTGCCTTCCGCTTTCACTGTCTTACTACCAAAGAAGTTAACCGAATCATGGCCTATCATAGGTGCCAGTAGCCAGGGTCCGCCCATAGGAAAGTGAAACAGTATGATGATGATACCACTTGTATCACTTACTCCTCTTGGTACGTGATTGACCTTTGTGCTTGCGCCCATGAATGGAATATAGTCCATAGGGTCCAGTACAAAGCCGATATAAGGGTGGGGCAGGGGAATAGGAAAGCCCAGCAGGATAACAATGTGTATGTCAAGCCCTATAACAGGAATAAAATGTTTATTGCTGACAAGCATAAGCAATTATTTTAAAGGCTGAAGCGCCTCATTTTGTTCTATTTCGAGCGGAAGGATCATGGGTTCGCGGTTCTTCCGGATATTGTCTACATCCGACTTCCAGTCGTTACCGAATACTCTGCCCATCTTTTCATCTATGGCTTGTACAATATCATGTTTGCGATTGGCATGCGCGTAAGTGTAATAATCGCGTAGAAGGTAAATATAGATAGAGGCGCTGATCTCTTCATCAGATAAATGCAGGCCCGATTTATAGCCTTTTTCGAGTACTTCATAGTACCGGCCACTGTCTTTTCTTCTGCACAGCTCTGCTGCCTGGTACCAGGCATTCAATGCCTGTTGAGAGAATTTATGTTGTTCTGCAAGTTCTGCCTGTTGGATGAACCAGTTGATGGCTTCTGTAAAACGGCGGCGTATCTGTGCGTAGGCGCCATGATAGCCATAGAATTGTACCAGTAGTGGTAAACATGCACCATCGTTCAGCTGCATACCCTGTTTTGCAATACGTAGCCCGCGTTCCAGCAGCTCGGGTATTTTCGGGTCTTTTTTGAAATGAAATAAGACGCCTGCATACATGATATGGGCAGTAGCAAACAGTCCTTTATTGCCACTCCTCTGAGTCGCGTCCAGTGCTTGTTGCCCCCAGCGATGAAGCCGTTTCAGGTCTTTATCTTTCATAGCAGTGCCCATTTCAAATACACATTTGCGTAACATAATCTCCGGGTCATTGGGATTGCCGCTGGTAGCCAGCTTCTGTATAGCAGCCTGAAGGTCCATGGGAATATGGATATTGCAAACCATATCAGGAAACTGGCGGTCATGAAAGGCAAAATGATCTGCATTTATATGATCGATCACCAGGAGTTTTACGCCAGCAGGAATACCTTTCTTCAAAAGGTTAGCGATCCAGTTCTTCATATCTTTTGTACTGCTCACCTGACGGGGTATTAAAGCCAGTACAAGTTGCTTATGCTGTTGAGGCAGTGATTGCCGGAAGCTGCCAAGTAGTGACACCAATACATCGTCCATTGGAGTTCCGCTGTTACGTTCCAATAGCTGCTGAAACGGGCGCGGGTCCCAGGTAAAGAGTGTCCGCTCCTGCACCTGCTGTACTAAGGCCATACTCTTTTCGTATGTATGCAGCCAGTCTTTGATCAGGGCTGCACTGAAAGTATCTTCATTTTCAAAAGACGTTAGCTGGGTTACAAATACTTCCGGTAAGCTGCCATGTTCTGAAGATTCCAGTTTGCAGAAGCCTTCATAAACCCTTGCCTCTTCCGGTTTAATGATGAACCTTACGAATCTGAGAGATGGCTTATTGGCGGTTTTCTCCAGCCACTGTTTCTGGATAAGATTCACTAATTGCGCTATGGGATTATGCTCGTTCATAAGATGTGTTTAACAATTAAGATTGAGCATACCACCTACAATATCAGTGGTTATTTTCCCATTTACTTTTACATTTCCTTTTTCACTGCCGATATTCACTACCTGTTCTCCTGCTGCAAAAAGGTTCTTTGAATCAATATACAGGTTGGACTTGCTGGTGACGAAATTAGCATCATCTGCAGCTGAGATGATAGTCTTGGCCCCACTGGCAATGTTGTTGGCCGCGTTGTCAATCAGCATGCTGGCATTCTGTTCACCAATGAATACTTTCTCTGATCCTATAAGATGTATTTCTTTAGATTTCAGTTCTATCTTATTGGGCGCTTCCACCACTATATGATCTTCTGTTTTCACTGTGATCAATGTCTGGGAGCTCACGGTGATATTTCCTGCACCATCCATGGCCATACTGCTGCCATTCTTATCTGTTACAGTAATACTGCCTGTTGCATCATTGAGCAGGATGGTATTGCCGCTTCTTGTCTTCAGTGCTTTCATATCGTTGCCAGCATTGCCATAACTGCTTTTGGCACCGCCATTATAGGTAGCGCCCATCACGAAAGGTTGTTCGGGATTGCCGCCTTCAAATTCTGTAATAACTTCTTCTCCTACTTCCGGCATGATGAACATCCCTTTATCACCACCGCCTGATGCCGATACTACACGTATCCATGGGGTCTGTCCCTGTTGCATCCAACGGAAGCGTACCCTGATCCGGCCCAGTCCTTTAGGGTCATTGTTGTCGGTCACAACGGCCGATTGTGGTTCTGTATATGGAATGTTAGCGAGGTTAATGTGAGGTGCTGCTGCATCTGCCGGGATGCCTTCGAACATATTATGATAGCTTCCGTTGGCGCCGCAATAGTGACGTACACCAGTGATCATGAATTCGCCATGATGTTGTTCCTGACCTGAGAAAGATTCTTTTATACTAACAGTATCTCCTATACGCACAGCGGGATTCGTGCTGCTGCCTTTAAGGGTCACCATCTTTGCCAGCCTGCCTTTCTTCTGCAATGTAGCCAGTTTGTCCATCTGCGACTTGGCACTGCTGTTGAAAGCGTAGTTCATTTTGTATAATCCCTCGCGATTATACAGCTTACTGCTAATGTCACTGGCATGCTGCGAATAGGTATTCAGTTTACCTGTTTCTTTGGATTGAGTGGTATCTTCCACTACCTTGTCCTGGCGGTAGTCATAACCATTTAACTTGGCGTTGTTCGGTAGTACCGATAATGCAATATTGAAGTCAAGGAGATCGATCTGGTGTGTCAGCGTAATTTTCTGTGGAGAATATTTTCCAAAGATCTGTTGCTGGCCATCATAGAAGAACCATTCCCCATAACGTTCAGACAGGCGTGTAATAAAAGCGTAAGAGCTTTCATTGTACTGGACCACATATTTCTGTGTCTCTTTGTTCTCCGGATTGATAGCTGTCTTCAGTACATTGGGAGGATAGCTTTTCACTGTGGCGGAAACAATATCTGAAAGGGATTTGCTTTCATAAGCGGCAATGTGAGGGTCATCGTTAAGCAGTATACTGGGGCTATGGCCGCGAATGATGCAATGGCCATGTGTGCCGTCGCCCGCTTTACCGGTCGTAATATTGGTCACAATGCCTTTGAAGATGAGGTCTTTCATACCAGGCAATTGCTCTGCCGGTGCTATTATGATCTCTGCTTCTTCCCCCAGGAATTTATTGGCAGCGCCGGACATGCCGCCTCCCAGTTTTTCAAACCAGTCATAACTGACATATATCTCAAATTCGTGATGGTCATTAATGTATTGTCGCAATTCGATCGTGTTAAACGTTTCGAATTGTTGTCCGGCTATGGAGAATGAGGTTTTTGTATTAAGTGCCATGGGAAAAGAGTTAATTTTTATTTGTCTTTTCTTTCAAAACAAGTGTTTTGTTCAAGGGGCCTGCGGCCTGTTCTGGTTGGAGGGAGATGTTCTCTCCTTTGAAAGCAACATTGAAGCTGGAAATACCGGCATCTCCCTGGTTATCGGCTATTACCTGGAAGATGTTATTTGAAGTGATGCTCCAGGATCTATATCCTGGCAATCCATTAATGGCGCCACTGGAATCTGTATTTACATCATTGTACAACAGTGCGCCTTTATCATCGTAAATATCAAAATGCTTTCCTTTGAAATAGTAGGCCAGGTAGTTATTGGCATGCATCCATAATGGTGCACCGGCAGATTCTTTAGGTACAGGCGCAAGCTGGATGGAATCCATCTTACCATCGCCGTATGCTAATCCGACCCAGAGGTCTGTACGGTCATTGTCGTGGCTGATCAGACTAAAGTGTACACTGTCATAGACTGCGGACTGCCCACCGGTAAAAATAGGTTTGTCCAGCAGCCATTCTTTACGAGTGCCTATATGTTTATTGCCTGTTACTGCAATTGGGAAATTCTCTGCGCCATAAGTATAAACACTGACCTGTTGTTGCCGGTTAGAATTAGAGATACGTAAAGCGCTCACCGGGCTGAGATATTTTGCGAAGTCGACGGTCTTCCAGAAAGTGTCCTGCGGAGGATGTACCTTTCTTGCATCCAGATAAACTTTGGGCATCCACACGGCATCCAGTACCGTTACTTTATTAGTGGGCGTCTGCGCACAGGCTGTAACAGCGGCGCATAACAGTAAGGCACAAATGATGTGTAATGTCTTCATACAATTTCAGTTTACTTCCCAGAACCAGATCTGTTTCACCCGGCTATCGCTGGTATAATCACCGGTAGCCGTTCTGATCTGCGTATTGACATGATACAGGAGGTCTATGTGATCTCCTGCATTATTATTTCCATAGAAGTCTTTAAAGAAAATGATGCCATTTTTTGACCAGTACTGGTTGGTAATAAAATCATTTTTTTTCGCAGCATTGGAACAATCTACCTGCAAGGGCACACCAAAGTTGCGCCAGATCCAGGTAGCCAGGCTTTCCGCTCCGCGTGCATAGCCGTGCTTACATTTAGGGTCAGTGTAATTTGCAAGTGAAATGCCAGCTTTGATGAGGCAGTAGGACATACGGATGGCGCATTGGTTCTCGTAATGATAGAAACCATTCTTATCCTTTTCGTCGCAGGGCATAGCATGAGCACTACCGGGAGGAGCGGCTGAATCGTGTGGATAACTTGCCCACAATGTACTGAAAGCAGGAAATTTCTTCAGGGCCATGGATACATGCTTTAAGTAAGAATTACACGTTTGCGGTAATATGTACACCGGCAATGGAACAATCCTGTAGCGCTTGATGAATTATATCACGACTGCGGCCATGGGTTCTGATAGGTAGAACTGCCCAGCTGTACCTCCCGGGCAGACAGTACTAGTTTTATCTGCATAGGTACATCTCCTGTAGCCTTGAAATGTTCAGCATACTCGACACAGTATGCATCTGTAAATTTCAACTCTTTCATTTTAGACATAGCGTCACGGCGATAGAAAACAATGCTACCGCTTTTCGTCTGTGTGTTGGAGATCATCCAGTCGAAGAGGTTCGTATTCCCGTCTGATTCGAGTAAAACTGTCAGCGCTCCTCCCGTAGGACGGGCAGCTGGTTTTCCATTGTGGTCCGTATGTTGAGCGAAGGAAAACTGGCAATCCAGTACGTTGATTTCTTCACCATCTAAACGCAATACTGCTTTGAATGACATATCCTTGAGGTTTAGCTTGATAAATATGGTATCGTTAACAAATTTATTTATGGCAGCAAATGAGAGATGTACATGGAAATTGGGGACAACGTGTATTCATTTTCAGTAGGTCCCGCTCGGATTAACTGCTTTGTTAGCGGCAGGTTTTTCCATAGTTACAATTCAGATGCCGGATTAACTAATATAAAGATACATGGTCAGCACGAAAATAATTATTCTGGGACATATTCGAAATTATTTTATCAAAAAGCGGTGTTAATGCCCTGGCTGCTGGTGTTACTTAATTATTGCATATGACTTACGATGATTCGCAGTTCGGAATGTGATGAGGCTTACAGTGATTCTGGCGTTGACCTTCCAGCTCGCAGCGGCCGGTCTCCCAAATTATGACAAGACCTGTACTGCTGCCGGTTTTCTCAATCTGGTTCTTTTTTATTGTCACAGCTGTATTGAGTCTTCGCAGTTTAATCTGCATTATATCCTTATTTCATCGGTCTTTCCTCTGTTCGTCCATATCGCTTCACCGTCACTTCCATATCATTTTACCGTCATCTCTATATCGAAGGGATATATAGATGACGGTAAAGTGACGGCCAGATGACGGTTTCGCGATATGGAGATATAGAGATCAAAGCCTACTCAGACCGGGTTTGCATCCCGGGAATACTGAAAATGCCAGTAAATACTGATAATGCTATTACCACATCTATGCTGTATATTCGGCCGCTGCGGACCGTTAGAAGTATAGAGTATACACTTTAAGGGTAATGGCAGAATTCGTTTATAATTAGCCATTTTTGGCGATTTAGTGTTTTTCCTGATCCATTATCAGTTTGGCCGTTTAAATGGCTAAAAAAGGCTTAAAATGCCTTTTATATGGATTTTAGAAGATGATGCCCATTGTTCAGAAGCATGTGCTTATAGGGGGTGCGATAAATGGAGGTAAGTGACAAGGAGAAAAAAGCTTGTATTGGAAAACTGATATGTGATGTGTTTTTATTATCTGTTCTTTATTCGGGGACCTTCAATTTTTATAATTATTCCCTGTTACAGCTGTATAAACTATGTATACACGATACTTACAAATGGCATAATATGTTAATCCCTCTTTCGTGTGCGTAATAAATATTTCATATACATTTTCGCAGTATCTTTACTTTGAAAGATTAAAACCCGATATTACATTTAAGGAACAGATCGATGTAATATTTAACCCTTAAACAGTTCACTGAAAAACCTTGAACTACCCAAATGACCCTGACTACGTATACCATATATGCTCCGGAAGTGCAGACTGCAATACGCATCGCACAGGCGCTGGCAAAGGAACACCACCATGTGAACTATACGCCCGCTCATTTACTACTCGCATGTCTGCATAAAGAGATAGGTCTTGTTTCACAGTTACAGGCAATGGATGTTGATACTTATTACCTGGAAGAATGGGCTGAAGTCAGGCTAGATAATATTGCTAAAGCCGGACGTTCACCAGAAGAGCCGGAGGCGGATGATTACGCTGCAAACGTGTTGCAGGAAGCGGACGCTGTAAGATTAGAATATGATCTTGATACTGCGGATGCCTGGTGCCTGTTAGTGGCGCTTAGTACACCCGGTGTAGGTTTTTCATTTGAACAGCTAAAGACATTTCCGCTGCAAAGAGCACAACTGCTGACTCATTTTAATAAAAAAGATAATAACACTAATAACGCGGCTCCTAAAACAACGGTTGTTTCAGGTAAAGCTACTGCTCAGAAATATATCTACAAGCTTACAGACGCTCAGCGGCTGCAGGCAAAACATGCACTTGCGGGACGGGATGCGGAAGTACGTTCCATGTTTGAGATACTGACACGGAAAGGACGGTCAAGCATTCTTGTTACAGGTGAAGGTGGCGTGGGGAAAACCGCTCTGGCTGATGCATTAGCCCGGGCTATTGTTAATAAACAGGCGCCGCAGCAATTACAACAGACCGACATCTATGCGTTGGATTACGGTGCATTCATCGCCGGGGCTGCTTATAAGAATGAGCTGGAAGATCGTCTGCAACAGATCATCACACAATTGCAGGGTGCCGGAAGGCATGTGTTATTCATAGATAATCTGCATACCTTACTGGACAAACAACCCGGTTCAGCCGGTGGCATTGGTAATGTACTGAAGGCCGCCATGAACAAAGGCGAGGTTATTCTTATCGCGACGAGTACATCGGAAGGCTATCGCAAATTGATAGAACCCGATGGTTTACTGCGACACTGTTTTGAGGTCATACAATTATCCGAGCCTGACGAGTCAACAGCTGGGCGTATGATACAGGCCGTGATGCCGGATTATGAAAGCTATTATAATCTGAAGGTAGCACCCGACGTTATTACCGAGGCGATCAAGCTGTCCCGTCGTTACCTGAAAGAACGTAGTTTGCCGGACAGTGCTGTTAATCTCCTGGACCGTACGCTGGCAGCTATACGTACTACAGAGGACACCGCTGCGCAGACACTTGAAGACCTGAAAATAAAATTGGAAGCTGCAGGCGATAGCAAAGAAGAACTGTTGTGGTGGTATCAGCAATGTATGCATCGTTTCAGCGCATTACTGACTACGCGTTTACAGATAGAAAATGACGTATATAAGATCGACGATGTGCCTGCATTAAAGGCCGCATTGAAAGATATTATATTACAATTGGAGCCATTAGTGCAAACACAGCATACAGCTGTGACAGCTACTGATCTGGCTACGATGATCGCAGAAAGTACGGGTATCCCTTTGGGTAAGATACAGTCGGGCGAACGTGAACGGCTGGTGAATATGGACCTCGAATTGCGGAAGCGGGTAGTAGGGCAGGACCATGCACTGAAGACTGTTGCGGAAGCGATCTTAGAATCACGCTCCGGTCTCAGCAGACCGGGCCAGCCGATAGGATCGTTCTTTTTTCTCGGGCCGACAGGTACCGGTAAAACGGAGCTGGCGAAATCTTTGGCAGACTTCTTGTTCCAGGATGAGCGGTGCATGATCAGGTTTGACATGTCCGAATTTAAAGAAGAACATTCGGCGGCATTACTATATGGCGCTCCGCCGGGATATGTTGGATATGAAGAAGGGGGATTGCTGGTAAACAAGATCCGTCAGCAACCCTATGCCGTTGTTTTATTTGATGAAATAGAGAAAGCGCATCCATCAGTATTTGATATTTTCCTGCAGATAATGGACGAAGGTAAATTGCACGACCGCCTGGGTAAGACCGGCGATTTTTCAAATGCCCTGGTCCTGTTCACTTCAAACATCGGAAGCGATGTCATTGCCCAGTCTTTCAGACAGGGTGTGATACCCGCCTCCCAACAGTTGATGGAGATCATGTCAAGAAGTTTCAGACCCGAATTTCTTGGCAGGCTCACAGAGATCGTACCATTCGGCCCTATTCAGCAGGAAAACGTAGTGAAGATATTTGATATTCACCTTAAACATTTGCTGCAGTTACTAACGCAGCAACAGATCACGCTGGAAGTATCTGTTGCGGCAAGAGAACAACTGGCGGCAGAAGGATATTCGCCGCAGTATGGCGCCCGTCCATTGAAAGAAGTGATCCGAAGCAGGTTACGGAAGCCCTTGTCACGTATGATCATAGAAGGTAGCCTGCAACCCCACATGACCGTTAAACTGGATGTAGACGCTCAAGGTACGCTGCAATGGCATACGGGCGTTCAGGAAGTTTAGGGAAGATCAGAAGAACGACCATAGAACATTTATTGTTGTAAAAACCAAATGATATGAATGACAATTACGGTATTGGCGGTAACGAGGTAAAACTCGACGCTAATGAGGCCATTGTTGAGATCTCTCATAACCGGACCCTGTTTGCTGAAAAGTTGACCCAGCAAACACCTGTTAAACCGGAAATAGTGCAGGGACTAACGACTGTAGAAGGTGTATTTGAACATTACAAGCCTGCTGTGAACATGCTGTTCCATGATGCAGAAGGCCGTACTATCCCCGAAAATCTCGAGTTCCACAATCTTGGCGACTTCGGTGTGAAGGGTATTACCGCACAGAGTGCATTCCTGGATAACCTCGCTACAGAAAAGGAACAGTACCTCAAGATCATGAAACATCTGAAAACAAATAAAGTGCTGAAAGCAGCCCTGGCCGATCCCGCTGCCAGGCAGGCATTATTGGAATCCATCCGCGCATTGGTGGCAGACCTGAACACAAAGTGAAATATCAGGAATGATTCCTGAGTCCTAATTGACAATTGACAACTTGTTCTTATGGCAGAATTACAAAAACAGCAGGAGCAGCCGGAAGAGCTGCAAACTTCGGCCTCGAAACAGCAACCCGTATCCCTGCAGGAAAATATTGACATACTGGCGAAATACGGCGGTTTTGACCTGCTGGAAAGCGCTATTGAAGGTGTGCAGAACCTGAACCCCGAGCGTAAAGCACGCCGTAATATCTTTTTAACAGAAAGTACCAAAAAAGGAGAGCGGGACAAACTGAAGAAGACCCTCGAGCTCTGGGAAAAAGTACTGACGGAAGCACAGGACCTGCCCGATATGGTCAGCTTCTGTACAGAACATTCTGAACAGTCGGAAAGAGTGTTGAACAATAACCTGTCTGAAGCAGTTGAAGCCACCCGCGAACTGGAACAATCCTATCGCAACGTCGCCCTCTTCTTCAAGAACACAGAGTCGGATAAAGTAAAGAACGTTGCTTTCATCAACGTAGAGCTTGACCAGCTGAAAGACCTGGACAATACCCGATTTATCGATGCTATTCATCAGGAACTGGTCAGCAACTATGACCGTCTTGACCTGCGTGATAACTACAGTCTGCTGGTTATTCCTGGTTATCTCGGTTCCAATAAAGTACTGGAGAAATGGGCGAAGATCGCTTATGAAAATAAGACCATGCTGGTAACAGATTTCTCTCATCTTGACGCGCCTGACGACGTGATGGAGATGTTTGAACTGGCTAACCTGACCGGTGGTGAAATACATCGTTCCAATGTGATCATGACGTGTAACTGGCTGGTAGGCCGTGGAAAGTTTGATGAGATCAAAGAACAGGACAATCTCTATGTTCCTCCATCCGGCGCACTCGCAGGTAAGATCTATAGAACGCTGATGTCGCAGGTAACGGCAGGTAAGAAATTCGGGGGCATGAATGAAGTGGACGGTGTGAAGTTTGAACTGAAGAAAAGTGAAATTGCCAGTCTGGAAAAAATGGGTCTGATACCCATGGTAAAAGAATACGGCAAAGTAATGGCCTTCAGTGCCAAGACATTGTTCAATGGCGATAATATTGGTTTACAAACTTACTCTGTTGTACGCGTATTCGACTATGTGACAAAAGTGATGATGGACTTCCTGAACCGTCGTGCTTTTGAGAACTTCAATGCCAACACACGTAAAGATCTGATGAAACAGATCATACGTTTCCTTGACAGCATTACAGGGCCTGATAAACTGATCGAGGATTTTAATGTTCGTAAGTTTGAGCAGGACCCTATTCAGAAAGATCGTATCCATCTCAATATACATCTGAAACCATACTTCCCTGCAAAGAACTTCATGATCAAAATGGAGGGACATAAAGGAGAAGATGCAACAGAATGGGATACTGAGTACGAACAGGATAAATCCTGATTTGAAGGCAGTGAAGTTGAATGGCAGGACAGTCTTCAGCTTCACTGTTCCTCATCATTTTAAAATTAAGAAAGGAAAAGATTATCAGATGAAGTATGTCTTAACAGGCGTCTTCTGTTTTTTATTGTCATGGTGCAATGCATTCGGACAATCACAGACAGATAGCATTATTACAACTAAAGGCGCTGTCACCCTTATTACCTGTGGATCAGCAATCACTACATTCCAGATCGGAGATGGCAAGAACGCAGATTACGATTATCGCATAGTAGATGGTAACGTAGTATTTATCAGGCCTACCGTGGTCAACCCCAAAGCCACAAACCTGGTGATCAGGGAAGGAAATAATATACATTACCTGATACTTGCATTCCGTGAAAAAGCAGAATTGTCGCGATTGAAGTACAATCTTTCTGCCGGCAATTCAGTTAAAACGGGTAGCAATGCCGGTTCAGGGAGCAGCACAACTTCCGCACAGGAGGAAGACAATTCCAAAGAAACTGAGGATGCCGCCATTGCCGCATCGGGCATTGACACGGTAACAGTAGGCAACATTGCGGAAGATTTCCGGAAGCAGCGGAGAGGTGGTCATCAGTATGAAACCACGGCAGATGGTATCACGTTGAGCTTTTCCCAGGGGATGAGCCTTAACAACCTGGTATACTTTAGTTTTCATATCAGGAACCGTTCAGGCAACGCTTATGTGATCAATAAGGTAACATTGATGCACAAGACCAAAGCAGATACGGCCACGCTGTTCACTATGCCGGTACTCTACAGAAAAGGGTTGTCAACTATTGCAGGCAGGGCTGATGAAAGTGTTGTGTATGTAGCCGCTGCCCGAGATTTCAAAAAGAATGATGAGATCATCCTGGTAATGTACAATAAGGCTACAGACAATCAGATAGTGCTTTACACTCCTGTGAGCGCCTTACCAAAGTATATGATCAGCAAATAGGTTCATTCGCGTGCGTACCATTATTTACATATTGTTTGTTGGCTGTCTCTGTATATTCGCTCTGACAGGCACTGCACAGCAGGTGAGTTTCTGCGGAGAAATGGTTCCTATGGAACGCGACTTCGTTTCCTACAAACTGATGGACGTCATTAAGGGACATTTGAAGTACCGTAACTTCCTGCCGGTACTCAAGGCTAAGACCGATATCTATTTTCCTGTTATTATCCCAATTTTACAGCAGTACAATATACCGGAAGATTTTAAATACCTGCCTGTTGTTGAAAGTGGTTTTACCAATGCTACTTCCGCAGTTGGTGCGCAGGGCGTCTGGCAGTTCATGCCTGCTACTGCCGCTGCCATGGGGCTGGAAGTACGATACGATAATGACGAACGTAATCACCTGCTGAAGTCTACACATGCTGCCTGCCGGTATCTCCGGCAACTCTACGGCCAGCTACACTCCTGGACGCTGGCTGCTGCTGCATATAATGCAGGCGCCGGCAACATTTCCCGGAACGTAAAAAGGCAGGGGAGTATCGACTATTATCAGCTGGCGCTTAATAATGAGACGGCACAATACATTTACAAGATCATTGCTATTAAACAGTTATTCGAAAGTCCTGAGATTTATATTCCCGGCTTTGGCTATAACGTGTTCAATAAGGCGAATGCGAATGTCTCAGTCTTTTCTAAGCCTGCCTCGGGTATTGTACAGCCGGGAGAATCTTCAAAGGCTATAGCATCATCTGGCAGTAGAGATTTCAAATCCATCCGCATTACTGTTGATACCAGGACGCGGGGAAAGACGCCGGTAGTTACTGCCGCATTCTCTGCACGTTTGCAAAGTGATAATACCTTTGAAGATGGTCAGCTGGTGAGTATCCTTCTCCTGGATGATCTTCAGGCGAATGGCGTCTATATCCGTAAGAATACTAAACTATCAGGCAGGGGATGGATCGTGAGCGATCGTATTTATGTTGATCTTGGTTTTGGAAATACTATAACACTTTGTGATGCTGGTGGGAGGAAGGGAGTGCCGCCAGCTTCATTGAAATCGGGTGAGGATGTGCGGTTGTTGAAGATTTGAAATTAGTAAGAGCTTTTACAGTTCGTAAAAGAGATGTGTTTATTGATAGACTTACTCCCAGATAGTGTGAACCGGGCGTTTGTTTCTGGTTGATCCCGAAGCGTTTCGGTTTCAGCTTGGGATCGCGGTCGGCGCCTCTTTGGTTGGAATGCTATTGAACTTTTTCAAGCGTATGGACATTGGATCTCTATTTAGCTGCATCAAACGTATCTCAAAGAGCCGAAGGCCCGCGATTCCCAACTGAAACCGCTGCCGCTTCTGTTCTCCCCATAATGATTTATCGTATAAATTCAGTGCAGCTAATATTGTATGTGTGTATACTGATTACTGTTTTCCGGAAGTAGTTTGACAATTGGTTTGCTTTGCTTCATTTGCTTATTGAATCCTCCATCTGCTTTGTTTGCTCATTATTTTAATTGTGCTAGTTTGCTTCAATAATCGCGGTTGATGCTTAATAAAAAGTCTGCCTATTCTTCATTGTGAATGAACGCTGTATAGTGTTTATTATCATAATGTGTCCAGAATGATGGTGTTGAGATATTCGTAGGGAGATGCTCTCAGCATGTTGTAAAACGTGCTGGGAGCATCTCCCATCCACTAAAAGAAGAATTTACATCAACACCTCATTCATAAATATCCTATATGGATAATTATTCGCAGAATGTTCTTTCAGTTGAGACAGCAACTCGTCTTTAAGATAAACAAGGTTGCCAGTTGCATAGTTGGCCGCAGGTTTGGACAGTGTTAGTTTAATATCCAATGTGCGGCTATAGCCTTCAGCCGCACCAGGCAGAACAGAGACGCCTTTTGAAATAGTAACTTCCCGTAACTCATTACCGATGACGTAACGGCACAATGCTTTAATATCTTCAGACGTAACGATACGACTACGGCTGAGCAGGTGGTAACGGTAGAGATTGATCTTCTCATCTATACTGAGACGGTCCCTGCCACCTTGTGTGTTAGATAATAATGTGATGGATCCCGGTTGTAGCTGTACACTGCCATACTCCTGTAAACGGCTACCCATCCGGATGTTATTGGCAATGCTGCCATTGGTAGTGTAGAACTCTATGAACAGAAAGTCGGCATCCTCACGTGGCTTGATCATCAGGTAAGGAATGTTACCACGGTTGGTACCCGGTTGTAGCTGTTCTTCCAGAGAGGCTATCAGCTGATGCAGTTCCCTTATGCGACTGGAAACATAGTCATTCCGTACTTCTTCGAACAGAGAGCTTTCATCCCTGATCACTTCAATAAGGTAGGCAATGATCTCTTTTGCTTCGCGGGAGTCAAATCTGCCTATACCACTACTGCGTACCACGAGTTCGCCTTCCTGCATTTCTCCGGTAGTGGTGAAGTTACGGACGTGATAGTCAGTACCTGTAACATCATATACCCGTTTGATGTCGAAATAGATATCCGAAGTATGCAAGGGCATGATGTTGAGGTAACGGTTCAGGCGTTGCGATTGCTCATTGATGCGTTTATTGACAACAGGGAAACAGTTGATGTTACAGAATAAGTCTTCCAGTAAAGTATGCCTGATCGCTTCGGGAAATTCCACCCTGATCCAGCAGGTATCAGGATGCAGCTTTGAGAAGGCCTGTCCGAAGATCTGTTGCAAAGCGCCGGGAGGAGCGGGTTGGGGCGGCAACGATGCCGGTTTACTGATGGTAAGGAAATGATGCCGGAAGCGTTGTAATACCTGTTGACCATACCGTGCGTTGGTATCGAAGGCCGGTTGTTGCATAATGTTATCAAGATCTTCGGAAGCAACATCGCGGCTATGGCTATACCCGCTTTTCACTGTGAGCTCGGTATCGCCGAGGAAGAACCGTGCAAGCGGCAGGTAGTAATAGAACATTTCCTGCTGGTGTGCGTTCCTGAGATCAAAGAAGAACGACAGTTCTTCAATGGAAGCAGGAGGGGTTTCTAAGGAAAGACCCATCCAGAGATGATTGGGAGGCGTATCGGCCTGCAGGTTGCCCTGCAATATCTGTTCTTTAAACCAGTGTTCACGGGTCTCAAACAACTTATTGCCGATAGCCATGTATTTTATCTGTCCGCGGAACAGGCGATGCCTGGTCAGGGGCATGAAGAAAAGGTCCTTTGAACTGAAGCCGTTCCGCAACGTGTAGAAAAGCTGGTGTTCTGATGTAATGGTGGTAGATGATTCATTACTGGAGGAATGTAAGATACCATAGGCAGGCTGACTGCTGGTAATGGGTTCCGGCATCATGATCTGCGCCAGGCGTTCAACGAGGCGCGCATGTGATACGTCCATTTCACCGGAGATCTTTTCGAGCTCGCTGGCACAGGCTTCAAGCAATAATTGCACAATGGGATCGAAAGAAGACTCCACTTCAGCATCAGGATATCCCCATAGTCTGGCAGCTGTTTTCAGCATGCGGTCTTTTATCCTTTCTTTTTGTTCTTTGGGCATGGCATGGCTTTAATCGTACGACAGCGGACTTACATAGAAGAAGCTGCTGTAATTGAATGGTGTTTTGTTGCGGGACAGGGTACCGGTAATGGTCACTTTGATCTTCTTTTTGATCTTACGTGCGTTAATGCCGGCCAGTTCTTCCTGGCTGACCATCGCCATTACCCTGATCTGTGTTAACCGCTGTTCGTAGCGGGAGATCGCAGCCTTAACGGCTATCTCAACCTGTTCCTTTACCTCGTTGTTGGATGCACGGATATCGAAATCCGAATCCCACAACTTACAGCCATACTGCGGATCGTCTTTATTCTCTCCAAGTACGGTAGTGATAAGCAGGTGTATATGCTGGGCCACGGAATCTTCCAGGCTGCAGTCCGGCAAGTCTTTCTTTTGCAGGACGCGGGAAAAGTCCAGTGGCAGTTTATAATACTGGTTTTTCATACAGCTCGTTTTTCATCAGCTCGTGTAAATGATCAGAATATACCGAGGAATTTCTTGTCATATCTTACCCGGATCTCTTTCACACAACCGTTCTGGTCTTTGATGAGGTTCACCAGTTCTATCTTGAACCGTTTCTTACCACGGATCCTGGAGCAGAAGTGTGAGAAAGTATCAGTGTCTTTATCATTCAGCAGCACACGTGCACCGAGATTGTCACAGAGATACGGAGAGAAGTCTGACGCATTTTTTTGCTTATCTACAACCTGCATGAGGAAGAACTTAAACTCGTCATCCGAAATAGCAGGCGTTTTAGGCTTTTCTGGCACAGCTGCTGCTCCGGCGGACGGATCTACAGGTTTTGGCTCTTCAGGGAAAGGAATAGGCTCAAAATGGTCATTTGCGGGACGTTGAGGCGCTGCACTGAACACGGTAATGCGTTTAGTTACCATTTTGCTGCTGTCGCCATTCACGATAAGGGACAGGATACGTTCTCCCGGAGAACCAAAGGTGTATTTAACGGAGTTGCCGGAATGGGTCTCTGCATTAGGCTGCAACAGTTGCCATGACCAGCTGTGGGCATTAGGCGTACGATTGGAGAAAGTGACGGATCGGCCTACAAACACTTCTTCCGGACCATCTATGACCGGGTAGATATCTCCTCTGGTATCGGGTTCTTTCTCTGGTGGGGCATTCAGCACGATCACTTCCTGACGCCAGTCGCATTTACCGCGGCGTAAGGTAACAGTATAACTGCCGGCTTTGCTGAAAGCATGATATACCTGAAGTCCGGGGGCGGCGGCTGTGGAGTCGCCGAAATCCCAGCTTAATCCATCGTTACTGCTACCTTTCAGATCTGCTCTGAACGTGATCACTTCTCCAGCCGTAAATGAATTGGTTTTACTGGCATGTTGCTGACTGGCTAGTACAATGGCAGCTTCGCTGCAGGTTTCCCTGTTAGATGCCTGGAATGCCAGCAGAACGATGCTGATAGCAAGTAAAGACAGGAATGTATACAATACCATTGGGTCAATATGGCTTGTAATTTTACTAAAGGGCCTGTACGTATTTAGTCTTCGCTCGTTTTGGGACTTGCGCGGGGTCATGGGTTTTTCAATTTATGCAATTTTAAATATTTTTTTACATAAATGACTAAACAACCTACATTCGTAGTTGAAATTTTAATAATTGTTGTGTTAGTTGAAAGCCTGAAATAAGACCCTGAGTAATCGAAAAACCTAAATTAACCCGTTGATGGTAAATAATGCCCAAAAAGCCGCAGTGCTCGAAGAAGTCATTGATCATATACGCCGTCTGCACTACGATGTACGTGCTGAAGTAGTGGTAGGCGAGCTGCTGGACAATGATGTGAAAGAAGCTGAAGTGGCGGTGCAAATGAAGAACGTTTTTACAAGAGCTTTTAATAAAGATATTTTAGATGCACAATTGGATGACTCACAGCCATATCATCCGTTTGTGACGTTGACACTCTCCCGTGACGGATTGTATGACCGCTTGCCGGAAGGACTGTTCCATACTTTCTCTTCTCAGAAACAGCAGGAAGTCAGTGAAATGGTGGCGAACTATAAGAAGCATCAGCAGGAGGAACAGGAGGCACGTAAATTCTTCCGTCCGCTTGAACATGAATTTTTTCTGCAACGTGTATTTCTCGAACAACGAGAGAAACACCTGTTGTTTGATGCTTTTGGGAAGGATGCTGATGCGTTGTTCCTGTCCTTCTGGGGAATCCCGCAGGGACTGCCTAAAGGGCCGGTCAATAAACTTATCAGGTTATTGCCGTATATTCATCGTATAGCAGGTAATTTACCACTGGTGCAATTATATCTGGAAGCTATCCTGGACGAACATGTGGAGATCACCCGTCAGAATGGCCGTGTTGCTGTATCTACCGGCAATCAGACAGGCCTGGGAGAGTGCAGGCTGGGAATAGATTCAATGACTGGCAACCTGTTTTACACCGATATGCCGCGGGTACTTGTAAAAGTAGGGCCATTGCAACATCGCCGGGTATACGATTTTCTTTCCTGGCAACCGTATGGTAAATTACTGGAGACTTGTCTGGGCTTCCTGATGCCTGCAGATGTGGAAGTGGAAACTTTGCTGGAACCCCATCCTGATGAGAAACAAGTAGTTGTGGCCGATAGCAAATATAAAGAGGGAATTATGGGATATAATTTTTTCCTGTAGCTCTTAAATGGAACTATTTTTGCACATAATGTTGGCTCTGTAAAACTGTTTTAACCCTTTTCCCAATTGGAAAACTATGATACTTAAAGCGAAAATTTATCTTGTATTAGCCGCAATATTAGCGATCGGATCTCTGATAGTAGGGTTACTGAGTCGTTATATTAAAAACTTTACCCTATATAAGAAAAAGGCATTGTGGTACCTGTTCCTGCTTACGCTTGTATTTGCAGTTATCAGCTCCATTCCTTTCCTGTTCACACATCAGAATCTTGTCAGCCAGTATCTCTTTTACCAGGTCTGGTTCCTCGGGCTTGGCATTGCTCATTGTCATATTATGTATACGCGGTTCTGGGCCAATGAGCATACACTAGGCTCCGAACTCTCCTTCATTTTAGCTATCTGCCTGTTTGGTGGCGTGGGCTTTATGCTGGTACAGTTCCTTTTCACCAAGGGTGATTTTCTGTATTACCCGATGCTGACCTGTTTCCTCGCTTTTGTATTGCCGACCTTCGTATACAAAACGTTTGAAAAGATGATGGCCATACCTGCTAAAGTGCACAAGTGGTGGCAGTATCCGGTTTATCATGAACAGCCGGAGGTGAATGAAGAAGATATGAGAGACCTGATCGTGATCGGATTTGAACTGGAGAAGAATAGCAAAGATTTTGACCGTACTTATTTCAGAGCGCGTACACCTATTAAGATGGACCTGGGCGACCTGTTCTATCACTTTGTAAATGACTACAACGACCGTTATCCGAATACGCCGATAGACGTGATGGACCCTAACGGACAGCCTTACGGATGGGTGTTCCATCTTAAATCAAGATGGCTGGGAATAGCGCGCACACTGGACCCTGAGAAGCCGGTATTCATGAACGGCATGCAGGAAAATAGTGTGATCATTTGTAACAGGGTTGTGCTCAGCAGCAATTGAAAGATAAACGGATATTGAATTATTGGATCGTTGAATTAACCGTACGTTAATCCCTTATACATGTTAATAATCATTTCTTATCGTAAACAATCATCCCATGGCAGAACCGCTCAAACATTTTCCCGTTAACTGGGTGGATGGAATGAAAATAAAAAAACAGCATTTCGTAGAAACAGAAAATGCGATGCTTGATCAGATCCGGGATGCTATCTCCAGCGGTTTGCATGCGCAGAACTACGGGCTATTGCCGGCGAAGGCAGAGAGCAAGGAATCTTTACGTTGCTGGTTTGTGACAGACAATCAGCATCAGTGGCGTATCAAGCTGACGGAATGCCGTGCTGTAACTCCTGGTGGCGCCCGTATTGAGATCCCGGAACATACTGTGCATTCACTCAAATATGCAACTACTTTTCCGGAAGCAACCTTTAAATGGGACCCGCAACATACGGAGGGTGCTTATTATATCATCATCCAGGTGAACCCTTTTGATCGTCAGCCTAGTGGAGAACCTTTGTTGCATGAAGATCCGCCACGTTTGCCATATGCTACACCTGAATACCAGTTGTTCGTACAGCCGGTATCACAATTACCACAGGGACAGCTCGGCAGTTATCAGATGGTGCTGGGCCGTATTAATGTTGCGGATGGTCGTCCGCAGCTCGATGATGACTATATACCTCCTACAAGCATTGTGTCTGCTCATCCATCATTAGCTGATCTGCATCAGGAGCTGGACCAGTTCCTGGGTCATTTGGAATTACATGGTGTACAGATCGTGCAGAAGATCTACGGGAGAAATCAGAATAATGATCTGGCGCAGGTAGTGTTATATATTACGGAAAGGCTTGTACAATATCTGGGTACCCGTATTTCACAGTTCCGCTGGTTAGGTCTGTATCAGTCGCCGGCCGAGATGCTGGAAGTAGTGGCAGGCCTGGCACGTACTATAAAGAACGCAATAGATCTGCGTGCAGGCACCGGTAAGGAAGAGTTACTGAACTACTTCTCTGAATGGTGCGAATTGCGTCAGGGAGAGCTGGAAACACTCATGGTCAATTGTGCGAACATCCGTTATAAACATATTGATGTGAGGGAGTGCCTGCAGCCGATGATCCCGTTTGTGCGTGCAATCAGTAAACTGTTCGAAAGCTTGAGCAGGCTGGATTACATCGGACGTAAAACAGACAGCGGCATTTTCGTGAAGGAGGAGTCTGCCGAAGATGCAGAATACCTGCGTAAGCATAAAACCAAAAGGTGGTTTTTTACAGATTGATTCATTCAAACAATATAATACATGCGTGTACTAAACAAACAGGAGAGAACATCCGCATTCCTATGGTTCCTGCTTTTTTTCGTTGTTACAGTAGGGCTCTTTGTACTGGCCGTATTTTTCAACTTTCAGGTACCTTCAAGAGAGAATACCGCCCTTCGTAAGCAATTGAGTGCATTCCGCCAGGAACAGGCATTTCAGGGCGATTTTCTGCAAAAGATGGAAAAGGTGAAGAACAACCTTGATTCGATCAATCTGCCTACTCAGAATGCCAATTATATGGATCAGGTAATTGCACAGGACCTTGTGAATATGCGTAATACCATTCCAAAAGAATCTGTATCACATTACGGTCTGTACAATAATATTATTCAGAATTTATTGTCAATACAACAAGGTAAACAACAAATGAGAGGTTTACAGAATGCACAACAGACTATTGCAGAACTGAAAGAAAAGATCGCTGACCTCAACAGGGAGCTTGAAACCACCAGGAATGAACTGGATTATAACAGACAGATAATGAGATCAAGATGAGTTAAATTTTTGGTTGTATTAAGGGATTAATTTAAATTTGAAAGATAGATAAATACATAAATAGTTAGCTTCATTTGTTAATTTCTTTATTGAACCTCTAAACATTTAACCCATGTCCTTCAAATCAGTGTTTGAAGTAGCTGGCAAAAAAATGGTGGTAAAACACTGCAGCTACGACCTCACCCAAGAAGTAGACGCTACCGGCCGCCCCTCATCAATAACCCGTGGTGGTCGCATCCGTCTAATTGTCGAATCTACTGGTGAAACAGACCTCTTTGAATGGATGGTGAACAACTTTGAAAGAAAAGATGGCACCATTACATTCTTCAAAAGAGATTCTGATGCAGAGCTGAAGAAGCTCAATTTTAAGGAAGGCTATCTGGTAAAGTTTGAAGAGTCCTTTGACGCTGATGACAAGAGCCCGATGAGCGTTGCTTTCACCATTTCTGCCCGCGAACTGAGCATGGGCAGTGGCACCCATATCAATGAATGGGTTTGAGATGGTATGATTTGTTAGCTTAACGAAATTATGCCAGAGCCCTCGCGTGAAAACGCGGGGGCTTTTTGGTTTTCAGTCGTTGTTGAGTGTGTGCTGTATCGTTAACCTGGTTTTGAATGTATGTTAATCAGGATTGGTTTTTTTGATTTGAGTGTTACTTCGGTTTGTTTTATGTTTTGTATTTTGTCGGTTGGGGGTCTGCTGCGGTTTCAGGTGGGACCACTGGCTGTAGTTCTTTGAAGCTACTTGCTATAATGCATTATCAAGCGGATGGGCTGACTATTTAACCCCTGGTGGGTCGTATCGGCGTGCTTCAAATAACTAAAGGCCAGGGGTCTCCACCTGAAACCGCCGCTACTTCATGACTTCAACCAAATTAATTTTCTTCATTGAAGTGGTCCTTTATACAAGCGATCAGATTAAACTGTAAACTCAATCTTTGCTAATATATCAGTTATATCTTCATCTTGTTCAATCTACCATCATTGCTTAAACGATAGTAATGATATGCACTAGATTCGACATCCTACATCTTACATCCTACATGCTACATCCTTTATCTTCTTCTACATAAGATGAAAAAAGAAGTGATCCCCTTGGCGTTTCCTTATTTAAGATTTAAGACTTCCGCCTGAATTTCGTTAAGCTGGTTTTATAAAGAGAGGTATGTGCTTAGAGTCGTCAGAAAATATCAACGCGTCCAGAACAAAATAGGAAGCCAGGAGGTAGTGGAGGTTTCATATAGTATCCGGGTCTTCGCCCGGTTCCCTGCACAGTCGGTGAAGAAGATGAATGAACTAAAGCTTAGCTAAATTCCCAAAGCTAAATAGTGTTAAAAGCGGGCACAGACCGGAGACTATATGAAACCGCAGCGAACACCGCTTCAAAACAACAAAACCCGGCAGGCTGAAATATAAGAGGGAGTCTCTAAAGAAAACAGAATGTCAACAAAGGGTTAATTTTTAAACAGTGGCTTTAAAGTAAACCAGGCCAGCACTGGAAACAACTGCATAGGAACAACCAAACCGGGAAACAATTCAGGGCGATCAACATTCAATGGAAGGCTGATCATAAAAGGAATAATGATGCTGAGAAAAGCTCCTGCAGTAAGAAGAATACCGCTCAGAACCGGCGTCTCCTTTTTGAAAAGACGGTCTACACTAAAACAGAATAATGCTATCAACATTCCTGCAAATAGTGAAGCACTTAATATACCGGTTGGAGATACGATACTAGTGTAAGAAACCTCGAGTGAGATTACATAGATGCGGTAATAAAGAAAGGCAGCAAGACCTGATAGAACGCCCGCTGCCAATCCGTTGAAGAAATATCTTTTGAACATGCTGTTTATTGTGTAACAGGAACGGTCACATTTAATTTAAATACATCGTCAACCCTGCCACCAGCTTCCCCGATACCAAAGTCAACACGGTTTACATCAAAGTTGCCATTGAAGGTGCCACCAGTACCATTCTTTGTGAAAGTGAAAGGAACGGTAAAAGGTTTCTTCACGCCATGCATTTCCAGTTCGCCATGCGCTTCATAGCCTGCAGCAGTTTTGCTTACTTTGGATGAAGTGAAATGGATGGTAGGATATTTAGATGCATCAAACCATTTACCGCCTTTGGCATGTGTATTCTTTAAGCCATTGCCGGTATTGATCGAACTTACATCAATGGTGACATCAAATTTGGAAGCCGCAAGGTCTTTCTCGTCAAATATCACCTGTCCTTTTAAATCTTTGAAAATACCATTCGCGCCGGAACCGGAAAACTTAATAGAATATCCTTGAGCGATCTTCCAGCTTTGCGAAGAGATAAACGTAAAAGCAGAAGCCAGCAGGATAATAGCGGCAGCAAATGGATAAAATGCTCTTTTCATTGTAGTGTTCATTATCGTAAATAAGTGATTCAAATGTAATCGGATAATTATTCTACTGCAAAAACGATACCTATAAATAATTGTTAATAAGTGAAGGCGGTAAAAGCTAACGGAAGCTAACAAAAGCTAACATATGTTAGTTCGACCGGCCTGGTTTTAAGAGAACTTTGCAGCAAAATTAAGACAATGGCATTTTTATCCGGACTTTTATCAATAGGTTTGTTATTACTGCTAACCGGTTATTTATTCAATATTTCCTGGCTGAAGAATATGCAGCACGACGCGCAGATAGCCGCGGCAATAATGTTCGTACTGATAGGCGTCATGCATCTGGTTACCCCCAGAAAGCTTACTTATATGATCGACGGATGGCTGCCATATGCCCTGCAGCTTGTACTCATAAGTGGAATACTTGAAATAACATTCGGGATAGCATTGCTATTTCCGACAGTAAGAACTTATGCGGCATGGGGCCTGATCGCATTGCTGATCGCAATGTTCCCCGCCAATATTTACGTAGCGATAAAACAATTACCCGCTCCCGGCGGACTACCAGCGGCTCCCTGGTATACATGGAGCAGACTGGCATTTCAACCCATATACATTGCATGGGTGTGGTGGTGTGTGAGATAGCCCGATATATCCTGACGTTTCCTGATGTCGCCTGATGGTACCAGATAGTTCAGGTAGAGAGTAACGTGCCATACCATTCCTTCAGCGTAGCATTAGAATCTGGCAATCGGCACTCCAGCTATAATTTTGAAGACCGGCCACAGTGAGCATTCAGTTGGAAATCACTGGCCTTTAGTTCTTTGAAGTACGCTGAAGCGTTCTACCAGGGGTTTAATAGGAAACTAAAGCCTAACAGCCAAAAAACGCTCAATACCCAGGAACTTCAAAGAAATACAGCCAGTGATTCCATCCGAACTGCGAGCTAGAAGGTCAATGCCGGAATCGCAGTACCCTCATCCGCGAAAAAGCTTAATCAATGTTAGCTAAGATCCCTTCTGATCCGGCTCAAACTTTCCGGTGCAATGCCCAGGTAAGAGGCGATGTATTTGACAGGTATTTGTTGTATTACCTGCGGATGATCTGCCAGCAGCTGCAGATACCGTTCTTTCGCAGTGTATTGTAAGAAAGCCAGTTCCCGCTGGTATTTCCGGACGTACTGATACTCTGCCAGTAAGCGGCCGGTATGTTCAGCAGCATGGCTTTTTTTATAAAGTTCCTGCAGGTCCTCAAAATAGAAAGCAAAGCCATTTACAGGCGTTATAGCCTGCAATGATACGATGGATGGCTGCTGGGTAATGAAAGAGGCGTAGGCTGTAGAAAACTGCCCCGGAAATGCGAAATCAAGGGATACTTCCTGGTCTTCGTGTACAGTGAAGACGCGTACAATGCCCGAAGAGATAAAGTAGATAGCAGAAGAGACCCTGCCCATATGAGTAAGAAAAGAGCCATTACTGAACTCCACAGGTTGCAGTAACGGCTCAAATAAATGCCAGTTATCCCCCGAATGTTTATCAAGCTTTAATAAGGCCTGTTTTACCTGGTCGATATCTGGCATTAGTGAATATTTTAGATCAGATCCTTCTCAGTTTTAGTGACTGTACAAAATGATGACTGCCTTTTTCCAGTATAAGACTGGCCCTGAAACGGGTGGGCATGATGTTAAGCTCCAGGTTAGGCTTGTTGATCTCATTCCAGATGTTGGTTGCAAATTCTTCCGATTCTATATCAGATAAATGAGCATACCGGTGGAAATAAGAGTCGGGGTTCTGAAAAGCTGTCTGCCGCAGCGATTTGAAACGGGCAATATACCATTGTTGCAAATCTTCCAGCTCCGCATCTACATAGATAGAAAAGTCAAAGAAGTCAGACACGAAGATAGTTGGTTCCCGCTGCTGTTGCCGGGGTCTTACCTGTAATACGTTCACGCCTTCGACGATCACGATGTCGGGAGATTCTATCCATTTTAACTGGTTAGGCAGGATGTCGTATTCCAGGTGACTGTACACAGGGGCGGACACTCTTTCCCTGGCAGATTTAACATTGGCGAGGAATTGTATGAGCCGGCGGATGTCATAGCTCTCCGGAAAGCCCTTACGGTTCATTATACCCCGTTGTTCCAGTACCCGGTTAGGATAAAGGAACCCATCCGTAGTGACCAGGTCAACTTTAGGGTGGTTAGGCCAGGCAGACAACAAGCGTTGCAGTACGCGGGCCGTTGTGCTCTTGCCCACAGCCACACTTCCGGCAATGCCGATAATGAACGGCACTTTCAGGAACTGACTTCCCAGGAAGCTGTTGGTGGCGGCATGAAGCCGCTGTGCGCTGCTAACATACAAATTCAGCAAACGGGAAAGCGGTACATAGATCTGGGTGATCTCGTCCATTGTCAGTGGCTCGTTCAGGCCCTGCAACGTATCGATATCGTTGAGTAGGTGTAACATAGGATCGTCACTCCTTTTAGCCCATTCTTCCCTGCTGATTGTAATATAGGGAGCATAATTATTCCTCGTCATGCAGATTTTGTTGCCAGTTTACGTGTTGTTACCTGTTTTTTCAGGCTGCTAAGCTATATAAACCGTTTTAACATTCAAAAATTCATGTGTGCCTTCGAGCGCCAGTTCCCGGCCATAACCAGACTGTTTTACCCCTCCGAAGGGCAGGCGTGCGTCCGAGCGTACCATCGCATTGACGAATACGTTCCCGCTGTCTATTTGCCGGGCCAGCCGCCTTGCCTTGTCAAGGTCGGTCGTCCAAAGTGACGAGCCCAGACCAAAAGGAGTTTGATTGGCCAGCTGGATAGCATGGTCCTCATTGGATGCCTTAATGATCACCGCCAGTGGTCCGAAGGTTTCTTCCTCAAAAGCCGTCATGCCGGGTTGTACACCTGTCAGCAGGGTAGGAAGGAAGTTAGCTTCCTGGTGTTGCCCACCCAATGAAAGGTTCGCACCCTGGGAAACAGTTTGTTTCAGTTGCTGGGCCAGCTCTGCTGCCAGGTCCGGGCGTGCCATCGGACCCATATCGGTTTCAGGGTCGAAGGGATCGCCCTGACGCATATTGCCCAGAAGATTACTCACTTTGTCGGTAAAGTCGCCAAGAACCGCTTCCTCCACGATCCAGCGTTTGGCAGCAATGCAGGATTGTCCGGCATTCTGCATACGCGCCTTTACAGCTATCTTAGCGGCTTCTTCAAGATTTGCGTCTTTCAGTACAATGAAAGGATCGCTGCCTCCCAGTTCAAGGACGGATTTCTTGATGTATTTACCAGCCAGCGCACCAACACTCATACCCGCGCCCGTGCTGCCGGTAAGGGTAACTCCCTGTACACGGTAGTCGGCAATAACATGCTCAATATTCTGTGAATTGACAAGCAGGGCCTGGAACGCGCCTTCGGGGAAACCTGCCTCCAGGAACAGATCTTCCATTGCCAGGGCGCAGCCGCTGACGTTACTGGCATGCTTCAGTAATCCGGTATTGCCTGCGAGAAGATTAGGAATAGCAAAGCGGAACACCTGCCAGTAGGGGAAGTTCCAGGGCATAATGGCCAGTATAATGCCTTTCGGTTCATACGATATATAGCTTTGCTGCGCGTCCGAGGTAATTAATTTGGATTGCAGCATATCAGCAATATGTTCCACATAATATTCCGCAGAGATGGCACACTTCAGTACTTCGGCCTTTGCTTCCTTCAGCGTCTTGCCCATTTCCCGGGTAATGATGGCTGCATGCTCATCCGCATGGGTCTTCAGTAAACCAGCCAGTTTCCGCATCCAGTCGCAACGCTCCTCCAGACTGGTGTGCAACAGATGCCGGTATGCCTGATGGCCCCATGCCAGCCGCTGTTCAATGTCTGCTTCCGTGTGTGCCGTATATTCAGCTATTGTTTCCTGATTGTATGGATTGATACTTCTGAAAGTGCTCATATAAAACAATTTACACTATTGCTGACAACATGTATGCCGTCTGCAATAGTGTAAATGTAACATTTATAAAATATCCTCGGTGGAATGGATGATGTGTGGAAATTATTACGGATGACGGAACAGTTCCGGATCGCAATTGAAATATCTCCTGAAGGCAGCAGCAAAGGATCTGTAATTCCTGTAACCGGTTAACCGGGGAATATTATTCAATGGCATATCCTCAATTGACAACAGTTTAGTTGCATATTCCAGCCGGTAATAGTGTATGAACTGGTTTACCGAAATACGATTAAGCTGATAGAAACCTTTCTCCAGGAAATTGCGGGTAATATTGAATTGCTGACACAGTTTTTTAGTGGTAAGAGATTGGTGTATATGTCCCTTGATATATTCCTTCACAAGGTCCAGGATGATCACTTTCGATGAGGTCAGCCTGATGGTATTTTCCTTACGTGGCAGCATTTGCCTTATGAAGTGTTCCAGCATCATCATACATTTCTTTTCCCGGTAATAGATACTGGCTATCTCATTAAAACGGCAATGCCTTATCTGTTGTACAAGCATCATGTAATATGCATCCAACGGCACCTGGCCGGGTGCATTGATCATGCCGCCCATGTTCTTCTCCGCATTGCGCACACTCTTTCTGATCCTGTCAAATTCTGATTCGAAGGCAGGCTGTTTCAAAATGCGGAACAATGTATCATTACTGAAGCTGATGTGAAAAAAGCAATGTTTGCCCTTTGGTATAATGGCTACATTGATCTCTTCCAGATAGAACAGATTTACTTCATCCCTTTTCAATTCCACACTGTCCGTGCCGTTCACATATGCATCCACATCGTTGTTGTCTAGCGAGATGTGTAAATGCAACGAAGGTTTTAAAGGAGTAGGCAATATCTCCTTTTCAGTAGTTTCACATATCACCTGGTGTTCAAATACCTCAAACAAGCCAGCGGCCAGCCTTTGGAGGAAAATGATCTTCTGGGCGTCGCCATGCACGACTTTGGCTGAGTGTTGCATAATAGTGCCGCAAAATCTTTTGGGAACATCTGAAGGGGAGTAGATCTCTCTGAAAAATTCGATGGAGCCTGCTGAAAACAGATACATCTTTTGGTCAGTTTTTGAGGTGATAAAATAAAAAGCGCTGCACATGCCGGCTTTTCGCCGGTACAACTGGGAACAATATATTCTTGCGCAATTTGAAACAGTGGCAACTATCTCTATTCGAGGGATAGCACAATGACAACCGTGGTGTTATAAAGGTATCCTTTTGTTTTGTGTGAATAGTTAATAACAAGTTAATGATTTGAGGTAACCTTTCATGATAACTATCCGTTACACGAACCGGTAAGGCGTTAAACAAGTGCCAAGTATAATGTGTTATTATCTCAAGGCAATCTATGACAGATAGATAAAATATAATGTTATAACAGCCAACGCCGACTACTTGAGTAAACTGATACTATTTTATCTATATGCCTGAAATAGGTTATATTTAACAATAACCCAACTTAACGTAAATCTATGATGTCAACCAGGAGTCTAAGTCGTATTGTACTTTTATTATTATGCCTGTATGTGCCAATTGCAGCAGCATATGCTCAGAAACAAAGAATAACCGGTAAAGTTACAGATGCCACCACCGGCGTTCCTCTTGAAGGGATCACCGTAAGGGTGAAACAGAGTAATGCCGGAACGCTGACAGGCAAGGACGGCGCCTATTCTATTGAAGCGCAATCAAACGATGTACTGGAAATCAGTGCTATTGGTTTCAAGCCGTTGTCTCTTCCTGTAAATGGCCGTACACAGGTGGATATCCAGCTGGCGTCCACAGTATCAGAACTCTCCCAGGTAGTCCTGGTAGGTACCCGCTCCGGAGGCCGTGCAAAGATCGAAACACCTGTTCCGGTGGATGTGATCTCTCTCAGCCAGGCAGCTTACCCCACCGCCAAGATGGACCTGACAGCGCTGCTCAACGTCTCTGCACCTTCTTTTAACTACAACAAACAGAGTGGTAGTGATGGTGCCGATCAGATAGACCTGGCAACACTCCGTGGTCTGGGACCTGATCAGACGCTGGTGCTCGTGAACGGTAAACGCCGTCACCAGACCGCTTTCATCGCTGTATATGGTACCCGCGGCCGTGGTAACTCAGGTACTGACCTGAACGCCATTCCCGAAGCTGCCATTGACCGTGTGGAAATACTTCGTGATGGTGCTTCCGCCCAATATGGCTCTGACGCTATCGCTGGCGTTATCAATATCATCCTCAAAAAAGAAGTGAACCACCTGTACGTAAATGCCGGTTACGCTGGTTACTATGACCATAAATACAATACTTACTTTGGCAAGGAGTTAAATCAATACAAGAATAACGGTGCTATTGATGGTAACGCTGTTTCCGTGGGATTAAGCTATGGTGTACCGCTCGGTAAAAATGGTGGATTCCTGAACTTCTCCGGTAACTTCCTGAAGCAGGGTAAGACTTTCCGCCAGGTACTGGATACCAATCTGGCGAATAAAGACGCCCTGCCTATCAACGTAGTGAGAAGGTCATATGGTGATGCTTCCAAGACTACCGGTGGCGGTATGCTGAATATGGAAATACCTTTTAAAGACGGTCGTACCACTTTTTACGCCTTCGGCGGATATAATCATAAATTCTCCGACACGTATGCCTATACCAGGCATTTTAACGGCAATAATCCCAATTCCAGTGCGCACCCTGATCGTTTCCCAACAGACGCGAACGGAAACATCATCTTCTATAAGGATATTATGTACACTGTAACATCGCCAGGTGGATTGCCTAACGATACTGTGTTCGATCCTATTATCCAGACAAAGATCAACGACTGGTCCGCAGCTGCCGGTATTAAAGGAGAATTTGGTACAGGATGGACCTGGGATTTCAGTAATACCCTCGGCCGTAACGACTTTCACTTCTATGGTGACAAGACTTTCAACGCTTCCATGGGCGCTAATACGCCTACTCACTTTGATGACGGTGGATTCTCTTTCCTCCAGAATACCGCTAACCTGACGCTGGGTAAAGAGCTGCCCAATGTTGCTTCTGGTCTACACCTGGCTTTAGGTGCTGAATACAGGTATGAGAACTATAAGATCTATGCAGGAGAGGAGGCGTCGTATACCAATTATGATCCTACCTTCTTCAAAGCTACTGGTGCACAGGGTTTCCCTGGCTATCGTCCAAGCGATGAAGTGAATGCTAACCGTTCTAATGTGGCCGGTTTTGTGGACGCGGAATTGGACGTGACTGATAAATGGCTGATAGGTGCTGCTGTTCGTGCCGAGAACTATAGCGACTTTGGTTTTACCAGCAATTATAAGTTTGCTACGAGGTACAAGGTGACGTCTAACTTTAACCTGCGTGGTTCCGTAAGCACAGGCTTCCGTGCTCCTTCACTGCAACAGATCAACTTCAGTTCCCAGTACACAAACGTACAGGGAGGAACTATCACGGAGGTGAAAATCGCTCCTAACACCAATAGCATTACCAGGGCGGCGGGCATTCCTGACCTGAAACAGGAGAAATCTGTGAATGCAAGTCTGGGCTTTACATGGAAGCCGATCAGCGCTTTGTCTGTAACGATAGACGGTTACCTGGTGAAGGTAAAAGACAGGATCGTATTGTCTGGCCAGTTCAGCGCAAGCGATACCACGCTTTCTGAAGAGTTGTATAATACTTTAAACGATCTGCATATAGACAATGCACAGTTCTTCGCAAATGCAGTAAATACAACTAACACCGGTATTGATGTGGTGATCGATTATAACAAACGTTGGGCGAACCAGCGTTTCAGAGCATTGCTTGCAGCTAACTTCCAACATATGGAGATCAACAAGATCAACGTACCGGAAAGACTGAACGACACTTACCTGCACAGAAAATCATTCTTCAGCGATCGTGAAGAGCGTTTCGTACTGGCTTCAGCGCCTCCTGTAAAAGTGGGACTGAACCTGGATTATGGTATCAATAAATTCGGTGTAAGCGCTCACGTAACCTATTTCGGTAAGGTAGAATTGTATGGTTATGGTTGGAGCGGAGACCTGGCGGGTACAGGTATCAATCCTGTAGTAGGCCTGGACAGTGATGGAGACAAACTGGTGCCTGAACTGTTTAAATATAAAGGAAAGGCAGTGACAGATCTGGCTGTAAACTATAAATTCACCAAACAGCTTAACTGGTTCATTGGTGCAGATAATATCTTCAATGTTCACCCTTCACTGGGTGTTGTAGATGGCGCAAGGTTATCGGCTTATGACAGTGAGAGCGGCGGCGCGTGGGATTCCGTGCAGATGGGTTTCAATGGTATCCGTCTCTTTACCCGTTTCGTGCTGACATTATAATGGATGATGTAAGTATAAATAAAAAGGTCTCGTATTAATACGAGACCTTTTTATTTATATAATGTTGTTCCCTTTGCTTATTCAGCAACAGTGGAGATCTTGATCGTATTGGTCGGCAGGTGTTCCTGTACTGGCGTACTACCGGTGTTTACTACGATATCAGCAGGTTTCACGAAACCTCTTTCTTTCAGGATATTGATCTGGTCAGAGATGATCTCGTCCAGACCTTCTTCACCATCATAGAAGAAGGCACGTACACCCCAGCTGAGGCTCAGCTGATTCACCAATGTCTTTTCTTTAGTGAAGATGAACAGTGGAGAACGTGGACGGTAGCTGCTCAGCATGAAGCCGGTGTAACCGCTCTGTGTCATACCGATCAGTGCATCTGCATCCAGGTCTTCTGCCATTTTACAGGCATTGTAACACAGTGCATCGCTCAGGAAGGTAGGAGAGTGGCGGTGAGGGATCAGGTTACGGTTGTAGATAATGTCTTCTTTTTCTACTTCGTCGATGATCTTTCTCATAGTCTGGATCACCAGTTCAGGGAACTGGCCTGTAGCGGTTTCACCGCTCAGCATCACTGCGTCAGCACCTTCCAGAACCGCGTTAGCTACGTCAGTGATCTCACTACGGTTAGGACGGGTACGATCGATCATGCTTTCCATCATCTGTGTAGCCACGATTACAGGCTTAGCACGGTGGATACACTTGCGGATGATATCTTTCTGGATCATTGGGATCTGCTCAACCGGCAGTTCCACACCCAGGTCACCACGGGCGATCATTACGCCATCGCTTTCCCAGATGATTTCCTTCAGGTTCGCAATTGCTTCAGGTTTTTCGATCTTGGAGATCACCTTCATTTTAGAATTGCGCTCTTTCAGGCGTTTGCGGATCAGCTGAAGATCATCTACGTGTCTAACGAAGGACAGGGCAACCCAATCACATTCGTTGTCGATGATGAATTCCAGGTCCACTATATCTTTTTCGGTCAGTGCCGGCAGAGATACTTTAGTATCTGGCAGGTTGAAGCCTTTTTTGGAGGACAGTACGCCTGGCAGAACTACTTCAGCTTTGATCTCACCTTCGGCAGTGATCTCTCTTACTACTGTTTCAATTTTACCGTCATCCAGGAGGATCTTCTGGCCTGGTTTAACGTCTTTGTGCAGGTCTGCATAAGATACATAGATCTTTACAGCGTTACCTACAACTTTCTCATTTACGAAGGTCAGGATCTGACCAGCTACTAATGGTAATGCGTTGTTCTCGATCTCACCAACGCGCAGTTTAGGGCCTTGCAGGTCGGCCAGGATAGCTACGTTATAAGGCTCGGTTTGGTTGATCTGACGGATATAACCGATGATACGCAGTTTGTCCTCGTGAGAGCCATGTGAAAAGTTCAGACGGAACACGTTAACGCCGGCTCTTACTAATGCCAGTAAGCCTTCATAGGTATCGCAGGCAGGGCCAACGGTTGCTACGATTTTTGTTTTGTGCAGGGAATGTGCACGGGAAGCTGCATGGTCCATCTGTTTGTGTACGTATTTTGATAAATCTTTTGTACTCATAGCTCTTTTTTTTAACTCGCAAGTATTTTTACCATCTTTAACCACTCCGGATCAATATGTTCTTTGGCCTTGATAGCCTGTTCCAGAGGTGTATATTGGATTTTGTTGTTTACAATGCCTACCATTACATTCGAAGTACCGCTTAACAGTGCTTCTACTGCTGCATAACCCATACGGCTGGCCAGGATACGGTCCTGACAGGAGGGAGAGCCACCACGCTGTATGTGCCCCAGAATACAAACACGTGTATCCAACTGAGGACAGCTGGCTTTAACCTGACGGGCTACTTCTTCAGCGCCGCCGGCAATAGAACCTTCAGCAACGACAATGATATTCACCAGCTTTCTGCGGCGCTCGTTCGTCTGCAGATCTTCAATGATATCCTGTACATCGATCAGGTGTTCAGGGGTCATGATGTGCTCAGCACCGGTGGAGATACCACTGTGCAGCGCTATATAGCCAGCATCACGTCCCATCACTTCTATAACAAATAAACGGTCGTGCGCATCAGCCGTATCGCGGATCTTGTCAATAGCATCCACTGCTGTGTTCACTGCCGTGTCGAAACCAATGGTAAAATCAGTGCCCGCAATATCTTTGTCGATAGTGCCAGGTAAGCCGATACATGGAATGTCAAATTCCTGGCTCATCTTGTAAGCTCCGTTGAATGAACCGTCACCTCCGATAACTACGATACCATCAATATTGTGTTTCTTGAGATTCTCGTAGGCCTTTTGTCTGCCTTCGGCTTCATAAAACTCTTTACAACGTGCGGTCTTTAATATAGTACCTCCGCGCTGAATAATGTTGGCCACAGATTTGGACTCTAAGGGAAATATTTCATTCTTCAGCATTCCCCGGTAGCCGTACATAACACCATACACATTTAACTGATGGTAAATTCCGGTCCTTACAACTGCACGAACGGCTGCGTTCATGCCTGGCGCATCCCCGCCAGATGTAAGAACTGCGATGTTAGAAACTTTTTTCATAGTTATGTTTATTTCCCTCTCTACTTTTTTATGTTGGATTCAGGGAATCTGGTGTTTTTTTCAGCTTCCTGTACCATGATATACCCCTAACGTGTGATAATTTGCATCCTCTGTTTCCAACCCCCGCTCTTACCTTTTTTCCTGTAAATCACGCTGCTAATGCATAAATTGCCAGGAAATTATCTAAGTGGCGCACAAAAATAACATTTTGCGTATTCTTTCTAATAGTATTCTGATGAATTACACGAAATTTTCATTTTTAATTAACTAACCTGGAATTTTTTTTAAAAAATATATATAGATATAATTTAAATACAAACCCAAACGCACCAAATGAAAACACGTACGCTAACACACCCTATCTTTACCTTTTTGTATTTATTAATGATAACAGGACCAGTAATGGCGCAACAGCAAGGAATAAATTATCCGCAAACTAATAAAACAGACGTTACAGACAACTATCATGGTACAGTCGTTGCAGACCCCTATCGCTGGCTGGAAGATGATAACAGTCCCGAAACCAAAGCATGGGTGACCGCCCAGAACACTGTTACCAGTGAATACCTGAACAAGATCCCTTTTCGCGGGGCTATCAAAAAAAGGCTGGAAGAACTGTGGAATTATCCCAAAATAGGCGCTCCTTTCAAAAAAGGCGACTATTATTACTTCTATAAGAATGACGGGTTACAAAACCAGGCAGTACTGTACCGTCAGAAATCATTAACCGGCACACCGGAAGTTTTCATTGATCCTAACAAGTTCTCAGCAGCCGGTACTGTAGCGCTAGGTAGCATCTCTTTTTCGAAAGACGCAAAGCACATGGCCTATCAGATAGCAAAGGCCGGCTCTGACTGGCAACAGGCATTTGTGATGGACGTGGAAAGCAAACAACTCCTGAAAGATTCTATTGACTGGATCAAGTTCAGTGGCATCTCCTGGAGGAAGGACGGTTTTTATTACAGCAGGTATGACAAGCCTAATGAAGAGAGCAAGCTGTCTAAAAAGAACGAATTCCATAAAGTATATTACCACCGTCTGGGCACTTCGCAGGATCAGGATGAGCTGATCTTTGAAGATAAAGAACATCCCCTGCGCAACTGCGGCGTGGATGTGACAGAAGACGAGCGCTTCCTTATCCTGCACCAGTCTGAAGGCACCTCTGGTAACCAGCTATTCTACTGGGATATGCAGGACCCCGCTCAGAAAGGGTTTAACCTGCTGGTAAAAGGTTTTGAGTTCGAGCCTTCCGTGATAGACAATGATGGAGACAAACTCTTGCTCCTCACCAATGAAGGCGCACCAAACTATAAAGTGGAGCTGGTAGACCCGAAGAATCCAACCAGCCGTAAGCTGATCATCGCTGAACAGAAAGAAGTATTGCAAGGCGTAGGCACTGCTGGAAGAAGATTATTCGCTAACTACCTGAAAGACGCTTCTTCCAGGGTAGCGCAATATACCTATGATGGTAAGCTGGACTGGAACATTGCCCTTTCGGGTATTGGTGCTGCAAGTGGTTTTGGTGGCAATGACAATGATAAGGAGTTCTTCTACACTTATATTTCCTTCGTAGCCCCTGCCACTATATATAAGTATGACATTGCTACTGGTAAGTCCACCCTTTACTCTAAGAGCGAAGTGAAATTCCGCCAGGAAGACTATGAAACCAAACAGGTTTTCTTCACCAGCAAAGATGGAACGAAAGTACCTGTATTTCTGTCTTATCGGAAAGGCATTAAACTGAATGGCCAGAATCCGGTACTGCTTTATGGTTATGGCGGCTTCAATATCCCGATGACCCCTGTATTCAGCGTATCTAACCTGTTCTTTATGGAGCAGGGCGGCATCTATGCAGTAGTATCACTGAGAGGTGGTAGCGAATACGGCGAGGCATGGCATAAAGCGGGTATGATGGAGAAAAAGCAGAATGTATTTGATGATTTCATCGGAGCAGCAGAGTTCCTTGTAAAATCAAAATATACAAATCCTTCCAAGCTGGCGATCCGCGGTGGTTCAAATGGAGGCTTGCTCGTGGGCGCCTGTATGACGCAACGTCCTGACCTGTTCAAGGTAGCTTTGCCGGCGGTGGGAGTAATGGATATGCTGCGGTTCCAGAACTTCACCATCGGTTGGGCGTGGGTAACAGAATATGGTACCAGCGCCAAGGCCGAACAGTTCCCGTATCTGTACAAATATTCCCCGTTACATAACCTGAAGGCGGGTACGCAGTATCCTGCTACGCTGATCACAACAGCAGATCATGACGACCGTGTGGTGCCAGCGCACTCCTTTAAATTCGCCGCTACTTTACAGGCGGCCAATGCCGGTCCTAACCCAACGCTTATACGCATAGAAACACAGGCAGGCCATGGCGCCGGTAAGCCTACCTCCAAATTGATAGAAGAATCAGCAGATGTCTGGGCATTTACCATGTATAACCTCGGCATGAACATTAAATAATAATTAAGATCAATTAACATTGAAGGCCGTACCAGCTGGTACGGCTTTTTTTACAGTTTACTTCCCCGACAGGAGTCTTGTTTAATTGTTGACACTTAGCGACTTGTCCAGATCCTTAACCATGTATGTGTTTTCAGCTATCGTTGTAAAGATAGCTTTCTGCTGATTGTATAGCGTTCCAGAAGGCGGCTTCAATCATCGGTATCTTTCCGGGGGCGGGTAGATATGTATATTTTTAATAATTTCACACCAACTTTAAAAAAGTAAACCTATACATGAGACACTTATACCTATGTATGCTGGCAGCAACTATGCTGTTAGCGAACGCCTGCAGTAAAGACGGCACTTCCGAAACCCCTGTACCCCAACCCGACAAGACCAAGGTTATCTTTAATTATGATAAGATCGGCTCGTTTGAGATTTCCAGTATGCTCAACGGACCTGGTATTTATGCAAAAGTCAGTAATGGCATGCCGGGGCGGGCATTTACTTATGAACTGGTTGGCAGCAACGGACTTAAAAAGGCAACCGACACCACCGTGAAAGGCAGCAGTAAGCTGGATGCAAATGGCGGCGCAACACTCGAATTGAACAGATTAACGAATTACCGCGATGGTGAAATGATTCTAAAGGTAACATTTAGCGGCCCTGATGCAACAATACAGGCAAAAACGGAGAAAGCCGAATATAAGGTCAGGGATTACCATGATTTCATTAACATGGCCATCACTCGTGATTCTGATACATCAGACCACTACATACAGGTACAGGATTTTGCTTTTCCTGATACACTGTTCGACCGGTCTCCTTGCATTCGTGGAATGAGGGGCAGTTATGACGGACAAGGGCACAAGATTACAAACCTGAAGATCAGCGCGCCTCTAAAAGAAAATTTGTCTTCATACATCGGTTTGTTCCCTTTCGCGGACAGCGGCAGCACAATAAAGAATATCAGACTTGAACTTGCCCCGGCCGGCATCGTCGGGGTAGATGCAGCAATGGGAGGGATAGTAGGTTTTTCCCGTCAGGCAAATATTATCGCCTGTTCTGTGAAAGGTGATTTGGTGGCAGATAAAAACAAAAGTGCATACGTAGGTGGTATTTCCGGATTTAACGACAATACCAATATGATAGGTTGCTCTTTCAGGGGACATCTGAGAGGAAATAACGTCGGTGGTCTGATGGGCAGTTTTGATAATTGCAGGATCAACATGTCTTACGCCTATTTCTCTTTCGATGCATATGCCGCTGGCGGACTCGCAGGTCTGGGGGGCGAAGGAGGCCACATATCCAATAGCTATACCATTGTACATGATCACAACACCGATTTTTACAAATTTGTGGCCATCGGACCTACATTGGCCACAGGTGCTAATGTTATCACGAACTGTTTCGCACTGTCAGGTACTCCCGAAGCTGGCGTGAAAATGGGCGCCACCATTTCAGAGCTAGGCATACAAGCAGGAGCCCTGGAAGTAGTGGAATGGCCGGCCGGTACTACTGCACCAGCTGATAAACGACCATTTAAATTAGATACTGATCTTAATCAGCCATTGAAACTATGGTGGGAATAGGATCTTAGCTTATATAAGCTACGTCAATATTTAAAGGGCTGACCTGCTGGTCAGCCTTTTTTGTGCTTCCCGGAAGCTCCGGCAATTATCGTATGTCCGTATAAGCGACCCCTGTTTGCTGCTATCCTGATAAGCTTTTGGGAAAGAATGGGTAGGATCACACTGCTCATCCGTAATTCGTAATTCCAAATTGAAACTGAATTCGTAATTTTAGTAAAAGGCATAGATATGAAGGTATTAATCACAGGAAGCAACGGATTATTGGGCCAGCACCTTATTCCCGTTTTTTTGGAGGATGGCCGGTATCAGGTAATAGCCAGCGGAAGAGGCCCTAACCGGCTGCCAATGCAGGCAGGATATACCTATGAAGCTACCAATCTGCGGGATGCCACCAGCGTCGAGCATCTGTTGGAGAAGCACAAGCCGGATATTCTCATCCACGCTGCTGCCATGACTCAGGTAGATGATTGTGAACGCAATAAAGACCTGTGTTGGGACACGAACGTCGCAGCTACCCGTTATTTATTGCATGCTGCCGAAAAGCAGAACACCTTCTTTGTTTTCCTGTCTACCGACTTCGTATTTGACGGTTTACAGGGACCATATGCAGAAGATGATGTGGTCAATCCTATCAGCTACTATGGCTCCAGCAAAGTAGCGGCAGAAAGCATGGTCCGCAACAGTAAGCTCCAGTGGGCCATCGTACGTACGGTACTGGTATACGGTGTAGCGGCGGATTCAAAGCGCAGTAACATCATCACCTGGGTTAAGAATAACCTGGAGCAGGGTAAGAAACTAAAGGTCGTGGATGACCAATGGCGCACGCCCACGCTCGTACAGGACCTTGCCGTAGGATGCAAACTGGTTGCTGATAAGAAGGCCGCCGGTATTTTCCATATATCAGGCAAGGAAACACTGACCCCTTATCAGATGGCCGTACAAACCGCCGGTTATTTTAAACTGAACACACAGCTTCTTGAAAAGGTAGATGCCAAAAGCTTCACACAGCCCGCAAAGCGCCCGGCTAAAACAGGTTTTGTTATTGATAAGGCTGTGAAAGAGCTGGGTTTTGCCCCCCATAGTTTTGAAGAAGGGCTGGAGATCGTAGCAAAAGAGATCTAGTGTTTCCATAGCTCCAGGGACACATTTCCCCACATAATTCAGGATCAGAGCTGGCTGTAGTTTCTAAGAAAGAGATCTGGTTTGAAACCTTGTCTCAGCGGAAGCTTTGTCTTCTTTAAAAAGGAACCGCCGGTAGCCAGACAGCTGTTCTTTAACGACATCCACTAAAGTTTGATATAAAAGAGATCGGGGTAGGATTTCCTTTGTTCTGGAAACCTTACCCCGATCTCTTTTATCATTAAATATCTGTCTGTTCTCACTTCCAGGCTTTCCTGTCCTCTTCGGTGAGCTTACTGAACTCGAGGAAAGGTACGATGGTCGCACCGTATTTTTTAGATACGGAATCTTTCATGGCGGTGGTATCGCCCGTTGGGGTCTGGAAGTGCTCGCCCAGCATGAATAATGTGGAATCCCTATTAGCTCTGAGCACTACAGGTTGTTTCCATCCAAGTCGTTTATTATACATGTTCTCACCAGCTTTTCTGGTTTTAAAAACCTGAAAAATAACGTTGTACTCCTGCGTAGTCGGTGCAGCTGCAGCTGCTGCAGCCTTGGCAACACTGTCAGCAGCTCTTTCTACCTGGACAGGCACTGCCTCTACCGGTACAGGAGGAACTGCACTTTCTGCCCTGGTGATCTCAGGTCTGTTCCTGTTGACTGACCACCATACTATCCCGGCAGTAACGACGCAGGCTACCGGAATAGCGATCCACAGCCAGCGCAGTTTAGAAGGGATTTCCCTGGTATATCCGTCAAATTCATAATCTTCAGTTGCCGCAGGAGTCGCGGTAGCCGGTGGTTTAACTCCCTGATCGGAAGCTGGTACCACTGGTGCAGGTGTTGACGCCGCAGGTGAGGTCGAAGCTGAAGAGGATGAAGATGACCGTGAAGCCGTCAGATGGTCTACCACCTGCTTATTCACCACTTCCTTAGTCCCAACTGTTACCTTATGGCTGGCATCCTGTCTGATCACCGGACTGACATGTAACACATCTCTGGTTATAGCAGGCGGTTCCTGTTCAAAGGAGATCCTGCCTACCACATTTGCCTGCAATTTTCCCACACCTGGTATGATAACAGGCTCACCCTTTTTGAGGACCTGCTTGAATTCATCTATATACTTCTCCATTTTGAGCTGCGCGATAGCAGGTACCAGGAGTTCCTTCTGCGAGATCCATTCCACAAGACCTCCGTCGTTTGTCAACGTTTCCTCAAAAGTGATGATCTCTCCGGGAGGAGAAATGGTTTTATTGGTGACATCGTAACGCGCGGGGGTATGTGTTAGTTTGAACACGCCTAGTTGGGGCAGACAGCATGTATGCTGCCTGAACAAAATTTCTGTTATGTATTGCTGTAGTACCAATTACGTAGATATTCCTATTATTATAAAATGACTCTCTCCTCGAACGAAATTGAAATCAGGAATTAAGGATTAGGAATTGGGGTAATATATTGTCCGTATTCAATTTCCTCGTCCTTAATTCCCGTTTACTAGGTGCAATTGTACGATTTTAAAATTTAATCATCACGCCTCCCAATACATTCAGTCCGTAGGTCGGGTAACCGAACCAACGCTGGTATTTGGAATTAAACAGATTATTGGCGTTCACCCAGATGTTGAAGTTTTTGCCGATATCATAGTTGGCGCCTGCGCTAAGATCCCATTTACCCTTAGTTTTGTCGAAATCCTGTGTGGCAAATACCTGGTAGTAAGTACCTCCCAGGTAATACAGGTTCGCGTTCAGGTGCAGCTTCTTAGCAATGGTATATTGCGCGAAAGCGTCTGCCTGGAAGGGGATCAGGCCCCATGGCTTGATCTCGGATTTCTGCTTGTTATAGTTGAACCAGTCGAATGCTAATCTCATCTGGAACTTCTCTTCCTGTATATAACCTACCTCTGCATGCAGGTTGAAGGCTTTTAACTCTTCCTCGTTCTTCGTATAGAAGGTCTTACCGTCTATGCTGTCATTCACAAACAACGGCAGGTTATGCCAGGTTAATGCAGCAAACTTGGTATTATAGTTAAAATGGCTACCCAGTGACCCCTTGATCCCAGTATATTTCTCTTCCACCCTTGTGTTCAGGATACCTTCGCCGTAACTGCCGATGAACGGATTCTGATTGGCCAGGTTACGGTAGCTGTTCTTATTAACATAAGACATCCATCCACTGCTTAAGATCACCTTTTTATAGATGATGTGTGTTTCGTTCACGATATCTGGCAGCAGATAGAACTTGCTGTTGGTCCATGTAGGGTTCACACCTGCATGTAACATGAAACGCGGCTTGATGATCTCCAGTGCCGGATGAATGGCCACCACGTTATTATTGATCTGCTCATGATCGTCTTCTTTGAAGGAAGACAGGTCAAAGATACCTTCAGCTCTCAGGTAAACATCCTCAAACAGCTGCTTGGATACCGGGATCTTGAAGATCGCAGTAGGTTCTTTACGTTTATAGGAATCGCTGAAGTAGATGAATTTGGCGGATGGCTCAAACTTAAATGCCCAGTCGTTCAGGGTCCTGTTCTTAGCGCCTATCGTTGCTGTGAACTGGTTGAAGGCCTGCTTGACATCGTTCTTGCTGAATTCCAGTTGCGCATGATCATAACCATAGTAATGCACCTGATTACGGTCATATCCGATACTGCCGTTCACTTCCCACAGGGGAGTGAAATAAGTGCCTGAACCCAGGATATTGAGCGCGCTATAGTCCTGGTTCTTGATATCTCCTTTGGAGGATGTGTAATTCACATACAATCCGAAGTTATATTTTTCCTGCCTCCCGGTACCAAAACCCGCCTGTATCAACGGCGTGCTGAGATTACCATAACCGGCTTTGATAAAGTTGTTCTGTAACTGGCTCAGTGAGTCTTTACCCAGCGCTAACGGTTTAAGCGGAATAGGCTGGTACATGAAATACAGGTTCAGTGCCGGTACCTGGTATTGCAGACGCGGACGGGTAGTATCAAAACCGGGCAGGGAAGCTGTCAGGTTCAGTTTAGCCGCATCCCGCAATTTCGGGCGGTAATTGGAAATGATATCAATTGTTTCCTCTTTCAGTGTTTCCTGTGCGTATGCCTGCTGATGCATCAGTATGCCTGCCGCACTGCAACCTGCTACTGCCAGGAACCGGTGAATATGTTTGATATAAGCGTTCATGCTAACGTAATTCGGAATTATTTATTGGATTTGATCTTGGAAGCAGCCTTTTCTTCTGCTTCAGCTTTCGCCAGTTTGTCCTTCGCTTCCTGTTTCAGTTCAGGTATCGGACAGTTCTCGGCAATACTCTGGAAGGTAGCCTTTGCGTTGAAATAGTCTTTCTGACGGGCATATACATCTCCCAGCAGAATGTAGGATTTAGCTACCCACACTTCATATCCCGGTGTATTCTTAATTACATCAAAACCGGCTTTCTCTGCACCTGCCAGGTCATTCTTCTGCAAGAGGCAGTAAGCCAGGTTGTAGCGGGCTTCAGCGCCTATTTCAGATTTGGTCAGACCTGCAGCTATCTTATATTCTTTGATGGCTTCGTCATACTGGCCCTGTTCCTGCTCTGCACGGCCCAGGTAAGCGTGCCCGATGATCTGGTCGTCAGTACTGATATTGCTGCTGGACAGCAGGATCTCTGCATAGCTGTTCACTTCATCCCAATGTTTCAGAAGATAGTTACTGCGTAGTAATCCGCGGGTAGCAGCGAAGGTGTTCTCTTTCGTGGTGGAAAGGTCCTGCAGCTGCAGATAATAGGTGCGGGCCTTTTCATAATTCTTCACCTGGTAGAAGTTGATATTGGCTGCCTGTAAAGCTGCACGCTCTGCGTACAGGCTATTGTTCTTTGTTAGCACAAACTCATAACCAGGCAAGGCGCCGTTATAGTCCTTGTTATTATAAGCACATTCTGATTTGTAGAAACTGGCTGGCAGTACAAATGCGCCGTTAGGGAACTTTTGCAGGTAACTGTTGAAGGCGATAGTAGCGCCGGCACAGTCGCCATTGCTGAACTTTGATTCAGCAGATGCATAACTCAGAGAGTCTTCGGCAGAAGCACTTACTGATTGACCGGTAGATTTCAGCAGGGCGATATACGCATCTGTTTTGCCTTGTCCTACATAAATATCTTTTACTGCGTTCAATGCCTCATTCGCTTCCGGAGAATTTGGATATTTCTCGACCACCTGACGGTAATAGGAGATCGCCTTATCATCATTGTCCTTGTTGAAATAGCAAAGGCCCAGTTTCAGCAATGCACGTGGTGCATTAGGTCCGTTAGGCTGCTTTTGTAATACGTTTTCCAGGTAAGGGATCGCCTCAGTGTATTTTTCTTCTGCCAGGTAAGTATTGGCAATTTCAAGGTCAGCATCATTGCCAAAACCGGAAGAAGGGAACTTGTTACCCAGTTGTTTCAGGAGGGCCACCTTTTCGTTGGTCTTACCCTGGATACCGAGGATAATACTCTTCTGATAAGTGGCATAGTCTGATCCCGGCTGATTATTGTTGATGATCCTGTCATACAGGGCCATTGCTTTCGGATAATCTTTCAGCATATAGTAACAGTCGGCACTACGGAGGGCGGCATCGGTGGTGATACGTGCTGCATTAGGACCGGTAGTGCGTTGTGCTGCTTCAAAGTGCTGAAGGGCGCGGGTATAGTCTTCTTTTTTCAGCAGGCTGTAACCCATGTTATAGCTGGCGGTCTGTCCATTGGCTTCGCCGGATGCAGGTACATTGCCAGTGAGGTAAACGTTCAGGTGACTGATAGCGGCATCTGTTTTATTCTGACGCATCGCAATTTCCGCTTTCCAGAAATGGGCCAGCTGTACCAGGTTCTTATCGTATGGATTCTTCAGTGAAACATCCAGCAAACGGTCAGCTTCCGCCAGTTGCTGATCATTGATCAGTTCTGTGGCGCGGCCGTAAGCTACTTTCTGGTAAGCTTTCAGTACGGTAGGTGTCTTCTCAGGCATCGCCTCTATGATGCTTAACGCATCATTATAGTTATTGGTGTTGAGGAACAGGTTGACCAGTATCTCGCGGGCCTCTTTGTTATAAGTTGACTGCGGATAGGTGTTAACGAAGCTTGTCAGCTCTGTGATAGCAGCGTCCTGGTAACCCAGTTCGTAAGACAGTTTGCCGTAGTTGAACCGGGAGATCTCCTGTTGCTGTGCATTGGCGCTGTTACGTGCGCAGAAGGCAAACGCGTTACGTGCATTCGCTTTCTGGTTCGTACGCAGGTAGCAGTCGCCCAGCAGGTACATGGAGTTCTGTCCCAGGGAATCCTGTTCGCTGCTCAGCTGTTTGAAACCATTGATGGCCTTAGAATAGTTGCCGGTCTGGTAGTAACTGTAAGACAGCTGGTAAATATCTTCTTTCCTTACTTCTTCTGCGTTGTCCTGGAACTCCTGCAGGTAGGGGAGTGCTTTCTGGTATTCTTTTCTTTCAAAATAAGCCTGACCCAGTAGTTGTTTCAGTTCTGCTTCATAATAGAGTCCTCCTTTTTTAACGAGGGGCTCTGCATAGCTGATCAACTTGTCTTTTTTATTCTGGAAGTAATAGATCTCTGCGATGTAATAGGGAACGATCTTGCTGTATTTAGGATCGTCCACAACGCGCTGGAAGCTGGTAAGCGCATCGTTATACTGCCTGTTGTAATAGGCGATGAAGCCGTAGTAGTAGTTGGCAGGCTGATAGTATTTGCCGGGAACCTCCTTGATGGAACCAAAGAGGGGCTGGGCTTTCTGGAAGTCTTTTACGTTGAAATAACAGTAGGCCAGTTCAAATTTTGCCTCTGCGATCTCGCTGTTGGAAAGGTTCTCGATGTTAGCTTTTTCGTACAGGGGAATAGCTTCTTTCAGTTTGTTCTGATGGAAGTAGTACTTCGCCAGCTGATAGCTGACAAGCTGCTCGCGTGCATTGTTGTTATAGTTAGCGAGGAACTCGAGGGCCAGCTTTTCTGCATTGGCCTGTCCCAGCTTCAGCGCACAAACGGTATAATAATACTGTGCGTCTGTCCTTACCAGGCTACGGCTGGTTTCCTGGAAATAGCTGATATTATCGATCGTTTGCCGGAACAATTGCATGGCCACTGCATATTTTTCCTGCTGGAAAAGTTGCTGGGCATCCTTGAAAACTTTATCCGGCTCGGTATAGACGCGCGTTTGCTGTGCTTTTAACACAGGTGCGGACAGTATACAGAAAGATGCCAGGAATAAGTACCAATGTCCGGGAACAAGAAACTTTCTTATGAATTGCATGCTTTTAACCTGTTATATCTTAAATATGCGTTTAAAACGAATCCTGAACAGAAATTATTTTCCATTCAGAATCAATAATATATTGCTTTGAGGGAGACAAAAACAGCAACAAATATAGCTATTGCATTTAATTAAGCTATACGCCGTCCGAAGGGACCTGGCGGGAACCGGTCAACCGGCACCTGATACGCGGAACCTGCTTATGATCTGATCGTGCTGCTCTGAAATTAAGGTGTTGACACGCAAGAATTAAACCAACTTATCTAAACGCCACATAATCCGGCATTTGTGCGTAACGGTATGGTTGCCGGCGCCTGATGCTCAGTGCATATTGCAGATGATGAAAATAATTGCCTGGGTCAATTACCTGATTGTCTGATAACAGGTTTTAATTGTTTATTATTAATCATATTTTTGGCGCACTCTATCACCAGTTCATTTAAATTTAAAAACGTCCCTGCAAACTTTAACTGTAAACAGGAAAAGGTAAACAGATCTGCAGGATTAAATTACTTTCTCTATGAGTAAACTATTTACTTCACGTGTGAACACCGGCGCTGTAAATTTGGCCATGCTGGTATTACGCGTGGTTTTTGGAGCAGCAATGTTCACACATGGATTAGCGAAACTGAACAAGTTCTCCGAAATTAAAGGTGGCTTCCCTGATCCGCTGCATATAGGGCAAACCATCTCCCTGTCGCTGACTGTCTTCGCGGAAACGCTTTGTGCAGCATTGGTGGTGATCGGATTACTGACCCGCTTTGCAGCTATACCATTGGTGATCTGCATGGGTGTTGTAGTATTTATTGTAATGAAGAATGTACCATTCTCTCAAAACGAAATGGGCATCCTGTTCCTGGCTGCATTCACCGCTATATTGGTAGCAGGACCGGGTAAATACAGCCTGGATCATCTGATAGGAAAATAATCAAATGCCAGATGCCTGCAGGCGCCGGAAAACGCGGAATGCATTTTGCGGTGAATGCAGGCATCGGCTTTATAAGACCGATATTATGTTTATACAGACGACACAGATACGCGTACGCTATGGTGAAACGGACCAGATGGGGTACCTTTATTACGGCAATTATGCGTTATACTATGAAGTAGGACGTGCGGAAGCCATCAGGACGCTGGGTTTTACCTATGCTGAACTGGAAAAACAAGGAATCATTATGCCGGTAGCGGAGTTAAACTCAAAGTACCTGCGCCCGGCTTATTATGATGATCTTATAACAGTTAAGACTATATTGAAGGAATTGCCGGTTGATCACAAGATCCGGTTCCACACAGAATTGTATAATGAAAAGGGTGAGCTGCTGAACGTAGGCGTCACTACCCTGGTATTCCTGCATGCAGATACCAGACTACGGTACGGGATGCCGCCGGTCATGATGGAACGCCTGGCGCCTTTTTTTGAAAAAAGCATGTAATCATGACAGTACAAGCGGATAAGGTACTAGCAAGTATCATCACGATAGGAGATGAACTACTGATAGGACAGACAATAGACACGAATTCGGCCTGGATAGCCCAGCATCTGAATGCGATGGGGATATGGGTACATCGCCGTGTAGCCATCGGAGATGTAAGGGAAGCTATCCTTGAGGCATTGGACAGGGAAGGGGCAGTATCGGATATTGTTCTGATCACGGGGGGATTGGGGCCTACGGCTGATGATATTACCAAACCCGTATTGTGTGAATATTTCGGCGGAAAGCTGGTGAGGGACGAAGCTACCTATTTACAGGTGATGGAGTTCTTCGCAAGCAGGAACCTGCCAACGCTTCAGCGTAATGTTGACCAGGCGCTGGTTCCTGATGTAGCCACAGTGCTGCATAATACCAGGGGCACTGCGCCGGGCATGTGGTTCGAGAAGGACGGAAAAGTCTATGTCTCTATGCCGGGCGTACCACATGAAATGAAAGGACTGATGTCCGATCATGTGTTGCCACGCTTACAGGAATACTTCCAGACGCCGGCCATCGTACACCAGACATTGCTGACTTCAGGCATGGGAGAGTCGTTCATTGCAGAACGGCTGGCGCACTTTGAGTCCTCCTTGCCGCCACATATCAAACTGGCATACCTGCCGTCTTACGGCCTGCTGAAACTGAGGCTCACCTCTTTCGGGATAGATAAGCTATCTACTGCAGCCGCATTATCCATCTACTTCCATCAGATGAAAGAGCTGCTGGCAGATTTTGCAGTGGCAGATCAGGACCTTCCTATTGCTGAAGTACTGGGCAACTTGTTGAAAGAGAAGGGCAAAACGGTAGGTACGGCGGAAAGTTGTACCGGAGGGTTTATTGCGCACAGTATTACCCTGGTGCCGGGAAGTTCGGCCTGGTATAAAGGCAGTATTGTAAGTTATGCCAACGAAATAAAAAGCGGATTGCTGCACGTAAAACAGGAAACATTACAGACAAATGGTGCGGTGAGCGAAGCAGTGGTAAGAGAGATGGCGATAGGTGCATTGCAGCAGTTAAAAACTGACTATGTTATAGCTGTATCGGGCATCATGGGGCCTGATGGCGGTACTCCGGAAAAGCCGGTAGGTACGGTATGGATCGCGGCCGGTAGTACTAAAGAACTGGTGACAGTGAAGTTCCAGTTGCGTTTTGACCGGTTGAATAACATACACATGACGGCAGCCTATGCGATGAATGAATTGAGGAAGTTGATAGTATAAACCTTACTTTTGTTCCCGTACCAAAACGCTAAATACAATTTTATGGCCATTGTAGAACTGGTAATGCCCAAAATGGGGGAAAGTATTATGGAAGCCACCATATTACGCTGGCATAAGAAGCCGGGAGATCAGGTGAAATCTGATGAAACCGTGCTTGAAATTGCTACGGATAAGGTGGATAGCGAAGTACCTTCTATAGCCGATGGGGAAATTACAGAGATTCTCTTCGCAGAAAATGACGTGGTACCTGTAGGTACTGTCATTGCTCGTATCAACACTGCAGCTGATGCTGGTTTTACCACTACTGCTCCTGTTGCTCCTTCTGCTGCGCAGGAAGCTCCTGCTGTAGTAAGGGAAGAAGCACCTGTTTCGCAGGAAACGGTGAGTGCCCCTTATGAGGCGCAGTTCGTAACCAGTGGTGCACGTTTTTATTCTCCGCTGGTGCTGACTATTGCACAACAGGAAGGTATCAGCTTTGCTGAATTGGAAAAAATACCTGGTACCGGCAATGAAGGCCGTGTCACCAAAAAAGATATATTGAACTTCGTAGAAGCGAAGAGCAAGGGACTGACCCCTGTTGCCGCTCCTGTAGCACAAAGAACAGAAGCACCTGCACCTGCAGAACAACCTGTTAGTCGCCCGGCTGCTGCTGTAACTCCCGCTGCTACCACAAGTAATGGTGTTGGCGCTCAACCGGTGTCTGCACCGGTAAGCACCGGCAACTACGGTGGTAATGTGGAGATCATCGAAATGGACCGTATGCGTAAACTGATAGCCGAGCATATGGTACGTAGCAAACATACCAGTCCCCACGTAACCAGCTTTGCTGAAGCGGATGTGACCAATATGGTGAAATGGCGTGATCAGGTGAAGAAGGATTTCGAAAAGAGAGAAGGAGAGAAGATCACTTTTACACCGCTTTTCATTGAAGCGATGATAAAGTGCATCAAACGTTTCCCGCTGTTAAACAGTTCACTGGACGGCGATAAGATCATTGTGAAGAAAGACATCAACATCGGTATGGCAACGGCTTTGCCTACAGGTAACCTGATCGTTCCGGTGATCCGTAATGCTGACATGCTTAACCTGGTAGGCCTGACGCGTCAGGTAAACCAGCTGGCTAATGCAGCCCGTCAGAACCGCCTGAAACCAGATGATACACAGAACGGCACCATTACCCTGACCAACGTGGGCACCTTTGGCAGCCTGGCAGGTACGCCGATCATCAATCAACCGCAGGTGGCTATCCTGGCAGTAGGCGCTATCAAAAAACGCCCTGTTGTAATTGAAACATCTCATGGTGATACTATCGCCATCCGTCATATGATGTACCTGTCACTGTCTTACGATCACCGTATCGTGGATGGCGCATTGGGTTCTACCTTCCTGAGTGCAGTAGCACAGGAACTGGAGAATTTTGACGAGAACAGGAGCTACTAACTTTAAATGATGCTTCGTTGAGGCGCTGCATCTATAGGTAGTATATGTGGGGGGAACTGCGGTTAACGGTGTTTTGCCGGAATACTGGCGCAACACATATCATAACCCGTGTATAGATATTTATTACGAATGATAAATACAAGGACGATGACAATCGTGAAGCTGTATTTGTCATTCGTAATTTTTTTGTAGGAACTATGTTGTAATTCCCTGTATAGAAGGGCAATACAAGACATCGTGGAACAATGTAAGAGAAACTTGCAGGCATAAAAAAAGCTCCTTTGCAGGAGCCTTTTTCAATTTCTTGACCGAGATAAGCTTTGGCCAACAGAATTAATAACGACCACGGCCGCCGCCGCCGCCGTATCCACCGCCGCCACCGCGATTAAATCCACCACCTCTTGAGTTATTATTCGGTTGTTTAGGTCTTGCTTCGTTTACCATCAGTTGTTTGCCTTCGATTTCAGTACCGTTCAAACTATCCATAGCCTTGCTACCTTCTTCCTGGTTGGGCATCTCCACGAATCCGAAACCGCGTGAACGGCCAGTCTCATGGTCCTTGATAATTTTAGCGGAAGTAACCTCTCCAAATTCGCTAAATATCTGGTGAAGGTCTTCATCGTTCAACCTGTAGTGCAGGTTGGCTACGTAAATGTTCATGACTAAAAAATTAAAAAAATGAAAAATAATATTGAAGATAAACAAATAAGTTCAATAAATACATCGCCCCCGGAAATTATTTCATAAAGTAAATATACCGTTAACAGTGGCGGGAATTACCACTTCCGTTTTATGGATAGTTGCCTGATTTTTTGTAAATTAATAGGTATAATCCATTAAATTCTTTTGATATGAGTAGCCTGAGTGAGACGTGGTTTGCTGATGGTTATATCGACTTTGAGCAGAAAAAGTATACCCTACTTGCTTACCTGCAGCAAATAACCCGTTATTTCAATGAAAACAAGCTGTATCCGCAGCTGGGGGACGTTATCTTCCATTACAACAACCTGCTGTCTTTCAGGGAAAACAAACAGTTCCTTCAGCAGCAGTTCCCCAAACGCCTTACTGCCGTGAATATGGAGCGCCTGCAACTGCTTTATGAACAGATCATTGCCGACGATGAACTGATGCAGGAACTGGAAACTATCATCCAGTACGCTATTCAAAAGATGAATAGTGCCATCCGTGAAGGCACGGAGATCTATGAATTTGTAGAAGAAAGCCTGAACATTTCACCGGTAGGACTGATCCCGCTGGACACGCAGGAAGGCTACTTCTTCCTTTGTGACGGCCGCTATCAGGATGTTATTGTCTATGAGTACAGGTTAAGCATTTTCGAGCGCCACGATGAAAAGTACCGTGGTATCCATACTCAATACCTCGACACATACACCAAAGACCTGGTGCATACCTGTGAACATATTAAAACAAGCCTTGTACGGCAGCGTAAAGAATTGCCTACCCCTGCAGTATACCGCATTGATACAAACCTGGTATTTCCGGTAACAGAGACTTTACTGCCCATTGCCAAGCGGTCCCTGGTGAAATACATTGCCACCAATGCCGCCTAAGCAGGATAACGACTTATTTTTTATCAATTCAATAATACCGGCGCGCTGTTGCCGAACGTAATTTCCAGCTCATGATCATGAAGGAAAGGCTCATAATACTGCCTGATGATCTTGGTGAGTTTCTCTTTTGACTGATTAATGTACAGATTGTTATTCTCCAGCTGATCGCGGGAAGACTGATACAGCTTCTTCTGCACATCGGTATAGGTTTCATCATCTTGGAACAGGAACCAGCCTTTCCTGTTGGACGTTTCCATTTTATCTACCTTCAGTTCGTAACTCAGTAGTTTGGGTTGCGGCAAGTTAATGGTGATCTTCTTATCTGACACTGTTATATGGAAATTCTTCTCATCTGCATTGATGCCATATTTAGCCAGGTAGGGGATAGATACCCAGATGGTATTCTCCAGAAAAGCCTTTTTGAGGTTCGTGGTCCACTCTCCGTCATCAGCGATATTACTACGTTTGATAGTGGCATTACCCTGTACTTCAAGACTGGCCAGTTCTGCGATCTCACGTACGATCTGGCTGTTGGAAAGAATGCTCTGATTTACACTTTTACTACCAAATTGTTTGCCCAGCCAGAATAGCAGGATTGCCAGGGACAGGAAAAAAACGAAACGAAAGAATCTTTTCATAACGGAAGAGATAGTTGCTGCGGACCGCAGTCCATAGCGGAACATAGGTCCATAGTGATGATGTTTGTTAGTTAGTAATGTATGCAAAAGTCTACAAACGTTGGGCCATAGCCCTGACATACAGTTGGTAGAGCGTTGTGTTTTTTAAATTATAAGTTACAACTCACTTAAGTAAGTACCCCGACGATCAAAAGCGAATATAATATTTATGGCTGATAGTCCATAGCTGATCCTTATCAGCCTGTATTAACTATACACAAGAGAGGCGATCAGCTCACTATGTTGTGGGTATAACGCTTGCAGGCCAGCCTTCGTAGCCATTTCAAAATCAGCGAAATCGAAGCCCGGGGCAACGGTGCAGCCTACCAGGGCAAAACCGCCAGGTACCTCAGTACGGGATGCAAACCAGTGACCGGCCCTGATCACCAATTGAGGTTGCTCTCCATCTTCTATATTCAGGCCCAGTTTGTGGACCGTTAACCCTCCCTGTGGATCAATATCGTAGATAACCAGGGAATGTCCATCATAAAAATGCCACATCTCATCGGCCGCAATACGATGGAACCCGGAGAACTGGCCGTCTTCCAGCAGGAAATAGATTGCTGTCGAGGCATTGCGGTCGCCTTTCATCGCGTCCGGCAACTCAGATCGTTTAAATTCCCAGGAGGAACGATAGGTTTCTCTGAATGCGCCCCCTTCTACATGGGACTGTAAGCGCAGGTGTTCGCGCCAGTAAGCAGCGTTGTGTCTAGGTGTGTACATGATACAAAAGAAAGGAAAATAGTCATAATGAAAAAGCCGTCCCGTGAACGAGGCGGCTCTCTTATTTTTCATTTTTTTAGTCCAAAGTCTTGTTACGCCACGGCTACAGGGCGCGCTACCGGCATTTGAGCGATAGCAGTTTCCTGGTTCAGGACCGGTGCTTCTCCTTTGAAGAAGAGGAAATCCTGTATAAATAATGCCTGACTGTAGTAATCGTTGTTTGTAATGAACGCCTGCCATTCTTCCACATTCATCTTCTGCATATGGCGCATCGCATCCCTGAAGCGGAGCATACGTGCAAATAACTGCGGCGTCAGCCCTATCACTTCCATGAACTTCCTCTCCAGTGTATGACGGGACAATTTGAATTTCTTCGTCAGCCACTCAATATTCGTATATCCCTGACGGTCAATGATATATTCTGCAATTTCATCTACCTGCTTCAGGTTGTGTACATGTGAGCACATCATGTTGGTAAATGCATTGTCCAGCACTGCATCCAGTTTGGTCGCATCTTCGTTAGATGCTATTTTATCTGCCAGGTCCTTCCAGCATTCACGGTCCTGCTTCTGCAGATCACGGAAGTAGTTATTGAAGGATGACATATCCAGACCTGCCAGCCTGTAGCAGCCATAGGCGTTCAGCTGGATCACGGTCATTTTTACGGGGCCTTTTACCCTGATCTGATGATGACAGGTAAAATGTCCTACTACGGAAGCCTCCGGTAAAGTAAAAGAAGCGTGCTGAGATGGCTGGAAGATCACTTCTCCTTCCTGCAGAAATACCATGTAAAGATCTCCGAGGGAGAAAAGGTTCTGAGGCAGGTTGATCAATCCATTATTAGCGCTTTGTAAATGATAATACTGCTTAACATACGGTGCCAGCGAAGTTGCCGGTTGGTAGATACGGAAATTCATAGGAACATGTATAAGGTTATCAGATATGCAAAACATCCACGAAATCTGAATCAGGTCTTCATTTCTTATACAAACTTAGTGGTTTGTAAGTATATAAAAAAAATTAATTTGAGTAGGTTGAAAGACAGGCGGTTCGAGGAGCGCCTACAAACCAAAAGGTCAACGACTGTTATAGAAGTTGACCTTTTAGTTTGAAGTCTCTTATTGCTCCGCCGTTTCCCAGCCCCAATTTTTTCCCTTGTCCGTTGCCGGAACTCCTTTCTCCATCCATTCCGGCATAGGCGCATTTTTAAGGAAATGATCAAAGAACTGCTGCTCACGGCGCTGAATATCTTTACGGTTCTGACGCTGTACCAGGTTGTGCGCCTCGTTGTTGTAGTTCAGCATCCATACTTTTTTGCCAAGACGACGCAGACCGGTGAACAGCTCAATGCCCTGGTACCAGGGTACAGCTCCATCTGCATCGTTACTCATAATAGCCAGCGGAGTAGTTACTGCAGGCAGTTGGAAAAGAGGGGAGTTCTGCATATACAGCTCCGGCTTTTCCCACAGTGTGGCGCCGATACGGCTCTGTGAACGTTCGTACTGGAACTGACGGTTCATGCCGCTTTCCCAGCGGATGCCGCCATAGGCGCTGGTCATATTCGCTACAGGGGCGCCGGCCCAGGCAGCCTTGAAAAGAGAGGTACGGGTGATCAGGTATGCTACCTGGTAGCCGCCCCAGCTTTGGCCCTGGATGCCCATGTTCAGACTGTCAGCCCAGGAATGGCTTGCTACTGCGCGGGCGCCGCTTACTACGTAGTCGTAAGCACCCTGTCCAGGATAACCGTTCTCATAGGTGATATCCGGTGCAAGCACAAGATAGCCACGGCTTACAAAGAAAGATATATTAAGCCTGGAAGGAGTGGGAGCGGGTGGCACATAATTATACAAACCATCTGTCAGCTTCTCATAGAAATACAGCAATACAGGGTACTTCTTCGTACTGTCGAAATCCTCGGGTTTGTAGAGGATACCTTCAGCGGGCTTGCCGTTGTAAGCAGTCCATTTGAAAAGCTCGGCCGTACCCCAGTTGTATTGCTGCTGTTGCGGATTGATGTGGCTGATCTGTTCAGCTTTTGCCAGTGAAGCGCCGGTATAAAGATCGGGCGACTGTATATAACTGGCTTTGGTGAAAATGTAATTTCCGGCGTTTTCAGCCTTTTCCGGGTCGCCGAAGGTATATGGTCCCATGACGAGGAGTTCGGGCTTTAAAGGGGCCTTTTTGAAGGTGCTGGGGGCCGTATAAAAACCGTTCTCTTTAGTTGTTTCATTGAAGGTTTCTAACAGCAGCTGCTGACCGGGTGTAAAGAAACGTTCCTCCTTTTTCACCTTCGTGTAACGGAAACGCAGTTTCTGCTGACGGCCATAACCTGCGGTGATCATCTGCGGAACAGCTTTCCCGGCAGGATCGACCTGCCAGATGTCGTATCTGTCGTAGATATAAACAGCCTTATCGTCTTCCAGCCATCCTGCCATGCCATAAGGGCCTGGAGCATCCGGATGATCATCATCTTCTTCAGCAAAAGAAACGGGGATCTTCTCTGTGATATTCCTGGTAATGCCTGTAGCAGTTTCATAGGCGAACCACTGTTTCTGCTGGAGGTTATACCATGTGATGTAACGTCCGGCAGGGGATATTCGGCTGATACTATCAAGGGTTTGCTGTAATAACTTACGGTTGCCGTTTTCCAGGTTCACGAGGTAGCTGGTTTTCAGGGAATGGCCCGTCCACTGCATGGCGAGGCGTTGCCCTTTGTCGGTATAACCTACCGCATAGGGACTGTTGCCTTCGTCTGCAACACTGATACTTTCCATGTCTTTGTCGGCCAGTTGCACGATCTGTTTATTGCCGGGATAATATACCGCCAGATAACTTCTTTTCAGTTCCTTCTCTGCATTCTTCAGCTGCATGGGTTGCAGGTAATCATCCTGGTAATTCCAGATATCCACTTTTGCCACTTCAAAGTCGACTATGTTGGTATCCTTCGGAGGTTTGACAGGAGCGGTACCAAAGAATAACCGCTGACCGTTTTTGCTGAACCATACTTTGCCATCGACGCTGACAGACCAGTTGTTCGGGAAAACACGGGTGCTCCTGTCGGCCGTAATTACGCCGCTGTCCTGGCCGGGTCTGTAATAGTACAATGAGTAAAATTGTTGCAGGGCTTTGGCACTATCGCGGGAGCTGCACCATGCCGCCTGTTCGCCTTTTTCATCGAAGGCAAACTGTTTGCGGAGGGCGGTGCCACGGCTCAGTGTATCTGCTTTATGAGCAGTTACGTCCCATAAGAGTACTGCCGGTTTTGAGAGAGAATCTTTTTTATCCGACACAGTCTCTGCCAGCAGGCGGTTACCCGGTTTGCTGAACAGGTAATCCTGTACGTTTCTGATGGTATCTGCGGATTTTTTATCCAGGTAGTATACGACAAGATGACCACTGGCGGTATCTGCCTGCGGTTTTTCTTTCAGATAGGCGACTACGCCGCTGCCTTTTTCAGGCGTTCTGAAAGACCTTACGGCAGGGACTTTATAAATGTCGTTATTGCCCAGCGTAACGATACCCAGGGAATCTTTAGGCATGTCGGCAGGTTTCTTCTTTTTGATCTTTGCCTGTCGTACTACAGCAAAGGGAGGCTTGATAGCGAAGATGGCATAGCGGCTGTCTTCTGTGATCACAGGATTGCTGCCACGGGGCACTTCGAGGCGTTGCCCGTTCTTGCTGTTGTAAATAACGAGGGAGGCGTCGCCTTCCTGTGGAGTGACAGTATACACGATCCACTGACCGTTGTTACTGATGGCTTTACTGCCGATGCTTTGCCAGCTATCATATACGGAATGATCGAGCGGCTTTTTAGCTGGCTGTTGCGCATAGGTTATTAAGGAGAGGCCGGTAAAAGCGGCGGCACACATGATTTGCTTCATGTGTTCTAAAATAGGAAAATTGGTATTTACTTATGGGAAAATTGCGGATAGGCGGTCGAAATCAGGCATGAGATTGCCGTATATTCCGCGTTACTCTGGTCATCTGTAAAACTACTGACAATACAATGCAGGCAAGGCCAATATAGAACGCGTAAGTCAGCTCCCTGTTCTCATGAAAAAGAATAAAGGCCATCACAATACTGTACACCGGTTCCAGGTTAAAGGTCAGGTTTACAGTGAAGGGAGAGATCTTTGTCAGGGCATTCATCAGCAGCATATACATACACACGGTGCAGGCCCAGGCCAGGATCAGCAGGTAGCTGAGATCAGTAACCGAAGGCAGGCTCAGTGGCTGCGGGAAGAAATACAGGTAAACGGGCATGATCAGCGTGAGCCCTACCCAGCCAACAGAGAGCTCATAAAACGTAATCGTTGGTGTGTCGTATTTGGCGATCAGGCGTTTATTGAAGATGGTGAACAAGGCCGCAAACAAAGCGGAAATGACACCCAGGATGATACCTGTACGGTATTGCACGTCGAAATGGAAGATCAGGAAAATGCCGCAAAGCGTGATGCCGCTGAGCAAAAGTTCGATCTTATCTACCCTGTACCGGTTGATCAGCGGATCAAGGGCTGCGGTGAACAGACTGGTGAGGGCAAAACACACTACGCCAATGGAAACGTTTGAATATTTGATGCTGGCATAGAAAAACAGCCAGTGCAGCACTACTACCATGCCTGTGAGGCCGATAGGGACGATCTGTTTAAAAGAAAGTTTGGAGAGCATCTTCCTCCACCGGAAAATGACGTAGAGAGTGATGACGGTAAAAAGGAGCCTGTACCAAACAAGCATACCTTCATTGAGGGTGATCAGTTTTCCTAATATACCCGTAAAACCTGCCAGAAATACCGACAGGTGTAATTGTATCAGTGCTTTTTTCATTGTCCGCTTATTCGCTGTTTCTTACGCGTCTTTCATACTTGCGGAACAGGCTTTCCCATTGAATTTTGAGTACTCCCAGTATTCCTTCCTTCACAATGCCTTTACTCATTTTGGAATATCCTTCTTTACGGTCCTTGAAAGTGATGGGAACTTCTTTTATTTTGAAGCCCAGCTTCCAGGCCGTGAATTTCATTTCTATCTGGAAGGCATATCCTACGAAACGGATAGCATCCAGGTTAATTGCTTCCAGTACTTGTCTCTTATAACATACGAAACCGGCAGTAGCATCTTTTACCCTTATCCAGGTAACGAGGCGTACATATACGGAAGCGCCGTATGAGAGTACAGCCCTGTCCCAGGGCCAGTTTTCCGTTCTGCCGCCTTTTACATAGCGGGAGCCTACAGAAACGTCGCCACCTTGTTTTGCACAGGCGTCATACAGCCTGACAAGATCGGATGGGTTGTGGGAAAAGTCAGCATCCATCTCAAAGATGTACTGATATCCCTTTTCGAGCGCCCATTTAAAGCCGTGGATATAGGCAGTACCTAATCCCTGTTTACCGCTTCTTTCCACCAGGAACAATTCGCCGGAATGGGTCTGCTGCAAATTCCTAACAATATTACCGGTACCATCGGGCGAACCATCGTCCACGATCAGTATATGAAAGTTTTGCTGCAGGGCAAATACCGCGTCAATGATGTTACGGATATTATCCTTCTCATTGTACGTGGGAATTATGACGAGCTTTTCCAATCTAGCAAATGTTGTTTTAGGAGTGCGAAATTAGTGTAAACACTAAATAAAGTATGGCTTTTATAAATATTAAATCTTTTTTAACATCATACTATGATAGATTTCTGTGAGTTTCTGCTTGGTATTCAGCGGAAAATCAGCTTTCATCATCCAATCATAATACTGAGGTTCTATTTTTAATACCTCCCTTACAGGCCTTCCTTTATATTTGCCAAAATTGAATACTTCCTGGCCATTCTGCATGACCATACGTCTCGCAAAGTCCACATAATCATCCTCTTTTGTGAAATCTGCCAGCGGGCCTACCTCTGACTGCAGCTGCTCATAGCGGGTCAGCTGCGCTTCCAGGATCTCGTAGGTAGCGAGGGCGTCTGCTTCAGCGCTGTGCGCATTCTCGAGGTTCTTATCGCAATAGAACTTATAGGCAGCGCTGAGCGTACGTTTTTCCATCAGGTGGAAGATCTTCTGGACGTCAATGAACTTGCGGTCTTTCACGTCAAATTCAAGGCCTGCCCGCAGGAATTCTTCTACCAGCAGTGGAATATCGAAACGGTTGGAATTATAACCGGCCAGATCGCAGTTGTCGAGGTACTGGCGCAGTTCGTTCGCACATTGTTTGAAGGTAGGACAGTCCTTGATATCCTCATCACCGATACCGTGTATAGCAGTAGAGGAAGCAGGAATAGGCATGCCGGGGTGAATTCTTTTCACCTTGGATTGGGTAGTCTTGTCAGGGAATACCTTAATGATAGCAATTTCAATAATACGGTCCGTAGCCACATTGGTGCCGGTCGTCTCCAGATCAATTACGGCCAGGGGCCTTTTAAGTTGCAAAGAGGGCATGACTAATTTTTATAGATACTTTTTCAGCGAATTTACGTCCAATCCTTCATAATCACCCGAACTCATCATGAGCAGGTTAGCATTGCTGTAGTCCTGTTTGTCGAGGAATGCCTGCAGGTGCTCCCTGTTGGTGAATATCTGAAGATCATTCCGGCCAAAGCCCTGTGCCACCAGGTCGGGGGCCAGGTCAGGCATACGTTTGATTTCCAGTGCATGTTTGCTGTAGAATACCACAGGCACATCAGCTTTGTCCATCACACCCTGGTACTGTACCATAAAGTCAGCATTGAGGCTGCTGTAGGTATGTAGTTCCAGTACGGCTATCAGTCTGCGCTGCGGGTATTGTGACTGCAGGGCATTGATGGTGGCCATTACTTTGGAAGGTGCATGGGCGAAGTCGCGATAAACAGCACAGTGGTCATTTTTACCGACCAGTTCCAGTCTTTTGGCCGCGCCTTTAAAAGTGGCGATGGCTTTCAGGAAGGTTTCATCGCTGATACCGAGTTCATTACAAACCAGGCGGGCTGCGTGCATATTCAGCAGGTTATGATCGCCGAATACTTCCAATACAGACTGCTGACCACCGAATGTTACGGTTGTAGTGCCATTGGAAATCTGGTGTTGTGGTATATCGTAAGGGACCAGTTTCAGGTGCAGACCTTCGGTCTTAACCAGTTTAACCAGTTCCGGGTCAGTGTTGTTGTAGATGAGGATATTGCCCGCCTTCATGGTACGGAGGAAGATGGCAAATTGTTCCAGGTAGTTCTCAAAGGTCGGGAACACGTTAATATGGTCCCAGGCAATACCGGTGAGAACCGCTATATGCGGATGCAGGAAATGGAACTTAGGTCTTTTTTCAATGACAGACGCAGGGTATTCATCCCCTTCACAAACGATCACAGGAGCGTCGGTAATATTGACCGACTGTGCGAAACCGGCAAGACGTGCGCCTACGAGGTAGTCAAAAGCCTGTCCTGACTGCTGCAATACGTGCATGATCATAGCGGTAGTGGTCGTTTTACCGTGGCTGCCGCCTACAACGACCCTCTTTTTCTGCTGACTTTCCTGGTAAATGTATTCAGGGAAGGAGTAGATCTTAAGACCGAGTTCTTTCGCTTTGATCAATTCAGGATTATCCCCACGGGCATGCATACCCAGAATAACCGCGTCGAGGTCTGCCGTAATACGGCTATCGTCCCAGCCCATAGTGGCCGGAGCAATACCTGCCTGCCGCAGGTTGCCCAGAGCTGGTTCATAGATCTCGTCGTCACTGCCGGTTACCTGGTAACCTTTGATTTTCAGTGCGATAGCTAGCTGATGCATCACACTGCCGCCTACAGCAATAAAATGTACTTTTGCCATATAATTTTAAACCAGTTGCCTGCGTTTTATCGTTATATTTATGTTGTCTCAGGGAAAAAGGAGCGATATTATATCTAAAATCTTTAATATAAATTTTATATTTGCAAAGTAACGTCAAAAATTGGCGATTAAAAAAGTGATATCACCATTCCCTATGAAATTTCATTATTCAAATAAACATCCCTTTATGCAATCATCTTATCTGAAAGTTTTGGCCGGGGCCTGTCTTTTCTTTATCTTTGCTGCTTTCCTAACCTCTTGTGCATCACAGAATAAATTAGGTTGTCCAATGAAAATCGGTAAAGCAACACAAGAGATAAAAGCGAAGGATTGTTAATGAACTGGATACCACTTACTACAGAGAATCAGTTAACAGAGATCAGGGAGGCGTCGGTAACGAAGCCGGTAGTAATTTTCAAACACAGCACGCGTTGTTCTATCAGCGCTGTTGCGAAGTCCCGGCTGGAGAGAGCAGCTGCGCCACAAGAAATTTCCTTTTACTATCTGGACCTGATCAAATTCAGGAACATTTCTAACAGGATCGAAGCGGATTTCAATGTACCGCACGAATCTCCACAGGTTTTGCTGATCCGTAACGGGGAATGCATTTATGATGAAAGTCACAGTGGGATCACGATGGATGACCTGGTGAGCAAATCAAACTGAGGAAGCATTTAAACTATTTATCCAAAGAATTTAGTACCGGCCTATGGCCGGTATTTTTTTTGCCCTAGCTTTGTACTCTATTAATCGAGCGAATGAAACATCGTATAGTTGTAGCGGTTACGGGTGCCAGCGGTTCCATTTATGCCAGGCAATTACTGAATAAATTGCAGGCGGCTTCCGCACAGACAGACCAGATAGCCCTGGTAATGACCACCAATGCACGTACCGTTTGGGAAACAGAGTTAGGCACAGACGACTACAAGCAATTACCTTTCAAAACATATACACAACAAGACTTCCATGCTCCTTTTGCCTCAGGTTCCGGCAGGTTTGACACCATGATCATCTGTCCCTGTTCCATGGGTACCCTGGGGCGTATCGCCACCGGCATCTCTAATGACCTGATCACCCGCGCGGCGGATGTAGTGCTGAAGGAGAGGAGAAAGCTGATCTGTGTGGTGAGAGAAACCCCGTATAACCTGATGCACATCAAAAATATGATGGCGGTAACGGAAGCCGGAGGGATCATCTGTCCAGCAACGCCATCTTTCTACAGCGTGCCTAAAACACTGGAAGATGTCGCAGCAACTGTGGTAGACAGGGTGCTGGACCTCGCAGGGATAGAGCAGGACACATTCCGCTGGGGAGACCGAAAGTAATACATTTAAAGCCACAATAATATCCAGAATCATATGCAGATAGCGATCATCAACGGCCCTAATTTAAACCTGCTGGGAAAGCGGGAGCCAGGTATCTATGGAAATGAGTCTTTCGAATCTTATTTCGAAAAACTGAAGGCGCAGTACCCGGAAGTGCAGCTGACCTATTTTCAGAGCAATATTGAAGGGGAAATGATCAATCATCTGCATGAAATAGGATTTTCTTTTGATGGTATCCTGTTAAATGCGGGCGGTTATACCCATACCTCTGTGGCGCTGCGCGATGCTATATCCGCTATCAAGACCCCTGTACTGGAAATCCATATCAGTAATATCCATGCCCGGGAAGAGTTCAGGCATAAAAGCATGATAGCGCCTGCCTGCGTGGGAAGTATCTGTGGGTTAGGCATGAAAGGATATGCTTTAGGCATCGCTTATTTCCTGTAATCTTTTAATATCAATAGTTCTCTGGGTATGCCTGGCATACATCCAGGATACAACCTGATCCATAACGTTTATGATCTTCCGTTCCGAACGGAAGATCATAAACGTTATGGATCAGGTTGTATCCTGGGGATTTGTGTGTTCAGCATAAATTTCAGCACGTCCCAACAAGACAAATTCTATCCATTACCCCCTTTGCTTCGCGGTCCTGAACCGGATGGTTTTGGCAATCCGGCAATTTCCTTGCATCACGGTAATAGGCTCCCCACTATCATTATCCTTCTACCAGGGGTCGAATAAGTTATCTATCGGCATTATATAAGCTTACTAAAAGGTCACCAAAAGGATATTTAAAGGTCATCTATATATCCAAATCGATATTGAAGTGACCTTTAGGTGATCTTTTAATGACATTTTAGTAAGCTTATACGTACCTTAGAGAAACAATACAAAAAACTTGTAGTACTAACCTCAAAACGACCTTTTTATGGCCATTGTTAAAGACAATATCCTCATGCAACTGGTGCGGGGCACCCTCGGCAAACAGATCACGATCTACGAAAGGAACGGGCAGATCATTATGGCGAAGAAACGCGGCCCTTCAAAGAAAAAGCCTACGCAAAAGCAGCTGGAGGCAAGGCATAAGATGACCATTGCTTCGATGCGTGCGCAGATAATGCTGGAAGATCCACAGATCAAGGCTTATTATCAGTCGCTGGCAGGGCCGGGGCAAAATGCTTATAATATAGCGGTGAAGGATGCTTACCGCAGCCCTGAGGTCCAAAATATCAGATTGGAAGGCGATGAGGTTGTAGTGACTGCCCAAAACGAGTTTAGGGTAGCAGAAGTGGAGGTAAGGGTGATAGACACTGACGGTGTAATTACCGAGAGTGGGCGTGCATTTTCGGGCCGGAATGGGATTGATTGGCATTATAAGATCACTGCGCTGCCTGCAGGTAGTAAAGTCATTGTGATAGTAAAAAGTTTGCCGGGCAATCCAACAGTAAAGGAATTGCTGCTTACATAAAAAACGGCCTCACGGTTAATGAATGGCTTCTTTCTGGTTAAGGAACATTCTCAAGTACGCTACTGCTCAAAAAGTAAAAATAGGCGCTGAGAATCGCTTAAATGGCTACCTGACTCCATCAGGTACCGGAATAAAAAGAGCCTGTATCTTACGTTTTGATACAGGCCTTTTCTTATTTCCAGTTTAATATTAGCTCAATACGGCAGTTTCAACTGGCTGGTCTTTGAAAGCCTCTCTGGGTTTCAGACCTAACAGTTCAAACATCATGTGATCTTCTTCGAAGGAAGGATTGTCTGTGGTCAGCAGTTTCTCACCTGTAAAGATGGAGTTGGCGCCTGCCATAAAGCAGAGAGCCTGCTCGGAGATGCTCATTTCAGCACGGCCGGCACTGAGACGTACCATTGCCTTTGGTATTACGATACGGGTAGTAGCGATCATACGCACCATATCCCAGAAAGCTACTTTAGGCATATTTTCCAGCGGGGTTCCTTTTACGCGGGTCAGGGCGTTGATAGGAACGGAATCCGGATGGGTAGGCATACTGCTCAAGGTCTTCAGCATACCGATACGGTCTTCGTGGGACTCGCCCAGACCGATGATACCACCGCAACAAACGCTTACACCTGCTTTGCGGACGTTGTCCAGTGTGCGCAGACGGTCATCGTAGGTACGGGTAGTGATGATGGACTCGTAGTATTCGTTGGAAGTGTCCAGATTGTGGTTGTAGGCATGCAAACCTGCATCCGCCAGTTTCTGGGCCTGTTCTTCGGTCAGCATACCCAGGGTAGTACAAACCTCCATGCCCAGTTCATTTACGCCCTTTACCATATCCAGTACACGGTCGAAGTCGCGGTTATCCCTTACCTCCCTCCATGCAGCGCCCATACAGAAACGGGTAGAACCAGCTTCTTTCGCTTTCTGGGCGTATGCCAGCACGTCTTCTTTTTTCAGAAGGCCATGCACTTTGATATCGGTATTATAACGGGCTGCCTGTGGGCAGTAAGAACAATCTTCGGAGCAACCGCCTGTTTTAATGGAGAGCAGGGTACAAACCTGTACTTCTGCAGTATCCTGCGTTTGTCTGTGTATGGAAGCAGCACGGAAAACCAGTTCCAGCAAGGGCGTATTATAGATCTCTTTTATTTCTTCAATAGACCAGTCGTGACGGATCTGCACATCTTGCATAATAATCTAATTTGAGAGCAAACCTACAAATTAAAATTGAATTAGAAATTAGGAATTAAGAATTAGGAATAGCGCTCTATTATGACTTATTCCTAATCCTTAATTCCTGATTTTTAATTGGTTTACAGGTATTTAAAGTTTGTTTTCGGTGTAATGCTCAGGAGTGTCTGATAAATGAGGTGGATGGTGTTTTCCACGTCGTCTTTTTTGATCATTTCCACGGTCGTGTGCATATAACGCAGCGGGATGCTGATCAGTGCAGACGGGGTACCGTCATTGGAATAGGCAAAGGCGTCGGTATCCGTACCGGTGCTGCGGCTTACGGCATGCAGCTGGTGAGGGATATCGTTCTTTTTGGCTGTTTTAATGATCAGATCGCGCAGAATGTTGTGCACTGCCGGGCCATAGGTGATGCTTGGACCATTCCCGCAACGGATCTCACCTTCGATGTTCTTATTGATCATCGGGGTAGTGGTATCGTGTGTTACATCGGTAATGATGGCCACATCCGGCTTTATTCTCTTAGCGATCATTTCAGCGCCGCGCAGGCCTACTTCTTCCTGTACGGCATTCACGATGTACAGGCCGAAAGGCAGTTGCTGTTTCTTTTCTTTCAGCATGCGGGCTACCTCTGCTATCATGAATCCACCGATGCGGTTATCGAAGGCACGGCAGATGTAGTAATCATAGTTCAGTTCCTCAAAACCATCCTCGAAGGTCACCACACAACCAACATGGATACCTAGATCTTCTACTTCCTTGCGGCTACGGGCGCCACAATCCAGGAAGATGTTCTCCACTTTAGGTTGCGGGTCTTTACCTTCTGTGCTACGCAGGCGGGTATGAATGGCCGGCCATCCGAACACGGCCTTTACGATGCCATTCTCAGTATGGATATTCACGCGTTTGGAGGGTGCGATCTGCTGATCAGAGCCGCCATTGCGGATAACGTATATCAGTCCTTCAGGAGAAACGTAATTGACAAACCATGATATTTCATCAGCATGTGCTTCAATCACCACTTTGAACGGGGCTTTCGGGTTGATAATGCCGACCGCCGAACCATACGCATCTACATAATGCTCATCTATAAATGGCTGCAGATACTCCAGCCACAATTTCTGTCCTTCCTTCTCAAATCCGGTAGGGGAGGGATTATTGAGATATTTACGCAGGAAAGTAAGCGCCTCTTTACTGAGTATGGATTTTTGCTTTTTAGACATTGCTGTTAAGTTAGCTGTTAAGTTAATTTGTGCTGCAAAAGTAAGTGTTTGCCGGTTACCGCAAGCCTGGCGTTCGCTATGACAATGCCGCTATAATAAAATGAAGTAGTGAGGAAAGCATTACCATGCCATCCAGCACAAAATAATAGAAGTGATCTGACCGGTTGCTGATAGCGTATCGTGTAAGCAAAGCGGTTATTGCTACAGGAGCCAGCAGGATGACGGTCAGCAGCAGACTATCTGCCGGGTACAATGCAAATGCAAAGAGCGTAGCCAGTACCAGCGATGTGATATATAATTTTCTGAGATTCGGTGCACTGAGGATCGTGATAAGTGAGCGGATACCCTCCTTTTTGTCGGACTCCAGGTCGCGGTAGTCAAAGAGGATACAAATGGCATATACCAGGAAGAAGCGGTGTAAGGTCAGGAATACCATCGTAGTGGAATAGGGCTGCTTTTCTATGAATACCGGTAACAGAGTGGTCACGTAGATCCATACAGCGGTCAGGAACAGGGTTTTCCCAACGGCGATCTTCCTCAGCCATACAAAGGCCCTTTGTGGGAGTTTAGGGGCGGAATACAGGAAGGTTAGAAAGGCGGCGCCACTTAATGGCAGCCAGTGCTCGCGCAATAGCCAGAAACCATATACTGCACCCAGCCCTCCCAGTGCACATAATACCAGTTGCAATGTTTTATGGCGGGCGCCCCACATGATGCGTTCAGAAGTGGAGTAATCTGCCGGTGTGAGGTACCAGTGAAAGTTATAGCTGCAGATAGTTGAGCAGAAAACAAAGAAGTAATAGGGTTCGTTAATGTTCCCGACATGCAGCAGCTCATTCGTTTGCCATATCATGAGTATGGCGCAGCAGGCTACAAAGAGAGATGAGAAAATGATAAAATTGAACAGATCGCGAAGCATTAACAATCGGCAATTAGGAATTAGGAATTAAGAATTGGAATGCGAAATTAGGAATTATGCGTCCAAAGATTGCTTTAATTCCCGATTCCTAATTTCTAATTGTCAGTTTAAAGCGGGATATTCCCATGTTTCTTTCTGGGCAGTGTCACCACCTTATTTTCAAGCATTGCGTAGCCCTTAATCAGTTTTATACGTGTCTGGTCGGGTACGATCACTTCGTCAATGTATCCCTTTTCTGCCGCCAGATAAGGGTTTGCGAAGCGCTCTGTATATTCCGCCACCAGTTCATTGGTACGGGCTTCCGGATCGGCAGCTGCGTCTATTTCCTTTTTATAGATGATCTCTACCGCACCTTTTGGTCCCATTACGGCTATTTCTGCCTGCGGAAATGCGAAATTAAGATCAGCTCCTATATGTTTGGAATTCATCACACAATAAGCACCACCGTAGGCTTTACGGGTAGTAACGGTGATCTTCGGAACTGTGGCTTCACTTAATGCAAAAAGCAGTTTCGCGCCGTTGGTGATAATGCCGTTCCATTCCTGATCGGTTCCCGGCAGGAAACCCGGAACATCTACCAATACCAGCAACGGGATATTAAAAGCGTCGCAGAAACGGGTAAAGCGGGCGCCTTTTACAGAGGCGTGTATGTCCAGTACCCCGGCCAGGTGGGCTGGCTGATTGGCTACAATACCAATACTTCTGCCGGCAATACGGGCGAAGCCCACAATGATATTTTCAGCAAAATCTTTATGTACTTCAAAGAAACTGCCGGCATCCGTCAGTTCGCTGATCACGTCTTTCATATCGTACGGCTGATTGGAGCTGGCAGGTATGATGGTGTTCAGTACAGTGCGGATCTCGTCGGCCGGTTCGTATGGGTATACTGGTGCATCTTCCTCACAGTTCTGTGGCACATAGCTAAGCAGCTGCCGTATGTTACGGATACATTCCACCTCGTTGGTGCAGGAAAAATGTGTCACACCACTTTTTGATGCATGGGTATGTGCTCCACCCAGTTCCTCTGCCGTTACTTCTTCGTGGGTAACGGTCTTAACGACGTTAGGCCCTGTTACGAACATATAGGATGTTTCTTCCACCATCAGGATAAAATCTGTAATAGCGGGAGAGTATACTGCACCACCGGCACAGGGCCCCATAATGGCGGAGATCTGTGGAATGACGCCGGAAGCGCGGGTATTACGATAAAAGATATCCGCATAACCGCCCAGGCTCACTACGCCTTCCTGTATACGTGCGCCGCCGCTGTCGTTCAGGCCTATAACAGGTGCACCATTCTGCATAGCGAGGTCCATGATCTTACAGATCTTACGGGCATGCGGCTCTGAAAGGCTGCCGCCGTAAACGGTAAAATCCTGGGAAAAAACATAGGTCAGACGGCCGTTGATAGTGCCATAGCCGGTAACGACGCCATCGCCGGGAAATTGTTCCTGGTCGGTGGTCATACCACGGTTACGGTTATGTACGAACATGTCCAGCTCTTCGAATGAGCCTTCGTCCATCAGGAGCTGTAACCGTTCCCTTGCTGTAAGTTTACCTTTTTTATGTTGGGAGGAGATGCGTGCTTCGCCGCCGCCAAGTACGGCCGTAGCGATCTTGTTCCGGAGTTCGTGGAATTTGTCCATGGAACAAATATAATCAGGAATCAGGAATGAACGTGCAGGTTATGCATTCTTCATTGCTGATCCCTGAAGACTATTTATTGATAGATAACTTCAACTTTGGGTGTTGATATAGTATCGCTGATATTGTTGGCATTGTCAACAATATATATCAGAAAATGCAGACTGTCTTTCGCAATACCGCCAGTCCCACCTGATAAGTCGATAGGGTCAAGCTGGAGCAGCACTTCAGCGTTCAGACTAGTGCCATTATGCGCTTCCAGGTCCGGCATCTTGCGGGAGGTAAAGTTCGTGTCCTCTGGCGCAGTATCGTACATGGGTGAGAACCAGAATTCGTTTTCGATGTCTCCGTCACCGTCTTTTACCTGGAAGCGTACTTCCAATCCGTTAGCAGGTATCACCGGGTCAGATGAGTAGGAGAGGAAACTGAGCATCGGCTTAGTGCCTATGGAGTCTTTTCCGCAACCAGACCCGGATATAACTGCCAATGCGAACAGGGATAAAACGAGTATTTTCTTCATATAACAAACCTACATTATTTTTTTAACTATAGCTAATACGCCCTGATAACCATTCCACAGAGCTATAACGTAAAATCTGGTTTGATTGTTACGTAACCCCTAAATTTGTGCGTTTAAAGCTAAGCGACATGAGCGGCATCACTACGGCAGCGTTATTTACAACCTTACAGGAGCAGGATATGGAAGCGGCAGCGCTGGAGCTGTTCCGTTACCAGTACCAGGAGAACGCCCTTTACCGGGCTTATACCGACGCCCTGCACAGACGTCCTTCCGATGTGCGCTCACTACAGCAGATCCCCTTCCTGCCCATCCAGTTCTTCAAAACACATACCGTTACCTGTGGTACCTTCACGCCGGAACTGGTCTTTGAAAGCAGTGGTACGACCCAGACCATTAACAGCCGTCACCTCGTAAAGGAAGCCGCTATCTATGAACGGAGTTTCCTGGCCGGATTTGAACGGACATATGGCCCTGTCAGCGACTTCGTGGTACTGGGGCTATTGCCTTCTTACCTCGAACGCCGGCATTCATCCCTGGTATACATGGTGCAGGATATGGTGAAAAGGAGCGGACATGCTGCCAGCGGGTTCTATCTCTATGAACATGACAAACTCGCCGACCACCTCCGGGAACTGGAAGCCAGCGGTCAGAAAACGCTGTTAATAGGCGTTACCTTCGGATTACTTGACTTTGCCGAGCACCATTCCCTGCAACTGGAAAATACGATCGTCATGGAAACAGGAGGTATGAAGGGACGCCGGGAGGAATGGACCCGGCAGCAGGTACATGACTATCTCAGGGAGAGACTGGGCTGCAAGCATATCCATGCGGAATACGGAATGACGGAATTACTGTCTCAGGCATACTCCAAAGGAGAAGGATTGTTTACTTCGCCACCCTGGATGAAGGTGCTCGTAAGAGACGAAAATGACCCTTTTCAGTTGTCGGTATCAAATGCTTCCGGTGTGATCAATGTAGTAGATCTTGCGAATGTTTATTCCTGTGCATTCATTGCTACGGAAGATATTGGAAGGTTACACAGCGAAGGCAGCTTTGAGGTGCTGGGCCGGCTGGATAATTCGGCGCTGAGAGGGTGTAGTTTGATGGTGAGTTAGGAAAAATAGTTCGCATTGTTTTTATATTAAATTTGAATCATAAATAATCGTGATGAGGGGACTAACCGAAACAGAAAAAAGAGCTCAGATTGCTGTAAAGAAACTAAGAGAAGAAACGCTGGAGAGCGGATCACCTTTTATGATCTACGACAAAAATCTACCTAAGGGTAAATACTATTTGGAATATCCTGATGGAAGGATGGATATTGTGACTATTTCACGCAAACTGAATGATTATGTAGTTGAAGAGATATTGAAGCCTATACAGGCTGATTTGATCAGAAACCAACTTAACGCTCAATTTGTATAGTGCCCACTTTATATATTATTGCCGGATCCAATGGCGCCGGTAAATCTTCTACTGGTCCTGGTTTGTTGCCTGAAGCCGTTATTTCGAAACATCCTCCATTCGACGGTGATAAACTAAAATCTATTAAGCAATTAGAATTTCGTAAGCAAGTGGGTGGTTCCTGGAAAGAAGCAGGCCGCCTGGCGGATGAGTATGTTTATGAAGAATTTGAGCGGCAGTATAAATATGCAATCCAGCATAGTGAAGACTTTGTTTATGAAGGCCATTTTACAGAGGAGAACAGTTGGGAATTAATAAGGACATTTAAGAATAAAGGTTATGTGTATGCTCTTTATGGGATTAGACTCTGTAGAAGTATCCAAAGATAGAGTCTTTACAAGGGCAAAAAACGGAGGGCATCAGGTACCTGAATATGAAATTGAAAAGAATTTTCTATGGAAATCTCTATAAACTAAATGAGCATTTCAAGATATTTGACCAACTAATTATTCTTGATTCCTCAGAACGAATTGGTAAACAGATCGTAGAATGTGTAAATGGGGTAATAATACCGAATATTAATGAAAATGAACTGCCAAATTGGTTTGTAAGTTATCTGCCAAGCCTGTATAAAAAAGGCCATCCCTGGATTTTATCAGACCGCTAACATCCTCGCTTTCTCCAACAAATCCTCCATCTTTTCCGGGTGTCCGCTCATCTTCATCAGCTCTTCCATGTACGGAAAGCTGTTGTGGTCCATACCAAACTTCTTCATCAGATAAGAGTCCAACGCTTCAATGTACTGCGGCTGTTCGAGAAAGCTCCGCAGGAAATACAGAAAATGCTGCCGTTCTGTTTCAATCAGTAATGTTAAGGCTATCTTCTCCTTTAACGGATTTTGAGCTTGTTGCTTAAAAAGTTGTAAAGCGCTGTGAAATTGTCTTTCTGAAAGTTGTTCGTGATACACAGGGAGGAAATCGAGGCAGAAATACTCCACAGCAAAATCATCCATTATACCAGCACTGATCTGATCTTCTTCAATGGTGTACCAGGTAGCCCAGTCCAGCAGTTCCTGCACAGTGATCTCTTCCTGGAGCAAGGCTTCAAGATGGTGAACAAGCCCTTTACGTGTAGGAACTGTACCGGAAGTATGTTGAATACTATCTACAATGTCCGCATAAAAAGCGTCATTCATATTATGTGCAGCGGCAGTAAGAAGCTGGCTGACTTCATTATGGACAGAAGATGGAAGCAGGTCTGCAGTTTCTGCAAGTATTTCAGGCTTTGTTTTATTACCCTGAAGATAAGCTTTGATCAGGGAGATGAAATGGGTTGACGTGATATAAGGCAACTTGTCCTTCATACTTACAGGTTTTTTCTTTGACTAACTCATTACAGCACTTATAGGGCTGTATCAGGCATAGGTGGTGTAAACGATCTGTTTACTACAATTTAACACTAAAATCCCGGAAAAATAGTTAAACAGACGGAAATGATCAATCTGGTGTCAAATTTTAAGAGATTATTCACATATGGAAATGTCTGAGTACTATTCACGTGCCTGCTTCTGCTGGCATGGTTTTGGGCTGATAATGATGTGAGTATGTTATTTTAATCACCCTAAAAATACAGCGTTATGGCAGTCAGAGACAGGTCGATCGGTAGTACCGGTCTGGAACAGGGAGGTCCTAATCTCGGGAATGATTACAGTCGCGATATTACACGCGAAAAAACCGCTGATGATACTATTAAAGTGATCTTACCTAAAGATAAAAGACACCCTAAGAAAGAGAAAGATAATAACAAGCGCGAACCAAAAAGGCGCAACAGTTAAGATCAGATGACAATGGGTTAAACTATGATTTGCTTGTTCCATAAAAGAGTAGTTTAGACATGTACGAACAAGTCATCTGTACACAATAAAGGCATAGATTTTCTATGCCTTTATTCTTGCAGCAGAGTGCGCTACTATATTGAGTATTAATTTACTAAATGTAATAAAAATCTCTAGATAGCGTTATATTAATGAAAAACATATTGTATCTTTATTCGACTGGAAATGCAATAAGCAAGCATAAAGCAATTTAATCAACGGGGGAATTCCCGATGTCCTCCTCACCATACCTGTGAATTAAATCAGACACAATGTTTATCTGTAACCAGAATCCATTTGCATGTTGATCGCAAAAAACAAATGAATGATTTATTGACCGATTGACCTAACTGATTTCCTATGATTAAAACCATCCAGGCCGTCCACATACGGCTAATGGGAAAACCATGTTGTTATCTCACATATGCTGCTATGAGGATATGTGTATTATTACTGCTTTTGCTGTTCTGTTGTTTTGTGAATAATAAGGCATTTGCGCAGCATGTTACTTTACGGAATTCTTCACTTGAAGGTAAACCTGGAATAAAGGTTGCTCCGCCGGAATGGCGTGTAGCAGTCAATACACCTGATATATTGCCGGGCGTTTACGGTTTCCGCAAAACAGCCAAAGCAGGGAAGACATATGTAGGTTTACAGGCAGGACACAATTACACCGAAGGCATAGAGCAGGAACTGGCTACACCACTACAGAAAGGACTGATATATACACTCTCTTTAGATCTTGCCTTCAGCCGCATTTATAGTCATGAACATTGTTATGGCAACCTGGCTATTTTCGGAGGCGACACACCAGGCGATACGTCTGAGTTGTTGTGGATGTCCGGCAGTTTTACAGACACCACATGGCACAGGTGGACAGCCGAATTCAAACCACGCGCTGCACATAAGTTCATTTCTTTTTATGCCTATTCGGAAGACAAGTGTAATCTCGGCGTTGGAGTAGTGGTGTTCATGGATAATCTTTCAATGATCAAACAGATCATGAAAACAGAACTGACAGCCACGGCGTCATGTAATAATATAGAGACAGGCAGTGTAAGCGTAAAGGTTATAGGAGGAGCGCCTCCTTATACTTATCAGTGGACGCCTGGTAATTACAGAACGCCGGAAGTCTCTAATCTGCCCGGCGGACTTTATGAAGTGCTGGTCACTTCTGCTGATGGTGTTACGTCAAAAGGGTCTATTACTGTAGGAGAGTCTGACCTGACAACCAGTACCAATGTAACAATATCTGATTGTGCCGGTGATAATAAAAGTGCAATAGCATTAAACATTACGGGAGGTCTGCCACCATATGATCTGTCAGTGAATGGTATTGAAAAAGAAGGGCAGGAGTTCAAAGATCTGACGCCTGGTAATTATGTATTTATTGTAAAGGATAAACAGGTATGTGCTGATACAGCCAATGTGTTGATACAGGAGCCTGCGCCGCTGCTTGTTAAAGAAGTGAAAATAGAGCCCTGCAGCTGTAGCGAGGTAAGTGACGGCAGTATCAGATGGGTTGTAGAGGGAGGCACGCCGCCTTATAAGTACCGGATGGATGGCGATATGTGGCAGCCGGATAGTTTGCATCGTAATCTGAAAACAGGTAATTACCATTTCGAAATAGAAGATGCCAATGGATGTGGTGAAAAAGGGATGGCAGTTGTAACTTCTCCATGGCAGAACTGCCTTGTGGTAATGCCATCTGCATTTAGTCCCAACGGTGATGGTAACAATGATCTTTTTCGTCCTAAAGTATATGATGCAGTGACCAATTATCAGTTAAGGGTATTTAACAGATGGGGAAGCCTTGTTTTCCAGACAAATGATCCGAAGATAGGATGGGATGGTTACATGAAAGGGATGCCGCAATCATCTCAGGCATTTATATACGTATGTTCTTTCAACACCAGTGGTAATGAGCCGAAAGAGTACAGGGGAACGGTGATGCTGGTGAAGTAATTGTTTAATGTTTTGCAAGCGCTTTTTTGATCTGTTCATGCAGATGCGCAAACACGAATGGTTTAACAAGATACCCTGTCGCACCTTTCTGCAAGGCATCTTTTATTTCATTGTCTTCTTTTTTTGCACTGGTAATGAGTACGGGAATTTTACAGAGCTGTGGATGTTCACGGAATCTGTCCAGTAGTTCATAACCATTGATGGCGGGCATATAGATATCGCTGATCACAAGATCGGGCAGATGTTGGATAGCCATTGATAGTCCTTCTTCTCCATTCCTGGCGGTGATCACTGAGTAGTCATGCAGTTCGAGCAGGCTTTTAAGTGTCTCCAAAAGGCCTGTTTTGTCTTCAATCAAAAGAATTCTGGCGTTCATGCTTATGTTTTACTGGCGGGGTATCATGGATACCTGAAGACCAGTGTAAAAACCGTGCCTTTTTCCGGTTCGCTGGTTACGGAAATATCTCCGTCGTTTGCTGTTACAAAAGTTTTCACAATAGTAAGACCTAATCCTGTACCGGCAATACCATTTGTATTACTTCCTCTGTAATAGGGTTGAAATAAATGAGGCAGGTCATCGGCGGGTATGCCAATACCATCATCAGTAATGGTAATAACGAGTGAGTCGTTACCGTAGTTCAGGTGAACACTGGGGGCCTGCTGACGGGAATATTTAAAAGCATTACCGACCAGATTTGTCAATATCCTGGTGATCTGGCTGGGACTCGCAAATATTGAACGGGGCGTACCTGAAATATTGATCTCAAAAGTGTCCCCATCATCCGTAAGGAAATGAAACTGTTCTTTTAAAGGAAGAAGGTGTTCTTCGACATGAAGTAGTTCTTTCCTGGTTTCAATACTGCCGGAGAGGATGTTATTGATAGTCAGCATTTCGTCCAGCATATTGTTCAGGGAAAAGATCTCTGAAGTGATCTGCGACAGATGTTTTTCATAGAATGGTGTCATATGGTGGTCTGCCAGCAGCTTAGTGGAAAGCAGATCTACGATAGATGTAATGGTGGTTAGCGGTGTCTTAAATTCATGAGCAGTGATTGCCAACACGTTACTGGCATTGCTCAGTAATGTGTTACTCTCTGAAATATGAGTGGAGTTCATTGTTCTAACTTTTAATGATTGGACGGTATATTTCTCCCCGATATCTGGTACACAACATGTGGAGAATTCCCAGAGTGCTGACCGGATGTTGCCGTTCCAATTAAAAAGCAAAATACTTAATAAAGGAATAATTATCTAGTGAGTATTTAATTTAAAAATGAATTTCTATCTTCGTGGTGACTCTTATTGTGAATATTTGAGAAAAGTTAACCGAAATATCATATATAAATTAGCATAATAGGATACTTAACAGTGTAAACCAACAAACCTTCATCTTTATTGTTCTCATATTCAGCGAGTTGCAAAATTGCCGTATAAATTCTCGTTTTTGGAACTATTTTTGCACAATCAAGTACTTTTTATATGCCATATTTTTTTATTGAACCAATTATGAACCTTGCTAACTTTTTACCCCTATGATCAATATTGGAATTATAGAAGATAATTATTTCCAGTTGAACAATTACAAGGAGTTTCTAGAGGATTTTCAAGAGTGTAAGGTCGTATTTGCTTGTAAGTCAATGGAGGAATTCAGAGCCCTTCCATTTAAAGAGACTGAAGTAAACGTGATATTACTGGACATTTCACTACCGGGGGAATCAGGCATACAGGGTATGCAGGAATTGAAGAAGGTTTACCCCGAGGCTAAACTAATTGTTCTGTCGGGACATGACGGAAAACATTATGTAATTGAATCGATCCGTCAGGGAGCGAATGGTTATATTATTAAGACCAGCCGTTTAATGGAGATCTATCATTCAATTATGGACGCTGTTAGTGAAGGAGGCACGCTATCTCCCAAAGCGGCTCATTTACTTATTAATTACATCGCCAAGGACCCCCTTGAAGATATCCGGCACAAGCTTACTAAAAGAGAGTATGAGTTGCTTGCTTTGTTAAAAGAAGGTTACTCATATAAGGAGATGGCGGAGAAGCTTTTTGTAACTGTTTTCACGGTAAACCAACACCTGAAGAAGATTTATCAAAAACTTAATGTTGCCACAAAATCAGAACTAATTTCAAAAATCTGGTCAAATAGTTTGTATTCTTTCTTTTTAATTACGAATTCTTGGATTTTTTTTCAGATGCTTTCGTTTAAAGATATGAGTCGATTTTTGTGAAAGATGATACTCTAATTAGTAGGCACGTTTGTGTTATGCAGGCGTTTTTTACTGTAACGAGTAGTGTGCCGACGACGGCTATAAACTAGCTTTGTACTACGGAAAGCGCGGAAGAAAAACCTTTAAATATTCAAAACGGTAAGATGATTCTAAAGAAGGATTATTTACGTTATATCTTTGTTGTTCCGGTCCTTATCTGCTGTTTCTTTACATCTTGTGTCAGTACACAGAAATCAGTTTATTTCAACAATATATCTGATACTGTTATTGCGCCCGTGCAAGGAAATTTCGAGCCGGTAATTCACAAAAATGACGTATTACAAATTATTGTGAGTAGCATGAACCCCGAGGATGCTGTTGTATTTAACACCCCAAGTGTTGCATCCACCGGAGCTGCTGGAGGAGGTCCCCAGGCAACAGGTTATTTAGTTAGTGAACAGGGATTTATTGAGTATCCGGTGCTTGGACAAGTAAAAGCTGCCGGACTGACAAAAGAGCAACTTACCGTATATCTGCGTGAAGAGTTGAACAACAGGAAACTGATGAGGGATCCGGTGGTGAGTGTACGCTTCCTGAACTACCGGGTAACGGTACTCGGTGAAGTGAGCAGGCCCGGTGTTGTTAACATCAATAACGAAAGGATGTCGATAATGGAGGCTTTGGGTGCGGCTGGCGATATTACTATCAATGGTAAAAAAGAGAATGTACTGTTAATTAGAGAAATAGATGGGCAGAAGGTTGTTAAACGCCTCAATCTGAATAACAATGATGTCTTATCATCCCCTTACTATTATGTACAGTCTAACGACGTTGTATATGTCGAACCAACTAAGGCAAGAGTAGCTAATGCGAGTGGCAACCGCCAGACAATAGCAATTATCCTGAGCAGTATTTCACTGTTCGTGATTGTACTGGACAAGTTGATATTGAACAACTAAGCTGATGTTATTCCAATAATTCATCCTACAAATTTGTGTTGAGAGCCATGCAACAGAAAGTATTAAATACGCGCACAAAACGAGAGGAACATACGGGCCTCCTGGAGATGATCAGGCATAAATATCAGCCTTACTGGCCTTTATTTGTGATTGCGTCAATAATTTCTTTCTCCATAGCATATGTTTATCTTAGGTATGCTACCCCGCTATATAAGATGTCCTCTACACTGCTCATCAAGGAAGATGCACGGGCTGTGGAAAGCTCTATCATCGAAATGATGGACCCCCTGGGATCAGGAAAGAAAATAGAAAACGAAATTGAAATACTGAAGTCCCGTACAATTGCAAAGTCGGTTGTACGGCACCTCAACCTTTATGGAGAGATCTTCGAAAGAGGTCGGATCAGGGATGTGTCTATGTACAAAAGAGCTCCCGTACAGATCACCTTTATCGACCCGGACCATATCGATCCGATGGCAGGCGCTCTCCTGGACCTGGCATATGATTATAAGGGGCAGAAGATCACCCTGGGTGATAAAACTTATCCGCTGAATGATACGGTGACTACTACCACATGGGGGCGTATATTAATAACGCCAAATCCGGAATTCAATCCCGCCAGCCTACGCGATAAACACCTCTATATGCGTATTGCAGGTGAAAAAGCTTTGGCCGGGCAGATCATCGCCATGTTGAAAATAGCTCCTGCCAATAAACAAGGGAACGTACTGAGGCTTGAATATGTGGATGCAGTACCTCAGAGAGGTAAAGATATATTGAATGAACTGATGAGGACATACGATGCCGAATCTATCCAGGATAAGAACCAGACTGCGTCCAAGACAATGTCATTCGTGGAAGACAGGTTACGTATCATCACTGCAGAACTGAGCCAGGTAGAAGGTCAGATTGAACGTTATAAAACAGATCAGGGCATTGTTGATATTGGTGAGCAGAGCAAATTGTTCCTGTCGTCCGTACAGGATAACGATGTGAGACTGAGCGAAGCTGATATGCAATTGTCAACACTGAATGCTGTTGAAAAATATGTAAGAGAGAAACATGATGAAGATAACGTAGTACCTGCTACTATCGGCATCGAAGACCAGACGTTGCTGGGACTGTTAACAAGATTGCAGGAAACTGAATTGCAACAGGAAAAGCTGCGTAAGACAACTGGAGAGAACAGCCCATTGCTGGCAAGCCTGGTTGCACAGGAAGAGAGACTGAGACCGGCTATTATGGATAATATCCGAAGCTTGCGCACTAACCTGGAAGCAGGAAGAGCAAAGCTTGCAGCACAGAATTCACGCTTTATGGGAATGCTGAAAGGTGTGCCTAATAAAGAAAGAACATTACTGGAAGTAAGCAGGCAACAGGCTATTAAAAATAACATCTACACTTTCCTGCTGGAGAAACGTGAAGAAACCGCATTGCAATATGCAGCGGCGATCTCTGACAGCCGTATCATTGATCTTGCTGAAGCAGACAGTCTGCCATTCAGCCCGAAGAAATCTATGGTGATGGCAATGGCGATCATCTTTGGTCTTGCGATTGTTGCGGGGTTCATTGCAGCGAAAGATATGATGAACAACAAAGTAATGTTCAGGTCAGATATTGAAAAAGGTACATCTGCACCGATCATTGCCGAGATCATGTTCGACAAGAGCGGCGGCATCGCCATCGCAGAAGGAAGGCGTACACCTGTTGCAGAACAGTTCAGAGCCCTCCGTACTACCTTATCTTATATCGGTATTAATGGAGATAATAAAACGATCCTGGTAACATCTTCCATCTCTGGTGAAGGAAAGAGTTTTATTGCAGTGAATCTTGCATTGAGCCTTTCACTGACCAAGAAGAAAGTAGTGTTGCTGGAGTTTGACCTCCGTAAACCGAAAGTAAGTAAGATCCTGAATGTGCCGCATCATCCGGGTATCAGTAATTACCTGGTAGGCCATTCATCACTGAATGATATTCTTAAACAGCCTATAGAAAATAACGAGTACATGTACCTGCTTTCTGCAGGCGTGATACCGCCAAATCCAACCGAATTGATTTTGAATGGCAGGCTTGAACACCTGCTGGCCACTTTAAGAGCTTCTTTTGACTATGTCATTATAGACACAGCTCCGGTAGGTCCTGTTACTGACGCGCGTTTGCTGGCGCCGTTTGCTGATGCAACGCTGTACGTAGTACGTCATGACAGAACACCGAAGTTTAATCTGAAATTGATAGAAGACCTGTACGAACAGGGGGATCTCGGCAAGTTGAATATCGTATTCAATGGCCTGAAAATGCGTGGGCTGCCAGGTTACGGATATGCTTATGGCGGAGGCTATGGCTATGGTAACGGGCAGGGTTACGGATATGGGTATACGGATGACCATAAAAATGGGGCTGTCAAGAAGGGACGTTTTACAAAAATTTTCAAATAACAAAATGAGTTGCGTCATAGATGCAACTCATTGAAAACTATCACTGTGAAAACTACTCATGTGACTGAGGAGGCGAAGCTATGCCAATTTTTTACCTCCTCTTTTCCCGCCTTTATGATTTCCACCTTATCTGATAATCTAGTCATGTATTAACTTCAAAACCCTCTGAAATGGAACAGAAGACACACACCTGGTATGCAGTCTATACTAAGCCCAGATGGGAGAAAAAAGTGGCGGATGCACTTGTTCGTAAGCAGATCGAAACATATTGTCCACTGAATAGAGTAACGCATCAGTGGAGCGACAGAAAGAAGATCGTTGAAGAACCTCTTTTTAAGTCGTATGTATTCGTGCGTATTCCTGAAGACAAGAAAACACTTGTACGTGAAACGAGTGGTATCGTAAACTTCGTTTACTGGCTGGGTAAACCTGCCAGCATTCCTGATCATGAAGTTGATCTGATCAAACGCTTCCTGCGTGAATACCAGGATGTGGAAGTTGAAAGATTCCCGATCCACGAGGATGATCTGATCCGTATCACTGCAGGTCCGCTGATGCATCAGCATGGACGGGTAGTGGAAGCTGGCAAGAATACTGTTAAAGCGGTATTGTACAGCATGGGCTTCTCGCTGATCGCCACTGTGAAAACCAGTGATCTGATGGTGCTGGGCAACAACAAAAAAGAGTATGCCGGCGCCGCGACAGCAGGCGTTGGAAATCCTATTTAAAATATTAACGCTGAACACTATGCTACACATATTATTATGTGGAGGGTCAGGGACCCGTCTCTGGCCTTTATCAAATAAACAGACACCAAAACAACTGCTGCCGTTATTTGACGGGCAGAGTTTACTACAGCTCACATGGGTGCGTAACAGCATTTTTTGTGACAAGGTAATGGCTGTGGTAAATGAACAGCAGTCTGAAATGGTGGCAAAACAACTCGGTGAAGCAGGTGCTCAGCATGTACAGATGATGGCAGAGCCGGTGGGACGTAATACCGCTGCTGCAATAGCATTGGCGGCATTTTCTGCAACACCTGAAACTATACTGCTTATCACTCCGGCAGATCACCTTATTGGTACGCCGGACCTGTATGCTGAAACAATAAAGAAAGCAGGCGAACTGGCTGCCGAAGGCCATCTGGTAACTATTGGACTGCAACCTGCATACCCGGAAACAGGATATGGTTATATCCAGTATTCCGGTTTTGATGTAGTGCGCTTTACCGAAAAGCCAAATGCTGTTACGGCCGAGGCAATGCTGAAAAGCGGCGACTACTTATGGAACAGTGGCATCTTCTGCGGTAAAGCCGGCGTATTACTGCAGCAATTGCTGCAATATGCACCGGAGATCTATGCAGCAGCTGCTGAAGCTGCGGCCATCTGGAAAGAGACCGGATCTATTCCCCTGGCAGCAATGGAAGCCATTCCTTCAGACAGTATAGACTATGCTGTACTGGAGAAAAGTAATATTGTAAAGGTAGTACCAAGCGCTATGCAATGGAGCGATGTAGGCGGCTATGAAGCCCTGGCTGAAGCCCTTGCAAGCCATTACCGTTACAGCAATCACCAGGCAGTATTTATAGAGAGCGATCCTGTAAACAGCATGGTAATAGGAAAAGATAAACTCGTAGCATTAGTAGGTGTGGAAAATGTAGTGGTGGTCAATACTCCTGAAGTACTGCTGATCCTCCAGAAAGGAAAAGGACAGGAAGTAAAACAACTGCATCAGTGGGTAAAGGAAAACAGACCGGAATTGCTATAAAAAAAGATTCAACCTTATGCAACTTAAAGATAAGATCTATATAGCTGGTCACCGCGGAATGGTAGGCGGTGCAATCAGCAGAAGACTGACAACGCTTGGATATGAGAATCTGCTGACAAGAAGCTCCGCAGAACTGGACCTGCGCTCGCAGGCAGATGTAAATGAATTTTTTGCCAGAGAGAAGCCGGATTATGTGTTCCTGGCTGCAGCAAAAGTAGGCGGCATTCATGCTAACAATACTTATCGTGCAGAGTTCCTGTACGATAATCTCATGATGGAAACCAACATCATTCATGCTGCCTGGAAGCATGGTGTTAAAAAGCTGATGTTCCTGGGTAGTTCCTGTATCTATCCAAAGATGGCGCCCCAGCCATTACAGGAAAGCAGCCTGTTAACAGGGCCGCTTGAACCTACCAACGAGCCTTATGCTATTGCTAAAATAGCTGGTATCAAATTATGTGAAGCATACCGCGACCAGTATGGTTGTAACTATATCAGTGTTATGCCGACTAACCTGTATGGTATCGGCGATAACTATCATCCTGAAAATTCACACGTACTGCCGGCTTTGATCCGTCGCTTCCATGAAGCAAAAGAAAACGGAGCGCCCAATGTTACAGTGTGGGGTAGTGGTACACCAAAACGTGAGTTCCTGTTTGCAGACGACCTTGCAGCTGCCTGTGTTTATCTTATGCTGCATTACGATGAGAAAGAGCTGGTGAACATCGGTACAGGTGAAGACCTGAGTATACGCGAACTGGCAGAGACAGTGAAAGAAGTAGTGTGTTACGAAGGTGATATCGTTTTTGATGCTTCGAAACCTGACGGTACGCCCAGGAAGCTGATGGACGTATCAAAACTGCATAAGCTGGGATGGAAACACAGTGTAGAACTGAAAGAAGGACTGGTACAGGCTTATGCCGATTTCCTTCATAAAAGGCACATGGTTGCATTGTAAATAAGAATATTAACAGCGTCTCAATATCATCAAATGAAAGCAATTGTAATTGGAACAGGATATGTAGGGCTGGTTACCGGCGCCTGTCTCGCAGAAGTAGGCACCCAGGTAGTATGTGTGGATGTTAATGCTGAAAAGATCAATAATCTTAAAAAGGGTATTTTACCTATTTATGAGCCGGGTCTCGAAGAGATCGTTACCCGCAACTTCAACAACGGCCGTCTCTCTTTCAGCACTAACCTGGCGGAAGTGATCCCAGGTGCAGATATCGCTTTCATTGCGGTAGGTACGCCTCCGGGTGAAGATGGCAGTGCTGATCTGCAATATGTATTGCAGGTTGCGAAAGAGATCGGTACTAATATGACCGATTACCTGGTAGTGGTAACAAAGAGCACTGTACCTGTTGGTACCGCTGTGAAAGTGAACAGGGCAATCAAAGAAGCAATGCTGAACAGGAACGCACTGATCGACTATGATGTTGCATCAAATCCTGAGTTCCTGAAAGAAGGCGCTGCTGTACAGGACTTCCTGAAACCTGACCGTATTGTGGTGGGTGTAAATACAGACAGGGCAAAAGAAATGCTGGAACGTTTGTATCATCCATTCCTGCTGAACGGTCACCCGATCATTTTCATGGATATCGCTTCTGCAGAAATGACCAAGTATGCTGCAAACGCTATGCTGGCCACCAAGATCTCCTTCATCAACGATATTGCTAACCTGTGTGAACTGGTAGGTGCTGACGTAAATAAAGTACGTAAAGGCATTGGTAGTGACGGCAGGATAGGTAACAGCTTCATTTACCCGGGTATCGGGTATGGCGGCTCCTGCTTCCCTAAAGATGTAAAAGCCCTGGTGCAGACAGGTAAGGAATACGGACACGGATTACGTATCCTGGAAGCTGTTGAGGCAGTGAACGATGATCAGAAGAAAGTATTGTTCGGCAAGATCAACAAACATTTCGATGGTATGCTGAAAGGCAAAACCTTCGCAGTATGGGGACTTTCCTTTAAACCGGCTACTGACGACATGCGTGAAGCATCCAGTCTGGTAGTCATAGAATCTTTACTGAACGCCGGCGCAAATGTACAGGTATTCGATCCTGTAGCCATGCATGAAGCGAAGAAAACACTGGGCGATACCGTTAAGTGGTGTAACGACATGTATGCGGCTGCTGAAGGCGCAGACGCTGTACTGCTGGTAACAGAATGGAACGAGTTCCGTTTGCCAGACTGGGTACGTGTAAAACAATTATTGAAAGGTGCTGTTGTATTTGACGGCAGGAATATATACGATAACGCATATCTCGAGAAAAACGGTTTCACCTGTTACAGCATAGGTATAGCTCAACCGGCATTGAACGTGCTCTCCGGAAGTTAATCATATTCCCCAATTATCTTAATAAAATCATTTTGTATGAAAGTTGCTTTAATTACCGGTGTAAATGGACAGGACGGTGCTTACCTGGCAGAACTGCTGCTCGAAAAGGGGTATATGGTACATGGTGTAAAACGCCGTGCATCACTGCTGAACACTGACAGGATCGATCACCTTTATCAAGACCCTCACAGCGAAAATGTACGTTTCAGATTGCATTACGGCGATATGACCGATAGTACTAACCTGATCCGTATCATCCAGGAAACACAACCAGACGAGATCTATAACCTCGCGGCGATGAGCCATGTGAAGGTGAGTTTTGATACACCGGAATATACCGCTAACGCGGATGGTATAGGCACACTGCGTATACTGGAAGCGCTGCGTATTTTAAAGCTGGAAAAAAAGACAAGGGTATACCAGGCAAGTACTTCAGAGCTGTATGGTTTGGTACAGGAAGTTCCGCAGAAAGAAACTACACCTTTCTATCCGCGTAGCCCATACGCTGTTGCAAAATTGTACGCATACTGGATCACAGTGAACTACAGGGAAGCATATGGTATGTTTGCCTGCAATGGTATCCTGTTCAACCATGAAAGCCCGCTGCGTGGTGAGACTTTCGTAACCCGTAAGATCACCCGTGCAGTAGCTGCTATAGCGCTGGGTTTGCAGGATAAACTGTACCTCGGTAATCTGGATGCCCGCCGTGACTGGGGACATGCGAAAGATTATGTTGAGGCTATGTGGAGGATCCTGCAACAGGATACACCGGACGACTACGTAATTGCTACAGGAGTCACTACACCAGTACGTGAGTTCGTACGTATGGCGTTCAATGAACTGGGTATAGAACTGAAATTCGAAGGCACTGGCGTAGATGAAGTTGCATACGTTAGTGCTTGCCGCAATAAAGAATATATTCTGCCTATCGGCAAACAGGTATTAGCTGTAGATCCTGCTTATTTCCGTCCTACGGAAGTAGAACTGTTGATCGGCGATCCTACAAAATCAAAGACTAAATTAGGCTGGGAACCAAAATACGATCTGCAGGAACTGGTAAGTGAAATGGTAACCTGCGACGTAGAGTTATTTAGAAAGGACAGTAAAACACAGTGGGAACAACTGGCAGGATAAGGGCTTGCTTTTGCCGAAATGCGTTATGCGAGTAAAAGTGTTTAATCAGTTATTTAGCAATCCGAAATACACCAAAACTTTAGAATGGGTAAAACTGGTTACAATGACCGGTTTCGCCCAGGTGTTGGTGCAGGCTATCAGTCTGGTGTGCGGGATCCTTGTGATACGGCTGCTGGAACCTGAAGAGTACGCGTTGTATACCTTGGGCAATACAATGCTGGGTACCATGACCGTACTGGCCGATGGAGGGATCTCTACCGGAGTAATGTCCCAGGGTGGGAAGGTGTGGCAGGACCGTGTTAAATTAGGTACTGTCATGGCCACAGGGATGGATCTGAGAAGAAAGTTCGCCGTGGGTAGTTTGCTGGTATCCGTACCGGTGCTGCTGTACCTGATGCGGCATCACAATGCCAGCTGGCTGATGTCCGTGCTGATCATTCTCTCGCTCATTCCATCTTTCTTCATGGCGTTGTCGGGTACTTTACTGCAGATAGCGCCTAAACTGAGACAGGATATTGCGCCGCTGCAAAAGAATGCAGTTGTGCTCAATGTTGGCAGGCTGGTGTTACTTTCATTGACTATTTTCATTTTCCCATGGGCATTTGTCGCCATCCTGGCGGCAGGTCTTCCGCAGATATGGGGAAACTTTAATCTAAGGAAGATCTCATCCGGTTATGCTGACTGGCATCAGAAGCCAGACCCGCAGATCCGGAAGGATATCATGAAGATGGTGAAGCGGCTGTTGCCGATGGGGATCTATACCTGTCTTTCGGGACAGATCACTATCTGGCTGATCTCCATCTTCGGAACAACAAGAGGAGTTGCTCAAATGGGCGCACTGGACAGGTTATCAACAGCGCTTAGCTTTATTACGATATTATTCAGTACCCTTATCTTACCGAGGTTTTCCCGGTTGCCGAATAACTCAGGTCTGTTATTGCGGCGTTTCTTACAGATCCAGGCGGGACTGCTGGCAATGAGTGTCTGTATCGTCCTGACTGTCTGGTTATTCTCTTCACAGATCCTGATGGTACTAGGGCCCAATTATGCAGGGCTGACAAAAGAAATAGTATTGAGAAGCTTTATCAGTTGTCTCGGTATTACCTCTGCGTTTACCTTTTCTCTCTTTACCAGCAGAAGCTGGGCGATCAATCCAATTATTTCAATTCCTGTTAGTATTGCTTCTATAGTTTTAGGTGTTACATTGATCGATGTATCTACCCTGAGCGGCGTACTGACAATGAATATCCTGATACAGCTAATACAGGTGATCATGAATATTACCTATACACTGATCAAGATCCGAAGGACGAATAACTCAACATTACCAACAGAAATTTAACAAGGATACTATATGAATTATTACTATCAGGTAGAAGGATTACTTCGGAATAATATCGGAGATGTACTTCAGGGAATGGTCGCCAAAGACCTGTTACCTGAAGGCTCTAAGGTAGCCGACAGAGAGGCGCATGCTGATCTGGCAAGTAATGAAAAAGGATTGCTGATAGCCAATGGCTGGTACATGCACTCCTTTAAGAAGTTTCCTGCTCCGGATAATATCACTCCTGTATATGCCGCTGTGCATATCGCCAATTCTGCCTTGCTGGCAGATGCAGGCGTAAGGGAGCATTTTAAGAAACATGCACCTATCGGTTGCCGTGATACTAAAACGTTACGCCTGCTGCTGGGCTGGGGCATTCCCGCCTATTATTCCAGCTGCCTGACCATTACGGCAAAACCTCGTGGTCCTGTTACGCACAATCCTGAAGGAGAAGTACTATTGGTAGATAACGTAGACCATCCGGTGCCTGATGCTGTATTCAACAAACTGGAAACATTGCTGGGCAAAAAGCCGGTAAGGGTCTCTCACGATCCACCAGATACATCCGGTGATCTTGAGTCTTATGCAAAGGCGTCCGAAAAACACATGGACGATCTGCTGGCCAGGTATTGTAAGGCATCCCTGGTATTGACCACTAAGATCCACTGTGCACTGCCAGGTCTCGGTATGGGAGCAAATGTGAAACTGATCCATCCGAATCCATCTGATCCACGTCTGGCAACAGTAGGGGAGTTCATTGATATTATTTCCTATAAAGAGATCCTGGAAAGGAAAGACCTGAACACATCTCCTGTTAAAACGGAGATGCTGGAAAAGAGGAAGCAGTTCCTGTTGGAACTGGTGGCCGATTCACTAAAAGAAGGTGCCAATGCTGTACAGGTGTCCGGTAAATTAAAATACCGTCTGATCAGGGCAAAGGCTGCGATCATGGCAAAACTGTATCGCATGGGCGTAGTATCTTCTTACCGTGTGGGATTTGCAAAGGATAAGATCGAACGAGTATATGGCGCAGGCTTCTGATAAAAAACGGATACTGGTCTATACCACCCAGTTAATGGAAACAGGTGGTATAGAAAGTCATCTGCAGGAGTTTTGCCGGCAGATGGCATTGACAGGTGCAGAAATAGACCTTGTCGTGTTGAATGCGGCTACGACGCCGGAAATAGAAGCGTTTTACAAACGTACATGCCGGTGGATTTATTTCGGCAAGCATGGACGTTCCTACAAGCGATTGTTATGGATGCTGCAATTAGGCATTAAGCTGCGCAGCTCCGGTAAATATGACGCCGTATACACGAATGGGCAGGGTGAAAGCATCTGGTTATTATCTCGTATGCTGCCTGTCTACAATAAGTGGGTGCATCACCACCATACTTCGGGAGACGCCAAAGACCAATCCACCTGGGGGCCAAAATACAGGAAGACATTACAGGCGGCAAATACCATCATTGCCTGTTCCTACAGGAATGCAGGCGATATGAAAGTGGTACTGAACCGTCAGATAGATGTTGTGCCTGTTTTTTCAAGGAATGTTGAAGTGGCTTTCAGTGAAGGACCGGCAGGTAAACTGAGGTTTGGTTATTATGGCAGGTTGATCCCTGAAAAAGGGATAGACCTGATCTGCCGTATGAGTGAAGATGCTGACCTGAAAGACGTGGAGTTCCATCTCTGGGGTGAAGGCAAACAATATCCTGCGGGATCTTTTGACCGTTATCCTAACGTTCGTTTTCATGGTCCTTTTGCGGGTGAAGACGGATTGAAGTCCGCGATCGCACAACTGGATGCATACCTGTTATTGTCAACACATCCGGAAGGGCTGCCTGTCAGCCTGCTGGAGGCAATGAGCGCAGGGCTGCCGTGGTTGTCGACCGACAAAGGAGGTATTCCTGACATCGCCTGTGACCCGCAGGCAACGCGTGTGATACCTGCCACTTCTTCTTACGAAGAGGCAAAAGCAGCTGTCCTGGCGTTTGCAAAAGATATCAGGAGCGGCCTGGTTACAAAGACGGCCCAGAAAGAACTGTATGCCAGCAGATTTTCTGCAGCAGCATTACGTTCTGCATGGGGCGATATACTTGGATTACATAAGCAAAACTAAGATGGTCATCATATCTCATCCTACAGGCAATGCAAATGTCAGGGCTGCAGTAGCAGGGCTGGCAGATGCCGATATCCTGTCCGAGTTTCATACAGCGATCGCTTCCTTTCCGGGAAGTACGCTGGACCGCCTCGGCGGATTAGGGCCTTTGTCTGAGATCAGGCGTCGTGCTTTTGAAGCGCGATTGCAGCCTTTTACCAGAACCTGGCCCTGGTATGAACTGGGACGTCTGGTGGCAGCTAAAGCTGGATTGAAAAACCTGATCAGGCATGAGAAAGGTATGTTCTCTGTAGACGCTGTGTATCATAACATGGACAGACGTCTCACGAACCGCCTGGAGAAAGTAGCACGTCAGATAAATGCAGTATATGCTTATGAAGACGGTGCTATGTTCACTTTCCGCGAAGCATCCCGCCTGGGGCTGAAATGCCTGTACGACCTGCCGATAGGTTACTGGCGTACATCAAGACACTTACTGGGGCTTGAAAGAGAGCGCTGGCCGGAGTGGAAGAACACACTGGTGGGATTGACGGCTTCACAGGCGAAACTGGACAGAAAGGATGAAGAGCTGAAACTGGCGAACCGCATCTTTGTGGCCAGCAGTTTTACGGCAAAGACATTGAACGATTATCCCGGTAAACTGGCCCCGGTGGATGTGATACCTTATGGTTTCCCCGCTGTTACCAGCAACAGGGAATATGAAAAGATAACAGGACGTCCGCTGAGATTATTATTCGTAGGCGGACTGTCTCAGCGTAAAGGCATTGCAGATCTTTTTGCTGCGGTAGAGCGGTTAGGTAATGCAGTAACGCTGACAGTAGTAGGAAAAAAAGTAACAGCGGAGTGCCCTGCGTTGGATGCCGCACTGGCTAAGCACCGCTGGATACCCAGCATGCCGCATGCAGAGATCCTCAAAACAATGAGAGCGCACGATGTACTGTTGTTCCCGTCATTGTTTGAAGGGTTCGGACTGGTGATCACAGAAGCAATGTCGCAAGGTACGCCGGTGATCACGACAGACCGTACGGCAGGCCCTGACCTTATAACGAATGGAAAGAACGGCTGGCTGACAGAAGCCGGGTCGACGGACGCTTTATACAATGCAATAGCAGCATTGCTGAACCAGCCGGATAACATACCGGCAGCTGGATTGGCAGCAATGGAAAAGGCCCGTAGCAGACCATGGCAGGTTTATGGACAGGAATTGGCGACAGCGATCAGAAACGCATAATTTGTGTTGTTGATGATGCGCTTAAACGCCATACTCGTTTATGTTGATAGATATATGTGTTTTATTTACCGGTGACAGTAATCATGTTCACCTGTTATAAATGTTTCAGGAAATTATGAATCAATATCCCAGGAGTAATCATCCGTCGGCAGAACGTATCGCTGAAGCAGCAGCGTTACGTTATCAGCAGCTTACCGCATTCAACTCACAGAAGTTGATGCTACGGCTGAAACAGGGAGTATGGGCATACTTCCTGTTGTTGCTGTTAGAAGGAGCATTGCGTCGCTGGGTATTACCGCAATTGGCTACGCCGCTGCTGATCGTACGTGATCCTGTGGCATTGTGGCTGATCATTGTTTGTTTACAACGAAAGATACTTATTCCCGCATATTCACTCACGCTAATGACGATCATCGGAGTGTTGGGATTTGTTTTCGCACTCACATTAGGGCATGGTAATCCGTTTGTAGCGTTATATGGCGCGCGCATCCTGCTGATACACTTTCCGATGATGTTTGTAATAAGGAGCATCTTTACGCGGAAAGATGTAGTGCAGATGGGGAAGGCCACTGTGATGATCGCGATACCCATGTTAGTGCTGATCGCATTACAGTTTTATAGTCCGCAAACTGCCTGGGTGAACAAAGGTGTAGGTGATAGTGAAACCGGTGCAGGGTTTAGTGGTGCGATGGGTTTCTTCCGTCCTCCGGCAACTTTTTCCTTTACGAACGGTACTACATTATTCTTTGGTTTTGCAGCACCATTCATTTTTTATTTCTGGCTGGGCGCCGAAAAGATCAACCGTTGGATATTGATCGCTGCTACAGGAGCACTGATGATGTCCATACCGCTTTCTATCAGCCGTGCATTGCTTTTTCAGATCATTATTACGCTGGTATTCTGTCTCTATGCAGGTTCCAGCAATCCTAAATTAGCGGGTAGGATGTTCGGGGCGGTGATCGGCCTGGTACTACTGGTAGCCGTTCTCAGTCAGACAAGTGTGGTCGGCCCCGCCATTGATGCGTTTACAGCCCGTTTCGAAAGTGCCAATGAAAATGAAGGAGGATTGGAGGGAGTGTTGCTTGACCGTTACCTGGGAGGTATGGCGAGCGCCTTATCGTCATCGTCCAATATGCCATTGTGGGGATTTGGAATAGGCATGGGCACGAACGTAGGTGCAGTGCTGATGACAGGAGGAATTTCTTTCCAGATAACGGAAGGAGAGTGGGGCCGTGCAGTAGGGGAACTTGGCCCTGTTCTGGGGTTAGGACTGGTGTTTATCCGTATAGGACTGGCTATCAGTCTGGCGTTCGACTCGTTTAGGAAGCTACGTACAGGCGATGTACTTCCCTGGCTGATGCTAAGTAATGGATTAATGCTTGTAGCACAAGGGGGATGGTCACAGCCTACTTCACTCGGATTTGCAACCCTGGTAGGCGGCCTTATGATGGCGTCACTCCGTGATGATGAAGAGGAAGAAGAAGAGGTGTCTGAGGAATATGCCATGCAGATCAGATAGCATTAGTCATATCAGCATATAAACCATAACAAAACCGGGTACCTGATGAAACACCATGCCAACCCCGGGAGTAGCAGGCGGCTAACCTGCTTCTATGATACCTTGCAACATGAGTAATACATTGAATACCTCGTCCAGGATAGGATGGATCGATACATTAAAGGGTATCGGTATTTTGACAGTAGTAGCAGGACATATATTTCCTGAAACCGCTGTGAGATACCTGTTCCTCTTTCATATGCCATTATTCATTTTCATAGGTGGTTTTTTGTTTAAGCCTTCTGCCGACTGGAAAGAATACCTGACAAAAAAGGCATTTCACTTACTTGTACCTTATGTAGCTTTCCTTTGTCTGGTCTACGTGCCATACGAGATGCGGGAGATCTTTACAGGGAAGGAAACTATTGCAAAAGGTATTGTAAGGCCTTTTCTGGGAGGCCGTTACCTGATAGGATGGGCAGCTGTGTTCTGGTATGTAACCTGTTTCTTCCTCGTACAACAGGTCATGAATTTCCTGGTGAACAAAGTGAGTAAAAAGATCATTGGTTTGTTGATGCTCGTAAGCCTGGTGATCAGTTATGCGATTAACAAATTCTTACCTTCTTTTGGATTACCCTGGAACGCGGATGTTGTATTTGCGGCATTACCGATCTTCTACCTCGGCTATCTGTACAAAGGTGTGCAGGGCGATCCCGGTAAGTACAAGTGGATGATTTTTGTGCTGCTGGCAGTGGTGGTCACGTTCACTTATTACTATCCCGCCAATACATATGGTATGAAGAATGGCGAATATGGTATCCCTTTTGTTACGTTGGCGTCCAGCCTCGTGATTATTTTAAGCCTGATAGAGTTAGTAAAAATCATATCAAAATATCCGCTGGTCAGCAAACCATTCAATGAATTCGGCATAGCATCTATGGTCGTTATGTACCTGCATCAGCCGATACAGTTCATAGCACTGGAGCATTTGCATATCGTAAATCCCTTTGCGCGGTTCTTCATAGCGTTGGTCCTGTCAATGGGAGGGTACTACCTGTTGAATAGTTTCGCAATAGGGCGTGCACTTTTTATGGGCTCTCTGCCTGATTTTAAAAAAGTGTTCAGGCGGGAAAAGCTGGCAACAGTATAGTAGAAAATATCAGACAATATTATGCGAATTGTTTTAATAGGAAATTATAAGAAGGACAGGCAGGAAAGTATGGAGCGTTTTTGCCGCATGCTGGAAAGTGGTTTACAGAAGGAGGGACATACCACAGAGATCTGGAAACCGACCGTTTTCTTCGGATCTTTCTTCAGCGCTACTTCTGGCGGGATCGGCAAGTGGTTCGGGTATCTGGACAAGTGGGTATTATTTCCTTTAGTACTTCGTTTTAAAAATGCTTTTAAGGCAAAAGATACACAGTATCATATCTGTGATCACTCCAATGCCTTTTATCTTAAACACCTGCCCAGGCAACGTACTATCATCACCTGTCATGATGTTTTAGCGATCAGAGGTGCAAGAGGACATGCAGATGCTTATTGCCCTGCTTCTTCTTTTGGCAAGGTGATGCAGGAGTGGATACTTTCTAACCTGATCAGTGCAAAGAAGATCGCCTGTGTATCTCATCTTACTCTGAACCAATTGAAAGAGCTGGCTAGAGGAAAAGGAAAGGATGAATCTAACTGGAAGGTTATTCACAATGGCTTTAACGGAGATTTTTATCCGGTGGCAAAGGCAGAGGGTGATACATTATTGAAAGATACAGGTCTGAGCTCCAACGAGCCTTATATATTGCATATCGGTTCCAAATTACAGCGCAAGAACAGGAAGATGTTGCTGGACATGGTGCATGCGCTGGGCGATAAATATAAAGGGAAGATCTGTTATGCCGGTAATGAAATTGAAGAATCATTACATGCACATGCGGTGACGCTGGGATTGCAGGACAGAGTGGTATCAGTAAAGAAACCACCACATGCTACACTACGGGCGTTATATAGCAACTGTTACGCTTTTATTTTCCCGTCTTTCTCGGAGGGATTCGGCTGGCCGGTGATCGAAGCGCAGGCCTGTGGTGCAGCTGTTGTTGCCAGCAATATCGAGCCGATGCCTGAAGTGAGCGGAGGAGCCGGATTACACGCTGATCCGCATCAGCCGGAGGCATTCGCAGCCGAGTTCCTGAAGTTATCTGACAAAACAAACAAAGACGCAATAATTAACCAGGGTTTAGTCAATGTAAAACGTTTCTCTCCTGATATCATGATTAAGGCGTATTTATCCATGTATTCAAAGAACTAATATATCAGCAGATGATCCTTAAACTGATTACTGTATGTCTACCCTGGCGTTTGAAGCGCCTGGCATTGCAAAGCTGGTTTAAATATAAAATTCATCCCACAGCACGTATCGGACTGGCGTGGGTATTCCCCGGTAAGCTGGTCATGGAAAAGAACAGTCGTATTGACCACTTTACCGTTGCTGTGAACCTTGACCTCATGCAGATGAGTGAACATGCTAAAATAGGCAGGAGCAACTGGGTAACAGGATTTGCTACCAATACGAATTCCAAACACTTCCGTCATCAACCTGAACGCAAAGCTGAACTGATCATGGGAGAATGGGCGGCTATCACCAAGAATCATCATATAGACTGTACAAATGCTATCACGATAGGAAAGTTCACCACGATTGCCGGGTATCAGTCGCAATTGCTTACACACTCCATCAATGTGTACGAGAATCGCCAGGACAGCGCACCTATTGTGATCGGTGAATACACTTTTGTAGGTACGAACGTAGTGCTGCTCGGCGGCGCAGTACTGCCTAGCTACTCCGTACTCGGTGCAAAGTCTTTACTGAATAAACCGTTCTATGAAGAATGGAAATTATATGCCGGCGTTCCTGCCAAAACAGTGAGTGATATTGACAAGGACGCAAAATACTTTAACAGGGTAGATGGATTCGTCTATTAGTAAGTATTGTAACACAAACAGACAAATTGTTAAAAGAAAGTAACAGATGAACATCCTTCATGTAATCCCATCTTATAAACCTGCTTACGTGTATGGCGGTCCTATCTATTCAAGTTCTGCACTGTGCGAGCAATTGGTGGCGGAAGGACATAAGGTGACGGTAGTAACTACAACAGCCAACGGTAAAGAAGAGTTGAACGTACCGCATGGTGTTGTACAACAGGTGGATGGAGTGGATACACTCTACTTTAAGCGTTTAACAAAAGACCATACGCATTTTTCCCCCGGATTGATCAGCTATCTATACAGGAACATCAAAAAGTATGATGCCGTACATATCCACTCCTGGTGGAATCTTGTAAGCATCTTTACCCTGTTGGTATGTTATGTAAGAAGAGTGCGTCCAGTAGTTTCTCCCAGGGGAATGCTGAGTGACTATATCATGGAAACCAATCACAATTTCCAGAAGAAGATCATTCAGAAAGTGGTTGGTGACCCGCTATTATCTAAAGTAAAATTTCACGCTACTTCTCTTGCAGAAGTACACGAGATAAAGAAGATCTATCCTGCTTCCGATGTGGCAGAGATCTTCAACTTTGTAACTGTACCGGGTGGACAGATAACGCCCAAAACTGTGCAGCAAAAGATCAGGTTTGTTTTTCTGAGCCGCATCGATCCTAAGAAAGGATTGGAGTTGTTGTTCAAGGGACTGAGTATGGTTACATTCCCGTACGAACTGACCATCGCCGGTCCGCATAAAGACGATTATCTGGAGCAGTTGAAAGCACTGACGCGTGAATATCGGATTGACGCGCATATTAACTGGGTAGGTCCTGTATACGGTGACGCCAAGTTTAAATTGCTGCGCGATCATGATGTAATGGTGCTGACCTCTTACAATGAAAATTTTGCCAACATCGTCATAGAGTCTCTTGCTATGGGCACGCCTGTGCTGATCAGCAACATGGTGGGTTTAAGCACTTACATCAGTGATAATAAACTGGGTTGGATCTCCGGTATTGACCCTGAGAATATCAAGGTTGTGCTGGAACAAACCTATGCAGAAAGAGACAGGTTACCAGCTATGTCAGCAGCAGCTCCGGCATTGATGCAGCGTGACTTCGACAGAAGCCGTCTTGTGAATAAGTATATCGAATTATATAAGTCAAAATAAATCAGGTGTCTAATTCCTTAACAGTTATCATCCTCAGTTATAATGAGGAAAAACATATTACCCGTTGTATTCAGAACCTGAAACGTATAACGGATAATATCATCATTGTTGACAGTATGTCTACCGACCGTACTGTTGAAATTGCGACTGCGTTGGGCGCCAGGGTTGTGCAGAGAGCATGGCCAGGCAACCACTCTGACCAGTTCAACTGGGCGCTGGACAATTGCAACATTACTACGACATGGACCATGCGCATGGACAGTGATGAGTATCTGTTGGATGAACTGATAACTGAGATCAATACTAAACTGCCTCTGGCAAAGCCGGAAACAGGCGGTTTTATTATCAAGCGCCGTGTGATCTTCATGGAGAAATGGATGAAACGCGGCGGCTTCTATCCACACCGTCTGCTACGCATATGGCGTACAGGCACCGGCAGACTGGAAGAGCGTGCCATGGATGAACATGTGGTGCTGGACAAAGGAGAAACGGAGACTTTCGATTATGACATGGTAGATCATAATCTGAATGATCTCACCTGGTGGACGGCTAAACAGAATAACTATGCCTCACGTGAAGTGAAGGATCTGCTGGATATAGAAAAGGGTACAACATCTTCAAATAATGTGGAAGTATCGTTAAGCGGGGAGCAGTCTTCCCGTAAACGATGGATCAAGGAAAAAGTATATAGCAAGATCCCCTTGTTTGTACGTCCTTTCATTTACTTCCTTTACCGGTACTTTATCAGGCTGGGTTTCCTGGACGGCGGCGCAGGACTTGTATGGCATTTCCTGCAGGGCTTCTGGTACCGTTTCCTGGTAGATGCCAAGATGTATGAATTAAAGCGAAATAACAGGTTAAGACAAGGATGATATTGAGAGTAAAGAAACGCGATGTGATAGTTTTACTGGTCGTGTATTTAGCAGCATTACTGTACATCGTTTTTTGGGAGCCGACAAGGACCGCAGGCGAGCACTATGGCGAGCCGAGATGGATGCCACTGAAGAGTACTTATGATTTCATCGCTGAAGGAACCAGGTCTATCAGATACTGGCTGCTCTTTTTGCTGAACCTTCTGGGAAACATCGTGCTGTTTATGCCTTTGGGCTTTCTTACAGATGCATTGTCAGGAACACCTGCCAACAAATTTAGAGTAATAATCGCCGCATTCTTTTTCAGTCTTTCTATAGAGCTGCTGCAAATGATCTTCAGGATCGGTGTGTATGATGCCGATGACATCCTGCTGAACACACTGGGAGCTTATGTAGGACTATGTGTATACCGTTTGCTGGTAAAAAAGGATGTAGTATTTGTTTATAATAATTCCTGATAGTAATGGATAACTTTTATCTGTCACAGGTCCGTTTAAAAGACTTCGATGCCTCTGAAGGTCTGGACCGCGGCGCTGGTAAATTAAAGGAGGCTTGCTGGTATATCGTAAAGATGTTCTTCTTCCTGACGGCCTTTCCTGTGCCTTCAGGCATTAAGGCAGGACTGTTACGTTTGTTCGGAGCTAAAGTGGGAAATGGCGTAGTGATCAAACCACGGGTGAACATTCATTTCCCCTGGAAACTCGAAATAGGTAATGATGTGTGGCTGGGAGAAGAAGCTTATCTGCTCAATTTCGAGTCGTTGGTGATCGGTAACAATGTATGTGTATCACAGCGTGCATTTCTCTGTGGTGGTAATCACAATTACAGGCACCCTTCAATGCCTTACCGTAATGGGGCTATTACACTGATGGATGGTTGCTGGGTTGGGGCCTGTGTATTCATCGGACCAGGTGTTACCATCGGAACAGATACAGTCATCACGGCAGGTTCTGTAGTGACGGCGTCGGTATCAGAAAACGGAATATTCAAAGGCAATCCACTGGCCTTCGTATCGGAAAGATGGAGATAGTAAAAAAACAGAAATCTATATAGCGGTATGTCCAAGCGAATACTACTGATTGGAGGTAATTTTTCACCGGAACCAACCGGGATAGGCAAGTATAATGGTGAAATGATCAAATGGCTGGCAGCCGGAGGATACGATTGTACCGTCATCACCAGTTACCCTTACTATCCGGAGTGGAAGGTGCAGCCCCCATACGACAAGAACAAGAATTGGTATAAGAAAGAAGTGATAGAGAACAACGGACAGGGAGGTAAGATAACAGTGTATCGCTGCCCGCAATACGTACCGGCAAAACCATCCGGTAAGACACGTATCATGCTGGACTTTTCTTTTGCGGTATCGGCTTTTTTTAAGGTACTGCAATTGCTGCCCCGTAAGAAATTTGATGTGGTGATAGCGGTGGTGCCACCGTTCCACCTGGGATTACTCGCCGTATTGTATAAGAAGTTCAGAGGCGCCAAATTCCTCTATCACATACAGGATATGCAGATAGAAGCGGCCCGTGATCTGAAGATGATCTCCTCTCCGAAACTTATTAAAGCACTGTTCGGATTGGAGCGCTACATCTTTAAACATGCAGATATGGTAAGCAGTATTTCAGATGGTATGATGCGCAAGATCCAGGAGAAAGCAGGTAAGGAAATTTTCTTCTTTCCAAACTGGGTAGACGTTTCTTTATTCCATCCTATTGAAGACCGCATTACACTGAAGACAGAGTACGGCTTTAATGTCAATGACAAGATCGTATTGTATTCCGGTGCAATAGGAGAGAAGCAGGGACTGGAAGCAATTTTGAATACTGCCGAAACACTGAAAAGTGATAAGCAACTGAAATTCCTGATCTGCGGTTCTGGCCCTTATAAGGAAAAACTAAAAGCAGAGGCGGAGTCGAAAGGCCTTGACAATGTTATATTCTTTCCGCTGCAGCCTTTTGAAAAGTTCAATCATTTCCTCAATATGGCCGATGTACACCTGGTGATACAAAAAGGCAACGCAAGTGACCTGGTAATGCCATCCAAGCTTACCACTATCCTGGCGGTAGGAGGTTTGGCACTTATCACAGCCAATAGCGGTACAAGTCTGCACGACCTGGTAAGCAAACATAATATGGGCGTACTGGTTAATGCGGAAGATCAGCAAGCACTTACCGATGGCATTATCAGAGCCATGCAGGACAATGCCTCAGAAATAGCAAGGAACGGACGTGTGTATGCCGAAACACATCTGTCTGTAGGAAAAATAATGTCACGCTTTGAAGAAGCTGTAGTAGTTAGTTAACATCATTGAACCTCACTTTATATGTTGGACCGTTATCTTAAAATATGTAGCATTCAGATCCTCGTGCTGGATTTTGTTTGCCTCAATGCCTTCTTCTTTTTTGCGCTTTACTGGCTGCAGCAGTATGGAGTGCCGGTGAGTGTAAACAGGGACACGTTCCTGATGGCATCCAATACAGCATGGGTCGTTGCCTTATATACGACAGGTATTTATTTTATGAGCCAGCAGATGTCTGTAGAACGGATCGTCAAAAAGTTGCTGCAGAGTATCATGTTGTACCTGCTGCTGATGCTGGTTTTCGTATTCCTGAATAAAGAAGCCTTCAACAGGATCTTTATCATCACCTACATGACTATGTTCATCATAGTGGTGTTGTTGGACAGGTTGTTCTTTTATATGCTGACGAATTATATCATTCACCGTAAGGAAATAGAACGAAAGGTGGTGATCGTTGGATATAATGATTTGTCAAAACAACTGGTAGACAACCTGATGGGCCGTAAGAGCAACCTACGTTTTGAGGGTTATTTCGAGGAATACAGCAACGTGCATGAGCTTTCTAATTACCCGGTAATAGGTACGCTGAAAGATTGCATCCCGTATGCGCAGTCAAACAATATCAGAGAAATATACTCAACATTATCACCTGAACAGTTCCCGTATTTATATACGCTGGCGCATGAGGCAGAACGTCATTTTATCCGTTTTCGATTTGTGCCTGACTTCAGGATGTTCGTGAACCGCCAGATATATGTAGATTACCTGGATAATATTCCTATTATATCATTGAGGGCAGAGCCATTGGATGATATCGCCAACAGGTTGAGGAAACGTATGTTTGATGTATTATTCAGTGGCGCTGTAATGCTCTTTATACTGAGCTGGCTCATCCCATTGCTGGCGCTGCTGGTGAAACTGGAATCAAGGGGACCGGTATTCTTCGTGCAACATCGTACCGGACGTAACAATCAGACGTTCCGTTGCCTGAAGTTCAGAAGCATCTACGTGAACCAGGATGCGAATTCGAAACAGGCTACAAGGAATGACCGCCGCTTTACAAGGATAGGGCGTATATTGCGTAAGACGAACCTGGATGAGATGCCACAGTTCCTTAATGTGTTCCTGGGCGATATGTCTATCGTTGGTCCACGTCCGCACATGCTGAAACACACAGAGGAATATTCTGCGATCATCCAGAAATATATGATCCGTCACTTCCTGAAACCTGGTATTACAGGTTGGGCACAGGTGAATGGTTACCGTGGAGAGATCACAGATGAATTACATCTGCGTAAACGTATCGAGCATGACATCTGGTACATGGAAAACTGGTCAGTGTATCTCGATCTGCGTATCATATTTTTAACCGTGTTTAATACTATCAAAGGCGATAAGAACGCATTTTAACATTTTCTCTATCATATTTTACTCGTATTAGTAAGAATGTTAATGGAAAAGAAAGCGCCTTAAGTGTTATTTTTACACTCCGGTAGTCAGACGTACACCGGAGCCAATTTCAGGGATGCCTGTAAACAGCGTTACATGAAAAGTTCTGTGTCAGCACAAAATTTCCTTGATGACAGCCGGCTAATAGAAGAGATCTTTCATGAATTGAAATCTATTGTAGCAAGCATACTTTCAAGTGTTGAACTAATCGTACTGTACGACGGGAAAGCAATGGGGAACAAGATCACCCGTCAGGCAGAATCAATCAGATCGCAGGTAATAGAACTTGATTTTCAACTGCAGAATATCCGGATCATACAGCATATGCTGGGTAAGACCTTTGAACTAAAGAGGAAGACCACCAACTTACTTTTTTTTCTGGGACAACTGGTACGTGAAGAGCCATACAACAATCTGCTATCTCCCGCCGTTGAATTACAGAACAGTAAAATACCTGTGGAAGCGAATATCGACGAATCCGTGATGCGGCAGTTGATCCTGAATCTTTTTTTCTGGATGAACAGGCATTCAACAACCCATCAGATACCGAAGATAGTATTCAGGTTTGAGCCAGGATATTTTGAAATAAAGGGATCTTTTTACGCGAATTATATCTTTTCGTCTCCTTTTAAGTCATCCGAGAAAGGAGATAGCGAAATATTTCACCAGCCGGTATGTCATATGATGTCGTATTTCGCCGCCTTACACGACGGCACTTTTGAAATACAGGCAGAACCGGAGAAGAATGTGGAAGTGCTGGTGAAAATACCCTGTAAGGCGTAAGCCTTACAGTCTGAAACACGTCTCTTAGAAACAATAAGATAAGGTTAAAACAAAAGGGGATATTTCCATATCCCCTATTTTTTTTTATTACCAGTATGTAATTCGCTTATTTCTTTAGTTCCAGTACAGCATTTGCCCAGCTTCTCACATGTTCCAGCAGGGTAGGGCTTTCCGCCAGCTTCTGCCCGTAGGATGGGATCATCTGTTTCAGCTTATTTTGCCATTGAGGCGTAGCCAGTTTGTTGGGGAAACAGCGTTGCAGTAATTCCAGCATAATGGATACCGCAGTGGAAGCACCCGGAGAAGCACCCAACAGCGCTGCAATAGAGCCGTCTGCCGCACTCACTACTTCAGTACCGAATTCCAGGATACCAACATGTTCAGGGTGTTTCTTGATCACCTGTACACGCTGTCCTGCTACTTCCAGTTCCCAGTCTTCCATTTTTGCTTCCGGCAGGAATGCCTGTAAGGCTTCCATTCTTTCTTCCGGCGACTGACGTACCTGATCGATCAGGTATTTGGTGAGCGGAAGGTTATCCAGGCCGGCAGCCAGCATCGGACGAATGTTATTGAATTTGATGGACCTCGGCAGATCAAGCCAGGAACCATTTTTCAGGAACTTTGTAGAGAAACCTGCATAAGGTCCGAACAGTAAGGCCTTTTTACCATCTATCACACGTGTATCCAGGTGAGGTACAGACATTGGAGGTGCACCTACAGAAGCCTTGCCATAAACTTTAGCCGCATGTTTTTCAACGATAGCCGGGTTTTTACAGATCAGCCACTGGCCGCTTACAGGGAAGCCGCCGAAGCCTTTACCTTCAGGAATGTCTGATTTTTCCAGCAACGGCAGAGAGCCGCCACCAGCGCCTATAAATACAAATCTTGTATGCAGCGTTCTTTTCTTACCTGTTTCCAGGTTCTTCACTTTCAGATACCATCTGCCATCTTCTTCCTGCTCCAGGTCACGTACCTCGTGTTTCAGATGTACCTGTACACCATTCTGTTGTTTCAGATAGCTGATGAGTGCACGGGTGAGGGCGCCGAAGTTGATATCCGTACCGGATTCCATACGCGTAGCCGCTACTTTCTCAGCAGCATCACGGCCTTCCATCACCAATGGTATCCATTGTTTCAGGACGGCAGGATCGTCTGAGTACTCCATGCCCTTGAATAAATTATTGCTTTCCAGCATCTGCTGGCGTTTCTTCAGATATTGAACATTGTTTTCACCCCATACAAAGCTCATGTGAGGAACGCTCTGTATAAATGTCTCCGGGGATTTAATACAACCCTGCTGTACAAGGAAAGACCAGAATTGCTTGGACACTTCGAATGACTCCGCAATCTTGATAGCTTTATTGATCTCAATATTGCCATTTTCTTTCTCAGGAGTATAGTTCAGTTCGCAGAAAGCAGAGTGTCCTGTACCTGCGTTATTCCATGCATCCGAACTTTCTCCTGCTATGATATCCAGCCTTTCGAATATCTCAATGGTCAGTTCCGGTTGTAATTCTTTCAATAGTACGCCTAGCGTTGCACTCATTATGCCTGCACCGATTAAAACGATGTCAGGCGCCGATTTAGGAGACATATTAATTTATTTACGCGATTTGCGCTGCAAAAATAGTACTAAAAACATTAGTTCTATAACGTTTTAGTGTTTGTATTATGGCTTTTTGTGATAAAATAAGCGCAATTTTCACTGCAAGCACCTGCTGTAGTGCATATGGGAAAAATGCAAATGTATTGTTAATCCTGTGCCCCCGCAAGCCACCCAAGAGATGTTGCGGTAATGGCTGTAAAATCGGATAACGGAGCCTCGCATAGTGAACAATGATAATGCTCCGGAAGGCTATGAAAGGGTGTTGCTGCTGCAATGCCCTGACCAGGATCTCCCACAGTGTCATCATATACGGTCAGGCAGCGGGTGCATTGATGCACTTCCTTCTCCGGCTGAGTGGTGCTTATAACAGTTTGCTGTCCAGCTACATAGTTCAGCAATGGATCTGTCAACGCACTGTTCTCATAAAACTCCCGGCAAAGAGAGGTGATATAAGGCCCCAGATGCTCTTTGGCCACTCCTGTCCGGTAAGGCAGTAAAGTGCCGGAATTCGGGTTAAAATCCTGTGTATAATGAATATCAAATCGTTGAAGCCCTTTAAGCCTGCTCTTTGTCTTACTTTCCTGTTTAGTGATCACGATAGAACCGAAACAGTTATTGCCCGGATTGATCCTGATGCTGAAACATAAACCGTAAGTCCTGACATCGGCATTATCGAAATGACGGATGATATGCCTTTTGAGGATCAATGCATCTTCGCTGTTGTCTTCCACATGCCAGTTCAACTCGTTGGCAGCATGTCTTACATTGATACCATACTTACCAAGTATATAATCCCATAGCCTTCTGTGCTCCGGTGCTATATTCCTGACGATAAGCGATTTCCAGGAGGTAGCGTACAGCTGCCCTGTCCTCGTTTCCAGGCATATCTTACAAAGGTTTTGCAGGAATGGAAGCGGAAATTCTTCATCCCTGCGGTAGATGCCCAGCCAGTAGTGATTTTCATGCCTGTTGAAGCCCTCATAGTAAGGCAGATGGAAAGGAGGCAGCTCCAGTTCCGCTGTTACCGGACGGAAAGCATATTCAAGTTTATCCTTCACAAGGGTATACAGTGCGTCATTACTGATAGACTGCTGTTGCTGCAACACTGACTCGATAAATTGGCTCAGCTGGCCGATATTGTTTGTATAGACGAGATCAGGCCACGCAAAGAGACGGCTGGACTTCGGGAAACGGATAAATAAATGCCAATAGTGGGCCTGTCCCGCTGCAATCCAGTTAATATGGCCGGAGAAAAAAGGAGTGAATGTTTGCCTGTTATCGCAGATATTCACCTTCATCGCAGGCGTATAATCGAATAATGAGAATACATCTTTATAGATACCTTCCGTCAGCCAGCTTTCATTAATGAAAATGCCGGCCGCAGGATAGGAACTGGTGATATTAGGAGCAGTACCGTAAGCATGGAACACGATCTGGTGGCGTACACACTCTTCCTCAAACTGCTGACGGTATTTACCTGGTATTTCTATCAGCAGTTGTTGCCGTAAGCCAAACCGTACCTGGGTAACCCTGGCTGCTGCCGCTATATCCAGAATAGTCAGCAGCTGTCCGGGAGAGACGATCCCTCCCGTAAAATTAATGCTCACTGTCTGTGAATGTCTGATCATGATTAAACTGCTTGCATGATAAATACTGCCTCCTCTTTAGGTGTGGATGGCAGTTGCTTTTCAAGTATGGCTTTGATCTCCGGTCTGCAACTACCGCAGCCCATACCTGCGCCTGACGCCTGGCATATACTTTCCAGGGTATCGGCTCCTTCCTTGATCTTCTCACAGATATTTCCTTCTCCCACGCCTCCACAACTACATACCAGTTTGCCGATCACCGGAGCGGCTTTCTTGCCGGAGCGTAAAAGCTCCAGGCGCTTTTCCGACAATTCGATTTTATTGGATATCAGGTCCCTGAATTCCAGGAACTCAGACTTATCGCCGATCAGAATAGCGCCTACAAGGCGGTCATTGTGGATAACACATTTCTTATAATAACGCTTTGATTTATCAATGAACACCACCTCTTCATAGGCAGGATCATCTGGTGTTTCTATCATGCCCAGCGAACAAAGATCAGTGCCATGCATTTTGAGGATGTTCATGAACAGTGATCCCTCATAATAACTTGTCAGGTCACCCGCCAGATATCGGCCAACTATTGCTGCCTGTTGTTCTGCCGCTGCAGTAATACCATATAGGGTTCCGTTGAATTCTGCTATTTCTCCGATAGCAAAAATATCCGGATCACTCGTTTGCAGGTATTCATTAACAACTACACCTCTTTTACATAACAGGTGACTGGCGCGTGCCAGTTCAATATTAGGAAGGGTGCCTATGGACATGACCACCGCCTGACAAGCTACATGCCTTCCGCTTTTCAGCTGGATGCCATCTAATTTGTTTAAGCCGGTGAACCTTTCTATTTCATCATTGTACAGGATCTCAATACCACGGTCGGTCAGCTCTTCATATAACAGCTGGCTGCCTAAAGCATCCAGCTGTCTGTCCATCAGTTTAGACGTGCGTTGTATAACGGCCACGTCTATATCCATTTCTCTTAGTGAAGCAGCTAATTCAATACCCAGCAGTCCACCGCCGACGATCATCACTTTTCCTGCTGCAGGGTCAATATGTCTGACGAATGCATCCGCATCCCGCCGGTTACGCATTGTAAAGACGCCATCCAGAGAAGGCGCATCCCTTAGGGTAGCCGCACGACTGCCCATCGCCATTATCAATACATCATATGCATGTATAAGGCCATTACTGTCTGTTACCGTTTTCTGCTCACGGTCTATCCCATTAATACTAACGCCTCTATGTAGTGTAATGTCCAGCAGGTTCTCCTCCTCGTCTGTCATTTTCACCAGCTGCGCCCATTGCTGGGTACCACTGATATAATCAGGCAACATAACACGGTTATAAAAAGGCTGGTCCTCTTTACTGAATACAGTGATAGTGTCCGTTGTATTTATTCCACGATAGGCCTTTACAAAGCCACAGGCGCCTGCACCTGCGCCAATGATAACGATCTTCTGCGCCTGCTTTTGATATAGTCTCACCTGTACCGCCGTATACTTCAGGTCGGGTTGTTTGGAGATTTTATCCACCAGTGTGTGTGTAAGATTATTGGCCCGGCTCAAGTCATTATCAAGTATCTTCCCCCAGTGCATAGGGAGGAACACAACACCTTGTTTGATGGAAGTGCTCAGTTGTGCTTTGACACGCACTACGCCATTCTCACTGAAGATCTCTACTATATCTCCTTCCTTAATTTCTCTTTCAGCCGCATCCTGCGGATGGATCTCCAACAGGGGGGTGGGAATATGTTGTTTCAGTTTGCTGACTTTCCCGGTCTTGCTCATCGTATGCCACTGATCGCGGATACGGCCGGTAGTAAGAATAAGCGGCCATTGCGGATCGGGCGGCGTTGACCGGTTGTCGTCAGGAAAGGAATGAATGATTGCTTTGGCAGATGATGTATAGAATTTATGATCTGTAAATAATCTTTGTGTACCGTTATTTGCGGTGCCAGCCGGGTAAGGCCATTGTAAAGATCTCTTTTCCTTCAGCAACTCATAGTTGACGCCACTAACATCTATATTGGTACCTGCAGTAAGCCGGCTATGTTCAGCATATATCTCTGACGGATTACTATAATCAAACCCATGATATCCCATCTTCCTCGCAAAGCGGCTGATGATCTCAGCATCAGGTAATGCTTCGCCGGGGGCTTCATTTATTTTTTGCAGATAAGTGATCCTTCTTTCTGCATTGGTCATGGTGCCCTCTTTTTCTGTCCAGGCGGCAGCAGGAAGCACAACATCTGCATAACGCAGTGTTTCGGGTTTAGAGGAAATTTCCTGTACAACCACAAACTTCGCTTTCTGTAGCGCCGCTTCAGCCATACGTGCATCAGGAAGACTTACCAGCGGATTTGTACACATGATCCAGATGGCTTTCAGCCTGCCGTCATTTAATGCTTCAAACATCTCAGTAGCTGTCAGTCCCGGTTTGTCGGAGATTGCAGTACCGCCCCAGAATTCCTGCACTTCTTTACGATGTGCAGGATTGTCCAGCACACGATGTGCGGGCAGCATATTGGACAGGCCGCCTACTTCGCGTCCTCCCATTGCATTCGGCTGTCCTGTCAGTGAGAATGGTCCGCAACCGGGTTTACCGATCTTGCCTGTAATAAGATTGAGATTGATGAGGCTCAGGTTTTTATTTACACCCACTGCACTCTGGTTAAGCCCCATTGTCCACATGGTCATAAAACCTTTGGCCTGGCCGATCATAGCAGCGGCTTCATAGATCAGGTCTTCTGAAATACCGCATACTGATGCTGCACTGCTGATGCTGCGCTCCATTACTGTATCCCGGTATTTGGCAAAGCCTTCGGTATGTTGCTGGATGAAATGATTATCTGTATGCCCTGCTTCTATCAGCAGCCGGCCAATAGCATGATGTAATACGATATCTGTACCCGGCATCAGTTGAAGATGAACATCTGCTATCGCACAACTCTGTGTTACGCGCGGATCGCTGACGATGATCTTCAGATCAGGGTTCTTTGCTTTCGCAGCCTCAATCCTGCGCCACAGTATCGGGTGACACCACGCAGGATTGGCGCCGGCTACGAATATGCAGTCTGCCTGTTCTATATCATCATAACTTCCGGGAACACTGTCTTCTCCCAGTGATAATTTGTAGGCAGCTACCGCGCTACTCATACATAGCCTGGAGTTGGTGTCTATATTATTACTTCCGATAAATCCTTTGATCAGTTTATTCACCACATAATACTCTTCCGTCAGGCATTGTCCGGAGGCATAAAATGCTACAGACTCAGGGCCGTATTGTGCTATCATTTGTTTGAATACTGCAGCAGTACGCTCCAGCGCCTGGTCCCAGGAAACGCGCTGCCGGGGCATATGCCGGTGATAGCGCATTTCCGGGTAATAAAGCCTGTCTGATGTGTCCATCACAGTATAATGCAGGTTCATGCCTTTGGAACAAAGCATGCCTTTATTTACCGGATGATCTTTGTCTCCTTCCACACTTAATTTCCCCTGCCTGTCCCTGTGCACAATAATACCACAGCCTACACCGCAATAACAGCAGGTGCTACGGTAACTGCCCGCAGGAAGTTTACTATGTTGATGATTGCCTGTCATTGTTAGTCTGCAAATGCTACTTGTCCGGCAGGTGCGGAAGCCGTTTCAGTAGCCGGTTTTTTAATGAATCTCGTCAACAGTATGATGAAAGACACTGCTATTACGATATAACCGATGTAAGTGAATGCATCGACATAAGTGATGCTATCAGACTTAAAAAGGAAACCGAACAACATGCCACCCAGGTTGCCGCCTGCACCTACAACGCCACTTACCAGTCCTACATTCTTTTCATTAATAAAAGGCACTATACCATACGTTGCTCCATTAGCCATTTTCAGGAACAGTGCAAAAGTGAGCATAGACACAATAGCGAGGGCCAGTGAGCCTGCCTGCGCGAACAAAAGCAGTCCGATACCTTCCAACAGTAATACAATGGCCAGCAGGATGCCTTTTCCTTTCATGCCTGCTTTCGCACCTACTTTATCCGATACGATGCCGCCCATTGCTCTTGCGAAGATGTTCATGAAACCAAAGATGCCAGCCCAGAAACCAGCGCTGCTCTGTGAAAGATGAAATGTATCCACGAAGTGTAAAGAAGCTACGTTGTCGAAGGTGATCTCCATACCGAAGCACATGCCGTAAGCCAGCGTCAGTGCCCATATACGCCAGTCTCCCAGGATGGTCCAGTCAGTTTTCCCCTTTACAGGACTGTTACGGTTGATCTCATCGAAATTGCCTGTAGGTGTATCCTGCGTAAACTTGTGATACATCCATGCTACCATCAGCATCATAGCACCGGGTACGATCATCGCCAGGCGCCATGCTTCCGGTTTTGTATATCCGAATCCCACTATTGCGGCAAAGATCAAAGGCATTACCATGTTGGTCACGCCGCCACCCAGGTTGCCCCATCCGCCGGTAATAGCATTTGCCGTGCCTTTTATGTTTGCCGCAAACATCATGGACGTATGGAACTGTGTTACTACGAAAGAAGCGCCTATTACGCCGATAGCAAGACGGAACAATAAGAATGTGGTATAATCATGTGCCAGTCCTACGAGGAATACCGGCAGCGAACCCACTATCAGCAGTCGCACAGCAGTTTTGCGCGGACCCCACGTATCACATAATTTACCTATGATCAACCTTGCTATAATGGTGCTGGATACTGAAGCGATAATAATATTACCTACCTGTGATTTCGTTAGTCCGAGGTCTTCCCTGATAGTCGGCATCAGGGGGGCCAGGCCAAACCATCCGAAGAAGCAAACGAAGAACATCAGCCACGTGGTATGAAATGTACGCATGTGCACCGAGTTCAGTGAAAAGAGAGGTAGTTTATTGAGAGGTTGTTGATTGTTCATGTTGAAAAAGATCTGGTTGAATAATTGTATTATTTAAAAATCATCTCCGGTCTGATAGCGACCATCACATATGCCCAGTTACTGTTGCTTTGTGCATTGGAGACGTTCTTAACGGCAGCGGAAGTCAGTGAGGTCGTATTCCAGAAGTGGCTGTAGCCTGCTTCAAAAGAGATCACCTTCGTGAGGGAATATGTGGCTACGAGGTCAGCCTCTGTACCAAATTTCCGGCTGAGTGAAACGCCGTTCTCCACTACTTCACTGGCACTGAAAAACTCATGGACATCTCCTGTCAGTTGAAACTTTGTTCCTGCCTTATATTTCGTTTTCAGGTAGTAATCCTGCAAGCCGCGGTTACCAAATCCGTTCGCCACATAGAAGTAGTCCATATAGCCCCAGAATTTGTGCGGTGTGCCATAGAGCGGATCGAATGCATGACTTTTACCTGTTGTGCTTGTGCCACCGGTCGTGTAATCAGCACCAAGACCTGCACTGAACGATTTGCAGAGCTGGTATTGGAAAGCGGCGGATAACAGCCCTGCGTTGAGTTCCTGCGCGTTAGCATTTTTGCCGAACTGATAATATCCGGCGGCGGTCAGTGTCAGTTTATCAAAAGAATTGATGAAATATAACCCTGTCGTCATGCGCGTATGTACGCCATTCTCCCAGATCTTAACACCTGTGCTATCGGGATGGAATTTGGAAAACTGGTCGGCCAGGAACAGGAAAGAGATAGTTCCTGCAGATAGTTTCCGTGAGCCATACAGATATTCCAGGCTTTTGTACATGGCGCCACCATTTGTAGTAGCTGTGTAATTTCCCGGAGGAGTTGGATTATATATAGTGCCGGCTGCATTTTCCCTGTTCTGATTAAATGCTGCGCCCAGGTGCAATGTATATGGTCCCGTTTCATATTTCAGTACTGCTGCATCATGCCTTCTGCCTTGTTGCAGCCAGTCCAGATTTCCAAGCAGGCGGCTATCGTCATAAACGATTTCCTGCCGGCCAATTTTGAGGTTCAGGCTTTTGTTCTTAACTACTGTGTCCAGCAGCATGATCTCCGCCCAGGCTTCATGTAACAGTAAGCCGTTGTAGTCTTGAGCAGTGACCCTGTTAAGAGTGGAAACATCCTGTCCCCATACTCTCACATCCTGTACTGTCAATCCCAGTTTAAAACGGTAGCCACTGAATCCGGCAAAGAGACGGCTACGCTGGGAGGTGAAGAAAGCAGGGGAGGCGCCTTTCGGCAGCGGTGCTCCCTGGCCATCCCTGAATTCCGTACGCGTTCTGAGCTGTGCGCCCAACGTGAACTGTGCATGCGCTGAAGGACGGAAAAAGAGCATACAGAGCAGGTATAAAGAACCTGCTGAGAATAAACATTTCATGCATTCTGTTGATAATGTTAGCAAAAGAGTATTCCCGCTCTCTCTGCTGATATTATGCTTCCTGCATGATCCCTATATACACCTTTTCGTTTTCAACCCTGACAGGGTAGGTGGTGAGGGAACATTCCTGATCGTCAGACAGGCAACGGCCGTCTTCGAGAGAGAATGTTTTTTTATGGAAGGGACAAGCCACCTTGGGCTCGCCATTATGAGTGCCTGTCATACCACGACTGAGGGCCATCTGCTGACGGTGCGGGCACATGTTCTGTGTAGCGTACCAGGCGTCGCGTCTGGCAAAACGGAACAGCGCAATTTGTACATCATCATATTTTACGCATACTCCTCCGTTTGGCGGAACGTCTATCACATTACAGGCGAAGAACCATACAATGTTTGTGGTCGTGTTTGTGCTCGTGCTGATGATGGCTGACATAAGTTATCTGTTTATTGATGAATGTCTTTTAATGAACTGATTTTCTATTTCCATTCTGCGGCTTTTTTCTGTTCCCGCAGCGTATCGAATTTTACTGTCGGATCTTTAGTGCCTGGCGCATTTACGAAGTGACTGAAGCGTTTACGCAATTCAGGACTGTCCACTACTTCCTTCCATTCGCATTTATATTTATCAACGAGCGATTGCATTTCTGCTTCCAGTTCGGCAGCAATGCCCAGGCTGTCATTTATAACTACGTTACGCAGGTAAGTGATGCCTCCGTCCAGCTTATTCAACCAGGTAGCGGTACGGGTTAGCGGATCGGCTGTTTTGATATAGAACATCAGGAAACGGTCTATATAGCGGATGCAGGTTTCACTGTCCAGATCTGCCGCCAACAGGATGGCATGCTGTGGTTTTGAACCGCCATTACCGCCTACATACAGGTTCCAGCCTTTCTCTGTTGCAATGATGCCGAAGTCTTTAGATTGTGCTTCTGCGCATTCGCGGATACATCCGGATACTGCAGATTTGATCTTATGTGGAGCACGCAGGCCGCGATAACGTTCTTCTATCTGTATAGCAAAGCTTACACTGTCGTGCAGCCCGAAGCGGCACCAGGTAGAACCTACACAGCTTTTAACGGTACGCAAAGCTTTTCCGTAAGCATGACCGCTTTCAAATCCTGCATCGATCAGCTCTTCCCAGATGTTCGGCAGGTCGTCCAGGTGTGCGCCAAAAAGGTCTATACGCTGTCCGCCGGTGATCTTGGTATACAGGTTATATTTTAAGGCCACCTGCGCGATGACCAGGAGTTTGGCAGGAGTGATCTCACCACCCGGGATGCGGGGAACGACAGAATAGGTACCACCTTTCTGGATATTGGCAAGGAAGCGGTCATTGGAATCCTGCACAACATCATTGCCTTTATCCAGGATCATGTCATTCCAGAGGCTGGCCATGATAGAGGCTATCACCGGTTTACATATTTCGCAACCGTCGCCATGACCATAATGATCAAGCGCATCGTCGAAAGAACGGACGTTCTTGATACGGATCAGGTCATACAGTTCCTGGCGGGAATAGGCAAAGTGCTCGCAGATCACATTACGGATGTACTTGCCCTGTGCCTTCATGGTGCCGGTGATCAGGTCTTTCACCATTGGTGTGCAACCACCACAGCAGGTGCCCGCCTTGGTACATTTTTTAATGGCGTCCAGTGTTTCATTGCCTGCTTCAACGGCCGCGCAGATGCTACCCTTGCTTACACTTTCGCAGCTACAAATGATGGCATCATCCGGTAATCCAAGTACACCGGGACCGGCTTCCTGGCTTCCCCCTCGGGCGCCTAAAAGCACATCTTCAGGGTTAGGAGGGAGGATGACTTTATTTTTAGCTGTCTGTAATAATATATTATAAGCGTCCGCATCGCCGATCAGGATACCACCTAACAGGTGTTTACCATCATTGGTGATGCTGATGCGTTTATACACGCCTTTCATTGTGTCTTCAAATACGATACTGCGGCTGGTATCTGCCGGAGCAAAAGGATCGCCGAAGCTGGCTACGTCCACACCGATCAGTTTCAGCTTGGTGCTCATGTCGAAACCGGTAAATGCTTTCTCCTGTGCCTCACCGGCAATATGAGAAGCGACCACTTCCGCCATTTCATAACCGGGTGCTACCAGGCCGTAGATCATACCATTATATAAGGCACATTCACCGATAGCAAATATTTCAGGATCAGTGGTCTGCAGTTTTTCGTTGACTACAATACCGCCCCGGTGACCGGTTTCCAGGCCGCTCAGTTTTGCCAGTTCATCCCGTGGTTTGATCCCGGCTGAGATCACCAGCATGTCCGCTTCGAGGATGGACTCATCTGCAAACTGTAATCCGGTCATAGTATCCCCACCGATCACTTCACTGGTGTTTTTATTGGTATGTATCTGTAAACCAAGTTGTCTGAGCTGCTGCTCCAGTATGCGGGAACCGCTTTCATCGATCTGACGGGGCATCAGTCTTGGGGCGAACTCTATGACATGTGTATCTGAAATACCGAGGTCCAGCAGTGCCTTTGCTGCTTCCAGCCCTAACAGGCCTCCGCCGATCACTACGCCTCTTTTTGCTTTTGGGGCGTAGTCACGCATCAGCTCCAGATCTTCTATAGTACGGTAAATGAATACGCCTTTTTTGTCCACACCTGGAATAGGTGGCACAAAAGCAGAAGAGCCTGTAGCAATTACGAGGTAATCGTACGCTTCTGTAATACCTTTATATGAATGGACGGTTTTGGTGTTACGGTCAATCTGCTGAACAGGATCGCCCAGGTGGAGGGTAATATCGTTGGCGGCATACCAGTCGGCCGGGGCCATGAGAAGGTCGTCTGCTGTTTTGCCGGCAAAAAACTCACTTAAGTGAACACGGTCGTAGGCGGGGCGGGGCTCCTCTCCGAAAACCACGATTTCTGCAGCCCGGCTTGGCAATTTGGCGATTATTTTCTCGCAAAACTTGTAGCTAACCATGCCATTTCCTATAATTACAATTTTCATCGGCAAAGAATTGAGTTGATAAATTTAGAACGGCCTTTATATGTTGAATTAATTAATATGATGTCTATTTTCCGATTCGAGTGTTAAAATGAGCCGTTTTTTGTGATCTGCATCATGAAATTAGGAATAAGTGTTCTAATTTTATAGTGGTTCGTATGATTTTACTCATATAAATATTTTTATAATACTTCTCACATGGCATACTTATCTTTGGTAGGAGCAGGACCGGGTGATCCGGAACTAATAACTTTGAAGGCAATAAACGTTCTCAGGCAGGCGGATGTAATATTATATGATGCATTAGTGAATGAAGCACTGCTATCCTACGCCAAACCGGGTGCTGTGATCCGTTTTGTAGGCAAACGCTATGGCTGCCATTCGCTCTCACAACAGGAGATCAATCATCTGATCGTGTCTTATGCCCAGTCGCACGGACATGTAGTAAGACTGAAAGGGGGAGATCCCTTCGTGTTCGGTAGGGCTACGGAAGAGATAGCAGCCGCTAAAGGCGCCGGGATCCCTGTTCAGGTTGTTCCAGGTGTCTCAAGCGCCCTGGCTGGCCCTGCCGGTCAGATGATACCGCTTACGTCAAGAGGCATCACCGAGAGCTTCTGGGTAACGACGGGTACTACCCTGACAGGAGAAATCTCAGCAGATATCGACCTGGCAGCGCGGTCAACCGCTACCGTCATCATATTAATGGCTATGAGCAAACTGGAAAAGATCATGGACATATTTAGCGGGTACGGGAAAGAGAACCTGCCGGTAGCCATTATTCAGAACAGCTCGACAGATAGGGAAAAAGTAGTAACAGGTACAGTAAAAGATATCGTATTTAAAGCGCAGCATGCCGGCATGTCTAACCCGGCAGTAATTGTGGTAGGGAAAGTGGTGGACCTGAAGGACGTGACCGGAACGGTGCAGCAATTAATTGACAGGCATGAAGAAAGATAAACATGGTTGCGATCTGCAATCCTGTATGTTATGTAAGTTGTGTATTCCTGCGTGGAAGCCAGCCATTTCGACTCATAGACAAAGTTTTACATTAAAGAAAGGTCAGATGCTCTTCCGGGAAGGAGAGCCTGTGAATGGGATCTACTTCGTGAATGCAGGTAAAGTAAAAGTGCACAAGCATTGGGGAGAAGGCAAAGAACTGATCGTTCGCTTTGCCAAAGAAGGTGATATTGTCGGACACAGGGGCGTGGGCAGTGAGATGGTTTATCCTGTGTCGGCGACCGCATTGGAGCCGGTAGATGGCTGTTTTATTGACCTTGCATTTTTCCAGGCTACGCTTAAGGTCAATCATGATTTCCTGCATGCGCTCATGATGTTCTATGCCAGTGAATTGCAGGAGTCGGAGAAGAATATGCGCAATCTTGTACATATGCCTGTAAAAGGCCGTATCGCCCATGCCTTGCTGATCCTCCTGGAAAAGTTCGGCGCCAACGAAGAGGGCTATATTAATATGACGCTCAGCCGCCAGGACCTGGCATCCTATACCGGTACGACCTACGAAACCGCTTTCCGTGTCATGAGTGAACTCATACAGGAAAAGATCATCGCCATTTCCGGCAAAAGTATGGCCGTGATAGATCCCGCCCGGTTACAGGCCCTGGAAGCAGAAGCAGGCTAGAGCAGTTTGTATTCTGAGGCCAGTTTCACTACGGAAGTAGTATTGTTTACTCCGAATTTCTCCATCAGGTTCTTACGGTGACTTTCCACCGTATGCGTACTGATGAACAATTGATCTGCTATCTGCATGGTGGTTAATCCCTTGCCGATCAGCTGAAGGATCTCTTTTTCCCTGCGGGTGATACGGGGTATGGCTTTCAGCAGTTCCATATCCGCATTTTTCAACGCTTCTTTCGTACTGCTGCACAGATATTCCTCCCCATCCATAATAGCATAAATGGCCCGGATGATCTCATTGCCCAGGGCATTCTTCAACACATACCCGCTTGCGCCATTCTGCAACATACTGTGTATGACAGGTTGTTCGTCATGTATACTCAGTGCGATGATCTTCACATCTTCGTATTTCTTTTTTACTTCCCCGCAAAGCGTCACTCCGCTGATGTCCGGTAGGTTCACGTCCATCAGTATCACGTCCGGCTGCCCTTTTTCCAATGCCTGTAACACACTTTTGCCATCTCCATAATCGCCGTTCAGTTCTATACCTGCATCACTTCGCAGGATGTTTTTCAACCCTTCTACCATGATAGGGTGATCTTCTACCACTACTACTTTGATCATAACTTCTTTCAATTACGTTTAACTAATTAATGGATGTTGCACATTCTATTGTAATGGCCGTGCCTGTACCTGGTTCAGACTGTATATCGATCTTGCCGCCCAGGAACTCTACACGCGCTTCGATATTCGCCAAACCTGCTCCTTTGAGCTTATTGCCTGTGGTGGTATCAAATCCTTTCCCGTCATCTTCTACGGTCAGGAATAAAGTGTGATCAGTTTGTTGCAACAGCACTAATATCTGTGATGCCTCTGCATGTTTGACCGCATTGTTCACCAGTTCCTGCATGATGCGGTATAATACCACCTGCCGGGTATGTTCCATATCTGCCTGAAAATTGAACACCTGGCAAATGATATTGTCTGTTCCCGTCTTTTTCAATCCCCTGCAATATTCTACTGTTGCTTCTCCGAGACCATATTTAATAAGGATCTCAGGCATCATACTGCGGGCAATACGACGCAGTTCATCCATCGCGCCGTCCAGCCGCTGCAGCGTATTCTGAATTAGCGACTGCCTGTGTACCGTGGTCTGGGACGGTGTTACGGTAGATAACTCCAGTTTAATACCTGAAAGTAATCCGCCAAGTCCATCATGCAGGTCACGCGCCAGTCTTGTACGTTCTTTTTCCTGTCCTTCCAGCATGGCCGAGAGGAGGGATATCTTATGCTCCTGACGGATGCGTTCCACTTCAAATTCGTGTAGTTGTCGCTGTTGTTCCAGCAGCTTACGCCCGTTACGGTAAAACAGGTAGCTGAGTGCTGCCACGACCAGTAAGGATAACATGATCACTACCATCAGTGAGATCAGCAGTCGGTTCTTCTGTAAGGCGAACTCCTGGCGCTCGTTCTCGTGCTGCAACTGCATGATGCGGTTCTCTTTTTCGGATGACTGGTAATGAGCTTCCAGTTCATGGATCTTCTCAGTTACTTCCCGTTCTTGTAAGCTATCGGCAAGTATGATGTACTTCCGCAGGTATTTATATGCATCGTCTGGATAATGTTGCTTAAATGACAGTTCGGCCATCAGGTCCAGTGCATGTAAACGGAATGGAAAATCCTTGAGCGTATAAGAAAGATGCCCGTATTCTTCCATCGCCTTCATGGCTTTGTCATATTGTCCCTGTCGTTCAAAGAGTTTGGCCAGCGAGTACAGGTTATTGCAGATAGCTACGTTGTAGTTCAGCCTGCGTGCAATGAACAAGCCACTGTAAAACATACTGGCTGCATGATGGTATAACTGGTGCTTCACATCCAGTAAGCCCTGGTGATAATAGTAGTCTGCCCAGATGTCAATGGAGTCCACGCCGGTCTTGTCCAGCTTTGCTTTGGCTTCCGTCAGATGGCTTTCCATGTTCTGAAGGCTGTCCAGGTGGTACATACAGCTGGCGAGACTAAGATGCCTGCTGGCTATCAGATGGTTATACCTGGCCGGGTCATCATAGCTGGTCAGGCTTTTATAATAATAAGTGATAGCGGTTTTATACTGTGATTTATTAAAGAAGATGTTTCCCAGGTTTTCGTATGTAGCATTCAGCTCGGGGATGGCGTTCATTTTCTCCAGCAGGGGAATTGTTTGCAGATATTCTTCTGTCTGCAATTGTGTTTGTCCTGCATTACCCAATACTTCTGCCAGATTGATCTTGATCATGGCCAGCAACATGCGGCCTTCGCGGCTGGTATCTTTTATGATATCCTCTTTCGCAATGAGCAGATGTTTTTCTGCCTCCCGGAAGTTGTTGATGGTATTGAACCAGGCGCCTATTGCCAGGTAAGTGCGTGCGATACCTAGTTTACTTTCATTCTTCTCTTCCAGTTGCAATGCCTGTTGAAAATATTTCAACGCCTGCACGCTGTCTCTCAATGGCAGCTTTCTGGCCAGCCTGATATATAATTCAGATGATACTGCGTCAGAAGACCCACGTTGGGCAATCATTTTCTGACTCACGTTATTATGGGTCTGGGCGTATAACCGGGTAGTTATACATAATAGGACGATAAGTATAGGTATTCTCATGGACATAAATCAGGGCAGAAATATATAATTATTTGAGATACATATTCTTATTATTTTTCCTTTGTAAATGTATCAATAGGACCTCCCTGGGAAAACCCCTGTTTTCCGGGATTTTTTTCAGTGACTTCATGACTAATTTTGCACTGTGATTTTGAAAGCCCTTGAAGAAGAATGTTACAGGTATATAGCTGCTTTAACTATCCTTAAAAATTGTTCACAAACAATGTTTTATGCGGAATGGCATATATACTCCGATATCACAGTAAATAATTACCAGAAATATTTTAACCGTCTTTATAGTATTAACATAGTATCTACCACGGGAAATCGTGGCCATTTTTGCCAAACCCCAGATTGTATTTTTGTTGAAGAACCTAGATGAAGGGCAGCGGGTGTGTGGACCCCGCTGCCATCCAATCAAAAAGAGATCATGCAGGCACCCGGCGTGGTTTCTCCCGCTCCCAGAAACGATGTTGCGCAATAGCCTTTATGAATGTGTTTGCCAGTCCGGCCGCATCGTCACTTACAATAACACCTTCCATCAGTGCTGATTCTTCTGATTTATCTTCCGGTAATTTTTTGAAGAAATACGTGGCCTCCAATACCTGTATAGCTCCCGCATGTGCTGCTATGGCTTTACAATGTCTGTATGCTTCGTTCAGGAAATGTACGGCATCGGCATCTGCCTCCAGTGTAGCAACGCTGTTGGCGCCTGATGGAACGTAGATAGCATCATAAAATACAGAAGCCGCCGTCAGGAAACTTTTGACCACCGGTATCAGTGTATCGTCTGCTGCGATGATATCGCCCAGATGCGGCGCTACTACTTCCGTAATGGCGCCTGTCGCTTCCAGTGCCTTCTTCACCGCTGTAAGTGAAGTTGCATCTACTCCGTCTGCCGCCAGCAGCGCAATCTTCCTGGTTTTGATACTGTCTTTTACCGTATTGGCCATACTCAGGGCTGCAGAGATATCAGGAACCGGTGTTTTCGGTGGAAAAGGTTCATATTTTGCAGGATCAGCATCTGCCGGAACGCTATGATTAATAGGCTTTTCCGGTTCTTCAGGTACCTCCAGTCCCAGACCATACGCCACCTGGCTGGCCAGGTCTTTATCCACCTGCGTGAGGATGCCTATCATGCGTTGCCTGATCGCCACCGTATCTACCTTACCCAATTCGAAACGAAGTGCGTCAACGATATGTTGTTTTTCAGGATCTGACTGACTGTTATAAAAGAGGGTAGCCTGGCTGAAATGATCAAAGAAACTACGGCTTCTTTCCCTGATCTTAACGGCATCAATCCTTTCTGTGTAAGAAGTAAAACCGCCTTCTGCTGCCTTCGCCTGCGCGGGATCACCCCCGCGAAGTGAGTTAGGACTATAGGCAGTCCTGCCACGGTTGATGGTTTGCCGCATATATCCGTCCCGCTGGTTATTATGCACCGGGTTGATAGGGCGATTGATAGGTATTTCCTGGAAATTAGGGCCTCCCAGGCGAATTAACTGCGTATCCGTGTAAGAGAAAAGACGTCCCTGTAACAGCGGATCATTCGTAAAATCTATTCCCGGTACTACATGTCCGATATGGAATGCAACCTGCTCTGTCTCTGCAAAGAAATTATCGGGGTTCCTGTTCAGGGTCATTTTACCGATCCGCTGCACAGGCACCAGTTCTTCCGGAATGATCTTGGTAGAATCCAGCAGGTCGAAATCAAACTTATGTTCGTCTGCTTCCGGTACGATCTGCACACCTAATTCCCATTCCGGAAAATTGCCGCTTTCAATTGCTTCCCACAGATCACGTCTGTGAAAATCAGGATCTTTACCGGAGATCTTCTGCGCTTCGTCCCAGGCCACAGAATGTACACCGAGTAAAGGTTTCCAGTGAAACTTAACAAAACAGCTTTCATTATTCGCATTCACCAATCGGAACGTATGTACGCCAAACCCTTCCATCATGCGGAGACTGCGGGGAATGGCCCTGTCGCTCATTAACCACATGATCATATGTGTCGATTCCGGCATGAGGGATATAAAATCCCAGAAGGTATCGTGTGCTGATGCGGCTTGCGGTATTTCATTATGTTGTTCCGGTTTTACGGCGTGAATGAGATCAGGGAACTTAATGGCATCCTGTATAAAGAATACAGGCATGTTGTTACCTACAAGATCAAAAATGCCCTCTTCCGTATAGAACTTAACAGCGAAGCCTCTGACATCGCGCGGCAGGTCGGTAGAACCTCTGGAACCTGCCACTGTAGAGAATCTTACAAATACAGGTGTTTCACGCGATGGATCTGTCAGGAAACCCGCCTTTGTATATTTTTCCATTGATTCATAGACCTGGAACACACCATGTGCCCCTGAACCGCGTGCATGCACTACCCGTTCAGGAATACGTTCGTGGTCAAAGTGTGTGATCTTTTCGCGGAAGATGAAATCCTCCATCAACGTAGGCCCGCGCTCACCGGCCTTTAGTGAATTATGATCGTCATTGATCTTTACGCCCGTATTGGTGGTGATGATCTCTCCGGTACTTTCTTCCTTATTCGGTGACAGCTCTGCAAGTTTTTTGTTTTCTTCAAGAACTTTGGTGGTCTTTTTACCCGGCATGGTTCAGTGTTTTTATGGTTCTCAGATAAGGTTGAATGGACTATTCTTCAGCAGCTTCGTAATTGATATTGTTTTCTGCTATTTCAGTGAGTAATACATCAGAGTCCTTCTCTTCTGCCAGCGTTGCTTCCAGTAATGAGGCTGCTTCTGTAAGACCGAGGGTGGTGGCTAGCTGCGCCAGTCCACCGTAAGTGGCGATCTCGTAATGTTCTACTTTTTGTGCAGCGAGGATCAGTCCTACATCCCTGGTGGCGGTTCCTGCTTCCGTATCTGCAATGATGGATTCTCCTTCCAGCACTATGCCTTCAATAGCATCACATTTTTTACCTCTTACCGGTTTGCCAAGCAGACCGAAGATCTCTTCCAGGCGGCTGATATGTCCTAACGTTACCTGCAAATGATCTTCAAATGCAGTTTGCAGTTCGGGTGTTGTTGCTGATTTTTTCATCTTGGGCAATGATTTTGCAATATGATTTTCTGCCCAGTAGATGTCTTTTAATTCTTCACAGAAGAATTCCTTCAGACGGGAGTCTGATACAGGTGCGGATGCAGTTTCAGCTGACTTCGCTGTTTTTTTGGAAATGGATGAAGCTTTTGCCATAAGTAAATAATTTTCATATCCTCATACTAACACTGTACCGTAATGTGATAGCCGCTGCCCGTCCAGATGAGGCTTTTTGAAAATGATAAGCCTGTAGCAGATATTTCCCATTATGTATAGGATGAACAATAGCATAAAACGCTGTATATGAATGGAAGGACGTGCTCGCGTGGTTCCTGCGACCTCCCGCGAACCGGAAGATGTGATGGGGATAAAGGTATTCCGGCGGCTTCGTCAGCAACTCAGTTTGTTGTATTAGAAAGCTTAATAAGAAAGATAAAATACTATCAGATGACGTGGGTTTTCGCTTCCCTGTTTCTATACTGCTTGGTCTCCGCTTCTTCTCTGCTTGTTCTACCGCTGTTCTACCGGAGTACTAACAAAATAGCCGGATCCTTACTGGTAAAGGATCCGGCTCCAGGATATGATTTAGGTAGACCAGTGAAAATGATATGATCTTAACATTTATACCTTATACGCCAGCGTACGTGTCTCTGGTCTGTACCGTACAAAGAAGGCCAGCCAGATCGTCCGGGATACGCGCATAATGGGCGGTTGCAGTAATACCAGGAGGACGGCGTTGATACCCAGCCACCAGAACATCCGGTTATCGTATAAAGAGAACCCTATGATCACCCACCAGGCAATAAATGTCGCCACGCTGAATGCCACAGTTATGGCATAGCTGACATATCCGGTCCCATAGTAAAACCCTATTTCTCTCTCAAAATCTTCCCCACACACCGGACAATGGTCGTTCATCTCCGTAAAATGTTTCAGGTTATAGGCACTATCAGCTGTGAATATTTTTCCTTTACGACAGGCAGGGCACCTGTTCTGTAGTATGCTGCCCATCAGGTTAGGCTTTTTTTCGAATTTAGCTGCACACATAAAATATGTTATTTGGACATCTCAAAGGTACCACAAACCCTACCCGTGGCTATGGTGGTATTTCTCTGAATTATGGTATTTTTTACTGATTCGTCGCCAGAATAGGAGTGTACATATAAAATATTTTTATTTTATAGGGGTGGTTTCTATTTTTGCCGTTATTATCACCTAAGACAAGTCTCAACACCATGACTGGCAAGATGCGAAAGAGGATTTTCCGGATTGTTTTAATACCTATTGTTATCCTGATAATACTGGTGGGTATCGCTGTAGGTGTATTGTATTCCCAACAGCAGCGCCTCATTAACCTGGCCATTAAAGAACTGAATAAGCAGTTACCGGGCGAACTGGTCATAGAAGGCAGTACCATATCTCCTTTTCAGAACTTCCCTTACATTTCAATAGGCCTGAAAAATGTCAGGTTCTTCGCTACAAAGCAGAAGACCGGCAGACCCATGTATCAGCTTGAAAAGCTGTATGTAGGGTTCAGCCTGCCCGATATACTCCGGCAGAAATACAACGTGAAGGTAATATTGCTTAAAAAAGGGCATCTTGACCTGGTGAGGGATGTAAATGGTAACCTCAATATCGTAGAGGCTAACAGGATCCGGCAGGACACGATCACTACTACCGCAACCGAATCTGCCTCTCTCGACCTTGATATCAAAAAGATCGTGTTGAGAGACCTGGATATCGCTTTTTCCGATAAACAAAGCGGCCAGCATGTCAATACCCATATAGACAAGATAAAAACTGCTTTTCGGGCCGATAGCGTCAACATTTTCGCCGACCTGGAGGGATCAATGATAGCTGACTATACCACCCCGACAGATACTTCCCTGTTCAGGAATAAACATGTTAAACTGGACCTGCAGCTGACATACGATCAGCAGCGGCAGTTTGTCAGCCTGCCGGTAGGCGGTCTGAAACTGGAAGATGCCAGTTTCAGTATTACGGGAACAGCCGATCTGAAAAACGGTAATAATGTTGACTTTAAAGTGAAAGGGGACAGGCCCGACATTGACCAGTTAGTGTCATTTGTCCCTGCGTCGGCAATGGAGCAATTGAAACAGTTCCGTTATGACGGCCGCCTTTATTTTGACGGTATCATCAAAGGAAAGCTTGGCGGTGACCAGATGCCGCTGATTAAGATCAACTTCGGATGTGAGAACGGCTGGCTGCTCAATGAAAAAGCCAATAAGAAGATCGATTCCCTGGGCTTCAAGGGTTATTATACGAATGGGGCAGGGCATTCCCTGAAAACCTCGGAACTGCATTTGTTAAGTGTAAGCGCCCGTCCTGAGAAAGGTATCTTCAAGGCCAATTTTGTCATGAAGGACTTTACTGATCCGAAAATGATCATGCAGATCAATTCTGACCTGCAACTGGAGTTTATAGGCGCATTTTTAGGGATAGCCGACCTTCAACGTCTGACGGGCCATATCAGCCTGAAAATGGACTTTAATGAGCTGGTGGACATGACCGTGCCGGAAGTATCCATGGGTAAGCTCAAAGAAGGTATCCAGAGTGAATTGAGAGTAAGTGACCTTACTTTCCGTATTCCCAACTATCCGCATATCATTCATAACCTGAACCTGCATGCGGATATGAAGAACGGCTTCGTGAAACTCGATACGCTTTCCTTCTATTTCGGTAATTCCGACTTTGCAATGAATGGCTCCCTGAGCGACCTGCCAGCCCTGTTCCATCAGCAGGAGAAGCCGGTGCAGGTAACATTCAGTGCGCGCAGCAAGAAGATGATCCTGAAAGAGCTGCTGTCCTACGACTCTGTCATAGCGAAGAAAGCAAAGGAAGAAATATACGGGTTCAATATCGGGTTATCGCTGGAAACTTCTGTAAAAGAACTGCAACATCCTGCTCCATTACCTAAAGGCAAATTCAAACTGGAGAAACTGTACGCCAGCTTTAAGGAGTATCCGCACGCCTTCCATGATTTTGGAGCAGAGCTCAACATCAACGATACAGCTTTGTTACTGCGGAACTTCGGTGGTATGATCGATAGCAGCGATATCCTTTTCAGTGGCCGTGTGATCAACTACCAGCTTTGGTTCGACCAGGTAAAAAGAGGAAAGACACAGATAGCGTTCGACCTGAAATCGAAGCGCCTGGCAATGAAAGATGTACTGGGACCTGTCAGCCGTAACTATGTGCCGAAAGACTATCAGCGTGAAGTGGCTACCGGTATATGGCTGCGTTCAAAAACTGATCTGCGTTATGACTCTGTATTCAAATTCGCTAAGATAAAACTGGCTAATGTCTCTGCAGAACTGCAGGAGCATAAGATCAAAGTTGACAGCATAAAAGGGACTGTGAAGATAGGCGCTGACAAATTCCTGAAGCTTGATACCCTGACAGGCCGCATCGGTAAGACGGATTTTGATGTCAGCATGCGTTTATACATGGGTAAAGATTCAGTGAAGCGTAAGAAGGAAAACTTCCTGCAGTTCGCATCGAGGAACCTCGACCTTGACCAGCTGACCAACTATAAACTGACGGCCAATGAAGATGAGGAAACCGTAGTTGCAGCACCAGCTGTAACGCGTACTGTGATCAAAGATACCAGTCATTCCAGCGGCTTTAACATCTTCACTGTTCCATTCATTGACTTTCGTGCTACTGTCAATATCGGCAGGATAAAATATCATCGCCTGTGGCTGAAAAACATCACCAGCAACGTCCGTATGACAACCAATCAACACATTTACCTGGATACACTGGGAATGGGCGTTGCAGAAGGGCAGATAGGTATGAAGGGGCACTTCAACGGCGCAGATCCTAAAAAGATCTATTTCCGCAGCAGGATCAGGGCCTTCGATGTGAACATAGAAAAGCTGATGTTGAAGCTTGATCACTTCGGACAGGATTATGTGATCAATAAGAACGTGAAAGGACGTCTGAACGGGCAGATCAGAAGCCGTATCCTGATGCATCCGGACCTGACGCCTATTATTGATGATTGTGAGGCTCAACTGGACCTCGATATCAGGAACGGAAGCCTGATCAACTTTGCACCTATGCAGGCCATGGCGGGGTATTTCAAAGACAAGAACCTGAACATGATCCGCTTTGATACCTTAAGGAATAAACTGACGCTGAAGAACGGCGTACTGGATATTCCGACAATGAATATCAACTCTTCCCTGGGCTTTATGGAGATCTCCGGCAAGCAATCGCTGGATATGAAAATGGAATACTATATGCGTATACCATTGAAGATGGTTACACAGGTAGGTTTTCAGTCGCTTTTTGGCAAGAAACGAGAGGAAGTGGACGCTGACCAGGTAGATGCCATTGAATACAGAGATAAGGATAAAAAGGTGCGTTTCATGAGTATTAAGGTAACGGGTACGCCGGATAACTTTAAAGTAGGACTGGGAAAAGCAAAGAAGACATAAAAGATTATAATAACAGAGGGAAAGCCGCTTCGTTACAACGGAGCGGCTTTCCTTTTTTAATCAATTGAATGCTTCAGTCAGCGCTTTCATTCCATCCAGTCTCTCTCCGAATCGCTTTCTTATATACCAGATGTTGATATAGTGCAGTGCAACGCCCCACGGTATTGTTACAAAAAGGGTCGTGCGCCAGCTTACGCTGAAGGATATCAGGAGGGCGGCTATCATTGCTATTCCTGTGGCATTGGATATCCAGAGATATACGTGTAATGCCCTTTTTGTTTTTTTGTGAATTTCTGTTACATAATCCCTGATATGCGTACCTTTCTGCAAAAGCGACAGGCGCATCAGTCTTATGAATAATAGCAGGCAGACAAGCAGATAGAGTATTGTACCCGCATAGATCAGGGCTCTTATCATATCGCCTCTGTCCGGACTTCCGGAAACAATGCTCAACGTTAAAGAAAAGGACAGGAAAAGTAAACCTATGATAATAAGTCTGATCTCTTTTCTAAATGTTAATGCTAATTTTTTTCTCGTCTCAATTAATCTTTCGTCTATCATCCTGCTTATGGATTGCGCGGTAAGTAATTCTTTATTATGTTCTACGGAAGCCCCCTTCAACAGGTTGTCCAGGTCGTCCAGTGGTTCCATTATTGTTGAATTTTAGTACGTGTGATCTGATCTTTTAATTTCTGCCTGATACGGTTCAGCTTAACGCCTACATTGTTTTCGGAGTCACCGGTGATCTCCGAGATCTCCCGGTAACTGATTCCCTCGATGTATAACAAGATCACTGCTTTCTCTGACTTTGGAAGAGAGCGGATCATTGCCCATAGTAACTGTTCCTGTTCACGTTGCCCGCTTTCATTATCCTCTGCCGGAGGCGCCGTCGCCACATTGCGGAGATGTTTGTTCCTGGTGGCAGATTTTCTGGAGTAGGTCAGGGCTGTATTTAATGCTACCTGGTACATCCATGTAGACACTTTGCTTTGAAACCGGAAGCGTGGAAAAGACAACCATAGCTGTAACCAGATCTCCTGCAGAAGGTCTTCCTTATCTTCTTTGTGATCTGCATAGATATTCACTACTTTAAAAATTATGCCCTGGTGTGGAAGGGTATGATCCAGAAAGTCAGCTTTGGTCATTACGCATGCTTCTTTTTATTTTAGAAGGACTGTTCATCACGGGGATCTTTATTCATTAGTATACCAGCGTGTCGGAAACTTACAATATCTGTTTAAAATATCTGGGGAGCGGGTTAAAAATAAGTAAAATCTAGTGGGTCATTAGAACGAAAACGGAAAGCTGGAAGGGGTATAAAAACTCAAATGCCAGGTAAAGCTTAGATTATGCATCTGTAAAGTCAATCCTGATCCTCACTATAAAAATTGTAAAGCTTTTCTTTATTAAGACAATGTTCGCTTAGATACCGCTTAGATATCGCTCATCCTACGTTAATCTTACGTTCATGAACGTAAGATTAACGTAGGATGAGCGATATCTAAGCGGTATCTAA
>NZ_QGTG01000006.1 GCF_003182155.1 Chitinophaga sp. S165
GCAGTTTTAGGCCGTAACGGAGTAGATTGGTATTATAAAGCCACTGCGCTGCCTGCAGGCGGCAGGGTCATTGCGGCAGTGAAAGATCTGCCGGGGAATCGAACTGTAAAGGAATTGCTGCTCACATAAAAAACCGCTTTCACGGTTTATGAATGGCTTCTTTCTGATGAAAGAACATTCCAAAATACGCTTTAATTTACCAGCCTGGCACCGATGGATGGCATAGACCCTAAAGATGTTGCTTTGACCCGTGAAAAAAAGTTTGCTTATGGACGTTACCTGTAACAATGCAAGACATCATCAAAAGCCCCACGCAGGAACGCGCGGGGCTCATTTGGTCCTTCAATACGTTGGAATGTTTATCGAAAACAGAATGTTAAATAAGAAGCCTGCTAGTGATCCATAAAGATGGATGCTATCTCAAAAAAGATGGCCAGGCTATCGCATCTTGTATATTGTATATTCAGGAAAATCATTTAGCCTGAGTTGGCCTGGCAAAATGGTGGCATGCCAGTATATAACCCTTACTGAGGTATAAACGATGGGCCGGATGTAATGCAAATCCGCTATCTAGATGAACTGTGTTGACACCGTTTTCTTCCGCTTCTTTATGTACATAATCAAGTAAGGCTCCTGCATAACCATGACCTCTGAACTCGGGTAAAGTAAAGAGATCATCCACATAAATTATTTTTCCCGTGCGGAGCATGTTCATTGTTCTGTAGCCAATAAATGCTGCTGCTTTTTTATTGTCTGCAGAGGGAATATAAGCCAGTTCAAAGTACTCTTTCTCCATCATCTCATAAGTTTGTTTTACGAAAGTGGCAGGATCAAGATTCTGACGGAACTGCAGGATCGCTTCCCTTGCAAATTCAATGTCTTCCAGCGTTTTTGCTTTTAATATCTGCATATTCAGTCGTTTAAAGAATTTACGACGCAAAGTTAAAAGCGCAGAAAATAGCTGAATGGGACCAGATAATTATTTATGGATGTACCAGTATTTTTTTATAAATTTTCCCGTGGAAAAGCCTGGATCAATTACCTATGCTATCTGCAGATTTCCTTAAAATAGATATTGCTTCTTTCATATCTTCTTCATTAAGAGACGCGAACCCGAACCGGCATGCATTGAACCGGGCATCTTTACCTTTACTGTAAACACTGCCTGTTAGCGCTAAGCCCATGGTGCCGGCTTTGCTGAGTACCCTGATGAGCGGGTATTCCTGTTTGAACTTCAACCATAGCGCCATTCCTCCTGACGGCTTATTGAAAGCGACAATATCACCTAATTCACTTGTGACCAGATCTGCGAGGAAGTCACATCTTTGTGCATATATCCTGTTGGATTTCTTTATGTGACGCATCAGTTCTCCGTTATCTATCAGGCCGGAAACGACATGTTCGATAACGACTTCTCCTCTCAGGTCAATGATCGTTCTTAGTTTCGCTGCCGCAATCAGGAACTCTTTTGTAGCGATGATATATCCCAGCCGGAAGGGTGTTCCCAATACTTTAGTGACAGATCCTATATAGATAATATTTCCTCCATGATCGCCACTTGCCAGGGGCAGATATGGGTCATATTGAAATTGGAAATCATAATCATAGTCATCTTCAATTACGGCAATGTTATAAGCTGTTATCAGTTGCAGTAAATGGTTTCGCCGGTCTACGCTCATAGTGACGGTTGTCGGTTGGTGGTGATGAGGTATAACATACATCATCTTTATGTCGTTGTGTTTGAGCACTTCTTCCAGCTTTTCAGTGCACATTCCCTCATCATCTACCGGCACACGGATGAGTTGTGCACCAAGTTTCTCAAATGCCGCATCGGCAATAAAATAGCTCGGATCACTGACAATAACTTTATCTCCCGGCTTGATGATAAGCGATGCTGCAATATAAATAGCCATCTGTGCACCCCGGGTAACAAGCAGGTTCTCTATTCCTATGTCTAAGCCCCTTGTCTGGTTAAGAAAGGAGCAGAGTGATCCTCTGAGTTCAATTGACCCGTCTGCATCCCCAAACGTACTGATTCTATTCAGGTTAGTATAATCGAGCACATTTCTGTATTCTTTTAAGATAGCTTCTGTAGGTAAAAGAGAGACGTCCGGGAAACCGTCATTTACGACAATACGGGCGCCGCTGGGAGGTTTCGTGAGACTAAAAAGCGTATCCATCTTGTCAAATCTGAAGCCGCTGCTTCCTTTATACGATCCTAATCTGTTCGTATTATACGACCTGGGTTTGACAACGGGTAAACGAAGTGAGACGGTGTAGCCTTTACGTGGCAAATTGTCGATCCAATCTTCTGTTACCAGGGCATTATAAGCGGCCATAATAGTTTTTCTGTGCAGCTGAAGATCATCGGCCAGCGTACGGGTACTTGGAAGCTCAGTGCCCGGAAGAAGTTTTCCCTCCTGGATCAGGCTAATAAGCTGGAGCGCAAGTTGTTTGTACACTGCTACGTTACTTTTCTTATCTATGACAATTAGATTTTTATACGGAAGCATAAGCCGAAATTGATGTATCACATGGTTGACAGATACCGAAGATAGGCATGGTTCAGGTGAATTCAAAAATGGCGAAATATCGTGAAGATACAGGCGTCTGAAACTAAACGCTTGTTCAAATATTATTAACTACTGGACTACCTGAATATACATATCTGGCACCCCATCAACACAGCCTGCCGCAATACTTTTGTAGATATAAAATGTAGCTCATATGAAAGGAATACATCCGCTTGCACAATTATTATTGCGACTGGCTTTAGGTATAGGATTTCTATTACCTGTAATGGACAGGATCGGCTGGTTAGGTGCTCCGGGGGCAAAAGGCGTGGCATGGGGTAACTGGAATAACTTTGTTGCCTATACACACACGCTTGTGCCATATGTAAACCTTGCTACGGCGTCTTTCCTGGGCCTCATGGCAACTGCAGGAGAGGCAATATTTGCAATCATGCTGATCATAGGATATAAAACAAGGATGGCCGCATATGGTAGTTTTGCCCTTACCCTCATCTTCGCTTTAAGCATGTTGTTTTTTGCTGACTACAGAGCGCCATTTACATACGCTGTGTTTGTGGTGAGTTTTTCAAGTTTGCTGCTGGCTGCTGCTCCCGGATATCCCTGGAGTATTGATGCAAAAAGATAGAATAGACAGGTTTACTAAATCGACCGACATAAATCTCTAAAATTAACGTAATGGGCAGAGTATTGGTTATTAACGCCAGCGCAAGGAAAGACAGATCTCTTAGCAGGTATTTAACGGAAGTGTTTATTGAGAAATGGAAAGGAAAGAATCCGGAAGACAGTGTGGTTCATCGTGAGGTAGGAAGGGAAAATATACCACACGTTTCGGAGGCCTGGATAGCAGGTGCTTTCAAACCTGCAGGATTAAGAACAGCAGAAGATTTTGCGGCGCTTGAAGTCAGCAATAAGTTGATCAGCGAATTAAAGGACGCAGATGTTATTGTTTTGGGAACGCCTATGTACAACTGGTCAATTCCAAGTGCACTGAAAGCTTATTTCGACCAGGTTCTCAGAGTAAATGAAACAGTATTGATCAATCCCAAAGCTGAAAGCCCATATACGGGGTTGTTGAAGAATAAAAAGGCTTACCTGTTCCTTGTACGTGGGAATGCAGGATACGGACCAGGGGAGTATCTCCAGCATTTGAATTTCCAGACCGAATATTTAAAGACCGTATTCAACATCATGGGGATCGATGATGTAGAAGTAGTTATTTTAGATGGTGCTGCTCATGGTGAAGAGGAGTTAGCCATCACACTTGCTGCAGCCCAGGTAAAGATATCAGAGCTGATCTGATTCATTGTGTGTATTTTAAGTTTAGGTTTTAAGAAAAGGCTTCGGTATCGGAGCCTTTTCTCAATATATGAATAGTTTGTTATTACATCCGTCTCAACCACTGATAACAATGCGTAATGTGTTTAATGGCAGTTAAAAATCTGTAGAGAGTGTGATCTCTTTATTAGCTGCTATGCCGGTCTGTAACATATCTATTTTGTAATTGGCATATTGCAATGCATCTGCACCTAATAACAGACGAAGAGGTGGCTCGCTCAATCTTGATGTAGCCAGAATTACCCCAGCTATTTTTGCAGGATCGCCGGGCTGGTTACCTGGGATGTCTTCCATATGTTTGCGCCTTTCTTCCTCAATAGCGGTATATGCTGTAATCGGATTTTTCGGATGAACGATAGCTCCGGACTTGAGAAAGTTGGTACGAACATATCCGGGTTCAATGATTGTTACATGAATACCGAAGGATTGCACTTCTTGTGCTAATGCTTCAGACAGACCTTCCACAGCGAATTTAGTGCTACAATACAATCCCCAGGCTGCGCCAGAGATCAGGCCGAAAACAGACGATAAATTGAAGATATGCCCCGATCCTGCTGCTCTCATATGGGGCAATATAGCACGGGTCACATTTAAGAGGCCAAACACGTTGATATCAAAGATAGCCTGTACTTCATCTGCGGATGTTTCTTCAATACCGCCAATCAAACCATAGCCGGCATTATTCACCAGTACATCGATGGATTTAAATTGTGCGATCGTCTGCGCTACAGCTTTGCCAACACTCGCCTCATCCGCAACATCGACCTGCAGAGGAAGAAACTGAGAGGAAGTAGTATCAATAGCGCTTTTAACTGTTTGAAGATTGCGCCCGGTTACAGCAACGTTATGTCCATCGGCAAGTAGTTGTTTTACCAGTTCAAGTCCGATCCCCTGTGAACCACCCGTTATAAACCATGTTTGTTTTTGCGTTCCCATAATTTTTTGTTTAAGATTTATGGTACAAAGAAACTTACATTGGCCCGGGTGGCATTTAATCGGATAACAGGAATAATTGTGAGTTTCAAATATTCATTCAGGCAACCTCTTTTTTCCGGTATTTGGATGGGGATATGCGCTCTTTTCTGTTAAAGAAGGAAGTGAAAGCGGCTTGTTCAGAGAAGCCCAGGGTATAGCTGATAGTGTTAATGTCCCAATCGGTTTGTAATAACAGTACTTTGGCTTCATAGAGCAATCTGTCCTGTATATGCTCTCTCAATGTTTTCCCCGTTTGATTCTTGACCAGGGAATTCAGGTAATTGGGATGCACATGCAACTGATCCGCAAACTCTCCCGCTGTTTTGATTTTTACGACATCATCGGTAGTCTTTACCTGGAAGGTAGATTCCAGCAGAGAGAGAAATCCGTGTATATAACGATAACTTTCGGGCACAGCCACGTCAGCGAGGTTTCTGCCAGCTCTCTGGGCTTCCAGCAGGATCATCTGCAAATGCAAAAGTATGGCCTGTTTTTTATCTTCATTATGTCCACGGTCTTCCGTCCATATTAGTTCGAAATACCGGTTAATATTAGAAGATTGTGTGTCCGTTAATTGAACGACCGCTTTGGCCGGCTGAAAGTAAGGGTAGTTCCTTAATAACTGCAGCAGGTGTGGTTCCTGTTCCAGATAATCAGGATGGATAAGGCAAAAGTGCCCGCGTGTTTCTGTTGATGTAGTTTGCCAGGACATGATCTCATCCGGGTGTAGGAATGCGATTTCGCCGGCATTCATAACATATTGATGCAGCCCTACGGTGAGCACACCTGTTCCTGATGCCATATGAAAGATCTTGTAAAATTGCCTTCTGTTCGGAGATATATAATCTTTAACGGGGTAGCGCTCTCTGTTCTCTACGACAAAAAGATTGGCATCCGGAGGATACTGCTCCACGGTCAGAAAAGGAACTTTAAAGTTTACCTCAGTAAATGTTTCCAGTCCCAGGCGGGGGATATCTGATCTTTCCATACCCCTAAATTACAAATTTAGGTTAGCCCGACCACCACTTTTGGGGATATTGCAAAGTGTTGTATTTCAGTACTTTTGGGTGCCTGACAATGTTATCTTGGGTGATTGATGACAGGCAGGTGCGGGATTGAGTCATATCCAGGGGAATATCATTACCCGGGGCGGCATTGTCCGGGACAGTATAGGGACAGTATAAATGGATACATACAAAAATTAAATAAGATGGGAAGGGACCATGTAAACAGCAATGACAACGGAAAGGGCGCTGACATATTTAATGATGTACCCGGTATGGTTGAAAAAGTGATACGCAAGCTTGAACAAGGCATAAAAGACATAGAGCAGCATAACAACGGGTACTCAGGTTCTGAAAAGACGGACTTAAGCGGCTTTGATACCACCGTAAAGAGAATAACGCACCTCAGAACGACTGTAGCCGGTTTTAATGAAAAAAGAGAGCATAAAACGTTCAGAACTGCTGACGGTGGCACAGGCGATCCTAAAAATGCTGATAAGTTTTCGAACTTTTCAAAGGATACGCTGCTGAAAATTGACCGCTTATGTGAGATTAATTTTCTGAATGATACGTATGCACTCAGTAAGATGAAAAACTCAGATTGGAACGCTGTAGCGTATTGCAGGAAGTTCCAGAATGAAGAACATGTGCTGGAACATACTTTCGATAATATGGCATTCAAAGCAAGACGGGCATCACTGGAAGCTGGCGACAAAAAACTTGTAGGCAAGTTTGATCAATGGCATAAGGAGGCGGAAAAGTTGCTCTTCGAAATTTTTAAAGAATTGACAGCTGTGGTGGAACATTTTTATAGCGTCAAAAACAGCATGTTAAGAAAGAGAAAAGGTGAGTTTACATCGAATCTTCCCAAACCGTTCAATAACGGATATGATTCAAAGAACGTGAAACCTGACAACGGAAGGCAGGCAAAACTGAAGGCAATGGGTAGAGGGTAATAAATGAGGGACCATATATGCAGGTTAACTTTTTTGGATTAATTTGTCCGGCAGATGGGTTGGTAGTAGTACAGATTCCGCCTGTTCTATTGAAATAATTATTCCGCATTATGGTTAAAAACTTACTTTTTTTACTTGCATTCGTATGTGTTGAAGCTACGACCTATGCACAGGTCTCTTATGACTGGCATGAGGCCCAATGGGCCGTAGGTATTTGTGAACAGGATACCGGCCATATTTTTCATCGTTTACCTGCAAGACTTGAATCAAAGGTATCCGCTGGTGTATGGAGGCAATCCACACAGAGCGCGGGTGAATACCTGCATTTCAAAACTACCGCCCGCAATTTTGTTATAAGATATGCGGTCGCGGGAAAAAATTATGCAATGCCTCATATGCCTGCTACAGGTGTAAGCGGAATAGATTTGTTTGGAAAAGATGTACATGGCGGATGGAATTGGGCGCCACCAGGGAAATATTCCTTCGGAGATACCTGCGTGTATGAATATCGCAATCTTAGCATAGATGCAGGCGGACTGGCAGATTTCTACCTGTACCTGCCATTATATAGTGAATTGCGGTGGATCACCATAGGCGTGCCTGAGGGGCAAAAATTTGAATATAGCAGGCCGGATAAGGATAAACCTATCGTAGCATATGGTACATCTATCATGCAGGGAGCAGTAGCGTCAAGGGCGGGAATGGCGTGGACGAATATACTGGAGAGGAATATAAGCCGGAAAGTGATCAACCTCGGATTTAGCGGTAATGGCCGTTTTGATGTTCCTGTATTTGATGTGATGGCCGGCGTCGACGCGAAACTTTATATACTGGATTGTATGCCCAATCTTGTAAATAAGACGTCCTTTCCGTTAGATACAGTACGGAATCGTTTGATGTATGGCATAAACAAACTGCGTGAACAACACCCTGATGTACCCATTCTATTGGCAGAACATGCTGCGGGCAACATGCCTCTGGGTATGGATACCGCAAAGATCAACGCATATCATGAAGCCAGTAATACCATCACCGAAATATTTAATGGATTGAAGAAAGATGGTATAAAGGAACTTTATATGTTGACAGAAAAGGAGATCAACTTTGATGTTAACAGTACCACCGACGGTGTACATCCCGACGATTATGGTATGGTCCAATATGCGTTGGCTTATGAGAAGAAGGTCCGTGAGATATTACATGAGCCTAAGGGAGAACTGTCAACACAATACGCTGTTGAACAATACCGGGATGGCTATGACTGGAGAAAAAGGCATGAAGATGTTATCTCTAATATTGAGAAGACCAATCCCCAGGTCGTCATCTTCGCCAATTCAATTATTAACTATTGGGGTGGAGAACCCAAAGGAGAAAAAGTAGCCGGTCGGGGAGAGGCCGCCTGGCAGCAATATATGGCGCCGTTGCATGTGCAGAATGCCGGCTTTGGCTGGGATAGAATAGAAAACGTACTCTGGCGTGTATATCATGGAGAACTGGACCATTTTAAGGGAAATAAGATCGTTATTATGATCGGTACCAATAACCTCGGCTTAAATAAGGATGAAGAGATCATTAAAGGGCTTACTTTTCTTGTACAACAGATACGATACAGGAAACCGGCAGCTACCATTTTAATAGGCGGTATCCTTCCCCGCGGTGATATGATACAACGGGTGTTGCAGATAAACCCAAAAATAAAGGCAATGGCAGCGGCAAACGGATGTAAGTTTTTTGACCTTTCTAAAAGCTTCATGAATGGCAGCGCGCTGAATGATGCGTTGTTCACGGGCGATAGACTGCACCCAAATGAAAAGGGATACCAGGTATTGGGTGAGCAAGTGAGCGGAGTGCTGAAGAAATAGAGAGCCTCATAGCAAAGGACATAAAAAAGGACAGCAGGTTTATAACTGGCTGTCCTTTTTAATTATGCTAATGATCATTTCCTGACACTTGCTTCTTCCAGGTCAAGCTCGCGTTGTTTCGCCCGGATCAGCTCATCAGAGAACTCCTTTTTCTGTAGCATTTGCTTCAGCACTTCTCGTCTTACGTCAATTATCCTGACCAACATATCCTCATTGGTTTTTATGATTTCAAGACTGGATGCGTTGCCTTCCATATCTTCACCGGCCAGTTCTGCAACACGATCATACCTTTCTTTTACACGCCGGAAAACAGGGTTACTGGCTATCTGGTCCTGATGATGTGTTTCCAGGTAGGTAGTCACAGCTATTGCAAGTTTATATCTGATCTCCGCCTCTTGCACGGCATCATCGTCCTTCACTTCTAACTTCAGAAATTTTAAAAGAACGGGAAGGCTCAATCCCTGCAAGATCAGTGTGAATAAGATCACGACGAATGTAATGAACAATATCAGGCTCCTGTAAGGGAAATCATTGCCATCAGATAATGTGAGCGGTAGCGTCAGGGCTGATGCAAGAGATACGACACCGCGCATGCCGCTCCAGCCTACTACAAATACTGTCTTCCAGTCCCGCGGTCCTTGCCGGTTCGCATTACGCCGGTTAAATAAGGGAAAATAAGCTGCCGCGAATACCCAGATGATCCGGACAATGATAGTAAGTAAGCTGATGGCAACAGCAAAATAGATACATTCCATTATGGAGTACTTTCCAATTCCCTGTATCACGCCAGGCAACTGCAAGCCGATTAGAATGAAGACGACACCATTGAGGAGGAATACAATTACATTCCATACTGTAACTGATTGCAGGCGGGAATTGTAAGAGAAAATATCAGATGAGCGGAAAGACAGGAACAAGCCGCCGCTTACAACTGCAAGTACTCCGGAACCGTGAAAATGCTCGGCTGCCAGGTACATCAGGTAAGGTGAAATTAATGTCAGTGCAATATCAATGCCCGGTGTAGTTGGCAGAAACCTATGGATAGCATATACTATGTGTGCAATGGCCAAGCCTATAAGAACACCGAAAATGACCACTTTAAAGAAGCTGCCCACGGCATCCGAAAATGCGAACTGACCGGTAAATATTGCTGCCAGCGCAAAGCGGAAAACAATCAGACTTGAAGCATCATTGATCAGGCTTTCTCCTTCCAATATTGATACTACCTGTTTGGGCACCTTAAGACGTTGAAAAGCAGAAGAGGCAGCAACTGCATCCGGCGGAGATATGATGCCTCCGAGTAAAAAGCCTAGTGCCAGTGAAAAATCAGGGATCAGCCAATGTGAGAAAAAAGCTACGGAAGTGGCTGTGAAAATAACAAGTCCGAATGCTAACAAACCGATTGGGCGTCGTAACCGCCAGAAATCAGTCCATGACGTATACCATGCCGCCGAATAAAGTAATGGTGGGAGGAATATAACAAAGATGATATCCGGTTTCATCTTTATGGCCGGTACGCCAGGTATAAAGCTGATCAGTAATCCCGCCAGTACCAGTAAAATGGGGTAGGATACCCTGATCCTTTCGCTTACCAGTGCAAGCATAGATGTCACAAACAGCAATGACAGTATAATCAGCAAGTGGTCTTCCAGCATAATCTGGTTTTTAAACAATGAGTCTTATAATGAAGAGGGAAAAAAATGGACTGTCTCTATGGTAGACGACTTAGGAGACAGTCCGTTGGCTATTAGAACTTCAGTTGATTCAGATCTTTTCTACGGCCGGAAAATCTACCGGTATCGCAGTAAGTGCATAGACGTAGTTCGTGAACGTACGAAGGGCTACCAACGCTGCAAGCTCTATGAGTGCAGCTTCATTGAAGCCGGCTTCAAAAAATGCATCTTTAACAGCACTGTTAACATTACCCTTATTCTCAGCTATCGCTTTTGCAAGTTGCAGCACAGCATTTAATTTAGGGTCAGCTACCTGTCCTCTGCGGCTGTTTAGAATTTCATCTTTAGTAAAACCTCTCATACCGGCAATGACTGTATGTGCTGCAAGGCAGTAATCACAACCATTAACCTGAGATACGACAAGATAAACGGCCTCTCTTTCCTTCGCGGTAAATATGCCATGATTTAACGTCTCCTCGAAGTCCAGCATTGCTTTCAATGCCTCAGCTGAATAACCTATGGTTGCATACAGGTTAGGGACCTTTCCCAGCTTCTTAGCGATAGCGTCAAAAATAATCTGTGATTGTGGATTTACCTGTTCACGTGTAGGTACGTTAATTGTTTTCATTGTTTAAAGTTCTGTTTAGGATTATTTATGTCTCGTATGTTTTCCGGAGATAATGCCTCACGGAATAATCAGTAAATGTTTCTGAAGATATGTTCTGCCATCATAACGGTTGTTACATTAGGAGGCGCTGAAACTATAACAGGCATAATGGAAGCATCAATAACGCGTAATCCCTGTATGCCATATACACTTCCCCATTGGTCCACTACTGCGGACGGATCGTTTTCCAATCCCATTGGAACAGTGGAGGTAGGATGCTGATATCCGTCAATCTGCTCGCATATTGCCTTTGTTAATTCGATGTCATTATTGACAGACTCTCCCGGGAACATTTCCCGTTGTTTTACCGACCCGAATAAGGAATCAAGACCGATGCTTCTGGATATCTTCACAGCCTCTACCATTCTGTTCAGGTCTGACGGTTCTTTCAGCATATTATATACAATGGTAGGTGCGTCAAGAGGGTCGGTGCTTTTCAGACTGACAAAACCTGTAGATTCAGGCGTAGTAACGGCACAAGCCAATACAATAGCACCGCCGGTTTCAGTCAGTGTTGGAGCAAAAAGATGGGTTGCAGAAACATGGATGTCAAGTTCTCCCTCCGGTGCATTCTTGCTACGTGTCCATAGAATTGCGCCTGCTGCGGGACTCATAGCATTGGCCTCTCTCTTTAATTCATATACATTGTAGTAAAAAGGATGTTCATAGAGTTTCTTACCAACAGGAAGATCTTTGATGACATCAATGCCCAGTGCCTCCAGATCATCTTTTGGACCAATACCTGAACGCATCAGGATTGCAGGACTACCGAACGCACCGGCAGAGAGAATAATTTCTCTTCCACGGTATTCGCTGCCATCTGCAGTGATGACACCGTATGCCCTTTGCTTTTCAAGAAGCACACGATCAATTGTTTGTTCGCCAATGATGGTGAGATTTGATCGTTTACGAACATCAGCATTGAGATAGGTCATCCCCGTATTCTGGCGAACGCCGTGTAATACATTAAGAGGGTAAGCACTTACACCATCCTGTTCATAACCATTGAAATCTTCCACACGATTAAATCCCTCGTTTACAGTACCGGCAACAAAGGCGCGCAGTGCAGGCGTTAGCTCTTCCGACGGTACCTGCCGGATAGGAAATAAACCCTTACGTCCGCGTATGGAGTCCTGGCCATCGGTAGTATGCTCAAGCAATTTATAGGTTTCCACCACCTTGTCCCAGGCCCAGTTATTTAAACCAAGTTTTACCCATTTATCGAAATCCGGTTTGCGTGCCCGAATGGCTACCGCTGCATTAACACCTGAACTACCACCAAGTACCTTGCCGCGGAATGCATGTATTTTACGGCCAGCGATACCTGTGTCTCCGAAATATCCCCAGTCATGTTGTGCATCACCGGTCACGTGGTCTGCCTTTGCAATCACTTCCGGATAAGCGTCAGGTGCATAGGCTTTCCCACCCTCTAATAATAAAACATTCCTTGAAGAGTCCTCTGAAAGACGACTTGCCATGGCCGCTCCGGCCGATCCTCCACCAACGATGATCACATCGTATAGCAATGCTGAATTGTTCTCCATAATTTTTCGGTTTGTATACGTTGATCAGATTTTTACCAAACCGGACTTTGTCGCAAAGTCCGCCATATCGTTTAATGCCTCTTGCGAAGCTTTACTGCTGATGTCCATAAAAGGCCAGACATGTAATTCTCCTTTAAATAATTTCAATTCCGCCTGCACATTACATTCGAGTAAGCGGTTTTGAAGGTGAATAGAATCATCTTCCAATATTTCAGCGGTACCGCACAATATCAATACAGGCCCGATACCCTGGAAGTCGCCATTAACGGGCGACAGAAGAGGCGTAGTAAGATCTTTTCCCGGAGCGTACATTTCGGCGCATTGCTGTAAGTATGCCTGCGATAATACAGTGTCTGTTTTTTGATTACGGGTATAACTAGGATTGATACATCTGAGATCAACCCAGGGGGAAATGACTATCGTATATTTTGCAGGCGGACGGTTTAGTGCCTTAAGCCTGAGTTGTGTCGCCATGGTAATATTACCGCCTGCACTATCACCAATGATGCTGAATTTAACGCCGAGATTTTCATCCTGGATCGCATTGATGACACTCACACAGTCGTCGATGCCGGCAGGGAAAGGATTTTCAGGCGCCAGACGATAGTCGATCATCAACACTTTACGATTCAACTTCAGGGCGATGTGGCTTACCATAGGAGCGTGTGAATTGATGGAGCCGTAGATAAAACCTCCGCCATGAATAAAGAACACGATGTCGTCTTCCGGAGCGTCGGCAGGTGAAAACCATGCGCAGGGAATGCCTGCGATATTCAGGTTGCTGCGGGTGATGTTATCTGCAACGGGATAACTGTTGCCAATGGTTTCAAAACCTTTACGTTCTTCCTTCAATTTGTTCATTGGTATCAAACTTTTATGACACAAAAGTCCTCGATATGGGTATGAAAAAAATTAAGATTTCTTAATTTTTAACAAAAGTTCCAGGCTAACATTTGTAACTTTTAGTTCTAAATAATTCAGATATGCAATACGATAATATCTTGGAGAATATAAGGCGCTATGTGCTGATGACACCGGAGCAGGAAGAGGCTTTTTGCTCATTGCTGACCATCAAAAAGTTAAAGAGAAAGGAATTTCTCTTGCGTGAAGGCGATGTATGCACAGATGAATTTTTTGTTAACAAAGGTTGCCTCAGAGAATATTATGTGGATAAGAAAGGGCTTGAACATAATCTGTATTTTGCAATAGAAGATTGGTGGATATCGGATCTGTATAGCCGTACACAGATGGCCCCTACTTATTGTAATATTGTAGCCCTTGAAAATTCAGAACTGGTAAAGATAAGCCATCAGGCACTGGAAGAATTTATGGAAGAAGTTCCGAAGCTTGAGCGGTTCTTCAGGCTTTCTTATGAACGTTCCCTGGTAAACCAGCACCTCAAGAACCTTCAGATGTTATACATGAGTGCAGAGGAGCGATACGTTCATTTCAGAGAGCGGTTCCCCAAACTGGCCGACCGTATTCCGCAAAAGCATATAGCTACTTTTTTAGGTTTAACGCCTGAATTTTTTAATACCGTACATGCAAAAGTATTACGCTCGAAACGAAAAATAACCAATCCGAAAGCATAGACAGAATAGCACACTGTCCGGCCAGCCCGGATAGGCAGGTAGCGTATGGCGGGGATAAATGCTACCTGAGAAGTTCATTCATAGATAAGTTAGCTGCTGTCATATCTGCGTACGAATACATCGGGAGCGTGTGAATATCATTTATTGACGTTACACTGACCCGTATTGCTTTTAATCCCGAAACTCCCTGCAGGTCCTCAATATCTACCAGCTCGATGTGTTTTCCAAGCAATTGCCTGTCTTGCAGAAAATGGATGTATCTCAAATATTCGGTCTCTTCCTTCTTGCTGGTATATACAATCGCTATCTTGCCTGCTGCTGTCAATCGTTCTGTTGTATCTTTGATGCAAGCTTTGTCAATACGTTTCTTGAGAATTTCAAATCGGGCATTGTAACTACCCACTACATCAAAGCGTTTTTCATCCATCCGGAACTGAATAGACATACGATGGTTATAAACTAGTATTAGTGAAGTGACGTCAAGCGGATACGGGAGGTCTTTTTTCATTGATTGATGGGCTGATTCCATATGGCAGATTACCTGTAACTGCCATAAACGCAGGTTGTACAGATGCATAATGTTATACGACTTTGCAGGTGCAATGGAAGCGCCGATGTATAAATTATGCTCAACACCGTCAGTCTTAAAACGCTCGTAATAATGAGGGAATATCGCTTGTGCCGGCGCTTGTGCCTCATCGATCAATGTAGCCATTTTGCGATTGATAAGTGCGACGGTATCCTCGTATTTACGCCGGTTCAGGTGATAATCGCCCGATCCTTTACATTGTTTGAAGTAGTTGTCGATAGCCGGTTGATGAGACGTATTGGATCCGGTGGCACTTTCAAACAATGGGTGTATAACCGTTTCAAGATAATGCTGAACAAATTGCTCGGAATCTGCTTTCAGACATTTCTTAACATTTGCTATCAATTCCTGAAGGTAGTTGATAGTATCTGCCAGATCAAATTTACCTGTTTCTAGCTGCAATAATTTAACAAGTGACAATGCAGCGTTGAGTTGGGCGTACAGGTCCAATTGCACGCTGGTGTTTCGCTGAGTTGAAGAACCTTTAATATCTACTTGTCCATATAATGGCATTACATCAGGGAAAATGATCTCCCTTAACGCATATTCCTTTTTTACAGCACGGGCGTCCAGGGCTTTTTGAGCTTCCTTCCTGAATTTCCAGTAAACGCTTGGGTGCACAGTGGTGTATTCATTCTGAATGAGTGCCTGTACCTGATTTTGCATATAGGAATGCTGCTTGTCTATGGTATCCGAAATGTAAGGCATCACGGCCTCCAGCTGCGGAGCATTGATGCTGTTTAAATCACCGGTATTGGGTGAAGCCAATTCCAATACACCCAACGGTACGCCATTTTTTATTACCGGCGCTAATATGACGCTTTGAATATGCTGTTCTGTTAGAAGCCGGGCCATTCCATTTTCAGGCTCTGTTTGCAGCAGTTTGCCCACATCTGATATTACCGAATACTTGTCCTGTTGTATGATCCGGGATAACTCAGCACATGCCTGTTCCTTACCATCTTTTAAAAGATAGCTGTTTAGTTTTGAATTGAAAGTGGCAAGGCTAAACTTATTCTCAGCTTCATTATACGAGGTAAAGCCGAATTTCAGATCAGGTATTTTATAGATCGAACGAAAGACTTTCAGCATTTCATGTTTCAGCTTTTCACTATCGGTAGCGCCTAGCAACGATCCTTTTAGGGTGGATACCGCATGTTCCACCGTAGCATCAAAAAGATTCATGATGGCGAAGCCTTTGAATAACCAGCTGCCATTCGGGAAATATCTTTTCCAGACATTAATGTCATCGAAGCTGTCACGCAACAATTCAATATCCTCTGGTTGTATGTCAACAGCTTTATCAGTTGGCGTCAATTCAATGAAGTCCGTATTATAGAGAATACGGTAATGCCTCATAATGCCTTGGGCGTTGGGGATATCATAGAGCAGTGGCCTGCCGAAATTAAAATTCGTCCCATAGTGCTGGTTTAAAATAAGGCAACAGGTATTTACATAAAACTGATGATCATTGAAATTCCTGATCACCATATCAAATTTCGGTCCGGCCGCATTTAGAATACGTTGTAACCGGTCGCTTGGATTCAATAGAACATTCTGGAAAGGAACAGTGACAGCTTTGATTTCGTTGTTAGTCAGAATAGCAGGGAATAATTCAGCCAGCAGCTCAGTGATAACGTCATTGATAGACGCAAGTGCGGAAGGATCAGTTGTACCTTCCCTTAAAACCGGATAAGGCGCTGTTAACTTCAGCAATTGTTGTGCCCTTTGTGCACTTAAACCCTGGTTGCTGGTAGCAACTTTCTCCAGGTGTACGATCATCTTATGGAAGGAAATGATCGTCTCTACGGGGCTGTCTTGGTATCTGTTCAGGTCCATGGTTAGATATTGGTTGAAACGAAAGCCGCCTCATAATCGCTTATGAGACGGCTTTCATTTTAGGATGCTTTATGTAGCAGAATTAAAGAGGGGAGAATGATCACTTGTTATATTCAGCCAGGAAAGTAGGCAGGCCCCAGCTTGCGCTTAATGCACCATAAACGCCGCCAGCTTCGGCACGTGAATTGTCCGCCAGCATTTCCATTAATACAGCTGTGAAGCTGACAGGAATTGCGCCAGCTTGTACCAGGCGTTGTAAAGCCCATCTCTCGATGTCTGCACTCTGGCTGCCTGAAATGTCCATCACAGTATAAACCTGGTAACCGGCTTCACGCAGTGACAGTGAAGGGAACATAGCGCATACCTCTAATGTAATACCACCGAGGATGATGTGGGTCTTGCCTGAATCCTCGATCATTTTCCGGATAGTCGGTTCCTGCCAAACGTCAATAATAGTTCTGTCAACATGCTTTACATCGGGCAAGGCATCAGCCAGATCTTTAGTGATCGGCCCAAAACCGCCAAGACTTTGCATAGTAACAATAGTAGGAACATTCAACACCTTTAAGGCATTTGCAAAAGCAACAACATTGTTCTTAATAGTTAACGGCTCGATAGTTTTGCAGTTCATCAATAAGCCAGGCTGGTGGTCGATCAGAATTACCAGTGAATTGTCTGCGGTAAGCTTTGAAGGTTGTGTGTTCATGTTCTTTTTATTTTTTGTGATGATTTAGGTTTCAATTTTCAACACAACAAAACTCTTCTTTCTTCAGGCCAAAAAAATTAAGATATCTTATTTTTCTACCGACTTTGGACCCATCATCAATTATTCTTTTCTTCTTCTAAAACTTAAGAAATCTTAATCGCCTTCTTTGGCTAAAAGCAGATTTTTGCGCTATGAGCTGAACGTTCTGTGACGGCTGACTACAAATAATATCCGCGATCCAACTATCAAGCAAGCTGTGGTAATGCCACATACCGATATGAATATTAATGTACAAATACGTAAAAGCCTCCGGGCGCTATCCCTGTTGTTCTGCTCATTTGGAATAGCAGATCATGCATTCTCTCAGACGACAGATTCAGTAGGGACCGGTTATATGCCTGATGCCGCCGAAGAGTATTGGCCAGCACTTAAAAGTGAAGGTGCCGGTAAACCGGCTGATGTGTTCTCACGGCTGGGACATATTCCTATACGTAACAATAAAGGCTTTATTAGTCTCGGTGGGTCTTTAAGGGAGGTCTATGAGCGGTTTGATAATTATCTCTGGGGGATAGGGCCACAGGATAATAATGGTTATTTATTACATCGGATCTTATTACATGCTGATGTTCACTATAATAAACACTTCAGGGTGTTTGGAGAACTTGAATCAAGTTTCCAGAGTGGCCGGAACGGTGGACCAAGACCAGTTCAGGATGTTAATAAACTGGCGCTGACAGAGCTGTTTGCTGAATATGCCATCGAAACGGCAAATCAGACAGTATTGAAGTTCAGGATCGGAGAACAGGTGCTTCATTATGGTGTAGGCAGTCTGCTTGATATTCGCGATGCGAATGTTCATCGTTCATTTGTTGGTGGGAAAGTCATTATCGAAAAAGAGAATGACAGACTGGATGTTTTTGCTATGGAATTGGTAAGAACAAATGAAGGCTTTTTTGACGATCAGATCGATCCTTCCCAGAAAATAGCAGGGGCTTGGTTCACGCATAACTATAAAGAGTCCTGGCTCCGTAAAATAGACCTGTTTTATCTTTTTACACACAGGAGCACAGCTACGTTTACACAGGGTGCCGGTAAGGAGAAAAGGAATACGATCGGTACAGGTCTGACTTTCGATAAGAACGGATGGTCAGCGTACACAGAAGGTGATCTTCAGTTAGGTAAATTCAATGGTGGCAATATTACTGCCTGGAAGTTGACACAAACATTGGGCTACCAGTTTTCGGGTAAGGGAGTCAAACCTAATGTGTCGCTGCAATCGGCTATTTCAAGTGGCGATAAAAATGCGGCAGGACCTTCGCTGCAAACATTCAACCCGATCTATCCCAAAGCTATTTACTACGGATTTATTGATAACGCAGGAGCGGCGAACCTTATCCTGGTGCATCTGAGAACAGGAATACAGCCCTGCACAAAGGTTAATGTCACAGGTGGCTATTACCGGTTCTGGAGGAAGTCCCTGGGTGATGGAATTTACGGTCCTGGCGGAGGATATTTCTTACCGGCGTCGAACAGCGAACGTTCTGTAGGGCAAATGTTCGAACTGTTGGCTGCCTATCAGCATAATGCAAGATTCAGGCTAACAGCTATCGGCACGTATTATCAGCGGGGTGCTTTTTTGAAAGCGATTCCGGCAACAGCTCATGATATATGGTATACAGGCTTAAACGCAACGCTACATTTTTAATAATAAATAAATCATCATCTATTATATCACCTAATAACCACAATTATGCTTAATGTAATGTTATCTGATCTTAAAAGGTCCAGGATCGTGGAGCTTGCACAAACAGGAAATGCTTCTTTTACTGCTTTCAGAGCCAACAGAACTGAGTATGCGGGACTATTAAGCCCCATCATGGGTTTTGACGATTTCCGTCTCAGCAGTGACGTATTTGGCCCGCACCAGCATCGTCATATGTCGGCGTTGAGCTATCTGTTTGATGATTCCGCACCGTATCACAACCAGGATTCCATGGGAACGGACTTAACGATCACTACCGGCAGTCTGTTATGGACATGGGCAGGAAGTGGTGTTACACATCACGAATATCCTGAAACCGCAAATACAAAAATTCACGGCCTCCAGTTATTCCTGGAAATCCCAGCCGAAACACGTAATCTGCCGCCTAAAAGTATTTTAATCCCGGCCGAACAGATGCCAAAGAAAGAGGTGGATGGTGTTAAAGTAAAAGTGGTATTAGGGTCGGCGGCAGGCATGGTGAACGAAACGCCGACACCGGAAAGGATCACCTTTCTTGATATGAACATAGCTGCAGGTAAGACTTTCTCACATCAGCTGCCGGCTGGCTGGAATGGTACGATCTATCTCCTGTCAGGCTCTCTTCATGTAGAAGCTTCTTCGGAAGGCTTTTCAATGGACGGCCATGAAACGGTTGCCATAGGTTTATCTGCAGAAGATACGCAGATCGTTTTAAGGGCTTATACCGATTGCCACTTATTATTTATCAGTGGCGTACCTGTTGTATCAGCATAGGCGGCTGGCAGATTAAAGCGGCCGCCGGCCTGGGGACCGCTTTAATCTGCCTTAGTTAATTACCTCACATTTAAGTAGATAAGAAATATGTTCTAACTGAAAAATTAAGGTACCTTAATTTTTTATGTTGTTCAGGATCCTGAACTTTATTGCAACCCAATAAAGCTGCTTTAATATGGATTTTGAACGTTTTCTTTCGACCATACGCCGACATGCGCAACTTTCTGAGTCAGAGGAAATGAAACTCTGTTCTTTATTGAGCATTAAGACGCTTAAGCGTAAGGAATTACTGGTACGTGCAGGCGACGATGGCCGCCATGAATATTTTGTAAATAAAGGCTGTTTAAGGACCTATTATGTCGACGAGAAAGGAGTGGAGCATAACACTTACTTTGCAATAGAAGGTTATTGGGTATCCGATATTTACAGCAGGACATTTAACGCTCCGGCACTTTGTAATATCGTTGCGCTGGAAGACTGTGAGTTGGTGCATATATCTAACATGGCATTAGAATGTTTTTTGAAAGATGTACCGGGTCTTGAACGTTTTTTCCGCATTTCATATCAGAATTCGCTGGCGACGATCCACCTCAAACAGATACAGTTGTTGTCGATGAGTGGTTGTGAACGATATAATTATTTCAGGACAAAATACCCGGAACTGGACATGCGCATCCCGCAAAAACATATTGCCAGCTACCTGGGTTTCACGCCGGAGTTTTTCAATACAGTCCGCTCAAAGGCGATACGTGCTAATAGCGGCAAAGTCCCCCGTCTCTTATAATAAGATTAAGCCATTTCCCGTTTAATATTTTAAAGTATTGTCATGACCACCCCCGCAGGAGTTACGGTCCGCAAAAGCCAATATACCGTAAGGGAAACGATAGACCGCTTACAGGTTGCGTTGGAACAGCATAATGTAACTATATATTCAAGGATAGATCAGCAACAGGAATTGCAAAAGGCCGGGCTGGTCAAGATTGATAATTTTCGTACCGTTGTATCGAACGCCTCTGGAGATGAGCATACGCTAAAATCATCTATTCAGGCTATGGAGAAAGCAGATGAGTTATTGGAGGCCGGCCATACACCTAAAGGCTTGCGCTTTGAAGACAAAAAGGAACCAACTCCTGGATCGAATACGAAATATGATGTAGACTTGGGAATAAGAAAAAGTGCACCTGTAGAAGGACAGGAATCATATCTGGAGGCATATCAATTCAAAACGAATGATGGTCCGTTGAGTAAGGGCAAAATAGAAGGTGCGGCTAAGCAATTATATGATGCGCGTGCCGATAAGAGGATTGTAGAGCTGATATTAGTAGAAGCTGATGATCTGGCTAATATTGAAAAGGATGAAAAGATATTACGGGAGTTAAAACATCAGCTTTATGCAAAAGGAGAAAATTCTTCAAACAACGTAATAATTGATGAGTTTCATTTTATATTTTCAAATGGCGAGAAGATAAAGGTGATTTGGAACGGTGAAAAAGTTGAGTTTATAAAATTTTAAGTATATGATTAGAGATTGTGGCCGTTGGCACTTCGATGGAATATATTATGAGAACCATAATGAAAGTTATCCTGCGATTAGAGAAAGTATGAGGATCTTAATGGAAAATCTCATTTCATCTAAGATATTAATTCCTAAAAGATTGACTGGTGGTATGTCTTTAGAGTATGATACAGTCGATGAATTATTGGATCAGGTAGAAGCATTCTATCTGAAGGATGCATCGGAGTTTGATATTGAAGGCGACACAATAATGTATACGCCCAATGGAGAGCAAACAAGTAGTAACTTAGTCAGTATTGAAAACTTTAGAATCTCAGAGCAACATTTTGTTTTTGTTGTGAAAACTGATTATTGGTTGCCTATGACAATGATTAGTGAGGTTTTTGATTTTAAGTGGAATCTTGAGCTATATAAGCTGAACTACTTTAGGATACCTATTTTTCTTAAAAGGTTAGACAAAGAACTGGGCTGGGAAAATGAGGAATTGTTACTTGAAGAGAATTGGTTTGTATCCACTCAGGCTGGTTATGATTTCTTTTTGAGAGAGAGTATGATCACCAGGGCATATGAGGAAAATCCTAATCCAGACTTCGATCTGAACGCTTATGTGGATGCGATAAAAATGGCTAAAGAGCAGCACTCCCGATGAAATTACATATACAGCAAAGCCACTGGATGATTGTTGTTCAGTGGCTTTGCTATGTTAATTGGAGTATTTATTTGGTCTTTTCAACAGTAAAGTTTTCAGCTCCTGAATTTTTGAACTATACCTGGATATCTTAGTAACCGTTTTCGTAAAGTATGAACTTATATAAAATAGACCTTAATCCGAATGTGTTATCCAGAACGCTGACACCTTTTGTTTATACCTATGCGGATGATCGAAAAGATGTGGGCGCAAAAACAGCAATAAGTGGTTTGCTTTATATCATGTCCACGCTCAAACGGTTGCCTGAACGCATGGAAAAGATATTTAAGGAGGGTGGGTTTAATTATAATAACCATGGGTGTACGTTTATGTATTATTCCGGTGATACCATCTACTGCGATGAGGGAACTGTAGAAATCTCTACACTTATTCAAAGTACATTGTTAAGTGAAAGGCAGTTTTATGAAGTTCTGCTCCAAATAGTAGAAAAAGCACTAGAGGCCTGGGCTGATCCTCAATTTAAAAAGGAGGCTGGATTAACAGATGAATGGGAAGTTGCAATTAGAAACACTATTCCAGTGTTAAACGAAAAAATTGCTGATGCACATTATCCGGAAGTGAAGCAAATGCCGTTAAAGAAAAATCTGTATGTCATTTCCTTTAAAGAAGGTGATAATGTAAATGAAGAGCAGCCTTTTGTTATTACTCATATTTTCGAGAACAGGATTGAAGAAGATTCGGCTATCCAGATTTTTCGGGACATTTTCATAAAGGATGTTCTGGTGTTCGTTGAAAATGTATTGCAGGGAACCAATTACAGTTCAGGAAACAACGGGTTCATATATGGTCCATACATAACCGATGATATCGTTTGGGTAGATGAAGGCATCGTTGAAATGTATAATGAAAATGAAACTATAGGATTTTCATATCGTCAATTTTACCTGCTAACTATGCACCTGGCAGAAAAGGCACTGGAGGCAATGAATCATTTTGACTTAAAGGCGAAGGGAATAGTTGATGATAATTGGGAAACGAGCATTCAACATTCTATTCTTTTACTAAAGAAAAAGTTCGACTTTCATAACCGGACAGTGTGAAACGCATCAGGGGGCTATCGCTAAAGAGCTGTATCCCCATTAAAAAATAAACACAAGCTAAAAGCAAAGGGCTGGCCTCGATATGGCCAGCCCTTTGTAAATATTTATAGCCGTTTTAAAGACTATCTTTCCGCTAATAAACTCGCTGCCTTTTCCAGATGATCTTTTATCATAATATTCATCTGATTCCGCGTTTCAGGATCCTCAGCATAGTCTTCAGAAGAACTAACTGTTGTAGAAACTGATTCCAACACTTCCGGCAAACTGTCAGCATCATTACCGGTGATGATCTCAACCAGATCAAGAATAACTCTGTAGAGGTAAATAGGAGGTACGACAGCACGGTCATCTGCGTAAATGCCGAATTCGTGAGAAATGCCGCCTTTAGTTGATATCACTGAAACTGTAGTTTCGAAAAGCGCCTCCGGAGCAGCTTCGCCATCCTCTTCTTCCCAATCCTGCTCGTCTGCGTTAATCTCAACTGTTTCTTCTGATTCTTCGGATTCTTCATCCTCTTCTTCAGGGTCATACTGCCATTCAGACAAAACGACGATAATACCCTGCTTCAGCATGTTGTTCGTGAAAGCGTAGCTTATCTGAGAGCCTTCTTCATCGGTATACGATAGAAATTCTATCCCTTTTTTAGCTAATAGTTTTTCCATTGCCTTGAATTTTGGCTGCCAATATAATATTTTATTGGTATATGAAGCATGCTGACAGACCCATACAAGCCAAATTTATCAGACCGGCTTCGTACAATTGCAGGTTTTTATAGATTAAACCTGCTCCCGTATATATCTAACAGCAACACTATTATAAAAATAAACAGTAAGACCAAGTTTTGCATATTGATATACAGAGATGTTCCGGCCACTTTCCACTAGTTCAGAAACCTTTTCTGGTTTGCCAACTTTCTCAATAAGATAAAGGTCTGTTAGTTTACCTTCTTTCACCATAGTGCGGATATCTTCAAAAAAGTAATTGGACCCTTTATATTTCTCAGCTTTGAATTTATTCAGGAGCAGGGGTACTTTAGCCTTTGTGGCTGCGTCTACAAATAAAGGTTTGCCGGACAATTGCTCGTAAATTACTACACCAAACGCCGAGCCAATAGTTGTTGCATAGATGCCGGTAAACTTATAACCTTTTTTCTCTGCTATTTGATTAACACTGCAATTGGTACAGATAGTGTCGCCTGCAAGTGTGCGGAGCTGCGCATTGGCAGTTAGGGATAGTAAGAATGCAGCTGCTGCAATCATTGTGAGTTTCTTCATGATCTGTTTATATTATGAACATTCGGGTTATTATATTAGTCGGTGGTGATACTATCGGTAATGTGATAATTGAATTGCTATATTATTCAACAATGATTGTCCCTATTTTGGCTCCCTGTGACGTGGTTAAAATAACAAAACCCGCTCATCAGAGCGGGTTTATGTTTTCGTGCGGAAGAGGAGATTCGAACTCCCAAGCCCTTTCAGGCACTACCACCTCAAAGTAGCGCGTCTACCAATTTCGCCACCTCCGCAGGTCTGAAGTGGGTGCAAATTTAATTGCTTTTTGATAATGAACAAATTTAATTAATAACTATTATCATTTTCTGAGCAAAATTCTGAAAGTCGTACCCTTGTTAAGCTCGGATGAACGCACTGTGAGCCTGCCTTTATGGTACTCTTCTATAATACGTTTTGCTAATGAAAGACCAAGTCCCCAGCCTCGTTTTTTTGTACTGAAGCCCGGTTTGAAGACTTTTTCGAAGTTCGCTTTCGGGATGCCTTTACCACTATCTGCGATGTCGATGATGATATTGGCCGGGTGATTTTCTATATAAACATCAATAGTTCCTTTTCCTTCCATGGCATCCAGTGCATTCTTCAGCAGGTTTTCAATGACCCAGTCAAATAATGCGGGCGAGATCATGGCGGGAATTTCATGTTCCTGGCAATGGAGGGTGAGGACTACTTTCTGAGGCGATCGTTTCCGGATGTAGGTCACCATGCTCTCTACCTGGTTGACCACATCACGCTCTTCCAGTTGCGGCACGCTGCCTATCTTGGAGAAACGTTCAGTAATGAGCTTCAGCCTGTCCACATCTTTTCTTAGTTCGGTGGCGACGAGTTCATTAGCCTCATTGTCTTTGAGGATCTCTATCCAGGCCTCTATGGAAGACAAAGGTGTTCCCAGCTGGTGGGCAGTTTCTTTGGCCATTCCGACCCATAGGAGGTTCTGGACGGCACGGTTGGAAGTAGATAGCGCCACCAGTACAATGCTGATAAAGAGGGCCACTACAATAAGTTGTATGTAGGGGTAGTAGCGTACCTGTTTGAGGATCAGGGAATCTCCGTAGTAAATATAGTTATAGAGGTTATTCTTTGCATCGATCTCCATGATGAAAGGAGGGTGCTGGTTCTTGAAAGTGGCCAGTTCTTCTTCCATGTATTTCGGATTGCCGGAAAGCTTGGTGGTATCGAGGTTACGGGAATCGATGATATGGCCGTTCTCATTTGTGATAATAACGGGAATGCTGGTATTATTTGTAATGATCTCGACGGCCAGGTTAAGGTTTGCTTCGTCGGAAGCCTGGAGCAATTCACGGTTAGCGGCCACCCAGGTAGCCACTTTTTTTGTTTCTTCTTCTTCCAGTTTGCTGGCGATGCTGCTTACATACCAGATCGTACCTACAATGATAATCACTGCGGTAGATACCAGTACGAACTTCCAGCCTATGACCTGTTTAAACATACTTGGCGTCTAAATTAAGCATAAAGCGCAATTAGTGTGAAGGTGGTCCGAAGCTATAATAATTTGTTGCATATTTGTAACGCAAAAATTATTATTCACGCGTAAAGAAAGTGCTTTTGTCTGTATTACCATCGGTAGCAGTTGTTATTTTGAATTGGAATGGACGTAGTTTTCTGGAAAAGTTCCTGCCTTCGGTATGTAGTTCCACTTACGGGAACCTACAGTTGTATGTGGCAGATAATGCTTCGACAGATGATAGTGTAGCTTTCGTGCGTGCTAAATTTCCGGAAGTTAACATTATTCAGAATCCGACCAATGACGGTTTTGCGGGAGGATATAATCAGGCCTTACAGCATGTAAAGGCCGATATATACGTATTGCTTAATCAGGATGTGGAAGTGGAGCCGGGATGGATCGAGCCGGTCGTGGCCCAGATGGTGCGCGACCATCATATCGCTGCCTGCCAGCCGAAACTGCGTTTTTACGATAAAAAGGACGAATTCGAGTACGCCGGCGCAGCAGGGGGGTGGATGGACATCCTGGGATACACTTTTTGCCGGGGTAGGATCCTTTATACGACCGAAATAGATAAAGGGCAGTATGATGATGCCCAGGACATATTCTGGGCCACAGGAGCCGCCTTATTCATTCGTTCTGCCTGTTTCCATGAAGTAGGTGGTTTTGACTCCGATTTCTTCGCTCATATGGAGGAAGTGGACCTTTGCTGGCGATTGAAAAGGGCTGGGTACCGTATCTGTTATTGCCCGGAATCTATTGTGTATCACGTCGGAGGAGGCAGCCTGCCGCAGGGAAATCCCCGTAAGCTTTACCTGAACTTCCGGAATAACCTGATGATGCTTTGGAAGAACCTGCATCCGGCCGACCGCTGGATCATCTTATTCCAGCGCTTCTTCCTCGACCTGCTGGCTGCGGTGAAGAGCCTGGTGGCAGGGAAACCCAAAGATATGACGGCTATATTGCGTGCCTACCGGGATTATTTCCGCTGGAGGAGAAAGTACCAGTTCTCGAAAGACCGCCTGCCACAGAAAAGACTATTGGAAATGAGCGGGGTATTTCATGGTATCATGATCTGGCGTTATTATTTCCTGAACCGCCGGACTTTTGGGACCCTGGAAAAATAACTTGCATTATTATTTGACATGACGTAAGTTTGCAATGCGAAATAAATAGCTATGGAACACAATACTGTTGAAAATAAGAATGACTTTACCGGTAGCTGGGTATCATCTTCCCGTTTCCTGTTTTATGTGACAATCTTCTGCATCATTTCCTTTGTATTAGGCGGATGCTATAATTTGTACAAACATCGCTACAAGGGCAAACCTGAAGTAGCTGTACCGGAAAACACCCTGTACAACCCGAAATATAAATAAGCGATTTAATCATATTAGCGAAAGCCCCCTGGTCTGACCAGGGGGCTTTTTTATTGTTTCAGGCAATATTACCGTTACATACGGCCTGAAATAGGCGCTTCGTAAGGCAGGGTTCGTTCTGATAACTCATATATAAACTGTAATCTACCCGTATATAACCTGTATATAACCCGTATCTTTTAGATATGGGTTATATACAGGTTATATACGGCTTATATACGGGTTATATACGGGTTATCTCTGATAAAGCGCTATAGTAGCGCCTTTACAGAGACAGTATAAATACCTTGTTTTGTTTTAGCCTAATAATAAGTAAGATTTATGTTATAAAATAACTTTATGAGATGATTTTATGAGTGGAAATGAGGCGATATCCAGAGAATTTCATGATAGTTGACAGAGACTAGCTAAATGGTATAGGAGTCCGCAAGACAATAAGGAAGATATCTGTAGATATAGGGGCATAAAAAAAAGTCCTGATGTGATAAACACCAGGACTTTTCTGCTGAGCGGAAGACCGGGCTCGAACCGGCCACCCCGACCTTGGCAAGGTCGTGCTCTACCAAATGAGCTACTTCCGCGTATTTGAGATCCGGTTTTTCTTCAGCAATTGCTTATTTAAACTGGCCTCTTCTTTTAAGAACTTTTGATTTATCTGTTTTTCGATAATGCTTATCGATGTCAGAATAAAAAAAGCCCTGACGTCATAAACACCAGGACTTTACCTGAGCGGAAGACCGGGCTCGAACCGGCCACCCCGACCTTGGCAAGGTCGTGCTCTACCAAATGAGCTACTTCCGCATACTAGAGATCCTGTTTTCTTCAGCAATTGCTTATTTAAACTAACCTCTTTAATTAAGAACTTTTTTATTCCCGTTCGCTGCTTTTGCGATTGGGATGGCAAATGTACAACATTGTTTGAAAACGCAAAATATTTGGTGGAGTTTTTTTTGAAAAAAACAGACGCTTATCCAACCGCAGAACTGATACTATCAATGCCTTGCAGCCAACAAGTGATGAAATATTGCAGGGGCCTGAGTTTGAGAGGAATAAATTAGTTGTATAATTGACAGTTATTTTTTCTATCTTGTGTTTATTCCACGTCTTCACATAACATTTGACAAGTCAGCTTTACATAAATTCTAAATTATGAAAAAGAAGTTATCACTCCTGTTACTGATGGTGTTCGCTTACTCAGCTCAAGCCCAAAATACGGCCAGCCTGGTGGTGCAGCCTAAATCAGATCATACCATCAGCCGTCATATCTATGGACACTTTTCAGAGCACCTCGGCCATTGCATCTATGATGGCTTTTGGGTTGATCCCTCACTGAATGTGCCTAAAAAGGACCGCATCCGGCTGGATGTCGTTGAAGCGCTGAAGAAGATCCAGATCCCGAACCTGCGCTGGCCCGGCGGATGTTTTGCCGATGAATACCATTGGCGTGACGGGATCGGACCGCGTGAACAACGCCCTAAAATGGTGAATACCAACTGGGGTGGTGTAACAGAAGATAATAGTTTCGGTACGCACGAATTCCTCGAACTATGTGAGCTGCTGCAAACAGAACCTTACGTATCTGCTAATGTGGGTAGCGGCACCGTGGAAGAAATGGCCAAATGGGTTGAATATTTCAACTTTAATGGCGTTAGCCCTATGACTGCCCTGCGTAAGCAAAACGGGCACGAAGCGCCCTGGAAAGTGACCTTTCTGGGCGTTGGTAATGAAAGCTGGGGATGCGGTGGCAATATGACACCTGCTTTTTATGCTGACCAGTACCGCCGCTATGCTACTTATGCACGTAACTATCCGGGTGCTCCGCTGAAAAAGATTGTGAGCGGGGCGAGCGACTACGATTTCAACTGGACAGAAACCTGTATGAAACAGATCCCCCTGAATCAAATGTGGGGACTGAGCCTGCACTATTATACCGTTCCCAAGACCTGGAACGACAAGGGCTCCGCTACCAATTTCACCGAACAGGAATATTTCACCACCATGAGGAAATGCCTGGCAATGGATTCCCTGGTGATCAAACATTCCGCTATCATGGATAAATACGATCCAAAAAAACGTGTAGCCCTGGTAGTGGATGAATGGGGTATCTGGACCAATGTGGAACCTGGCACTAATCCAGGCTTCCTGTATCAGCAGAACAGCCTGCGCGATGCTTTGATAGCCGGCAGCACCCTGAACATCTTCAACAACCATAGCGACCGTGTAAGAATGGCGGAACTGGCACAGACAGTAAATGTGTTGCAGGCCCTGATCCTGACCGACAAGGAGAAAATGCTGCTGACGCCTACCTACCATGTATTTGATCTTTACAAAGTGCACCAGGATGCGCAATACCTGCCTATCCAGCTGAATAGTCCTGCTTATACTTCCGGTAACGAAAAAATTCCGGCAGTGAATGCTTCCGCTTCCCTGGATTCAACCGGTGCAGTACATATCTCTCTTGTAAACCTGAACCCTTCACAAAAGATCACCGTTACCACTTCTCTACAGGAGGCAAAATGGAAAGCGGTTACGGGACAGGTACTGACTTCAGCAAAAACAACTGATGTCAATACATTTGAGCAACCTAATAAAGTACATATTGAGAAATTCACAGGAGCAAAGAAACAGGGAGATAACCTGGTGGTAGAACTGCCACCTGCATCTGTAGTAGTGCTGGAACTGAAATAATCAGGACCTGATATATTCAAGAGCGGCAATTGCGAAGAAGTGCAATTGCCGCTCTTGTTTTATAAAACGAATATCTCGTCACAACAGATAGCCGCTTTTTTGCCGGATGGCGCTCCTCTCCATGCCGGTACATTCTGGAGGCAACGGCTCGTTACACGCACGAAACGTGCATGGACTGAAGGCAGAGAGAAACGGAACGTATGTGATGCCGCCGTGTAGTCTTCTTCCGCAAGGAGTGCAGGTTGTTGTTTGCCTGCCGGAGTAAAATTGATCCCATCTGCGGATGTTTCAATGATTATATCGGACGGATTGAAAATATAATGCCGCGCGTCCTGCAGGAAATTCATCTGCACTTCCTTAATCGTTTTTTCCTGACCCATATCGATCGTGGCTACCATGTCTTTTCCATAGATGAACAGCCAGTTAATGCTGAAATCTTTATCGCCCTGCAATCCATCAGTAAGCGTCCGTTCCTTTTTGGCCGGATACTCGTCAGACCAGGGGTTCAACAAAGTGACTTTTGCACCAAATGCAAGGCTGTTGATCCATTTGCGGGAGAAAATAGTATCCCATTCCTGTTGATATGCATCTGCATTTCCACCGCCTTCCGATAACTCTTTCACGCCTGCCTGTTTACATTGCGCTACAAATTTCCTTACTCGTTCCGGCCAGCGCGGATTTACGATGTAACCACTTCCTTCCGGGATCAGGTATCCGAACTTCTCCGTGCCGAAAAAACGCGATTGTTGTAATACCGTATACTCCAGTGGCAGCCTTGTATTGTATACCCTTGTCAACAGATCATTATTTCCTTCTACCGATTTTTCTGCTTTATCAAGCAGATTGGAATACTGATCTATGGCTTCGGGAGAAAGATAGTTCTTGTAGTTATTGACCGGATTACCGTAGATGTCAAGCTGTGTTTTAGTGTTGTGCAATGTGGAGATCAGTGTCTGCAGATATTGCCCGATGAAAGGGCCGGCCTTACCATAATATCCGTTCAGAAAATCGTTTGTTACCGCCTCAGTGGTGAGGGATGGGTTCCACAGTAGTTTGGCTTGCAGGTAGCTGTTATAGGCTGCCATATCGCTATAGGTATCGCCGCTTCCTTGTGAGAAAACGCCTGTTACCTTATGAGCTGACAGGTATTGAAGATTCGGCTGCAGATTGTTATAGTCGGGAAAAGGAGCCAGGTAGTTAGTGAACTGCGTTGTATAATCCCATAGAAAAATATGATCTGTAATAGCACCCCAGCCTTCCAGGTCTTTCCTGAAAGCCGCTGCTGATGGTATGTTGTTCAATGGTTCCTGCCGGTAAGCGTCAATGCTGCTCAGCATAATATACACATTGCTTGCAGGCTTTGTTTTAAGCGGGGGATGTGCCGTGTACTGATATGCCAGTGTAGTGAATTGCCGATCAGGAAACACTGCTGCTACCCGGTTGACGAAGCGGACTAATGAGCCCTGCGGACCACCATCTTCTGCATTGGCTTTGCTACATTGATCGCAGTTACAGAAACCGCCGCCATCTTCTGCGGCAATGGACCAATAAAGTGCATCAGGATTATCAGCTATGGCCTTGCGGAAATAAGCGACCATCAACTTAAACACCTCTTCATTGCTCAGGCATAACTGGCTGGCCTGCCGTTTGCCATTCACAAGTGCATAATATTCCGGGTGTGCGGCAAAGTATGTTTTAGGAGGGAGAATCTTAAAGAAGGAATGTCCCCATACGCCCCACAGATCTTCAAACCGGTGCAGCTTATGCCATTCCAGGTATTCGTTGTCAAAGGCAGCAGGATAATAAGTTTCCCTGTAAACAAATGCAGGTTCCTGTTTGTCCATCAGTTGCTGCGGCAGTTGCAGATTTTTATTGGTGGGTACTGTGACAGGTATTGCAGCGTATTTGCGACAGCCAAAATAATCCTCCAGCAACGTATACACACCATAGAGAATACCTTTGCCGCTGCCTCCCCTGATGTATAAATGCTGTTTGTCTGTTGCAATGAAAAAGCTTTCCCCTTTGAGTTTACCACTATGGAACTGCTCTACATGTTCGGTATTGCCAATAAAAATACCTGGCTGCTCTTTATATGTTTTTTCAGGTATGATATTCAGTGATGCGCCTGATATCCGTTTCAGATAATCCTGCAACAACTTAGCGGCCTTTGTTTCATGTTTACCTGCTTCATCAGGCAATACGATCACATACCTGGAGTTTCCGTTAGATACAAGATCGATATTCCCCCGGGTGGACTGGCAACTGTTGTATGTCAGCAAGGTCATTATCAACAATAAGCTGTGCATCATTCTGAACATGAATAACGTGATTAAAATTTGCGTTGCAGGGTTATATAGATATCATACTGGTTCTGAAATTCGATAGTAGTGATCTTCTGATTGATCCATGTACCGAATATCCCTGCAGTAGTACGATACCTGAATGTTTTCTGATAACCTGCTCCCACACTGCGGGTCAACAATCCTGCCAGCTTGGGGAATTGTATAAGACGGCTTCTGTCGTCGGGAGAGGTACCCAGTCCGGCATTAAATGAAATATAGTCCTGCTGACGGTTCATATAGTAACGGGCAGTCAGGTTGTAAGACGTATAGAACTCAGGAGAATCACTGATGAAATAAGCCCGGAAGTTAACCCAGAAATCTTTCCAGGTCTTGGCAATAGACGCTACTCCGGAAACACTGTTAGAACTATCTGCACTCAGATAACGGATACCCAGTTCACCCTCTATATCATGTTTAAATGTTTTAAAGAGGGAGTATGCCAGTCTTGCCCTGGGAAACACCAGCTCATTGGAATATGTGGCAAGCGCATACGAGTACAACTTAGGGTTATGCGTATAATAGAGTTCCGCTTCACCTTGTAGCCCCGTGCCTTGCTCACGTCCTGCATAGTTCAGACGGGCGGCGTACGAACCACGTTTAAAGAAGTGGCGGTATTCGAGTGTGGCAATGTTATAGCTATTGTCCTGGTAGTCGTAGCTTGAATGCAGGAAAAACATACCGAACTGGTTCTTCGTTGTTTTACTGTGCAGGTAGTCGGCATAGTCGAGGTTCTCCGGCGTACGACTGAATTTAACGACAGAGTCGGCCGCAAGTGCAGCTTCTGCATACATCTTTTTATTCTCCAGTGTAACAGCTCTTTTCTGTATGAAAGACGTATTGTCCGGATAGAAGCGGATGCCCTGGTTAGCGTACAGCAGTGCACTATCATATTCCTGTTTGGCACTAAGCAGATTAATACTGTTGAGTAAAGCCAGAGAATCTTTTCTGTTAAGACCTAGTACCTGCCTGTATATGGCCAGCGCGCTATCTGGCGCATTGTTACGCTGATAAGCGGAAGCCGCAGCAATGAGTCCGTCGGTATATGCCGTTCTGTATTTAACAGTGAAAGGATAACGTTGCATCAGCTGGTAGGAGATAGCATTGGCTTCGTTATACCGTTTCATGTCGGTGAGTATACCGGCTTTCTTCAATAGCAGTTCCTTATTGTCAGGATAGTGTGTCAGTGCAAGATCAGCATAGAACAATGAGCTATCGGGTTGTCCTGTTGCATTATGGAGATTGACCAGGTAATTCAGCGCTTCAAGGTTATCGGGCGCCTGTGCCAGTACGGTACGGAACTCTCTGGCTGCCATGTCATATTCCTCTGCCTGCAAAAGCGTACGGCCTGCAGTAAGGTGCAGGTCTGTAAGATTGGCCGCATATCTTGGATCAGCTGGTGACTGACGTAACAATTGTTCCGCGATAGCAGCCGCTTCGTCATACTGCCCCATACTGGCAAGAATACCTGACTTCTTCAGTAAAAAACGATTGTTGCTGGGATAAGAAACAAGTGCCTGATCGAGCACCTGGAGGGCATGCACATTGTCTTTCTGGCTGATGTAGGTATTGGCCATCATATCCAGTGCGGTCGTATCCCTCGGATCTGTTTGCAGGGCCTTATCGAATTCAGCCAGTGCCAGGTCGTATTGCTGCTGTGCGAGATAGTCACGTCCGCTGGCTATTTTTAAGGCCGTATAACGGCTTTTCAGGTCTGTGCTGGACCGGTTGTTAGCATAAAGCTTTTCGGCCAGTAATGCTGCCTCTGTGTACTTTCTGTCGCTTTCCAGTACATCCAGTTTAAGGGCAAGTAACTTCGGATCGTTCGGGTTATTCTTTAAGCCCCTGTTGATCCAGGCTGTAGCTTCACGATAAGCACCACGGGACATGCTTAGTCCTATTACTTTGTCAAGGGCTTCCCTGTTACCCGGATTCTTTTCCAGTACGCCCTGATATAAGAGGTAAGGGTCTGTATTAGCATACCAGGCAGCTGCTTCCATCCGCAGGGGCGTTTCCATACCACGGGCTTTAGCGTCCGATGGCCAGCGTTTCAGGATCTGCTGTAACTGGTCAATGGCTTCGGGATAATCATGCATGTCCTGCAATAGTCCCAGTTTACGCATCATCAATTCATAAGAGCCGGGATTTTCGGCCAGTTCAGCATTCACCTGTTCAATGGCACGCGTATAACTGCCACTCTTGATATACATGCTGGTGATAGCAGCTTTCGCTTCCGCATTACCCGGGTCCAGCAGCAGGGCCCTTTCATAGTTCTGCTGTGAAAGCAGCTGGTTGTTTCTCAGCTGGTAGTAGCGGCCGGCCAGCAGGAAGTGACCGGTATAAGCTCTTTGTACAGTTGTATCGTTCGTATGTTTTTCCAGTAAAGCAGTTGCATAATTGCCACCCTGGAAGAACCTTTCTGAAGCATCCAGTATGCCAAGCTTTTTCAGCATCAGCTCCTTGTCCTCCGGAAAGTAAAAGAGACCCTGGTCCGCATAACATTCGGCTTCCTGGTGTTTCTTAGCCGTCATTTCTATATTAATGGCATAGAGATAAGCATCGTGATAAGTCGGCGCTTTGATCAGCACCTGCTTTACATATCTTCTCGCCAGTTCGGTATTGCCGGTCAGCATGTACAGTCTTCCCAGCAATAACTCCTGGTCTGTAAAGTCAGGCCTTTTCTGCAGGGCTTCTTTTGATAGCTGTATTGCTTTCTGGTAATGATTCAGCCGTGTTTCCTTCACAGCTTCTTCATACAGTTCATCTGCATCTTTGCCCTTATTGAAGATCTGTGCCCGTACCTGCAATGAAAAGCAAAGTACGGTACCGGATAGTATATATTTGAATAGCGACATCATCTTAAGTATTTGCAGGTTTCCGCTGGCCAAAGCCCTGGCGTTGCATATTGCCCCAGCTGTGTTTTTTGCCCGTTATGAAATTGAAATATCCTTTCAGTGCAAAAAACACGATCAGCGGATGGTAGACGAAGGGTTCAATAAAGGCCATTAAAGCCAGTCCTATTACTTCCCTCCAGGTTTTATAGTGTTTGTAGGTGATCTGGTCCCACAGTATGGCTAAAGTGGTGATCATCACTGAATAGAAATACACAAATGCCAGCAGGATCAGTGCATTCTGCCAGTTAATATTACCGGTGATGATCAGGTAGAGATAGTAGAAGATGCCGGTAACTTCCACAATCGGCGCAAGGAATTCAAACAGCAGATTGTACGGCAATACAACCAGCCCAAGCCGTTTATAATGTGGATTGAAAATAACTTTGCGATGTATGGTGATGATCTCTGCAAGACCACGGCCCCAACGGGTACGCTGACGGCCAAATACTTTCAGGGTGGGAGGGCCTTCTGTCCAGCATTGTGTAGTGGGAATGTACCTGACCGCATACTTCAGTTTGTTGTCGATCATATACGTACACATACGCGTGACGATATCCATATCTTCCGCGAAAGATTTACTGTCATAACCACCGGCTTTGATAGCGATCTCCTTATCAAATAGTCCTAAGCCACCGGACACGTTAGGCACACAGTTGATCACACTCCAGCCCATCTTACCAAGTACATAAGCCCGGAGGTACTCCATTTCCTGGAAGCGGGGCAGCCATTTCTCGGGAGGGCGCACGCGGGTAATAACACCTTCATCTATCTCGCAGGAGTTGGCAAGACGCAGTGTGGCGCCGGTAGCGATCACTCTGATACTGTCTTCCACCATATGTACATAACCACATTCAGGACAAGGTTCGCCCACCTCTTTGATCTTATTGTGTTCCTCATCCATGAACGGCTTGATCATTCGGAGCAGCGTATCTTTTTCTATGATACAGTCCACGTCAGTACAAAGGAAGTAGTCATATGATGCCGCATTGATGCCTGCATTGGATGCATCCGCTTTACTTTTCCCGTTCACTTTATCGATCACCACCAGTTTTTCATAAGCAGAGTTGGATGATTTGAAAAGCCTCTTTACCGGTTGTGATTTGATACGCTCGTTGTAAGCGAAGTCCACCTGCTCCAGTTGAAACTCGGTGATCAGTTTTGTGAGGGTATCGTCTGTACTGCCATCGTTGACAATGATCACCTCAAAACGAGGATAATTCAATGTAAGCAGTGAACGTACATTGGAGATGATCGTTACGCCTTCGTTGAAGGCGGGAGCAATAATAGATATACCAGGCGCCAGCGGCGACTGCAGCATTTTATTATAGTCTACATAACTGTTCTTACGCTGGAACCTGATAATGCCGCGCAAGGAAAGAACGGCCAGCAGTGCATACATGAACAGCATAGTGCAGCCATATATAAAAACAAATCCTTCATAAAAATTTCTGAACAATTCCACTGTATCTCCTGGTTTTTATAATGATAGTTATAAACCGCTCGCTATTTCGCTGTGACCGTAGCGGCTGCTTTTTGTGTAGTCTGGAAGCCGCGGCGCTGCATATTCCCCCAGGTACTTTTCCTGCCCGTAATGAAGTTGTAATATCCCCGGATAGCAAATATTACTATCAATGGATGGTAGAGTACAAATTCCATGAAAGGTGTTAAGCAGAGAAAAGCTACTTCTTTCCACGTTTTATAATATCTGAATGCAAGCTGGTCCCACACGATGGCTATGGTAGTGATCATTACAGAGTATGTATAAACGAAGAGCAGCAACACAGATGCCGTAGTCCAGTCAATAAGGCCCAGGCAGGTCATCACGATATAATAAATGATACCGGTAATTTCAATGATAGGCGCGAGCAGTTCAAAGAAGAAGTTATAAGGGAAGATGATGAGGCCCATCTTTCCATAACGCGGGTTCATGAACATGCCAAAGTGCGCATACATCAGCTGTGCCAGTCCTCTGGCCCAGCGGGTGCGCTGACGGTTGAATATTTTGACAGATGAAGGGGCTTCTGTCCAGCAGAGTGTTTTGGGAATATAACGGATGGCGTAATCGATCTTATTATCCTGCGCATAGCGGCACATACGGGTCATCAGTTCCATGTCTTCACCAAAAGAGCTATGATCGTAGCCGCCGGAGCGGATGGCAATTTCCTTGTCGAATAAACCTAGTCCGCCGGAAACGTTTGGTACACAGTTCAGCAGGCTCCAACCCATTTTACCCAGCACAAAAGCACGTATATATTCTACTTCCTGGAAGCGGGGGAGGAGTTGTTTCGGTGGGCGCATACGTGTCATTACACCTTCGTCGAACTCGCAGGAATTGGCAATACGAAGTGTAGCGCCTGTAGCTATGACGCGTTTCTTTTCTTCCTGCATCACTGGTTTGATCAGTTCGAGCAAAGTGTTCTTGTCGAGAATACAATCTACATCCGTACAAACAAAATGAGGATAAGCTGCTGCATTGATGCCGGCATTTACAGCATCCGCTTTACTCTTGCCATTCACCTTATCGATGACCATCAATTTAGCGTAGGCAGGATTTGTGGATTTGAAGATCTTTCTGACAGGTTTGGTCTGTATCTTGGCATTATAGGCAAAGTCGACAGGCACCAGTTCAAACTCATTTATCATCTGCTCCAGGCTGTTGTCGGTACTGCCATCGTTGACGATGATGATCTCGTATTTCGGATAGTTCAGCGTCAGCAGTGAACGCACATTGAAGATGATGGTCAGGCCTTCGTTAAAGGCAGGGGCCAGTACGGTAATACCTGGGGCCAGCGGAGAGCTAAGCAGGATATTTTCCTGGTGGAATTTATCCTTCCTGGCATAAGCCCGGACCGCAATCATAGAAAATACGGCTAGCAACGCGTACGTTATCAGCAGTAGTGTACCGTAAATAAAAACAGCGGATTCATAATATCTTCCTATCGTTTCCCATATATTACCCATCTCACGGTCAGAATTTAATTAAAGGGTTCATACTATGTTTGAGGATCAGTTTATTTTCGGCAGTGGCGGTTTCCACCAGTTCTTCCACAATGCCTTTGGCTGCCCATTGATTCCTGATAATAGATTTGGCGGCATTTTTACGAACGTCGAAATCAGTGGCATGGAGGAATTCCTGGCGAAGGAAGTCGACATGTTTGCCACTGTTGATGCGGCCTATTGCTTTCAGTATTTCCAGCCGGCAGTTCAGTGGCTGACTGTCGTACATCTGAAGTAACTTTTCTTCTGCACTTTCCATTTTCAGTTTCCCCAGGCAGTTGATAGCGTCTGCACGCAGGTAATGGTCTTTGGTATCTAATAATTTCAGTACGGCAGGTAAAGCGCTGATCTGGTTGTAATGCACTACCAGTTTCAGGCAGAAAGAAACAATGCTTTTATTAGTGGAATAGGTGATCCATTGGGCGAAGTTGGGAATAGCGATATGTTCGGTAGTGGAAATGATCTTAAAGAGCTCTACCTGGTCCCACATAAGGAGGGGCTCTGTTACAACGTCAAAGAATTTGAAAGGCTCGTTCTTGCTCAATTTGATATACGCATGCCTTGCCGCCGCACGTAGTTCCCTGTTGCTGCTATTAGTAAGAGGAAGTATCGTTACGTCGGCAATGGACATATTCATGCTGCTGAGCTCAACCAGTGCCTGTACTTTCTTATCCCATTTGCGGGATTTCATTTTTCTGATGGAGTCCTTATCCAGTTCCAGCTGTATATACAGGTTCCTGAGTTGTTCACCCATGGCTCCACGTACATTATTCCTATAGTCAAGCAGCCGGTCTATCAGGGCCTGCCTCGCCCATCTGTGCTCAAATACAGGTAGCCGGAATACGTCTATGGGAAGAACGACCTGGTCTGCCGGAACATCACTGGCCAGCTCGTCGTTGAGCAAGATGTGTTCCATCAGCAGATTGTCTATAACGGGGTGAAGACTGGCGAGTTTTTTCTCCCGCCTATATGCCTTATACCGGCCACGAAGTATAGACAGGTAGGCTATAATGGTGAAAGTTACCGCAATGACAATAAATACAATTGCGATCTGAATATTCAGGGATGCACCCCTGAAATCATACAGGCTATATTCCATACAGGACTGGTCAATTAGTTAAGGTTCAGAGGAAAGTAACGCAACAATGTATTATCTGGCGCCGTACTGCATTAGCAGGCGCTTTACTCGTATCAGTAGTTCGCCGGGAATGACAGGTTTCTTCAGAAAGTCGTCTGCTCCCAGCTTGAAACCCTCGAGGATCATTTCCTCATTACCTGCATTAGAAACAATAATTACCGGAATTGGTTTACCGTCCTTTCTTGTTTTCACTTTGCTGAGGATCTCAAAACCGCTTGCATATGGCATCATAATATCCGTAATGATCAGGTCATAATCATAATTGGTATCTTCCAGCCGCTGAAAGGCTTCTTTCCCGTTGGTGACATGTTCTATTTTATACTCTTCCTTATGAAGTATCCTTTCCATTATTTTAGGCATTACTTCATCGTCCTCGACGAGCAGGATCCTGTTACTCATAAATTTGGCTTTTGGTGCAAAGTCGCACTGGTGGAAGATCTTTCTTTCAGCATAGATGTATGGTACCTGAATATGAAGGCCGTACCGTACATAGCAGTTGTATCAGTTTGTATGAGAGCATCTTTCATAGTCTCTATGGTTCGATCTTATATATACTGAAAAATGGCTTGCAGAGATTTGTTTATACAGAGAAATTATCACACTGTTCACATAGCGAATAATTGTTACTTATTGTAGGTGTATAATATGTTCTGTGCATTCTTTATGACTCCTTATCAAAGGTAAGGGGCCGGTCTGAAAGAAAGCCCATATTAGGCTTAGAAATATATATCTGCAATGGTAGCCTTCGCTGCTAACGAAAGAGTATTCATTATATTTGCGAGGTCTTATTGTCGTAAATCCTATTGGCTGTTACATAACCATGAAAAATACCTTAAAACTCCGCTTATTCACAGGTTTCGCTTTAGCCCTCATTCTGGTAACTGCAGGAGGTATTTTTTCATATTTCACCTTAACACACCAGCGAACTGAGGGACAATGGGTAGAGCATTCTTATGAAGTGATCACTACTGCCCAGCGGCTGAACCGGTACGTGTATGAAATTGAATCTTCAGGCGCAGCGTACAGGAGCACACGGGTAAAGAAATTCCTGGACCCATACTATCAGACCGGGCCGAAGATATTACCGCTGGCAGGAGACCTGCGTAAGCTGGTAGCAGATAACCCTGTACAATACGCCAGAGCCGGTAAGGTCGAGAATGGACTGATCGGATTACTGAACTATTGGCAGGAATTAAATCTGAAACGGGACAGTAATTATGTGTTTAGTAACCAGTTGGAAGTTACGCATCAGGAGCGCGTGTATCTGGATACCGTACATAGTGTGATTACAGCAATGATCGGGGAGGAAAGGGCGCTGCTCATCAACCGGACAGCAGCTAACAAGGCATCAGTGAGTAGAGCAAATACCGTGGTAGTCCTTAATACCATTTTCATTTTGCTGGTGGCCATTACCCTGATGATCGTTTCTTTCCGTGAACTGAGCAGCAGGATGAAGATCCAGCAGGAGCTACGGAGAAAGCTACAGGATGTGGAAGATCTTAATAAGATAACGACTGATAACAACTGGTTGCTGACAGGAATGTCGAAGATCAACGAAAGTCTGAGTGGAGAACTGGAAGTGGGTGTGGTGGCAAAAAGATGTCTCGATGTGATGGTGAAATATCTGAAAGCACCCGCCGGCGCATTCTATTGTTTTGATGGAAAGACCAGTCTGTTGAAATTATGTTCGGGTGTAGCTCTTCCTGCCACTGTAAAACGGGAGTATGCATTGGAAGAAGGCATCACCGGTTATGCCGCCACAAAAAAAGATATTACGGTTATAGAGAATGTACCTGCCAGTTACTGGAATATTGAAGCGGGCAGTGGTAATATGTTACCGGGAGGGATCGTATGTCTGCCCCTGTGGCATAACGACGACTTGATGGGTGTGATAGAACTGGTCGTGTTTGGAAAGGTGGAAGCAGGCATGCTCGAGTTATTGCGTACCACCAGTAATGCAATTGCTGTTGCAATCAATGCTGCGGACGCGAGGACCAGGGTAATGCAATTGCTGGAACGCGTACAGGAGCAGAAAGAAACATTGGAAACGCAACAGGAAGAACTGCGACAGTCTAATGAAGAGCTGACCCGCCAGTCGGAGATCCTGCAGGCGTCTGAAGAGGAATTACGCGTACAGGAAGAAGAGCTGAGACAGGTGAATGACGAAATGAGCGTACAGAACAAGGCGCTGGAGATAGCGAGGGAAGAACTGTCTGAAAAGGCGCAGGAACTGGAACAAAGCAGCAGGTATAAGTCAGAGTTCCTGGCAAATATGTCGCACGAGCTGCGTACGCCCCTCAACAGTGTGTTGATATTAGCACGGCTGCTGGAAGAAAATAAGGACAGCAATCTGACTAATAAACAGGTAGAATACGCCGGTATCATTCATAAATCAGGCTCGGACCTGCTGAAGCTCATAAACGATATCCTGGACCTCTCAAAGATAGAAGCAGGCAAAGTGGAAATGAACATAGAGCCAGTATCTGTTAAAGGTATGGTAAGTGATCTGGAGCAGTTGTTCCATGTGGTAGCAGAGCAAAAGAACATTCGTTTTACTACTGAAATATTACCGGGTGTTCCGGAGATGATCCATACTGATCCGCAACGGTTAGAACAGGTGATCAAAAACCTGTTGTCCAACGCATTCAAGTTCACACCCGGTGGCGGCGTTATTAAGCTCAGTCTGACGCAGGCGGCAGATGGACTGCATATAGCAGTAAGCGATAGCGGGACAGGTATTCCGGAAGACAAGCAGCAACTGATCTTTGAGGCTTTCCGACAGGTAGATGGTTCTACCAGCCGGAAGTACGGTGGAACAGGATTAGGGCTCTCCATCAGTAAGGAACTGATGAAGCGGTTAGGTGGAGAGATCAGGCTTGAAAGCAGGGAAGGAAAAGGAAGCACCTTCACAGTAGTGATGGACACCGATGGAGCGCCTGTAACTGTGAAGGCTGAAGAGAGAAATATTGAGCTGCCCGTAACGGAGGTGGTACCGGTTGTGCCGATCCCGGAACATCCGGCCTCAGAAACAATGCAGGTAGCAGATGACAGGAGTAGTTTAAACAAGCAGGATAAGCCGATACTGATAGTGGAAGATGATGTAAACTTTGCAACGATCCTCCGCGATTTTGCTAGGGATAAAGGATATAAGACCATTGTGGCCCTGAACGGTAACGACGGTCTGTTCTTTGCCCGTAAATACCTTCCGGCGGCTATCTTGCTGGATATGAACCTACCTCTGATAGATGGTACCAGCATGCTGAAGATCCTCAAGAGCCATGAGGACCTTAAACATATACTTGTACACGTTATATCTGCAGGGGAAATATCCATCCAGATCAGGGATAAAATAGAAGGCTATACGCAAAAGCCTTTGCAGGGGCCTGATATGGAGTCGGTATTTTCAGGAATCAGTGAGCAATTGCAGGCGCGTTTCAAGAAGGTGCTGATCGTATCTGACGGCGTATTACTGAACCATCCGTCGTTGCAATCGCTCAGCGATAAAAGGCAGTTGAAAACACAGTACAACCATGTGGAGAGCCAGGAGGCGGCTGCCGGTGAACTGCAACAAAAGAACTATGACGCCATTATCCTGGACGCAGGAACAGATATTGAGGCCGGCATCGGCAAGCTGAATAAGCTCAGACAGCTGGCAGGCAGTAAGGCGACGCCTATCATTGTATACCTTGATCACGATATTTCAGAGGCGGATGAGCTGAAACTAAAAAAGGAAGCAGCAGCTATTGTTAGAAATTCTACATTTTCTACCGACAGATTGATGGATGAATTGGAACTCTTTTTGTATAAACTGAAGGAGACACCCCAAAAACAAACGGCTCTGGTTGCAGCGTCGGAAAATGATCTGTCAGGCAAAAAGGTATTGTTAGCAGATGATGACATGCGGAATGTATTTTCTCTCAGCGCACTGCTGGAAGAACAGGGCATCGAGGTGATCCCTGCAGCAGATGGAAAAGAAGCACTGGAAAAGCTGGAGGAACATAAGGATATACGGCTGGTGCTCATGGACATTATGATGCCCGAGATGGATGGCTATGAAGCTATGCGGCATATCAGGGCTAATGTGCGGCATAAACACCTGCCGGTAATAGCCCTGACTGCGAAAGCAATGACGGGCGACAGGGAGAAGTGTATTGCAGCTGGAGCATCTGACTATATTGCGAAACCAATAGACAGCAGCAAACTATTGTCTTTAATACGTGTGTGGATGGTGTAAATCTTGCAGTTTATTATGAATGAGGTTATCTCCAATGCTGATTTCCTTGATATCATCAACATTATTAAGTTACAATACGGATACGATTTCACCGGCTATGCACAGGCGTCTATAAAGCGGCGGTTGCTCCGCTTTATGGGACATATGCAACTGAATTCCGCGTTTGAACTGAAATACAGGTTGGTGAATGATCAGGACCTTTTCTCCAGGTTGATACAGTACGTTACGGTGAATGTTACGGAAATGTTCAGGGACCCTGGTTTCTACAAATCTTTACGGGAACAGGTCTTACCTAAACTGGCAGCTTACCCCAATATTAAAATATGGCATGCCGGTTGTTCTACGGGAGAAGAGGTATTCTCAATGGCTATACTGTTACAGGAAGCAGGACTGTTAAGCAGGACGAAGATCTATGCAACAGATCTGAACCCGGCTAATCTGGAGCGTGCATCTGCCGGTATCCTGCCGCTGGATAACATGAAGGATTTTACACAGAACTATATTCAGTCGGGCGGTCTGACCGACTTTTCCAATTATTATACAGCCAGGTACGACAACGTACTTATCAAAAAAGAACTACGGCAGCATATTGCATTCTTTCAGCATAATCTGGTTACTGATAAGGTCTTTAATGAGTTCCAGCTGATCTGCTGCCGGAATGTATTTATTTATTTCAACAGGGAGCTTCAGAACTCGGTATTACAGCTCTTTTTCGATAGTTTGTCATCAAGGGGATATCTGGCAATGGGGATTAAGGAAACAATGCGTTTTGCAGATCTGCAAGGGAAATTTGAAGTGGTGCATGCGCATAATAAGATATACCGGCGTAAAGAATAGCAGCTCTTTTTTTTGATAGTCATTTTATGAATAGCAAATTTGACGTTATTACAATCGGAGGTTCGGCAGGGAGTCTGCTGGTGCTGACAGAGCTGCTGGACGCGTTACCTGCTGGCCTGACAGTGCCTGTGATCATTGTACTGCATCGCCTTCGTAATGTACAGAGTGAGATGGGGCGTTTGTTATCTACAAACAGAAGAATTGTTGAACCGGAAGATAAAGAGCCTGTCAGGGAACATGGTGTTTATCTGGCGCCACAGAACTATCATCTGATGGTAGAGGCAGACAGGACTTTCATGCTGGACTATTCCGAATTGGTAAATTACAGCCGTCCGTCGATCGATATGACCTTCAGCAGTGTCGCTGAAGTGTATGGCGCAAGAACATTGGGCATACTGTTAAGTGGGGCCAACAAGGATGGTGCTGCCGGTTTGTGCCAGATCATTAATGCCGGAGGCAGGGGAGTTGTTCAGGACCCTCAGACGGCTGCATTTGAGGCAATGCCGCAATCGGCTATTGAGATGTGCGGAGGAGTGGAAGTGCTGTCAATTGATAACATTAAGAAAATAATAATAGGTGAAACGTAAATAAGGATTGTTTCGTATATACTTCAGAATAGCCGTTAAAAGAGTTTAGAGATGATTAAGAAATTTACGATTCTGTTAGTAGATGACCGGATGGAAAACCTGCTGTCATTGGAACAGATGCTGCTTGCCGACAACAGGAATTTCATACACGCTACGTCAGGAAATGAGGCATTAAAACAGGTCTTAAAAAATGAAGATATCGGGCTGATCATGCTGGATGTGCAGATGCCGGATATGGATGGATTTGAAGTGGCACGACTGCTAAAGGCTAATCCTAAAACCCGGGATATTTCTATCATTTTCGTAACCGCAATAAACAAGGATGAGTACCATGTGCTCAAAGGTTTTGAAAAAGGGGCAGTGGATTATCTGTCCAAGCCATTAGACATTAATATGACCCGCGCTAAGGTAGATGTATTTGAGCGGCTCTACCTTTATCAACATGAATTAAGACAGGCATTAAAAGATAAGGAGCTGATCAACGGTCAGCTGGAGCGCTTTATGCACGTCGTGGCGCATGACCTTAAGTCGCCTTTGTCTGGTATTACCGGATTGCTGATGCTGATGAAGGAGGAAGAAGAGATCAGCCAATCGGTTTTCCTGACCGAATATACGAATATGGCTATCAATGCCACATCCCAGCTGGCGGATATGATCACTGCCATCCTGGACTACAGCCGGGAGCATCAGTTCCGGCATATGGAGGAAGATGTGGACGTGGGGGACCTTCTGCAGCAGCTGACCAGATTATTATTCCCACCGGCACATGTCAGGATAGAGATAGAGGAGGGAATGCCGGTGATCCATACCAGCAAGCAGAAACTGCAGCAGGTATTTCAGAACCTGTTGACAAATGCCATTAAATATAACGATAAGGAAACCGGGGAGATCTATATAGGGGGAACGCCTGACGGGGATTTTTATGAATTTTACGTTAAGGATAACGGTCCCGGTATTGAGGAAAAGGACAATGAGCGCATTTTCCGCCTGTTCGAGAAAGTGGACAATGAGGACGACAAAGGCACTGGCATAGGGCTGAACATCCTGAAATTGCTGGTAGAAACTCAGGGGGGAAAGGTGTGGGTAGAGTCGAAACTAGGGGAGGGCAGTACCTTTTATTTCCAGTGGAGAAGATAAAAAGCTATCAGGTAAGAAAAAAAAGTCATAAATTAAATGTTGAATGACGGGGAATAGCCCTATTCAATATGTGTATGATAGACTTTTACTTATATTCAGACAGGAACAATGAACATGTATCCGAAGCCGGTAAAGAAGACGAAATAGTACATACCGGATCGGGCGGAGCATTTGATGAAACAGAATCAGCTGAGGATGAAGCGGAATGGGAAATGAGTGATGAACAGCTGGATGAGCGTTTAGAAAACGAGGAAAAAAACTCAAAAAAGCCTCCTGCCTATTAATTTAGGATAATATACTGTTTACGAGAGGACAAAAAAAACCGGCACTAAAGGAATAAAGTACCGGTATTTCATTTTGCATTGTTCGTAAACGAAGATAATAGTATTCTCCGGCGGCATTACGGCCGTACGGTACTATTTAATATGTATAGTATCATTTTTGTAATAATAGTCTGCACTTCGGATTATCTTCAACATTTCCAGGAAACCTTCTATCCCTTCTGATCTGTTGATCTGCACATTAAATGTTTTTCTGGCTACAGCAGGATGGTCGGTTATGATCTTGACGTCATACCATCTTTCCAGTATAGGTATTATCTCACTAAGCGGTGTCTCCTGGAACTCATATTTTCCTTCCAGCCATGAAAGTACGTCGTTTTTATCAAATGGATGCGTATTGATCCCATTTTGAGTAGTACAATCTGCCTGGAAACCTGGTTTAAGGATTACTTCCTGTTTGTCTGCCAGCACTTTTACGGCTCCCTGCACCAATGAGATGGCGGCTTTCCCGGAATTATATGTGTTAACATTAAATTCGGTACCGAGTACCTGTATGGTGGCGTCAGGAGTGTGTACGGTAAAAGGTTGGTCGGCTGCTGTGGCTACTTTTATATATGCTTCCCCGGTAAGGGATATTTCGCGGGAGTTACCTGCGAACCCGAAGGGGAACTGTAGGGTACTGCCGGCATTCATCCGGATCTCGGTACCATCGGAGAGTCTTATGGAATAATCTTTACCCGGAGGTACTACCAATTTATTTAATCCGCTGTCGTCCCTGTCTGCAACGAAAGTGAGTGTATTCCGGCTGTTATTGAGTACAACCTGCTCATCTTCCGTTTTTGGATGTTGTTCTCCGCCCGAGAGGTCTATGATCTGGCCATTCCTGAGTTCAAGATAAACACTTTTAGCAGGAATCTGCTTATGAACGGCCGACAGGACTTTAGAGGAATGGTTGGTTTTTAATACCGTATAAATGAATATTCCGGCTCCGGTAACAGCTGCTGCTACGGCGACAGCCATCAGCAGTTTTCCGATGCGGAAGGACCGTTGTTGCGGATTGTGAACTTTCTCCCTGATGCCGGACATGATATCTCCGGTTGAGATATTTTCGAAGTCCGCCCTGTGTTTCGGGTTCCGGAGGTAATAGTCCTGGATATTATTCCAGGCGTCGTTCACGGCAGGATCTCTCTCAATTAATGCATCGATCTCTACCTGCTGATCTTTACTAAGACCGCCTGTAAGCTTAAGCATTAATAACTCGTGTATGTCGGATCTGCTCTTCATGTACTTCTCATAGTGACAATACCAGTATAAAAGCTTTAGTGCTTACAAGACCTTTTTTAGTTTCTCCTGTAATTTTTTACAGGCAGTATAGATATGTACATTGACGGTATTGATGGAAAGGCCAAGATCAAGGGCCACTTCCTTTCTTTTTTTACCTTCAACAAAGACCTGTGTAAAGATGTTGGACGACTGCATGGGAAGGGCGTCGATCGCGGCAGAAATAGAACGTTTCAGCTCTTCTTTTTCTATGCGGGATTCTGCCTTGGTGGAAATGTCCTGGAAGAACGACCAGGCGTCTTTCCGGCAATCTTCCGAATCCCTGTTCTTAATATAGCGATAGCATTTGTAACGGAGAGATTGGAACAGGTAGGACCGCACATTGGTTTGTACGTTTGACAGGGAGCGCTTTTCCCATATTTCTATGATCAGCTCCTGAACAATGTCTTTGGCATCCTGGCTATCTTTTAATAACCGGTAGGCTTCCGCCCATAGTGCCTTGGCATGGTCCTCAAATATATTTTCGTATGTAACATTATCGTCTGCAACAGGCAGATCGTTAGTATTCGCATGACGCATTATATAAACCCTTTACTATTTACGAATGTTGTGCTTCTCCCCCGGTAGCAGATACAGTTTGTGTTGTTTAAAAAGCGGGGCGAAAGTACTAAAGACATATATGTTATTTTGAAATTAACTTATGGGTACTCATGTTAACGATTTGTAAAGAATATCCGGAGATAAGTACGTAAACAATGCTACAGTGCTGTAAATGCTTGTCTTTTAGGTCCTTGCGTGCGGCTGAGAATCGTGGATGTCTTTTATTGAGATTGTTCTGGCACTGAGTACATATACGCTAAAAAAACAGGACCGGATTTCCCGGGTTTAAAAAAAATGATTTTTGTCCACTAAAGCTTTTTCAGGTAACCTGTCACACTACAAATACAATAGTTAAACTCGTTTGTTCAGGCATTGTGCAATTGTAGTAAACGTTTTATTGGCCACTATAATTCCTGATGATATGTCTCACCTTAGTTGGGTCCGTATGTTATATGGGCTCGGGGTCATTGTTCTACTTATTTCCCCTTATGCTAATTTTACTACACAGGCCCAGGGCCATCGTAAGGACCGAAAAATATCCCTGCAATATGAAAACATTGGCCTTGCTGAACTTTTCAATATCATAAAGAGAGAAACAGGATATAATTTCTTCTACAATAATCAGTCTGTTAATGACCAGATCAAAGTAACAGTGCATGAAAGCAATACTCCGCTCACACAGGTACTGGATAAAATATTAAGTATCCGCGGATACTCATGGGAGCTGCGTGGGAATACGATCGGCATTTTCATGAAAGAAGGAACGGAAGCACCTGAAAGTACGACCAAAGAGGAAGGTGTAATTGTAAGAGGTATCGTTACTATGGCAGATGGCACACCGCTGGAAGGTGCTACTATCAATCTTCCGGGTGCAGGCACAGGTGGAACAAGAACAAATGAGAAAGGCGCCTTTTTTCTGCATAAGACCAGCGCGGATAGTATTATCAGGATCAGTTACACTGGGTTTAAAACACAGGAGATCATCGTAAAATCGGCTGCTTCTCTTCGAGTCGTATTGGCGCCCATGATCACCGATCTTGCCGTGGTAGCGGTGAGAAGTAATGGCTATCAGAGAATTCCCGCTGAAAGGGCTACAGGTTCTTTTGTACAGGTGAATAACCAGTTACTCAATCGCAGAGTCGGCGCTACTATACTTGAGCGCTTGGAGGGTGTAACCAGCGGTGTTTTATTTCCGAATAAGAATATTCCGCCCTTGTCTAATGAAGCCTATATTTCAATCAGGGGAAGAAGCACTATCCTTGCAAATGCACAACCGCTGGTCGTAGTAGACAATTTCCCTTATAACGGAGATATCAATTTGCTGAATCCCAATGATGTGGAAAGTATTACCATTCTGAAAGATGCTGCTGCTGCTTCTATCTGGGGTGCTTTCTCAGGAAACGGTGTAATTGTTATCACTACTAAAAAAGGAAAACTGCATCAACCGCTTAAAGTAGAAGTGAATACAAATCTTACCATAGGTTCTAAACCGGATCTTTTTTATAATCCTGCTTTTCTAAGTTCCAGCGAATTTATTGACGTAGAGAAAACCTTGTTTGACAAAGGCTTTTATGATGCGGATCTGTCTAACGATTATAGCTATCCTGTTATATCGCCCGTTGTTGAATTGCTGAATAAAAAAAGAAGTGGGTTGATGCCTGCTGCAGAAGCCGATGCTGCGATTGACCAGCTCAGAAAGAATGATGTCAGAAAAGATTACGAAAAATATTTTTACAGGAATAGTGTCAATCAGCAGTATGCAGTGAATGTTAGTAGTGGCGGGGACAAGTCCGCCTATTTGTTATCAGTAGGATACGACAGGCTTTTAGATAATAAAGTAGCTAATGCATCCAGCCGGTTCACGATCAATAACTACAGCACATTTCATTTGTGGGACCGGGTGGAATTGTCTTCGGGGGTATCTTTTGTGTTGAATAAAGATAATAGGGACGGAAGCGTTGGGACCATTTCCCCTGGGGGCGGCAAGAGTGTTTATTATCCATATGCACAACTGGCAGATGCTAATGGAAATGCAATGCCATTGCCTAAAGACTTTCGGTACAGCTTTATCAGCGAATTGAAAGGTGATGGGCTGCTTGATTGGACATACAAGCCGCTGGACGAAATTAAGCTGATCGATAATGTAGAGAGGAAATATCATATCAGGTTTAATCCTGGTGTTAAAATAAATATTATCGATGGATTAAATGCAGAAATAAAGTATCAGTTCGAAAAGCAAATAGGTAAGCGGGAAGACTTTAACAGCGTAAATTCTTATTACGTAAGAAGTCTTTTTAACCTGTTCACACAAGTAGAAGGCGGAAGTGTAAGTCATCCTATACCCCTGGGGGGAATGATGACAGAAAACCAGGTAGAGCTTACTTCTAACAATTACAGAGGACAGTTAAATTTTAACAGGACCTTCAATGATCGTCATACATTCGCTGCTATAGCCGGGGTAGAGCAACGGGAGACGGTTACCGAAGAAAATATTCATATATACATGGGTTATAGTAAGGAAACCCATACTTATAATAATGCATTGGATTATAGCCGCTACTATGATGGTTACAGATATCTTGGAGAGGCCGGATACATTCCGAATGTAAACATGTTGAGGCGTTATAGTAATATATTTATTTCTTACTTCGGAAATGCCTCTTATTCGCTTGATAGAAAGTACACTATTTCCGGGAGCATCCGGTTGGATCAAAGTAACATATTAGGTGTTAAAACGAATCAGAAAGGTGTGCCTTTATGGTCGGTAGGGCTTGGATGGGAATTAAGTAAAGCGTCTTTTTATCGGATTGATTGGCTGCCATATCTGAAAATGAGAATGACATATGGTTACAACGGTAATCTGGACCCGGCCCTTTCTGGTAAACTGGTAATTACATATGCGGATAATGCAAATCCTGTAGGACTTCCACAAGCTGGTATTGCCAACCAGCCTAATCCCTTTTTGAGATGGGAGAAGGCAGGTATGTTTAATGTGGGGATTGATTTTGAAACGAAAAATAAAATACTGGGAGGTAGTATAGAATATTATCTCAAAAGAGGGACTGATTTAATAGGCAATCAAATTGTTGCCATGCAAGTCGGAACAAATATATTCAGAGGGAATTCTGCTGATATGAGAGGAGGTGGGGTAGACCTCAGTCTGACCTCTTATAATGTTAACCGTGAGATAAATTGGGTCACAGATTTTTTGTTTAGTTATAACTGGGATAAAATAACCGAGTATAAACTTAACACGACCTTAAATGATGCGATAGCAATCGGGGATGGTTCATCATCCGCTTTGTTGCCCATTATTGGCCGGCCTGTATATGGTGTATACAGTTATAAATGGGGAGGGCTGGACCCGGAAACAGGAGATCCGCTTGGTTACTTAGATGGAAAGATCAGTAAAGACTATAATGGGATTATGAGTGGTAACGATGAGGCTTCCATTACCTATAATGGCCCCGCCCGTCCTACTATATTCGGAGCCATACGCAATACGTTTTCTTACAAGAGAATCAGTTTGTCTGTTAATCTTGCCTATAAATTAAGGTACTACTTCAGGCGCTCTTCCATTTCTTATAACAGTCTGTTCAATTTCTGGAGTGGAGGACACAAAGATTATTTATTGCGCTGGCAACAACCGGGAGATGAACTGCATACCAATGTACCCTCTATGATCTATCCTGAAATTGATAACAGAGACAATTTTTACAGATATTCGAGCCCACTGATAGAAAAGGGAGATCATATCCGGCTGCAGGATTTAAGATTAGGCTATTCGCTAAACCATTTGTTTCTTTCAAAAAGAGGCATTGATGACCTGCAAGTATATTTCTATGCCAATAATTTGGGTATTGTATGGAAAAGTAATAAGGCAGGTCTGGACCCTGATTATGTGATGGGATATCCTGCAACCCGTACGTTTTCACTTGGATGTAAAGCGGCGTTTTAATGATAAAGTAAAAATGATGAGGCACATACTTTTTTACATAGCTTTAAGTAGTTTACTCTTTGCCTGTACAAAGAAACTGGATGTTAAACCCGACCAGTCCAAAACAGTACCGGAAACAATTGCTGACTTTCAGGCACTATTGGACAATTCTGAGCAGATGAATGTCAATATTCCTTCTTTTGGAGAAGCCGGTTCAGATAATTACTACATTGTTGATGGCCGCTATAATGCCTTAACACAGGCAAGTGAGAGAAACGCCTATATATGGGGGAAAAATATTTTTCCGGTCAATTCTCTCGCGCTTGATTGGGGCGGGAATTACACGAGAGTGAACTATTGTAATCTTGTACTGGAAGGTCTGGAAGATATGACAGAGGACGTAATTGCTCCCGGATACATGAACGCAAAGGGATCTGCATTATTTTTCAGGGCATTTTCTTTTTATACTTTGGCGGAGGAGTTCAGCAAACCTTATGACAGTGCTACAGCCGCTTCTGATCCCGGTATTCCTTTGAGATTGTCTTCAGATATTCAGCGGTTATATCAACGCGCCAGCATACAGGAAACCTACGATCAGATTATAGGCGATCTTACAGCGGCAGTTGAACTTTTGCCAGATATTACTGAATATAAAACACGCCCTTGCAAGGCAGCTGCATTTGCTTTGCTGGCAAGAGTTTTCCTTACGCTGAAAGATTATGGAAAGGCATTGGAATATGCTGGTCTTTCTCTTGCTATTTATGATGATCTGCTGGACTATAATCAGATAGACGGCAGCGGTACATTATCATTCCAATCGCTTAATAAGGACGTATTGTTACATGCTACGTTGTCGAGCACCGGTTTGCTAAGAATAAATTCCACTTATGTTGATTCCTTATTGTACAAGGAGTATGACGATAATGATCTCAGAAAATCACTGTTCTTCCGGCAGGGCGCAAACGGTTTTACATTTAAAGGATCTTATTCCGGAGATGTTTTTGCGCAATTTGGTGGCATAGCTGTAGACGAAATATATCTGATCCGCGCGGAATGTTATGCGCGTAAGGGAGATATAAACAGGTCAATGGATGATGTTAATACATTGCTTAAGACCAGGTGGAAGACAGGAACGTATGAGAATATGACTGCTACTGATCAAACCGAGGCACTGGAAAAAGTGTTGGTGGAAAGAAGGAAAGAGTTGATTTTCCGTGGTCTTCGATGGACAGATCTGAGACGATTAAATAAAGACGCACGTTTTGCGAAGACTATAACCCGAGTAGTGAATGGTATGACTTATCAGTTGGCCCCTAATGATCCCCGTTATGTATATCCTATTCCCGATGACGAAATCAGGTTAAGTGGAATACAACAGAATGATAGATAAAACAAGCTATGTTTAGATATTTATTCGTATTGCTATTGACAGTATTGTCATATTCACCCTCGTTGTCTCAGGACAGAGCGCCCGCCGCTAAATATCAGATAGAAGGCACGGCATTAGATGTCGGCGCTGTTGTACCTGATTTCCGGTTGCGTCAGGTCCTGAATCATAAAGACGAAGAGGTTACTTTGTCCGAATTTCGTGGGAAAGCGATATTGATTGATTTCTGGGCTTCCCACTGTCAGCCTTGCTTTGCCCAGTTTCCCAAATTGAAGGACATACAGGACAAATATAATGAGCATCTCCAGGTTATTACGATTACCAATGACAGTCTCCGGACCGTTACTGAGCTATTCAGGAATATAGGTTACAAAGGATTCAGTTTGTTGACAGCTACCGCAGGACCTAATAATACCAATGATAGTTTGTTCTTTGCATTTCCACACAAATATATCCCGTTTTACGTTTGGATCGACAGGACTGGTGTGTTAAAAGCACTTACAAGTTATGAGGCATTGACTGAGAATAACATTGCGTTGTTAATAAATGGAGGTTCGCTGGATACTATCATTGGAAGACGGGAAAATATTGTATCTGAAGCAGAGCATCCGGCAGTATATTTCTACCAGGAAAGCAATATTGCAGAAAAAATGATGCTGAATGATTCGATCAACGGATTGATCAGCTATTCAATGTTAACAGGTTACAATAAGAAATACCCGCCAAGTTGTGCGTTTGACAGAGGAGGTATCTATGCATACCGCAGAATCCGCGTCTGGAATTTACCTCTGCTGACGATGTTCAGGCTTGCTTATGGGAAAATAGGAAAAGATATTGATGGGCAGGAGCTACTTTCGGTCCCCAGGGTCTTTTTTAATATCAAAGATGAAAAGATAGCACAGAAGCTGGAAGTTAACTTTTCGAAGCCACCTGAAACTACAGGCGATCTGTATTGTTATGACCTTATTAGTGATGAAGCCGGAGAACAGGTTTTAAAGAATCGAATGCAGGAAGACCTTTATAAATATTTTGGCGTCAGGAGTAACATTGTCAGGAGAAGGGTTGCGTGTTATGTGCTGAGTCTGAAGGATAGCAGCAAACTCAAAACAGCAGGCGGAGATAGTTACGCGAAAGCAAACTTATACTTTCTGGAATTAAAGAATACACCGTTCTCCCGGCTGATGGATTATATCAGAAGCTATAATGAAGGAAGTAAAGCGGAAAGATATAGCGGGCTGGAATCTTCCATCATAATAGACGAAACTGGCTTTACCGGCAATATAGATATCAGCATTACAGCAAAAATGAATGATGTGAATGCATTAAATCTGGCGCTAAGCAGGTATGGCCTCGTATTACAAAAGGGAGAACGGTGGATTGACATATTATTACTGGAAGACGCAGTTGTTAATTCTTTATCCCGAAAATAGTGACCGGCTGCGAAGTATTTCTTCGGATGATAACAGAAGCACCACCTTGTGTCTGTGTTACAAATTGGCTGGAGCTTCCTGCAGCTATGTAGCAACATTGGATGACGGCGCTATAGGGGCATTCACTATTAATACTAGGCCCCGACACCGTTGGTACAGTTGAGCATGGATCTACAAAATTGGATTGCTTACTGGTGGCAAATGCAGTAACTCCGCTGAACAACAATGCGATCAGCATGTGATTTAGTTTTAAATGTTTCATGGCTAACTGGATTTAACTGGATCAATGGTGTTTGTTATAACTAAATTAGTCATTATTATCGGTTTCTTTACTATTTAATACCAGCCTGACAATTCATTGTCTTACACCAAAGATCGTTACCATTGCCGACGAGTTCCGCCGGATGGTAATAGTGGATCCTCCCTGACTTTGTGTTACATATTGGGCGGAACTTCCTGCTGAGATGTAACAACATTGGGTACTTATAGAATAGGGGCATTCACTGTTAATGCTTGGCCCTGATGTACTGGGTACGGTAGCGCATATGTCCAATACATTTGCTTGCATACCGGTAGCATATGCGCTTGTAGCGCTCAATAATAAAGCCACCATAACGTGGTTTATTTTAAAACGTTTCATCTTCTGACAAAATTTTGGCTGATATGCATTTATAACAATGCAAGGTTTACAATCAATACCAGGTAAGTCTTATCCATTCGGAAAAAAAATGTAATACCATTCGGGCATTCTCATTTACTCAGGCCGGAGAACTCATAAAGGGCAATGTGGTTAGTATATGTAGCTAGTATTTTCCTGTTAAAGATACAAAATGATTTCAGATGTTGTTTATGTGGAACAGGGAGATGAAAACTTTCAAGATACTTGTCCATATTAGCATTATAGATGTCGATGGCTGTTTCATTTTTGTCTGTTAACACGGTTTCATTATCTGCTTTAATAACACTGTTAACATACAAGCGCCCGTCATACAATTGACTTAAATAGTTGATCAGCATACGGCCGCCTTTGGGCTTATATAACATGTCATCGCTGTTTGTCCTGTTTTTACTCAGGTACTGGATCTGGCTTTGTGTAAACGTGTCAATGGTATGTGCTGTTCGTCCGGAGTTAAAAGCAGTATCAAATATTGTAATGCGGTTATTGTAATTGTGTACATAGTAACAAGCCGCATTTTGCTCATTGTAAAGTAGCATGCCGCCGGATGAAAGATCTTCAGTGAGTTGCGTATTTTTAGTCACTTGTGTAGTAAAGATGTTCAGCTTACAGAACGATTGATCCGTTGAATCGCCCGTGAAATATTTCAGCATGAAAGCTGAATCCGAAATCTGTACTGCATTATTGTAATTCCCAGGTGTAGGTACTACAGCCTGTTTTCCATCCTGTAAATTATATATAAGGATAGACGCTACATTATAGGCGAAAATAAAAACAGCAGGATATCTGACAGCAGTACTGAACCCATTTGTCAGATACGGACTGATTGCAGTATCAATTGGAAGTACGATTGTCTTCAGGAGATTTAATGTAGTATCAGTATAGAAAATTTTATAGGGGTCACTGGTGTGAAAATAGATGTTCCCGTTGCTTAGTCCCGCAATATAGAGTGAACTTTCCACAGGCACACTTTTGACTAATTGAAGCCGGACGCCGGGATTGAATGTTCTGTTAAATCCATGTTTAACATCGTATTGCTGCCGGGATGTACGAACGAGCGCAAACATAAGGCACAGGGCCGCTATAGTAATGAATAAGGTTACAAGTACTCTTGTTGTCATAGGAGTTGTGTCTTTAATAAACGTCGTATTATGCTTTCTGCTTAAACGGAAATGTGAATATGCCGGTAAGTGCGATCAATGAAAAAACGATATTGAACACCAGGTGCTGCTCCCAGTTCATCTGCGACAATATCCCTCCGCAGGAACAGGGAATAAAATAACTGTAATGCAGTATCGCATAGATGTAAAAGGTGAACAGAAGCAGTAGCCCGTACGAAAGATAAAAGCCTTTCATCCTTGTTACAGGAAACATCAGCAAAGCTGTAGTGACCAGCTCTATGGCCGGAATACCCCAGGCAACAATGCCCGCATACCCGGTAACAAAAGGCGATTGGCCCAGTTGATATTTAAAGGTATCGTACTGTAGCAGCTTGCTGATACTGGCATAAGTAAACAGCACAGTTAGTAAAATTGCGGACAATTCAGGTAATGTTTTTTTTAGCATTGTTAGTCAATTTGGATAACAGGAAGCGGGTCAGAGATGGCATAAGTTGTGTATTAATGGTGACGGGGCTTCCAAAATATTTTGTTTATGGGTTATCAGGATGTCATGGTTAACTGTCTGTGTTACATTATAATCCGGTGTCTGGACGAATATAGAAAAATTTTGTCGTAAATGACAATACGCTTATCACAGAAATTCACACTTGCAAAATCATTTTTATATCTTGCTTCCTAGTTTTCAATTTTGATTCACGAAGATGGAGCAGAAAAAGAACCAATCCAGGAGGTCTTTCCTCAGGAATAGCCTTGGCACTGTGGCTGCCTTTACAATTGTACCCCGTCATGTACTGGGACGCGGATACCTTGCTCCCAGCGATCAGCTGACGAAGGGCGTAATAGGTACAGGGCAAATGGGAAAGGGTCATTTCGGATATGGCGGCACCAGGGTAGTAGCTATCTGTGATGTCGACAAACTGCATCTGCAAGAGGCTAAAGCCTTACTGGGTGATGGCGTGAAGACATTTGACGATTACCGGGAACTGATACAATTACCGGAAGTAGATATTGTACACATAGCTACTCCTCCACATTGGCATGGGACGATCGCTATTGAGGCTGCCCGTGCGGGAAAGGATATCTGGTGTGAAAAGCCCATGACCCGTACTATCGGTGAAGGGAAGAGAGTGATAGAAGCCGTGCAGCAATACGGAAGAATGTTCCGTTTAAATACCTGGTTCCGTTTTACGGATAATTTCTATGGTATGAATACGCCGGTGCAGCCCATAAAAAAACTGGTAAGTGCAAGGCTGCTTGGCTGGCCACTGACGGTGACGTTAAGTCGTCATACCGGCTTCGACTGGAAGCAACACTGGATCGGAAAGACGAATCTACCTGTTACTCCCGTGCCTCCGGAGCTGAACTACGACAGGTGGTTAGGTCCGGCGCCCTATAAACCTTATCATCCTCACAGGGTACACCAGCACTTCAGGGGCTATTGGGATTATGACGGGGGCGGTTTGGGAGATATGGGACAGCATTACCTGGACCCTGTGCAATACATATTGGGAAAAGACAGTACAAGCCCTGTTTCTTTAGAAATAGAAGCGCCGCAGCAGCATCCCGATGCTGTTGGTGTGTGGTCGCGGATCACTTATACCTACAGTGACGGTTGTCGCATTATACTTGATGGGGACGGGCGAGATGAGAATGCTGCATTTATTGCAGGGCCTTCCGGAAAGTTATATCCAGGCTTCCGCTCTGATATACCTGATCTTGAGAAAAAGCTTGCAGCCTATCCTGATCCACCGCCACAGGTGACTGATTTTATAGCAGCCGTGCGTGACCGTCAGCGGTTTGCACTGAATGAAGAAAATGGTCACCGTTCCTGTACGCTGGTGAACATGGGAAAGATCGCATTGCAGCTGGGACGTTCGCTTTCATTTGATCCGGAGAAGCAATTGTTTTTACAGGATGAAGGAGCTAACAGATTGATCGATCCGCCTGCACGTGCATCATGGTCATAATCTGATATTTGAAAAGATGAAGAAGTTACTATCCATAGTTTTCCTTTTTTGTTGCATCTGCGTACATGCACAATCTGTACAGCATCCTTATGCAGCGAAGATCAACCGTATACTGAAGCGATTGCCGGCTGCCAGCCAGCAACAACTGGACAGCTGTATGATGCAGGTCGGGTCTTTAGGCGCGGCCGGATTAACTGAAATGGCTTTAATGTTACAACCTCCCGGTAAGGGGGATAATACACGTTTACAATATGCGCTTGCAGGTTATGCTGCCTATGTATCGGCAGGCACGCGCGAGGAAATGCGTAAGACAGCTATCGCCGCATGGTTGAAAGCATTGAAAGTAACGTTGCAACCTGAGAATAAAACATTTTTGATCGAACAATTACAGCTGTTTGGTGATAAGAGTATAGTGCCTGCATTAAAGCCATACTTATTGAACGCACGTTATTGTGATCCGGTTATCCGTGTGTTGACAAGTATAGGAGGTTCTGAAGTGTTGATGGCGTTTGAAGCTGCGTTAGGAAAAGCGAAGGGAGCATGTGAGATCAGTTTGGTGAAGGCGCTCGGCGATCTGCGATACCTGGCCGCAGAAGGAACGATCATCGCAAAAGCGAAATCTGACGATCCCGTTTTAAGAAGAGCCGCCTTATTTGCATTGGCAAATATTGCAAGTGAAGACAGCAAACAGATCATGGAAGCCGCTGTGGATAGGGTAGGGTACGGATATGATAAAACCGGTGCAACAGCAGCATACATGTTGTACGTAGCAAACCTGGGCCATAACTGGCCTACCACACCTGCAATGACAGCAGCTACCAACATCCTGAGAAAATGCAAAGCAGATAGTCTTGTGCATCTTCGTATTGCAGCTTTAAAAATAGTTACAGATCTGTTATTGGATGATGATGCCACCGGTACGTTAATAATGGCGGTGGACAATAAAGACGAGGAGTATCGTGCAGCAGCGCTTGTGCTGGCCATAAAACACATGAATGCCGCGAATGCAGAACGCTGGATACAGAAAGCAGAACGAGCCGACGGGCGTAAGAAAGCAGCGATCATTACAATGCTGGCAAACAGTAAACAACGTGCCGCAATATCTTTATTTACAAAAGCGTTAAAAGAGAGTGATCCGCAGGTAAGAACAGCTGCGGTCAATGCAGCGGGACAATTACAAAGTATAGAAATGCTTAGCCCACTCCTGGCTATGATGAATACTGCAGATAGTGCGACTACAAAATCAATAGGAGACATTCTGCTGAATATCAGGAGCATAGAAGTGCCCGGCCGTATTGCTGTTGCAATGCAAGATGCGCCGCCGTTTGCACAGCTCACGCTGCTGGCAGTATTGGCGCAAAAGCAGGCGACCGGACAGGAAAAGCAGATCAGGCAATTGCTGAACAGCCCTGATCCGGCTGTTGTACAGGCCGCAAAGTCAACACTGACGGCTATCGGGCGATAGCCGCTTTTATGGCATCCTATTTGATATTTAATGTTTAATCAATATCTAAATAACAGTTCATTCTATTATATCAATCTATATTTTAATCACTATCAATCGGCTCTATTATGAAATCACTTTTGCTTCTGCCAATGCTGATGCTGGGGATACTATTCACTAGTTGCACCAAAGAAAATATCACCCAGGAAGTAGTTATACCTAACAAGACTATTCAGTACGTAATTGATAAAGACCAATGGCAATTTGATTCAAGATCACAAACCCAATATGTAGATATTCCAGTTCCGGAAATAGATGACTACGCGAATCAGAATAGTGGTATACTGGTATATATTTCAGAAGATCAGGAAACCTGGGAAGCCATTCCTGATGTGTTAAACGGATCTACGTTCATTTACAGGTATACTAATGGCAGACTGTTTATCGAAGTACAGAATGCTGATGGAACAGTCACTCCGGCACCTGATTATACAATCTATGCAAAGGTTGTAATTGTAGAATCGGATCCTATTGAATAATATAAAGTCACATGTAAAAAGGGGGAAGGCGATCATATCGATTTCTCCTTTTTTTGTGCCCGTTCATAGAGCTAACCTTCAGGTAAGCAGTATACTATAGGAAACCGGGTTCTTTCAGTTGTTCAATGCTGTATCTTTGTAAAGGTTTATTAATGCTGCTTGACAGCATAGTATAACAGTTGTAGGTTTAAACAGTTGCTGGTTTAGTCTTATACCGGCATTTTTTTTAATATCCTTTCGCGTTTCTGGCTTACCGTCTATCCAATATTAACCTGCCTGTATTTTGAATTTGCACTTTCAACCTCTATTTTTGTCTGAACAGTGAACAGGGGGCTCACTGCCTATAAACTTTCATGCATCTTATGGTTCGAAAATTATTGAATGCAACAGGTCTTTTATTAGCACCTTTTTTACCGTTGGCAGCACAAAGCCAATATGAACTGAACAGTGGATGGCAATGTAGCAATATTGCAAAGGTCACTGTTAAGGGTGAAGCGCTTTCTGCGCCTTCCTACAAACTTTCAGGCTGGCTGCCGGCTACTGTACCGGGTACAGTGTTAACTACACTGCTGAATAACAAGCTGGTGCCTGATCCTTTCTATGGAATGAATAACCAGCATATCCCGGACATTTATACCACAGGAAGAGATCATTATACTTACTGGTTTGTAAAGGACTTTACTGAACAGAAACCCGGCGCTGACGGCCAGGTATGGGTACATTTCAGAGGGGTGAATGACGGTTGTGACATTTATCTGAATGGTCACCGCCTGAATGCAAATACTCATTTTGGAACGTATCTGCGTCATTCTTATAACATTACACCATGGCTGGCTAAAGATGGCAAAAACCGCCTGGCTGTAGTCGTTTATCCTCCTGCTGTAGTTGGAAATCCGAACGGCGGCCAGGGTGGCGATGGTACCATTGCAAAGAATGTAGGACCGCAATATACTGCAGGTTGGGACTGGATCCAGCCAATGCGTGACCGTAATACCGGTATCTGGGATAAGGTGACCATTGAAAAGACCGGCGCTGTACGTATTAAAGATCCGCAGGTGATTACAAAAGTGCCCGGAGTAAGATTACCGGAAGGCGAGCAGGCGTCTGCCAACATCCTGGTGGCTGCTACACTGGAAAATGCAACTTCAAAAACTGTAGAAGGTACACTGCGTTATAAACTGGCAGGAAACACTGTTTCCAAAAAGGTTACACTGGCGCCGAATGCTACTACAACGGTACAGTTGCCGGATATGGAATTAAAACAACCGGAGCTCTGGTGGCCAAGTGGTTACGGTGCTCAACACCTGTATAACCTCCAGCTTGAATTTGTGGACAACGCTGGTGTAGATGATACTGAAGATATCAGCTTCGGTGTAAGGGAAATACAAACTTATTGGAATGCACACACCAACAGCCGTGAAACAGCTGTAAATGGCCAGAAGATCTTTATTAAAGGCGGTAACTGGATCACCTCCGATGCGATGTTCCGTTTCAGCAAAGAGCGTTATGATGCGGAGATACGTTTCCACCGTGATATGAACCTGAACCTGATCCGTATCTGGGGCGGAAGCCTGACCGAAAGGCCGGAATTCTATGAAGCCTGCGATAAATATGGGTTGCTGGTTTTCCAGGACTTCTGGATGTCAGGCGATTGTAACGGAAGATGGGTAGATCCTATGAAGAAAGAGGATCAGTGGACCCGCCGTCAATATCCTGACGATCATAACCTGTTCATTGAATCTGTGGCCGATCAGATCAAAATGCTGCGTAACCATGCTTCACTGGCTTTCTGGTGCGGTGGTAACGAGATCACGCCTCCGGCGGATATTCTGGCAGCTATCAAGGATTCCTTACTGCCTTCGCTGGACAATACCCGTTTCTTCTTCCATTATTCTAATACCGACAGTATGTCTTACAATACTTTAGGCGGTAATGGCGATGGTCCTTACAATATACAGCCCTTATCCGTTTTCTGGAACGAGCGCACATTCCCTTTCAACTCGGAAGTGGGTTCCGTTGGCGTGGGTGATTATGAATCACTTGAGCGTTTTATACCGGCTGCAAATATGAAAGTACCGCAGAATATGAAGGGTGGGGTGGATTCCGTATGGGATTATCATAAGTACATCCCTTACTTCAACTTTGTAGATCCATATGGTAAGGCAAAAGATGTAAAGGACTTCGCCAATAAGGCGCAGCTGGTGAATTATGACCAGTACCGCGGCCTGATGGAAGGCTTCAGTGCCCATATGTGGGATTGGTATACAGGTGTGATCATCTGGAAGACCCAGAACCCATGGACAGCTTTACGTGGTCAGATGTATGATTATTACCTGGACCCCAATGCCTGTTTATATGGAAACCGTACCGGCGCTACTCCGCTGCACGTTATGTGTAATCCTGTAGATGGTACTATATATACCGTAAATAACACCTTCAGGTACCATTCCGATGTTATGCTGGAACTCAGTGTATATAACATGAAGGGAGAGAAAAAGCAGCTTACACAAGTATTTACTGAGATCAGCCCCAAAACGGTACAGAAGTATCTCTCTGTGAAGGGAGCGATGGATAAAATGGGCGCGAAAGAGGGGATGTTCCTGTCAGCTCGTTTAAGGGATAAAGATCAGCAGATCATAGATGATAACCTGTATTGGTTCCCTGATAGTACCGGTAATTACTCCGGCTTACAGAAAATGCAGGCGGCGAAAGTACAGATAGTGGCACAAAAGGCTGGTCCTGACAGTATTAGGGTGAAGATCAGCAATCCGGCCAATGGCCCTGTTGCGTTCTTTAGCAGGGTATCGCTGGTAGATAGCAAAACAAAGAAGCGCATTCTGCCTGTTTTCTATAACGACAACTATGTATCGGTGTTACCTGGAGAAGAGAAAGTTGTGACCATCAGTGGTGATGCGATTGGAAAAAGTGGTAATGCGGTTGTTACCGTTGCAGGATGGAACGTATCTGAACAAACGATCAGTATCGGTAAATAGAATTGATCACTTTTATAAGATTTCAGGGCCGGAAATAGCATTCCGGCCCTTTTTCATTTTATGCGAAAAAGGGGTACTTTTTACCCTTTTAGCTGGGAAAAAGGCCTCCCTGTCCACTAAAAGTGAAAAAAAATTATAGGCTGGATTTGAGCCTGCAAGTCCTTGTTAATGATAGATATTACATGGTTTTTCTATCTGGTTCTACGATATGGTCTTCACACATTATTAATATAAAAAAATATTAATAAATAAACTATTTACTATATTTATTACTCGAATTACACCTTTTGCAACTATTATGCCAACATTGAGATTGTCGTTTTTATCTGATTTAAGAGATTTTTCGGTTGTCCGGAGTATCAGGTTCTGGTCAGCCAGCAACAGGTGTATCCTAATAGAGCCATTTAAACGGAATCTTATTTCAAAATATTGTTTGAAATATTATAATAATACTATTAAGAGTTTTGATGAACATTCAGCAATGCGGCAATATTTCCTATTAGCATTTATTGGTTTTTCAGCGTTATTAGTAGGATGCGGTAGCGGTGGATCCACCACTGGTGGAGGCGTATGCCCTACTCAAAATCTTACGATCAATTCTAACGCTCCTCTGGGCCAGAATGGCGTCCTGAAATTATCTGTTTTTGGCGTTTCTGAGCCTAAGACCTTTACATGGTCACGCTCTGACGGTTGGAGTTCTAATGAAAAAGAACCACAAATACCAAATCCGCCAAAGGGAACTCAGACCTACACACTCACTGTAACAACAAATGGTGGATGTACTTATACGGCTACATCCAGCCCGATCGTTGTAACTGGTCCATGGAACCCTTGCGGTCTTGATAGTAACGTGGTAGAAATTGATCCGTTTTCCAATATCTCTTTTATAGATATAGATGGAAGACCTAACGGAAACAATTATCTGATTCAGGCCAACAATAACAACCTGGCGATCGCTGACTTTGAATTCAATGGCAACCAACCTCCAGCTGAAGGTCAGTATGCAGTGCAGACTGGTACTGGCGACGTTCAACCGGGTAAGGCAAGGGTGTCAGTGAAAATCACTACACAGCAGCCTTTTACTGCAACTGAAGGTACCGTGTATGTGGCGGTGGACGGAACAGTTACATTAGTCAGCTTTTGTAACGTGAAGTTCATTTCTAACAATGCCGGAGCGACCAACGCTACAGGTGGTGCGAACCTTAAGTGGAGACCGAAGTAAATATTGCCCGATCCAAACGGGACATTATTTTATCAATAGCCAAATAATTGAGAGCATATTGCCGGGCATTCCTGGCGATATGCTCTTGTCTTTTATTGATGGCCGTACAGATACCTTCCTTTAGGGCGTTCCTGTCTTCTGCTGCTATTACAATCCCTATATTATTGTCTTTTACCAGTGTATGTAAGCTGGTATCTTCATTCGCTGTCACCAATGCAAGCCCGCCCACTGCCAGTATAGTTGTCAGTTTAGAAGGCATCACGAGGTCGCCGGCACTGGCTTTCTGAATGACCAGGTGCACATCTGCCATATTCAGAAAACGGTTAAACCTGTCAAACGGTTCCGGGTCACGGAAATGAACATTACTCAGTTGCAATTCCGTAGCGTGTTGCCTGAGTTGCTCCCGGTAAGGACCAGCACCACATATCAGGAATTTGACATGTGTCTGTTCCTTCATCATGGCGGCTACATAAAGGATAGCCTCCAGCCCCTGCTTTTCTCCGATAGCACCGGCATGTAATATCACCTTGTCAGTTACTGCAAATCCATATTCCGTTTTTATCTGTTCTCTTCCGGTCAGCGGATGAAACAGATCTACGTCTACCCAATTCGGAAAAAAGGATATAGACCGCCCTGTTTTTTCTGCTACCTTTTTCATCATGCCGTCAGAAATACTGCTGACAACATCCGCATGGCGTAGTATATATTTTTCCATCCCGAACAATGACCTTAACAGGAAAGAGGAAGAGATCATTTTCAGATCGCGGGCCGCTTCGATCTGAAGGTCTTGTATATGATAAAGAAACCTGGCGCCACGTAGCTTCTTATACAGGGTAGCCAGCAGTCCCAGATGAAAGGGCGGTGCTACTACCACCACAACATCTACACTACGTGTGAATAACAGCTGTAATAATTTAACCGATGCAGACATCGCAAAGGTGAAGTCCATCAGGAGCCGCTTCTTTCCCGAGGGCTTGGAAGGAATGTACTGCGGGCACCTGTAAACAGTGACGTTATTATTTTCAGCGACCTCCTTTCTGAACCAATACCTGCTTTTCTCATAAGGAGATTGGACTTTCCATTGGGGGTAGTGGGGAAACGATGTAATAACAGTACAATCATAGCCATTATTTGCCAGCCATCTGATCATCTCCCCGTTATATTTTCCTATTCCTGTAAGTTCCGGTGCGAAATTGCCACCTATCAATAATAAACGTTTAGGCATATCGTCAATAGGCGTTTTTATCTCCTTTTATCATATTCATCATTGTCTGGAAAATGATCTGGCAATCCAGCCAGAAGCTATAATTTTCTATATACCAGATATCCATGTCTACACGTTTCTGCATTTGCCCTGAGAAACGGGTTTCTCCCCTGCAGCCATTCACCTGCGCCCAGCCGGTAATACCAGGTTTCACCATCTGTCTCAGCATATAATGTTCCACAGTTTCCCTTGCCTCTATATGAAGGGGTGTTGCGTGTGGACGTGGTCCTACGAAAGACATATTGCCGATCAATACATTAATGCATTGTGGCAATTCATCCAGGTTTGTCTTACGCAGAAACCGCCCTATGCTTGTTACGCGCTGGTCGTCTCGTGTAGCCTGCAGGAACTTCCCGTTTTCGTCCACTTCAGACGCCTGCACTTTCATGGAGCGGAATTTATAACAGGTGATCTTTTTATTTTTCAGTCCCCATCTTTCCTGCTTAAAGAGCACAGGCCCTTTGGAAGTCAACTTTATCAGTATCGCGATCAATACAAAAAGCCAGCTGAATGCTATAAAGATGAACAGTGTAAGACCGATGTCAAACGCACGTTTCAGACGCTGATGGCCTGGATCGTCCAATGCGAATGACCGGATGTTCACCAGGGGGATAGTGCCCAGCAGATTCATACTGGTGGTGGATGTGCAGTATTGGTGTACATCCGCAATGATCTTTACTCTTTTAGCTGCTCTTTCGCTTGCCATAATGATGTCCGCTGTTTGCTCCTTTGCAGTTTCGGGAAGCGCTACTATCACATCGTCAATCTCATTGGATTCAAGGATGTGTGTCAGCTCAGAGAGCTTACCGAGATAACGGCCGTTTATCTGTGCATTGGTGTGATCATCTACAAAACCGACACAGTTATAACCGAAATGATTATTAGTTGTGATCGTATGATAAAAGTTCATTCCTGTTTGTCCTGTACCAACGATCAGTACGTTCTTGGGATTGGCGTGCTGCGACCTCCAGCGTAGCAACAACTTCTTTACAATATACTTGGTCGTAATAATGCCTGTAAATAAGTAACCGCCATATAACAGCGTGAACGTACGCGGATAAGGATAAGACTTAAAAAAGTAAAAGAACAGGAATGAAAATACACAAACGTGCAACAAGACATTCTTAAGTATAGCTACAAACTCAAATGAGAATGAAGCTGTTTTCTGATAGTCGTCGTATAAACGGAGTGATGTACCTGTTACCGTCCATGTAATGAGACTAGCCATCAGTAAGAAAATATTGAAGTCCGACAGGAACACATCTCCTTTGGCTGCAATGTATTGTCGTGTTAACAGAAACGCGGCAGTCAATACTATATAATCAACAGTCTGCCTCAAAAACTGACTTGCATGAATACGATGTTTCATATGGATGCCGGTTTATACGCGTTAGGATATAGTCGATGATAAATGGTTATAATTGAGCGTGCCTTTAATGATGAGCTTTTGGGATCCTGGTAATACAATGAAATAACTTTAGTAGCGATAACTGATTTTTGGTCTATTTCTTTCTTTTATATAACAGGTCCATTTGCAGGATCTGTAATTCATCTGTCTGTAAAAAGCCTACAGGCGCTATAAATTCAAAGCCAAGCTCTTTTACATAGTTATGCATTTCATCAAACAGTGGTTCTCCGTCATACATCTGCACAAATGAAGTTTCAAACAGGAGATAATCTATTTCTTCCAGGCTATGTACCGCACCTTTGAGCACTTCCTTTTCAAATCCCTGTACGTCAAGTTTCAGTAAAACCGGATGTTTAACGGAAATGTCTGGTAGCAGATCATCCATACATTTTACAGGCACACTTATCTGATCTGCTTCTGCTGTTTGTGGAAGCAGTTGCTGTTGTAAAGAAGAAACGTGCAGTGCTGAACTGGCATGCGAATAATGATTGGCGTAAAAATCGAGCGTCCCGTTGGTACTGCCCAGTGCAAAATTGTAAGTATGTATACCTGGTATATTACGCGTGCTTTGTCGTAACAAAGCATACACTGCAGGTATGGGCTCGAAAGAGTGGATGCCAGCCCTGGGGTAAAAATGTGCTGCGGTCATGGCAAACTGTCCGCGGTTAGCACCTACATCCAAGATAGTGTTTACTTCCGGAATGTAGTGTTTACAATTGTGCAACAGCTGTGTTGAAGCAATGGACACGCCTTTTTTTAACAATGACGTCAGGCCTCTGCCGGATTGTAAGAAAACTTTAGCAGCTTCTGCTAATTTGAAGATGAGATTCATAACGAAAATTTATTGTTCCAGCAATCTTTATAAAAACGTATCGTCTCCTGTACACTTTTCTGCCAGGTGAATAACCTTGCCTGTTTAATACCATTCTGTATAACCGTTTGCCGGAATGCGTGATCTTCCAGCAGTAATATTTTTTCTGTAAATGCAGTTGCGGATATTTCAGTTGCCAGCAGGCCTGCGTTGCCGGTTACCTCGGGTATGGAAGTGGAGTTGGTAGCTACTACAGGGCATCCCGCCTTCATAGCTTCTCCGGGAGGGAATCCAAATCCTTCGTAGGCGGAGGGATAAAGAAGACACCAGGCATAATTGTAAAGTATATTCAGATCTGAAGAGTGTACATTTTCCATAATAAAATAACGCCCGGGGATCTTTTCTTCCACGAGTAGTTGCTCCTGTTTACTCCAGATGCCGCCACCGGCTATCACCAGTTTATATTGTGCAGGCAGTTGTGCAATGACATCTACTGCAATGTTGAAGTTCTTGTAGTTGTTTCGGCCCCCTACGTACAATATGTAAGGTCTGGTTGCTAAAGCTGATAGTTCTGTGGTGGATGATCTGGTTTTGTCCAGCGGAAAGAAAGTGTCTGCAATGCCATGGTGGACTACTCTCAGTTTTGAAGGATCGGTATCAGGGTAGAAGTGTAACAGTTCTTTCCTGGTGCTGTCGGAAATACAGATAATGCCATCCGCTCTTTTAATGCCATATGCTTTTTGCCTGGTGTTTGCCAGTCCGCGGGGAAAAGGAGTAGCGATCCTTCTTTCATGTGCAAAGTCATGTACCGTCATGATATTCACAATATTCTTCTGAGGAGAAACCCGCAGGTAGCCGCCGTGAAATATGGCGTTGGGAGGCAGTGTATACTGAAGGGGCAGATAGCGCAGATATTTGGATGGGATCCAGCTTTCACGGATGCAGCGATGATTGCGGTAGTCCAGTTGTTGTTCGAAGATATTCTCAGGATTAAGTTTTGCATTCAGGAAATTGACAGCCAGGCCCGCATTGCACATGCCCTGCAACAGCTCATACCAGTAAACGGACACGCCGCCCGCTCTTTGTATGGAGAAAACAATATTGTCGAGAAATATCTGCATGATCCTAGTAAGAATATTCAGGTTTATATACTGACAGCGATGGAGCTTCGTCGGGATCATAAGCGCATAACAACGCTGTAATGATCAGGAAGAGGTCTATCTGACTAAAGAAGAAACACACCCATATAAAAGCGAAATAACTGCTTTCAAAGGGGAGGATTCCAGGTTTGGTCTGCGTGAGTATGAAAAAGAAAATGAACAGTGAGAATATGCCGAATTCCGCCAGTATATAAAACCATCGCATATTGAGATTATGACCGCCTATACCATTCAATCTGTTTTCATAGTTCATCTGTCCGAAGAAATACTGTGCAGGAATAAATGTGCTGTTACCGGCGCCATAACCCGAAAGGAGCAGGTAGGGCTGATCTTTGAAGAAGTCGACCACGGGCAGCTCCATATCGCGCTGTAAAGGCATACCCAGTATCACATTATTTTTCTGCCAGATCTCATTATCATACCTGTATACGGATCGTTTGAATACAAGCTGGTACATGGTGCTATTCTGATTTTTAGCATACAGCTTTATAAAGTACTCTTTCGATTCAGCGATGATGAGGAACAACCCAATGATGATACCCAGTGTGCTGGCTATTTTTAGCCTGGTGGAAGCTATCCCGGATACCAGCATAAAAACGAGGGTGGCCGACAGCATATTGATCCAGAATGTTTGAGATACTGTCAGGATACCCATAACTATAGCAAGGGCTGCCATGCGGTATTCCTTGTCTCTCATGAACAGTGGAATGCACAGGGAAAGGAATGCGCTGAATACTTTTGGCTCTCCAAACAGCGCCTGTACACGAACACTGAATACAAATGTGGACGCCTCTATCATATACCGGCGCTGCAAACCCAGTATCTCACCGAGGGTTTCATTGCGTAGGATGATCTGGCAGAAGATCTGAAGTATCGCTATCACAAAAGAGAACTTTGCGATCTTCTTCATTACACCGGAAAAGAAGTCGAATGTTATCTGTTCCTTATCCTGCAGGATCTTGGCGCCGATAGCGAATAGTGGCAGATATGTTTTCACATAGAAATAAACCGGTCGCAAATAGAAGGCCGTTTGCTTACCGGGTGGATAATAGAAGGGGTCCTTATACAGTTGTACGATCAGGAAGATGGCAAAACTCGACAGGGCAGGAAGTATCAGCAATAGGAGATACTTCCGGTGAACATATATCTGCCCCTTTATAAGCAGGTGCAGCTGCTCAAACATAAAGGCTATGCTCACAAAGAAGGTCGCGGTAAATGTAGGTCCTACCCGCAGCATCGTGTACGCCTCTGTGGCAAACGCATACAGGATGGCCTCCAGTGCAGTGATCCGGTTTTTATAATGCAGGTGTAATAAGGCGCCGGCAATCACCAGTGGCATGGTCTCCTTGAAAACCTCCACATATATATTGCTGCTTACAAGTATGTCATAGATTGTATCTGCCATAGTAAATTATGATATGCGCTTGTACAGGTTATACAAGAGCGTATTATTCTTAATGATCTTTTTTACCATGTAGAAAAGTGGGCTGCAGTTAAATACCGTATCCATCGTATAAGCATCTGCTACTGCGTCTGCGGTTATTTCAGCGGGATGAATGAGTTGTGTAATAGTGCCATATTCCATTTTTTTGAACCATGCGGGCTCACTTTTAGTATGTGTTGCTTCTTTTCCGTAACCGATATTTCTGATGATGTTCGTGTTAGGCGTTATTGCCAGTCCTTTGTTAAAAAGTACTGACAGGAACCATTGCGTATCCCAGGTATCCATCTTCTGTTCATAAAACGCTTCAAGGTCTCTGGTAAATTCAATGGGCAGGTCTTCCGTTGATGCGCCTTTGTATCTTAGCAATGTGAAATCATACATCTCCCAGGCCCTTCTCCAGGTGGCCCATCCCCAGATGTGTGCGTAACGGGAGAAATAGTAGGAGGCATTTCCTCTTGTAATACCCGCCTGGTAATTACTGCCGCCAATGTGCATCATGCGTGTATCGTGACGGTAGCGTTCCAGTAATACTGTACAGAAATTATAGAAAGAAGGGTCGGGCATGCAGTCGTCTTCCAGTATAATACCTTCCTCTACCTGTGAGAAGAACCAGTCAATGGCCTTACTTACAGCAGTGGCACAACCAAGATTGTGTTCTCTGAATAAAGTATGCACTTCGCAGGGCCAGTCTATCTGTTTTAATACAAGCTCCCTGGTTTGACTGCATAATGCAGCTTCTCTATCTTTATGCTGACGAGGGCCATCAGCTGCAATGAACAACCGCGCAGGTTGTTGCTGCCGTATACTCTCGAGTATCCGCAACGTCTGATGGGGACGGTTAAAAATTAATAGGAGAATAGGTGTATTCAATTTCAATTATTTTATCGCTTCCAGCGCTACTGCATTCTCGAATCTCGATTCCTCTTCTACAAGCCTGAACATATCATCTTTACAGTCATTGAAGCTACAGGTCCTGACCTGGGTAAAACCTGCCTGTAGCAGTATGTTCTTCAACGATGGTGTATCCCACATGTACAGATGTTCCCTGTTGCCGAGGGTAGTCTGTAGCAATCCCTTTAACCCGCGTATCCTTTGTTTTTTTCCCAGCATGGTTTTCTCCAGGAACTTGGTGTTTGCTTCCCTGTCATTGTTGCTGAGATCCTGCACATATTCCCTTGCTGCACTTTCCAGGTCGGGCACCACACAGCGGAAACAACCGCCTGGTTTAAGTATACTATAGGTATTACGGATAGCCAGCAGGCAGTCGTCGTAAGCGAGGTGTTCAAGCACATGAGAACAGTATACACCATCACAGGAATTGGGCGCAATACCAGGGAGGTCTTTCAGGATATCTCCCAACAGTACATCTTCTGGGAATGTAACGTGCATCCTGTTCTTTAGCAGGCCGCCTATCAGCGGCAGCTGCTGTATGCGAAGGGTAGGAGAGGCATCAAAGTTTTTCCAGCCTTTAGGTGCCGAGAATGGGCCGCAACCATATTGAACATATAACTTACTCATGACGCAGGTTTTTAAAGAAGTAGGTGTAATAGGTCTTCGCAAATATGGCATAACCCGCCTCTTGCATAAATTGTCCCAGTTCGGAGTGCTGCATATCCGAAAGCAGGAAGGGATCAGACTCCACCAATATGTAGGTGGGTCTGTATTTGTTCCAGTTGTTAGAACGCAGCACATCCATGTCCAGTCCTTCCGCATCGATGGTGAGAAAGTCAATGGACCTGCCGGCTGGCAGATAGTGATCAAGGATATCAGCTAATGGCCATGTCTCGATCTTTTTTTCTTTTAGCACCTGATATTTTGGATCTTGTGTATACTCCTCCACTTTGGCATTGGAAAATGTGTTCAATGCCGGTTCATTAAAAATGTGATAGGTCAGCTGTTGTCTCACAGCCGATACACCCATTTCCAGGTTGACATCGTCTGGCCGGTACCTGTCGAATAATGCTTTGGAACCAGGCATAGGGTCTATGTTAATGCCTGTCCATTTCATTTTATAGAACAGGTATGTATTCGATACACGGAAAGGATGATGTGCTCCTACATCTACATATACGCCATTGGTCTTATTGTCGAATATCCTCTTCAGTATCAGATCTTCTCCTTCCGAGCTATACGCAGGCGCCAGATAGCGGATCTGTGGGGCAACTTTTGAGGCAAGGGTTGCTATTATTTTTTTTACACTCGTCATTTCGTCAAGTACTTTTCACGTATTACTGATAAAAAATTGTCTGTAAATAATTTCAGGGCGTCCACGATGTATTTTGTATCTGCCAGGGCCAGTGCGGGCGATATCATCCTGGGAATAAGCATCGCCAGTCTTCCGGTTTTGTCCAGTACGACCACTGTAGTGCCTACAACGATGTAGGAAACAACAGTGGCAATGGCAGCACCCACTCCTCCCATAGATGGAATGAGCAGAATGTTGATCACAATATTTACAAGCAAACCTGCGCAGCTGGAATAAAGATTTGTTTTATAAGCGCCTTCTATCAGCTGGTATTGCATCAGTGCAGTGCTTAAGAATACGGGAATATTGGCCCAGATATGAATGGATAAGATGAGCCCTGACCGCGGGAATTGATCACCGTACAACCAGTGTGCGATGCCTGCTGATGAAAAAGTCATCACTACTGCAATCGCCGTACTTACCCAAAAAGAGAGACGCAGCCATCTTTCAATTGCATACATATAGGCAGACATGTTCTCCTGTCTTTTGGATATTAAACCCGGTAATATGGCGGTAGCCAGTACAGTCGGAAGTGCATACCATAGTTCGGAGATCCTTGCTGCCGCAGCATACTCGCCCAGTTGAACCGAAGTGCTTAACGTGTCCAGCAATAACTGATCGGCCTTTACATATAGCAGTATCAACACGCCTGTGAACATCAGCGGCCAGCTATGAAGGAAAAGATATTTCATCTCCGGAAAACTGATCACTGTAAAAAGACGGTTGCCTTCTTTCAGATAAAAGACCAGTATCGTCAGATAGGTTAGCAGCAACTCGGCAAATGACAGCCATACAAAGTGAAGCAGTGTGCCGTTAAAATATACGAACATGATCTTAATAACACAGAAGGTCACAAAGAGGGTAACCTTGGGAATAATTACTTTATGTACTTCATTTTTTGCCTGGTAGAAATAATCAAATACATCGAAACTCAGCATGATGATATTCAATGCTGTGATGATGGTACAATACAGGTACGCCGGCAAATGGCGTTTGGTGGCCAGCACAATGGCGGCGCAGCAAAGGAATGCAATAATTCCTGCTGCAAAACGTATGGCCAGTGTAGACGCAATAATGCTATCCTGTCTATCAGGATTTGATACTACTTCCTTCACCACTACTTTATCAAGCCCGAGAATGGCGAGGCTTCCCACAATTGCTGTCAGGGCGATCGCATAGTTCCAGATGCCAAATGCCTCCGGGCCGATATGACGCGCTATCATAGCCATCGTGATAAGACCTATGAACAACCTGGCAAGTTTATCTACCAGCAACCAACCGCTATTTCTGAATATCTTATGCAATGCGTTGTTTCATTTTTTTAGCAAATGCTGACCACATCTTTGTCTTATGACGATTCTCAGAATACGAGTAATGATCATAGTAATAGTATGGATAGAAAGAATCCTGTTCTATACCATTGAAAATGACACCTGTTTTCCGGAAGAAACTCTCCCTGATATTCTCTGCTACAGCGGCCATTTTTGATTTTAATGTGAAGTTGTAGCGCACCATGAACAGCGTACAATCTACATATGGCGCCAGGCTCTTCGAGTCCGATACAATACCGATCGGCGCAGTGTCAATAATGATATAATCGAACCGCTGTTTCAATGTTTCCAGCAACGCTTTCATGCGACTGCTTTCAATCAATTCAACCGGGTTAGGTGGGATAGGTCCGGAGGAAATAAGATATAATCCTTCTGTACCCGGTACTTTTTTGATGATCTCATCTAATGTTTTGCTTTCTACGAGGTAGCTGGTAACACCGACCTGGTTATCCAGTCCGAGGGAGCGTGATAGCTTCGGTTTGCGCAGGTCGAGTTCCAGTAATATGGCCTTCTTATTATTAACCGTCAGCGCATTGCCCAGGTGTGCCGTCATAAAGGTCTTTCCCTCACCCGAGATGCTGGACGTGATCATGATAGTGGCCGAGCTGTTATGTTCGTTGAGCAGGAAGCGGAGGTTCGTACGCAGGTTAAAGATCTGTTCCAGCAATACAGACCTGTTATGCAGTGACATATCTCTCGTGCCTGTTTCGTCCTGGTAGATCTCTGCCATGACCGGCCTGCCAAAGGCTTGCTCTATTTCTGATTTGTCCAGTACCTTATTGTTGAGGAAATATTTGATGTAAACGTATACTGTACACAGCACAAGAGCGGCAGCAAGGAAGCCTACAAACACCAGCGTCTTCTTTGGCGATTCCGGTTTGGATGGCACGAAGGCAGGCGCCAGTACTTTATTGTCAGTTACATTGCTGGCATAAGAGATAGCTGCTTCTTCTTTCTTTTTGAGCAGATGCAGGTACAGGTTTTCTTTCACACTTTGTTGCCTTTTGATATTGATGTACTCACGTTCGTAAGCAGGGATATTGGCGATCTTGGCCTGGATCTGGTTCACTTTGGATTGCATCTGGTTCTGGGCCACACCTGCATTGCGCTTATAGCCGGAGATATAGTTTTTGATAGTCTTCCTGGCATCGTTGATCTGTGCATCCGTGTTCTGTAATATTATACTACCGGGCTGCAGTGAAAGGGAAAGCCTTTTCTTTTCCTTCAGCAACTCTTCATAACGATTGATCATTCCTGTCAGCGCCTGATCTACATTTCCCAGTACGGGCGCAAACGGATAATCAGTAGAAGGGTCATTGATATAAGATTCTACCTGGTCAAATACAGACAATTGCATGTTGGCGTCATTCAGTTTGATATCGGCTTCTTTCACTTGTTCCAGCGCCAGTTTGGAGCTGCCTTCTATATCGGTAATGCCGCGTTGTACCTTGAACCGCTCTTCCTGTTTTTCCAGGAACCCGAGTTCGTCTCTGAGAGAGTCGATACGCACAGTCAGGAACCTGATGGTTTTCAGCGCTACCCTGTTCTTATCGTCCAGGGTATATTCGTTATAAGTATCCAGTAGTGCATTCAGAAAATGTGCTGTGCGGGAGGCTATTCTATCTTCATAGGTCACCATCACAACCGTGGCGTCCCTGTTCACCAGGGCTGTGCCGATGTCGTCGATCTTTTTATAAGCCAGCTCTTCTACCGAATCTATCTGTACCCTGTAGGTATTGCTGGCCGCATCCGGTACTGTCGGGTCGAATGTAATGCTGAACCTGTCCCTGTTCACCATAAAAGGCTCACCGGAGTGGATGTTGAATGTAGCATGTTCATCATCATTGGGATCATTCACCCACTTTACCTTCAGCAGATTGTTGTCTTCCCTGACGTCGAAAATGTAATTGCCTATGTGTGTACTGTCGCCCAGAAACTTCAGTGCAAGCGGGTTCTGTTCATAGATCTCTTCATTACGGAGCGTGCCTTTCACAAAGTAGCGCACATTGAAACGATTGTCGCGGATCACCTTTTCAACGAGGATAGGGGATTTAAGTACCTCCATCTCGTTTTCAATGTTCTTCCCGCTGTTGAACAGTGAGAGCGATTTTAACAGATCAGTTTCCTCACCGTTCTTTTTTTCATCTTTCAGGTACAGTTTTGCGCTGGACATATATCTTGGCCTTGCATATTTCAGGTATGCAAAAGCACCACCAGCGGCTATAAGTAATACGATAAGGTAAAGGGGCCAGTGGAAAAACAGCTTCTTAAACAGATCTCCAAGATCTATAATGGCATTTTTATTATTTATCTCTTTATTGCGGTTCATTTGGTGTATCATTTTACGGAAACAATGACGATGGTGGTAATGAGTGACAGAATGCCGATGGCAGCAGGTAATAGCTGTACGATCTTGGATGTGTTGAATTGTTTGTTAGGGCCAGGCTTGACATATATTACATCATTATTATTGAGATAGTAGTACGGTGATGCAAGTGTTTTACCATTATTCAGATTTAGTGATGCATATGTTTTTTCTCCGTTCACTTCACGGATGATCATAATATCATCTCTGAGGGCCGTGACGTTCAGATCGCCGGCCATACTGAGGGCATCCAGGACGGAAGCTCTCTCGCCTGCTATCTGGTAAGAGCCCGGGCGTGCCACATCTCCCAGTACGGAAACCCTGAAATTGGCAATGCGGGTAGATACATAAGGATTACGGATCGTCTTGTTTAACTCCTGCGTGATGATGTCATTTATTTCTGTCGTGGTCTTATCCTTTACATATACCTTTCCGATCATCGGCAGACTTACATTACCTGCGCTGTCAACGATGTAGCCGGGGTCCATGCCATGCGTGGACATAGGTGACGAGTTGACTGCCGCCGGGTTCAGTATCAGGGAAATATCTTTGTCGATCGTTGTGATGGTGATCTGTAATATATCTCCCGGTTGCACTTTAAGCGATTGTAGCTTGTTGGCAGATTCAATTCCGTTTGCTTTTTCGAGGTCATTGAAATAGGTGATCTTTTTAGTATTGACACAGCCGGTAAGGAGACTTACCACAATGAATAACAGTAAATGGAATTTAGGTATCATATCTGATTTCGATTAATAAAACAAGGTGATAAACAGTTGCAGGTCCTATATTGGTGGCCTGTATTATGTGGTAATCTGATTATTGACAACAGTAACAAGACCCGGTGTTGGCCTTCTGAGCAGCCGCTTTCTGAACAGGTCCTGCAGGGGCAATTCGAAATAATAATGAGTAAGGATACTTAGTGGGATCAACACTGAATAGAAGATCAGTACTGTAAGCGGAGAGTGAAACACTTCCTGACTGATCCCTAATGTGTCCACGGCAATAAAGAAGAAGACCATTAACGGGAAATGAAGCAGGTATAGCGCGTAACTGGCATTTCCCAATACCAGCGCCCATTTTATTTTCAGGCCTCCTCTCGTTGTTTCCGACAATGCAAGTGTTAGAATAGTGACAGGCGAAATAATAGTTCTGAAAAAAGTATTCCTGGATAGATTAAACAAAGCGGTATCAAATGTTACATCTTTTCCTGGCAATACTTTCTTCATCAATAGCATTGAAAAATCCCTTATATACGAAAATGCATACTCTGTCAATACGACCGCCCAGAGTACAATAGCGGCAATAGTAACGATAGTGGTGACCCGGCGTACATTTTTTCTTTCAGTAAGCCAGGCATAGAGATGATAGGTAAGCCCTCCCAGAAAGAAGGAATAAATTCCCTGGCCTATCATAGAATAGAAATATTGTATAACAGCGCCCGCTACAACGATCATTATCAGCAGTCCCTTATTACGATTTAGTTTTTTCCAGCTGATGAAGAAGAACATCAGGTATAACAACAGCTCGACCGATACAGACCAGGAAGGGCCGTTAAACCCGTTCAGTGCAGGTGTCGGCTCAAATCCCCAGCTGTGTATAACAAACAGGTTCAGCACAAAGTGCCAGGTATCATTATTCTGCATAATGAAGGTATGGCCCGTTCTGCTCACCATAATGTATTGTAATACTATCAGTGACAGCAGCGTAATAAAGTGAACAGGATAAAGGCGCGTTAGCCGGTAACAGATAAAGTTGCTGAAAGGTGTTTTCCTGCCGGCTATTTTATCGGCATAGAACCAGAAGAAGATAAACCCTGATAAGAGGAAAAAGAGATCTACCGCAAAAAAAGCGTGATGGTAAAAGATGGATAGATACGAGAATAATGGCAGCCCTAACTCCTCTATGGGTTTGGTTTGTATAGTTTGATCCTTATAGAAATAGAATTGCCAGTGGCATAGGACAACAATAAGCGCAGCAAAGCCTCTTATAGCATCCAGACTAAAAAAATATCTTGGCGAAGACGTGTTAGGAGTCATGGAACGGTAATCAAGTAGAAACAATAAAACACCTTATGACAGTTGGGGCACCATCATATGCAAATAATTCTTTGCAGATTTTATTGATTAACGCATTCTCAGACTGAAGCAAATTAAAACAAAAATATCACATGCGCAAAAATGCCGGGAAAGTTATGTAAGTGTAGGTATGCCTTTGTCATATTGGGTATGCAGAAAAGAAGCGTAGGATCGCACATGTTAGAAATTATCGCAAAATGAACAATAATTATATTATTATGTATTTATGGGGGTAACATATTTTAGGAGAGCGCTCCGATTACTTAACACTTACCATGTTCCTGATGAAACGATTGAAGAAGTTGGTGAATGTATTGCACCATTTTTTGTACACCTCCCGGAAAGCCCAGCAAACAGACCTCTTATTGTTAGGTACCCTTTTGGCCAGGCAGAATAAAGCATTGCCTGTTCTTGATAATATTTCATCTGCTGAATTTAAAGTCTTCTCACAGACGGGCGACGATGGCATCATTCAATACCTTATCAATAAGGTACATATTCCGGAAACCACATTCATAGAGTTTGGTGTGGAAAACTATGTGGAGTCAAATACCCGTTTCCTCCTGAAGTATAATAACTGGTCAGGACTTGTAATTGATGGATCGCAAAAGAGCATCCGTTATATAATGTCGGATGATATTTATTATCAGCATGACTTGAAAGCAGTACAGGCGTTTATAACGGCAGAGAACATCAATGACCTGATCACTGCACAGGGCCTAAAAGGAGAAATAGGACTATTGTCTGTTGATATCGACGGTAATGACTATTGGGTATGGAAAGCAATCAACGTGGTAGAGCCGGTAATAGTAATAGCGGAATATAACAGTGTATTTGGTATTGACAGGGCGGTAACGGTGCCTTATAAACCGGATTTCGTCAGAGAGCGGGTACACTACAGCCATCTATACTTTGGGGCTTCTCTGAAGGCCCTGTGTATTTTGGCCGAAGAAAAAGGATATGCATTTGTAGGTTCTAATTCCATAGGTAATAATGCTTATTTCATAAAGAAAAACCGGCTGGGACCGTTGAAAGCGCTTACACCTGAAGAAGGATATGTTTATTCCCGTTTCCGTGAAAGCCGCGACAAAAAAGGAAACCTCAATTATCTGTCAGGATATGACAGGTATGAATGTATTAAAGGAATGCCCGTACATAATGTAATGACAGGATTACAGGAACAATTATAATCTCCACAAAAAATCAACTAACCAAACAATGAATCCAGTTACCGACACCCTGAGAAAAGTGTATATCTTTCTTTTCGCGCGGAAAGCGCTTTATCCTATTAACCTGCTCCTGTATAAATTAAGTATGAGAGGGCTGGGGATCATGAATCATGAAAACGATTATATAAGCGGAGAAGATGCCTTTGTGAAATATATGATCTCCACCGGAAGGTTCAATAAAGGTGTGATCCTCGATGTGGGCGCAAACATTGGCGGTTACTCTGTGATGTTGCGTAACAGGAAGGTGTCCCTGCCTATTTACGCGTTCGAGCCACATCCTGTGGCTTACAATAAACTGGAAGAGGCGGCATCCATGCATCATTTCATTCCGGTACAAAAGGGAGCAGGAGAGACTGCGCTGACGACATTTATTTACGACTACATCGAGAATAAAGGCTCAGAGCATGCCAGTATGTACAAGGAAGTAATTGCCGATTTCCGTAAGAGCGAAGTAGAAGAGATTGCTATTGACCTGACCACTATCGATGAGTTTATAGAAGATAATGGAATCAGGGAGATCGCGTTACTAAAGGTTGATACGGAGGGAAATGAATTGAACGTATTGAAAGGCGCGCGACAGGCAATTGCAAAAGGCATGATAAAAGTAGTCCAGGTAGAGTTCAATGAAATGAACGTTATTTCGCGCACCTTCTTCAAAGACATAATAGACATATTGCCCGGGTATGACTTCTACCGTATGCTGCCCGACGGACTGATCGCATTGGGAGAATACAATGTTGCGGCTTTTGAGATCTTCGCCTTTCAAAATATTGTGGCTATAAGACGATGAAAATGAGCCTATTCTAAAAAAAGATATTAAACAGATCAAAGTGCGCAAAAAAGCTGCGCATACCTTATTGAATATTGCATTATTATTATAACGAAATAAGAAATGCATATGAACAATATTAAGGGCAATGATCTGTTAGCTATCGGTTATCAACAGGGTAAGATACTCGGCCTGGCGCTGGAAGTACTGGAAAAACATTACCAGGAGTCTGAGCGTGAAACCCTGCTGTCCCTTATGAAAGATGTGTTACAACAGCCGGAAGCTTTTCTTGACCATGAGATCCTGGAAGATCTTGCCACAAAGATGATTGAAGAAGCGAAGGAGATACAAAGCGCAATTATACTGAACGATACCGCCGGAGAATTCTCGGTGTATGGTGCTGATCATATTGATGCGGGCGCAATACGGCAGATGGATACGGCAATGAAGCTGCCGGTTACGGTAGGAGGTGCTTTAATGCCGGATGCCCACCAGGGTTACGGTTTGCCTATAGGTGGAGTGCTGGCTACTAAGAATGCGGTGATCCCTTACGGTGTTGGTGTGGATATCGGTTGTCGTATGGCCTTGTCCATCTTTGATATTTCTGAGCAACACTTTATTGAAAACCAGGATATATATATGCGGGAACTGATAGAGCATACCCGGTTTGGCGCAGGTCATGGTTACCAGGGAAAACACCGTACAGAACACGCCGTACTGGACCGGGCAGAGTTCAATATGACCCAGTTCATAAAACAGCTGAAAGATAAAGCATATTCCCAGTTAGGTACTTCCGGTGGAGGGAACCACTTTGTGGAATGGGGTATTATTGAATTTGCTGAAGATGATCAACCGCTGAATATCCCTAAAGGGAAATATCTTGCCCTGTTGTCCCACTCCGGTTCCAGGGGGATGGGCGCTACCATTGCTGGTTACTATACCCGTTTGGCAAAAGAACTGTGTAAGCTGCCAAAAGAAGCCGCTAACCTGGCCTATCTGGATATGAACAGCGAAGCTGGTCAGGAATATTGGCTGGCGATGAACCTGGCCGGTGACTACGCCTCTGCCTGTCATGAAGTGATCCATCATAAACTGGCGAATGCTATAGGAGGTAAACTGTTGGCTAAAGTGGAAAACCATCACAATTTTGCATGGAAAGAGACCTGGAACGGGGAAGAAGTGATCGTGCATAGAAAAGGTGCTACGCCAGCAGGTAAAGGCGTAATGGGGATCATTCCGGGTTCTATGACCGCTCCGGGATTCCTGGTAAGAGGAAAAGGAGAGGAGCATGCGATCAATTCCGCTTCTCATGGAGCAGGCCGTCAGATGAGCCGTACCGCCGCTATACAGAATATTACTTCCCTGGAAATGAAGGCCATATTAAAAGCCAATGATGTAACGCTGATCGGGGCCGGATTGGATGAAGCGCCTATGGCCTATAAGGATATCAACATCGTGATGGATGCGCAGAAGGACCTGGTAGATGTTGTTGCAAAATTCTCTCCGAGAATAGTGAGAATGGCCGACGATGGGAGCAAAGAAGACTAGTTACGGTTGTGCCTGTTCGACCCAGCATGAGTTTTGAGATGTTATAACCAGTGTTCATGTTAATTCAGAAAAATATGAAAAAACAACAAGCGCTGGTTAAAATTAAAGCATGCTCAACGCATGAGTGGTTCTATGTAGCTCCCGGTGTATGGGGGTTGCGGGACAAGATCGTTAACGTATACTTCATCCATGACGCCACGACCAATCACTGGGTACTGCTGGATGCCGGTTTGTCTACGTCTGCAGCCAGGATCAAAAGAGTGGCAAAGGAGTTGTTCTGGCCCCAGGCCACGCCTTCGGCCATTATCCTTACACATGGGCATTTCGATCATACAGGCTCGGTAAAACAACTGGCCGATGAATGGGATGTCCCAATATATGCACACTACCTGGAAGCACCTTATCTGACAGGGCGTTCTTCCTATCCGCCGCCCGATCCTTCTGCCGGTGGCGGATTGTTTACTTATCTCTCCTTTCTGTTCCCCAGAGGCCCCATTGACCTCGGCGGACGATTACTATTACTGCCGGAACAGGGGAATATACCCGGCCTGAAAGAGTGGAGATATTTCCATACACCTGGCCATGCTCCGGGACATATAAGCCTGTTCCGTGAACAGGATAATGTGTTACTGGCAGGTGATGCTTTTGTGACTACACAGCAGGAATCGTTATTTTCTGTATTGAAACAAAAGAAGGTCCTTTCAGGTCCTCCGCGATACTTTACTTACGACTGGGATGCCGCAGAAAGATCAGTGCAAACGCTGGCCTCTTTACAGCCATCTATCGTAGCTACAGGACATGGTATGCCGATGGAAGGAGAAGCGCTCAAAGCATTGCAGGAACTGGCGGATAACTTCAAAGAAAAAGCAGTACCTGCGAATGGCCGTTACTCGAACGATCCCGCTGTTGCAGGCATCAGCGGTGTTGAATATGTCCCTGCTGTCAGTGCAACGAAGACATTGCTGAAAGCCGTTGCAGTCCTCGCATTTGTAGGTATCGGTATATTACTGGCTGGTGAAGTGAAAAAGAAGTACACCTGAAATCAGTAAAAATGCTGTCATACTAAAAATAAATATGGAGTAATTTTTGAAACAATGATGCATTTTATCTATCTTTAATTGATTGCAATCGGGGAGAAGCCGAAACCCTCAGAATAGTAGGCATAACAATTAAAGACTATTTTATGAAAGAAAATCAGTTCAGACTTACCCTGGACGATCTCCGGATCGAAAGCTTCGTAACAAGTATTGACAGCGAAATGAACAGCCGCCTTGCAGGTGGTATTGCTGGTCACGATGCTACAGACTCGCACCCTACTCATACTGAATTAACAGATGATGAAGGTCATGAATGCGAAACCGTGATCTGCTAATGCAGGACGTTTGTTCGTAAGAACATACAACCGGCCGGGATGGTGTCACAGTTATCCCGGCTTTTTTTATTATGCTGCTGTAAGCAACCCGTATTGCAGTAAAAGCCTGACCTGTCCGAGAATGGCGATAACTATTTGCTGTTGCTGGTCCGTTGACTGACCGGGGAAATGATGTGCAGTGATGTTGTTGACGACATCGTTTATTGTCTTAGCCTGTTGTAGCTGTGAAAGTATCAGGCCTGGTAAACGGTTCACGGAAAGAATGGAAACACCTTGTTCCTGGCAGTACATAACTTTATATCCCGCTTGTGCGCTATGTATTTTAACATGTGAACAGAGCACCAGCTTTTTATTTAACAGGGTATTATCGTCGTACGCTATTATTTTCCGGCAGATGCTCTGTAACTGTTGTCCCTTCTTTCTGTAACACAGCATGCCTTTATGCATTTTCCACAGTGTTGTCATCCCCCTTTCAAACTCGAAAATTTCTGACAGTTCGATCTGTGGATCATTACAGATCTGTCTCAAGAGGTATTGCTCAAGTTCCTGTATGTTCTGTACCCTCTTCCAACATATTATATCTGGTTGTTGTAATGACAAGGTCTGTTTAAAATGAGCTCCCAGTATATTTGCTTTTACCTCTGCTATATTGTACAATATAAGACTTCCATGATCTGTTACATCGCCAGGTATCTGTGGATGGAGGACAGTATTACCCCTGTAGGGAAGGAGGAACTGAAGATAGAGGTATCCTATTCCTGCCAGGCCCGATAACAAGGCCGGATCATCGTGTGTTGCTGCCGAATAAGTGTTGTAAGTACCATGCCGCCGGAAGAAATGTAGTGCATTCTGTGCATACATTACAGCCTTTGTATACAGTGATGCATCAACCAATACATCCGATGCTTTCAGCAGTAACAGGATATGACCGCCGTAGCCGCTGCAAAGTGTATAATTATTCCTGGAGGGTGCTGAGATGTCCCGCAATGTTCGCTGTATACCCAGATTAGCCTGTTCTGCATACCTGGTATTTCCTGTAATATGATATGCATGCAGTCTTGACAACGTTGCGCCTGTAGCTCCATGTGCCCATGAACAGGCATCACTCATCCGTGGTTTGAATGATAGCAAGTCCCAGTCAATGATTTCTCCGGGCGGTATCCTGAGACTATTCAACCGCAGGTCCATCCAGTTGTTTTTCTCTGCGTCATAATATTGCATTTCATATGCTAGCGCCTGTTCGCCCAACCAGCATAGCGTTTCATCTTTGAAATATCTTCCCGTTTCGAGCAGCGCATATGCTATGCCTGCCGCGCCATGGGAAAACCCCGTCAGGCTATCATAAGCAAATTTTTCGTTATCCCATTTCAATCCGGTATCTGAGATCCTCGCGTGATTGATCAGTATATCACAGATGTCCTTTATGATATTCACCAGTGACATCTCTCCGCTATGCGCATACAGATAACTGATCGCAAGTAAATTACCTGCATGCCCGCTTAACAGATCATCTTTTACAACACCGTTACTGAATCCATTTTTCAGATGTATGGCCAATTGAATACCTTGTTCAATATACCTGTAAATGCCTGTCGCTTCATACATGCGGATACATAAATAGATCAGTCCTGTTGCGCCTGTATAAAAAGTATAGTACGCAGGAACTGTAGTATAGGTTTTCCTGAGTAAACGGTCCAGTACATTGTTGCAGCAATCAATATAACGGCTGTCGGGCTGATAGCGGTACAGGTCCAGAAAGAATAAAAGAGTACCGGCACTGCCGTTAAAAATATCGGTAGTTTCTGGCAGGTAGGTAACCACGCCATCTTCTGATACCCGTTTACGCTGCCAGTAACTGCCATCTTCGTCTTGCTGTAATGATGTCAGTAGGGTATCTGCTATCCGGTATATTTCATGCTCAAACAAAACTTGTTCAGTTAGTCTGTTCATATATATGTTCCATACACTTCATGGTGAAGAATGTTATATAAGCTTCGTCTGCATTCTGGATGCCAAGTCTGTTGTGCTGCATATGCAGGAGGCTGCACATAATAGCCCGCATTTTCTGCGTATCATTGATCAGCCGTTGATAATATCCGAATAACGGAATATGCCTGTCAGCATAAGTTTGTAATATCGACTGTTCCTGTTGTAAGGTTGTCCAGAAGTTGACTGATAGTGGCAGAAGAAGTGGTGCGTATTGTTCAAATTTCTTTTCCATTAATAACAGGAAATATTTCTCCTGTCCGGGAATATCAGATCGCCCATTGTATAATCTGGGTAGCCAGGACCTGATAAACTGAGAGCAAATGTTTATTGTTTCATTTGGTGTAGACTGTAATGCGTACAGCAACGCCATATTCATCTGTATAGCTTGCACAAATATTTTTGAGTTATCCCAATCCGGGCGACTGAACAGCGATAATGTATGCTCAGAGCACAGGAAGAACTGCTGTTCTGCCAGCACAATTGCAGATGGTCCACCATATCTTTCTGTCTCCGGTATGTATGGGGTATACTGTACCGGAGTATACCTGCCGAGCATTTTCCGCATCATATTTTCGTCTTCCTCGCGGATCTTTACCCGTAGGCGTATATGCGGACCGCCCTCCCCGTAACGGATAAAAAAGTACGGCGCTGATGTTTGCAGATGCCCGTCTGCTCCTTGCAGAAAAGGAACGATCTGTTCACACAATATTTTGTTTAGCCCCTTATTGGAAAACAGATATGCAGAAAGCCATTTCGTTTGCATCACTTTAGTATTTATACCAATGAATGAGGTGTTCTGTTACAGGTGTATCTTGCAGGTGTGATACATGAGGCAGCATTTCTTCTACATAAATATATTGGCCGGCCCTGCTTAACAGCTTCTTAAACAAGTTCACCATTACCGGTTGTATAAAACTAATGTACTGCGGTTTGTAATCATCTTTGGCCATATTTGACTTCTCTTCTTTTGTAGCAGGTATAGCATAAGATTTAAGGAATAAGAACACACGATCAGGTATCCCGCTTTCAGCGTGCCACTTATTAAGTCGTAGGTAATAGGCGGCATCTGTTTCATTACTTTCCTGTTGTGGTATAGAGTGGGCTTTAATTACCCAAGCCTTCCGGCGTAATATAATATGCTTCTCAAATGTGATCCTGGGCTTGCAAATGATGTCCGCTTCCGTGATGTTGAACGCTGCTGCATATTTCTCATCGGTCACTTCAATAAGTTTACGGAGCGGTATCCGCTGTTCAGGATTGAAATGTGCCAGGAGCTGATAGAAGTTGGACCGGTTAAAAAATGATTGAAGGGAAAGATCATATGCAAAGATCTCTCTGCCATCAGGAACATAGACCAGCGATAAAAGTGATGTCGCGGGATTATATCTTACCGCTACATTTTCTACGCCTGTTTGTTGATGAACACTGTAATTACTGTGGCTACCAGGTATTCGGATAGCCTGGGATAATAATGGCGGATGTATATTGGCATTGAAGCTTGAGCCATCACTTAACTCCAGTTGCATCTTATCAGGATATAGGTTACCGTTCCATTCCCTGAAGCTGGCTGTGACCGCAGGATCAAAAAGGTCCAGGAATCGGCCGGCTACTTTACCCATCCCTGGTAACAAGTTATTGATAACGCCATACAATTCCTCTCCCTGGCGGAATAGCTGGACAAACATTCCTCTCGCTGTGGTTGTACTTACGGGAGATATATTGAAGTCGGGATTTGTCAGACGAATAACATCACCGGCATCGTTGATATCATTCAGTTGCAGTAATTGCCTCAACTTTGTGGTGATAGTATCTTCCTGTACTGAGACGTGTGATCTTGACATCTCCTTCTGTACTTTTTTTTCCAGCTGATAATATTTGTAGTAGAATTCTGTAACGGAAATCTGTTGATCGGCATCAAAATGCCGGAGAAAGAAATCACGCATTCTTATCCGTTCTGACTGCATGGTATCCAGTGATTCCAACAATGTACAAAGCCGGTCTGCCTTCTCTGCCAGTGTATGCATTTCTGCTGAAGGGTAGGTGCTCATAGAAGACGTATAGGTGTCCTCATAAAAAATACCGGATGAAGGGAACTGCTGTAGCATGAAACGCGTTACATTGAATCCTTCTTTTTGCGTACGTGCTTCCTGTTGCACCTGATGTGCCAGATCGTCACCGGTCGTAGTCGGACCGGATAGTCCCGCTTCTTCCTGTAGCTGGACGAGCGTCTTCTCCAGTGCAGCAGCAGCTGCCTGTATTATCTTCCCTCTGGCGGCTGCAGTCGCTGTAGCATAGGCTTGCCGTTGGTCACGTAATAGCTGTAACAGGCGTAAGAGTGGGTTTATTGCGGCTACGCTTTTTTCGTTATCCTGCAGGTAGGTGATCAGTGCCTGGTCCCAATCCGGATCTATGCCTGAACAACCAACACCGGTTTCTATATATCCGTTCGCCACCAGCTGCAATAAGTATGACTTCACCTGAGACCTGTCTGCGTCAGGCACGTAGGCTGACAGTGTATCTGTGAGCGTACCAAGTGTTACCGGTCTTTCCTGTGAAGAGAGAAAAGAAAACAACCAGCTGGTGATATCACTGGTGGGCATTTTCTGGAAGGATTCTATATTCCTGTAGCTTGCCAGGAATTGAAGATAAGCCCCTTTGTCTTGTATCGTTGGATTAAGCCGTATTTCCAGTATCTCATTTAATGCAGGATGATGTACCATCAGTAGCCTCAGATAGTCAAACAACTTATTGTTTAGCCGTATGCCAGCGTGTATGGAATCAGACAATGTAAGGGAGGATCGGATTTCACCGTCTTCAGGAACAGCTATGCCGGTATGCGTAAATGTACTGAACGGAGAAGTTTTATAGGCCATCCTTGTCAGGTATTTCAGCAGGCTGTATTCTGTTTTCAATTCCTTGTGACGAAATCTACTTGGGTCCCTTGAGATGAATGACGGTAATTGTGTATATAATGTATGACTGGATAACAGGATGCCTTTACATAACAGTTCCTGTTCTGCATATGTTTTTAACGCCTGTCTGTGCCTGATCATCTCATCCTGGAATATCTGCTGCCATTGATCGCCGATATCATGGAATGCGGACAGCACCTGCATATGAAGCGAGATGGCTTTTTCCAATCCTACATCACCAGCTGGGATATTAAGCAGCTTATCATTGAATACAGCTCGTTTGATATTGAGTAGCTGCTGTCGTTTTTTGTCATCAGTGGCTTGTTGTATCTGCTTGAAAAGCTCCTCACATAAAAGTGTTTTGCTTTCTTCCTTCCTTGCATGTAAAATGCGCAGGTTAGATAAGACTAACTGCATGTTGTCGGACGGATCGAATACATTCATCTCCTGCTGGTGCAAAGAAGTGTAGCGTACAAATGCGTAAGGGAATACCTGTAAAGTCATGATCGTGGTTATTTACTGGCCCAGTTCCAGCTGGTTTTTAATAAGATGATAATAAGCTCCTTTACTGCGTATCAGTTCCTCGTGTGTACCGCATTCCACGATACAACCTTGTTCCATAACAACTATCTGGTGTGCATGCCTGACAGTACTGAGCCTGTGTGCCACTATGACGACTGTTTTACCAGGAAAGAAGTGTTCGAGGCTGTTTACGATAGCGCGTTCATTATGTGCATCCAGGGAGTTGGTGGCCTCATCCAGGAATATATAGGCTGGATTCCGGTAGATCATTCTCGCGATCAGTAATCTTTGTTGCTGTCCCTGGCTGAGACCATATCCGTCTCTGCCAACGATGGTATCATAACCGAATGGCATGGCCGTAAAAAACTCATGTATGTTTGCCATTTTACAGGCTGCATATAGTCTTTCTGTGTTCCTGTCTGCAGCACCACAATAGATGTTATTGGCAATGGTATCCATGAAAACATAGCCGTCCTGCATCACCACGCCACATTGCTTGCGCCATGATCTTGCATTCACAGAAGAAAGTGTTTGGTCGCCGATCATGATCTGCCCTTTCACCGGTGCATAGAATTTCAGTAGCAGTTTGAGTAAGGTCGTCTTACCACTGCCACTCATACCTACAATAGCCGTTATCTTTCCAGCGGGAATAGTAATATGAATATCATTCAGTACAATAGGAGAGTGTTGATGGCCATATTGGAAGCGTACATTTTTTAATACGATATCCTGACCATTGGCTGCGGTCAGTGGCAGGACTGCCTGCTCATGCTGATCTTCATCAGGTTGATGTTGCACCTCTGCCATCCGTTGCATGCTGAAAAGAGTATTTTGTGAAGACCGGATGAAGTCTGCCAGTTGAAGTACCGGTGTGTTTAATTGCCCGCAGATATAGGTTATGGCTAACATCGTGCCCAGGGATAGTTCCCCTTTAATAACCAGTATTGCTGCAAGCGATGTGATCAACACGTTCTTGACCTCATTAATGAACAGCCCAGTGCCCTGCATAAACTGGTCCATGCGCAGGCTGTCCAGTTTCAGATCAAATGATCTTTCCTGTATCTGCTGCCATTGCGTGCTTTTGATGTCTTCACTGCCGGTGAGTTTGATTTCCTGCATGGCCCCGAAGATCTCCAGCAGTATTTGCTGATTGGCCGCCAGGGCTTTGAACTTCTGCTGGTCCAGCATCTTTCTTTTTTCCTGGAATGAGTTTGCCCAGATGATGGACGATATTGCTCCTGCGAGGAAGAGCAAAAAGATCAGCAGGTGGTAATAAAGCAATACGCTTCCCAGCACAAGTGTGGTGATGGTAGCCATCACGAACGTAACAAACACAGATGTCATAAAGTCTTCCACCCGCTGATTGTCAGCAATGCGTTGCATATTGTCCCCTGCATGACGATTATCAAAAAATGGAAGTGGCAATCGCATTAGCTTCAGAATGAAAGAGCGCAGCATTTGAATACTGATACGTGTGCCGAGTTTGTACAGTAGCCGTGCACGAATGAAATCCATTCCCATGCGACCCAGGAACAACATTAATTGCCCAATACATATCAATAGTAAGAGCGGAATGTCATGTGAATTGATCCCCTTGTCTACAACTGCTTTTGTCAGTATTGGCACAAGTAGAGAGCATCCCGCTGCAAGCAGCAACGTGCCAAACACAGGGAGTAACTGTTTTCTATGAGCTTGCAGATAAGGATATAAAGTCTTTAATGAAACAACCGGTTCAGTGATACTTTCCTGCGCATAGAAATCGGCTGTAGGTTCGAGGAACAGCGCTCTGCCTGTGCCGCTGCCCGCGTCCTTCTGCCAGGCATCCATGAACTGATCTTTGGTATACATGATAGTGCGGCCTAAAGCAGGATCTGCTACATAGGCATGTGTAGCTGTGATATCGTGCAACACAACGAAATGTTGTTTCTCCCAATGCAATACACAGGGGAGAGGCGCTTTTTGTGAGAGTACCGTGAACGGCAGTTCCGCGCTGAATGTTTTAAAACCCAGTTGTTCCCCCGCGGCAATAAGATCGGATATCGTCACGCCTTGTCGTGTGCTCTTAGTCAATTCCCGCAAGTGTTGCAAGGGGAACCGGCGACCATAATGCATTGCCACCATCTTCAGGCAGGTGGGACCACAGTCCATTACATCAGATTGTTTATAGAGTGGGAATTTTTTCGTCTTGAACATGCTGTCGGGTTTTCAGACCAAATATAAATAAATGTAACATTGTTGCAAATAATAAAATCTACCCTTATCTTTACATCCGTGAAATAATACACATACTATCGAAACTGATGTAACAACGTCATACTGTACCGCGTGAGGCCTCGCCCCCGGTAACAGGACCTCTATTGCTATAATTAAGCCTTTATGCTAAGAACTGTAATCGTCAAAGAATTGCGGATGTACTCCCGCATGCCTGCTATTTACGTTGTATGGCTGATCCTTTGTATACTGCTGTGTGCAGCATTGGTCACGGCACAGCGTTCGCAGAATATGTTACTGCAGGAGCAACAGGAGGCGTCCGATACTTTCAGGCATCAGTGGGAAACACTACACGTAGATAATGCACATGGCGCTGCGCATTATGGTACTTACGTTTTCAGTAAGCCTTCCCTCTTATATTCATTTGATAAAGGCATCACAGATTTCACTGGTAATGTATACCGTATAGAAGCGCATAAGCAGCATGGTTTTCTTGCTCCTCCGGTACCTGCGTCCGGCAGCTATGTACGTTTCGGCAGTCTGACAGTGGCCACTGTATTACAGTTATTCCTGCCGCTGTTCCTGATCTTTCTGTGCTTTGATATGTATACTAAAGAGAGAGAAGCCGGCACATTGCAACTCCTGCAACTGCAGGGTGCAGGAAATAGTTTACTGCTCACTGGAAAGATAATGACAGCACTTTTATTAACCGGTTTACTGCTTGTCACAGCATGGCTGGTGCTCATACCACTGCTGATAATACAGCAGGATACGTATCGGGTAAGTTATGATCGCCTTGCAGGAATATTGTTCGCGTATTTCATATATGCTGCTTTCTTTGCCTTATTGAGTGTGATGATCTCTTTCATGGTAAAACGATCTGGTACTGCCTTGCTGATCCTGTTGGGTGTATGGCTGGCGACCGTCATCTTACTGCCAAGAATGCTATCGGTCATATCAGAAGGAAGAACACCTTTACCTTCTCATTTCTCGGTACAAAAGAAAATGTCCGATGCAGAGAAATTTGGTCTGGATGGCAAGTCGCCCAGAACTGTGCGTCAGCAAAGATTCAACGACTCGCTGCTAAAGAAGTACCGGGTGGATAGTCTTTCACGTCTGCCCGTTAATGCAGCGGCGTTATGGATGCAGGCTACTGAAGACTACAATGAACGTATCTATGAAACTTACATGGGAGCTGTGGATAGTCTGATACAAGCGCAAAATAGCTATGACGCCTATGCGAGATGGATAGATCCATTCATGGCATTGCGGGAAATCTCTATGGGATTATGCGGTACCGATCTTACTGCTGTTACACATTTTCAACGTGCAGCCCGGAATTACCGGAACGATTTTATCCGCCAGTTGAATAACAAACTTGAGCAGGGAGGAAAAGCAGGTCCGGAATTTTACAGGCAGATGAAGCCATTTTCTTATATACAACCACCGGTACAAGAGGTTTATAAACGACTGATGCCCGCTTATCTGGCATTGATCGCATGGTTGTGTATGCCGCTTGCCGGACTACTTTTTTTCAACAGACGTAAAACAATATTCTACTGATGTCCCGCTTCATTACTATCCTCCGATTTGAATGGAAATGGTTACTACGTTACCGTTTGTTTTTTCCCGTGGTATTGTTGTTGACGGTCACCGGCATTGCCGCGCTCTATTATGGACATACAGTAGTACAGGAGCGAAAGAATACACTGGAAGATATCTACACGAACGATACACATCGTTTTGATAGTCTCGTAAATAGATTCGCCACGGCGGATACGGCTACAGCTGAAGGGAAAAGTATTTACAGGCAGTTGTCCCATCCTGCGGTAGTGCAGTTCCAGTTGAAGCCTGCTGCGGTATTGCCACCTGCTCCACTTGCCATGTTGTCGCTGGGGATGAGTGATGTTGCCGGTTACTACCATCGCCTGGAAGTGAACTGGAGTTACCTGCATAGTGAGGAGAAGATCAATAATCCTCTGAAGTTGCTGACGGGCAATATCGACTTGTCCTTTTTACTGGTTTACATCTTTCCGTTGTTGTTAATAGGAGTAAGTTATAACATCGTGTCGAGAGAAGAGGAACACGGAACATTTTCCTTACTGTTAATGCAGGGTGCAAAACCGCTAGTCCTTTTACTTGCCAGAATGCTGATCAGATGGATGTTGTTCTTTCTGCTTTTTATGCTGCTGGCAAGTGCAGTCCCTATTATACAAGGTGGTGGATGGTACGAATTATTGCCCTGGGGTGTTGTTACTGCCGCCTATATATTTTTCTGGTGTATGCTGATATGTTTAATCGCAGCCTTCAGAAAATCTTCCGGCTTTAATATCGCTGCTATGATCACTGCATGGATCCTGTTATTGATCCTGTTACCTGCATTCTTCCGGCTGAAGGCGGACGACAGGAAAGTGACCACTCAGACCGCTACCATTGCTGCAGAACAGCGTGAACAGGAATGGGCATTATGGGATATGCCCAGGAAAGCACTTTTGGATAGCTTTTACGCCCATTATCCCCGTTACCGGGATGCAGGAGCCTATGATACAAGTGCTGCCAGTTCACGTCGTTTAATGGCCTATTATGATATGGTAACGCGAAAGATGGACCGCTTTGTAGCAAAGGATGAATCTATCCGAAAACAACAACACGAAGAAATGGTAACAGGGTACTACTATTGTCCGGCAGTCTATACTCAGTCGCTTCTCAACCAGGTGGCCCATACAGATGTAGCAGACTATAGTCATTATGAGAACGAAATAAAAGACTTTCACCAGGAATGGAAATCCTATTTCTTTCCTTTCTTTTTCAGCCACAAAGTGTTTGCTCCGGCAGATTACGCCAGTATACCCGTTTTTCATCATACATCATTATCTATTTATAGCAGCATATTGCGGGGCACATTTTATTTACTGTCCCTGTCCGTTATACTGGGTGTTGCTGCCCTTTACCTGTTGAACAAACATGATCACCATTAAAATATGCACCATGAATAAAATGTACCGATTATTGCTATTCTCTTTGCTCATCACACTGGCAGCACAGGCTCAGCACTCCGGAGATTCTATGAAAGTCCGACACCTCAGGGAGGTGAATGTGGAAACCAGAAAACGCACCGTAAAGACCGACAGCCTCTCTGCCACGCTCAAATTAGGAGGACGCCTGTTGGAAACGCCGCAGAACATTACCGGTATCAGCAACCGCCTGTTGCAATTGCAAGGCGGTTTTGAAATGAAAGATGCACTGCGTAACGCCAGTGGCGTATACCTCTCTACCGATAATGTGTTCTCTGGCGCCAATACGATCACCATGCGCGGCTTCAATGCGAATATTTCCCGCAATGGTCTTATCGGCGGAGGTACCTATGAAAATTCACAGGAAGACGAGTCTATCATTGAAAGCGTTGAAGTAGTGAAAGGGCCTGCAGGGTTTATCAATGGGTATGGTGAGCCTGGCGGTGCTATTAACGTGGTGACTAAAACGCCTGGAAAATCAAGGATCTTTAATGTGACCGCTACCGCAGGGTCGTTCAGCTTTTATCGCGCAACAATAGATTATGGCAGTGCTGTAAAAGAGAAAGGGTTTTCTTATCGGATAAATGGCGCCGTAGAAACACAAAACTATTTTGCTGACTGGTTCAATAAAAAGAAATATGTATTATCGCCGGTAGTACAGTACAATTTCAATAAACGTACATATCTGTTACTCGAGTATAACATGATCTTAAGCCGTGCGGAAAATGGTACGCAATTCACGAAGGGCGGTTACGACAGTACTATCCTTAAAGACGGCCGCCGGAACAATTATATGGCCGATCCAGGATTGCCTGTTTCAAAGGCAGATGAGCATACTGTGAGACTACAGTTTGTACATTCCTTTAACGATAATTGGAAACTTACGTCCCAATCCTCATTTAAAACTTCACCCTTTGATCAGTGGACGTTTTACAAAGGCGGCACTTTCAATGCGGTAAGCTTTGACGCCGACGGCACAACCACGCGTAGTACTTTTAATCATCGCAGAAGAGGACAAACAGGTTCTTCACAGTTGTTTCTGAACGGTACATTCAAGACCGGTCAGCTTTTTACACATCGTTTACTGACAGGGATCGACTATACTAATTCACAGGACTCTATTTACCAGGCAGTAGGCTCCAGGTTGTTTCCGTTTGATCAATATCACCTGAAGTATGGTGAGAATACAGATAGCCTACGCTTGTTCAATAAGTTGTACACCTACAACACTTTCAACGAATGGCTGGCCGCTTATGCTTATGATGCGGTTAGTATTGGTAAGAAAGTGATCATTTCTTTCGGTGGACGATTTACTTACAATGAAGTATCCAAAAGAAGTTATTCTGCTCCTCAGAAGAAAAACTATTACTACAATTCTTTTACGCCGAGAGCAGGTATTACGTGGATGGTACTGAACAGCATGAGTGTATATGCTTTGTATGATCAGTCTTTCCAGCCACAGGTCGGTGTCAGTGCAAATGGAGATTTATATATTCCCCTCAGAAGTAAAAATACAGAGGCCGGTATCAAAAAGGAATGGTTCAGTGGATTATTGTCCACTACGGTATCGGGATATGTCATCAAACGGAATAATGTATTGTCTTATGATGCAGCAGCAGGTATGACACGTCAGATAGGACAGGTAAGAAGTAAGGGGCTGGAGCTGGATGTATTGGGAATGCCGGTGGATAATCTGACCGTGTCCGTGAATTATGCACTTATGTCGTCCATTATCAGTGAGGACGCTAATGAAGCTAATGTAGGTAAACGTTATGCCAGGGGGCCTAAACAACAGGTGAACGCCTGGATAATGTATGGTATCAGGAATGGCAGTCTCAAAGGATTGTCTTTTAGCCTCGGAGAAACGACGGCTATTAAAAGAGGTACTGCTGCAAACATTGACATTCCCGATTTTACGAAGCTGGACGCAAGTGTAGCATATGACCGAGGCAAATATTTTATACGCGTGTTGCTGGACAATATTACGAATGAACGATATATGGCGTCCGGCGACAGAAAAGCAGGCAATGCATCCTCCGGCATCTGGTATTACACCGAAGGGGCGCCATTCAGCGGTAAAGTGCAGGTAGGGATTCGTTTATAGATATGTATAATTTTGCTATCATTAAGAAATAATCTTATATTGTGTATGAGATTATTTCTTAACCCAAATCACATAGTTATCTTATGAAAAAAGTTTTCCCAATTACCCTGATCGTATGCCTTTTATTCTCATTTTCAGGATTAAACGCTGCTGGTAGCCATTCGCAGAAAGTGCCTGCGAAACAAACTGCTTTTTTTTATGATACTGATGGTACGCTGACCGGTACCCCTTATGGTGATATTGTATGGCATATCAGCCCGGGTGGCCCTACTCCATCATTTATCACTTATACCAACAATGGAGTTACCTATGGCCCTATTGCTTTCCAGGGAAGTGGTGGCGCCTACACTGCAGGTGGACCAAGAGCACTTGGTATCATCTATGCACAGGTAGTTAACGGCAATCTTTCTTTTACCACTATCTGGTAAATGATAATTCCACTTTACAAGTTCCGCTCCATTTACACAGAGCGAAACTTGCCAAAGTGAAATTCCTGTCCGATGAGTATGCAAATTACTCTCTTATAATGAGTTAAATAAGCGTAATACTGCGGAAGATCCTGCGTAGAACTACTGATTATTCTACGATGATATAAACCGTACGGACAGAGCATTACAGCAATTACAAAGTATTTTGATGGTCTGGAAAGGAAGCGCGGAAACAGCTTCTTTTCCGGGCCTTTCATTTTCAAACACCCTATATAAAACGACCTCAAAAATGACCAGAGTTAAAGCATTCATTATGCAAAAAAGCAGTTACAGTGAAATAGTCCGCACACTATTGATAGTAGCCCTCATCCTGCTGGCAGCATCCCGGCTGAAAAGATAGTGTTAACGCTCCCTCCATTAGCCTTTTTAGCGTACCTTTAGGCACATGATCAGAGACAATCTTTACGAACCTTTCCAGATACTACTGAAAGAAGTATTAGATGTTTGTCCCCGGCCGGAACATAAACACACATTCTTTGAATTTGTGTACATCGTATCCGGTTCGGGAGATCAGCGTATCAACCAGGACCGATATCCTTATAAAGCGGGAAACCTGTTCTTGCTTACACCGGAAGATGCACACTGTTTTGAAATAGATCAGCCAACACAATTCCTTTTCATCCGTTTCAATGATCTCTATATCAGGTCAAACAAATTGCAACTGACAGATCAGGAGCGAATGGAATTTATCCTCAAGAATGCCAGTCATCAACCAGGCTGTATCATCAGGAATACTGCCGACAATAGTATTATCGGCCCTCTTATGGAAGCGATCGTACGGGAACAGGAGAATAACGCCCTGTATAATCGCGAGCTGATACAACAATATGTGAACACATTGATCCTGATCGTGGCGAGGAATATCGCCGCCGGATTGCCTGAAAAAATAAGTGAGCAAACAGAAGAAAAGGCCCTGGATATCCTGCAGTATATCCAGCAGCATATATATCAGCCAGAAAAGATCAAAGCCGAATATATCAGCAAACACCTGGGGATTTCCGAGAGCTACCTGGGACGGTACTTTAAAAAGCATGCAAACGAAACGATGCAGCAGTATATTACCAACTACAAGCTTAAACTGATTGAAAACAGGCTGCTGCATAGTAATCTGCGCATTGTAGAAATTGCAGACGAATTCGGATTTACAGACAAGAGCCACTTCAACCGTATCTTTAAAAAGTACAGAGGCATGAACCCTTCTGAATTCAGAAAGGGCGCTATAACAGAACGCCATTAGGGTACACCTCGATATTAATTTATGATGTCATGATGCTAAACCGCATGTTGCTCCCTTGTCTATTTATTGGGACCATATTCTCTAGTTGCGCCTCCGAACATGAAAGCCGGATCGATACCTTTAACTGTGGTACAGAGCCAGACACAGCCATCGCTATTCTTCATGGGAGGGTAGTAGAACAAAAGATGCTTTCCGGAAACAAAGATACCCTTCTGCCATTGCAGGGGGTAGTTATCAGCCTGGAAGGGAAACACGACACCATCGCCGCAGATGCTTCCGGCGCTTTCACACTATACCTTGACCTGAAAGAGACACACCCTTTTACGATCATGAAAAACGGGTATCAGCCGCTTACTGTCAATGGCTTCTTTGCAGAAAAGGAAACGCTGGCCGAGATCAGTATCATACTTGAAAAAGGGATGACGGCGAGAACAGGTATGGTGACGATGTGTAAGATCGCGTACTGACCACTTCCATAAATTATATAACTTCCTGCCGGAATTATATAACAACTATGCCGGGACCCGCTGTATCTTTGTGTCAATGAAGAAAAAGACCATCATATCACTCCGGGCGCTCTTCCTGCTACTTGTATTCTTCCTGAATACGGGTGTCGGTTTTGCCTGCGCTATACAAAGTGATCTGTGGTCAAACGAGCATCGTCACATGCACGATATGCATGCCATGCATCATGAGCACCAGAAAGCGCCGCATGAATGCTGTGGCGATGGCATGGTCAAATTCGAACAGCTTGATAAAAGTAACGTCCAGCAGGATGAAGTGGTGCAGCTTCCTGCATTAGTGTACATCTACCCAGTAATATATCTTTCCGGCCCTTCACAGGCTTATCTTAATACACTGCGCAGGTATGTAACACCGCCGCAGGATCCTCCTCCTACGGACATCCGTGTGTCCATTCAGTCTTTCCAGATTTGATCATTGTTTGAATGTACAAGCAAACCTTAATAACTGTTAAGGTGTTAATTCCTATTGTTCAAACAATCACACAAATCAACATGAAAAGTCTTATCATAGCCACTACTATATTACTTGCAACCTTCTCTGCGAAAGCTGCCAATCCATCTTTATCTCAATTATTGTCGCTTTATTACGACGTAAAAAATGCACTTGTAAGCAGTGATGCAGGTGTTGCAGCCGCTAAAGCCGATGCATTTGTAAAGGCCATCAACAGCGTGGACATGAATACACTGTCTGCCGACGAGCACAAAGCATTTATGCCTTTAAAAGACAAGCTTTCTGCGGATGCTTTGGCAATTTCGAATTCGACAGATCTCAACGCACAGCGCGAAAAATTCAAGACATTCTCCAACAATATCTACACCCTGGCAAAAGCCGTTAAACTGTCCACAGATCCGGTATATCAGCTGTATTGTCCTATGCAGAAGAGCTACTGGTTAAGCGAGGAAGCTGCCGTAAAGAATCCTTATTACGGTAAGAAAATGCTGACCTGCGGTAATGTAAAAGAGACAATCAAATAATCCGGAACAGTTTAATACTTTAGAGATGAAACGTTTTCTGTTAACAGTAATCGTATTGCTGTCCTTTACAGCAGCTTTTTCACAGGTGCCCCGCACTGTCCGTTATGATCTGTTTGTATCAGATTCAATGATCCATAGCAAGGGAAAGATGATACACGCGATGGTGATCAATGGCGGCATACCAGCGCCGGTACTCACTTTTACAGAAGGAGACACTGCCGAGATCTATGTGCATAACAAAATGGATATGGAAACTTCCATACACTGGCACGGCCTGATCCTGCCTAACCGGTATGACGGCGTATCTTATCTTACTACTGCACCTATAAAAGCAGGTGAAACACACTTATACAAATTTCCGCTCGTGCAGAATGGTACCTACTGGTACCATTCTCACACCATGTTCCAGGAGCAAAGCGGCATGTACGGCGCTTTCATCATCAGGAAAAGAAATGCGCCCGATGAGAAAGAACATACACTGTTGTTAAGCGACTGGACAAATGAGAACCCGCATCAGGTGGACCGTTCGCTGCATACAGCAACAGACTGGTATGCAGTAAGGAAGAACAGCGTACAGAGTTATGCAGAAGCTATCAAGGCAAAAAACTTTTCCACTAAACTGACCAACGAGTGGAAACGGATGCTGGCAATGGATGTCAGCGATGTATACTACGATCAGTTGTTCAGCAATGGTAAACCCGTAGATGTGCAGCCACAGTACAAAGCTGGCGATAAAGTAAGGCTGCGTGTGGTGAACGGCAGCTCTTCTACTTATTTCTGGCTGACCTATGCGGGTGGCAAGATCACCGTCGTAGCAAATGATGGTATGGATGTAGAGCCCGTAGAAGTAGACAGGCTGATAGTAGGCGTGGCCGAGACATATGATGTACTGGTCAGTCTTCCGTCAGACAGCAGTTATGAATTCCTTGCCACAGCGGAAGACCGGACTAAAGCAACTTCTCTGTTCCTGGGTAGTGGTCCGCGGAATGAAGCAACGCGACTGCCCCGCCTGAAATATTTTGAAGGGATGAAGATGATGAACGGCATGATGAAAATGAACGGACAGATGAATGATATGGACATGCAGATGAGCCTTCAGCAGATGGATATGAACGCCGTGATGTATGATGAAGATCCGGGTGTAACATTGAACTATGCTATGTTGAAATCTCCGGTAAAGACCAATCTGCCGGATGCTCCCGTAAAGGAATTGCGTTTTAATCTTAGCGGTAATATGAACCGTTATGTGTGGAGCATCAATAACAAAACAGTATCTGAATCGGATAAGATCCTCATCAAAAAAGGAGAGAACATCCGTATCATTCTTTACAATGGTACCATGATGCGTCACCCAATGCATCTTCACGGGCATTTCTTCAGGGTATTGAACGGACAGGGAGATTATTCTCCACTGAAAAATACACTGGACATTATGCCAATGGAAACAGATACCATAGAATTTGCAGCTACGGAAAGTGGCGACTGGTTCTTTCATTGTCACATCCTCTATCACATGATGAGTGGTATGGGCCGCATCTTTACGTACGAAGATTCTCCTGCTAATCCTGAAATACCTGATCCGAAGAAAGCCATCCGTAAAATATATGCGGATGACAGGAAGATCCATCCGTCTGCCAGGATCGGCCTTGAAAGCAATGGCAGTGATGGTGAACTGGCGTTCTCAAATACCCGTTACAGGTTAAGTACTGAATGGAGAGTAGGATTGAATGGCGACAACGGGTATGAAACGGAAAGTCATTTCGGTAGATATTTGGGTCCGACGCAATGGTTGTTCCCTTATGTCGGATGGGACGTACGTTATCGCAAAATGCATGGTGAGAAAGAAAAGAACCTGTTCGGGCAATCCAATACAAAAGACTTCCGGAGCGTATTACATGCGGGTGTGGAATATACACTGCCGCTGCTGATCATTGTAGATGCATCGGTAGATACTGACGGACGTGTACGCGTGCAGTTAAGCCGTGAAGATGTACCCATTACAAGAAGACTGCGGTTTAATTTTATGGCTAACACAGATAAAGAATACATGGCAGGTTTCAGATACATCATGACGAAATATCTGTCCCTTTCTACGCATTATGACAGTGATATGGGAGTTGGTGCAGGTATTACCATTACTTACTAAACGGTTGTTAAAGCCGGAACTCCTTACTGAGTGGGTTATACAGGGGTATAAAAAAAATGAACGGGTGTATGATTACACCCGTTTCTACCTAAACCTACAACTGTTTATTACTGTAATTATTTTTTTCGTGACACAAATGTAGCACCTGAAAAGGGTATATGAAAAACCAATATCACGGTTTAAGAAACCAATTTTTCTGCGCGTCTAAAATTTTTATTGTGATCAGAAAAATTGGTTGATTTATCCGTCTTTTTGGAATTGATGGACAATGTGATACGGTATAATTTTGTGTCATCAGATTGATTAAAGCAGCTGCGATAAACAGAACTGAAGATTAACAGAAAAATTAAACGAACGAACGATGAAAAAGATGATCAAGACAGGCATTAGCACATTAGCACTATTATTAGCAGTAGCAGTAGGAGTAAAGGCACAAACGAAAGGCAACAGTGAACCACAAAGACCTTCATTCTCTTTGAGTGCAGGTCCGGAAGCAGGAATACCGGTTGGGAATTTCAGCGATTTTTACAAGTGGTCTTTAGGCGGTTCCGTACAGGCAGATTATGCCATCTTTAAGAAAACGTTGTATGTAAATGTGAACGCAGGCTTTGCAAATGTTTTCGCAGAAGATGTACCGGGTTTAGATGATTTGCAGTGGATTCCCGTTAAGGCTGGTTTAAGGTATTATCCTTTCCAGAGCAATAATCTGTATGTACAGGGACAGGCCGGAGTAAACTTTATCACCAATGGTCCGACCGGTTATAAAACAGCGGCCTTCACCTATAGCCCACAAATTGGTTACCTGATCCCAATTGGAAAAGGTAACTACCTGGACGCAGGGGTTAAATTCGACGGTAACTCAAAATTTGTTGACAACGGCGAATCTGCTAATCTGATAGGTCTAAGAGTAGCATACACTTTCAAATTATAAGCATAAACATTAGGATACATAGGACAAGCATAGGACATAATTGTTAAGGGGTTTATAATCAATGGAGTAAGGCCGTCTCATTTACTTGAGACGGCCTTTTCGTTTGCCTTACTGAGCCGAAACCAGGCGCATTCAAACTGGACTTTACAAGGTTTATACAAGCTTTATCTTACGTTCATCTTACGTCTTTGAACGTAAGATGAACGTAAGATAAAGCTTGTATAAACCTTGTAGAAACACCGCAAAATGAAAGATTGATCCTGCTCCTGGTTAACACACGTGATATTTGGTCCTGACGGGGTTTACACGAGTTTTGGGGAGGTAGTGGATGCATTTCGTCCCCGCGATTTTGCATCCTGTATACACGATTCTGCGTCCTGCATACGCGATTTTGCGTCCTGCATACATTGTCAGAAAACGTTTTACAATCTTTCCTAACATTGTATAGTGAAGTCGGGACAGTGAAGGATATAAAAGGAGAAGGTGTCTCCTGTTAAGAAAACACCCTCGCTATATTTGTAGATGGGAAAGACGGATTACGCGACAGATAATTTCTTGAAATCAGACGGATTTTCATCCGCAAACTTCTTGAAGAACCGGCTAAAGTGTGAGCTGGTATCAAAGTTCAGCTGATCTGAAATTTCTTTAACGCTGAGAGAGGAGGTGGTAAGTAACAGTTTTGCCTCCAGGTACAGCCGGCTATGAATGACCTGCAGTGCATTTTTACCGGTTTCCTGTTTGACGATCTCGCTCAGATGTTTGGCTGTGATGTGCAACATATCGGCATATTCCTGGACGGTCCTTTTATCGAGGAAATGTTCCTCGACCAGGTCCCGGAAATTGACAAAAGTGGCATATTGTCTGGTGAGCTGATGGTTAGGGCGGCTCTCCTGGCACTTTTCAAAGGCCCTGTTCACTTCATACAGCAATTCTACTACCTGTAAACGCACTATCTGGAGGAAAAAAGGGTTGCTTTCGCGGTATTCCCGGTCAATCCTTTCAAAAAGCTGTTTGGTCTTCTGAAAATGCATGTCTCCCAGTGTATATACAGGGGCGCAGGAAGGATTGAGGTCTATCAGGGGGTCAAGTGCACTTTGTTTGATAAAAGTGTCCGTGATAAACTCCTTCTTGAACATGACCATGTACAGTAACAGGTCGTCGGAGGCATTATCAAAAGAAGTAGTATGTTTAGGCGATACGATGTGCAAAGATTTTGGGCCTACATCGAAAGTGAAGGCGCCGATCGTTTTCTGGCAGGTGCCTCTGATGCATAGAATGACCGCATAATGATCAGTCCTGATAGGAGGACCGCTTTTCACGCTTCCCTCGTTGCTCAATACAGCAAAATTGTTGGGGTGAAGCAGCTCATCGTACTTGTCCATACCGAAACTTTGTGTCACCTTTTTGTCAAGAGACAGATAGTACCGGATTGTGGACGGAATATCGAATATTGGCAGGTTCGTGTTCATAATCAGGGGGCAAAATTACGGTAAAATTAGGTGTTATGAACCCCGCAAGAATCGGGTTTATGTCATAAATGAGAATGGGTACTTTTGTATTGTAAATGAAATAGATATGATTTCTCAGGAATTGACCAATTATGAAAGGATTGCCAGGGCAATTGAATACCTGAAGACCAATTTCAGGAAACAGCCGTCCCTGGAGGAAGTAGCGGAAAATGTGTACCTCAGTCCATTCCATTTTCAACGCATGTTTACGGAATGGGCAGGTGTTAGTCCGAAGAAATTTACACAATATCTCAGTGTAGAATATGCAAAGGCGCTATTAAAAGAGAAACAAGCTTCCCTTTTTGATACCGCCCTTGAAACAGGCCTTTCCGGAACCGGCAGGTTACATGATCTTTTTATGAAAATTGAAGGAATGACGCCGGGTGAATATAAGAACGGGGGAGAAGCCTTGTCCATCAACTACAGCTATGCTGAGAGCCCTTTTGGCCCCCTGATCCTGGCGGCCACTTCCAAAGGGTTGTGTTACCTGGCATTTGAAGATGACCGGGACCTGGCTTTCCGGCATTTACAGGCACAGTTCCCCAATGCCCGCTTCCAGCAGGTACTCGATATGGTCCAGCAAAACGCATTATACTTTTTTACCCAGGATTGGAATACGCTGGAGCAGGTGAAGCTGCATCTGAAAGGTACGCCCTTCCAGCTGAAGGTCTGGGAAGCGTTATTACAGATCCCTATGGGCGATCTGTCCAGTTACGGCAAGGTAGCTGCCGCCGCCAATGCAGAACGGGCATATCAGGCAGTTGGAACAGCTGTAGGAAGCAATCCGGTAGCCTTCCTGATCCCTTGCCATAGGGTTATTAAGTCAAATGGAGAATTTGGCGAATATCATTGGGGAAGCACCCGTAAAATGGCAATGATTGGCTGGGAGGCATCGAGAGTGAGGTAACATCAAAGAGGCGCCGACCGCGATCTCTTACTGAAACCGCAGCCGGCGCCTCGCAAACCGTTTAAGAGGCCCAGAACAACTAAGGCACTACGATCGTCTTCTTCTCCACAGTATGCGCACTGAAATACCCGATCGCATTTCCCGAAATATTGCTCACAGGATTTGCAGGCGTAGCTGAATCATTCTCGCCAGTTGCACTATTGCTGAGACTATAGAAATACTTATACACAGAAGCATCAATATTGAGCATCTCTACAGTTACCTCGTCACCGCTATTGATGTCATACTCATGATCATCATCATCTTCACCCAGTATGTACAAACGTGCATTGATGTCATTGCCGTTAGTAAGATCATCATTGCGTACGTAATAACGCTTTACCTTATTGCCCCTGATATACTGCTGGAAGCGATAGAAATTCGTTTCACTACCAGGATCTTTAAAGCTGACATTAGTTACTTTGGTGATATCACCGAAAAGATCTTCCTCTACAATAGACAAAGAATCCATCAGTACTTTCGATGGCATACGACAGGTTGAAGAGTATTGCTCACCATCTACGGTAACCAGCAATCCATATGTATTGCCGCTAACGCCAGATAATTCCGGAGCAGTATACACGCCGGTGGTCGTCTCTGCCAGCAAGGTAGTATCGCCATTGAAGAAGATCTGCACCTTCGCGCCGGAAACGCCGGCAAATGTATTGTCGTCAGCAAAGTCTTTCGTCCGGCTGAGTTTCACGCTGCAATCGCCCTTGATATCTGTCAGCACACCTTCGATCACCAGTTTATTGTCATTGCCGTTCAGATTAAGATCGATCTCTTTTTCACAGGCAGTGCCGAGTAACAGCGCTGCGCCTAGTAGGATATATGTATAACGCATGGTCATTAGAACTTAAAGTTATAAGAGATGGAAGGAATGAATTTGAACAACGCAGTTTGTTTAGCTACTGTCTTGTTTGGATCTTCCTTACTGTCTTCGAAAGTGATGGTATATGCATTCTCCCTGCCATAAGCATTGTATACGCTGAAAGCCAGCTCTGACGACCAGCGTCTGCGTTTCTTCAGCTGTAAGGTAGCGCCGAGGTCAAGACGGTGATAGTTCGGCATACGGTAGGCATTACGGCCTGTGAAGTAATATACGGTCTGACCATCTATCTGATATTTTCCGGAAGGATAAGTAACAGCGTCCCCGGTGTAATAGATCCAGTTGGCAGATAAGGTCCACTTCTTGCTCAGCTGGTACATGGCAACGATCGCTATGTCATGCGTCCTGTCCTGGCGTGCATTGTACCACTTGTCGTCGTTGATGCCGTCTATCTGTCTTTCTGTTTTTGAAAGTGTATAACTTACCCATCCGTTGAATTTACCTACTCTCTTTTTGAACAACCACTCAATACCATAAGCACGTCCTTTACCGAACAACAGCTCTGATTCTATGGCGTTGCTGACAGAGTTAACGTTCGCGCCATCTCGGTAATCGATCTGGTTCTGTAAAGATTTGTAGTAAGTTTCAACAGTCAGTTCGTAGTCGCCGTTAAACAGGTCTTTATAGAAGCCGATGGAGTATTGGTCAGATATTTCAGGTTTGATGATGTTGGTGCTGGCCACCCATTTATCCGTAGGACTACTGGTAGTACTGTTGGATATCAGGTGAAGATTCTGTGTATTGCGTACATAAGAAGCTTTCAGGGAAGAAGTGGTGTTCAGTTTGTAACTGAGTGCCAGCCTCGGTTCCAGGTTGACATATGTCTTCACGAACTCTCCTTTTTTATAATGAAGGGTATCCAGGATCTCGCCTTCTTTATCAAGGTTGAAGAAATCACCTTTACCCAAGATGCTGAATGTAGATAAGCGAACACCATAGGTAACGCTTAAGTTGTCAGACATCTTCCAGCTATCGGTCAGGTATGCGGCATTCTCCCACGAGTAGCGGTCTTCCAGCGATCTGGCATTGATCTGGGAAGTTTCAGAAGTAGTAACCTGCCCGGGCGTAATGGTATGGTAAATGGAATTGATACCGAAACGAACGCTATGGCTGGATGATGGGTACCATTGCAACTCTTCTTTCAGGTTATAGTCCCTGATCTTCGAATAGATATCTGCATTTACAGAACCGCTGTTGATAGAGATCGTATAGTCATAGTTACTGTAGATGAGGGAAGTGTTGGAGAACAACTTGTTACTGAATATGTGGTTCCAACGGAGGGTAGCAGTGGTATTACCCCATTGCAGACCGAACAGATCGCCAACGCCCAGTTTATCTTTTCCGAAGTAACCGGAGAGGTACAACTTATCTTTATCGCCCAGCTCATAGTTCAACTTGGCGTTGATATCGTAAAAGTAAAGCTTATTGTTATTCAGACTGGAATCGCTGGACAGTTTCAGGAACATATCGGCATAGGTCCGGCGGCCTGTAACCAGGAAGGATGACCTATCCTTCTGGATAGGACCTTCCACGTTCAGTTTGGCGGAAATAAGACCGATGCCTCCGCTAACGCCGAAGTCCTGGTTGTTACCATCATTCATTTTGATATCCAGTACGGATGACAGACGGCCGCCGTATTGTGCAGGCATCCCGCCCTTATATACAGCGATGTCCTTGATCGCGTCGGAATTGAAGGTAGAGAAGAAACCAAGCAGGTGGGAGGCATTGTAAACAGGCGCTTCGTCCAGCAGTATCAGGTTCTGGTCGGCAGCACCGCCACGGACGTACATACCGGCGTTACCATCACCTGCCGATTTTATACCTGGCAGCAGCTGGATAACTTTGATGGCATCCCTTTCGCCCAGTAATACGGGCACATTCTTCATCTCTTTGGTAGTCAGCTTTTCCAGGCCCATCTGAGGTGTACTCAGGCTTCTTTTGGTGCTGGTACCGGTGATGGTTACCGCTCCGAGGGCAACAGATTCGTCTTCCAGGGAGAGGTTAATAACGGTATCTTTCCGGAGCACGAATTCCAGTTGGCCGGTTTGGAGGCCCATGGAGCTGTATTCCAGTTTGTGTTTGCCGTCTGTGAGGGTGATGGAATAGAATCCGTACTCGTTGGTAACGGTACCGCCGCCTCCGCTGACTCTCACGGTAGCGCCGATAAGGGTTTCGCCTTTGGCTTTGGATTTAATGGTTCCGCTAATTGTATGTTTCTGCTGTGCCGTGGCTTTAATGGCCATCAGTGATACAGCAATGAGCAACAATTTTGATTTCATCAGGTGTAAATTTAGTGCGAAACAAATAATAATTATCTGATATGCAAAATTTGAGGGTTGAACGGAAAGGGTTTTGACCGGGAAGGAAGGAGAAGCAGGAAAGGTTGTTTTTATCTCACGAATAGTCCTAATTATCGTTAAATTTGTGTATTTTGTGTAGGATTTATAACTATTGGTCATGATTTTAGGCGTATCGGTTACAAACTTCCGTTCCATCCGGGATACATTTGATTTCACTCTTGAAGCTGAAGCAGGACAAAGTAAAGCAGACAATTTCTTTGAAATTGAACTGGCCAATCAGCAGAAAGTGAGGTTATTGAAGTCGGCGGTGATATACGGCCCTAATGCTTCGGGTAAAACTAATTTTATACGGGCTCTTTACAATTTAACAGAATTCATAAAGAAGTCTACAGATATAAGAGTTGAAAGTAGTATACGTTATTACGAGCCTTTTTTATTTGATCAGGATACGGATCAGGCTCCAACGAAGATGTCAATCGACTTTGCATTGCCTGCAGAAACTAATTATATCAAATACCGGTATTCAATTGAATTCACGAGACAGGAGGTTTTGCTCGAAGAGCTTGACTATTATCCAAAGGGACAAAAACATAATCTCTTCAAAAGGGCCGCTCCAACGGAAAAAAATACCGGCAAGGATATCGACTTTATACATATAGGCAAATTGTCGAAAGATCTGGGATATAAAGAATATCAGGTGTTCAGGAATCAGTTGTTGTTATCTAAATTTGGAAGGGACCTGCCTCACGAAATTCTGACAGCCGTATATCTTTATTTTGATAGCATTGAAGTCTGGAATGCACTTGATATTATCAGAATTAATAGTTTAAGGGAGGAGATTGCTAATGAGTTATTGTTACCAGAGAATGACAACCTACTGAAAAGAATAAATAAGTTACTCCGAATAGCCGATACTAAGATCAGCGGCATAAGTATCAGAGAAAATCTGGATGACAATAGGGGAAATTCCTTCAGGACGAACGACCTGGACCAAGAACATTACAATATAACAAGAAGCCGGGTATCTGCACAGCATACAGTATACAAAAATGGAAATGAAGTAGGTGTAAAGGAACTTCCGTTAAGAGAAGAATCAGCCGGTACAAATGTCTTATTTGCATTGGGAGGTATTATTCTGAAGCGGCTTGAAAGAGGTGGAACTATTTTCTTTGATGAGTTAGACAACAGTCTTCATCCTAAGTTATCAAAATTCCTTGTTAGGTTATTTAATAATCCTGTCAGCAACACAAAGAACAGTCAACTGGTTGTTGCAACGCACGAGGTCACCTTGCTGGATAAAGAGGTTTTCAGAAAAGATCAGATCTGGTTTTCAGAGAAGGATAAATTTGGTGTTACTGAGTTGTTCTCTGCAAAAGATTTTGAAGGCGTTAGGGACGATACTCCTTTTGATAAATGGTATATGAACGGAAAATTTGGTGGTCAGCCAAAGATTAAGGAAATAGAATTCATTTTTGATAATGAGTAAGAAAAAACGAGTTCCTCCTACTTCAATCTTCATTGCCTGTGAAGGCAAGAATACCGAACCGATATACTTTGAAAGGATAAAGGAAATGGTTGAAGAAGATTTTAATCTTGCAATAACTATATATCCGGATAAGAATGATAAAATGCATTCTTCTCATGCACTAGGTCTTGTTAAGGAAGCGCAATCGAGGATCGACGACTTTGATGAAGTTTGGGTTGTGTTTGATAGGAATAAACATAAAGAAGCATTTGAGCTGGCCAATCAGCCGGTTCATGGGAAGAAGGTGAATATAGCATTTTCCAGTATTTCTTTTGAGCATTGGATATTGTTGCATTTTGAGAAATCAAATGTTGCTTTTGCTAAGTCCAAAGATGTTATTCAAAGATTGTTAACCTGTGCGTATTTTCCTGAATATGAAAAGAAAACTTATATTGACACGTTTTCAAAGCTGAAAGACAAGACAGAAATTGCGCTGGAAAATTCGGCATGGCTTCGGTATCAGCTAACATCTTCCGGATTACTGCCCGATACGCCTGTTTACGAACTAAATCCTTATACAGACGCAGGTGATCTCGTTAAAAGATTACTGGGGATAGAAACAAGTATTATCTGGTCGGGAAAAGACATTCCGACAATTGTGGAAGATTTAAAGATTACAGTTCAATATGAGGAATTGATATTGTCAATTACCATTGAAAATAATTCCAGTATCAGATGTGTTTTTAATCAAACGAACATGAGCGAGCATTTGCAGATAAGAGATTCTGAGGGGCAGGAGAATAAGTTTATGTTAACAGAAACCAAGATAATAGAACCTGGAGAACAAGCTGACCTGGAGTTGAATTTGACATCTTCACTTGAGGGGAATGTTTTAATGTTTGTGTTGAGGAAAACAAAGCTAATTATCGATTTATGAAGGAAGACCATAAAATGAATTTGCCATAGCAAATACAGCGTTGAAATAAGCCATTTTACAGTCTTCCCGTTATCTAATCATCAAGATCTAGAAGCCGCCTTCTTTTTAGGCGTAGCACGTTTTTTCGCAGCAGCTTTCTTCTTTGGAGCAGCCTTTCTAGCGGCCGCCTTTTTCCTGGGAGCAGCTTTCTTAGCAGCAGCCTTCTTTCTTGGAGCCGCTTTCTTCGCAGCAGCTTTTTTCTTCGGAGCGGCCTTCTTCGCAGCAGCTTTCTTTTTAGGAGCAGCCTTTTTAGCAGCCGCTTTTTTCTTTGGAGCAGCTTTCTTTGCAGCTGCCTTCTTAGGTACTTTAGCGCCGGATTTCCTGGCTTCTGATAATCCTATTGCAATAGCCTGTTTAGGATTAGTGACCTTCTTTCCGCTTCTGCCGCTTTTCAGTTTTCCTTTCTTCATTTCATGCATATTCTCTTCCACTTTGTCCTGGCTTTTTTTTGAATACTTTGCCATAATGTAGAATTTAAAGGTTAATAAATAAATATCATCATTGCATTGTACGTAAGATCTTCTTCATATCAATTCCCTTGCCGAGTACAGGTTTGAATATATCGCCCATTTCATTGATGCGGGCAATAGCATTAGTGATATTGAAGTCTTTCATCTTTAGTCCCTTTTTTACTTCCTCCCAGTGTAAGGGCATGGACACCGTAGCACCTGGTTTTGGACGTAATGAGTAAGGGGCTGCCAGTGTGGCCTTAGGCCTGTTCTGTAAATAATCAACATAGATCTTGCCCTTTCTGTTGCGCGTCATGCGTTCTATACTGGTAAATGAAGGCAATGCCGCATGTACCTGTGTAGCGATCCATTTACCGAACAACTGGCATTCATCGTAAGTATATTTTGCGTTTAACGGTATGTAAATATGTATGCCGGTGGAACCGGATGTTTTGCAATATCCAGGGGTTTTGATACTGTCAAGTACTTCTTTGGTGACAATCGCTGTTTGTATTACCTGCTCAAAGGTATTCTTTTCTGTCGGATCCAGGTCAATAATACACCAGTCAGGGTGATCAGGTTTTTGAATCCTGCTGTTCCACGGGTTCATTTCAATAGCGCCCAGGTTAGCCATATACAACAAGCTTGCTTCGTCTGTCCCCACCATAAAGTTCTTGTCTTCGCCGTCGCTGGTATGATAAGGAAAGGTCTTGATCCAGTCGGGAGCCTTTCCCGTTACATCTTTCTGATAAAAACTTTTGCCTTTAATACCGTTGGGGAACCTGTTCAGCGACTGAGGACGGTCCTTCAGATAAGGAAGAATGTAGGGCGCTACCTGGTAATAGTAGTTCAGCATATCCCGCTTGGTATACTTCTCATCGGGCCAGTATACTTTATTCAGGTTAGCGAACTTTAATTCGTGTTTGTTGATGTTCCGTACCTGGGTATCTTCGGATGGATTAAGCAATGTTTTACGGTTACCGCCTATGACAGGTGTTAACATCTTCTGAGCAATAGCGGTACCTGTTTTCTTTGTTACTTTCTTAACAGGTAGCGGCGTTTCTTTTCCGACGTCTTTAGCAGCTTTATCTTCCCGCATGCCTTCGAAAGAGGGGTGACGCATTACGCCATCCGAAGTGATCTCAGCATAACTTACTTCGCATACCAGATCGGGCTTCAACCATGTAGCCACTGCTTTGGGAGGATTAGGGCGGAAACGTGAAGGCTTGTTGATATCAGGAACGGTTGCAAAAGGCGATTTTTTAATGATACGTGATTTGAATAACTGCATCATTTCCTTTTGCCGTGCAGTAGTAAAGCCTGTGCCTATCTTACCTGTGTATTGTAGCCTTCCATCCTCAAAAACACCTACCAGCAAAGAGCTGAAAGGTTTGGAAGAGTTTTCGTTCCTGGTAAAACCACCTATAACAACTTCATGTCTTTTGTTGATCTTGATCTTTAACCATTCGCTGCTTCGTGCGCCAGGATAGTAGAGGCTATCCTCTTTTTTAGCAATGATACCCTCCAGGCCCAACGTTGTTGCAGCAGCCAGGAACTCGGTAGGAGAGGTGTTGAAACTTGCGCTCTGCCGGATAATATCAGGTGCGGGGAACAGTTGTTCCAGTAATTCCCTGCGTTGTGTGAGGGGAAGTTGTGTAAGGTCATACCCATTCAGCCACAAAAGATCGAACACATAATAGATCAATTCACCATCGGCTTCACTTCTCCAATTCTGCAGATCACCGAAGCTGGAGCTCCCGCTTTCTTTGAGCACGACTATTTCCCCATCTACAACCGCGTGGATATTCCATGCCTTTAATGCGTTGAGCACAGGGTAAAATTTCTTATCGAATGATTTATTGTTACGGGAAATGAGGTGTATATCTTCCTTATTCAGTAAGGCTATGGCGCGATAGCCATCCCATTTTACTTCATACATCCAGCCGGATTCCGATACCGGTTTATCTACCAGTGTGGCCAGCATGGGCGATACCGTAGCGGGGAACTTAGCCCTTGTGCGCCCGGAAGACTTTGAAGATGGGGATTTTTTGCGCATATATGAATGAGATCAAAGACCTTACCAGTATGTCAACAGCAATCTCATGAGCATCTGTTTAGCCTAATATTTGAATGTTAGTTCATTAAAGAATTGAAGAACATGATGAGACCAGATTTCTACATTGCGGGACTGGGATGTTCCGCCGGATGCCTGGAGGTGTTAAAGGTATTCTTCTCTCATTTACCTAAGAAGACAGGCGTTGCATACATAATTGTGCAGCACTTATTGAGGAATTATACCAGTAAACTTGATATACTGTTGCAAACGTATACGCCATTGCCTATAGTGCGGGTAGCGGAAGATATGAGGGTAAACCCCGATCATATCTATCTGATCCCGGAAGGTAAATACATGGTGATTGAAGACGGTATACTGAGACTTATACCCCGCGGACCCGAGCAGATCATCAACTTTGCAGTGGACATATTTTTCAGGTCCCTGGCCGCATATGCGGGTCCAAAGGCGATAGGCATCATCCTTACAGGTATGGGCATGGATGGCCTGGAAGGAGCGAAGGCTATAGAGAAAGGTGGTGGTATTGTATTCGTACAGGAACCCGCGTCTGCAACATTCAAAGGGATGCCAGAGGCGACAATTACAGGGAATAGTCCGGATGGTGTGATGGCGCCTGAACAACTGGCGCAGACGATGGAGCGGTATGCAATATAATTCGTATATTCCTATTAAGATAGCCGGGATATGCTGGAGATTAATTACCACGGGAAAGAACTGTTACAAAGTATTGCCGATGGCAATGAAACCTCGTTTGCCCGATTCTTCAGGGCTACAGCTCCCCTCGTATATGCAGATATCGCTGTTATCCTGAAGGGAGATCCCCGGTGTATCAGTGCCGTATTACAGGAAACCTTTATTATCATCTGGTTGCATAGAGATAAACTGCCCCTTATAAAAGACCTGGATGCCTATCTGCGCTCGGTAGGGTTGCAGGAGTGTTATAATTATCTGCAGGACACAGCGCCTGATGAACCTTTTCCCACACCATTGTACGAAGAAGACCTTCCACCGGAAATGCGTCATTACAGGGCGTATCAGTCCATGATCCATGATACGATCGTAGCATTGCCCGAACAGCGCCGGCATATCTATGAACTGCACCGGCTGAAAGGAATGTCCCCCGTGCAGATAGCAACCGCCATGAAGCTGTCTGTAGATAATGTAACCTGTGCTATCAACGCGGTACATCAGTCGGTGAGGCAATGTCTGAAGGATGTGTCGCATAGTAGCGTCACCTCCAGGCATAATCAGTGGGTAGTGGAGAAAACGAAGCTGCTGGAAGACGATTCTCCGGTTGTTCCTGCATTTGACGAGCACTGGATGCCGGTAGTATCTAAAGCTACGGCTATAGATCGTCCTATTCCTGCAGACAGTACCCTGCCTATCAGGCGTATCTATTCACATCGCCTCAATTACCTGTACGCAGTAGCGGCACTGGTTTTTCTGATAGTGGGACCGGGTATCTACCTTATTGTGATGCGTTCTGAGAAATCAGCATCTTTCAGAAAGATCCCGGCAAACGGGCAGCGATCAAAAGATACGCTGCCCGATGGTACTTTGGTCTGGATAAATACAGACGGTACCATCAGGTACCCCGCCACTTACAGCGTGGCTGCCCGGGTAGTGGAGGTGGAAGGGGAGGCTAGCTTCCGGGTTATTAACAGCGTTAAACAGCCTTTTCATATCCGCGCTTATGCATTATATGCAGATGTAACGGGAAGCCATTTTAACATCAACGCGCATACCACGCCTTCACACCTGGTTATTACCGCCCTGGATAACAGTGTAAGGGTACAGATGGACGGAAAGAACCTCTCGCTTCGCCCCGGCCAGCAGGCCGATATAACTCCCGAAGGCGCCATCAATGTAACCACCGCCGATACTGCCGCCATTATCAGATGGAGAGGGCAGCCCGAATAAGTAATTTATTGGTAACCAGCATAGGAATATGTGTAATTTCGTGATGAATATTGCCCGGAGTGGAAATAATTTCTGCTTCCCAAGCTGTTGGCTCATAGTAGTTTATATAGCAATGGGATTCTTATCTGGAAATTATTTTATACTTCAGGCAACCTTTCTTTCAAGGTTCCGTATTTAGAAGGTATACAGGACACATGTGAGCCTTATTGAAAAGCATTGGAACAACTGACTACCATAATACAGGGGTGCATTAATAAACAGCCCAGATGCCAGAAGTTATTGTATGAGCAATACTATGGCTATGCTTTTAAGATCGTGTTCAGGTACATTTACCGGTATGAAAATGCCAAAGATGTTGTGAACGATGGCTTTGTGAAAGTATTTACCCGTTTTGACAAGTTCAGTTGCGAGGATACGGAGGACCAGGAGAAAATGCTGATGGGATGGATCAGGAAGATTATGGTCAATACGGCAATTGATGAATTGAGACGGAAGAATATGATACCGGAGATCGGAGGAATACCTGAAGAGGTATGGGAAGTGCCGGACTTGGGACAATCTGCAGAACAGCAGTTATATTACAAAGAATTGATCGTATTGATCAAAGAATTACCACCATCCTACCAGGTGGCTTTCAACATGTATGTAATTGATGGATTTTCACACCAGGAAATCGCGGATAAACTTAATATCAGCATTGGTACTTCAAAGTCTAATCTGGCAAAAGCGCGGGCCTATTTACAAAAAAAATTAAACACAGATATACCTGAAATAGATGTATGCAGCTCCTAGACGACGATATGGACGAACTTTTCCGTAATGCAGCCTCAGATTATCCCCTGAACACAGGCGGAGGAGACTGGGAAGCTATGCGGGACAGGTTGCAGCAGGCTGATAACAATCAGTCGGGAACAGCTACGGGCAAGCTGACGGATCGCTGGTGGTTTAAACCGGGGACCTTCTCGCTTATCACGGCCTTTCTTCTGATGACAGCTGTAAAGGACCTGTCTGACGGAGAACGTCTTCTTGCGGAAGATGTTGCCAATGGAGTTAAGGCAAACAAAGAAGTTACAAACGGAGGCCAGTTCATTAGGGGAAATGACGTTAAAGCCGATAGCCGTGATCATCAGGACGCGAATGAACATGTAGTACGACAGGAAGAGCTGAAGGTTACAAAGCAATATGCCGGCAACCGGCCAACGACGGGGGACAGTGAACAATCTACCATGAACAGGAAGACAGGGAATAGTACTGTACGCGCCAGCGTAACACAGGATGTTCCCATCAGCAGTTATCCTGCTGCCAGGCCGGGGATAACTGCTGTTTCTACCACCTCTTTAAGCATTGACGGCATCAGGGGAATTGAGAACAAAGACCCGTTTCCGGCAGTGAACATCATTCATAGAAATAACAGCATCAGACTCCCTGCCGCCGGTAATAATGTAACAGGGCCTGTCAAAAAGATCAAACAGGGACCAGGATACCTGAAAACAGGATTGTATTACGGCCTGATCGCAAGTCCGGACATCACTACCGTGAAATTCCAACGTGCTTCCAATGTGGGGTATAATGTAGGATTGCTGGCAGGTTACAGGTTCAATAAGAGACTGGCGGTGGAAACGGGTGTAATATATGAACGTAAGTATTACTATTCGGAAGGAAAGTATTTTAATAAGAAAAATACACCGTGGGACAACGACAATATGAAGATATTGGACGTAGACGGATGGTGTAATATGTATGAGATACCGCTGAATGTACGATATACTTTTGCCACAAGCTCAAAGAGCAGTTGGTATGTGAACGGAGGGATATCATCGTATATCATGAAGAAGCAAGGTTACAATTATAACTATGAATATTACGGAGCGCCAGGGAACCGGGATTGGGTATATAAACATACCACAAAAGACTGGTTCTCTAATGCACACGTGGGCGTCGGCTATGAACGTTCAGCAGGTGTATTGGGTATCCTCCGTGTAGAACCATATGTGAAAATACCAGTAAAGGGCATAGGAGTTGGAGAGCTGCCAGTTACGAGTGTGGGCATGAACATTGGCCTGACGCGACCCATACGCCTGAAATAAGAACAGCATTTAACAGAGTTATAACATGACGCGAAGAAAATTGATCATTCTCGCTGGGGCATTGCTTTGCCTGATAGCGGCGGGAACAGGATATTATATGTACAATAAACCACGGACTTCCGCATCGGAATCCCGCACGGATAAACATATCACTGCGCAAAAGCTGTATGAAGCGTTTTCCAGCAATGAACAGCAGGCCAATAACACCTACGTAAACAAGGTAATAGAAGTAAAGGGTACTGTAACAGACATACAGAAAACGGGAACATCAGTGTCTGTGCTGTTGTCGGGAGAGAATAGTATGGGAGGCGTGAATTGCAGTATTGTACCGGGAGAAGAGGGAACACTTCCGAAAATAGGAGAATCAGTGCTGATAAAGGGACTATGCACGGGACTGTTGATGGATGTAAGTATTGTTGACGCAACTATTATAAATAACAAGTAACAACTACAGATCATGAAAAAACTACTGTACCCTATGTTTGCAATTGCCATTGCATTCAGCACTATCATTGTCTCGTGTTCAAAGGATAATGAACAGGACATTGTAGACAATAATCCTCCTCCCGGCGGCGGTGGTAACAACTGTGATACTGCAAATATGCAATATACCAGGGACGTGTTACCTATCATTCAAGGCAATTGCTACAGCTGTCACGGTAACGGCAACGTAAGCGGTGGTGTATCATTAGGTAATTACACAGGTGTGAAAACACAGGCCGACAATGGAAATCTCCTGCATGTAATTAACCACGATGCCGGTTATCCTGCTATGCCACAGGGCGGTTCCAAATTATCTGATTGTAATATCAACAAGATCAGGTCCTGGATCAATCATGGTGCGTTGAACAATTAAACCGTTCGTTATGAGCATTAAAACCATATACTTTATTGTTCTGGCCAGCCTGTTCTATCTGCCTATGCAGGCTCAGACCTATATGACCAGGAATGGGAATGTCGGCTTTTATTCAAAGACTCCGCTGGAGGATATCAAAGCTGAAAATAGTCAGGCATTTGCAGCCGTAGATCTCACAAAGAAATCCGTAGCGTTTACATTGTTGCAGCGGAATTTCCTGTTTCCAAAACAGTTGATGCAGGAGCATTATAATGAGAACTATGTAGAAAGCGATAAGTTTCCCAAAGCGCAGTTCACAGGTACTTTCACCGGCGATGTGGCCGACAAGCCTGGCACCTATAAGGTGCAGGTAACCGGCCAGCTTACATTGCACGGTGTAACACAACCGATAAGCGTGCCTGCTGAAATTGAAGTGCAGGATAGTAAACTGACCGCGAAAGCTGCATTTGCAGTGAAACCATCTGACTATAATATCAAGATCCCGTCACTGGTAAAAGATAAGATTGCGTCACAAATTAATATACAAATAGTCGCGGTGTGTCTGCCGGCAAAATAGTTGAATATGCAAAAGATAGCCTGTTATATCATATTGTGTTTATTACTTGGAAATGTAGCTGCCATAGCGCAGGATACCAGTCTGCTGAATATGCTGAACGAATCAGAAAATGCTGCTGACAAACAGCACATTGTTACGGGAACGTTTAAGGCCACTCAGCTGATCAATACACCTACCGTAGAATCGCCCGCTAAACAAACCCTGCAATTCCTCATCATGCACCGCTTCGGTAAACTGAATGAAGGAGCCTATGAGTTGTTCGGACTGGACAACGCTTCTATCCGCTTTGGCCTGGATTATGGATTCACTGACAGGTTATCCGCAGGAGTAGGAAGAAGTTCTGTAGATAAAGCATTTGACGGAAATATCAAGTACAAAATATTAAGGCAAACCACAGGTGGTACACCTGTTTCACTTAGTCTCTATGAGCTTGTGACTCATTATACACAGCGGTATTCGGATAAATCATTTCTGAACTCACGTTTCCGTACCAGTTATACTTCTCAGTTACTTATAGCCAGGAAGTTTTCACGGAACCTGTCATTGCAACTGGCGCCATCATGGACGCATTATAACCTGGTAGGTACACCGGAAGATAATAATGACGTCTTTGCCATCAGTGCAGGTGGTAGAATGAAATTCACGAAGAGGATGAGTTTTACTGCAGAGTACAATTACCTTTTACCTGATCAGGTAGTGTCAACGAAAGTATATAATTCACTTTCCCTCGGAATAGACATCGAGACGGGTGGGCATGTATTTCAGCTGGTGTTTACCAATTCCAATGGTATGATCGGACCTTATTATCTGTCTAAAACTGATGGTAGCTGGGGTAAAGGAGATATTTTCTTTGGATTTAATATCTCAAGATCATTCAATTTTAATAAGCGACGCTAGGAAATAATTTAAAGAACAGTTTCTAAGAGAAGAACCATTATAGACAGATACATAACAAACCTATGCCAACAGGGTTTGACCGGCAGGTTGAGGAAAGTGGTTGTCAGAGATGCCGCTTTCCCCGGCCTGCCCGGTTTTTTTTTATACGCATTTAAGCCTTTGTCCATACAGTAGTACGGCCCAGGAAGGTAACCCCTATATAACCTTTGATCTGTAATATTGCGCCCTTGAACTTCATGACACAACTGTAAGTCTTTCCGCTTTTCGGATCGTAGATCTTACCGCCTTCCCACTCGCCATCATCGTAGGTGAAATTGGTCAGCAATACAAGGTCCTGTAGTTTACGCTGTTTTAATTTCGGGTCAGGGTTCTTTATGTCCGTTCTGGAACTGCCGTCCGGCTCATACATATTTTTGCCCCATACCAGTTTGCCAAAGTATTTGTTGCCGCTTTTATAGATCTCGATCTTACCGTCCTTTTCTTCGTTCAGCCATGTACCGAGTATCTTATCTCCCGCATTTTGCGCAAAAATGCTGCCTGTAGCAATAAGTAATGTAAAGAAGAGAAGAGTGAGCTTTTTCATCATTCAATATTTAAAATGGTTTAAGGGAAGCCGGTTATACCGGCATTGTTTATAATGTACAATATTTAGGCCGTTCGTTGTCTTCCTGTACCGTGTTTTAGCTTTTTTTTATGACGACCTTTTACTTTAGATAATTACAGAAAGTAGTATTACTCAATCAATTCGTATATACCGTATCGGTTACAATTATATTATTTTCCATTCATATTATATTTATATCATAAATATCTCTATATTAGAAACCGGATTGTGTATAGTTAGTGGGTGGCCACTTTTGGAATCCCCCTAGTTCCCAGTTACTTATGAATCGAATAGCCATTAGATTATTGATAATCTTGTCGCCGGTATTTTTTATTGTCTCATCAGCCAAAGCACAAAAGGGATATATCTACGTACACGTCAGCGCAGTAAACGAAGAATCATCACCTGATTTTCAATTCACTATGAGTGGAGGTCCAACAGCCGTTCCGGATTTTTTCCTGAATGATCAGCCTGTGGTACCAGATCGTACTTACGATATAGGTGCCAGTCATGGTGTAACCACCAGTGGTCTTGGTGATGGAGAGTTATGGGCATCACTGGAATTGTCAGGAGAAATTTATCATAGAATAGCAGGTAGCAGTCAATGGACGTCTACCGGATTGACAGGCACGTCTCTCGATGGAGCAGGGCCTGGGCAGTTCGTAAATGTAGATGCTAACGGAGATGCTTACTTCTTTGACGGAAGTATCCGCCAGCTTATTTATTCAGCAGCTGTACATGGTGGTTTGAAAGCGATTGATATTACCTGGGGCAATGGCCGTATTGCAATTGTAACAGATGATGGCAGTATCCGGAAGAACGACGGAGCATCTGCTCCTTATACGGATGCCTGGACCGCATTAATAACTGCGGCAGGTGCAGGCAGACTGGATATGTTGCCCTCTTCAGGCCAGATCGTTTATTATAGCAACGGAGGTACGGTTTTTGCATTGCCATTCACAGGTGGAACAGCTACTAATATTGGTGTTCCCGGTACCGTAGATGTTGCATTTGATGATGATGGAACTATTTATGCCAATGGTTATAAATGGGGAGGAGGAACTACGTGGATACCAGACATCACCCGTAATATTTCTTTTAATCATACTACTGCAAGCGCGGGCAATCAGGTGTGGAGTACATCAGCTACCATCAACAGTGCAGGAACAATTTATACACGCACACCTGCTCAAGGTATCTGGATAGATGATGAAAGGATTCTTCTTCCGTATAAAGGAAATTCTATTATGCTGCCTGTTGATGCAGGTACTTATACATTGTCGGCAGTCACACCGGGGGGATGGACCCTGGCGGGTATTACACTTTATGATCCTACCGCTAATTCAACGGCGAACATAAGCAGTGCGCTGACTACTGTAAATGTGGCGGCGGGAGAAGTTGTGCATGTTGTAATACGTGAAGCGCTGTTAATACCTATAGCAGTATCACAGGCATGCGGCGTTATCTCTACGGATGATTTTGGCACTTCGCCAGCTGCTCCTTTTGATGCAACATCTTACCACTACAACAATAACAACAATATCAGCGATGGTTATTATACTATCGCTGTAACGGATTATGCAGGTGTACTTACAGATCATACTACGGGAACCGGTAATATGATGCTCGTGAATGGTACATCACAGTCAGATGTTCTGTACAGGAAACGGCTTACAAACCTGCTGACCGGACAACCATACAAATTGAGTTTTTGGGTAGCTAATATAAACACGGCGGCTCCTGTAAAGCCTGACCTGCTTGCAGGACTGGCTGGTACAGATGGTGTGGTGATCTCTTCTTTCAGCACAGGTCCTGTTACAGCAGGTAGCTGGACGGCATATACGTTTACATTTATTGCACCCGGTAATACTGCCGATATCTTCCTGCAAAATAATGCGAATGGAAGCGACGGGAATGATCTCGCACTGGATGACATCGCGATCATTCCTATGGCGGGTGTATTACCTTCCAGTACGCTGACGCCTGCTACACCGGGTATATGCGAGGGTAACACCTGTATTATTGCGAATAGTACAAGTGGTGGTGTATGGACTACCAACAATCCCGTAGCAGCAACTGTAGATGCTGCCGGGAAAATAACAGCAGTGAGCGGAGGTTATGCTGATATTACTTATACCGTTACCGATGCCACAGGATGCCAGGCAACCGCTATCAACACGCTGACAGTATACGCAAAACCAACTGTCACAGCAACAGCAGGAAGTACCGGTATTTGTACCGGAGGTACGGTAACACTGTCGGCAGTGGCCGATAACACAGTAGCGCCTTACACTTATCAATGGTCATCATCTCCGGTTGGTGGTGCTATTGCTGATGAGAATCTGCAGAATACTACTGCAAGTCCTTCTGTTGCAGGTACCGGTTATACATATATCGTTACAGCTGTTGATGCACGCGGATGTACATCTTCAGCAGCTACAGACGTAGTAACTGTCAATCCGCCGCCGGTTGCCACTATCAGTTATCCGGCAGACTTCTGTGCGGCAGGTATTGCAACAGTAACGCAGACGGGTATAGCAGGCGGCGTATACACAGGCTCCACCGGATTGATCATTGACGCTGTTACAGGAACAATAGATCTGCAGGCTAGTACAGCAGGTATGCATACCGTGGCCTATACGTTCAGCGACGGACAGTGTAACAGTACAACAACTGCTAATATCAACATTCATAGTTTGCCTGTTATGGCAGGTATTACCGGCCCCCTTGCCGTTTGTGAAGGCGAGCAGATCGTGTTAGCAAGTACAACTCCTGCCGGCGTGTGGAGCAGTGATAATAATGCCTTTGCTACTATAGATGCTACCGGTACAGTAACCGGAGTATCCGCAGGAAATGTATTGATTGCTTATACTGTTACAGATAGCTATGGTTGCGCAAACAGCATTGACGCTACTGTAACCGTGAATGCGCGGCCTGCTGCTGCTATCGCTTATACAAGGGCTGTATACTGTTTTACAGGCACTACTGATGTGATACAGACCGGCATTACCGGTGGTACTTATACTACAGGTACAGGATTGGTGATCGATCCGGTAACAGGACGCCTTGACCTCGGCGCCAGTGTACCAGGCGTGTATACCATTACCTATACATTTACAAACGGTACCTGTGCTAATATTACGACAACAACAGTAACAGTAGAAGGTAAGCCTTTTGTAGCGCCTATTACGGGAAATAATATGGTGTGTATCGATAATACCGGCACAACACTGAGCAGCCTGACAGGCGGCGGTGTATGGAGCAGCAGTGACGCTGGTATATTGCAGATAGATGCCACAGGACGTGCAAGGGGAATACAACCAGGTACCGCCGTGATCACTTATGAAGTGACAACTCCCAGTGGCTGTAGCAACACCACTAACTTCACAATGGTTGTGCCGCCATTACCAACATTCAGTACTTCAACTACACCTGCAACCTGTAGCAACAACAGTGATGGCAGTATCACAGTACAGCCGCCAGGCGCCGGTTATCAATATGCTTTGGATGGAGGCGCCTGGACAACAGTGAATACGTTCGCTAACCTGCAACCAGGCGATTACAATGTTCAGGTGATGAATGATAAGAATTGTGTCTCTGCTCCTGAGGCTATTACTGTGCCAGGACCCAGCCCTATTGGTCTGATCGTATCGCGGAAAGATATTACCTGTCATGGAGAAAGTACCGGTTCCTTATCCTTAACAGCATTAGGAGGTACGGCGCCTTACCGGGTAACATGGAGTACCGGTTCAACAAACAACAAGATCATAAATCTACCAGCTGGTGAGTATAGCGTAACAGTAACTGATCAACATGGATGCTCATCGTCTCTCAGTGTAACACTCAAAGAATTGTTCCCTGTATTTGTTGTCAATGATCCTATAAAGAAGGAAGGAGGTTTGCTCACTATTACAGGAGAAGCAATGCCTCGCGCTGATATACTGGTCACTTATCCTGATGGCAGCATTACCACTACACATACAGACAGCAGAGGCAATTTCAGCACGCTATCGCCGGATGTAGTAAGTACAGGAACGATCATGATCACCGTAACAGATCCGAACACAAAAGGTACCTGTACCAGATACATTAACTACAATAAAAATACTGTTGCTGATCTGTCTATCATTAAAACTATCACTATCGAAGACGCACCGACAATAGGAGATGAAGCGACGTTCACTATCACTGTAAACAATAAAGGGCTGGACCATGCATCGCAGGTTATTGTAACAGATGATATTTCCAATATGCTGGAAGACATTGTTAACATTACAACTACCGATGGTAATACTACATTCAACTCACGCACACGGCAGGTAATATGGAATATCGATACCGTGTATGTAAACAAACCCGTACAGTTATCATTCACTACACGTATCACCAAAGGAGGATTATTGGAGAATACAGCTGTTGTATCCGGACGGGAAACTGATCCTGATCAGAGTAACAACACGGCCTCTATCAAACCGGTAGAGATCTCTCCTGATCTCTATATTCCTAATGTGGTTACTGCCAATGGTGATGGAAAGAATGATTATTTCATAGTAAGAGGAATAGAACAGTATCCTGGTTCGGTGCTGGAAATATATAATCGCTGGGGCAACATGGTATACCATTCCGCCAACTATGATAATAAGTGGGGAGGCACTGGTCTCTCCGCCGGGATCTATTATTATGTACTGAAGATTAATATGTCCCGTACAGTAAAAGTATACAAAGGATACATTGAACTGATCCAAAAATAACGTTATGAAAAGTGGTTGTTTACTATTCATATCCCTATTGCTGACCTGCACTGTGCAGGCGCAGCAGGACATACAGTTCAGTCAGTATGTTTTTAACGGGCTGAGTATAAATCCTGCATATGCAGGATACAGGGAAGAGCTGTATTTACACAGTACTTACCGTCAGCAGTGGGCGGGTTTTCAGGGAGCGCCGCAAACAGGTACTATTGCACTGGATGGTGTAACTGATGTATACACAAAGAGAGTAGGATTAGGCACACAGGTGACGTGGGACCGTCTAGGTCCGCAGGAGTCTATTTCACTTTACGGTTCCTATGCTTACCGCATACCTGTGGGAAATGACAATCGTCTATGCATCGGTCTTGGATTGGGGGCTACACAATACGCAGTAGATGGCAGTTCACGTAAGTATGTTGACGCAGACGATCCTGCATTATACATTGGCAAACAAAGTACACTTGTACCGGACGCCCGCTTCGGCATCTATTATAATACTTACAGGACATTTATAGGTGTTTCTGTTATGGATCTGTTCTCTGCATATACGGGAGGGAAGATCTATTTCGGGAACGGCACACTGTATTCAACATTACGTAAGTCGCGGCATATCTATCTTAGCGGAGGAACTGTTATTTATCTTACTGATGATGTAAAACTGAAACCTTCGGTGATGATCAAAGAAGACCTGAAGGGGCCTACCAATATTGACCTCAATACATTTGTGCTGTTACAGGAGCGGGTGTGGCTGGGTGTATCATACAGAGCTGGTTTGAACCTTTGGGGAAAGCCTGCGCTGAACACATCTCTTGATCCCAGTACGGCTATCAGTGTGATGGCGGAAGTTTTTGTATCAGACAACATGCGGCTGGGGTACTCCTATGATCTTTCCACGAATGGGATTTCGCAGTATCAGCGGGGTTCGCATGAGTTATCGATAGGGATCCTGTTTCCTCATAATAGCAAGGTAGACAATACACGTTGTGCGAGATACTTCTGATAGATAACCCTTGATTTGTCCTATAGAATCCGTGCTTAGTGACATTCATGCATCATGCTTCGTCCGTAATTTTATTGGATGAAGAATATACAGCAATTTGAAGTCGCCATTATAGGTGGCGCATCAGCCGGACTTTCTGCCGCATTGATACTCGGCCGTTCAGCACGCAAAACGGTGGTATTCGACACAGGAGAACCACGTAACAGGCCAGCGGCGCATGCACATAATGTATTTACGAGAGATGGTGTATCTCCAATGGAGATCCTGGCTACTGCAAAGGAACAACTGAAGCCATATCCTTCTGTTGTTACTGTGCAGGAAAGGGTGCTCACTGCTGCGAAAGAGGAAGGTGTTTTCAGGCTTGAAACAGCAGCGGGTGTCTATACTGCGCGGAAGGTCATTCTGGCCACCGGTGTAAAAGATATTTTACCTGAGATCAAAGGCATCCAGGAATTATGGGGCAACAAAGTGATCCATTGTCCTTACTGCCATGGCTGGGAGGTGCGGAATACACCTGTCGGATTTATTGCCAATGATGAAATTGCTACCCACCAGATACCACTGCTTTACAATCTTAACAAGGACCTGACGATCTTTACGAACGGAAAAAGTGCATTTAGCGAAGAGCAGCATGAAAAATTCCGTAATAGGGGCATTGGATTCATAGAGACGCCTGTTACAGCCATTGAAGACGTTGCAGACGGAATCAACATTGTATTGGCAGATGGATCGGTGCATCACAAATACGCAACCTATGTCAGACCAGTCCGTTTACAGTTCCATAACGAACTAGCCATCCAGTTGGGCTGTGAACTGGACGAAAGTGGCGCTATTAAGGTAGACGAGCTCCAACAGACTACCATTCCCGGCGTTCTTGCTATCGGGGACGTGGCGCATCCTATGATGCATCAGGTAATGGTGGCTGCTGCAGGCGGTTTGAGGGCAGGTGGTTTGTGTAATGCGCAGATCAGCGCAGAAGACTTTGAGAAATAGTTGTATATTTAACTATTAAATGCTTAACTTTGTCGGGTGAACTCACCAGATGACATTATACATATCAAGGCTTTAGGCGAAGCAGTATCGGTTGTAAGGGACGCTATGCGGCATTTTGTACAACGGAGGCTGAGAGAAGAGAATATAGATCTGACCTTTGAGATGTTGCAAGTGATCAGCACTTTGATGGAGCAGGGGGAGATCAACCAGCAGGAAATTGCCAATCTGCTTAACAAGGATAAGACGAGTATTACTTACCTGTTGGACAATCTAACTAAAAGAGGATTAGTGACGAGAATGGAAGATGCCGACGACAGGAGGAATAAAATTATACATAGGACGGAAGCTGGCCGGCAACTGACCGACCAGCTTACGCCTATCATACAGGAATTGCATGCAGCAGTCAGTAAAGGACTGTCTGCCGATGATCTTAAAAATCTGACTGCATCATTACTGATCATTAAAAGCAATCTCAAAAACGAGTAGCTTTTTTTTGACCTAATAGTTAAATGTTTAACTAATAAAGCAGTCAAGTAAAGTTCTTGTTACGCCGAGTAACAGTTGTAGGTTTAAACAGTACACCGGAGTAGTCTTATTTCGGTGTTTTTTGTTTTTACAAGGTGTTGAGATAGGTGTAAATGAACCGGTTTATAGAAAAACCGCGATTTGTCCAATAAAATCCAGATTTCGTACAGCGGCTATCTAAGATTGCTCGCTTACTTTTGTATCAGAAAAATATTTGATTACAGATAATGTAACAGTTGTAGGTTTAAGCAGCACACCGGAATATTCCTATTCCGGTGTTTTTATTTTATACAGCATCTTCCCATTTCCAGTTTTTAATATCCGGCATATCTTCCAGGCATTCCCTGATGTAGATACTGTGCATACGTAGTTTATCTTCAAAATGATTGATCACGATATCACTGCCTTCCAGTGTTCTTTCCGTCCTTTGTATGGCTGCAATAGCAAGATGGAAGCGGCTTATTTTGTTAAGTACTACCATGTCGAACGGTGTGGTGGTCGTACCTTCTTCTATAAATCCCCTTACATGGAACCTGGCAGGATCGGGACGGCCGTGTACGAGGTCGTGGATGATCCTTACATAACCATGGAAGGCAAATATTACAGGTGCGTCATCGGTGAATAGTTGTGTGAAAAGTGAAGCCTCCATACCATGAGGATGGTATTCCTTTGGCGAAAGCGACATCAGGTCCACGATATTCACAACCCTCACTTTTAAGTCGGGAAAATGTTTGCGAAGTAACCATGCAGCCGCTACTGTTTCAAGGGTTGGTACGTCGCCCGCACATGCGAGCACTACATCAGGTTTTTCATTGTTGTCATTACCCGCCCAATCCCAGACAGATGCTCCCTGCGTGCAATGTTCTACCGCCTGGGCGATGTTCAGCCATTGCAATGCCGGTTGTTTGCCCGCTACCACGAGGTTCACATAGTTCTTGCTTTTCAGGCAATGGTCCATTACAGATAACAGGCAATTTGCGTCAGGTGGTAAATAAATACGGACCACTTCGCTTTTCTTATTTACGACGGTATCAATGAAACCTGGTCCCTGATGACTGTAGCCATTATGGTCCTGCCGCCAGCTATGGGAAGTGAGCAGGTAGTTGAGGGATGGCAGATCTTTCCTCCATGGGATTTCGAGGCATGTTTTAAGCCATTTCGCGTGCTGGTTGAACATTGAGTCCACAATGGTAACAAAAGCCTCATAACAGGGAAATATGCCATGTCTGCCGGTAAGCAGGTAACCTTCCAGCCATCCCTGGCAGAGGTGTTCACTAAGTACTTCCATAACCCTGCCGTCGGGCGAAAGGTTTTCATCACCATCCAGCAAGGGTTCCATAAAACAGCGGTCAGTCACTTCGAATACAGCATTCAGCCTGTTAGAACTGGTTTCATCGGGACAGAACAAGCGGAAATTCCGGCTGTCGGCATTCAGTTTAAAAATGTCTCTGAGCATCTTACCCAATTCTCTGGTACTTTCTGCAATGGTCACTCCCGGTTTGGTAACTTCTACTGCATATAAAGTAAAATCAGGCACTGCGAGATGCTGAAATGTCTGACCTCCGTTGGCGCATGGAATTGCGCCCATACGTTTATCGCCGGTAGGGGCCAGTTGTGCCAGGGAAGGCAGCAGACTACCATTTTCAGTAAAGTGTTTTTCCGGTTTATAGCTGCGCAGCCATTGTTCCAGTAAGGCCAGCTGGTCCTGGTCTTCTTTTACATCCGCCAGCGGGACCTGGTGTGAGCGGAATGTGCCTTCAATACGTTTTCCTTTCCACATAACCGGACCTGTCCAGCCTTTAGGTGAGCGAAGTACGATCATCGGCCATAAAATAGCGCCTTCATATTTCCTGTTATTTCTGGCATTGTCCTGTATCTCCCTGATCTGTTCATAGGCAGTGTCCAGGGCAGCAGCCATTTCCTCATGTATGTTTATCGGATCTTCTGCTTTTACAAACAAGGGAACATAACCCTGACCGTTGAAGAGGGCAGCCAATGAAGCATCAGACATACGTCCCATCACTGTTGGTCCCGATATCTTGTACCCGTTCAGATGTAAGATGGGCAATACGGCGCCATCGTGTGCCGGGTTGATAAAACAGTTAAGTTTCCAGCTGCCTGCCAGCGGACCTGTTTCCGCTTCTCCATCACCGACCACACAAGCTGCAATCAGTTCGGGATTGTCTAATACTGCACCTGCGGCATGGGCGAGTGAATAACCTAGTTCTCCGCCCTCATGGATGGAGCCTGGCGTATGAGCGCTGACATGGCTGGGAATACCGCCGGGTGTGGAGAACTGGCGGAGAAAGTGCATCATACCTTTCTCATCCTGCGTAATGTCTGGATAAGTCTCCGTATAGGAACCTTCGAGATAAGTGTTGGCCAATACGGCCGGAGCACCATGTCCGGGGCCGCATACAAATAGTATGTCGGCATCCGTATCCCTGATCAGGCGGTTTAGATGCACATAGATGAAATTGAGGCCCGGAGAGGTACCCCAGTGACCCAGCAGGCGAGGTTTAATATGATCGGGTGTTAACGGCTCTTTCAGCAGCGGATTGGCCTGTAAATAGATCTGGGCAGCAGCGAGGTAGTTAGCGGCTTCCCAATAGGCGTGTATGTTTTTTATTTGTTCCTGTGTGAGTGTCGTCATGTTGTGTGGTTTAATGTGACTGCAGACATTGCTGCGTATGTTGGGCGATGATAAGTTCTTCGTTGGTCGCCATTACGCGAACGGTGACCCTGCTGCCGGAAGGAGAGATGATATCGTCATTATTGTTATTCAGCGAGGCTTGTATGCTGATGCCCAGGTATTCAAGACCCTCACATATGCGTTCTCTTATAACAGGTGCATGGAGCCCGATACCGCCAGTAAAAATCAAAGTATCTATACCACCTGCCGCTGCCGTTAATGCACCGATGTATTTCTTTGCCTGATAGCAGAACAATTGTATCGCTTCAGCAGCTTTATGGTCGGTGGATTCCTGTTCAAGCAGTGTCTGTATATCTGATGCACTTCCGGAAATACCTTTCAAACCTGATTGTTTGTTGAGTAATTCATTCAATGCTCTTTCACTGATGAAATGTTTTTCTTTCAGTAAGTAGAGGATCACTCCGGGATCAAGATCACCTGATCGGGTACTCATGACCAGTCCGCCGGTGGGCGTCAGTCCCATAGTCGTATCCAGGCTTTTACCGTTTCGTATAACGGCCATACTGGCTCCGTTGCCAAGATGAGCAATAACGATCTTACCGCTTGCTTCCTGTGGTGCGAATTGCTGTAGTTGTTGAAAAATGTACTCATACGAAAGGCCATGAAACCCATATCTGATTACCCCGTCATCCCAGAGATGCCGCGGAATGGCGAAGTATCTGGCGGTGAACGGCATATCTTTATGAAAAGCTGTATCGAAACAAGCTACTTGCGGAATACCAGGATAGGCTGTTTCAAAGGCCCTGATCGCAGTTATTTCTGCAGGTAAATGACCGGGTGCTAATGGGATCAATGTTTCGAAAGTCTGCAGCAGTTCCGGTGTGATCAGTTCAGGCATAAAATGCGCTGCACCACCCTGAACAATTCTATGTCCGATCACATCAATTGTATAAGGGCTGAAACTATCCTTCAGCAATTGTATTAATAGCTGGATGGCTGCATCAAGGCCGGCTACCGGTTGTGTAACACGTTCCTCATGGCCCATAGGGTCGATCAGGCGGATACTGCTTTCTCCACCAATATCCTGAACGCTGCCTTTACTGATCAGCTCAACAGATGACATGTCGAAAAGCGCAAATTTAAGACTGGAAGAGCCACAATTGATCGTTAGAATAACGGGTGTTTGATTGTCCATATCAGTAGCGTTTGTTCTGGCATAAAATTTTAACAGGTAGTATATCTAAATCAATTGTATGCCAGATCATATATCAGCACCGTTTATCCCGGTGCAGTACACAGGAGAGGAAACGGAAACGTCCGCGGAAAGGCAGGCCGGCAATGAACAGGCTGCTGTTGCAATTTTTGAGCGTGCTGTCACCAGGCTGCAGAATATTAACGAATGGGGAAAATTATGTGGAGCTTTATCTTCAGAATTCCAATTGGTGGATAAATTAGGGGAAGAAGTACCAGATCCTGCCAGCGCCGGATTATACATTCGTATAGATATACCTGGTCCGGGTAACAGTGTTGGCAAGGGGTACGATTGGGTGTTGATAGAACAGATAGAAGAAGTGAAGCTGAATGACAGCCAGCAGGTATTTTTTTTGAGAGCGAGACCGTCAGGACATCCTCAGCAGAAACATGCAGGTACTGCACACTTCCTGCGGGAAGAGGCTACCAGTTCATTCGTGATCACCAGAGATGAAGATGTGATCACGGCTACTGTATATGGAAGGAATGAAGTGCCTAATACGGAGGCGAACGATACGGTGGACAAGATCCGTAATGCAGTAATAGGCGCCGGCGGGGCAATAGGTATCTCAAAGTTGCAATGGAAGGCGCTGGTAAAAGCGCTACTGGAAGACTAACCTCATTAATGCCATTTTAGGCCAACATCCGGTCCAGAACGTTCGTATAGTATCATTACTTATAGTGAAATAGACTTGTTATCAAAGGTATACATAACTAAGTTATTGTAGTGTCTTTGTAAAGGCGCTACTATAGCGCTTTGACAGAGATAACCCGTATATAACCCGTATATAACCCCTATATAAGCCGTATATAACCCATATCTAAAAGATACGGGTTATATACGGCTTATATAGGGGTTATATACAGGTTACTGTAAAAATAAGGGTTATATCTGGCGGACTTACGAACCCTTATCAGGCCTCCTGGTAAGCATAGCTTCTTGTATTAAAAAGTAAAAGCCGCCCCATCTGGGACGGCTTTTACTGACGCTTGTCGCGATCAATTATTCTTTGTATCCGGGAATATAGACCTCACCTGTTTTTTTATCCATATAGCCCCGGTTACCGCTTGCTATTTGTACAAGCAATGCCTGGCGGTTTACATCTTCATCGATCACCTGCGCCAGTACCGGTTTTTTAAGTTCAACCATTGATTCAGCCGGAATTACACCGACCCTGTTTCCAACTTTGGTTTCCACATAAGCATAGTGCCCGATGTTGTCTTCTCTGTAAGCCACATCATCATAGATCAGCGGGATGAGTACATTACCTTTCATATCGATCACACCTGCTTTCCCATTTTTTACAGCTTTGATCTTACCGGGATATTTGTTCAGGTAAGCGTGATAGGACATATATTCCAGCAGCGTATAACCGTTAATGTCTATGCTGTCAAGTACCTTTGGCTTCTGAAACAAACGTTCTTCCAGTGTGATCCTCCACTTTTCATTGGCCAGTTTATAGATGTGCAGGTCTTTTTTGGAATCGTCTTTCAGTGCTGCTCCGGATGATTTTTTATCCATGTCGTCTTCTACCTTTTTCGCAGCTTTCGCTATAGCAGCAGATGCAGGTTTACCGGTAGCATCGAAATAAACTACACGTTCATCGTCGGTAGTAGCTTTGATCAGGTCTTGTGTACCGTCGGACGCACCTTTGATTTCGCTATATGTTATGGGGATGATCTCTCTGCCGGTCAGCGCTTCCACTACACCGTATTTGTCGTCTTTATTAACGATCACATAGTCTTTCAATGTTTTCTCATCAAAGAACTCAGCATCATCGTACGGGAATTTTTTAGAAACCGGTTCACCTGTGGTCATGTTTACAATGCCCACTTCACCTTCTTTCTTAGCGATCAGCAGGTTAGCTGTTTTTGACATCGGCATCATACCAGGTAACTCGAATACAAGTGTTCCTTTTTGTTTACCGGTTGATGGATCAAGGAGGATATAACCCTTCATTACTTTGGCGATAGCCATACCATTTGGTGACACAAAAGGGATATCCGCATAGGAGCAGGGATATACAATTCTGCCGGAGGTATGGATCAGTCCAACTTTCTTATTACTCTCAACCCTGGCATATTCACCTTCAAACAGGTGGATACTGTCAAATTGAGGTTCAATTATAACCTTACGATTTTTATTAGTGAGGCCCCATTTGTTTTTTTCAGCGTAGGGGTAGAGTCCATCCTGGGCATTGCACCATAAGCTGATCAGGAGAACAGGTAAGAAAAATATGGTCTTCATAAAGTATAGATTGGTGTTCTAAGCAAATATAATGTTTTTGATGAATATATGTAGCTTCTCTTTAATGTGTTGGTAGGTTAAAGTCTAGAAGGTATATTTGCGCCGGCATACAGCAAAATGATACTTTTCTGCTTTAGCAGGATAAGGGAGCCAGGAAACAAAAACTGTACAAATGAGAATTAGTGAACAGGCGTTATTAGTACTCGAACAACTGAAACAGGCCGTTAACGATACAGAAGTAGAAGCTATCATACTGGCTTTTGCAGAGAACAATGAAAACAGCAAGCTATATTTTGAGCGACTGGAATCATTCATTGGAAATATCTCTCCGCTGGATTGCAACAGCCAGCAATGGCGCAACTTCAGGGTTGCCCGTATCTGCATGCGTAAGCTGTCGGCGCTGGAAACAGTAAATGCCTGATGGTGTTTACTGCCTGATAGCGGCAAGGATATGTCTTACCATGTCATCCATGGATTTATTTTCTATCCATCTTACTACAGCAACAAGATCATGACCAGGGTCTACGTAGATGAGATTTGTACCATTACCGATATGTACAAATGCATCTGCGGGAGCGCTTGGAAGTAACTCTTTTCCGGTATTCAGGAACCAGTTCATGTATCCATAAGTTGGTTTTGCTTTGGTAGGGGTGAGGGATTGTTTTACCCATTGTTCGGAAATGAGCTGTTTTCCGTTCCAGTTACCTCTATGCAATGTTAGCAGGCCAAAACGGGCCATATCATAGGCATGGATAAACATACCGCCACCCCAATGTCCGCCACCGCTGACGGATTGTACAGGCGCGCCATCCAATACTATCCATGAATTACGGTACCCATTCCATCTCCAGGTGTCGGAAGCCCCGATCTCGTCCATGATATTTGTTTTCAGTACCTGTGGCAATGGTTTGCGCCATACGCTGGTAGCTGCGAGTGCCAGGGCATTTACTCTCACATCATTATATTTCCATACCGTACCTGGAGTGTTGCGTTTACGGGTCATCCATTCGGACGCATTTCCTTCCGGTCTGTCAGCCCAGTCAGGCTTGCCCCATAACGTGCCTTCCCAGTCGCTCGTTTGCCTTAACATAACATCCCATGTCAGTGAGGTGTTATGCGCACCAGCGAATGGATACAGTAACTGCGGCTGTCCCAGTTGTTCTGCTCCCGGGCCGATAGCAGCCGGATTATATATTTCAATAGGAGCGATATAATGTGACACTGTGTCCTGTACATTGTGAATTAGGCCTTTATCGACCGCCAGTCCTACAACCATAGAGAGAAAGCTTTTGGTGACACTGTGTGTCATGTCCACCCTGTTTGGTTCGCCCCATTCTGCTACGATATAACCTTTGTATACAATTACGCCGGTAGCATCCCCCCTTGTGGAGAAAGGCCCGATACCGCTGCTGAAAGGCTCTTTGCCGAAACTCAGGGCCTGTGCAATTTCCATATTGCGGGATGCCTTCGTCTCGTTGTTCTTTGCAAATTGTATGGCAGCTGCCAGTTTTTCAGCGTCCAGTCCCAGGTCGGCAGGAGCACGATGCTGCCAGGTATCTTTTGCAGGAAAGTAGGTAGCGTTTTTAGTGGTCTTTGATTGTGCGAAAAGCATTGTGGTGGTACTTACCACCAGTAAGGAGAGTAACAGGCGTTTCATGAAAGTAAGATAATGATCTTTTCTATAAGTTACATATCGTAAATGCACTGCGAAATCACGAAATATAGTTGCAGTGCCATCCTGTCATTTTGTTAATCATTTGCTAATCAATCGTTTAATGAATGGAACACTTTTAGTATAGAGGGGGATCCATGGCATCTGCAGTTTCTTTCAACTGTTTGACACTTAATACTGTTTAACAATAGCAGCTGACGGATGTCGTATCGCGTATTTGAATTTATAAACAACAGATTAGTAAAAAGATTAACCGGCTTAGCTATGAAAAGTGAACACATGCATGCACTCATTCTGGAAAATTATGGGGATCCCTTTGTCTACAGGGAAATAAGCAGGCCCCGGCCAGATCAGGGTGAAGTATTGGTAAGAGTAAAAGCCAGTGGCTTAAATCCACTGGATGCAAAGATCAGAGCAGGACAGGCAGAACATGTAAAGCAACCATTACCGGCTATTTTAGGCATTGAAATGGCTGGCATCGTGGTAGAAGTAGGAGAGGGTGTGACAGGCTTTGTTCCGGGCGACAAGGTATATGGTATGACCGGCGGAGTGGCAGGAATGCAGGGCGCCCTGGCAGAGTATGTGGCAGTGGACGCAGAGCTTATAACCCGGAAACCGGTGAATCTCACGATGCGTGAGGCAGCAGCTATTCCATTAGGATTTATTACTGCATGGGAAGGATTGGTAGATAAGGCAAAAGTATTTGCCGGACAGAAAGTTCTTATACACGGAGGCTCTGGTGGGGTTGGTCAAATGGCTATACAGATCGCATGTGCATTGGGCGCCGATGTATATGCCACAGATACCGATGGTAAAAAGGCGGTTATCGAATGGTTAGGCGCCACATATATCGATGATGAAGCTGGTGTGGAGGAGTATGTGAATAAGTACACACGTGGAGCAGGCTTTGATATTGTTTTTGACACCGTAGGCGGTGCAACGCTGGATGCTTCTTTCGAGGCAGTAAAACCTAATGACGGACATGTGATCAGTTCTCTTGGTTGGGGCTCTCATAGTCTGGCGCCATTGACATCAAAAGGTGCTACCTATTCAGGCGTGTTCACGCTGTTGCCTATTTTAACAGGCAATGGCAGAGAACATCACAGTGCAATTTTAAGAGAGGCGACCAGGATGGCAGAAGCCGGACAGATATTGCCGCTGCTGGATCCCCGTCACTTTCATCTGAAAACTGCAGAACAGGCACATACACTTATTGTGAATCGCAGTGCAACAGGTAATATCGTAGTGGAAATATAGTAATCAATGTTAGTAATGATAATGCCGCGAATATTGTTTTCGCGGCATTATTCATTATGATAGTTTTTATTGTACGCTTATCACCAGTTTACCCACAGCCGTTTGTTGTTCAATAGCAGTATAGGCATCCAATACATTATCCAGGGTAAATTCTCTGTTATCCATTAATGGTTTTACCAATCCGGCTTCTATCAGCTTGGTAGCTTCCCGTAATATCTCTCCGTGATGTTCCCTGTATTGACCACTCAACATAGGAAGCAGTGTGAACACGCCGGAATAGGTAGCACCTCTGAAAGACAGTGGCGCCAGACTGTGTGAGCCCCATCCCAGGGCACTGAGCACATGTCCTTCATAGTTCCTGACGGCAGTAAAAGATGCATCCAATGTAGCACCACCTAACGTATCGTATGCGATATCAAAACCAATACCTGCGGTATGCTTTTCAACATATTCCGCAACGGTGGTAGTTGTGTAATCAATAGGCGTAGCCCCATATGCTTTTACGATCTCCTGTTTGGATGGCGACACAGTAGCGAATACCTCCGCACCGAAGGACTTTGCTATCTGAACGGCCATGTGTCCTACACCACCGGCGCCTGCCTGTACAAGTACTTTCTGTCCACGATGTACATGTGCTCTGTCAACCAATCCTTCCCAGGCGGTAATGAATACAAGGGGGATAGCTGCTGCTTCGCGCATGGTGAGATTAGCGGGTTTAAGCGCTAATAGTTTGGCGTCTACAGCTGCATATTCTGCGAGAGAGCCTTGTAAACCGGCTACGCCGCCTGTGAGGCCATATACCTCATCACCAGGTTTGAAGTTGGTTACGCCATTTCCGACAGCTGTTACTACTCCTGCCATATCAAGTCCGAGAATGGCCGGTAAGGGTTGTTGGGCATGTCCTGCTTTACCGTTCCATATTTTGGTATCAAGCGGATTAACACCGCTTGCCATGATCTTCACGAGTACTTCTCCTTCTTTGGGTGCAGGCCTGTCTATTGTTTTACGTACAAATGGGCTGTTATATGCTTCTAATACCAGTGCCTCCATTGTTTCTTTTATCGTTGTCATAGTATGTCGTTGTTTGTTCGTAATTGACGATACAAATTTCAACAACATTGACCGGCTGATAGTTGTACTTATTTTCGTAATTGGTGTAAAAGTGTGTAGTGGATATTAGCTCAATGCATCATGGAAAATGATGCCCAATGTATGCCGTTGGCCGCTATGGAGTGGGCTCACCCCATGTTTCATGTTTACCCGGTAATACCCCCTGCCGCCTTTTGCTGGTCTGAAATTGGTCGTAAATAACAGCATATCGCCCCTACGGGGTTGTAATACATTTGCTTTGGATTGTGCCCGGGGGATCTGCTCTGTCAATACAAATTCTCCACCTGTGTAATCTTCTCCTGGTTCGTTAAGGAACAGTACGGCCTGCATAGGAAACCACACGTCGCCGTACAGGTCCTGATGCAGTGTATTAAATCCTCCGCGGCCATACTTTAATATCAGGATGGTCGGCTTATCCTGCCCTCTTTCCCGGCAATGCAGTTTTAAAGCTTCGTGTGTAGCGGGGAACTTTTGTTCTATTTGCAGTACTTCCATCCATTTATTTGCGATAGGCGCCAGATGGCTATATACAGTTTCCCTTATTTGTGTGATAAGATCTGGTAGGGGATATTGAAAGTATTTGTATTCTCCTGCACCAAAACGATAGCGTTCCATCGAAATCGTTTTACGGTAAGTACTGTCTGCATCATATGAAGCAATGAGCTCGTTGCATTCTTTATGAGTAAGCACCTCGCGGACGATGGCATATCCCTGCTCATGCATATGATCTGTCACTTGTTGCCAGTCTTTCCCCTGTAAGCGTTCTGTTATGGTCTTCATTCTTTTTTCTGTAAAAGTAGGATAGGGGGTAGGCAAGGAAAACCCGGTTCTTGTTATTCCCTGGTGACCTTCGGGCGATTGTTTGAATTTTATAAGCATCGGTTTGTTTGGCGTAACAGCCAAGAGGAAGGAGGGCGTTAATTTTGTATTGAAATTAACAGGATATAGGTTTTAGCATGGAATTACCCTTATCGTAGAGATCATTTGTTAAGTAACAATGTATGACTCATGCAGACATTAACGTTAGAAGAATTTTACCAATACAAGATCAAGGAGGTGCCTGCCGGTCTGAAACGGGAAGTGGGGCATTTTAATGTATTCACCTTGGAAGATAATCTGGGAGAAAATGCACCAAGTTATAGCCGCAAGGCATTTTATAAAATATCACTTTCACGCGGACGCGGTTTTTGTCATTATGCAGATAAGAGTATTGAAGTATCTGGTACTACATTGACATTCTTCAACCCGAAGGTACCATATACCTGGCATCCATTATCTGAGGACCCTACGGGGTTTTATTGCATATTTAAGGAAGGTTTTTTTTCTGAAAGAATGCGTGGTAGTATTAACGATTTCCCCATGTTCGCACCGGGAGGTAAGCCTATGTATTTTCTGAATGAAAAGCAGGATGATGAGGTAAGTGCCATTTTTGAGAAAATGATGGAAGAGATCGGGTCTGATTATGTTTACAGGTTTGACCTGTTAACAAACTATGTAACGGAGATTATCCATTATGCGTTAAAGTTGTCTCCTTCAGAGAAGCTATATCATCATAGCGATGCAAAATCACGTATCACTTCTGTATTTACTGAACTGTTGGAACGACAGTTTCCTATCGAATCTTCCGATCAGCGTTTTGAGTTGCGTTCTGCCAATGACTTTGCCAGGCAGTTATCTATTCATGTGAATCACCTGAACAGGGCAATCAAGGATACTACAGGCCGCACTACTACTGAACATATTTTCGACCGGCTGGTAAGTGAAGCAAAAACATTGCTGAAACATACGGACTGGAATATTTCTGAAATAAGTTATTGTCTTGGGTTCGATGAGCCGGCACATTTCAATAAGTTTTTCAGGAAGCTGGTAGCCACTACACCATCTGCATACAGGGCAGTAGAATTATCTGTGTAAAGACAGTATTTATCTACAATAATGATTGGCATTATGGGCAATATTGAGGAGAAAGAGGTGAGCTGTTTTGATATTCTGAGACTGGAAGATATTGTTCAACCAGGGTGGATGCATGATAAATATAATCAGGACGACTTCTACAAGATAGCCCTGATAAAAGGGGCAGTAGTGACATTGATCTTTTTCAATCCGAAAATACCCTATACATGGGAAGATGAGCAAACGGGCTTCCTGTGCATTTTCAAAGGGACATTTTTTTCGCAGAAGATGAAGGATAAGATCAATAAGCTGCCGATGTTCAGGACAGGGAAAGATCCGGTGTATATGCTGACGGGGAAGCAGGACATCATAGTAAGCGGGATCTTTAGCCGGATGCGGGAGGAGCTGTCTTCTGACTATCTGTATAAGTATGATCTGCTAAGAAATTATGTTACTGAGTTAATACATTTTGCACTTAAAAAAACGGGTACGATGGAAAATAATGACAAGTATATAGGAATGTGGGTAACTGCTGATGGGTACATTCGTCATGAGTTGCTGCCGGGAGGGCGATATGATGAAGCGAGAGGTAACAGGAAGAGCGCATATCAGGGAAGTTATAAGCTCACCGGAGACCATATCGATTACAAAGATGATACAGGTTTTACAGCAGACGGCGATTTCAGGGATGGGGTACTTTATCATGCGGGTATGGTGCTTTACAGGGAGGAAAAGAAGTTATAGCACACGGAACAATCGACGACCCGGGCGGATATCAGTTATATGATATCCGCCTTTTGTTTTGACGTACTTTTGTAGGTACCCAAAAAAGACTATTTATGGAATGGAAAAATGAATTAGCAGCATTGCTGAAGATCACTTATCCTGTTATCCAGGCCCCGATGTTAGGTGTAACAACACCTGAAATGGTAGCCGCTGTGGCAGAACGTGGCGGACTAGGTTCCCTTCCGGTTGGTGGATTATCGCCTGACAGAACGAGGGAGCTTATCCGTAAGACAAAATCATTAACCGAAAAACCTTTCGCGGTAAACCTATTTACGAATGATGTTCCTGAATACAGCCGGGAGGATGCAGAAGCTATGCAGGATTTCCTGGAGAAGTTTAGTGAAGAGAACCAACTGGTATTTGAGCGGCAATCGTTAGATACGTTACGTTTTTACAGCTATCGCGAGCAGGTTGAGGTATTGACCAGTGAGAATATTCCGATGGTCAGTTTCACGTTTGGTATCCCTGATGATGATAGTATAGCTGTTTTCAAACAGCATGGTATTACACTGATAGGAACAGCCACCTCGGTCAGAGAAGCTGTTATGTTGGAGAAGGCAGGAGCAGATGCTGTTGTAGCACAGGGAATAGAAGCGGGAGGACACAGGGGCAGTTTCCTGGATGATGAACCATTGCCGCAGGTGGGCACATTTGTATTGGTACCGGAGATGATCAGCCGTATTGGCAAACCTGTTATTGCAGCAGGGGGCATTAAGGACGGTATTACGATAAAGGCAGCATTCCAGCTGGGGGCGCAAGCAGTACAGATAGGAACGGCCTTTATAACGAGTAATGAGAGCCTGGCTATTCCTTCCTATAAAACAGCTTTACAACGGGCGCAGGTAACAGATAGTGCCGTTACCCGGGCTTTTTCCGGCCGTTGGGCAAGAGGGTTGAGAAATCAGTTCATGGATGCAATAGAAGAATCTGGTTTGAACATTCCGCCATACCCTATACAGAACGTGCTGACTGCCGGATTGAGAAGTAAGGCGCAGCAGGCAGACAGAAAAGAGTTTACCAATCTTTGGGCCGGCCAGGCCTCCGGAGGAGGAGAGGTCCGTTCTTCAGCCGAGATCTTTGCCAGGCTGATTGCCGAAACAGAGGCATTACCATTGAATTAATAAGTACGGAATTTCTTTGTAAAATAAAAAGCCTTTTTATTTTGTACTAATCAGTACAGTGTGTATCTTCGTCTTGTAAAAGATAGTAAAAATGGCAGGGAGACCGAAAATATTTGACGAGCAGGAAGTGGTAGACAAGGCAGTAAATGTATTCTGGACGAAGGGATATGAGACGGCTTCTGCTGATGAGTTGCTGGAGGCGATGGGAATCGGTAAAGGAAGCTTTTATCTGGCCTTTAAAGGGGGGAAGAAGGAGTTGTATGAGAAATCATTAAGGCAGTACTCTGAGCGTTTTAATAAGCAATTTTTATACGACATATCGGTTAGCGAAGATCCTATTCAGCTGATCAAAAACTTTTTCATGGCGCTTGCAGACGACCCTAAGAGTAAACAGATGAAAGGATGTTATATAGGGAATGCATTGGTCCAATTATCTGACGGAGAGGCAGATACCAGATCGATCGCTGCGGGTTTACTTTCGGGCATGGAAGATATTTTCACTTCCGTGATCAGAAAAGCACAGGAACAGAAGAAAATGAAGAATAAGACGACATCTGAGGTGTTGGGAAAATACCTGATCAATCTCTGGAATGGTGTTAATGTAACGAGAAGAAGCAACCCGGGAGATCAGTATCTCAGGGAAGTACTCGAAATGAGTCTGCAAGTGCTTAACTAAAATTTTTTTACTCCTTTTTGTACTGATTAGTACATAATATCACAAACAATTTAAATCTATCACAAATGACACAATCAACAGCAACATTGCCAGTTACCAGGGGCATTGATATAAACCAGGTGCAGTATAAAACACTGACCATTGAAGGACAAGAGATCTTTTATCGTGAAGCAGGAACAGTAGACAAACCAACGATATTACTGTTACACGGTTTCCCGACTTCTTCCTTTATGTTCCGGAATCTGATGATCGCATTGGGGGATAAATACCACCTGGTAGCGCCAGACTATCCCGGTTTCGGTAATAGCAGCATGCCGTTGGTGGATGAGTTTGAATATACTTTTGATCATCTGGCCGACATCGTAGACCAGTTCATTACGGCAATAGGTTTGAAGAAATACAGTCTTTATGTGATGGATTATGGCGCTCCTGTGGGCTACCGTATTGCCACCAGGCATCCTGAAAGGGTAGAGGCATTACTCGTGCAGAATGGTAATGCATATGAAGAAGGGTTGTCGCCTTTCTGGGAGCCGATAAAGGCATTCTGGGCTGATCCTGAGAATGAAGAAAAGAGAAACGCGGTGGCGGCGGCCGCTTCATTTGATTTCACCAAATGGCAGTATCTGACCGGTACGAGGGATGCAAGTAAGATCAGTCCGGACACCTGGACGCTTGATCAAAGTAAACTTGATCGCCCTGGTAACGCTGATATACAGGTGGCATTGTTTTATTCCTACAGAACGAACCTGGAGCGTTATCCTGGATGGCAGGAATTCTTTCGTACCTATCAGCCTCCGACCCTGATCACCTGGGGAGGCAATGATCAGATCTTCCCTCCAAGCGGGGCAAAGGCGTATCTTAAAGACCTTCCGAATGCCGAGTTGCATATCCTGGATACCGGTCACTTCGCTTTGGAGGAAGAAGGTACGCAGATCGCTTCGCTGATTGACAGGTTCCTGACTGCGAATATTAAGTAGTTTTTTACAGGCTTCCTTGTTCCGAGGAAGCCTGTATGCTTCTGTTTTCCGGTCTGCTACATTTGCGATTAAAAATAAATTTGAAAAAAAATGGATGGTTCGTTGGTTATTTAAAAACAAATCCTATCTTTGCAATCCCAACGAAAAAACAACGGGTTTGATCAGCGGGAAAAGTTCTTAGATACAAGCGGAAGTAGCTCATTTGGTAGAGCACGACCTTGCCAAGGTCGGGGTGGCCGGTTCGAGCCCGGTCTTCCGCTCAGTACAAAGCTTCCAAATTGCCAGGCAGTTTGGATTTTTTGTTTACGGGATACCCAGGTGGTGGAATTGGTAGACACGCCGGACTTAAAATCCTGTTCTCCGCAAGGGGAGTGACGGTTCAACTCCGTTCCTGGGTACGAATTATAAAAGCCTTTCAAGTGTAAACTTGAGAGGCTTTTTTGTTTGCTTTCTGGAGATTTAAACCGCGTTTATTTTCTCTCCAATAATTTATTCAGTGCATTCTCCAATTGAACTTTATCAGGTAAATACAATTGATATTTTGCTAACAATACTTTGTTTGTAATACTTGCTGTTGCATATTCAACCAAGATATGATCTTTATATGCCCCTAAAAGAATACCCACTGGTTCATTATCTCCCTCAGTAGCTTCTTCCTTTTTGAAATAGTTCAAATACAGATTCATCTGACCAACATCATTATGATCTATTTCTCCACGTTTTAAATCTATTAAGACGAAACACTTAAGAATACGATGGTAGAACAGTAGGTCCACTTTAAAATGCCTACCGCCTATGGTCATACGATACTGCCTACCTATGAACGCAAATCCCTTACCTAACTCCAGTAAAAATTGCTGGAGGTTATTAATAAGCTTTTCCTCTAATTCTCCTTCCAAATACAATTGTCGTTCTGGTATATTTAAAAACTCAAGGACAAAGGGGTCCTTCAGCAGATCTTCCGGTTGGTGTACTTCATGACCACTATTAGCAAGCTTTAAAACACCTTCCTTGTCTGTGCTAAGAGCCAATCGATGAAACAGCAAGCTTTTCATTTGTCGCTTTAATTCTCGCACGCTCCATTTTTCTTTTTCACACTGCTTAGTATAGAAACTGATTTCCAGATCAGAATCTGACTTTAATATTTCATAGTAATGGCTCCAAGTCAATTTATGGGACAGTGTCCCACTCTTTTGGAAAGAAAGATATAACTTTCTCATATAGAATAAATTAGACCTTCCAAAGCCCTTGCCATAGGCTACAGTTAAGTCTTTCGATAGACGATCAAACAATTGACTTCCATACTCGGCCTTTTCGTTTCCTTTTTGTTCATATTCAACTATATAATGGCCTATTTGCCAATAGGTTTGCACTAATATAGAATTCACCTGCATAGCCGCCTTCTCTCTACCAGCAGAAAGAAGCAGTCCAATACCTGTTATTAGTTGTTGGTAATCTTTGGGTAAAACCTCCATTGTTTAAATGTGTGATATAAACGATAAATACAAATCTAAAAAAACGGTGACAATTAACAATAAAATATTGTTCATCAATTAATTATGATTGTGCATTTACAATTATGAACATACAATTTAGCTTATTAATTAACAGAAATCTCCAATAAAAGCTGTAGAAATGCCTCCAAGTGTTCTAAGAATTTCCCGTCCTGGGTACAGAAAGCTTGACGCTCGGAAAGAATTAAAGGCATCGCGGAAGCGGTGCCTTTTTTGTTTTGGGCTTATTTAGTAACTTCATTGTGTGAATAAGTCTATTAAAATATCCTCTGTTTTTCCCAAACACTTGTTTTGGGATGTAAAGATGGAGCTATTGGATGCTGAGAGAGATCAGGATTTAATTGTTCCCAGAGCTCTCTTTATGACAGATGAACTATCTTTCGTTCAGGACATCGAAAAATTAGAGTTGATTTATTCAAACGATGAGATTATTGATACGCTCAGAACAACCAAAGAGCGGATTAGTAATAAGGTTTGTGAAATGGTTGCCCTCAGATACCATATACCCGTATTCCGCAGATATTCCAATTAATATATGTTAGGTGATCAATTTGAACGAGCCCTTTCACAAGAGCTTGTAGATGCCATTGTTGAACTTCAATCTTTACCAGGTCTTTCTGCATTTGCATTGGCGGGAGGTACAAGCCTGGCACTTCGATTCAATCATCGTAGGTCAATCGATATTGATTTATTCTCAAATCAGATAGTTGGTAAAGTTGGGTTAGAAACTATACCTCAGAACTTAAAGCAGTTTATGATAGGGACTTGGTGCACATGGAGATTATTGATCCGGAAGCAGGAGATCAATTCTATTTCTTAAGGGATATACAAAATACGGAGCAGGATATCCAAAATGAGTAAATTGTGATATTAAAACCTATTTATGCCTAAACGTGAAATTAATGGCGCTGAATATACTGATGTTGTAGTTGAGGATTGGATAGATTATTTAGAAACACACGAATTCCAGAAACAGGATTTTACAGAAATCAATTCGGAAGGTATTTATTATATTGGGAAATTGTTTGTAAATAACCTCACGTCATCAACTATTTTTAGAATCTCATTTAGGAATTGTATATTCTCGGATGAGGTAATATTCTAAGGTAGTTTTGACAGTTATATTGAGTTTAATAACTGTATTTTCGAGAATAAGGTAGTTTTTAAGGGAGGAGATTTTAAAAAGAACATTAATCTTAATGGAGGTAACATAAGAGGCACGTTACAGGTGCAAAGCGGTAATTTTGAACGAGTGGTTATTTCTATGCACTGTAAAGCTCTGCAAATTTCGGGTGGGAAATTTAAAGATTTATCAATTACCAGTTACGGAACTTCAGAACTATTCTCCATAAATAATCTTATCATCATCTTTCATGATATTGCAGGGAATATATCAATAAGTAAGTTGAAAATAACCCGTACTAAATTGTTGGGAACAATTCAAAAGGACACAGACTTTTCTTTGAAAAATATTGAATTCACTCATTTTGGAATGGATAACTTATTTAATAATGGGAAAGCACGATTCTTCGATTTTTTACCTATAACCAATGAGCAAGAAATTTCGTCCATTTTTATAACGAATTCAAATCTCGCAAAAGCAGATTTTTTTGGCATTCCTATGAACAAGGTGGGACGACTTCAAATTCGAAACAGCTACCTCATAGACTGTACGTTTGTGAACATTATATGGAAGGATAATTTTGATTTGGTGATGGATGGCGCTGATCCAGCCGTGTTATTAGATCGAAAAGAAATGTTTAGGCAATTAAAGTATTCTTATTCAAAACAAGGTGACTCTTTTCTGGAACATAGATTTCACAGTCTTGAAATGAATATTTACAGGCGATATCTTAAGAAAAAGCGATCCACTTTTTCCGATAAAAATAGATATGGTAAATGGCGGTGGGAAAGGCAAACATCGATTATTCTATGGTTTAGCTCATGGAGTAGTAATTATGGACAAAGCTTTAAAGCCCCTTTGCTAATACTACTTATTGCTGGGTCTATTTTGTTTCCAATAATGCTTATCTCAGGTTTTTTAAAAGATTTTCAATCAGGGCTCCATTTTAATTTCAGCTGGCAGAGTATTTCCACAACTATCGGTCACTTTTGCAATTTTTTAAACCCATTACGCCGTTATGATACGATGGATATTAATGCGGGACTGCTCATTGATTTCTTGATGCGGATCATAGCTTCATATTGCATTTACAATTTCATCAGGGCAACCAGAAGGTTTGTGAAATGAAGCGATACTACCACTTGCAAAATATTTGGGCAATTTGCTTGGGGGTAAGAGGCATGTCCATAAATTTTAGTTTAAATCTCCTGAAAGAAAGATATATCTTACTGTTAGATAACAGTTCAGTCGAGTTTGTTATAATCCATAAACTGTCAAAACAAGATCAGGATGCCATATAAACGGAAATTAAACACCTTACTTGTATCAACCATTGTAACGATAGCTATATTCGGATGGGAATTACCCGCCCATTGCCAGACCCGTACAGCCCCAAATATAATTTTTATCCTCACGGATGATATGGGCTTTAGTGATATCGGCTGTTTCGGAGGACAACTGACGCCCACTCCAAATATTGACAGACTAGCGAAAGACGGCAGGAAGTTTACGCAGTATTATAGTGCGGCTCCTATTTGTTCTCCTTCAAGAGCTGGCCTACTCACTGGTATGTATCCTGCGAGATGGAATTTTTCCACTTATCTTGATAATAGGAAACACAACAAGAATGCTCAGCAAGCTGACTTTCTAGATCCTTCAGCACCATCCATAGCGCGGTTTTTTAAGAATGCAGGATATGCTACTGGCCATTTCGGTAAATGGCATCTCGGTGGAGGAAGAGATGTAAAGAATGCACCCGGATTCGATCAATATGGTTTTGATGAACATGCGAGCACTTATGAAAGTCCGGATCCGGATTCATTAATCACCGCAACAAACTGGATTTGGTCCGATAAGGACAGCATCAAAAGGTGGGACCGCACAAAATATTTCGTAGATAAAACACTTGATTTTTTAAGCCGGCACAAAGGGCAGCCATGTTTTGTAAATCTGTGGCCTGATGATGTGCATACACCGTGGGTACCAAGAAAAGACCCGGAATATACAGGTAAGTATCCAATGAATCAGGAAGAAGAAGCTGCATTAAAGCTGGTGTTAAAAGAATACGACATCCAGATTGGAAGATTGCTCGACGGATTGGCAAAGTTGGGGATTGAAAAAAATACAATTGTAATTTTTACCAGTGACAATGGGCCATTGCCAAGTTTCAGAGGAAGTAGAACTGCTGGATTAAGAGGATCAAAACTATCGTTATATGAAGGTGGTACCCGTATGCCTTTCATTATGTGCTGGCCTGGACATGTACCGGCAGGAACGGTTGATAGTTCTTCCATGATCACTGCGATAGATATGATCCCTTCTCTGGCAAGAATAAGTAAAGTTTCGTTACCCGGAAATTACCGGGGTGACGGAATTGACAGAAGCAAGGTACTGTTGGGGAAACAAGCAATGAGGAACAAGGAAATGTTTTGGGAATATGGTCGTAATGACATCGCGTTCAGGTATCCTATGGGTAAAGATAAAAGCCCCAATCTTGCTGTTCGCTCAGGTGACTGGAAATTAATAATGAATAGTGATGGGACAGACGTTCAGCTATACAATATAAAAAACGACAAATACGAAACTAATAACAAGGCTGATAGTGAGCCGGATATTATTGCGCAGTTGAAGAATAAATTGTTGCAGTGGTGGAGTTCTCTTCCAAAATTAATATAATCCGTAGTTGGCCGAACATAACATGAATACATTAGTCATATTTACAAAAGCACTGATGAAAGTTGGTGCTTTTGTAAATATCCTAATTTCTTTGAAACTTAGTTTAATCAAGCTTTATATCACTAATATCTATTGATATGAACAATGGTTCTGGGAGTTTAGGCGTATTGTCTTCTAACCTGGCGTAAACATTTCTTTTAGTGGCGAATTTAATTCCCTGCACTTCCACATAATCTGCCAGATAGTGAACCGATGCCGCGTCATTAAGAATTTCTACATTATAATCGTGTCTTCTTATTAATCCCTCCTTGTCTATATAAAAAGTTTGTACCAGACCATGGGTGGCTACCTCCTTGGGAAATGTGACCTGTAAACGTCTGAATGTTTCATTGTTCTCCTCCCATGGTTCTAACTCAACACAACTGTAACCAGGATCTAAAAAACAAAAAGGAACATTGATGTAAGTCCACATGGCATAGCCCGTGAAATAGGTTAGCTGCAGTTTTGACCATGGTGTATTTGTTTTGTATCCGGAAAAGGTAGGACGGGGGTTGAGTAGCTCGTCTAATACTTCCTCTTTTTCATTGATTATAGCTACTCTATTGGGCTCAAATGAATTATGCCAATTCTTTTCTATAAAAGGATAAAAGGACGCAAACTGTTGCCTTGTGCTAGTGGTGACATTGATGTTATCCATAATGCCGGGCACTTGCTTTAATGCCCAGGTTACACCTCCGATTTTTAATCTGGCCGTTACGTTTTTGAATTTCTTCCAATTGTCTAATCCGCCATGAGCGTTAACTACTTTTTTTACTAAGTCATTCATCTGTATGTATTTAAGGCGATTTTTGTTCTTCTATTAAGCCTTTGTGCTTGCAAATTGCAATTGCAAATATATGTCTTATCACTTTTCTTTTGCAAGTAAAAGATGAGAAAATTGGAATTTAACAGTATTATAAGTGTTAACTTTGTACTTTCGAATTGCAAGTAAAGCCTACAAGCGACATGAAAGAGATAACAAAAAGGTCCGAATGTCCCATTAGTTTTAGTCTTGAGTTTTTGGGGGATAAGTGGACTTTGCTCATTATCAGAGACATTGTATTAAACGGAAAGAATACATTCGGCGACTTTCTTCAATCTGCGGAAGGCATTGCAACCAACATATTAACTAACAGGTTGAAAATGTTGGAGGAAGAAGGCTTTATTATGAAATACCCCGTGGCAGGTAGGGCGAGAATTGGTTATTGTTTAACCGAAAAGGGTGTTACCATTATTCCAATTGTTATTGAAATGGCCCTATGGGGTGCATCCCAGATCAAAAGTGACTTGAAGAAAGAATTCGCAACAGCCCTTCGGAAAGATAAAGTGGGAGTGATCAAACAGCTAACTTCGAAACAAACCCAAATCTATCGTTTACATAAGTCCGAGGCTGAATCGAGAGGGCTGTGAGTTGATGCCTGCTTAGTTGCAGGGGAGGAAAGCCTATTTAAAATTGCGGTTTTGACTAGCGGTACCTATTATATATTGAGAATTGTATAAACTCTGAGAACCCAAAGCGAAATAATAAATGAGAAAAACAGCCTTTTTAATTTTAATCGCAATAATTTCTATTGCCTCAATTTGTGCCCTGGTTATCTATATAAGAATGGACGGTTTCTCGTTCGCATGGGCGCTGAACTTTCTATTGATGTTATGTGTGTTTGCTTTTACAGGGGAATTAAAGAGCCAACTTACTTCTCCTTACTACGATGAAAAAGGGTGGGAGCGAAGAGGAGAAATATACGAGCGTCTCGGAGTGAATTTTTTCAGAAAGTTATTGGTTTTGACTGGTTGGGAAAAACTGAGTAAAAAGTCTAACCCCATAGAAAAGAATACCAAAGCGTTGATGCATTTACATCATCAAACAAAGAAATCTGAATTAGACCATGTAATTATCTTGCTTATAGTACTCGGGTTTAACGTTTTCGTGGCAGTCAAATTTGGAGTGCTCAAATCTTTATGGTTACTAATATTGAATATCTTACTAAATCTTTATCCGATTTTCCTTCAACGATATAATCGCCCAAGAATAACAAGAGCTATAAATTTAAGTCAACGGCGACAGTGACGAGCGTGCAATAGAAACAAAAAAGGCATTGACGAAAGTCAGTGCCTTTTTATTTGATGTTACAAAAAGGCATTAAACAGCCCATTCAGGTTTCATCTTACGGGACAATAGTCTGTTTGCCTGTTTGTTATTAGTGATCTTTTTCTTTACAGGATCCCAAACTAGAGGAGTATCGTTATACTGTTTGTATAACAGCCTGTAAGCTTCATCCTCCTTCTTTTCAGTTATGAGATCAATAAAGGTTTGCGTAACGGAATCCATACCAGGTATAATGCTGCAATATCAGCACTATTATGGTGATGGTATGTTAAGAAATAGTTTCGTATTGCCAATGACTGTAAACTAAAATATGTACCGTATATATATCTAGAACTCTTCTTCTACTGTAAAACTCAGTTTTTCTTTACTCCTGGGATGTATAAACTCAATATGAGCGGCATGCAGATACATTCTTTCAGATGCTGTACCATACAGATCATCTCCTACTATCGGTGCATTAAGGCCTAGCTCATGAGCGGAGTGCATCCGTAATTGGTGCGTTCTTCCTGTAAGCGGCCAGAAATCGATCTTAGTCATAGATGCATATCGTTCAACCACTTTCCACTTTGTAACGCTTTTTTTCCCGGACGTAAAGCACACCAGCTGTCTGGGACGGTTAAGCAGATCGGCACATAATGGAAGATCGATTTCCCCTTCTGATTGATCGATCACTTTGGAAAGCAAGGCCGTATAACGTTTATTCACTGTTCGTTTGAGGAATTGCCGCTGGATATGCCGGTGTGCTTCCTGGGTTTTGGCTACTACGAGCAAGCCTGAAGTATCCATATCCAATCGGTGAACTATCAGTGGCTCCGTATCTTTCATTAGGTGTTTTAGCCTCGTATAAACTGAATCCTGGACGGTAACTCCGGGAACAGAACGTAATCCGGCAGGCTTATTGACAACAACAAAGCTTTCGTCTTTATAGATTATTTCCAGTTCACCGGTCACTTCCGGGGCATGTAAAAGCGGATTTTCGTCGATGAGCATTCCTTCAAGCATATGTTCCAGTATTGGCTTGCATTTGCCTGTACATGCGGGATAAAAATGCTTATGTTTTCTGATCTCCGATTTCGGCGAAGCGCCCCACCAGAATTCTCCCATTGCAATTGGTTTGTAACCACGCAGGAATGCAAACTGCAACAGTTTAGGTATTGCACATTCCCCTGCTGCCGCAGGTGGTTTACGAAAGGCGGTCAGGCTGAAAATTTCCTGTAAGCTTTTGCTTTTCCCATCTTTGTTGAGGAATACATATTGTTCGAAGAGTTGTTGCTGTAGAGCGGCGGATCTTTCTTTACGTTCATTCTTTAACGCCTCTATATCAGCCTCAAATTGGGCCAGCCTTGTTCTCATCTCCTCCAGCTGCTGTTCCCATTTGTTTGTAAGTGTCTTAAGCTGATGTTTATCGTACAAACTCTGTTTAACAAGGTCTGCTTCAGCAATAGCATAATCCTGTTCATTCAGGCTATTCATCAGCTGTTCACGAAGTATCTTCCGGCTTTCTTTATTGCTCTTTAATTGTTTCTTTAGTGTCGTAATTTCCTGCAGGGATTCGGCGGATAGTTGTTTTATTGTCTGATCAAGATTTTGGTAACTTTCGTCTGCGTATATTTCCTCGATCCTGGTATTAATAGCGTTGATGATCTCCCCGTCTTTGAGAAAAAAACTATTCTCAACCAGCATATCAAAGACAGGTGGAACAAATTCCGGATGATCGTTTGTGTCAGCCAGTTTACCTGAGAAAGCCGATAGATATCCCAGTTTCCCATTGGTATCCTGTACTACCAGTACACCAAACATTTTTCCGATGGCATTTCCTTCACTGTTGGCATTCAGTCCAAAGTTATGCTCCAGGTCAGTCTGCGTTTCCAGATAATATTGTAGTCCGGCAGCAGCTATTTTTGTTAACGGATGTGGTTCGTAATAGAATGGAAAGGTAAACCGTTCAGGTAATACAATTTGATCTATCGAATCATCCAAAAAATAAGTGATCTTACTTCCACTAATGTCTCCCAACTGTTATACTTTATTTAGTCTGCAAAAATATCACTTCTGCATTAATAGATCCGGAAAAATAAGCTTTATGAGAGCATTGACCAGGTTATCATTCCTTGTTTAATTTCAACGATCGTTCAAATTTTCATACACGAAGGCTTTAATAAATACTAACTATGATATAGCTACGTATAGGAATTAATTGTATGTTTGCCCGTTCAATTTCCAACTATGAAATCTCTGTTCATTATCCCTGTACTGCTGCTACTGGGCATTTTTTCCTATGGGCAATTAAAGACCGTGTCCCAAAGCCCCGTTTTTGGCGAAGAGGAATCTGTAGGTATACAAAGGGTATTACTAATGAAAAATGGTAATACATTTTATCTTGGCTTAAGCAAAAAAGCATTGACCGTAAGAGTATACAGCCCCAAATTCACTGTTAAAGCTACTAAACAATTACACCCTCATCTGGGTAAGGGAAGCAGTTTTAAGGTCAAAGGACTTTATGATATGAACGGTAATGTTGTTGTGCTGGTAAGTGCGGTTGATAATCACCAGGTGGTGCTGCAACGCCTTGTACTTGATGGTAAAACCGGGGCGTTACTAGGTGAAGATAAGATCGGTGAACTTGAAAAAGTTTCCTATTTCAAATTGGCTGGTGTGGCTTTCGCCGATATTCCGGAGCCGGATTTCTTTTCAGAGGCAATGCCGGAAGGGAATGGTTATGCTGTAGTTGCAATGAACAGCTTTCAGCCTGACAGGAATAAACGCGTGCTCGTTTCTATCTACGGACCTGATAATAAAGAGCTTAGCCATGCTGCTTATAAGTCGCCGGAAGAGAAGTATAAGTATATGGAATATCTCGGTATTGCTCCTCTTGAGAAAAATAAACTGGGAGTATTGGCTTATGGCTACAATACCCGGACTTCAGGCGGTAGGGAATGTGAATTGATATTAGGCACGTTGATGGCAGGGGATACCTCGCTTGTAATGGATAAACTAAGTACTTCCACAAGGCCTGCATCTTCTTCACTGGCAAGATATAATCCTGCTTCGAAGAAGATCATGTTGCTGGAAATAATTCCTAAAGAAGGCTTTTCTGCCACAGTAGTGGATCCTTATGAGAAGGTGGCCAGAAACAGGGTATTGGCTGGTGTAAAACAATCAGTAGCTCCGCAGAACCTTTTCCCAAATGAGGACGGCACATTCACTATTGTTTACGAGGAGCTTTCCATTATGCAATCGGTGAATATGTCCAAAACTGATATGGAAGATTATACTGTGAGTGTCCTGTCAACCGAGAATATCGGAGAACTGGTTAGTTACACGATCCCCAGGCGTCATCAGCGTACAAATATGATGAGGACTGTCGCATTTTTCAACGCGTACACCTACTTTGAATTGGCATACAAACAGGCCTCTCCGCTGGAAGCATTTGGCTATCTGAGCGCAGGTGGTAATAATTACCTGTTCCTTAATGATGATGTGGATAATATCAGGAAAGCGCAGGATGATAAAAAACTTGGTAAGGTGACTTCAATAGACGATTGCGACGCATTTAGTTATAAACTGACTGGTAAAAATGAAGTGCCTGCAGTTGATTATCTTTTTGAGAAGCCATCCGAGAAGAGAGATCATAACCTGGGACTGTTTAAGGGATATGACTATAATGCGGAGAGTAAAACGTACGTAGTTATAAAGGCGGAACAACGGGGAAAAGATTGGAGCTGGAGATTAGTCTGGATGAGGCCATAAGGAAGTGATGATCATTAAAATACAAAAGGAGGCTGCAATGGCCTCCTTTTATATATACCGGGTAAAAAGTTATTCTACGTCAACTTTACCGATTGAATCGATTTCCTTTTCTACCGAACTGGCTGTACCATCTTTCGGATGAGATTCAGGGAAACCGTATTCATTAGCACCCTCGTCTCCCGCCTGAAATATCATCACAAAGAAATAAAACGGGATGATCTGCCACCAGCCACTTTTGCCGAGATCATGGCAGCGCTTGGCGCCTTGTGCAAACAAAATCCAGATCGCTGGAATAAAAAGAAGTCCGAGAAGAGCGCCGGGGCCGTCTTTGGCCACGGTAACAATTACATAAAGAGCAATGTAAGCGCCATAGGAAATCGCATATTCTGCTCTTCCAATTCTTCCTTCAAAGGAAAAGGGATGTTTAAACATGATGGAAATTTTATAATTGTGCAAAAATAGGTTATTATGTTCGTAAAATCACCCATTGGGGCTGTTTCCCGAACAGCCCTGAACATTCAGGTATGAATATATGTTATTTAAATTAATGTTTATATCACATGATTGTTTTACTTGTATACTATCAAAGCATCTCCCGGTTTGCCGACACTATATAAGGACTGTACTGAGATTAATCCCGGGGCAGTGCGGAAGCAGTGCAGGGGCATGTTTTATGTTTGCGTAACACTTTTATAACAATTATTTCATACCCGTTATGGTGCACGACTCATGACACCAGATTAATTTTCCTGTTTAAATTATTCATTTTATGAAACATGTTTTATTGTTTGCAGGACTTTTCATGACGCTTGCAGTGCATGCGCAGAAAAGTTCTTTGACGGAATATCCCGGTACGTACAAATTGGGTAGAGGAGATGCCGCCGAAAATTCAACGGTCGAGTTGAAAGAAGACAAACTCACTATCAGCGGTCGCGCAGGTAGCGCATATCTCAGTATGCAGAAGCCTGATACCTTCTCTGTAGACGAATATGGCGGTGAGGTTATCTTCCTCCGTAATGCTGCCAAACAGATCTCCGGTATCAAAGTGATCATCCCTGCTGCCAGCATTGACGTGGAAGGTACCCGTGTGGAGGAACTGACAGAATATGTTGGCGCCTACAAAGTGGGTTCCGGTGATGATGTGGACGAAGTGAAAGTAAGCCTCAAAGATGGCATCCTTACAGTTAGCGGTAGCAAAGGCAGTGCAGATCTGAGCCGTCAGCAAACAGATACCTTCAACGTAGAGCAATACGGTGGCCAGGTAATATTCAAACGTACTGCCAACAAGGTTTCCGGTATCAAGATCGATATCCCTGCCGGTAATATTAACATAGAAGGAGAGAAGGTAGACGTGAATAGTGCCCCCGCCGCTTATGTACAGCCGGCAGCATATAAAAAAGTTACTCACACTCCCTTCGTAAAACAAGGACAAACCGACCTGGAAGCTCACCAGGGCGGTTGTGGGTTGATGCCTTGCAATACGATGTTGTCATTTATGAATGCTGTAAAACTGGATGTAAATACCCTGGAAATGGATTGTGTCATTTCCAGGGACAGCCTGGTAGTGCTTTCGCATGATCAGTTCATGGATTTTACCATGCGCTCACCGGATGGTAAGGATAATATCACGGCTCTCGGCATCACTCTCATTCCCTGGACCATCGATGCACGCGCAGACCTCCAGCGCATTCTTTCCCTGGGTGTAGATGGTATTATCACCAACTATCCTGATGTTGCCAAACGTCTTATCAACGGGAAAAAGTAATTCTTTCTCTTGCTTATCCAACCTTACGATCTTACTTTCATCCTCCCCGAAATCCCCGGAAGTATACAGGAAGACATTTTTGTTTTGTGCCCAGCCTCCCTCCCCACAATTAATTTTTTACCTATATTGGCGTTTCAGGGACAATTAACCTTACCATGGAACAATCCAAGCACGAACGGATAACATCGAAGAATGGATCTGTCACAGAAGAAGTAATTACAGATACTTCTTTAATTGAAGAGGCCAATGGAGAACTGCCAGCCTTTTATATCGGCAGGGAGATTGTTCCGCTTTCCCAAATAAACAATTCCTTTTTTTATAATCCTGATAGCGAGAATACATTCATTAATATACTTTCTGAACAAAAAAGGATTGTTCTCTTAGGTGCTGCTGGTCAGGGGAAGAGCGAAGAGTTAAAGGCCCTGGCACGGAATCTTCATCGTACAGAACAGCCATATATTCCAGTTTTTAAGAAGTTAAAACATTACAAGGGTGAACTGTTTGAAGATTATCTCCCTAAAGGCTGGCAATTTCTACAGGAAGAATCCTGCTTGTTTATATTGGATGGACTGGATGAGGTGCCCTCCAATATCCTTACGGCCACTATTACCAATATCTTAGAATTCGCCGAAAGGTATAAAAGTGCTTCTTTTATTATATCGTGCCGGTCTAACTTTTATGATTTGCCCACGGATATAAAACCCGGAACGCTTAGGGATTTTAGCGTGTTTTATTTGGCGGACCTGAAATTACATCAGATCAATGCCATTGGGGAAAAGAAGTTTGGAGATGGGAGTGGCTTTTCAAATGCACTTGTTGCGAGAAATTTGCATGAACTAGCTACCAGGCCATTTTTTATGCAGGAGCTGATTAAAATTTATGATAAACGGGGCCAGATTCCTAATCGCGTAGAACTATTTGAACATATCCTTGATACAAGGTTGGACCTGGACAGTGCACATTTTGTCAATGCACGCGCCATCTCAAATGAAAAAGCACTCATCCTGGGGCAATTAGAGAAAATGGCCAGCGTTATGGAGCTTATGGGGGTAACTGCAATTTCAGGCAGTGATCTGGATGAAATATTCAGAGAAGAAGGTGGATTTAATTTACTTAAATATGGAACTGCGGTCACTATAAAAGAAGGGACAAAGGATACTTTTCAATTTGAACATAACAACATCCAGGAATATCTGGCAGCCACGGCGCTGATGAAATTGACCCAGGAACAGGTCTTTACGATTATTAGTAATGAGCATTTAACCCGCGTCAAACCTAACTGGATAAATACGTTGGCTTTTTTCATTTCTATTGTGCGTGAACCGAAACCCTATATTGACTGGCTTACAGTAAATGATCCCGAGGTGCTTATCAGGTTTGAATATGACAGATTAGATGAATCGCTGCGAAACAGTATTTTCAAAGGATTGTTTAATCATTACAGTCTGCATGGATTTGCACTGATGTCAAAGAATTTCACCTATGAGGATTTAGCGAAATTTGGTGAAAGTGTAGAGGTTAAAGAATTTTTAATTCAAAAGATAGAAAACTTTGATAATAATACAACTACGCTATTGAATGCATTGAGGGTCTTATCTTATTTTGAAATAAATATGCGAAATAAGAAACGCATTCAGCAGGGCCTCGAACCTATTCTGTTTGATGGTGAGCATAAAGAGGAGGTCATTGCAGAGGCTATTAAGCTATATGGAAAAACAAACCTGGACCAGCAGAAAATTAGCGCAATATTTGAAAAGTATCATACAACCAAAAGTGATGAGGTTCAGAAGTCGTTGTACATACTGATCGAACAGAATGAATGTGCGGATGAATATATCGATTACCTGATTGAAGGGGCATCAAGTGGGGGATCCTACTCCGCTGATACATGGGATTTCTCAGAACCCTTTGAATTGATGTGTGCACTGAAGAAAATTAAAAGTTATGATGCGGCATGGAAGGTTATTAGTTTCTTAACTAAGCATAATTCTTCGATAGATTTTAGCTTTTATTTTTGGGAAGATGTGCTAAGTGTATCAATAGACATAGCTGCAAGCAACTTCAAGAAAGGAGATAAGGCAGTTTTTGAACGCCTGTTTGAAGTGCTTATAGAGGCAACAAGTGAATATTATCTTAGTAGGATAATTGTCTTTTTCAAAAAAACCGAGACCCGGATTAAAGCGCTTGTCAAAATCATAAAGTCATCGGCTGAACCGCTAGAAAAGGCAAGACTTTATTCAGCAATTTTCATAGAGGAACTAATGGATCCATTAGTGAATGCATTAAAGCAAGGGGAAGTTAGCTTAGAGGAAATGAAAGGATTTTACAAACTAATTAGTATGTCTTATGAAATGGACGAAAGTCATCTTCCTGGATATTTACAGCTGATCCCTGAAATGGTACTGAACGCAACGGGAAATATTATTCAGCCTTATAAATATGATGAATACGATGAGGGTGAGGAACATAGAGCAAACTTAAAATTGCTTTCTCTGTTTTTTGATGCGGATGAGCTGTCAAATAATATATACGCCATATTCGACGAAATCGGAAAGGATGAATTAGAGCTTAATGATGTGAAGAATGTTCGTTTAGTATACAACACATCTTCGGAAAGGAAGATCAGGCAAAATTGCCTCGTTATCATTAGGAGAAAAATTAGTAGGCAGTCTACAATTTCAAGAGGTTACTTTCAGAACGTTTTTAATAATAAAGTACAGCGACTTTATTTACAGTTATCTCAGATATTTAGGCTAGTACATAGTGAGCACGCTCCTGTTGCGAATGAATCTCAAAAGAGATGGCTAACGGAAGCTTGCGCAGACCTTTTGCAAGGTGTGGATGTTGCATCCCACATCACCCAAAAGGATAGTGACAACTATACGACCAGCACACTTTTGAATATCATATGGAAGCTATATTTAAAACAGTTGGTACAGCTTCCAGAATCTATTTTGCTTGACTATACTGAGTACCTGGATGTTTCCAGGAATAGTTACAAAACAATTCCTCAGATCCTATGTGAAAAATTAGGGTTGCAAAAGTTAAGTAATCGCGTTGTTCAAAATATTCGAAAAGGAGTTAAAGTACCAAGAGTATATTTGGACAATGCACTTTTCTTAATTGAACATAAAATAGCGCCAGATTTCGAACAGGCATTGGAAGCTATTTTGGACAGTGAAATCTATACCAATGGGGAGAAAATGCAGATCTTGAAACTTTATCATAAAGTCAGCGGAGATGATGGTTATTTATTAGACCTCGCCGAAGATAAAAAGTTCTATGAAATTCGATGGCAGTTGCTGGATTTAGTTGTTAAAAGGGGAAGAAACAGAGATGCATTGATGCGGGTTTTGGAAAGGGTCCTAATGAACGGACCAGAGGACATGGATAGAGTTAAAGCATGTCAATATCTTGTTCCGTTGGGAAATATATCTGCTATGAATTATATTTTGGAGAAGCTGGTGGAACCGGAATATGATGTTGCTTGTTTCCTGGAGTTATCAAAGAATGTTTCCCGGGTAACGAACAGGGTGATGCTAAATCCGTTATTTGATCTTAAAGTAGCTATATTGTCGGGCCAATTCACTATAGCGAACACTCATTTTTTTGATGATATAGATATGGCTATCATTCAAATCGCATTACAAGGTCATGATACTTATGAAGAAGTAACTAATTTAATTAAGACCTTCGAAAAGAAAGGACTAAATGAATATGCCGAACAGTGCTTCAGAGACTTGGCAAGAGCTGTTGAAACACAATACCTGGCCAAATTTAGTAAACAGGCGAGTTTAAGCAGCGCCCTGGCCTTATTGAATGATTTCAGAAGAGAAAATAGTTTGAATAATTATTTGATTAACTAGTATTATATGTATACTTCCAATGTATATACGGTCATGATCGCTTCGCCAGGAGATGTTAAAGACGAACGTTATTTAGCCCGGGATGTGATAATGGAATGGAATTCGAATCATAGTGAAAGCCGTAAAATTGTGTTGCTTCCACTTATGTGGGAATTTGATACCTATCCTGAGATGGGAGACCGTCCACAGGCTTTGATCAATAAACAAATGGTGGAAAGAGCAGATGTAGTCATTGCTGTTTTTGGCGCGCGACTAGGATCAAATACAGGGGTAGCACCAAGTGGAACAGTTGAGGAGATAAACTTGCAGTTTACAAAACAGCGACCTGTGATGTTGTATTTCTCTAATGGGTCTATTGACCGGGATAAATTTGATGCACAGCAATTCGCGGCCTTGCAAAAATACAAAAGTGAACTCAGGTCTGCATCCTTATATACTGAATTCGATTCTTCACAGGATTTCCGTACCAAACTTAGTAACCATCTGGCAAAACTCCTTAATGACAAGACGTCTTTCAAAGATTTCGATAATGGAGGAGCCAGAGCATCAGACAATGCACAGCTAGGAGAAGACTTGATTTTATCGCCAGCTATGCAGGTTGTGCTGAATCTGGCAAACAATTCGACCAATAAAAGGATCGAACAAGGTTCTCCAGGTAACACACCGGAAATGATAAAGGAATGGGAATCGGCTATAGATACTTTGGTTAAACACGGCCTTTTGAAAAAGGAAGATAATTCAGAAAGTGTTGTACTTACACCATTGGGTATTAAAATCGCGTTAGGCAACACAGTAAAAGTTACATCTCCACGTGCATCTAAACTTCTCTTTAAGACTATTAAAAGCAGAGAAGGTAGAATGCAGCTACTCGACCGGAGTAATGGACTTTTTATGATGGTTGACAATGAGCATTTAATTGAGGATCGTAACGTGAAGACGCTGGCTGAATATGTGGCCGCTCTAAATGAATTAACGGAATTCGGACTCCTGGAAAAGCGAGGCGTTGGAAGTTATTATGTGACAAGTGAGGCCTTCCGATATGTGAAGGAATTCGAGCCGCTGTTAAGGAATGTGTATGATAAATCTATCCTCAATTAAGAATAAGAGATTGTATAGGGGTTAATTAATTTTACATGTACTAGCAGGTATAGGCTTATTCAAATAAGTAAAGGCATCAACAAACGTTGGTGCCTTTTTCAATAAATATCCTTATTCCCTGTAGATGATCAAACTACTACTACCAGCCTTCTCCCACTTTCCACATCCATCTCCCAGGCCTTCTCAAATTCATTAATAGCCAGTGTTTGTACGTCAACTTTCAGCTTGCCTTCAACTGCCAATTGCAGCATTTCGGGAAGGATCTCTGTCAGCAGTATTCTCATCTCCGCCTTTGTCCAGCTGCCCAGCCCCGAACCTGTTAAATGCAGGTTTACACTTCGTAATATTTCTGATGAAAGCTGAATAGTATCACCAGCCATTGAGCCTACTGTTACAAATCTTGTGCGGTGAGTGAAATTGCCCTGACCTTTAAGCGTTTCGAGAATTAACTCTGCAGGACGCCCCCAGGTATAATCCACAATGATGTCTATGGGACTGGTCCGGTGGATCTCTTTTAAACGTGAGATAATACTATCGTCAGGCTGCTGAAGTGAGATAACTTCATCTACGCCGAGTGTCAGTAAATGCTGTAAGGAGGCTTCATTTCGACCTGTTGCAATAATCTTTTTAGCGCCATGATACCTGGCTAACTGTATTGCATTCCTGCCGGTGAAACCCGTGGCACCATTGATCAGCACTGTATCGCCTGCTTGTATATTTGCCCTGTAACGCAGAGCCATAGCGGAGCCTGCAATCGCATTTGGTAAAGCTGCAGCGACCGCAGGGGCTATGCCTGCCGGAAGAACAACCATTCTGCTTTTATCAACTATCGCTTTCTGCGCCATCATGCCGCTTATGCCAATTGCATATACGCTGGTACCATCTTCCAGAAATCCCACACCATCCATACCGATCACCTTTGGTTTACCAGGAGTGTCAGTCGAGTAATGTGTACCGTTTGCCCTGGATTTATCTAAGTGTTTCAATGCTACTGCCTGTACGGAGATCAACGCCTGGCCTTCAGCTCCTATTTCAGGTTCAGGGTAGTTTTCTACATATTGGGGCATACCACCTTCCGGGAACATAACTATTGCTTTCATCTCTTGTTTTTACACAAAAGTAGGCTACAGCATAGCAGACCGACGATAACATTTGTTATCAAATTATTTGCCTTTAGCGAGTTTATTTTTGATACGGCTCAAGTGGACAGACGTAATGCCCAGGTAAGAGGCAATATAATGTTGAGGGATCCTTTGCACGAGTTCAGGACGGTCACGTAATACCTGCAGGTAACGTTGTTCCGGTGTATTGAGTATGTATGTAGTAAAATGTTTGATATAATCGAATGTACGTTCGAAAAGTGCATCTACGAGCATATCGCGGAGTTGAGGGACCTCTTTCATCTCTTCGATGATCTTTTTCATTTCCCTTTTATCAATCCACCAGATGACGCAAGCTTCGATAGTTTGTATGGTGATGGGGCTGACAATATCTTTCTTGAAACTCTCAATAGAGGATACCATATTGTTTTCAAAGAAGAACTGACAGGTAATATCTCTGCCATTGTGGTTATGCCAGACCCGGACTGAACCCGTTTCAATAAAGAACATTTTTTGAGCAGTTTCTCCCTCCTTCAGCAGATCTGTTTTTGCAGGCACTTCAATGCGTGTAAATTGCTTCTTATATGCTGACCAGATCTGCCCAATGAGCAAAGAAAAATGATTTGGCTGTTCTGACATTCAATTAGTAAATTTCAAGTATTACCGTATCTTTTTTATTAAAGAGAAAACTATCGCCGGCTTTTTTGTGCAGCAATAATTTGGCCAGCGGACTATCAGGTGAAAGGAAGAATATCAGCTGGTCATCGATTTGTTGCTTGCCAAGCCCCGCTGCTATGAAAAAGGAATAGTCTGCGCATTTAATAAATGCTCCTGTTTGAGCCGTAGTATAAATAACGTCTGTATTTACTTTTTGTAGTTTGTCAAGATCTTTAATATTCTCTGCCAGTTGCCTTGCGTACATATCTTTTTCCAGATGTCCCATCGCTCTTCCTGTCTCATATTTATCGCCTGCCGAACTTTTATCTTCGCTGTTTGCCGCCTCCTGTGCGTTATTAATAGCCAGCCTTGTCATGGCTATCCGTTCTGCTATCTGTCGCTCTCCGGCCTTCTTTAAATTGCTTTTAAAGGTGATCAATTCCCCTTGTATCATAAACAGTTATTGATATCCAGGTCAATTTAAGGAAAAAAACGGAAGGGTAGTATAAGTAAAAAGAAGCCGTTCAACATGCTGAACGGCTCTTGCTGTATTGAAATTACGGATCTTAACGTTCAGTATAAGGAGACAATTTTACGCATGCAAAGTACGCTCACATTGTGACTGGTGTCAGGACGTTTCAAGATCTCCTGGTATTAACATATACGCTTTACAGCTATTCCACCGCTGGTATAGGTTCTTCTACCAGAATACCTCCATCACTGGTTACATATGAGCACATCATTTCTACTGTATCGACTATCCATCTCGCTACACCTGCCTGGGCTGCCTGCTTGCAAAAGGTCAGGAAATCTGTTTGTCCCTGTTGATGAATGGCTATGGTATGTTCGAGGGCGTCAACAGATGCCTGTGGTGCTATTTCCTGGGGAGCATAGATAGGAGGCGCGTCAACCTGGTATCCATTCTCTCCGTGATATATGATCGCGCCATCGGTCACAAAGAATTCATAATACAGAAGTCCCAGTTCTTTAATTTCCTGTACGTATTGAGGAAAGTCAGCGCCTGTTTTTACTTTGGCATGTGCTGCCTTTATTTGTTGTAATGTGAACATAATAGAATGGTTTATAGGCCGAATTTAAGGAAGATATGGGAATCGCTTTAACTGATTTATATTACTTTCGGGAAAATTCCTCCGATGGAAAAGCTGAACATACTAACCCAAAGACTTAACATACGGCATCTCGAACTAACCGACCTGGTTGACTTCCATGTCTATCGCTCAAATCCTGATGTCACGAAGTACCAGGGCTTCGATGTAATGACACTGGAACAGGCAGAAGCTTTTATAGTAATGAACACAGCGAGGCAACCATGGCAGGCAGGGGAGTGGGTACAATACGCCATTGAAAACAAAGAAACAGGAAAGTTGATCGGCGACTGTGCAATTAAACCTGACCAGCACGATATAAGGATCATAGAGATAGGCATTACTATTTCTCACCTCGAACAAAAGAAAGGTTATGCAAAGGAAGCTCTGCTGGCAATACTGAAGTTCTTATTCGAAGAAAAACAAATTCATCGTGTGGTGGAAACTGTGGATGCTGAAAATATCGCCTCAATTAATCTGTTGAAAAGTGTAGGGTTTAGACAGGAAGGACACTTTATTGAAAATATATTCTTTAAAGGAAAATGGGGCAGCGAATTTCAATATGCCATGTTGAAAAGAGAATGGGACGCTTAAGCCTCATTCTCATTCCAATATTCACTATCAGGTGTTGGTCTTTTCCCAAATATAGCCGTACCTACTCTAACAATCGTCGCTCCCTCTTCGATAGCTATCTCCATATCCCCGCTCATACCCATCGATAGCTCTTTCATTTCTACATCAGGAATATTCAAAGCACTGACCTTTTGCTGAATATCCTTAAGCAGGCGGAAACATTTTCTCACAGCTTCATTTTCTGCAGAAAGCAACCCGATAGTCATCAGGCCTTTTATTTTCAATGTTCCCAATTGTGCAACTTGCTTCACCAGTTCAAGGGCATTGTCCGGATGTACGCCGAACTTACTTTCTTCGCCTGATGTATTTACCTGGATCAGTACCTCCATTGTCTTATTTTCTGTGAGAAGCCGTTGATGCAACTTTTCAGCCAGGTCAATGCGGTCAAGCGATTGCACACAAGTAACATTATATCGCAGGATCTCTTTGATCTTATTGGTCTGTAAGTGGCCGATGAAGTGGTTACTATGCTGCACCTCTTTCAACGCTTCATATTTTTCTTTCAGCTCCTGTACTTTATTTTCGGCTATCAATGTATGACCTGCATGTAACGCTATCTTAATACGTTCTGCAGGAACAGTTTTAGTAGCCAGTAATAACTTCACCTCATCAGGGTTCCTGCCGCTGGCTTTGCAGGCATGCTTGATCCGGTCCGTTATAGTCGTAAGATTATCTAATATTCCGTCACTCATATTTCTACAGGTTTCGTTCGTGATTCCAGTTCTCTGATCAATGTAGATTTAACAAGGGTAAATGCATGATCTTTGGCCTCGGCGAAAGAGATGTCATATTTGCGCTCAATGCCCTGCATATGTCCCGGAAAGCGGGATAGCAGCTTGTCGTAGTAATTGTCCAGCATATCCGGCGATGGCATCTCAAAGTTTATCTTCAGTTGAAAACGTCTTATTAATGCATTGTCTATGATCTCCGGATGATTGGTTGCGCATAACAGCATTGCATTAGCCGGAAAATAGTCTATCAGTTGGATAAGCGTATTGACCAATCTTCTCATCTCGCCTACATCATTTTCATCATTCTCACGCGCTTTCCCTATCTGGTCAAATTCATCGAGAAAAAGAACCGCTTTTTCCCTTGCTGCCTTATCGAACACCATTTTGATGTTCTGTGAAGTTTCCCCGATACGGGCATTGATAATATTACTAAGATTAAGTATGAGGATGTTTTTGCCAAGTGCATTTGCTATGGCTTTGGCCGTAAGCGTTTTTCCACAACCGGAACTGCCATGTAATAATATTTTATTATTTACAGGTAATCCATATTTGTTTAGCTCGTCTATATAAGTATGCTCCTTGATCAACTGTACGAAATTTTCCCTGTTGGACTCATCGAGAAATACATCGTTCAGTGAAACCTGCTCCCTGTCATTAATAATCAGATCGTATATATTCATTGTTTCTTTCTGCTTAAGACGCCAAAATTACACTGTTCTTGTCAATAACATACAGGAAGTTAGGTTTCGGGCTTTGACCCGGATAAGCAATCATCTGTTCTCCTACTTTTTCTGCCCCCAAACGGCTGATCGCTATCTGTGAACGGATATTGAACGCACCGATGTGGAAATATACCTTTGAAACAAATTGAAAAGCATAATCCAGCATTATCTTTTTTATACCCCGGTTCGTTCCTGTGCCCCAGTATTTAGTGGCATAAAATGTATAGCCGATGCATATGCAGTTGTCCTGCTCGTCGTAACCATAAAAGCGGGTACTTCCGATAATACTTCCTGTGGTCTTATCTACAATTTTAAATGCTCCCTTACTTTGTATGGCTTCATCGAAGAACGTCTGGAACACCTCTTTCTTCCAGCGTTCGTTGTTCGGGTGTTGTTCCCATATTTTCGGATCTGATGCAACAGCATATAGCACGTCAAAATCCGTTTCCTGCAATGGATAAAGGCCTGCTTTTTCATTTTCTAATATGCATTGAATATCGAATTTCATAGCAAGTGGATTAGTTTGTTAAAGTGTTTTTTGAATGTATGCTGCGAGGCTATTTTCCACAGGATCATTGCTGTCCTTCAGGTGTGCAATAATTCTTTTTCTTTCTTCGGATGATTTATTCTGGCTTAGTTTCTTCTGTCCCTGCAAATTCGTTACCTCCAGTTCGAAAGCGACTATGCCGCGTAACATGCCCTTTTTATACTTCTCAGGAAGATCGTTCCACTGCTTTAAATAATCCTGTTCGTAGTAGCCGATCATCTGTTCCAATATCTTCATCTTGCCGCTTTCATCATGAACGATCCTGGCCTTTCCGTACGCGTGAACAGCCATGTAATCCCAGGTGGGCACACTTTCCCACTTATCATAATGCGAGGGTGAAATATAACCATGAGGTCCGGTGAATATTACCAGTGAGGTGTTCTCCCCGATGTTCCCGGCTTGCTCATTGGCCAGGGCGAAATGAGAGCTTATCAGCAGTTTACCGGCGCTGTCATCTACCACAAAGGGTAGCTGCGTAGCCACGGGAACACCATTAATAGCATTAATGATGGTCGCGAAACTGTATTGCTTCATAAAAGCGATCTTATCCGCTTCGTTATCAAATTCAAACCCTTTAGGTGTGTACATGGAATAATTCCTTTAAGCTGTCCGGTGCAAAATTACTGGCAAATTGGATTACCTTTGTAGTCCAATTATAATAAAGTGGATAGTCCAATATTAGTACAGCTTTTTGAAGGTTTGCAGCTGGACCATTCGGCCGATAGGGCCATATATCTTCAGCTGGCAGATGGTATCCTATCGCTGATAAGAAACGGCAAACTCCGGCCAGGACAGAAATTACCCGGCTCGAGGGATGTAGCAGGGCTGTTGCAACTCAACAGGATCACCGTGTCTAAGGCTTTCGAAGAACTGCAGATGCAGGGTTGGCTGGAAAGCTTTGTAGGGAGCGGCACTTTTATTTCATCCCATATTCCGGAATCTAAACCTAAAGCATTGAAGAGTGCTTCCGCTTCGACACCGCAAAAGAAAGCAGGGTTTGCGATCCAGTCCAAAAGTTATCTGAATAGTCCTATTACCCTTATCACTTCCGAACTGCACCTGGACGACGGATTTCCCGACCCTAAACTGGCGCCGCTAAAAGAATTGTACCGCGCTTACCGTAATCAGTTAACAAGAAGTGGATTATACCAGAAGTTCGGAAGATATGGCCTTCCTGAGGGGGCGCCTGTCTATAAAGAAGCATTGTCCGATTACCTGAACGAAACAAGAGGACTAAAAACAAGCGCAAAGAATATCCTTTCGGTAAGAGGTACACTAATGGGTATAAACCTGGTCTGTAATAGCCTGATCGAGCCGGGGGATGTTATTGTATCCGGAATACCCGGCTGGGGCAGGGCGGAACGTAATTTTGCACATGCTAAGGCGAAACATATCACTATACCGGTAGATGAAAATGGTCTGGTGGTAGATGAACTGAAGAAGATCTGCCGTAAGCAGAAAGTAAGAATGGTGTACGTAACTCCGCATCATCATTATCCTACAACAGTATCTTTACGGATTGACAGAAGACTGGAGTTGCTAAGGCTTGCCAACGAATATGGGTTTATCATTTTTGAAGATGACTATGATTTCGACTTCCACTACAAACATCGTCCTTTATTACCCCTGGCAAGCGCTGATGAAAACGGTATGGTGATCTATTGCGGTTCTTTCAGTAAAAGTTTTTCACCAGCGTTCCGTATAGGTTACCTGGTCGCATCGGAAAATGTGATAGCACATCTTGCACAGGTGCGTGTACTGCTGGACAGGCAGGGAGATCATATTCTTGATAATGCAATGGCTGAGCTGCTCAATGATGGTACTGTGCAACGCTATCTCAGGAAGGCTTTAGCCGTCTATCATGAAAGAAGGGATCTCTTCTGCGGACTGCTGACAAGTGAGTTGAAAGATGCTGTAAGCTTTGAAGTGCCTGAAGGAGGAATGACGGTGTGGACAAACTTTGCGAAGTCCATCAACCTGGAAAAGCTGGCAGTAAAGGCATTGCGGAAAGGACTATACCTGTCTGACGGTAAGGTGCATCAATATCCGAACTACAAAGTCAATGCTGTCCGACTGGGTTTTGCATCTTCGTCCATTGAAGAACTATCTAAGAGTATTGAGATACTGAAAGTGCTGTTGTAACCGGCCATTGCTATCGTAAAAGATCGTAGCTTTAATCTTCTCTAAAACCTCGGTCTTGAAAGCTATTATTACATTACTGAAATTTTTATTGTTGAGTGATTACCCCTCCGGTTCCTCGATCAATTACCACGATGGCCTCCTGTACGTTATTGGCGATGATGCCAGCAGGCTGCTGGTGCTGGATAGCAACTACAACGAAGTGAACACAGTATCGTTCTTCGATCATCAGGAGAAAAGGATCCCCAAAGCAAAAAAGGCCGATCTGGAAACAGCTGTGATACTCGATGTTAACGGCCAGGAAAGTTTATTGGCACTAGGTTCCGCAGCTACAAAAGAACGGGAGAGGGGAGTGCTGTTACCGCTTCCTTTTGCTGATCATCAACCTCAGCATATTGAATATACTTCGTTCGTAAAACGCCTGCAGCAAATACCGGAAATGAATATTGAAGGTGCTGCAATAGCAGGCGATCATCTTATACTGAGCAACCGTGGTAATGAAAGCAATCCGGTCAATCATCTTATTGCTACAACTACAGATTTCTGGAAGCATCAGGAGGATGCTCCGATAACGGTGTCTAAACTGATAAACCCATTCCCGGTAGCTGGCTTTGCGGGTGTATCCGAGTTGTGTTATGTGGCGCAGGAAGATGTATTACTCGTTATTCTTTCAAGCGAGGCTACCGGCAATGCATATGATGACGGTGCAATTGGCGATAGTTACATTGGCTGGGTGAAAGATATCAGTCAAAAGCTGAACGGACAGAACATCTCCCTGGATAACATTGTTAACCTGTCAGACATAGACCCTGCATTCAAAGGCGAAAAGATGGAAGGGATATGTTTATCTGCTGTGAAAGGTAAAGACTGGTACCTGCACCTGGTATCAGATAATGACCAGGGCGCAAGTAAGTTATTTCATATTAAGCTTTTAATGGAAAATTAAGGTTACTGTTAATAGTTTGCTAAACATACTTTTCCCTTTAAATTTTTCTCTTCAACAGCTGTCAAAGAAGTAGTAAAAATTAAAGGTCATGAAAAAGATAATAGCAATACTGCTCCTCGCAGTTACGGTTCAAGGCGCTTCAGCAATGGTTCCTAATGCCCCCGGCAGAGGTTTTCGTGGTGGTGGTGGTTTCTATCATCCCAGAACGACCGTTGTTTTAGGTGGCGGGTTTTACAGCCCTTTCTATTCTCCATTTTATTTTGGTTACCCATATCCATATGCTGCGGCTCCTTACCAGCCAACCAAGCTGGATATGCAGATAAATGACATTAAGAACGAATATGCGGATAAGATCGAATCAGTAAGGCTGGATAAAGACCTGTCAGGCAAAGAAAGACGTGCCCAGGTAAGGGAATTCAGGAGAGAACGTGATAGTGCCGTACTTGAAGCCAAAAGGAATTATTATAAATCTTAGCCAGGTAAGTGTTGGTTCATGCAAGGGGGGATGGCTCGGAAGTCATCCCCTTTTTTAATGTCCTGACTGCTGCCGCCTTATTTTACACCGGGCATCAGTGCCGCCAATTGAGCATCTAGCAAAGGTCCCCTGATGCCTTTGGTGATAATTTTCCCTTCCTCGTCAAGCAACAGATTGAATGCAATGCTTCTCACGAAATAGTATTGTGCAATTTCATTTCCGAAACCTTTGAGATCAGCTATCTGCTGCCAGGGTAATCCATCCTTTTTAATCGCATTTATCCAGGCCTTTTTATCCTCATCTAGGGAAATGCCTAGTATGTCAAAGCCCCTGTCCTTATATTGGCTATATAGGGCCTTTAAACGCGGATTTTCTTCCCGGCACGGAGCGCACCAGCTGGCCCAGAATTCTACCAGCAGATATTTAAACTGTTTTTCCTTGCCGGTGATCACTTTTCCTGCAGTGTCCTGCTGCGGCTTAAAGCAATATGGACTGCCTTTTTCTGTTCGCTCCAGCTGTTTTAATAAAGTCGTCACGCCATTTGTAGCCGCGTTTTCCTGCTGACGTACAGAAAAGGTGTTAAAGATCTGGTTGGCCTGATGATAGGAAAAGAGATCGGCATCCCGTAATATTTCAGACCCCAGGTTATGGTCCGGGTATCGTTTTACAAACCCATATACTTTCTGATAGAAGCTGTCTGCCATTGCTGTATTAGTTAGCCGGAGCGCCTTCATGGACTGCCAGTAATCAAAGATGTTACGCTGCAGACTATCGCTTAATGATCCTTTAACGGATAACATCGTTAGGCTGTTGATCAGGCGTTTCTCCCTGCTAAAGGTGTCAGCTTTGGCAGTTACGATAATATTGCCCGTATCCAGGTATAGCCAGCCGTTCGTAGATAAGCTCTCCAGTGATAAGACGCCCTGTACCGGTCTTTCCAGTTTCCCCCTGAAGTGGAACCGGCCATCTTTGATCGTAGCTGTATCCCTGATATGCAGTGTGTCATTAGGTGAATAGGATAGAAATATGCGGCCCGTATACTTCCCCTCGATATTGCCTTGGATATCGAAGGAGGCGGCGAACTGCCCATAGGCATTAGTACATAAAAAACAGGTAAACAAGAACAGGCAGTACATCCTGGCTATACATAACGTGTGTCTGGTTTTAAAACCTTGATAGGTCATAGGGTCGATTTATTTTTAGTTTAATAGGTCAATTATTACCGGCGTATCACCCCTTCTGATGTCATCACGATCCGTCTGAGCGTACTATCTTCGTTATAGGAAAGATGATCAATACAGACTGAACGCCGGTGGCTTCCCCCGTTCTTTAATCCGCCATTATGATAAATGAACAGCGGTTGTTCCCCGTATTCAATAATGCAAGGCCGGTTCGTTTCGCAGTTGCCTGCAATTTCATTCAGTATTCCCTTGAACACCCACGGACCGTTAATGTCCCTGCTCATCGCATAAGCCACTTTTTCCGGCATTCCATATCCATAACACAAATAGTACCATCCGTCACGTTTGTGAATGTGTGCTCCTTCTTCAAAGCCGGGAAGGTCGATAATTTGAATGGGGCCATCAAGTGCTGTCATATTCTCTTTCAGGCGGGCAAAATAACAGGTGCCATTGCCCCAGAAAATATAGGCCTTCCCGTCATCGTCAACTAATACACTTGGGTCCAGATTCGCTTTTTTGTTGCTGGTTTCCGGTAACATATCATGCGTGATCATTGCTGATCCAAGTGCATCGGCATATGGTCCCGCTGGGCTTGAAGCAACAGCCACACCGATCGCCGTCCCTTTTCCCGAAGGGTGACTAACCGCAACATACCAATAAAACGATCCTTTATGATAAATTATTTTTGAAGCATAAGCATCCCCGCCGGACCAGCTGAAATCAGCGGCCTTTAACGGTACCGCATATTCCACCCAATTGGTCATATCAACGGATGAGAAACACAACCAATCATGCATTACATAATCTTCAGTACCCACTGGTGCTTCATCATGCCCCGTGAAAAGGTAGACGGCTCCTTCATGCACCAGGGCGGTGGGGTCGCAGGTGTATTTATGCCTGATCACCGGATTTCCGGATGCTTTAAACGTAGATACTACTGCAATCATTTGTACTTAAGATTTAAAAAGGTTCCCGATCTTGGAGCCGATCTTTTTAATTGACTGCTTCCAGTTACTATCTTTTTTCTCTTCCTGTCCGATGAGATATGCATAAGGCCTCATGGCGGGAATATGATCAAAGATCACCTTCATCATTCCCATCAGCGGAATAGCCATTACCATACCCGGAATGCCCCACAAGAGTTCTCCCGCCACCAGGCCAACGATAGTCGCCATCGGATTGATGCTCACGCCTGAACCAACAACCAGTGGCTCCAGCAGGTAGGACTGGATGAACTGAACGAGACCATAAGTAACCAGAATGCCTATTACGAGGTTCATATCTCCACCCTGTACTAAAGACATCATAAGCGTTAATGCAGTGCCCGCGAGATTACCAACAAAAGGGATGATCTCCAGCAATCCGCACAGAATGGCGAAAAAGAAAGCATTCTTTACGCCCGCTATAGTGAAGCCGATACTATACATGATCCACAGAAATACGATCATCAGGAATAGTCCTTTCAGGTATTCCTGTGCAACCTGCTGGGTTTTATGTATGCAGGACAACGCATTCTCCTTCTCACTTTCAGGTACAAGACGGACGATAAATCCCTTTATCCTTTCCCTGAAGAAGGTGAACAGGAAAACATACACCAGTACGAGCAGGAGATTGGTAAGGAAGCCGCCAAATCCACTTATAATTGCCGTTAACGTTGCACTTACTTTACCGGATGAAGATGACTGCTGTTCTTTTAACATTTGCTCCTGCTTCTCAGCGCTGATCCCATACTCTGTACTCAATAGCTGCCGTAACTGCTGGTATTTTTCCATGACCTGTTGCTCCAGCTTTGACGCATTTTCTGCGATATCAGAAACCTGCCAGCTGATGAACCAGATCACCAACGCAAAGAAGCCAACGAAGGTCAGCATAGACAAAAGAATGGCTACGGCTTTATTAACGCCTTTTGATTGAAGCCATTTACTGATCGGTAATAATAACATGGCCAGAAGGCCTGCAAAGGCAATAGGCACAAAGAACGGCTTCCCGTAAACAAGGATCAGGACGATCAGTGTCAGTACAATCAGAATCGCGGCTGTTTTGAAGATTTTCGTTTGAGGCATAAACGATGCGCTTCAATAAGTATACCAGCAGCAACGCTCGTGCCTGCTTTTCTTTCGCGTTTTCTTCGTCTTTCTCGTTGGGCATGAAAATTATTTTGGAGACCGGCCGCTGCGAGCATTCGGTTGGAAATCACTGGCCTTTGTTATTTGAAGTACGCTGAAGCGATGCACCAGGGGTTGAATAGATATACGAACGGCCCATCCGCCCCGAAAAGCTAAATAGAACGGAACTTCAAAGAACTACAGCCAGTGATTCCATCCGAACTGCGAGTTAGAAGGTCAACGCCGGAATCACCTTTAGTCCTATCCGCTTCTTATTAATCCTGGTCCATACAAGGTTTATACAAGCTTTATCTTACGTTCATCTTACGTTCAAAGACGTAGGATGAACGTAAGATAAGCCTTGTATAAACCTTGTATAGTCCTGTTTATATGCAAGATAAGTGATAAAAGCTGCATTGTTGTAACTGATTGTAAATTATGAGATTATGAAGGAAAAAATCAGTATTTCCCGCATCGGTATTATACTTAAATTTGTGATGTGATCAGAAATGAATTTTAAACATTCACAGAAAAACCCGCGCTGTCAGCGCGTTCAAATATACAGGCATTTCGTTACTGTTAATGCTGATACCGGCGTTGCAGAACGGAAGAAGAAGTGTCGTTAATCACTCACCCTTTTTCATTTTTTCAATAGTATCCAGCATACCGGGATGTTCAGTTTCATCTGCGAGAGGCAAGGCCAGTATCTGCCATCTGATACCTTCTTCGCGTCGCCCGGACTGGTATAATAATTGGGCATTTCTGCTCATGTAACGGCTGAATTCTTGGCGTTGTTTAGCAGGGATCCTGGGGCCATATTTTTTCGCAAAGGGAATGATGGCGCTGGAGAAGTTAGCCCAGTCGTCTCGTTGCATGCTGTAGATGGTCTGGCTTAAAAACAACGCTTCCTCACCGAGATCGCCGTAAAGGGAGATCAGGTGTTTCCCTAAAGACTTCCAGTCGGGAATGCTGTCCGCAGCTTCTACATATGGGATGACCTCTTCCTGGAAAATTCTGGTCAGTTTTTCAGCATGTATGCCGGACGTATCGACAGGGCGCTGTGCGTACAGGGATGTGGATAAGAGACAAAAAAGGGCTATTACAAATGGATGCATGGCAATAGGTTTTAATGAGGGCCTTATTAAGTTAGTTAATAGATGATAAGTTCACTTAGGAGACAGGGAATTTATAACCTCACGCTTTAAGGATACAGATATGCAATACGTTAATGTAACGACAATTGTAATTGTTAGCCTGTTGGCGATAGCGCTTATTATTTTCGTGATTGTAAGAAATCGGCGGGACCGTAAGAAACTATTGAAAGAAGATCTTGTGGAAGATGAAATAGCGGAACAGCAAAGGCGGAAAGGTAAATTGTAAACATGAAAAGTCTGAGAATGAGGTAACGTGTTGAGGGGTGCATTGTTTTGTCCGTGGAAAAACGTACTTTAGTTCAACCCCAAATAAAATTTAACTCCAAACAGATACCCCTTTTGACACATGTTTAAATCATTTTACCATGGGAAATAATTCCACAGAACACATTAATGAAGCAATGAATAAAGACGTTGCTGAGTCAAAGAAGATCCCATCTGTAATGGAAGCGCAGAAGATGCTGGCTTTACAGAACAACATGCTTTACGTCGGAGCAGATGCATATGCCGGTAATCCATACGCACTTCTGGGAACAGTACTGGAGATCAGGAAAACGCAGGCAGATTGCCCTACTATTGCTAATACAGAGAATGCATCCATTGAATTTTCTGCATTTAAGATCCCGGGTATCGAGATCGATGAAACATCCAAAATAAAGGAGCCTATAAAACGGCAGTCTATTCTGGTAGATCAGAAACTGGCTATAGAAGTAAGTTTCCTGAACTACCTGACGGCGGAGTTTGAGGGCGAATCATCCTTTAGTCTGATGGTATTTGACCAGGCCACCGGCTTGGTGAACCGCGACAATGACTCATGGAATAAGGGGGTGCAATCCTGGATGGCCGACAATAAAGTCAGTATCCTCGACGATCCTGCTGTGTGTTACGTGTATGCCGTAATAGGTTTTGTACAGAAATATATCATCCGCCGTAAATATACCAAGTTCACGGCTGGCGCTAAAGGCGGGGCATTTGGCGTGAACCTGAACGGGTCGCTTTATACCAGTTCGGAAGACTATTCACTGGACGTACGGTATGGCTTGCAGACCGTAATTCTAAAGCGGCCAACGGTGACAAAGTCGTTGTTTGAAGATAAATTACTGGCTGAAGCAAAACCCGAGGAAGTGAACCTGTTCAGCGCCATTGCTAAAGACCGTAGCTTCGCCATTCGTTGAATATGATAATAACATGCAAGGGGGGGTAAGTCGTATTTGCGCCTCCCCTTGCATGTTTAATGTATTGTTAAACTTTAGTTTTTGCCTTACTTGGCGTCTTGCTTTTAGGCTTGCTTGCTGTCTTGGTTTTTGCAGGAGGTGTTGTGGGCACATGCTGTAGAATATATTCCTGTAAGGTGGTTTTCACCTTCACCTGCACAGTACCATCTTTATCTGCCGTTGTTTTCCCGTTGATCACAGCATCTGTCATTTCTATGAAATTTTTTACAGCATCAGGAGTAAATCCGATCTCTCTTAAAGTACTATCCCATTGCTCTTTCGGGATCTGTTCTGCAGTCACTTCTTTGCCCAGGGCATCTGAAAATGCTTTTGCAACATCTTTACTGCTGTAAGCTGCCGGCCCTGTCAATTCAAATATTTTCCCATCTTCTTCCTCTGTTTGTATAACATTGGCTACAAAAGCGGACACTTCTTCCGGCGATATCATCGGAATGGCCAGGTCAACCGGAAAGAAAGTAGGTAAAATGCCTTTCTCCATCACAGTGCCCAGGTACATCATCCAGTTGCTGAAGTAATAAGCCGGACGTACGAAGATCTGTTTCACAGGCATACCGGTAAACGCATGCTCCAGTAAGTAAGACATCACAAGATTACCTGTTCCTGTTTCATGGCTGGCGCCCATGGAAGATAAGCCAACCACCTTTTTAATAGGTGAATTAGCCAGCGCCTTTCTATAATTTTCAAGAATATCTTTTGTCTGACCTATCACATTCCGCTCGTGCCCGCTTTCGGGAGTGAGGGCAAAGAGCGTGCTGCAGTCCTGGAATGCAGCTACCAGGGAAGGAAGGTCATTTGCATCGGCAATAGCGACAGCAGCACCTGATTTTTCTAATACAGCAGCTTTTTTTTCATCTCTGACAATACCTTTTACAGATTCTCCATTTTCGATAAGATGGGTAACAACGCCAGAACCAACTTGTCCTGAAGCTCCGAGAATGACATGCATAATGACTGAGTTTTAACAGGGGTAACTCCAAAAATTAGTCCAGCATTAGTGTGGAAAAGAAGAAACAGGCCACCTGTCTTGCACAGATAGCCTGCCGCGGATAGGAATAGGGCAGGGGTTAATTCTGGTTAAAGGTCAAAAATTCTGCACTGGCATCATTGTCGTCTTTCAGTTTGATCTCTGTACTGGTCACTGATATGATCTCCCAATCGTCGGTCAGTTCCCCCAACGGCTTGTTTGCATCATTTTTTTCGCCAAAGTCAATGTTGAATTCAGTAGAACTGCCGTTGATGCTCCATGTCCCATTCCTGTTAACCCCACCTTTAGTGGCGATCGCTGAACCATTGCTGTCGAACGTAAAGACATAACCGTTAAAATCGCTGGTTTCGTCATTGCCGCGTTCACTGAACAGCGTCACCCGCCATGTACCAGTTGTAGGCGCCTGCGGGTCCGGAACGGGCGCAGGATCATTATTGTCGTTGCTGCACGCTATCATACATGCAGATAATAGTATTGCGGATAACCAACTATTGCTCTTCATAACGCGAGATTGAATTATTGGGGGATCTGTCTTCTACTAATTAGATACGTATAGATCATATGACCGGTTGCCTGAATACCCTGTTTATTACAAATAAGTTTCCGGGATGTACCAGTAGCTCAACAGGTTATCATCTTCTGGAATACTCATTAACTAAGTTTTTCTATTTAAAACTAAATAATTAGTTTTAAGGCTAAATAGTGCTACGATATGAACTACCTGTACAGGATGCTATGCCTGCTTTTCATGTTATCCTGCGCAACCCTGGCGGCTGCGCAAACTGCCGTGAACAAGAGCCGTGTAATGGAATATATGCAGGACCAGCAATACGATGAAGCGATCGCATACCTGCGGCCGGCAATAGACAGTAATGACGCCCAACAGGTAGCCCTGCTCGCGTACGCCTGTTACCAGGCAGGGAAGCTTCCCGAAGCAGTGACCAGTTATGAAAGGGTATTACAGCTGGATAGCAATCATCTCACGGCCCATCAGTACCTGGCGTTGATCAATATGCAACAAGACCGGCCGTTAATGGCAGTGGAACACTACAAAAGGGTGACCATGCTTCGGCCGCAAAGTGCTGTTGCCTGGAAACAACTGGGCCTCGCAGCATTTACCGCCATGCAGCAGGATTCCGGCTTTGCCTGGTTAAACAGGTCTTATACCCTGAATGCCTTTGATGCTAAAGTGGTATCAAGGCTCGCGGAGGAATGGATTGAACGAAAGCGTTCCGGTATGGCGGATACACTGATCAATACTTTCCTGGCAAAAGATTCGTCGTCGGCCGTCATCCTGATGACAGGCGCGAGGACCGCATACCTGCTGACAGACTACGCACGTACGCTCACATTCGGAGAAAAGCTTAAACAGCTGAATATCGCTTCTCCGAATACCTTCATTTACGTATCTGCGGCTGCTTACAATCTGAAGAAATACCAGGACTGTATATCAGTGTACGAGTATCTCACCGCACGTAACGCAGGTTCTGAAAATATCATCTATTATGCTGCTATGGCTTATACCCAGTTGAAGAAACATAAGGAAAGCAACGAATTGCTGCTAACCTGTATTAATATGGCTAAGTCGGCAAGCCTCGATAATTATTACACAGGAATGTCTGTCAACTATGAGGCGTTAGGCCAGTATAAGCCCGCTATTGCCACTCTGGATACCGCCTATTATATGTTCCATCAACCTTTAAAACAGTACAGCATCGGCCGTATCTATGATGCACGCCTGAAGAACGAAGCGATGGCCACACGTTATTACAAACGTTACATCCAGTTGTATAAAGGCGAGACGGCGGAGGAAAAAGAGATCTACAACTATCTGAAAACCCGTATTCAGAAATAACTACAGGTAGAGAGCAAGGGAATGCCTTGTACGGCACCTTAAATAGGCTTAATTTTATGCGGATATAGTAACCGGCAGTATCTGACGCTGCCGGTTATTATTTGCATAAATAACGAATTCAATGATGAGTAAACAACCCGAACTGAGAACTGTCAATGTGACCAGGTATGTAACTCCGTTGCGTGAAGGAGGCTCTCTACCTGCCATCGCAGAGGCAGACGATGGGTTCCTGTATGTACTGAAGTTCCGGGGCGCCGGACAAGGTATAAAGGCACTGATAGCAGAACTGATAGGAGGAGAAATAGCCCGCACGCTGGGCATGAAAATACCCGAGATCGTCTTCGCAAACCTGGACAATGCTTTTGGCCGTACAGAGCCCGATGAAGAAATCCAGGACCTGCTGAAGGCAAGCGTAGGGCTTAATCTGGCCCTGCATTACCTGTCGGGCGCTATTACTTACGATCCTACCGTGGCCGTGATCGACCCGCTCACAGCCTCCCGTATCGTATGGATGGATTGCCTGCTGACCAACGTAGACCGCACGCCGCGTAATACCAATATGCTGATGTGGCATAAGGAGCTATGGCTCATCGATCATGGTGCTTCCCTGTATTTCCACCACTCCTGGGACAACTGGGAAGAACAGTCCAAACGGCCGTTCGTGCAGGTAAAAGATCATGTACTGCTACCACAGGCCAGTGAACTGGAAAAAGTGGATGCAGCCTTCCGTGAGATCCTGACACAGGAACAGATTCGTGCGATCGTTTCCGTAATACCCGACGAGTGGCTGCTGACTTTATCTCATCATGGTACGCCAGACGAAATAAGAGACGTATATGCCGGTTTTTTAATCACCCGGATAGCCCATTCCGGAACATTCCTAAATGAAGCGCAAAATGCAAGAAAAACACTTATTTGAGTACGCCGTTATCCGCGTCATGCCGAGAGTGGAACGGGAAGAGTTTCTCAATGCCGGTGTCATTCTCTATTGCAAACAGCAAAGGTTCTTAGAGGTGGTTATTACACTGAATGAAGACCGCTTGCGTGCTTTCTCTCCGGAAACAGATGTGAATGAAGTAAAAGCTTACCTGGAAGCTTTTGAATGTATAGCAAAAGGTGGTAAACAGGCCGGTCCCATAGGACAGCTAGATCTTGCTTCCCGCTTCCGCTGGCTTACTGCTACACGCAGTACAGTGGTGCAGGCAGGAAAGGTGCATCCCGGTTTCTGCGATGACCCGCAGAAAGCGCTGACCAGATTGCATGAACAGCTTGTGCTGTAAAATATAAAGGGAGAGGGTATATTAACTTTTCTATACCCTCTCTTTTGTATGTACTTTTTATTTAGATTTACACGAAACAACCCCATTGCCCCATGTTTCTGAAAGCAAACACCTTACAACTATTCCGCCCGAAGGAAACCGAATCCCTCGGCCGCTTCCTGGACCTCGTACAAGCATGTAATGATCATAGTGATACTACAAGGTTGCGTTATGTGTTTGACGGAGGAACGTTTAATGACTATACTACTACTGAGGGGCTGAAACAGGCTTTCGCTGATCTTCAGCAACAATGGAATGAGGGGAATTTTGACAGGGATGTGATCTTGTCCACCGATAAAGAAATGCCTTTACTTTCACTGGTGCATACCGACCCCTTCGAATATACCAGTGAAGACAATGCATCATTCAACTTCCATGGCGGCAGGCCATTACTGCTGCCGGAAGGGCACTTCACTTATGAAAGTTTTTATTATTTCTTTACTACTGCCATTAACGCCTATAAGGCGCGATATGCTGCGGTGTATGATACAGAGCTTGAAACGCTCGTTTCTTTTGCTTCTTTTTATGGGGAAGTAGAAATAGATCAGGAAGTATCCATGCCCGAGATCATTGAAGTAACACCTGTGCAACTTACCGAGCGTATCGGCAGGGTGATGTCTCCGGGGCTGTTTAATCCGCTCGAAGTACCTCCGGCTATTTACTGGTTCAACTACTGGAATGATGACCAGGTACAGGCTGTAGGTGAAGAAAAGATCAGACAGGCTGATTTCGAGGTGATAGAAAAAACGCCCGACGGAGGGTACATTCTCATCGTACAGAAGGAGAATTTTAATTCCCACAATATTGACCACCTTGAGAAGCTGGCTGCCCTGTACGATTATTTTGATCTCTACACACTTCAGCGCACTTCCGGCTGAGGGCTATTACTAAGACCCGGCAGATCATCGCTGGCAGAGATATTGCAGTCTGTGTAATATCAACAGGATATGTTATGCCAGAAGGACCATCCATTGTAATACTGAAAGAGGAAGTGAAATCCTTTACCGGGAAAAAGGTCATTGATGTGGCCGGATATGCCAAGATAGACCTGGAAAGGCTTCGTAATAAAAAAATCATCGCTTTTAAAAGCTGGGGTAAACATTTCCTTATCTGCTTTCCGGATTTTACTGTCAGGATCCATTTGCTCATGTTCGGTACGTACCGTATCAATGAAAGGAAGGACAGCAATCCCGCACTGCAGTTGCAGTTTGCGCAGGGAGAGCTTAACTTTTATACCTGCTCGGTAAGGATCATTGATGCGCCGCTGGATGAGGTCTATGACTGGAGCGGTGATGTCCTGAATGAGCACTGGGATCCCGCCAGGGCAATGGCTAAACTGAAAAAGATACCGGAAACATTGGTCGTGGACGCTTTGCTGGACCAGGATATCTTTGCCGGTTCAGGCAATATCATCAAAAACGAAGTACTATTCCGTATCAGGTTACACCCCGGCAGCAAAGTAGGCGACCTGCCGCTAAAAAAGAAACGGGAGCTGGTAAAAGAGGCTGTCAACTACAGTTATGATTTTCTTGCCTGGAAAAAGGAATATACGCTGAAAGCGCACTGGCTGGCTCACACGAAAAAGATCTGTCCCCGCTGCCATATTCCGCTCATCAAAGAGTATATGGGCACGACTAACCGGCGTACGTTTTACTGCGCCAATTGCCAGATCTTGTATTAAAATAAAAGGCGTCCTGCAACAGAACGCCTTTCTCATGTGTTAATATCATTTCCGGTACTTATACCGCACCTTTCCAAGTAGCTCTTTTTTCTTCCCATAACACTCTTCCTGCAATGGAAGGCCTTTGTCGTCATATGTATACCGCCAGATGGTATAAGTCGCCGTTTCACCGTTTACAGTGGTCATAGCGCCGATCCTGTTCTGGGCGTCATAGTCGAAGATATAATCCGGCAACATCTTCTTACGGGTAGGAGAGTAGCGAACGATATCAGTCAGCAAATTCTGATCATTGTACTTGTAATAGATGCGCCTGCCGCTGGCCCCCTTACCGCTTTCCATCTCTTCGGCCACCAGGCCTAATGAATCCAGCGTAAAAGTGACAGTAGTAGAATCTTCAGCTTTATCTCCATGGAAATGAATCATTTGTGATAAACGTCCGAGACTATCGTACAGATAACGCCTGGTTTCTGTGAATTTATACTTGGTTTTCGGCTCGTAAGAGGTCAGGTATACTTCCCTGATCTTCCCGCTGGTATCGTTCGTATTACGCATGTAAATGACGGTCGTAATAACGCTCCTGGTACTGTCTATAGTCTTCGTGAGCTTCCCCTTGGCAGAAAAGTAAGAGGTCATCACAGAATAGCCGGTAGCTCGGGATACGGTAATAGAGCGGATCTGCCTGAAATTGGAGGATACCTCACGCTGACAGCGGAAATCATTATCACTGTCCTGGTTGGCATCGAAGCTCTGGACCAGTTGTATAGCGATCTTATTTTCTTTCAGCAGGGCCATATTAGCCTCGGTACGGGCAGTATTGACAATATCCTGGTAATAGAATTGGGCGGAAACAGACAGCTTTAACCCAAAGAATGCTGTTAAAAGCAATAAAATGGTTTTTCTCGTGTACATATTAGATACAAAAATAATGATTCAAGGACATTCAGCAGTTCATTTCTGTAAAGATAATTTTTATATTTACCTTCTATAACCTATAAGCTTCTTGAAAACACAGCCTCTACGTAAAGAAACGAACTGCCTTAACTGTGGAACGGACGTTCCCGGCAGATATTGTACAAACTGCGGACAGGAAAATATTGTTCCCCACGAAACTTTCGGCCATCTGGTAAAGGAATTTGCGGCCGATCTTGTACACTATGATTCTAAAACGTTATTGACATTCAAGTATTTATTCACCAAACCCGGCTTTATTACTAAAGAATATATTGCCGGCAAACGGGTGAAATTTGTACATCCCATCAAACTTTATATCTTTTCCTCGTTTGTTTTTTTCCTGTTCTACTTCTGGCTCAACTCCCGCGATAATGAGCCGCTGGATAAAGATACCCAGGAAGAAGTAGCAGCCGCCCGTAAAGCCAACAAAGAATCTTACGCCAGCCTCCCGGACTCCGTAAAAAGGGGAGACCTGGCTTTAGGCGACTGGTTTAGAAGGATTAATACCTTCGATACCAAAAAACAGTACGACTCTTTGCAGCGGACCCTTCCTAAGGAGCACCGCGACAACCGTATACAACGTAGAATGGCCCGGTATTATTTTAGTTCTGCCAATAAAAGCATCAAAACAGATGAAGGAGAAGAAGACGCAGCTCATGCAACGGAAGAGGCGTTTAAACATAATTTTCCAAAGGTAATGTTTATACTGCTGCCACTTTTTGCTTTATATCTGAAATGGATGTACGATAAAAAGAAGTGGTTCTATGCAGACCATGCTATATTCTCAGTGCATCTTCACATCTTTTTCTTTTTGTTCTGGTTGATCTGTATGAGCCTGAACGGGTTGTTCCATTCGGGAATATTTACAGACATCGGCCTGTTCGTTATATTCGCCTATCTTGTGATAGCGTTGAGGAATACTTATGGTCAATCGTGGGGAAAATCACTCGGAAAAGGGGCATTGATCACGTTTATATACCTGATCACGATATTGATAGTATTTCTAAGTTTTACTACGGTGGTGACATTATTTATTGCTTAACTTAGGGAATGCAACCACAATTTATAATCATACACCAACAGGTAGCCCCCTACGTGGCTCATATCCAGTTAAACCGCCCCAAAGAACTGAATGCATTGAACCTTGAACTGATGACAGAGCTCAGGGATGCATTGAAAGCATTGGACGCGGACGATAACGTACGGGTTATCATTATCAGCGGTAATGAAAAAGCATTTGCAGCAGGGGCAGATATCAAACAAATGGCGGGCAAAACTGCAATGGATATGTATAACATAGACCAATTCAGTACCTGGGACACAATAAAAAAAACGAAAAAGCCGTTGATTGCGGCAGTAAGCGGCTTCGCGCTGGGTGGGGGATGTGAACTGGTTATGCTTTGCGATATGATCGTAGCCAGTGAAACAGCGCGCTTCGGGCAACCAGAAATAAAAATAGGCGTCATGCCTGGCGCCGGGGGTACACAACGCCTTACCCGCGCAGTTGGTAAAGCACTTGCCATGGAGATGGTATTGACGGGCCGCTTTATCAGCGCAGAAGAGGCATTGCGCGCAGGTCTCATCAACCGGATAGTACCGGTGGAGCTTTTCCTGAAAGAAGCCATCCAGCTGGCATCAGAAGTAGCTGCACTTAGTCCGCTGGCAGTGAAAATGGCCAAAGAATCCGTTTTAAAAGCATTTGACAGTTCCCTGGAAGAAGGACTGCATTTTGAACGTAAAAACTTTTATCTCCTGTTTGCTTCCGATGATCAGAAAGAAGGCATGCAGGCTTTTGTTGATAAGAGAGCACCTGTATTTAAAGGAAAATAATATTGCGTATTATGGGCTAAACTATATTCAGGATATATTTCCCCGTAATGCACAACCAGCAATTTCTAATAGAGACCATGACCATGAACAAGCATCTGGCAGCATTATATGTAATAGCTGCCTGCATTTTAGGATGTAAAGAACCGTCTGTCAGTAACAACAGCGAAGAAAAAGGAGCCGTGCCTCCACCCACAACAGATACGATGATGGCTATGGCCGACACCATTGAACCCACTCAGGTAGCGTCCTGGCAATCATTTGAGCAGTTTGAGGGACGATATGTCGCAGAAACAGGCATGCTGCAGAAAGAGCCGCTTAAATCGCGCATTAAGGCATTGCTGGCGGCGGATAATGTTGTCTTTGCCGAGCGTTTTGATGTAGCGCCGCCCATAGAGCTGGAAAATAATGTGCTGTATAACCAGGGATGCCGCCGCCACTTTTGTGGTGTAGATGAAGCAGCACTCGCTATAGATACACACCGGGACCTTATTTACATAGGTATTGCCAAGAACGGGGCTGTGAAACTGTTTGGTGAAAGGAATGACTCGGCCTTTCCTGAAAAATTGATACGCTGGAAACAGAAGTTTCCTTCCATGAACTAGTAGTAAAGCAGCCCGGCAGGGCTATAAATAGAAAGAGGCCATATCACATGTGATATGGCCTCTTTCGTTATTTTTCATTTTTCTAGTTGAACTTTTTCTTCAGCTCCATCAGCTTCGCCTGGAAGTCATTCAATGGTGCAGGAGCAGCCTGTTTGGAAGGCTTACCGCCGCCATCTCTTCTCTCTTTCCGTTGTCCGCCGCCAGCAGCCTGTGGCTCATTATCTTTCATCGACAATGAGATACGTTTGCGGGATGGATCAACCTCCAGAACGGTCACCGTTACTTTCTGATTCAGCTTAACGGCTTCGTTAGGATTGGTGATGAATTTATTGCTGAGATGCGAGATGTGTACCAGACCATCCTGTTTCACCCCGATATCCACGAAAGCACCGAAGTTGGTGATGTTGGTCACTACTCCCGGTAAGGTCATACCTACCTTCAGATCTTCCATGGTGCGGATGCCTTCTGCGTATTCGAAGATGGCGATCTCGTCACGCGGGTCACGGCTAGGTTTGTCAAGCTCTTTCAGGATATCTTCCAGCGTCAGCAAACCGACTTCTTCACTTACATATTCCTTCGGATTGATCTTCTTACGCAGCTCTTCCTTTGTCATCAGCTCCTGAACGCTACATTGCTGCTTGGCTGCCATGTTCTCGATGAGGGAATAACGTTCAGGGTGTACTGCTGAGTTGTCCAGCGGGTTGTCTCCGTTCTCGATACGAAGGAACCCTGCGCACTGTTCAAATGCTTTATCTCCCAGACGGGTTACTTTCTTCAGTTGTAAACGGTTGCTGAATGCACCGTTCTCCTTGCGGTACTTAACGATGTTTTCCGCCAGGGATGGTCCCAGACCGGATACATAAGCCAGCAGGTGTTTGGATGCCGTATTCAGGTTCACGCCTACGTTGTTCACGCAGCTTACAACAACCCTGTCCAGGCTCTGTTTCAGGCTGGATTGGTTCACGTCGTGCTGATACTGGCCTACACCGATCGCTTTAGGATCTATTTTCACCAGTTCAGCCAGCGGATCTATCAGCCTGCGGCCAATAGATACTGCGCCACGTACGGTTACGTCGAAATCAGGGAACTCTTCTCTCGCTACTTCTGAAGCAGAATATACGGACGCGCCGCTTTCATTTACCATGAAAACGTTAATCTTCTTGCCGAAGTCGATCTTCTTCACAAATTCTTCTGTTTCACGGCCTGCAGTACCATTACCTACGGCAATAGCAGAGGTGTCATATTTTTCCGCCCATTTTCTCAGCAGGGCTTCAGCATCGTCTCTCTTGTAGTTCTTTTCCAGCGGATAGATAACGTCGTTATCCAGCATATTACCCTGGTTGTCAAGTGCTACTACTTTACAACCGGTCCTGTAACCCGGATCGATCGCAATTACGGCTTTTGGTCCTAACGGAGCGGCCAGCAGTAACTGACGAAGGTTTTCGGCGAATACTTCTATCGCTTCAGCATCTGCTGAGTCTTTACCCAATGCGCGGAATTCATTTTCCAGGGATGGGCGCAGTAAACGCTTATAGGAATCAGCAGCGGCTTTTTTCACCTGCTCACTGCTGGCGTTATTGCCGGTAACGAATTGTTTATCGATGATACCTGTTGCATCTTCCTCTGCAGGACTGATAGTAGCGTACAGGATACCTTCAGACTCACCGCGCAGGATAGCCAGTACCCTGTGTGATGGAATAGTGCTGATCTCTTCGCTGAACTCAAAATAATCCTTGTATTTTGCGCCTTCTTCCTGCTTGCCTTCGATCACTTTGGATGTCAGTACGGCAGTATTGGTGAAAAGTTTACGCAGTTTATCACGTACTTCGGCATTTTCGTTGATCCACTCCGCCATGATATCGCGGGCGCCTTTCAGCGCTTCGTCCGTAGATGCCACCTGCTCGTTCAGGAACTGTTCTGCAGCACTCTGAGGAGCATTCTCCTGCTGTTCGAAGAGCAGTTTTGCCAGTGGCTCCAGACCTTTTTCGATAGCCTGTGTACCTCTTGTTTTGCGTTTTGGTTTATATGGGAGATAAATGTCTTCCAGTTCGGTAAGCACCCAGGTACCTTCAATTTTTGCCAGTAGCTCAGGAGTCATTTTCTCCTGGTCAGTAATGGTTTTGATAATGAAAGCGCGGCGATCATCCACTTCCTGGTAGCGTTTCTGAAGATCTTCGATCTTCCCGATCTGAACCTCGTCCAGACTACCCGTCACTTCCTTACGGTAGCGACTGATGAAAGGCACGGTGGACCCTTCCGCCAGCAAATTCATGGTGTTCTCCGCTTGTCGCGCTGAGATGTTCAGCTCCGCTGAAATTAGCGCAATGTGTTTGCTATTCATGAATTAAAAATTAGTAGTTTTCCGGTTAACCAAAACCGGCGGCAAATGTAACTAAATTGCCCTTTCCGTCAACAAAAAGAAATTAACATAAATCCCATACAGACGTCCCCCTCCGGGAATTCTTTATATTTGACAGATGGAAAATAATTCGGCCTTCAACCGCTTGCTGGAAATCATGGATGATTTACGCGAAAAATGCCCATGGGACAGGAAGCAGACCATCCAGACCCTCCGACAACAAACCATAGAAGAATTATACGAACTGGCAGACGCGATCACTGACCAGGACTGGAAATCAATAAAAGAAGAATTGGGAGACCTGCTCCTGCATATTGTATTCTATGCGAAGATCGGTAAAGAGCAGCAGCAATTTACCATGGATGATGTCATTAACGGCATCTGCGAAAAACTCATCTACCGCCACCCACATATCTATGGCGATGTGAAGGTGGAAAATGAAGAAGAAGTCAAACAGAACTGGGAGAAACTTAAACTGAAAGAAGGTAAAACCTCCGTACTCAGTGGCGTGCCTGTATCTCTGCCGGCCCTGGTAAAGGCTATGCGCCTCCAGTCCAAAGCCAAACAGGTAGGATTTGAATGGGATAACATCGATCAGGTTTGGGAAAAGGTCCGGGAAGAACTTGATGAACTGCATGAGGTGGTACAACTGGGCCAGCCTGACAAAATAGAGGACGAATTTGGCGATGTAATGTTCTCACTGGTGAACTATTCCCGCTTTCTGAAAGTAGACGCGGAAAACGCCCTGGAACGCACCAATAAGAAGTTCATCCGCCGGTTCCAGCACATGGAAAAAATGGCAGCCGCACAGGGCAGAACGCTCGATGAAATGTCGCTGACAGAAATGGATGGCCTCTGGAACGAAGTGAAAAAATCAGAAAAATAAAGAAGTTGCTGGATATCAAAGAAATAAGGCTTTTTTTCATCCGCCATGGATATCTCCTGATCATTGCTGCCTGGTTATTCACCTTTTCATTCCTTTTCAGCAATTACTGGTCATACTATTCCTCTCCGCAGGGTGTTAAACGCAGCCTGGAGAAAAGTCTGCGGCATCGGGAAATGGCTTTTGAAGAGCTCACAAAAGACACCACGCTGATCGAGCACATCTTTTCCCGTGATCAGAATGAACAGGATGCCAGGCGGCTGGTAAAACAGGACTTCTACCTCTTCGCCTATGACAGCAGTACCGCCAGCCGCTGGCTGGTATACTGGAGCACGAACCTGATGCTGCCGGAAGAATGGCAGGCCCCGCTTAGCCCCGGTATCCGCTTCCTGAAAATGAAGAACGGGTACTACGAAGTGATCTGTAAGAAACTGCCCGGCAAACAACCCGGGCATGAACGATATATTCTCGGGGCTATCCCCGTCATGATGGAATATAACATCAGTAACAACTACCTGGTAGATCATTTTTACGATAAACCGGCCCTGGGTTTGGAATATACCATCCATCTCAAACCCCCCGGTATTCCCGTGCTGAATGGCCAGGACCTGATACTTTTCTACCTGTATTACGATCGTGCCCTCGACGCCGGACCGCCTAACCTGCTCAGCGTCGTTCTACGAGTATTGGGATGTATCTGTGTACTGATATTTATCAACCTCTTTGCTACCATGCTGGCCAGACAGAAAAATCCCATGTACGGCTTTTTCTTTCTGTTTGGCGTCATCATTTTCTGTCGTACGCTGAGTTATTTCTATCCCTTTCCTTTTAACCTGCGTGCACTCAATATCTTCACGCCGCTCATCTATGCGAAGGACGAGATATTCCGCTCCCTGGGCGATCTGCTGCTGAACGTATTACTCGGCTTCTGGCTGCTGCTTTTCTTCCGTGAGCACGTTAAGACCATTAAACCGCCCATTGTTAAAAATCACTGGCAACAACGTCTGGTTATCATCCTTGCGAGTTTCATCATGTATATCGTGGGCGAGTTCTTGTCGGAACTGATCCAGAGCCTTGTGATCGACTCCAGGATCTCGTTTGATGTAGCTAACCCTTTCAGCCTGAACGAATACAGTATCATCGGTTTTGTGATCCTGGGTTTTATCTCGTTCAGTTTCCTGTTCTTCTCGCAGATCATCAACTATCTGCTCAATGAACTGACCAATTTCCGGCACCGTACGAAATATATCTTCCTTGCCGCTGTTGGTATGATATGGCTTACATTCCGCCTGCAGAACCCGGAGATATATTACTCCGTCGCCATGGTCATCTGGCTGATCATTTATGTCGTGTTGCTGGATGTACTGTCTTATCGCTTTGAGAATAGTCTGGCTACGGTCCCTTTCCTCTTCTGGTTATTCCTGCTGACCATCACTACCTCGGCTGTACTGGTGTATTACAATGACCAGAAAGAGATCAGCCTGCGGGAACGTATGGCGGTAGAGTTATCCAAACAGAAAGACCCATACGTGGAAATGCTGCTCACCGATGTGACCCGGCAAATGGAAGAAGACGAGCTTTTGCAGCTCTTCTTTCAGCAAAGCGCCGGCAGTACAGGCAGAAACATGCCACAGTCCGCACTGGAAAACGAACTGAAACAGAAATACTTTAAAGGCTACCTGGGACGCTTCAACGTAAGCTTCTATGCCTTTAACGAATATTTTGAACCTATCTACGGTGGCGATACGTCTACCTTTCCCACACTAAGCAGACGCATGCTGATGGGGTCTGAACTGATAGGCAACGAATTGTACTACAATGAGCGTAGCTTCAATGATTACAGTTATATCGGCCGTAAAGACTTCTACAACAACGGAATGCCATCCGGCTACCTGGTGTATGAACTGACGCCGGCGGTGATCAATACACAGCGCCTCTATCCTGAACTGCTCGTAGATGGAGAGATCTATGACCCCGAGAAGGAGTCTTCCGTCGCCTATTCTTACGCTATCTATGACCAGGGACAACTCGTTAGTAACAACAACGATTTTGCATTCCCTGTAAAACTATATGCTTCGGACATTCCGAAAGACGAGATCACGATCTTATCGGAAAAAGGGTATTCCAGGCTCACCTATAAAGCCTCGAAAGATAAGGTAGTGATCGTAGTGAAGGAGAACAGGAGCTTCGTTGAGTTCATCACGCTGTTCGCCTACATGTTCTGTCTCTTTCTGCTGATCATCGCTATTTACAGGGTGCTGGACCTGCTGGTAAAGGCAAGGATGCGTATCGGGAACCTCAAGGCGCTGATCAATATCAGCATCCGTAAAAAGGTGCATGGTACCATCATTTTCATCGTTGTATTCGCGTTCATCATATTGGGTCTGACAACCATCCTCTTCTTCATAGACCGCTCGGAAAGGGAGAATAAGGAACGGCTGAGCCGCACCATCAATGAGGTCTCTCACGATGTAGAAAAGGTGTTTGCCGATCAGCGCATGTTCGATGACCTGGAAGATCTGTACGATCCCATTTTCCAGGCCAGTCTGACATCTGCCATAGGAGAGATAGCAGACGAGCGTGCGCTTGACATCAATGTGTATGACAGGGACGGCAACTTACAGGTCACCACACAACCGCTGATCACAGAGAAGGGATTGCTGTCAAGGAAGATCAATCCGGATGCATTCCTGCAATTGTACCGCGATCCTAAGATTCAGTGGATCCAGAAGGAAAAGATCGGGTCAATGAAATATCTGTCAGGATATGCGCCCTTACGTAGTAACGGAGAAATCTTCGCTTACCTGAACGTGCCTTATTTTGCTACGCAGACGGAGTTAAATCAACAGATCTCCAACTTCCTGGTAGCATTGATCAACTTTAACGCTTTCATCTTCCTCATAGCCGGTTTACTGGCCCTGCTGATCACTAATTCCATTACCAAGTCATTCTCCCTGGTAACGGAAAAACTGCGTCACGTGAGCCTGGGACAGCAGAACGATGAGATAGAATGGGAAAAGGATGACGAGATTGGGGCCCTGGTGAAAGAATATAATAAGATGGTGCGTAAGCTGGAAGTGAGTGCCGCCAGGCTGGCGAAGAGCGAAAGGGAAGGCGCCTGGAGGGAAATGGCCCGGCAGGTAGCCCACGAGATCAAAAACCCGCTCACGCCCATGAAGCTGAGCATCCAATACCTGCAGCGTGCGATAAACAATGACGCTCCAAACGTAAAGCAGCTGGCACATAACGTAGCGCATACACTGGTAGAACAGATAGAGCATCTGGCGAATATCGCCTCGGACTTCTCTGCTTTCTCCCGCATCGATGAAGCTAATAGCGAAGTGTTGTTGCTGAATGAAGTACTTCACTCCCTGAAAGACCTGTACCAGAGCCATGAGAACTGTAATATCCATTTCGCGCCTCCTGGCCGTGCCTACTATATTTTTGCCGATAAAACACAGATGAACCGCCTGTTCACTAACCTCTTACAGAACGCCGTACAGGCATTGCCGGAAGGCAGGGTAGGACATGTCACCATCGCCATGGAGCAGGCGGAAGACGGCTGGGTAGTAGTTAGTGTGGAAGATAACGGAGAGGGCATCCCTCCGGAGATCCAGCCTAAGATCTTTGTGCCGAACTTTACGACCAAAAACTCTGGTACCGGCCTCGGACTGGCCATGTGTAAGAACATTGTTGAGCAGGCGAGGGGAGAGATCTGGTTTGAGACGCAGTTAACGGTTGGGACGACTTTCTATGTGAGGCTGCCGCTGGAAAAGGTGTGATCATTTGTCCAATTCAAATCATTGTATACCGATCGACCCGCTGCGGCGGGTCGTCTTGTTTTTGGCCGGTTTGTTATCTACATATTGCATTTGCGGGGCGTACGTATATATATCGTTTCCCGGGGTTGTCACCCCGCGCTACAAACAGGGGACCCCTAACGGGGTCTTATCGGCATTATCCATTGCTGTTTGTTTATATACGCGAATTCATCCCCGGAGATCCAACAAAACACAATAGGACCCCGCTGTTTGTAGCGCGGGGTGACAACCCTGGGGAACGCATGGGAAAACGCGAAACGGCATTGACAAAACTGAACGCGACAACATCCACGTCAATATTCAAACGCAAAAAAATACCGTCCCGAATGAACGAGACGGTATCAATACCTTTCATTTTCTATAGGATGTAAACTATTTCACAAAGCTTTCGCGGATTTTGTCCAGCAGCTTTGTTTCGATCATCTGTTGCGCCAGCGCGATCATGTTTTTAAAGGCAACGGCTTTTGCAATACCGTGACCGATGATCACCGGTTGTGAAACACCCAATACGGGGGTACCACCATAGGTCTCGTGATCGAATTTTTGCATGTATTCATCGTTGATATTGCGTCTTACTGCGATATCATGGATAGATTCAGCCAATTTCAACACGATATTACCGGTAAATCCTTCACACACGATCACATCTGCTTTGTTAGTGAAAACATCCCGTCCTTCTACGTTACCGATGAAGTTCAGCAGCGGATTGTCTTTGAGTAACGGATAAGTCGCCTGTGCCAGGAGGTTACCTTTACCTTCTTCTTCACCAATGTTCAACAATCCTACTTTAGGATTGTCGTTCTTCAGTATGTGTTGGGAGTAAAGGGAGCCGAGAATGGCAAATTGCAACAGGTTTTCCGGTTTACAGTCCGCGTTGATACCAACATCCAGTAACAGCCCGTAAGAACCATCTTCCCGGGGAACGGGAGTGGAGATTGTAGGCCGTTGTATACCTTCAATCGCCTTGATGGAATAGAAAGTGCCGACCATCATCGCACCGGTATTACCGGCGCTGATAAAGGCATCAACTTTACCCTTCTGTAACAGATGGAAGCCGATACCAATAGAAGACTGCGGTTTCTCCTTCAGGGCTTTGGTAGGATGTTCATTCATCCCGATTACCTGGGATGAATGAACAACTGAATATTTTGATTGGTCTAACTGCGCATCTGACAACAAAGGCCTTAGAGCTTCTTCATCACCAATCAGCACCAGGTGCGCGTCTGTAGCAACAGTGTCTAAAAATAATTTTACTCCTTTTACTGCTTCGAGAGGGGCGAAGTCGCCACCCATCATATCAAGCCCGATTCTCATGAACGTTTAGGTTTGTCTGTTTGGTCGGGGTAAAAATAGTAAAATTATTTAGTGCTGCTTTGTTTTTCCAATACTACTTTTCCTCTGTAGTACAGTTTGTTCTCTACCCAGTGAGCACGATGTCTCAGGTGCACTTCACCAGTTGCGCTATCTGTGCTTAAAGTATCCGCAAAGGCCTTGTAATGCGTCCTTCTCTTAGCTGATCTTTGCTGAGAATGTCTGCGTTTCGGATTTGGCATCGTATTTAAGTTTTAATTGTCCTTGTTTAGTGTTTAATAAGTAATATCAGTCGCCGCCTTTGTCGCCGGATACTCAGTTCTGACGGAATTGGTCCAGATCTTTCCAGATCGGATTGTCTTTATCGCCAGCCTGCCGGTTCATTTGGTCAAGCATGTCCAGTACCTTTGGATCACAGCCACTCTTGCCCGTACTGTCATCAGGATGAATACGTTGCATCGGGATACTGAGATTAATGAACTCATAGATCCATTCCGCAACATTCAGATGAGATTCCGTTTTGGATATGTAAGCCACATCCGGGTCCTCATCCTCCTTCATTTCGTCCGGATTCTCCACCATTTTCACAACCTGGTCAAAATCATCCCAGAGCTGTAACTCAAATGGTTGTCCGCAACGGTCACAATTGACTGTCACCTTTCCGCCAATCTCGAATTTTAACAGGAAAAAATTACTCTTCTTGTCTAACAACAACTTCACAGTTGCGTTACAATCACTGAAATCCTGCGGTCCGTAGTTTTCAAAGAAACTATCCGTAATTTGGTACTCAAATGTATGCTCTCCGGGCTTCAATCCCACAAAGGCAATATCAAATTGACGGAGTGCTTTCATAATAAAATCCTCACTTTTAGAGGGATGCAAAGGTAACCAAATATTTGCAATTGCAAAAATTTCCTAATTTTGTTGATTCCCAACATAATATTTATATATTGTATACAGTATAAATTTATGTATAGGAGCGCCAACTCCCAACCAGGACTAAACAGAATGGCAAAAGCCCGGATCAAAGGTACGAGAAAACATCCCACAGGCCGTAGTTTATCTACGGACAGTCTCGCTATATTTTCACTTCCTATCAGTGTATTTCTGCAAAATAGTAATGCAGGAGTGCTGGTTACCAATGCAATGCACCGTGTTATATGGATTAACCGGGTGTTCGAAGAAAATGCAGGTACCGACGCTTCCCGCATCACAGGTATGTCGTTTTCCGCCGTCATTAAATTTTTTAGCCGCCTTGTACAGCGTGCCGACGCTTTTGAGGAAAAAATGAAGGAGATCCGGCAGAAAAAGAAACCCTACTTTGGCTGGGAACTAATACTCAACGATGGTCGTATATATGAAGTAAGCTATAATCCCCTGATAGAAAAGCGCCGTTTTATAGGCAGCATCTGGCAGATAGTGGATGTGTCCAGGCATAAAATGCCCCGTTCAGAAATGGACCTGGCCCGCCGTCAGGCCGAAGAAGCCAGAGGCGCCCAGAAGGAATTCCTGGCCAGTATGAGCCACGAGATCCGGACCCCGCTGAATGTAGTGGTCGGCATGACCCATCTCCTGGAAGAAACTAATCTTGACGCCAAACAGCGGGACTATATCAACATCCTCAAGCATTCATCAGGGATCCTTATGGGGCTCATTTCTGACATACTCGACCTTTCTAAAATAGAGGCAGGAGAACTACAGGTGAACCAGCGGGAGTTTAATCTGACCGAACTGGTCCAGTCCCTGAGGCATACTTTTGAACTGAAAATGGGTCCCCGTCCGGTAAAGATCTCTGCCCATATTGACCCGCAGCTGCAGAACCGGCTGGTGGGCGATGATATGCTGCTGAACCAAATACTTATGAACTTGTTAGGTAATGCAGAGAAGTTTACCAGGGAAGGTGAAATAGCCATTAACGTAAAACTGGAATCGTGGCAGGAAGATAAACGCTGGGTGCGTTTTCAGGTATGCGATACCGGTATTGGTATCGAAAAAGATAAGCTGGAACTCATTTTCCAAAACTATAAACAGGCAGAACAGGAGATCAGGGAAATATACGGTGGTACAGGATTAGGTTTAGCCATATCCAAACAGCTGGTGGAATTACAGGGAGGAAGCATACTCGTGGAAGAATCCCACGGCTTCAGTACCTGCTTTTCATTTAATCTGCCCTTTATTGATACCCGCAAACCCTCAGTAACAAATATAAGGTCTGGAAATATGAGCAGGCAACCCAACTTCTCAGCAGCCAAGGTACTGGTCATTGAGGACAATCCTATGAACCTCAGGTATATCATTAGTTTGCTGGAGAAATACAACATACAGCATCAACTGGCTACAAATGGGCCGGACGCGCTGTATTTTCTGGATTCAAGACTATATGACCTGATTTTACTCGATATTCGTATTCCCGGCCTCAATGGCCTGGAACTTGCCGAAAAGATCAGGCAGGACGAAAGTAAACCAAACGTAGCTACACCACTGGTGGCTACTACTGCCCTGGCAATGGAAAGCACTTTTACGCAGGCAAGACAGGCAGGCATCACTGATATTTTAACGAAACCTTATACGCCAGATCAATTATTACAGGTGTTAAACAAGTACCTGAATGATGATGAAACAGAACTAATAATGGAAGAACCAATTAACTTTTCCGGATTTGAATTCCATAGCGAGCTGGATGTGAAGTACCTGAATGCTCTATACGAGAACAATATCTCCTATGCCTCAGACCTTTTTGAGATCTTTCTGAAAACAATCCGGGAAGAAGTAGTTAAACTGAGAAAACTGGTGGAAGACCGTGACTGGGAACAGCTTAAATTCCAGGTACATAAGCTGAAACCGAATTTCGCTATGGTAGGCCTTACCTGGATCACCGCCAAAATGCAACAACTGGAAAACACGCTCAATAACAACGCGCATACCCCTCCGGAAGAAGTGGATGAAGTCTTTGCAGGCATCTCCCGCGATCTGGACAAATTCTATCCGATCATTGCACAGGAGTTTGAAAGAATGAAAGAACTGCTGTAGATATGCTAAAACGCATCCAGCACTTCCTTCACACTATTATAATAGCTTCCGCCAAATAATAATAAATGTACCATCAGCGGATATAGCTGACATACACTGATACGTTGCTGCCAGTCATGTGCCAGCGGGAACATACTTTGGTAGGTATAATAAAAACGGGTGTCAAACCCTCCGAAAAGCCTTGCCATTGCCAGGTCCATTTCACGGTTGCCATAATATACCGCAGGGTCGTATACACAGGCCCTGCCATCACGCCCTACCATAAAGTTACCCGACCACAGGTCGCCATGCAGCAAAGCGGGTGGTTCTTCGGGAAATATAGACGGTAACTTGCGCCACAAGGTCTCCATCTGTGTTACCATGTGCTTATCTATGACCTGACGGTCGTAAGCTACCTTCGTCAGCGGCTGTAAACGGTTGAAAGCATAAAAAACAGACCAACTGCTGTAAGGTGTATTATATTGTTTGATCGTTCCGATGTAGTTTGCCTGTGGCAGTCCGAAATGAGACTGCGTATGCCGGTGCATGCGGGACAGACCCGCTGCAAAATTCTCCCAGAAATCAGGATTGGCGCCTCCCTTCTCAATAAATTCCGTGACCAGGAATACCTTTCCCCCCGAACGGCCGGTCGCTAACGGACGCGGTACCGCCAGCGTATGCGTAGCAGATATCGCATCAAGCCCCATAAACTCTCTTTCAAACATATCCGGATAATTGCGTGCATCATTCATTTTCAGGAACAGCAAACCATTGTCTGTATTCAGCTTAAAAGTTTCATTTATATCTCCACCAGGTAGCTTTTCTGCGTAATTAATATGTATTTTCAATCCCGACTGACAGGAAAGTGCAGATGTCAGCTCGCCCATTAATATTTCATCGGTCATTTCTTTAGCAGGTTGATATGGATTTTAGAATAAAGATACAGGGAATTGGAGTACGTATACTGATAACCGTTGTGTGCATTTGCCTGCTGCAAGGGCTGTTTGCATTCAGCGAAAGGTTTTCTGGTTTTTACTTTCATAGGTTATACAGTTCAATCAGTTTATTCCTCCGGCAGGTACTGGGGAAAGTACCTTTCAGCTTAGGCGACGTAATATATGCCGCCTGGATTATAACTCTTATTGTTTATTTGTTAAAGATATGTTATAAAATCCTTAAAAAGCAATGGGGTAGATTGGGAGTCCAGTTATTACTGGGTATTCAGTCGTTATTGACTGTATATCTTATATTTATGTTATTCTGGGGTTACAATTATGAACGTAATTCCCTGGAAAAAGACCTCCGTTTGGACGTGCAGGACTATAATACAGATCAGTTATACCAACTCGCAGATACACTGCTGCAACAGGTCAATAATTATAAAATTGCCCTGGGCGATAGTATACATGCTACCCATACAGGACATGACAGTGCCGCCATGTTCGGACAGGCAGTTACGGCTTATCAGCTGGCCGGTCAGCAATGGCCCAGTCTCCGGTATAACAATGCCTGTATCAAATCCTCCTTGTACAACCAGTTGCTGAACTATATGGGCGTAGGCGGCTACCTGAACCCCTTTACCGGGGAAGCCCAGGTGAACGTATCAACCCCCGGATTCTTGCATCCGTTCACAATTTGCCATGAAATCGCCCACCAGCTAGGGTACGCTCCTGAAGAAGAAGCCAATTTTGTGGGGTATCTTGTGGCCAATAATTCTCCTGATGTCCGCTTTCGCTATGCAGCTAACTTTGAGATGTTTATGTATAGCGTAAGGCAGCTCAGAAGACAGGATACCACACTGGCAGGACAGCTATGGCGCAGGACCGTGCCGGGTATCAGGGCCGATATGAAACAGATCAGGGACTTTTATGACAACTATCGCAGTCCGGTTGATGACTATACAGCAATAATATATGATCAGTATCTTAAGGCCAACAAACAGGAAAAAGGCATCCGCAGCTATAGTGAAGTTGTAGGGTGGCTAATCGCTTATTTCAAGATCAGGTAATATGAATACAGAACAACAAAGACTACAACAGACAGGATGGAAGAAATGGGGATCTTATGTGAGTGACAGGCAATGGGGCACTGTCAGGGAGGATTATAGTGCAGACGGAAGCGCCTGGAACTATACCACTCATGATATGGCCCGGAGCAGGGCCTGGAGATGGGGAGAAGATGGCATCGCCGGTATCTCCGACGATAAACAACTCCTGTGTTTTTCCCTCGGATTATGGAACGGGAAAGATCCCATCATGAAGGAGCGCTTCTTCGGCCTTACGAATGAACAGGGCAATCATGGGGAAGATGTAAAGGAACTTTACTACTACCTCGACGCTACCCCCACGCATTCCTACATGAAGATGCTTTATAAATATCCGCAGCAGGCCTATCCCTATCAATGGCTGATAGACGAGAACGCCCGCAGGGGAAAACATGAAGGGGAATTCGAGATAATAGATACCGGCGTCTTTAATGACGATAAATACTTCGATGTATTCGTTGAATATGCCAAAGCCGGTACAGACGATATCCTGGTGAAGATCACCGTGCATAACCGGGGTAATGAATCGGCAGAGATCCACCTGGCGCCTACCGTCTGGTTCCGCAATACCTGGTCATGGGGACGCCATGATTATAAACCTGCCTTATGGGCCGATGAAGATCACTCCATTCGACTCGATCACGAAAAGATAGCCGTACGATACCTGTACAAAGAAGAAGAGAGTGGCGGTGAACTGTTGTTCTGTGACAATGAGACCAATTATCAGCGTTTGTTCAATATAAAGGGCAGTACCCCTTATCCTAAAGACGGTATCCACGACTATATCGCCTACGGTAGTAATACCGTCAACCCGGAAAGAAAAGGCACCAAAGCTGCCGTACATTATAAGCTGTCCATACCTGCAAAAGGATCTGCTACGGTGCGTCTGCGTTTGTCTGACAAACACCTCTACGATGCCTTTGAAGACTTCAATGAGGTTTTCCGGCAACGGCTGTCGGAAGCAGATGCTTTCTATGAAGAGCTGCAGGCCGGCATTAAAAGTGAAGACGAAAGAATGGTGCAGCGCCAGGCGCTGGGTGGCATGTTATGGAACAAACAGTTCTATTCCTATAAAGTACAACAATGGCTGGATGGCGATCCTGCAATGCCGCCACCACCTCCTGAAAGACAATACGGGCGTAATAAGAACTGGAAACAACTGAATAATGAAGATATCATCTCCGTACCCGATAAGTGGGAGTTCCCCTGGTACGCAGCCTGGGACCTGGCATTTCATTGTGTAACACTGGCCATGGTAGATCCCGACTTCGCCAAACAGCAGCTGATCATGCTGACGGAAGAATGGTATATGAACCCCTCCGGAGAGTTTCCAGCCTATGAATGGGCCTTCGGTGATGTGAATCCACCTGTGCATGCAGGTGCCACCTACCGGGTCTTCAAACAGGACGCTGCTATCAAAGGCCGTAAGGACTACGAGTTCCTGGAGGCAGTATTCCATAAACTGATGATCAACTTCACCTGGTGGGTGAACCGTAAAGACAGCGTGGGCAGTAACATCTTCGAAGGGGGGTTCCTGGGACTGGATAACGTTGGCGCATTCGACCGCAGTATGCCACTGCCCAGCGGCATCAGGCAGGAGCAGGCGGATGCTACCAGCTGGATGGCTATCTATGCCCTGAATATGCTGCATATTGCCCTGGAACTGGCCGGGTATAATAAAGTCTATACCGGCATGGCCATCAAGTTCTTTGAGCATTTCATGTACATAGCCGGTGCTATGGCCAGTATGGGAGACGTGAAGAACGGTCTGTGGGATGATAAGGACCAGTTCTACTATGATCAGATCCGGATGCCCGACAACAGGGTGGAAAGGCTGCGCCTGCGTAGTATGGTAGGGTTGATCCCTCTTTTCGCGGTAGAGGTCATATCCACAGAAACGCTGAAAAACAATCCGGCTTTCGAAAAAAGAATGACCTGGTTCCTTAAACACCGGCCCGACCTGGCACAGCTGGTGTCCCGGTGGTATGAAGAAGGAGAGGGTAATAAACACCTGCTTAGCCTGTTGCGCGGCCACCGTATGAAACGGCTGCTTGCCCGTATGCTGGACGAGACGGAGTTCCTGGGGCCATTTGGCGTGCGTTCCCTATCCAAACAGTATGAAAAGGAACCATTCGTCTTCTGTAAAGACGGGGTGGAACTGGAGGTAAAATATCTACCTGGCGAAAGTGACAGTTACACCTATGGTGGTAACTCTAACTGGCGTGGGCCTGTATGGATGCAAATGAATTTCCTGATGATAGAAAGCTTAAGGAAGTTCCATTATTTCTATTCTGATGATTTCAAGGTAGAATACCCCAGCCGCAGTGGTAAATTCCTCACCCTGAAAGATGTGGGTACGGAACTGGCCTGTCGCCTGTTGAAGGTCTTCCTGAAAGACGAAAACGGTAAGAGGGCTGTGTTTGGGCATAATGAAAAGATGCAGAACGACCCGCATTTCAGGGACAACGTCCTCTTTTTTGAATATTTCCATGGAGAGACGGGGCAGGGGCTGGGTGCCTCTCATCAAACCGGCTGGACAGGGTTAGTGGCTAACCTGATCAAAATGAAGAATAATCCCTGATAGAGAGAACAAAGAGAGAAGAAGCAGAGAAGAAGCAGAGAAGAAGGGGTGGACTTGATGCGATGATCAAGTCCACCCCTTCTTCTCTGCTTCTTCGTCTAAACTTTGATTGAACACCGTCGGGAGCTACATATTTATGTAGGAATGCCGCTAGTTCAACAGCAGTACATTAACGCTGCGCTGTAATATATTAAAGGCTATTTCTGCCATCAGGTTCTCTTTATCCAGCGTTGGGTTCACCTCTGTGATCTCAAAACAACAGATCTTACGGTGCTGCATGAATTTGGAGATCAGATCTTCAACCTCACGTTCCCTTAACCCATTGGTGACTGGGGTACCTGTACCTTTGGAAATGGATGCATCCAGGCTGTCCACATCAAACGAAACATAGATGTATTCACAGTCGCTCAGGTAACGGAATACTGACCGTGCAATCTGTTCCGGCCCTTTACGGCGTACCTCATTGGTGGAGATCACCTTCATGCCGTATGACTTGATCAGGTGCTCTTCCTCCTTTTCATAATCGCGCAGGGAGATGAATACGATATCCTCCGGTAAGATCTTTGGTGCGATGTTCCCGATATTTTTCAGCGCCTCCCAGGTTTTGATGGTATTATCATCCAGGTCATGCACTTTACATTCGAGATTGTCTTCTGCAATCGATATAGCTACGGGCATACCGTGCATATTGCCGGAAGGAGTGGTATAAGGTGTGTGAAGGTCAGCATGAGCGTCGATCCAGATAGCGCCCAGTTTAGCCTTCGGATGTGCCATCTTTAAACCGGCGATTGTAGCTCCTGCGGTACTATGGTCGCCGGAAAGTATTACCGGGAACCAGTTTGTTTTAACAGTCTCACAAACGCTTTTACTGATCCTTTCGTAGAGGGTCAGCGTCCCTTTAATTCTTTTGGCATAGGGTGATTCTATAGGTTCGAAAAGGAGCTTATTTTCGGTTTCTATGGCCTCAGTAGGGAAGTGCACAAAAAAATTGCTCATAAAGTCCAGAGCAGCTATTTTAATCGCTTCTACGCCCAGGCTGGCGCCACGGGTGCCGGCCCCAATTTCTGACTTAACCTCAATGATCTTGATATTCTTCATAAAAGAAAGTTATCCTGCTACAAGCTACACGATTTTAACAGAATGGTTTTCATACCGTACTATCGAGGCGTATATCCACTTGCCGTAAACGGTAAAACAATTGCAATAAGGACGCTGTATCTTCAAATAATCTTTAATGTTTTGACAGGAATGATGGATAAGAATGAATTTTAGAGGACGTATTTTTTTAGATGGGTATTAAAAAATAGCTTTGGTTACAGTTATGTTATAAACACCAAAAAAAGAAGATTCCATGGATTTCCAACTCACTGAAGAACACCTCATGATACAGAAGGCGGCACGCGATTTCGCCATAAATGAATTATTACCCGGCGTTATTGAACGTGACGAGAAGCAGCAATATCCCGCAGAGCAGATCAAAAAACTGGGAGAACTGGGCTTCCTCGGTATGATGGTAGACCCGAAATACGGTGGCGCCGGACTCGATACCGTATCCTACGTGCTGGCCATGGAAGAGATCTCCAAAATAGATGCTTCCACTTCAGTGTGTATGAGTGTGAATAACTCCCTGGTTTGCTGGGGACTTGAAACGTTCGGTACAGAAGAACAAAAACAGAAATACCTCGTGCCGCTGGCCAAAGGAGAGATCACTGGCGCATTCCTGCTAAGTGAGCCCGAAGCCGGTTCTGATGCTACTTCCCAGCGCACGAAGGCAGAAGATAAAGGAGATTATTACCTGGTGAACGGTACCAAAAACTGGATCACAAACGGTAACAGTGCCAGCGTGTATCTTTTGATCGCGCAGACCTATCCTGAAAAAGGCAGTAAAGGTATCAACGCCCTGATCGTTGAAAAGAACTCTCCAGGCATCACGGTGGGAGCGAAAGAGAATAAAATGGGCATCCGCGGTAGCGATACACATAGCATCATGTTCCAGGACGTAAAAGTGCCAAAAGAGAACAGGATAGGTGAGGATGGTTTTGGATTTAAATTCGCCATGAAAACATTAGGCGGAGGACGTATAGGCATTGCCTCCCAGGCACTGGGCATCGCTAGCGGGGCTTACGAACTGGCCGTTAAATATGCTAAAGAAAGAAAAGCTTTTGGTAAAGAAATAAGCCAGCACCAGGCTATCCAGTTCAAATTGGCAGACATGGCCACCCGCATAGAAGCATCCCGTTTATTATGTCTCAAAGCAGCCAGGGAAAAAGACATGCACCTGGACTATACACTTAGTGGTTCAATGGCAAAAGTGTTTGCTTCCGAAACCGCTATGTGGGTTACCACAGAAGCTGTACAGGTACATGGCGGTTACGGATACGTAAAAGAATACCATGTAGAACGCCTGATGCGCGATGCCAAAATTACGCAGATCTATGAAGGGACAAGTGAAGTCCAGCGTATCGTAATAGGGCGTGCAATATTGAGTTAAGAATATAAATGTGATATCCTCTTTATGGAGATGCATATTTATAGAAGATAGATTGTATTAGAATGAACCGTTGTTAAGGCTTTACCTTGAACCAGGCTTTCGTCCGTAGGAGATTTCCGGGTTGAAGGTGAAGCTTTGTTTTTGGCTGAATAGTATGAATTAAATCGCCTGGTAAGGCAGCTAATGTTTGCGTAATATGTAATTTAGAAACAGATCATACGTTGTAATTAATATCCAAATCATACACCAATATGAAGAGCGATCAAATTGCTGAAATGCTGAATAAGTTTGAAGAAATCCGTTATGAGCACGAAGGGATTGAATGCTGGAGTGCCAGAGAATTGCAAGGTGTACTAAGTTATACCGATTGGCGGAACTTTCTGAAAGTTTTAGATAAGGCCAAAAAAACCTGTGAAAATGCAGGAGAAAGGATAGCCGATCATTTCGTTGACGTCAACAAAATGATCGGGTTAGGAAAAGGTGGAGAGCGGGATATTGAAGACATTGCCCTTACACGTTACGCCTGCTACCTGGTTGCACAGAATGGCGATTCTTCAAAACCAGCTATAGCGTTTGCTCAGACATATTTTGCAGTTCAGACTCGAAAGCAGGAAATTATTGAGCAGAGACTGTTAGAAGTAGCCCGGGTCACTGCGAGAGATAAGTTAACACAATCAGAAAAGAAGTTATCGGGAATCATTTATGAGAGAGGTGTGGATGATCAAAGCTTCGCGGTGATAAGGTCAAAAGGGGATCAGGCTTTATTCGGTGGAAAAAATACCCAAGAAATGAAGCGTGTACTGGGAGTGCCAACTGCTCGACCATTGGCAGATTTTCTTCCTACGCTAACCCTTAAAGCGAAGGATTTTGCAACCGAGTTAACGAGCCATAATGTTGTGGAGAAAGATCTGAAGGGAGATACGCAGATATCTAAAGAGCATGTGGATAATAACCAGGAGGTACGCAAAATATTGTTAAAAAGGGGCGTAAAACCCGAAAATTTGCCACCTGCCGAAGATGTTAAAAAGTTGCAGCGGAAGTTGGAAAGTGATGAAAAAAATGTTTTGAAGAACACTAAAAGAAAAAATAATAAATCAGGTAAATAATACCTTGTGTTACTCAATGGCGGACGATGTGCAGCGTATCATCCTCGCGCGTGCACTATTGAGTTAATTGTTACTTATATGACCCTTGAAGAAAAGAACCTATGGAATAAGATCGAAGCCTTTGAGCTCGATAAAGACAATTATGCACTGAAATTCTCTGACAGACTGGCGCGCGAGAATGGCTGGTCACAAGATTTTACGCTTAAAGTTATACGGGAGTATAAACGTTTCATCTTCCTCTGTGTAGTTTGCACAGAGGGAGTGACTCCCTCCGATGCCGTAGATCAGGCATGGCATCTGCATCTGACCTATACGAAGTCTTACTGGAGAGACTTTTGCCGGGATACGCTCGGTAAGGAAGTACACCATAATCCCACAGAAGGTGGTGTCGCTGAAGATCAAAAATTTGAGAAATATTACGACCGCACGCACGTACTTTACCGGGAAAAGTTTGGAGAAGAACCTCCGGCAGATGTTTGGTTGGATAGCGATACACGTTTTTCCGACATTGATTTTGTAAGGGTTAACAGGCGCACGCATTTCTTCTTCAGGAAAATAAATTGGCGTACAAAGCTTCCGCAGATCTTCTTCAGGAAGAAAATAGATTGGCGTATGAAACTCTCCCAAATGGGTTTTATAATGGGCGTCTTTATCGTAATAGCGCTTCTTTCCTGGCAGCCTGAATTTATTTGGATGGGAGTAGTAGGAGCAGCACTCACATTCTTTTTCGGAGGTGGAGATGGGAGAGGGAAAAATAGCGGCTGCGGCGCAATAGGAGGATGTTCCTCCGGCTGCGTTGGAGGTGATGGTCCTAGCTGCAGCAGCTGATGCAGTAGTTGTAGAAGAAGCGGGTGCGACAGCTGCGGCGGAGGTTGCGGTCGTGGGGATTAATCCCTACTTTTGCAGCATGTCAGTCAATTTACCTGCTTATCAGCAAATAAACGAACAGCTGAAACCGTATAACGCCAACCTGGTCGCTGTTTCAAAAATAAAACCACCTGCAGATATACAAGCGTTGTATGATGTCGGGCAACGCATTTTCGGAGAGAACTACGTACAGGAACTGCAGGAAAAACAACCTATCCTTCCTGCAGATATAGCATGGCATTTCATTGGGCATCTTCAGTCCAATAAAGTAAAATACATCGCTCCTTTTGTAACTATGGTCCATGCGGTAGACAGCTTCAAGCTACTGGAAGAGATCAACAAACAGGCAGCTAAAAATAACCGCACTATTCATTGCCTTTTACAGGTGCACATCGCTGTAGAAGAAACCAAATTCGGATTGAGTGAAGAAGAACTGGAACGACTGCTGGAAACATATAAACAGCAGGAATCCCGTTTAACTAATATCCGTATTGCCGGTTTGATGGGCATGGCTTCAAACACAGAAAATATGCAGCAGGTGAGGAATGAATTCCGGCAGCTGCACGAGCTAAGACAACGTTTTAAATCCCGTTTCTTTCCCGATCAGGATGCATTTACAGAACTGTCTACCGGTATGAGTGGCGACTATACCATCGCACTGGAAGAAGGCAGTACCATGGTCCGTATAGGTAGTATGCTGTTCGGCGCCAGATATTAGGTGGCACAGTCATATCACCGGATTTGGTGATTTTTTAATAGGTGAAGGAAGAGCAATTTTGTGCATAATCATCTTTATGAAAAAGCTTCTTTACTTCACCATTCTGTACTGTATCTGCTCAATGATCTTTGCTTTCCGCCTCAAAACGGACAGCAACAGAAATGCTTCAGCAACAAAACGTTACCAGACCCTGAGAAAACAATACTCAGTATCCTGCAGGACCGGATGGTCTCCGGATATGGCAGATACTGAGATAGGCGCTTTGAAAGGCTGGGGAGATTATCGCTGGAAGATCACCACTGCCAGTGACAGCGTACAGTTCTATTTTGACCAGGGTATCAATATGTATTATGCGTATCATATTGTAGAGTCGATTGCCTCTTTCAGGAAAGCGATCCGGCTGGACTCCACCTGTGCTATGGCCTGGTACGGAAAAGCGCTGGCTGTCGGTTACTCCATTGATCTGGCCGAAAACGGGCCGGTACCCGCAGAAGCAATAGAAGCAGCAAAAAAAAGCATGCAGTACGCTGGCGTTTGTACCCCGCTGGAAAAAAGCCTGATAGCCGCACAGGCAGTACGTTTTACGGGCGATTCAACCGGCGGTATCGTCGGTATGATGCAACGTTATGAACATGCAATGTCAGTGGTAGCAAAAGATAACGCTGGTAATGCAGATGCGTTGACATTATATGCAGATGCACTTACAAGGAAATATCTAAACCTGTTGTATGAGAAAGATCTGACGCCTAAACCGTGGACGAACGATATCATGAAAAACCTGATGGCAGCAATAGCTATCGCCCCGAGACATCCCGGCGCTCACCATATGTTGGTGCATACTTTACAGGGATCCTCACATCCACAGGATGCTATGCATAGTGCAGAGATATTGCCATCCCTCATGCCAGGTATGGCCCATATGGTACATATGCCTTCCCACATCTATCTGCGTACAGGCTTCTATCAGAAAGGCATCACCATTAATGACGAAGCTATAGCAGCATTCGGGAATACCGCAAAGGAGTTCTCACCTGTAGCAGGCAGTAGCCTGTTCTACAGTTCTCACCCTACACATGTAAAGGCCGCCTGTGCTATTATGAGCGGCGACTATTCAGTTGCCGATGCAGCTGCGGTAGTACTGAGAAAAGAGTTAACACCTGAACTGCTGGTTATTCCAGGCCCGTTCGGCACATATATGCAGTATGGATATCAGACGAAAGTGCTCAGTGACGTTCGTTTCGGAAAGTGGGAGGAACTGCTGAAAGAAGAAACGGTGGATACCTTGGCATATGCGGCAGTCTTATCCCATTTCGGGAAGGGGATAGCCAATGCACGTCTGCATAAACTTAATGATGCTGATAGCGAGTTACGTGCCCTGGAAGTATGTATACATGCCCCTGAATTAAAAGAAGCGACAAATGAGATCGACGCTTTTTATGAACCGGCAACTATTGCGCGTGATATTCTGAAGGGAGTGATCGCTACAGAGCGCAAACAGTATAAACAGGCCATTGCAGCATTTGAAAGGGCAAGTATTACAGACGATTCCCTGTCATACGGAGAACCTCGCTACTGGCTGCTGCCAGCCAGGCATTACCTGGGCGATGTATACCTGCAAATGAAGAACTACAAGAAGGCCATTGAAGTGTTCAACCAGGACCTGGAGCTTAATCCGGGAAATATATGGGCATTCAATGGATTGCTGGCAGCTTATACTGCAACGAGTAATACTAAAGACATCACCACAACAAAGGAGAAAATGAAAAAAGCGGATCTCCACGCAGCCATAGGGAAACCGGTGTACTAACGCACGAATGTGTTCCGCCATAACACTGTAAGGTTAGTATAGTATCCCATTTTTGGGGATACAGATCACCACCTTTGGCTATTTTCAAACAGGCGAAGGAGTAGGAGTTTTGTTATAGTTAATTGACTATGAAAAAAGCCCTCTTCTTCGCCATTTGTTTTTGTGTCTGCTTTATTGTGGCCGCCTTCACCATGCGCCGGAGCAGTAACACTAAACCGGTAGTAAAACATGAAAAGCCGGTGATCAGGACTGGTATATCACGTTTTTATACCTTATATGCCACGCATATGAAAGCAGGTAACGCTATGATGAATGGCGACTATATTACCGCCAATGAAGCCAGTGCGCGCTTAAGGGATGGACTTACGCCCGATAACCTGGCCATGCCCGGTGCAGACGGCAACATGTGGCAGTACATCTACCAAACGCAGTTATTGACCCTGGTACGTTTTGGAAAATGGGAAGAGGTTTTAAGAGATAGCCCTGTAGATACCCTGGTCTATGCCGCCCTGTTATCCCACTTTGCAAGAGGCATGGCATTGGCCCGTTTAAATGATATTGCTGCTGCCGATGATGAGCTGGAATGGCTGGAAGCAGCGCTGATGGACTTCGGCCTGAAGACCTCTTCTGATCTGCTGGAAGCAGTGTATTGTCCCGGAACTATCGCCCGCGATATTTTAACTGGCATGATCGCAGCGGCAAAAAAAGACTATCGTGCCGCCATCACAGCATTAGAACAAGCTGTTATAACCGAAGATGAGTTGCCACAGGGCAAGATCCGTTACTGGATATTGCCGGCCAGGCACTACCTCGGAGATGTTTACCTACAGATGAAAGAATATCAGAAGGCAATCAGTGTTTTCAATGCAGACTTGCAGATCAATTCAGGGAATATCTGGGCATTACAGGGTCTCGTCCTGGCCTATGCGGCTATCAATGATGCAACTGGAATAAAAAATACAAGAGAAAAGATGGCAAACAATTATTCTGGTAGAAGAATTGAAAGGCCGGTATTCTGAGACACATGCCGGCGGGCAGCTGTTCTGCGGAATGGCTGCCCTCTTTTATCACCTTCCCATATTCTTCAGCTTATCCGGATCAAGCACCGTGGAGATGCGCTGGATCTTGTTATCATCCGGCGAGATAGAAAATACCTGGCAACCGTACAGTTTAGTGCCCAGGAAGAACAGTAGTGCCGGCTCATGATTGATCATTGTAAACTCAAAAGTGAATTCCCGCTGAAACTTGTCGAACACATACACCAGCAGCTGGGACACATCGTGTATACCAGTGCAGAACTTCTTCGCCACATTGACCTTTGTACCACCGTCTGCATGAAACACAATGTCCTGCGAAAGCAGATTTTCCAGTCTTTGAATATCGCCCTTACGCATGGCATGCAGGTATTGGTCCAGGATAGCGGCTGAAATGGTTTTATTGGTTAGTGGCGCTCCCCGCTTGCGCTGATCGAGTTTCCCCTTTGCACGGCTGAGCAGTTTACGTGATTGTTCAACTGTACCCGAAAGGACTTCGGCTATCTCTTCATGAGAATAACCGAAGCCTTCTTTCAGTATAAATACAGCCCTTTCCTTAGGGTTGAGTGCTTCCATCAGAATAAGCATTGTATAAGAACCGATATCCCGTAGGTGAAGCGATTTATCTGCTTCCTCTGTAGCTACAGGTTCGGGTAACCAGACGGAGTCGTAGTTGACTGTTTTACGCTTGTTCTTAGCATTGATCGACTGATTGATAACACTGCGCACCAGGTAGGCTTTTTCATTCTCTATTCCTTCCTTCTGAGCGGAGACATAATTGGACAGCACGTCCTGTATCGTATCCTTCGCATCTTCTACGGAACCGAGGATATTATAAGCGTATGGGAACAACGTATGTTGATAATCTTGCAGCATGTTCTATTAAGTGATCCGTTGCTAAAATAAGTTAGTTTTTATGCATACTGGCCAACTTGATAATGACCAGGTACAGTCCTGAATGTTTTGTTGATCCTGTTCCAGGTATTAACAGTAGAAATAGCCAGTGTGAGCGTAGCTATTTCTTCCGTAGTAAAATGCTCAGTCAATGCATCGTAAATGTCATCGTTAATATCCTGCTGATTCGCATTGGTTAAGGCTTCTGTGAAGGCGAGCACTGCGCGTTCCTTTGCATCAAAATAAGGCGTTTCTCTCCAGGCAATTACCCCATGTAACCGCTGGTGCGTTTCCCCGTGATGAATAGCTTCTTTAAAATGTATATCCAGGCACATAGCGCAGCCATTGATTTGGGATGCCCGGTAATACAACAGGTCAAGCAGTTTCTGCTCAATGTCGCATTTCTTCAGATAGCCACCGATCTTACTTAATCCGGTCATCAGGTCAGCAGGCAATTCCTGGAAGGAGATTCTTTGTGTCATATTCGTAGTTTTTTAAGGTAATTAAATCGCTTACGGTAATATGACAGATCAGGAATTAAAAACGTGACAGGATTTTAAAAAAAAATTATGGAGTGGCCAGGAATGCCAGTATCCTGGCCAGTACCTGCGGGTCCCGGATAATGCGGTAATGCCCCTCTCCACGGATCTTAAATGCTTCTACCTCAGGATGTTGCTGTAAGAAGTCTTCAGACCGTTTAGGAGAAATGATCTCATCATTTTCATCATAGATGAACAACATATGGTCCACTTTAACAGATTTGAACTGTTTATGCATGTCCAATGACATCATATCATCCTTTAAAGTATCCTGCACGATACCAGGTATTACGTCCCTCACCTTATTATTAAGGCCCAGCTGGTCATAAGCATCATCAAAAATGGCAGGCGCCGAAATAGACGATGCCATAATGATCAGCTTCGGAATACGCACCTGCTCCCTGGCCAGGGTAAGTGTAGCCGCAAGTCCGCCGAATGAATGGCCGATAATAGCATAAAGGTCTTTATTGGTATCGAGAAATGCAGTAATAACATGCATCCACTGAATGAGATTGCTGTTTTTACCACCTGTGAAACCGTGGGCCGGCTGATCAAAAGATATGACCTGGAAGTTGTGCTCAACAAGCGTTTGTATAAGATGACTGAAATCAAGTGCGCTGCCTCCCCAGCCATGCAGCAAAAGGACTTTCTTTTCACCCTCGCCCCAGGTATATGTTTTCACCTTTATCTGCTGTTTACTGAAGGCATATGCAGTAAGTGGCGTATCGGTTTCTTTTGCTGATTCCCGCAGTGTAAGGTGATGCTGCCGGAAAGATCTCTTTGGAGGCTTACTGAAAAAATGCAGGAATGTTTTCGCCGCCATCCGTGGAGATATACTGCCGATGATCGAAAAGGCTAACTTATACTTTTTCATGACGTTGCTTTAAACGCCTGATAACTATAATGAAATTATAGCCGGACGTGATGCCAAAGGTAAGTGCTATATAGGGATAGTTTGTAATACTGAATAAGTTTTTTACTTTAGGAACAACTTAAATCGGAAGCAAGGAAAGATGGTACAATTAAATCTGGTAGTGATCAAAACTAATAAACAGGAAGAACAGGTCAGATTTTACAACGCTTTAGGAATTACATTCAGTCATCATCGCCACGGAAATGGTCCCTACCATTATGCAGCTGAATTGGATGGCTTTACCTTCGAAATATATCCTTTACCTAAAGACGTAACAGAACCTGATACTACCACGCGCCTCGGCTTTACCATTGAAAGCCTGAATGATACGCTGAAAGATCTTGTGGAAATAGGAGTGGAAACAGTACAGGCACCCGCCAGTACCGAGTGGGGATATGTTGCTGTAGTAAAAGATGCAGATGGCCGCAGGATCGAGCTGGTAGAAAAATTGATAAAATGAGGTGACGGGAAGTGGATTCTTTTACTATCTTTGCTTTACTCTACTAATATTGTAGGATATATAGAAAACAGATCAGATAGACGTAAACAGCAATATGAACAAGCTTTGGTTTTTGTTATGCCTCCCGGCATTTATCTTTGGAACACAACTGGAAAAATGGGACCTGGAACCTGGCGTATGGCAGGCTAGCCTGCACAGGAAAGATGGCGCAGACATTGTTTTTAACTTCGAAGTAAAAGACAGCGCCCGTCAGAAACTTGTATACGTAATAAATGCAAACGACCGTTTGCTCGTAGATGATGTGAAGATCCAGGGCGATTCTATTTTCATCAAAATGCCTTTCTTCGACTCTGAATTCAGGGCTGCTTTCGGTAAAGCAGGCCGTATCCAGGGTAACTGGATCCGTCACCTGGCAGACAGGGACGTCAGCATCCCTTTTACAGCTGCACATAATGTAAAACACCGCTTCGTGCAACATGAACCTGCAAAGGGAGATGTTACCGGCCGCTGGTCCACCTGGTTCACCACACCCGGTAAAAATGATTCTTCTTATGCTGTTGGCGAATTCAAACAGCAGGGAAATATTGTGCATGGCACATTCCTGACGCCTACCGGCGACTATCGTTTCCTTGAAGGTATTGTAGATGGCGATACACTGAAACTCTCCACCTTCGATGGTTCTCATGCCTACTATTTCACCGCGCTCGTAAAGAACAACACGCTGGAAAACGGTATCTTCTATGCCGGTATCGGTGATGGTAAGGAAAATTGGACAGCTGTTAAAGATGATAAAGCTGCGCTGCCCGATGAGAAAGCACTTGCTTCCGCTAAACCCGGTAACAGCAAGCTGGATTTTACATTCCCTGACATCAACGGTAAGAAAGTAAGTATTAAGGATAAACGTTTCGAAAACAAGGTGGTAGTGATCACTATCATGGGTTCATGGTGCCCTAACTGTATGGATGAGACAGGATTTCTGTCAGAATGGTATAAGGCAAATAAAACACGTGGGGTAGAAGTGATAGGCCTTGCTTACGAGCGAACTACCGATTTCGCTAAGTCTCAGAAAGCGTTGCAGGGCTTCCTGAAACGCTTTGATGTGAACTATCCGGTACTGATCACAGGTGTGACTACCAGCGATCCCGAAAGGACAGAAAAAACTTTACCACAAATAACTAAGATTAAAGGCTTCCCAACCACTATCTTTGTTGACAAGAAAGGAAATGTGCGGGAAGTACATACCGGATTTTCCGGTCCTGGTACAGGCGAACACTATGAAACGTTCAAGAAAGAATTTAATGGCCTGATAGATAATCTGCTGGCAGAAAAATAGTACATACTAACTAACCCAAATAAATAAAGTGGCGGTAGCTGATATAGCTGGACCGCCACTTTCTTTTTTTGCTGGTCATCCGTTATATATAATTTTTTAAACAGCTTCTTTTTTAAAGTTCTGGAAGGTCTCAATAGCCTCATCTATCAGCGTGAGGATCCTTTGTTTTACATCATCTTTCATGCCGGTAACTTCGTGCTCAATGATATATTTCAATTCACTTAACCCATCAGCGCCTTTGCCTAATATACGTTTAACACGTCCCTGCAGATGATGGGCTGACTTTTTGATCTTCCTACGGGTTTCCTCACCGCTGTCGGGAGCTGTCAGCAAACCAATAGCCAATCCTGCAGCCACACCCACCAATGCTCCACATAAAATTTTTGCAGTGCTCATAGTAAAAGAGTTTTAAGGTGTAATAAAAAGACTATAATGAATTTTCAAATATCGGGCCGGTTAAGCCGTGATCTCACCCGTTTCCACATAATGCTTGAAACGCATCACATCTTTCTCCACCATGTTATGGAACGCACTGTTCAGTAACCACGCCAGTCCCGTACCTACATAACCTGCCGGTGGACGATAAGCGATCACCACAGATATCTCTGTGCCTCCGCCGATAGCATCTTCAAAAGTCACCTTACCTGCTGTCGCGATATTCGAGCCTGGTGCTGAACGCCAGCCTATAAAAGCGCCTGCCTCGTCCTTGATGATCTCGGCATCCCATTCCAGGGTCCCGACGCCTCCGGGGCCTTTAACCACCCAATGGGAATGAAAATCGTCATGTTCCGTAATAGACGCCAGATGCCGCATAAAATGAGGCAGATTTTCCAGCTTTCTCCAGAACTGGTATACCTCATCTCTCGGTCTGTCAACAATGAACTTAGTCCTGACCTTTATAGTCCGGCTATGTTTTTCGCCCATTCTTCTTCCGGCATAGGCAGAAATAGGACAATTCCCTGATATTCCCCTGTATAGCAGGTAACCGCCGGCTACCAGTCTGAATAAGCTTCTGATGGGATGTTTTGTAACATTGTTGATCGCGGAATTCGTAAGCAGCGCACCACCTATGATCGATGCAATACGGCCCTGTTTGCTTACATTCAGGACATTTGACTGCTCGTACAACATAGTAGCGCGGGGCTCGCCGTGTCCGTTTAGACTATTATATGTACTCATAAACAATGGGTTTTGAAATAGATAAGCTAAAATCTTGCTCGAATCAGAATGTATTAATAATCAGTTGTTTATTGTATTTTACTATTGTGGAATTGCGTATAAAATTGCACATCTGGTCTACATCATCATTCCCGTTAGGAGTGGTGCCTAATTCCCGCCCTCAAACTCTTTTTCCAGTTCCCTGAATATCTCATTCCCCCAATGTGGTTCAAGCTCGTTCTTAGGCTTAAATTCGGCAAACCGCTGCCCGGCTTCCTCCACTATCGGAGCAGCCTTTTTCTTACCGCCTCCGAACAGGGCGGGCGTATGATATATCACCAATGCCTTCATCAGGTATGCCCTGGGGTTAGCACTGTCGGCTGCAATGGCTTTATCTGAATAATTACGGCTATCAGGCCCCAGCGAGATACCCCTTGAGTTATTGGCATTGATACGCGCCGACAACCAGTAAGCCATCAGTGTCAGTGTCTCAGTATTGCCCGGTTGCAGGTCAAGTGCTTTCTTTACATAAGGTTCTGCTTTATCAGTAGTGGGTTCTGCCTGTCCTTTTGGGGCCTTAAAGGAAGATTGCGTATACGCCCAGCCGGTATAATATTGTAACAGCCACTCTTCAGGATGCGCCGTTGCCAGCTGACCGATCTTTTCCGCTCCCTGTTGCCAGACGGTAAAGTCAGTGGTTTTATTCAACTGTTCAAGTTCACCTTTCAGCGTGTCCTTCCAGTCTGTCTGTCCTTGTGCTATTAAGCCGGTTGTCAGCAACACCAGCAGCAGTGTAGTAAATGCTCTCATAAATAGTCTTTACATCTAATGGTCTAAATTATATGCCAACTTCCGGCTGTATACGAAACAGATATTGTTGCCCCTTTGTTGAGGTTGATGCCATCAATGAAAATTGGGAGAAATATTTACCGTTTAGTCCCTATCTTAAAGCCATAAATTACTGACGTATGAAAAAACTATTTACGTGCGGGTTGCTGCTATTGACGCTGACGGGAATGTGCCAGAAGAAAAAAAATAATGGCTGGATACAGCTGTTCAACGGGAAAGACCTGACCGGTTGGGATATCAAGATCAAAGGACATGATCTGAATGAGAACTATGGCAACACTTTTCGGGTAGAAGACGGATTGCTGAAAGTGCGTTATGATCAGTATACCAACTTTAACGAACAATATGGCCACATCTTTTATAAGAAGAACTTCTCTGCTTACCTGGTAGTGGTAGAATACCGCTTCGTAGGAGAGCAGGTTGCAGGTGGTCCGGGTTGGGCGCTGCGTAACAGCGGAATAATGCTGCATGGTCAATCTGCTGCCAGCATGGGTAAAGACCAGGACTTCCCCATCTCATTGGAAGAACAGTTGTTAGGTGGCAACGGAACAGATCCCCGTTCTACGGCCAACTTGTGTACGCCCGGTACTAATGTAGTCATGAACGGCAAACTGATCACGGATCACTGTATCTCTTCCACTTCAAAAACTTATCACGGCGAACAATGGGTACGGGCTGCAGCGTTGGTACTGCGCGATTCCGTGATCAAACACATCGTGTTCAATGATACCGTTATCGTATACAATAAACCGCAAACAGGTGGAGGAAACGTACTGAATGCAGATAGCACACTTGTGCAGGCAGGACGTTTGCTTAAAGAAGGATCTATCTCCCTGCAAAGTGAAAGCCATCCGGTCGATTTCAGAAAGGTAGAAATATTCGACCTGGAGCCATATATGAACGATCCGGTAAAACTAGAGGCTATCCTCCGGAAATTACAGAAACAAGGTAAAAAGAAATAAACAGCACCAAAGGATCAGGAATTAATGATAGCCATCGTAGCACCTTAACTCCTGGTCCTTCAGTGCCTTCATTTAGCTATTTATTGCTACTGTTGGTCGCTGGAACGTAGTGTCAGGAATATGAAAGTCCACAGCGCCATGCGGCGGACGTGGAGGCTTTGGTGGTTTCGGCGGACGAGGAGGTGCATGGCCAGGTGCTACACAACTTGCTCCTGTTAACAACAATCCCAACACCACAGGCAAAAATCTGATCTGTTTCATGTCGTTTGTTTTTTAATCCACTGTTATAGAAACAAATTATATGCCGTTACACAGTAACCCTGTTATTGCTCACTTCCACCGGATCATCCTGCTATAAGACCGCTCATAAAAGTCCACGGAAAGATCACAGGATCTCCGTAATTTCATGTTCTGCAACAAAAATCCGCAGCCACCCTTTTTTCATGTCACAGATACCAGGAACCGGCAAACACTTTGCCGGATTAGATCATTTGCGCGCCTTCGCAATCTCTTTTGTCTTCATTTACCATTACCGCATCTTCAAACACCCCACATGGATAGAGCCTATCGGCAGTTTCGGTTGGACAGGCGTAGACCTGTTTTTTGTGCTAAGCGGTTTCCTGATATCTTCACAGTTGTTTGCACAGATCAGTAACAATGAACAGATTTCCTTCAAAGAGTTTTTCCTTAAACGTTTCTTCAGGATCATCCCTGCTTATCTCACTGTACTTGCATTGTATTTCCTGGTGCCCGCTTTCCGTGAAAGAGAGGCGCTGCCGCCACTCTGGAAGTTCCTCACCTTTACGCAGAATATCGGTCTGCATCTGAAGGACAACGGTACCTTTTCACATGCATGGTCATTGTGTATAGAAGAGCAGTTCTATTTTCTCTTTCCGATCATACTGATCATGCTCGTGCGTTGGAAAGCTTTGAAAATAGGCCCCTGGTTGATCGGCATTTTATTTATCGGTGGATTTGCTATCCGCTTATTCAGCTGGTTCGCTATTCTGGAACCCGTTCAGGGAACAGGCGATTATTGGGTGACATGGTATATGTGGATGTATTATCCGACGTTCACACGCCTTGATGGATTACTTACTGGTGTTACATTAGCGGCTATCTTCCAGTTCCTGCCCCTTGTAAAGCAAAAGGTCATGACACTTGGAAATAAATTACTGCTGATAGGTTTAGCTTTGTTAACAGGCGCATGGTTCCTTTGTGAAGAGCCGTCTACATTTTATGCATCCATTTTCGGCTTCCCGCTAATCGCTATCGGCTATGGTGCAATGGTAGCAGGAGCTGTAAATGAAACAGGATTCCTGCATAAAAACAACTTACGTTTCACCGCTACATTGGCGATGCTGTCTTACGGTATCTATCTCTCACATAAAGGCGTAATACATCTTACGCAGCTGTGGGTAGGAAAACTAGGTATAGAGGAGGAAAGTACCACTATGTTTATTATCTGCACTATCACTTGTGTGCTTGCTGCATTCTTATTGAACAAGGCCATCGAAAAGCCTTTCCTGAAACTCAGGGGACGTATCCTCGCCAGGCTATCGTAAATACATCTCATATTATTAGGGCCGTTGACTGACTATAGCAACGGCCCTGGTAGTATCATTTATCCAGGTAAGGACTTTCAAATCCTAGTTTCTTTAATCCCGATTTTACTTCCGGACAACTCATAAATAATTTCCAAAGTAACCCGCTGCGATAGTTCTCCATCATAACAACAGCAGGCCCCTGATCTATTGCCAGATACCGCTGTGGGTACCAGTTGTTGGTTTCGCTGAATGCATCATAAAAACCATACTTACCAAACACTTTATCACGCATATCCTTATACCAGTGCACCATTGCCTGTTTTGAATATTCCGGGGTATAAGGCATGGAGGAAATAGCAGCAGTAGGAGAGATGACACCCAGATCATTGTTGTCGCCGGGAGCATGTGCTGCATAACCGTTCACAGAATAACTGGCGGTCAGTCCCCAGCTATCAGGGCCATAGCCCTTATACTTTTTAGGGTTCTCCACACACCATTCACGATTGATCAACGTATGATTCACATTGTTCTCCCAATAGTCTGCATACTTATCTTTCAGACCATGCGGATCAAGTCCGAGGTAAGAATAATGCGACCAGAAAAGCGGTCCGCCATATTGTTTTGCGAAGTTGTGTGACAGCTTCAGGGTATGCCCGTAAGCTGTAATACTGTCTCTGATAGCGCCGCCACGAGCCCATCCCTCATGATATACTTCCGCCGGAACGCCATGTGTAGGTGACGAAGCAGCCAGCACGTACATGATCAGGCACTCATTATAGCCAGTTACAGGGAAGTTCATCTCCCATTGATAGTTAGGCGACCAATGCCAGTATAACACGTTCTTGCCATTCCTGTACCAGTTCCAGTCAACCTCCTTCCATAGCTTGTCAACTTTTGCCGCAAGCGCTTTCTCCTGTTCATTGCCGGTGGCAAAATATTGTCTTACACATAACAGGCCCTGTATCATAAAAGCCGTTTCTACAAGATCTCCGCCATTATCCTTTTGTCCGAATGGTTTTACCTTACCATTCTCACCGTACATCCAATGCGGCCAGGCGCCATGAAAACGATCTGCGTTCTCAAGAAAGGCGACGATCTTCGTCATCCTGTCCAATCCTTCCTGCCGGGTAATATAACCCCTCTCAATCCCAGCGAGAATAGCCATTACGCCAAAGCCGCTGCCACCGGAGGTAACAACGTTCATATCATTCTCCGGATAATCGCCATCCACATGGTAACGCTCTCTCGCCATACCGCTGGCGGGTTCAGCGCCATCCCAGAAATACTGGAACGTATGCGCTTCAACAATATTAAAAATGGAATCCGTCGATAAAGCAGCGGTATCAACAGCTGTACTGTCTTTCGCCGTCTGACGGGTGGAAGGACCTCCACATGACATCATTGCCGCAGGAACTATTGCTCCAAGCAGGCAGAGGAATAGTAAGTTTCTCATGTATGTAATTTAATGTTTTTGATAATGGCATCTTAAAACACGATTACTTCACCATCTTCCGGGATCAATACTTTACCTGCGATACCCTTTTCATTGACATAATCGCGAAGCTCCCGGCGACTAAGCACACAATGATTTAATGCTTCCATATGGATCGCTATTATCGTTGCGTTTGGCACTATTTCATGAACCTTCAATATATCTTCCTTGCCCATGATGATAGCACCGAAACCATCTAACGTAGCAGCGCCTGCATTAAGCACAACAATACCAGGCTGGAAGTTTTTTAGCGTTGATTCCACTGCCGGGATCCAGATAGTATCCGCAGCAAAATACACTGATGGCTCGCCAGGCTCATTAAAATATAAACCTGAAACTTTACCCATCCTTGCCGCCATTTCCGGAATAGCATACAGTGCATCCGGACCATGCTGGCATTCTGTTTTCTGAAAACGGACATTGTCGAACGTAGCGCTCTCACCGAATACTCTGACATCGGTGAAACCTGCTTCGCGAATAACATTGGCGTCATCTTCGTTTTGTGAGAAAAGAGGAGTATCCTTCGGGAGCACCTCTTTCGCTATTTTATCCCAATGATCGGCATGCAAATGTGTAACGATGATTGCATCAGCATTCGCAAGACTTTCCGCTTTTACAGGAAGGTCCGTCAGCGGATTTCTTAGATGTGAATTCGGAGTACCGGGAAAACTTGAATAGGCCTCCTTTTCAGCCAGCATAGGATCGATTAAAAAACGCTTGCCAGCATAGTTAAATACAACTGTTGCATTTCTTATTAACTGGATACTTGTCTTTTCCGCCATATGTTTACATCTTATTGTTACGAATATTGTTCAGGGTAAAATCAGCATCTTACGAAGACCGACCACGTTGGGCAATGGGTTAGTATTATCATTCAAATATAATGAAAAGCAGTTTCGCCCCGGATTTGCAGGTGTGATGGAAATACTTACCTTTGCAACCAATTATAAAAAAACAGACAAACTTTGAGTCATGTAATCTCACAGGCATAATATTGTTAACTACGCCACCTGCATCCTGCAGGAATGGCCTGTGAATCCTTTTGTTTAATAAAAATATCCCCGATATGGCTATTTCCGAAAAATATGGCCGTACCTATCATTTTCCGTTCTCGCCGGGCACTACCAGCGATGATCGCATTCAGCATGATTATTGGCAGTACATTACTGCTATCCCATCACTGATGCATACGGAAAAACTGGACGGTGAAAATAATTGTCTGTCCCGCTATGGTGTGTTTGCACGCTCGCATGTAGCGCCGACCACATCACCCTGGACAGAAAGCCTGCGCCGCTACTGGCAGCTGGTAAAGCATGATCTGGGCAACCTGGAAATATTCCTGGAGAACCTGTATGCAGTACATTCAATCGCATACAAAAACCTTGATCATCATTTCTACGTGTTTGCCATAAGAGAACATGACCGTTGGTTGAGTTGGGAAGAGACCAGCTTTTACGCTGCGATGCTCGATCTGCCAACAGTACCGGTTATCAGACAAATGCAGACGCCACTGGTGAAGGCCGGTTTTGAAAATGAGGTCCTCAACATTGTAAAAGGCCCCGGCAGCTTTAGCGCATGCGACGCTGCAACGGGAACGCCTGCTACAATGGAAGGGATCGTTACTCGCAATGCAGCCGCGTTTCCGGTTCATGCATTCGCTGAAAATGTATTTAAGTATGTAAGAAAGGGGCACGTGAAAACAGATGTGCACTGGACGCGTAACTGGCGCCGTGCCGCCCTGAAAAATGAAGGAGGTAACTATGTGGACGATCACTGAAAATAGATCATGGCCCTACCTGGAGCAGACGTACGATTGGGTGCGCGATATGCAGGATGTGCCGCAGGACCCCGTACATCACGGAGAAGGAAATGTGGCCATCCATACGCAGATGGTACTGGAGGCATTGCAACAGCTGCCTGCATACCAGGCACTGTCTGCGCAGGATCAGGAGATCCTGTGGGCAGCAGCACTATTGCACGATGTAGAGAAACGGAGTACGACAGTAATAGAGCCCGACGGACATATTACATCAGCAGGTCACGCCAGGAAAGGAGAGGGGACTGCCCGGCAGATCTTATACCGGGAAATTCCGGCGCCTTTCCATATCCGCGAACAGATCGCCAAACTGGTGAAATATCATAGCTTGCCATTATGGCTACTGGAAAAACGCGATCCGCTGGGTACCATCATTCACGCAGCGTTACAGGTGAACACACAGCACCTTGCCCTGCTTGCCCGTGCTGATATGATCGGACGCATAGCGCTTGATACTGCCGAACTATTGTACCGTATTGATTGCTTCGAGGAGTATTGCAAAGAGCACCAATGCTGGGGTACAAGCTGGCCTTTCGAAAATGCACAGGCCCGGATGCATTACCTGCGGAAAGGCGATGCTGCTCCCGGCTATGTTCCGTATAAAGCGCCCGCCGTGCAGGTCGTGATCATGAGCGGACTGCCGGGAGCCGGTAAGGATACTTATGTGAAGAAACACTATCCGCAGCCGGAATGGGAGATCATTACCCTGGATAATATCCGTTCGCAGATGAAGATCAGCCCCACCGATAAAAGCGGTACGGGTAAGGTGGTGCAGGCAGCTAAAGAGCAGGCAAGAGTATGTCTGAGGAGTAAGCGTTCATTCGTCTGGAATGCCACCAATACCACCCACCAGATGAGAGAACAGCTGATAGCCCTCTGTTTGCAATACGACGCCCATGTTACAGTCGTGTATGTGGAAGTGCCTTATAAGGAACTATTCCGGCAGAATGGCGGTAGGGAAGCCATCGTACCGCATAACGCCATGCAGAAACTGATCAATAAACTGGAGATCCCTGATCTCACAGAAGCGCATGAAGTCATTTATCATGTACGCTGAAAAATAAAGAACGCCGGTTATTAACTTTACCGGCGTTCTCTTTGTTATTATATTGGATCATACGGTAACAATGAAAAGTCTTATAATCCTGATAATCGTATCTGTGATATTTGCCGGCAGCCTTTTATGCGCCGCCTTTAATCCCGGCCCTGTATCCCCAATGGAAACACCGGCTTTTGCCGGATCAGCGGCATGCGGCTCCTGTCACAGTGAGATCTTCAAAAGCACCCGCCATACCGCCCATTTTCTAAGCTCCGCCCTGCCCGATGATGAACATATCAAAGGCAACTTTACCCCCGGTAAGAACCTGTTTGAATACAATAAATGGATGGTGGTGGAACTGGAAAAGAAAGACAGTGTCTTTCTGCAAACAGCCTATATGAATGGCTTTCCTACAGAACAAAGGGAATTTGGGATTGTGATCGGCTCCGGCAGGAAAGGGCAGACTTACCTGTACTGGGATAAAAATAGCCTCTTCCAGCTACCCGTATCTTACTATACGCCAGGAAACGATTGGTGTAATAGTCCCGGTTATTCGGAAAACTACATCCGCTTTGACAGGGTTATCACCGCTGCTTGTCTGGAATGCCACGCCACGTACGCCGAAGTAAAAGAAAAGAAAGGCAAAAGCACATATAACAAACAGTCTATTCTGTATGGAGTGTCTTGTGAAAGATGCCACGGTCCGGGAGCAGCCCACGTTGCATTTCACACAGCACACCCGGAAGAAAAGAAAGCAAATAGTATCATCAACACAAAACACTTATCACGCCAGCAACGCCTGGATGGCTGTGCGCTTTGTCATTCAGGACTTCGAAAACCTAAACAACCGGCTTTCACTTATATGATAGGGCAGAAGCTGGATGATTATTCCGTTCCCAATTACGACGTGGATACTGTCAGTGGACTGGACGTTCATGGCAACCAGTATGGACTACTGACCGCAAGCAAATGTTTTAAAATAGCAGAGCAGCTGGACTGTTCCTCCTGTCACAATGTACACGTCAGCGAAAGGAATGATATGCTTACATTCTCACAACGCTGTATGAATTGCCATAATCAAAACGGTGTGGCCCATAATACCTGTTCTTTCAAACCGCCCGAAGGTATCTTGCTTAGCAGCAACTGCGTGGATTGTCACATGCCTTTACTGCCATCTAAGAAAATTATGTTGAAGCTTGCTAATGCAACAACAGTAACACCCGATCTGGTACGTACGCATCTGGTAAAAGTCTATCCGGATGCAACGAAGGAATTTCTGGAGAAGAAAAGGTGAGAAACTCTGGCTCATTCATGATTTTCTGCAAAATAGAAAGGCTGACCCATTTGGGCCAGCCTTTAATATTTTCTTGTCTTATAATGCTATAATGCTTTTAAAGCAGCCATAAAAGCATCTGCCTGTTCTTTGGTCTTAATAATGTAATGTAGCGATGATCTGTGACGTGCAGATGTCTTCATCTTAACCGGCTTGCCTGTTAAGCGAGCTTTTTCAATTAAGCTCAAAACCTTATCTTCTACTGTTTTGTCTTTCATAATAATAAAGTTAATATTTTTTGCCGAATTTGGTGTCGACAAGTCTTACTTTGTGTTTATATTAAAAATGAAGTAGTTATACATGAAGTCTAAATGTCGCGGACTGTCTCGTGTAATACTTATGAGGTCGGGTTTAATATCATTAAAATCAAATGGGTTTTCATATTGACATTTGCCCATTCTCGTTATTCTTACATAATACTTCAACGCTCCTATATTGAAGTATTGGCTCAAATAGTCAAAATTGTTTATGATAAAACGATAGTATAGCAACGCCCGTAAATTATCAGAGCCATCAATTCCAATAAAATGATCGCGATTGTTGACAAGATATGCTTGAGCATGCAAAAGAATAGTGGAAAAGACCTTCGAATAGTCTTTATGTTTCAATTGGACTTTATCGTCAATCTCTCCATTAATATCTGGTGGTCCGAACGCCAGATTGTATACATTAGGCAATAAATCATGAGCCTCAGGACTTATTTCTATAATTAACTTTTTTTTGCCCCCATTTGCGAGTTCTGTTTCAAAACTAGCCAATGTCAATTCATTTGATGCCGTACTGATATCATAGACATCATCGAAGTTAATTTTAACTGCGATAGCCATTTAATTTGCTGATTTGGATTAATATTAGAGAGATCTATCCTCTATAGAAAGTGTATAGAGATTGTTTACTAGTAAATGCTAAAATTCACATAACAATGGATATGCTCATTTAAAATCAAAATTCCACTTTTCAATTTATAAATAAGTTAATGACCAGTTAATAATAGATTTTTTTTCATAGAGGACTGTCGTCAATGCCCTAAAACAATTTGGGTTGAACTAAAGTACATTCATACCTCAGTGCAACCCAAATAAAAACTATCTGAATTCCGATCAGAACTTATAACTCAACGTTCCCCTGATGTTAAACGGAGTTCCCGGCGTAAAATGTATCTCCGTAACCGGCGCTGGCTCATCTTTCAATCTGCTCTCCGTTGCAAACTGTGTTTCATTCCATGCAGTATTAAAGATATTTTCAGTGATCACACCAATGGTGAATTGTTTATACTGATAACTGATATTCGCATCAGTAACACAATATCCTTTCGCAACAATACTGTTATCTTCATTCGCAGGACGATGCCCCAGGTAACGTGTATTAATCCCGGCATTAATACCTGACGGATGATGCAGACTAACACCACCGGCCACAGTAACTACAGGTGCCAGCGGAATACGGTCTTCACCTTTTGCAGCCTCATTGGAACGGCCATGTGTATAAGTGAGATCACCATTGATGAATATCCATCTGCCTAACTGATAACGTGCGCCCAGGTCAATCCCTTTACGCGTGGTTTTGCCACTTGGTTCAACAATACCGGCATCACCCACATATACAAATTCCTGTTCCAGGAACAGATACCATAAAGCAGTGTTCACCACCAGTTTCGATACAGGTTTCCATATCAATCCAAGATCAGCGCCGTAAGCACCAGGCAATGTTTCAAGACCTTTCTGGGCTACTACCACACGGGTATCATTGCTATGAAATCCTTTACCCAGTTTTAAGAAATACTGGATCTTGTTACTGGGATTATACAGGAAGTTCAGTTTGGGGCTTACAATAGATTTGCCTTGTGATTGTGTAGCATAAGCAGTAGCCAGTTTATCAACGTAATCAAACTCGAAATGATCCACACGTACTGCCGGATTGATCAACCAGTTACCAAGTTTATATTCAGCACTTGCATAAGCATACAGGTTTGTTTCATTAACGTCTCCCAGTTTCAATTGCTCAAGCGTTGTCTTCCTGTTTACGGTATGTGACAACTCAATGTTATCTACATTATCATTACGCAAACCTACGGCCGCCTTAAACTCAAGTGGATTGCCTCCGGGATAAAAGCTTTTGTTCAACTCTGATTCAAAACCAAAGATGCTCCTGTTTTCTTTCTGCCTGATCTGATCTCCGTTCACAGGATCTTCCAGGAAGAAAGTGAAGTTGGAATACAACTCGAAGTTATAACGGCTGTAGAAAGCAGTGCTTCTTACAAAAGTATTTTCATCAACATGTTTGAGATATTGCAGATTGACATTGGTACGGCTTGTATTACCACCCTCAGTATTGTCAATAGCACCAAAACGGGTGATCAGTCCAGCGTCAATAGCTCTCTGCGGGATCTGACCGCTCGCATCCCATTTGCTGTTAAAGTGGGATACAGACAAGGACAGCTTATCGTTATTGTCCATGTAGGCAGTGTATTTACCCGTCAGGTTAATACGGTTAAAATGTTGTGGAGATACAAAATATCCGTCTGTCATCTGGTAATCTGCCGCAACATATGCAGACTGTTTACCATCATTTACCAGGTTAAACATACCCAGTGTCCTGTAGGTATTGAACTTACCGGCTTCCACTGTCACATTGTTATTGTCAAGCCTTTCTCTCGTTTTAAAAGCAACATAACCTGCCGTAGCAAGATTGCCTTTATCAGCATGATAAGGCCCTTTATCAAAATCAATATTCTCAATGATCTCAGGGATCAGGAAGTGAAGGTCTGCATAACCTTGTCCGTGCGCATGGCTTACCATATTGACAGGCATACCGTCTACGCTTATATTGATATCAGTACCATGATCAATATCAAATCCACGCAGAAAGATCTGCTCAGCCTTACCACCACCGGCATGCTGACCAATGAATAGTCCCGGCACTTTACGCAGCAGTTCCTGTGAAGATTTTACGGGATTAGTTTTAAGATCGATATCAGAAATAATATTCAGATGTCTGATAGAAGAAGTGATCGCCACTTCATTCAGTTCAAGATTGGAAGGCTCGAGTATGATGGTCTGTGATTGCTTTTGAAGTACGAGCACCTGTGTCTTAAAGGAAACGTGCGATACCTTCAGTGTGTCGCCCGGTTGCCCGTCCTGCAATCTAAAGGTGCCAACTTCGTTAGTATGTGTATGAGCACCGGTACGTTGGTTGTAAACAGTAGCCTCCTGCAATGGACGTCTTTCGCGATCATATACGGAGCCGCCATAGTTCTGTGCATAAGCACTAATGGTACATAAAGAGAACAGCAGGGTAAAGATTTTCTGCATATAGGTTGTGTCGGTTTTGGTTAGTAGTCAAAAGTATATGAGGTCACAAAACCGGCAAAGGTAAGGAATTGGTTAACAATTCATTTAATATTTCAGCCATTAAATATTTCCGTTCATCCCTTTTTCTTTTCTATTAACTTGTGTCCGCAATAAAGTATCTCTATATTAGCACACGTCAAAAGGTCTCAACTTTTTATTATTCCACTTTTGACTAAATCTTATTATAACGTTATGTTACTTAGATCGAAGAATCATGCAAGCCGGTCTTTGATGGGGTTCCTGTGTCTCTATGGCATAGGAATGGTAGTTTCCCATCCGGTTTCTGCACAATCACCTGCTTTGCCATTGAAGGACTTATCAGCCTTCCGCGAGCCAGGCCAGAGCTGGAGTATCACCAGCGATGCCTCCGCAAAACTTGACAATCCTCATGTATTAGACGCTGTAGCAGGTACGGGGGTACTATTCAACATGCCGGACAAAAAACATCCGGGAAAAGATCTTTTCTCCACCGAAGAATATGGTGATGTTGACATTGAATTTGACTACATGATGGCGCCGGAGTCAAATTCAGGTATTTATCTGCAGGGCAGATATGAGATCCAGTTACTGGATAGCTGGCAAAACACCAAAGTGCCTAAACCGGGCGACAATGGTGGTATTTACCAACGCTGGGACGACAAACGTCCCGACGGTCAGCAGGGTTATGATGGCCACGCACCTCGCGTGAACGCCAGCCGTGCACCGGGTCTGTGGCAGCACATGAAGATCTCCTTCCTGGCGCCTAAATTCGACGCTTCCGGTAAAAAGATCGCTAATGCACGTATGCTGCTCGTTGAACTGAATGGTGTGACCATCCACGAAAACGTAGAGCTGGAAGGACCAACCCGTGGTTCTATCGGCGGTGGCGATGAAAAAGCTACTGGCCCGATCCGCTTCCAGGGCGACCATGGCGCTGTTGCTTTCCGCAATATCGAGATCAGGAAACCTTCCCAGGCAACCGCTGGTGGCAGGGAAAATAACAGGTTTGCAGATCCTATCCTGCTGGACGCACCAACAAATACACTCCTGCGCAGCTTCATGGATGTGAAGAACAACAAACGTGTTGTACATGCTATCTCCGTAGGAACTCCTGAAAAGGTGCATTATACCTATGATCTTGACAAAGGCATGGTTGCACAGGTTTGGAGAGGCGAATTCCTCGACGTAACACCAATGTGGCACGAGAGAGGAAACGGTTGCTCACGCCCACGTGGCGCCGTGCAGTTCCTCGGTGAGCCATACTTTACTTTAAGCAAACTGGCTTCTCCACAGGCAGCCTGGATGACCGATACAACCGGTTCCGGATATCGTCCTAAAGGTTATGTACTGGATGAACATGACCTGCCTACCTTCCGTTACCAGGTATATGGTACATCAGTATCCGATGCAGTACGTGTTCTCTCCGAAGGCCGTGGCGTACGCCGCGAGCTGACCGTAGCGACGCCTGTTGACGGACTGTATGCTAAGCTGGCAGAAGGTAGCACCATAGAAACACCTTCAAAGGATCTGTATATTATAGATGGAAAGTCTTATTACCTCCAGCTGGAAGATGCCGGTGGTGAGAAACCTGTAATACGTGAAGCAGGTGCGACGAAAGAACTGATCATTCCTGTTCACGGTAAACTGAGCTATTCCATCCTTTTCTAATTCCTTTCGACTATTACAAATGAAAAACATTTATAAGGCATTCATAAAAAAGACCACGTTGTACTCGCTGCTGATAGCCGCGGCAACGGGTGTTACTTCCGGGGTACGTGCCCAGGAAACGCCTAAAGAAGAAGATTTTTATAAGATCCTGAAGGTATCTTCTCCGGAAGGTACGCTGCTGGAAGTGGGTGGTTTGACAGTATTGCCGAATGGTAATCTGGGCGTATCTACCCGTCGTGGCGATGTATATATCGTCGAGAATCCAACCAGCCGCAAACCTTACTTCCGTAAGTTCGCTTCCGGTCTGCATGAAATACTGGGCCTCGTTTGGAAAGACGGAGCGTTCTATTGCGCACAGCGTGGTGAACTGACCAAGCTGATAGACACTAACCAGGACGGTAAGGCTGATGTATACGAAACGGTATACGCATGGCCTTTGTCCGGTCACTATCATGAGTATAGCTTCGGTCCTAAACTCGCACCTGATGGCTCTTTCTTCGTATCCGGCAACGTAGCTTTCGGTAACCAGGAATGGTGGCGCGGTGAAAGCCGTGTACCTTACAGAGGCTGGATGATGCACATTTCCGCAGACGGACAGATGGAACCATATGCGACCGGTTTCCGCTCTCCTTGTGGTCTGGGTATGATCAACGGTGAATTGTTCTATACTGATAACCAGGGTGACTGGTTCGGTTCAGGCGGTGTATGGCAGGTGAAAAAAGGTGATTTCATCGGACACCCTGCTGGTTTACGCTGGACCAATCTGCCTAACTCCCCTGTAAAGCTGACACAGGAAAAATTCTTCTCCCTCGTGGATGAAGGCCGTCCTAAGGATGCGAACGGCAACTACACCAAGCCTGAGAACAGCACCACTGCTCCATTCGTTACACTGATGGACGTGAAAAAGAAGATCCCTGAACTGCGTCTGCCAGCTGTAGTGCTGCCGCACGGTATCCAGGGTATCTCTAACTCCGAGATCGTTCAGATCCCTGAAGGTTCCTTCGGTCCTTTCGCCGGCCAGCTGCTGGTAGGTGACCAGGGGCAGAGTAAGATCATGCGTGTGGTAATGGAAAAAGTGAAAGGTGAGTACCAGGGCGTATCCTTCGACTTCCGTAGCGGCTTCCAGTCTGGTGTGCTGCGTATGGCATGGGCGAAAGACGGTTCAACCCTGTTCGTAGGTGAAACCAACCGTGGTTGGGGTTCTGCCGGTGAAGCCAACGAAGGCTTACAGCGCCTGACATGGAACGAAAAGATGCCTTTCGAAATGAAGACGATCACATCTAAACCTGATGGTTTCGAAATCGAATTTACCCTGCCGGTAAATAAGAAATCTGCAGAAGATCTGGCTTCTTACGCTGTTGAAAGCTTCACTTACAAATACCACTCTGTATATGGAAGCCCGATGGTGAACATCGCAAAGTGCCCTGTTAAAGGAGTAAAAGTATCTGAAGACGGATTAAAAGTAAGACTGATCGTAGATAGCCTGCGCCTGGATTATGTACACAACATCACCCTGGAAGGCGTACGTGAAAAAGACAACTCTTATTCACTGATCCACCCGACCGGTTATTATACACTGCACAATCTGCCGGAAGGCGATAAGCTGCCTTTAAGCCAGGCTAGTACTTTCAATTCCGCTAAAGTTGCTGCTGCTACCGCTGCTGCTGGTAAGACTACGGCTGCAACCAAAGGTGCCGCTGCAAAAGATGCTGCAACTACAGCTAAAACAGCTGCTGCAAAAGTGCCTACTTACGATGAAGTAAAACCACTGCTGGCAAAATATACCTGTCTGGCTTGCCACAACGCAACCAAACGTCAGGTAGGACCAGCTTATGTGGATGTTGCTAAACGTAAATATTCTGCAGAGCAGATCCTGAAACTGCTTGCTAATCCAAAGCCACAGAACTGGCCTGATTACGCAACAGAAATGCCGCCAATGCCGCAGGTACCACGTACCGATGCATTGAAAATTGCAAACTGGATCAACTCATTGAAATAATAATAAGCACCGGCCGGATCACCTCCGGCCGGTTGTTTTTTTGCCCCTCCCTATATTCATAGGGATAAATAACAGCGATTAGTTAAAATAACATTGTTTTTTACTGGCAATGGGGTAGATCGGAGAGTGCTTTAAGCGGAGACGCGTCATGTATGCGTCGTATATACGCCCTGTATGCGTCGTGTATAAAGCATATATAAGCAATCAGAAACTACACGATTTGTATTAATTGATTGATATTCACTACTAAATATTATAAAGAAGGCCCCCGGAAACTGCTCCGGGGGCCTTCTTTACAATGATGTATTAATAGTATTTTCTCTTTCTATCAGAATTGGTTCTTCCACATCATGCTTTCTACCGGCTTGATAGTACGGCCATTGTATTTAGCATTGCCCTTCTTGTTATAGAAGGTTTCCACTTCTCCTTCCACCACAAAATAGATCAGCTGTCCGATTGGCATACCGGCATATACACGTACGGGTTGTGCGCATGATATCTCCAGTGTCCAGGTATTACAGAAACCCACATCACCTTTACCGGCAGTCGCGTGAATATCGATACCCAGGCGGCCGGTGCTGGATTTACCTTCCAGGAAAGGCACGTGTGCATGTGTTTCGGTGTATTCGAGGGTTACGCCCAGATAAAGTGTACCGGGTTGCAGTACATATCCTTCTTCCGGGATCTCGAAATGTTCAATTTCGTTGTGTGCGCGGGCGTCCAGTATCCTGTCCTTGTAAGTGGCCAGGTATTTACCCAGGTGAACGTCGTAAGAGTTGGTGCCGAGGTACTTCCGGTCATAAGGCGCAATAACGATAGTGCCTTTCTCAATTTCCTCCAATATCCTTTTGTCTGACAGGATCATAGATCGGGTGTAATTAGTTAGTAGTAAATAGTTGTGTTAGTCTTAGCTTCCGTGTTTAATGCATTCTGCATTCAGCTTTTTGCATTAATTTGGCAAGATATGCCATTAATACGTACCATACAAATCAATCCCGGCTCCCGGTTGGGAGTTTGGAAAATTGAAGAGGAAGAGGCGTTTTTCCGGGAGAAGGTCAATATTTCCCCCGCGATACACCATCCGCACAAGCGTTTGCAGCACTTTGCGGGGAGATATCTGCTCCAGGAACTGTACCCGGGTTTCCCGATTGAGAAGATCCAGGTGATGCAGAGCCGTAAGCCTTACCTGGACAGTCATAGCCTTCATTTTTCCATCTCGCATTGCGGCGATAATGTTGCTGCAATTGTGAGCAGCGATAGCGCGGTAGGTATTGATATAGAAGAGATAAAGCCTAAAATAGAAGCAGTATCGCATAAATTCCTGTCGCCTGAAGAGCAGGCTTTTATCGACCCGGTACAGGAACTGCCCCATAAGACAATCTGCTGGAGCGCCAAAGAGGCCGTTTTTAAGTGGTATGGGCTGGGAGGCGTTGATTTTAAAGAAAATATGCAACTTGCACCCTTTATATTCCAACAGAGAGGTTTCCTTACCTGCAATTTTAACAAAGCAGATAAAATTGCACGGTTATATTTGCAATACCTGATGGAAGACGGGTTATGCTTAACCTGGACGAGCGGGTCCGAAGATCTTTCTCCCACAAAGGCGGAAAACGCGGAAGCGGCACGTTCAGGGCACTCAGGACACTAGAACATTAATGTTTTAAAAACAGTCAATTTGAAAATCTTTCTACTCGGCTTTATGGGCGCCGGCAAGACTTACTGGGGCAAACAACTGGCGGAACATCTGTCATTACCGTTCTATGACCTGGATGATGTGATCGTGGAATCGGAAGCAATGTCCATCAGTGATATATTCGCCACAAAAGGAGAAGACTACTTCCGTCAGCAGGAAAACTATTGGCTGAAAGAGCTTTCCCGTAATGAGACCTTCCTGGTCTCCTGTGGTGGTGGTGCCCCCTGTTTCCAGGACAACATGGACATCATGAACAACAATGGTATCACTGTATGGCTCAATCCAAGCTTGTCTCTGATCGTAGAGCGCCTGAAACGCAAGAAGTCCAAACGCCCCCTGATCCAGGACCTGGCCGACGATGAACTGCTCGACTTCGTAGAAAAGAAGCTGGCAGAACGTGTACCTTTCTACGAACAGGCACAGATCACCATCGCAGAATCTGAGACCATCAGTCTCGATTCCTTTACACAAAGACTGGGCATAAAAGCATAGCAATGTTTCGCAAACGAAGCTTTAGAAACAAAGCTTTACAAACAAAGCTTCATAATCAAAGCTTCCCGAACAGCGCTTTGCGAACAATATGCTCCGCAAAATACGTCCCCGTCAGAAGCCGCACATTTGCAGAGGCATATGTAGCACCACGACGACTATGAGGGCGGCAACGAGCCATGAAACTAATCAAACGTCAATATACCAATGCATAAAGGATTTCTCATCATCGCAGCAATACTGGGCGCACTGGCCGTAACACTCGGCGCATTCGGCGCTCATAAGCTGAAGGAACTTGTACCACCGGAGACAGTAGGAACATTTCAGACAGGCGTAACGTATCAGTTTTACCATACATTCGCCTTGCTGGCGGTAGGCATTTTATTTGCACAGTTACCTCCTGCAGCTGGCAATCTCCTGGAATGGGCAGGACGCTGTTTCTTTATAGGTGTAATACTTTTCTCGGGCTCTCTGTACGTTCTGACAATGATAAAAGCAACAGAGACAGTAGGATTAAGTAAGATAGGCATTGTAACACCGATAGGCGGCTTATTCTTCATCGCCGGTTGGGTTTGCCTGCTGCTGGCACTGTTGAAGAAATAGGATTTTAAATATATCTGCGGATGAATTGACACTTTGCAGATCCTCCGACACCAGGTCACAACCCAAAACAGTAATAGCATTATTAATACTAATGCTTACACTTATAAAAATAAGAATTACGATCAGACTATCCAGGGGCTGGGCCTACAGGCTTAGCCCCTGGTATTTTGAATAGTAGCGCGCCTCTGCAGTAGTATTACATAAAACAGAGTGCTGCATCAGTTGAAAAACAATACGTCGATGCTGTAATAGGACAGTATCCTGCTGCTGCAAGATGGCAATTACGTAACGAGATGCCAGTCAGAGAATGGTATGTTCGTACTGTAAGTTGGAAGTATGTTATGTAATTGGATGTCAGTTAGAGAATAGTATGCTCTCGCTGCAGGATGGCAATTACTTAATTGTATGCCAGTGGGAAAGCGGATATCGTAAAAATGTGCCTTATCTGGTTGAGAAACGTTTGATGTGGTTCAATCATCAAACCAACGCTGAAACGTTTGACTAAGCTACATCGACATCCAGCCAAGCAGATACAGCACAGTTTACGATATCCGCGATCGAACGGCAAGTAATACCAAATGCGCGATCGAACGGCAAGTAATACCAAAATGCGCGACGAACGGCAAGTAATACCAAATGCGCGACCGAACGGCAAGTAATATCCAATCCGCGATCGAACGGCAAGTAACAACAAACAACCGCAAGCAAAACATAATAAAACAAGAAAAGTAATAACATGTTCAAATACCTGATTATCATTTGCCTCAGTCTCGCAGGAACAGTGACAGCACAAGATATCAACGGCAACTGGTACGGCGTCTTCACCAATCCGCAAGGCCAGAAACAACGCCTGCAATTACAATTGCAGCGCCAGGGCAATCAGCTTAAAGGACAATTAAAAAGCCCCGATATCGCTAAAGACGGTATTGAACTCGACAAGGTCTCGCTTAAAAATAACACCCTGGAATTTACAATAGACAGTATCAGTTTCAAATATACCGGCTACTGGAACAGTATCCGCAACCGTTATGAAGGATACTTCGTACAGATCGGTAACCGTACCACATTGAACTTCTCACGTGAAGAGATCAAAGACCTGCCCGTAACCCGGCCACAGGACCCGTCCGGGCATCCTGCATACGAAGTGGAAGAGGTGAAGTTCGTCAACCCGGTAGATAAGGTCCTGCTGACCGGAACATTCACTAAACCCGGTCAGAAAGGCCCATATCCCGTGATCGTACTGATATCAGGTCAACGCCAGCAGAACCGCGACAATGAACAGTTTGACCACCGCTCATTCGCAGTCCTCACAGACTATCTCGTAAAACACGGTATCGCTACACTGAGGTTCGACGACCGCGGAGTGGGAGAGAGCACCGGCAACTACGACTCCTCCGGGATCTTCAACTTCGCCGAAGACGTCAAAGCAGCAGTAAGCTGGCTGCGTAAACGAAATGATGCCGATACGGCCGCAATCGGACTACTGGGGTACAGTGAAGGAGGAACAGTAGCACAGATCGTAGCAGCCGGTGATCAGAAGATCGCTTTTATGATCAATATGGCCTCCCCCGGATTGGACGGCAGAGAATATTATAACAGGAAACTGGCGCAGGTAGCAAAAGCATTCGGCGAAAAGGAAAATTACATCGAAGCCTATGTAGCCAGCTACCAGCGTTATCTGAATGCACTATACCTCACCGCCGATCCCGGCGACAGGCAACGTAAAGCCTATGCAGAACTGTCTGCGCTCTATAATCACTTCGGCGACAGTACAAACACGAGCGGCAGGCAGAACTTCATAGAATCAACCTACGCGGCGGACAATACCGCAGAAGCATTGTCGTTGCTGCAATACGACCCTGCAACTTACCTTGCTAAAATAAAATGCCCGGTACTGGCCATCAACGGCGATCAGGATGTCATTACAGATGCTACCAGCAACCTGAAAGGAATAGAAAGCGGCCTTGTAAAAGGTGGAAATGAACTGGTTACGATCAGGACCTTCCCCGGACTGAATCACCTGTTTCAACGCTGTGAAGCATGTACGTTAGAAGAATATGGCACGTTAGACGAGACAATAAACCCCGCAGTATTGGAGTTTATCACAAGATGGGTACAGTTGTTGTATTAAAGGGTGGACCCGTAAATGGGAGTTGGTAATGAGGTACAGGGAATGCTGTTCTTAGTTACTGATTCTTAATTGAAAATAAATTCTTAATATATCGAACAGCGACCGTAATTTTGGAGCGCTATAATGTATGTCTAAAAATAAACTCAAAACAGAAAAACCAGAGAGTAAGAAACCTCGAGGCAACGACCCCAACGTACTAAAGCAGGACAAGGAAGTAGAGGTAAAAGTAAAAGAATTGGTAAAAGACGAACGGACCCATAAGGTTTTGGGGGTAATATGCCTGTTGTTGTCGCTCTACTGTTTTATCGCGTTTACATCTTATCTCTTTACCTGGGAAGAAGACCAGGATAAGGTATTTCGTTATTCTGCCAGCTTATTGTTGATGGACATGGATAGCGTGAAGGTGGAAAACCTCCTCGGGAGGTTAGGGGCCTTCGTCTCCCATTGGTTCTTTTACAAAGGGTTCGGTATCGCGTCATATTTGTTTTGCTATCTGTTTTTTGTCCTCGGCGTCAACTTCGTAGTTGGCCGCCGGGTATTCCGCATTTGGCGTAACGTTAAATATATTCTCTTCGGCCTGTTGTTCATCAGTACTACGGCCGCCTTCGTGTCCATGCTGTCCGACTTCCCCTGGGGCGGCGCCATGGGCGATGCTGTTAATACCTGGCTCATTGGCTTCCTCGGAAGGGCAGGAGCTGCATTACTGCTGATGGTAGCCGGACTTTCCTGGCTGATCTGGAAATACAATCTCGATTTCCAATGGATGGAACGGCAGTTTAAAGCCAAACCTAAACCAGCCGTAACACCGGTAGCTGTTCCTGAACCTGCCATTATCGCCGTTACACCGCAAGCTGCTACTACAAATACAAAAGAACCTAAACGGAAGAACGGACTGAAAGAATCAGGCGTCTCCGTAATACCACCTCCGTCAGATAATACCGAACTGCCTGAAATGCAGCTCGTTGAACGTAATGACGCTTCAATCACGCTCATTCCGCCAGCCAATCTGGCAGCTCATGAAGAAGAGGTGGAAGAAGAAGAGGAAGAAGAAGTACTGGAAGAACAGGAGGAAGAGGCAGGACCACTATTATATATAGAAGAAACAGTTGAACAGACTGCTTCCCGTGGTAAAAAGAAACCTAATACAGAAGATGTTGCCTGGGAGATCAAACCTCCCGTGGTAGAAAATGAAGAGGAAGAAGAGGTCGCGCCGGTAAGACAGCCCGTTCAGATGGACCCGTACGAGCCGACTCTTGATCTGCGTGACTATAAATATCCGTCCCTTGAACTGCTCGATAACCACAGTACGGAAAAGATCGTTCAGGACGCCAGTGAACTGGACAGGAACAAGAACCAGATCATTGACACCCTGAAAAACTACGATATCTCCATTCAGAAGATCAGTGCTACAGTAGGGCCGACCGTAACGCTGTACGAGATCGTACCTGCTGCCGGTGTGCGCATCTCCCGTATCAAGAACCTGGAAGATGACATCGCCCTTAGTCTGTCGGCACTGGGTATCCGTATCATTGCGCCGATCCCGGGTAAAGGTACCATCGGTATAGAGGTGCCCAATGTGAAAAAGAGCATTGTGTCGCTCAGAAACCTGCTGGCTTCTGAGAAGTTCCAGCAAAGTAGTATGGAACTACCGATCGCTATCGGTAAGAAGATTGATAATGAGAACTTTATAGCTGACCTGGCCAAAATGCCGCACTTGCTCATGGCAGGTGCTACAGGACAAGGTAAGTCAGTAGGTATCAATACATTATTGGTTTCTCTCCTCTATAAAAAGCACCCTTCCCAGCTGAAGTTCGTACTGGTTGATCCTAAAAAGGTGGAACTGTCGCTCTACAAGCTGATCGAGAAGCACTTCCTGGCCAAACTGCCAGGCGAAGAGGAAGCCATTATTACCGATACCAAAAAGGTGATCCATACCCTCAATGCCCTCTGTATTGAAATGGACCTCCGTTATGACCTCCTGAAAGAGGCCGGTACCCGTAATATCAAAGAATACAATAACAAATTCGTCCAGAGAAGACTAAACCCGCAAAGGGGCCACCGTTACCTGCCATTCGTGGTACTGGTTATCGACGAGTTTGCCGACCTGATCATGACTGCCGGTAAGGAAGTGGAAATGCCGATCGCCCGTCTGGCCCAGCTGGCCCGTGCGGTAGGTATCCACCTGATCATCGCTACACAGCGTCCGTCAGTCAATATCATTACCGGTACCATTAAAGCGAACTTCCCGGCGCGTATTGCGTTCAAGGTATCGTCCAAGATCGACTCCCGTACCATCCTCGACATTGGTGGTGCCGAACAGCTGATCGGACAGGGGGACATGCTGGTTTCCTTTAACGGAGAACTGGTACGTCTGCAGTGTGCTTTCGTTGACACGCCGGAAGTGGAGAAAGTGGCAGAGTATATCGGAGAACAGCGTGCTTATCCTGAAGCCTACCTGTTGCCGGAATATGTGGACGAGAAGGAAATGGAAGGCAGGGAGATCAGCCTGCAGGACAGGGACCCGCTTTTTGAAGAAGCTGCCCGCGTCATTGTACAAAACCAGCAAGGTTCTACTTCTCTCTTACAACGCCGTATGAAACTGGGCTATAACAGGGCCGGCAGGCTCATGGACCAGCTGGAAGCAGCCGGTATTGTCGGACCAAATATGGGTAGCAAGGCGAGAGAGGTGAACGTCAAAACAGAGGCTGATCTTGAAATGATCCTGGACGATCTCGGCTGATCATCGTAGTTTTGGCATTATATTAACTTAAGATAGATAGGTATCGGCATAACATTTGTCTCAAAAACAGCAGAAATAAAACTTACGAAAATGAAGAGAATTTTATTATTGGCCATATTAGCAGGCGGTGTAGTAACGAACGGAATGGCTCAGTCCAAAGGCGCCCTGGGAAAAAATGACCCAAAGGCAAAAGCTATCCTGGACGGTGTAAGCAAGAAATTTTCCCAGTTAAAATCAGTTGTGGCCAATTTTATATTGAAAGTAGAAGGTGCTAACAATAGTGTAACAGACTCTAAAAAAGGTACCGTTTATCTGAAAGGTGCTAAATATAAAGTGAACCTGGACGGTCAGGAGATCATCAGCGATAACAAGACTTCCTGGACATACGCAAAGGATGCTAACGAAGTAACAATCAATACTGTAGATGCTAACAGTACTTCCCTGTCGCCTGCAAAACTGTTCACCAACTTCTACGATAAAGACTATCTGTACCGCCTGGAAGGTGAAACCACAGAGAAAGGTAAGGTGCTGCAGAACATTGAAATGACACCTACAGACAAGTCCAAGAACGTATTTAAAGTGATCGTATCTATCGATAAAAAAGGCCAGAACATCTCTAAGATGAAGGTTTTCGAAAAGAACGGCAACCATTACACATACGAGATCACCAGCTTTACGCCCAATACAAACGTATCTGACGCTACTTTCAGCTTCGATCCTAAAAAGTATCCTGGCGTAGAAGTAGTAGACCTCCGATAAAATATTGATGGGTCTTCGCGAAACCGAAGACGGGAAAGCCTGGCTATTTTTGGCCGGGCTTTTTCCATTTTATTATTACCTTTGGCAAGTTTAAATTAAAATTAAGCAATATGGCATACGACGTAATCGTAATTGGTAGTGGCCCTGGTGGATATGTGGCTGCTATCCGTGCTTCTCAGCTGGGATTTAAGACGGCAATAGTTGAAAGAGAGAGCCTGGGCGGTATTTGTTTGAACTGGGGCTGTATCCCCACGAAAGCATTATTGAAGTCTGCGCAGGTATTTGAATATATACAGCACGCTAAAAATTATGGAATTAACGTTACCGAAGGTAGCGCTAGCGCTGATTTTGAGGCTGTAGTTAAGCGTAGCCGTGGTGTAGCTGACAAGATGAGTAAGGGTGTACAGTTCCTGATGAAGAAGAACAAGATCGACGTGCTGATGGGTACAGGTAAACTGAAATCCAAGAGCCAGATCGAAGTGACCGATAAAGATGGTAAGACTGCCGTACACGATGCAAAATATATTATCCTGGCAACAGGTGCACGTTCCCGTGAACTGCCTAATCTGAAAATAGATGGTAAGAAGGTAATTGGCTACCGTGAAGCAATGGTACTGCCTAAACAGCCTAAATCCATGATCGTTGTAGGTTCCGGCGCTATCGGCGTTGAATTTGCATACTTCTACGCAACCCTGGGCACTAAAGTGACCATCGTTGAGTTCATGCCGCGTATCGTTCCGGTTGAAGATGAAGACATCTCCAAAGAACTGGAAAAGATCTATAAGAAACAAGGCCTTAACATCATGACCAACGCTTCTGTTGAAGCTGTTGAAGCTAATGGCGATGGTGTTAAAGCAAGAGTGAAAACCGCTACCGGCGATGTATTCCTGGAAGCTGACGTAGTACTGAGCGCTGTTGGTATCGCTGCTAACATCGAAAACCTCGGTCTGGAAGCGCTGGGCGTTAAAACCGACAAGGGTAAAGTACTGGTTGACAAATACTACCAGACCAATGTACAGGGCGTTTACGCTATCGGTGACATGGTTCCTGGTCAGGCATTGGCACACGTTGCTTCTAAAGAAGGTATCGTTTGTGTTGAAGCGATCGCTTACAACGAAAAGAAATACGCGCACAAACCAGAACCTATCGATTACATGAACATTCCTGGTTGTACTTACTGTGCTCCGGAAATCGCTTCTGTAGGTTATACTGAGAAAGCTGCTAAAGAAGCTGGTTACGAAGTGAAAGTGGGTAAATTCCCATTCTCTGCTTCCGGTAAAGCTTCTGCTGCCGGTGCTCCTGAAGGTTTCATCAAAGTTATCTTCGATGCTAAATACGGCGAATGGTTAGGTACTCACATGATCGGTGCCAACGTTACTGAGATCATTGCACAGACAGTGACTGCACGTAAACTGGAAACCACTTATCAGGAAGTACTGGATTCCATCCACCCGCACCCAACTATGAGCGAATCTGTAAAAGACGCGATAGAGGTTGCTTACGGCGAAGCAATTCACCTGTAATAATTAACTCTTCTATAGTGAAGCCCTTCTGTTCTGCAGAAGGGCTTTTTGTTTACTTCTGTTGCCCTTGATGCAATTTTGATGAGAGTTGCTTCAGCGCACTTGCTTCCTGTTACCAAATTGTCCCCTTTAGCAAGACGCTTTCGTGATCCTTCACGCCTTTCTGCATATATCTCCTTACCATCACTTCGTTAATCGCTGTTCTTTGATTTTCAATTCATTTTTATTTTCTGAGTATCATGGAATGTTGTAATATTGATGTCGAGCAACTGAAATCTAAACGACAAGTCGAGCACTAAAATCAGAGCAATCTACAACCGGGCACACCCGGTGTTACCCGAGTAATCAACTATTTGAGAATCCAGCAATGAACGCGGTAAATCGCTAGCAGCCGTATGTCTTGCAGCCACAAAAATGAAAGCATGAGTTAAGCAAATTATCTGTCAGGTTAGCTATATCTACTGATGAACAATGTACGTCTCCATAAACGTTATGGGAAGCAGTTTGCTGAACATTTGCCTTCGGTTTCCGGGAGATGATCTGTCCTGTATGTAAACTATTCTCATTACAGGCCAGTTGTCAATTGTTTATGTTCGCCACATTTATCATCAGCTGATCAGCTAATAATATCTTCATTTTATCATTTTATTGAAACCCAAACCCAACAATGTATGCGTAAACACACATTAACGGCCCTCCTTTGCCTGATGGCAGGAGTGCTGATCATTTCCTGTAAAAAGGAAGCGGTAAAATCAACAACATCATCATCAGAGATCTCTGATGAAACAAAAGCAAAGATCTATGCTCTCGGCTTCGGCACTGACAATGTAAGAAAAGTAGACGGCGGCTATCTCGTGGAAAATGATATCGTGTTAACAGAAGAAAACCTGAATACAAAGGTGAACAGCCCGTTTCTGAGGATTGCTGAAAGCGAGCAATATCGCACCACTAACCTGGTTTCTGTTTCCGGTACCCGTACCATCACTGTAAGGGTAAGCGGACTTGGTAGTGCTTTCATAGCAGGCGCAGATACCGCCATTGCCCGCTATAACAGGGCTAACTTAACTATCAGGTTTTCCCGTATTACCAGTGGCACGGCAAATATTACTATTCAGGGCTTCTCTCAGGGACCAAGCGGTGGGTTTATTACATTAGGGTCAGCGGGTTTCCCGACAGCATCAGGCAATCCTTTCAATCAGATCCTGATGAACACACATCCTCAGGCATATGGATCAAATCCTAATGTACTGTATGTAGGTTCCGTAATACAACATGAAATCGGCCACTGTATAGGTTTCCGTCATACTGACTATACAACCCGTTCCAGTTGTAATCAAAATGTGAACGAAGGTGTCGCTCCGTACGGCGCAGTCCTGATCCCTGGCACCCCTTCAGGCGCTGACGCCAACTCCTGGATGCTTGCTTGTTCCAATGGCGGCAACCGTACATTCAATGCAAACGATCGGATAGCACTAAACTATTTGTATTAAGCCTTAAGGTCCCTTATTAGCTGATGCATGAGCAAAGGTGGTAGGCACATAAACTATCGCCCATAAAAAAGCCAGAGACTAGCTTATCCCGCTATGTGTCTCTGGCTTTTTATTATAATGATGTACGATGATGAACAATGACGTACAACGAAGTACAAGGATGTACTAAGATGCAATGATGCAAAATGATACACTTAAAATGATATGCTATTCAGCCTTACACTCATATACTACTGAGCTGCATCTGTCCACGTTCTTCAGTCCTTTTCTGTAGGAGATGAACCCATTCCAGAAGCCTTTGAACAGGCCATTACCACCGGTTTTATATTTCTCACTGAGCAGGCTCACATAGAAGCCATCGAACACCATCGGATGTTTTCTAACGATCCTGATCTTATGTTGTTTCAATAGTTCTTCCATGGAGGAAGGAGAGAAGTGGTAGAGGTGGCGCGGCACATCATAGGCAGCCCAGAAGGGACCGTAGTGCTCTGCGTCAGGAGATGTATAATTAGGGACTGCAATGATCAGTGAGCCTTCCGGTTTGAGTAGTGTACGGATCTGTTTCAGATAATCATGCAGTGAATGCACATGTTCCAATACATGCCACATGGTAATAGCATCGAACTGCTGTGGTGGCAGGGAGAACAGCTCATCGGATGGCTGTGGCTCAATATTATAAAGTGTTTTAGCGTTATTTCTGGCGATTTCGTCTGGCTCGAGGCCGGTTACCTGCCATCCGAGTTGTTTCATGTAATGAAGGAAAGCGCCTGTACCGCAACCGATATCGAGAAGTGTACCTTGTTTCAGTCCTGTAGCGGCTTTCACCCAGTTCTGTTTGGAGCGCATGGTGATTTTCCTCACGCTATGATATAAACGATTGATCAGTCCTTTACGGGTTTCTGAATGGGAAATGTAGTCCTGCGATTGATAATAGCGTCCAATCTCTGAAGGGCCAGGCACGTGCTGGGTAAACCTTCCGCTGCAATGCCCGCAATGATAAATATCAAATGACTCTCCTGATACGGTATAATCCTTCGCTGTCAGCGCCTTGTGTAAATTACCGGCCCCACACAATGGGCAGGCATTATAATAAATAGAAGACATGGCCTAAAAATACAATACAATTACGAATTACGGATCATGAAATAAGAATTGCCCAACACACTGAGTATGAAGTGCGATAACATCAAATCCCCTTATGCTCACCCCAAACCTTCCGCAGCGTATCGGCAATCTCCCCGAGCGTACAGTAATGCTCCACAGCCTCCACAACGATCGGCATAACATTCTCCGTAGTCTGCGCAGCATTCTCCAGCCGTTGTAGCAAGGCCGTTACGGCTGCATTATCCCGCCTGCTCCGCAGCGATTGCAGGCGTTCGGTCTGCACTTGCCGGATGCTGTCATCAATACGGAAAACCTCCGTAGTGACATCTTCCTTCACAGCGAATTTATTCACGCCGACAATCACCTTCTCGCCATTCTCAATTTCCTGTTGATAACGGTAAGCGCTCCTCGCAATTTCATCCTGCATAAAACCCTGTTCTATCGCACTGACAGCACCACCCATAACATCGATCCGCTCTATAAGCTCCCATGCCCGGGCTTCAACCTCATTGGTCAGCGCTTCAACATAATAAGACCCTGCCAGCGGATCAACAGTATCAGCAATACCACTTTCATATCCGACGATCTGCTGTGTGCGAAGCGCAATACGCGCAGCCGCTTCAGTAGGCAGTGACAGCGCCTCATCGTAACCATTGGTGTGCAGGGATTGCGTGCCGCCAAGCGTAGCCGCCAGCGTCTGTACAGTTACACGAACTATATTGTTGTGCGGCTGCTGAGCCGTGAGCGTACTGCCACCCGTCTGTGTATGAAAACGCATCATCTGTGCCTTCGGATCAGTAGCCCCCATGTCTTTGGTGATATGTGCCCACATACGACGTGCCGCACGGAATTTTGCGACTTCCTCAAACAGGTGATTGTGTGCATTGAAAAAGAAGGAAAGACGGCGGGCAAACACATTTATATCAAGTCCCTTATCCAGAGCAGCTTTTAAATATGCCTTACCGTTTGCAAGGGTGAAGGCCAGTTCCTGTACTGCGTTAGCACCCGCTTCGCGGATATGATAGCCTGAAATTGAGATGGTATTCCATTTGGGTACCTCATGACTGCAATAGTCAAAGATGTCGGTAATGAGCCTCATAGAGGGCTTTGGAGGGTAAATGAAAGTACCGCGGGCAGCATACTCCTTGAGGATGTCATTCTGAATGGTCCCGGAGATCTTCTTCAGATCAGCACCCTGCTTTTTGGCAAGGGCAATATAAAGTGCGAGTAAGATAAAACCAGTAGCATTTATGGTCATGGAAGTAGAGATCTCTTCCAGTTTGATGCCTTTGAACAGGCGCTCCATATCTTCCAGCGAATCGATAGCAACACCAACTTTCCCCACCTCACCCTCCGACATCGGATGGTCGGAGTCATACCCTATCTGGGTAGGCAGGTCAAACGCCACGCTAAGCCCCATAACCCCCTGTTGCAGCAGGTAATGATAACGTTCGTTGGACGCTTCTGCCGTACTGAAACCTGCATACTGCCGCATTGTCCACAACTTATCCCGGTACATGGAAGCATGTACCCCCCTCGTGTAAGGAAATTCACCCGGTAATTCCTGCATAGGCACAGATTCCGTATATACAGGAGCAATCGTGATACCGGCATCTGTTTTGATGTTATCTTTCATAATCTGATTTTCGTGGAAAGAATGTAGTAGCAAGCAATGTTACATAATTATTACGTTATTGCGGTGGTGCTTAAATTTGATAATTTGCAAAAAGATTTTTCGGTAAGCTATGTTTATTTACGTTTTGTTACTACTCACATTCGCCCTGGCTCTTCTAAGTATCTTTTTGGTCTTCGTCGCATCCGCCAGGAACTTCCGGCATAGCTGGTCCCTGTATATCTTAGGACTTTCCCTCGGCCTGTTTATTTATCTCTACGGTACCTGGATCTACCTTACTGTGGATGCCAAATGGGGATTTGGCATCTGTTTGCTGCTTACACTGGTACTTGGCTTCTTCCGTAAAAAGAAAATTGCACCGGTAAGACGCTGGTGGCGCTTCTCGGGCAACCTGTTCTTCTCAGCTGTATTTCTCACGCTCAGTGTCCTGTATTTTACCGGTACTACGGGGAAGGCGAGGGCTATAGACCTGGCGTTCCCGCTGAAGACGGGCAGGTATTTCGTGCTGCAGGGAGGAAAGGGATTACCTACTAACCTGTTTCATTACAGTTTGCGTGGCGCTATATATGCGATGGACATTGTAAAGTTGAAACCCAATGGCAGCCGGGCAAATGCTATTTTCAGCCGTAGGCTGGAAGACTATGAAATATTCGGAGATACGCTCTATAGCCCATGCGATGGCCGTATTGCGAAGGCTGTTGGCGATGACCCTGACAACATACCACCAGCAATGGCACGCGGACCGCATAATACGAACCAGGTACTGATAGAAACACCTAACAGTTACGTGTTCCTGGCACACCTGAAACAGGGGAGTGTGATCGTGAAAGAAGGAGATATCGTGAAACAGGGAGATCCCCTGGGATGTGTAGGTAATTCCGGATTTAGTTCAGAGCCGCATTTACACATTCAGGCCCATGTAAAAGAGCCGGGCCAGCCCTGGTTCCGGTCGCCCCCCCGCTATATTCATTTTAACGGCAGGGGATACCTGTTGTATGAAGTGATAAGACCACAGCGGGTAGAGATGGTGAATAAGAAATAGCAGTACGTTGTTGTAAGGAAACTAAACGACTAAAATAGTCGTTTAGCTTCTGCATTTAATATCTGTGAAGTCAGTTCAGAAGGAGATGTTTCCGCCTGCAGGAATATTTCCAGTATTTGTTTGTTCAGGTCCATTGCAGTAGCATCAGGAGGTAACTGGACCGCTACCTGGTTGATGATCGTGATCGTTTGTTCCTTCAGCGTTTTTACTGCCTCCCAGGCAATCGGAGATACATAGATCTGCTGTGCAATGTTGTGCTCAAATTCAGCTTTGATCGTCTGTACCAGTCCTACCTGCATATCCACTGCTGTCAGTCCCGGCTGAAAGATACGGCCGATCAGGTTTTGCAGGTTGATACGTTCTACCAGTAATACCAGGCGCTCATAAGCCTGTAGCTGTAATGGCAGGATCGCTTTATCTGTAGCCTGCTTTGGTGTGCCTTCCGCAGGAGCAGGAGTAGCCTCCGGTTTACGGATCATGTCTTTTAAAGTCATATAAAGGATAGCCAGTACACCGGCGCCCAGTACGATAAACAGTAAAGTGCTATTTGAAATGTTCATTCAGATTGGATATTACAGGTGCAAATATATGGAAATGAATTAATATGCAAGGGTGCTGTAAAATAGAAAGCTCCGGCATATGAAGGTGCCGGAGCTTTTATTAATGATCTTATAACTTATCAGCTTAACTGAGCGAATCCTGCTCTCAGGCGTTTCATGCCTTCCTCCAGTTTCGCCATAGAAGTAGCATAAGAGAGACGGATACAGTTCGGCTGTTCAAAAGCCGCTCCTGTTACAGTAGATACGTTCACTTTATGCAGCAGGTACATACAGATATCGTCCGCATTGTTGATAACCTGTCCTTCGAACGACTTACCGAAGAAAGCACTTACATCCGGGAACATATAGAATGCGCCATCCGGCTGGATCAGTTTCAGGCCCGGGATGCTGGTCAGTTGTTCAAATACAAAAGCCCTTCTTTTTCTGAACTCGTCCACCATCGCATGTGCAGTGGTAAGATCGCCGGTGAGGGCGGTAATGGCTGCGCGTTGTGTGATAGAGCTGGTGGCAGATGTGAACTGGCTCTGAATATTATCAGCAGCTTTTGCCAGTGCCTTCGGTGCGGCCAGGTAACCCAGACGCCATCCGGTCATTGCAAAACCTTTACTGAGACCGTTGATGATGATGGTACGTTCCTGCATGCCTTCAAACTGGGCGATGCTTTCATGCTTACCAACATAGTTAATATACTCATATATCTCGTCAGCCATAATGTAGATCTGAGGGTGCTTTGCGAATACATCGGCCAGCGCCTTCAGTTCTTCCTTGCTGTATACAGAGCCGGTAGGATTACACGGAGAAGAGAACATGAACAGTTTGGTCTTCGGTGTAATAGCGGCTTCCAGCTGGGCAGGAGTGATCTTATACTTGTTTTCAATGCTGCAGGGAACGAACACCACTTCACCCTGGCAGAGCTTTACCAGTTCGGAATAGGTGACCCAATAGGGGGTAGGTATCACCACTTCATCGCCCGGATTGATGATGCTCAAAACGGTATTGGCAATGCTCTGTTTCGCACCTGTTGATACCACGATCTGTTCAGGCGTATATTCCAGCCCGTTATCGCGCTTCAGCTTATGCACTACGGCCTGGCGCAGTTCAAGATAACCAGCTACAGGTGTATAATGTGTAAAGCCCTCATCGATGGCTTTTTTTGCGGCCTCCCTGATATGGGCAGGTGTATCAAAATCAGGTTCTCCAATGCTCAGATCTACAATGTCTATACCCTGGGCTTTCAGCTCACGGCTTAATTTAGCCATCTTAATCGTTTGAGGCTCGGAGATCCTCGATAGCCTTTCGGCGAGTTCCATTTGCATCATAAACAATAACAGTTTTATAGGGTTAACTGGAGACAAACCTACAATAAATTTGTAAGTGTCATAGTATAAAAAATATAAAGCTATAATGGAAAACCCCGATGTACACGGATACACTGTAATAAAGAAGCAGCCGGGGCCAACATGAATATTGACCCCGGCTGCCCGTATATTGCTATGTGTGATTTACTGACTAATAGAGACTGTACAAAGAATTTACAGTTAATTTTTTCTTGTCGGTGAAATCTTTAGAGCCGATCAGCGTAATAGTATATACTCTACCGGAAGAGAAGCTGGCGTTTGGTGATGAATTTTCTGTCAATACAGTGCTCGTACCAGCTGCCTTCACCTTAATATTGTTAGTGTATACTGATTTGGTCAGCGGATTGAAAGCTGTCCTGAAACCACTCTGGCCTACGTAGGTACGGTTGCTGTCCACTTTTACGTCGTCGATGTAAAGGTCAACAGGACCTGCATCAGGACTTAAATGAAAGAAGCGGATATTTACAGCAGTTTCCTTTGCAGCGGAGAAGTCGTCTTTAATGCTTGTCATCTCCGGAGCTGTTGAATCGCCATAAGCAACCAGTGTATAATAGTTCAGGGAATCGTACCTGGCGGTTGTTGCTGCAAAATCAGCAGTCGCACCAACTTTCTTGAAAGAGAAGGTACGGATGCCTGCAAAAATAGGATAACCTATATAGGCAAAGCCGATGGTAAGAGGGCTGCTCTGGTTCACTTTTGTCGTGTTGTCATAAAAATCCAGATCGGAGCTGCTGAGAATGCCATTAACAATAGCTACTGCCGCCCTGTCACGTTGAGGTGTTACGTTATCAGTTTTCAAGCAGGCACTGAGGCCGGTTACCACTGTCACAAGGGCCGCTATTGCCCACACGCGAGTTTTTTTAGTTGTCATTTTTGCTATCTTTTAGTGCGAATTGATTTTGGAACTATAAAGGTTATTCAATACTCCTGGTGTAATCGAACCTGAATTTTGACAAGTCCGGGAGATGTTTTTTCCCTCGTTGCAATTCATGTTCGTAAATGATTTTGCCCAGTGCTTTCATGAATGGCTTACCTGTTTCCTCAAATTGATAATGCTCGTCGCTTAAAATACCATCCTTGTTTACATACACTGTCACCGACAACATGAATTCTACCTGGTTTGTGAAATCTGCTATATACGCGATATCGGTCAAAAAGCCATAGGCCCAGCCGGGTTTATTGAAGCTACGTATGTTCGCATGGACGTCGTTACGTTGTTCTCCTCCAAACAACACGAATTTTACGTAATTGCGGTAGAATTGTGTTGTATCATAGTGGGGATGCGCTGACTCTTCAGGTTGAGCGGACATACAGTGATATAAAAACTGGTAATCGCTATCCTTTAAACGAAAACGATCTCCTTTTGTTACAGCCTCCGGAAAAATTATCTGACGCAATATACCATGAAGGTCAGCCAGCGGCGCCCGGTTCTTCTCAGAGGCGTCCATAGGGCTGTTCACCAGTTCTTCCTTACTATTATAATAACCTTTTCCCATCAGGTCGTGCCGCGGTGAAAAGGTGAGCCGGCTGTAAGCCGCCGGTTGTGCATAAAGTACCTGGTCGCCCTTCCGGAAAATAACGGCATTGGTATGCCGGTTTTCCTCGGGGCTGATGCCCGTAACTCCCACACGATGGCGTATCTGGGTAGCAGCAAAGCCATTCTCCCACAGTCTCTTATTAAAGGTCTCCTGTCCGATGAACTCATAAAGACGGTTAAAGGCGTCATTATCGCTGACTAATAATATTTTTTTAATATATTGGCCTACTGAAGGTAATCCGTTAGCAGCGGAGCTGTCAGACGCCACGGCGGCAGTGATGTTCTCCAGGCTGTCGGTGAACATAGGGGTATTCCTGTCCAGTCCCGGAATATTGAGATCGTTCAGTTTCTCCAGGGCGAGGGCGCACGCGGCCAGTTTAACGGTGGAAGCCGGATAAAAGTACCGGCTGGTATCTGCCTTGTAATAGTGATCGGTAAAGTGAGGCCGGTTGGCCGCATCCCGGTCTATCCGCGTATAAATGATCTGTAAACCAAAGTCCTGCGAACGCTGGAATACCGGCCCGAGCTTGTCGGCATGGGCCTGTAAAAAAGTATCGAGGAAAGAGTCTTTCTGAGGATAATGGCTTGTTCCCATATTTTTATTAGTATTGCAGGCTGCAAAGAATAGCATCAACCAGAGAAAAATACAACGGCGCATAAATAAAGATTAAATTTTGGCAGGAAAGCAAGGGTTTATAAGCTGATAATCAATTATTTCTACCTTTTTCCTTTTCTACCTCTGAACGGCTTTAATATATCAATTTAAATTCTATCTTTGCAACTCTTAAAAAATTTTTATAAACCCGAAACAATATGCAACTTAAAGGACTGGTTAGATTTTTTGCCGGTGCATTGATCCTTATCTCTGTGTATTATTTGTCGTTCACGTTTTTGGTACGTAACTACGAATCGAAAGTAGCTGCGCAGGCTGCGAGTGATGTCAGTAAATCATTCCCCAGCGCTGAACAGAAATATCCTGGTGAAAATAACGCGGAGCTGCGGTCGGTTTATCAGGACACCTTGTCTGACCTCGTGAAAGAAAGAAGACAAAGGATCCTGGATAGTGCCAGCAACAAAGAAATGGCGGGTTTTCCATGGTATGTTACTTATGACAAAGCCAAAGAAAAGGAGCTGAACCTGGGTCTTGACCTCCAGGGTGGTATGAACGTAGTACTGGACGTAAGTGTGGAAGATGTGATCCGTTCATTGAGCGGCCATTCACAGGACGCGGCTTTCAGAAAAGCCCTGGACCTGGCCGTACAGCGTAAGAAATCCAGTCAGTCTGACTTCGTAACATTGTTCGGGCAGGCATATGAAGAAGTACAGCCTAACGGCCGTCTTGCTGTCATCTTTGCCAATTCATATCAACATGACATCGATTTTAATGCAAGCAACAGCAAGGTACTGGATGTGATCCGCCGTGAGGCCAACGCAGCCATCAAAAATACCTACCTGGTACTGCAGAAACGTATTGATAAATTCGGGGTTGCTTCTCCAAATATCAGCCTGGATGAAAATAAAGGTATCATCTCTGTGGAACTGGCAGGTGTTGACAATCCTGAACGTGTAAGGAAATACCTGCAGGCCAGCGCTAACCTGGAATTCCGTGAGGTGTACAGAAATGACGAACAGTTCATTTCCAACATTCTCCAGCCGATGAACGAAGCGATCAAAGCTGCCGTTGGCGGTACTACTGCCAAAGCTGCTGCTGATACTACCAAAAAAGCGGAAGACAGCACTGCTGTAGCTACAGCTGCTAAAGATTCCTCTACTACCGGTAGTCTGACCGCTATCTTAAACGACAGCACTAACAAATCCGGCAAAGCTGACTCCCTGAAGTCAGACGCTGAACGTAGGGCTGAACTGGCAAAAGCTGAACCTTTCTTCAGCATCTTCGCCCCAAGATATCACCCTCAGCAGGGCGTTGCTTACGGCCCTATCATCGGTAATATCCTTCCTTCCGATACTGCTGCCTTCAGCCGTTACCTCCAGATCCCTGCAGTAAAAAATGTACTGCCTAAAGACCTGGTATTTATATATGGTGCTGAAGACAAAGAAAATAAACGTGCTCCACTGAATGTATATGCCATCAAGGTTAATCCGATCAACCCTGCTCCTCGCGTAGGTGGTGAAAGGATCGTGGACGCTAAACAGGACTACGACCAGAGCGGCCGTCCGGAAATCTCCATGACTATGGACCCAACTGGTGCCAAAGAATGGAAAAAACTGACAGGCGAACTGGCTCCTACAGATCCTAACAACCCGGCTACCCTGAACTATGTTGCAGTTGTACTGGACAACATCGTTTACTCTGCTCCATCCATTCAGGGTGAGATCGCAGGTGGCCGTTCTTCTATCTCCGGTAGCTTTACCCTGGAAGAAGCAAATGACCTGGCAAACATCCTGAAATCAGGTAAAATGCCGGCTCCTGCCAAGATCGTTCAGGAACAGATCGTTGGACCTACCCTGGGCCAGGAATCTATCGCCGCTGGTGCTAAATCCTTCCTGATCTCTTTCATCGTGATCTTCGTCCTGATGCTGGTGTACTACAACACCGCTGGCTGGGTAGCGAATATCGCCCTGATCCTCAACCTGCTGTTCACCTTCGGTATCCTCGCTTCCCTCGGCGCTACGCTGACAATGCCTGGTATCGCCGGTCTGGTACTCACCATCGGTATGGCTGTGGATACGAACGTAATCATATTTGAACGTATTAAAGATGAACTGAGCCGCGGTAAGAGCTACCAGCAGGCAGTAGAAGACGGTTACAAACGTTCCTACGCTCCTGTACTGGATGGTCACATCACCTCCCTGCTCACGGCTATCATCCTGTTCTACTTCGGTCTTGGTCCGGTACTGGGCTTCGCTACCACTCAGATCCTCGGCTTGCTGCTGTCCCTGTTCTGTGGTATCATGGTTTCCCGTATCGTTACTGACTGGTGGACTAACAAGAAAAGACACTTCGAATACTTTACTCCGATCTCCCGTAAAATATTCAAACACGCCGCTTTCGACTTCGTAGGAAAAAGAAAATACGCTTATATCATATCATTCGTAATGATTGCTTTAGGTGCATCCTCTTTCTTCCACGGTTTCCGTCACGGTGTTGACTTCGACGGTGGTCGTAACTTCACTGTTCGTTTCGAACAGCCAATGAAGACCGACGAAGTACGTGATGAACTGGAAAAACAGTTCGGTACTGAACCTTACGTGAAAACAATCGGTACAAGCAACCAGCTGAGCATCACTACAAACTACAAGATCGACGAACAGAGCGAAGCAGTAGATAAAGAAGTAACACAGAAACTGTTCGAAGGCCTGAAGAAATTCTACGAGCCAGGACTGACTTACGAAGCATTCGCTTCTCCAAGGTTCATCGTAGCGTCTCAGACCGTGTCTCCGACCATTTCCGACGACTTACGTGCAGGTGCTGTGAAAGCGACCGTTTTATCACTGGTAGTGATCTTCCTGTACATCCTCCTGCGTTTCAGCAAATGGCAATATTCAATCGGTACGATCTTCTCCCTGTTGCATGACGTGATGGTAACTCTCGCAGTATTCTCTTACTGCCGTGATTTCGTTCCGTTCGCACTGGAAGTTGACCAGCACTTCATCGCTGCGATCCTGACCGTTATCGGCTTCTCCATGAACGATACCGTGATCGTGTTCGACCGTATCCGTGAATACTTCCGTACAGGTGTAATGAAGGGTGCAACCAGAGACCAGGTGATCAACAAAGCCATCAACGATACGCTGAGCCGTACCGTTATGACTTCCCTGACTGTGTTCCTGACCATCCTGATCCTGTTCATCTTCGGTGGTGAAGTAACCCGTGGTTTCGCCTTCGCAATGCTGATAGGTGTAGTTACCGGTACTTACTCTTCCATCTTCGTGGCAGCTCCGGTACTGGTAGACTTTGACAAGAAGAACCAGCTGTCTAACGAAAGCGAAGCGCTTCCTGTAAAAGAAACCGCTGCAGCTCCGGCTACCGCTAAGAAATAGTGTTCAACTAAAATGTTTGATAATAAAAAGCCCTTCGGTCCAACCGAGGGGCTTTTTTTATGCCTTCAATCTCCGGACCGTTTTGGTAAGTAGAAATTTACCACACACAAAATAAGCCTGCACATACATCGTCTGTCCATTCTGTAGCGTCCAGACAAGCCTTCTGTTAGCTTCATACCGGCTTATTAAAAGAATACCAAAAGGGCATTAAAAGGGTATGTATATATCAAATCGATATTGAAGTGACCTTTAGATGACCTTTTAATGACATTTTAGTAAGCTTTTACGTACCTTAGAGAAACGATACAGTAAACTTGTATTTATAACCTCAAAACGACCTTTTTATGGCCATTGTTAAAGACAATATCCTCATGCAACTGGTGCGGGGCACCCTGGGTAAGCAGATCACGATCTACGAACGGAACGGGCAGATCATTATGGCGAAGAAACGCGGTCCTTCAACGAAAAAGCCTACCCAGAAGCAGTTGGAAGCCAGACATAAAATGACCATTGCTTCGATGCGTGCGCATATCATGCTGGAAGATCCGCAGATAAAGGCCTACTACCAGTCGCTGGCAGGGCCGGGTCAAAATGCCTATAATATGGCGGTGAAGGATGCTTACCGCAGTCCCGAAGTCCAGAATATCAGGTTAGAAGAGCAGGAGGTGGTAGTGACTGCCAAAGATGAGTTCCGGGTAGCGGAAGTGGAGGTAAAGGTAATAGACGCTGACGGTGTTGTTACAGAGAGCGGGCGGGCAATTTTAGGCCGTAACGGAGTAGATTGGTATTATAAAGCAGCGGCATTGCCTGCAGGCGGTAAAGTCATTGTGGTAGCGAAAAGTCTGCCGGGGAATCGAACGTTGAAGGAATTGCTGCTCACATAAACTGTTTACGAATGGCTTCTTTCTGGTTGGTAACCTTTGCCTGCATATGTTGGAATATTCTTCATTTACCAGCCAGCGCCGATCATTTTGACATGTATTGTTTCCACGTTAAGTGGGAGCGCCTGGTTGTGGCTTGGACTTAAAGCAGCCTATTCTCTCTTCTCATCTCCTGGTTCCCTTTTAGTATACATTAGAGGCCGTTTTTGGGCCTTTTGTCCGTAAGTAGTATGTAGGGGTCTCCTGGGATGAAAAACGGCTTACGGAGCTTAAAAACCATCTTCCTCCGGCATTGCCAGAGGAAGATTAAAGTCGAACAGGATCTTTAGTCCCTCGTCAACAGTTTTATCAGCTTATCATCCGGATCGCCATTAGGGTCAATAATGCCGAAATCGCCCTTATAATCCCAGATAGTCCAGGCAATGTGGTTCTTCTCCAGGGCCTTTTTCACGTCCTTGTACCAATGCAACCTGTCTTTGCGGTATACCGTGTTCAGACATCCCCATTCCCCGCAGTAGAGCGGCAATTTAAGTTTCTGGGCCACCTTCACTGCAGTCATCATCTGCTGTTCAATGACGTCATCATCGTATTCTTCCGAGCTGCCTGCCAGCAGGTTCCGGATGGTAGCCGGTTGCTGCGCGATCTCTTTGGTAGTGATCGTAGCGCCGGGATAGTGTACCGGGCCGGAATAGTCCTTATGAGCTGTCCAGCTGGCTTTATAGTGCGTAAAGTAGAACGGATTGTAATAGTGGAAACTGAGGATGATCTTTTTATCGCCTGCAGGTACTTTCAGCTGTGGAAAGGTGCTGTAAGACTGATAACGATTGCTGCCGATAATAACGACGCGTTTAGGCTCCAGCTCTCTGATGAGGGCAATGCCTTTGGCCGCCAGTTCGTTCCATTGGGCGGCACTGTCGGCTACGGGTTCATTCAGTAGTTCATAAGCTACCAGGTCGGACGGATATTTTTTCAGCTCCCCACTCAGTTCCCGCCAGCATTGCAGGAAACGTTCCTGTGCGGCAGATTGCTCCCAGAGCGCTCTGCTCTTGGCATTGAAGTGATGGCTGCGAAGAATATGCAGGTCTACGATCGCACGCAGCTTGTATTGTTTGCACCAGCCGATCGCTTTATGTAAAAGCACAAAGGCGTCTTTGTATTTTTCTTCCTTGTAATCCCACAGTTCGGCTTCCTCTACCGGAATGCGGATATGGTCGAATCCTTTTTCCGCCAGCAGGGCCACGTCTTTTTCTGTGAAGTAGTCAACCTGGGCCACACTGCGCCGGCCGCCTGGCTGCGACAACCAGTGACTGATGTTCACACCGCGTCGGATATTAAATCCCTCAGGCATCCTGGGGGCGTCCTGTGCACTTACAATGGCCGGCGATGCAGCCAGTACAAAGATGACAAATGTAACAACCAGTGATTTGTAGATATTTCCCATAGCGCAAATATTCGAAAATTCGTGTATAAGGCAAAGTGCCTTCGCCAGACGCGGACCGTCTTTGGCTGAAACGGCACAGTTGTTAGCTGAACAGAAATGCAACGTCCTCTTCGGTCAGCTTTTTCACAAAGCCAGTGTCTTCGCTTATCAGATCGTCGGCAATCATTTTCTTCCTTTCCTGCAATGCGAGGATCTTTTCTTCCACACTGTCTTTACAGATCATTTTGTAGGCAAAGACCTTGTTCTGCTGACCGATACGGTGCGTCCGGTCTATTGCCTGCTGTTCTGCCGCCGGGTTCCACCACGGATCTACGAGATATACATAATCGGCGGCAGTGAGTGTCAGACCGACTCCACCAGCTTTCAGACTAATGAGGAATACCCTTACCTTTTCATCTTCCTGGAACTGGTTTACCAGCTGCTGACGATGTTCCGCTTTGGTACTGCCATCCAGGTAAAGGAAGGGGAGCCCTTCACTTTCCATAGACTTTGCAATGAGCTGCAGCATACCAGTAAACTGTGAAAAGACCAGTACTTTATGTGTACCGGTGTTCTCACTGATCTCGCGCATTAATTCATCCAGTTTGACGGAGCTGGTCACATGGGCTTCCTCCGCAACCAGTTGTGGCGCATTACATACCTGTCGCAGGCGGGTCAGGCCTTCCAGCACATAGATGGTACTGGCGGCAATGCCCTGCTCATTGATCCGCTGCATCAGCTTCTCCTTATACAGGTCGCGGATGCGGTTGTACGCCTTCCGTTGCTCTTCGCCCATCTCGCACCACATAATGATCTCTGTCTTATCAGGCAAATCCTGTGCTATTTGTTCTTTGGTACGCCGCAACAGGAAGGGATATATCAGTTTGCGCAGGCGGCCGGCCTTTTCAGCATCGGCATACTTGTCAATAGGCATGGCAAACTCTGAGCGGAAAAAAGCCTGGTTACCCAATAACCCCGGATTGGCAAAGTTCATCTGTGCATAGAGGTCCATGGTATTGTTCTGGATGGGTGTACCGCTCAGGATCAGCCGGTTACGGCATTGCAATACCTGCAATGCCTTCGTGGTCTGGGAAGATGGATTTTTGATCACCTGGCTTTCGTCCAGCACCGCATATCCGAATACGTGTGTGGTGAAAACGGCGGTATCGCTACGCACCGTACCATAACTTGTAATGACCAGTTGCTGCTGTTTCCAGTGCGCTGCATCATATTGCCTGTTACCACCGTGATACACAGTGTAGCGCAGGCCGGGGGCAAATTTCTGCAATTCGGCCTGCCAGTTATAGATCAGGGAAGTGGGGCACACTACGAGGTGAGTTTCCCCTGGGTATTTCTCACAAAGATGTTGCAGGAAGGTGATGGTCTGGAGGGTCTTGCCAAGACCCATATCATCTGCCAGGCAACCACCCCAGCGCATAACGTCCAGGAGGCACATCCACTCAAAACCTGCCTGCTGGTAGGTCCGGAGCTGTGCTTGTATAGCACTCGGTACGGGGAAACGCTCGGCAGCTTGTGCCTGCAAGCGCTGTAACTGCTGCATGGTATTTTCCTTCACCACGGTGCCTTGTGCTTCCAGCATCTCCTGGGCTACAGTAAAATGAAGACGTGACAGTTTTAGTTTGTCTTTATTTACCTGCCCCAGTTTCCAGAGCATATCGTATTTATGTAACCACTCGTCGGGAATGACGCCGATGGTACCGTCTTTCAGTAGTAAGTGGGGCTGCTTGTGCAACAGTGCCTTTTGCAGATCTGTCAGTGCCACGGGGATGTCGCCGTAGCGGATGTCTATTTCCAGATCGAATGTATCCTTGTCGTCTCCATGCCAGCGAACGTCCATCACAGGCACATTGGTATTGTATCTGAAGTGCTGCAGCTGGTCCATCCCATATACACCGATGTTCCTGTCTGTCAGCTTGCGATAGCACTTCACCAGCCACTGGCTCTTCTCTGCATCCGCAAAAGGCAGATAGAAATAGCCGTTCCGTTGCTGTGCAAAACGTGGATGCAGCGTGCGTATGAAGGCGATCAGTTCCTTTTCTGCTTCCATATGCCTTCTGATCTCATACTGGATATCTCCTTCAGCTTTCAGTACTACGGGATCGCTGGTATCTTCGATTGAAAAGCCGCCGTACTGCCACTGTGGCGTTAGTACGAGGAAGGACTTATTCAGTTCACTCAGCCAGATATTACATTCCGGCGGAGTGTCTATCACTTCTTTCTGCAGCAGGATACTCTTATTGACATTGTATTGTTCACTGAGTGCAGGCAGTGTATGTTCAATAAAAGCGGCTTCTTCATGCGCCGGAACATCCTTAAAACCACCGGGAAATTGTTCCAATGTGGTGGCGGCAGCAGGAGGGAGGATGAACAGTTCTCCGCGGCTCCGCAGTACAAAACCATAGTGCTCAAAGTCGGAAAGAGGAAAGGCCTGACCGTTGATAGTAACAAGTGCAACTACCCGCAAAGCGCCGGTGGTAGAACGTTTCAGTTCGAAGGAGAGTACAGGTGGAAAATTATTTACAGTAGCCGGTCGTGTATGTTTAAGCAGCATACTGTCGTCCGTGATCATGGTATACCAGGGTAATACCGGCGTCAGTGGCCGCAATTGCTGAAGGGTATGATAGAGGTATTGCTGCATGCCTTCCTGCACAAATTGGTGCTGGGTAAGCGATTTCACGGGAGCGTCCCGGAACTTCTCCTTTAACTGAAGCTCTTTATAAACCATCGATTCCTGCGTGCAGGGTTGTAACAGGTGTTGCACACCGGCAGGCAGGGTATTGAAGATGGACAATGATTTTTTATCGTTCAGTGGCATACGCTGGCAGGTACGCCCGCCTGCATCTTCTTTGAGTATGCCTGCACTGATCTTTACCGGGGTAGGATGATTAGACTGTAATTCCAGCAGGAGTACAGGCGTTGGTTTATTTTTGTTGTTACCGCCTTGCGTTATGGTTTTACTCATCTCTTGTAATTCAGGTTCATCAACAAGGACAAAGATAACCTTCTGAAAAAGGTTAAAGCAATGGACAATGCTGGAATAATATTGTTCCTTTTATGGTTACCGGTTCATGGTCTTTCAGCCGCCAGCAGCAACAGTTGTTCGTGTAATGTCAGCACCTGGGGAATGACCATTTGCTGATCATCGTTACGGATCACATAATCGCACAGCCTCATTTTGATGGTATCGTCGATCTGTTTGTGCATACGTGCAAGTACGTCGTTACGGCTGATATTATCCCGTTTCATCACCCTTAAAATACGCACTGGCTGGGGCGCGGAAACGCCTATGCATTTATCCAGGTATTGAAATGAGCCGGATTCGAAGAGAAGAGCGGCTTCCTTCAGTACATAGGGAGTAGTCTGTTTGTCAGCCCATTCGTCGCTGTGGCGGATGGTGGCAGGGTGTACGAGGGAGTTGAGTAGCTCCAGTTTATCCTTATCATTAAAAACGATCTTTCCCAACGCCGCTCTGTCAAGCACATTCGTGTTGCTGTACATGTGTTCACCGAAATGAGCTTTTACCTGTTGTATCAGGAGCTCATCGGTTTGCATGATCGTTTTTGCAGCATCATCGGCATAATATACCGGAACGCCGAGTAATTCGAATACCCGGGCCACTGTCGTTTTGCCTGATCCTATGCCGCCTGTAATACCAACTTTTAACATACGTCCAAATTCCAAAAAAAATCCCAAACTCCGTAAGGAATTTGGGATGTGTTATCTGAAGATAACAATTATTTTGCTGGTGTTGCAGCTGCTTTCTGTTGTGCAGTAGTGTATTCCATGCTGATCGCGGAACGCTCGATAGTTAAGTAAGTACCAGCGCTCACCTCGATCTTGAGGGTACCATCGTCATTGATTTTTTTCACAGTGCCGTGAATACCTGCAATGGTAACCACTTTGTCGCCTTCACGCAGATTGCTGATGAAGTCTTTCTGCATTTTTGCTTTTTTAGTCTGAGGGCGGATCATAAATAACCACATTACCAGGATCATACCACCAATAAATATGAATTGGAAGCCACCGGCGCCACCTTGACCACCTGGAGCACCACCACCCATCAGTAAAACGTTCAGCATGTTAGTGTACATCGTATTAAGTTGTATTTGTTGTTTAGTTGTTCTTGTTTCTAATTATTCCTGCCTCAATATCTATACCGGTCTGTATGTCGGTCTTAGCTTTGTTTCAGGATGGTACACTGGATCTTAGGTCCCTGTACCTGGTCAGGTTTCGTATTGGCCCTGATAACGATCTCTTTCTCGGTATATCCCTCTTTTCCTGCACTGTTGAAAACTACTTTCATGTAGCTGCTTTTACCCGGTTTGATAGGCTCTTTAGGCCATTCAGGCACCGTACAACCGCAGCTGGAGGTAGCGTCTGTTATGAGCAGGTCCCTGTCTCCCGTATTGGTAAATTTGAAAGAGTATTCCACTTTTTCACCTTCCGTGATGTTCCCGAAATTATGGACCATTTCATCAAAGGAGATCACTGGGGTGCCTGTAGCGGTATCAGATGCAGCGGTAGTGGCTGTTTCCTGGCCACCGGTCTTGCCGGCGTTTGAATTACAGGCGCCTGCTAACAGGCTTCCGGCAATCAGGTAAAAGAATATCTTTTTCATAATTATTAAGGGTTCTACCCAAAAATAGCTATTTTTTTGTACGGTCTACCTTCTTTATCTGATTAGCCTGATCCAGGTCTTTCAGGATGTTATCAAGAATACCATTTACAAACTGTCCGCTCTGGGGAGTGCTGTAAGCTTTCGCCAGGTCGATATATTCATTGATTGTCACCTTAGTAGGGATGGTCGGGAAGTAGAGGAACTCGCAAACGCCCATCTCCATCAGCAGCATATCCACTGCGGCGATACGTTCCGGGTCCCAGTTCTGTAATTTAGGCTTGATAAGTTCCAGACAGTATTCTTTCTTGTCAATTACGGTAAGGAGCAGTTCGCGTGCATATTCCAGTTTCTCCTTGCTGATCAGCTGGAGGAAGTTGAACAGGTGCGGCTTGTGCATGTAATTGGCAACCAGGAGGTCCATCATTTCTGCGTCATCGCCCCAATGGAGGAAAGTATCTTCCATGTGCTGAAGGAACAGTTCGTTCTTGGAAAGGACCTCTTTGTAGAGATATTCCATGATCTCCTTCTCACCGGCTTTGGTACGGGAAGGTTCCTTTATATAATTCTGATAGATCTCTGTAGCTGTGAGCGTATTATAGAGTTTACGCATCAGGTCCGGCTCGGGAAGGTGTTTGAGTTTCCACTGTTCCAGGTTTACCTGGAAGCCTTTATCATTGATTATCTGGAAAATGAATTCATTTCCGGCGATCTTGGTATTCACCTGCAGGTCGGCCGCTGAGGGAAGATGTTTGGAAGCACGTGTCTGCGCATCGATCTCGGCATACTGTGCTACCTGGGACAGGCAGTATAATAGGTATGTAAAGATCTGACTGGTCTGGTCCAGTTTCTCGTTCAGTAAACTGGTAGCCGTGCCCGGCTTGACGGTACCCTCTTCCATCGTTTCCAGTGCATAAAGGGTCTGCATGACCTTCACCCGGATATTTCTTCTGCTAATCATCTTATAATCAAGAACTGTATGAGGGCGCAAAGCTATGGGAAAATTAGGGAATTTGGAATTCTTAATTCCTAATTCCTATATTACAGCTGATTCTGTCATGTTTTTTCTGAAAAAATGGCATTTTTGTCAGTGTGCCTGATAAGTCTATCTTTGGTGACTGAAAATTTGACCAGATTTGACGTGAAAAGTGCCTTGGCACAATTATCGAGGTGCCAAGATCACTAATAAATCTTCATCTTACCTTTTTAAAAAGTATAACTATATGGCAAAAGATTTAAGTATTAAACCCTTAGCTGACAGGGTGATCGTGAAACCCGCAGCCGCAGAAGAGAAAACAGCTGGTGGTATCATCATCCCTGATACCGCAAAAGAAAAACCACAAAGAGGTACTGTAGTAGCTGCCGGTCCTGGTAAGAAAGATGAGCCGGTGACAGTAAAGGTAGGCGACACTGTATTGTATGGTAAATACTCCGGTACAGAGATCAGCATCGAAGGCGGCGATTACTTAATCATGCGTGAATCTGACATTTTAGCGATTGTTTAATCAAACACGTTGATTTACAGGTAAACCAAAACAAAAATTTAAAAAACACAAGCTAATTATGGCAAAGCAGATATTTTTTAGCACTGATGCCCGCAATAAGATGAAGAAGGGCGTGGACACCCTGGCAGACGCAGTGAAAGTGACCCTGGGTCCTAAAGGTCGTAACGTTGTTATCGAGAAAAAATTCGGCGCTCCTAGTTTAACTAAAGACGGTGTGAGTGTTGCTAAAGAAATCGAACTGGAAGATCCGATCGAGAATATGGGTGCTCAGATGGTGAAGGAAGTTGCTTCCAAAACCGCTGACATCGCAGGTGACGGTACCACTACCGCAACTGTACTGGCACAGTCTATCATCGGCGAAGGACTGAAAAACGTTGCTGCCGGTGCAAACCCAATGGACCTGAAACGTGGTATCGACAAAGCTGTTAAAGCGATCGTTGATAACCTGGCTAAACAGGCAGAAAAAGTTGGTAGCGATAACAAAAAGATCGAACAGGTTGCTGCTATCTCCGCTAACAACGACGCAGAGATCGGTAAACTGATCGCTGAAGCAATGAACAAAGTAACCAAAGATGGTGTGATCACCGTTGAAGAAGCAAAAGGCACCGATACTACTGTAGAAGTAGTAGAAGGTATGCAGTTTGACCGTGGTTACCTGTCTCCATACTTCATCACCAACAGCGAAAAAATGCACGCTGAACTGCAGAACCCTTACATCCTGATCTACGATAAAAAGATCAGCACCCTGAAGGATATCCTGCACATCCTGGAAAAGATCGTTCAGAACGGCCAGCAGCTGCTGATCATCTCTGAAGATCTGGAAGGTGAAGCACTGGCTACCCTGGTAGTGAACAAACTGCGTGGTCAGCTGAAAGTTGCTGCAGTTAAAGCTCCGGGCTTTGGCGACAGAAGAAAAGAAATGCTGCAGGACATCGCAACCCTGACCGGTGGCGTTGTGATCAGCGAAGAACAAGGTTACAAACTGGAAAATGCTGACCTGACTTACCTGGGCCGTGCTGAATCCGTAACTATCGATAAAGACAATACTACCGTTGTTGGTGGTAAAGGCGAAAAAGACGCTATCCAGGCTCGTATCAACCAGATCAAAGCCCAGATAGAAGTTACAACTTCCGACTACGATCGCGAAAAACTGCAGGAACGTCTTGCTAAACTGAGCGGTGGTGTTGCTGTACTGTACGTAGGTGCTGCTACCGAAGTGGAAATGAAAGAGAAGAAAGACCGTGTTGACGATGCCCTGCACGCAACCCGCGCTGCTGTTGAAGAAGGTATCGTACCAGGTGGTGGTGTTGCTTACATCCGCGCTATCGAAAGCCTCGACAAACTGAAAGGTGAGAACGAAGATGAGCAGACCGGTATCGCTATCGTTAAACGCGCTATCGAAGAGCCACTGCGTCAGATCACTGCTAACGCAGGTATCGAAGGTTCTATCGTAGTTCAGAAAGTGAAAGAAGGTAAAGGTGATTTCGGTTTCAACGCCCGTACTGAGGTGTATGAAAACCTGCTGGCAGCTGGCGTTATCGACCCTGCTAAGGTTACCCGTATCGCACTGGAAAACGCTTCTTCTATCGCAGGTATGCTGCTGACCACCGAGTGTGTGATCGCAGACAAACCAGAACCTAAATCCGCTGCTCCAGCTCCGCATGGTGGTCACGGTATGGGTATGGACTATTAATATAGTATCCAAAAATATAAGTGAAAGGGTGTTCGCCTCCGGCGAATACCCTTTTCTTTTTATCGGCTTTCCTGTAACTTTAGATCCCTTTGTCCGTTATAACTGTATGAACGCCTTTTTACGCGCCGCTTTCTGTTTTTTATTGCCAGTATTCCTGCTGACGGCTTGTTCTAAAGATGAATATTCCGGCGCAGGCGTATACACTGATGTAGAGAAAACAATGATGGAACAGGATATCCTGATCCAGAAATATATTCAGGACCATAATCTTAACATGGAACGTGACATCAGCGGCCTCTATTTCAATATAGAAGCTCCTGGGAGCGATAGCGCTCACATGACGCTCAATTCCGTTCCAACTGTCATTTACACCCGCGCTAATCTGAGAGACTCTGTGTTCGACGCATCTTTCGGATCTACCAATTTTGACGGCCGTGCACTGAAAGACCATATCATCGGCTGGCAGATCGGATTGCAGAAAATAGGCAAGGGTGGCAAAATATTTATGATCATTCCTTCACCACTCGCTTTTGGCAATATTGCCGTTGGCAATATTATCCCTGCTAACACCGTTCTGGTATGCGACGTTGAATTAGTTGATTTTAAATGAGTTTCCTTCTGTATTTAATCACTGACTATTATAAAAACTTGAGCATTTCATGAAAAGATTAAGCATGAGAAATTTTTTACTGCTGGGCGCAGTACTGATGATGGGTTTGTTTGCCGCGTGCAGTAAAGATGGCGACGTTTACGATCCCGTTCCGCAGTTCAACAAGGAAATTGATTCCATCAAGGCATATCTGAAGGCTAACAACCTGACAGCTGTTCAGGATACCGTTTCCGGTATTTTCTATAGCATTAGCGCTCCTGGAAATGGCAAAGACAGCGTTAAAAGAACTGATACCAAAGTGAAGACCTTGTACAAAGGACAACTGCTGAATGGTGTTGTATTTGATTCAACCTCTACCACTCCGGCAGAATTCACAGCAGGAAATGTAATTGTAGGCTTCCAGTTCGCTTTGACAAAGATCACTAAAGGCGGTAAGATCCGTGTGTATTTCCCTTCCTATTACGGATATGGAACACAGGCCAAAGAGAAAATACCGGCTAACTCTTCACTGATTTTCGATGTTGAATTAGTGGATGTAGTCAATCCATAGTATTGTACTTTACACTTCATAAAGTCCCGTTCTGATCAGTTCAGGCGGGACTTGTTATTTACCTCATGTGTGGATTTTTGGATATGTGGAATGCCTTACATTTGCTCAAATTCTAAGTAGTGGCACACGAATGCATTTCGGTATTTGATATCTTTAAGATAGGCGTAGGTCCTTCCAGCTCACACACGTTAGGCCCATGGCGGGCTGCCCTCCAGTTCCTGCGGGAAGTGCAGGCCACAGGGCGAAAGCTCACTTCAGTTAAACAAGTCAGCGTTTTATTATATGGCTCTCTTGCCAAAACCGGGCACGGCCACGGTACGGATATCGCGGTACAGTTAGGACTTTGCGGAGATGATCCTGTAACCTTCGATGTCAATCAGATCAATAGTAAAATGGATGACATCCGCCGTAATAAAACCATGTTGCTCGGAGGTGACCACGCTATTTCTTTTGATCCCCTGCAGGATATCTCTTTCCTGTATGATGAATCATTACCTTTCCACCCGAACGCACTTACCTTCCTGGTGACCTTTGATGATGGCGAACAGCAGGCTGCAACGTACTACTCTATCGGTGGCGGCTTTGTTGTAAAAGAAGGAGAGGGTGCAGGCAGCGCTTCGCAGGTGGACCTGCCATTCCCGATAGATACTGCCAGACAGCTCTTACAGTGGTGTATCAAAACCGGTTATTCCATTTCAGAACTGGTCATGGAAAATGAACAGGCCTGGCGTCCCGAAGCTGACACCAAAGCTGGTGTTATGAATATCTGGCGCGTGATGAAAGAATGTATCTACCGCGGTTGCCATACATCAGGAGAATTACCCGGCGGGCTTCGCGTAGCAAGGCGCGCCGCTGCTTTGAACAAGAAACTATTAAAAGGAAATACTTATACTGATTACGATTCATGGATCAGCGCCATCAGGCAGGGTGGAAACCATTTTGCCTATACGCTGGACTGGGTAAGCTGTTTTGCGCTGGCCGTAAATGAGGAGAATGCCTCTTTCGGCAGAGTAGTTACTGCACCTACCAATGGTGCCGCAGGCGTGATACCTGCTGTATTACAGTACTTCATCACCTTCTGCGACGGCTACCATGATGAAAAGATCCTGCAGTTCATATTGACCGCTTCAGAGATCGGCAGCATCTTCAAAAAACGCTCTACTATCTCAGCGGCTATGGGTGGTTGTCAGGCGGAAATAGGCGTATCTTCCGCAATGGCGGCAGCCGCACTTACTGAGTGCCTCGGTGGTTCACAGCGCCAGGTACTGATGGCTGCAGAAATTGCTATGGAACACCACCTCGGCCTTACCTGCGATCCTATTGGCGGACTGGTACAGGTGCCATGTATCGAAAGGAACACAATGGGGGCTATCAAGGCTATTACTGCTTCCCAGCTGGCACTCCAGAGTAACCCGGAACTGGCAAAGGTTTCCCTCGATGCAGTAGTAAAAACCATGTGGGACACTGCACTCGATATGAACAGCAAATACAAAGAAACATCAGACGGCGGTCTTGCCGTAAACATACCTATCAGCCTGCCCGAATGCTGATACCGGCCAATGCTGCATACAACAAAGAAGTACACCTTCCTTGTTGTATGCAGCATTCTGCATTATTTACGTATATTGTTTGATTATACCTGCAATTGATTATGAGAACTTTTGCGTTCCTACTGCTACTAGTAATCCCTTCTACCGCACTGGCTCAAACATTCGGTGGTAATCCTCCTTCCCTGAAATGGCGTCAGATCAATAGCGACACCGCACGTATCATATTTCCTGCAGGACTGGAGAAACAGGGCCAACGGGTAGCAGATCTCGTACATTACATAGACAGACATACCCGCTATTCTATCGGGGACAGAAATAAAAAAGTCAGTATCGTATTGCAGAATCAGACGCTGCAATCCAACGGCTACGTGCAGCTTGGCCCGTTCCGTTCAGAGTTTTACCTCACACCGCCGCCTAACTCCTCCGACCTCGGATCACTGAAATGGGAAGACCAGCTGGCCATACATGAATACCGGCACGTATTGCAGAACCGCAACTTCAATCAGGGCGTGTCTAAAGTAGTGTCCTATGTATTGGGTGAGATGGGGCTGGCTGCAGCTACCAGCATCGCAGTACCTAATTGGTTCTGGGAAGGTGACGCCGTTACAATGGAAACAGCGTTAAGCTCACAGGGGAGGGGCAGGCTGCCTGCCTTCTTTGATGGCTTCAGGGCTTTGTCGCTGGAGCACAAGGACTACAGTTATATGAAGATCAGAAATGGTTCTTATGTTGACTTCACACCCAATCATTATCCGTTAGGATATCTTATGAGCATGTATGGCCGTGAACATTACGGCCGCACGTTCTGGAAAGATGTGACCACTGATGCGGTACGCTACCGCGGATTATTCTATGCATTTTCCCAAAGCCTGAAAAAACGTACAGGGCATAATGTAACAGGGTTCTACAGGGCTATGCTGCAGGAATATCAGCCTTTATGGAATAGCTATGCGACGCAGGACAGCAAGCCAGGTAAAGCCTTGCTGGAAGCGCCGCATACCGTTACCAACTATAAATACATTTACCCTGTGAAACCAGGGGAATGGATCGTTTATAAAGATGCATATAACCGCGTGGCAGGATTCTATCTGCTGGACAGCACTGGTAAACAGCAACTGGTAACACGTCCCGGGATGAACTTCGACGATTATTTCAGCTACCGCAATGGCAGGCTGGTATGGACCGAAGCACGTTTCCATCCGCGCTGGTCCTGGAAAGATTATTCTGTCGTGAAGACCTACGATATGACCACAGGTCATACCCGTACACTAACACACACTTCACGTTATTTCTCTCCTGATATTACCACAGATGGTAAAAAGATCATCGTGGCAGTAACACTGCCTTCACAACAATACGGTCTGCAATTGCTGGACGGAGAGACTGGCGCCGTAATAGAAACACTGCCTAATCCGAATAACTGGTATTATACTTATCCGAAGTTCTCTGCCGATGAACAATGGGTGATCAGTAACGTACGTAACGACCGCGGACAAATGGCCATGGTACGCCAGTCACTGGCTACAGGTACAACAGAGCAACTGACAGCGTTTGGCGATATCGTACTGGGCATCCCTCTGGTACGCCGCGACACAGTGTATTACACGGCGGCGTATAAGGACGCCGATAATCTGTTTGCACTGACATTACCCGATAAAAAGATCTACCAGGTAACAGCACATGCCAACAGCGTAGTGCATGCCGCTATCGATAATAGCTCACAGCAGGTCGTATACAGTGCCTTTGGTACTAAAGGATGTGCCTTATATGCTACGCCACTATCGCCGGAGAACTGGCAGCAGATAGAAACGGGCAGGAGCTACCATAGTGCCTGGCTGAAACCCGATTTCCAGGAGGGCGGCAACATCCTGGATAAAGTGCCGCATGAGCAGTACGACATCAGAAAATATCCGAAAGGAACGCGCCTGCTTAATTTTCACAGCTGGTTGCCCACTTTCGATGATCCTGATTATAGCCTGACCTTATACGGAAATAACATCCTGAATACAGCGTCTACAGCCTTGGGGTACACCTATAACCGTAATGAAGGTAGCTCCGGATTTACAGGCGATTTCATTTATGGTGCTTTGTTCCCATACCTCCAGGCAGGGGCAAAATACACCTTCAACCGCTCGGACGTTTTTTCAGGAAAAGGACGTTTGTACTGGAAAGAAATGGACCTCCACGGAGGCTTTACTATACCGCTGAATCTCTCATCTGGTCTATATAGCCGCAGCTTGTCGTTGTCTTCCATGTATCATTACCTGGAAAGATATCCGCAGGGAAATTTCCGGTTCACCAATCCATCGATACAATATATTGGCAACACACTGGTGTTCAATAACCAGCGTATCAGGGCAAGACAGAACATCTATTCTCACTTCGGACAATATGTTGCGTTGCAGTACAATCGCTCGCTGACAAACGTTTTTGCAGAACAGCTTTTTGCACGGGCAGACTTATACCTGCCAGGTCTGTCGGCCAATCACAGCCTGGTATTACAGGCGGCATGGCAGCAGCGGGATACGTCCAGGAATTATTCTTTTACAGATAATTTCGCTTATGCAAGAGGATACAACGAACCATTCTATGAGCATATCTATAAACTGGGTGTGAACTATCATTTCCCGATAGCATATCCTGATTGGGGTTTTGCGCAGTTGTTATATTTTATGCGCATCCGTGGTAATGTATTCTACGATTACAGCAGGTCTTATAACTTTATCAGTAAGGTGAATACACAGTACAGGTCAGCAGGCGGTGAGCTATTCTTTGATACCAAGATAGGCAATGTGCTCCCTTTCACCTTCGGTCTGCGTTACAGCCATCTCTTTGATAAAGATCCGCTGGATAATGCATCTCAAAGGTTCGCATTTATTCTGCCATTGCAGCAGCTGTTTAATTACTAACGAACGTTGAATTTTAATTTAGGAGCTCTATACTGTTTGTCTCCTGTGTAGTTAATGATGATATTATCGAAGTAAAACACCTCATTCCTTTCCAGCATCTCTTTGATACGCTCTACCCACAGAGAGGGAAGCTTGTCGCCTTTAAAGGAATCGCCTACCATTTCTGAGTAGAAGCCGGGTTTACCGGTGGTATCGTTCAGGTAAGGTTCTTTTCTTTCATAGGTGAAGTCGAAGGACACCACAGGATATTTGTTATTCTTTTCGTCCCTTACCACGAGAGGAGAATCCAGCAGTTTTATGACTTCCGGGCGGGGGAGGGAATCACTCAGGAAAATGCCCCAGGTGCTTCTGAACCGGAGAGTGGTGGTTTTGGCAGATGCAGCAGCAGGTTTTTTAGCAGCAGGAGCTTTCGGTTTGCCAGTCTGGGCCAATGCCGGCAGGCTGATAAACAGCAACAGGATACCCGATATCAAATAACATTTACGCATAGTACAATAAGGGATATAAAAAAATCGCCCGGATTAGTTAACGTCCGGGCGATCCTGAAAATTATAAAGATTTTAAACTTTCCGTAATGGCTACGATCTTGGCCTCGGCGTCTTCTTTCTTTTTCCGCTCTAATTCAAGCACTTCCGGCTTGGCGTTCTGAACAAACTTTTCGTTGCTCAGCTTCTTTTCCACGCTTACCAGGAAGCCTTGCAGGCGGGCAAGGTCTTTTTCCAGATCTTCTTTCTGTACCGTAGTGTTCAGGGCTGTTTCTGTTTCCAGATAGAACTTATCTTTCTGTACAACCAGGTTAATGCAACCGCCAACTGCTTCTTTGGTGTAGTTGATGGCTTTAGCGTTTACCTGTTTAGCCAGCATATTTTCGATCTGTTTGAAAGTAGTTTCCTGCAAGGTATTGATGTGCAGTACTATCTCATCCTTCGGTTTGATCTGGTTTTTATTACGTGCATCACGAATGCTGGTGATCACTTCTTTTAACAGTGCACCTTGTTCCAGGATGCCTGCATCCGAAGCGGCAGGAGCAGTATATTGTTTTATCACTACATCGTCACCTTCGCTACGTTCGCGCAACAGTTGATAAATCTCTTCTGATACAAAAGGCATGAACGGATGCAGCAACTGCATCAGCTGTTCGAAGAAATAAACTGTTTTGGTATAGATAGCGGCATCACAAGGTTGTTCGAAACCAGGTTTTACCCATTCCAGGTACCAGCTACAGAAATCATCCCAGATCAGACTGTTACAAACCATATTCAGGGCTTCGCTCAGTTTGAAATCTTTGAACAGTTCTGCTACCCTTTGTTGTACTTCATTCAGTCTGCTTTCGAACCACTGCACGGCGAAATGATCATCAGCCGCATTGCTGCTGGCAGCCTGACGGCCTTCCCACATCTTTACCAGTTTCAGGGCGTTCCAGATCTTGTTGGTAAAGTTACGTCCCTGTTCACAGCTGGCGTCATCAAACAGCAGATCATTACCGGCAGGAGAAGAGATCATAATACCGTAACGAACCGCATCAGCACCGAAACGGTCTATGAGCTCCAGCAGATCAGGAGAGTTCCCCAACTGCTTACTCATTTTACGTCCCTGTTTATCTCTTACCATTCCGGTGAAGTATACGTCACTGAAAGGTTTAACCTTTTTATATTCCATGCCCGCCATGATCATACGGGCCACCCAGAAGAAGATAATATCCTGTCCGGTTACCAGTACGTTTGTAGGGTAGTAATAGTTGATTTCTTCGTTATCCGGCTTGGAAATACCATTGAATACTTCCATCGGCCACAACCAGGAAGAGAACCAGGTATCCAGGCAATCTTCATCCTGACGAAGGTCGGCAGCGGTATAATTGAAACCTTTCGCTTTGAACTGTGCAATAGCGGCATCCACGTTCTGCGCTACTTCAAAAGTACCGTCCGGAGCGTAGAAGGAAGGGATCTGTTGTCCCCACCAGAGCTGACGGGAAATACACCAGTCTTTCACATTCTCCATCCAGTATTTGTAGGTAGCCAGGAAGCGATCGCCGGGATGGATGTCTACATCACCGTTTACCACTGCGTCCAGCGCTGGTTTGGCCAGTTCTGCCATTTTCACGAACCACTGGGTACTGATACGGGGTTCAACTACAGTATCCGGGTTACGTTCGCTGTATCCGAGACGGGTAGTGTATTCCTGTTCCTTTACCAGTAATCCTTGTTCGTTGAGCGCTGCGATCACCATTTTACGGGCTTTGAAACGGTCAACGCCGATAAATACACCGGCAGCAGGGCTGAGGGTACCATCGTCATTGAGGGTATCAACGATTTCCAGGTTATGTTTCAGGCCCAGGTTATAGTCATTGATATCGTGTGCAGGTGTTACTTTCAGCGCACCGGTACCAAATTCTTTATCTACATAAGTATCAAAGATGATAGGCACTCTACGGTTCACCAGTGGCACAATGGCAAAGTGACCTGCCAGGTGTTTATAACGTTCGTCATCAGGATTTACGCAAATCGCTGTATCGCCCATGATGGTTTCCGGACGCTGTGTAGCGATAGTGATGGATTCACCGGTGAGATTATTCTCAGAATCGGTGATCGCATACTGTACATGGAACAGTTTACCCTGGAGGTCTTTGTACTGTACCTCTTCATCGCTGAGGGCCGTTTTAGCTTTCGGGTCCCAGTTGATCATGCGTGCACCGCGGTAGATCAGTCCTTTATTGTACAGGTCAACGAAAACCTTTATAACTGCTTCATAATAATGATCATCCATTGTGAAGGTCACCCTGTCCCAATCGCAGGAGCAGCCCAGTTTCTTGATCTGGTTATAAATGATGCCACCATACTTGTCTTTCCACTCAAATGCATATTTGAGGAACTCTTCACGGGTCAGCTGTGATTTCTCAATACCTTTTTCGGTTTTGAGCATGTTCACCACTTTGGCCTCGGTAGCAATGGAAGCATGGTCGGAGCCAGGCACCCAGCATGCATTATATCCGCTCATACGGGCACGGCGCACGAGGATGTCCTGGACGGTTTCGTTCAGGGTATGTCCCATGTGCAGCACACCTGTCACGTTAGGAGGAGGGATCACAATGGTAAATGGGGGACGGTTGTCCGGTTTGCTTCGGAAATAACCTTTGTCCATCCAGTGCTGGTACCATTTGCCTTCAACAGCAGCGGGCGTATAATTTTTTGAAAGTTCCATGCTTGCGATATATCATTTATATAAGTGTGCAAAAATAAGAGAATAACCGATTAGAACGATGACCGGTTATTGTTATTCCATCTGTGAAATGACTGCGCAGGTCCTTTCCACCATTTCCGGGGTAATATCGAGGTGGGTTACTATTCTCACCTGTGTATCGGAAATGGCCATAACGAGGATGCCTTCTTTTTTCATGTATTCTGCAAAACGTTTCGGCGTCCAGGTATCCTGCACATCGAAGATGAGGATATTGGTCTCAACCGGCAGCATGTGACCGACAAAGGTTTTCTGCAGCAGATATTTAGCGATCTGTTTAGCATGATGATGATCTTCTGCCAATCTGGCAATATGATGATCTATGGCATAAAGTCCGGTAGCTGCCATATAGCCAGCCTGACGTAAGCCGCCGCCTAATTTTTTCCTGATCCTTCTGGCAGATTTAATAAACGCAGCGCTCCCCAGCAGCACAGAGCCCATAGGACAGCCCATGCCCTTATTGAGGCATACTGAAATGCTATCGAACAGTTCCCCAAAAGTCTTCGGATTTTCCCCTGTCGCCACAAGCGCATTGAACAGTCTTGCCCCGTCCAGATGGAGTTTCAGACCATTATCACGACAAACATTTTTTATCCTGTTGATCTCTTCAATATCGTAGCAACAGCCACCGCCACGGTTAGAAGTATTTTCGAGACAAACGAGGCTGGTAGTGGCTTTATGAACATCGTCAGGATTAATGGCCGCTGCTACCTGGGCTGCGGTGATCATGCCACGGTCGCCTTCAAGCGCCCGTACCTGTGCGCCGGCATTGAAAGCGATACCACCGCCTTCATATATATATACGTGAGCGAGGTCGCTGCAAATCACTTCATCGCCTGGTTGTGTATGCACCTTAATGGCTATCTGATTACTCATAGTGCCTGATGGGCAGTACAAGGCTGCTTCTTTGCCGAAATAGGCTGCCATCGTGCTTTCCAGTTGGTTAACGCTTGGATCTTCCCCGAATACATCATCTCCGGTGGAAGCAGTTGACATAGCCCGGAGCATACCGGGGGTGGGCCGGGTGAATGTATCACTCCTGAAATCAATAATCATCATTGAAGAATTTGCAATGTATTGAACAATAAATTAGTGAAGTTAATAATCTGAAGTTGATTACTTATCAATTGTTAAAATTTAATTAAAGCGGCAAAAATACCTAATAAAGGGCTATTAAATATCGTTTATATGGAGTACTTTGTTATACTAATCAAATGGCTTGAGAACGATTTGGCAGTATGGGGTATTAGCACGATCTTTGCAGGCTAATTTGTTAAAACGATAATATTGGGAGAGTGGAATAGGTTGTAAGATAATTATTTAAAATATCTCAACAAAATAAATCTTTCGATGTTATTCAATTTATAAACTAATAAACTTTCAATATGAGGCAACTTAAAATTGCCACCCAGATCACAAACCGTGATTCGCAGGCGGTAGAAAAATACCTGCAGGAGATTTCAAAGATCCCTTTGTTAACCCCTGAGGAAGAGACCGTTTTGGCGCAGCGCATTAAAATGGGTGACCAAAAGGCTCTTGAACGTTTAACTACAGGAAACCTTCGGTTCGTTGTATCAGTAGCAAAGCAATATCAGCACCAGGGGCTTAGCCTCAGCGACCTCATTAACGAGGGCAATTTAGGCTTGATTAAGGCGGCGCAAAGATTTGATGAAACGAAAGGGTTCAAATTCATTTCTTATGCTGTTTGGTGGATTCGTCAATCCATACTGCAGGCTTTAGCAGAACAGGGCCGTCTGGTTCGTCTGCCGCAGAATAAAATCGGCACTTACAATAAAGCTAATAAAGCCTACATGGCATTTGAACAGGAGAATGAAAGAGAACCTTCTACTGAGGAGTTAGCAGAAATCCTGGAAATGTCCGAATCAGAGATTAACAACATTTTCCAAAGCAATACCCGTCACATGTCACTCGACGCTCCGGTACACGAAGCAGAAGACGTGGCTATGGGCGATCTGCTGGAAGGTGGCGATATCACTGATGATGATGTTATGCGTGATTCACTGCGTGAAGAGATCCGTCGTGTACTGAAATCACTCAGCCCACGCGAAGCGGAAATCGTAAACGCATACTTTGGTCTGGATGGTGAGAACGGAGCAACGATCGAACAGATTGGTCAGAAGTACGATCTTACAAAAGAAAGAATTCGTCAAATCAAGGAACGCGCCATCAAAAGGCTGCAGAAAGCCCGCTACAGCGGAGCACTTAAATCTTACCTGGGTTAATAGCTGACGAAGATTTAAGCAAAGAAGAGATAGGCAATAACAGTTGCCAATTCAAATCAAAGATCTATATCATTTCTTATAGAACGCACCGGCTGTATATTTTACAAGCCGGTGTTTTTTATTTTAAGGGGAAACGTATTTTTGTATGCCGCATGGCTCATCATTTCTTTTACTTGTCATGTGCGCATTCAGGAAGACAGAATTTTAGAAACGATTACATTTAATATTACATAGTAAGCATGGAAACTAACCAACAGGAACATGTCGAATTACTGATCATAGGTTCCGGACCAGCAGGTTACACTGCTGCTATATACGCCGCCAGAGCTAATCTTAAACCTGTACTTTACCAGGGTATTCAACCAGGTGGCCAGCTCACCATCACAACAGAAGTAGAAAACTATCCCGGATATCCGGAAGGGATCCAGGGGCCTGAAATGATGGTCGATTTTGAAAAACAGGCCACCCGCATGGGAGCGGATATCCGTTTTGGCCTGGCGACTTCTGTTGACTTCAGCAGCAAGCCATTCAAAGTAACGATCGATGAATCAAAGTTAATAACAGCAGATGCTGTGATCATTGCTACAGGCGCTTCCGCCAAATGGTTGGGAATGCCTTCAGAGCAACGCCTGAACGGTAGCGGTGTTTCTGCCTGCGCTGTTTGCGACGGATTCTTCTTCCGTGGTAAAGAAGTAGCTATCGTAGGAGCAGGTGATACTGCCGCTGAAGAAGCACTGTACCTCTCTAAAATGTGTACCAACGTACACATGATCGTACGCCGCCATGAAATGCGTGCTTCCAAAGTAATGCAGGACCGTGTGCTGAAAACTTCCAATATCATTGTTTACTGGAACACAGAAACACAGGAAGTATTAGGCGAAAACAAAGTAGAAGCCGTAAGACTGCTCAACACCGCAAAACAGGAGGAAACAACTGTACCGGTAAGCGCATTCTTCGTAGCTATTGGTCACCAGCCTAATTCCGCTATCTTCAAAGATTATGTGGAAATGGATGAACAGGGTTACATCGTAACCGTACCTGGTACCTCCCGCACAAACGTCGAAGGCGTATTTGCCTGTGGCGACGTGCAGGATAAGATCTACCGCCAGGCGGTAACTGCTGCCGGTAGCGGTTGTATAGCTGCACTGGACGCAGAAAGATATTTATCTGCATTAGGACATTAATAATAAATCAATCAGGAACGGAACATTGCAGGTCAGAAAATGATCTGCAATGTTTAATTCCTGATTTTTAATTTTACTGCATGCTTACTATAGGGGTAGAACAAGCTCATTTTCATGCCTTCCATGGTTTATACCCGGAAGAACGTATCATTGGGAATGAATTCATAGTAGATGTATATGTAACGATCCCGGGTACACACCATATTGATAACATCTCCGAAACTGTTAACTATCAGGGGCTTTACAATATTGTAAAGAAGATCATGGCCGTTCCGCAGCCATTGCTGGAACAGGTGGTTTATAACATGAGCGATGCTATCAAAAACAAATACCCTGAAATCCAGAAATCAGTCGTATCCCTGCGTAAAATGAACCCGCCAATGGGGGCTTCCATCCGGAATTCTGTTGTCTCTCTCGAAAAAAACTACTAAAAGCAGCGCCAGACACTGCCTTTTACAGATTAATACATATGCGGTATTGAAAAACTGTCAATAAAGTATTAAATTTAGTTATTTTCATATGTGTAAATTTCCGCCCTATGTTTAAGAAGGTATTTGCATCTGCTGCTTTATTCCTGGTATCTACTGTATCCTTTGCTCAAACTGCCGATGAACTGGTTGACCAGGCCAAACAGCAGGAAAAACAAATGAAAGACGCTGCTGCGCTTTCTGCCTATAAAGATGCGCTGAAAGTACAGCCTGACAATATTGCCGCACTGACCGGCGCCAGCGAGGTTTCTGCCCGCGAAGGTTTCCGTATAGCCGACAAAGATGAAAAAAGCCGTAACTATAACGATGCGAAAAGCTATGCTGAACAGGCATTGAAACTCGCCCCGGAAAATGCAGACGCTAACTATGTAATGGCCGTAGCACTCGGACGTATTGCACTCTCGTCAGGAGCCAAAGAGAAAGTAGCTGCTTCCAAAGAAGTAAAAAGATATACAGAACTGGCTATCAAGTTCAACCCGAAATATGCGAAAGCATTCAACCTGCTGGGTAAATGGAACTATGAAGTGGCTAATATGAACACCCTGGAAAAAGCAGCGGCTAAGATGTTGTTCGGTGGTATGCCGGAAGCAACCTTACAAGATGCTATCGCCAATTATGAGAAATGCCGTAAGCTCGATCCTTCCTACCTGCCCAATTACCTGGACCTCGCAAAAGCTTATAAAGACAACGATGAACTGGAAAAGACCATTGAAACACTGCGCAAAGCGGTAACCTTGCGTCCTATTTACCAGGATGATCTCAATATCAAATCGGCTTGTAAAAAGATGCTGGAAGAACTGGAATAGTTATCAGATCGATTTAGCTTTCCACCTCCCGCTTTTCAGATAGAAAAAGCTCAGTGTAAAAATGATGGTCCAGTAGATGAAATCCGCCAGCCATGCGATGTGCAGCGGACTGCGCCAACGTTCTACCACAATACTGCAATACAAAAGATACCCGATTACAGCTGCCATTTCTATACCCAGATTGATCCGGGTATTGCCGGTACCTGTAACTGCACTCAGCACTATGCCCGATATGGCCATGAGCAATGTGCTCAACGTGATGATCCTCACAGATAGGATAGAATCACTGATCAGTGACTTGTCCGTCGTATAGATCTGCAGGATGGTACCAGGGAACAGGTTGACGAGGATACACACTACCAGGGCGCAAAGAAGACTGATTGTCGCTATTCTGCGGATGGCGCTGAATACCATATCATGCTTTCCCTGACCAATTACGTTACTGACCATCGTATTGCAGGTAGCGCTCAAAGCCCAGGTAAACACACCGAAAAATCCGAAGATACTTCTTAGCATATTGGAAATAGCCAGCGGCCTTTCCCCCAGGTGCTCAATAAAAATGAAGAATATAAACCAGCTGCCAATACTGAACAGGAACTGGACAATCAGCGGAGCAGAAATGGAAAGGATACTGCGGAAGATCTGCCAGGAAGGCTTCAGATAATCGAACAGGTAGAATCGTTTGTGAAACCCTTTCCCGAAAAGGATGCTATACGCCACCAGTAATCCCGTTCCTTCTGCAATGACAGAGGCGATAGCAGCACCGTTCAGGCCCAGCGCCGGCAACCCGAATTTTCCAAAGATCAGCACATAGTCAGAAAATATATTGACCATCTCCTGGCAAAGGGAAGTGACGGCCAGCACTTTAGAATTGCCGCTGCCAATATAAAAGGCGTTGGCCATACTAAGCATCATCAGGAAAGGCAAACCCCAGATCCTGATGCGGATAAAAGAGAGGGCCGCTTCATAGATCTGTTTATTATGAAGAGTACTGGCAAAGAACCAGGGAGCCAGGAACATGGTCATGGCAACTATAAGAAAAGAAGAGAACAGCCCGAGTTCCAGTCCGTTGGCAAATAACTGCCCGATGCCCTTAGGGTTCAATTGCCCCGCACGGCGGGCTATCAGCACCTGCAAACCGTTATTCAGGCCATAGGCCACCATATACATCACCAGGTAATACATACCCGCAATCCCATTCGCCGCCAGTTCAAACTCTCCCAGGCGTCCCAGGAAAGCCGTATTTGTCATGTGATTTATTTGTGGAATAATGAGTGCCAGGCATATAGGAGCAGCAATTTTTATGATCTGCCGGTTAGTTACTTCGAATTGCATAGGAGCAAAAGTCACGTTTTTTGGTTATTATTGTGCCATATCTAATGTATTACTAATGTCTGTGACGTACAATATTCATCCTGCCTTCGCAGCTGATGATACTTCTCTGCTTGAAACTGACCTCACTTCCTGCCAGCTGCTCGTGTTAATAGGAAAAGGGACGTTTAGTTATGTGGTATATGATCCAGGGCTGAAAAAGTTCCTGGCCCTGAAGTCGTACCACTTCCTGCCGCAGAAAACAGCTACGGCAGACCTGCAGATGATCGAACAGATATTCGATGCGGACAAGTTGTTATTCACCAACTTCAGCCTGGTGCAGCTGGCGTTTGATGGTGTTAACAATACATTGGTGCCCGAACAGCACTATAATCCATCCCTGAAAAAAGATTATCTCCATGTCATCTACCCTGAACAGACGCAGGAACTGGTACTGGCAGACGTACTGACAGATCAGCAGCTGGTGAATGTATACGCGGTGGACAAGGATGTGATGGGATACCTCAGAAAAGAGTTTTCTACCGATAAAGTGATCCATGCCAATACAGGATTACTGAAGTCGTACCGTTTTGATAATGACTTCCTGGAGCTGAACGGGGTGGCATACGTTGATATTCAGCAACATAAATTCTCCCTGACGATCTTCCGGTTCGGCAAACTGCTCATCCAACAGGATGTAACCAGCCAGACAGGACTTGACGTAGTATATCACCTGGTGAATATCCTGCGCCAGACAGGCCTGGACGAGCAGCTCGTGAAGGTGAAAGTAGGAGGGGCGGTAACTTCCGACTCCCAGATCCATGAAGAACTGCGCCGCTTTATTCCCAAACTGGAATGGATGCCGCGCCTGCCAGGCTTCAGCTATATTCCGAAGATGGAAGAGATCCCCGGATATTATTTCAATAACCTTTATGCAATGGCATTATGCGTATAATCGGGGGAGAAAAGGGAGGTCATAGGTTCCAGCCGCCGGCAAATATGCCGTATACTCGGCCCACTACCGACATTGCCAAAGGTGGGTTGTTTAATATCCTGGAGAATAACCTGGATTTTCCTACACTGAAAACCCTGGATATTTTCGGAGGTACCGGTAGCATCAGCTATGAGCTGTCGTCCAGAGGAGTGACCGATCTGACAATTGTGGAGAAAGATCCGAGCATGGCCGATTACATCCAGAAAACAGCCAAATTGCTCGAGGTGCCATTGAAGCTGCAGCGTATGGACGTATTCAAATACCTGGAGCAGTGTACTGAAAAGTTCAACTTTATATTTGCAGGCCCTCCATATGCCCTTACTACAATAGACCAGTTGCCGCTGATCATTTTTGAAAAGCAGCTGCTGGAACCGGAAGGGTGGTTTGTATTGGAACATACGCCCCGCAACAACTACAAAAATTACTCTTACTATCGTACGGAACGCAACTATGGCACAACCATCTTTTCGATCTTTATAAACAGGGAGGAGCTGAAAAAATAAACTGGCATGAAACGTATTTGTTTATTCCCAGGTACATTCGACCCGATCACACTGGGACATACCGATATTATAGACCGTTCGCTGGACCTTTTTGATGAAATTGTGGTAGGGATAGGCGTCAATTCAGCTAAAACTCCGATGTTCCCCCTGGAACAAAGAATGCAGTGGATAAGGGATATTTATAGTCATACGCCTAAAGTGAAAGTGATCTCTTACGAAGGACTTACCATCAAGAGTTGTAAGGAAGTAGGCGCCCAGTTTATATTACGTGGTATTCGTAGTATCGGCGACTTTGAGTACGAAAAAGCGATCGCAGATGTAAACCGCATGATGGACAGCAGTATAGAAACTGTCTTCCTGAGTTGCTCACCCCAATATTCAACATTGGCTTCCTCACTGGTGCGGGATGTATTGCGATATGGAGGAGACACCTCCCGCTTACTACCCGAAAATATCATCAGGGAGTTAAAAAAAGCCTGAGATCATTCTTTAACTATTAACGCGCATCACCCATGAAACCGATATGGCACTCTCTGGATGTTTCCCTGGATCAACTGAATGAAATCGGGAACAATAATATGGCAGGCTTGCTGGGTATGGAGTTTACAGAGATCGGCCCCGATTATCTGCGGATGATCATGCCTGTTGACAATAGAACAAAACAACCATATGGGCTTCTACATGGGGGAGCGTCTGCAGCGCTGGCAGAAACAGTAGGAAGCGTGGCCTCATCACTTGTTATTGATACGAAGAAACAGATCTGTGTGGGCCTGGATATCAATGCCAATCATATCAAAGGTGTTACATCCGGGTATGTACATGCGATAGCGCGGCCATTACATATAGGAACGACCACGCACGTATGGGATATCCGTATCTGTGACGATGATAATAAGCTGGTGTGTATCAGCCGGTTAACTGTAGCAATAAGAGACAAAAAGGCTTAATGCCGGATGTGGGTCACACACAACATTAAGCCCCGTTACGTCATACAGCGTAACCTTCCTTCACAAATACATCTACAATATTCTGATAGGAAAATTTAAGGTATTTACCCAGATGTTCCGGTTTAACCCATTGGATATCAATAATGTCTTCTTCGATCTGCGGAATAGTCAGTTCCGTACCGGTAAACTTCATCTTGTACCAGTAGGTATGTTTCAGGATCCTTTTCTCCTTATAGGTATAAAAATGGAAGGTTTCCCCGATTTTATGTTCCAACGCAATGGTGTGTAATCCTGTTTCTTCAGCAACTTCCCTGACAGCGGCGGCTTCGAGGTTTTCTCCCTCATCCTGTTTGCCTTTAGGAAGGTCCCATTTACCACGGCGGAACATCAGTAGAACTTCTTCTTCCGGGTTAGTGATCAGTCCACCGGCAGCAACTAATACATTGAAGTAACCTTTAACAGTTTCAACAAGTGCCTCCGTGTCCGGATGGATGAAAATGGCCGCTTCGGATTTACCGGTTTCGAGAGCTTGTAATACCGATTCTATAGTAGCCGCGTCTGGTTCAGTGTACAAAACAGCATCTTTAAATTCAGCAGGAATACCCTGGTGAGTAGCAGTGATGACCAATGGACGCTCATTGAGATAAATGACTGTATCTTTTTGCATGGCGCAAAAATAATCCGTAATTAAGTATTTTTGCCACCTATGAGTAAGATCAGCGAAAAACAGATAGCAGAAAAGCTATTACAGATACAGGCGGTAAAGTTACGCCCGTCAGAACCTTTCACCTGGGCATCTGGCTGGAAGTCGCCTATTTATTGCGACAACCGTAAGATTTTGTCTTATCCTTATGTGCGTGACTACGTAAAGTCCGAGTTGTGCAATGTGGTATTTGAAACTTTTGCTGATGCAGCAGTGCTCGCGGGAGTAGCTACGGGTGGTATTCCCCTGGGTGCATTAGTGGCTGACCAGTTGAAGCTGCCTTTTATTTATGTAAGGGCAAAGGCGAAAGAACATGGTATGGGTAACCTGATCGAAGGCGTATTGCAGCCGGGCCAGCCGGTTGTGGTAGTGGAAGATCTGATCTCTACCGGAAAAAGCAGCCTCGAAGCGGTGAATGCAATCCGTGCAGCAGGAGGGGAAGTGATCGGAATGGTATCCATTTTTAACTATGGATTTGATATTGCTGTGAAAGCATTTGAAGCAGCAAAAGTGCCGTTCTATTCTCTGAGCAATTACAGCGCGTTGATCGAACTGGCAGTTGAGAAAGGGATGGTATCAGCAGACGAACAGGCTACCCTTGAAGCCTGGAGAGCGGCTCCTGATAAATGGAATGCAGCGCCCGCTGTATAAACCGTTCTTCCCAAAAGGACACTTCAATTGACAAGTATTTACTATATTAGGATCGTAAAAAGTAACTTATGCGTATCGTTAAACTAGTAATGGTATTATTATTTGCGGGTATCGGCGTAACAATGGGCCAGGCAAAAAAAGGCACATTGGTAACTGCTAAGATCAATACCCCCACTGTGCAGTGCGAGCAATGTAAAAATCGCATAGAAAGATATCTCTCCAGAGAAGAGGGTGTACAGAGCTCCAAGGTAGATTTCAAAAAAGGCATCACCACCGTGAAATTTTTCAGCGATCGTACCAATATAGAAAACGTGAAGACTGCTATCGCAAATGCAGGGTATGACGCAGATAACGTAACTGCAGAAGAAGAAGCCTACAAAAAGCTGCCTACCTGCTGCAAGAAACCGGAAGACGGTGGCGGAATGGAGAAAAAGCACTAAGCTCGTACTTCAGGAACGTATTAAAAGAGAAAGGCCTCGATTGCTATGCAACGAGGCCTTTTTAGTTTTTACACGGTTATGATCAGAAAAACTTAAGTGGCTGTTTTGTTTCACATTTTATCGGGAACGGGAGATAAACCCCACCTTTCCCTACTTTGCAATTACCCGTAGCCCGGATAGTCACTTCTTTATTCATGAGGGCGCCTAAGGCATTTTTGAAGACGTTCTCCATATTCACCTCTAACCTTACCGGAAAGTAAAAAGTGTCTTTTGCCGGGATCGCTATCATCGTGTCCTGGATGGAATGACCCACCTGGGTATCGTCGAAGAAAAGATCAAAATTCGCGTCCTTCAGTTTCAGTTTAAAATTGTTCGGATTGTAGTAAGCCAGGGTCAACCGTACCACACTTTTAGAAAAGCCGAGGTTGTCAAAATTGATTCCGGCAACCCTGACAAATTCGAGGTCCTTTGCTTTTTCACACGAACTTACCACGCCCCAAATTGTCATAATAAATATGGCCAGTCTGAAAAATTTCATGACAAATTTTTATCAAACCTACAGTAAACTTAATAGACTACAAAAGGGTTAAGTAGGAATTAGGAAACTTTTAACGGCCTCAGAACCACTACTTAACATTTTACTTGAAGCATTAAATGGGTGAAAATGAATTGAAAAAGCTACTAAATAGTTTAGTAAATTTGCGGGCGCTTAATTTTTTACTTTAAACGCAGAATTACTAAAGAGAATAGCATATTTATAATTTTTCTATGAACTGTTTATCAGGAAATTAAATCTACTTATCAGTTAATTAAAGGTAAACTTTTCAACTACTTGAAACATACATTTTTAGCACTAAAACACCAATTTTTGACGATATGGCAGTTGATACAAATAAGAGATCATTACTCATTGAATCACAATACTTTCCAAGCATTTCCTTTTATAAAACTTTAATTAATCACGATATATTATTGATAGAAAGATATGAACACTACCAAAAGGTTAGTTTTCGTAATCGCTGTTACATTGCCGGACCGAACGGAAGCATATTATTGAGTGTTCCCCTGGCCCGTGGAAAGAACCAGCGAACTGTCATGAAAGATGTCCGGATCAGCAATGATGAGAAATGGCAGGCGCTGCATTGGAAGACGCTCGTGTCCGCTTATCGCCGTTCACCCTGGTTCGAATATTATGAAGATGAGCTGGGAAGGCTTTTTACAAAAGAGGTATCTTATCTGTTAGACTGGAACCTGATGTGCCTGGAATGGGCTAATAAGGTCATCGGAGTTTCCTCCCCTATCACCTTCACGGACGAGTATCATAAAACCTATGAGGCCGGTAAAGGCATTACTGATGCAAGGGATACAATATTGCCGTCTCAGAAACCGGTAGACGAAGAGACCGTACGTTATACCCAGGTCTTCCAGGAAAGGGTTGGTTTCCTTCCGGATATGAGTATTCTGGACCTTATTTTCTGTGAAGGAAAGCGCAGTATAGAGCTACTTAAATAGTATAAAAACTACATATGTATTTAGCGTCAACTGGTTGATGTGTAACGTTTTAGCGTAATATCTAACCGTTTAAAAAAAAATGAAAGTTTTTGCCCGGCCAATTCGACAAAATATTTAGCTTTGCAACCAATTTTGCTGGGTTTCGAACTGACGTAGGTGTGTAAACCAGGAGTTTTCCAGCGAGGGTTGTGATTGCTTTTTACTAATCCTTAAAATGTGTCATAGGTTTAAATGAACAGCACCTACACAGATCTCGTTAACCAGACCTTCGAGTTTCCTCAGGAAGGATTTGATGTTCAGGATAGCTACCTGGAGTTTAATGGGGTGAATATCAAGGCTTTGATAGACAAGTATGGGACACCTTTCAAGCTGACTTATCTGCCCAAGATCGGGATGCAGATAAATAAGGCCAAAAAAATGTTCCAGGATGCAATTAAGAAGAACAGGTACGACGGAAACTACTACTATTGTTATTGCACCAAAAGTTCGCACTTCTCCTTTATAATGGAGGAAACGCTGAAGCACAATATTCACATTGAGACTTCCTTTGCGTATGATATTGATATCATTACCAAATTATATGAAAGGAAGAAGATCAACAAGGACACGTTCGTAATATGCAATGGTTACAAAACAAAGCCATATACTAAAGCGATCGCCCGTTTGATCAACTCCGGCTTCCGTAACGTTATACCGGTACTGGATAACACAGAGGAGCTGGAAGATTATAAGAAATTCGTCCGTTCAAAGGATAAGGTGAAACTGGGGCTGCGTATTGCAGCAGAAGAGGAACCTACCTTTGACTTTTATACGTCCAGATTAGGTATCCGTTCCCGCGATGTGCTGGAGTTCTATGTGGACAAGTTGAAGGGAAATGACAGATTTGAGCTGAAAATGCTCCATTTCTTCATGAACAAGGGGATCAAAGATGACATCTATTACTGGAGCCAGTTTAACCGTGTGTTGAACCTGTACTGTCAGTTAAAGAAGATCTGCCCCGAACTGGATAGTATTAATATAGGCGGTGGATTCCCGATCAAGCATTCCCTGGGCTTCGATTACGATTACAACTACATTGTAAATGAGATCGTTGCCAATATCAAGAGTGTTTGTAAGAAGAACAAGGTACCCGTACCAGACATCTATACAGAGTTCGGTTCCTTTACTGTCGGTGAAAGCGGAGCTGTGATCTACAGCGTGGTAGGAGAGAAGATGCAGAACGACAGGGAAAACTGGTATATGATCGATAGTTCTTTCATTACGACACTGCCGGATACCTGGGGGATAGGTGAGAAGTTCCTGATGCTGCCCATTAACAAATGGGACCAGGAATACCAGGAGGTACACCTCGGAGGGCTGACTTGTGACGGTTATGACTTTTACACTTCTGAAGAACACATAAATGCGGTATTCCTGCCAAAGCTGGCCGGAGAAGAGCCTCTCTACATCGGCTTCTTCCATACGGGAGCATACCAGGATCAGTTAAGCGGTTATGGCGGTATCAAACACTGCCTGATCCCTTCACCCAAGCATGTGATCATAGGATATGACAAAAACGGGCAACTGAAAGACTGGCTGTATGCCAAGGAACAGACCGCCCAGAGTATGTTAAAGATTTTGGGTTATTAAAAAAATGGGTTAGTAATCCACTGAAACACCCCGCGATTTCTCGCGGGGTTTATTTTTTTAGCCATTTTGGCCCACCCTTCAAAGCGAGATGCGTCGTGTATGCGCCGTATATACGTCGTGTATGAAGCATGTATAAAGCATGTATAAAGCGTACTACATACCGGCATTAACAAATCTCAATATGACTCCGTAGGGGTTCCCTTGTTTGTAGCCCGGATTGTAAACCCCGGGGAAACATGACAATCCCCCAAAAAAAAATTGCCCGGGGATTTATCCCGGGCATAAAATTCCATGGCATAGGCGTACCATCAAAAAGCATATAGGAAAATAAGACTGTAAAATGAAAGGGATAAAAGGTTGTGGTGTATAGGGAAAAAGAGAATCAGCTGGTGTATAGGGAGAATAGGACCCTGTTTGTTTACATAACAAAGGTAAGGTGGTTCTGAAAGGTGGGAAATACCCGAAAGTTGTAATTTTTTAAACGGTTAATCACCATATCTGCAAACCACTCACACGGATGTGTACCCGACGGACTTAGCCTTAATTTTCCGGCTGATGGTTACTGTCCAGGTAGCTGATCGCGCTCTCACACTGTTTTTCTATCTCTATCAGGCAAGCCTCCAGCAGTTCTTTGTTGCCATCAAGGTATTTTGACTTCCCTGAACGGGAGAGGCCTTTAAGAATGATGAACTGTTTGGTCAGGTGCTGGCTTAACAGTGAGGAATGCTGTTTCTGTTTCTGAATGGTGCGTTCGTGCTCCGATATAAAAATGTTCCTGTAATGTCCCCCTAGTACCCTGATTAAGAATATTATATAGAAACCGGCAAGCACCGGTGTAAAGATTAAGCTTTGTTCAGAAGTGAAGCCGGGCACAACATAAGTGGTGATATTATTCACCTTTATCCATGCAACCAGGCTGAGATAACCGCATAGTAGTCCGCCAAGCGCAAGCGTAGCTGCAATATTTGTTGCGATGTAGCAGAACAGGATGCTCAATACCCATATCATAGAATACCGCAGTGAAAGATCCTGGCTATTTAGAAAAGAGCAGGCTGCAGGAATGAGGAAAGTCACAAAGGCTGCAATGATACTGACTGTTTTGACAGGTACTCCTTTTCTGACCAGTATAAGACAACCTCCCAGTGAAAAAAGGAAAGCGCCGATAAGTAACAGTTCCGTTGTATTATGTGTATATAGTCCGATAAGTGATTCCGGTATCAGGAGGAGCAGGTGAAAGAACAGATAATCGAATAATAACCGCGCATTACATCTCTCTCTTGAATCGGTACTAATGTGTAAAGCATTGCCAATCACAGCCTCCTGAGTGTTGTGGTAGATTTTAACTGCCAGTATATATATTCTTTTAATCAGCTGCGGCATAGCCCATATAGTTGTATGGCAAATTATCTTATAAAAACAGTTTAGTTCTTAAACGTTTGTGTGAATTATTTAGGAATTTGCTAAACGGGCTAAAATAAAAAAGCCCCTCCCGGTAAGGGAGGGGCCATCACACTTATTCAACCTTTCTCTTATTCTACTACGATCACTTTAGCAGGATCCTGCACATTTTCTTTCTTCGCTAACTGTAATTTCAGGACGCCATTTTCATACTTAGCCTGGATCTTTCCAGCATCCACTTGTTCATTCAGGGTAAAAGAGCGTTTGAATGAACGGAAGCTGAACTCCCTGCGTAATTGTTTCTGGTTCTCATCTTTGCTTTCAGCTGCTTTTTCTGCACTGATAGTCAGGGTCTTGTTTTCAAGATTGATCTTAAAGTCTTCTTTAGATAATCCGGGAACAAGCAAGTCTACCTGGTAGGCATCTTTACTTTCTGTGATATTCACTGGGGGATAGGCGCCGTAGAAGTCATGTGTATGGAAATCGTCTTTCCATGCTTTGTTAAAACCGGCGTTGTTAAAGATTTCTTCTACTAAACCGCCAAATGATTTTACTGCTGGTGCCTGATTGAATTTTACGAAAGTCATGTTTTATAAATTTTAAGAGTTTGTGTTAAAAATTTGTACGAAAGGAAATATGCAAACGGAATACCAGGGCATTAAACCTGCTATTTTGCTATAATATGGCTTAATGTATCGGACTTTATGTCTGTTGTCGATGGTTTGATGTGACATAAAGACATATTCATTCATGTTTTTCTATTTATCAGCTTATGATTAACTTTGTGTAAACTATCGAACAAAAAAAATTGTAGTTATATGTATCCAGCAGAACTTGTAATGCCAATGAAGGCAGAGTTGACAGATAATGGTTTTGAAGAATTGCTGTCACCAGAAAAAGTAGATGAGATCTTAAAGAAAGAAGGAACTACGCTCGTAATGATCAATTCCGTTTGTGGTTGCTCTGCAGGTACTGCACGTCCGGGCGTTTTATTAGCTGTGGCACACAGTGAGAAAAAGCCGGACAGATTAACGACCAGCTTTGCAGGATTTGATATGGCGGCTGTACAGCAGATCCGTTCTCACCTGTTACCTTACCCTCCGTCTTCTCCCGCAATCGCTTTATTTAAAGATGGTCAGCTGGTACACTTCATCGAGCGTCATATGATCGAAGGTCGTCCTGCACAAATGATCGCAGCCAACCTGGTTGACGCATTTGAGCAATACTGCTAACATGCCATCCGGATCATAGTTCTTTTTTCTGTTGTTATGATATTGTTTACACAATAGAAAAAGGAATTATGATTTGGAATTTGTGATTTTTACAGCTTACTTTGGTGGTTTGATTTTCCGTTTGACTAATTCGGCTTTGTTCATAGGAAATTTCAGATCACCAATTTTTTTTGGCTATGTATCCTAATTTATATTACGCATTCCAGGACCTTTTCGGCTTAGACATCCCTGTACTCAAACTTCTGCAGACATTCGGCTTTTTTGTGGCCATCGCTTTTCTCGCGGCTGCTTACGTATTAACAAGTGAGTTAAAAAGAAGGGAAAAATTAGGTTGGCTTAAAGGTGTGTCCGAAACAACCGTAACAGGTAAACCCCTTAACATGACGGAAGTACTGGTTCAGGGGCTGCTGGGCTTTGTATTAGGATACAAGATATTAGGGTTGATTGTTGACAAAGGTGAAGCCATAGCTGACCCTCAGTCATATATATTGTCCCTCAAAGGAAACCTGTTAGGAGGTATTATATTAGGTGGGCTCTTTGGTTACCTGAAATACAGCTCCGCTAAAAAACAGGAACTTCCAAAGCCGAAGGAAGAAACAATTATGATCATGCCGCACCAGCGGGTGCCCGATTTTACAGTAATGGCAGCCGTAGCCGGTTTACTGGGCGCTAAGATCTTTCATAACCTGGAGAACTGGGGCGAATTTGTACAAGACCCTATCGGTGCATTATTATCATTTAGTGGTCTTACCTTCTACGGAGGATTGATCCTTGCAGCCATCGTTATTATACGTTACGCAGCTAAAAAAGGTATCAACATCTGGCACCTGATAGACAGCGCCGCTCCCGCATTAATGCTTGCTTATGGAGTAGGACGTATGGGGTGCCACTTTTCTGGAGATGGCGACTGGGGTATTTATAATAGTGCCTACGTGACCGATGCTGCAGGTAAAATACACGCCGCAGATCCTTCTAAATTCCAGGAAGTAGTAAAAGGAAGTGAACAATTTTTTATCAGGCAGTATTCCAGCCTGGAACATATACCGCATGCACCGTTTACAAAACCCGGCGGACTAAGTTTCCTGCCCGATTGGTTCTTTGCCTACGGTTATCCTCATAACGTCATCAACGAAGGAGTACAAATGGCAGGTTGCACAGGCAAATATTGTAGTGTATTGCCTGTAGCCGTTTATCCTACCGCCCTGTACGAGATCATCGTTTGTCTCTTGTTGTTCGCCGCTTTATGGGCCCTGCGTAAAAAGATCACCGTACCCGGTGTTATTTTTGGCGTATATCTCATCATGAACGGATTGGAACGTTTCTTCATCGAAAAGATCAGGGTAAACACCAAATACGACATCTTCGGATTTCATCCTACACAAGCAGAAATAATATCCTCTTTAATGATTATAGGTGGCGCCGCATTAATATGGTATTGCCGTAAAATAAACAAAGCAGCAAAACCAGCCATCTGATCATGCAACGTCACCCGGTCCTGATACCCTTGTCACAAGAGCACCAGCGCTTGTTGTTCGTATGCCGTTATCTTAAAAATGATGCAGCAGCATACGAGGGATTTCCTTTGGAAACCAATGCCAAACTTGCTTACATCGTAAAAGTCTTCCAGGAAGTAATGGTGCCGCACATCCAGAAAGAAGAATATCTTTTTGAAATATGTGCCGGCCGTAATCCGGAAATAGATAGTATAATTAAAGAACTGGAGCGGGAGCACCAGCAGATCTCCCGCATGTATAGCGCTCTTACCGAAAATACCGGTATGATTGAAGCAATGGACTTACTGGCCAGAAGCCTGGAAGCACATATAAGAAAAGAAGAACGGGTATTTTTTGAGAAGATACAAACCAAACTTCCTGACGTACTTGAATCCATAAGCTGGACCTGAGTCCGCTAACTTTATAATTGTCAAGGCATTGCTATATTTCCGGCAGTGCCTTTTTTTATGGTCCTCGATTCTGTAACGAATTCCCGGCGTGATCGTCTTTATAAAAAAATTCCTGTCTCCTTATTAAACTTTTGCCAATCATCACTGCCAGGTTACCGTTTGTGTAAAACTATGTACTATGCAATGCAAACTACCTACCTTTACACTGTAGTTGTTAAAGAAAGGTTCTTGATCAAGGAAAGTTCTATAACAACAAAAAATTGACCAGAAGCTAATAATACATTTAAATCCTCCTTATATGAAATCAACTACTACATTGTTGGCCTCTTTTGTACTCATGTGTAGCGTTACAACCATTCATGCACAAACTATAGAGACCGCCAAAATCTCCGGGCGGGTAATGCAAACCGGGAACAAACCTGTTGAATTTGCCACCATCACTTTGCTGAAAGCAAAAGATTCCTCCCTCGTTAAAGGGGCTATTGCCGACTTAAATGGTCGTTATGAATTTGAACAGATCAAACAAGGTAAATATCTGATCGCAGCCGCTTATGTTGGTATGTCAAAAGCATACAGCAAACCTTTTGAAGTAAAAGGAACTACACCGATCTCAATGGAAACACTTTCACTGGCAGCAGATGCTAAGAACCTGAAAGAGGTGAACGTGACTGCAAAAAAGCCGTTCATTGAGCAAAGGGCCGATAAAATGATCGTGAATGTTGAAAACAGCATCATCGGCGCCGGTGGTACCGCTATGGAAGTACTGGAAAAATCACCAGGCGTTTCAATAGATAAAGACGATAATATTAACCTGAAGGGTAAGAGTGGTGTCGTTATCATGATTGATGGCAAGCTTACCAATATGAGTTCCCAGGACGTTGCCCAGCTGCTGAAAAGTATGCCCAGTAGCAATATTGAGCAAATTGAACTGATCACCAATCCTTCCGCCAAATATGATGCAGCGGGCAACGCCGGGATCATCAACATTAAATTGAAGAAAAATAGAACAGTAGGTACCAACGGTAATGCCTCTATATTCGGCGCTTACGGCCTCACACCAAAATGGGGCGGTTCACTGAACCTGAATCATCGCAACGAAAAGTTCAATCTCTTCGGATCTTATAACTATAACCGTCGCGAAAACGAACAGCATCTTGGCCTGTACCGTACCGGCACTACCGATGGAAAGTTTAATGTATTCGATCAGCAGAATGTAAGAGACAGGGTATCCGATTACCATGGCGCCAAAGTAGGTATGGACTATTTCATCAACAAGAATAATACTATCGGTGTGATGGTAGATGCAGGTTTCAGAACTTCAAATGAAGACGGGGACGCCATCACTAAAATAGGAGGCAGGGAAACAGTTGACTCCACATTAAAAACAGGTACATACAATGAAGGGACCTGGAGAAGATGGGCTTATAACGTGAATTACAGAGCCATCCTCGATACAACCGGCAGAGAGTTTAACGTTGACCTGGATTATGCACGTAATACAGAAAAATCAGGTACAGATATTTACTCTACCATATGGGATGCTATCGGCAAAGACTACAGACACGGCGATACTTCACGTAACAATCAGCCTAGTACCATCGACATAAAAACGATCAAAGCCGATTATGTACATCCTTTACGCAACCAGGCTAAATTCGAAGCAGGCTTTAAACTGAGTTTTGTAAAAACTGATAACGATGCAAGATTTGATTCCCTGCGTAACGGTAACTGGGTATATGACAAAAACCGCTCAAACCACTTCCTGTATAAAGAGAACGTAAATGCAGCGTACATCAACTTCCAGAAACAATTCAAAAAGGTGAACGTACAGTTAGGTTTACGTGCTGAACAGAGTAATGTAGAAGGTAATTCTATCACTATCAACCAGGTTACAGATACCAGTTATTTTAACCTCTTCCCGAGTGTATTTGTTAGCTATGATGCGACGAAAAACCACCAGTTCGGGATCTCTTACAGCCGCCGTCTGCAAAGACCTGACTATGGTGATCTGAATCCTTTCGAATTCTATCTGGACAGGTATACCGTGGCAGCAGGTAACCCTTATCTGAAGCCATCCTACGCCAACAACATCGAACTGACACATACGTTCAAACACTTTCTGACCACTTCAGTAGGCTATACACATACAAAAGATAAGATCACGCAGATCGTGGAATCAGAAAAAGATGTGGTGACAGGCGATACATTGAGCATCCGTTATAAATACCTGAACGTTGCCTCATCTGATGTCGTGAACCTGAACATCTCCCTTCCGGTGACCATCACCAAATGGTGGAGCAGCTTCACTTACCTGTCAGCTTATTATAACAAGTACCAGACTATCGTGGATGCCCAGTCAGTGAGTATCTCCAGTGGTGGATTCATGGGGCGTACACAGCAGACCTTTACCTTACCTGCAGGTATCAGTGCTGAACTGAGCGTATTCTATCTCTCTCCGCAGATCGCTGATGAAGGCCTGTTCAGAATGAAAGCAATGAAAGCAGTTGATCTGGGCGTGTCCAAACAGATCCTGAATAAAAAAGGAAGCATCAAGATCAACGTAAATGACATTTTTAATATACAGAGCTTCCGCGGAAGTTTTGAAAATGCAGGCCGCTACACCGGTGTAACCAGCAAATGGGAAACCCAGCAGGTGAGGGTCACTTTCAACTACCGTTTCGGAAATACCAGCGTAAAAGCAGCGCGCACCCGTAAAACCGGTCTCGAAGATGAACAGAGCCGTGTGAAGAACGGGAACTAATATGACCTGTTTTTAGGTATATATAAGGATGGAAATGGACGTGGCTTAGTCTTAGGCCGCGTCCTTTCTTAAATTTGTTAATTATTGATAGTTAGTGATTTGTGATGTTTGTGATGCCTTTTTCCCCTGTTTCTCCCAAAATAATCTCCATTTCGTGCAACCTTTTTCTGAAATAATGTCTTTATAATGCAAGCATTAGCCAACAACTTGAACAATACAGCCATAACAGACCACCTGGTGTCCCGGTGTAAAAAGGGAGATGTGCACGCATTCCGTGAGCTATACAACGCCTATTCCGGGGCAATGTATAACATCTGTTTGCGTATGACAGGGAATCAGGCCGATGCTGAAGATACTTTACAGGAAGCTTTTATGCAGGTATTCAGGAACATTGAGCGCCTGGAGAATGCCGGAAGCGTAACAGCGTGGATCAAGCGGATAGTTGTAAATCACTGTCTCAGCCACCTTCGCAGGAAGAAAGTATACTTTGAGGAAGTAGATAATATAGATGTTGAAGAAGATACGACGATCGTAGACGAAGATAATTTTGCATGGACAGTAGCGGCAATAAAAGAAGCCATACAGGTTCTTCCTCATGGATACCGCACTGTTCTGAACTTGTACATATTTGAAGAGTACTCACACAAAGAAATAGCAGCCATGCTGGACATTTCTGAGTCAACAGTGAAAACACAGTATATGCGTGCAAAGGATAAAGTGAGGCAGATAATAAAACAAAAAAAAGTAATACGCTGATGTCAGAAAGTAGTTTTGAAGATTTTGTCAGGCAACACCGTCAGAGTTTTGAAGAGACCGGCCCTTCATCCAGGGTTTGGGCGCAATTAGAACAGCAAATTGCTCCCCGCAGGAAAAACAAGGTAATACAACTGATGGGCCGTCACTGGCTGAAAGCAGCAGCAGTGCTGGTGCTCGTGGTAAATAGCGTCATGATCTGGCAGTTCATCCAAATGAAGAAAGCGCAACACCTGACAAATGTTTCGCCGGAAATGCAGGAAGCGAAAATGTATTACACCACCCAGATAGAACAGCGGTTGCAGACAATTAAAACCTATCCTGATGCAGTGCTGGGACTCGACAGCACCGCACGTAAAGAACTGGAACTACGCAACGAAACGTATCAGATACTGGAAGCCGAACTGATACAGAATCCGGGTAACGAAAGAATTAAAGCAGCAATGGTCCGCTACTATCAGCTTAAGCTGGACCTACTCGATAAAATATTAGAAGAGCTGAGAGAAAAACAGCCTGTAAGTAAAAAGCAATCTGATTATGAAAGAGAAATTTAGTATCCTGTTATTTTTATTAGTACCTATACTTACCTACGGTATAAAAGGTGACAGTGAATTCAAGAAAGTTATTGTAAAGGAATTCAGCACAAATCCTGGTACAACCCTGAACATATCTAACAAATACGGTAAGATCGTTATTCACACATGGCAGAAGAATGAAGTCAAAGCAACAATCACTATTACAGGTTTTGGTAAGAGCGTGGAAGAAGCTACTTCTATCGTGAACATGGTAGATATTTCAGTAAACACAGGTAATAACGCAAGCCTGCAAACTGTTTACAATCCTTCCTCCGGCAGTAAATGGTTCTCCTGGGGAAACAAGAAAGACTCTAAGGATTATGTGAACATCGATTATGATGTATACGTGCCTGAAAGACTGGCAAAACTCGCGATGGACAATAACTTCGGAGATGTTATCACTGATGTGCTTTCATTCCCTACATCGATCAATATGAACTATTGCAATTACGATATAAAGGAAGCAGAAAGACAGCTCGATCTAAACATGAATTATTGCGATCGCGGACGTATAGGTAAGGCTGAATCAGTAACGATAAGAGCTAACTATTCCAATCTTAAAAGCGACGTTATTACGTCTCTGGTGACCAAATCCAACTATTGCGAATATAATCTGGGTAGTGTTAACAACCTGAACGTATCTGGGAATTATGACGAATACACTGTGAATAAAGTAGGCTCTTTTAAAGGAAGTAATACATATACCGATTTCCGCATCACAGAAGTGCAGACAGCGATCAGCTCAAAACTAGTGTATGGCGATTTCTCTGCAAAGACACTGGGAACAGGATTTAAGAACGCAGAGTTTAATCTGACCTATTCAGACGTGAAGATCGGGGTGCCACAGCGACTGGGTATACAGTTTAATGTACAGCTTAACCGTGGGGATGTGCGGACGGGAGAACTTTCATTGAAGAATATCACCAATATTAAGAAGAACTCACAATTAACATATACGGCTTTCACATCCTCCGCAGACGAGAAGTCTCCGACTTTTACTGTAAATGGAGTATATAGCGACGTGTCTTTTGAAAGCCGTTGATCAACAAATTCCTCTTGTAAAAAAACTAAACTATCACCGCTAAATCTCATTTATGAAAACGTTACGTCTTAACTGGTTATTGCCGGTATCATTGCTCCTTCTTGCCTTTTCATTCTCTGCATTCACCATCATCGGTAATAACGAGAAAGTAAAAGGAAGCGGAAACATTAAAGAAGAAACCCGCACAGAAGGACCGTTCAGAAGTATCAGTACTTCCGGTTCATACAACGTGTACATCACACCAGGTAGCAAAAATGATATCAGGATCGAAGCGGACGATAACCTGCTGCCTTTTATAGTGACGAAGGTGAGTGGTGAAAACCTCGAAATTTATTCAAAGAAAGGATACGATATCAAGCCTAGCAAGACCATCAATATCTATGTAACGATGGATCAGCTGGAAGGCCTGTCTTCCAGTGGAAGCGGTGGCTTTTACAGCAAGGGAAAACTGAAAGGCGGTAACGTGAAATTCTCCTTCAGTGGATCTACCAACACAGAAATTGATCTGGATGCCAGTGCCCTGAAAGTAGAAGTATCCGGTTCCAGCCACCTCAATCTGAAAGGAAGTGTTCCTGCAACAAGGTATGATATCTCCGGCTCTGCTGATGTGGAAGCACTGGACATGCAATCTTCTGATGCACAGATCTCTATCTCCGGTTCCGGTAAACTGGACGTAGCGGTAGCGAAAAAGCTGGATCTCAATGTATCCGGAATGGGCAAGATCCGCTATAAAGGCACTCCGGTGATCAATCAGTCCTCTTCAGGTATGGCAAAGATTTCCAAAATAGATTAAGAATAGTTGTTGGCTGCTTGTTATACAACGCAGCCGGTTATCGGAAGGCATTCCGTTAACACACCCCGGGTATCGTCCCGGGGTTTTTTATATCTCGGTAGTATTGATTTATATTTGTGTCCCTTAAGCGATTAACAATATAAAACTATTTTATCATGCCATCCTTTGATATTGTTAGCAAAGTAGATACTCAGACACTTGATAACGCGGTAAATACCGTGAAAAAGGAGATTACCAACAGGTACGACTTCAAAGGTACCCATGTGGAAATAGAACTGAATAAAAAAGAACTGGCCCTGAATGTGGAAGTGGAAAGCGAAATGAAGCTCGACCAGTTAATAGACGTCTTAATAAGCCGTACCATGCGCCAGGGACTGGATGCCAATATCTACGATCTGAGCAAGGAGCCTTATCAGAGCGGAAAAGTGGTGAAAAAGGACATTCCGATCAGAAATGGGATCAAGCAGGAAGACGCCAAGAAAATTGTCAAACTGATAAAGGACTCCGGCGCTAAAGTGCAGGCGGCCATCATGGACGATATTGTCAGGGTAACCGGTAAGAAAATAGATGATTTACAGGAGGTTATACAGAAAACGAAAGAAGCGGGCCTGGGCATCCCTTTACAGTATATCAACATGAAGAGCTAAAATATTTAGTCTTCTGTTGTTGTTTTTAGAAAAAATATTTTACCTTTGCACCCTGTCTAATAATATTGGTATGAAACCAAGCATGGCATTCATCATGCATCAGAGGAATGAATATGCGGGGTTGCATCTGGTAAACAAAAAGAAAATATAAATTCAGATGAAACAGGGAATCCATCCAGAAAATTACAGATTTGTAATATTCAAAGATATGTCTAACGGACATACTTTCTTAAGCCGTTCTACCGCTCCTTCCAAAGAAACCCTGAAGTGGGAAGATGGTAATGAGTATCCGTTGATCAAGCTGGAAATTTCCAATACTTCTCACCCTTTCTATACCGGGAAAAACGTATTGGTGGATACAGCAGGTCGTATCGACAAATTCAACAAGCGTTACGCTAAGAAAGCCTAATAAGGCCTTTAAAATAATTTCAAGAATCCCATCGGCATTTTCGATGGGATTTTTTATTTTTATCCCATATGGAGCGGAATTACATTCTTTTTGACACACCCGCGAGAGAGTTGTTATACCCCTTCACTCATACAAGACCCGTCGCAGCATGCCGTTTAGGTATACTCACCATCGGGGAAAAATGGGAATACTGGCTGAATGCCGGTATCAGCCATCTTACCGTCCCACATCTTCAGAAAAAATATCCTTTTAAAAAAGACGAAACTGTTCCCGCTGTCCTGATCCATGGCAGTATATTGCCCGATGAGGCCCTGGTGCACGCTATTCGCATGCTCCAGCCCGGCCAGGGACTGTATAAAGAAAATGAACTGATCGCAAATGTTGCTCCCGGAAACAATCCGGATGCAGAACCTGTAGAACGAAAAGAGTATCTTGGTGCGGTTTCGCGGATCAGGATGCCCTGGGACTTCTTTCTACTGAACGATCAGGCTATCCGGAACGACTTCGAACTGCTGACAAAGGGCCGTATTTCTGCTCCTGTCAGTGATACCAATAAGGTGATCGCCCCGGAGCGTATTTTCCTGGAAGATGGTGCTATCGTCGAGCACAGCGTCCTCAATGCCAGTACCGGACCTATATACATAGGGAAGAACGCTGAAATAATGGAAGGCTGCCTGATCAGAGGTGCACTGGCAATGGGGGAAAAGGCAGTACTGAAGATGGGAAGCAAAGTATACGGGGCTACCACGCTGGGACCGGGAAGTGTAGGAGGGGGAGAGATCAAGAATGTGGTGATGTTCGGCCATTCCAATAAAGGCCACGACGGCTATCTGGGAGATGCAGTGATCGGGGAGTGGTGCAACCTTGGGGCTAATGCCACGTGTTCCAATCTGAAGAACAATGCCAGTACCGTAAAAGTCTGGATAGAGGCCTATAACAAGACTGAACCGGCTGGTTTGAAATGTGGGTTACTAATGGGCGATTACAGCCGCTGTGGTATCGGTTCAATGCTCAATACCGGCACGGTAATAGGAGTATCCTGCAACGTCTTCGGCGGAGAGCTGCCACCTAAGTTCATTCCTTCTTTTTCCTGGGGAGGCGCAGCCGGACTAGAATCTTACAGACTGGAACCAGCATTGAGGGACGCCGGCACATGGATGCAGTTTAAAGGAAGACAAATGGAAGAGGCAGACAGACAAATGCTGGAAGCCCTCTTTGCACAATTTTATAAGTGAACACTTTTTTAAAAAATCAATATAGCTCTAAAATGAGAAAGAAAATCGTTGCTGGTAACTGGAAAATGAACCTGACCCTCAGTCAGGCAGAACAGCTGATCAATGACATTTTGCAGGCTGGCCTGCGATTGAACGAGGGACAGGAAGTGGTATTGGCCACGCCTTTTCCATATCTGGTGAAAGCAAAGTCATTATTAAAAAATACGCCTGGTTTTTACCTGGCAGCGCAAAACTGTGCATCTGAAAAATCAGGCGCTTATACTGGCGAAGTATCTGCCGAAATGTTACAGTCTGTAGGTGTTGACTACGTGATACTGGGTCACTCCGAAAGAAGGGAGTATTTCCAGGAAAGTAACTCTACCCTGGCTAAGAAGATAGACCTGGTACTGGCTAATGGCCTGAAACCGATCTTCTGCTGCGGTGAGCCACTGGAAGTAAGAAAGGCTGAAACGCAGAATGAATATGTGGCAAAGCAACTGGAAGAAAGCCTTTTCCATTTAACTGAAGAGCAATTAAAGAATGTCGTGATCGCTTATGAGCCGATCTGGGCTATCGGTACTGGTCTGACTGCCAGCGCTGCACAGGCACAGGACATGCACGCATTCATCAGAGCGCAGATAGCTGCTAAATATGGCAGGGAAGCTGCATTACGTATGACTATCCAGTATGGTGGTAGCGCAAAACCTTCCAATGCGGAAGAACTGTTCGCATGCCCTGATGTGGATGGTGGCCTGATCGGTGGCGCATCTTTGGTTGCTGCTGATTTCGTTGCTATTATTCAGAAGCTCGGATAATTACCGGTCTAATTTAGTTATATGGAGCAGTCCGCTTTGCGGGCTGCTTTTTTATTTTACTAAAATAACTAGCGTCATAAAAGTTTTAATCTCAATCAGATAGCTTTACTGGCAAAAAAAGTTAGTATTTTTTGCTAAATAAATTAGTAATTCAGAAAATCTTCTCTATATTTGTATTGTCAATATTCAAATAACCAGTACATCTTAAGTTAAAAACTTACTTGGTTATGCATACAAATAACAACATTGCATTTGAACAGGAAACATTGTATGATTACTTGTTGGTAGTAAGTCCCGGTACTAGCATTACCAATGACGTAACAGCATTGAAAAAATTAGTAGCCCAGGAATTGGGAATGTATGGCAGTCGCTTTTCCAAAGCGCACATCAGCCTTTTCAGATCTGAGTTTCCTGAGAGGTTCCAGGACGACTTCGTACAGTTGCTGGACGATATAGCCAGAAAACAATCAGGCTTTACTTTATATACCTCAAAGTTCGACCATTTTGAACACGGTCCTGATAAACGTACCATTTATATCAATGTAGCCAATCCTAAACCCATGGTAGAGCTGCACAAAAAGATACTCCAGGAATTTGATATAAAGCCAGGATCATTCAAGCCGCATATCACCATTGCAAGAGCTATCAGTACACCTGAATTTAATAAAGTATACGATCACTTTTCTAATCAGGTCTTTGTACGTAGTTTCCAATGCAAGAGCTTCACCCTGTTACGTAAGCCTGCCAGTGGCGGTCATTACGAGCCAGTAAAAGAGTTTGTATTCGGAGATGAAGCTGTACAACAGGATGCAACGCTGTTTAACTACGCAGCATAAGCTGTATCCCATTTCATAGATAAAACATTATATAGTCTGCATAATAATTGTGTTGTCTATAGGACACTTGCGCTTGCATGCTATTGTGTAATGTAATTATGTGATGGAAAGGGCCATGTGTGTGATGAGAAAGCCATGTAGTTTGCGCATCGTACAGATCGGCGATAATGTAGTCCTTATACATTGTCTAGTCAGGATGGCATTGTCTGGTGCGGCATAGGCAGTAGAAGGACATTGTTTAGTGAGACGATCGTGTGTAGCTCTTATAACATTGTTTAGCCTGCATGCAATGTGTGGTGCGATAATCGTGTAACCTGTTTGCATTGCAGCATTCAATGACAATAATAATCTATGCCTGTATGGCATTGTATAGTGAGACAATCGTGTAGTATTTGTACGTCGTACAGGCCGGCAATCATATAGTTCATATAACATTGTTTAGACCATATAGTATCATGTAGTATCATGTAGTAAGGTTAAGATTATATACCTGGATGACATTGTTAATCCATTTGGTACGTGTGGTGCAGCCATCACCTGGTTTCTATAACATTGTTTAGCTTATATAAATCATTATATCAAAATATTAAAAGTCCTTTTCTTATTGGCTTTTATCCCATGTTTGTTAACCTTTCCCATTTGAGATTTATTTTTCCCTTTACACGGCTGTTTGTAGATTTGGATAATACAATTACTCATCTATCATCACCGCGTTATATGGAAAAGATACATAAGCAGATCCTGGTAAAGGGGAAAGTCCAGGGCGTGTATTTCAGAGCCAGTGCAAAGCATACAGCAGATGATCTTGGCATTACAGGAGAAGCAAAGAATTTACCCGATGGCAATGTGCTGATCACAGCAGAAGGAGAGGTGAGTAAGATGGAGGCATTTATTGCCTGGTGCCGGCAGGGACCACCGTTTGCTAAAGTAACTGAACTGATTATCACTGTTGCCCCTATGCAGCATTATGCGGTTTTTGATGTAGTGCGCTAAGTGATTTGTTATCCTTTTAAAGTATTAGCAAAGTGCGTTGATGTAGGTGTGCTAAATGTGTTGTTGCCTTTACTGTATTACAGGAGCGCCGGCCGTTCTGTCGGCCTGGTATGCTGACGGGACGTTGACCTGATATGTTGACCCGTACATTTGGCCCGGTATGTTAACCGGTGTTTTACTCACAACATTGACCAATGTGTTGCCCCTGCGTTGAAATCTGTTTATGCTGCGTACCTTATCTACTCTATATAACTTTAAAGAATTATTGTTTGTAAGTGCTGTTGCCTGTAACTTTTGATAACGATTAATCATTTATTGTTTTCAGATGCTTTGATGCATTACAACCAGCAATACGTTTATTGATCTGCATTTGCAGCTTCTGTTGTATCTGCCGGCGTCTGGAGGTGCCAGCAGATATCAACAGCTTTTCCCTCAAACAAACTACCATACAAAAGGGCAGTCCTGTGGGTTCACAAGGCTGCCCTTTTGTATGGTAATTTATTTGAGGATATCACTTCAATGCCACCTGCTGCCGCTTTACGATCTCCAGAGCCGACTTCGGTACGATGATCGTAATGGTGTTGATAGCAAAGTAGGGAAGAGATACTTTCACAAACCCGTCAAATGGTCCGGACTTGCTGCCGTAAGAATTTTTAACAATAAAGAACTCCTTGCCTTTGGCCGTCTTTCCAATGCCTGTAATATGCATCAGGTGATCGTCCTGGGTAACTAACTCTTCAAATAACTGCTGACGCTCCTCCTGAGAATAGCCCTTTTCGTCGAGGTCCGGATTGATGATATTACCACGGGTCTGTGAATCCACTACCGGGCGCAACGCATACCCTTTGCCAACCATCCAGCCCCTGTTACTTACATCGGTGTCCCACAGCACAGTATAACCCTTCATAACGGCACTTTTGGCTATCGTGATCAGATCATTGATAGGAACGTTATAATAAGCGCCGTTGGAGAAGTTGTCGGGTACTTCCAGCACAAAAGAACTGTTGAAAGGGTGATGGGTAAATGAAGTAAGACTGACATAGTCGTCCGGATTGAACTTCACCACCTCTTTGGCAAATGTCTTTGGCGTATAGGAATGTCCATTATAACTGAAGGTAGCCGGCGGCGCTCCCAGGTATTTATCCAGAATAGCAGTGAGGCCTGTTTTCCAATCCGCAGGAATGGGCTTAGGAAGCCTCAGAATGCTGTCCAGGTAATTTTTCATGTCCTGTATCAACTCACCATGATCGTGCGATGTATGGCCGTCTTTAAGACCGCTGTAGACGTCTTCGGGAACAATGCCATATGCTTCAACGGCATGAAGTACGTCATGACCCAGGCCACCTTCGTCAAAACGCGCATATCCCTGCCGGTGAATATAGTTCTCCGCCTTTTCAATGTATATATTGCGTACCGTGAACATTTCAGAGAGGTCCAGCGATACCTGTGCCTTATGCAGACAGTCCGCTTCGATCATCGACGTCGTGGAAAAGCTCCAGCAGGTACCGGTATTGGCCTGATCTTTCACGGATGTCGCGGGGTTGTTCCTGATGATTTTTATCTCTTCCAGGGATTTCGTCTCCTGCGCCCGGCCCTGTATACAAAGGAACAGGGCTGATAATACTAGATATGATCTCATATAAAGTGAGGTTTGCCACCTAAAGATAAGGGGTTAAGACATACAAAAAGCGCTACTGCTGTATGAACGGCAGTAGCGCATAGAATGACGGAAAAAATTGCGGTTATTGTTCGTCGTTGATGCTGACACTCAGGTTCTTACCCTTCCCTGCGATCAGAACATTCTCACTCTTGCCGAATGCATCTGCGTACTTCTTGTACACATCGTCGGACTGTTTCACATCGTTGATCTTCAGGACGCCATCCTTTTTCTCGATGGTAAATCCTTCTTCCTCATTTATGAGATTGTCTGCAGCCATTCTTTCTACGAGTTTTTTGTATTTACTGGAGATAGTTTTGTCGATCGCTGCATGGTCTGCTTCCAGTATTATCGCTTTGTTTTGTTTATTCGCGATAATCATTTGCTTCTGTGCATTTTTCTGCGCGGCTACCATTTCCTTCTGCGCTTTGGCTATTTCTTTTTTGGCGTTTGCCATAGCATCTTTGACCTCTTTACTGTTCATGGCTGTGTGCGCTTCTGCCATACTCTTGGCGATAATGCCATTGATGTCAATATCAGCCATTGCCGCCTTTGCACTTTCCATACCTACGCGGATGCTTTCCTGGATAACCTTTGGATCTACCAGGGAATCAGGTACGTTTTTCATGCTTACTTTAACATCCTCGTTGATCTTGTTCCAGTCAATATTTTTCAGTGCTGTATTCACTTCTACGTTGATCTTATTCCAGTCAATGTTTTTCATGGCGTTGTTCACCTCAACATTGATCTTATTCCAGTCAACGTTCTTCATAGCGTTGGATACTTCTGTATTGATCTGGTTCCAGTCAATATTTTTCATTGCATCCTCTGCTGCTTCCATACCTAATTTTGCTGCCTCTACACTGGCCTCTGCAGCCTCTTTGGCAGCCTTTTCAGCTTCCTTGCTCTCTCTTGTAGCAGGCACCGTATCGGTGAGATAATGTATCATGCTGACAGCATGTGTTATAGCAGGAGTTGCTATAGCGGGAGCTACACTTGCAGTGGTAGTTTCTTCTTCTTTTACAGTAACTTTTTTACTATCACGCTTCTCTTCCCTGTTGGATGGGTTAAGCCATGCAATGGACACCAGGCCGACGGCGATGATCATTACAGCTAATAACTTTTGCGTATAGTTGATGTTTTTAGTTTTCATTTCCATGATGCGTTTGATGCGATGAAATAAATGTTGTTTATTATCGGCCGCCGCCATGGCCAGTGCATTGACTGTTAACCGGTATTCTTCCAATGCTACCAGGGCTTTAGCGTAATGGAGCGGTTGCACCTGACTTGCTAGTACAAGGTCGTCGCAACAGTGCTCCCTTTCTAAGCGGATATTTTTGGATATCCACCATACAAAAGGATTAAAAAAGAGAATGGTTTCAACAATTGATTGGAAAATATTCAGTAGATAATCATTGCGTTTAACGTGTGCCAGTTCGTGCAACAGGATAGCTTCCAGCTGTTCCGCCGTCAGGTTGTTGAACATGGCTACAGGTAATAAGATCACAGGTTTCAGGAATCCGATCATCACCGGTACCTGTATGTACTGTGATATGAGCAGTTTTACCCGGCGCGGGATCCTTAACTGAACAGCCAGTTTCTGCAGGTGTTTTTCCCAGGCCTCGTCAATGGGGAATACCTGTTTCTTCCTGATCTGTTGCAGCTGTAAGAGGTCCAGTGTTAGCTTGATGGTCATGACTGCCACCCCGGCCACATAAATGGCCACTAATACGGGGAACCACATTTCCAGACTGGGGAACAGGCCTGTCAGTTCCGCCTGACTTTTATAGATCACCGGTACTTCCACTCTGGAAGAGGGCCTTATGCCGGTCTCTATCATCAGTTGCGCCGCATGATGCACTCTTTTAACTGCTTCTATCTGTTGCCAGAGCGTTACGGAAAACCAGGTGAAAATGCCTGCCAGTGAAATGTACGACAGGTTATATTTGATACTGGAGCTTGCCTGTGGCCAGAGTATTAATACCAACCTCAGACAGGCGAAGATGAAGAATGCCTGCCAGAAAGAGTGCAGAAGGGCCCAGCCGAAAGCCTGGATGAGGTCTGCGGTGAATGGAAGTTGTGCAGTCATGATTGTAATATTAGAGGCGCGTGGACGCCTGGTTTACTTTTTCTGTTGTTGCTCTATCTCATTCAGATATTGCTTGATCTTATCCAGCTCTTCCTGCGAGGAACGGTGATTACCCAATGCCTGTAACACAAGTTGCGAGGCAGAGCCGTTAAACACCGTATCTATCATTTTATTCAGTAATTGTTGCTGGGTACTCTCCTGGGAAATCGCAGCTTCGTACACATGTGTCTTACTGCTCGTATCCCTTTTTAACAGCCCTTTCTCATGCATGATCTGCATCAGCTTAAGGGTAGTAGTATAACCGGCGTCTTTGCTTTTCTCTAGTATCTCATGCACATCCCTTACCGTACCGGAGCCTTTCTCCCATAATATACCCAGGATCTCCAGTTCACTTTCTGTCGGCTTGTTATTTTTGGCGGTACTCATCTTATATTCCAATGATTATTGATCTACGAATATTTTCGTAAACAAATGTACGATAGTTTTCGTAATTGCCAAATCTGAGAGTAAGTTTTTTTTGAAGAAGGGTGGAGAACGTTGATAATCAGGGATAAATGGAGATGCATAAAAAAACAGGCATGTTGCCGTCTGCATGAAATCGTTCAGCAAAGACGGGCAACGATGCCTGTTCCAATTAAATGTAGTTGCTTAGAACTTACCTGCTTTCAGTCCTACGTTAATAGAAGGGCCGCTTAACTTTCCGTCAGTGATACCTGTGGTCCGGGAACCGTTAACATAACGGTAAGAAGCTCCAATATCAAGACGCAGGAATTTTGTGAGGTTCAGTTCAATGTTAGCATATGGCTCAGCTACAAAGAATCCGTGGTTGTCATACACATAGTCATGATCAAAGTCGTCGTCATCCCATCTGTTCTTGTCCCGGCGACCAGCAGCGCCTCCGCCGATCAATGTACCCGCCGTCCAGTGTATCAGTTTGTCTGAATTATGTATGTATTCAAATACAAGACCTGTATACCAGAGGTTCAGATACTCTTTTGTACCGTTAACATTTACCGTCGGCATGTCAACATTGTTAACCAGTGAATAAGCGCCTGCTCCGAGCATCACCTTACCGTTTAATAATACACCGCCATATCCGCCTGTCAACAATCCAAAGTTACCATCGATGGGTGTAAATTTCGCTGCAGGCGCTCCATATGCTCCAACAGTAGTTTTTTTACCTTTCCCTGAAGAAAATAATGTTTCGGTTGTGGCATGCTGTGCCCAGGCCTGCTGTGCAACTAGCACCAGCAGCGCTGATAGAATCTTTTTCATAAAAATTGCTTGTAAGTGTTTTGTGTGTAGCTGGCTAAAGCGGGTTACTTTAGCCAGCTTGTTTATGGAGAGATATTATTCGATAGTTCTTTCTTTGCTGCTTACGGCAGATGTACCGAACCAGCCCAGTATTCTTTGTTTACCACCACCGGTAGTAACATTGATGGCATTACATTTTACATTTTCCAACACCTTCGCAAACAGGCCGCCAGAGTTGATCTGGTCCTCTACCTGGGTCAGGAAGAAATGACTCTGATAAGTAAGCGAACGTAACTTCACGATCACTTTATCTCCTTTCTGATAAGGTTTATCAAAGTCTGTCACTGCTTCCTGTATCGGCAGGATAAACGCTGAACCATCTTTCACGCTCTGATCAAAATAACCATCTACAGAAAATGCATCGCCTACCTTATGCTGCAGATCATTCCTGTATGAACGCATCCAGTAATAATCCACACCGCCTTTGATATCTATTGCATGGAACTTTGCAACATATCCATCTTCATCTACAAAGGCTGTCTCGGTTGTTTCGTACTTGTAAGAGATAGAATCGATCGGTGTAATTCTCTTGATAGTATCTACCGCTTCGAATACTTCTGTTTTATATTCCACTCTCAGTCTGTATGCATGTCCGATCACACCAATGGTCTCATTATCTCCGGGATTGTGCTTATACACACCGTCACTGAATGTGAATGGATATGATTTATTTGCTGTTTCATCGAAGAGCGTGATCAATGCATCGTTTATTACCGGCGAAGGCGCCTGGTCAGTGTATGGTACTGATTGTGTAAACCTGATCTGTTGTACGCCCGGCTCTGTTGTGATCCAGGCATCCAGTACAGGGTAGGATGTGCCCTTCTTGATGTCGAGGTCTATTGTATCTTCACAGGCAGTGAATGCTGCTACCATCGCTATTAATATGCTAAGTCTTATCTGTTTCATCTGTATTCTTATTTAAAGGATGGTTAGAATATGAAGTTGTACGTGATGCCAGGAATGATGGAACCAATGATGGAAAGACGAACGGCTTCTTTTTTGGAAGGATCATCCTCATTCTGTCTGAAGTAGATGGTGTAAGCATTTCTGCGGCCATACACGTTATACAGGGAGAATACCCATTCGCCTTTCCAGCGGCGCAGCTGTTTGCCTTTCAGTGTCAGGGACATGTCCAGACGATGGAAGGATGGCAGCCTGTAATTGTTGCGTTTATCGGTACTGTTGTAAGGAATGTCCCAGTCCTGGAACTCCAGACGGCTGTCTGCAAAAGTAGCCGGTGTACCGGAAGCGTAAACCCAGTTGGCGGAAAGAGAGGTACGCTTGCTTAATTCATGTGTAACAACAAGGTTCAGGTTGTGTGTACGATCGTAACGGTTCAGGAACCATTCATTCTGACTGATGCCGTTGGTCTGTCTTTCAGAACGTGACAGCGTATAGCTAACCCATCCTGTAGTTCTTCCCAGTTCTTTTTTTGCCATCAGTTCAAGACCATAGGAACGGCTGTGAGACTGTAACAGGTCTGCTTCTATCTGCTGGTTCAGTTCCAGGTTCGCATTGTCGATATAATCCAGCTGATGTTCCATCTTCTTGTAAAATGCTTCAGCTGAGATCTCATATACACCGGATGGCGCATCATATACATATCCTACAGTATACTGATCAGCAACCTGCGGTTGTATGTTGTTGGTGCTTGGCGTCCAGATGTCCAGTGGAGTAGGAGAAGCTGTATTCGACAACTGATGCATGTACTGTGTGGTACGGGCATAAGATGCTTTCAGCGCATGATTGTCAGATACTGCGTAACGTGCTGTCATTCTCGGCTCCAGGTAATTGTATGCCTTGATCAGTTCATTTGCGCCATATTCTTTTGTTCCGATCAGCGTTCTGCGGATGCCTGGCGTGGTATCGTTGTAATAGTATGCGGTGCCTTTACCCAGATACTGATAACCGGAGAACCTGATGCCATACTGGATACCAAATCTGCTGCTTGGTTTCCACTCGTGGTCCAGGTAAGCCGCTGCTTCAAGACCATGTTGTTGTGTCAGTTCTTTTACACTTGTTTCGTCGTCTTCCACACCGGTGCCGGTACCAGGTTTGAAGGTGTAGTAAATGCCCTGCAATCCGAAGTGGATGCTGTTATGTGCATTGACATAAAAAGTGAATGCAGGTTTTACACCGTAGTTGATGATGTTGGATTTCCAGCTGTAAGACTGAGTTGCTTCTCCCGCGCCTTTCTCGCTTTCATTGTTGAACTTCAGACTGTAGTCGTAGTTGCTGTAGAAAGTTGTCAGGTTCAGGAATGTACGATTGGTGAATACGTGGTTCCAACGTACAGTTGCTGTTTTGTTCCCCCAGTTCATATTGATCTGTGTACCGAAACCGAAAACATCCCTACCCAGATAACCACTCGCAAACAAGGTATTGTTCTTATTCAGTTTGAAGTTCACTTTACCGGTAACATCGTAGAAATTCAGCTTGGTGTCTTTCATGTCCCCTTTCAGGAAAGGTTTCATCAGCACATCGATATAAGAACGGCGGGCGGCCAGTATAAAGGATGATTCATCCTTCTTGATCGGTCCTTCAACAGACAGCCTGCTGAATACATTGCTTATACCGCCATTTACGTTGTATTTCTGGTTGTTTCCGTCCTTCATGCGTATATCCAGTACAGAAGACGTACGACCGCCGTATTCGGCCGGAAAACCGCCTTTAAGGAGATTGATGCTTTTAACGGCGTCCGGGTTGAATACGGAGAAGAAACCCATCATGTGCGTAGAGTTGTAAACCGGGGCCTCGTCCAGGAGGATAAGGTTCTCATCTGCCGCACCGCCACGAACGTTAAAGCCATTGGCGCCTTCACCTACCGTAGCTACGCCCGGAAGTGTCTGGATAGAGCGGAGTACGTCCACCTCTCCCATAAACGTTGGCATTTTCTTCATCTGGGCGATGTCCAGCCTGTTAAGACTGGTGGTAAGCGTATTTACCGCTTTTTCCTGTTTATTGCCGGTTACGGTAACAGTACTAAGCTGGCTGCTGGACTTCTCCATTTTAACATCCAGGTTCTTATTCGATTTAAGCGATACGCTCATTTTAATGGGCGCATATCCTATATAAGAGAACTGGATCTCGTGATCGCCTGCCGGTAAAGTGAGAGAGAAAAAGCCATATTCATTGGTCACTGTTCCCAGGCTGGTGCCGGCTTTCGATACGGATATACCGATGAGGCTTTCACCATTCTGCTGGTCTTTTACATAACCGCTTACAGTATATTTCTGTTGTGCGCAGGCATGACGGGTCTGCATAAGCAGCAGGCATACGCCAAGCAGCATAAGTAATCTTGTCTTCATATAAGGTTAAGGTGTTCTTGTATTTTTTAATAGCGGATAGCTGGCCTTGCTATGACATTTTTTGTTTACGTATATAAAACGTGGGGGGAAGGGGTTACCCCTATAAGGCTATAGGGGAATTTTTTAAAGCTGGATAATTTAGTCGAGTTTATCGCACTGGAAGCCCAAATGGCGGATAAAAAGCATAATCTCATGTTCAGCTACAGCAACAGTTCCGTTCACAACACGCATCACTTTATCACAGTCCTCGGTATCAATGGTACAACTGATAATGTTAAAGTGTGAAAGAAGTGCCGTTATAACAAAGCTCTTATCCTGATGGGTGCATATATTTGTACGGAATATTCCAATCACCATAACTACAATATTAAATATTAAGGAATATTTTTGTGCAAAGTTGCAAGTCTCCGTCCGGATCACTGTTACATAAAAGGGATTAAAATTTATATTTAAAGGATTTTTATGGACATCCAGATTAAAAATGATGCCAGTGAACTTTTGTACCAGGAACAAGTGGACTTTCCTATGGAAAAGCTATCGTCTGTTTCCCTGATCGAAGAAAGGCAGGATCTGAACTATCATTTTGCTGACGCCAGCATCAAAGGGATTTATTTCGACGGATACCAAATTGCCATAGGAGATGTGCAGGTTTATGAAAACATCCACATATATGCTACGCAGGATATTCCTACTATATCACTCATCTTCCTGCTGAACGGCCAGTTGGAGACCGGTCCTGACAGGATCACCGGTAAATTTGGCAAAAGGCGCTATCAGAGCCTTGAACATAATCTCTTTTTTAATCCAAGTACGGAGGAAAATATGGATATGTTTAAACAACGCGGGTTTGAAGTGGTCGCACTGGCTTTTTCGACAGATCGTTTCCTGGAGCTTGCTGCTAACGGCGGTCGTGTACTGGATGGTTTGGCCAATAAAGTAGCCGGGGGGACAGGAACCTATCTTAACAAAAGGATCAATCCGCCTATTACTCCCCGCATGTCGATGGTATTGGAGGAAATACGCCAGTGCAGGGTTAACGGGGGCGCCAAGAAATTGTTCCTGCAATCCAAAGCCCTGGAATTACTCGCCCTGCAATGTGAGCAATACGAGCAGGTGGAGCAGGTACGGCCTGAATCAGTCCTGATATCTGTTGCTGATAGGGAAAGGATCCATTATGCAAAGGATATACTCCTGAAAAGCATACAGAACCCGCCTTCCCTGGCAGAGTTATCAAGGTTGGCAGGACTGAACGAATTCAAATTGAAGAACGGCTTCCGCCAGGTTTTTAATAATACCGTTTTTGGTTACCTGAATGACCATAGAATGGACTATGCCCGTAGAATGATCATCGGGCAGCAATTTTCTCTCACGGAAATTGCCGACCAACTTGGATTTTCCTCATTACAACACTTCAGTATCGCTTTTAAGAAGAAATACGGGGTAAGCCCCAGCAGGATGCAATAAGCCCGGAAATAGCCTTAGAAAAGGCATTTAAAGCGATAATCCGGAAAGTTCCTCCACCGTTACTACAAGTATTACTGATCCTGTATCAATGCATGACTATACAAGGTTTATACAAGCTTTATCTTACGTTCATCTTACGTCTTTGAACGTAAGATGAACGTAAGATAAAGCTTGTATAAACCTTGTATAGTGCAACTAAAATGAACACCTGTTCATACCTGAAAAGGCTTCCGGCCTTCCTTCTTCTATGCTTCAAGCCTCCCTTGTGGTCGGGAATTGGACATGGCAGTCCTGGAAACCGGATAGAATTGTGTATAAAAAAAGGATGCATCCGAAGTAGATGCACCCTTTGATATTGAGATAGCTTAACGATATTAATGATGTGCCGGGGCTGCCGCCAGTACTTTAACCTGTGCTGCCTGTTCTGTAGCAGGAGCCTTTTTAGTGGCCGCCGTTGACGGGCGTGTATTGTGCAGGTCTGCCAGGGTAGGGGCTATTACCAGCGATACGATGGACATCAGTTTGATCAGGATGTTCATTGATGGACCGGAAGTATCTTTGAAAGGATCACCTACAGTGTCTCCTGTTACGGATGCTTTGTGTGGCTCTGATTTCTTATAATAGATCTGGCCTTTGATCTCTACTCCCTTTTCGAATGATTTTTTGGCATTATCCCAGGCGCCACCGGCATTGTTCTGGAACATCCCCATCAATACACCACTTACAGTGGCTCCTGCCAGGAATCCGCCCAATACTTCAGGGCCGAAGATGAAACCTACCACCAATGGCGTCAGGATGGCAATCGCACCCGGCAGCATCATTTTTTTGATGGAAGCCTGTGTGGAGATCGCTACGCATTTATCGTATTCAGGTTTGCCGGTACCTTCCATGATACCTGGGATTTCCTTGAACTGGCGGCGTACTTCTTCCACCATCGCCATTGCAGCTTCACCTACCGCCCTGATAGCGAGAGAGGAGAAGATGAACGGGATCATCGCACCGATAAAGAGACCTGCCAGTACATCGGCTTTATAAATGTCAATACCGCTGATACCTGCTACGCCTACGAATGCGGCGAAGAGCGCCAGCGCTGTCAGTGCTGCGGAGGCGATAGCGAAGCCTTTACCGGTTGCAGCAGTGGTGTTACCCACAGCATCCAGGATATCGGTTTTTTCACGTACCTCTTTAGGCAATTCGCTCATTTCAGCAATACCGCCTGCGTTGTCGGCGATAGGGCCGAATGCATCAATGGCCAGCTGCATAGCGGTGGTTGCCATCATACCTGCGGCTGCAATCGCAACGCCATAAAGACCTGCACAGGCAAAAGACCCGTAGATGCCCGCTGCCAGTACAATGATCGGGAGGAGGGTGGATTCCATACCTATCGCCAGACCGGCAATTACGTTGGTAGCATGACCGGTGGAAGACTGACGGATAATAGACAGCACCGGACGTTTGCCCATAGCTGTATAAAACTCAGTGATAAGGCTCATGAGCGTACCCACAGCCAGACCTACGAAGATGGCGCCTACTACGCCATTCTGTGTGATGGCTTTTGCTCCTTCTTTTAATTCACTGGTACCTGCAACAAAGTCACGTTTCAGGTAGATCGCTTCTGCAGGCAGGATGTAATATACCAGGACTGCGCTTGCAATAGCGGAGAGCACGATAGAGCCCCAGTTACCCATGTTCAGGGCTTTCTGTACGGAACTGGTGCTCAGGCCTACGCTATCGGATATTCTTACGAACAGGGTAGCGATGATAGAGAATACGATGCCGATACCGGCGATCAGCATCGGTAGTATGATGGGGCCGAGGCCTCCGAAATTATCATTGGAAATGATCTCACTGCCTAATACCATGGTAGCCAGTACGGTGGCTACATAGGAACCGAAAAGGTCAGCGCCCATACCGGCAACGTCACCTACGTTATCGCCTACGTTATCGGCAATAGTGGCAGGGTTACGGGGATCATCCTCCGGAATGCCTGCTTCCACCTTACCTACGAGGTCAGCGCCTACGTCGGCAGCTTTTGTATAGATACCACCACCAACACGGGCAAACAGGGCGATGCTTTCAGCACCGAGAGAAAAGCCTGTCAGTACTTCGATGGTACGGATCATTTCTTCAGTATTGGCGTTGGCGCCGAAATACGCTCTGAGTACGATGAACAGTCCGCCGAGACCTAATACGGCCAGTCCGGCTACCCCCATTCCCATTACAGAACCTCCTGTAAAGGATACTTTCAATGCACTGGAAAGACTGGTACGTGCTGCATGTGCAGTGCGTACGTTAGCTTTGGTTGCGATCTTCATACCTATGAAACCTGCCGTTGCAGAAAACAAGGCTCCGATAATAAAGGCTACGGCGATGGTCCAGTCAGAATTGTGGTTTGTTGCGCCCATATAGCCTAGCAACAGTGCGGCTATAATTACAAAATAGGTGAGGATCTTATATTCAGCTTTGAGAAATGCCATTGCTCCTTCTGCAATATGTTTGGCAATTTCCTGCATCTTTTCATTGCCGGCGTCCTGGCGGGATACCCAGGAACTTCGGATAGCGGTAAATAGCAAAGCTAGTAATCCAAAACATGGAACGAGGTAAACGATATTCATATACGTGATTTTAACAATTCTATAAATATAACCTTTTATGATTTATTTATGATGGGGTTTTGGTGACATGATCGGGAGAAAACGGGTCAACAGGATTTTATTCTATGCAATTCAAGAAAAGTCTTGCCGAGGAACTCAACAATATCATCTGCTATCATGGCTTCTTCTGAGCGCTCTGCTGCGGCGTGATCGCCTGCCGTGCCATGAAGGTAAACGCCAAGTAACATAGCTTCCTGAGAGCTATATCCCTGGGCCAGGAGGGATGTGAGTATTCCAGTAAGTACATCGCCGCTGCCACCGGTGGCCATACCCGGATTGCCGGTGGCATTGAACCAGATAGACCCATCGGGGAATGCCATGGCGGTATACCGGCCTTTCAACAGGATATTTAATTGTCTTTCAACAGCATTGTCAGATAATACCTTCAGTCTGTCCACATCATTGGCCGTTTTACCGAAGAGGCGCTCAAATTCCTTCGGATGTGGCGTCAGTAAAGAGCCTGCCGGTACCTTTTTCAACAGGGCAGGGGAGCTGGCAAGAATATTCAGTGCGTCTGCATCAATGACGATGGGCTGCCGGTAATGGTCCAATAGTTTTTCAAATGCCCAGCAGGTGCCTGCTGCTGTGCCCAGACCGGGGCCTATGCCTATCGTTTTATATTTGGCGGCTGCTTCCGGCGTGGGAAAATGATTATGAAAGCCGGAACTGTGGTCACGTTGTTCATCAATAAAACACATGGCTGCCGGCGCTGAGATCTGCATGATCTCGTAGCCGCATTTGGGAACATGGCAGGACAGTAAGCCTACGCCTGTACGCAGACAGGCTTTAGCGCTCAATACGGCCGCTCCGATCTTTCCTTCGCTGCCTGCTATCAGCAGGGCATGCCCGAATGTGCCTTTATGAGAGAATGGTTTGCGTGGGCGGTACATACTGCGCACCTGGAAGGCATCGGTAATATTGAAACGGGAAGGTGTTTGCGCAATGTATTCCGGTGACAGATCTATCGAAAGAATGCATATTTCCCCTACAAACGCTGCATTTTCAGGCAGGAGGAAGGCCAGCTTATAAAACTCGAAGCTCAGCGTATGATCTGCTTTTATGACCGGCGTATCAAGAGAAGAAGCATCTGCCTGTAATCCTGATGGCATATCGATAGCCACTATATCATGTTGTGCTTTCAGATCATTCAGTTGCTGGATCACACTGGCTATCCAGCCTTCTGCCGGACGGCTCAATCCTGTACCGAGGATGGCATCTACGATCAATGCATTTTTATCTGGCAGTGGAAGGGGGCCATTATCCAGGATATCATGAACAGCGGAAGGATATTGTTGTTGCAGGGAGTTACGGTTCGCCGTATGATCATCAGAAGCTTTGGAGCTATGGTGAAGTATGAACGCAACTGCATTATAACCCCTGTTGCGTAGCAGCCTTGTAATGGCGAGACCGTCGCCGCCATTGTTGCCTACACCGCAGAACACATAAACGGGCGTATCCTCATTGTAATGACGACAGATCCATGCAGTGCATGCGATGGCTGCCTTTTCCATGAGATCCAGGCTGCTGATGGGGGCATGCCTGATTGTATAGGCATCTGCGTCGCGTATCTGTTGAGCGGTGAATATTTTCATAGTTAGTATCAGCCGTATGGCATAGCTTATAAATATAAGCAAAAAAAAGCGACCATGCCAGTCAACGGCATGGTCGCTTTTCAATATTTTGTCAGGTAATTAGAAGGTATACCTTACAGAAGCACCACCGATCTCTTCTCCTACGAAGTGAGTACCTCCGGTGAAGTTAAAGTATGGTTTCAGGTCACCACTCACTACTAACGGAATTTTCTTGAATTTGTATTCAATACCTACGATACCATCCAGACCTGGAGTTACGTAAGTACCATCGCCGTGCCTGTTCCAGTCGTCATTGTAGTAGTCGCGACGGTCATAAATACCGAGGTGAGCACCACCACCAAAATACAGGTGGAATTCCGGTTTAGGGAATGGAGCAATGTGATACTCATAGAGGCCGGTAAAGGTAACATTCCGCCTGTTGCTAACGTTTGTGGTAATCAGACCTTCAATAGCATGAGGTCCTTTAATGAAATGCTTAATAGTACCACCTACCAGCCAGGGGTTTACGCGTAGACCTACAGCTGTCTCATAGCCAAATGATGCACTAGCACCACGTCTTTGTGCATTTGCCTGTACTGCCATCATCGTGCACAGACTAAGTAATAACACAAGTTGTTTCATATTTATAACTGTTTAAGGAATTGTGTATAAGGTTTTTTTCTGTCGTTATCTTCCGAAGGTATACCTCACAGACAGTGCGAAATCCGTCAGGTCGGATGAGGTGTTAAAGTGGATGGCCGGTTTCCAATCAAGACTTAGGTTCAGCGGCAACGTCGGAAAATTATAATCAATTCCCCCGATGCCATCCACGCCTGCTATAAATTTTACATTCCCATCTGTTTTACGTGTTCCCATGTGTGCCCCGGCTCCGATAAACCATCCAAAACCTTCAGTTGTAAGGGCTGAAAGATCGAAATGGCGCTCATAAAGACCGGTCACTGTAAAGGTCCCGGAATATATGCCGGCAATACCTTCTACGGCGTTCGCATCATCAAAAAAGTAACGTGCGGTGCCGCCGAACGGCAGGCCAAGTCGTAATCCTAATTGCGGATTACCTTTCGTCTGGGCATTCACTGTGTGAATAACCACTCCAAGCAGCAGAATAATGAAAAGGCGCTTTCTCATGTTATCGCAAATGCAATGGCAATAACGATGCCAAGATACAGATTATTATTTTTTATATTGTAAATAACTGGTCATTTTGATATCCTCAGGTAACAAAAACCGACAATGCCACTAAGCAGGGATGCAGCAATAACGGCTATTTTAGAGATAATCTGCCATTCCGGGGTCATATAAGCCAGGGTTGAAATAAATATTGACATCGTAAAACCAATACCGGCAATCATGCCTATTCCTATCAGCTGCCCCCAGGTTGACTGCTCGGGTAAAGTGGCCAGCTTAAGTTTCGTTGCAACATAAGAGAACAGGAAGATACCCAGCGGTTTACCTAGTACCAGGCCTGCCAGAATGCCGTAACTGATACTGCTGGTGAATGTTTGCAGTATATCCGGAGGGAAAATGATAGCGGTATTGGACAATGCAAAGATGGGCATGATAACAAAATTGACAGGATCGTGCAGTTTGTGGATCAATCCGGAGATCTTTGGCAAGGGCATACAAGCGGCCAGCAGTACTCCCGCAATCGTGGCATGGATACCTGAATTGTATATGCAATACCAGAGTACGATACCTGGTAGGAAATAGCACCACAACGCACGCACTTTGCAAACATTCAAAACGATCAGCAGGGCAAGGATAACACCGGCGGCCAGCAGGTAACCCAACTGCAAACTGGCGGTATAGAAGATGGCGATAGCGAGAATAGCGCCCAGATCATCTATAATAGCCAGGGCTGTGAGAAATATCTTCAGTGAAAGCGGCACCCTGTTACCAAGCAGGGAAAGGATGCCCAGTGAAAAGGCGATGTCCGTGGCCATCGGAATACCCCATCCGTTTGCGTAAGGCGTACCGCCATTGAATATTGTAAAGATCAGTGCAGGGCATACCATACCGCCAATGGCGGCTATTATCGGTAGCATGGACTGGCGGATAGATGATAATTCGCCGATGGTCACCTCTCTTTTGATTTCCATACCTACCAGGAAAAAAAAGGGCACCATCAGGCCGTCGTTGATCCAGTGCAGTATGGTATGTGGAAGATGAAGCTGTGGGAGAGGGGTGTGTACAACGGTTTCCCAGCTGGCCACATACATTTGCTGCCAGGGTGAGTTAGCCAGTAACAGTGAAATAGCCGTGCAGATGATCAATACAATCCCTACTGCACGGCTATCCTGTAAAAACTCGTAAATCGGAGATAATAACTTTTTTATCAAAATTCGTCTTCTGCTTTTGGCACCGGTGGTAGCTCATCTTTCACTTTGACTTCGCCCACAGTGCCCATCAGCTCATATTTGCTCTTAGGCCTGCGTTTGATATCCCAGTGGAAATTCTCCAGTTGCATCTGCTCCAGCGGACGTTGGGTGAAAGGATACATGGTTCCTTCCGGGTCTTTAATGAAAGCGATATGATGCAGCTGACCTTCCCTGAAATAGATGTTGATCACACCACTCAGCGTTCTGTTTACACTGATATATGCTGAATCGTCGTCCTGGACGTAATAAATACTTTCTGCGTTACCGTCCACGTGCATCCAGTCAATTGCCTGGCCTGCAAAGTAACCGGTTATCTGGTTGCCTTTGATCTGGTTATACATCTCCGGGCCAGATTCTTTCACCAGCAAACCGTTCTGGTCGAGTAACAGTTTATCTGCTTTTTGATTTTTTGTATACAGGAAGATGGTATCGCCGCTCAGCTGTGTTTCATTTGCCCACAGTACAGGATTCCTGTAGAAGCGGAAGATGGAATCTTTGCTGGAATAGTAAATACTGTCTGCTACACCCTGGAGTGAATCGGAGTAGATGCGTACATGGTGCCATGCGCGGATGTACCTGATCTCGCTGGTATCTTTCGTGGTGCTGGTATCTGTTTGTAATGGCAGCGCCGGTGCTGCGTTCAGGGAATCTTTCGTTAAAGATAAAGCTCTGGATTTCAGTCCGATGATAGCCGAATCTTTAGACAGTACAATGCTGTCGGGCTTTAAGTTCCTTGTTGTATCCCTGAGGATGGCCATTGCTTTGGCGGTATCGCTAAGTACTCCTATAGCTTTGGTTTTGAGCGTAATGAGTGCAGAGTCTTTCGGTACCACCATTGCGGGTATCAGCTTCCTGCTGGTATCTCCCGGCTGTAATACGTTCTTCAGTTTCTTCGCGAACGCAGAAGTATCTGCAGGCAAAGTTCCTGTCGAATCGGGCAGGGGGGCCAGTGTGGAATCTGTGACGTTCACAGAATCTATAGCAGCTGATAGACTGTCTGTCGATGTACGGACAGGGGCCACCGTAAAGGTGTCCCTTTTCAATACACCGGAGAAGAGCGTGTCTGCTGAGAGATAGAGCGTATCGTTTTCCCGTTCCAGGATCATCAGCGGATGCTGGGTAGCCAGTACGGTTTTCTCTGTCTGGTTAACTGTACCATAATTAGACAGGAGGGTCATATGCTGTGCGGTATCGCGATAGATCATATTACCTACGGCGTACGCAAGACCTGTACGTTTATCCATCGTGATCCTGTCGGCAGTGATGGTTGCAGTACTGTCCTCAATGGTAGGCCTGCTGTCGAAGTTGCCTTCTCCTGTTTCGGTATTATATTCTCCGGAAGTAGTGTACATGACCGTTTTACCATCATTGATAGTAGTAGGGGCCACGATAGTGGCTATCTTGGTTTGGGTATTATATAATAGAGTGTCGGTGCTCAGCGTATACTCCGGATCTACCAGCAGTACATTATAATTGAAATAAACATCTTTGGTATCGGCATAGTAGTATCCCTCCTGGCTTGTCAGTACGCTGCTGCCATTGACGAGTTTTCCACCTTTGACATAGGTACCTATCCTGGCGTTCATATCGTACATGAGTTCAGGGCCGGAAAGGGTGACCTTACCGTCGGTAAGCCGGGCGTTGTCACGCAGGGTAGCCAGCCTGGTATCTCCTTCATAGTGAAGATATTCTCCGTAAATGTGGATACTATCTGCCTGATTGATATGGATATGACCATAGGCATCCAGTACGTTGGCGGCCCTGTTGATCAATGCACTGTCACAATAGAATAAAGTACTGCCCTGGCGGAAAATGGCATTGCCGATAAACCGGTTCAGTTGAACGCTATCTTTTCCGGTGACCACATTCAGTTTATCTGCCTGTATGATGTGGATCACATTATTCGTATCCCTTGCGGCGGGTTGTGCGTCCTGCGCGGTAGCCGGAAACAGCTTACCGAGAAAGAGCCCTGCCAGGATAAGCCCGCATTTTGCTAATTGCTGCATTTTCAAGATCATAGTGCCTTAGCGGTATCTGATGGTATGGGCTGTACTTTGGCTTTTTTGCCAAACAGCGAGAAATGCACGTACCGTTTAGGATTTACGCGCAAGTCTTCCAGTAATTTATTCAGGCTATTGAGCGAATTTTGCAGGTTATTATATACTTTCTTGTCGTTCAGCATCAAGCCGATGGACCCATCCGTACTGTTTAATTTAGCAATTGTTTCGTTCAGGCGTGTAGCCATTTGCTGTAGTTCCAGCAGTGTTTTATCGAGTTGACCGTTCGCCAGGGCGGCAGTTGTTTTTTCTGCATTTCCCAGTATGGCGGTGATCTTGTCGTTATTATTTTTCAGATTAGCGGTCAGTGATTCCAGGTTGTCGAACGTTGCTTTCACGTTCCCGTGCTGGGGATCCAGCATATTGTTCAGGGAAGCGGAAGTACGGGTGAAATTGTTCATGGTGGTATTCAGGTGGGCGATAGCGTCACGCAGATTACCTTTGGTGGTAGGGTCGAAGATAGAATTTACTGTAAGCAGCACAGAATCTACTGATCCGAGGGTTACTTCCAGTTTTTTAACCAATGGGTTCAGTTGTTCTTTGAGTGCATCGGTAATAGAACCGTCAACAGCGGCATAGATGGTATCGCCGTCTTCCAGATAGGCATTCGCGTTACCGAAGTCTATCTGTACGGTTTTGGTACCTAAGAGGTCACTGGCTATACGGGCTACTGAATTCTGGGGAATGTCCACTTTCTTGGTGATCCTGAGCTCTACCAATATCCGGCCGGCATTCTTGTCCATAATTTCCAGGTTTGACACGCTACCTACTACAAGGCCATTCACCTGTACGGTGTTTGAAGGCTGTAATCCATTTACCTGGGTATATACGGCGTAAATTTTCTTACTTGTTGAAAAAAGGCTTTTACCTTTTAACAAATTAAAACCCAAAATCAGCATAGCAATCGAGACAGCTGCGAGGATGCCTACTTTGGTTTCGTTAGATACTTTAAGCATAGAATACGTTATACGTTGCTGCAAAAATAATCAAAAAAGGTTGCGGGCAATCATGCACCTGCTTCCCTGCGCCAATACCAGATTTCATACCGGTGCTTTTGACGGCAGGCAAATATGCAGCTTTTCAGCAGAAAATTTAAGGTAATATATTAAAGGAGATAATGGGGGAGGGGGTAAATATCGGGGGTACTAACGAGGGAGAGGGTATTAACGGCTGGCTACGTTATTATTATCTGCAGATATTACGGAGGCATTCCAGAAGCCTGCTTTTTTTGCTTTTTTGAGTGCGATATTGGCTTCGGATTCGGTTTTGAAGTTCACCCAGATATATTTATTGAGGGTTTTGCGGTTAATAACAACGGTCTCCCGGATGATGGTACCGCGTAAGCCTTTGAAAACGGGAGCGCTGCGTGTATATCTTTTGTCGGTGATCACCAGTTGTATATCATATTTAAAGGTCACTTTAGGGACGGATTTTTTGGCTGGAGTGGCCGCTGCCAGCTGAGCCTTGTCATTGCCTCCGCCCATGAGAGTGGCTTTCCTGAAGCCAAGCTGCTTTGCTTGTCGCAAAGCAGCATTGGCTTCAGACTGGGACTTAAAGCTGCCCCAGATGTATTTATATTTATTTACTTTCCTGCTGTTCATGACCACCTGTTCCTTCCGGATGGTGCCTCTAAGTTTATTAAAGATGGAGGCATTGCGGGTATATTTTTTATCACTGACCAGCAGCTGTACATCATATTTATAAGGATTCTTAGCCGCTGGTTTGCGGGAGGACGCTACCTGGCGGGTAGTGGCCTTTGCGGTCGATTTCGATGCCGACGCTGCTACAGCAGGCTTTTTGGTGTTATTCCTTGACCTGGGATTGTAGCTGATCGGGGTGGACTGTACATTGGGCTGTTCTGATGCAGGAGCCGCCTGGCGATCTTCCGGAGCGCTGTAACGGCCCAGTTCATCTTTATAACGTTTGATAGCCTTGAAGATACAATTGGCTGCTTCCGACTGGCCGTTAGCTGAGTTCAGATAATCTTCCTCTTCAGGATTGCTGATAAAGCCCAGTTCCACCAGTACGCTCGGCATAGCGGTGGCCTGGAGTACCCAGATGCCTTTTTCATCACGCTGACGGGCGCCACGGCTGATACGGCCTACGTTGGTGAACTCGTCTTCGATGAGTGTGGACAAACGGAGGCTTTGGTCGAAGTAGGCGTTGCGAAGGGTATTTAATAATATAAAGGTTTCAGGATCAGACATATCCAACACAGAGTTAGCATCTTCTGAGTTGGCGTCCAGCATGATAACGGAACTTTCTTTCAGTGATTCGGTTTTGGCGTTGTTCTTTCCGGTAGCCCACACATAGGTCTCAGTACCCTGGGCGGTGCTGGGAGAGGTGGCATAGATGGCTCTTTTCACCGGTACTTTACGCTTTCCTTTCTTTACGTATACGGTTTTATAACCAGTTACCCGGCGGGTAGGACCCGCTGAGTTACAGTGAATTGAAATAAAAAGGTCTCCTTTTTCCCTGTTGGCGATGATGGCTCTTTCATTCAGATCGGCACGAAGGGTAGAGGCAAGGGCGTTTCTGGTTTTACGCGTATATACTACACGTACGTCCTTCATATTGGCTTCAATCAGTTTTCCCAGCTGTAAAGCTACATCCAGCACAACTTCTTCTTCGGTAGAATATTTACCCCGGGCACCAGGCGTTTGGGCGCTATGGCCGGGATCAATGACAATCGTTCTGAGAGGCGGATTTTGTTTTTTCCCAATGACAGTTCGGTTTGTAGCGTAAAGAAGGATAGTCCCCAAAAAGATGGCACATCCCAAAAAGATCCAAAATCGGTTCCAGCGCATGACTCAGTTTTTATATATTTTAATGGGCGTTAGTAGTATGTTAAATTGTCCAAAGATCGCAGTCGCTGCTTTGATCCTTAAAATGTCGTTTGTATTTTGTCCTTGATAAATGACCGTATGCTTTGTTTGGCCTGGCACTCATTTTCGTTTTACAATTGATAATAATTTGTCTAAAAACATGTAGGTTTGTGCCCGCTTAACACATGCACCTGAATCACAAAAATAATTATAAAAAGTTTTTGCGACGGATATACCTGGTTTTTGCCGGTATATTAATTGTCGTTCCCTTCATAATAAACGCTGTAGCTACTCCCGCGCCAGATACCTATGAGAGTTTTAACAAAAGTTTCACAGATGGCGTGCCAAAAGATACGGTGCCCATTGCCGTACCTGATACTTCCTCAGGGCGAAAAGATACAACAATAAGGCCGGTTACGGACAGTAATGCCGTGGAGGACAGTATTCCGGTATCTACGGATTACACCGGAACAGACAGCATGTTCGTGCCTAAACTCTCGAAAGACAGTCTGGACGCGCCTATTACCTATAAGGCAAAGGACTCGATCGTACTTGTAGTGCCGGATAAACGTTTTTATTTTTATGGTACCGCCAATACCAAATATAAAAAGACGTCCCTCTCCGCCGAACGCATGAACTACAGCCAGAGCACTGGTATCATGGAAGCTACCACTGCTCAGGACACCAGTGGAAAGCCTTACGGGCGTCCACAGCTGGATGATAACGGACAGGCCTTCGATTCCGACACGCTCAGATATAATATTACCACACAGCGGGCAAAAATCTACAATACCCGTTCACAATATGGGGAAGGATTTGTGGCCAGTGAGCAGACGAAACGTGAGCCTGATAACAGCATCTTCGGTTTCAGGAACGGATATACCACCTGTAACCTGGATACTCCTCACTTCCAGTTCAGGGCCAAAAAGATCAAGGTGATCCCGGACAAACTGGTAATATCCGGCCCGGCAAACCTGGAAATAGAAGGCGTACCGACACCATTATTTATACCATTTGCTATTTTCCCGATCACCCACGGACAACAATCAGGTATCCTCATGCCAGGTTATGTGGTGAATGCACAAAAGGGGATGGGGCTGGAAAATGGCGGTTATTATATAGGGCTGGGCGACAATTTCGACCTGACCCTGCGCGGTGAGATCTATTCTTATGGTAGCTGGGCCCTGACAGCCAGTCCTACTTACCGGAAGCGCTATCATTATAATGGTGGTATGACGCTGAGTTTTGCCAATACCCGTTTTGGTGATCCATCCGTTAAATCAGAGTTTAGCCGGTCACGTGACTTCCGTGTTACCTGGAACCACAGCATGGACAGTAAAGCACGTCCTGGCGTTACCTTCGGGGCCAGCGTGAACTTCGGTACGTCCAGCTATAATACCTTCAACGTATATGATTACGCTTCCCGTGTGAACAATAACTTAGGATCGTCTATCAGTTTCTCGAAGAGCTGGCAGGGTAAACCATTCAACTTTACTTCCAGCTTGACGCACTCACAGAACCTTAGTACCCGCGACGTAAATATATCCTTCCCGTCGGCGACCTTTACTGTCAATACCATCTATCCTTTCCAGCCGAAAGAAATGGTGGGCAGGGCTAAATGGTACCACAAACTGGGTATAGGGTATAATGGTACGATCAATAACAGCGTGACCTTTAAAGACTCTGTGTTCGGTAAGAGCCAGATGTTCGACGCGTTACAGTCAGGTGTTAAACACAGCATTCCAATCTCCTTCTCTATACCGGTAATGAAGAATTTCACACTTTCACCGGGTGTTAGTTATGGAGAGTACTGGTATACGAAAAAGACAAAGAGGACCTTTAACAGGGACAAACGTATCAGCATTGACTCTCTGGGAGGCATCGATACTACCTATGAGGCAGGTTTCTTTGCGGCAAGACAGGCAAGCGCCAGTCTCTCATTGTCTACCGCCCTGTATGGTATGTACCAGTTTGGTAAAAACTCCAAGATCAAGGCGATCAGGCACGTGATGAGACCGACCATCAGCGCCAGCTATACACCTGATCTTGCAAAGAATGCTTATTATGATCTGTATTATACAAGGGATAGTCAGAAGGTAAGGCAGTCTTACTTCACAAGTTCTTCGGTGGGCGTGCCTTCTGAGGGAACATCGGGGTCTATTTCCTTCGGATTGGATAATAACCTGGAGATGAAGGTGTTCTCTAAAAAGGATACCTCTGCCAATAAAGAGAAGAAGATCAAGCTGCTGGACGGTTTCGGTATCAATGGTTCTTATAACCTGCTGGCAGATAGTTTCCATTTATCGTCTTTCAACATTTATGCGCGTACTAACCTTTTCGATAAACTGAATATCACCGCCAGCGGTAACCTCGATCCTTATGTGGTTAATGCAAGAGGAAACAGAGTAGACCGCTACGTATGGCAAGATGGAAAACTTAGTATCGGCCGTCTGACCAACGCGACCATTGCGATGAGTACTTCATTCCAGTCGTCGGACAAGAAGAGCAAAGAGAAAGAACAGGAGATCAATAACATTGAGAATGAGCAGAGCACGGATGCAGCTTTCCAGGCACAGCAACGTCAGTTGCAGCAGGTGAGAAAGAATCCTGGAGAATACGTTGACTTTGATATTCCGTGGAAACTGGACCTCTCGTACAGCTTGTCTTACAGTAAAAATATTATTCCTGACTCAGGAGGTGTAGTGGTTAGCTTTAACCAGTACCTAAGTTTCAATGGTGACTTCAGCCTGACGCCAAAATGGAAGATCGGGGTGAACAGTGGTTATAATTTCATTGAGAATAAGCTGGCATATACGAACGTGTACATTTCACGTGACCTGCACTGCTGGCAGATGTCGATCAACCTGATCCCGATCGGTACTTACCGTCAGTTCAGCATCACGATCAGTCCGAAATCGGGTATCCTTCGAGACCTCCGTATTAACCGATCGCGAACGTTCTATGATTTGTAGCGAGGCTGACGGAATGATGAGCTAATACTATTTTGACACGATATTTTAAGTAAAAGCAGGATTGCCAAATGATTAACTGATTGATAAGTAAATGGTTAATTGTTTGGCAATCTTCTTTTATGGAAGAGAACAAGCGGATTACCAGTTGCGCTCAATATGCTCCCACATCGTTTTATAGACCCTTTCCTTCAACGATTCCACATCTTCCGGGCTAAGTCCTTCGGTACGTATCGGCGCCAAAAAATGAACGTCTATCGTGTGCGGCAGGGCGTAGAATATTTTGCCGGGAGGAAGGATCTTGCGGGTATTGAAAATAACAGCCGGCAGTATCGGTTTACCTGTTTCAACGGCCAGGTTAAAAGCGCCGTCATAAAATGACTTCAGCGGATCATCCGTTTTGTTACGGGTGCCTTCCGGATATAACAACATGTGTACGCCTTCCCGTAATACCTCTTTCATTTCCAGTACGCTTTGTCTGCGGCTTTCGGGATCATGTCTGTCTACCAGTACCGACCCTACTTTGTACATAATGCCCCAGATAGGAATTTTAGCCATTTCCTTTTTCGCAAGACTTTTGCTGCCGGCAGGTATGGCATAGGTAGTGGCAGGAATGTCCACCATAGAGTTATGGTTGCAGACGATGATATAAGGTTCGCCTGATTTGAAGTATTCCAATCCCTTTCTGCGCACAGGGCAAAATATCAGTGGCATATAAACGTGCATCCAGCCGCGGCCTAAGGCCATAAAATAACGGATATTCCGGGGAGATGGAAGCAGCGATACCAGCCACATGGGCAACAGCATGATCAGCATAGTGCAGATAAACAGGATCAATGCGTAAGCAGCGTATAACCTGGCAAGGAGGTTCTTAAGCCATTTCATATTCGATAGATTCTTGAGTCCCTTTTTGTTATATAAATATAGTGAGTATCCGCTATATATTAAAAGGCTTTATTTCCATTCCTTTCTATAACGTGAACAAGAAGTGACATTGATCCTGATGTCTACATGTTCTTCATGCGGACCTATTTTATACCTCTTTGGCCTTTGCATTCCTGAATTCAAGTGGTGCTGCGCTGGTATGTTTCTTGAAGAAGTTGGAGAAATAAGCCGGGTCTTCAAAACCCAGTTCAAAAGTGATCTGTTTAGTGGATTTGTTGGTAAAACGTAACAGTCTTTTCGCTTCAATAATGATCCTTTCCTGGATCATTTGTGTAGGTGTTTTCTGATCAAAGAGGGCGAAGAGATTCGACAATGTCTTGGGCGATTTATTTAACAGCTGTGCGTAATAACTTACGGAATGTTCTGTTCTGAAGTGCTCTTCCACCAGCAACCCAAATTTCCTGATGATGTGAAAACGACTGTCCTGTTGTAGTTTGTTATCGGGGATGTACTCTGTCATAGCCAGCTGCGTCAGTGTAATAATAAGCCTCTTGAGCAACATGAGCAGCATATCGTTCTGGATATTATCCGCAGTGTTCATTTCCAGCACAAAAATACCCAGCATCAGCTCCATCCTTTGTTGTGTTACGGGATCCAGCGTAATAAAGATATTGTTCATCCCAAAGAGGAATCCAACACAACTTACTTCCCTGTCATGATCGACAATGCAATAGAACTCACGGTTGAACTGCCATGCCACAATATCTGACGTATGCTCGAAATGAAAGCTCTGATTGAACATCAGTGGCAGGATAGTATTGGGTTTGAACGTATGTTCAGTACCATCGATGGTGACAGTCTGCGTTTTGCCGGTATTCCAGGCAATGGTAAAGTATTTGTTATCCCTGTCGCGGCCATAGTACAGGCGGGCAAAGTCGTCCTCGTTTTTAAACAACAGGAGATTACCACCTGACGCAGCATCTTTGAGTATTAGTTTCATGTAATGATGAAATGATCATTGCAAGTTACACCTAATTAGGATGATCCTGTTTCCATACTTCCTGGAAAAAGCTGCCTGATTCGCGGATGTATTTGTAGTATTCATATTGTGTTTCAAAACTGAGGATCATTTCATAGCTGGGGCGGTATTGTACCATAAAACTATCCAGGGCGGGCGATTGCATGCCAGTTAGTTTTTGTACCAGTGTTTTATTGAACCGGTAGTCGACATATTTCTGTTGTTCCAGTTGTACAAGTTGTTCCCTGAAGTGCTCCATGCGTTTGATCTTCCTCATACTCAGCAAGGCATCCAGGTTAACGCCTACACCGCCGCCTGCGGAAGAAATGTATTCCGGAGCGAAGTCAAATACCTTCCGGTATTCTTCACGATTGGCTATTGAGTCCAGCTGGTAACTTCTCCTTTTTTCCTCTACTATAACGGTCGGAAGCGTAGTAACATCCACGTGAAGGCTCATGTCGAAGGGACGGTTAAGCGGCACTTCTTTGACAGGGATCTTCATCGTGGCCTTACCCTGGTAAGAGAAGCTGATGGAATCTGTAACCGCGAGTTTAATACTGTAACGGCCGGCGGAATCTGTGACAGAGCCGGCTCCGGAAGATCCTATTACGCTTACGTACGGCATCCCGTAACGGGCTGTCCGTTCGTATACTGTTCCGTAGATTGTACGGACCTGCGCCTGGGTTATCCCCGTCAGCAGGACCAATACCACAAACAGGGCTGTTTTCAGGAAGAGGTTTTTGGTGTTCATTTCAGTACCAATCTAAGGCAGGTGTGAAACATAAGCAAGAATGGGGGAAATATTAACATTTCATTTTAGATGAGCGGACGTCCGGAAGGGACAAATGGGGTTACTGTTTCCTCCTGATGCGGCTGAGCGACTGGCGTGTAATGCCCAGGTAGGAGGCTATGTCGCCCAATTGTACCCTCCTGGCTATTTCAGGCTGCCGTTCAATGAAAAGCTGGTATCTCTCACTGGAATCATATCCCAGATAGGCATTACGGGTATTTATTTTCTCCAGCAGTGTCTTTTGTATGGACTGTTCTATGGCGGCTTTCAGTGCCGGATACCGGGCATACAGGTCCATCAGTGCTGCCCTGTCAATATACATTACCTCCGTATCGCAGGCAGCCTGAATAGTTTCTGCGGCCACCACCTGGTTAAGGAAGCTGTTCAGGATAGTACAGAAACGGTTCTCGCTGAGAAAGTAATGTGTTACTTCTGTGCCGTTTTCATTTTGCATCAGGATCCGGAGCACGCCATTACATACAAAGAACAGTTGCCGGCAAATATGATCGGACTGAAATAGCGTTTCGCCTTCTTTATACGTCCTGTATTCAAAAGTATCCAGGATCACGGCCTGATCTTCTTGCGGCAGTACCTTCCCCAATTGCAGATGATTGAGCAGCTGATTGTCCATATAACAAATATCGGAATTGATAACAGGAAAAACGTTTTTTACCATTTGTTAAATGGTGCCCGTGACAGGCATCCGACCTTTGACCTGTCAAAACAACGAATCATGGAAAATCAAATGAACAAAACGGCATTAACGGGTAAAAGGGTAATCGTATTAGGCGCAAGCTCCGGACTGGGATTGGCAACCGCCATAGCAGCGGCAGCAGAAGGGGCGAAGGTGGTGATCGTATCGGGCAATCAGCAGCGTATAAATGAGGCATTGACCAGGTTGCCAGCAGGCAGTGAAGGTTATGCCGTCGACTTGTCAAATGAGCAGAACATTAAAAACTTCTTCGAACAGGCAGGGTATTTTGATCACCTGGTATATACTGCCGGTGAAAATCTGACGCTGAACAAGATCAGCGACCTGGTACTGGCGGACGCACATTCCTTTTTCAACCTGCGTTACTGGGGTGTGCTGGCGGCAATTAAATACGGTGCGCCTTATATCAGGGAAGGAGGATCTATCAATCTTACAGGTGGTATTGCCAGTCCACGGCCTAATACAGGATGGGGAATAGCGGCCAGCATCTGTGGTGCAATGGAAGGTTTTACAAGGGCGATGGCTGTTGAACTGGCGCCTATCCGTGTGAACCAGGTGTCTCCGGGCGTGATCAGGACTAACCTGTGGAACAGCATGTCCGCAGAAGATCGCGAAAACCTGTATACTTCCGTGGGAGAAGCGTTGTTGCTGAAACGCGTGGGTGAAGCTGAAGATATTGCACAGACATTCATTTACATGATGAAGCAACAGTTTGCCACAGGACAGGTTATTACGGTTGACGGAGGTGCGTTGCTGGTGTAAACCCCCGGGAAACGAATGAATACGGAACGGGTTACGTATTTGATTCCCGCGTTACGTATTTCGTTCCCCGGGGTTTACACCTCCGGCTACAAACATGTGGACCCCTACGGGGTCCTATTGTGTTTTGTCAGACCCATATTGATGGATGATGTTTTTAAAAGGAATGCCCTGTAATAATTTTCGCTGAGATGGTACCACAGCGGGTGAATTAAAATTTTTTTACCGGTACAAAATTGTTGTATAATTGTTAAATCCAGATCTGTCGTCAACCAAAATCTAAATCTTTTTTAAACCTGTATTGTGTACTACTGAGAGCACTATAGTATACCGCATTTATTGATTACCCTAATCTTTCACTAAAAACCCAAATGAAACATGAAAAACATGCTTTTCCCCCTTGTTTTGCTATTGACTTTTTCCCTAGCGGCCTGTAAAAAATCTGCCGATGGCCCAGGCGACCCACAAACAGAATATGATAACGCCAAAAAAGTACGGGCTTACATCAGCGACCTGGGATTTCCTGCAGACCAGGTAGTGGAGAATGAAAACGAATTTATTGCAGAAGGAGATATTGTATTCCCTAAGAACATGGAGGTTCCCAGCGCTAAAGTTAAAACAGAACAGTTTTATACAGGAAGCCTGGTATCCGCAGCTAACGTGACGAATATACGTTTGAGGATTGATGCTTCTATGACTTCTATGACGTCGGAGATCAATTCCGCTATTGCCCAGTGGAATGCTGTTGCAAATTGTAACATCAACTGGACGATCTCTACTTCCGGTACTTATGATGTACTGATCATCAACAGTAACCTGGGATCCGGCGTTTGCGGTTCAGGTACTTTCCCTTCCGGAGGAAGAGCAGGAGGTACTATCAGGATCAATAAGAATTTAATAGCTGGTAACAGTTTTGCACAGCGTGCACGCACCATCTGTCATGAAATGGGACATAACGTTTCGTTCAGGCATACCAACTGGTCTTCGATTGGCGAATCCAGTGCTACAGCGGTTCCGGGTGTAGGCGGTACCGATGCTTCATCTCTGATGAATGGTGGTCAGTGTGGCAGCGGCGCTACTGTATTGTCTACCAAAGACCAACAGGCTGCAGCAGCTTTATATTGATAAAAACTATCGCTATCAGATTAATATCTATAACTACCTGAAATGCTGAAGGGCCGCTGTTACAGCGGCCCTTTTTTGCAGCTGGTCCCCACATTTGGGGATACGCTGGTACATCATTTATTTACGGTGTTTCGGTAGTTTTGCGGGTCAACTTTATAGTAAACAAAAGTTTTAACAAATGATTAAGTCTATTGCCGGCAACACAATGGTTGCAAGGCGTCAGTGTACAGTGAATGTTACCCGCTATTTTTCTACTTTCACTAAGATGGCATGTTGTCTTTTGATATTGTTCTTTTCCGCCAGCTACGCGTTCGGTCAGCGAAAGCTTACGGCAGGAGAACATTTCGCAGATGTCAATGGTATCAGGATGCATTATTATGTTGCAGGTAAAGGGCCTGTTTGTCTGGTGCCTTCTCCGGGATGGGGTGCGCATGTGGACTATATGCGCTCACTGGTTCCATTTGAGAAGCATTTTACAATGGTGTATTATGATACCCGTAAGAGTGGTTTGTCGTCCGGTCCCGAAGATTCTACTAAGTATACAGACCAGGACCTCGTGAATGATATGGATTCTCTCAGGGTATACCTGGGACAGTCGAAGGTATGGCTGACCGGGCATTCCGGTGGCGGATTCCAGGTACTTAACTATGGCTCCCAGCATAACGCTAATCTGAATGGTATCATTGCGCTTGATGCAATGGCCAGGTATGATAGTGTGCATACTGCTGAAATGATGAAGATCATCAACGGTAAGACAGGTCCGGAATTTGCGACAGCAAAGGCCGCATTCTTAGGTCAGGACGGTGTGAAGGACCGTAGTATTGAAGAATTTGTACACGTTATTCTGCCTTTATATTTTACCAATCCAAAAATAGGAGCAAGTTTGCCGCCCGTTAAAGTGAGTGCAGAAGCATGGCAATATACCAGTGCGTCTAATATTTTCAAAAGCAAGAACCTGTTGAACGACCTGCATAATATCACTGTGCCGGTACTTGTTTTTGTGGGGGATGAAGATTTTATCTGTGGACCAGAATCGGAGGCAAAAAGGATCCACGAGCGTATCTCTACTTCCCGCCTGGTAATTATTAAGAGTTCCGGACATTTTCCATGGATAGAACAGCCGAAACAGTTTTACAAGGCGTTTGACGAGTGGGCGAAAGAACAGCACATATAATACAACCAGGATATTCACGCAGCGGGCGCTTCCGGTAAGGAGGCGCCCGCTGCTTTTACGGTCATTGTAAATGAACGGGGCAAGCTGTAACTTTGTGGAACTAAAACGACTAGCCATGGACAAGAAAGATACCATCCCCACAGGCGGAACCTTTTATCCTATAGTAAAAGAGCTGTTTGAGAATAAACAAAAAGCGGGTATTCTTTATGACGATAACGGTGTTACCCGTGCCAACGGTTTTATCGAAAGCATTTTTGAACGGGACGGCCAACAATGGTTAAAGCTGGACGACCAGACAGAGATCAGGATTGACAAGTTGTATGCTGTCAATGGTAAGTTCTCTTCCGATTATTCTGAATGCTGATCTGCGATCATTTATTTACTGCTTAGGTCTGTAGCTTCTTCAGTACTTCTTTGCTGTAGGAATTACCGATGGGAATGCTGTGCTTTCCCAGATCTATCTGCGTAGCGGAAAAGGCACTGATGTGGTCAAGGGAGATGATAAAAGACCGGTGTATCCGCATAAAGCGATTGGCAGGAAGCTTTTCTTCAAGGTAGGTGAGCGTCTGGTAAGTGATGATCGTTTTATCAACGGTATACAGCTGTACATAGTCCTTTAACCCTTTAATATACAGGATATCCTTTATGAGCAGCCTGACCATTTTCTTGTCTGATCTGACATAGATAAAAGTCTGTGACTCATGTTCGGGTTCTTCAATGCTATTTGCGATCAATGTTCTGCCGGAAGGGTTCGTGATGTTTTCGTACTTATTGATGGCCTTCAGAAATCGTTCGAAGGATATAGGTTTGAGTAAATAGTCAATGACGTTCAGTTCATATACTTCCAGTGCAAATTCACTATAGGCGGTGGTCATGACTACCAGCGGCGGGTTTTTTAAGGTACGCAGCAGCTCAATGCCTGTCAGTTGAGGCATTTTGATATCGAGGAACAACAGGTGTGCTGCCTTTTCCTTTAACGTATTGTAAACCTCTGTCCCGTTTGAGCATGAGGCAACCAGGTGCAGCTGTGGCAGTTTAGCGATATAACTTTCTATGATTCCCCTTGCAAGTTCCTCATCATCTGCAACAATGCAATTGATTCTGTTCATAAGTTGATTTTAAGATCTGCTTCAAATGATTCTTCTGTTCTGTTCAGCTGTAACTGGTACTGGCCGGGATAGATCAGTTCCAGCCGTCTTTTTACATTTCTGAGGCCTAAACCATTTCCGCTTGTTTTAATGTTCTTCGGATAGCTGTTTTCCACTTTGAGGAAAAGGCGGTTACCTGTAACCTTTAAGTGTATGGTGACCCAGCCTGCATCTTCTTCTATACCGTGTTTAAAGGCGTTTTCCACAAGAGGAAGCAATAACAGGGGCGCAATCATCTTGTGCTCAATATCTCCTGAATAGTTAAAGGAGAGGTCCAGTCTGTCGGCAAAGCGCATCTGTTCTATTTTGATATAATTTCCGATATGGTCAATGTCGTGCTTCAGCAATACTTTGTCTGCACCTGCATCGTAGATCATATAGCGCATGAGCTGTGAGAGGTGTAGCACCACTTTAGATGCAAGGTCAGAGCCTTTCAGTGTTAATGCGTATAAGCTGTTAAGTGTATTGAAGAAGAAATGAGGATTGATCTGCGCTTTTAAAAAAGCAATTTCTGCTGAGTATTTTTCTTTTTCCAGTTCCCTCAGATCCTTCTCTTGGTGGAATGCCCTATACATCAGTTGCAGTAAGGTGGTGAAAGCAATAACGGGATAGGTTTGCAATGCCATCCGCAGGATGCGTACGGGTATCCAGAAGTGTTTATTTTCCTGTGCGTACCTGACGGGGTTATGCAACTTTTCCCAGGGGAGGATGTAGGTGTGGGTAAGGTATCTCATGGACAAACCACTCAGCAGGAGCAGTAGTAATATTGCGAAAGCATACCTGATATATTGCCGCCGGTAGTAAAATAAAGGCAACAGTACATATAAGTTCAGGTATGCCGCAATGATGGTTACAGGTATACTGACGACCAGCACTTGCGGAGGAAGTACAAAATCGAGGCTGTCGGTATTCTCCCAGTTGTAACTGACGGCCTGGTACAAAACATAAACAAGCCAGAACAGGAGATGAATTATTACCAGTTGCCAGTTGCTTCTCAGTTTTACATTCATGACTGCAAGTTGCATATTCTTTAGCGTTTATAAGCTGTTTTCCGGCCAATACGCCGTTTATATCCGTCAGCAGTATAATTCCTGCCGCTAAAATGTAATACGGGCTTAAAAGGCCTGTTAAGGGCAATAAACCTCAAGTTGGTCTAAAATACCAGAAGCTTGCGAATTGACTTCGTTTATTTGCGGGCGGTCCGGTTATCAATAAGATCAATCATTTTTAATTTATGAAATCTCTCAGTATTTTATTTGGTGTCTTGTTTGCTGTTGTACTTTCTGCAAAGGGCCAGACATCGGGCAATGTGAAATTTGTTATTGACCTGAAGAAGACAACGGCTTATGACACGTTGCAAAGGCAGCATTTTCCTGCGTTCACTTACCAGTCAGCTGCTGATTCCCAACTGGTGGCATTACGTAAAACCTATCACCTTGATTCAGTGGCAGGGAAGGGCAGCGAGGTACAACGGGCCATCCGTTTGCTGGAATGGTTCCATAACCAGGTGCCGCATGAAGATGTAAGAAACCTGCCAGTACTTACTGCACAGTACATCATCAATAATTACAAGGAGAAGAAAGCGGGGCAGGGGTGTTATCCGTTATCCATCGCTATGAATGAGATCTTCCTGTCAATGGGCTTTAAATCGAGGAGTGTGATCTGTTTTTCTAACCTGTATCCGGAGGCCCAGGGTGGTCATGTTATCAATGCTGTTTATATCGACTCGCTCAAAAAGTGGATCTATATGGACCCGCAGGACAATGCCTATGTAAAGGATGAAAAGGGGAATTTGTTAAGTATTGAGGAGGTGAGGGAACGGCTGATAGACGGGCGCCCGATGTTCCTTAATGCTACGGCCAACTATCACGGGACGCCGACGAAAAAGGAAGATTATCTCTATACGTTTATGGCGGAACATTTATACCGGATGATCTGTCCTGTGGGCAGTGAATACAATTCGCAGACACGTACCGGTGGTAAAGTGATCAGGTATGTGGAGTTGTTGCCGGTAGCGAGTACCGATCCTGCGGCGGATATGTTTGAAACGGGCGTACATGGTAATTATGAGGTGATCACTTATCATACGAACAACAATAAGATATTCTGGCAGAGGCCCTGAAAGACGCATATTTACTAATAATACGAGGCGCCCGCTTGTGTGAGGCGCCTTTATTATTTATAAAAAAAGCCCTAAAGATTTTCATTGTTAAGAAGTAATTATATATTTGTCTACAAATCTAGTAGACTGTAGCAATTTACCACCACCGCGAACAGAACACAGACGTGCAGCTTTCTGCATGTTAACCTTTGCATGTCTTTTTTTTAAACGTTAAATATTATAATGATGAGAAAAGTCTTACTTTTTCTTATACCGGTGTTATGGGCTATAGCAGCATCTGCCCAGAAAACGGTGGTGGGGGGAATAAAGAACGATGCAGGAGAACCTCTGGTAGGAGCGACTGTAGTTGTAAAAGGTACCAGAAACCATGCCGTGGCCGACACCAGTGGTCAGTTCAGCATTATTCCACGTAGGGAACCTCCTTTTACACTGGTAATTAGCTCTGTAGGTCATAAGCTACAGGAGATCCGCGTTACTTCCTGGCCTGCAGCCCCACTGGCCATTGCATTGGAGAATGACAACAGCCTGTCCGAGGTGGTGATCACTTCCAGGCGTCGTATAGAAACAGCGCAAAACGTTCCCATTCCTATTTCTGTAGTGGGCGGCCCATTGATTGCAGATGCAGGCGCATTCAACGTAAACCGGTTGAAAGAGCTGGTGCCTACGGTGCAGTTGTATTCTTCCAATCCGAGGAATACGACACTAAACATCCGCGGACTGGGTTCTACGTTCGGGCTAACCAATGATGGCATTGATCCGGGAGTAGGCTTCTATGTGGACGGCGTGTATTTTGCGCGTCCGGCGGCAACTACGCTCGATTTCATAGATGTAGAGCAGATAGAGGTATTACGTGGCCCACAGGGAACGCTGTTTGGTAAGAATACAACGGCAGGGGCTTTTAACATTACCACGAAAGCGCCCAGCTTTGAAACAGGAGCCAATTTTGAGGTTAGCTACGGCAATTTCGGATATATACAGGCGAAAGCTTCGGTAACAGGCCCGTTAACTAAGAAACTGGCCGCAAAACTGTCATTTTCAGGTACGCAGCGGGATGGCGTTATCTACAATGTTGTAACAGAGAAACACATTAATGACCTCAACAACCTGGGACTGCGGGGCCAGTTGCTGTTTACGCCTACGGACAGAGTGAAGATCACTTTGTCGGGTGATGTTTCCGAACAGCATCCGGAGGGTTATGCGCAGGTGGTGGCAGGTGTGGCGCCGACTTTACGTCCGGCGTACAGGCAGTTTAGCCAGATCATCGCAGACCTGAATTACAAGCTGCCAAGTCTGAACGCGTTTGACAGGCTGGTGGATCATAATACGCCCTGGCGTTCAGGTAATGAGTTGGGAGGTGTTTCACTCAATATAGATGCGAAGATAGGCGGTGGTACCCTGACCTCTACTACGGCCTGGCGTTACTGGAACTGGGACCCATCGAATGACAGGGACTTTACGGGTTTGTCGGTATTATCGCTTTCGCAGGCTACTTCAAAGCATAAGCAATGGACACAGGAAGTGCGTTATGCAGGTGACCTGACCTCAAGTCTGAGTGGTGTGATCGGTGTTTTTGGCATCTGGCAGGACTTAAAAACTGATCCTGAACATATAGAGGAATCAGGCGCTGACCAATGGCGTTTCTCACAGAATTCCACCAGCGAATTATGGAGAACGCCGGGTTTGTTTGAAGGGTATGGCATCAAGACGAGGTCCAGGCTGAAAACATTTGGAGGAGCGGTGTTCGGACAACTGGACTGGGCGATCACCAATCAATTGCATGTGTTGCCCGGATTGCGGTTCAACTATGACAAGAAAGAAGTGGACTATGATCGTAAGACCTATGGCGGTTTACAGACAGATGATCCTGATCTGATCGCATTGAAGAATATTGTGTATACCAATCAGGCCTTTACGGCAGATGTGGATGAAAGTAATTTATCCGGACAATTGACACTGGCCTATAAGCCGACTAAAAACGTGAATGCGTTTGCTACTTATTCCACCAGCTATAAGCCTATCGGCGTTAACCTGGGCGGGCTGCCAACAGCGGGAGGTAAGGTGCTGACCGATCTGGCCAGGATCAAACCGGAGTCTGTGCATCATATTGAGGTGGGTGTAAAAACAACGCCTACCGGTAATTCTACCTTGAACCTGGTATTCCACAAGACGGATATCAAAGATTATCAGACACAGGTACAGACGGCCGAAGTGGGCGTGAACCGTGGCTATCTGGCCAACGCTGAAAAGGTGCGGGTACTGGGAGCAGAGCTGGACGGTAACTTAAGGTTCAGACATCTTACATTATATGGCGCACTGGCGTATACGGATGGCAAGTATGTATCTTTTACCAATGCACCAGTGCCGCTGGAGGAAACCGGAGGTCCATCAGCGTTTAAAGATATCTCCGGAGGAAAACTACCGGGTATTTCGAAATGGGCAGGTTCACTGGGTGGTGAGTTAACATCAAATCCCCGGGTGATCATTGGTCAGAGCGCTACTTTCTTTGTGGCTTTTGACACTTACTACCGGTCTTCTTTTTCATCCAGTCCGTCGCCTTCACAGTACCTGAATATCGACGGTTACACTTTGTTGAATGGTCGGTTAGGTTTCCGTGCATTCAATGGTTTGTCGGTATTTGTATGGGGACGTAACATCCTGGACGAAGATTATTATGAGCAATTGCTGCCGGCGGCAGGCAATGCAGGTCACTATGCAGCGGTGCTTGGTGATCAGCGGACATATGGCATCACGATACGTTATAATTATCGTCCGTAACCCTTAATATCCGGCAGGTGCGAGGCATAGGTTCTTGCACCTGCTGATCTATGAGACACCTGTAAATGAAAGCTGTATTTGTTATCTTGTTTGTATTGATGATCTCCCCTGAAAATATTTCTTAATAAATAGTGGACTTTGTCCACCATTTATTTATATTCGCACTACGATTCACTGGTAAACTTAAATGAGGAAAAATGAGAGACACTAAAACAGCTGTCCAGGAGATCCGTGCGTTTAACCGTTTCTACACTGACATTATCGGGCTGCTGGATGCACATTTACTTGACAGTGAGTATTCGCTGTCCGAGGTGCGTACCTTATATGAGATACACATTGGTAAAAGTGTGCAGGCTTCCCAGATCATGACGGCGATGCACATTGATAAGAGTTATCTGAGCCGTTTACTGAAGAAGCTGGAAAAGGACGGATTAATCTGCAAAACCCCGTCAGAAGAGGATGCGCGGGCTACACTTATTTCCCTTACAGGAAAAGGATTGAAGGTGTTTAAAACACTTAATAAAGCATCTGATGAACAGATAAATGAACTGATCAGCAATTTGCCTGTGCGTAAACAGGAAGAGCTGGTGAATCATATGAAATCGATAATGGACATATTACAACATAAATAGAGAGAATGCTATGACAACTAAGGTGAGTTTAAATGAGATCAGGCTACGCAATGAGCTGTTACCGGGAGATCTGGGCTATGTCGCCTATCTGCATGGGATATTGTATGCTAAGGAACGGGGGTACGGATTTAATTTCGAAGGTTATGTGCTGGACGGATTGGGTGAGTTTGCCCATCAGTATGATGCTACTAAAGACCGGATATGGGTATGTGAGCATGAGGGAAAGATCATTGGTTTCCTGATGGCATTTGGAAGAGAAGACAGTATACAATTGCGTTACTTTATCTTCTTACCGGAGTACCGGGGAATAGGGCTTGGTAAGAAACTGATGGAAGAATTTATTAGTTTCATGAAAGAGCGTGGTGTTACCAGGGCATATTTATGGACGACCAATGAGCAGGAAGAAGCGATCGGGTTGTATTTACGTTATGGTTTTCGGCTGACTGAAGAAAAGAAGTCGGATGCGTTTGATAAGAAGTTGGTGGAGAGAAGGTATGATCTGAAAATTGTATAAAATATTATCTGTTATGGATAAAATATTAAGGATAGAAGACATTATGGAAAGGATGCGGAGAGGGGATGTTAAGGAATCATTTGAATTGCTGCCTCCGGTGTCTGACGATGTTATTGAACAGGTGGAAAGAAAATTAGGAGCAGCTTTACCAGACGATTTCAGAAAATTCTATTCTTTCTGTAATGGAACTACAAGGAACGTTGACGCGTTCCGGATCATCACACTGGAAGAAATTACAAGAAAAGACGATGATCCTGACGCGCCTGAGGAGCGATGGAAAGGGCCATGGGAATTTCCGTTTGCTGATTTTGCTCTCTTTTATGAAGTATGGGTTGTAAGTATTGATAAAAATAACCGTAATAATTATATCATTTATCATCCCGATGGGGGTGACCGTTTATACTATACCAGTTCATTAGCTGAATTCCTGGAGAGGCATTTAAATGAGGGCTATGTAGGAATTTTTGAATGGGCGGAGGAGATTATAAGAAATCGACAGCGTCCGAAATCTTGAGTAACTGGACGCGTGGTAATAATTAGCGAGCGCGGCACCGGACGGATGTATTGATATTGTTGGTTTGAAATTTGTTTTGTTGATAAATGTAGACAAACAAAAACTCAAGCTTTGTTAAACCGTAAAGGAGATTACATCCGAATGAATAGACACATTAAAGTGCTGTGGCGGATCTTGCTATTGACGTCTTTCGTAATTATAAGCGGGACAGTCTATGGTCAGGTGCAAACCCCTGCGGACACTTTGAAAAGGGATACTTCAGAGATTAAGCGGGACAGGCCAATGGGAGAGAACCTATATGGACAGTTCGACCTGGGCGACCTGGCCAGATATATTTTACATCCGAAGAGACCGCCCGGACCGGCAAAGACACGTTCCGGCATTATTATCATTCCGAATGTGGCTTCTAACCCCAGTATAGGTTCACAGATCGGGATCAAGGCCGTTGCAGGGAAGAAGCTGGGCGGCGACCCTAAAACCCTGCTTTCAGTTGCAGCTACATCTGCTTCCATTACTACGAAGGGGATCATGTATTTCTATATATCTCATAATGTCTACACACCGGGTAATAAATGGAACCTGCAGGGTACATTGATAGCTGCCAAAACAGTGACGCCGGACTATGGGTTAGGGATTGCCAATGAAGGAGGAAAGGACGAAGCGGACAGGGTACTGGCTAATGCAGGACGTAAAGGGCGTGCAATCCATGGACAGCTTTATAATTTCAGAGAGAAAGTATATAAGGAAGTCAGTAAGAACCTCTTTGTTGGCCTGGGAGTATCGTTTGATATAAGGCGCAAACTTCATAGTAAGGATACTACTACAGATCTTACACCGTTTAACATCTACAGTGACAGGCACGGATTTCCAAGAGATCATTATATGGCGAATGGTCTTTTGTTTAATGTCCAGTATACGACACGGGATAATCAGAACCGCGCTTACAAAGGCGTCTACATAGATGCGGGCTTCCGTACCAATCAGACCTGGATGGGGAGTACAAGGAATGCTTTACAGTTTACGACGGATTTCAGAAAGTATGTTAGCCTTTCTACACGCAATCCGGCACATGTCGTGGCGTTCTGGAACTGGGGATCGTATCTCATCAACGGTGCGCTGCCCTATCTTGAATTGCCAGGGACCGCGAAAGATCCCGGTTCCCGTAGTGGCCGCGGATATGTGGTGCAGTATTTTAAGGGAGAGAATTATAACTACTCAGAGGTGGAATACCGTTTCCCGATACTGAGGAATAATTTCGTGAGTGGTGTGGCGTTTTTCCATTTACAGACTGCCAGTGATGAATTAGGTACAAAACTGTTCCAGGTATTCCGACCGGGAGGAGGAGCGGGGCTGCGGATACTGTTTAACAAGTATACGCGTACGAATCTTTGCCTCGATTATGCCTGGGGTAAGTATGGGGCCAGAGGGTTCTTTCTGGGGCTGAATGAGGCGTTTTAGGGCAAATATGCTAGCCCTTTTTTTACGTCCTAATGCTCATAATACTCCCACAAATATTTGGAGATCTTCCTGATCAGGTTTTCTGCTTCATTTTCGTCTGTCCAGCGTTGGTCTTTATTATTCTTAGTGCCTACATAAAATACGTAATCGCCGTGTGGTGCATTTACCAGCAACACTTCCGACCTCGATGCGTCGACAGAGCCTGTTTTATGTGCTGCCTGTACAAAAGGAGGGATCTGGGAGAGGCCCGTTTCATCGTAATAGCCATGTGTCATAAGACGGTACATACGCTCAGAAGCTGCCTTACTGATGATCTCTCCTTTACGGATCTTCGCTACTAAGTCGGCCATCTCGTGTGGAGTGGTCATTCCCCAACCATATATATTCCTTATTTCTGCACGTCCCGGCGTACGTGAATTGACGCGGGTTACGGAGAAGCCATATTGTTCCATCAGCTCATTGATGCGCTGTCCGCCGCCAGCTAATGCCTGGTTCCATAAGGAGGAGGTATTGTCGCTATATGACATCATCAATGCCAATAATACACTCAATTCTGTTTCCGTGCTGTCTTTGAAGAACTGCATGATGCCGGAGCCGCCGTATTTGATGGAGTCACGGTAAATAAGAGGCTGATGATACTTCAGTTCGCCTTTCTCTATCTTATCGAACACGCCTACCAGGATAGGGACTTTCACGATGCTTGCTGTAGGAAAGATCGTGTCTTCATTGATACCTGCATAACGGCCTGTTTTGAGGTTTTTGACATAGATGCCTATATCGCCGTTGAAACCTTTAATGAGCTCACGCAGGCCTTTTTCAAGTTTACGGTCGTGCTGTGAAAATGCCAATGCAGGAAGAAGCAGGAATAAAATGAGGAACCGGTACATGATCTTATTGCGATGTTTGCCCTAAGATATAAAACAGTACCGGTAAATTCCCCGGAAGAACCACTATAGATTTAAAAAACATTTGAGTAAATTCAAGCTTCTAACAATCGAAATCTTACAATCGAATTACATGAAGAAAGTATTATCCTGTTTCGTTGTATCTCTTGGCATTGCATCTGCTGCAAGCGCCCAGGGAACGCAGTGGCATCTTATTAAGGACAAAATTGTAACCCAATGGGCTGAGAAGGTTGACCCGAAAGCCCCACTGCCTGAATATCCACGTCCTTTGCTGGTCAGAAGTAATAACTGGATAAATTTAAATGGTCTCTGGAGTTATGCTATTACGCCAAAAGCGCAGACTGAGCCTTCTGCTTATGAAGGCAGCATCCTGGTGCCTTTTGCCGTAGAATCGGCCATATCAGGTGTTGGCCGCACCGTTGGGAAAGATAGTCTGCTGTGGTATAAGAATACCATCAGTATTCCATCTACCATGAAGAATAAAGACATCTTACTGCACTTTGGTGCTGTTGACTGGCAGACCGAAGTTTTCGTAAACGGAAAGAGTGCTGGTAAACATGAAGGCGGATATGATCCTTTTTCAATAAACATCACACCGTTCCTGAAGAAAGGAGCGAAACAAGATATAACTGTACGTGTGTGGGACCCAACGGATGAAGGTCCGCAGCCGGCAGGTAAACAGGTTGTTAATCCTGAAGGCATCTGGTATACACCGGTAACAGGTATATGGCAGACGGTATGGTTAGAGGCTGTTCCTAAAACATATATCAGCGCTACCAAACAAACGCCTGATATTGATAAACACACTATCTCAGTTGCTGCGTCAATAGAGAACGCGCAGGCAGGTGATAAACTGAAGATCGATGTAATGGAAGGACCGACTGTTGTAGCACAGAAGGAAATTGCTGCGAATGAGACTGCGGAGATCGCACTTAGCAATGAGAAATTATGGTCGCCGTCAACACCTTTCCTGTATGACCTGAAAGTGACGCTGGTACGTAATAACAAGCCGGTGGATGAGATCAAAAGTTATTTCGCTATGCGTAAGATATCAATGGCTGCTGATGCCAAAGGTATACAGCGTATGCTGCTGAATAATAAATTCCTTTTCCAATATGGTCCGCTGGACCAGGGTTGGTGGCCTGACGGATTGTATACTCCGCCTACATATGAAGCGATGATCTATGATGTTGATCAGCTGAAGAAGATGGGCTTTAATATGATCCGTAAACATATCAAGGTTGAACCGGCTACTTACTATGCTTACTGCGATAAAGCAGGCATGTTGCTGTGGCAGGACATGCCTAGTGGCGACAGGGGTAACGGATGGGAAAATCGTCCGGGAATACTGGACCACGCTACTGATAAGGACCGTACACCTGAATCGGAAGGTTATTACAGGAAAGAGTGGAATGCTATCATAGATGCGTTATATAACTATCCGAGCATCGTGGTATGGATACCATTCAACGAGGCATGGGGACAATTTAAAACAGAAGAGATCACTGAATGGACAAAGAAGAAAGACCCATCCCGCTTAGTGAATAGTGCCAGTGGTGGTAACTTCTATCCGACAGGACATATCATTGACCTGCATAACTATCCTCATCCTGCTATGCCACGTCCGGACCTGTTCGGTCAGAAGCAGATCCTGGTACTGGGTGAATTCGGTGGTCTGGGATTACCGCTGGAAGGACATACCTGGCAGAAGAACAAGAACTGGGGGTATCAGTCGTTCAAGACATCAGAGGATATGTTCAAGAAGTACAAAACGTTTACTGAAAGGATCGAACAGTTGATCCCTTTAGGTTTATCGGCCGCTGTGTATACACAGACCACAGATGTTGAAGGAGAGGTGAATGGCTTTATGACTTATGATCGTAAGGTAGAGAAAATGCCTGTTGATAAACTGCATGAAGCAAATGTAAAATTGTATGATCCTACTTTAGTGAAATAAACGTACGCGTTATGAAGCTCGTTATGAAGAAATATCTTGTTACAGCGTTTTCGATGTTCGCAATAACTGCGGCTGCAGATGCTACCGTACGTCCCAGCAGTCTTTTCTCGCATCATATGATCTTACAGAAAGGAGTGGCTGTACCGGTTTGGGGCCGTGCTGATGAAGGGGAGAAGGTAGTGGTTAAGTTTAACGGACAGGTAGTCTCTACCGTGGCAAAGAATGGCAAATGGATGGTGAAACTGGCGCCAATGCCATACATTACCACTCCGCAGGAAATGACCATTACAGGACAGAATACGATATCGATCAAGGACGTTCTTGTTGGTGAAGTGTGGTTGTGCAGCGGCCAGTCCAATATGGAGCGGCAACTGGGACCAAGACCTCCACAGCAACCTATTACCGATTGGGAGAAGGAGCGCGATGCTGCTAATTATCCGATGATCAGAGAGTATTATGTGCCTTTAAAATATGCTGCAGAGAAAGTGGAAGACGTACAGCAACGGTGGACGGTTTGTTCTCCGCAGACGGTATCTGATTTCTCAGCTGTAGGATATTTTTTTGCGAGGGAGCTGTATAAACGTTTGAATATTCCTGTAGGTATTATCTTTTCCGCTTATGGAGGTACGCCTGCAGAAGATTGGACAAGTAAGCCTGCGCTGGAAGGCAATCCTCAACTGGCAGAGCTGGTAAAGAACTATGACAAGCCAGTTGAAGGTTACCGGCCTGCCGGTAAGTTAATGAGCGGTCTTTATAACGGTATGATCGCCCCATTGATCCCTTATGCCATTAAGGGAGTAGCCTGGTACCAGGGCGAAGCAAACCGGGACTGGCCAAAGGAATATCAGGTGATCCTTCCGAATATGATCCGGAACTGGCGGACTGACTTTGGCCAGGGAGATTTCCCTTTCCTTATTGTGCAGATCGCGCCGTATAAGGACATGACGCCAGAGATCAGGGAAGCACAGCTAAAGGTATCAGAACGGGTGAAGAATACTGCGCTGATCGTGACAACAGATTGCGGGGATGCGAACGATATTCATCCTACCCATAAACAACCTGTTGGCGAGCGATTAGGCATTGCTGCCTGTGGATTGGCCTATCATCAGAAGATAGCGTATTCAGGGCCACTATTTGCGTCTCAGAAGATTAATGGTAATGATGTAGTGCTGAACTTCAGTCATACCGCAAAAGGGCTTCGTGCGAAAGATAACGGGACACTATCCGGGTTTACAATAGCTGGTGCAGATAAGAAGTTTGTACCTGCTACTGCGGAGATCAGGGGGAATACAGTCGTTGTACACAGTGCATCGGTGTCCCAGCCTGTAGCGGTGCGTTATGGCTGGGCGAATGTACCGGAGTGTAATTTGTATAATTCAGCAGGACTACCTGCATCGCCGTTCAGGACGGATTCGGAATAGTATTGCTTTAAAAAAGTCGGGCCTCAGTGATAAACTGAGGCCCGACTTTTATTGTTAGATCCTTAAGATCAGAACTATTCTAACTCAAATATTTTTCGATATTCCGTTTGCATTCTTTCAATTTCCTGATCTGTTAATTTGGAGAATTGTGATCTCCTGCGTTTTGGGAATATGCCTTTATTTTGATGTAAAAACAAAATCATTAGATTAATATCCCGATCCGGCATGTCCACGACATCTTGCAATGCTCGTTTCACTTCATCATACCTTTGTATGAATAGTAATTCTTCCGGCATATCCTCTTTTAACGTTGCATAAATTGTTTCAGCCAGATAGACACAATGGTCAGTCAAATCCGGGAAACGGAAGTAGGGTTCAACCTCCTGCGGGTTTATGACTTCAATTCCACCTTCCTTATTCTTGTTATACTTTATCAGTTGCATTAGTGGTTTGGAATATTTTTCAAGTATGGAGTCATACTGACGTATATTATTCAGCATATGAGCCGACACCGGAATGATCAAGCCTTTAGGAACAACTCCATCATGTACTAATATATCATGAATTAAAAACCGGTGAAGTCTTCCGTTACCGTCCTCAAACGGATGAATAAAAACAAAGCCAAAGGAAATGATAGCGGCTCTGATTTCAGGCGGTATACCGGTAGATCTATTAGAAACATCCACGAGGCCACTCATCAGGGAAGGAACAAAAGCCGGGGGCGGACATACGTAATGGATCATATCTATGTATCCCGGCAATGATTGTCCGATGTAGTTTTGAAAATTTCTGAATCCACCAGCTGCGAACCTACTATCTACGATGGCATTTTGTAATTGTGTCAGACGTTGTTCATCCAGTAATTTTTCCGTTTCCTCTGCGCCGGCTTGTATAAGTAAAGTTACAAACTTCTCTGTTCTATCTGGAGTAGGCTGTTCTTTTTCTATTTCATAGGAAGATTTTGTCTCTTTGCTGTATAGATAATTGATAGCTCTGTAGAAAACGGTTGAAGAGAACTCTGTTTTGAGCTGTTCTATCTTTTCGGTAATATCCTGTTTGAGTAATTCCTTAAGCTTATTTGTTTTTCGTACGACGGGACAAAACGCGGCTGTACCTAACAAATTATTATTAATACGCCAACGAGGGTCTTTAATAATATTACCGGTAATGTATCTATTGTTGTCTAACAGGTCTATATAATTTCCGGTTATTGGCTTTGTTATTTTCAACTGTTTGCCAGTTAAAAACTCAAACCAAAAACCTATCCTTCTGGCATATTTCCCTGATGGGGATACTTCAATAAATTTTTCTATATCCTCTCGTTCAATCTTTTCAAATACTTTCCCCAAGAAGGGCAGATTCAAATCATCATATTTCAATGAAAATTCCAAATGAGCTACGGACATATCTTCGGAAGGTGCGTACTTTTTGGTATATGTCTGCTCAATATTTCCCCTGTTAGTAATTTCTATAGCGTTATTGCTTCCAATAAACGAGCAATGTGTCAATGTATATCCAGAGATATTATATTTTTCCTTCAACCATTGACTGCCTGCTGGTTTTAAATCCATATCCTCATGTTTACAGTAAATCTAATACTTAATACTGTAAAACGATTATTTCTGGGTAAAAATGAGGAAAAATGATTATTTCGGGGCGAAAATGAGGAAAAATGATTATTTACTCCGATTTATCTTATCCCAACATGAAACTATGGTCCTCAAGGGTTGTAAATGAGAAAGGCTGCGCCTCAAAGCATTAGCACAGCCCTTCTTTGTTGGCATCTGATGTATGAACTATTTTGATAGCAGTCCAGCGGGTATTTTGCCTTCTGCTGATGGCAGTGACAGGCCTAACAGTTTTGCCAGTGCTGGTGCGATATCACGGAGGTTCATTTCAGGAATGACACCACCTTCTGTTATGCCAGGGCCACAGGCTACAAAGCCGGTACGTATTTCGCGGAAGTCAGGATAATAACCATGTGTGCCGCCTTTACCAGGTTTGATGGCATCGCCGGTCATAGCGTTACCGAATGAGGCATTATTTTCGCCGCTGAGAGCGAAGGCCACTTCAGGATTACCACCTACTTTGTCGAGTTGTTTACGATCGATGATACGGATGTATTTTTTCTCTTCTGCAGGCAGATTAGCTAAGATCTCGTTCACCTGCTTTAATGTTTTGCTGTCGTTTTTATCTTTCAGGTATAGATAGCTGGAACCTCCTACGGAATTGAACTGGGCTTTCCAGTCATCTTTTTTCACATCTGTGATCAGTCCTGCTTTCGTTAACCATACATTGGGATTTATGCTTGTTTTTACGTCAAGGAAGCCATGGTCGCCGGTAACGATCAGTACTGTGTTTTCCCAGATACCTGCCTCTTTCAGGGCGTCGATGATAATGCCTACACTACTGTCGGCATCAGCTACTGCTGCGCTTACACGCTCACCCTGACGTCCCTGTTCGTGCTGATAATGGTCCACAGAGAAGAAGTGGATGGTCATCAGATTAGGCTGGTCTTTTTTAATAACGTATGATGCGATAGCTGCAACGTTGTGATCTTTTCCATATTCAATCCGCGAAGCGTTGTTGAAGACATCTTTCTTCAGCGTTGCGATGAACCCTTCAGGCTTTGAATATTTCTCTCTTACTGCATCACCCAAACCACCGATGTCGGGGATGTTGTACATTACCGGAGCATCCGCAGAAACCGGCCAGAGCAAAGCTGCCACCTTCAAGCCTTTTTGCTGTGCAACGCTCCAGATGGTCGGTACTTTTATAGCGCTATCGTTCCAGTAGTTTTTGCCGGTAGGGCCGTTCGGTTCAAACATGTTATTGTAGTAAATGCCATGTTTCACCGGCCATACGCCTGTTACGATGGTCGTATGTGATGGGTAGGTCATAGAAGGGAACACACTGTTTACGCCTTTCGCCTGCACTCCCTTTTTAGCTATCTGTTGCAGATGAGTTGCGTGCCAGGAAGTATCAAGATAGAAGTCCGGGCGGAAGCCATCAATTGTAATTAATACAATATGCTTAGCCTTCTGGGCAAACACGCCGGTTGCGAGTAACGATAGAATAAAAAGTGCAAATCCCTTTTTCATAATTGTAAATTCTTGTATCTAATAATGTTATAGAGCCGCGTAAAGATATTTCCTGGAATACTGTAACTGTGTTAAGTTTATATTATCTGCTATTGAAATTAATAGTGGGGGAGTGATACGCGGTAGCGGTGGTTAACAATTTGGTAATGTAACCGACGGGGTTGTGGTGTTAATATTGCGGGGCGGGGCTACAAACAAGGTGATCTTTGACTGGGTCGATCGGCGTAGAATATAAAATTATTGTAAATAGATTGAAGATGAATAAATCATGTAAGCGGTTTGTTGTATTGGTGGTTTTGTTTTTTGTGTCGTTGCATGCGGGTGCACAAGTATTTGAGGGCTGGAAGAAAGGAAATCTTGATATTCATTTCATTACCACGGGAAGGGGAGATTGTGCTTTTATGATCATGCCGGATGGGACAACGATGCTGATAGACGCCGGTGAGCTGAACCCGGCCGATCCCCGCACTCAATCGGCACGTACAGCCCCTTTACAGCCCGATAACAGTCAGCCGGCATATGCGTGGGTGGCGGATTATATCAAAGGGGTGAACCCGTCTGCATGGATTGATTATGCGATGATCACACATTTTCATGATGATCATTTCGGCGGCATGTATAAAGGTGCGAAAGCGGCTGCGGAAGGAAAATACTATCTGACAGGAATAACAGGGGTAGGGGATAGAATTCCTATCAGGAAGATCGTGGACCGTGGTTATCCTGATTATAATTATCCGGTTGATCTGAAAAAGAAGATTAAACAGTTGGGTGATGACGGGGAGCTGCAACAACTGGGCAATTACATCAACTTCATCGAATACCAGACAAGTCATAAGGGAATGAAGGCGGAACGTTTCAGGACGGGTAGTAAAGACCAGTTTGTGATGGTGGAAGATGCTGCTGCATATCCGGCGTTTCATATCAGGAATATTATGTCCAACGGTTTTATATGGAACGGAACGGGAGAGAATGTGTTCAATCATTTTGCCAATACAGGGGGAATGCTGCCGGATGAGAATAATGCCGGTTGCGGCATAAGAGCCCAATACGGGAACTTCAGCATCTTCTTTGCTGCAGATATCCAGGGTGTTGTTAACTACGGAGAACCGGCCTGTAATGATATGGAAAGTGCTGTAGCGCCTATTGTAGGTCAGGTGGATGTTGCTACGATGAGCCATCATGGCAACAGGAATGCACTCAATGTAAACTATATCCAGACGCTGCGGCCACGGGTATGGATACAACAGGTGTGGTCAAGTGATCATCCTGGCCATGAAGTGCTGATCCGCCTTACTTCACGGGCTACTAATCCGTATCCGCATGATATGTTTGCCACCAATATGCTGGAGGCAAATAAACTGGTGATCGGGCCTGCGTTAGAGAATGCATATAAAAGTACCAATGGGCATATTGTGATACGTGTAGCTCCGGGTGGAGGGTCGTATAATATTTTTGTGCTGGATTCTTTTAAAAAGGGGCAGCAAGTGAAGAATACGTTCGGTCCTTATGTAGCGGGCGGAAAGCGGTAAACAGGGGTGAAAATTGGGAGTTCAGCCTAAAATGGTTATTATTAAGGTAATAATTCCTTTACTATGCCTAAATCTGTCTCTTTAACCCTCTTGTTTGCGTTATCGTTTCCCTTCCTGGCATTTGCGAAAACTGATTCAATACCGTCAAAATATTTCAGTCTTGGTCCGCGAAAAGCTGGGATCTGCTTTGGTGATGCGCCGGTTTATTCCGGCTTTAAGTTTGGCCTGTTAAATGATGATGTCAGAAAGATGAACGGCTTTGATGTCAGCCTGTTGAATGTAGACCGTGATTATGAAGGCATTACTAACGGTATCTCAATTGGTGCAGGTCTCAATTCAATAAGCAGGAACAATGGTATTGCCATTGCAGGAATATGGAATACCGTATCGCGGGAAAACGGAATAATGCTATCTCCTATCAATTTAGTGCAGAAAATGAACGGATATGTAGCGGGTGCGGTCCTGGTTGCAGACACATTAAATGGTTTGGTAACCAGTTATACGTTGCAAAGCAGGCAAAAGGAGGGGGATTCTTTACGGAACAGGGTGAACGGGATGGCCATCTGTATTATTTTCACGAATGTCAATGAAGTGAGGGGCGTGGCTATTTCAGCATATAATTCTTCTTATCAGCATAAAGGGCTTGCTGTAGGAGGCTTTAACAAAACAAACCGGTTAAAAGGCGTGCAGCTCGGGTTATATAATATAGCGATGAACAATCCTAAAGGGCTCAGACGGTTGCCACTGATAAATGCGCATTTCGGGAAGTAAAAGGGAACAGGGCTTTACCGGACGTATCCCAGGTGTGTAATAGGGGAAACCATGCTGTATACCTGAAGCATCACAGGAGGGAAGGTGGACTTGATCAGGTGTTGGTCTTTTCCCGTACAATTGTGATGAAATGCAACGATAAGCTATATTATGATGAAGTACGGCAATGGGAGGGCTGCTTCAGGGCTATGCTGTAGCTACGGGCAGGGGCCGGATATTAAAAGCGAAGGGTGGGTTATAACGTCAATGGATATTACTCTCAAAATAGATCTTCAAGGGCGGGGAAGTCTATTCCCGTTGGATCGCCGGTTGATGTGCATGCACGTATGTAGCGCATAAAGGCATCTCCGGCCATAATACTGCCCGTTGCGGGTAGACGCTTTTCTTAAACGATACTGGTAATTGCAATTCTTTTACGGCAACTATGTCGGCGGCGAGGTATTGCCTGTTGCCGGATATTTCGTTGTTATGTATGCCTCTTACCTGTAAGGTGATGATAAGGGTACCTGAACCGGCTATATCCAGGGAAACGTCTGCTCCGGCGAAAGGCTGGCGGAGATCTATGTTCATTACAGCCGTTTCTGTACCGGTGATCTGATGCTTGTCGAAGTCGATACGGGTGGCAATTACTTTTACTTCCACCGCGCTGATGTCTTTGTAGTGCGCCAGGTTTTGCGGGGGAATATGCAATATTCCATTCCTGAAAAGCCTGGGTGCGATGCTAAAGAAACGGTCTGTTCCGGCGTACTGATTGAAACGGTAGCCTGTAATTGCAGTGAGGTTCCCGGCTGCTTCAATGAGCAGTTTGTTCAGGCGATTGACATGGCTGTTATCGCAGCGGATATCGAGATCGTCATAGAAGGCGTTACGGATAAGGCCTCCCTTCCTGCTGGCCAGGCCGAAGCGTCGGGCTGCATGCCGGGTGGCGGTAGTTTGCCTTACTATTTCAGGCATGCTGCGCAGGAAGTACTTTCCATTGCGCTGATAGCCGATGAGGTTACCGAGTTTACCGGTAAAGGTTATAAGAGAATTCTGGCGTGCCATTAAAGATAATTTTGAGTATATAAATTTAGCACAATTCAGGGTGTGTTTGGGATTGATTAGTAGGAGATTATCCACAACCAGGCGGCGTTGATGTGGATAAAGGGAGAGTGTAACGGTTTGAGTTTTGCTACAATAAAAATTCATGACCCCGTTAGCTTCTTCACATGAGCAAGCAAATCATCTACTGAAGATAATTTTATCTGCTCTCTCTTCTCGCTTAATTCTGTTTTCTTTTCATAGCTAATTGATGGATCTTTCAGTAATTTCTCAATGTTTTTTACAGCCTTATTCCTTAACCTTCCAGCTCGTAATTTCTTAAAATAGGTAGCTATCTCCGACCAGATGAAGTCCCAACATGATTTTATGATAATAGTTAATAGTGGAGCTAAAATTAATAACCAGGATTTGAATTGATTGCCTTCAGGTAGATTATTAGCTAAACTAGCAATCAACATTCCGCCACCTGCACCCGCTATATTGTCTTGTCTTATTGCTTTTGAGGATAACTGAGATTTTTTGCCTGCCAAATAATAACTATTTAAGTCCTAGTAATATATCCGCAAATCGTTCGACTTTATCAACATTGTTTTTTTTATTCAGGTCAAGTTCCACTACTTCACCACTCAATTTACTTTCGACAGTAATTTTATTAACCTTTTTAAATGTTTTGAATGAAAGTCTTATAATTGGGATAGTTATTGACAACCCAAATATTACGGCAATTGTTATAGTAACGATTGTATTAGCCATATTGAGTTCTATTTGCGGTAAAGATAGTGATTTCTAAAAAAAAATATATTTTTCCTTTAAAATATTTACAGCATAATTTTATGATTATCAGATTGTTAACTACCGGTTCCTTATTTTCAATATACTGTCAGCTTTTTTCTGGTAATCAGAAGTTTTCCCTAGAACTGGTGCACTACCGGAAAACAGAAATAGATATTATTGTATTTTAATATCTATCTTTATCTTGTGTAAACGTTCATCAGCAGAAATTTGAAAAGGGGACAATCTCCGACTATTTATACCCAAATACCTATATGCATTTACGTAGTAAATTGCCAGCTTTACGGCTATTGCTGGCTAGTCTTGCCTGTGTACTGTGTTTTAGCTTCCAGGCATCTTCACAAATGAGGAAAGTCTACACAGACAGTGACGCCTCTGATATCAATAAACTGAGTTTCTTGTCGCCCTCCCAGGGCTATGTGGCCTTTGGCAACTGGTTAGGTTATACTGCTGACAGCGGGCGGACGTTCCTGAAGAAGGACATTACGCTCAATAACGTTGATTTTAATAACTATTCTGTCAATGTTACGTTCGGCTTTAGTATTTCCGGTGTGAAAGCACTGAGCAAAGATACCCTGTTAGTGTACGGAGACTATGGCCTGGTAGGCGCTATCCTGTATTCTGTGAATGGCGGGAATAACTTCAAGCTTGTATTTCATGGCAATTCTTCGGGGGATCTGACTTATGGTTTCCAGGATATGGTTTTTGCCGGCAACAGTGCGAAAGGGTTTGCCATTGACCAGGACCGGATCATGAGAACTACTGACAGGGGGCGAAGCTGGTCGGTAGTATGGCCGATGCCGCAAACATATTATTCGAACCTGCAGGCCATAGACGCCAATACCTATATTGCTTTTGCTGACATAGGCATTATCAACACCAAGTTCCTCATGAGCACCGATGGTGGTAACACATGGGAAACACGCCCCTTACCAACCGGTGGGTTATACTATGCTTATTTTCTCACTCCTCAGAAAGGGTGGGTATATCTTTCATCATCTACAGAAGGCAAGCTGCTATACTACACTGCTGATGGGGGGAGAAACTGGAATAAGCTGAGTACGAAAGCGACTTCTATTGACGTCAGGAAATTCCAGTTTGTAGATGACAATACAGGATTTGCTATTGGCAATGACTATGAGGTCTATAAAACGACTGACGGCGGAAGAATGTGGGAAAGGCTGACGCATGATAGTGATTCCTATTCTAATCTGAATATGTATCTTGATCTGCAATGTCTTAACACCACACAATTATGGGCCGGTGGTACGCGGGGAGTTCTGGAAATGAGCAATAACGGCGGAGGACCAACTATTCCACAGGCTTTTTTCACTGTTGATACGACGGGAATGCACATAGACAATGTTGTTCACCTGATCAACTCAGGCAAAACAGTATATACCTATGAGTGGTTTGTTAACGGGTCATTTGCGGGCAATAGTTATAACGCCACCTATGTGCATGATAAACGTCATTCAACTGATACGATCAAGGTAGTGGCACACAATAGCAACGTGACTGATACGATGGTGCGGTACGTTAGCTTTCCACCGACGCTCCTGGTAGATTCCTTCTCTCCTGTCACCGCGAAAGCCGGTGATGTGGTTACTATATCGGGATCCAGGTTCAGCGGGGCCGACAGGGTTACGTTTGGCGGTCAGCCGGCGGAGTCATTCAGCGTTCAGCGGAATGGAACGATCCGCGCTGTACCGTCGGCGCAGGGGGCATCCGGAAGCATCCTGGTACAGGGACCTAATGGTATCGATTCATTGGCCGGATTTACTTTCCTGCCTGCAGCTGTTATTTATGATTTTACTCCTGATACAGATACTGTAGGCAGTACCATCACTATATATGGCGCTCACTTCCTGACGGCGACTGCCGTGAGCTTTGGTGGCGTACCGGCAACCAGTTTTACGATCGTATCTGACTCGGTGATCACAGCAGTTGTAGGTGAGGGTGAGACCGGGAAAATCAGTATTAAGAATGCGGGTGGCTTAAGTATACCTGGTGTTGACGGACTAAAAGAGTTTTCAATAAAAGCTGTGATCAGGGACTTCTGGCCGAAGATCGGTACTACCGGCGAGATGGTCGAAATTACCGGTACCGGCTTTGGCAGCACAAATTTTGTCGCCTTTGGCACTGAGTATGTAAAATCGTTTGAAATAAACAGTAAGACCAGTATCACTGCAATGGTCGGAGATGGTGGGACGGGTAAAGTCTCGGTTGTGACAAGGGGTGTTCTTGCTCAAAAGGACGGTTTCACCTTTGTGCAGTGTCCTGAAATTACAGGCATGACGCCACTTTCTGGTCCTGTGGGTACAACGGTCACCATTACTGGTAATCACTTCAGCACGAATCCTGCGGAGAATATGGTCCGTTTCGGACCGGTAAGAGCGGAAGTTACTGCTGCTACTGAGCATTCGCTGACGGTGACTGTGCCGGCAGGAGCGACCTATGAACCTGTTACCGTAGCACATGATGGGCTGGTAAGTAACAGTGGTAAGGCATTCAACGTCACCTTCGACAATGGCGGTAGTATCACTGCTACATCATTTGATCAACGCATAGATTTTATAATACCGGTGAGGATCACCTATCATAGGTTTGGCGGAACTATGAGAGCCGGTGATATTGATGGGGACGGAAAAACGGATATCATCATAGCCGATAATACAAAATTGTATATCCTTAGAAATACGACTACGGGCGACAGCATTACGTTTGATGCGCCGCATGTGCTGGTGGACCTTCCGCGTGAAGATGACTGGCTGGCGGAAGTTCAGCTGGCAGATTTCAACGGTGATGGTAAGCTTGACTTGTTTTATCCTCCTGACTCCTGGAACTATATACTTATAAACAGATCGCAGCCAGGTAATTTTGCGTTCGATCCTCCTAAAATGATACGCGGATGGGGATTGCTTGCAGACATGGATGGTGACGGTAAACCAGACCTGGCTGGCTCCTGGGAAGTGTACAGGAATTTGTCTAATCCGGATACGTTCCGTTACTCATGGGAGCAGTCGATCAATGTGCCTGATCAATCGCGTATAGCCGGCGATCTGGATGGTGATGGTAAACCGGAAATAATTGGTACCAGTGGTGACAGTGTAACTATCTGGAGAAACATCGGTACAAAAGGTGAGATCAAATTTGAAAGGATTGGCGCCTATTATTCCAATGGTGCGATAAATGTGCGCGTAGGCGATCTTGATAATGATGGTAGGAATGACTTTGTTGTTAGCAGTGGCGACGGATCCTTTATTTCCTTTTTCAGGAATACCACCGATCCGGCTACCGGAGAGCTGAAATTTGAGGTGGAGCGGAATTACCGGCCTGGCGCTGTTCCAAGTGAACTGGACCTCAGTGACATAGATGGCGATAATAAATTAGACCTTGTATACCTGAATGTTTCGGGAGAACCGGATGCACATGTGAGCATCATGAAAAACCTCAGTACACCTGGTAGGTTGCGGTTTTCTGATCGTGTTACCTTTGACAACGGCAGGTTGTCTGCCAATCTCATTGTGGCTGATCTGAACGGCGATAGTAAACCGGATATGATGACGGCCGGTAACAAGGAAGGCATTATTTCTATTTACAGGAACCATGTTTCTACGCAACCTTTCCTTTATGCGTTTTCACCTTCTTCGGGTGTTAAGGGTACAACTGTACTTATTTCCGGATTGCACTTAACGGGTGTAACTGCTGTGAAGTTTGGAGATGCCCCGGCGCTTTCATTTACAGTAGATAATGACAGCACAATTACGGCAATTGTAGGAGATGGCAGTACAGGTAATGTTTCCGTTAGCAGCACTGCCGGTACATCTGCCGGAGGTGAATTTATTTACGGTGTTGTTCCGGTGATACATACCGTAACGCCAGCTACCGGACCTGTGGGATCGAGCGTAGTGATAACAGGAGAACATTTCAGTGAAGATCCGGGCGCTAACAGGGTATTGTTCGGCACTGCAAAAGCTAAAGTGTTATCTGCCAGCACTACTTCCCTGACGGTAGAAGTGCCTACAGGCACAGATTATACGCCGGTCACCTTAACGACGGACCATCTCACAGCATACGCTGTATTGCCGTTCGTTACTACTTACCCGGTGACCAGCGATACACTTTTTGCATTTAATGAAAAGACCGGATTGGCTTACAACTACGTCCGGAAAATTGCTGATCTGAATAATGATAACAAGCCGGAGATCATTGCTGAGAAGAAAGATAGTCTGGTGATCGTACCGAATAACAGCAGTCCGGATCAACTATCATTTGCACCGCACAAAGCAATATATACTTCTATTACTCCGAGCTTCATCCTGAACGGAGATGTGGATGGAGATGGCCGGACTGACCTTGTTGTGTTTAATGGAGACAACAAAGACTTCCAGGTGCACCTGAATACAGGCACGGGTAATGAGATCAGTTTCAAGACACATACCATCGTAACCAGCCAGATGCAACAGCCACCGGATGGATCCGGAACCGCCATAGGAGATATAGACGGCGATGGTAAATCCGATATTGCCGTTAGCAATTTTTATCCCGGTATGTTTTCTGTTTACAGAAATATCAGTACACCCGGACATCCGGCATTTGATGTAAGGCAGGATTTCATTGTTACCTACGGTGCTGAGTCCATCGTGGTTAATGATATGGACGGGGATGGTGCTGCAGACGTTATTCTGATTAACGGCAGGAGGATGGTCATATACAGGAACATCAGTTCGAAAGGCCACATTGCCTTTGCTCCGCCAGTAGAAATACTGTATTCGTTGTACAATTCTCCGCTCACGATCCGCCTGGGAGATCTGAACGGTGATGGAAAGCCTGATATCATATCGGCTAGTGGTGGTGGCATCTGGGTGATAAACAACAACAGCGCGCCTGGTACGTTTGCTTTTGGCGAACCGGTAATGTTCAAGGTAGACGGAAGCTGCCGGGATGCATTCATAAGTGACCTGAACGGTGATGGCAGACCAGAATTGCTTGGTATATTGGATGGCTATTATTATACTGCCAAGGGAATATCTGTATTGAGAAATACAAGTGTTGCCAGTGGGGCGATCTCTTTTGCCGACCCGCGTATCCTTCCCGGTGGCGATAGCGCAGGGGTTGCGCTTGCAGGAGATATTAACGGGGATGGAAGGCAGGACCTGATCGCATCTCTGGCATGGGCAGATAAATCTGTGCTCCTCCTCAATCAGTTGTCAGATACCGTTCATAAAAGAGTATGTGATAATGCACCTGCCGTGCTGACATCGAACCTGACCGGTCAGCGTTATCAATGGCAGCGGCAAACCGGTAATGGTTTTGTGAATATAACTGACAATGCGGATTTCTCTGGTACCCGTACATCTACACTAACATTGGCCCATGTACCACGAAGCTGGCAGGAATACCAGTTCCGTTGTGTAGTGGATGATAAATACAGCACCCGTATTGCGATGCAGGTGGAGGAAATAGTACAACCGTCTGTAGTGGTAGTGTCGGATAAAGATGTTATTTGCAGCGGCCGTACTGTTACGTTTAAGGCATTTCCGGAGAATGGCGGTATTGCGCCTGTTTACAGATGGCGGATCAACGGTGTACCTGTTGATACCACCGGCAGCGGTAATGTCCTCTTTAGTCCAACATGGCTGAAAAATAATGACAAGGTAAGTGTGATCATGGAAAGCAGCATTACATGTGCACAGCCAGCCAGCGATACAAGTGAGCCTGTGGGAATAATTGTGAGGGACTTTACTCCGGACATTCTGGCTACGGACAGTAATCTGACGGTTGTCAACTATAGCGAGGGCACGATAGAGTGGCAGTATTACGATAGATTCTATTGGAAAACGGCGCTGGGAATTGCAACGGAGCTTGTATATATACCACAGGTGAACGGTCAGTATCGTGTAGTGATAGGAGCGGACAGCTGTACCGGGGTATCCAGGGCGGTAACCTTTAACCTGCCTGTTGAGGATAGCGATAACGGAAGGCTGGACCTGCACCTTTATCCTAATCCGGTGGGCAATACACTGACCATCGATAAAATGAATGTGACAGATAGATGGGAGAAGCTGTTTATCATGAGTCTTGATGGTAGCCAGGAATTAGGTTCTTACAATGTTTCAGGCCGCACGAAGATCAGTGTTAATGTAACACAGCTACAGGCCGGGATCTATCTTGCAGTGCTCAAACGAGAGAAAGGAAGACCTGTGACGATCAGGTTTATGAAGCTTGACTAGTTTATTTGATCGCTATAAAAAGAAGACGCCATCTCAAATCTGAGATGGCGTCTTCTTTTTATAGCGATATGTTTAATACCCGGGGTTCTGCACTACACGCGGATTACGGTCTATCACATCCTGCGGTATCGGGTTCAGGTACATCCTGGGCACGAATACGTGCGGGTGATTCAAGGGTACAACTTCATACTGCCATACACCGCTGTTATTTTCCGGAACGGTGTTGGAAATCTTCATGCCATGTCTGTCATGGATCAGCAGCTGTTCTGCTGTTTTCCAGCGGATGAGGTCATAGAAGCGTTTGTTCTCGAAACATAATTCCACACGCCGTTCGTGATGAATGGCATCACGCATCGCTTCCTGGCTGAGTGCAGCCGGCAGGTTCGGAAGACCGGCCCTTGTGCGCAACTGGTTGATTGCTTCATATACTGTTGCATCCGGGCCTACTGCTTCATTCTGTGCTTCAGCATATCCCAACAGGATCTCTGCGTAACGGTAGTAAATGAAATTTGCGCCGCTGATAGTACCTCCACCTGGCCGTACGAGGGGGTTCAGTCTTTTCTTGAAATAGTATCCCGTATTGCTTACATCGTCGGTACCGAAGTCGATCTGGTTTTTGGAGGGACGTACCCTGTCGATGCGGGTATAGATCGTGTCCTGCCTGTCCATCCAGTTCATCTTGTAAGGTGCACCATCATACACTATCCACTGATAGAACCTGGGCTCCCTGCCAACATACGGGTTTTGAGGATTGTAACCGGAGGCAGGGTCCTGGATGCTTTTGCCGTTGGCCATCTGAAACTGGTCGACCAGTTCCTGTGTGGGGTTGTAATTGCCCCAGGTATAGTAGGCGCCATTGATCCATACGGGACCGCCGTATTGTTCGAAAGAAGATCCCATAGTAACTGCTACTACCTGCCGGTCCCACAGCACTTCGCTGTTGTATTCATTCGCTTCATACCATAGGGATGACAGGTCGGTGAACAGACCGAAAGGATGGCCATTGCCGTATTGATCGATGAACTTTTTAAGAGACGTTGCGGCAGCGGCCCATCTGTTCGCATCAAAGTTATTGTAGCCTGCTATGCGATGAGGGTCTGCACCTGCTGCAGGTTGTGCTGCATTGAACGCGGGACTGGCTGCATATAACTGTAACCAGCCTTTTAAGGCCAATGCAGCGCCTAATGTGGCACGTCCGGCATCAGCATCGCCCTGGTTGTATTTAACGGCTAATTTGGCGTTTAAAATCACCGTATCGAGATCGCTTGTGATGAAGTCAAGGGTTTCTCCAAACGTGCTACGTGGATAATACAGCTGGCTGCTGTCGCCGTTGCTTCTGTCAGGAACGCTGGTAATGATGGGCAATCCGCCGAGATGCATCCATAACTCGCTGTAAAAGAAGGCGCGGAGGAAGCGGACTTCGTCCAGGCGTTTTTCTCTCCAGGTGTCTGAAAAGTTACCGGCATATGCCTGCACTTTAGCCATGAAGGTATTACACTTTCTTACAGCTGTAAAAGTAGCGGGCCAGTTGGTAAGATCTCCCGATCCGGTAATACCTCCCCATACTGTATAGTCTGTGCCGGCAGGTGATACGATACCTTGTTTCCAGTTATAGGAGGTGTAGTAGAAGCCAGCATCATTATCATCAGTAAAATTATCCAGGTTCTCCGGCTGATTCCAGTAGTTGGGCAGATCGCCGTAGATATCGTTGAGGAAGATATCTGCATTTCCTTCGGACGACCATTGCATTTCGTCGGTCAGTTGTGTTTTGTCTGTATTCTCCAGGAAATCCTTTGTACAGGAGGCAGACGATATTACTGCAAAGAGCAGTGTGAAATATATCAGACGTTTCATAGTAGATCCAGTTAAGCGTGAACTAAAAGGTTACATTCAATCCCATTACATAGACTTTCTGATTGGGATAAGCCACTTCACCATCTGTGTAGCCTACTTCAGGGTCCATGAAATTCATCTTACTGATGGTGAACATATTTTGTCCTGATACATAGACACGCACGGCCTGCATCTTCCAACGCTGCAGCAAATGTGAAGGCAATGTATAACCCAGCACTGCTGTTTTCAGGCGGAGCAGGCCTGTATTGGCTATCCAGAAATCGGAAGTCTGCGTATTGTTAGCGTAAGGAGATTGATTGGCCCGTGGGTATTTCGCATCCTGATTGTTAGGCGTCCAGCGGTTGTTATAGTATTCGTAAGCGGAGTTACTATTGTTGTTATTGAACGGGATGGTCTGGAAACCTGCGATGTTAAAACCAGACAGGGAAGAGCCCTGGAAGAAGAGGCTGAGATCAAGTCCTTTCCATGACGCAGTAGGTGTAAAACCATAGGTGATCAATGGATATGTCGGATAACCGATCCGGGTTTCATCATTGGCATCTATTTTACCATCGGGTTTTCCATCAGGACCACTGAGGTCAGCGTATCTGATATCGCCAGGGTGCAGGTTGCCGAACTGTATTACGTTATAACCATCGGCGGGGTTGATGACGCCGTCATTATTTTTATCGTCTGCGGTAGTGAAGAGCCCAAGTGCATGATAACCGAACGGCGTACCCAGAGCCCTGCCTGTCCTGCTTCTGTTAGGATTGTTGCGGGTAGCTGCCGTTTCGAAGATCTGCTGCATTTTATTACGTGCATAACTGAAGTTACCACTGAGGCCTATACGTAGTCCGTTGGCAAATTGATGTGTTGTACCTGCTGTGATCTCTATACCCTGATTTTCCATGATGCCTTCGTTCTCGTCGGACAGGGCGAGGCCGTATTCGATCGGTACTGTTACGGCAGGAGGCAACAGCATACCGGTTCTTTTTTCACGGAAGTAATCGACTTCAAGGTCTAATAATCCTTTCCATAATGATGCTTCAAAACCTATATCTGTTTTGGTAGAGATTTCCCAGGTGATATTCCTGTTAGCTTCGCGCGGTACGAATGATCCCTGTACCATTGTGCCATTTCCCCAGGCATAGGCATTGCCATAGAGGGAATAGCCCTGGAGATACTGGAAGGATGTACCGGCGAGGTTACCTGATTTACCCCATGATCCTCTCAGCTTCAGATAATTGATGGCTGATACGCGGTGCATGAAGTTTTCATTCGACAATACCCAGCCGAGTGATACTGCGGGAAAGTAACCCCAGCGCCTGCCTGGCGCGAAATAATAGTGACCATCGTAGCGGCCGGATGCTTCTACCAGGTATTTATTGGCATAACTATATCCTACGCGGTATACGAAACCGATCTGGCTTCCGGTGGAGGATGATCCGGTGTTATCAAAATCGTTCTTGTTTGAGCTACCCATGCTGAGTTCATCGATGCCTACGCCGAAATTGTTTCTGCGGGCAGAGAAGGCGCTCGAGTCGCTATCGCGTGCTTCTGCCACAACCAGACCAGTGATATCGTGTTTTCCGAAGGTGCGTTTATAATTCAGGTATCCCTGGTAGGTGTATGTTCGTTGTTGTGCATATTCCTGGTTCAGCCATGTGAAGGAAGCTGCGTTCCCTTCAGATGTGGAGATCTGCCGGGTGTAGCTATATGGGTTGGTAGATAGGTTCTGCGAATAGAAATAGAAGGGCGTATGCCATCCTTTACGGGTTGTTTGCATCGGGTCAAAGCTAAAGGTCCCTTTGAGACTTAAACCGGGTATAAAGGGCAATTCCTGGTTGACCGCGATGGTAGACAGCATTGTACTTTTGTTGTCGCGCTGATACCCTGCATTCAGGATACCGATGGGGGAGTTACCCGCGAATTCGCCCCAAAGGCCATTGCTGTAGCGCAGATTAGCGATCGGGATGAATTTATAACCACTGCGGAAAAGTATGTTAACAGTTGTGGCGGCATCTACAGAACGTGTTTGCTGTTGTGCGCCGATCAGTGAAAAATTTACAGTAGTAGTTTTAGTTGCCTGTACGTCCAGGTTTATTGAATAATCATAGCGTTGATATTTCACGGGATCGAACATACCGGACTGGTTCAGATAACCCAGTGAAACGAAGTATTTCATTGTTTGTGATCCGCCTGTCAGTTGCAGTGCATAATTCTGCATAGGTGCACGCATGCGCACGAGGTCTTTGGTATTACTGATAGGATACCTGTCGGGATCTTCTGCATTCAGCTTCTGATAGTTATCGATCAGGGTCTGTGCGTAAGGCAGTTGTGTGCCATTGGGATTCTCGTTCAGGTAGGCTTCGTTGTGCAGGCGCATATAATCCTGTGCATTCAGCATGTCAGGATAATAGGTAGGCGACTGGTAACCATAGTAGGCATTCAACGATAACTGCGGCGGACCGCTTGCACCTTTTTTTGTTGTGATAAGCAGTACGCCGTTAGCACCACCTAAACCGTAGGGAGCTACGGCAGCAGCGTCTTTCAGTATTGTTACGGAAGCAATGGAGCTGGCGGGTATTTCATTGATGTTGTTACGGATAATACCGTCTACGACTATCAGTGCACCATTATTGCCGGTGGTGGCGATACCCCGGATATGGATATCAGGGTTATCAGCTCCCGGCTGACCGCCATTAGGGCGCATGCTTACGCCGGCGACTCTTCCTGCGAGAGAGTTGGAGATGTTAGGTACGGTTGATTTAGCGAGCTCCTTACCACCTACTGATGATATAGCTGCAGTGGAAGATACTTTTTTCTGTGTACCATATCCGATCACCAGGACCTCATTTAATCCGCTGGCGCTTTCTGTTAATGTGATCTCTAAAGTGCTGCGGCCTGCGAGGGCAATCTCCTGCGACTGGTATCCCATGTAACTGATCTCCAGTATGGCTTTGCCAGGTTCGGGTACTTGTAGCAGGAACGAGCCGTCCTCTCTGGATACGGTGCCGGTATTACTACCTTTTACCTTGACCGTTACACCGGCGAGGAATTCGCCTTTTGCGTTTTTGATAATGCCTTTTAGTGTAGCTGCCTGTTGTTGCGACAGGCTGGTGGAACTATACCGGGCAAATACCGGTATCCCGTTGCAGGTTAGCAATACGGGTAGCAGAAGAGTGGACAGGCCCTTGCACAGAGGGGCTCTCCAGTTTCTTGGTTTCATATTGTTTTCATTAAACGATGGAAGAATACATGCGGATGCCCTTAACGGCACTCCGGATGCTGTTTTCGGGTTCAGGAAATGTACTGATAGGGACTTCCCTGCATAACATGGAATTGGCTAAGAAGTCATTACTTTAGGTCATAACGTTGTTTTCTTTGGTTGATGAGTTATTAAAAAACTGGTGCTTTTGTTTGTACAGAATATTCCGGTCCAGGTTTATCTCGTGGGTTGTTTTCTTCGCAGCGTCGTTGATTGTCTTTAACAGGTTAAACCGGATATCTGGATTGTGGGTACAATATACACTTAATTGAAAAAAAATGATGCGGATATGTTGTGCTATTTAACTTTTTATTCCGTAGATGTAGTCTGGTATTGGTTTTCGTGTACTATTAAATTTGATAGTTGTCAGTTGAACAAGTAATTATTTTCAACGTAATCGATTCCGTTTTTCTTATTGTTGTCGTTTGTACAAGTGTTGAACTTTAACGTAATCGATTCCGTTTTTTTGAGATAGGTGATGGCAGGAGAGGATATTATACGTTCCTTTTCTTTAACCTGATAATTGCCCGTAATTGTTCATGCCAGGTAATAATATTACCTATCAGGAAATATTCTTTCAGGTCTCTTTTTATACTTGTGCGCATGACCCTTTTCACAATGTCTTTGTCAACTTCTCCCACTTCTTTTACATGGGCCAGTAATTCCAGTGCTATTAAAGCTAATAAGGCGCCTATTAGGAAAAGGAAGTTCCATTCATGCAGTGAGATAAGACGGCCTGCTTTGTTAATGTCGGGGCTACTCCATTGTGCCGTGATCACCAGGCTTCTGTTGGTGAAATAGTCTGCCAGCGAACCTCCGACCAGTGGCCCTAAAGAGGAGAAGAAAGCAGTGACGATATTCTTCAGTGATAAATATACAATGGCGTCTTCCCGGGGAGCTAATTTCAATCCTATATTGGTGAGTGAGAGGTTAATACCAGCGGTGGAGATGCCAGTGAATATATGGATAAGCACCAGCAGGGTTAGATTGATATACATGCTGGAGTACATTCCTACAAAGCACCATGCAATGATACACACGATATATATTGGGGCGCTTAATGCGATAATGCTTTTATTGCTATACCGGTCTGCAAAGGTACCCCATATGCGTATGGTCATAATGCTGGACAGCTGGCTGATGATAGAAAGGATAATGATGTAGGAAATTGGTAGTCCTAATGCTTTCATCATAAACACGGTAAAGAACGGGGTTGCAAGGTTCAGTGCAAATACCCATGCACAGTTGAAGGTTAACAATCTGCCGAAATTCTTATCCTTTAGCGGTTGATGAAAAAGTGCGAGGATATTGGCATTGGACAGGTAAGATTGTGGTTCAGGGGCTTTGGACAGGACATATCCTCCGATAGTACCAACGATGCCGGCAATGATAAAGAAGATAGCGTATACGCGCAATTCATATTGCGGATACCGGCTTTTGACATAATCCAGTAACACCGCGAGGACAATACTTAATACTACGTCGAGGATCTGGTTATATCGGCTACGGCGTGAGAAGTAAACACCCAACATATTCTCAGGAACGAGGTCCTTCATCCACGAGTTCCAGCTGGGACCGGCGATGGAACCAAAGAAGTAATAAAAGAAGAGAAAGAAAATGAGTATGCTGATAGAGCTGTTCGAAAATACAAGTACACTGATGCCGACGCATACAAGCGGGAACCTGGCAAGAAAGGCACTGAATACGGCGATTGCGCGACGGTTATTATATTTACGGACGAGCCATATTGAGATGAGTTGGAAAATATTGGTGAATGTTGGCAGCGCTGCGAGTATCCCGATCTGAACGTTATTTGCGCCCATTAACAGTGCCATAGCAACAAGGAAAGCGCTACCCGTAAAGGTCGTCATCATTTCTGCAGCAAGCCCATCCCAGATCACAATATTCATACCCCGCCGGACTTCGCTTTCTGTTAATACATCTTTCGGTTTCAAATTCATAAGGCCGCTATTAGTGTGTCACATGTTCAGCGTTTATTACAAATTTCATTCCCGCAGGGGAATGCCGAAAGCGTAAAGGCCGGTGCGTTGACACGCCACCGGCTTTTGGTTCGCCTATTTTTTATCCACAACCAAATTGACGACAGACATGGGAGGCAAGGCGATCTTCACGCCATTGCCTGTATTGGCAGCATATGCCTTAAGGGAGCTGTAGTTGCCCGGGCCTCCGGCAATGCCTGAAGGTCCGGCGTCATTTACAAACACCTTACGGGAGAAGCCGGTACTGCCTTCTCCGCCTGTTAATACATACCAGTAGTAACGGGCGCCCGGATTAAAGTTCTTAAAGCTGAGTGCAATGTTCTGCGTCATTCCAGCTCTGTTGACGAGCGTTACGGATACTTCTCCGGAACTAAAAGTGGATGCATATGCACTGATGTTGGCATTGCTGTCGGACACTGTTGCATTGATACATCTGTCACCCAGGAACTTCTGCATAAAATACTGGTAATAGAAGGCTGGTCTGGGCGACCATTTCGTTTCACCTGTTGCCTGTTCGCCCTGACTGAAAAGCCCATGGTCGTTACCGTTATCCCATGCGTTGGCCAGGTCCCAGCGTGCGGCCATGCCATATTTATTCTTCATTAATTCGCCCCATACCATTACTGTATGCATACCTGCCACCTGCGATACCATTTGTTGTGAGCCGACCGCAAAGATGTTCCATTCCGTGAGTGCGATGGGCTTCATAGCTGTACCGTTACCGGAGATGGAAGATGATACGTGATCGAATATTGCTTTCGTAACGGGAGCTGCGGAAGCAAGCACTTCCTGTGGATTTGAGTTAGTGTTATAGGGGGTGAAATAACTATGCACAATGAAGTAATCTGACACAGCGCCTGTTTGTTGTAAGACGCCGGTGTTCCATTGTCTGTCTGTAACCGTGGCCCAGAAGGCTGGTTCATGTTCCAGCAGTTGTGCGCCGATATAGATCGTTTTACCGTTTTCTGCTGCTGCTTTATGCATAGAGTCGGCAAATACTTTGTAATGGCGGCCATATAGCTGCCCGTTTATAATTTCCGGCTGACCGTCTTTATTCTGCGATACATCAATTCTGTAACCTGCCTGCCAGGTGCCATTGCTTTCATTGCCTATTTCCCAGTACCTGGTGCGGCCATTGTCATACCGTACCCAGTCAGCCGCCAGATGTGCGGCTGCTGCAACAGGATCGGCAGCGGTACTATACCTTGCATATCCGTAGTTAACGGTGATGATACCTTCGTTACCTGTTTGCTGCAACATGTTATAATAGTTAGCTACAGACAGTGTCCAGTTAGCGGTGTTGCCACCATACCAGTAACCGGGATCTATCTGAAATCCTTCTGCATTCAGGAGACTGGCTGGCGCATCAGCAGGAGGATTACCGGGTTGCCTGTTCCAGAAGAAAATACTGCTGATATTACCTCCGGGGAACCTGATAATGCGCGGATGTAAATTAGTGAGGTGAGCCATGAGCAAGGGCTCCGTTACCATCTGCGTCATATAGGGATTGCTGTTGTTGCCAAAAAGTGCAGGGGATATTTTTGTAACGACAGCAGATGCATCTACATTTACCACGACTGTTGTTGATGTTGGCGGAGTGACTTCTGTATAGGCTGGCGGAGTGAAATTCTTTGGCGTCCATGCATCCATGAAAAAACCAATGCTGGAAGCCAGTGAAGGATCATCCGGTGTTACGACCACTCCCGTTGTATCACTGCCATCGTCTTCATCATCATATTTTTCATGGCCATTCTTGCTGCAGGCGGTTGCTATCAATAGTCCGAGACTCATTACAATGATAGCTGATATTCTCTTCATCCGTGAAGTTTTATGCATGATACATTTTTTAAGACAGGCCCACAGAAAGACTTCTGCGGACCTGATCTTTTCCCGTAACTAACATTTTTTATCTAACCTTAATAATTCTGAAGTTGTCGTATGCGGCATTGTACACATCGACAGGATCAGCTTCTGTAATGAAGCGATAGCTGAACGCCACCACGCCGCCTGGCTTTAGGAGATCTCCCATTACGGATGCGCCGGCGCCTGTGCCTTCCACACCATCTGCTACTGTTTTGAATTCAGATAGAGGGATGGTGACGGTTATCCATTGATCTTCTGTATCAAATTTGCCATCTGCGGCGGTTGACCAGGGCATGAGACGGAACGCGTAGTTGTCGCCAAAGCGTAACACCTGGATACCTGCCGTCCAGGGTTCCTTAGTATTCATTTCAAACTTCAGAACATAGTCGGATGCCTGCTGTGTCATGATAGCGGGAGTGAACATGGTTGTGATATCACTGAAATTGCCGGAGCGGTTGCCATTCCACCAGCCGCCGTCATTTGCACCGACACCGCCGAAGATATTCTGCAGATAGTAGCCTCTTGTACCGGGGTACAGTGTTGCATCGTTTGTTCTGTTAGCGCCCCACCATGCCCAGTTGAAGACAGCTGTTTCTCCTGTCTCGCCGTTGTTGGTGAAGTTACTGATCACGTCTCCGCTCTGGTGATCGTTGAGTGGTCCGTCGGACCTGGTAGCGCCATATTTCGCTTCGATGATCAACCTGCCGGTATCTGTGCCGAGGTCGGGCATGATGAGTCCAACTCTGGTACCGGCTTCATTGGCAACAAAGTCGGCCACTTCTCTGCCACCGGGAAGTATGATCTTGTCGATCAACCATAATGCGGCGCCATAGATGATGAGTGAATCACCGGGCAATGCATTTTCATTGGAGATCGCCCAGATAGCAGGAGGAGGAATGTCTACTACAAAAGAATAGGACGTTTCACCGTGTGTTGTCACGATATGGATCATGTTCGGCACATCGGGGTCTGTCGCCTCTGTGGGCGCATTATCGGGTATGGTGATGATCAGGTGTGTATTTGTGTTGTAAGTCGGATTAAAGTAGGCATTCTGTCCGTTGAAAGACACCTGTGTGATGCCGCCCAGGTTCTGTCCTGTGATCAGTACAAGTGTGCCTGGTAGTGCCCTTACGAAAGCACTGTCCTGTTTAGTGGAGTCCAGTAAGGTAACACTGTTGATAATAGGCACACCTGTATGATCATCATCTTTAGAACAGGACATGAAGAATGAGAATGCCACCGGCAGCAGGCATAAGAATACCCATTTCATCTTACTGATGGCAGTTGATTTATAGTGAGTCATAACGCTTCTTTTTTTATTTAAAACTTGTATGGTACCGGTGGTTTTCTCAGATTAGGTGCAGCAGTCATTTCTGCGGCCGGATAAGGCAGCATGAAGTTGCTTTCCGTTACCGGATAGAATGCCGGCGTATCTGAAGTAATGGTCCAGGCAGTTGCATTGATCGGTGAATTGGGAACGAGCCTGTAGGTACCACGATCCTGTGCATTCAGTAAAGCGAGCGCTTTTGCAGGATTGTAATAGTGCAACCTTACAAGGTCATACCATGCCTGTCCTTCCATAGCCAGTTCAAGCCTTCTTTCCAGATGGATATCATCCCAGGTAATACTGGCTTTCGCTGCCAGTCCGGCCCTTGTGCGTACAGCATTAAAGTACTGAAGCGCGCCGCTGTTGCTGGTGGAAGGAGAGTTGCCTAATACGGCTTCCGCATATACCAGGTATACATCCGCCAGGCGTAACATATAGGTATTGATCTCTGTGTGCTGTTGTGTTACTTTGCCGTCGTTGTCTTCGGGACGTCCTACTACATATTTCTTCACCCATGCTCTTGTATTGTATCTTTCATTGCCCACGAAATTCCAGGGCACCTGCAGTTCCTGTATGAGCTTTTTACCCGGGTTGTTAGGATCATCTACTGACTGGTGTATGTAGGAGTAGTGATCGCCGGGCAGCATGAAGGTGCCTTTGCGGCGTTTATCTTCCGGACGGTATAACTTCAGCTGATCAAGCGAAGCGCCAAGATCGCCGCCCCATCCGTCTCCGAAACCTGTGATCTCAGAACCATAGGCAAGGAAGGCCTGTACGCTGTTTTGTGTTCCCCAATCGCCGTCATATTTCCATTGCAGGGCAAACAGGCTTTCGGGATTGTTGTTGTTCTTCATCAGGAAGAGATCTTCGTAATTGCTCATTAAGGAAGCGCCGCTGTTCATGATCACATCATTAGCGTACCATGCGGCACTATCGAGATCGGACTGATTACGGGAACCGGATACGCCGGCACGGGTAAGGAACATTTTAGCAAGCATACCTTCGGCAGCCCATTTGGTTAAACGTCCTTTTTGGAGTGGTGTAGCAGGCAGATTTTCCGCAGCGAAACGGATATCGCGGATGATGAATTCCCATACTGATTCTACTGTATTCCTGGTGATGGTTGTATCAGTAAGCAGCGTGTTATTATCAACAATAATGGGAACGGCGCCCCAGTTCTGTACCAGATAGGAATAGGCGAGCCCTCTCATAAAACGGCCTTCTGCGATGCCTGCCTGTTTCACTGCTTCCGGTACGCTTGGGGCTGTATATTTCGTGAGATTACTGATGGCCATATTGGCTTGTGCCACGACGTTGAAGAAGGAGGTCCAGGAGCTATATACTTCAGGTGTTACGTCTGTTGTTTGCATCCTGATGTTTTCCAGCTGATAAGAACCGGACATCAGTATACCGGCCCTGCCATCTCCGATACCATGTGAGGCTTTATCGTTGTAAGCAAACCATACGATGTTATAAAGTGGTGATGTACCTGCCAGCACCTGATCGGATGTTTTATAAAAATTCACGTCCACGATCGCGTCTTCAGGAGGTCTGTTCAGGAAGTCCTTACTACAGGCTGATAGTGTTATCAGGCAGATAAACGTGATCAGATATTTATGGTGGATCATCTTTTTCATAGTGTTAGTTTAAAGGCTCATTAAAAATCAACGGCTACACTTGCTGAATACAATCTGGTGAGAGGATAACGACCGGCGTCCACACCCATCAGCTGACTGTTTAACTGCACTTCTTTACCCAGGTACGCGCCTACTTCAGGATCATATCCTTTATACTTTGTGAAGGTGGCAAGGTTCTGAACGCCCGCTGACAAACGGACGTTGTTTACAACAGATTGATTCTTGAGCAGCGTACGTGGAATAGTGTAACCTAATTGTACATTCTTGATCCTGATATATGAGCCGTCTTCCACGAACAGATTAGTGAAGCGGTTGCCGTTACCATTGATGTCGGTAGCTACTATTCTCGGAACGTTGGTGCCGGGATTCAGCAGATGCGCTTTGCCGCCTTCGTCTGATACACGTGCATAACCAAAGGATTCCTGCAAGAGGTTCCTGCCAAGATTGATATTATTTGGATTGGTATTTTCAAAACGCAGGTAATTGAAGATGTCATTGCCCTGTACACCGGTAACCAGTATACTGAGGTCAAATCCTTTGTAAGCGAAAGTATTCGTGAGACCGAATGTCAGTTTAGGCCAGGGGTTACCGATGTAGGTCTGGTCCCGTGAATCAATGATCTTATCACCATTGAGATCTTTATACTTCACATCTCCTACCCAAACACCATCTGTTGCTACAGGTAGGCGGGTACCGTCTGCCTGTGCAGGTATGGCGCTGCCGTTAATCTCTTCCACTGACTGGAACAGTCCATCGGCCACATAACCATAGAACTGCCAGGGCGCTTCTCCTATCACAGAACGGGAGGTGAAGTTATTCATGTACCAGGCCGTCCTGGACAGAAAGGCAGCATCAGAATAGAACTTGGTGACTTTGGTTTTAAAGGAAGAAATATTAAAGTTGGTCCTCCAAACGAAGCCGCTTCTGTTATCGATGTTCACCGTGTTCAGCGTGATGCCGAAGCCTTTATTCTGCATAGCACCGATGTTCACTACCGGAGGATTAATGGCCCCTTCGCCCTGTGTACCCATATAGGCGGGTAGAGGGTTTGGCATCAGCAGGTTATCTGTTTTCTTGATATAGAAGTCTCCTTCCAGTTGGATCCTGTCTTTCAGTACACTGAGGTTGAAGCCAATGTTTTTAGTCATGGTAGATTCCCATTTCAGACCGGCATTACCATACTGTCCCGTACGGAAGCCTGCACCCCAGGGAGAGGTAACTGCCGATAGTGAGGAGAACTGTGCACCACCGCTACCATTGTTGCCCGTAGTACCGTATTCTGCGCGGATCTTCAGCTCGTTGATGAAGGGCAGGTCCTTCATAAAGTCTTCGCCGGTAATGCGCCAGGCAACGGAAACGGAAGGGAAGTATCCCCATCTGTTTTCGATACCGAAATTGGATGAGCCGTCGGCCCGTCCTGCCAGTTGCAGGATATACCTGTTATCGTATGTGTAATTGATACGGCCCAGGTAAGATTCCAGTGCGCCTGAATTCTTATAGCTACCGGTGGTTTGTCCGAGGGCATCACCGAGGTTCAGGGAAGGGATATCATTGCTTGCAAATCCTACACGTTGTGCGGAGAAGCCCTGACCATTCCAGGCCTGTGCTTCATGGCTTACCATTACACCGAAGCTGTGTTTACCTATTTCCCTGTTATATTGTAAGAGCTCATTGAGGTTCCAGTAGAAGTTCCTGCCGTTATTGATAGCCAGCGTAGCCTTTTCATTGACGTTATATCCCAGCTGATAAGTAGGGGTGAATTTGCTACCGTCTGAATATTCAAAGTTGCCATTGAAGCTGGTGCGGAAGGTCAGTCCCTTAATGATGTTTATTTCAGCAGTGGCCCCGCCTAGTCCGCCGGTACGTTTATAATCATTGTTGACCAGGCTTGCTATGGCCACAGGATTGAGTGGTGCGAACTTGGCGTTGCTGCCATATTCATTTTCTGTAGCGCCGCCCCAGCTGCCATCAGGATTTCTTACCGGGATATTCGGCGCGAGGTTGATGGCATTCCTGACAACATCTTCGCTGGTGGAAGCCAGTTTTTCTTTTGTCTGGTAGAAGTTCAGAGAGGTGCTTAATTTCAACCATGTAAAGGCCTGGTTGTCGAGGTTGAGGCGGAAGGAGTAACGGTCGAATTTAGAGCCTATGGCCACGCCATCTTGTTTGAAGTATTCGCCAGACATGTAATAGGTGGTATTGTTAGAGCCTCCGCCAATGGTCACCTGGTGTTTCTGCAAGGGTGCGGTTTGGAACAAGGCGTCCTGCCAGTTGGTACCGTGCCCCAATACGCCGGGATTCTGAAATTCCGGTTGAGGAGCGCGGCTTAGCAGGAGATCAATTTCATTGTTCATCTGCGCGAACTGTTGGAGGTTCATGGTGGAGATGTCTTCAGGTTTATCCTGGAGCGTGTACAGGTAGTTATAAGACACTTTCACTTTACCAGCCTTACCGCGTTTAGTGGTGACCAGTACCACGCCGTTTGTGGCTCTGGAACCATATACTGCGGTAGCGGAAGGGCCCTGGAGGATCTCGATGGATTCTATGTCGGCCGGATTGATACCTGCCAGTGCATTGACAGAACTGGTAGCGCCATAAGAGATAGTGGCTGGTTGTATCTGTACCCCGTCGATCACATATAATGGTTCATTGGTACCGCTGAGCGTACTGACGCCACGGATATTGACAGAGATCCCGCCTCCGGGCTGACCGGAGTTCTGGGTAACGTATACACCGGCAGCACGGCCCTGAATGGCCTGATCTATCGTTGTGTTTACGGTACGGTTTACGTCGGCGGAGGTAATGGATACCTGTGCGCTGCTCTGGTCGGTCTTTTTCATTTTACCGTAACCGATAACTACTACGTCATTCAGTTTGCGGTAATCGTCCTGTAAAGCGATGTTGACTGCACCGGAAGTACCGGTTTTAAAGTCGCGGGGCATGAATCCCATAGATGAAATGCTGATCACCTGGCCGGGAGCAGCCTTAATAGTAAAATTTCCTTTGTCATCGGTTGTAGTGGCTTTTTTAGTTCCTTTAATAGTAATAGAAGCACCCGGAACCGGGCTGCCTGTTTCCCTGGAAGTAACTGTACCGGAAACGGTCCGTTCGTCGCCGGATTGGTTCTGTGCCCGGGCCGGCATAATAAAAGCACAAAAGAAGGTCACGATCCATACCAATAGGTATGACCCTCCAGTAATACTGGCTCGTTTCATAGCGTGGAGATTAAGTTTTTAAATTAATGCGCGATCGTTTCGATTTTGGTGAATTTGTACACAGGCATAATGTCCCTCATAACGATAACATAAAAGTATCGTTATGTGTTGAAAAGCAGGGAGGTGCAATGTTTATTAAAAGGGATAAAATGTTGCAGGAGGGGTATCAAATGTAACATTTAACGGTATCGCTCTTTGCAAAGCTATTTCCTCATAGTGGCCACGTATGCGGATGGCAGCATGTTATAGGCCATTTTGAAGTATTTGGCGAAGTACTTAGGATTATTAAAGCCGACCTCGTAAGCGACCTCCGTCACATTCATTTCTGTTTTGGACAGTAGCTGGGCAGCTTTTTTGATGCGTACGGTACGGATGAACTCTACGGGTGTTTGACCTGTCAGGGAGAAAATGCGTCTGTACACGGATACCCGGTTCATGCAAAGCTCCCTGCTTAGTTCTTCAACAGAGAAGCCTGCGTTGGACAGGTTCTTTTCCACAATGGCGAGTGCTTTCTGGAGGAACTTCTCGTTAGGGGTGGCAATATAAGGGTCATCGGCAGTGGTGGTCATCGGGCCGATGATATGTTTTACTGTTGTTTGGCGGGATAGGAGGTTACGGATCCTGGACAGCATGATCTCGAAGTTGAAAGGTTTCACCATATAGTCGGCCGCACCGGTTTCCAGTCCTTTCAGCTGTTCTTCTTCCCCGGCCATGGCGGTGAGGAGTATCACGGGGATGTGGCGGGTACGGTTATCGTGTTTGATCTTCCTGCACAGCTCCACGCCATCCATAACGGGCATATTGATATCGCTGACAACCAGGTCGGGGTGACCTGAAAGGGTCTTTTGCCACCCGGCTCCGCCATCGGCAGCTTCAATAATATGGTAATAGTCCTTCAGATTTTCTTTCAGGTAGAAGCGGAAGTCGTCATTGTCTTCTATGAGCAGGATGGTCTGCTTTTCGGTTGCCTGCACGTTAAGGAAGGCAGGGACAATGTCTTCTTCTACTGCTGCCGGCACTACCGGGGAAGAGACCTGGACAGGGACCGTTTCAATAGTTGGTGCTGCTGAAGGCTCAAAAGGTAATCTGACGATAAAACAGCTGCCCTTATTGACTTCACTATCCACTGTGATGGACCCGTTATTGAGTTTCACGAATTCTTTGGTAATAGCCAGGCCGATACCGCTGCCCCGGTTAACGAAGCCTCCGGGCATATCGCTTTGGAAGAACTGTTCGAAGACTTTCTCATGTCTTTCGGGCGGAATACCGATACCGGTGTCTTTAACCCTTATTTCCAGCCATGTTTTATCTGCGGTGGCACTTGCGGTCATATCGAGGCTTACAGCGCCTCCCTGGGGCGTAAATTTGAATGCATTGGAAAGGAGGTTAAAGAGTATCCGCTCAATTTTATCGGGGTCGAAGCTGGTATACAGCTGGCTGCAACTGCTTTGATAAGAGAAGTTGATCTGTTTCCTTTCGGCAAGGTCGGTGAAGGAACAGGCCACCTCTTTTATAAAACCGGCAATATCGCCCGCAACAGGGTCCAGTTTCAGTTCATGCATTTCCATCTTCCTGAAGTCCATCAGCTGATTGACCAGGTTGAGCAAACGTTTGGCATTACGGTAGATGAGCTGGAACTTATTTTTATCTTCCTGGTTCCTGGTTTGTTGAATGATCTCTTCAATCGGCGAAAGGATCAGGGAGACAGGTGTGCGGAACTCATGGCTGACGTTCGTAAATAATTTGATCTTCATCATGTCCAGTTCGTGCATACGCTGGGCCTCCTTTCTTTCCTGGGCAAGCACGAAGCGCGTATGGGCCCGTTTGATGACCCTTCTTCTTAAAAGGAGCAGTATGGCGATTGCCAGGACCACATAAGCGATATAGGCAAGGGGCGTTTTCCAGAACGGAGGCCTGATGTGTATTTTCAGGGAGATACCTTCTTCGTTCCAGTAACCGTCTTCGTTGGCGGCTTTCAGTAAGAGGGTGTATGTGCCGGGATTGATATTGGTGTAGGTGATACGTCTTGTTTTGCCATCTGTGGTCAGCCATTCCTTATTAAAGTTCTCCAGTTTGTAAGCATACCTGTTCTTGTCGGTATTGATGAAGTTCAGGGCTGCAAAATCGATAGAGATATCATTCTCATTATACTTCAGCACTATTTCTTTTATTTCGGACAGGGAAGTAGGGAGGATGACCCGTTTCCTTATCTTTTCATTCACTTCTACCGGCCTGTTGAACAACTGAAGCCCTGTGAATACGAGAGCCGGTTGATTGGTATTCTGCGGCAGTGAGGAGGGAGAGAACATATTAAACCCATCTGCTCCGCCGAAAACAAGTTCTCCTGATCTGAGCTTCAGGGCAGCATTGACATTGAATGCCTTTCCCTGCAGGCCGTCTTTATCGTCGTAATTCCGGCAGCTGATGGTTAGTCCTTCGGGACCTTCTATTACCGTGATCTTACCTAATCCGTTGGAGGTGCTGACCCAGAGGTGGCCTTCATCGTCTTCCAGGATGCAGACAATGTTATTGTCCGGCAGGCCGTCTTTTACTGTAAATGATCTGAATGTCTGAGAGGCTTCGTCAAACACATTAAGGCCTGAACGGGTGCCCGCCCACATATGCCCTTTCCGGTCGTATAACAGGGTGGTAACGTTATCGTTACTCAACTGATGGGTGGTGGTGAGATAATGTACGAAAATGCCCTTAGAATTGTCCAGGACGTCAATACCATAGGCGGTAGCTACCCAGAGATTCCCCTGTTTATCTTCTGCAAAAGCGGTAATAAAGTTTGAGTGTACTGAGGCCGGTTGATTTACATTATTGTGGTAGAAGATGCCATTACCTGGATCGAACCTGTCTAAGCCTCCTCCCAGGGTACCTACCCAGAAGTTGTTACGCTTATCCTTGTATATTTTCCAGACCGTTTTGTTGGCCAGGCTGTTGGGATTTTTATCGTTATGCTGGTAGTGGGTGAACCTGCCTTTGTTGTAGTAATCCATCCCACCAAAATAGTATCCGATCCAGAGGTTGTCGTGGTCGTCTACATACAGGCTGACGATGACGTCATTGCTGATGCTGTTATCATCGCCGGGGCGGTGCTGGAAGCGGGTAAACGAACCGGCAGTGCGATCGTGATAAATGAGGCCGCCTCCGTTCGTACCGATCCAGAGATTCCCTTTTTTGTCTTCCGCAAAACAGTTCACATCATTATAGCTCAGGCTCTGTTTATCTGTATGACTGTGTTTGAAGAGGGGAAACTTGAGCATGTTCTCTGTGAAGTAACTGATGCCTCTTTTATAAGTGCCGCACCAGATAATGCCGAAGTTATCTTTATAGAGTGCATAAATAGCATTTTCTGCAACGCTCTTGGGGTCTTCTTCCCTGTTGAGCAGGAAACGGGAGGAGAAGTCGTTTTTATTGATCAGGTTAATGCCTCCGTGGTCAGTTCCTATCCAGATGATGTTTTTATCATCCTGCACGATGCTGTTAACGATATCGTTATTCAGGAAGCCATTACGGCTTGACAAATGTTTGATCGTCCCCTTTTGCGCATTCAGGTATATGACGCCGAAGTCATTTTCCAGCATATAGATCCAGAGATCTTCCTGTGCATCGATGAAAAAGCGGAGTGGGGCCTGTGGCTTTTCTATCATGGGGATGATATGATCGTTACGATAAACGATCCTGTTGGTGCTGATATCCAGTTTTTCCAGCCTGCCATTGGTGTAGAGTATAACGAGCCTGTTTTGGGCGTCTTCCTTCATGTCGGCGACGGCAGCTCCTGTACTTCCGGGAATGAGGAATTTAGTAGCGCGCCCGGTGCTGTCAATCCGGTATAATCCGCCGTTGGAATAAGCTAACCACCAGGTATTGCCGGTTTGAGCGAGACCGGACACATAATAACCGGACAGCCCTTTGCTTTGCAGCCATAAGGTAGCGCTGGAGAATTGTTCCCTGACGGGATCGTAGAGGTTATCGCCATTGCGGGTTTTGACGTAGAGTTTGTTCTCCGGAGCGGGATAGATGCCCATGATATAGTCGTCGCTCAGTGAGTTGGAGTCGGCTGCATTGTGTCTGAAAGCTTTGAAGGAGTAACCGTCATAACGGTTCAATCCGCTCATTGTTCCAAACCACATGAATCCTTTAGCGTCTTTGTAGATACAATTGACCTGGTTGTGGGACAGGCCATTATTGACATTCAAAGAAGAGAACTGGTAAGAGGGCTGTTGTGAATAGACATAGTTTACCAGCAATAACAGCGGAATCAGTTGTATTTTCTTAAACATGGAATAGGCATCGGTACTAATATAAATATACCATTTTAGGCTCACATGGGGAGTACAGGCGGGGGCTTCTTTTATAGACATTATGATTATTTTTACTGGAAATGCCAGGAATCCGGTAATAAGGGATGGTATGTTTTCATGCTTAACAAACACCTTAATAAGCCGTTTTTCATAATATTGAAGAAGGCTAATGTGAGGGGCCAGGATCACATAATCACATCATGTAATCTTAATGGGAGTGACTCCTTCTGTGAAGGTTGCAAATATTTTATTATCAGATTATTATATTGATAAATTAATGACTATGCAAGTGTAAAAGGCCTTTAGAATTTAGGTTAATAGATTTTTGTTAATTTTGTATCCTACAAGTATAAATTAATGATGAATCGAAGTAAACAAAATAAGTTAATTTTTGAATTGTCCCGTGTTCAAAAAGTAATTCGATTTAAAGAAGTATTGGATGAGGCCATGTTGCAAACATATGCAATGGACAGGCCGTTAGTTTATCGTAATGACCTTTGCGTTAAAAAAAACCAGTTTATCCACCAACATAAAGATGGAAGGATGTTTTTGATCGAGCAAGATCAGAATGATTCAAAAGAGCGGATCCTTAAAGAGTTGCATTAATTTATGTCTGCGCCAAGGCTTTTCATTATTGCCGGACCTAACGGTTCGGGAAAAAGTTTGTTCTCCAAAGTACTTACAGGAAAAAAACTCAATGTTTTTGATGGCGACAAGCACATGTCATCTCTCGTAAAGCAATTCCCCGAGACAGGGAGTGAGGCGTTATGGTCGTACATTGATAGCAATATCTTTATGGCGGAAAAGCTGGACGCGATCCATCATGGTTCAGACTATGCATTTGAGACTAATTTCAGTTCGTCAGATCGGATGTCCTCGGCGAGGCAATTTAAAGAGAAGGGTTATGAGGTTCACTTAATATTTATGGGGCTGAACTCTATTGAGGAATCGATTCAGAGGGTTGAGCAGCGTGTCCAACTTGGCGGACATAAGGTTGCGGAACCATCCATTCGTTATAACTATGAACATGGATACAAGAATCTTTATAAATATTTCAGGGAATTCGATTCAGTAAGCCTGTACGATAACTCAATCCCTAATATTGCAGCACCACAAGTTCCTGAAGAAATCTTATATATCACAGGTGGTGAGTTACATTTGAATATGAAGAAATATCCTGACTGGGTAAGCCCCCTAATGAAGGCCATAAATGGGTCCTCAATCTAATTTTATTAATCATTGTCCTGAAGGTTACGTCTGATCAGCAATAAAATCATTTTACAAGTCCCCCAAACAAATCATCTCATTCCATTGTTGTTTACATCACTGTCAGGGAATTCTTATTTGCAGAAAGCTCCAATAATCAAAAAAATATATACCACGAGATCATTCCATATTCATGAAAACACCAGTGATTACTGATCAGGTAGTCCGGTAGTCTCATTCTTTTATAACCTTATTTTATTGTTCCTGTCATTGACGGACGGGATAGTCATGTGTTTAATCAGCGAAATAACCAGTAAAGCATCATCTCAAAAAACCAATTTCTTATGGCAAATGAACAAATTGACATCGCCATTGTAGGTGGAGGCGTTTCCGGCGTATACAGCGCCTGGAAACTGCAAAAGGAATTCCCTGGCCAGAAGATCGTTGTATTCGAGGGCAGCGATCATATAGGAGGCCGTTTACTTTCCGTAAAACCACCAAATATCCCCGATATGGTGGCTGAGCTGGGAGGAATGCGCATATTGGAAAATAATCAGTTCAGGATCGTGAAGCTGATTGATGATCTGAACGCGCTGTTACCCGCAGATAAGAAAATTACGACTTATGATTTTCCGGTGGATGAGAGCCAGAACATCGCATACCTGAGAGGAGAATTCCTCCGGTTGTTTGACTTTGCGATCCCTGACAGGATACCTTACAATCTTTCCTTCCTTGAAGCGGGAAATGGTCCTGGTACCATCATCGTGAATGCTATTGAACAGATCGTACCAGGTATAACGGATGAGTCGCTGAATGAAGAGCAACGCCGGGAGATGGCAAGGAATGCCACTTTTGATGGTGTTGAGCTGTACAACTGGGGCTTCTGGAACCTGCTCTACCGTGTTATCAGCAGTGAGGGATACCAGTTCAGCATAGATGCGGGCGGCTATGATTCTACCTTGCTTAACTGGAATGCCGCGGATGCAATTCCCTGGTATCTTTCTGATTTTGGGATCTCGCCGGAGTACAAAGGATTTACCAACGGCTTCCAGCAGGTGCCTATTGTACTGGCTCAATTTTTTCAAGAAGGCGGGGGAGAAATACGCCTGAAGAAAAAATTAATGGGTTTTGAATTTACTGGCGGGCAGTTTGTGCTTGATTTTAACGGAGAAAAGATAAACGCAGGAAAATTGATCCTGGCTATGCCACGGCGATCGCTGGACCTGCTGATGCCTGAAAGTGAAGCGTTGAAAGGTATACAGCCTTTGATCAGTAGCGTCACTCCGCGTCCTTTGTTCAAATTGTTTACCACTTATGGTAGTCCGTGGTGGAGGATATCAGGATATACCAATGCAGAAGGAAAGTTCGTACCTGTACAGTCAGGCCGTTCTGTAACTGATCTGCCGGTACGTCAGACTTATTATTGGCCGAAGCGTGATGGAACGCCTGCTATAAGCGGACCATCTATGCTACTGGCCAGTTATGACGATGGCAGTAATACAGGTTTCTGGGATGGTTTACGGCCACAACGTAGCGCTGCATGGCGCAAGAGTGGCGCACGCGCAGCGATGGTGAATCCGTTTGTTGGAGTGGACGATAAAAAAGCCCCGGTGATAAATGGTGTCGATGCGCGCCTTAACCAGACCTGGGCGCAATATGAGGCGCCAGAACGCATGGTAGAAGAAATTGGCCGTCAATTAACCCAGATGCACGACCTGGATTATACTCCGGAGATCAGAGCTGCCGCATTCCGTGATTGGGGTGAAGACCCATTTGGCGGTGGCTGGAACAGCTGGAATATCGGTGTGAAGAGCTGGGAGGTGAGAGATAAGATCGTTCATCCGATAGATAACTGTCCGCTGTATATCTGTGGCGAGGCATATTCTGATGCACAGGGCTGGGTAGAAGGCGCTTTGCAGACGGCAGATATAATGCTGGCCAGTTTATTGAATAAACCATTACCGGCCAGTAAGCAGGCAAGGCCTGTTGCGGCAGCTACATCGTGAGCTGATATTTCATAGAAGCATTTTCAGGGGACTCAGTTTGGGTCCCCTTTTCAGTATATACAGGGTTTTATACAACAGGATCGGTACATTTGCAGTATACTTAACGTATCCTGTAACATATGTCAAACTCGTGTATCGTAGTAATTGATCCGCAGAAAGACTTCATTAGTGAATCAGGTAATTATGCCGGTAGGCATAACGGTATCAGGCAAATGCTGGATGCTAAAGAAAAGATCAACGGCCTGGTGCACTCCGTTAATAAGAACCATGTAATCATTGTTACCTCCGATTATAAGAAAGACCAGTTCGGAACAGGCCTGTCCATCTGCATTCCGGGAACTGAAGGACATGAGACAGATATCGACGTCGACCCCGCCTATACTTTCATGACCAAAACGCAGCATAGCTGTTTTTCATCTGCCGGTTTCATACATCATCTAAAACGTAATGATATCAAAAGACTTTTGTTGTGTGGGTTCCTGGCGGAATACTGTGTGATGCAAACTGCCCTGGATGCTTTACGGCTTGGTTATGAGGTAGTCCTCATACAAGACAGTATAGGAACAGGAGATGATGTGCAACACCGTAAGGAACAGATGTTGATAAGTTTAAAAGAACAAGGGGCGGCTGTTCAAAATAGCTTTGCCTGATTATAGAAATTTAGTTAAATTTATTTGTGTACTGAACGTTTATGAATACCCGCTGATGCCAATGACCTGTAAATTATAATGTGTTATACCCGATAAGACTGTGATTTAGCCAACTACGCTTTTCCTTCATTTAAAACTATATAAGATGAAAAGACCCTTCATTCTTTTTAGCATTGCTATCACTGCTATGGTGCTGTTTGTATCAGGATCTTCTTCCGGAAGCGCCTGCGAGGACGATCATCATGGCTTACGCGGAAGATGCAGGATCACAGTTGTAGGTGGTGTATATCACTACAATTGTGTAACTGCGATTGATCCGGAAACTACGAACTGCACTTATTATGTAGAGTAGTAGTTGATGAAACAAACGAATAAACAGGGGCACTACACCCTGTTTATTCAAATTATCCCTATTAACATCTAAATCTGAATATGAAATCAAGAATGCTATCCCTGTTGTGGTTAATCACGATCACACTTTACGGGTGTGAAACACCTGCTGAAAAAACATGGTCAAACTGTAGTGTAAGCGGTAAGGCCGTTATCCCACTGGCGATTTCTTATAATGATACATTGAATCTTCACCTGGACGAAATGATGGTATTGGGTTGGGCATCGTCGGTCGACTATCAGGCAAAGGAAAAGATGCTATACGTATTTGATCGTTATAATAAGCGGCTGCTATCATATAATCTGAACGCGAAGGGACTGATATATCCGGACAGTATTTACCCGATTAAAATATCTTCCTCGATCTCCTACATTAAATATATATCCCGTGATACGGTGGCGCTGTATACTTATGGCGGCGCGAGTGGGGCGACGTTGTTCTATTATTCTTTGAACAGGGATACTGTCTATAAAAGCCTGGCATTCGTCAAAGAGGAGGTAGTGCGAATGAAGATATCGGCTGCCCCGCCTTACCCTTCAGCAGGAAAGCCGCTGTTTTTTACCGATAACAGGGTTATCGGTGCCGGAATGATGTTAGGCGAGGGGGAGGGTGAAAATGTAATGACCCGTACTATTTGTACCAAAATTGATCTGCCTTCAGGAAATATCAGCAACCATATTCCGTATCCAAAGCTATACTGGCAATATAACTGGGGAGGGTCGCACATGCGTGACCCTTATACATCCTTTAATGAGCGGACAAAAAAAATGATATTAAGTCTTCCGGCAGATCATAATATACAGGTTATTGATAGCAACTGGCAGACCACTGAATTTTATGCAGGAAGCAGAAGGGATATCTGTATCACTTCGATGCCGCTGTCGAAAGACGATAAAAAGTTGCTGGATGAAGAAGCGACGCTGGGATACTTTACCGGTACACCTTCATATCGTAATATCATTTATGACAAGTATCACGATAGATATTACAGAATATTGGAAATGCCTCCTGTACCGTTACAATCGTATACGGGCACATACCTCGACAAAAATATCAGCATCATTGCTTTTGATAAAGACTTCAATTATCTGGGAGAGGCCAGGCTGCCTGATTACCTGGGATTGGATAATTTTTTTGTTACCAGTGAAGGATTATATTTTCTAAATGTTGGCAATAAAAACAAAGATCTGGCGCAATATGTACAATGTAAAATTGAATTATAAGTATATCCTGTGTTTGCTACTGATAACAGCGTGTGCTGATGATCACGCAGACCTGCGCAAAGCCATTAAAACATTGGATGCGCTTCAACCTGCTACAGGCAGTTATGTTATTATCCCCAATCAGGGGTGCGAAGGTTGTATCAGTACGGCAGAAGCATTCGTGAAGAAACATATTGATCGTCAGGATAACATCAGATATATCTTCACCCGGATACAATCAGTTAAATTACTGAGGATAAAATTAGGTAGCAAAGTAATGTCCAGCAGTAAGATCCTGCTGGACACAACTAATTTGATCGGGTATCCCGATAAGAAGAAACATATCTATCCGATGATCGTTACCATAAAAGACCATGAAATCGATGAAGTAATTTATCAGAGCCCGGATGATGCCGGGCTTGATGTTCTGATAAAAGAGTGAGTTATCTGGGCTCATAAACAGCAGCAGCTACCCTGGAGTCAGCACAACCGTAATACAGGATATATTTGCCTTTGAAATATACAAGACCTTCAATGAACACTGTTCCTGCAGGATATTGCCCACTCTTCTCGAAAGGCTCGGCAGGTACCATGAAAGGTTTGTCCAGCCGTGTGATAAATTTAGATGGGTCTTCTGCACTGAATAACATTTGTCCGGCGCAATAAGAGTTCGCTGTATAGTTCGTATCACGATTCGCACCAGCGAGGTTTTTACCATTGTAGAGCAGCACAATGCCTTTGTCGGTCAGAATAGCGGGAGGACCGCATTCGGTCAGATGGCTGTCGAAATATCCCTTACGGGGAGAGATCAGTTCTTTCAACCCGCCTTTCTCGTTCAGCACCGGCGACCAGTCTACAAGATTATCCGAAGTAGCTGCATACACGTGATTTTCTCCCCAGTACATCCAATATTTGCCTTTATATTTTGTGATCTGCAATTTGCCATTTTTCAGGGTAGTGAGGACAGACGCCGATTTGGAAGCGATGTTGTGAAACTTGCCGTTATAGGCATCCTGAAAAATAGGACCATGCTTCTTCCAGTGTACCAGGTCTTTTGAAGTAGCGGAACCCAGGCGGGGTACCTTCTTATTCCACTGTGTATATAACATCAGGTAAGTTCCATCTTCGGTAACAGCTACACGCGGGTCTTCACAACCACCGGTCCATTCAAATTCCTGCTGATCGTCTGTGTTTGGAAAGAGCACCGGTTTACCCATGCGTTTCATTGTAACGCCGTTTTTACTTTCAGCCAACCCTATCCGCGAGGTACGATGCCCGATACCTACGCCTGACTTATCTTCTGCACGATAGAGCACATAGACCTTACCGTCTTTAACCGCAGCGGCAGGATTAAAAGTGTCATTACTTTCCCAGTCCAGCTGCTTTTGCTGCATAGGGTCGTAAAAGCGGCTGGCAGTATCAGGTGAAATAATGGGATTGACGCCGGGAGGTCTGACAAAAGGCCCTAACGCCCAATCGGGAAGCTGTTGGATAGGCTGTTGTGCAAGAAGGTGGCAGCTTACGGCTAACAATACCGAAAAAAGAAAGGATAGTTTTTTCATGTGGAATCGCTGATGACTTCTACGAAAGTAATAAATGAGAATAGAAATTCGTAGTTCTATCGAAATTCGTTCAGGTTTCTATATCTCCATATCGCGAAACCGTCATCTGGCCGTCACTTTACCGTCATCTGTATATCCCTTCGATATAGAGATGACGGTAAAATGATATAGAGATGACGGTGAAGCGATATGAAAGATTAGAGGAAAGGCCCTGTTTTAAGGCACTTTTAATTCCAGCCTCCGCCTAAAGCCTGATAAATATTGACCATGGCGGTCATCTGTTGCTTCCTGGTCTCGATCAGTTCAAACTTTGATTCCAACGCATCACGCTGGGTCAGCAATACTTCCATATAGTCTGCCCGCGCCGATTTGAAGAGATCATTTGAAATAGTGATAGATTGGGTGAGCGTCTCTACCTGTCTGGATTTCAGGTCATAGCTTTTGCCCAGGTTGCCGATCTTGATCAGTTGGTTCATCACTTCAACGTAGGCGTTCAGGATGGTACGCTGGTAGTTGTAAACGGCCTGTATCTGTTTAGCGTTGGCACTGTAGTAGGCAGCCTTTATCGCGTTCTTGTTGACCAATGGCGCAACCAGATCGCCGGCTACAGAGTATAACAGTGACTTGGGTGTTTTAAACAGGTATGTGGGATTAAACGCCTCATAACCGATAGCAGCAGAAAGACCCAGAGAAGGGTAGAACTGTGCCTTTGCTATTTTCACATCCAGTCTGGAAGCGGCCAGGTCCAGTTCGGCCTGTTTAATGTCAGGACGGTTAGCCAGCAACTGCGACGGGATACCGGAATGGATCACATCAGGTATAGCATTGTCGAAGGTCTGTGCATTCCTTTGAATAGGCTGCGGATATCTACCCAGCAGGAAGTTGATCCTGTTCTCTGTTTCGGTGATGCGCTGCTGAATGTCGAACTGCAGACTTTGCGTATTCAATACCTCTGCTTCAAATTTCCGTACGGCCAGCTCAGTAACACGGGTAGCCTCTTTCTGCAGTTTCACTATTTCCAGCGCGTTGGTTTGAATGCCGATATTCTGTTTTACGATATCCAGCTGTTTATCCAGCGCCAGTAATTCATAATAAGAGTTAGCTATCTCTGCGATGAGGGTGGTTACCACAAAGTTCCTTCCCTCAACTGTGGACAGGTATCTGGTCAGTGCTGCTTTTTTTGCATTATGCAGCTTGTGCCATATATCCACCTCCCAGGTAGCATAGGCGCCTACCAGGAAGTTTGGCAGTGGGTCCGGCATTTCCTTTCCGGGTTTGATCTCGGTAGTAGCGTCACCGGCGCCCTGGCTGGTGTATCTTCCTACCTTTTCTACATCGGCCGCACCTTTAATACCCACAAAAGGCAAATATTCGCCCTTTCTGGCCCTTATCTCGTTCCGGGCGATCTCTATCTCCTGTAAGGTGATATTAAGCTCCTGATTGTTCTTTAAAGCCGTATCTATGAGCGCAGCCAGATAAGGGTCGGTAAAGTATTCCTTCCACTTCAGATTGGCTACGTTGGTTGTATCCTGCGAGTTGTTATAACTCGCAGGAACTGTTTTATTTTCTGATTTCTCCGTTAAAGCCGGAACACCACAAGCCGCGGCAGCCAGGGAGATACCGGCTATCCCTATGTACTTATGTATTTTCTTTTTAAACATTATGGTCAATTTCTTCTGTTAACGGATTCATATCTTCGTCTTTAATGAGCTTGCGTCTTGCCGCAATACCACCAAATATGTAGTATAGTCCGGGGATGACGATCACACCGAATACTGTTCCCAGCAACATACCGCCTGCAGAAGCCGCACCAATGGTATGGTTACCGATGGCGCCGGGGCCTGTAGCGAAGAGGAGAGGGACCAGACCGGCGATGAACGCCAGGGATGTCATTAATATCGGGCGGAAACGCGTTTTGGCGCCTTCAATGGCAGCTTCCAGGACAGTCGAGCCTGAACGCTGTTTCTGAACGGCAAACTCCACGATCAACACGGCGTTCTTACCTAACAGGCCGACAAGCATTACCAGTCCCACCTGGGCGTAGATATCGTTTGCCAGGCCCATTACCTTAACGAGGAAAAATGCCCCGAAGATCCCCGCAGGGAGAGAGAGGATTACTGCTAACGGCAGGAGGAAACTTTCGTATTGCGCTGCAAGGATCAGGTATACAAAGGCCAGTACTATCAGGAAGATATAAAGGGCTTCGTTACCACGTCCTACTTCATCTTTAGACAGACCTTCCCAGTCGATGTCATATCCGCGCGGCAGTGTTTGTGCTGCTACTTCCTGGATGGCTTTGGTAGCCTCACCACTGCTGTAACCTGCTGCAGGCTCACCCCTGATAGCTGACGACGTATACATGTTGTACCTGGTGATCTCATTCAGACCATGTGTTTTCCTGATGGACATGAAAGCAGAATAAGGCACCATCTCATCACGGTCATTCTTTATGTAGAGCTTCAGCAGGTCGTCGGGTAAGCGCCTGTATTCAGGACTGGACTGTACATATACCTTGAGCGAAGTACCGAACCGGATGAACCCCAACTCGTAGCTACTTCCGATCAATATGGACAGGTTGTCCATTGCTTTACCAATGGATACGCCTTTCTGCATAGCTGCTTTATTGTCGATCTGCAACTCATACTGAGGGTAGTTGGCACTGAAGAAAGTGAATAATCCTGTTAACTCCTTACGCTTGCCAAGTGCAGCCATGAAGTCGTCATTCACTTTTTCCAGTTCCTTGTAATCATCGGCATTGGTCTTATCAAGCAAACGTAGCGCGAAACCACCTGCAGCACCATATCCAGGTACAGCCGGAGGACCGAAGAATTCAATGGTTGCACCGGGAACCTCTTTGGCTTTTTTCTCCAATTCCTCGATGATCTCAGTTACAGAGTGTTTACGTTCAGACCAGTCTTTCAAGCTGATGATACAGGTACCGGCGTTGGAACCTCTACCTTCTGTCAATACCTCATAACCTGCCAGTGCCGAAACAGACTGGATACCTTCGATATGCTCAGCGATCTCCTGCACCTTTCTGGCCAGATCATTGGTCCTTTCCAGTGTAGAGCCGGGAGGCGTCTGAATGATCGCGTAGATCATACCCTGGTCCTCATTCGGAATAAATCCGGCAGGCAGACTTTGGTTGATCCCGAATATGCCGAACCCGAAGGCCAGCAGGATACCGAAAGTGACCACTCTTCTGTTTACGATCACCCTTAACAGACTGGTATATCTGCCGGTCAGTTTCTCGAACTGCCTGTTGAAACCGTCGAGGAACTTATCTATCGGTGACTTTTTCTTTGGTTTGCCGTGATTGTTCTTTAAGATGATGGCACAAAGAACAGGTGTAAGCGTTAACGCTACCACACCGGAAAGCACGATGGACGTAGCCATGGTAATAGCGAACTGCCGGTAGAATATACCAACAGGGCCGGACATGAATGCTACGGGAATGAACACCGCCGTCATTACGAAGGTGATCGCAACAATGGCCCCTGCTATTTCATGTACCACTTTATATGTAGCCTGGTAGGGCGATAAATGTTCTTCCTCCATTTTCGCATGGACGGCCTCAATCACCACGATGGCGTTGTCGACGACTATACCGATAGCCAGTACAAGTGCGAACAGTGTGATGAGGTTGATGGTCAGTCCGAACACCTGCATAAAGAAGAAGGCGCCTACCAGCGATACTGGCACTGCCAGCGTTGGAATAAGCGTGGAGCGCCAGTCGCCGAGGAAGAGGAACACCACTATTGCCACGAGTATGAAAGCCTCACCCAGTGTATGCACAACCTTTTCAATGGAGGCGTTCAGGAAGCTGGATACGTCATAGTCTATCTCATAGTCCATTCCGGGAGGGAAGGAACTTTTCTTGATCTCTGCCAGTTTCGCCTTAATGGCTTTAATTACATCGCTCGCATTACTTCCATAAGTCTGTTTTAGTACGATCGCCGCTGAAGGGTGACCATTCAGGTTCGAATAAATATCATAGAACTCACTACCGAATTCAATGTTAGCAACGTCTTTCAGGTAAAGGATCTCACCTTTCGGATTTGCCCTTACGATCACATTCTCATACTGTTCAGGTTTGTTATATCTACCCTGATAGGTCAATACATATTCAAGTGCTTCCGAACGTTTACCATCGCTTCTTCCCAACCTGCCGGGAGAACCGATCACACTCTGAGTAGACAGCGCTTCCATCACCTCTTCAGTAGAGATGTTATAGGCACGCATCCTGTCAGGCTTCAGCCAGATACGCATTGCATACTGACGGCTACCGAGGATCTGGGCGTTACCTATACCGGATACCCTTCTCAGTTCCTGCAGGATGTTTGTATTGGCGTAGTTGTACAGGAAGTTCTCGTCAGCCTTCGGATCTGTACTGAATACGTTCACATACATCAACATGTTGGGCTGAAGGATATTCACAACGATACCTTCACGCTGTACGAGTGGCGGGAGCCTGCTCGTTACCTGTTCAATACGGTTCTTTACGTTAACTACAGCCTGATTCGGGTCTGTACCCAGATCGAAGACCACCTGTATGTTCGCCTCACCGGCACTGGTAGCGTCGGATGTCATATATTTCATACCCGGAACACCGTTCACGGCTTTCTCCATCGGAATGAGAACGGATTGGACCAGTACATCGGCACTGGCGCCGGGGTATGCCACACTCACAATTACCCTGGGCGGCGCAATAGAAGGGAACTGTGAGGTAGGTAATGTATAAATGGCCAGTACGCCCATGAAGACAATGACAAGTGATATCACTATCGCAAAGACCGGCCGTTTCATGAATATGTTAAACATTCTCTTACTTTTTTTGATTCGCAGATTATTCCGTTGGCAACACTAAATGGGAAACTACCTTCCTGGGATCCTCATATTCATAGGATATCTTGTCATCGTTCTTCACTTTCCTCAATCCTTCAAGCAGGATTTTGTCATCTGCGGCCAGTCCTTCTTTTATTACATACAGATCAGGAATTTCTGCAGCGATAGTGATAGGTTTTAATTTCACCACATTGTCCTTACCTACAGTATACACATACTTTCTGTCCATGATCTCCAGCGTAGCTTTCTGCGGAATGATCAGTGCATCTTTAAGCGGTTTATTTATCAGGATGGTACCTGTTTCACCATGTCTCAGCAGGCCGTCTGAGTTAGGGAATGTAGCCCTGAACGCGATGTTACCGGTTTCGTTATTGAACTCACTCTCAATGGTTTCAACTACTCCCGGATGTTTGAACAGCTGTTTGTCGGCCGTCAGCAGGTTTACTTCCAGCTTACCGGTGTTCGATTGTTGTGCTTTATAACTGAGGTATTCTGGTTCTGATACATTAAAATAGACCCACATTTTACTGTTGTCGCTTAACGTAGTAAGCAGTTCACCTTCTTCTACGAGGCTTCCAAGTTTTAGGTGGAGAAGGTCAACTAAGCCGTCAAAAGGAGCCCTTATTTCAGTAAAGGCCAGGTGAGCTGTAGCCAGTGCCAGTTCAGCTTTGGCTTTGCTCAGCTTAGCTTTGGCCATTGCCAGTTCATTCTTTGACACGACGTTTTTATCGGCGAGTGGTTGGGTATTCTGTACTTCAATTTCAGCAATGTTAACTTCTGCCTGTGCTCTTTCCTGTTCAGCTTCATATATGGTCGGCATGATCTTAAACAGGAGTTGTCCCTTTTTCACGAACTGACCTTCATCTACATAGATGTTCTGCAGGTAGCCTTTTTCCTGTGCTCTCAGTTCAATGTTGCGCATAGAACGTATCTGACATACGTATTCGCTGGTGACAGTTGTATCCATTGTCAACGGACTGGTGGCCACCAGTTTGGTTTCCTCTTCCTTTTCTTCTTTGTGTGATTTACAGCCTATATGACATAGCATGGCCGACACGCCCATAAGCATGACAATTCTCTTCATGGTATTTTATAGATTTTTAAAAAGTTGCTATTTGATAATGATGTTTTGAACGGTGTATAGCGTCATAACCTCTATAGCAGGATGCTACGACGGCAAACGGTTAAGAAATATTTGTGAACAGCCAGGCAAGGCTTTGCCTGAGCTACAGGAATAAATCGATCATACCCGGATTACACGGTGTACAATAAACTTATCTGAAGAAGAATAGGAAAAATGGTTGCAAAAAGGTAGGGGGTTCTTAAGGTAGCTATAATTAGATGGGGGTTCCTGGGGAGATAAACAAAAGTAATGGCTGATCTGTAAATGCTTTCTCGCTGAAAAGCTTTCTTCTTCCTCGACCTCTGTGGCTTTGATCTTTTCCTTTTTTTTGCCGGAGGAAGGAGCATTGCTGATCAGCGGTTGAAGGCTCGGTAGTTCGAAAACCTTTATCTGTACCCTGTTTTCCGAATGCAGTTTCAGTGACTTGTAAAGATTGTCCTGATCTGTATCAGCATACAGATGGCCGTGCCCCTTCAACAGAAAAAAACAGAGCGATAAGAAAAAATTTATTAACAATCTCGTCATCGGGATACAAAAATAGCAGAAAGTTCATTAAATAGTTAAGATTGTAAAATTTTAAGTATGATTTAATAACTTTCCACGAACGCAGGGAGGCATTCACCAGTTCTTATGGCATAGTTCATGAAGGAGAAATAAGGGTTAACTATTTTAAGTAAGGACTGCGTATGAATATTTTAAGAGCAATTCCGGCGGGTATATTTGGTACACTGCTGATGACAGGTGCACTTTATCTGCTGACAATCATCACCGGAAAAAATTTTAAGGTTGTCGGAATACTGGCTACGATGGTCACCGGACATACAACAGCATCAAAAGGACTGACTAAAGACAGAGCGGACCTGTTCATCGGGATACTGCTTCATTATTGTATAGGCGTAGGCTTCGCATTGTTTTACGCTTTTCTATGGCGGAATGGCATAGGTAATCCTGGCTGGAGCAGCAGTATCGTGTTTGGGTTGATAACAGGTTGTATAGCAACTATCTTCTGGTCTTTATTTACACACTGGCATCCGGATCCTCCGGCATTTCCGAGAGTCGCTTATGTTTCATTAGTGGGTCTTTCTCATGTATTATTCAGCCTGGGAGTTTCCTGGTTTTTTCTTATCCAGTAGCTTGTGTACAACCCCTGCTATCAAGCCCGCAGTTACATATAATCCCAATGTAAGCAGCTGTGTTTTCCCCGTTTTGTTACTATACTTCTCATTCAAACCCAGCTTGTTAGGAAGGGTGATAGCGCCGATACCGGCCATAAGTCCTAAAGCGGCCCCTGTGAGTATGCTATATTTTGGGTTCATGCCGACAAGTGAATAATAGCCTGCATTTCCGGCAATATCTCCGGCCATAGTAGCATAATATAGTTTCTTTTCACCCGGAACAGGCAGCCTGGCCTGATTGAGTGAACTTGATAAGGCCTGCATACCAAGTTTATCCATTCTCGGCGCTTGAGAGACGTTCTTTCTTAATGTCTCATGTGCCACTGTAAGAGCTACTGAGCTAATCAGTCCGCTTGTCATTGAAGCCAGTGTTTTCATACAATCCGTTTTGTTGGAAAAATCAAAAACCGGGCCTGTAAGTGGGGGTAATGTTATAAATTAAGAGTTGTACGCAGCCCTTTGGGGAGATAAACCCAAAATCGTAATATTGCAATAAATTGTGGATTATGGGTATCACCAAGACGGATTTGTTTAATAAGAAGCAGAATGATATGGCTAACGTAGCCAAGACATTGGGTCATCCCGCCCGGATCGCAATTCTACAATACCTCGTCAAATCCAATACCTGTATATGCGGAGACCTGGTAGATGAACTGGGGCTGGCACAGGCCACTATCTCACAGCATCTGAAAGAACTTAAAACAGCTGGTTTAATTAAAGGCACTATTGAAGGAAACAGTGTTTGTTATTGTATAGACCCCATCGGATGGAAAAAATGCAGGGATGCATTTGCTATGTTTTTTGTTGATGTGAACACTAAAGGAAACTGCTGCTAGCATTTCTTCCACTTATTATTCTTTGTATGATCCGCCTGTATACCAATAGTATCGGGAATGTCATGCGTCAGTATGCCATATAAACAGATGATTTATGGAAAAAAGATCAGATTCATTTGGTTGTGATATATCATTATCGTAATATTGCGATATTGTAATTGACACTATTCCTGTTGCAATAAATATCACACACATGCAGAATTGTAATCCGGCACAAAGAAAGAGGTTGGGTTTCCTTGATCGGTATCTCACATTGTGGATATTTCTTGCAATGGCTGCCGGGGTAGGCATAGGGTATTTCTTGCCATCCAGCGCCGGGTTTATCAATTCCTTTTCTTCGGGAACGACCAATATTCCATTGGCTATTGGACTTATATTGATGATGTATCCTCCACTGGCGAAAGTCAGGTATGAACAGATGGGAGAGGTATTTAAAAATACAAAAGTACTTGCTACATCGCTATTATTGAATTGGGTGATCGGGCCAATACTGATGTTCGTGCTGGCACTGCTTTTCCTGCATGGTTATCCTGAGTATATGATCGGATTAATACTGATTGGTCTGGCCCGTTGTATTGCGATGGTTATTGTATGGAATGAGCTGGCGGAGGGAAGCCGTGAGTATGCAGCGGGGTTGGTCGCGCTTAACAGCATTTTCCAGGTACTATTGTACAGTGTCTATGCATATGTTTTCATTACTGTGCTTCCTCCGGCTTTCGGTATAAAAGGTATTGAGGTAAATGTTACTATTGGTCAGATAGCAGAGAGTGTTGCCATCTATCTCGGTATTCCTTTTACAGCCGGGCTTCTCAGTCGCTTCGTCCTTCCGGGGCTCAAAGGTGAACAATGGTATCAGGAGACATTTATTCCGGCAATATCTCCGGTTACACTTATCGCATTGCTGTTTACTATCGTTGTTATGTTCAGCCTTAAAGGGGAACTGATCGTTCATATACCTATGGATGTGTTGCGTATTGCAATTCCATTAGTGATATATTTTGCTATCATGTTCCTGGTGAGTTTCGTATTGGGTAAGGCTGCAGGTGCCGATTATTCTAAAAATGCGTCTATTGCGTTTACTGCGGCGGGTAACAATTTTGAACTGGCAATAGCTGTAGCAATTGGCGTTTTTGGAATTAATTCCGGGCAGGCGTTTGTTGGTGTGATCGGCCCGCTCGTTGAAGTACCGGCATTGATAGGATTGGTTAACGCAGCCTTCTGGCTTAAAAGAAAATTGTACAAGGAAGATACTATCATCGCATAATTAACAATAAAAACTACTTTTATGAACAACCAGAGAATGAGCTGGCAATCATTTAAGGACCAGCTGAAAACACATCCTGATCAGATCCTGCAATTCCAGTTTGCAGCGGAGAAGTTCGTAGCACCATCTTATCACATTACGGAAATAAAGCAGGCGCCGATCACTTCTGTTGATTGCGGCGGCAAGATGAATGCATGGACAGAGATCATTGTTCAATTGTGGGAGCCTGGCGAAGAGCAAACTCAAAGGGCAATGGCGGTAAGTAAGGCATTGAAGATAGTCGACCTGGTAGAGAATAGTCTACCCTTGAATCCGGCGGGTATAGTAAAGATTGAGTTTGGTAATTCAGACTTCGATACGCGTCAGATGTACCCGAACGCGTTCCTGCTGGAAGGAGAGGACCTGATCGTTGATCTGCAGCCGGACGCTACTCAATGTAAGGCGACAGACAGGGGACAGACCTGTGGTACACCGAAGTCGAAACTAGCTGTATTACAAGATGCAGGACAAACATGTACACCTGGCGGCGGATGCTGCTAACAATAGATAAGAATGAAGAAAGTACTCGTACTCTGTACCGGCAACAGCTGCCGCAGCCAATTGGCCGAAGGATATTTACGTTATTTTGCAGGTGATAAAGCGGAGGTTTATAGCGCCGGTGTAGAAACACATGGTGTGAACCCGAAGGCGATTGCTGTGATGGCGGAAGATGGCATTGATATTTCCCGTCATACATCAAACAACATGAACGAATACAGGGACATTGATTTCGACTATGTAATCACTGTTTGCGATAACGCAAAAGAGCGTTGTCCGTTTTTCCCTTCCACTGCGCAGAAGTTCCATCATAACTTCCCGGATCCGGCCAAAGCAACAGGCACGGAACAGGAGGTCATGGATCAGTTCAGGGCTGTCAGGGAGCAGGTAAAACAGTACAGTGAAGACTTTGTCAGAGAACATTTATAGTCATTCACGTAACCATTTTATCATTTTCTCGCCCGTTGTCATACCAGCCGCCTGCAACATCAGCAAGCCGATATAATCGTTTTTACCGCAGCTGTCCACGATCTGTTGGCTACCGCCTCTATAGCCCTGCTCATGAAAAACGAAAAACGGATCTATCATTAAATGCATGCAGGCTGCGTATGACCAGGCAATGGCCATCATTTCTTCTCCTTCCCTGTTACTTCTTTTGATAATGTTTTTTTCAGTCAGCGAGTGACGATGTTTAGTTGGCACTACTGCAAGATGGCCGGCCTCATGGAGTATATCCCCGGGATGTTCCAGGGTATCTTTGTCAATAACGATCATTCCGTTTTCAACTAGTAAACCCGGAAGGAAGCTGTTTGTCCCGATCTTCCGGAATATTGTCTTAATACCAATACTATTTAGGAAGTTAATACATTTCTCAAATGCGATATTTTCATCATTATTGTAGGTCATATGCCTCTAAGCTACGTTTATATGACGGTAATCGTAGCGTTTTTTTTTAAGGTAGTGCTTGATGATGATAAAATAGGTGCGACCTAACGGATCAAATATCCCATTTGATTGTCCCTCGAACCTGATGTAGAATTTTTTCCATCCAGCTGAACTCACTAAGTTGTTGCAGATTTTCGTACAGATTGATAGGTATTCCCTTTAAGCCTACAAGGGCTCCTGCGATTTGTCCCGCTATTGAAGCATTTGTGTCCGTATCTCCACCTGCCTCAATAATTTGCTGGAACATGTTATTTATTCCGGTTTTCATCACAAGTGATGCAGAAAATACTGCAAAGGGCACAGAGTTAACTACATAGCCATTGGTTCCAAGTTTTGCAACTTCCTCAATAGTTTTTGTTTCGTAATTTGAATTGATCTCAATGAACCGGTCCCTGACATTTGTATCCGGTAACTGTGGTATTAAGATATCCAGCAGGTTCGGTTCTCCCCTCCATTCACCATTGAGGATCGCCCGTATAGCCAGAACAACCGATAATGCGCCAGCATATGCTTCGTCGTTTTTATGCGTGATCCGGCATAAGTCCCGGATATTTTCTCTCGTTATAGACTGTCTGAATGCAATTGGCGCTATTCTCATAGCAGCGCCGTTGCCGGCAGCGTATTCACCTGATCGGCCTACCTGGGACCAATGACCTCCTATTTCAAGTTCGAGTATGGCTTTTAAAGTACTGGCTCCAACTCCGGTGAGTTTATTTTGTTTATGATATTTGACGAAGTATCTGGAAAGAATCTCAGGGCCGAAATCTTTGTTAAGCAACGCTTCACATGAAGCCAATGTCAGCATCGTATCATCCGTTAATAGCCATGTCTCTTTAGGTTGACTTATGGGGTGCCAGTAGAAAGTATTAGGTTTAATAGGAGATACATAATTTTCGTAGCTACTTCCCCAGGCGTCCCCAATTGCCCCCAATAATATGCATGCTTCAAATCTTTCGGTTACTGGCATATTATTCTGACTGGTAATACTTGACATTGATTGACGCGATTGTTGGCTAAACAAATATATCGTTTATTGAGTTATCGTCCGATAACATATCCATTATCTACAAATAGCTTATATTAGAATAATTACAGCTCAAAATCATGCTATGGGTCGTATTATCCTCGTTCTCTGTACTGTACTCTACCTGATCAATCCTTCAAAATGTATGAGTCAAGCCAAAATCAGTCTGCCACTGCATCTTGAGGATGCGAATGAAATAATAGAACTGCCTGTGCGGCAATTTAATCTGGATAGCTTCCACCAGGTATCCAAAGAGGAGATGCCGCTTATGGTGAATCGCCGTATGGAACGAAGCTATTACTCTTTTGACAACCCTGTTGATTACTTTTTCCTGGGAACCCCTGTTGAGAAAATACAGATGAGTTTAGATAAAGACTCTGTGATAGTTAAACTTTATTTTATTGTTTCGCCGTCAGATAAACTGTTGCCTGCAGCGTTAAAAAGATTTGGTGAGGAAGCTGTAGGTTGGACCGCAACAACTCCTTTTTCGTCTCCTGATGATCCTGTTCCATATTATCACCACTGGGAAATAGGAGAACATTTCCTGAACTTCAAAGATCTGCTCATTGTCCGGAATGGCACATTCGTTCGGGGAGAAAAAGTTGAAATATCATTTCAGAAATCTTTAAGAGATTATTATACAGAATGATCAAGGGAGACTTGTTGTCCCCCTTGAAACTATTCTTTATTATCAGGATACCTTTTCTTTAGCCTCATCCCTTAACCCTTTCGCCAGATCGTCTGAAGGGTCTATTTCAAGCGCTTTATCAAAATCACCAAGTGCTTTCTGGTATTGTTCCAAACTGTTCCATACCAGGCCTCTTCGTATATAATACGTGATGTCATCACTGTCAAGTGCTATGGCCTTATCCAGGTCAGCGATCGCTTTTTCATATTGATCTGTGTCATGCCAAACAGAACCGCGGCCATAGTATGATAATGCAAAATCCGGGTCCAATGAAATAGCATAGTCGAAATCGTTCATTGCAGCAGTGAAGTTTTTCAGATCGGTATGTGCCATTCCACGCCTGCAATAGAAATCTGCATTGTCTGCGTCAAGCGATATCGCCATGTCGAAATCAGCAATGGCATTTTCAGGATCTCCGTTGCGGCGCGAAGTTATACCACGGTGGAAGTAAGACATGGAAAAACCTGGGGCTATCTCAATTGCTCTGTCATAATCCGCCATTGCCTTTTCAAAATTATTCTGGAAAGAGAAGCAATTGGCTCTGTATAAATAGGCCGGTACATAACCTTCCGCCAGTTCAAGCCCTTTCGTATAATCTCCAATTGCCTGGTCGTAATGATAGTTGTCATACCAGAAATCGCCCCGTTCAAAATAAACCGCTGCGGTATCCGGACTTAGTTGTATTGCCTGGTTATAATCTCTTAGTGCAGCTTCATGTTCGTTTATTTCCACGTATGCCCTGGCGCGATTAATATAAAGTTCCCACTCGTCTGGCCGCAGCGCGATTGCTTTCTCATAATCAGCGATAACCTTTTCAACTTGTTGCCTGAAGTTTTCTTGTGAATTTAATGTGTGCATACAGATAGCCAATAAAATGACGATGAATGTATGATAAATATCTGAATGCAGGAAGCTGGTGGCTCTTATCCGGAATAGCCTCATATAAATAATTCCTCCCGAATGGCGGACACCCATCTCTCAAGTGTCATATACTAGATTGAAATACCACGTTGTGTAAACAAGCATCATGGGCCGCAAAAGAAGCCTGTGTGACCTGTTTGTGCTGTAAGTTCCCGTTACCACTGTCTATAACCTCATGTTTGACCAAATAAAATACACATTTAAAATCCACATTATGATGAACAGTCTGATTAAGACAGGTATCTGCCTGCTGGCATTAACATCCTGTAAAGAAAGCCTTTTAGCTCCTGTTGAAAAACCCCTTCAGGTTGAAAGCATTATGAGCGCTGCTGCTCTCGCTGATTACATGACAGTTACACTAAAGAACGTCAAAAGCAACAAGTTCCTGGAAGTAGGAGGGAACCCGGTACAAAATGCCAAATTCAAAGACAATGCGCTTCTGCAACAATGGGAAACTTCCATGTCTGGTGCTGAAGTAGACCTGTGGCAGAAGTGGCATCTTATCTATCAAACAACCGCAGGTGGGATTAAGTATTACCATATCCGTAGTCTTCATAGCGGTAAACTGATCGACGTACCTTCCGGAACTAATGTCAGCGGTACGGTCATGCAGCAATACGCAGCGTTCCCACTGCTTGCAGATCAGCAGTTATGGCGCCTTGTAGAAGTCACTACAGGACAATACAGGATCGTCAACAAAGGTAACGGCCTGGCGCTATCTGTTGCTGGAGGCGCTACGGGTAACGGCGTGCAGGTAATACAGGAAACAGCTGTCAACGATACCAAACAATACTGGACCATTACCGCAATAGCGGCAGATACCTACCGGGACGATGAAGTCGTACGCTTCTTCCATCGTAACAGTGCCAGCCTGGGCTCCGCTGCTTTTGACCAGGGCAACAGCATTCCGCTGACCTGGGGCGCTAATAACGGTAAAGTACTGTGGGTAACACAAGATGCCTGGGATGGTTCACAGGTACAGTCTAACGGCATGTTTAACTGCGGCAATTTTCATAGTTATAGTAACTCTGTATTCATTCAGCCATCTAAAACAAACTGGAACCCTAACAGTGCGCCTAACATGACCATTAATAACAGCACCTCCGGTAAGCCCAAGCAGATCTTCAATATACAGCCGGGTACATCCTGGTCATGGTCTGGCCCTGGTATCGAGATCGGCGATAAGGTATGGGTGCAATGCGGAGAAGGAAATGGGCTGACTGCCACCGGACAATCATTTTATCGCTTAACGCAAAGCTCCGGTACACAATGGGTATCCGAGCGTATGATGCCTAATGGTTTTGCCGGTCAGACTGCCATCAGTTATTCTACCGGCTTGGTGAAACCAGGCGATGGTTACGTATACGCGTTCGGCAGTGAAGCCGTCTTTTTCGGTTATGGCAGTTATATCCATGTAGCCAGGTTCCCCGAAAGTAATCCGCTGCAATGGCAGTATTACAACGGATCAACATGGACCAGTACGCCTGTTGCCGGAGAGACTTCCAAAATCTCCGATGCCAGGGGCAGCAACAGCGTAGCTTATCTGAATGGAAAATATATCCTGATGACGATGGACCAGGGCTTTAACTGCGATCCCGACAGAAGTATTTATATCTCTACTTCCAGCTCGCCGACAGGTCCCTTTTCAACACAGATCAAGGTGTATACAATAAAGGAATACTTCAAAGAACAGTACACCCGTTATTATACGCCCGTTATTCATCCTGAGTTTGTCAATGGAAGAAATGAGCTACTACTGACGTACAGCGTGAATTTTTCAGCATGCGGTTTAGATGGTTGTGAAGGTGCTTACCTTGACCCATATTATTACCGGTTAAAGGGTATAAGGGTCCCCTATTCGAAAATAGGGCTCTGATAACATTTTCCCGATGAAGTCCACCTATGCGTCGTATATGCGCCCTGTATGCGTCGTGTATGAAGCGTATATAAAGCGTACTCGCATATCATTACAAAACATGATCAACAAAACAAATAGGATCCATAACCGGGGTCCTATTTGTTTTGTAAATGGCGGTACCCCTCTTCTCGCGTGTCTACTATAAAAGCCATCGCAAATAATACATATGAACCTTCGGACTACCATCACCACGTTATTATGCACCACCTGGATCACGGCATTTGCCCAGCAAAAGGACCTGGTAACCTATGCAAACACCCTCCAGGGTACAAACTCAGAATTCGCTTTAAGCCACGGGAATACTTATCCGACCACATCACTGCCCTTCGGCATGCATGCCTGGTCGGCACAAACCGGCAAGAATGGCGACGGCTGGAAATACCAATACAAGGCTACCACCATCCGCGGATTCCAGCAGGTACACCAATGCAGCCCCTGGGTGGGCGATTACGCCGTAATAAGCCTGATGCCGGTAGCTGGAGAACTGAAAGTCAACGAAGAAGAGCGTGCAGCGGGGTTTAGCCATGCGAACGAGATCGCGCGTCCTGACTACTACAAAGTAACGTTTAACAATAAAGTCACTACCGAAATATCACCCACAGAAAGAGGTGCGCACCTGCGTTTTTCCTTTCCGGCAGGCGCACCGGCACACATCGTACTGGACGGTTACAACGCGGTGAGTGAAGTAAAGATATTCCCTGGAGAACGGAAGATCACAGGCTACGTAACCAATGGGCGCTTTATCCCAAAGGATTTCAGAAGTTACTTCGTCATTGTGTTTGACCAGCCTTTTGAAGCGGTAGGTACCTGGGAGAATGTAAACAACAAAATATCGGCAGACAGCCTTTCCACCGTAGGAAAAGGTGCCGGTGCATATATCCGCTTCCGCAAGGGAGCAAAGGTACAGGCCCGTGTCGCGTCTTCCTATATCAGTCCGGAGCAGGCGGAACTGACCTGGCAGCAGGAACTGGGAAAGTTTACCAAACTGGAACAAACAAAAGCGGCCGCAAACAAGATCTGGAACGACCTTTTCAAAAGGGTACAAGTGGAAGGCGGTTCGGAACAGGACAAGGCGACTTTTTACTCCTGCCTTTTCAGAGCGAATCTCTTCTCTCACCAGTTCTTCGAGTATAACGCCAAAGGAGAGCCTTACTACTACAGCCCTTACGATGGTAAAGTCCACAACGGCTATATGTATACAGACAACGGCTTCTGGGATACCTTTCGTGCACAGTTCCCGCTGAATACGATCGTACATCCAACGATGCAGGGCCAATACATGCAGGCATTACTCGCTGCACAGGAGCAGTGCGGCTGGTTCCCGGCCTGGTCTTTCCCGGGTGAAACAGGCGGTATGCTGGGCAATCATGCCATCTCTCTGTTAACAGATGCCTGGGTAAAGGGGATCCGCACATTCGACCCTAAAAAGGCCCTGGATGCCTATTATCATGAAGCGATGAATAAAGGCCCCTGGGGCGGGGCAAATGGCCGTGCCGGCTGGAAGGAATATTATCAGCTGGGATATGTAAGCTTCCCTGAATCGCATGGTAGTACTTCCCAGACACTGGAATACGCCTATGACGACTTCTGTGGTTATCAGCTGGCAAAATCAACCGGCAACAGCTTCTACCAATACATCTTTGGCCGTACGCTGTATAACTACAAAAACCAGTACGATACCGCCACCGGTTTTATGCGTGGCCGCAAGCTGGATGGCAGTTGGGTGGAAGATTTTGATCCTTACAAATGGGGAGGACCCTATACAGAAGGCAATGCCTGGCATTGGCAGTGGTCCGTGTTTCATGATGTACAGGGCCTTATCAACCTGATGGGAGGGGAAAGCCGTTTCATCGCTAAGATGGACTCCGTATTCAGCGTACCTGATAAAGTGAACGTAGGCTACTACGGACAAATGATCCATGAAATGCAGGAAATGGTAGATGGTAAGATGGGGCAGTACGCGCATGGCAATCAGCCCATCCAGCACATGATCTATCTCTACAACTACGCCGGCCAGCCCTGGAAGGCACAGGCACACGCAAGAGAGGTAATGAGCAAACTATACAACGCCGGTCCCGACGGTTATCCTGGCGATGAAGACCAGGGGCAGATGTCTTCCTGGTATGTCATGAGTGCCCTGGGACTATACAGCGTCTGCCCTGGAACTGACCAGTACGTGATCGGTAGTCCGGTGTTCCCTAAAGCGGCCATCACGCTGGAGAACGGGAAACAGTTCACAATAGAAGCACACAACAACAGTCCGGAAAACGTGTATATACAATCCGCTACGCTGAATGGCAGACCGTATTCGCATAACTGGATCAGTCATACCGATATCATGAACGGAGGTATCCTGGTACTGGAAATGGGCAGTAAGCCCGCCACCAACCGGGGGCTCGCACCGGCTGATAAGCCCTTCTCGATAAGCATGCAATAGGATAAAAAATGCCGCATCGCAAAAAACAGAGCGGATTTAGAAAATTGTGCTAAAACGATTACATTAGCCGGTAGTTGAATTCACGCGATGCGACAAGATTTTTCCACGTATACTGATGAAGAGGTGTTCCTGCTCGTGAAACAGGGGGATAGCGATGCATTCGAAGAGATTTTCAGACGTTTCTGGCAGGAACTGCTGGACGCAGCCTACAGGCGGGTAAAAGTGCAGGAAACAGCCATGGAAATGGTGCAAAGCCTGCTGGTAAACCTGTACCTGAAACGGGAGACAATTGTGCTCCGTACCTCTCTTCGCAACTATCTGCATATTTCACTGAAAAATAAAGTGCTGAATGCCGTACGGTCCGAACTGGTGCGTAACAACTATCAGCAGCATGTATTGACAGATAACAGCCATTACCAGCCCGACGCCGCTTCCCTGCTCCAACTGAAGGAGCTACAGGAACAGATCGAGGCCTCCTGTGCAGAAATGCCCGAGAAATGCCGGGAGGTATTTTATCTGAGCAGAAAAGAGCACTTGTCCTACCAGGACATTGCCAAACGGCTGGGGATATCTGTGAACACTGTCGAGAAACATATGGTAAAAGCCTTAAAAATATTACGTTCGCGCCTGAAGGAATACAACTTTACACTGTTCTGTTTTCTGGTGACGGAGCTTTTAAAATAGGAGCCGCCCCGGACAATTTTCTGAGCACAGTGGCGGTAAGCCACTTTTCAGGTGTCTAATGTTAGAGAAACTATGGACATAAGCAATACCAGGTTAAGAGAATTACTGGATAAATATCTGGAAGGCACTGCCTCTGAAGAAGAGATCGGGGAGGTGAACAATTGGTATAAGTCATTCGACGCACATAAAGGTTTGACAGAACAGTTAAACCCCAACCAACGTACCGCCCTGGAACAGCTGCTCTTCCTGCGTATCAGTCGCCAGGCAGGACTGGACCAGCCAACCGCAAAGGTGGTGAAGGCCCCCTTCCGTATCTGGTGGGCTGCTGCAGGTATCGCCGTATTGCTTGCCGCCGGCGGTATTTACTTCGCCTTGAACAAGCGCCCGGCACCCGAAGCACAATACGCCATGGTGACGGAAAAGGCGGAGAAAGGCAACATTAAAAAGATCGTTTTGCCCGATGGCAGCACTATATGGCTGAATTACGAAAGTCAGCTGCGTTACGCACAACAGAATGACCGTGAAGTATGGCTCGAAGGAGAAGGATATTTTGAGATCGCTCCGCAGGCAGAGAAACAGTTTCTCGTGCATTCCGGAAAACTGGATGTACAGGTACTGGGTACCAGCTTCAATATCGACGCATACGCTCCGGCAGATTCTGTAATGGTTACTGTAGCCAGTGGTAAGGTTGCCGTGAGCCATGAGAAGAGTGAAGCGGTTACGCTGACCGCGAATCAGCTGGCAGTTTATCAGGCAGCTGCCGACAGGATAGAAAAATACGATACAGGCGCAACTGATGCCAGCGCCTGGCGACAAGGGCTCCTTGTATTTAAAAATGCCAGCTTCCGGAGTATAGGCCGTAAACTGGAACGCCGCTATGACGTGAGAATCCGGTTTGACGGCAACCGTACTGCCAGCGCACAGCTTTCCGCCAGCTTTGGCAGAGAGCAGCCGCTGAAGGACATTCTGCGCATGTTATGTGATATTTATGGTTTCAACTACCGTCAGCAACCAGGTACCAACGAATACCTGATATATGATGATCAACCACATCAGTAACCGGATCTGATTTTCCGGAGAAGGAAGATAATGGGAAGTTATGAAAGAAAAACAGCGGGACGCCTGCATGTAAAGGCTATGTACATAGCCTTCATGATAATGCTATGCTGTTTCGGAGGAGATTTACGTGTATCCGCCCAGGTTGTATCAACTAATGAACTAAAACAGACATTGGTAAATATCGAAGTAGTCAACCAGACCTTCGATAAAGTATTTGAGCAGATCGAAGCAAATACACCATTCCGGTTTATTTTCAATCCATCTGAAGTAACACGCAGTGGTAAGATAACGATCAGTAAAAAGAATATTTCGGTCGAACAGGTGCTGAAGCTATTGCCCGCACCTTTGCAATATGAAATGAGAGGTAGAAGCATCCTCGTTATGCAGGATAAGAAGCAAACTGTTGAACAGCCGCTCATACAGGCTCGCTTTGGTCACGTTTCAGATGCAGAAGGTACGGCCCTTCCCGGTGTCAATGTTACCGTAAAAGGTACTACTCACCGCAGCATCACCGACCAGGATGGCGCATTCCGTATTGATGCAGCAGCCGGAGATACGCTCTGCTTCAACCTGATGGGCTTCCATAACTTAAGATTGGCAGTATCATCAACAGCATCGCTGAATATCATGTTGCAACCCGGTACCTCCGCGCTCCGCGAAGTAGTAGTGATCGGTTACGGTTCGACCAATAAAGACAACCTGACCACTGCAGTAGGGACCGTAAACGGTGAGCAGCTTGACGAACGTGCTACGACATTAAATCTCGCCCAGGGACTGGCAGGGAAAGTAGCTGGTGTAAGTGTGATGCTGAACTCCGGTAAACCGGGCGGCAATCCGATCGTAAAGATAAGAGGCACAGGTTCTATCAACGCTTATAACGGTCCGCTGTACGTGATCGATGGTATCGTTGGTGCAGACCCTATGAGCATCGATCCGAATATAGTTGGTTCGGTGGATGTTTTGAAAGATGCCGCCGCTTCCGCTATATATGGCTCAAGAGGTGCTAATGGCGTGATCGTGGTAACGACTAAAAAAGGAACGAAGAACAGTCCGGCTATCTCATTCCGCAATACCGCCAGCTTTGCTACCCTGGCTCGGGAGATAGACCTGATGAATGCTGATGAAGCACTGGAAATGTTCAAACGTGAATACGAATACAGCCCAGGCCGCATTGCACCGCATCTTGATCCGGATCGTCAGTTCTCACGTAAGAACGACTTGTTCAACAGCGATGGTACGCCTAAATACAATACCAACTGGCAGAAAGAAGCGAGCAGACTGGCTATATCACACGAACATGCACTGGCTTTTTCTTTAGGCAAAGATGATATATCAGTACTGACAAGCCTCTCGTACAACGACCAGCAGGGTATTCTGATCAATAGCTATTCCCGCCAGCTGAATGGCTTCATCAACGTCGGATGGAATGTGAAGAAGTGGCTGCATATCCAGTCAGTGATCAACAGCGGGTCATTTAAACAGAATAACGTAGACATTAATACATTCGGTCTCAACGCAGTACGGCAGATCTATGAGTTCCTGCCTTTCTTTCCGGTGAGATATCCGGATGGCACATACACAAGGAAAGGGGACTATCCAGGTGCAGAGAATTCCGAAAATCCGGTAAGACTGATGAACGAAGTACAGTCAGTTGCAGGGCGTACCTATACCATGGGCAACCTGCTGGCTACTTTTTATCTGAGCAGCAAACTGCAGTTGACAGCCGGTATCAGCGGACAAACAGGCGCTAACTATAGCTTGTATTTTTCAGGCAGGGATATCGTTGGATACTCCGATATCCAGCGCGGAGTAGCTACTCGCGGGCATGGTAATTCTGCTTCCTGGACATCGGAAGATTACCTTACCTGGAAAGACCGCTTTGGAAAACATCAGCTCACCGGCGTGGCCGGGGCCAGCTGGTACTACTTTGCCAACATGAATACACAGGCCGGCAGTGAAGGGTTCTTTGACGACTTCTTTTCATATAACAGTCTGCAAACCGGCCTGGTGCCGCAACGGCCAACGTCCGGACAAAGTGAGACTGCCATGAACTCATTTTACATGCGGTTTAACTATGACTATGATAATCGCTACCTGTTCGGCATGTCATTCCGTGCAGATGGATCATCACGCTTTGGGGCTAATAACCGCTACGGATATTTTCCCAGCTTTTCAGCAGCATGGCGTTTATCATCAGAACCGTTCATGAAAGACGTACAGATTGTCAACGATCTGAAACTGCGTGCCAGTTATGGTATTGTAGGTAATTCAGACATTGGAGATTACGTAACACAGAGTAGGGTTAACAGCGGACAGGCCCCTTTCGGCGGACAAGTAGAACCATCTGCCACTTTGGGTAGTCTTGGGAACAGCAATCTGAAATGGGAGAGGGCGCACCAGCTGAACTTCGGCCTGGACGCGTCATTGTGGGATAGAAGGATCCAGTTTACTGCTGATCTGTATAACCGGGTAACGAAAGACTTGTTATACTTCAAGTTGTTACCGGCTACATCGGGTTACCAGGGCGTATTTGACAATATCGGTTCTATCCGTAACAAAGGAGTTGAGTTGTCCATCGCTTCGGATAATATCCGGCGTAAACACTTCCTCTGGAATACCTCCTTGATCTATTCCATGAACCGCTCGCGGGTATTGGAACTGAACGGAGACATTATGTATCCCTGGGCAGGCCGTATTATGGAAGGCCGTCCGCTGAACGAGTTTTTCGGTTACCAGCGTCTGGGCACATGGAGCACAGACGAAGTTGCCGAAGCCGCTGTATTTGGAAAGAAACCAGGTGACCTGAAGTACGCCGACCTTAATAACAACAAGGTGAAAGATGCGGGCGACCGCACAGTGCTGGGTAACGGTATGCCCAATTTCGAAGCAAGCCTGGTGAATACGTTCAACTATCGCAACTTCTCACTGGCACTCGACCTGCAGGTGATCTACGGTCATAGTCTCGCTAATCTGACCCGGGTCATCATGGAGAACGCGGCGCCTTCATTCAATAGCTATAAGAGTGTGCTGGATGCCTGGACACCGGAACATCAGGATGCAGTCAACGCTGCCCTGCGTTTGCCTGGTGACGGCATCGATAATGAGATAGATAGTTACACGATAGAAAAAGGCTCGTTCCTGCGCGTTCGTAATATCTCGCTGGGATACCGACTGCCAGAGAGCTTGCTGAAGCGTTGCCACGTAAAATCGGCAGCACTGGGCGTCAGTGCAGAGAATTATTTTCTGTTCACAAAATATAAAGGATACGATCCGGAGGCTTCCTCGTTTGATGGTGACTTTAACCAGGGCGTAGATCTCTATCAGTATCCGAAAGCCAAAACACTGGCTTTCTCACTGAACGTTACATTTTGAGTAAAAGAATTTGAGATATGAAACGATTGTTGCTGTTGCCGTTGATACTCCTCACATCCTGCGTCAATTTCCTTGATGAGCAGCCATCCGGCTCGCTGGGACTGGAGGATTATTACAAAACGGCAGAACAGATCAAGGCTGCGGTGAATGGTACTTACGAGGGACTTTCCCTTCCGTTCATTGAAGATATCGGTATAGCAGTAAGCCCCGCTTACTCGCTGGAATATATCACCGGGTACAGCTACAGACCAAGACCTTCGGGCTTTGAAGATGATCAGTTTCTGCGCCTTGTTAAAATGGATGCAGCCAACTCACGCTTGCAGGCCTGGTGGAATGCAACTTATTATCCGGTGGAAAACTGTAACAGTGTGATCGAAAATGTAAGCATCACAACACTGGTAGACGAAGCAACAAAACAACGATACCTCGGCCAGGCCTACTTCCTGCGCGCGTGGTATTATTTCCAGGCAGTGCAGCTCTTCGGAGATATCCCGTTGAAACTAACTACAACAAAAGATCCGAACGATGTAAAGATCCGTCGTTCACCTAAAGAGGCTGTATACGAACAGATCGTGAAAGATCTTGTGAAGGCCGAAAATAGTGGTCTGCCCTGGATCGATCCTACAGGACATATAAGCCTGGGAGCAGTGAAGACGCTCCTGTCAAAGGTATACATCACAATGGCAGGATATCCGATGCAGAAAGGGATCACGTATTATGAGAAAGCATATGACAAGGCCCTGGAAGTGATTAATAGCAGGCAGTTCTCACTATTCGATCAATACAGTGATCTGCGTAATCACGCTTTACAAAATACACGGGAACATATCTTCATGTGGCAGCGGCATCCCACACTGGCAGAAAGTAATATTCATGGAGCATATCTGCCTTATCCGGAATTGCCCATCTCTATACAGCCTGCATATGGTGGAGCAATGGCGCCGACACAAGCATTCTATGATGCTTACGATAACAGTGATGGCCGTAAACAGGAACAGGCTTTCTTTTATACAAAGTATCCCAGGTACGACAAGCCTGCTGACACAGTATCTTTTCCTGCGCCTTACATCTTCAAATTCTGGGATGCTGATGCAGAAAAGACAGGTCGCTCAGGTGCTAACTTTCCGCTCATACGTTACGCTGAAGTATTGCTGTTATGCGCAGAAGCGAAGGCGCAACTGGACGGAGGCACTACAACAGATGCAGCTGCTATCGATGCCTGGTATACCGTGAGACATCGTGCATTTCCGGCGGCAGACAAACCAGCATCTTTAAGTACCGATGATGTGTTGAAAGAACGTTACTGGGAATTGTGCTTCGAATTTCACACCTGGTACGATATGTTACGCACACGTAAGGCTTTTGATGTGGCCAATGGCCGCATGACCAGCCTGATAGGATATAAAGCGCCCAATCATCTTCGCGCATTTGATAACACGGACCTTCAGCTGCCCTTGCCATTAGCTGAAGTCCAGAAAAACCCAGACTTAGCACTTTAATCAGATGATGAGACATACTATTATTTGCCTCGCGGTGTTACTCACCGTTGTGGTACGAGAGTCCTTTGCCCAGCAGCATTATTTCATAGATGGTTATCACGGCGGAAAATATGGGCATTATCCGGCAGGTTATACAGGTTATATAGTCGAACAGCTGCAGCTCAATCCTTTCTGGAAGATCAATCTGGAAATTGAACCGGAAACCTGGGACGTTGCCCGTGTCGAAGAGCCGCAGGCCTATGCTGCACTGAAAAAGATCTTTGCCAACCAGTCGGATGCCGGCCGTATCGAATACGTCAATCCCGGTTACGGCCAAAGCTATCTGTATACCAGCTCCGGTGAAAGCATGATCAGACAACTCAGCTATGGTATCCAAAAAGTAAAAGAACATTTCCCTGAAGCAGTGTTCACCACTTATTCCAGTGAAGAACCTTGTTTTACCAGTGCATTGCCACAGGTGTTGTTGTCATTCGGATTCAAATATGCATCACTAAAAAATCCCAATACCTGTTGGGGTGGATATACCCGCGCCTTCGGCGGAGAATTAGTCGCGTGGCAAGGCCCCGATGGTAGCCGCCTGCCAGCAGTAACGAGGTACAAGTCAGAGGCCTTACTGGAAAAGTCTACCTGGCAAACAACCGCGTGGAATAACAGTCCGGAATATATACAGTCTGCACTGGCAGCCGGTATTAAACAGCCGGTGGGTATGTGCTTACAGGATGCCGGATGGCGTGTTGGTCCCTGGTTGAAAGAACGCGGACGATATGAAACATGGCGTAACTACATAGGCCACGTTGCCGACTCGCAACATACTACTGTATGGAAGCTAAGTCAGGAAGATATCCAGGTAAGCCTTGTCTGGGGATCGCAGGTATTGCAACGCATCGCACAACAGGTGAGGAAAGCAGAAAACAAACTGGCAGCTGCTGAAAAGTACGCGGCTATCAATACCTTGCTTCATCAACAGTCATGGCCTCAACACGCATTGGATACTGCCTGGAAATCGCTGTTGCTGTCGCAACATCATGACTGCTGGATTGTGCCTTACAATAACGATCATACAGGAGATACCTGGATCAGTAAAGTCAAACGCTGGACGGATATGACGCTTAAGGTAAGCGATCTTCTGCTACACCAGCAGGGAACACCGGGTAAGCAGTTAAGGGTACTCAATACGACCGCATATCCCCGTAATGAATGGATTGTCATCCCCGGTTATAAAGGTCCGTTATTAAAGCTGACAGATAGCAAAGGAAGGCAGGTGCCGGTATACCGCCAACAAGACAGCTCGCTCATCTTCAAAGCTAGTGTCCCGTCAATGGGATACTCCAGCTATAGCGTTGAAGAAACAACAAAAGATATCGCTCACTCAAAGACAGATAGAAAGCTGACCAATGGCCGTTACCGCATTGAAACAGATCTATACCGCATGGAGATCGATCCTGCCAGAGGTGGCGCCATCACCAGCCTGCGTGCTAAAAAGATGAAGAACAAGGAGCTGGTAGACATAAAACATCCCCGTGGCTTTAATGAATTGAGAGGATACTTCTATAAAGACGCCGTCTGGCGTTCAAGCATGGATAACGCCGCTACCGTCAATATAACGGAAGACAATCAGGCGCAGACAGTAGTGGAGATCAAAGGTGCTATCGGAGGTCATCCTTTCACACAATGGATCACAATGACCAATGGAAACAAAAGAATAGACATGCGGGTGAAGATCGACTGGCAGGGAGAACCAGGCATCGGTGCACCACAGGTAGCTCACTTTAAACCGGAAGACCGCTATAAGTCATTTTATAATGATAGCTTCAAGTTGCAGGTATTGTTCCCGCTCAATCTGTCAGAACAACAACTCAGTAAAGACGCTCCTTACGACGTAACAGAAAGCCAGCTTTCTAACACGTTCTTCAATACCTGGGATAGCATCAAAAACAACGTGATCCTGCATTGGGCTGATGTGACAGATGGTAAGAACGGTCTGGCTCTTTTAACGGATCATACCACCAGCTACGTACACGGTAAACAATACCCCCTGGGCTTCACCTTGCAATACGCAGGCACGGCATTGTGGGGACGTAACTATCGTGTGGACGGGCCTACGGATGTGCAGTATGCCATTGTACCTCATACCGGCAATTGGGCCACCGGCGGCGTCAGTAACGAAGCAGCACAATGGTGTGAACCATTGCTGATAGCAACAGTCAAAGACAATAAATCGTACTCTTTGTTGTCACTTGAAGATAACCGTTGGGAGGTACCCGCCCTGATGATGGACGGCAATGACCTGCTCATCAGGATCTACAACGCCGCAGGCGATGACCGGGAACGCACGCTGTACATCTCCGGAATAGCTGATAATGCTATGCTTGAACAACTGAACGGTCAGCCCCTCGGCAATCTGACGATGAGACAACAAGCAAGTAAAACAGCCATTCGCCTGGCAATACCGCGCTTTGGTATCCGCACAATCCGTTTAAAAAACATAAAAGTTCAATAATAAACAGCACGATATGAGAAACATTTTTAGCTCTATTTGCATTTGCCTGGCATCGCTATCCGCTGCTGCACAGGTGAAGCCCTTCCAGCAAAACGACCGCGTGGTTTTCGTAGGTAACAGTATCACAGAAGCAGGCGCTTATGTGTCCTATGTCTATCTATATTACATGACACACTTCCCCGACAGGAAGATCATTATCATGAATGGCGGTGTCGGTGGCGACAAGGCATCCGATATTTACAGAAGATTAGACTATGACATCCTTGCGAAAAAGCCCAATACAATAGTGCTTACATTCGGTATGAATGATACCGGCTACTTCGAGTTCAATGGCACCGATGCGGAGAAGACCGCACGTGAACGTATCGCGGCTTCTAAAAAAGGCTACGAGATGATAGAAAAGCGCTTGCTGCAGCTGCCGGCTGTTCATAAAATACTGATGTCCTCACCGCCCTACGACGAAACTGCAAAGATCAAAGGCAACCTGTTCCCAGGCAAATCAAAAGCCTTGCTGGAAGTAGCTGCCTTCCAGGAGGCTGCCGCACAGAAGAACCACTGGCCTTTTGTAGACCTTCTGCGTCCTATGACAGCAATCAATAGCCGCCTCCAGCAGAAAGATTCCACTTTTACGATGATCGGTCCGGACAGGATCCACCCGGGTAACGCAGGACACCTGGTAATGGCGTCTATCTTCCTGAAAAGCCAGGGATTGAGCGGACAACCCATTGCCGATGTGCGTATTAACGCGGGTAAAGTACAACAGGCTACAAACTGTAAAATTAGCGGCCTCACAGCGACTACCAGCAAAGTAAGTTTTGACTATCTTGCAGGCGCACTGCCATTTCCTGTTGATACCGTTGCACGTATCTGGGGGAATGATCAGAAACAATCCGATGCCCTGAACTGGATACCTTTTACAGAAGAGTTTAACCGTGAAATGTTGAAGGTAGCAGGCTTACAGTCAGGCGATTATAATCTGCTGATAGACGGACATAACATTGGTAAATGGTCTGCCAGCGACTTTGCCAACGGGATCAATCTGGCAACACAGCCGGAAACGCCGCAGTTTAAACAGGCATATTCAATTATGCAGCTCAATCTCCGCCGCGCAGAAACTGAATCACGTTTTCGTAGTTACTACTGGGTGCAGAGTAACTTCTTCGAAAAAAGGAATATGTTAATGCAGGACAATGCTGCGGCAATAGATAGCGCCCGCATACATTCAAGAACGGACGGCTTTCTCCGTTTCCATGAGGGGAATTATGAAACTGCCATGTTCAAAGAGATGCGTGCAGCCTGGCAGGCAGAAATTGACACCATCATCAACCTGGTTTATCGCCTGAATAAACCTGTTGCGCATAAAATTGAGATCGTTAAAATCTGATTATTTTGAAGACTATTGTTAAGCTACTGACAGCCACTGTTATTGCCATTCCATGTATCAGTTATGCACAGCAACCTGCTGACTATGTCAATCCATTCATCGGCGCAAGTACCAGCACGGATGCTGCAGGTACTTACCACGGCCTCGGGAAAACCTTCCCCGGTGCCGCAACGCCGTTTGGAATGGTGCAGGTGAGCCCTAACACCATTACCGGTGGTGATAATGGTTCCGGCTACAGTTATGAACATAAGACCATCGAAGGGTTTGCTTTTACACAGATGAGTGGTATCGGCTGGTATGGCGATCTTGGTAACTTCCTCGTAATGCCAACGACTGGTAAGTTACAGACAGCTGCCGGCAGGGCGGATCATCCGGAAGAAGGCTATCGTTCAACTTACTCAAAGGAATCGGAAAAAGCAAGCGCAGGTTATTACTCAGTGCAACTCACAGAGCACAATATTAAAGCCGAAATGACAGCTGCGCCACATAGCGGCATACTCCGTTTCACTTTCCCGGCCAACCAGCAATCACGTATACAGATCGACCTGGCACGCAGAGTGGGAGGGACGTCCACCTGGCAGGAAGTGAAAGTGGTAGATAACCACACTATCTCCGGCTACATGCGCTGTACACCCGATGGCGGCGGCTGGGGCAACGGCGATGGTAAGGCTAACTATACAGTATATTTCTATGCACAGTTTAGTAAGCCCCTGTTTAAACATGGATACTGGATGGCGAACGTTAGTAACCCGCGCAAACGTGAAGACGTAGAAAGTGATCGCTATCAGCAACAGATCGCGAAGGCGACGGTAATACCAGGTCCGGGAGTCAAGGCGCTGTTAGGCAGGCACCATGGATTCTACACCGAGTTTGCTACGACCGAACAGGAAGTGGTGCTGATGAAAGCTGGTATATCCTTCGTCAGTGTTGCCGGAGCAAAAGCTAACCTGCAGGCAGAGATCAAAGACTGGGATTTCGATGGCGTACGCCAGAGAGCAAAAGACCTCTGGAATAATGCACTCGGTAAAATAGATGTTAAAGGCGGCACAGAAGAAGAAAAGAAGGTGTTCTACACAGCCCTGTATCACACAATGATTGATCCCCGTGAATGCTCGGATGTAGACGGTAAATATTTTGGCGGCGATAAAAAGGTACATAAGAATAAAAGCTTCAGCAGACGTACGATCTTCAGCGGCTGGGACGTATTCCGCAGTCAGATGCCTTTACAAACTATCATCAACCCCCGTGTTGTAAACGATGAGATCAACTCACTGGTAAAACTGGCGGAAGAAAGTGATAGCGGCTATCTGGAACGCTGGGAAATCCTCAATGCCTACAGCGGTTGTATGATAGGCAATCCCGCAGTATCCGTAATTACAGATGCCTATGCAAAAGGCATACGTAACTTTGATACAAAGAAAGCCTATACCTTCGCAAAGAACACAGTAGACAAATTCGGTAATGGTGACAAAGGATATTCCACAGGTGGCTTGAGCGTATCACTGACTTTGGAGTACGCCTATTCCGACTGGTGTTTTGGTCAGTTCGCTGGTATGCTGAACAAAAAGGAAGACGAAAAGATATACACCGCAAAAGGTCTCAACTATCGTAATGTATTCGACAGCTCCAAAGCCTGGTTTCGCCCGCGCAACGACGATGGCAGTTGGGCTGCATGGCCGGAAGAAGGGCGTATGAAGCAGGGCTATGGTACCATTGAAAGCAGCCCATATCAACAGGGCTGGTTTGTACCGCAGGATGTTCCGGGAATGATCGCCCTCATGGGAGGAAAAGAAAAGGCACTGGCCGATCTGACCAGTTTCTTTGACAAGGTACCGGCTAACATGATGTGGAATGATTATTATAATCATGCCAACGAGCCAGTGCATCATGTACCTTTCCTGTTCAACTATCTCGGCGCACCGTGGCTCACACAGAAATGGACGCGCGAGATCTGTGCACGTGCCTATCATAATTCAGTAGAAGGCCTGGTAGGTAATGAAGACGTTGGCCAGATGTCTGCATGGTACGTACTGGCGGCAAGCGGTCTGCATCCCGTATGCCCGGGTAGTTCTCGTTATGAGATTACCAGTCCCGTGTTCGATTCCATTACACTTAAACTGGACCCGGTGTACGCCAAAGGTAAACAGTTCACAATTGTTGCCCGTAACAACAGTTCCCGGAACCGCTATATCCAGCGTGCATGGCTGAATGATAAACCGTATGATCTTTCACATATCGATCATGCAGATATAATCGCCGGTGGAAAGCTGGTCCTGGAAATGGGCAAGGAACCGAATAAAAGCTGGGGACTCCGTTAGTACATAATCTGACTATCGATAAATAAAATTTTGCTTTCTTTAAGCTGTCACGCGTGTGTACGCACGAAAAATGTTAATAACCTATTACCAACATGATCAGATTAAATCCCTTGATGCGGTTGACGATGTGGACAGTGATACTTGCTTCAGGAACGATAGCGAAAGGTCAGAATGCCACGAAACCTGAAGATAACAGGTTCACTAAAGTGGTCCTGCAGCAGAAGCTGGAGGAGCCTATGCAATTCCAGGTACTCAATGACGGAAAAGTATTATACGCCGAACGTAAAGGCAAACTGAAACTGTACAATCCTGCCACCAACAAAATGGAGGTAATAGCAGAATTCAACGTAAGCCGTGAGTACGTAAGCAAAAAAGGCGAGCACTCTGAAGGGGAAGACGGTTTACAGGGCGTTATCCTGGACCAGAACTATGCAAAGAACCATTGGATCTATGTATACTATTCTCCCAAAGAAGTCTCAGTAAACCGCTTGTCACGTTTTACCTGGGCAGGAGGAAAATTAGACAGGCGTACGGAAAAGGTAATGCTGGACGTAGCCGTTCAACGTGAAGAATGTTGTCACGTAGGCGGTGGTATGGTGTTCGATAAAACAGGTAACCTGTACCTCAGTACGGGCGACAATACCTTCTCTCGTTCATCCGACGGTTTCACGCCCATCGATGAACGTCCCGGCGAAAGCCCGAGAGACGCACAGAAATCATCAGGCAATACCAACGACCTCAGAGGTAAGATCCTGCGTATCCGTCCAAAGGCCGATGGCTCTTACAGCATTCCCGAAGGGAACCTCTTCCCGCAGGGTACAGCCAAAACGCGCCCTGAGATCTACACCATGGGTAACCGTAATCCCTGGAGGCTCACCATCGACAGTAAAACAGGCTGGTTATTCTGGGGTGAAGTAGGACCGGATGGCTCCAATTCCTCCGACTTGCGCGGACCAAAGTCATACGACGAGTTCAACGTAGCTAAAAAGGCGGGTAACTTTGGATGGCCTTACTTCATCGGTAAGGAAGCCTACCGCGATTACAACTTCGCTACAAAAGAATCCGGCGAATGGTGGGACCCTGCAAAACCCGTTAACAACTCACCAAACAATACAGGCCTGAATACATTGCCTCCTGTGGAGAATCCGCTGATCTGGTATCCTTATGCTGCCAGCGAAGACTTCCCGCTGACAGGCAGTGGCGGCAGAAGTGCTGTCGGCGGACCGATCTTCTACCAGTCCGACTTCAGTAAAACTGCCAAAAGCCTTTTTCCGACATACTACGAAGGCAAATGGCTGGTAACCGACTGGGTACGCGGCTGGATATTGTCAGTAACACTGGACGATCAGGGCAAGTTCGTTTCTATGGAACGTTTCCTGCCCGACCTGACCCTGCGTGGACCTATCGACATGAAGTTCGGTCCTGACGGTGCCCTCTATGTCCTGGAATACGGCAACGGTTACTTCAAAGACAATCCCGAAGCAGAGCTCATTAAGATCGAATATAACGGCGGTAACCGTAAACCGGTGGTGCAGGTCGCCGCGAGCAAAACAGCCGGCCCATTGCCCTTAAAAGTGCAATTATCGTCAGCCGGTACCTCAGATGCTGACGGCGATTCATTGAGCTACAGCTGGAAGATCACCCGGAACGGAGCACCTGTAACAACTTACAAAACCGCCGATCCTGAACTGCAACTCACCACAGCCGGTGTGTACAAGGCTACATTGACCGTAACCGATCCCGCCGGAGCAAAAAACAGCAAGTCTGTCGAGATCTCCGCCGGTAACGCTGTACCAGAAGTAGATTTCAAATTTACACAGGGCAACTCCAGTTTCTTCTTCCCTGGTAGCACTGTCAAATACGCCGTAAGCGTATCCGACAAGGAAGACGGTAGCCTGGCAAATAAACGTATCCTGCCTTCACAGGTATCGGTATCTATCAACTACCTGTCAGAAGGTTATGATATGACGGTAGTAGCCCAAAACCAGAACAGGTTCGACGCTTCAGCCGCTCACGCAGGTGCCAAAGCCCTGATCAAAAAGAGCGACTGTAACGCCTGTCATGCACTGAATACAGCTTCTTTAGGCCCATCTTTCACAAAGGTGGCCATGAAATACAAAGACGATAAAACAGCACAGGCTAAGCTGACCAAAAAGGTGATCACCGGCGGCGCTGGTGTTTGGGGAGACGCAATGATGCCTGCCCACTCTTCCATGAGCAATGCTGAAGTAGGCTCTATCGTAAAATATATCTTAAGCTTAAGCGAGAAAAAAGAAGCACCTAAAAACCTGCCTGTTACCGGTACTTACACTACCAACGAGCAGGCCGGACAAACCAACAAAGGATCATTCATTTTCAGAGCGGCATATAAAGACAAAGGCACTGCACTGGCGCCTGCACAGCAAGGCGAAAGCATTGTGGAATTACGCAATCCTAATATCCTTATCGCCGACGCCGATGATTCCCAGGGTATTGACTTCAATGGAAACAGGTCCGTGGCTACCGTGAAAGAAAAAGGTGGTTATATACTGTTAAAACAAGTCGATCTCAGCGAACTGAAAGGCCTGACCGTATCCGGTACAAAGAGAGGCGGATGTGGCGCCTTTGAGGTGAGGCTTGATAAGATGGACGCGGCCCCTGTTGTTAAATCTGGTACTTCAGCTACTGAGGATAATTCACTGACTGCACAACTGTCCGGAACGACCGGTAAACATGATGTATTCATTGTCTTCAATGAAGCAGGAGGTAAGATCACTTCAATTACAGTTAAGAATAAGTAGCACACAAACAAATACTTATACATACTTTTCGCAGAAAGCCGGGCAGCAATGCCTGGCTTTTTTTATTTCCGGAAAATAAATGGCCGGTATGGCGGTAGGGACTTTTTGAGGTGTCTTTATGAATAGGGACAGGGACGCTTATGTCCTCATTAGCAGATTTTATCACCAAAAACAGAACGCTACCACGTATTGACGTTATGAAACTGACCTTCATGTTCGCAGCACCCCTTTGCCTGTGTATAGGAATGGTTGCCCTGGTTTCCTGTGGCAAGAAAAACTTCCTGGATCAGACGGAGACATCCAACCTGGACGAAAAAGCTGTCTTTACCGACAGTGCCCGGACAGTAAATTTCCTTACCAACATTTACCTTGACATCGGCTTTGCCGAAGGCGCTACCCGTTTCGGTAACGGCGGACTGGACGCTGCCTGTGATGAGGCGGAGCCACAGAAGTCGGCTTCTATCACCACCTCCGTGCAATTCGCTACAGGTACTGTCAATCCTTCCATTATCAGCGCCGATGCCTGGAATACCTGTTACACGAATATCCGGCGTGTGAACCAGCTCCTGAAACATCTGCCGGGAGCGCCTATACCTTCCTATATCCGTAACGCAATGGCGGCCGAAGCCCGTTTCCTTCGGGCATGGTACTATGCTTCCCTGCTGAAACACTACGGAGGCATTCCACTGTTAGGCGATTCCGTATTCAACGTAACCGATAAGATTCCTGCAGTCCGTAACACTTACAAAGACTGTGTGGACTACATCGTTTCAGAATGTGATGCCGCCGCAGGTGCACTGCCATTGGAACGTATCCGTGAAGACTACGGCCGTGCCAGCGGAGGTGCTGCAATGGCCCTCAAAGCACGTGTATTGCTGTATGCTGCCAGTCCGCTCTTCAACGGCGGTAATATCGATCCGCAGAATGCAGTGACCGGTTATACGGACAATGTTCAGGAACGTTGGAAGCTGGCCGCCGATGCCGCCGCCGCTGTAATGTCCACCGGCGGATATTCTTTGAATGAAGACAACGCGACAGCGCCAGGTTATGGCTTCTATAAGTTATTTACCCTGCGCGTGAACCCCGAATACATATTGGCAAAGATGCAGGGGGGGAACCGTGAGCTGGAAACTGCCTGGCAGCCGCCGTCCCGTGGAGGTGGGCAGGGTGGCTTTCCTTACCAGGATTTTGTAGACGCTTTCAGCATGGCTAACGGTATGCCGATCACGGACCCTGCGTCTGGCTATCAACCGAACGATCCATACAAAGATCGTGACCCTCGGCTCGCATATTCCATCATCCGTGACCAGACGCCGTTAATACAAAACAACGGACTCAAAGAACCGGTGAATATCTTTCTCAATGCCAATGGTGCCGGCGCCAGCCAGGACGCTGTACTCGCAGGTACGCCTACCGGTTACTATACCAACAAGATGCTGGACGAGAATATCGCCGCCAACTTTATCCACGGCTCTCAGCGCTGCTTCCCATTGATGCGTTATGCAGAAGTGCTGCTCAACTTTGCAGAAGCTACAAATGAATATGATGGCCCTACACAAGCTGTATACGACGCCGTAGAACTTGTACGCAGGCGCGCCGGATTATCGCCGTATGAACTGCCTGACGGCCTTTCCCGCGATCAGATGCGTACGGCGATCCAAACAGAAAGGAGAGTGGAACTGGCTTTCGAAGGTCACCGTTTCTGGGACGTAAGAAGATGGAAGATCGCGGAGCAGACACAGAACAAGACAATGAACGGCATGAAGGTCATCCGGAATGGTAGTAACGTCACCTATACCGTCTTCCCTGTACGCAAGCATAACTTCCGCAACGCTATGTACCTGTGGGCAATTCCACAAAGCGAAACAGCGAAGTCGCCTGAACTAAAGCAAAATCCACTCTGGTAAAAACATTCCCAATGAGATCAAAATTCCCGATATGCGTACTGATACTGTTGATGATCATCAGCGCATGCAAACAACAGGAAATAGCTGTGCCCGAGCAGGTAAAAGATCTTTCGGGAGAATGGCGCATTGTCAAAGCTGTTCGAAATGGTGTCGACATTACTACACTGACCGACTTTACACAGTTCAGACTAAGCTTCAACAAAGAAAATCAATACAGCATCGAGCACCCACTACCTTTTGTAGTGAATAAAAACGGTAGCTATGCACTGGATGATCCGAAGTATCCCTTACGCATCACCTTCTCACAAACAGGTACAGATGCGCCGGTCAGCAGCAGCTTTGCGTATCCGGTAGTAGCTGGCAAGCGTAACCTGGTATTTACATTCAGTCCGGGGTGTACTTCCAACACATACCTGTATACATTAGAAAAAGTAGCACCCTAATCCAATCCAATACAGCACGATATGAAAAGATACTTATGGGGCATCATCGGCCTGTTTTTGTTACTACTGGCAGGTTGCGTATTCCTTGAAGGAGTGGATCAACCAACCAATCCAAAACCAGGCGAAGACATGACGATCGTCATGCATACCCGCATCGACGTAGCAGACGGTGGCCGTTCAGGTACAAGGCTGATCATCGGCTTCCTGGCGCCAAAGGACTGGCAGGCTACAGCAAATACATCCATCACATTTACTACAACAACATACGGTAACGGTAAAATGGTACCCGTGCCTTCCAGTGTAATAGCGACAAATGGTGAGAACTGGCCCGCTGCACTGAAAACCCGTTTTGGTATGGGTGGCAACTTCATGGCCGACAACCTTGAATGGGTGGTGTTCTGGACAGAGCAGGACTATAACGTACCACAGGGCGTAAAAGAGAACATTGACATCACCATCGTAACGAAACCTGGCCCGGACAATGTACAGTTTAAAACCGGTTACTTCCTGGGTACCAGCTCCGAAGGACTGAGCGACGTATTTGGTTCTAACAATGTTTACAAGTGCCAGTTCAAAGACTGCTTCACGGTTTCAAACGGTGAGGGCGATCTGATCGACTTCTGTAATCCGCAGATAGCAGCGGTAACGCCGGGAGTGGCGACAGACAATGATCTGCTCACCGTCTCTTTCGATCCAGACGTAGTACAGACTGCCCTCAGTGGAGCAGAAAATATCTACCTCTGTGCAAGAGGATATACACCTGGCGGAAAAGTATATGAAGCCTGTATACAAACAGATCAGTCTAAACTGAAGCCATATACCGGTAAGAAATCCGCTATCACTTTCTGGCCACGCGGTTACTTCAACATGCAGGAAGGAGAGGAGCTGGAGAAGATCGAATACTTCTTTACAGATGCTACAGGCACAGTACAGGTAGGCTATAGCAATACTGCCAACCCATTTGTATACACGTTCAAATGCCAATAACCGTCCCATAAAATTTATACAATGGTGCATAGCAACATCAAACGATATATATCTTTACTCACCTGCCTCGTGATCCTTGCCTGTATGAAAGTGCAGGCCCAGCAACAGGTGGTATCAGGCCGGCTACTGGACCCCTATGGTCAGCCGCTGGCAAAAGCAACTGTTTTTATTAAGGGTAGGGGCGATAGTACCACCACCGATGCCACAGGTAACTTCAGTATTCAGGCAGGCGCTAACAATACACTCGTAATAAAGTATCCCGGATATCATACCATAGAACAAAAGGTACAGGGCACTACCATGTTACTGAGAATGGAAGATTCATTCATTCCTTCACCGAAGTCAGTTCCTGTCTTATACGGTGATGCATCCCGTAACAGCATCGTAGGGTCTGTCGCAACCGTATATACAAACCAGTTGTCCACTACACCGGCTACATTATATGCCTATGCATTGCCGGGACGTATTGCCGGTCTATACTCTCAACAGAATAGCGGCTTCCGTAGTCCGGGTACTGGCAACAACTTCGACGTTGACATATTCGTTGGTAACATACCAAGACCCGGAGCACTGGAACCGAACGATAACACCGAAATAGGCTTATGGCTGCGTGGTCAGGTCCCTGTTACAATTGTAGACGGTATACAACGTGATGTGTTCTCCATCGACCCGGAGAACATAGAATCCATTTCTGTGCTGAAGGATGGATTATCTACTATCTTACTCGGCCAGCGCAGTTCACGCGGTGTGTTACTGGTAACTACCAAACGCGCACGTGCAGGTAAACCTCGTGTATCCTTCACAGCACAAACCGCCATACAGCAATCGTTACGTATGCCGAAGCCATTGCCTGCATGGCAGTACGCCTATCTGCTGAACGAAGCCCTGCAGAACGATGGCAAACAACCATTATACAAAGAATCCGACATCGTCGCCTTCCGTGATCACACAAGCCCTTATACACATCCTGACGTCAACTGGTATGACGAGATCCTACGAAGCAATGCACCGATGTCACGATATAACCTGAACGTGAACGGTGGTGGAGACGTAGCCCGTTACTCCGTATCACTGAACTACACTGGTCAACAAGGCTTATTCAGAACCAATTCAGATAACAGTTATAACACGAATGCCGGTCTGAAACGATACCTGATCAACACTGATGTGAACATCGACGTAACACATAACCTGAATGTAGGCATGCAGCTCTTCGGTCGCCTGCAGGAAGGAAATCAGCCAGGTGCCGGTGCAGGTAAAGTACTGTCAGATCTTTTGGGAACATCCAATGTCGCTTACCCTGTGCATAATCTCAATGGCAGCTGGGGCGGTACCGGTAACCTGACCACCAACCTGTTATCATCAACGCTCAACAGCGGTTACATCCAGGACAACAGCAAGGACGTAATGGCGAATGTGGACCTCCGTTATGATCTGGGCAGCTTACTGCCGGGTCTCTCTATCAAAGGGAAAGGCAACCTGTCCATACAATCAGCTAACGCTATTAACCGTAGCAAACAGGACCTGGTATACAGAATGAACGTCACACAAGACGATACAACATACGCCAGATACGGTTCAGCAGTTACCCAGCGTAACGATTTCATTTCTGTATTTAACGCGCAGTATTTCTTCGGTCAGTTGGCATTGAACTACGACCGGCAGTTCGGCGCACATGGCCTTAGTGTGATCGCGCTGGCTGACAGAAGGCAGACCATCTTCAACTACGACCTTCCTGGTAAGGCAACGAACATATCAGGTAAGGTAACATACAACTATGCAAACAGATATTTCCTGGAAGGAGCGATCAACAGAAGCGGCTACAACCGCTATATGCCTGGTAAGCAGTACGGTACCTTCTATGCTGGTGGTATTGGATGGGACATTGCACAGGAAAGCTTCATCAGGAACAACGTAACATGGTTAAATCAGTTGAAGCTGAGAGGTGCCTATGCACATACAGGCAACGGCATCGATAACTCAGGCTATTACATCTGGCGACAAGACTTCAGTGAGAACAACGGCATTGGTGGAGGTATCTACGAACAGGGTACTGCGCGTTCACCTGCATCTGGTTTCCAGGAAAACGGACTGGCCAATGTGAACATCTCCTGGGAAAGCGCCCGTAAGATTGATATCGGTATAGACATCTCAATGTTCAACAACCAGCTCCAGCTGACCGGCGATTACTACAATGACCGTTACTCCGACTTACTTCAGATAAGGGGTAAAAGCATCCAGTTATCAGGTTCAGCCTATCCTCCTGAGAACATTGGTGTAAACCGCTACACTGGCGGAGAGCTGACACTGACCTATCAGCACCAGGTAAATAATTTCCATTACTTCATCAGTGCCAACGGTAGCATCGAACAGAGTAAAGTACTGTACATGGATGAACAGCGCCGGGAATACGACTGGAACAAAAGAACAGGAAGGCCGGTAGGTATGCCCTTCGGATATATTGCAGACGGTTTCTTGCAGTCCGCTGAAGAAGCGGCAGGTAATGCTACCATTGCAGGATATAAACCACTCCCCGGAGATATAAAATATAAAGACCTGAATAACGATGGAGTTATCAACCAGTTTGACGAATCGCCCATCGGTACATTCAAGCCACGTATTTACTATGGAGCGAACATGGGTATTTCCTGGAAGGGAATAGAGATAAGCGCACTCTTACAGGGTGTTACCAACAGAAAAAACTATGTAGCCAACTTCGCTACAGAGATGGGCTTCCAGTTCCAGAACTTCACCTACGGTCAGGCTTACGAACAGATCACTGGTCGCTGGACGCCTGAAACAGCTACTACCGCAACCTATCCACGTCTCACTGCTGATGCCAATTACAATTACAATAAAGCCAGTTCTACTTTCTGGATGCGCAACGGTAATTACTTCCGGTTGAAGAACGTAAACATCGCCTACAACCTGCCGTACGAATGGGTAAGAAGAGCGAAACTAGGTGGCGTGAAAGTATTCGCAAACGGATTAAACCTCTTTACACATGCGGCCTACGACTTTGTAGATCCTGAAGTAGGAGTAGGTGCATATCCTATCCAGCGGGTGTTGAATACAGGTGTTAACATAAAGTTTTAAACAGAGTATCATGAAGCAATTCCGCGTTATATATCTCTTAGCAGGCTTCCTTTTGGTCCTGGTGGCCTGTAGTAAGGATTATGAAAAGATCCCGCTTGAAAAAGTGACGATCGAATATGTATTTGACAAGGATGATTCACTTGGCACATACGCAAACAAATTCCTCAACAGTATCTATTCAAAATTGCCTGGGGGCTACAACCGTGTTGCCGGCGATCTGCTGGATGCCGCATCAGACGATGCTATATCAGGCTTCACAGGTACTACCGCCGTATCGCAACTGGCTACGGGAGCTTTTACCCCTTATGCCCTTATCAATGAAGAAACGCCCTGGGGCAGCGCTTATGCCGCTATCAGGGCAGCAAGCATTTTTGTCTCTAACATCAATATATCGCCGGTAAAGGAAACATTGCCCAACGGTTATTCAATACGTTACGCCTGGAAGGCAGAAGCGCGGTTCATCAGGGCCTTGTTTTACTTCGAACTACTAAAACGTTATGGTGGCATTCCTCTGATGGGTGATACTGTAAGAGCGCTTGGCGATGATGTACAGGTACCACGCAGTTCCTTTGCTGATTGTGTGAAGTACATCGTTAATGAATGTGATGCAATAAAGGATAGTCTGCGTCCTAATCCGATTGCGGCGCCCGAGTTGAACAGTCATCGCGCAACCAGAGGGGCGGCACTGGCATTAAAGGCACGCGTATTATTATACGCAGCCAGTCCTTTATTCAACGGACAAAACATTGATGAAAGCAATACGCTCACAGGATATGCCAACTATGACAAAGAACGTTGGAAACTCGCGGCAGATGCAGCCCGTACGCTCATAGAAGAAAGATCATTCGCATTACTGCCGAACTTTAAAAACATATTCATCACACAGAACAACAGTGAGATTATTTTCTTCCGGCAGAACGGTAACAGTGATGAAATTGAAAACACGAATGGCCCCGTTGGATTTGCAAAAGTGGCCCGTGGCCGTACGAATCCGACACAGGAGCTGGTAGATGCTTTCCCGACTGATGCCGGCCTATCCATTACCGACCCCGCTTCCGGTTACAATCCTATCGATCCCTATACACATCGCGACCCCCGCCTGACCATGAGCATACTCTATAATGGTGCCCGCTGGCTGAACACCGAAATTCAAACGTTCGAAGGCGGGCAGCACAGGCCTGGTGGTGCAGATCCTGGAACTAAAACCGGCTATTACATGCGCAAGTTCATGGGCAACTTTGAGAACGCTACCCAATACAGCAGCGTTCCTCACGACTGGATCTACCTGCGCTACACAGAAGTGCTGCTCAATTTTGCAGAAGCAGAAAATGAATATAACGGACCGACAGGGGAGGTGTACCAGGTATTGAAAGACCTGCGCGCCCGTGCAGGTATAACTGCGGGCGATAACGGCATGTACGGTCTGAAGGAAGGCCTTTCACCGGATGAAATGCGTGAAGTGATCCGCAATGAAAGAAGAATAGAACTGGCCTTCGAAGAACACCGTTTCTGGGACATCCGTCGCTGGAAGATCGCAGAGCAGGTATATAACAGAGGCTTGCATGGCATGAGCATCATTAAGAACGGACCTGATCTCACCTACGATGTGGTGGAAGTGTTTAAGCCTGTCTTTACTGCCCCGAGGATGTACTTATATCCTATTCCATATGACGAGGTGGTAAAGAACGATAACATGCGCCAGAACCCTGGATGGTAAGTTTTATTCCTGTATGAAATCAACTGATTAAAATGAAATATATTCTGATGTTCTTGCTGTCAGCCATGTTCCTGCCATTGATGGCACAGCAGAAAAGCATAACAGGTACGGTGAAGGACCTGAACGGCGTACTCCCCGGAGCGGCTGTTTCGGAGAAGGGCGTACCTACTAACGGTGTGATCACCGATGCAGACGGCAGGTTTAAGCTCACACTGAAAGGACGCTCTAACGTGGTGAACGTAAAACTGATGGGCTTCACCGGACAGGAGATCAACATCGCTGGTCAGTCATCTATCGATGTAGTCCTGCAGCCTTCTACACAGGGTCTTGATGAAGTAGTGGTCGTCGGCTTTAACCAGGTTAAACGTATCACGAATACGGGTGCCGTAAGCGGTATTACCGGATCGGAGATCAGGAACGTACCTACCGCGAACGTACAGAACACCCTGATGGGTAAACTGCCCGGTTTTGTATCGCAGCAGCGTTCTGGTCAGCCGGGAAGGGATGCTTCGGATTTCTTTATCCGTGGCGTCAGCTCGCTGAACAGCGAAGGTAACAAGCCGCTGATCATTGTGGATGATATTGAATACTCCTACGACCAGCTACAGCAGATCAACGTTAACGAGATTGAGAGCATTTCTATCCTGAAGGATGCTTCTACGACTGCTATATACGGTATCAAAGGTGCAAATGGTGTACTGGTAGTGGCAACCCGTCGCGGTAAAAGCGGCAGACCACAGGTGAACGTACGTGCCGAATCTGGCCTTCAGGCGCCCGTAAAAACGCCTAGACTGCTGGATGCCTACCAAACTGCCACATTGGTAAATGAAGCCTATAAAAACGACGGAATAACGCCTTTATTTACGGCGGATGATCTGGAGTTGTTCCGGAATGGTAAAGACCCTTACGGGCATCCAAACATTAATTGGTATGAAACGGTATTTAAAAAATTCGCTCAACAAGCTAATACGAACATCGACATATCAGGCGGTACGGAAGCTGTGAAGTATTTCATCTCCGGAGGATTTCTTACTCAGAACGGTCTCGTAAAAGACTTTTCCGATCCCCGCAACGAAGTGAATACAAACTATTTCTTCCGCCGTTATAACTTCCGGTCCAACCTCGATATGCGGGCAAACAAAACGCTGACCCTCCGTCTCGATCTCACGGCCCGTTTCGGTGATATCAACGAACCTCACGATGCGAACGTCGTATCTGAAGTATATAACTTTGAAAAGATACACCCATACTCAGCGCCACTGATGAACCCTGACGGCAGCTACGCCTTCGCCGCAGATACCAAAGACAAGCTGCCTACGATCAATGCTCGTTTGGCTAACGGTGGTTATACCCGTAGCAAACGGACAGACTTCAACGCATTGTTCGGCGCTACGCAGCAGCTGGATATGCTTGCAAAAGGGCTCTCATTCACAGCGCGAGTAGCTTACGCAGGCATCGAGCAATATTCGAGGAACCTGTTCCGTCCCGAGGAGCCGCCATCCTATCACTATAATCCTGCGGATGGTTCTTATACCCTGGACCCACGTGGTAACTACCGTTTACAGGCATACCGTGTAACTGGCAACACTGATCTATACAGCCGGAACATCAACAGCCAGGCTTTCCTCAGTTATGATCACACCTTTGGAGCACACGCCTTCAACGGATTAGTATTATACAACAGGCAGAGCTATGCTTTTAAATCTGACATCCCTAATAACTTCCGCGGCCTTTCATTCAAGGCAGGTTATAACTACAAACAAAAGTACCTCCTGGATTTCAACGGTGCTTACAATGGCTCCGACCGTTTCCAGGCTAAGAAAAGGAATGGCTTTTTCCCGGCAGTGGGAGTGGGTTGGAACATCTCCCAGGAACCTTTCTTCGCCAGTCGCAAGCGTTCCATCAGCTTATTAAAGATCCGTGGCTCTTACGGTATCGTAGGATCTGACGTTACATCAGGTAACCGTTATCTCTATCGCCAGGAGTATTTCTATGGCGGCAACTATTCCTTCGGAGAGAACGAAACGCAACAATCATCTATCTATGAAGGGGAGCTTGGTAACATGGACGTATCCTGGGAGAAAGCCCGTAAAGCGGATGTCGGTATTGACATGAACCTCTTCAAAGATAAGTTGTCTATCACTGTAGATTATTTCCATGATATTCGCTACGACCAGTTAGTACGCAAAGGTTCCGTACCAACGATGATAGGTATCGGTTACAGCCCGACCAACGTCGCCAAGACGAGCAACAAAGGTTTCGACGGCCAGATCAACTATCGCGGTAACATCCAGCGTGTAAACTTCAACACAAGTCTCGTATTCCAATACTTCAAGAACAAAGTCCTCTTCAGGGATGAAGCGCAGCCAGCTTATCCCTGGCTCCGTGAAACAGGCCTGCCAATTGACCAGCCTTTCGGATACACCTTCATCGGTTATTACACACCTGAAGACGTCCGGAAAATCCAGGACAATACCCACGACAAGCCAGCAGTTCCTCTCAGCGAGTATCCTATCCAGGCCGGTGATCTCAAATATAGGGACATCAACGGCGATGGTGTGATCGACAACAACGACCGTGGCCCTATTGGCCGTCCTAATCTCGCCAATACAGTACTCGGCCTCACGTTGGGAGCTAACTATAAAGGCTTTAGTATTAATGTCCTGTTCCAGGGTTCTTTCGGCTACAGCTTCAGTGTGGTAGGCACGGGCATCGAAACTTTCCAGAGCCAGTTCCAGCCTATACACCAGGAAAGGTGGACGCCTGAGAATGCGGACAACGCACAATTCCCACGTCTTACCAGCAACCCGACTACCGTCAATAGCGCCCGTACTTATATGTCCGACTTCTGGTTGATAGACGCCCGTTACGTTCGTCTCAAAACGATAGATCTGGGTTATCAGTTGCCTAGTCGCTGGTTAGGACAGAGACTTAACAATGCTCGTATCTACTTAAGTGCGTATAATCTCTTAACCTGGACGAACTATGATAAGTATCAACAGGACCCGGAAGTGTCAAGCAACTCAGCAGGGGATGCTTATATTAATCAGCGTGTAGTGAATTTGGGTATTCAGATCGGGTTGAAATAGTTGATTATACCACCTGGATCTGACTCAATTGTTGAAATTTATTGTCTTCCCTGTTTCTGTATTGTACAGTGACAGGGAAGATAAAAGAAGCCATTCGTAAACAGTGAAGACGTTTTTATGTAAGCAACAATTCCTTTATTGTTCGATTGCCCGGCAAATTTTTCGCTACCACGATGACTTTACCGCCTGCAGGCAGCGCAGTGGCTTTATAATACCAATCTACTCCATTCCGGCCCAAAAATGCCCGTCCGCTTTCTGTAATAATACCCTCAGTGTCTACTATCTTTACCTCCACTTCTGCTACCCGGAACTCATTTTGGGCAGTCACTACCACTTCCTCTTTTTCTAACCTGATATTTTGAACTTCAGGACTGCGGTAAGCATCCTTCACCGCTATATTATAGGCGTTTTGTCCCGGTCCTGCCAGCGACTGATAATAAGCCTTGATCTGTGGATCTTCCAGCATTATCTGCGCACGCATTGAAGCGACGGTCATCTTATGCCTTGCCTCCAGCTGCTTTTGTGTAGGCTTTTTCTTTGAAGGGCCGCGTTTCTTCGCCATAATGATCTGCCCATTCCTTTCGTAGATGGTGATTTGCTTGCCGAGGGTTCCCCGTACAAGTTGCATGAGGATATTGTCTTTAACAATGGCCATAAAAAGGTCGTTTTGAGGTTATAATTACAAGGTTACTATATCTGTTTTCTAAGGTACGTAAAAGCTTACTAAAATGTCATTAAAAGATCACTAAAAGGTCACTTCAATATCGATTCGATATATAAATGACCTTTAAATACCCTTTTGGTGACATTGTAGTAAGCTTATATTAAGCCGATAGAAAGCCTATCTGAACACTGTAGAAGGATTAACGATACTGAAGGTGTCTGAACCAATAATATGTAAAAACCAGGGCCGGTCTGAAAGCCTCATTGACTTCCGGACCGGCCCCTAAACTAACTTTAAGCTATATTCAGAGCCGTTTACTGCCCGATTTATAAATATTTCCCCACAGATCTTATCTGCTATTTATTTTTTTCCTATCGGAAGAATATCCGGTTATATTTCACCCCCTTTATCTGTATTCAGCGTTTTCTCATTTTCAGATAACTTTCCGACCCGCCTACTTCTTCTTATTCCTCGGATCATCCCCCGGGTCTATATAGTTTAATCCCAATGGCCCATACCCAGTAACCTGGGTTGTATAATCACCGGATTTAGCCCAGTGGAAATGAGGAGTATTACCCGGAAGGACAAAAACACTTCCCGGAGGGTATGCCTTTAATTTTGTAGTATCAAATTCACTACCTATGCCAATGTAGAATACCCCTGATATCACAGTATAAACACGATTCTCAGGGTGCGTATGTGGCATAAGCACCGTGCCTGCGGGAACATGCACCCTCGCCATATAAGGCCCGGCTTTTTTAGGATCACCCACCAATACAGCAATTTGTGCGCCTGGAGGGAACGCCGGGAATGACGACCATTTGATGTTCTCCTGGTATATTTCACCTAACTTATCATTCGCCAAGCCCTGGGCTTTTACTTTGGTTGCTGGTAGAAAAGCAACGAAGCATATTACAAGCAACAGGTAGTTTGTTTTTTTCATGATGATATTTTTTCTTACCCAGCCAATATTGCTTTCTGGGTCATGATTTCAATTTTTGACTTGCTATGTATCGAACACACAACAAATTTCCGCACCATTTTGCAGATGGGTGCGTGACCTACATCACATTCCATTTTGCTCGTATCCATTTACCAGTCATTCCGGATATCTGCAAAAGGGTTACAAAAATTGAAACAGAAAAATAATTATGGGCAGAGCTAAATAATGACATGCATGCTATGGTAGTTTACCTGAAATTTATCAGGTACATAGATCATGAGGGACAGGCAAGAAAAATATAAGTGCTGCTTTTACAGATGGATCACCTTCGACTCCTTTTCCATATCTTTCCACGTATCACCCCAGAAACTGGTGGCGGTTCTGCGCATGGAAGCATGCACGGACTGGCGGGGATCGGACAGGTCGACCTCCTTCAGGGTTAGCCCTTGCAGGTACATGGAAACATCGGGCCAGATATTTCCATTTGCCGCCTCTAATTTCTTCATATCGGCTAACAGGGATTTCAGAACGACATTATCATAAGAGTTGGAACTGGCGGCAGACGACTTTTTCTGGGATCGGAAGGCAGCTTCTCCGTCCTGTAGCATCAGGGAGACATCGGTAAAATAAGCAACCATCTGCGCGCGTTCATGTTCTTTATAAGAAACGCCAGCCCGCTTACTTTCCGGATAATCCTCATCTATCGTTACCAGACGCTCTGCTTTTGCATCAAGGTCTTTAACCTTCTGCCCGATATCGTCTTGCGCCGCTTTGGGGTCCATCGGTAAATAGGTGTCGTTAAAGGCGTCTATAATACCTAATAATTGCAATGCGGCTGCATGGAATTCTTCATACACCTGCTGAATGGCCCGCACAAAAGCGAGGTCTTGGGGCCGCTGACTTTCAGGATATTCTTCCCAGTCAGAACCAATGAAACGGCTCTGATCAGCATGATGCCCCACCCGTATGCTCTTTTCCGTCCCGATGGCCCTAACGGTTTTATTGGTCAGTTTAAAATATTCCTTTGAGACAGATTCTGTAATGGCCCCGGTCTGACATCCCATCAGCACAATGCTTCCGTTCCAGTCCTCTGGTTTTGGAACTTTATTTGCGAAATCCGCCAGTGCTGATGGTTTATACCATCCTTGTCCGCTTACTCCGAAATACCCGGTGCCGTGCCCTTCAAAAATAATGTCCTCACTCGCACCAATAGGGGCCAGACTACCCAGGTTGTTGGGGTTTTCGGCAACTTGTGCGCCTGCATTGGCAACAGGCACTTCCCGTAGCTTGTCCATCAGCGGTGCATCATCCTGGGTCAACTTGATCCGCACCCGCTGCACCGGTGCTCCTGTATCTGCAGTTGATACAGACACAGGTTGTAAACGGAAGGCCGCTTTTTCCTGTACCGGAAATGTTTGCCCCGTATCGGACTTCCGCAGCGTAAACGGCTGCGATACCTCTGTTAAAGGCGTCTGCTGTGTTGCCCGTTGCGTAGAGGGGAACTTTCTCTGCAAAGGTGCTGTCTGTTCCATCAGGTGGAGATTCGTTACTGCGGGGAGCGAAATACCAGCGCCATGACTATTTGCGGCGGGGCTGACAATTGAAGGAATAGGCGTGTTTGCTTTTTGGGTCAGTGGCATGGGATAATGTATGAGTTTACACTACCATAATTTACTGCATTTAATTCAGAAGTTAAAATATAACCCTCTCCTTTTGGGGAGAATAAATATCGCTCCGGGAACCTGTTATTTTTATGTATGAAAAGCAACAGCTCCCGTTCTTTAATACATGCTCATAAAAAAAAAAGGATATATCATCACATCAATGGTTGTTCTATGGAATAAAGCCGGACCGCTATCTGCCGATTGCCACAGGTGACGTGTACGCAGAAAGGCTGCGTGGCAACTTTCTATCTTCATACTGTTCATTGTTCGTTAACCAATTCCGATTTATATAACCCTCCATTTAACCTTTCTGTACTCAGGCACTTCTGTAACCATAGAAAAACCTCAAGTTTCACTAATTAATCATTCACTATGCAAATTACCTTCAACGGAGTTACCCCTTCCTTGCCAACTGTGGCTAAATGGGACATGTATGAGGCAATGATAGACCTCGACGCTACCTACACTAATCCATACGACTATGCCGACATCTCCATTCAGGCCGTTTTCACTTCACCTACCGGCGTTCAACGCACTGTAGACGCTTTCTGGATGGAAGATGCCAGCATTAACGTTCCTTACGACAAATGCTTCCATCTGCGCTTTACGCCAGATGAACAGGGCCAGTGGACCTATGTACTCTCAGGCAGCCTGCAGGGCGGTGCAGCAACAACAAGCGGTCCTTATTCCTTCACCTGTTCAGGCATTTCTGCAACCGGCAAGGGCTACATCCGTAAGACTAACACCAGCTACCTGCAATGGGACAATGGTACTCAGTACATTCCTGTGGGTGAAAACCTCGCGTACCCGAATACTGATGTTATTACATTCTATAATCAGGAACTCAGTAAGCTGGAGCCGACAGGCGTCAATTTCATCCGTATATGGATGGCCACCTGGGGAGTTGCACTGGAATGGACGAACACAGAGAACGTGAACGGATTCAATAAGCTGAAACAGTATAAACAAAGCGCAGCGAAAGAACTGGATTACCTGCTTGCCCGCGGACAAACAAACGGTTATGCCATCATGCTTGCCATTAATTACCACAACCAGTTTGTAGTAGGTGATGAATGGGAGGATAACCCTTACAACACCGCGCAAGGTGGTCCCTGTGCTACACCGCTATCATTTTTTTCTGACAGCACCGCAAAAGCGATCTTTAAAAACCGCTTACGTTATCTCGTTGCAAGATGGGGATATGCAGGCAGTCTGCACAGCTGGGAATTCTTCAACGAAGTAGATAACACCAACTACTACAAAGGTGAAGTCGAGCACGTTCCCTATGATAATTCAGCTGTTATCGATCAATGGCATGTTGAAATGGCCGCTTACCTGAAATCAATAGATCCTTATCATCTCGTCACCACATCGTTTGGCAATGAGATTTACGCAGACGGTACCTGGAGCTGCCCTGACATAGATTTCACACAGGTACACAAATATAAGCAAGACCCACGCATGCCTCGTCTGCTGGCGAACCTCAATCAACAACGTCTGAATACCTACTCAAAACCTGTATACGATGGCGAGTTTGGTATGATCGTCTACGCTGATCAGGCAGTAAATGTTGACCCCAATGGTATCAGTATGCACAATGTAATGTGGGGTACTCTGCTAAGCGGCGCTATGGGCAGCGCTGCACCGTGGTGGGAACATTGGGTAGATGAGCAAAACCTTTATCCTCATTTCTCACGGCTGGCAGCATTTAAAGATGTGGTCCCCTTCGTGAGCGGCAACTACCAGAAAGCATTTCCCACTTACTCAAACACTGCTCCTGTCGATCTGACTATCATTCCTGAAGAGGTATGGCCTGTAGACCCCGATGATCCCGCACCCGTATTTGATTTCACATTAGACAATGAAGGTGAACTGACGCCTGGGTTAAGCCGTCTGTCTCAATTCATCTGGGGCATCAACGGCAATATGGACCTGCGCAGGCCACCCACCTTCCACGTGAATTATCTCCAGAGCGGTAGCTTCGTGGTAGTAACAGCGAACGAGATCAGCAACGCTGGTGCCCGTATCAATATCTATGTGGACGACGTACTCGTACTCGATCAGGTAGCGCAGACAAACACATCGTACCAGGTATCGGTGAGTGCAGGACAACATACCATCAAGGTGGATAACCGCGGAGATGACTGGATACTGATAGCACAATACAAGTTCCTTAATGCGGTAGGGCCTTACAACCTCTATACCCTTAAGAGTGCTGATAGTACGCAGACAGCTGGCTACATACTAAACAGGCGTTACAACCATCAATATTTCCTCGATAATAACAATACGCCGCCACCATCCGTTGCCGCCGGAGCGGTGATCAGCATACCTGGTATGAACGACGGCAGCTATACTGTCAATTTCTACGATTGTGCACCTGCCGCAGTGACCACCCCGGCGCAGCCTGTCACAACGTTTACAGCTAATGCGGTTAGTGGCATCCTTACGTTCGTGCTGCCGGAGATCTCATGGGATCTTGCATTTACTGCTACCCGGGGCAACAGCACGCCTAACGCGCTCACTACAACCGTATCAGTGATCCCTGCACAAGGCTGGGCAGCACCAACAGCTGCTACTTTCAGCGTTGATAACACCGGCATAACACCAGATGCCTCGCACCTGGGCATGTTCATCTATGGAAGTCTGGCTAATACACAATATCGTAATCCGCCAACCTTCACGGTCAATTACGCACAGGCCGGGTATTTTGAGATACATACCGCCGCTACCATATCAGCCGGCTTCCCGCAGGTAACAGTGTACATAGATGGTATGCTGGTGCTTGACCAGCCAGCCTTTATTGATACATCCTATTCAGTTGTCATCACACCGGGTATACACGAGATCAAAGTTGATAATTCCGGAGGAGACTGGATGCAGGTAGATCATTATGCATTCGTACCATCGCTTACTGCGGATGTTCCGGTACCTACACAGACTGCTGGCGCCAGGACCGTTGTACCTGGCTATCCCTGGGGAAACAAGGCACCGGTAAACGCCTTTACACTTGATGCCAATGGCACATTGACACCAGATGCTTTCAACCTTGCCATGTATGTCTATGGCGAACCTGCGCATCCGGAGGCCTACAATCCTGCCACCATCAATGTTAACCTTCCGCAGAACGGATACTTTAAGCTGACGATAGGAGATACCGTTTCACAAAACGGTGCGCGGGTAAGCATCTATGTAGATGACGTGCTTGTCACCGATCAGATAGCATTCCCTGATCTATCATATGTAACTACCCTTACTGCGGGTACGCATAACATTAAGATCGATAACCGGGGGGGCGACTGGTATCTTACTGGTTCACTCGTCTTCGACGTTTTGTAGTAACGATATCAACTGGTACGGAAATGCCTGTTGAACTGAACCTGAGAAAAGATGTTATAAATGTGTACTTAAATGCAGGTTCAGACGAACCTGCAAGAGCTGGAAAAGCGTAAAGGCCGGAAAGTATTTTCTCCGGCCTCTACGCTTTATTGCTTGGTATTGAGGCCTTTCAAATTAAATAATCTCTATGATTATAAAGTTATTAGTTGACATATATTTAGTATGAAATATTTCTAGGTATTAACAACGAATTAACCTCCCAACGTCAGCATAAAACTATTTTTGAAAATATTTATTTATTCAAATAGTCCGTGAATAGTTTATGGATAAGATATATAAAGAATGGTTTTCACAAATTAAATATAAAGTTCAGCAGGCACAGTTGCGGGCCTCTAATAACTTCAATACTATTCTGATTGAACTTTACTGGGATTTAGGGAAAGAAATCGTGACAAGGCAGTCCGAGTTTAAATGGGGCGATAATTTTCTACAACAACTATCAACGGACTTAAAAGCAACTTTCCCTCAAATAAATGGATTCTCCCGTAGGAATTTATATACAATACGGCAATGGTACCTGTTCTTTTCCCAACAGTTTGAATTTGTGCCACAGCCTGTGGCACAATTGCCTTGGTCATATCAAAGGGTATTGATTTCCAAAGTGAAAGATATAGACATAGCCATTATTTATGCAGGTGCCACTCATAAAAATGGTTGGTCGCGTGATACCTTGGAAGCAAATATAAAAAGTAACTACCATTTAAGGTTGGGAAAGGCTGATCATAATTTTAAAACAACGCTTCCCAAACCTCAATCCGATTTGGCAGTAGAAAGTATAAAAGACCCATATCACTTAGAGGAATATGGAGAAGGGCCTGATCGATGAACACTAGTTGGCATACACGCCGAGCCGGTCATCTTACCATGATTCACAGAAAAGTGATATTTTCAAAGATCATAAGCCCCTTTTTACTTAATGCAAATAAAATGGAAGGATCCTCTCTTGCACTTCCGCTTTATTGCCTGGTAATAGAACCAAAGCGCCATAAAAGTAGTAGTAGAACATTAAGCGCGGTTAGCATACACAAATATAGGATGGGTTTATGATGATAAAGACCCTGGCACATCCGGCTTACGGATGTTAGTGCGGTTATACATAAGAAGATCAATGACAACTTATCTGCCTTGACAAATCTATATCTGCCGGCAAGATACAGGAGCAACTGACCACTTACAATATGAACAATGTACCAGGTAAGAAACTGTTTGCCAGTTAATTGATATGGGAACCAGCTGGCCAGGAATAAGCCGCCATACAAACAGGGTAATAGGAGATAGCCAGCTATGGTCAGCAGGTAACCTGCTTTATTTATTGGTGCTGTATTTCTTTGAATCATAAGTTTGTTTTTGATTTAACTACCACATCCTCCGCATCCGCCTCCACACCCGCCACCGCATCCACTGCTGCAACTGCTTCCACCACCACTTCCGCAACTACCACTGTCGTTCTCATTATTTTTTCTTTTCTCTCCGGTTTTATTTACTCCTGAACCACCTATGACTAATGAGATGACTATTATAAAACCTATGATAACAATAGGAATTACGCCAGACTTTTCATTGCAGGAAGTAAGAAAGATGAGTGTCAGTAGGAGAGGAAGGAGGGTTATTCTTTTTAAGAACCGGAAGAGAAAGTTATTGGAGGAATGTTTGTCGTCCCAGAATTCAGACGGTGGTTCTGTGTTAAAAGTATTGCGGTAAAGATCTAGCGTATCTATCCGCCAGTTTTCATGTTTGTCCCTTTCCTGTGGTCCGCCTGCTGAAGGATGGTGATGGATATTGCGGTTCAACGTTTTTCCGCAAAATTCTTCCCAGTAGCTTTGTGTGTAGATCAGGTGAAGATGCCATACCTCATCGATCACTTTGGAAGGAGATGCTCCCTGTGGCGAGATGCAACAGAGGAAGATAAACTTCCGGTATTCTTCTATGGCTTTCAATCCAAAATTGTAGTCCCATTTGTTCTCCCGTGCAAGCCTACGCGAAAACGGGAGCCGGGAATCAGGTGCATCAAATGGAAAGGATTCGATCCTTTGCCATAGCAATTCCTGTTCTTCCCTCGTAAATGCTGTTGTTTGATTCATAATAGTTTGTTTTCATGTTAATACAAAACTCGCCTTGTTCGCGGAGATGGACGTATTGGAATTATCGTTTGGAGACTTATTTTCGTATTAAAATCGTATTATGACAACAGACGAGCTGGCGCACCTCGAACGGCTAATGAATTACATTGCCCACCATTTTATAAAAAAGAGCAGCTGGGAAGATGTGTCAAAGGCTGAATGGCTTTACATTTCAGCCGAATTCAATAAGTTAATGCAAAAAGGTAAGCAGCTGGAGGAAGAGACGGCTTTCCTGGGTGACAATTATTTTTATGAGCACCTCATCATTAAAAGGCTGAAGGCTGCAAAGGCGGGAAAGGCATTGGCCGGCATTAGCAGCCCCAACTTTGGGAAAATGAATACCATAGCCGGAATACTGGGCTATGACAGTTATATGGACTTCCTCAGGAATGCCGCCACAGTTTTTAGTTTCCATGAGCTCAAGATCAATATCCCACTCGGAGTGGTCAACACCGCATTACTGGACCACCTTACGGGATGCTGGTATTGCTACAATAGTAATTTGCCACTCACAGGCCCCGGCGCTAAAGAGGAAAGAGTAAGGCGTTCAGCCCTGGAGATCTATCAGTCAGGAGATGAATACCTCGTCGAACGCAGCGGTAAGGATAATCATATGTATTACGGCAAGATCACCGCCTATGCCGATTACATTTTCATCATCATGAACAGCACTACGTTTATCCGTCAGAGGCATTTTATTGGACGTGTGAAAGATGCTACCCGTAAGCTGAAGCAAAAAGATTTCAGTGTGGACCAGATGAATTTTGTAAGCACGTGCGTTAGTTTCAGTGAAGATCCGGTAGCGCTGAACGAAATATTTGACCGCGTACCTGCAGGCGATTTTGAGAAGCTCTCTGTTGATCTTCCTTTAAGCAGTCCGGATCTGCCGCCTCATATCCTGGAACAACTTAAGAATAAAGGCCTGCATCAGATCTCTGATTATTGATTGTGCAGCCACAGTTAGCGCTTTATTTAGTCTGATTAACGTGCCATTTTTTAATTTATAACTCCAAAACAAACATTATGTCTCCAAAGGAATTTAAGAAAAATTGGAATGCTCCGGCCGAGCCTCTACGTCAGATCTCAGGGAATCGTCTGGCCGCTTTTAATCTTCATGATGATACCAGGATCTTTTTAGCCTTTGCAGGCCTTCCTGCATATGCGGCACCTTATTTGTCATTTAGTGAAGATTCTGATGATGAAGTTTATGGAATAAATAATTTAGTCGATATTTTTGAAACGGACGAAACAGATGGGGACCGCAATGATCCGGGAAAATATGTTGTTATTGGCTCCTGCCGGGATGGTGATCTTATTGCTATTAAGACAACTGAAGGAGATAAGATCTTCGAATTAGATCACGAAGATCATTTCACCCCTGCTTATTTTAATGTTTCCATAGAGGCATTGGCAGATTTCTTAATTATCTATAGAGATTTTGAACATGCTGTGATTGCTGCACACGGAGAGGAGAAACACCGTAATGGGTATTTTACAGATGAGCAGTTTGAGGAACTTAAAGCTAAGATGAACACTGTTGATCCGGATGCGTTAACTGAAGATGGTTTCTGGAAAGACCAACTTGAAATAAAATACTCATTACGGAAAGAATATCTTCGTGAACAATCATAGGCGGCATCTATGATCCCGGATCACTTCTTTGGACTTACAACAGCTTCTATCATTTTTTATGCCCTGTAGCCGAATGTTTTAGAAACCAATATTATTACTAGTAGGTTAAAATAATATATGGTTAGCTTTCTATAAAAGGCTTAAAAATTACTTATTTTAGAGAAATCCCAAATCAATATCAATGCGATTGTCTCAATTTGTCGTTTGTATTCTGCCGTTACTGCTGATTTATTCTATAACGCGCGCCCAAGCCTCCAGTCAACATCCTAAAAAGCCAACCATTGAAGCTGATAGTAGTCGACCAGTGCATACGTCAGCTGAATCCGCAAATACTAAGTCAGGAACATCGGATGAGGCTAAATCTCATACCTGGATGGAGATAGCCAACGCCTTAGGTTCTGTAGCTACAGCGCTTGGATTTTTAGTGGTGATCATCCAATTTACCTATACCAGGGCAAAAGATAAAAAGGATCTAATAAGAGCGGAAGAAGAGAAGGCGATGGATTTGGTTGGAGCGCAGGAAGAGCAGGTGCGAATGAAACGTGAATTTGACTTGCAATTGGCTCAGAGCCACATCCAACAGTTTGAATATTCTTTATTTAGCTTGCTGAACCTGTTCAACCAAACAGTGTTACAATTGAAGTTTAAAGAAGTAAGCTACCGTCCGAACGATCCGGCCGCCGTTGAAGAGCATGGTCGGGCAGTTTTTAATATTACAAAGGAATTTATAGAGCGAATATGCGAAATAGAGATTTCTGACGATCCCAACGATCCGGATAATTTTTTTAAACATCCGGTGAGCTCCGTGGCAGAGGCCCGAGATCACATGATTGAATACTATCAAAGGATCTACTATCAAGAATTTGAGGAAATTTTGAACCACTACTTCAGGAGCCTGTATCATATCTTTAAATACATCGACGAATCAAAGCTGATACTTGATGAGCACCGGCCTTATTATGCAACCATTGTACGGTCTCAGTTATCGCAAAACGAGCTGCTCGCTATCATGTTTAATTTAATGATAGAAGGCTACGGCTATCCAAAATTTCTGCGGTTGGATAAAAAGTATAATATTTTGAAAAATTTTCGCAGAGATGCCCCTAGCCTGGAACATTTCTACAGTTTATATACTGTTATTAAGGATGGTATAGATAATGAAGATGGAGATGATGGGATCAATCCTAAAGAGCCATTCCAATAGGATGAGTTTACCTGCTAAAGATAGGGTTATGCGAGATCTGTATTAATTAGTAATTGCAGAACTTTGGCGCTTTTACTAACTTCAACTTTTCACCAAACCTACGGACCCATGCAAGACCTGCATAATGAAATAATGCAACTTCGTCGTCAGATGAACTTTTTCCGGATGTACGCTATCGTTAGCTCCGTATTAATACTCGCATTCATTGGCTACGGCTTTCGAAAAGCCGCACAGGACGATATCATCAAAAATCTGCGGGCGGAAAAGATCGAAATAGTAGAGCCGGATGGCACCGTCAAACTTGCCCTGTTCAATAAAGACAATCTGCCTCCTGCAATCTATAACGGTAAGAAAATGTCCCGACAGGGTGGAGGTGAATCAGGACTGATGTTTTATAATACAGAAGGAGAAGAATGTGGTGGGCTGATCTATTCCGGGCAGGGAGAAAATAATAAGGGAGAAAATGAGTTGAGCATTACCTACGACAAATACAAGCAGGACCAGGTGGTACAACTATCTTATATCCAGCGGGCAAATGGAAATCATACCAAAGGACTGACGATCTTTGAAAGACCTGACTTTTCAGTCGATAAGGCAATGGCAACACTCGATTCTATTCGCAGTCATGTAAAGGACCCGGAGGAGCAGCAAAAGGTTATAGATAATCTAAAAGCAGCCGGTTACTTCGGATATACAAGGATGTTTGCAGGACAGCAAGGCCAGCGTACAGGTATATTTGTACGCGACACGAAGGGACGCATTCGTCTGGAGACGATCGTTAACGAGAACGATGAACCTGAGATTATCTTTTATAATGAAGATGGCAGCATTCATAAGAAGATAAGCTATTAATTTATCGCCTTATGGAATTAAGTTTAAACCTTGTATTGCTCACATTTGGATCAAACATGCTTTTCAGACCTTCTGCAAGCACCAGGTAGTCATGCATCGCAGGTTTTGCACATTGGTGGTCTTTATAGGTTCATGAAGCCGGGCGTTAAGGCTTTCAGTATATTGAAGCAGTAATTGCTGGTTAACTAAAAAACGTTCGCTGCCATCGGGCAAAAGATAGCGGCCATTCCCCATATCTTGTACCAGCGTTTCGATACCGATATCCGAAGCCAGCCTCGCAAATAAATACCCGCCAGGTTTCAGCACCCGCCACATAGAGTGGATCATATCATGGAAATGATCAGGACTTTTAGCAAAGTGTAATACTGCGCTGCTGATCACCAGGTCAAAATAGCTATCATCAAAAGGCAGGTTTTCAGCAGAGGAAACGACAAAGTTCTCTTTAGAATTAGTAGGAGACTGTGTCTCTGATAATTGCCTGACTGCTGATATCGCATCGGGATTAGGGTCAATACCGTACACTTCATAACCGTTTCTTAAGAAATAAACGATGTTGCGTCCACCTCCACAGCCCGCGTCTAGCACTTTTTTACATTTACCATATGTTCCTTTAAGCAGTTGGTCAAACAGGTAAATGTCTATATTCCCGTAAAGTTGCTGAATATCTGATTGCATAGGTCAAAGTTAACGTATTAGGAAGTTCGATGGTTGTTTCTGACTGATCGTGATTAGATAGATCTGTACCGTTGATCGTGTTACTTGTTCCGATGAATGAAAAGACTCACCAGGCGGTGTATAATAACTGTCTGTAGGATCGACGATCTCATAATCAGTTTTAAGCCACCATTGCAGATGCGAATACTTCCCACAATCAAAGAAGATGAAATAGCTATCCTCATCCATGCCTGCAACAAAATGTACATCCCCCGTTTCTAACGATTTTACAATCATGTTTTTATACTAAAAAAGTATACAAATATAGTTTAATTTCAATATATTTATCCTTTGCTAACGTTGACTATCATACGTTTTTGAGCTATCTGTTATCCGGCAGACAGGCATTTATGTTGAAATAGATAGTGACGGATCCTTAATATTATTTTTTGCAATACTTTCTTCTTCTATCTTTGGGTGTTTTTTGAAGCTGGACAATTTTAAAGCATCCCTTTACCTTTATATCTATATCAATGTACCAATCCTTGAAGAGCAGGCATTTACTGTGTATCCTCTTTATTTTTATCTCATTGCCTGTTTGGGCGCAGCTGTCTCCTACATCTATATCATCTGTTTTCCCGGTTACCGGTGCGGTGGGAGACACCATCACCATTACTGGCAATAACTTCGCACCTACGACTGATGAAAATATCGTCTATATCGGGAATATAAAGGCGCAGGTGATATCGGCAGGCAGTACGGAGCTAAAAGTGAAGATCCCCGCAGGTATTGGCAACGACCCTGTATCGGTTACCGCTAATAATCTCACCGCATGGTCTGATGTAAGGATCACGCTTACTTTTCCGGTGAACAACCAAAGGTTCAGACCATCCTCTTTTGAAACGAAGATAGAAGTGAAAGGGAATTCCATTGCTGCATTAGCTGATATTAACAATGATGGTAAATTGGATCTGTTGTACAGGGATCCCTACGGACTTGCTTTGGCACGTAATACAAGTACTGTTGGGAATATCAGTTTTGCTGATCCGGAAGTCTATAAAATGGATAACGTATCCTCCATTGGGACAGCAGATCTGGATGGAGATGGCAAAACGGATATCGCCTCTGTTTCTTATCCTGGTGATCATATAGTTATTTTTCGCAACACCGGTGATGATCTGAGTGATACCATTCATATACCCCTGATGGTCGAATCAGAATTCTCAAGTTTATTTATATCAGACGTTGACAATACAGGGAAGGCCGATCTGTTCCTTTGCAGCGGCAGCCTACAAGAGGTATACCGGTTTAAAAACAATAGTACGCCCGGCCATATGTCTTTTCAGCTTTGGTCGATTTACAATAATGATATAGCTATTATTCCATGGAATATGGCATTTGCCGATTATGATGGAGACGGGAAAAAGGATATGGCTATATGTGGATATGGTAAATATCTCCAGGTATTCAGAAACTTCGAGTACTTCGGCTATTGGTTCCGTAATCCGTTGAATATTGATATTACGGACAGAGGTCCTACACCTAGTGATTTTAATGTGTTCAGTGCAGACATAGATCAGGATGGTAAAACTGATCTGCTGACCTCTAATAGAAATTACAATAGCGTTTCCGTTCATCTGAACAGCGCAGTGCCGGGAAAAATAGCTTTTGCGTCACCTATTTATTTCAAAACAGAGGAGTCAGTTGATTGGGTGTCAGCCAATGATATGGATGGAGATGGCAAAAAGGACCTGGTGACCAATAACTATTTCGAGTGCAGTATGTCGGTGTTTAAAAATATCAGCGATAGCGATAAAGTGCAGTTCGCAACACCAGTAAAATATCAGATCGGCAATAACTTTTATGGCTATAATTATATGAATCTGACCGGCGATCTGGATGGCGATGGTAAACCTGAAATGATGGCTTGTCAGACAGGTGACCGGATCTTCATTTTAAAAAATGATATTAAGCCAAACACAAATGTACATGTATGTATGGGTACAGATACGGCCCTTACGTCTCCATTGTCAGGAAACATATATCAGTGGCAGGTTGATATGGGACAAGGGTTTGTTCCTGTCGTGGATGATAGTGTTTACACAGGCAGTAATAGCGTACGGTTGAGCATCCGGAACGTACCGCTATCTTATCAGAACTACCTGTATCGTTGTCTGGTAGATGATAAGCATGAGCAGGTATTTACACTGATGATAGATACCGTGAGAATACCGGACATAACGATCAGTACAGATATGAACAATGTCTGCCCGGGTGCGACCGTAGCGTTTTCCGCGACCTATAAAGATGCTGGTTATGCGCCTTCGTTCCGATGGCTGATCAATGGTTTGCCTACGGATAGTATTGGACTAAAATACACTAGCGGCACATTGGAAGATGGGGACAGCATCTCCGCAGTGGTATATGGTGCCGCCACCTGTTCTCAGCACGTGAATGATACGAGTAACGTTATCATTATGAACGTATATCGGGTTACATTACCGGTAGTAACTATCACTGCTAAAGACAGTGTACGTGTGAATGAGCAGTTTGTCATTGCTATCCGTATCAGTAGTAGTGTTTACCCCACGTCGTCGCTTACCTTGTTTCAGAGTACTAACGGCGCTGCATATGCTCCTTATGTGTATTTGAGTAATATCGACTCAGCCAGTCATACTTTTACTATTAGTGATACAAGTAGTGTTGCTGGTATAAAAAAATATTTTATAGAAATAGAAGGATACAGTATTAACGGATGTCCAATAACGGCGGTCAGTGATACCATTTCTGTGATTGTATCTAAACCTGAAAGTACATCTCCTTCTGATGAACCTCCCGGAAGATTATATCCCAATCCTGTTACGGATCAGCTGACAGTAAGTGATCTTGACATTAATGATGGATGGGTAACGATGGAGATAAGAAGTATGGATGGTTCGCAGACTCCTGTTATTTATAATGTTGTGGGGAAAACCAGTCTGAATATCAATCTAACTGCATTGAACAAAGGTTTTTATATGGCGGTGTTAAAACGGAAAAGCGGAGCGCCAAAGATTATCCGGTTTGTCAAACTATAATTTAATATTTATATAAAAACGTGGGCGTCTCATAAGTTTGAGACGCCCTTTTCAATTTTATCTTATTATATAACCTGTTTTTGTTTGTCTGGTGTGAGTGCCTCTATTATGCCAGGCCATTGCAGCTGGTAAATGGATGATAAGGAGGCGAATAACCTCTTCTGCGGTAATAATATGTTTATTCCGGGCAGGTAAAAAATCAGATCATCACCGCACATTGATCGTAAGATACACCCAATCCGGGCTGGTACATGCAGTGCCCGAACAGTTATTGCCAAACGTAGTAACCATCGCATTTCGATATCGTACCTCAATAGTACCCGACACTGGAAATTGATAAACTCTGGCTGTAAAGAACTGTAGCTTTTCTCTTTTATTGGGGTACCTTGTACAGGCCTGTCCTGACGTATAAGGCCACGCGATCCGCTGATTATATGAATTGATCGTTAAAAAGGCTAATTCATTGGGCAAGGCGCCAGGCCAATTGCCGTATGTAGGATCGCCGGGTTTACGCCACTCAACATCATGCTCGTGCGGACGGCCACTGGCAAGACTTGGTGGATAGCAACTACCTACGGTGCTGATCTGCTCATCGCAACCGCCAACAAATGCCACCCGATCAAAACCGCCGGGTACCATACTAATACGGTCTACTTTACTGCACGCATCTACTGGTGCTCCGGCAATGGCGCCCTGCCAGGAGCCAGCCGTAGTGATGACATCCGGACAATCACTATAAATGATTGGCCTGTTTTCGAAACTGCCTCCTGTGGTCATTTGCGCCTCGGTTAAACCGGTAACCGTATAGCTGATGCGATACAATTGCTTATCCGCGTTGTTGGGATCAGGGCCTACATGTGTAATAGTGACCGGTGTTATATTACTGTTAGTATAGAGCGTAGCGTTGGTACTGGTATCGATGATCCGGAAACGGCCACGGCTAACCTGTGATGGATTGGCAGGATTGGTAAGCACGGGCGTAAAGGCAGTGGACAATTCATATTCAACCACTACCTTAAAATCCTCTCCGCAGGCATACCAGATAGATTGGTACAAATGTGTGAACTCATTGTTCAGGAAATCGTCTTCTTCCTGGTCGCAAGGAATATTCATTATACGGCCAGCGTCGAACTTACGTTCATTGCCTTGTTGGTCCAGATAAACAACAGGCGATTTTTTATTGACCACATAGGTGAAACCACCTTTTTGCTTTCGCATTTCTTTTTTCGCCCAATCGGGTATTTCGTCTGAGATAGAGGACTCAATTATTGTTGGTTGTGTGTTTTTTTGACACCCACAAAAATAAAGGGCTAGTGCAATGGCACAAAATGCCTTCAGGAAGGGTTTGTTCTTGGTTCGCATAAGGATTTGTTTAAAGTAAGGGCAATTTGGTTAACAGTAGCAATATACTAATTATTTGAACGGCAGAGGCGCTTCGTAACTTTTGAACCAAACAGGCTTCCTTCCTTGCACAAAGTTCTATAGATCAGCTTTGGTGCAATGCCTCCGGAAGTAAGACACTTTTGGAGGCATTGCATAGCGCGGATTATTGTTTTTATGCCTGGTAGCAGTAAAAGCGCTTAGTTCCCATAAAACTTTTTACATATCGGAAGATTAACCAGTTCCGCTACCGCTCCCTTATTTGCCTCTAATGTCTTCCCATTTTGCAGATAGATCTTGCCATTGCGATAAACTGCCGGCAATGTCTTGCCACTCTTATCATAATTGCCGGGTACTGGTAGGTCATCTTTCTCGCCAAGTTTAACAGGCTGTTTCATTTTGTCTATGATCCATTCTCCGGTAGAAGGTCTGTACACCGCCATTTCCGCACGTCCATCGCCATCATAGTCAGCTGGTACAGGCATATCTCCGGGAACATGCTGCACCTGAAGCGGAATATTCCCCAGTGTAGTCTGCCAGAGCGAATTATCTGTCCGGAAGAAACCTACATCCAGCTTGCCGTCGCCATCATAGTCCGCAGGAACCGGTATCCCATTTTTATGACCGAACTTAATGCTGTCCAGTCCATTGAAGTACCATGTCAAAGCTGAAGGACGATATACTGCTACTTCCGCAAAGCCATCACCGTCATAATCCCCGCAAACAGGAATATCGCCGGTATGGCCGAGGGTTATTGATTTACCACCTTCCAGGTAGAACTTTCCGTCAGACGGTCTGAAATAGGCTAATTCTGCCTTTCCATCGCCATTGTAGTCAGCCGGAGCAGGAATATCTCCTTCGTCGCCGAAATTGATATCCGCCTGTCCCTGTATCTTCCATTGCCCTTTTGAAAAGAACATGATCTCTGTCACACCATCGTTATTGAGGTCATTGATACGGGCAACATTGGTATGATGCATCCACGGAAGGGTAAATTTGCTGTCAGCATCGGTTTCTTCCTCTCCGGTGTAAGGGGAGAAGGTACGTACACTGATCAGGTCTTTGGATTTCGAGAAGGTCATCAGGCGCATCAGTCCATGACCGCCATCAGGCCTGCTCTGGTAATCCGACAGGAAAGACTTGATAATATTACCCGCATAACCATCCTGACGGTAACCTTCTCCATTATCACCTACGTGACCGGATAAGGTCATGATCACGTTAGGATAACTTTTCAGCCTGTCAAAGCGGTGTTGTCCCTGCATACTGAATTTAGGGAAGCCTTTCTCGTTGGTACCGGCAGTATTGTTAAAGTGAATAAAGGAGTGGCTCACGAGGATAGCTTTCCGATCAGCATATTTTTCCAGCACCTGTGCTGTCCATTTATTCAGCGGCTCAATATCCTCATCATAAGAGTCATACTCCATGTAGATCACGATGAGTTTCACGCCGGCAGCAGTGAACAGATCATAATGGCTATCGTTGTTATTAAGGTAATGTCCCCCATACCATGGTTTATCCTTAAAATGAGAAATGCCAAAGTACTTGTTATAGGAATCAGTAACCCCGCTTAACGGATATTGACTCTTCGTCTGATCATGGTTTCCCACCGCCATGCCGTAAGGAATTCCCTGCGGATAACCTGGTTGCGGTTTATCCAGCCTATACATTGCCTCGGCTGCATTTGTCCATTGGTCAGCGAACTTTTCACCATCATCAGTAATATCACCAAGATGTACGACATATGCTATCTTCTCTTTTGCAGCGTTCTTCACGATCCAGTCTGTCTGCGCATAGAACATTTCCTTTTTTCCACCATGCTTTTCAGACGTATAATATTGTGTATCGGGAAGTACTACAATAGAAAATTCGTCGTCATTTACCTGTGGTGCCATAAATGCGGCGCCACATGTCAGCAATACACCAGCACCTAAAAAAAGGGTAAGAAGCTTTTGGTAAGAACGTCCTTTCTGTCTCATTACTTTTAGAAAATTTAGACGTAAAACTGAGAAACCAATGTTACCGAAATGTTAACACAAATGAATATACGTGTTTAGATAAGTGAAGTTAAATGCAGGCGGCGCAGTATATAATTAGTTCCGGAAACGGCCAGCAGCAATGAATCGACTTAAGTAAGCCTCCCTATAAAAACCTGAAGATCCGCTTCCTGTATTCTTCAAAATCCTGTTCATTGGAGAACGTCTCAAACTTTTCCTGTTTGCCTTTACCATTATCTCGGACGAGTATTACGTTCTGACCGCCAACGATAGTTCTTTTCGCTTTATCAAATATCAGTTCCAATTCCTGCCGGTTCTCAACTGACTGCAACTCTTCAATGCGGTTCACTACAATTATAAAATCTTCCATTTCGTCTGTTTAGGGCAAATTTATAATAATATGCCCGATTTTGTAGTCGGCATGTTTGTGCGCCTCCCCCAGCATCCGGTACATAAGCAGCGCCCCGGAATAAGGGCCGGGGCGCTGCGTTTTAGATTTAAATGATTACTGGATCACTTTCTCTGCATTGGTAACATTACCTGGCAGATCAGTTGCTGTGATCAGTATGCTGTTACCTGCATTTTTTCATCCATTACTTTAAATCCGGTTCGTATTATTTTTCTTTTCCAGCTTCTCCAATTCCTCCTTCATATCCCGCTTCACCTTTTCAATTACAATCTCCGCTATTGGAATGCAGATGATTAATAGGGTCGCTATGATATTAATGACTAAGTACTCGTTAGTATACTCATCGGTCATCGTATCGATGGTGGTAGACCGGACTCCACTGTCGAAGATGATTATAAACAGTACTACGCAAATATGATAGATCGCAAGCAACAACAACGTACTCAATATGACCGTGAAGACCCTGTTGTTTGGAAGTATTTTTCGCTTTAAAAAATTGTAAATTAAAACTGTCAGAAACGTCGGAAACGGAGCACAGAGCAGAAGCAACAAGAGGACAAATATAGCTGCGCCCCCCGTACTGGACAAAAGACAAAACGCTATTACTGATGAAGCAAGAAGAACTGCAACAAAAGTGTGTAATACGATCTTTCTCATGATTTTGTTTTTAGGTAAGGGATGGGATATTTATAACTCGGAAGGCTTAACATGTAGGGATATTGTAAGAGTATAATATGGCGTTTGGCGGGTCAAATATACGTACTTAAATTCTATTTAAATGTCAGTCTTAAAGCTGTGCTATGTAATAATCGACTTCCATTATACATGCAAACCCATTGAAGTTGTCTCCTGCATTGAACCGGATGCCCATTGACCCGAGGTAGGCTTGTTGAATGAACAGGGTAAATCCGGAGAAGCGCTCACTCCTTTGAATCAGGTGAGAAAAAGAGCCGGCTTACAGGATGCTACTACAACGAGCCAATAAGCATAATCTCCTGTTCCCGGTGCCACAACCTGAGAAAGAACTGAACACTAAGATGGATCAGAATGACGGTTACTAATAATTGATCGTTTAATGATATATGCTCATTAAATAACTATATGGAAAGGGGCTGATACTATTTAGTGTCAGCCCCTTTCTTATCGAAATTGATCATCTTTGTCTAATTTTTCAAAGTCATTATCTTTGAATGCAAAGTAGGAATGGTTAGCCATCCGTCGCTGCTGACAGAGGTATGATTTTTTTAAAGATAGACATTAAAATATGGAGGAGGCAAAGAACATCATTTCGGAAGAATTCCGTAAATGGCTGATTGAAGTTGTTTATAAAGAGCAACATTATTTTACCGTATGGGGAAGCGACCGGACTGATAATGATAATGACAAATGGTTGGTCGACGAGGTGGATCGCATGATGTTCATCAGCGATGTCACTGAACTCCGGAATCTATTAATGGCGGACACCTATTTCTTTGATAATGAAAATTTGAAGAAATGGATCAACCATCCCGGCTGGAAGGCGATACCCGATAATCTTCTTGATCTCGACTTGCTCGTTCGGGAAGGGTTTAATCATCTTCATCCACTTTTAGATGACTTGTATATTTTAATTGGGCTCATCGAAGATTTTGCTATTCAGAGAAATGAAGAGGGGATGATGGCTCTTTTCAGAAGCGATCTGTTTATGCAATTTAAAGATGAAGCTGCGAATACTTTTTTGTGGGCAGGACAGGATGAATTTGATAAGAACTTTGACTTCACCACGCTGATGAAGGAATGTCATAACATACATAGAGACTTAAGTGGGAAAATTTCTTTTATGAATTAGTCTATTGAGCCCCAAAAAAGGGGACAAGCTATATAACTTGTCCCTTCAGCTAAGAGGAGCACACACAATCAAAGGCTCCTTTCCCCTTTTAACAATAAAACATAAACTACAAATTATACGGATGGGTTACCAACCCCCACCAAGACTTCTATATAATTCTACCACGGCAGACAATTGCGATTGTTTAAGTGATGCCAGTTGCAGTTCACTGGATAATACATTGCTTTGTGCAGTGAGAACTTCCAGGTAAGTGGCCCTTCCATTCACGAACAGCTGGCCGGCATTAACGGTGGCCTGTTGCATTGTACTGACCTTGCTTGCTGCTACGCTTTGCTGTTCCTGCAGCTTTTGTACTTTCACCAGGGCATCTGATACCTCTTCCACTGCTTTTAATACAGACTGACGGAAACGTATAACAGCTTGCTTTCTTTGTATTTTAGCCACCTCGTACTGCGTACGTAACTTTTTCTTCTGAAACAACGGTTGTGTGATACCGCCTGCTACTATGCCAAATAAGGAAGCGGGAAGGTTGAACCAGTCACTGGCTCTGAATGCATTCAGGCCCCCCTGCGCAGAAATAGTAAGAGAAGGATACATATAGGCCTTTGTATAACCCGCTTTTGCTGTAGCTGCCAGCAACTCAAGTTCGGCCGATTTTACATCTGGTCTCCTGTCCAGTAATGCGGAAGGTATCCCGCTGGCGAAGCTGGTTAATTGCAGGTCGTCGAGCGACTTATTCCTTGTGAAGCCAGCCGGATTAACACCAGACAAAACGCTCAGTGCATTCTCCTGTATTGTTATTTCCTGTTCGATAGCCGGGATGAGCTGTGCAGCAGTAAGCTGTTGTGCTTCTACCTGTTGCACGGCGAGTGACGTAACCTGCGCCGCATTATACTGCGCTCTCAGAATTTGTAACGTACTATCACTAAGATCAAAGTTGCGCTTCGCGATCTGCAATTGGCGGTCAAGCATCAGTAAATTGTAATAGCCATTAGCGATGGCGGCAATCAGTGTCGTCTGCACTGCCTTGCGGGCTTCTTGTGTTTGCAGGTAACGGGCCAGCGCCTCTTTTTTCTGATTCTTTACTTTACCCCATATGTCCGCTTCCCAGGATATGCCCATACCGAGGCTGTAATCCTCTATATGATGCGATTGTAAGAGCAGCTCGGCCGACAATCCGTTGATACTATTATCTGAAGGATTAAGTATGCTGGCGCCGGCATTCAGCGTTATGTCCGGCAGCAGTCCAAGCTTTGCTGCCCTGTAAGATTTATTGGCAATTTCTATATTACTGATAGCGATTTGGAGATCATTGTTATTTGCCAGCGCAGTATCTATTAAAACAGCTAATTCGTCATTTGCAAAGAATTGCTTCCAGGGGATGGTGGCAATGCTGATGGTATCATGGCCAGGTGCATCACGAAAGGCCGTTGGAAGTAAAGGCACACCGTCTGGCTGCTGAGCAAGGGCTTGCTTGCTCAACAGTACGGAGGTGATAAAAATGATGATATAAAACGATCTTTTTGTCATTTGTAAAATGATTGATGATTACTGGTTATTCTACCACGGGGTGCAGTTCTTCAGCATCAGTCCTTAAAGGTGATATCTTCTCATGCAGGTATTGAAACACAACATACAGTACCGGAATAATAAACAGGCCAAGTACTACCCCTGTCAGCATACCACCGGCTGCCCCGATGCTAATGGAATGATTACCCATAGCAGAAGGTCCGGTAGCACGCATCATCGGTATCATACCAACGATAAAAGCAATGGAGGTCATAATAATAGGCCTTATCCTCAGTCTGGCTGCTTCAATAGCAGACGATATCAACGTCTGTCCTGCATGTCTGCGCTGCACGGCAAACTCAATGATCAGGATCGCATTCTTTGCTAATAAACCGATCAGCATGATCAGCGCCACCTGCACGTAGATATTATTATCGATACCCGCAAAGCCGATGGCAATGAATACGCCCAGTATGCCCGTAGGAACAGATAGTAATACAGCAACAGGCATGATATAACTGTTGAACTGTGCCGCCAGCAGGAAATAGACAAACAACAGGGAAAGCACAAATATGGTAAGCGCCTGTCCGCTGGAAGAGATCTCTTCTTTGGTAACGCCGGAGAACTCATACGAGAAGCCCGATGGGAGATGCTTTTGCGCTACTTCCTGCACTGCCTTGATTGCATCTCCGGTACTAAATCCTGGCTTCGGCATGGCAGTAACAGAAATTGAATTGAACAGGTTATACCTGGTAATTGTTTCTGGGCCAAACACACGTTTCAGTGAAACCAACGTGTTAATAGGTACCATCTCGTTATGGGCGTTCTTAACGTATACACCATTCAGGGAAGCAGGGTCTGTACGGGAAGCCTTATCGGCCTGCACCATCACGCGGTAATATTTTCCGAAGCGGTTAAAGTCGGATACCTGCGCACTGCCAAAATAAGCCTGCATCGTTTGCAGGATGTCCCTTACACTTACATTCAGTTGTGCCGCCTTCTCCTTCTCCACATTCATTTGCAATTGCGGATAATCCGATCTGAAAGGAGTGAACGCCATAGCGATTTCAGGCCGCTTGTTCAGCTCTTCCAGGAACTTACCTGCCACACTGCTGAACTTGTCCAGCGCCCCGCCGGTTTTATCCTGTAGCACGAGGTCAAGTCCGTCCACATTACCGAAACCTGGTACTGTTGGCAGCGTGAATACAATGAAATTTGCACCCTTTACTGATTGCAGCTTTGCCCGCATATCGTCCATCACGGCTGTTACACCTTTTACTTCTCCCTGTTTCGGGTCTCTGTGAGGAATATAGAAGGCTACCGCCGCCGAAGGACTTGTCGCCCCAGTGAACATGTTGACGCCGGACACCACATTGAAGATGCGGGTCGTAGGCAGCGGACGTATAGCTTCAGACATTTCTTTCAGTACTTCTTCCGTACGTTGCTGCGAAGCACCGGGCGGCAGATTGATGGCTACAGCAATAAAACCGATATCTTCCGAAGGAATGAAACCGGTAGACGTTTTGCGTACCATCATTACAGTCGCGATAATCACTAATGCCAGCCCGCTCAGGCTTACCCACTTATGCGTAATGAGCCATTTGATGCTGCCTGTATAGCGATCGGTCATATTGTGAAAGCTGCTGTTAAAACCTGCAAAGAAGCGCTGTTTAAAGGTAGCAGGCGTTTCTCCCTCATGCCCATGCACTCCTTTCAGGAATAGCGCAGTAAGCGCAGGACTTAACGTCAGGGCATTAATAGCAGAGATGAAAATGGCAATGGCCAGGGTAAAGGCAAACTGACGGTAGAAGACACCGGCAGAACCTTGCATGAAACCTACAGGTAAAAACACAGCCGCCATCACAAGTGTGATGGATATGATAGGAGCGGTTATCTCGTGCATGGCACTGAGTGTAGCCTTTCTTGCAGTCGCGTTCCCGTGTTCCAGCTTGGCATGTACCGCTTCTACCACAACAATAGCATCGTCCACTACAATACCGATAGCCAATACCAACGCAAACAAAGTGAGCAGGTTAATGGAGAAGCCAAATACCGACATGAAAAAGAAAGTACCGATAATAGCCACCGGCACGGCAATAGCCGGAATAAGCGTAGAACGGAAGTCCTGCAGGAAAAGGAACACAACAAGGAACACAAGTATAAAAGCCTCGATCAACGTATGGGTAACCTGGCTGATAGACTGGTCCAACATGTCTTTGGTATAATACAATGTTTGCTGCCGTACGCCTTTCGGAAAATCTTTGGCGGCTTTCAGCATAAACTCTTCTATTTTGACTTGTATATCCCGCGCATTGGAATTAGGCAATTGAAGCACCTCAATAGATACGGCCGGTGCATCTTTTACATCAGCACCAATACCATTCAGGGTATTGAAACTGCCATAGGTGTATGCGCCAAGTTCCACTTTAGCTACATCTCTTAGACGTAATAAGGTCCCGTCGGGATTAGTCCTGATCACGATCTCTTCGTAATCAGCAGGCCTGTTATATTTACCCTGGTACTTGATCACATATTCGAAAGCCTCATTACTGCTTTCGCCAAAACGGCCGGGCGCAGCTTCAAGGTTTTTGTCCTGTATGGCAGCCATTACTTCGGCTGGAGTGAGATGATAGGCAGCCATCTGTGATGGGTTCAGCCATACGCGCATAGAGTAATCACGATTACTGCCGAACATCCTTACTTCGCCTACGCCAGCTATACGCTGTATCTCCGGCATAATATTGATGGAAGCATAGTTGGCGAGGAAAGTGCGATCATAAGTTTTCGCATCATCACTGAACAGGTTAATGCCCATGATCAGCCCATTCTGTGTTTTCTTGGTCACAATACCCGCCTGCACTACTTCGGGTGGTAAGGAACCTGTAGCAGAAGCAACGCGGTTTTGTACATTGACTGCCGCCTGGTCGGGGTTTGTACCCAGCTTAAAGTAGACCGTGATTACCAGAGATCCGTCGTTGTTGGAAGAAGAGTTCATGTAACTCATGTCTTCTACACCGTTAATGGCTTCCTCCAAAGGTGGTGCTACCGCGCGTAAAATGGTTTCTGCATTAGCGCCGGGGTAAAACGCCCTCACCTGCACCGTAGGCGGGGCGATATTTGGGAACCTTTCTATCGGCAGGCTTGTCATGCCCACGATACCCAGTATTACCAGTAGTATGGATACTACGGTGGCTAATACCGGCTGTTCTATGAATTTCTTAAGCATTTTTATTCTGTTAAAATGAAAGTCTTTGTGCTACGGTAAGGGCATGGAAAGCCCTTGCGCTGCACACGTATATGTTTACAGCCACTGCCTGTTATTGACAGGCCGTTAAAAGGTATTTGCTATTGTTTCTGGGCTACGGATTTGCCGGGTTGAACCAGCGTACCATCCTGTAATAGTTCCATGCCGGTGGTCACTATTTTTTCTCCGCTATGCAGACCTTCACGGATGAGATAATTATTGCCGGATTTTCCTGATATGGTGATAGACTTCTTGTAAGCTTTACTGCTATCGTTCACTGTATATACGAATATCTTATCCTGGATTTCCAGCGTTGCGGTCTGAGGTACAGCAATTACACTTTCCTGTACAAATGAAAGTTTTATCTTTCCTGTGTTGCCTGAACGTAATAATCCCTGTGTATTGGGAAAACTTGCCCGTAAGGTAATGGCGCCGCTGTTCTTTTCAAATGAGCCATTTACCATGTCTATCTTGCCTTGTTGAGGATAAACGGAATCACCTGCTACCTGTAGGGACACGGGTGGCGCTTGCCTGAGTTTTTCGGTGAGGGTTGCGCCTGGCAATGCATTTTTCAAGGCTACAAATTCCTGTTCTCCGATGGAGAAGTATACATGTACCATATCAATGGCCGATAGGCCGGTCAATGCATCTGCATCCGCAGGTGCTACCAATGTCCCTGCTTTTTTATTAAGCCTTCCGATATAGCCATTTACGGGCGCTTTGATATTGGTATAAGCCAGTTTAATATTGGCGTCTGCTACGCGTGCTGCCGCCTGTTTTTCGCGTGCTACTGCCATATCATAATTAGATCGTGCTGTTTGCAGTTGCATGGGTGCTACTACCTTGCTTTCCACCAAAGGTCTTACTTTGTCCACCTCAAGTTGTGCATTAGATACGGCCGCTTGGGCTGCCAGCAATTCGGCACTTGCATTGTTCAGTTGCTCTTTATATTCCTGGTCGTTGACCTTGAATAACAACTGCCCTTTTGTTACATAAGCGCCTTCATCTACATATATTTTCTCCAGGATGCCATTCACCTGCGTCCTGATCTGCACATCTGTTTCTCCCTCTACTGTCGCCGGATATTCTTTGTAGATGTTAGCATCATTCGCGCTGACGGTAATGATGGATACGGGGACAGCGGCGCCTGTAGTATTTTCCGGGTGTTTGGAAGTACAGGCAGACAGCCACACAGTTATTATGGCTAAGTACAAATACAATTTTGAAGTCATAATTCGAATTTTTAAAAGGAACCAGGCCGGCCATTCTATACAGGTCACCGTGGCTTCTTCTGTTACAAGTACAAAATTCGACTAATAACGACGCTTAATATCTGTACTATTTTACCTAAATTATGTAAAAATATACACTGTAGTCAAGGTGAGTATGGATTAAACTGTCATGGTTTCTGCCGTACGGCGGTATTCAGAAGGGTTCATACCATGTTGCTTTTTAAAGAATTTATTGAGGTGGCTTTCATCGGAAAATCCCAGCTCATCCACAATTTCAGATATACGCATATTGCTATGCAGCAATCTGTTCTCTACCAGTTTAATTTTATAGCTGGCAACATATTCCTGCAGAGTTTTACCCGTATGTTTCTTGAAATAACGGCCCAGATAGGTCGTTGAGATGCGGAATTCACGGCTGAGATTTTCTGCCTTTATTTTGGATGGATCGTATATATTGGCCTGGATGTATTGCAGCAGATCGTAAGCCTTCTCTTCCTGATCTTCAGTAAGTTCTTCCGGGAGATATTTTTCTATATTCCGGCCCACAATAACAATAAGGGTATTGACCAGTTGCATGCATAGCTTCTCCCAGCAGGTATCCCGGTTAATATGTTCCTGCATAAGTCCCTCGATAACCGCACGTAGCAGCGGCTTGTCCGTTTCGTTTTTAACGATGCATCCGGGACGGTGATTGGCATTTTGTAATATGAATTCTACCCGTTGTATGTTGTCCTTCATCAGGCCGGATTCCTTCAGGTAAATGTTATTAAAGCGAAGGAAGAAGAACTTTGTTTCTGTCTCTATGTCGAAACAACTTTTGTCGCCAGGTGTCAGTAGAAAAACATCTCCGGCGCTATAGCTGAATTTATTTTCATTGATACGCTGTTTGCCCGAACCTGAGAGGATATAGATGATCTCAAAAAAGGTGTTCTGTTTCAGATCCCTTAAAGGATATTGACTCATTGTCTCCACTGAAATGGAGTATGGCTGGTACAATTGCTGCTTAATCATGGTACAAATATACAAAAAAGAGGGTAGATTTATACAGGTGTGAGCGCCGTGGCCTTCTATGATTTGAACTGTCTTTGTCTCCGGTTCTAACTGTTTATCCTCGCTAACGATCATAAGTTCATGGATGCCGGTATAATCAGTTGATCTCTTAAAATACAAACTACTTGGTATTTCCCACACTTTTGAAAGATAGTAATTTGCAATAGCTGCTAATAACTGGCAGACCCTCATCGGTTTTACACATCTAACTCCTATCTGTTATGAGTAATATTAACCTCAAAAACATCCTCCGTTCTGTCAGAACTGCTGCACATTCGGGATCGTCACTCGAATCTATAGACAGCCTGGAAAGCCATTCAGATTTATCTAACAGTAATATCAGCAATCATATTGATGGAATACATGAGGAATTGGACCGGATCATCAAAGATTATCTTGATAATGATGACAAGCTGTATGAAATAGCAGGCCAGATTGCCGGCAATGCAAAAAGCGCACTTGAGTTAGTAAGAAAGGATGCAGGAAAGAATTTTGTAGAAAGTTCGCAGATGCTGGAAAGCCTGGAGGTGATCGTAAAACTTGACGGTACTATGCCTTCATTCATGGTGAAAGATGGGAAGCCTGATCTGTTAAGCAGTCCCGCAGGCCCCTGGCATGCTGGTTACTGGCAGGCAGCAAGTCCGGTGGTTGAACGTGCTATCAGGTGCGTGGGACGGATCAATGCGACCTACGAGGATTCCGGATATCTTGGAACCGGCTTTCAGATCGCGCCCGATAAAATTATTACCAACAGGCACGTCTTACAGCTAATTGCTGATAAACAGGGGAACGGGACCTGGAAATTCAGAGACGGTGTAAATATCGACTTCGGCCATGAGTACAGGGCGACGGAGTCTATTACTCCCCGCGAATTCAAGTCGGTAATTTTTGCTACCGATAAAGAGATCGGAAATTTCATAGATCACAGGCTCCTTGACCTGGTGGTAATTGAGTTAGAACCCACTGCCGCCAACGATTATCCCGGAGATTATTTGAAAGTGAATACATCGGCCCAATGGGTGCACCTGCAGGATCAGGTATTTATTATCGGCTACCCCGGAAAGCCCCCCGTAGGATTGTATGACTTTACGCTGTTGGACAAATTGTTCAAGACAACTTTCGGTTGTAAGCGTATTGCCCCGGGGTTCATTATTCCCGCAAAGGGAGTAAGCGAGAAATGGACAATGGCACACGATGCAACAACCTTGTTCGGTAATTCCGGGTCTGTTGTTGTACACAAAAATGATGGATTATTGGCCGCCGGATTACATTATGGTGGTTCATCCGGTACGACCAGACAAAACTACGCGCACATACTGGCAGAGACTCTTTCTGCCAAAGACGCCCGCACAGGGAGAACATTAGCAGATTGCCTGGAAGCGTCACAGGCTGTGTTAGGTTAAAATAAACTCGACCATGAATATAGATGAGATTTTGAACGCCATCAAGGCCACACGTTCCGAATTTGCCGAACTTTTCATGGATATCCAGATCTTCGAAGATGTCCCGGTGAAGAAAGACTTTAATGTTATCGGACGTACAGGGAATGATCGGCAGGACTTTGAGAAGGCGTTAATGTACGCTGCCGCCAAAGGGTTCCTGCGTGGATTTGCGAATATGCTGATCGCAAAGGGGAAAGAAAATGGGTCGTTGACGATGTACCACATTAATGAAAATAGTAAACAGGCAGCAGCTTCCCAACCGGCAACAATTAAACCTGCAACCAACGGGTCAGCAACCAACGGATCATTAGCCAACGGGGCGGCAGTAACGCCCCGGCCAGCAGCAAACGAACAGATAGCAAACGAGACGGTAGCAAAAGAACCGGTAGCCGTTGACAGGCCACGGATTTTATTTGAAGCGATGACTAATTTACGTAAGGGATTTAGTGAACCGGATATTTTTGCCAAAGGTATCATACGAAACATGAAGTCTACCGGCAAAGTTTGCATCGATGAGCAGGCCGAAGGTACATGTCTGTTGGTCGGACATAATATTGTTATTACAGCATGGCACGTCGTTAAGAAACTTTTTGATCTCCAAAGCGGTGTCCCGCAAAAAGACAGCCACGACAGGCTTACAGTAGTATTCGATGATGTGCGTATATATCTGGGAGCCGGAATACGTAACAGGGGAGGCGTAACGTATAAAGCGCATAAGGACTGGAATGTTGCACATAATAGCTGTCATGTGTCTGAGTTAGTAGATAATGCTCCCTTAGAACCCTCTACACTTAGAGAGCACCTCGATTATATACTGATAAGGTTGGAAAAGGTAGTAACGCTCGACAGGCCGTTTGAAAGCCTGGATAGCACTGTTAAGGTGCCAGAGCCGCAGAAAAGTATTATCCTTTTTCAACATCCTGCCGGTTTCCCAATGCGTTTTGATGCCAATGTAATATCCGATGAGCGTATTGATGGGGTAGTACCGGAGTGCAGGTTCCTCCATTTTTCTAATTCGCTGCCCGGTTCATCAGGAGGCCCTTGTTTTAATGAGGAATTCCGGCTATTCGGCATTCATCAGGGGAAATGGAAAATGACTAATGATGATACTATAGTCGTTAATACAGGGATTCCTATTGAACGTATCAAAGAAGATGTCAGACGCAGGAATATTCAGCTACCACAACCTGAACCTTCAGATTTTACGTTATGGCAGCTGGATGAATCCCACGGGTTTGCGCCGGTCATTGCACGGGATGATCTGCAGTACATGATCTGGAAATCGATCAATGATAACGAAAAGAGACTGTTTAATATCAGGGGCGCCGATGGCCATGGTAAAAGTTATTGTATAGACCTGATCTCTTTTATGTTGCCCAAAGACCGCCACCTGATTATTGAGCTGGAAGGCACCGTATTATTGAATCTGGATGCTGTAGGTCTTGCTAACCTGATCTGTACAAAGGCTGGCAGCAATCCGGTAACGCCGCCGCCGGTCGATGAGGTTAACTCAACAGCGATCGTATGGTTAAGAGACGAAGTACTCGGGGCCGTGATCCGTTCACTTGATGCGGTCAGAGATAACAAGCTTGTATGGATCTGCATTAAAGATCTTAATAAAACAGACCTTCTCGGTTTACATACTGCAACGTTCCTCAATTTCCTGTATGAACAGCTTAATCAGCTATCATGGCTACGCATTGTGCTGGACGGCATGCAGGCCGTTACTCCCTACCTGGTCAGGAACAGGGAGGAACTCTACAATTGTTCTATCAGAGTAGATGATATTGAAGTGTACCTGCATCGTTTCTTCTCAAAGTATAACCTTAAAGGGGCGGAAGATGCCAGAACAATTGCAGATACATGTTATGAGGTAAATCCATCTGCAAAAGATTATATGAGCCAGGTGGCACGTAAGCTCATGACCTTCGCAACCTATTATATTAGATAATCCCATATTCAGATATTATGCTTCAGAGATCCGAAGAATCAAAGGAATTTGCGTCTAAGATGAAAGCTCTCCTGAATAAACAGGAGGGAAGTGCACTGTCGACATCCGAGGGAGTATCTGCCGGTAACCCGGCTGATACAATAGTTGATGAAGCGTTCACTGCGCAGCTATCGGCGGCTACATCTATGGCGGCGCTTTCGGGAAACTTTTCGCCGGATGATCTGTTTTCTGCTGATGTTCCGGAAGAAAGACGGCAGGACATTCTAATGGAATTGTCTGACAAATGTATTGTTGATACTTCCGGTAATGTTATGAAGTGGCTCCTTCAGCAGCCATACCGGAGCATTGAGCTAAAAAGAATGATCGGCGAAGGTTCGCTTGCTAAACATCTGAGTGATGCATTGCCGGAAACGGACAATAACGGCAATATGCTCAGATCTCTGCTCCGTGGCGATCAGCTCATCACCAGGAATATGAATGAAGCGCAGCTAAAAGATCTGTCTTTCGCCCTGGAGGTAACGAAAGACCTGCATCTTGGTAATCCGGACCTGGCGAGAGTTAAAAACCTGATTGAGCGATTCCGCTTTCTGTCAGATTACAATGTCTTACTGTCAAAAGGGTTCTATGGAAGAGAGCGTGAACTCGCAAACCTGGCTGACTTTGTGTGGGATATAGCAAACCGGGATGATAAGAGCAATTTTCTGGTACTCAGAGGAGCCGGTGGATCCGGTAAGTCAACACTGCTGGCAAAATTTCTGAGTACAGCTATAGAACATCACGATATCGCTATTGCAATACTTGATTTCGATAAACCCGGTATACATCCTTCTGATGGAAAATGGCTCGACATGGAGGTGTCCAGGCAGATCAGCTACCAGACCGGCGACAGAGATAATATTCTTAAGGAAAGCAGAGATCGTATAAAAGATGATCTTCAGACCGGGTCTAAATATTATGAATCATATAGCTCTCACTATAAGACAATCCTGAGGGGATACGTGGAAGATATAAAGGAGGCCGCGATATATGCATTACAGAGACATTCGAAAATAAGAAGGTTGTTGCTGGTGCTCGATACCTTTGAAGAAGTCATGCAGCGGGGATTGTTTGAACATATTCGTTCCTGGTTGTATGATTGGCAACATTACGCAGCACAATTTGATCTTGAGTTTAAAGTGATCTTCTCCGGCCGGCTCTCCGCAGATAATATTAACAATCTGGAGAACATAAAGAAATTAAGAGATGTTAAAGTAGAGGAACTTGATCCTGAGGCTGCAACGCTTATGCTCTGCGACCTTGGTGTTCCTTTGGATAAAGCCGGGCAACTGGCGGCATCGCCCGAGATTCCCAGAAGACCGCTTGAACTGAGACTGGCGGCACGCGTCATGAAGGCGAATCCTGAACTTTCTGTTAAAGAGCTCGAGGATGAGTTGGTCAAAGCAGGGGGAAAGGGCGCAAAGGAGTTCTTTGCCGGCGTTATCTATAAAAGAGTACTGTTGCGTATCAGTAACGAGATCGCAAGGAAAATAGCCTATCCGGGTTTGATTCTCCGCTATGTTAATGAAGAAATACTCGAAAACATACTTATCCCGGCATTGGGATTAGGTGGTGTATCTACGGCGACTATTGAGGAAGGCTGGAAGGAACTTGTTAACTGTGAGTGGCTGTTACAAAAAGATGAACATCAAAACTGGTGGCATAGAAGGGATATCAGGCGATCCATGCTAAAAGCGATATGGAGCCAGGAGCCCGAACAGGCCATACGGATCAATCAACAGGCCATTGCATATTTTGAGCAGACAAATAATTACGTTGAACTGCTTTATCACGAGTTAATGAGGGCTGGCGATAAACCCTATACGCCATCTATCAGAAAAGACAGACTTGCAATAGCCGCAAAGGAACTGGAGTTGTACGTAAATGATTTCGGTCGCTCGGGTCGCGTATTGTTCAGGTATTTGCTGAATGGGATCGTCGATATAGATGATTTTGAGTGGCTACCCAAAGACATGTGGTCAGATGCCTACTACAGAAAAGGCCAGGACCTGATCGAGGGGAGATTATTCAGACAAGCATTTTCACTGCTCGAAAAGTACAGGGCTGATACGCCCGTCAATCCGGTGGCCAACGGCTTTTACCAATGGGAAATGGATGCACTTTATGCGAACGTGGAGTGGCAATCAATAGCCTATATAAATCCCCTCTCTATTGAGGAAAAAACGCAAATGCAACGCCTCTGTAGTTACGTATTCCCCGGCATGATCGTCAGCGATACGTGGTATACCAGACGTATGCTTACAGAATTGTCTTATATTCTTTCAAACTATAAGTACTTTAATGTCAGCGAGGAACTCCAAACCGGGAATGCCGGATATTTCAGCCAGTTCTGTATGGGGCTATTACGTTGTCATTTTTCAGGGATCGACTCCGTGGCTGATAAAACAAGCATTAAAGAGTTCCTGTCGTCACGATTAAGCGGTCATATGCAGGTGATCGTTACGAACGACAGAAACCTGTTCCTTTTATATAACGCTTTAAATTTATTGTCGCCGGAAACAAGATGTAATGTCGCCATTAAAGATCTGAACATAGATCCTGCAGAACTGGCATGGGGAACTGACCTGGAGCATGAATCTGTTCGTTACTTCCTGCCGAGGCGAATGGAAGAGATCTATGAATTGGGAGAACTTCATTCCGCAAAAGAAATTCTAACAACGGTAGATAAAAAGACATTAGAAATTACAGGCGCTGAAAATATCTGTTTTTCATTTGATCCTTCTAAGGTTTCAAAAGCAACTTTATTCCGCCTATACCGTGGCCCGGATCCTGAGTTCAGGGATCCCTGCCGGTATGCTTTGGAAGAGGCATTCACCGGTCAGGAGGATTTTGAGGCATTAGCGGCTGTTTTCAGGGATATATTACCATTTAACTTAGATGAGTTAAACCCTGCATCATTTGTGGCTCTAATGGCCTGTAATGCTGAATTATGCCTGGAAGACCTCATAGAGTTGACAGACCGGGTGTGGAAGCTAGGTCAGTTGCTTGAAAGAGCAAGTGACCTTAAACGGCATGCGAAGAAGTTAACAATGGTAAGAGAAGCGTATGCTGCCTGGGATACCGCCGTCAATGCAGCTATTAATAACCTGCAACCGTCGTCTCGGGTATTCCAGGATTACCCGCAGGTTTATAGGTGATACGCATCATTTTATGGTAACACAAATAGATAATGTTACCGCAATAAAGAATAGCTGTCTCTTTCGGGACGGCTATTTTTTTGTTGTATATATCCAATGAAATCTTGCCATTGTAACATTTGTTACCATTTCTTATTTTAGAAACCATTTCCTTTGTTGGAGTATTCAACCACCGAAAATAGGAACAATGGCAGACGCAATTCAATTAATACCAGGAAACACCCTCATCACTGCAACACCGGAAGAGGGCAGACAGCTGGCCATCAAAATGTCCAGGTTAATCATTAAAGCCACTCAACCCGATGCAGCCATTCGTGAGAAACTCAGGCCTGTATACGCAGAAGATCCGGCCATGCTCATCGCGGCAGGTCAGACAGTAGCCATAGAGTTTGCCACGATTGCAGCCGCTAATAATTACTGGAGAAATAATGGATGAGTTTCAAAGCACGATCGTAAGCGAATGTTTATCCGGTTTGGGGAGGGATCTCTTGCAGGAGATCATCACACACGGAGAGGTAAAAGCTTTCGATGCAGATGAATATGTAATAAAGCAGGGACAACTGCTCAAACATTTACCCATTGTGCTGGAAGGAATGGTGAAGGTATTTAGTGAGGAAGATGATTATCAGTTCCTGCTCTATTACATACATCCCGGAGCTACCTGTATTTTCAGCTTTGCCCATTTCTTCGGAGAAAAGAAAATGGCATTCTCCGGAACGGCGGAAAAAGCAAGTTCAGTACTGCTCATCCCAGTGCATAAGGCACGGGAATGGATGTTAAAATATCCTGTATTCAGTGGTATGATCGTTAAGGAATATGAGAGACATTATAACGATCTGTTGGAAACTACTAAACAGATCCTTTGCTATAATCTGGAAGACAGGATACTGCAATACCTGCAAACAAAGGCTTCCATTACAGGCAATACATTACTGGCAATATCTCACGCAACCGTCGCCACTGATCTGGCCACTTCTCGCGAAGCTATCTCAAGGGTAATGAAAAAGCTGGAAAGAGATCATAAGGTACTGCAGTCCGGTCGGAAGATCCAACTGCTATAGGTATTAGGGTTCATGTGCCAGGACCGCCGGATGTGCCAGTAGTTGCTGCAGGGTATGATCGTCGATAAATGCAATTTCGAAACATTGATCAGCATTATCCAGTCACCACTCTTCATTTTCTTCGGTTATGGAAGTGTACTTGCGTCGCAGTTCTGAACCGGATGGTTTTGACAATCCGGCAATTTCCCTACATCAAAATAATAGACTCCTCACTATAGTTATCCTTCTACAGTGTTCGAATGGGCTATTTATAGGCTTCGTATAAGCTTACTAAAAGGGTACCAAAAGGATATTTAAAGGGCATTTATATATCAAATCGATATTGAAGTGACCTTTAGATGACCTTTTAATGATATTTTAGTAAGCTTTTACGTACCTTAGAAAAAAGATATAGTAACCTTGTAATTATAACCTCAAAACGACCTTTTTATGGCCATTGTTAAAGACAATATCCTCATGCAACTGGTGCGGGGCACCCTCGGCAAACAGATCACGATCTACGAAAGGAACGGGCAGATCATTATGGCGAAGAAACGCGGCCCTTCAAAGAAAAAACCTACACAAAAGCAGCTGGAGGCAAGGCATAAGATGACCATTGCTTCGATGCGTGCACATATCATGCTGGAGGATCCGGAAATAAAGGCTTATTA
>NZ_QGTG01000007.1 GCF_003182155.1 Chitinophaga sp. S165
CGTAACAAATACCTTCTTCCATCTGCGGACGAGACTTCATCGAAAATTATTATCGGAACTTTACCAACATTGCCAGTTGCAAAATCTATGATGGGGCCAGGCTTACTGGCTCAACTGGTTGTAGAGAAGATCTGCGATCATCTCCCCGTGCATCGCCAGCAACAACGTCTGGAAAGAGACGGCATAAAGCTACCATACTCAACACTGAATGATGGCTTTGCTAAGACGGCTGCGTTAATTACTCCTATTTACAGAGCTCTGGTAACAGAAGTACTTAACGCTGACTATCTGCAAGCTGATGAGACATCGGTACCAGTGCTCGACAAGGATAAGAAAGGGAGCACTCATCGGGGGTATTACTGGCTCTATCAGGATAATGTTAACAAGCTGGTTGTCTTTGATTATCAACCCGGGCGTGGCCGGGAAGGGCCCTCAGAAATGCTGAAAGATTTTTATGGTACGCTGCAAACAGACGCTTACTCGGCGTATAATAGTATCGTTGATACTAATAACATATCTTTAATCCACTGTCTTGCACATGCAAGAAGATACTTCGCTGACGCTATTTACAGCGACCGTGAAAGAGCAGAATACGTGCTGGGACAATTACAGCTCGTCTATCAGATTGAACGCGATAGCCGGGCGTTAAATCACGATAATGAAAAACGAGCCGCTTTAAGACAGAAGCATTCCTTACCTATACTCCAGAAACTAGGAATCTGGATGGAAGACCAATACAAACAGGTACTTCCACAAAGCCCTATAGGAAAATCCCTTGCCTATAGTATAAAACGCTGGGATAAGCTCTGTGCCTTCGTTTACGATGGAAAGCTACATCCAGACAACAATGCGGCAGAGAGGTCAATCAGGGCTACTGTGATCGGAAGGAAGAATTACCTCTTTGCCGGAAGCCATGAGTCAGCAAAGCGAATCGCGATGCTTTACAGCCTGATCGCGACCTGTAAGCTGCACAACATTAATCCCAGCCTCTGGCTGAAACATGTTTTAACAGTCATCAACGACCATCCCATTAACAGAATCAAAGAACTTCTTCCGCATATCTGGATCACAAAGCAAAAGTAACAATCTCAAAGATCATCACATAGATGCTGTCTACCGGATGCTTACCTGTTTCCAGCTGTCCGATCTTTTTACTTCCCTCGGGAACGTGTTCCGGTTCAAAGACTATTTCTTCTCTGCGCAAATGCTCGTGAAGTTTATTACGTCCCGGATGGATGGCAGGGGCAGTGACAATATTGGTTCGTATATATTCGATCTTACGGAATTTAGTAATGCCGCTGGTAACTTGATCTGTTGCTATATCTAGTAACAGCTGATCTGGGTTATTTACGTTTGTAACAAACTTTTCTTGCCGACTACCGAAAATCATCTTCTTCAACTGCAGGAGCTCGTGTTGCAGCTGCTGCAATTTAAAATTGAGCAGTTCATTCTCTTTATGAGCAACTTCATATAGCGCTTTATAGTCGTTATTTGTCACGTGGGTATTCATTGCAGTGCAATAATAACAAACTAACTAACTGCGCTCAGATGTTAGCAGGATGTTAATGAGCCACACTTTCTTTGCGGTAACGTCTCCTATAGTGTATTTTACTCAAACTAATACCCTGGAGAATCAATACTAGCTGACTGTAACTGATTACAACATGTTTTTGATCGTGTAGAAACACCGGCAATTCGAAGGTGCCTTCCTCAAGTCTCTTATGGAAAATGGCGAACCCCGTCTCCCTGCCATACCAATACTTTGATTTGTGTTCGCCTATTATTGAGAAAAATAAATACATCCCTGGATAAGGGTTCGGTATTCATCTGTTCTCTGACTATAGCAGCCAGCGTATAGAAGCTTTTATTGATATTAACGGGCGCCCGATACAAAAAGTATCTGCAGTCAGGATTAAGAGCTATCATCCTTTCTCAATATCTAATAACTCCTTTAAAAACATCGCGGTCACCGGATGATGGATCACCAAACGACTACTATCAGGTAAAATATACTCAACAAAGGGGGTAGAACCGTTCAATGCTTGATCCGGAATAACGGATATAAACGGCGGTATTTTTTTAGCCGGATAGCGCTTACGCCCCATGTCAAATTGTTTAATCCATGTTTTAAGGCCAGACAATGAGATGCCCTTCTCCATGCAGAACGACTTCATTGTTACTTTGCTTTGTTGCCATTCTATCAGCAACCTATTTTTCTCCGTAACGGATCTAATATGTTGTGAAGTTGATGTTTGATTTATCGACATGATCACATGCTTTTCATTTCATACGAAACTATTCCATGTCATCATGAATAACAAGATGCATTTGCTCGGAGGGATACCTAAAAATAGAGGTTTACATTGCCGAGGTAGAGAACGGATCGGATAGCTTTTGGAAACTATCTCCTATCCGAATATCTGCTTAGTTTACGATAAAGAACGAAGAATAGGCTATAATAATGACTATATAAAAATCTTACTACTTGTGTTCCAGGCCTAAAGGTTGAATAGTCTCAAAGGAGTATTATATCAATGTGTCTATATCTTTTACCCTATTTTTCTCTTTCATTAAATAGTGTATGAACAACATGTACTATTTAATGAAAGAGAAATTTGATATGAGGTTAATTTATATTAGCTGTAAATGTATCAGGTACTTCAATACATGAAGTGAAAATATCTGGAACTGGTGTTGTAAGGGAGCCTGAAGTTGCGATTGCAGATAATCCGTTAGTAAATGTTGTAGTTAACGGACCGTTAGGCGAACGGGCAAAAAATGGGATCGTTGACGTGCAAAGCCTAGTTGTCGTCAATGTATAAACCCTGCCGTCCACGGTAACAGAATAAGTGGTCAAGGGTATGTTTTTGTACATGTAGACAGGTGATCCACCAAATCTGGCCTTGAACGCCAATGCTCCACCAACAATTGTTAATATTCCGATTGCAGTTAAAATTACTTTTGCCTTTTTCATAAAATAATGTGCTTTTTAGATATGAAAAGATAACCTTAATAAATAAGGTGTTCTTAATGAATTAGTTCTTATCGTTATGTTGTCGACAAATGACTTTAACACAACCTTCTTTTAAAAGCGGATAGAAGTACTTGTCGTGCATATTTCGGATGGAATGATTAGGCGATTAACTACTTAAGTATGTTCAACTTATTAAACTTAAATTTTGTCGAAGCTTAACTACTTAAAAGATTGTTTAAATAGATCCACGATTCTTTACTAATCAATGGTTGGAAGACTATAGCCAGCATCATCGAAACTCGCCTTTAAATGAGATATCTCCATTTGAATTTCTTAAACGAGCGTAGCTCTGTGTATACTAACTTACTATCCTAAAAATGGATGTTTATATTTCCGAGAACAGGAACACGGATAATAGTTTAGGAAGATCACTTCCTATCCGGAAGTCGTAGCAGAAATGGTTTATAGAACGAAAAACAGAAGTCGAGGTACAGATTATGGGACCTACTTGTTTCATAATAGAGAACGAGAAATAGACTATATAGAAGACTTACTATTAGCGCCAGACCCAAGCGTCGAACTGTTTTAAAGGAGTATTAAACTAATGATCTAAATCTCTTGCCTTATTTTTCTCTTTTATTAAATAGCGCATGAAACGACATGCACTATTTAATAAAAGAGAAATTGGATACAAGCTAATTGATTAGTTTACATTAATTGTAAATGTATCAGGCACTTCAAGGCATGAAGTGAAAATGTCTGGAACTGGGGTTGTAAGTGCTCCTGAAGTCGCAACAGCAGGTAATCCATTAGTGAATGTTGTTGTTAGGGGACCGTTAGGCGCAGGGGCGAACCATGTACCAATAGTTGATGTGCAAAGTCTAGTGGTCGTTAGTGTATAAACTCTGCCTTCAACGGTAACTGAATACGTAGTCAGAGGTATGTTTTTATAAACATAAACAGGTGATCCAGTAAATCTAGCCTTGAACGCCAAAGCTCCGCCAACAATTGCTAAGATACCGATTGCTGTTAAAATTACTTTTGCCTTTTTCATGAGATAATGTGCTTTTTAGGTATGAAAAGCTAACCTTAATTGAGTGCCTATCCTTTATATATATATATTACAATGCTGGCGATAGACGTTAACCCTAATTGTAATATCTCTGATCAGATGACTTAAATAATGTTTTTTTTATAAATTAGATACTAAAACGATTGTATTGCATCACTATATATATCATACAGGCAGAATAGGAGCCATGCTACATCTTTTTCTTTCTCAAGAACATAAAGTTTCCTGTTGTGAAATATTGCATTCATATCCTAATTAAAGTTACACCTCCTCTTTTTTCTGCTAATTAGTATCTATAACTAATTTATCATAAGGACGGATTTTTTTGAGCACATTGTCCCAGAAGAAATTACTAGCATTACTACAGCTAGATAAGTAAAGCGAGAGATTCTTGACTCATCTTTAGCATACCAACTGACAGGTATAAAACAGATCAGCAAGTTTCACTTGAGTGTTAAGTACTAGCCTACCCTAAAACGCATAAATGGATTAAGTGGCGATATATCGCTGAGCCAAACGCACATTGCGTTAGGTCACCACTTGATTTTTCTATTGTACCATAAGCTGTTAATAATTACACGCTATCTATATGGGGACGAGTATTAAGCTTTCTGGTTCGTAAGCCATCAAGCAACTACATCTTTCTCAGAATTCGCTGGGCTGTAATTTTACTGGAAAAATATTCAGGATGTCGGTATCCCCGTCACGAGTAGCATCGCCTCGCAAAACTATATCAGAGAAAAAGGCACTTATAGAACAATGGGAAACGTCCAATCTCAAGATGGACGCTTTTGTGTCAGCCATCAGATCTCACTATCTGCATTTAAATACTGGAGACGACAATTTGGTGTACCTCCCAAGCAAGAATCAAGATCTAAAGCATTCCTTCCTATAAGAACATCACCCGATAAGCAACATAATATTATAGCACAAAGGGTGTTTGCAGAAGTAATCCTGCTGAATGGTAACCGGATTTTGTTTCATCAGTCCGTGGAGCCGGGCCTATTGAAGGAAATAATTGCATAAATATGCTGGCCCTTTCTTGTACCAGCCGTTATTTCCTTTACAGGGAACCGATCAATATTAACAGGAGCTTTTATAGTTTGGCCGCTATTTTAAATGAACAGATGGATCAGAATCCCTTGAATGGTGATAAATTTATGTTCTTAAACCGCAGACGTAACCAGGTCAAGTTATTGCAGTGGTAGAATGATGGATTTTGCATTTATCATAAACGTCTTGAAGATGGTACTTTTGAACTGCCGGTTTTCGGCTTGACCGATACTCATTTGGTGTTACCTTACACTCAGTTACTATTGATATTGCAGGGTATTTGTCTCAATAAGATACATTACAGGAAACTCTATCGTAAAAAAATTGCTGTGCATTAACATCGCGCTAACATATAGGCGCTAATAGTTTATTATTATTGCAGCGAAATGCCCCCGGAACAACAAAAAATATAGACTATAAAGCCCTTTTTGAACAGGCACAAGGTACTATTGTGAGTATTTCGCATCTAATCCAGCCAACCACCACGTCTCAACCAGCCAAACATTTCGCGTGAAACCCAGCCAATTATTACTAAAATAATTGGGAGTGATGTGATTTTCTCATTTCAAATCCAGCCAAAATCTTCGTTTGCAAACCAGCCAAACATTTCAGAGTAAACCCAGCCAATTTTTTCATACAGCATGCCCCCCCAAAGCTTATTGTATTGATAATGAATGCATAGTGGTCTCAAGTAATTATTGGAAATCACAGGCTATATTTATTAATTCGTTGATTATTAATTTATTATCAACGGATCGTATGCCTAACAAATTCATTAACATGCTAATATTAAGAAGGCTCATACAGTTACTGCAGCGAGAGTTCTCAATGCGAAATATTGCAATTGAACTTGAACTTAACAGGGAGACTGTATCTGTGTATGATAAGCGAATTAAGGCCACAGGTAAGAGTTATGAAACGCTACTGGGTCTGAATGACGAGGAACTGGGTTTGGAATTACAGCCCAAGCCCTTGTTAACAGCCGATCCCAGACTGAGTGACTTTATGGCTCGTAAGGAGTATTTCTTGAATGAATTAGGGAAGCGAGGCGTTACCAGAATGCTACTTTTGAAAGAATATAGGAAAGTGTATCCTGAGTGCTATGGGTATACCAGGTTTTGTGGTTTACTTGATGAGCAACTAGCTCTCAAGGGTGTCAGCATGCATCACGAACATAAAGCTGGAGAAATCATTCAGATTGATTTTGCAGGCGATAAAATGTCGTATGTACAGCCTGATAGTGGGGAAATAATTCAATGTGTCATATTTGTAGCTGTTCTGCCGTTTAGTGGCTATACATATGTGATGGCTCTTGCAGATGCAACACTTCCTCAATTAGTGAAGGCATTGAATAACTGCTTACAATATTTCGGCGGAGTATCTCTGTATATTAAATGCGACAATATGAAGCAGGCTGTTATAAAGCCTTGCTTGTACGAGCCTGCGCTGAACGAACTGTTGGAACAGTGGTCCGTTTATAACAATACAGCGTTGCTTACAGCCAGGGTTCGGAAACCCAAGGATAAGCCTCATGTTGAACAAGGTGTACATCTCGCTTACCAGCGAATTTTTGCCCCTCTTCGTAATGAGGTTTTCTTTAGCTTAAATGAACTAAATGATGCTATCTGGCATGAGTTAGAGCAACATAATCATCAACCTTTTCAAAAGAAGAGATTTACCCGGTTTGAAAGGTTCAACAACAGTGAAAAGGAAACTCTTTCACCATTACCATCATTTCCCTTTATAATTCGGCATCGACAACAAAAGAAAGCTGGGTATAATTATCACTTTCAGTTATCAGAAGACAACCATTATTACAGTGTTCCATACAGATTTGCAGGCGTTAAATTAACGGCGGTATACGACACCTCTACAGTAGAAATCTATAACGGACAGGAAAGAATAGCTACACACATGAGAAGCCCCGTAGCAGAAGGATATACTACAGTTGCTACTCATATGCCACCTAATCATCAAGCCTATCAAAAACAGAAAGGATGGGACAGTACATACTTTTTACAAGAAGCAGCGAAAATTGGTACTCATACACATGCGTACATTTTAGCACTACTACAATCACGGCCTCAGGAACAACAAGCTTATAACGCATGCAGAGGATTATTAAGATTGGCCGCAGATAAGCATGCAGGACCACAGAGGCTAGAAAACGTCTGTCTACGCGCCTTAAAGGCTGGAATTATATCGTATAAGACTATTAACAACATGTTGGCCAATAACAAGGAACAGGAAGAATCTGAGTTGAAATCAAAACTTCCTTCACACTGTAATCTTCGCGGTCCTGAAGCCTATAAATAGGTTGTTTACTTTAAAAGATAAATACATGCAACAAAAAAAATCCATTCTAATTCACATTCCACCAGGTAACGGAAGACTGGAAGGTACTACACTGGTAGCAGACTCCGAAGACGATCGTGAAGAGCAAAGCCATATGTTAAGACACATTGAGGCAGTAGCCGCTTCTTGTCCATCAAGCATACAGGAGTTTTTCATTTTATTAAATGAACGAATCAAAAACCATCATTAATCACCTTCTAAAATCAAATGTATGAACACGCAGATCACTTACGAAAAGCTTACCTCATTGAAACTGTATGGCATGGCCAATCGCTATAGAGCAATACTGGAGACGCCGATTCACCAACACCCCGATATGCATTCCCTTCTTGCATTATTGACAGAAGCCGAAGAAGAATATCGTGTACAAAACCGCAGCGACAGATATCTAAGGCAATCCCGATTAAGATATGACGCAGTCACAGAGCAAGTCAATTGTTCAATGGATCGGGGCTTAAGCAAAGAGAACTTCCTCAAACTATGTGACAATAGCTATATCAAAAAAGGGCAAAACGTACTAATCTCCGGCTCCACAGGATGTGGCAAATCTTTTCTTGCATGCTCTCTTGGAAGACTCGCTTGTGATCACGGATATCCTTGCAGCTTTCTACCTGTGAATCGACTAATGGATGAGCTGTCAGCCGCTCGACTGGATGGCTCCTATCGAAAGGCTTTGAAGAAAATTGAGCGGACACCTCTTATTGTTCTGGACGATTTTGGGTTGAAGACATTTGACCTAAATAGTAGTCTTGCGTTGATAGAAATATTGGACGACCGCTATAAAAAAGGCGCCGTAATTGTTACTTCTCAGATACCGGTTGACAAATGGTATGAACTATTTGAGGAGGCAACTCACGCGGATGCGTTTATGGATCGACTTACAGCGAATGCTCATAGAATTGAATTGAAAGGAGGATCCTTGAGAAAGAGTTAATTTAGCTAAATTTGACCCGATAAATGAGTTCTTTGTAAGATTGCTATGCCTTCGGATATCAATAAGCAGGCTGTTATGGATATTTCCTCCGGCTTGATTTGCTCTGAATCCTTTGGATGGTTTTTATGTGAAATCCTGGAGTAATTTGCTAATTGCATTAGTGCCCCTGGCTGGGTTTCACGCGAAATACTTGGCTGGTTAAAGCATGACAGATGGCCGGTTTTACGCGAAATACTCAACTATTGCACTACTTCAGCAGGAACTGGCGCAGTTAAAGGAAATGATCTTTGGAAGCCGTCAGGAGAAGTTAGTTGTAGAAACAACCCCGAACCAGTTATCGCTTGGGATTGCACCAGAGCGGCCTGCTGTCACAGAAACGATTGACTTTCGAAGGATTGAATATATCCGTACCAATATTGAAACGACACCATTGTGCATCTAGGTCGTAATAAACTACCAGATCATTTACGTAAAGAGGAGATTATCCTGGAACCTGATCATATACCTGATGGAAGTAAGAAAATCGGGCAAATAGAAACAGAGCAACTGGAATGCATTCCAGCTGAATTATATATTAAGAAGTATATCCGCCCGAAATACTTGTTGCCAACGGAAAAAACTATCGAATCCACCATCATTATTGCAGACCTTCCAACTCAGCCTATCGATAAATGTATGGCCGGTTCAGGATTGCTGGCACAACTTATTATCGACAAGTATACGGACCATCTTCCACTCCATCGTCAGATGCAACGCTTCGATCGTTCAGGTGTAAAGCTACCTTATTCCACAATCAGTGAATGGGTAAGTGCTATGTGTAAGCCGATTACTCCATTATACGATGCATTGGTGGCAGAAACATTTAAAGGTGGTTACATCCAGGCTGATGAAACACCCTGCCCGGTATTGGATAAGGATAAGAAGGGTAAAACGCATAGAGGCTTCTACTGGCTTTATCAGGACTGCATAAATAAGCTGGTGATCTTTGACTATCAGGAGGGGCGCAATAAAGCTGGACCAGCTACAATGCTGAAGAGCTTTACCGGCATACTTCAGACAGATGGCGACTCAGCATATGATGGTATTGCTGAGCAGCAAAAAATTACGCTTATTCATTGTATGGCCCATGCTCGCAGGTACTTTGTTGAAGCACTTGACAACGATAAACAGCGTGCTGAATATGCATTAGATCTCATTCAGCAGCTTTATATTATAGAGAGAATTGTACTGAACAGCTACTAGACATTACAACATGCAGACAGCTGAGGCTGGAACAATCTGTACCCATTCTAGCATTGCTGAGTGAATGGATGCAAACGGAGTATCAGCAGGCCTTGCCTAAAAGCCCGATTGGCAAAGCACTGGCATATAGCATAAAACGCTGGGATAAATTAAGCGCTTATGCCAATGAGGGGAAGCTATTTATTGATAATAATGCGATAGAGGTAAACACCCGAGATAGGGCGTGTAGGTATTTAGAGGATAATCACTTATGGCAGTGATCAGGATTTCCAGTTATGAGGTAATAATTCACTAAGTCTGTTAACAGAATGATCGTTGATACGTGAGATTATATCTTCCAACCATTCATACGGGTTTACAGTATTCATACTACAGGTTCCAATAAGACTATAAAGCATAGCCAGGGGGGGCGCCTGCTACACTGCCTGCAAACAGGAAGTTCTTTCTTCCAAGCGCCACCGGTCGGATGTTACGTTCGATTACATTATTATCAGGACTTAGCATTCCATCATTAACGTACCAGGACAGGCGGTCCCATCTCTCCAAAGAGTACTTTAGAGCAGTAGTAATAGGGGCAGATGGCAAGGTCTGATATTGTTGTAGCATCCAGGTATGCAGCTCTTCGAGTATGGGACTGATTCTCTCTGACGCATATCCCGGATCTGATTGTAATCCAGTTGTTGGTCCCTACACCGCCGCTCTATGGCATAAAGCTCACCAAACTTTGTAAGTGCATATTCAGCTCTTTCCGTATCATAGGTCTGGGCATAAGTGAAATTTCTTCGGGCATGAGCCAAACAACAGATTTGGGGTAATATCCTGCTGTTTGGCAGCTACTTTCTTGTATACCTGCCAGCCGTCTGTCTGGATAATGCCTTTGAAGTTCTTAAGTATCCCGATTGTGCAGTTCTGTCCTCGGCCTGGCTGATAATCGAAGAACATCAGTTTTTCGATGCTATTGGTATAACACCATAGGAAGCCATCATGGATCTCATTACGTGTTTTATTCTCTTCCGCACAAATCACTTTAAGTGTCGTTTCATCCACATGGATATATGTGGATTTTAGTACGTCTTTTTTCAATGCTTCATACAGCGGTGACAGTAGCTCGGCGGCTTTCGCTGTCCAATCTACAATGGTATTATACGGTAAACCGGCACAGACCCACTCGAATGCCTTGTTCTGTCTATACAATGGAAGGTGATCGCAATATTTTGCAGTGACCAGCTGCGCCAACAGGCTAGCCCCTGCTACACATTTGAACAATGGGCGCTGCGGATCAGGAGCTGTTATAATCAGGGTTTGTCCTAGGGAACCTTCAATGCCTATTTTATAGCGCGGAGTGGTGATAACTCTTACAAACAGTTTTCCGGGAGTATATTCCAGTATCTCATGTTTTTCTTCTCCGATCTTCTCTGCGCCTGCAGGTAAATGATCCAGTTCTCTTGTTTCATACACCCTCGGCAACTTCTCCAGGTAAGTGCCCAAAGATGACAGGGCTCTACGGGTACGCTTATCTTCTTTTACATAAGTTACTTTCTTTGCTTCGTTCAGGGAAGAAGAAGGGTAAGACTCAGTCGTGTCTAGTTCTAGTAATAATTGAGAAGGATGACCTATAAAACGATCCCGCTTGCTACCAAACACTATTTCAGAGAACTTCTTCATCTGTAGCTGCATTTTCTGCAGTTCAGTATTAAGACGTTCTACTTCCTTCAGGCTTTGTTCGTAGAGGAGTTTGTAATTTTTTGGGGTACCGTATTCATGCCAATACAATATACGGCAAATAGGCTATAGTGGATTGTTATTCAGCGAATAAGAGGCCTTATGTCTCTTTCTATAAGTGGCAGTCTTCAAAACAATCCCTTTCGGGATCATGATCAACTGAGCATCTGTGATATTGAGTGCCCCTGGCACTTATCATACACAGGTATTTCAAAGGTTCCTTGTTCCGTTTGTAGTACATCGCAAAGTCATCGCCGTCAAAACACAACAATTTAATGGCATTGCGACGTTTGCTTATGAAAATATACACATCGCCATTCACCACGTCTTTACCCATGTAATATTTAACCATGGTGGCCAGCCCATGGAATGATTTACGCATATCTGCAGGCTCGCTACACAATAACTACCGGTAGGAAGAAGATATATGAAGCATTCGGCTATCTTATTGATTTTAGATAATCTGCCGGTACATGCTGGAATATTCTGATTATAGTGCCATCAGGACTTGCGATTTCTGCGAACGGGGAACCTAACGGGGGCTATATCCATGATCGTAGTTGGAATAAAACGATTGGCTGAAATACCGCCGTTTTTTAGCAGTACCCGTTTCTGTAGGCTAAACACCGGGCGCCTTGCTATATTGCTATAGTAGGTTTCCCTGTGTTCGCCTCCGAACCGTACGTACCCGTTCCCAGGTATACGGCTCTCCCCCAATATCCGCAGTCTATCCTCCGTTGTGTATCTTCTGGTGACATGATTTACATACAGCCATCGTTTTTCTGTGTCTGGCTATCATCATCTTTTCCCAATGCTGTTTACCCTTTTTAATATCACTCATCTTGCGAATGTGATGCATTTCAAGGTCATCGACGCTTTCACACAATTCACATTTTCGCGCTTTAAGCCTATCTATCAGGCTGGTGGTACCATAGGTGTAAGCAACTTTGGGTATGATGTCAACATTATACATTACAGTCTTTGGCTTTTGTTTAAAACCTGTCTCATAGAAGAATTGCGATCTTACATTCCCTTTTTTGTTAATGTAGTCTACTGTAAAGACATCATTTTTAATGTATTTGCTGCAAATCTTGTGCACAGAAGTCTGATACTTTGCCGCAAAAGTCTTATACATACTGTACTCCATAATATGCTTAAAAGAATGTACAGAGCTGGCATTTAATGCTAGTGAGTAATAATTATAGAAGCCTCTTATCTCCGCATTATAATGCTGGAGTAATTCCAGATCGTCCTTGTAAAGCAAATTGGGCCTGTAATATGGAACCCATTTCTCCATGCCATTATTGTTCTTAAACTTAATGACACGATAATCAATCAGTTTCTTTTTGATTGTATCAGGTGGGATTTTTATGACAAGGCGTTTATTATAGTCCCTGCGTAATGCCCCCTTTGAGTTCCTTTTTGTTAGATTAGATTTGCTTATAGTCAGATGATATGACAGAAATTTCGCTGGTGAATTAGCGTGGGTTATAAGTGTTTTCTCATTTGAGAGTTCTAGTTTTAATTTATCATTCAGGAAGTTTTTAATATCCTGTTTGATAGTCCTACAGTCTTCAAGATTGCTTATCACCGCAACAATAAAGTCATCCGCGTATCTTACATACTGTAGCCTTCTATAATTATTGTCCATCTCGTCACGTGGTGGAATCAGCGCTCTTTCTTTTTCAATCGCTTTTATGGCCTTGATCAATGCAGTGCGCTGCTGAGGCTCCTTCTCTGTTTGGAGTTGTTGCACAAGCGTTTCTTTCCTTCGCCATAGTTTGTCTTGAACAGGGTTACCTCTTCTTGCTTTTCCAGTATCGAATCGTTTTTTAAACTCTTCCATATACTTGTCTAGCTTGTCCAGATAGATGTTGGCCAAAATTGGGCTTGCAATACCACCCTGCGGAGTTCCACTATAGGTAGTATGAAATACCCAATTTTCCACATAACCTGCATTGAGGAACTTCCTGATTAAACGAATAAAGCGGTCATCATCTATTTTTTCTTTCAGTATGTTGATCAAAACATCATGATTGATGTTGTCGAAAAACCCACTGATGTCACCTTCAATGAACCATTTAGCACCTGTGAAAGTCCTCTTAATTTGCATGATCGCCGTATGACAGCTTCTTTGTGGTCTAAACCCATGTGATGCCGGAGAGAAACTATTTTCATAGATTGCTTCCAGTACCATCCTGATAACCTCTTGCAATAGTTTGTCTTCGAAAACACTGATGCCCAACGGACGCTTTTTACCGTTTTTCTTCAGAATGTAAGTCCGTCTAGCAGGTAAGGGATGGTAACTTTCATCCCGGATTGTATTGAGGAGGTTTTCAATTCGGGTGAGGCTCATCTGATCAATTGTATTGTCCGATATCCCCTCAGTCATATTACCCGGTTTAGCATAAATGTTTTGATAAGCGGTGTAATACATTTCCTCATTGAATAATATCCTGTACAACCTTTTAAACTTATAGCCGGGTAAATTACTGTGCGTTGATAGACTGTTTAATACGTTTGCCGGATTTCTCATAATGTCTCACACATTTTCCTTTAATTGTATTAAAAGATATTGGCTGCATCCCTTCGCCATGTACAAGGTTTTCCCTTGCTCGAACTACTACGGAAGCTCCGTTACCATATCGGATTTTCAAAAGCCTGCGCTTTATAGCCGCATCAGCGGCATTCCGACTTAGAGTAATCCCCATTCATCTGTTTAATAACAAAGCATTCTCGTTTGTCGGATATGACTTCCATTCTTTTCTACCTATAGTAGCTGCGCTGTGATCTGTTCGCGCCCGGTCTCCACTGGCAAAAGAGAGTAGGTATCACAGTATGGCGATTTTAGTTATCTTACGCCAAAGAGTTTACGGGCTCCGCTTGAATTATCATTCAGTCAGTAAGGACTTTATCCTTGTAACGTGATCTCATCCACCTTTCAGTCGCAGTTTGATAACTAACTGACTTAAAGCTTTACCAGCATGCTACACTCCCTGTTTAGTTTCCCTGACGGATAAGCTGGTGATGACAGACCTCTAATGAACACTGGTCTGGTACCTTGCCATTGATACATTTATTAAACAGCCTTCATGGGCGCACGCCAATTGTAAAAGGTCGAAGTGGTGACCCCATTCATCTTACAGAAGTCCTTCGTGCTAATCCCTTCCTGAACCTTTTGTTCCAAAAGGAGGGTGATCTCCTCATGACTACGTCTGCCTCTGCTTATAATATTGCGTTCCATATTGTCAGTTTGATAGCTACAATATTATTCAGCCGTTTCCATGCGGGCAAGACGCTCTATCTCGGGTGTTTACACGTAAATAACCCAGATCATTTGCTACTAGATATAACAACAGATCAAGTTCTCAACGGCATTACTAAATTCCGTAAGATCGAATATATACGGACCAATATTGTCACTGCCCCTGCCATCCATCCGGGACATAATAAACTTCTTGAACACTTGCGTAGGGAAAATAATCCTTGAACGGGAACACGTTCCCGAAGGAAGTAAAAAGGTTGGACAGTTGGAAACAGAGCAATTGGAATGCGTTCCTGCGGAGTTATACGTAAAGAGGTATATCCTCCCCAAATATTTGCTGCCAGAGTAGTAAGACATGGAACGAGATAATTCTATAACCCTGCACGCCCATTCCGATGCTTACATTATATTCTTTGTCAAATAATTGCTCCTCCTTTTTTGGGGGTAAAACTTTTTTCAATATGTCATTCAATATAGCATGATCGAGAATTATATCTGCATATAGCCTTTAATCATGCGTTCTCTATTCTCTACTTATTTTTTTCTTATAGGCGCGATTTCCTTTAACCATTTTGGAATTTGTGTGTGTTTAAGAAAATGATCGAAAAATTGCTGTTGCCTAATGCTAAAATCAAGTTTGTTAATAGAGTTTGATAATATATGTCCTTCTCCATCATATTGCAATAACCAAACTGGTATTTTTTGTCGACGTAAAGAAACGAAAAATTCTAAAGATTGCGAGAATGGAACTGCTCCATCGTTTTTATTATGCATTATCAATAATGGAGTACTGACATGATTTGAATAAAATATTGGGGAATTCTTGATATACACTAATGGATCTTCCCATGGAGCCTTCCCTAGATTCATCTGACCCACCTCAGTCATGAATGTTAAGCTTTTGTCTCCAAATCCAAGCCCGCCAAATTCACTAACCAAATCGGATAACCCGGCCGATGATTGTGCCGCTGAAAACAAGCTGGTTTTTGTAATTATATAATTTGTTTCATATCCTCCATAACTATGTCCTTGAAGTCCCATGCCTGTAGAATCGATCCAATTTTTCTTTGCAAAATATTGGCCTGCTGATATCACGGAATTCGCGGCATCATCACCAATACTTCCTTTAGAGGGCTTTATATCCGGAAGGAAAACAAGATAACCATTACTTACGTACCATGGGATATTTAGGCCTCCTGTACTTAGTGATGGCATGTGAAATTGATTCAGCTCATTGCTCTTTCTTTCATAATAATGAAAGATAATAGGATACTTTCTGGTTGAGTCAAAATTTTCTGGTTTGTATAAAATACCTTCACCGATCTTACCGTCTAGCATTTTCCATCGAATAAGTTCGGATGTCATCCAGTTATAATCTTTTTGGGGAGCTATATCGGAAATTTGATTGAAATTTCTAAAATCGGAAGTTATGAATAAATTGGGTGCCTGATCGACGCTACAGCGAGTCAGTAGAAAAATGTTTGCATTTTTCGCTTTCATCGGTCGAACATGTGGGGCTCCCACGAAAAAGGAAGGAAAATAATAAATAGAGGAAGACATTGAACACATAACAGGAGAAGAATGCTTCTTTGAGGATAACTTCCAGAAACCATTTTCTTTCGTACTTAGGTTTAATCCCACAAGTAGAAGGGAATCATCCGATCTATTATGTGGCATCTCATCAGCCATCACAGCAATTCTATATGCCAAATTATTTTTTTTTCCTAATGAATTCGTAATATTAGTTGGAAGCGAATAGCTTAAAGGGTCCAATTCCCAAATGTCATGTCTGTCATAGACTAATACAGAGGAATCTTCATAAAGCCATCCAGCTACGCCGACAGAAGTCGGATCTGCTCTATCACTATCGACAAATAGTGGTTCAATAATTTGACTTGATATATCTCTGGTAACTCCTGTTCCAATTTCATATGAAAAGTAGCTGTCCTTGTTGGGGTCATACCATAAAACAAACTTCTCGGTCGGGGATATCGCTATGTCGATCAGCTTGTTTGGCACTTGAATAATAGGCTGTTTAACGCCGTCAGTAATCGATATTAATTCATAGGATATTAAAGCGTTATTCCAATATAGTTCTTGCTCCTGCACTTTTGTTCGAACTAAAGCATAATGTTTGCCGGGAGAAGCAATGAGAATCTGTTTATCGTTCTCTAAATGTACTAAGTTTTTCTGTTTAATGGCGAATGCAGCTGTGTAGGATGATCGATTAGAATTAAGTTCCTCGTATTGCCGCTCTGAGTGTAGATATTCATCTTTATAATACCATATATTAACTTTAGAACTTGATAATGTATCATTTGCCAAGATTTGATTTTGGGCTTCTTTTTTCTTCAATTTAAAAAAGATATTCTCACTGTTGTTGCTAAACCAGATTGGCTCATCCGAAATCTCGAAATTATTTCGGAGATTGGATGTTGTGGGGGCAATAAGAGATTGGACTTCAGACATTTCAGATTCAAAGTATTTTAAGATTAATTCATTTGAACCTGTTAAATAGGCGATTTTAGTTCCAGCTTTGTCAAATTTTAACTTGTTGTAGGTTGAGTCCTCCGCAATTATTTTTTCCGACATGTCATTTAACGAAACCCATATGAGTATTCCTTTTTTTTGCAACAGAAGGGTAGTACCTTGGTCATTTAATAAACTTTCTTCCACTCCGATGTATTTTTTCTCATAATTTGACGAAAGATTTTTAAGCGTTAACTGTCCTTGACAGTTATAGGCTATCCAATGGCCGTCCTTTGATACTTTAAAGTCTTTTACGTCTGCAATGCATTGATTTTTCTTCGTTTCTAAATTAAAAATGTTCAATGCCATTTTAGCTTTAAAAATCAAATATGAATTATCAGAAACCCAAATTGGATCTCCCTCAATATCAGGAAAGATAATTTTTTGAAAGTCCGTTAGAAATATTACGTTTAAAATCCTACTAGAACTCAACGACCAATTCTTGAACCAGGCATACTTTCCGTTGCTACTTAGATTGTATGAACTTAATTGATCCCAACTTTTATAAGAAGAATTATCTATTGTTTTTTTCTGAGCAGTCACGCCGAATAAAACTGAATGAAAGATGATAACTATATAAATGAATTTTTTCATAAAAAGATACTTTTTGATAAGCCATGATCAAAGTGGAGATAGATTTATTTATGATTTGAATTGTGACTTCATAAATTTAGACGATTTGACTGAACTATGGTTACTGTGAAATATATGCGTTTGCTAGATCGAATTATTCTTTTTTGTTCGAATTTTGCGAAATTGGAGAAAAGATCATCCTTTAATAATTCTTATAGATAATGTAGCATTAAAGTGATTTGGGTAACATTGTTTTTTAAAGCTGTTTTGGAAGGTCGCTATTGGCCTTTAATTGCAATACCTGATTTGAGCGTCCATTCTTTGTTGGTGGAAATCTCATAGAAGATCAGGAAAGGAGAGAGTTGTTTAATTTTAATATGATTTGATCATGCTTTGATTCCAAGCAACACGAAAAACTTATATATTAATAGCACTCAAAGGATTTTTAGGATCTAGCTATGAAAAATGAGAGGTGGGATTATTGGCTTGGTGCTATATTCAATCAGTCAGTTGTGGATTGATGATTTCGAGTACAGCCGTGAAATCAGTTTATTTCAGTGGCTTGATTGAAATAAGGTATGTATTAGGGCGTGTTCTTATGATAAAATAATCCTTGCTACTAATTATCAAAAGTAGGGAGAGCTGTAACTTTATGAGGTGTTAATTGGATAAATTGCTATGCTTGGGTATAAGAATATAAAGATGAAATCTGGATGATCGATAATCTTTGGGAGAGTTTTGAATAAATGCATGTTTATATTTGGCAGACAATTGAAACAGTATGTTGGTTTTTTAAAATATAAGCCCCTAATTGGCTCATGTAATAATGTACAATGCCACGCCACAGTTCCAGCTTCTTACATCTCCGTTGAATAAAAGATGGAACAAGATACTTAAGAAACAAAAGAAGGTACGATTAATGACTACTTTATGAGTAAAATGAAACCATATAGAATTTCCTAGCATATAGGGTTAGCTTTTGGAACCTAAAAAGCAATTTTTATCTTATGAAAAATGCAAGAACAATTTTGATTACAATCGGTTCTTTCGCGCTCTTTGCAGGGGCCTGGGCGTTTAAGAATACACTTAATGGTACTCCAGTGTATATATATAAAAATATACCTCTGACTACTTATTCGGTCACTGTGGATGCGAGAGTTTTCACACTGTCCGTAACTCGGCTTTGCACAACAACAAACGTTTCTTTTTGCGATATGGGTGTTTTAACAACAACATTAACGAATGGGTTATCAGCGCTAGCAGTATATGGCTCTATGACAACGCCAATTCCAAATATTTTTACTTCATGTGTGGAAGTTTCAGATACATTTACATGTAATTTTAACTAATGTATTTTCTTTGCCTCTTATTTTGTAGATTGTAAAAGTCATGATTCAATCGTGACTTTTACAATCTACAAAATAACGTCAGTCGGGTAACATTGCCATGCTGGTCAATAGAAATTTCTCATTAAATATTCTGCATCTACTAAGCACACTCGCTTAATCCTTATCTATATTACACCCATTTAGCTTTATATGTTAACCTACGGAATTATGACACTCAAAGAACCCTTATTCCCCTCCGATTTTCTAAAAAGTAATGGGCGTGACAAGGAGAATAGAATCTGTTTAATATTATCTGTACTGATGTCTGGAATATTGGTGACTATCATACTAAAATTATATCCCTTCCCTAACTTTTTGCCGGACTCGTACTCTTACATAGACGCCGCCCATAATAATGTGAACATTAACATGTGGCCGGTGGGGTACTCAAAGTTTCTACGAATTGTAAGCGTATTTAATCGATCTGATACCGCATTGGTCATTGTGCAATATGCATTATTGCAAGCAGGAATACTCTTTTTCTTGTTTTCCATTAAATACTTATTACACCCTGGTAAATGGACAATGCGATTGCTATTCGCCTTCCTCGTTCTCAATCCGCTTTGGCTATATATTGCCAATTTTATATCCAGCGATGCGCTATTCTCTACATGTAGTTTGTTGTGGTTGACAAGCTTATTCTGGCTACTCTATCTCCCCAATGGTAGGATGTTTATCTTTCATGCGCTGGTATTAGGGTTTGTATTTTCCGTGCGCTATAATGCCTTGTATTACCCTTTTATAAGCATTTTGGTAGTGTTACTTGTGAAGGGAACGTTTAAAGAGCAATTGTTAAAACTAGCTATCATTATTATACCGGTTGGATGGTTTGCCATATATACAACGCTTACTTTCAAAGAAAGGCTGGGAATAGCTACTTTTTCTCCCTTTGGTGGATGGCAGATGGGAAGTAATGCACTCTTTATGTATGCGCATGTTCCTCCGGCCGATAGGGCGCCTGTTCCAAAGCAATTCGCGAGAATCCATACTATTACGGTAAAACATATGGATTCCCTCAACCGACTTAAACAGCGACCCGATCAGGAATTAGGTGTTTATTATTTATGGGATGACAAAGCTCCTTTGAAATTATACCTGATAGAAAAGTATAAAAGGGATAGTACTACGCACTATCTAAAACAATGGGCTTCCGTATCAAATTTCTTTGGACAGTATGGCAGCTGGTTAATCCGGGAGCACCCGGGGGCGTTCCTTCGTTATTACGTCTGGCCAAATTTTATAAACTATTATTCGCCTCCAACCGAATTTTTGGGAATGGTAAATATGGGGAGTGACACAGTCGACCAGGGAGCTGTGGCGTGGTTTGGGTATAGATCTAATAAGGTCCATCATTTCTCAAAGAATAAGGATATAATTATTACTGCAATATTTCCGACGTTATTAGCCATGATAAACGTGATCTTCTGTTTCGGATTTCTTGGCTTTGTATTTCTCGGTGGTTTTTCTAAGATTACTCCTTATTACCGTAAAGTATTATGGATTGTTCTGCTAATCTGGCTTGCTAACTTGGGATTCAGTGTGCTTGCCTCACCGATCGTACTCAGATATCAGGCATTTCCATTCATTTTTACACTTGTATTTGCGTGTCTGCTATTGGAGTTTGTCATCCGGCAAAGCATGCAGGAAGCGAAGCCCGTTGAAGAGAGTACTGAACCAGTCGCTGATCCAGCGGTATAATATCCGCTTTCTCCTAACAATCCTGAATTAATACTGTGGTATTTTAGAATAGTTAACCACGACCCTTGAGGCGCCCTGTTTTACAATTATTCAATACCACATTATGGAGTCTAAAAGAAATGCCATTATCATAGGTGCAGGTCCTGCAGGATTGACCGCCGCTTATGAAATGCTACAGCGCACAGATATTATCCCTATTATATTAGAAAAAAGCGGAGATATAGGTGGTATCTCAAAGACTATTAACTATAAGGGAAACCGCATGGACATCGGCGGCCACCGGTTTTTCTCTAAATCTGACCGGGTAATGCATTGGTGGTTGAATATACTACCCTTGCAGGCTGGTAATGAAGAGTCGTTTAAGATTAAGTATCAAAATAAATCTCGGGATATCAATCGAAAGGATCTACCTGGAAACCTGAGAAGTGATGATCCTGATAAAGTGATGTTGGTGCGGAAGCGGCTGTCGAGGATCTATTTCCTGCGTCGTTTTTTTACTTATCCTATTACTTTGTCCATAGATACATTAAGGAAACTGGGAATAGGAAGGACGATTGCTATACTCTTCTCTTACCTATGGGCACAACTATTCCCCCGCAAGCCGGAAAAGAGCCTGGCAGATTTCATGATCAATCGATTCGGTAAGACCTTGTATCATCTCTTTTTCAAGGATTATACGGAAAAGGTCTGGGGTGTTCCTTGCAATGAGATTCCCGCTGAATGGGGGGCGCAACGTATTAAAGGTGTGAGTATCCGCAAGGCAATAGAACACGCTATCCAGGAGCTCAGTAAAAGCAAGAAAAAGGCAACCGTTGATGTTGGACAGAAGGATACGGAAACCAGCCTGATAGAACAATTCTTTTACCCCAAACTTGGTCCGGGGCAGCTGTGGGAGGAAGTAGCTCGTCAAGTACAGGCGATGGGGGGGATTATCCACATGCATCATGATGTAAAACATATATATACTGACGATAACAAGGTAAGCGCTATAACAGCGGTTAATAATCAAACCGGGGAAGAGCTATCGCTGACGGGCGACTATTTCTTCAGTACAATGCCGGTAAAAGAACTGATCGGAGGAATAATAGGGGAAGTGCCCGATCTAGTAAAAGACGTTGCCTCTAAGCTGCAATACCGGGATTTCATTACTGTGGGTATTTTACTTCGTCGTTTATCTTTCCTGGATAAGCACACAGGAGAATGGAAATCGCTGAAGCTGGAAGATACCTGGATCTATATACAAGAGAAGGACGTAAAAGTGGGGAGGTTGCAGTTATTCAATAACTGGAGCCCTTATATGGTGGCAGATCCTGATACCGCCTGGGTGGGAATGGAGTTCTTCTGTATTGAGACGGATGAGTTCTGGAAACTGCCGGATACTGAAATTGCGGCCCTGGCCATCAGGGAATTGGAAAAGATCGGATTGGCCTCACACGAGAATGTCCTGGACAGTACCGTATTGAGAGTAGAAAAGACCTATCCTGCCTATTTTGGAGCCTATGCACACTTTGACGAGGTAAGGGCTTATACAGACAAACTGGAAAATTTATTCCTGGTTGGCCGCAATGGCATGCATAAATACAATAATGCAGATCATTCTATGCTGACCGCAATGGTAGCAATAGATAACATCATAGAAGGAATTAATACGAAAGATAATATATGGGCGATCAACACCGAACAGGAGTACCACGAACAGAAATCCACGGATGTGCCACCTTCGGCTGCAGTATCTGAACGTGTGCCTTCATTTAAGGAGTTCCTATGGGACCTGCCCTGGAACAAAGCGTTGGTTTGGTTTGCTTGTTTAGCTGCGTTTGTACAGTTTTTTATCTTTAAACATCTATACCCTTCAGCAGGATTTATTGATGGAGACTCTTATGTATACCTGGAATCTGCTTATGGGAATTTCAATATAAATACCTATCCGATCGGCTATTCTAAATTCCTGCGTTTCTTTAGTACGCTTACAATATCCGATACGGCATTGGTAGCATTTCAATATCTACTGCTACAATTCAGTGCCTTGTTCCTGATATTTACGCTGGCATACTTTTATAAACCAGGAAAGGTTATTTTCGGGCTGTTGTTTGTTGGCATGGTGTTTAATCCAGTATTCCTTTATATCAGTAATTATGTATCTAGCGATGCTTTATTTTTGAGTTTAAGCCTCATATGGTTCACGTTATTGCTCTGGATATTGCACCGGCCAGAAAAGAGATTGATCATACTACATGCCGTTATTATCCTGTTAGCATTTACAGTGAGGTATAATGCGCTATTCTATCCGGTTGTGGCTGCGCTAGCTTTTATTATCAGCCGGCAGCCCTGGAAGATGAAAGTGGTAGGGATTTTTTCCAGTGTTCTTCTCATTGCGGGATTCGTATATCATACCAGTAATCAATATAACCGGCTAACAGGTATCCGGCAGTTCTCGCCTTTTAGCGGCTGGCAGATGGCTAATAATGCCTTGTATGCCTATCGTTTTGTGCAGGACGAACCACCTCCTCCTATGCCGGCTAAGTTTAAGCAGCTGGATAAAATGGTGCGGACTTACTTTGATACTACCAGGAACTTTTATATGCACCAGCAGGAGATGTTTATTGCTAATACGTGGTACATGTGGGATCCTAAGTCTCCGCTGCAACAATATATGATGCTTAAGTCTGCAAAGGAACCGAATGCGCATATTTTGAAGAAGTGGGCTACTGTCGGTCCCATTTTGGCCGAATATGGTGCTTATCTGATCAAACAATATCCCACAACATTTGCGAAGTACTATTTACTACCTAACACAATGAAGTACTATGCACCTCCTGTAGAGTTCTTGGATACATACAACATGGGTAAAGACAGTATTGCTCCGATGGGGCAGATGTGGTTTGGTTATGAATCCCGCAAGCTCAAGACGCATTTCAAGGACTTGAAAGTAACGGTACTGAACTTTTATCCTATTCTCGTAGGGGTGATGAATGTGGTATTCCTATTTAGTCTGGTAGGGTTTGTGGTATTACACGGGATCAAACATAATAGAACGCTGTCGATAGGGTTGTTACTGGCATTTGGCCTCTGGATAGTGAATTTCGGATTTAGCGTATTCGCTTCCCAGATCGCTTTGCGGTTCCAGATGTTACCGATATTAATATTTTTCTCCTTTGGTTTATTGCTCCTGGATTATATCTGGAAGGCAGCCAATAATAAAATTGCATAATAATGAGATCATTTTTGTTAGTCATAGCTTTAGCTGGAATAATCAGTTGCACAAAGCATAGTCGGGCATTACCCCCTGGAATTGATAGAGACTTACCGTCGTTTAATATTCAGTTATTGGATACCACTGTGAAATTTAATACCGCAAAGATTCCTAAAGGGCAGCCTGTGGTATTATTCTTCTTTGGGCCAGATTGTCCTTATTGCCAGGCTTTTACGAGAGAGATTACTCAACGGATGAGCGAGCTAAAGAATGTTCGTTTTTACATGGCAACTATGGCAGATTTTAAGGAAATTCATTTTTATGATACGCTATTTAAGTTGGATAAATACAAGAATATAACCATCGGAAAGGATGTAAGTGGTTTTTTCTTTACTTACTATAAAGCGCCTGGCTTCCCATATCTTGCTATATACGATAAGAAAAAGGAGTTTAAACAGATTGTGATCGGAGGCGTAGGTGTGGATTCATTGAAGAAGGTTATAAACTCTTAATAAAGATAATCTCTCAAACTTTACTGACCTATTTATTCTAACTATTTAAGCCTTCCGATTAGGAAGGCTTTTATTCTTTACGTCCAAATTTTTTCCGAAGTATAAGGATTACATTTATTCGATACTGTCATGTTCCAACCCATGTGCCGGATAATTCGTTACTCCCTTCTATCTGTCACATACGCCCTTACTGTAGCTTCAATAGAATGGTCAAAAAAGGTCAATGCTAATGGGAACGCCGAAAACCATCAGAAAAGAGTAGGCAACACATCACAACAAAATTAAATTATCAGTTATGAAAACTGGAAAAATTCTTCTTGTATTAATTGCATTGGTTGCAATTGTTGGTGGATTAATGGCTTTTGGAGCCAGGAAATATACGCTGAACAAAATGATTGCAGCAACAACAGTGAAAAGCGATATTCAAAAACACACTTTAGTTACCAGCAGTCTGGGCGTGACCCATGTTGAGGCAACCGTAAGATGGGCCGATAGGTGCTTTTCTTTTACAGGTACTGCTGGTCAGTACAACGATCCTTCCAAGTATGTGGAGGTGGAATGTAGTACTATTAACGTTCTTTGCACAGGAGGCGCAGTCTTCTGTGGGTTGAAAATTTCTGATCCGAATCTTATATATGATAATGGCCAATTTATAGACAAACCCAAAGTCGATAACCAACAGGTAGGAAAACCGATTTTAGATGCGATTGCAGAGGCAGTACGAGATGGACAGGAAGCAGAAGTCGGAGCAGCTCGGGCCTACCTGAAAAATTAACAATAATTGGAACATAAGAAAATTGCAGTTACGCCAGACTCGATCTATTGGGTCTGGCTTTTGTCATTCACTGATGATCTTTTATTGTTGCATCCATATGGGAGCAGCTTGGTTTCTTAAATAATAACCGAAAAACTCTTGCTGTTTAATACTAAAGTCCAACTGACACTTCGGGTCGAACAACACATGCCCTTCGTCCTCATACTCAAGCACCCATGCCGGCTTGCCTAACCTCCTCAATGCTGTAAACAATGCCACCGACTGTGAAAACGGCACAGCACCATCGCCTTTATTATGCATCATTAATAAAGGCGTGTTGATTTTCGAAGCAAATAACACAGGAGAGGTCTGCACATAAAGGTTCGGGTTCTCCCAGGGAGGTACTCCCTGGTTAAGTTGCCCTTGTTCAGATATGTAATGATAGCTTTTGCCCCCGAATCCTATCCCACCATGTAGACCAAATAGTTCTGCAGGTGCAGCGGAGGACTGTGCGGCAGCGAAGATATTAGTATGCGTAATGATGTAATTGGTTTCATATCCACCGAAGCTGTGGCCCTGGAGGCCCATTTTCTTCGCATTTACATAAGGCCGGGCAGATAAGTACTGAGCTGCAGATACAACGGTGTTAAGAATAGCGGTGCCATTCTGGCCAGTGGGTCGATAGATGTCAGGAACAAAAACAAGGTATCCGTTACTGACATACCAGGCAATGGTTAAGGTACCATTGCTCAGCCTTACATGCGGAAAGAGATACAGTTCATTACTTCTTTGTTCATAATAGTTGAATATAATTGGGTACTGCCTGGTACTATCAAAATCCTCCGGTTTGTAAAGTATGCCGGTGCCGGTAGTCCCTCCCGGTATTGGCCAGCGGACCAATTCTGCTGTCAGCCAGTTGTAAGACTGCTGCGGTTGGATATCGGAAAGTGGTTTGAATGTTTTAAAGTCAGTAGTAGTAACAAGGTTCGGCGCCTGGGTGGGGCTTTGTCTTTGCAGGATGTAAACATCTGTGGTCTTTGCTTTGGCAGGAGCAGGAGGCTCAAAAACAACCAGGGCCGGGAAATGATATACGGCGGGCTCCATGTTGGCGGGATGTGGTGCGTTATTAACCCCGGCTTTAATGTGCATAAAGCCGTTATACTTATTACTATCAAGGCAGCTGACCAGCAAAGGATCATGTTCGCGCAACAGGGATAATTGCTGTGGATATACTACCCGGAGAATTGTCTTATACCGCCGACCATAATGCTCAGTGATATTAAGAGGAGGTGTGCTGGCATTCGGATCTAATTGCCAGATATCAAATTCATCATAGATAAGCAGTCGCTGATCTCCGGATAGCCAGCCCGCGGATCCATAGGGCCGTATCTCGGCACTGCTAAGATGTTTATTGGTCAGCGTAGTTGAAACATTGGAAGATATATCTCTGATAATCCCTTTGTCAATTTGATAAGTAAAGTAGTGTTGAGTGCCTGGATCAAACCAACTGACGTAATGTTCTGCCGGAGACAGCGCTACGTCCAGCGCAGAAGATGTCACATGTTTGCGCGTGCCGTTTGTCAGCGAAATGAGATCATAACTTTTTACCTGCTTCGGGTTCCAGTATGCATCTTCCTCATCCACTATGTTCGATACCAGGGCATATTGATTTCCCGGCAGTCCAGATAAGATAGTGTCTGCATTCTCAAGTTGGATAACGGTACCTCCGCCTACTGGAACAACTGCAGATATAGGGCGATAAGGATCAGGTGCCTCCTGGGAAGGCAGACGTGTATCCCTGTAGTCCCAGATGTGTAGTTTATTCGGTAGCTGCTTGGACTGCTTCGGGACAGGCACTCTTTCATAAGCAACCTTCAGGAATAATAGTTTATCATCAGTGCTAAATTGTAAGGGCATAGGGAGGAATGTAGTACCAGGTCTCAAACCTGCCAGCCGGATCTGCCTCGCGCTGTCCATGCCTTTTCCGAAATAGTAAATATGGCTACTGTCCGTAAACGCAATAGCAGTATCCGCATGATTAAAAGTAATGTTGCTAATTTGATCTCCTAAGGTAACAGGCCGGGAGTGATCAGTTGTAAGATCCGTCCACATCAGGATGTCGTTGGCATAATATACCAGCACATTCCCGGCTTTATTAAACAGATAAGTCGTTACGCCAACATAGCGGCGTTCCTGCTTAGTATGAAGATTTTTCAGCAATAGCGTATCTGCTAGCTTTGCTGCCAGCCAGTTGCCATTGTCCGGGACTGTATAACCATTGACCCGCTGTAGATAATGTATAGTCGATGCACCTAATGTCAGGATGCCGAGGCCATTGGGGGAATTAAATACCAGGTGTTGATTGTCTGACGTAAAGGTGGCATCCCATACGCCGGTAAATAACTTGGAATAGTTGCCATGAATGGAACGTACTACCAACGTGATACCGGTAACCTCGGAACCATAAGTATACCAGACGTATTTACCGTCATCGGATATATGATAGTTTAACAACATCTCCCATCCTTTGTACGTGAAGTTGTTAATAGGAGGTTTTTGGGCGTTTACGAACGAAATATGAAAGCAGAGAAGAAAGATAATTACGTATTTCATAAAGTTTGGAGTCGCTTTAAAATAGGCCATGAGCTGGTGGGGCTGCTTAGTAGATCAGGATGATCCAATGCAATTTTTATACCTATCTCCTAAGTATTTCGCTTTGGAAAGAGATACCTTTCATTGCCAGGCCGGCACATATGGAGTCGCCGAAAACCATCGAAAAGAGGAGGTATGGCTATTGTAGGAAGAGGTGGCGCATTTTATCCATGTGTAATAACATCGAATTTAACGACTACCATCTGGTAGGCTTTTTTCAGGGAGTCTTATCCGGGAGGTAAGACTCCTCATATCAATATAATAATTTGCTGTTTTCTTTTTTGAGGAAATCGGCACTCAGCTTTATCACCTTCCTATCGTAGGTCATAAACCCGTTTTCTTCAGACTCCACATCATAAGGTTGTGTGTAGATGGCACCGGACAATCCCTGTTGCTCGTACGTCTTTAATCTTCCCATCATATACCGGTACCGCTCTGCAAACCTAGCCGCACTCACCTCCACATATCCCCAGCCTGTTTTCGGCGCCCATTGATGTCCCGGCGTGATCACCCGAACTCCGCCCCATTCGCCCAGTACCCTTGCCTTGCCGGGCAGGGAAGGTGCTATATTCGGCCCGGGGTAATAATGGACATCTGCCACATCACTGCTGATCCACCGGTCGCGGATAGGTGTGTCGCTATATTCATCCAGGTTCTCACCGGAATGGCCGTTTATGATCCGGGAGGGATCGGATTGTTTCATCCACTCCGTGAGATTCTTTTGATTGTATTTGCCCCATCCCTCATTGAACAGCACCCACATTACAATAGACGGGAAGTTATGCAATTGATAAAGGTTCTCGGCGTTCTCCTGTTCAAACTGTGAAGTAGAGTAGAAGTCTTCATCCGCACAAGGCACCATGTCCTGCCATACCAGCATGCCCAGTCTGTCTGCATGATAATACCACCTGTCAGGCTCTATTTTCACATGTTTACGGATAGTATTAAATCCCATATCCTTCATCATCCTAATGTCAAAGACAAGCGCGGAATCGGTAGGGGCGGTGTACAAGCCTTCCGGCCAGTATCCCTGGTCAAGCACACCTAAATGGAAGGTATACTTATTATTGAGGAAGAGCCGTGGCATACCGGTACTATCTTTCTGAACAGCAATTTTCCGCATCCCGAAATAGCTGGTTACGGAATCTACGACTTGTCCGTTGCGTCGCAAGCGGATCTTCAGATGATAAAGAAAAGGATCCGCAGGGCTCCATAAATGCGCGAAGGGAACACCGAGGTCCAGCATCTTGCCGGCAGGACCGGTAGTACGGCTAATAACCTGTGTCCCTGCATACGCGATCGCTTCAACTACACTACCCGCAGTATCGGAAGTATTGACCCGCAAGTTAAGGCAAGCGGCATCAAGGTCCGGTGTCATAAACAGGTCGCTGATATAAGCCGGCGGCACGGTCTCCATCCAAACCGTCTGCCAGATCCCGCTAACAGCCGTATAGAGGATCTTCCGCGGGCGTAAGGTTTGTTTACCGCAGGGATTAGGCCCGAGATTGGAAGGGTCAAGAACACTCACTACAAGCTCATTATTGCCCTCTTGCAAAGAAGCGGTGATATCGAACGAGAAATGCTGATAACCGCCCATATGCCGCCCTAAAAGCTTCCCATTGAGGTAGACTGCTGCCCGCCAGTCAACCGCCCCAAAATGCAAGAGAACGCGTTTCCTGCCCCGGGTATCCGGCTTTTTGACAGACCGTTTATACCAGAGCCTTTGCGTAGGCAACAACGCCCGTTGTACGCCGGAAAGCGCGGACTCAATAGCGAAAGGCACCAGGATCTCACCGTCAAATTGTAAAGGCATATCGTCATCCCAACGGGTAACAGCATACTCCCATAAGCCGTTCAGGTTCTGCCATTGCGAACGTACCATCTGCGGCCGTGGATATTCAGGTAAAACATTGTCAGGAGAAACGTCCGCCGCCCAACGTGTTTGAAGGGGAACAGGCTGCATAGACCATCTGTCAGAAAACAAGTCGCCCCCACCAGCGGCAAGGGCGAAATGAAAACAGGGGAAGCATAGGGTAACAAACAAAAGCGTGCTTTTAAACGGTTTCATGTACCTGGGTTAATAAGTTAATGGGGAGTTACAAATAATGAGATGAGTGGTCATAGTAATTGGTATATGTTGCGATATATTGGAACTGGTAACATTGTAAGAAAAATGGTCCCGGCTAGAGAGCCAGGACGTTGTTTTCCTCAATATACCATTAAATGTTCTTGTCGTATTATAGGTCGTTATGGCAACGAAAACGAATAATATTGTTGTTTCTGTTTTAAAGTTACATCATGATCTGATGGGGGTTTTTAGGAGTGACGCAATGAAACTTTGGAAAGAGAGAAAATCAACTATGAGTTGATACTACTGTTCTTTCGCAGTTCCCGCGGACTCATAGAGAAGCGTTTTTTAACGGCATAAGAGAAGCTGGAATAATCGGTGTAGCCGAATTCTTCCGCCAGGTCCTGCAATGGCATAGACGTCTCTGTGAGCTTGCGGTATATGATCCGCATACGTGCATTCTGAAAGAAGTCGTATACGGTAATACCGTGCCGGCTCCGGAAGATCTCTTCCAGTTTCTTTTCATTCGTACCGGCAAATCTGGCCAATTGTTTGAGGGTAGGCGGGGATGGTTGCTGCAGATGTTTCAGCAAATGTACCTCTGTCTTCTGGCCTCTTTCATGGTCGGCCGCACTGAGGCCGTTGGCATCTGTAAGGTAACGTGAAAGCATATCAAGTGATTCAATGATGAGTTCTCCGGTTTTCTGTTCTCTGTATTTTTCGCTGGCAGCCTTAGGTAACTGGCGTTCGGTGATATCCTGTATAATATTGCGAAGGCGTTCATGGGCAATCATATGCTGGTCCAACAACGTAATGGTATTTTCATTGTCAAGTTTATTGAGTAGATCTTGTACTACCGGGAAACTTTCCTGGTAGCTCTTCATCTCTTCCACCGGGATCTGTATGTCCAGCGCTACATATACGCCCGCTGCCTTGAAACGGACTACATGCTTAAGCCTGGGAGCTACCAGAATATTCATATGGTGCTGAAAGGTCTCACTTTCATGACTGTTCAGCTCATAAAACATATTACCCTTTAATGTGTGGTGGAGCAGCAAGTCGTCCACGTTTCCTTTTACTTTGAATGCTGTCGGTTTATTAATGATATAATGACTCACCCATGCACTGTAACTATGGTTCGCTACCTGCTGGAACAGGATGCAGCCAAAACTGTCGCTTACCGCGTAGAAAGGCTTCGTGCCCTGCAGCGCGTAGCTGGAATAGGCCTCAGGCATTCCGGGGGTAAACAGTATCGGCTGACCGATGTGGGTTGAAATGGACAATGGTAGGGTCATCGTACTACCAAATTAAAACACAGTACTGCAACGATATTACCAGTCTCATAATTTCTTTACGGTTTTGTGCAGATATTTTATTTTTTTGTCCATATTATCTTTTTCTGCAAACCGGCGCTTACATAATGATCTGGTGAGACATGGAAGGTATAACCGGTCCCTTGTGTAGCTTGTTTTAGCAGGTTTTTCAGCGCGGTGTGCCAAACGTGAAACGTCCCGCTGTTAACGGGACGTTCTTCTTTTACCGGTTTGTTTGTTGGGGTTAAATTGTGGGGTGACAGGCCGGATGGTGACAGGCAGCTCCTGGCCTTTAGTGGCTGCTGCGATGATCTTCCTGATGGCTCTTTTGTCGAGCCGGTCGAAATATTCCTGGATAAAGGTGGGGTCCATAATTGTCGTTGTTAAATGTGATGAATAGCTGTACGGGGCCTTGCGTTCAATTCAAAGGTAGGCTGTCCGCCAGGGTGGGACAATGGGAGATAGACGGATAGCGGGAGGGGATTTTTCCCGTACTTAAAATAAAAAAAGGGCCTTCTGTGCACAGCACAAAAGACCCATATCTGATTTTACATATTTGTTTACACAGCTTCCTGCGGCGCCGGCTCAAACAGTTCCACTTTCTTTTGCAATTCCTCTGCAGACATCCCCGTAAGCTCCAGCGCTTTTTCCAGGTCAATGATCTCTTCTATCACCAGTCTGCCTAACATTCTGTCAAAACGGTAGTTCTTCTCAGTGCCCATATAATTCCCTAACCCTGTTTCATCCTTGTTATCGGCTATAAGCTTAAAAAAGGGTTGTGCGTTCTTCTTGTCAATGATGCCTTTGAAAATGGCCTGGTGCATCACCGCCTGCATGGGAAGACCATACTGCTCTTTTACACAAAGCAATTCTCCCGGCGAGATAGCCTGTCGTTTGTAGCTTAGTAAAATACCCAAAGTATCTCCCGGTAGTAACATCGTACGGGCGAAGATCTCGCAGAGTTTATGCCTGTCCGCGTTTTCCGGGATATTCAGTAACAATTGCCCCAGTTCATACATGGCAGCATATCTTTTGATATCCGCTGGGCGCTCCTCGTGCAGTACGATCACAGGCGCTCTGCCTACATAGGTGCTTACGCCATCAAAGATAGCAGGTGAAGTGACCTGGATCACGCGGATGCCTCTGTTTTCCAGCATCCCTATCACGTTGTGCAGCGCGCCTCGTCCCAGGTCCCATTTATCCCGCAGCTTGTCTGCAATATCTGCAGCCGCTTCTTCGTCAGGTACTGGAATAGGTCTGATAGGATTGCTGAACCTGGTTTTGATGTTTAATAAATTTTCTGTCTGCAGGTATAGCTCCATCGCACGCTTTACTTTCTCTTTGATACTTTCGGCCTGTTTCACCGGCAAAGTATTTTTGCGCAGCTCGAATACCGGCAGCTTGAACACCGGCTGCGTTTCAAAATAATTAGGCGTTACATCCAATGCGGTGCAAAGCAGCAGCAATATTTTGCGCGAAGGCATCATCGCTTCCGTCTCATATTTGCTCAACGCCTGTTTGCTCACGGCATGAGCTGCATAGTTGGCGAGATCCTGAAGGGACCAGCCTTTTATCCTTCGCGCGCTTTTTAATCTTTCTCCGAAATGCGGCATAATTTAGATTTTATTGGGGACATCGATCCATTGTTATTTGTGGAGCTGCTGATAGCTGCTTTTATAACGTGTAATTTGTTAACAGAACGAATGACCGGTTTGGCGGCAAACTTATAATTAATTGTTCAAAGCGCGAACAACAGTTATGAAGAGAAACAGTTTGAACATAATTTGAATATCTTTAAAGTAAATACAACTTGCTCATGAAAAACCTGCGTAATCTGTTACTCTTTTCTACGCTGGCCGCTGCTGCCTGTAATTCAGGAAACAGGCAAACCAGCGCTGAAGACTCAACCGCCATTAAGGCCATAGACTCCGCCGCACTGGCCCAGGATATTTCCGTACTTGCTTCCGATGAATTTCAGGGCCGTAAACCCTTTACTATCGGAGAGGATAAAACGCTGGAATACCTCACCAAACGGTTTAAAGAAATAGGATTGCAGCCTGGTAATGATACCAGCTTCCTGCAGGAAGTGCCTATGGTGGAGATCAGGTCTGTGCCGGAGGGAGATCTGCGCATCGCCGGTAAAACAGGAGAACTGAAGCTGACCTATCTCGACCAATACGTTGCCGGTACCAAACGTGTACAGGACCGGGTAGCCATAGACAAGTCGGAAATGGTGTTTGCAGGCTTCGGGATAGTGGCGCCCGAGTACAATTGGAACGATTACGCCAACCTGGATGTAAAAGGAAAAACAGTGGTGGTAATGGTGAATGATCCCGGCTTCTACGACAGCACCCTGTTCAAAGGGAAGACCAGGACCATGACATATTACGGCCGGTGGACATATAAATTCGAAGAGGCTGCCCGCCAGGGCGCTGCAGGCATCCTGATCATCCACGATGTGCTACCCGCCAGTTACGGCTGGCCCGTTGTACGCAGCGGCTGGTCCAAGCCTAAACTGGACCTGCAAACGGCCGACAATAACATGAGCCGTGCGGCCATAGAAGGCTGGCTGACCCAGGAATCCGCCAAAAAGCTGTTCCAGCTGGCCGGTGTGCCCGACAGTGTCATGGACCAGGCAAAACATCCTGGCTTCAAAGCGGTGCCTTTAGGCGTGACCGCTTCTTTAGCACTGAAGAACAAGACACGGAAATCTGTTTCCCACAACGTGGCCGCCCTGCTGCCAGGTTCAGAAAGGAAAAATGAATACATTATCTACTCCGCCCACTGGGACCACCTGGGTATAGGAGAAGCTGTAAGAGGCGATTCTATTTACAACGGAGCCCTGGATAACGCCTCCGGTGTGGCAGGCCTCCTGCAGCTGGCAACGGCGTTCTCGAAGCTGAAAGAGGCGCCTAAACGCTCTATTTTATTCCTGGCGTTAACAGGAGAAGAACAGGGCCTGCTGGGCTCAGAATATTATGCGGCGCATCCCATCTTCCCAGTGAAATCGACCGTCGCTGATATCAACATGGACGTCCTGAACTTCTTCGGCCGTACTAAAGACATTACCATCATCGGCAAAGGACAATCCGACCTCGACGACTATGCAGCCAAAGCGGCCGAAAAACAGGGCCGTTACCTGGTGCCTGAAGCTAACCCATCCGGTGGATGGTTCTTCCGCTCAGACCATTTCAATTTTGCCAAAGTGGGCATTCCGGCATTATATCCCGGTAGCGGAACAAAATCTCTGGCGCATGACTCCCTCTGGGCCCCCGATCATGCCGCCGCCTACGGCCGCGATCATTATCATTCTCCTTTTGATCAGATGGATCCCAGCTGGGAATTATCAGGAATGGTAGAAGATGTACGGTTTTTATTTGATGTAGGCGTAACTTTGTCCAATGAGGACAAATTCCCCCAATGGAAAGAAGGTTCAGAGTTTAAATCGAAGCGATAACGCTCAAGATACTATGTGAAAACCGGAAGCTACTTCATGCGGCTTCCGGATTTTTTTTTAATAATACCGACCAATGCATCTATTCAGGAAGATTGTCTGTGTGTGTTTCCTGCTATTCGTGTGTTTCGCTTTGAGGGCACAGCCGCGGTTAAAAAAGGAGATGTCGATACGGGAAAGATGGGGACTGATCAATGGGGCTGCGCAACAGGATAGTGCCCTGGTCGATCTCATGATCGAACAGGGAATGCGGTATATCTGGTTGCCGGAGAAACGTCGTATTGATCTGGATACCGCGGTAATATTGTCCACCTGGGCATGGCAGCTGAGTAACCAGATCGATTATGCCGAGGGGCGCAAAGAAGCCAGTCTGCTTGCCGTGAAAGCTTTTATTGCCGGCAGGCAGCTGGACAAGGTGAACGACATGATCAGGAAATCGCCCAGGGACCTCGTTTCCGTGCACGCCACGCTGCTGGTTGGGCAGGACTACCTGGAACGGCCGGGCAGCAATCAAACCGACCTCGATTCCGCACTGCGCTGGTTCAATAAAGCCCGGGCATTAAGCCGTAGCCTCAAATACCAGAAGGGTGAACGGGAAAGCCTCCGCATGATAGCAAAGTATCATTTTGAGTCCGGCGATATTGCCGCAGGCAAAAAGACCTACCTGGACGTCATCCGCCAATACCATGCAGAAAATAATATCTTTGACGAAGCCGATTGGTGGATTGATCTCGGCTATCGCATTCCTGATCGCGACAGCACATTTCCCGAGAAGATAACCTATATGACCAATGCGCTGGACATATACCAGCAGCTGCGTGACAATCCCCGTGCGCAATGGGTATTGGGAGCAAGAGCAGAAGTGTATCGGCGTCAGGGTAACCTTAACATGGCAGAAGATGGTTTTTTACAGGTGCTGAACCTACAAAAAATACAGGGCGACCGCTATCTGCAAAATACCTATTACACCCTCATGGACATTAATCTGTACCGTGGAGATTATAATAAAGCCCTGGCCTATGGTATTGCGTGTGTACAATACATTGATCATACCGGCGACAGTACCGTCGCCCCCGATGCGTATGAGAAACTGGGTACTATTTACAGTCAGCTGACTGACCACGACCGTAGCATCGAATGGTACAAAAAAGCATTGGTCCAGCACGAAAAGAATACCGACAAAGAGCACGCCTGCCGGATCAATTATTTCCTCACAAAAGAACTGATAAAAGCAGGACTGCCACGGGAGGCGCTTACGATACTCAACCGGAGTATGAAGAATTATCCGCCTAAAGAACCCCTGAACAGAGAATTGATGGCCGGTGCGTTTGCTGATTGTTATGCCGCGTTAAAACAATACCAGCTGGCCGAAAAGTACTACCGGGAAATGATCTACCTGGAAAACCTTACCCGTTCCGGTAACCAGATATCCGCAATGGCTTATTACTCTATTGGCAAGTTCTATCTCGACCGTGAACAATACCAACAGGCCGACGGCTACCTTGATACAGCCCTGACCATTACGCCTGGCCGTATGCCGTTATCTATAGTGAAAGACATTCACTTCATGCTGTTCAAAACAGATTCAGTACTGAACAGGTATGAACAGGCTATTAATCACCTGCGTACCTTCCAGGGGCTCAGCGACTCTATTTTTAACGCTACACGGATAAGACAACTGGAAGAACTTCAGGTACGCTACGAAACAAGCCAGAAAGAAAAGGATATCCTGCTGCTTCGTCAAAAGAGCGAGTTGCAACAAAAACAGATCGAACAGTCTAATCTCCTGAAACGGGTCACCTTCGGTAGTATTATCCTGTTGATCTTATTGTTATTGCTCAGCGTGAACCGCTACCGGTTGAAGCAGCGTAGCATGCGGCAACTGGCTATGCAGCAGAAGGAGATCACTGACAAGAATGTCTCGCTGCAAAGACTATTGAAAGAGAAAGAATGGCTGATAAAAGAAGTGCATCACCGCGTGAAGAATAATCTGCAGATCGTTATGAGCCTGCTCAACACGCAGTCCAATTTCCTGGAAAGCGAAGCAGCACTGGCAGCTATCAAGGATAGCGCACACCGTATGCAATCCATCTCGCTCATCCACCAGAAGCTCTACCAGTCAGAATATCTCAGCCTCGTGAACATGCCTTCCTACATCCATGAACTGGTGCATTACCTGGAAGACAGCTATCGCGGCGTACGCCGCATTTATTTCGATATGCATATTGCCCCGATCGACCTGGATGTATCCCAGGCAGTTCCCATGGGACTGATCCTGAGTGAAGCGGTCACCAATGCGATCAAATATGCTTTCCCTGATGACAGGGCTGGTTGTATCACGATCTCCCTTGACTACGTAGCTCCCGAACATTTGTTGCTGATGATCTCTGATAACGGCGCAGGCCTTCCCGCTGACGTTGATTTTGCAGCGGGAAAGTCTTTAGGTGTAAGATTGATACAAACCTTCAGTGCACAGCTGGAAGGAGAGCTGAGTATTGAAAGCAAGGACGGTTTGACAATACGTTTGCTATTCAGGCAGCAATAACTACTCCTTCACACCCGCCAGCGGTTGCACACTAAACGGCGCCTGCGCCAGGAAGTTAAGAGCCTCATCCCCATAATGATACAAGTTCGGATGCTGATTGGCTGCAAAGCCCCTTTTTATAGCAATAAACAGATCGTTATAACTATTGATCTCCTCCTTCATTACCTCTTGTAATTTCGCTGTAAACATGCCGTTACCCCATACTTCCATCGCCAGTTCATCGTCCTGGCAGGCACCAAACTGCACAACATAAGCGGCTATGTCGTCCTTACCGGCTTTGAGTTGTGACTGTATGCCATCATACTCGCTTTTGTGTTTATTGTAAGTGCGCATTAACACATTCAGCGGCGCTACACGGGCGCGTGTATAATTAGCTGTATCAGTGCGAGAAGCATTGGTGATGGCTGCCGGATTTCTGGAAACAGATCCCGAATGACAACTATCTGAAAAGATCAGTATGCGTACGCCGGCTTTGAATTTGCTGAAGCAATCAAACAGTTCGTCGTCTATGAGCTGCCTGTCGTACAGGCACCAGGTTTCATCGAAACCATCCATACTGCCGAAGTTGTTCGTTTCATCCCCGTTTGTGTCTATAAGTGAACCGCCATGTCCTGAATAAGTAAGCAACAGTATATCACCGGCCTGCAGCAAACGAGCTGCATCCTGCAAATGCTGCAATACATTCTGAGAAGTAGCGGCTGCCGTGAGCAAGGAATGGATTGACTGAAAACCCGCTTTTTCAGCGATGGCCTTATAAACGGCCACATCGTTCTCACAGGCGAAGAGCTCTCCGTTCCAGCCTTCATAATTGTCGGGATTAACTGCATTCAAGCCAATATGCAGTGCATAGCCTTGTGGTGTCATTGTTGGATGCTTTTCAGTTTATTAATGTTGCTGCTATTGAACTGGTCTGGTTTACTTTCCGTGTCTTTAATACTGTCGGAGAATTTCAGAATATGATTGATGGTCTTCCTGACCACATTAGGCGGGATCTGTAGCCTGTTTGCCAGATCATTGATGTCAACATCATCATCCAGCTTTTCTATGTAATACAATAGTGTGCTGACTGTTTGTGACTTTAGCAATCGTTCCCCGATCTCTTCAGGAGAGCTTCCATATCCAATGATCTTTTCTACGGCATTGTAAATAGTAGATGTCAGGGAATCGCTGGATGCAGTAGTTTCTATTTGCTCATGGGCTTCCGGTAATGGCGCAGGTACATAAGATGTCCATACCATATCGCAATAAAGTTTGTCGGCAATGTCCTCCAGCAGACTGTCGTCTGCAATAACTTCAGGATGTTTAATAGACGCCCTGATCACCGCACGTACGCCTGCCAGGAACATGCAGGGCTGACTAAGCGTAACGCCAGGCACCTGCTCATGATAATACTGTGCCGCCAGGACTTGTAAAGCTTTTACATCCGGTGTATCAGCGCCAAGAAGGTCGGGCAGGTCTTGTGTAACATTCTTAAATAGCAGCTCATTATTGGTTTCCGGACTGCTGAAATAGACATACGCAGCCAGCAGTCCTTTCATGGGCGCCGCCCATTGTCCCTGCTCAAACTCAAGTAGCACCTTCTCCGGTAAGATAAAAACGCCATTGTGAAATTTATGACGGAGACCGTCTATGCGGTAATTGTTCTCATCATTATTAATGAATCCCTGCTTCCTCGGAGCAATGAAGATGCTCATGGAAGGGAAAATAGGGCCATAGCCGAAAGTGAGGAAAACCTGCGTCTGCCAGTATTTATCAGCAAGGCCCTGTAGTTTATCGCTGCTCTTGAATACCTGTAGCGGAATTTCTCTCGGAGGAAGATCATGATCGCTGCCAATATCCTCCCCGAACTGATGCCCGCTGTAGTGCAGATAATAAATGCCTACAGGAAGTATCGCATGAAAAGCCATCCAGCCGGTATCGGTATCTTCGCTGATGTTGTTGCCCTGGAGCTGGAATAACACCTTCCGGTTTGCATCCAGCAGTGAGAACCCTTCTCCCAATGAATGTTGCTCGGTATTTAATTCCTTCCGTTTATCAACGTCAGTATACCGGAAAAAAAGAAAGATAGCGCCGCCCTCCGTAGTATCAGTTTGCACAGTGGTTTCACGGCTGTAGCGTTCAGCATTATGTGTATAATATTCGTGAGATGATTCAAAGCGGTCGGCCACCAAAGAAGAGTATACCGGAGGAGTAGGGATCTCGTAATGTGTATCTTCTGTAAGCCGGACATGTTCTTTGATGATATTCCCATCCAGTTTAAGCGTAATGCTATAAAGTCCCGCCGGCAGTGTAAGGTTCAGTTGCTCATATCCCCTGGCAATATCTTCCAGGACGCCGTTATACACCGTGATATGCGCAAAGTCGGACATCACGCCGACAGCAGTAACGGACAGTTTAAACACAGGGGTACTAGAATTCATATGTCATAGTTTTTAGGGTACCATCAATGGTTATGAATGAAGACCTGTTGGAGACTTTATCTGTGATCTGGTGATAGCCTTTGCCTAATGGCACCAGCCAGGAATCACCGGCCTGCACAGGGCCGGATTTAATATTACTGAGGTCCGGTCCTTCCAGGGAAATGTCCCCAGCCGTCTTGAACTGTATGGTCAATACGGTGCCCGGCGTTCTACCGGTCTTATGGATCACATAATCTAACCCGTAACTGTTATTACGGATATCTGACCGTACCGTTTGCGTATGATTTCTTTCTTTGGCATATGTTTCTGTCTTTTCCCTCACATAGTCCAGGAAACTGGTAATAGTGATGTCTCCGTTGGTATTAACAGCACCGCCATTTAACGCCTCCAGCAAAGCCCTCGAAAAATATCCATGTACCTGTAGGTTGCCGTTGGAGTTCATCATACCTTCCCACGCCGGATTCTCGTATTCAGATGCATACATGACTACTGCCATCGTATTAGCGCCTCCCGGTCTGGGACCGCCGAGCATAGAATGCAACGGTTTGGTATTGATCTTTCTGTCGCGACAGCAGTCCAGGAAGAAATAGACTTCTTTAAAGAGGTCTTTTTCTACGAGCAGGTCCAGGTAAGCTTTAGAGGAAAGCGCGGCATTATAGAAGCTGGGAGACCATATAGGCAGGCACATGCCGTTCACTTCCCAGTTCGCACCAAACCCATGCCCGGAAAAGTAAAAATACAGGCGGCGTGCAGGCTTGGTTTCTGCCATCTGGATAATATCTGAAAGCGCCTTATCAATAGCCAGTTGATCGGGTGCATTACTGCCGGGAGCTGAAGGAATAAAGAACACATGTTGCGGATGGAGGTTGCCGCCATCTGCTTTGATGAGCCAGTTCCTGAACCGGCAGGCATCTGTAATGGGGCCTTCCAATGGCGCCAGACTGGAATAATGACTTACGCCGACAATGATCGCATAGTCTTCTTCATTGACAGCAAGTCCTTTGGCTAGGTTTTCGTTGATGGCTTCTTCACAGGGGACAGTAGCCGTTGTTGGTGGTGCTTCCGAAATGAGTGTTTTGGGGCTCATGGGGCATCGTTTTTACAATTTAAACTAATGTTAACGCCACATGGGAGGAAATGCCATGGCGTTTTGGGGTACTGAACTAAAAATTAAAAATCTGATTATCTGTATATAAAATTAAACTACTGATACGATGTTAACAAGTTTAAATGACATATGGTAGGGGCAAGCTTCCCTGGCCCGTAGATAGCTTCAGGTACGACATGAAGTAATCTGCTCCGATTAAAGTAATTTGCAGAAAATGCTCATGTATGAACGGACAGCCAGGCCTCAGTATCATTGAATCTATCCGGAGACGACCAGCCATGTATCTGGGATCGACCAACAGTTACGGCATCCGTCGGTTACTAAAAATAGTGATTTCAGAATACCTGGAAACCGTTACCGGCATTAATACCATTGAAGTCACCTTCAATCCGGACAACCACATCAGCATCGTCATATCAGGTCTGTCAACAGAAGAGCTTTTGCATGAGATCGCATTGATGCATCATGTTGCATCTCCCAAGAATTTCAAGATCGGTATGCTGCTGGGCGTCAGTAATGCCTGTCTGTTAAGGATCGTATCCAATCCGGAAAGGCATGTACTGGCATCGGAGTCAGGCGCATTTGATATCACAGTTACGCCATGTTCACCGGAAGAACCTAACGGCATTAAGCTCGATTTCCAGCTGGACGACAACATATTCAGTGAAAGTCATGTCTCATATATCCCCATGAACATCATGTTCCAGCAGCTGGCATACCTGAATGCAGGTTTAAAGATCATCAGTGTTGACAACAGGGGAGAATTACAGCGTAATGTATTCTATTACAAAAAAGGACTAAAGGAACTATTCAATAATATACTGGAGAAGCACGACTATGGTAAAAAGGATTCCTGGCTTGCCCTGGAATTAAAAACAGCCATCAACGGTTATATCTACCATATCATCATCAGGTACCATCATATCTACACAAACTATCCCGAGCCTTATATAAGGTCGTTTGCCAACAATGATAGCACGCAATCCGGTGGATCGCTGGTAGACGGCGTCCTGAAAGGAATGCAGGATGCATTTAAAGCGGCAGGAGAAAAAGAAGGAGTAGAATTAAAAGTAAGCAGGAAGAGAATAGGCCGGCAGTTAGTATTGATAGCATCTGTTAAAGGTGAACCCTTAGAGTTTGGTGGTAGCACCAAAGATGAACTGGATATGCCATCCCTGAAAAAGGATGTACGCAAGTATGTCGGAAAGGTCGTATACAAGCACTTAGGCGCACACATGGGAGACAGGAAAAGGGTATTGGAGAGATTTAAGAAACAATAGAAGCAGGCAGCTATCAGGAATGAAAATCTCCAGAGCAAGAAGTCACAAGGGAAACAATAAATGAATATAAATCCAGATCAGCCTATAGTGATTGAAGTCTAATTATAAGTGGATGTCTGGAAGCAGCAAGGGTTTAAGGTGGGATGCGCTGGCCTTAGTTATTTGAAGTACGCTGATGCGACGCACCAGGCGTTTAACAGATAGCTAATGCCAAACACGCCTTACCAACGCTAAATATGAAGGAACTTCAAAGAACTACAGCCAGCGCTCCCACCTTAAACCCTTGTAAACAAATACCTACTTCAACAACGCAATGATCTTCGCAAAGATCTCCGTATTCTCATACACGCCTCTGAAATCCATTGAATGCGGGCCATAAGCAAACACCGGTACCATTATCGCACTATGATCATTACTGCTGAAATTTCCATCAACATATCCGCGGGAGATGTTACCGTCTAATAAAGATAATCCACCCGTCTCATGATCGGCAGTAACGATCACTAATGTATGCCCATCTTCATCCGCGAATTTCATTGCCGCACCAATAGCCTGATCAAAATCCATCATCTCAGTCGTTACATACGACATGTTGTTAACATGCCCGCCATAATCGATCTGTGCGCCTTCCGCCATCACGAAGAATCCCTTCTTGTTCTGACGTAAAGTTGCAATACTCTTTTCGAGAGAATGTGTCAGGAAATTGCCTCTACCGGTAAGCATAGACAGTTCTGCACGTTTATCCAGCACAACGTATTTGGAAGAGCGGATAGTGTCAAGGTCTTCCAGCCTGGTGCTGAATACATAGCCTTTGGACCTTAACTGTGCCGCAAGATCCAGTTTATCTTTACGCTCATTAAAGTGCTTCGCGCCACCACCGATCATGATGCTGACAGGGCTGGAAAGGAAGTGGGTAGCAATAGAATCTTCCAAAGATCTTTCCGGTACATGACCATAGAAAGCAGCAGGAGTAGCATCGGTAATATCACCGGCGCTGATCAGTGCACTCTTATATCCTTTAGGTGCAATGATATCCGGAATAGCAGCAAGACGAACACCAGTGGCATCTACGCCGATGTAGCGGTTGTTGGTCTTATGACCGGTAGCCATAGCAGTGCCGCCACCAGCCGAATCGGTGATATAACTATCCGCGGAATACGTTTTCGAGAAGCCGATGTTGCGCATCTGTAACAGGTTCAGCTGACCTCGATTGCCGGTGAACCCAGCATAGATCTGCGCTAATCCCATACCGTCACCGATCAGGAGAATGACATTGTTAACTTTATCATAGCTATCGTTATTCACATAACGGGCAGGATACAATGTATGCGGAGTGGTAGTGCCGTTATATTCGAGATTTTTTCTGTTAGTGAGGAAGGTTGCAAGGTCTTCTACAAGGTCAGTACCAATATAATTGGCGCCCATGTTCATCAGTGTCTTCCAGGTATTCACATTATCAGCCGTACCCCAGAAACGCACTTTCTTGCCAGTCTGGTGTACGCTATCGATCCAGCGTTGGATGTTATCGCGTTCAGCTTTAACGATCAGTCCTTTTCCATTCCAGTTGGTGAATGCTTTCACATCAACACTGTACATAGGAATGCGTTTGAGCTGTGCGGACGTGTAAGTTCCTCCGCGCTTACCATCGAAATGGATGAAGGCAGGGTATTGCTCCCATTGTGCAGGGATCGGCTGATCGCCGCTGATAGTGATAATAACGGTAGGGTTATTAGTGATCTCCGGATAATGTTCCAGTATTTTCACTAAGGCATTAAGTGTCGGTACGCCGGTGGTCTTAAAGTCGATCATCAGCTGTAACGTATCCTTACTATTTTTAAAAGCAGTACCACCATTTTTGCGGATCAACTCCTGCAGAGGGGTTAAATATAACTTCTCCAGTGTGCGTTCCGGACGGATGTCTTCTTCATTATGTGCGGTGAATAGTTGGCCGTTCCGTTCAAAAACATCGGCTTCTATAGAGCCGTAATGACGGTGATAAGCGGTCAGAAAAGGAACAGGGTGCTCATAGTCATTATGCGCATGGGCGCTCAATGTGCTGTATGCGCTGGTTTGAGCCCCGGCGGTGAGGGTGGTGAAAAGAGAAAGGCCAAGAAATGTCTGTCTAAGCATGTGTTCTCGAAAATTAAATATCAAAAAAAGGAATTAAGCTCCGGAATATTAATACTCCTGGCCCTTAATTCCTAATTAATAAATTGAAAAGCTGTTATTCCCAGCCGGCATTCTGTTTTACGATACCGCTGCTGCTGGTCACCTCGCTTCTTGGTACCGGCCATACATTATGTATCGCAGGATTGAAGGTACGGGCAGGCCATATTTCAGTACCGCCGAAGCCATGTAAAGGTTTAGCATAGGCAGCTTGCGCATCACCCCAGCGAACGAGGTCGAAGTGACGGTTAGCCCACTCACCGGCTAACTCGGAGCGGCGTTGTTTTTTCAGCTCATTCATATTGGCATTGGTTACATCCAGAAGACCAGCACGATGCCTGATCATATTGATTTCTTTATCTGCATTTTTGCTTTGCATGAGTTCTGCTTCTGCTTTGATCAGTATTACTTCTGCATAGCGAAGCAGTGGCAGGTTCAGATCAGTAGTAGGATGATCGCCGTTAGGACTCAGATGTGCACCGGCAGGGTAGGTGAACGGCTCCATATACTTGCGGAACTGGTAACCGGAGAGGCTGTTGGTAGAAGCATATTCCATATCTTCTCCGTAGAAGGTGAAGGCATCACCTGGTTTGAGGATAGTGGCCTCTCTTCTTTTGTCACCTTGTTCGTAGGAGTCGTACAGTTCTTTGGTCGGCATATAATATCCCCAACCATTGTATTTACCCCAGCCTTTATTTTCCAGCATAACGCCTGGCAGAATACTACCCCAGCCGCTTGGACCTTTAGAGTTGGAGTATACAGACCAGATGTATTCACCGGTCCAGTTGTTAGCAATAGTGAACACATCTGCGAAGTTGTCCAGGAGTTTATGTTTGCCACTCAGGATAACTGAATCGGCATACTTTTCAGCATTGGCATAGTCCTTTTTGTAAAGAAACATTTTACTGAGGAAAGCATAAGCCGCAGTTTTATGCGGACGGCCATATTCATCGCTGCTGTATTCATCAAAGTAAGGCAGTAAGGCAGCAGCCTGTTTCAGTTCCTGCTCTACATATTCATATACCAGGTTAACATTGGCGGCACGCGGAATAGGTTTATCGCCGGTAAGGCTGTCACGCTTTACGATAGGCACACCTGCACGGGCATCACCATAAGTATAGGCCAGCTCAAAGTACATCAGGCCACTGAGAAAATAAGCTTCACCTAACAGGCGGTTCTTCAGTTTCGCATCCATGTCGATGGAAGGCACATGCATGATCACATCATTCGCACGTTTGATTACGATGTATCTCATTTTCCATTGGCCTTCTGTATAAGAACCACCAATGAAATTGCTATTGAAGTTTTTGATGTTGTCGCCTTCCGCTTTTACACGACCGGTCACCATATCGTCACTTGCGTTGATAAACCACCAGTAACCGCGGCCATAGAAGTTCTCGTCATCAAAGAGGTTGTACATTGCGTTGGCGCCGGCAACAGCATCTGTTTCTGTTTGCCAGAAGTTGCCCGTAGTGGGCGCACCTTCCGGTGTGATGTCCAGCTTTTTATTACAGGCCGCCAGCAGGGAAAGACCTGCCAGGGATAGGGTGATATGTTTTATTAGTTGCTTCATTGTAATCGTCATTAGTGTGTATTAGAAATTAACGTTCAAGCCTATCAGCACATTCTTGGCTTGTGGATAACGGCCTTTGTCAATACCCAGTTCGTCCATACCTACCTCCGGATCGTAACCGGTGTATTTGGTAATGGTGAACAGGTTAGTGGCAGTTACATATAATCTTACAGCGCCGATATGTGCCTGGTTAGTCAGGTTGGTTGGCAATGTATAACCCAGTGTGATGTTCCTGATACGCAGATAAGAGCCATTCTCAATATACCAGTCGGAAGTATTACCGTAGTTACCATTCTTATCAGTAGATATAATACGGGTTACATCGGTGTTGGTATTCTGTGGAGTCCATGCATTCAGGATACCTGACAGCATGTTATAATTGGTACCAATGCTGGGGTTCATATTGGTATATTTCAGAGCATTGAACAGTTTATTACCTTGTACACCCTGTCCAAACACATTCAGGTCAAATCCCTTGTAGCTGGCGTTCAGACTGAGGCCGTAAGTGAACCCAGGGAAAGGCGTGCCAACGATCTCCCTGTCATTATTATTAATAACGCCGTTACCATCTTTATCAATAAACTTACGGTCGCCTGGTTTTGCCTCCGGCTGTATCAGACTGCCATCTTTGTTGACATATTTGTTAATCTCTTCCTGCGTCTGGAATATACCGTCAGTTCTGATCACATTATAAGCATACACCTGGTGCCCTACACGTGTAACGATCGGGGTAAGCGTACTGCGAATGTTAATATTGGAGGTAACAACTTCATTTCTGCCTTCTTCCAGTTCCACCAGTTCATTTTTGATATGTGTGGCCGTAGCGCCGATGCTGAAAGTAAAGTCTTTTCCGATCCTGCCATTATAGTCAATACCCAGCTCGATACCTGCATCGCGGGCTTCACCCATGTTTTTGAACATGCCTGCGCTAACACCTGCAGTACTTGGCGGGTCTACCTGCAGGATCATGTTCTCAGTGGTCTTTATGAAGTAATCAGCGGTGATCGACAAGCTGTTCTTAAAGAAAGCGAGATCAGTACCGAAGTTGATCTGCCGGGAATTAGCCCATTTCAGATTGGGGTTTGACAAAGCATCTTCAGCAAGACCGGTTGTCTGATTACCATTAGCACCTGTGTAAATATTAACGGACTTCAGGTTGATGTTGATAGCATTGGCCGGAAGACTTCCCAGGTTACCTAACAGGCCATAGCTGGCGCGGAATTTCATGAAATTGAGGATGTCATTCTTCTGGTAGAAATCTTCTTCTGTCAATACCCATCCACCGGAAACAGAATAATAGTTTTCAAAATGGTTCTCAAGACCAACGAGTGAACTACCGTCACGGCGTCCCAGTAATGTGAGCAGGTACCTGTTCTTATAATCGTAGTTCACACGGCCGAAGTAAGATACCATTGCTTTTTGTGCCCTGCCACTGGAAGGCTTGGCCCATGTAGCAGCATTGTCGAAATAGCGATAAACATCTCTTTCGTCTCCGAAGTTACTGGCTGATATTGACAGGTACGTCTCGTCTTCATGTTGATAAGAGTAACCTGCTACAGCCGTGATATTGTGAACGCCCGCAAGTTGTTTGGTGTATGTCAGTGTTTGTTCTGCAAGCAGGTTTGTGTAGTTACCGGTGTTTTCAGTCAGGCCATTGCTGGTATTTATCTTACCAATTTCAAGTGCGCGTGTTGTAAAGTTTTTTTGGTCACTGAATGATTTGGTAAAGGAGAAGTTAGAGCGGAACGCCAGGTCCTTTGTTAGCGACAATTCCGCATAAGGATTGATAACGATAGCAGTTTCCGGTGTCTTATTATCCATGCGCGTCAGGATAGCAACCGGATTGGCAAGGTCTCCGTAAGAACCTGCATAATCAATTGGCATACCACTGAAAGCGCCGGTGGGAGTACGTGGAGTAATATGACGTGGATATCCTAATGCAGTAAAGATTGCGCCAGTATAAGGGCTGGTGGTATTAGCGCCATTGCCATTAGTATAAGTAAAGGAAAGGTTCTCTCCAATTTTCAGCCAGGGTTTTATCTGCGCATCTGAATTCATACGGAAAGTATAACGTTCAGCATGTGTGTTCAGCAGGATACCTTCATTGCGGCGGTAGCCGAATCCCATATAATATCTGTTCTTCTCATTACCGCCTTTTACACCCACATTGTAATCCTGGATCTTGCCGGTGCGGAAAATCTCGTCCTGCCAGTCTGTACGGGTGATTTGTCCGTCGGGATACCTGGTGGCATCAAAAGCATCCGCCAGCTGTGTACCGGCAGCAGCATATGCGGTGTTCTCTACATCAGCAAATTGTTTTGCATTCAGGAGGTCAAGCTTTTTAGCAGCGAACTGCCAGCCAGTTTTTGCATCCAAAGTAACAGTGGCGGTGCCTTCTTTACCTTTTTTAGTAGTGATCAGTATCACACCACCAGAAGCACGGGCACCGTAAATAGCAGCCGCTGCATCTTTCAATACGTTGATAGATTCGATATCATTTGGATTGATAGGCCCACCTGTATAGATAGATCCATCTACAATATACAGTGCCTGTTCACCATTGATACCACCCATACCACGGATGTAGACAGTAGGATTAGACGTAGGATCGCCGCCATTATTCTGTACGATGACGCCAGGAGCTTTACCCTGTAACGCTTCAGCCGGATTATTCAGTGAACGTGACGTCAGTTTGTCCAGCTTCACATCAGCAACAGCGCCAGATACGGTAGCCTTGCGTTGTGTACCGTAACCTACTACTACGAGTTGGTTCAGGTTCATACTATTTTCCACCAGCACGATCTGAAAATTACGCTGATTAGCAACAGGGATTTCCTGTGTTTTAAAACCGATCATGCTTACAACAAGTACCATGTCATTACTGCCGGTTACTGACAATTTGAATTGTCCGGAAGCATCAGTACCTGTACCGTTGCTGGTACCTTTGATCATAACAGTAGCACCGATCAGCGGACCATTCTTATCGCTTACCGCACCGGTTAATGTGATCTTCTCTTCTGCCTGCTGTATGGTATTCATAGTAGCAATAGCGGCGCTGTCGTAGATCAGTACAGTGTTATACTTCTCTTCAAATTTCAGCGAGGACTGACTGAGCAGGTCCTGCAAAATGTTGATGACAGTTTTCTTCTGATAGGTGTTTGCGCGTACCTGGATCTTTTGTAAGGCAGCTTCATCGTAAGCAAGACTGATCTGTGCTTTTGATTCCAGTTGTTTCAGTGCGGAAGATAGGCTGCCCTGTTGCACCTGGAAGCGTTGCAGGATCTTTTGTAATGCCTGTGCGCTGGAAGGCACGGCAAAGGCGGTCGACGCCAGTACGAGCAACGCAAGGCCTGCAAAGAATGCAGAGCGAAGCCGTAAAGAGAATTGTAAATTGTTTTTTTGCATATATTAATGATTAAGGTAAAGGCATGAGTATGGCTGTCCCACCAGAGTGGAAGCAATTTTGATGTTTGTGGATCAGAAATAAGAATTAAGAACAGTAACTACATTCTTAATTCATTGTTTTTTAGTTGACTAGTAACTGATTGTTTTTCATTAGGAAATGAATTTTTGGTCTGTAACTGATTTTTTCAATAATGTCCAGGACTTCCTGTAAGGTCATTGTGGCCGGAATGTGTAATGTGTAATTTCCCTGGTGTACATTCAATGCGGTGGTCGCAGTGATGCCGTATTGATTCTTTATGGTTAAAAACAGATCCTGCAAAGTGGCATTGCGTAGTATGATCTCTCCTTTGGTCCATGCCAGGAGATCAGTTGCAGCAACGCTGTCTTGCATGAATGATTGTTCACTGAATGTTAGTCTTTGTGACGGTCCAAGCGTAGCTGGCTTTATGCCCTTATGTTCTACCTTTACTTTACCGGTAGCGACTGCTACTCTTGAAATATGCAAAGCGTTACTTGCTTCAATAGTAAAAGAGGTGCCTAATACAGTTGTGCGTACTCCTGCATTGTCCATTACGCTGAAAGGCCGTGTATCCTTTACAACATCGAAGAAGGCTTTGCCCTCTGCCAGTTTAACTGCTCTGGCGTTATAAGGAAAATGTGCAGGATATTCGATCGTACTGAAAGGACCTAACATTACTACGGAGTTGTCAGGCAGTACGATCTTCTTTAATTGACCGCCGGTATTTTTGACGGTCTGCCATGCGGTGGCAGTGTGTGGTAACGATCGGGAAGAATGTTGAGCGTACCGTTGAGCAAAATATGCACCGATGATGAGTGGGACCACTACGGCTGCAACTTTAGCTATACGTAGGCCTATGCGACGGGAATGGACAACGGGGACAGGCCATATCTGCTGCTGCATGTTCTTTTTGATCTGTTGCATTTCAATAGCGGATAGTTCAGGTGCGGTGTCTTCCTGTTCCAGTGCATCCAGCCATTGTAATAAAAGTGCTTCTTCTTCCGGTGAGCAGGTGCCCTGCCGGAACTTTTCCAGTAATGATAATAATGTCCCTTTGTCCAAACTGTTCCGTGGTTTATAATAAGACACCAGTAACAGACGGTTTAACTATCGGGATATCAGCATTAACAATTCGGTAATATAGAATTTAGCTTACGATGGTCTTCCAGCCATTCTTCAGCCGCTGCATGGCGGTACTGAGTTGATTACGGATTGTTTGTGGAGAGGTGCCCAGCTTACAAGCGATCTCGGCTACCGAAAGGTCTTCTATCCTGTGCAGGTAAAAGACGTCTTTCATTTTACCAGGAAGACGGTTGATGGACAACATGAGTTGTTGTTCTGTTTCTTTGAGGTGTAGTTTATCGGAGGAAGAAGGAGCATTGGTATCGAGTACCTGTGTGAAGATGTCGACGTGCTTTTGATACACATGCTCATCGCGGAGAGCATTAAGTAATCTGTTTCTAAGGGCGCTACGAAGATATGGCAGGATGGCAGTTACTTCAGGCAGTACGTCACGTTTTTCCCAAAGATGAATAAAGAGGCTTTGTACACTGTCCTGTGCCAGGGAATGGTCTCTGGTTATTTTACAGGCGTATGTGAACAGGGGCTCCCAGTATTCTTCGAACAGCTGACGGAAGGCAATTTCATTACCTGTGCGGATGGAGCTCCATAAAGTGTATTGACCTTCTTTTGACATATAGTAAAGTGTCACAAAGTTATTGGTTGTTATGTACTGCTGTAGCTGCTCTAAATTATGAAATTGTTAAACAGGGAGGTAGTAAAATAAAAAGTCCCGGGCAGTGTACCCGGGACCAATAAGGTATAATATAGGGGATTCATTACATGGCAGCCAGTTGTACTTTCTGCTGCAGTTCAATTACATTGTCACGGAATGTATTGTCGGTATCCATCAGGTCTTTTACTGTCTGGCAGGAGTGGATAACAGTAGTGTGATCGCGTCCGCCAAAGTGTTCACCAATGGTTTTAAGAGAGTTCTTCGTAAATGATTTAGCCAGGTACATAGTGATCTGTCGTGCCTGCACTATTTCACGTTTACGTGTCTTCTGTAATAATTTGTCGTAAGGCACATCGAAATATTCACATACCATTTTCTGGATGCTTTCGATGGTGATCTCTTTAGAGGAGGTCTTGACAAAAGATTTCAGTACACGCTTAGCCAGTTCGAGGTCAATCTCCTTTCTGTTGAGGGAAGATTGTGCCAGGAGGGAGATCAATGCACCTTCCAGTTCACGTACGTTGTTCTGAATGTTGTATGCGACATACTTCACAACTTCTTTTGGCATTTCGAGACCATCGTTACGCATTTTCATTTCAAGGATCTCCATGCGTGTTTCGAAGTCAGGCATCTGCATATCGGCGCTTAATCCCCAGCGGAAACGGCTCAGTAGTCTTTCCTGTAAACCGTCCAGATCCTTCGGTGGTTTATCTGAAGTTAAGATAAGTTGTTTACCGGATTGATGCAGGTGGTTGAAGATGGCAAAGAACGCATCCTGAGTTTTTTCTGCACGCGCAAAAAATTGTATATCATCTACGATCAATACATCTATTAACTGATAGAAGTGAATAAAATCATTGATGATACTATTCTTGGAGTGATCAATAAACTGATTGATGAATTTCTCAGCACTTACATATAATACAGCCTTGTTAGGATGAATGCGTTTTACATCATTGCCTATAGCCTGGGCAAGGTGTGTTTTTCCAAGACCAACGCTACCATATATTACTAGTGGGTTGAATGATGTACCACCTGGTTTCTCAGATACAGTTTTACCTGCTCTGCGAGCCACACGGTTGCAGTCACCTTCAATAAAAGATTCGAAAGTATAATGCGGATTCAGTTGAGAGTCGATCTGTACGCGCTTGATGCCCGGAATAACAAAAGGATTCTTTACTGGGTTCTGTATGGTTAACGGAAAATCTACTTCGCTGTCCTTTTTATTTTTTGCAAACTGACCAGGCATGTTTACAGTTTTAGGATGCTGATGAGGGGTACCGTTTTCCACCACAATACGATACTCTAGTCTTGCCTCTTTACCCAGTTCGCGTTTGATTGTCTTTCCCAGTAGTCCTACATAATGTTCTTCCAGATATTCATAAAAGAATTGACTGGGAACCTGAATCGTTAAAACATTGTTTTCAAGTTGGATGGGTTTAATTGGTTCAAACCAGGTTTTAAATGGCTGCCATTCCACAATATCCCTAATTATATTAAGACACCTTTCCCAAACTTGTTCGCAAGTTTTATTCATTGAGCTATTGTAAATTAATGTTGTTCTTAAATTAAGGATTGTTCTCGAATTGTAAATCTTATCAACGTGGGGGGTTGAAAGATTTTCAGACAGGACGACGAATATCAGTAGAAAATGTTGAAAAAAAAAATTTATCTCCCCTTGTTTTTATTTCTCTGATAACAGTTTACCGCCTCTGTTTTTCGCTGTTTTTATTCCCTTTTATGCGCTTGTTTTTTTGTCATTGTAATATGATGAAAGTCAGTACGGCACTGCTTTGATAGACAGGCTTTTCCAATTGACATTAACTCGTTTGCCATAGATATGTGTACTTACTGATAAAATACTATTGTACGCAATTACAAGCTACTTCTTGACCACTCTAATGATCGCTCCCGATGTGAATAATTCAATTGCGGGGGTGCAAAACTATGTTAGTAATTGCATTTAAAAAAATGTCCTTTAGGTTAGCAAATACCATGCAAAATTATTATATACGCGCCCGTACCTTGCTACTTCTTTTATAACTGCCTGTTATTAAATTTTATTGCGTGGGACTTCTTGCTAAAAAACCTATCTTTGGCCCTCTGAACAGCTAAAAATTTTTATATGAGTTTTGAAATAACCGGAAAACTGATCGTGAAGTATAATACGATGCAGCGTAGCGAAACCTTTAAAACCAGGGAGTTCGTTATCGAAAAGTCTGATGATATCAATGGCCGCGTTATAAATAACTACATCAAGTTCCAGGCGGTACAGGACAGAACTGCTATCGTAGATCGCTTCAATGAAGGTGAAACCGTAAAGGTTTACTTCAACATCAAAGGTACCCGCTGGGAGAAAGACGGCAGGGTGAATTACATCACAAACCTTGATGCATGGCGCATGGAATCTGTTGTGGCAGGCGGATCTTCTACAGACTCAATGCCTAATTATAATACTTCCCAGGAAGTTTCTTCCGGAGGTGGTCAGGCTGATGATCTGCCATTTTAATGCTCCGACAATAACAACTCGTTAACAAAATAACTGAAAACGGATACCTGAAATACGGGTATCCGTTTTCAATTGTTGGGATAACTACCTAACCATTACTTATATGATCCAACAACTCTCTCTCAAATTGCTGCCATCTCAGGCAGCTTCCGATATCACCATTATCGGGGAGGCAGCTGCAGCTCTTGGTGTAAAGCCTTCAGCCATCACCGGCTTCCATCTGCTCAAACGCTCTATCGACGCACGTTCCAGGCAAGCTTATTTCATGCTTACCATCAAAGTGTTTGTCAATGAGCCTTTCCAGGAAAGAGAACGCATCATACCTATATATGATACTTTACCTGCTGATGCGCCAAGCGCAATTATCGTAGGTGCGGGCCCTGCAGGATTGTTTGCTGCACTGCGTCTTATAGAAGCAGGTATCAGACCTATCGTATTGGAGCGTGGCAAGGACGTACGCGCAAGACGGAGAGATCTGGCCGCATTGAATAAGACAGGTGTTGTTAATCCTGATTCTAACTATTGTTTCGGTGAAGGTGGCGCAGGTACTTACTCAGATGGTAAATTATATACCCGTTCAAATAAGCGCGGTGACATCAACCGCATACTTAGCATCTTTGTTCATTTTGGCGCTACCGAGAAGATCATGTATGATGCACATCCTCATATAGGTACCAATAAATTACCACATATTATTGTAGCCATGCGCGAGCAGATCACCAATAGTGGGGGCATGGTATTATTTGAACAAAAAGTAACTGATATTTCAGTTTATAATAATCAGGTGACGGGTGTAAAGACAGCTAGTGGTGATACTTTCTCTGCTTCACAGGTGATACTCGCTACCGGCCATTCTGCGAGGGATATCTTTCATCTGTTACATCAGAAAGATATTCTGATCACCGCCAAACCCTTTGCTCTTGGCGTTCGTGTGGAACATCCGCAGGCATTGATAGACAGTGCACAGTACCATTGTCCTGTAAGAAATGAGTATTTACCCCCAGCCAGTTACAGCCTTGTAGAACAGGTTGAAGGAAGAGGCGTATTCTCTTTCTGTATGTGCCCGGGCGGCATTATCGCCCCGGCATCAACAGATCCGGGAGAACTCGTTGTGAACGGATGGTCTCCTTCCCGTCGTGATAACCCTTACGCTAATTCCGGAATGGTTGTCACTGTTGATGAAACAGACTTTTTACCTTTTGCTGATAAAGGGCCGCTGGCAGCGATGTACTATCAACAAATGGTGGAACGCGATGCCTTCGCAGCCGGAGGCGGACAATTTGTAGCGCCCGCTCAACGGATGACGGATTTTGTACACAGTAAGGTTTCCACAACGCTGCCTTCCTGCTCTTATCTGCCTGGTGTAAACAGCACCGATCTCCGTGATGTCCTGCCCGTTAGTGTACATCAAAGACTGGCTGCCGCATTTAAAGCGTTTGGCCGTAAGATGAAAGGCTATTATACGGCCGAGGCTATTCTCGTCGCAACAGAGTCACGCACTTCTTCCCCTGTGCGTATTCCCCGTGAAGATGATACCCTCATGCATCCGCAGATCAGTGGCCTTTATCCTTGTGGAGAAGGAGCCGGGTATGCAGGAGGGATCGTATCTGCTGCCATGGATGGAGAACGGGTAGCAGAGCGAATTGTGGCTTTCTATCACGCGTAGCGTCCGTTTTGTCACACTTTTTTAAAAAGTGCAAAAGGGATAACTATCATTGCCGAAAGTTTTATCCTTATGAACCAGTTAAGAAAAACAGAACTAGGTATTGCAACAGGACTTTTCCTGTTAATTATATTCTCTCTTTTATATAAGAGCGTTTCCTATAACGTATTTGAACTGCAGCATGAGTATGGTTATAAGTTTGCCAGATACGATCAGGTATTTGATTACTATAAACATTACCTGTTACCATTGCTCGCGCATATTACAGTTGTATACCTTGCCTTTCTGTGGGTGAACTTCTGGGTAGTACCTAAGAAATTTGAGAACGGAAGATGGCAGATAGGCTCCTTATTACTGCTCCCTACCGCTTTAACTGTCTTCCTGGTCGTAATGGTCGCTTCTACATGGTATAATGGCTATCTGTTCGGTGTATACAAAACTGTGCGCGGAGTACATATGCATTGCGCAAAATCAGCCTTTATCATTACAATATTCTATGCCACACTGTATGCGTTATACTATGCGATCAAGTATTTATATTTTCATCAGTTACATCCAAAGATTGTCAATAAGCCCTGGTTCAATCAGGTGATGGTAGAGCTGATCGTTATGGCGTTATTCCTGGTGGCATTTACATTAATAACGCCAGGCCGGGGTTTCGACAAGGTGCTTATTGTAATGTCTATCGGTATGTATCTCGGCACTGTTTACCTGATACTACAGTATCGCCTGCTTCCCCGTTACCGCTTCCATCAGAACCTCCGTGTATTGGTAAGAGATACTGCTTTTATAAGTCTGACAGTTCTGATATTTGTTCCGGTATTCTGGATCATCGACCGGCATATGCACCCTTCTGCTGTATTGACGCTGTGCTTCACTTTATTCGTAGCTAATCTTTTCCTGGTATTACCATTATCTATCTGGATCTTTAACACGCGTCAGTCCCGCAGTAATACCATCCTCGGATTACGTAAAGCACTCGATCAGTCTGAAACAGGTCTGGACTTTTTACGCTGGCAGATCAATCCGCATTTCCTGTTCAACGCGCTCAACACTTTATACGGTACTGCATTAATGGAAAAGGCACCCGCTACAAGCGAGGGTATTCAGAAACTGGGCGATATGATGCGGTTTATGTTGCATGATAATTTGCTGGAACGTATATCTCTCACCAAGGAAATAGCTTACCTGGAAAACTATATTGCGCTGCAGCGCCTGCGTGTACAGGGTGTGCCTGATATACAGATCGAAGTCAATATAAATGATACACACTGCGAGCATGAAATAGCTCCTATGCTGTTGATACCATTTGTTGAGAATGCGTTTAAACATGGTATCAGCCTTCGCAGCAGATCACGTATTACAATATCTTTGTCATGCACTCCGGAGAAGATCTATTTTGACGTTTATAATACTGTTCATGCAAACAGGGCTACCGAAGTAGAAAAAGACAGCATGGGAATAGGCTTACATAATGTACGGCAGCGCCTGGCACTGTTGTATGCCGATAAACATGAGTTGAATATCCGCGAAACAGCTACAGAATATTTTGTACATCTTACCATTGAAATAGTATGACATTAACTGCTATTGCGATAGATGATGAACAGGTGGCATTGTCCGTAATACGTACACATGCTGCGCAAGTCCCTTTTCTGGACATCAGGGAATATTTTACTGATCCGTTCAAAGCACTGGATTATCTGCAACAGGAAAAAATAGACCTGTTATTTCTCGACATCCGTATGCCTGATATATCAGGACTGGAACTGATGACCACTTTGCCGGGTGCCCCAATGGTGATCTTTACAACAGCGTACTCCGAACATGCAGTACAAAGTTTTGAGCTGGATGCACTGGACTACTTGCTGAAGCCATTTTCTTTCGAGCGATTTTTGAAAGCATGCAACAAGGCCAGAGGATTGCAGGAATTAATTCAGCAACGACAGAAATCAGATGTGCCTGCTCATATCATGATAAAAAGTGGTTATGAACAATATAAGGTGCCTTTTGATGACATCCTTTATCTGGAGAGTGCCGGTAACTATATCAATTTCGTACTGAGAGATAAACGCATCCTATCCCGTTTGTCTATGCAGGAAGCCCTGGCCTTGCTGCCACCCGACCGTTTCACCCGTGTACACCGGTCATTTATAGTGGCTAATAACAAAATCGAAAAGGCCGACAAGAACTGTCTTTATATCGGCCAGGTGCCCGTCAGTATTGGCGCTGCCTATGCGCATGCAGCAGAAAGCATATTGAGGTAATTTTCTTTTCTCTCATATTATTTTTCTACATTTATTCTATGAACCTCATAGAAATAAAACATCTGCGTAAAGACTATGCCACACACAAGGCCGTAGACGATATCAGCTTTGTTATTCCCAAGGGCAGCATTTTCGGATTACTGGGACCCAATGGTGCAGGTAAGACAACACTGCTGCGTATGATCACCGGTATCTTCTATCCTGATCAGGGAGAAATATTGTTTAACGGACGCCCCTTCGATCCACGTACAGACATCCACTCCATTGGCTACATGCCGGAAGAAAGAGGATTGTATAAGAAAATGAAGGTAGGAGAGCAGACTTTATACCTGGCACAACTGAAAGGAATGTCAGAAAAGGACGCGAAGGACAAAATCAAATACTGGTTCGATAAGTTTGAGATCAATAACTGGTACAATAAAAAGGTAGAAGAACTGAGTAAAGGGATGCATCAGAAAGTGCAGTTCATATCTACTATCATGCACAGCCCGCAACTCCTGATCCTGGATGAGCCGTTTTCCGGCCTTGATCCGATCAACGCTAACCTTATCAAGCAAGAGATCTTCGACCTCAGTAAAAATGGTACCACTATCATATTTTCTACGCACAGAATGGAACAGGTAGAAGAAATATGTGACCGTATCGTGCTTGTGAACCAGGGTAAGAAACTGCTGGACGGTGAAGTGAAACAGATCAAACAGAGCTTCAAACAGCACCTCTTCCGTATTGAAGTGGGCGTAATGCCGAACTTCGCACAAATGGCGACTTACCATTTTTCGATCATTAAACAGGAAGGACTGGCTTATACCGTAAAACTCAGTGAAGGCAGTACCACTAACGATATCCTCATGCATTTCATCAGGCATGAAATACCAATCACCTTCTTCCAGGAAATATTACCTTCTATTAATGAGGTATTCATTCAACAGGTGACTTCAATTGCGAATGCAGCAATAGGAATTACGAATGAAGGTCAGCCTGCATATTCCTGATCTTTCATTCCTGACCACTGACTTAAATTCGTTATTTCTAACCCATCATTCCTAATTTCTATGAACAAGATCTGGCTCATTATAAAAAGAGAATTTACTACCCGCGTGAGGAAACGCTCTTTCCTGGTAGTGACCTTGCTCGTACCGCTGTTCTTTGCTGCAATGGTTGTTGTGCCTATTCTGATAGCAACAAATACAAAAGAAGAAAAGCGCATCGCGGTGATAGATGATAGTCACCTTTTCATGAATCGTTTTTCTGACGATAAAGGCGTTTATTATAAATACCTGATCAATACCAGCGTTGACACCTTCCAGCACAAATATGCGGACTATGGCTACGCCGGATTACTCTACATTCCCGAACTGGATATCGATCGTCCCGGTGGCATCACCTATTACAGTAATGCACAGCCAGGAATTGCAGTGGAAAGCCGTCTTACCCGAAGGGTGAATAACCTGATAGAGGAAGAACGTCTGAAAAAAGCAAATATTGATGCCGCCCAGCTAAAAGCTGTGAAATCTGATATCAGCATTGATTTCAAAACGGGAGAAGAAGGTAAAAAAGGAAGTTCTGCTGTAGCTTATGGCGTTGGATATGCCAGTGGTTTCATTATCTATATTATCCTGATGTTCTTTGGAATGGCAGTGATGCGCGGCGTAATGGAAGAAAAGGTTAGCCGTATAGCTGAAGTGATGATCTCCAGCGTAAAACCTTTCCAGTTAATGATGGGCAAGATCGTTGGTATTGCTGCCGTTGGACTGTTACAATTCCTGATCTGGGTAGTACTTATTGTATGCGTGCAGTTGATACTGCCATTGTTCCTGCCTACGGACGCCGTGGCTGCAATGAGTGAAGGTGGCGCCATGATGCAGAGCAACAGTAATGCCGCTGTCATAGAAGCTATGGAAAAGATCCAGTTCGTTGTAGGCAGCATAAACTGGACAGTGATCATCACCTGTTTTATATTTTATTTCCTGGGAGGATACCTTTTCTATTCAGCCTTATTTGCTGCTGTTGGTAGTCTCGTAAATGAAGACCCTACCGATGCACAAGCGCTGACATTTCCGATCACATTACCCATTATCATAGGCATCATGGTGATGATCTCATCTGTGCAGAATCCTACAGGTCCTCTTGCTTTCTGGGGAAGTATCATTCCTTTTACATCACCCATGGTCATGATGGCACGCATTCCTTATGGAGTGCCAGGTACGGTACCTTACTGGCAACTGGGATTGTCAATGAGTTTGCTGATATTAGGTTTCCTCTTCACTACATGGATAGCAGGTAAGATATACCGTACAGGTATTTTGATGTATGGTAAGAAGATCACGTGGAAAGAAGCAATTAAATGGATCGGGAGGAAGTCGTAAGCCATCACTGACCTAAGCTCTTTCTCGTAACATTAAACTCATCCCAAATTTCTCTAACAATATCTCCGGCAGGTTTAAGTGTATGTATCAATGCACTTACCTGCCCGATTTCGAGTTCCCCTTCGTCCATATTTCCTTCAAACATCCCAGTCTTGGCCCGTGCACGTCCCAATAGTGCTTTGAGCATCTCAGGATCAGCACCTTTATCTTCTGCTTCTTTTACTGCTTCAAAAAAGGTATTCTTCAACAGTCTTACCGGAGTAAGTTTTTTCATTGCCAGCATCGTATCTCCTTCTTTCGCATCAAGTATGGCTTGCTTAAAATGAGGGTGGGAGGATGCTTCCGGTGATGCTACAAACCTGCTACCGACCTGCACGCCTTCCGCTCCTAATGCAAATGCGGCGGTCATTGCTTTACCTGATCCTATACCGCCGGCAGCAATAACGGGAATATGCACCTTTTCACATACTGCAGGGATCAATACCATAGTAGTTGTCTCTTCCCGGCCATTATGCCCGCCTGCTTCAAAACCTTCAGCCACTACTGCGTCCACTCCTGCAGCCTCGCTTTTGGCTGCAAACAGAGCACTGGATACTACATGCACAACCGTGATACCTGCGGCTTTCAGTGTGGGCGTCCAGGTTTTAGGATTACCGGCAGATGTGAACACGACCGGCACCTTCTCTTCAATGACGATATCGATCAGCTTATTAATGTCCGGATATAACAAGGGAATATTAACACCAAATGGTTGTATTGTGGCCTGTCTGCATTTTTGGATATGTTCTCTTAATACCTCCGGGTACATGCTGCCTGCGCCAAGCAATCCTAATCCGCCTGCATTACTTACTGCACTGGCCAAACGCCAGCCGCTGGCCCAGATCATACCTGCCTGGATAATGGGATATTGTATGTGGAATAATTGGGTGATACGGTTCATGGAATGAAAATAGGATGTTTCGTTGAAATTACAACAAACGACAATAGGCTGAAACCATAGCATAAAACACCAAAACATAATAGGACTCGTTAGGAGTCCTATTATGTTTTGGTGTTTTTGTTATTATGAATAATGAATGGGGATTGCAGTTATCCATTCCCGGAGGACACCGTGAACAAAAATATAAGGAGCTCCATTAGAGTCCCTTGTGTTTGTTGATGATTTTATACCCTTCATCCCAGATCAATCTCCGTATTATCCCCGATATTCAAGCTCTGGCTTAATCCGCGGATATTCGCGTCACTGCCGATGAGAGATGACTTCAACACCACTTCATATAAATTACTAAAAGAACCAATGATGGAATCCTTTACGATCGAATAGTTGACAACGGTGTTATCGCCTATTGCTACATTCGGACCTATAATAGAGTTTTTTATCTGACAGCCTTCTCCTATACTCACAGGGGGGATAATGATGGTATTCTCATAAGGTGCTCCCTGATTGCCGGGCATTTTGTATTTGCTCAGCAGGATGGCATTTGTTTCCAGCAACGTTTCCTTCCGGCCGCAGTCAAACCAGTTGCTTACCTTGAAGGTTTTAAACGTCACACCGTGTTCTATCATACACTGTAGCGCGTCTGTCAGCTGAAATTCGTCGTGCGACTTTTTTTGATTAAGGATGTTCTGCTCAAGGCAATCATACAATTGGGCGGTCTCTTTTATTTTGTAAACGCCTACAAGGGCGAGATTGGACTTTGGAATTTGTGGTTTTTCCACTACCCGGATGATGTTGTTCTCCTCATTCAATTCCGCTACGCCGAAGTTACGTGGATCGTCCACTTTCTTTAGGCCGAGCATAGATACGGGAGCGGAGATCAGTTCCTGGAAGTTGCCTTCGCAAATGGTGTCTCCGAGCACGATCAGTATCTCATCGTCCTGTACCACCTGCCGGGTCAGCAGAATAGCATGGCCGGTCCCCTCACGACTGTTCTGTTGCACAAAGTGGCAGGTCAGGTGCGGGTACTTATTTTGAACGTAATGCTGGATCTTTTCTCCCAGGTATCCGATAACAAATACAAATTCGGTGATACCCGCTTCTGCCAGCTGATCGATGATAATACTTAATATAGTTCTGCCCGCAAGGGGTATTAATGCTTTTGGCTGTGTATATGTATGAGGACGTAGCTTGGTGCCAGCACCGGCTACAGGTATAATGGCCTTCATGTACGCAGGTTAGTTTAAATGATCCGTCTCGTAGTTGTTATTGTACCGAGGGCGTGAAGGTAGAACAAAAAATGAAAATAGTCCATAGTGGGCACAGTTTCCATCTGGGCAACATTGAACTATCGTCTATGAACGACAGAGTTTTATAGTATTTATAACTATACTAATGTGTTTTTGTAGCAAAAAAAACTATCTACTATCCTTTATTCACTATGCACTATTCGCAAATTCGATTACCTTTGCAGCAAATTTTCAAAGTATCATACAATGCAAAGAGATCTGCAAATATTTAATATCATCGGCCAGGAGCTGGAGCGCCAGCGTCATGGCATAGAATTGATTGCATCGGAAAACTTTACCAGTCTGCAGGTAATTCAGGCCATGGGAACCGTTCTGACCAATAAATATGCCGAAGGCTATCCTGGACGTAGATATTATGGCGGTTGCGAAATCGTTGACCAGAGCGAACAACTGGCCATCGACAGAGCGAAGCAGATCTTTAATGTAGAATATGCCAACGTACAGCCGCACTCCGGCGCACAGGCAAATGCAGCCGTAATGCTGGCTATCCTGAAACCAGGTGATAAGATCCTGGGACTGGACCTCAGCATGGGCGGTCACCTGACCCATGGTTCTCCGGTAAACTACTCAGGTAAATTGTATCAGCCGTTATCTTACGGTGTGAACAAAGAAACCGGCCTGGTAGAGTATGATAAAATGGAAGAGATCGCGCTGAAGGAAAAACCTCAACTGATCGTATGCGGTGCTTCTGCTTACAGCCGTGACTGGGATTACAAACGTATCCGCCAGATCGCCGATCAGATAGGCGCTTTTGTACTGGCAGATATCGCGCACCCTGCGGGTCTGATCGCTAAGGGCTTACTGAACTCTCCGTTTGAACACTGTCACTTTGTAACCACTACTACCCACAAGACTTTACGTGGTCCCCGCGGTGGTCTGATCCTGCTGGGTAAAGACTTTGAAAATCCATTCGGTCTGAAAACACCAAAAGGTGAAATCCGTATGATGAGCTCCTTGATCGATACTGCTGTATTCCCAGGTATCCAGGGTGGTCCGCTGGAGCATGTAATTGCTGCTAAAGCAGTTTCCTTCTTTGAGATCCTGACTGACGAATACGATGTATACGCAAAACAGATCATCAGGAATGCTCAGGCAATGTCTAAAGCATTTGTAGAGAAAGGTTATGAGATCGTGTCTGGCGGTACAGACAACCACCTGATGCTGATCGACCTGCGTAATAAGAACATCTCTGGTAAAAAGGCTGAACAGGTGCTGGTAAAGGCTGATATCACTGTTAATAAGAACATGGTGCCTTTCGATGATAAATCTGCATTCGTAACATCCGGTATCCGCGTAGGTGTTCCTGCTATCACTACCCGTGGTATGAAAGAAGAACATATGCCGCAGGTTGTATCCTGGATCGATGAACTGTTGATGGATGCTGATAATGAGGCGCTTATCACCAAAGTAAGAGGCTCGGTGAATGACTTCATGAAACAATTTGTACTGTATCCTGAATTATAATCTGGTCAGTCATAATGATAAAAGAAAAGCGCCTTACACACGTAAGGCGCTTTTCTTATTTTATACTCTGGGTAATATCTATTTCCTCTCCTTCATTGATCGACTTCGCAAAGTTCCTGATATCCTCATTCCGGATCTTCTTAAACCCGACCACCGTTTTCCCCATCCGGGGAATGAGTGAAAACCCCCAGGCCTGGAACATCTCGTCACTTATATCCGAATGACAGAGCGGCATACCGTTTACCGGGTCAAAAACGACAGGTACATGTACTTCCATACTGGGTGCGTTGCGGTCGAATGTAGAGAATACGCCGGCCGGCACATAGGCCACGACCGTACTGTCAAAAACGTCTTTCCGGATCAGGCTTTCCAGTTCTCCCAGGCTTACATAGCGGATAGGGAAGGGGTAGTCTTTTTTCGCAATAGCAGTTTCAAACGCCTCATCCAGCCATTCTTTGCACAATACCAGGGTTTTGCCTTTCATGAGCACCGCATTGTGTTTGATCTCTTTCTGCAGAACAGTAGAAGACCGGCCTTCCAGTTGCTCATTGAATACAAAGGTTGCCAGGCGCAGACCCACAGCCAGATCAATAAAGTCCGGGAACTTGTCCGACATGTTCTGGATGTAAAATGGATACTGAACATCGTTTTCTATGAAGGTCATATTAATGACCGGTACACTGAGATCTTTACTGTCCTTCTGCCATACCAGGGAGGAGGTATAGGTGCGCGTAAACTTGGAGTACTTGCTTTTCACGCCTTTGACGTGTAACGACTGGCAATCCAGTACAATACTCGTTCTGTCGTTCTTCTTCCGGATCTTTTCAATTTCTTTTTCAGTACGTACTTCAATGGTAGCACTACCATTTGCGGTCCAGAATTGTCGGACCGCTTCAGGGAAATCCTGGTTTAATTGTTTGATAGCCTGCTTATAAGCATTTGCCATTTCAGAAGAGGTACGGGCGAGTTGCTTTAAGATCTTCTTATCAGGTTTTTCTTTCACCACAAGGACCCTTGTCCTTTTTTTCATTTTCTCGAGGTCTTTCGTCTTCACGAACTGCGCGGATACCGTATTCGCTGAAAATAAAAGGCTTAAACAAAGCAAGGCTGCTATAGGGCCTTTCATAGGAGATATATTTTAGTTTAAACCACAGGCAAATATAACCTATTAAAAAGTTCTAATGTGTAGAAATGCTTCTACACTGAAAATTCTTTTCCTGGCTAATGATTGAAAATCAATACCTGAAATGTACACACAGATTTTTCCTGATAACTTTTTTTGGAATTATAAGAAAAAGCACCATACATTTACAGTGTACTAGGTATGTAGTACACTAAATCACTAATCAATGATATCTATCCAGAATCTCTCATTCAGTTACCGGAAGAACAAGCCCCTGTTCGAACACCTCAATCTGCAACTGGAAGCTGGTCACATCTATGGTTTACTGGGAAAGAACGGAGCTGGTAAATCCAGCCTGCTGAAGCATATGGCCGGTTTATTATTTCCACAGCAAGGCCATTGTAAAGTAATGGGCTTTGAATCCCGTTACCGCCAGCCCGCATTTCTGCAGAACCTGTTTATGGTGCCTGAAGAGTTTTATCTGCCACAGGTGCATATTAAAAGCTACCTGAGTACTTATGCCCCCTTTTATCCCAACTTCGACAGGAAGGCATTTCATAACTACCTGGAAGAATTCCACATTCCTGTAGAACAGCGATTGACTGAAATGTCTTACGGACAAAAAAAGAAAGTGCTGATCAGCTTCGCCCTGGCCGCTAATACAAAAGCATTGATCCTGGACGAACCTACCAACGGTCTCGATATCCCTTCCAAAAGCCAGTTCCGTAAGGTAATTGCTGCTGCAGTCAGTGACGAGAAATGCATTGTTATATCTACCCACCAGGTGCGCGATCTGGATAACCTGATCGATAGCATTGTGATCATAGATGATCATAAGATCATCTTCCGGCAGAATGTGGAGGCAGTAACGGATAGGCTTTGCTTTAAAAATGTAACGAACATCGCGGAAGTAGAGAATGTATTGTTTGCAGATAGCTCTATCCGTGGTCACGCCGTTATCACTGCAAACGGAGGATCAGAACATAGCCGTATCGATATGGAATTGTTATTCAATGCCGTGCTCGAGAAACGGGAAAGCATCTCTCAAATTTTTAACTAACCACTGTACACTCCTTATGCAAGCGAATAATATTTTTAGTGCAAGCCGCTTCAGTCTCTATATGAGAAAACACCTGGTAGACAATTATCGCATTTACGGTATGTCTATTATTGTTCTGACGGTATTGCTGTTAACTATACTGTTATTGAATTTATCCGATAATTTCAGGATACGTCCTTCAATGAGCAATTTATTGCCACTGTATTTTATTGGTCTGTTCCTGACAGGGCTCATATTCACAAGCCTATCTTTCAGGGAACTGTCAAATAAACCGCAGGGGATAGACTATCTGTTATTTCCTGCTTCCCAGCTGGAAAAATACCTGAGCACACTGCTTGTTACCACAGTAGGATTTCTGTTGATCTATCATTTTGCTTTTTACCTCGCTTATCTTGGTATGGACGCAATACTCGCATCCACTACAGGCATGCATATTAAGAATGATCTTAAAGATACATTCAAACATGAAGCGATGCCATACTTCTATTACGCATGGTTTATTACACAGGCGATCATGTTACTGGGATCTGTCTATTTCCAGAAATTCAGTTTTATAAAAACTATATTCCTGTTCGCGATATTTCTCCTGGCATTATACTTCATCAATACTGTGTTCGCTTTAAGCTTCTTTGGTCATCGCATGCCGAAATGGAACGCTCATTTCCCCTTTGTAGGTATCAATGTGATGTTAGGTGAACGTCCTTCGGAGTTTGAGCCTCAAACGCATCAATTCCTGATGTTACCGTCAAATGTCAGAGATGTATTCCTGTTCTTCGGCAAATATCTATTTACCCCTATGATCTGGGCATTAGCGTACATGCGATTAAGAGATAAAGAGATGTAATCAGGGCAATGCCTGAAAAAAAACTTGTTTATGGAATTCAAAGAGTCACAAGCTATATATCTCCAGATCGCAGATCATATGTGCGAACAGATATTGCTGGATAAATGGAAAACGGAGGACAGAATTCCTTCGGTGCGGGAACTGGCTGTACAGCTGGAGGTGAATCCCAATACGGTAATGCGTACCTGTGAATACCTGCAGCAATATGAGATCATCTATAATAAAAGAGGGATCGGATATTTTGTTGCACCTAACGCAGGAAGGAAAATAAAACAATTGAAGAAAGAACGTTTCCTCGCAAATGAACTTCCGCAATTCTTCCGTAATATCTACTTGCTGGATATCGAACTGGACGAATTAAAAACACATTACGAGAAATATAAAAAATCTCATTTCAGATAATTTATTAAAGTGATAATTATGAAGACCAGTAATAAACTGTTACTCTCTTTTGTTGGACTGATCGTTTTGTTGATGCTGCTCGCAGATACAGTGATGTGGGCTAACTATAAAAGAGGGAAAAGCGGAGATGGTGACCTGGGCGCCGATGAGCATTTCACAAGGACAAAGACAATTCCTATAAACGCATTCAAGGTATTGAAAATTGAAGGTGACGGACAGCGTAAGCAAGATGTCATAAGAAGAGAAAAATATGAGATCTCTTTTTTGGGCGACAGTACACAGTTTGTGTACGCTGTTCAAAATGATACGATGTTTATCAAATTGAGAGGAGAGGGGCAGTTTGTGCTGGGATGTCCTGAAGTAAAAACAGTGATCTTGTCCGGCGGAAGTGGTGTCTCCCTTCAAAACTTTGATGTGCATGAAATGAACATATCGGCAGATAATTCCAGTTATATTGAGCTGATCAGTCTGAAGGCAAATGTGCTGAATGTGAAAGGAGGAGAAGAGACGGAATACTTTGCGATGGGCGAATATAGCCAGATTGATTCTATCCATCTTCAATTAGGAAAGTCCAGCTCGTTAAAGTCTTTTGACGTGCCTTATGGACATGTGTCAATGGATGTGGATAATCTCCAGGAGCTGGAATTAAGAGGAAAATCATTATCCAGCATGAAACAGATCAAATAACTTTTTTCAATAACGAAAGACAAAAAGGCTATGTTGATGGGGCCTGCTTTCTAGCGGGCCCTTTATTATTCAATAGTAATTAATTATTTAAAAGAAAGGCCCGGATCTATATCCAGGCCTTTACAATATTATACAAAGTATTATCAGAATTGAGTGGCAAGATATGCCATGGTACCTATCCCTACTTCAATGGCACTTTCGTCGACATCGAAAGTAGGCGTATGCACACCTGAAGTGATGCCACGGGAGATATTACCAGTACCTAACCTGAAAAAGCAGGCAGGTACGATCTGGGAATAGAATGCAAAGTCTTCCGCTCCCATACGGATCTCAGTATCTTCTACATTAGGCAACCCCAGGTAGTCTTCTGCCAGGGAACGTGCCGTGGCCGTTACCGCTTCATTGTTATACAGGCAGGGATAGCCTACCAGTATCTCAATATCTATTTCGGCACCCATGGCATGAGCCAGTTCCGTTGCCTGCTTTTTGATGATCTCATGGGCTTTAAAGCGCCATGTTTCATCCATTGCACGGAAGGTACCCATTAGCTTTACTTCGCTGGGAATGACGTTCGTAGTATATCCTCCGTTAAAAGCGCAGATGCTCAATACGGAAGGAGAGAACGGATTGTTATTACGGCTGATGACCTGCTGGAGGCTTACAACCAGGTGAGACGCCACCAGGATGGTATCAACTGTAAGGTGGGGTAGGGCGGCATGACCGCCTTTGCCCTTGATCGTAATATAGATCTCGTCTGCGCTGGCCATATACTGACCCGCTCTGAAACCGAGTTTACCGGCTTCCATAGACGGCTGCACATGCATACCTAATATCGCATCCGGACGAGGGTTCTCCAACGCTCCTTCCTGTATCATCAGGCTGGCGCCTCCGGGATGTTTTTCTTCTCCGGGCTGGAATAACACTTTGATCGTCCCCTCAAATTCATCCTTCAGTTCCTGCAGGATGCGGGTTGCGCCCAATACACAGGTCGTATGTACATCATGTCCGCAGGCATGCATTACACCGGTATTGAGTGATTTATAAGGCACATCATTGGCTTCTGTGATAGGCAGGGCGTCAATGTCGGCCCTTAAGGCGATGGTCTTGGAAGATGGATTTTTTCCTTCTATGATAGCAATAATGCCTGTTCCGGCAATACCTGCTGTATAGGATACCCCAAATTCATCCAGTTTCTGTTGTATAAACTTGGATGTTTCATATTCCTGGAAGGATAATTCAGGATGGGAGTGGATGTGGCGGCGGATAGCAACGAACTCGGGCGCATACTGATGCGCCAGTTCTTTAATACGATTCTTCATTCCCGGCTTCTTTCTCAGGTGACACATTAATGATGGCTGGTACTACAAATACTCCACCAGGGAAACTATTGGTAAGCTTTTCCCGTAATTCAGCTGCCTCTTCCCGGCTCTTAAAGTCACCCACGCGTACCTTGAAATAAGGCGCCTGGTAATCCAGATAAGTACGGTAATCGGGATATAATTGCATTACACGGGCCTTGATATCGTTGGCCTCATTCCTCTTGTTAGTGGAGATGATCTGTACCCTGAAGCCCGGCTGGTTGCGGATAGCCAGGGTATTAATGTAGATCTGTTTCCTGATCAGCAGGTCGAGACGCGGGTCTTTTACGACTTTTACGCCGCCTGTGCTGGCTATAGGTGCATCCTGGGCCATGGCCAGGCCTCCGATCAGCAATCCGGAGAATAATAATATTAAGTGTTTCATATTCATCTGTTTGGGAGGATAGTCACGAATGATCTTCATCCGTAATTATTCCTTCATGAGTGCTACACCATTGCTCGTGCCTATCCTGGTAGCGCCCGCGTCGATCAGCTCCTGGGCGAAGGCAAAGGTACGAATACCACCGGAAGCTTTTATCTGAATATTTGCCGGCAAATTGGCCCTCATCAGTTGAACGGCGGCAACGGTCGCTCCTTTTTCGGCATACCCTGTAGATGTCTTCACAAAATCTACCTGGTGTTTAGCATATAGCTGGCAGCACTGCACAATCTCCTCTTCCAATAATATGCCACTTTCAATGATCACCTTGATCGTCTTCTTATGATTGCGGATGATCGGCATGATGGTCGCGATCTCCTTTTCCACATATTCCCAGTCCTTATTCCGGATGGCCAGAATATTGGCTACCATATCGATCTCGTCCGCCCCATCCACAATAGCGAGTACCGTTTCGGCTACTTTGGCCTCTATGGCAGAATAACCAAATGGAAAGCCCGTGACGGTCGCCACCTTCGTAGTCGTACTGCCTACAAAGGTCTTCGCCAGTTTTACAAACGGAGGAGGAATGCATACCGCTGCAAAATCATACTCCACCGCTTCCATACAGAGATTTTTGATGTCTTCCAGTGTGGTAGTTGGCTTCAGGACCGTGTGGTCGATGTATCTGTTGAGTTTCATTGTGAACAGGTTTCGGCCACGAAAGTAAGGGAAATCTGTAAATGGGCTAACACGTTCACCGACAATATTAAAAGCAACTGGCAGCACATAATAATGCTGCCAGTATCGATCTTAAACCGTATATAGACTATGAACAATTACTGATGCCGGGCGCGCAGACTGATTTCCCTGCCCGCTTTTGCAGATGATGCAGCTTTCACCCTGCCACCTCCTGGTGGTGTGAATGTCGAAGAGTGCAGCGTAAAGTATCCCAATATCGGACTTGTACAGGGGTATATGAAACGGCCCTGTTCATCTACGTAGTGAATATCCCTCGGGTTGTCAAATGCCAGCGAAAACGTAATCCCATCAGCATTGAGCAGAGTCGTATCCCCGTATATAATGCCGGGATCAATTTCCTTGTTGAAGTTGAAATATTCAGTAGGATAGTCGTTCGTCGGCAGATAATCCCGCGTGCTTGTGACAAAGTCCGTCTTGGATGGCCCGTTAACGCCAAAATATAAAACGAACGCCGTAGGCACCTGCATAGGCGCCAGGAATAGCGCATAGGGATATATCTGGTGATTGTCCGGACTTCCGAAGCCCATGTATGTAACATAGTCCACCAGTGGACCATAATAGATCTGTCCTACATCTGCATCAGGCAATTCCGTTGCCTGTGTGCCGCCGGCATGTACCTGACCGATGATGCGGTAAGTACCATAGCCTGCCTTGCTGTAAGAGAAGTTATACGTCCCGGCGGCTACCTCATTGAAATTGTATGCTCCACTGGCATCCGTGGTGTCTTTCAGCCCCAGGGAATCTATTGTTACGATTACGCCTGAATGATCCGTCAGGGCAGTGCCGGTAGAATCGTATACGATCACATTGCCTGTAATAATTCCTTCGGGTTCAGGAGGCGGGTCTTTTTTACAGGACATCATAAAGCATACTGCTGCAATACAGCAAAGGCTAAAGAGTATTTTGGAGGTCATACGTTATAAGGTTATCAAATTTCAAAACGAAAATGAACCATGAAATTCATCTGTGAATGATCTTGCCGTATAACATTATCCGTTATAAATTGTCGATACTAACGCCCCTTCCGCACTTCTGAAAGGGTATACAATCGAGCCCGTGGCTGGATCTGTGTAATAGAGGCCCGGCCGTTCCTGATCAAACCATAGTATCATGCCATTGAAGAAGACCACCTCCCTGATGAAATATTTAGGAGCCGTATATATCTTGACATACATGGAATCTCCCGGGGCAAAATATCCGCGTAAAGCCGACTTTAAGACAGACAAACTTGTTGATCGCAACAAATAGTTAGTCGGGCTTACGTTTGCATTCCTGGAAAAATAGAGCTCAAAATTCCCGCTATGCTGTGGGAATTCAGGGACAGGGGTCCTGTACCTGAATGCAAACTGAAAATAGTCGCCTGCTGCATTTATGATCCAGGCTGAATCAAGCGCAGTTTGCACAGGGATCTGGCCGATCGCCACGTCCGGCACAGGCGAACCCAGTGTGCCTCCGGAAAGATGCGTCAGACCGAACACTTTCATTGTCCCGAATCTATCGCGGCTGAAAGTGATATTATAAGTACCTGTACTTATACCATTAAATTGATAGAAGCCAGACGTATCAGCCATCGTTTCGAGCGTAGAGTCCGGGCTCAGATGTAAGGTTATTTTTGCGCTGTCAACAGGCCATATAGGAAACGTAAATTCATTGAAGGTAAATACTCTTCCATATATAGTTGACGTGTCAGTACCAGGTGGTTTTTGTCCAGGAGGCCCCGGAGGACCTTCAGGGCCCGCCGGACCGGTAACATCCCAATCTACGCATGCTACCAGACAAAGACTACAGTATAACACTAATAGTAGCTGTTTCATATGAGATTAATCTTCTGTGTAAGTAATTTGTGTTTTTATTGAATCGCCCAGATAAGGATAAGGCACCTGCGATCCGGTGGCGTAATTAAACCATTGCGTACTGGGTACTGCCGGTACTGCCGCCGCCGTCAGATATACTTTAGACTGTTTAACATAGAAAGTATCTATTGAAATAAGCTGCGTCACTTTTCCCCTGATGCCATCTATATCTGTTACTGTACGGGGGCCATACCAACCTAAAGATCTGCCGGATCCTGGCACTGATGAAGTGTCAAGCGATATTATAATGCCAGATAGTAAAGTGCTTGGTGGCGCCAGCCAGTTAAACACCAGTTCCACAGGTACACGGAGCCAGAAGCGGTCCCTGTAAGGCACTGCTGTCAATGAGACCAACGTTGTTGTTACATGCTCATTCATCGTGATCGTACCTGTGAATTTATCGATCACTCCTCCTGCATGTTGCACGTACATATGCAGAGAATCGAAGCCAGGTTTTGTTAAACTGATATCGTAATTGCCTGGCGGTACAGCCTTCAGATTAAAGTATCCGTTGGTATCGGTATAGGCTCTGAAAATGCTGTCTCCATTGTAGGTTTGCAATAACACACTATCCGCTCTCTCTATTACAAAGCCGCCCTGATTTCGTAATTCGACATAACCTGTAATATTACCCGGAGGCCATGTATATGGCGGGCCATCCGGTCCTTTAGGTCCAGGTGGACCTTCTTTAGCACATGCCATGATAAGGCACAAGAAGAATGAGAGGAATACAATATTTTTCATGTGGATGGATTAGAATTTGAGGATTGATGTTCTTTTTAGGATCAGACTGCTTTTGTTATTTCAGACGGAACCTCCGCAGCTGTGGATAGATCCAATCGTCAGTTTTCCTGGCGCTGAACGGCGTTCGTATGAATGTTGATCCTGACAGCGTGAATGCCCCCAGCTGCTGGCCTGTACATGGATAAACTGTACGACCCTGTTCATCTCTGTAGTGAATGTTTCTGAGGTTGTCAAACGCCAGGAAGAAATACAAGGTGCGCGCATTGATCAATGAACTGTCTGACCTTATGATCTCCGGATCAATTTCAGGTGTTTCATACCACGCTTCATAAGCATCCCAGGTTGAATAGTATCTTATGTTAGTCTTGAATTTTGTCTTCGATGGAGCCGCGCTTGTATCGATATAGAGAACAGTAGCTACAGGCTTCCGTATCTGGGATTCAAATTCTACATATTGGGTGATGCGTGGATTATCAGGACTTCCGTAACCAAAGAGGACGAAGAGGGTTACCGGCGGCCCATTATAGATCTGCCCTACGTCCGCATCCGCAAGTTTTGTTGCCTGAGGCCCGCCGGGGTGTAGCTGGCGAATGATGCGATAAGTGCCATACCCCTCTTTTATGTAAGAGAAGTTGTAACGTCCCGCAGGTACATCGCTGAAACTGTAGGCGCCACTTGCATCAGTTGTGTCTGCCAGGCCGGTGGAATCTATGATCACTACCACGCCGGAATGATCTGCAAGGGCTCTTCCGAGTGTATCGTATACGATCACTTTTCCTGTGATGTTTCCCTTAAGGGATAAATAAACGCCTGTATCGCCAGGTGGCCCCGGAGGTCCCGGATCGCCTTCCTTGGTACACGAGAACATCGAATAGATAGCTATGAAGCTAAATAAGCTCAAGATGATTTTGGAGGTCATACATTAAGAGGTTATCAAAGTATTCAAACAGATAATACCAGTGAATTGTATCCTTAAACTGTGACGTATAGTTTTGTGTCTGTAGTCCCGCCGTTAATGGCAAAAAATGATAACAGCAACCAATGGTTTACTGCATGATTGGAATCAACTTTAAAAAATAAAACTTTTGATGATCAGGGGGCGAATATGATTTTTTGAGGTTGATATTACGACGCTCTTAGTGCCTTGCTATTTGCTCTTTAAAATGATAAGAATCAGTTGAGTAATCAAATCTAACGAAAAAGTTTTTAATCTGCTGTCAAATCTGTCAAAAAAATTATCGTAGAAACTTGTCATGATGAATAACTGTAACAAAAAAGGGCGCCTGCATTTGGCGCCCTTCGATGATTTATATGACTACGGAATTAGAAATCTTTTCCGTGGCATTGCTTATATTTCTTACCGCTTCCGCAAGGACAAGGATCATTCCTGCCTACTTTCGGACCTGCTTTCACCGGCTCTTGTTTTGCCTGTTCTGCATTCGTTGCATATTCTTCTACTGCGGTATGACCATTGTTGCTTTCGAACTCCTGATGAGAAGCGCGTAAACGGCTCATATCAGTTTTCTCCTCATGGCCTTCACGGATCTGAGGTTGTGGTTGAGGACGCTGTGGAGCCTGCTGCTGTTGTTGTTGTTGAGGAGGACGATTATCTTCCTGAACTGGTATACCTGATCTGCAGAGGAAGGATACGATCTCACGGCTGGTATCAGCATTCAGTTCTTTGAAGAGATTGAATGCTTCAAATTTATAGATCAGTAATGGATCTTTCTGTTCGTATACAGCTCCCTGAACGGATTGTTTCAGATCATCCATCGCACGCAGATGTTCTTTCCATGCATCATCTATCAGTGACAGCGTGATACTACGCTCTAATGCATTGATCGTTTCGAAACCTTTAGAGTCTACTACTTTCTGCAGATTGGCAAGCACGTTCATTCCTCTCTTACCATCAGTGAATGGAATGGAGATGTTCTCGATATGCTCTCCCTGCTCGCGGTAGATCTGCTCAATAACCGGCAGTGTATTCTGTGCGAGTTCAGTTGTTTTACGCTCGTAATTGTCTTTCGCCTGCTGATAGAGACGGCCGGCAAGTGTAGTAGTATCTACACGGTTCAGTTCTTCCTGCGTAATATCTGTATCGATAGCAAAGTTCACGATCGCATCCAGTTTGAATGCTTCATGATCGCCGGTGGTTTTGTGATTGGTCACCATGTTCTCTGCTACATCATAGAAAGCATTGTCAACGTCAATAGCAAGACGTTCGCCAAACAGTGCGTGATTACGTTTGTTGTAGATCACAGTACGCTGTTTGTTCATCACGTCGTCATATTCGAGGAGACGCTTACGGATACCGAAGTTATTTTCTTCTACTTTACGTTGTGCTCTTTCGATAGATTTGGTGATCATGCTGTGCTGGATCACTTCTCCTTCTTTATAGCCCATACGGTCCATCAGACCTGCGATACGATCGGAACCGAACATACGCATCAGATCATCTTCCAGACACACGAAAAACTGTGAAGTACCAGGGTCCCCCTGACGACCGGCACGACCACGTAACTGGCGGTCTACACGGCGGCTTTCATGGCGTTCAGTACCGATAATGGCAAGACCACCTGCTTCTTTCACACCAGGTCCGAGTTTGATGTCCGTACCACGACCCGCCATGTTGGTAGCGATGGTCACAGCACCTGCCAGACCGGCTTCTGCTACGATCTGTGCTTCACGGGCATGCTGTTTAGCGTTCAATACATTGTGTGGTACTTTCTCGAATGTGAGCATCTTGCTCAGTAATTCGGATACTTCTACGGAAGTAGTACCTACAAGTACCGGACGACCGGCAGCCTGCAATACTTTGATCTCTTCTATAACAGCTTTGAACTTGTCACGTTTTGTTTTGTAAACGAGGTCTTCCGAGTCTTTACGGGTGATAGGCAGGTTGGTTGGAATGGTTACCACATCCAGCTTGTAGATCTCCCAGAACTCACCGGCTTCTGTGGTAGCCGTACCGGTCATACCTGCCAGTTTGTGATACATACGGAAGTAGTTCTGCAAGGTAACGGTAGCGAAGGTCTGTGTAGCGGCTTCCACTTTCACATTTTCCTTTGCTTCGATTGCCTGATGCAGCCCATCGGAGTAACGGCGTCCATCCAGGATACGGCCTGTCTGTTCGTCTACTATTTTTACTTTGCCGTCCATTACCACATATTCCACATCTTTATCGAAGAGGGTATATGCTTTCAGCAACTGCTGAACGGAGTGGATACGATCGGATTTCTGTGCGAAGTCTGCCAGGAGTGTTTCTTTGCGGCGCAGTTTTTCATCTGCGGATTCCAGGCTTTTTTCTATCTCTGCTATTTCAGAACCAACATCAGGCATGATGAAGAAGTGTGGGTCTTCACCTGTCTTAGTAATGAGACCAATACCTTTTTCAGTCAGGTCAACACTATTGTTCTTTTCATCAATAGAGAAGTACAGTTCTTCATCTACTTTCGGCATTTCACGTTGCTGATCTGCCAGGTAGTAGTTTTCAGCTTTCTGCAGCAATACCTTGATACCAGGTTCACTGAGGTATTTGATCAGTGCACTGTTCTTTGGTAAACCGCGCCATGCACGCATCAGGGCCAGACCACCGGTTTTCGGATCGTCTTTACCTTCAGCGATCAGCTTTTTAGCTTCTATCAGGAACTGGTTGGTAGCCCTGCGTTGTGCATCTACCAGTGCCTGGATACGTGGCTTCAGGGTATAGAACTCCTGCTCTTCACCACGTGGGATAGGACCTGAAATGATGAGCGGCGTACGCGCATCATCGATCAATACGCTATCCACCTCATCGACCATTGCGAAGTGGTGTTTGCGTTGTACCATTTCATCCGGGCTATGCACCATGTTATCACGCAGGTAGTCAAAGCCGAATTCGTTATTTGTACCATAAGTAATATCCGCGAGATACGCGTTGCGGCGCTCGGGAGTATTAGGCTGGTGTTTATCAATACAATCAACAGTAATACCGAGGAATTCGAATATCGGGCCGTTCCATTCGGAGTCACGACGGGCCAGGTAATCGTTCACAGTTACCACGTGCACACCTTCACCAGCTAACGCGTTGAGGTAAGCAGGTAATGTAGATACGAGGGTTTTACCTTCACCCGTTGCCATTTCAGAGATCTTACCCTGATGGAGCACTGTACCACCAATGAGCTGAACGTCGTAATGGACCATGTTCCAGGTAACAGTGCTACCTGCAGCGCTCCAGCTATTCTTCCACGTCACATTGTCACCTTCTATAGTGACATATTCTTTCCTCACTGCCAACTGCCTGTCAAGCGGGGTAGCCCTAGCCGTGATGGTAGTATTCTGAGAAAAACGGCGTGCTGTTTCTTTAACAACTGCAAAAGCTTCAGGGAGAAGCTCCTTCAGGACCTCTTCCAGCTGAGCGTCACGGTCTTTCTTTAATTTATCTATCTCCTGGTAAATGGTATCTTTCTCCGCTACGTCATGTACATTTTCAGCCGAAATTTTCTTTTCGGCGATAGTACCGTCAATTTTAGCCAGATGCGTACTGATACGCAGGCGGAACTCCTGCGTTTTGTTGCGCAGCTGGTCTACAGGAAGGGATTGCAGTTTTTCAAACGCTTCATTGATCTGCCTGATTATAGGCTCGATGGATTTGATATCTCTCTCCGACTTATGACCGCCAAAAAGTTTAGTTAAAAAACCTAACATGTTGTGTTTATTACGAATGATTGTTAAAACAGTTGTAACAGTCAAAGACCGATAGTCTTATCATGTCTGACTACCTTACCCAAATATTGTGCTTATACAGCATCCGATGACAAGCTGTCAGACTTTAACCGGGTTTTGGCAAGGCCTGTAAAATTAGGAATTATTTGCACATAGTGAAGGCTAAATGCCGTATTACAGCAGCAGTTAAGGGATTTTTATGGGGAAAGCAGCAGGGGAGGGACGTTTAAAATACGCGGGATCCGGTTGACGGTGCAAAAAAGCCGCCCCTTGCGACTGGGACGGCTTCAAATGTTAAAATACTGTTATTTAATCCCACCACAGGAATAACCGTTTGGTTTCCAGCATTTCAGCAGCCAGGTTCTCCACACTTTCCGCCCCCTGTTCTGTTAGGTCCGGACAGAATTCATATACCTCGTTTGCAAATGCCTGGGCTGTAGCAGCGTCTATTTTACTCAGGTGAACTTCTACCCAGTCTGCATCAGCACCGGTTATTTCAAACGGTTGCAGCTTGTACCACTGCTGTAACTTCAACATAATGCTGTCATTGTTGATGTTATAGTTTAGTCCGCTGGTGGCCCTGAATTTTACAATGTCAAATTGGTCTTTTGTTTTAAGAACTGCGAATTTGTCGGGTGTGGTACCGAAGTTTTCTTCAGATTTAAACAGGAAATATCCTTTTTGTTTTAGTGATGTTTTGAGCTGCTCATAATCGTTCGTATTTTCTGCGTTCACATCGTACTCAAATTGCAGCGCATCTTCTAATCCGCCTGCATCACTTACTGCTGGTTTTAATCTGCTGATACTTCCCGGTACCGTTTCTCTTAGTGCATCAATAACTGTGTGATCGTAGTGGATTGCATCTGCCAGTGCATAGTCTCTTTTTGATGAGGGATATTTCTGTTTTTCAGCCGCATTACAGCCACACATCACGGTTGCCAGTGATAAGGATAATAGGATTCTATTCATAGGATTCTCTGAAATATTAAATAAAAGTACAAAATGTTTCTTTAGCGGGCTGAAGTAGAAATGGGACTACTCACTATATTTTAGTTGACCTTGTCAGTTAGCTTTTGCATGGCGCTTTTAGGGAATATTATTTTTTTCGGGCTACACAAATTCCGGGTTGATTGTCTTTTATGAGTTTGTTTTATCGCCTGTTGATCTTTTTCGCGTCTGCACGGTTTCAGGTAGGATGGTGGTCGGCGCCTCTCCGGTTGGGAGACTATTGAACGCTGTCAATCGTACGGGCTTTTTAGACGCTATTCCGCCGCATCAATTGAATACAGTAGCTTTTCAAAGCGATATGGATGGCCGGTAGGGATGTTCCCTAGATGCGTCGGGTATGCGTCGGGTATACGTCGGGTATAAAGCGTACTTCGCCGAAAGCCAAATCAACAAAACATAATAGGACTCCCTTAGAAGTCCCCTGTTTGTAGCCACGGGTTCGTAACCCGGCGTAATGACACATCCTGTTAATGATACATCCCGGGTATTGATCCATCCGGTTAATAGCCCGGATTTCCCAGGTAATGTGGTAACGATGTAGCTATTTTTAGGAAAACATCCCTGGTTTTTATGTGAGAGTCCAAGCAGAGTCCAAGCAGAGACCAAGCAGAGTCCAAGCAGAGAAGACGCAGAGTAAGATACCGGAACTAATCAGGAGGGAACCGCGTTGGTCGAACAAGCGTCGAACAAGCGTCGAAGAAGATTTCTGGGTCAATTAACCCACTGCAGAGGGAGATAGGCCAGATTTCAGGCTAATGTGGCGGCAGTGTTCGCTGAGTACAAATACGAAGGCCAGCTCAGGGCAGATATGCTACCCGGAGCTGGCCAGACGATGAAATATTATTTAGCAGGTGCGAACCCGTCTCCAAGCGATTGTCCCCTCATTTTGATATCCGGTGGCAATTCGTTTGTACATGGTATAGGAGAGTCCCAGCAAAGTCCCCAGTAATTAGGAACATGTGCCCGCACAGGCGTATCATGAGTGGTATAAGGTACAGGAGCATACGGAGTAGGTGTTAACCACCATTGAGGATGTGGTATGACTGCCGTCATTTTCTTGTCTACAAATTGCTGCCAAAGGCCCTTTTCCAGCTTAACTGTGATCAGATGAAAGACAAGCACCAATCCTAAGATAGGAGCATAGACCTTTTGTGCCTGTACCTTTGGAACACAGATAATGGCTGTAATGGTCATGAGAGGGGCAATATAGCTGTATCCGAAACGCAGGTCGGGAGCCTGAATATACCAGAAGCAACAACCGGCAAGCAGGAATAAGTATAATGATAATCCTCCTGTTGGTAAATGTTTACGCCTGATCAATACAATTATGGGAGAGATCAATACGAACAGTACAACAGCCTTCTCATAATACTTCAGGCAGTTATTGAACCAGAAGCTCATTCGCTGGAAGAAAGTGTCTGAGGCATATCGTGCATAATCAGCGACATGGTAGTATGCAAATGTCGTAATATCAAGACGGGTGGACCGTAACCTTGACATATCGACTGCCCAGCCGGTATGTAAGAAGTCCGGCTGTTCTATTGGGAACAGCGGATAACCAGTGAGGATGATATTACGTATGATCCACGGTGCAACTGTAAACAGCGCAATACCCAGCATAGCGGTCAGCTGTAGATATTTCTTTGCACGCAATGCCTCAAAATAGATGATAGCGCTTAACAGTAGTACGGGTATAGAGGAAATTTTGACAGTGATCAGGAAGGCAGGTAAAAACAGCAGGAATATATTGCCGTGGCCTTCCACCGGTGTTTCGCCATTGGCCTTTTTTTCCAGCCAGATAAGCGCTACAAGGCATCCAACGTAGAATATCACCGAGTCTGCCGCCGGAGCTATAATGTTATAAACACAGAACTGTGGCATACTTATGAGTATGAGAAGTCCTGCCTTCATCAGTCTGATAAAGTTGTTGTCTTTTTCCAGCGGAAAAAGATATAGCGCGGTTAACAAGTATAATGCGCCATTCAGGTGGTTGCTATTGAATCCCGTCAGCCAGGAAATGTCAAAAAACGTAGCCAGCACATGCCATTGGGAGTTGAACCCAAAGCGTGTGTGCAAGTTTGCCAGTCCCGGTACGGCCTTATATGTTTTCATCCATTGGACGAACTGAGCGTAATAAAGCCCTTCGTCGAATGAAACGTGAGGTTGTACCGAAAGGTACAGCATGGAAACGACGGCAATAACGAAGAAAACTTTGGTTGCTATTCCTGCTGAACGGGCCTGCCGGATATTTGCGGACAATTGTTCGTGTACTGCTTTACGATTAGCCACATATAACACAAGACCGCCCGCGAGGATGATACTGTGCGCCATGCCTGCAAGAGGCATAACGATTGAAAGATAGGATGCCAGCACCGCAACGAGCGCCAGACCTGTAATTGTCGTTAACGAAAAGTATTCTGGGAACGGGTCCTGTTTCAGGAGTTTACGTTGCAGGAAACGCTGTAAAGAATGCCCATATATAAAAGAGAGTCCTATTATATATAGGAACTTAACGAACAGGAATAGCATAGTAAATATTTACTAGAGATTAATCCGGCTTTTCTGCCTGGAAAAGATATTATACTTCAATATGCAATAGATAGCACGGAATCCGTCCTTATAGTTGATCTTTTTACCCTCTGCATAAGTACGGCCGTAATATGCTATACCTACCTCGTATATACGGATACCTGGAACACGGCTGATCTTGGCGGTAACTTCCGGCTCAAACCCGAAACGGTTTTCCTTCAGATCGATCTGCTTGATGATACTGCTACGGAACAGCTTATAACAGGTTTCCATATCAGTAAGGTTCAGGTTTGTCAGGGCGTTAGAGAGGAACGTCAGTACCTTGTTGCCTATGGTGTGCCAGAAGAACAGGATCCGGTGAGGGCCATCTCCCATAAATCGGGAGCCATACACCACATCAGCAACGCCATCTATCATGGGTTTTAACAAACGGTTAAACTCTTCAGGGTTATATTCAAGATCGGCGTCCTGTATAATAGTAAAATCACCGCTCGCATGCTGGATACCAGTACGCAGCGCAGCTCCTTTACCCTTATTCACTTCGTGCCTTATATACTGGATCTTAACATTCGGATAGTTTGTGCGAAACCGTGTCACTTCGCCGCCAGTATTGTCTTTAGAGTGATCATCCACCACAACGAGTTCCTTCTGTACGTCACCAATTAATGTAACAGCCTGAACCTTTTCAAGTATATTATATATATATCTTTCTTCGTTGTAAGCTGGAATAATTACGGAAAGGAGGTATTGCGACATAATGACAATTTTCAGATTCTCTGCAGCATAATTGCTGTAAGCGGGTGCAAAGAAGCAAAAAAAGCATGTAAAAAAAAAATATTAATAGCCAGCTCATTTGGAAAAAAACTTTCCTTATTAACGACCATTTAACACTATCATTTGTTACAACACTTTACCTTTACATTATTAGGGTTTTCATAGGATAGTAAAACAAGAGCCGGATAGTCTTATTTGGCTCTTTCTTTTTTTATAAATATTTGTATTTAAGTCACTTGTTTCCCTTCTTTATATCTGTTCCCGCAGCCGGAAATTATAGCTTTTCGTATACTAAACAGTGTTAATTGTAACACTTTCGTAGGATAAAAGTAGCCAATTTTGTAGGTGTTACTACCTACTTCCTTCATTAAAATATCACACAAAAATGTGGCTGGAGTTTTCTACATTTAAGGTTTTTGCCAGCAAACGAGGCAGGATCTCCATCGTTAACCGTCCGCCGGGAGTATTACTTGGCCGCAGGTGGGACGTTGAACCGGGAGGGCTGCATGTGGGATAGCATCCGGAAATATGAGTAAAAATTTACAGGTCTGACTTTTCATGCAGAAGGTTATGGAGAAACCCTCCCGATCGCTGCATTTTTACGTATAATATTGATTGTTGCCTGTACTTTTTTATATATTAGACGGCGGAAAAGCTCTTTTCCGGCTTATTCCACGTTAAATGGTCTAAGAAGACAACTCAAAACCTATAAAGAATAAAACGTTTTGCCAATGAACCGTAAGTTAAGAATGGGAATGATCGGGGGCGGTAAGGATGCCTTCATCGGAGCAATTCACCGTATCGCTGCCAACATGGACGGCCTGATCGAATTGAAAGCTGGCGCCCTGAGTGTACATCCTGAGACGGCCCTGGAATCAGGAAAGATGTTATTCCTGGACCCTGCCCGTACATACACCGACTATAAGACCATGCTGGAGAAAGAGGCTGCACTGCCGGAGAGCGAAAGGCTGGATTTTATCACCATCGTTACTCCCAACTTCGCACACTTCGAACCTGCGATGATGGCGCTGGACAAAGGCTTTAACGTCGTGATCGAAAAACCGATCACCTTTAACCTCGATGAAGCCAAACAACTGAAGGCAAAGGTGGAACAAACCGGTCTGACCCTGTTGCTCACACATACTTACACCGGTTATCCTATGGTGAAACAGGCCCGCCGCATGGTGGCTGAAGGCGCTCTGGGCAAGATCCGTAAGGTATGGGTGGAATATCCACAGGGTTGGTTGAGCAAACCAACAGAAAAAGATAGCGCAGGCGCTGCCTGGAGAACTGACCCTAAACGTTCCGGTAAAAGCGGATGTTTCGGCGATATCGGTACCCACGCTGCTAACCTGGCTGAATATATCAGCGGACTAAAGATCGAAAAACTCTGTGCTGACCTGCTTATTATGGTAGAAGGCCGCGGACTGGATGATGACGGTGCTGTATTGCTCCGCTTCGACAACGGTGCCGGTGGTGTGCTGATGGCCTCCCAGGTAGCTGCCGGTGAAGAGAATGCACTGAAGATCAGGGTGTATGGTGAAAAAGGCGGTCTTGAATGGGCTCAACATGAACCTAATACCCTGCTGGTAAAATGGCTGGACAAACCTGCCGAAATATATCGTGCCGGTGGTAACTATGGTGCTTACCAGAGCAGCTACGCTATTCATAATACCCGTACTCCGGGCGGACATCCGGAAGGATACCTCGAAGCTTTCGGTAACCTTTACCGCAACTTCGCGCAGACATTACAGGCTAAACTGGACGGAAAGACCCCTGCTGCGGAATCACTCGATTTCCCTGGCGTAGAAGAAGGTATCCGTGGTATGGCATTCATTGATAATGTGGTTCGTTCCAGCCAGAGCACTGAGAAATGGACGACGTTTGAAATCTAATAATAACAGCACGTATTATGAAAACAATAAAAGGCCCTGGAATTTTCCTGGCGCAGTTCCTCGGAGATGCTGCGCCTTTCAATAGCCTGGAGAGCATCTGTAAATGGTCTTCAGGATTAGGATTTAAAGGTGTTCAGATCCCAACCTGGGATTCCCGGGTGATAGATCTGCAGAAGGCTGCTGAAAGCAAAACTTATGCAGACGAGATCAAGGGTATCGTGAACGCCGCCGGTATGGAGATCACCGAGTTGTCTACGCACCTGCAGGGACAGCTGGTAGCCGTGCATCCTGCATACAACGAACTGTTTGACGGATTTGCTCCTGCCGATAAAAGAGGTAACGCCGCTGCCCGTACCGAATGGGCGGTAAATCAGCTGAAATATGCCGCAAAGGCAAGCCGTAACTTAGGACTGGACGCACACGCTACTTTCAGCGGCGCGCTGCTCTGGCATACAGTATACCCCTGGCCACAGCGCCCTGCCGGATTGGTGGAGACAGGTTTCAGGGAACTGGCCAACCGCTGGCTGCCTATTCTGAATGAATTTGACGCCAACGGAGTAGACCTCTGTTATGAGATCCATCCGGGTGAAGACCTGCACGATGGCGTATCTTACGAGCGCTTCCTGGAGGCCACCGGCAATCATAACCGCGCCTGCCTGCTGTACGATCCAAGCCATTTCGTGCTGCAGTGCCTGGATTACCTGGAATACATCGATATCTACCACGAGAAGATCAAGATGTTCCACGTAAAGGATGCTGAGTTCAATCCGACCGGCCGTTCAGGTGTATATGGCGGCTACCAGGGGTGGATCGACCGTCCGGGACGTTTCCGCTCACTGGGTGATGGTCAGGTGGATTTCAAATCTGTCTTCAGCAAGCTGACACAATACGATTACAGCGGCTGGGCGGTAATGGAATGGGAGTGCTGCATCAAACATCCGGAAGATGGAGCGAAAGAAGGTGCGCCGTTCATCCAGAACCATATTATCCGTGTTACTGAAAAGGCATTTGATGACTTTGCAGGCGGTGGGGCTGATGAAACCCTGAACAGGAAAGTATTAGGGCTGTAAGAAAGAACGACAGGCCGCCGGTAACAAACAATGAAATAGCTGGGGGGACATTGCTCATCAAATAATATATACATCGTTGTATAATGATGAGTATATTACCTCTTAATGGTTCAGAAAGAGTTATACTATGCTGCTTTAGTCGTAGTAAAGCCATTATTATTAATATGGCACGCTTATAGAAGATAATTCACGTTTTTTATAGAAGTCAAATTTGTATTTAGGAACTTATAAACGATTGTAAAATGAGAATGCGTTTTTTGGCGCCTGTTGTTTTGTGTGCAGTAGTGCTGGCCTCCTGCGGTGGTGGCAGCAATGAAAGCAAAACTGAAAAGAAAGAAGAAACTGTCAGCGAAACACCGGTAGACAATTCCATGGTAACTCCCGGAGCGGCTGAAGCTGCAGCTTCAAAAGGTGCTGCCCTGATAGAGCAGAAAGACTGTAAAACCTGCCATAAAGTAGATGCTAAACTGGTAGGTCCCGGTTACAAAGAAGTAGCCCAGAAATATGAAGCTACAGAAGCAAACATCGAAACCCTGGCTGGTAAAGTAATCAGTGGCGGTAGCGGTAACTGGGGTGAAGTAGCAATGACGCCACATCCGGATGTGTCTAAAGACGATGCAAAGGAAATGGTGAAATACATACTGTCGCTGAAATAGTCGTCAGTATTTTATTGGTCTCTCAGCTTTCTATAATTAACTATCATATATAGCCGGTAGTTGCCTGACCGCTTGTGGCGGTACAGTACAGCAACTTCCGGCTATTTAAAAAAACTCAATTTGCAATGAAGCACATTATTCCCGTTCTGGCACTCAGCCTGCTCTCCATTTCTGCATCCGCACAAGATTTGAATACCCTCACCGCTAAAGAGAAAAAAGCGGGTTGGAAATTATTGTTCAACGGTACCTCTACCGAAGGCTGGCACACCTACCTGAAAACAGAACCAAGCGCTGCCTGGAAAGTAGAAGACGGTGCACTGGCACTCGACCAGGAAGCCAAGAAAAATGGCGCTCCCGGTGGTGACCTGGTAACCAACGAAGAGTACGAAAATTATGAACTGTCAATTGATTGGAAGATCTCTGAAGGTGGTAACAGTGGTATCATTTTCGGTGTTCACGAAGATCCGCAGTTCAAGCAGACTTACTTGACTGGCCCTGAAATGCAGGTGCTGGATGATGCCAAACATCCTGACGGTAAGATCACCAAACATAATTCAGGTGACCTGTACGACATGAAAAAGTCTGTGAAATACGCTGCAAAACCTGTTGGCGAGTGGAATACAGCAAAGATCCAGAAGAAGAACGGTAAGCTGACCCTCTGGCTGAATGGTGTTAAAACCGTAGAAACTACAATGGTAGGTGAAGAGTGGAAAGCGCTGATCGCAAGCAGCAAATTTAAAAACTGGAAAGGTTTCGGCGAATATGCCAAAGGTCATATTGCACTGCAGGACCATGGTAATGATGTATGGTATCGTAATGTTAAAATCCGTGTACTGTAATATCTCTTACACATGAACAATATCCACGTAAGAAAAACAAAACTTTCGTCTCGGACGGAAGAATATCATAACCTGGCTTCTAACAAAGCAGGTATATTAAGCATGGTTCCTTTCAGGAAGGGACCATGCTTTTTTATTGCCCTTCTGCTGGCATTGGTGATCACTTCAGACAGCCATGCTGCATTATTCAAAAAAACACCGCGTTTACTCGTATTCTCTAAAACTGCAGGTTTCCGTCATGATTGTATCCCTGTCGCCAAACTGGCGATGATCAAACTGGGACAGGAAAATGGTTTTGCGGTAGATACGACTGAAGATGCCAGTGTGTTCAATGATAAAAATCTGAAGCAATATGCGGCTGTAATGTTCCTCAATACAACCGGCAATGTGCTGAACGATGAGCAACAGGCGGCAATGGTGAAATACATTCATGGCGGTGGCGGTTACATGGGGATCCATGCAGCTACTGATACAGAATATGAATGGCCCTGGTACAACAAGCTGGCAGGCGCCTGGTTCACCAGTCATCCGAAGCAGCAGCAGGCTACTTTGCTGGTGGTAGACCGTAACAACGATGCAACCCGTCACCTGGAAGAAAAATGGTCCCGTTGGGATGAGTGGTATAACTTTAAAGACCTCAACCCAGATGTACATGTACTGATCAAAATTGATGAAAGCTCCTACGAAGGTGGTAAGAACGGAGACAATCATCCTATGAGCTGGTACCATGATTTTGAAGGCGGCCGTGCCTTTTATACAGAATTAGGTCATACGAAAGAGTCCTATGCCGACCCTGTATACCTGCAGCATGTGTTGGGCGGTCTTCGCTACGCGATGAACGTTAAAGCCAAAAAATAAACGCATAGTCCCTATTGCGGGATACGGCATGCAGCCGCACCGTATCCCGCATTATCAATCAACATAAAAATTATCATGCAAATCAGGTACGTAATGATGCTGCTGGTATTACTGGGAACAGTAATGTCCGGTTGCTCGAAGAAAACCCGGCCCGGTAACCCTAGAGTACTGGTGTTCACAAAAACTGCCGGCTTCAGGCACGCTTCTATCCCAGCAGGGATCCAGGCTATTCAGAAACTGGGAAAGGAAAATGGCTTTGAAGTAGATACGACAGAAAATGCCGATTACTTCACAGAAGATACCCTGCAGAGATATGCTGCAGTTATTTTCCTGAATACAACCGGTGATGTGCTGAACAACTTCCAGGAAGCAGATTTCGAAAGATATATTCAGTCAGGCGGCGGCTTCGTAGGTATACATGCAGCAACCGACACTGAATATGAATGGGGGTGGTATGGAGAGTTGGTAGGTGCTTATTTCGATAATCATCCTGCCGGTACACACAAGGCCAAACTGATAGTGAAGGACAAAACATTCCAGGCCACAGCTACGCTGCCTGATACATGGGAACATACTGACGAATGGTACAATTTCAAAAAGATCAGTAAGAACACACACGTGTTGATCACCGTAGATGAGAAAACCTACGAAGGCGGTACCAATGGCCCTGATCATCCTATCAGCTGGTACCACGATTTTGATGGTGGCCGTGCTTTCTATACAGAACTAGGTCACACCAACGAATCTTATACAGAAGCGAATTACCTGGCACACATCCTGGGTGGTATAAAATACGCGATCGGTAAAAATACCATGCTGGATTATGCACAAGCTACAACATTACGTGTTCCTGAAGAGAACAGGTTCACTAAAAATTCGCTCATTTCAGGCGAGTTCTTTGAACCTACCGAAATGACCGTCCTTCCTGACCTCAACATCTTAGTGGCAGAGCGCAGGGGAGAGATCATGTATTTCAACCAGACCAGCCATAAGCTTTCACAAGTGGGATTCCTGCGTGTGTATTATAAAACAGAAACGCCAAATGTGAATGCAGAAGAAGGCGTGCTCGGTATTGGCGCTGATCCTGACTTTGTTAATAACCACTACGTTTATATTTATTATTCTCCGGCTGATACTTCCGTAAACAGGTTATCCCGTTTCAAGTTTGAGAATAATGTATTAGACACTGCTTCAGAAAAGATCATTCTTCAATTATATTCCCAGCGTAACATCTGTTGCCACACCGGCGGTTCAATCACTTTCGGCCCCGGCGGACTGTTATACCTGTCTACAGGCGATAATAGCACTCCATTCGATGAGCCGAACCAGAAGTATGTTAACAATGGTTATGCACCACTGGACGATCGTCCTGGACATCTGCAGTATGATGGCCGCCGTACTTCAGGCAACACCAACGACCTGCGTGGAAAGATCCTGCGTATTAAGATTAATGCAGATGGTACGTACAGTATTCCGGATGGTAACCTGTTCAAACAAGGTACGCCTAATACACGTCCTGAGATCTACGCGATGGGTACACGTAACCCTTACCGTATTTCTGTTGACCGTAAGAATGGCTACGTATACTGGGGTGAAGTAGGACCGGATGCCAATAACGATGATCCTAACCGTGGCCCGCGTGGTTATGATGAGATCAATCAGGCGAAGAAACCAGGTAACTTCGGTTATCCGATGTTCGTAGGTAACAACTACCCATATCATCTGTATGATTATGAAACAGGTAAAAGCGGAGCAGCTTTTGATCCGGCTAAACCTGTGAATAACTCCCGCAACAATACTGGTATCAAAGACCTGCCACCTGCAACACCAGCGTTTATCTGGTATCCTTATGCGAAGTCGCCCGACTTCCCGTCAATGGGTAGCGGTGGCCGTAACGCAATGGCGGGACCGGTGTACTACAACGAATTCTATCCGAAGGAAACACGCCTCCCGGATTACTATAACAACAAGTTCTTCTTCTACGACTGGGTACGTGGATGGATCAAGGTTGCAACTTTCGATAAAGACTACAACCTGTCAAAGACGGAAGACTTCATGCCGCATACTAAATTCAATGCCCTCATTGATATGGAAATGGGACCCGACGGCCGCATTTATGTATTGGAGTATGGTAATGGATGGTTCAGCAAAAATAAAGACGCAGCACTTTCCCGTATAGACTATAACGGTGGTAACCGTGCGCCGCTGGCAGAGATCCATGTGGATAAACTGTCTGGCGGACTGCCGTTCAAAGTAAAACTGAATGCAAAAGGTTCTTCCGATCCTGATGGTGATCAGCTGACTTATATTTGGTACCTGGGCAATGGCAATAAACAGGAAACCAAAGAGCCGGAAACAGAAGTGACCTATACTACCGCAGGTGAATATGCAGTATCAGTTGAAGTAGTGGATGCTCATGGTACAAGCGCACGTAGCAGTGGTATAGAACTGTATGCAGGTAATGAAACACCTGATGTGAAAGTGAATATCACTGGTAATACGATGTTCTATTTCTCCGGCAAACCAGTTGCTTATAATGTAAGTGTAAAAGACAAAGAGGACGGTTCAACTGAGGATGGAAAGATCAATGCAGCTAACCTGTATATCAGGGCCGATTATATGGAAGGCAATGATAAAGCTGGTATCCCTCAACGTGGTCACCAGATCATTACAGGCGCTATTGCCGGCAGGAACATGGTAGAATCCAATGATTGTAAAACCTGTCATAAGGTAGATGAGAAATCGATCGGACCAAGCTTCAAACAAGTGGCAGAGAAGTATAAAGACGATGAGAAGGCGCCTGATTACCTGGCGGACAAGATCATCAAAGGTGGTGGTGGCGTATGGGGTGAAACAGCGATGTCTGCACACCCGACCATCACAAACTCGGAAGCACATCAGCTGGTAGAATATATCATGTCCCTGGGAGGTAATAACAAGGCCACGCCATCATTACCGGCAAGTGGTACAGTTGATCCTACTACCGGCAAACCGGAAAAGGATAATGGCATGTTGTACCTGATGGCCAGCTATACTGATAAAGGCGGTCCTGGTATCAAGCCTATTACAGGCACTGATGCGATCACACTGAGAAGTCCGAAAATAGCAGCAGCAGGCTTTGATAAATCAGATGGTGTTTCTACATTCGAATTTGATGGTAAGAAACTGCTGATCCCTACCGGTAGCGGATGGGCAACTTATAAAGATCTGGACCTGACAGCTGTGGATGGTATCAATATTATCTACTTCACACAGGAGCCATTGCAACATGGCTATATCGTAGAGATATTACTGGATAAAGCAGACGGTCAGAAACTAGGAGAAGCTACTATTGGAGTAGGAGCAAAAGGCATGGCGCAAAGCAATGCAATGGTATCTTTCCCTCCGGTAACAGATGCGAAGAAACATACGTTGTTCGTACGTATCAAAGCAGCCGATCCGGCAGAGAAAACTGGTCTGGGTATATTGACATTCCAGTTGATGAGTAAATAATATCACGAAGTAATTTAAATAACAAGGGGGCGTCTCAAATGTATGAGACGCCCCCTTTGTTTATTGAATATCTGAAAGCAGAAATGTTATGCGTGTAATGATAAACGTTATACTTGTGGTGGTAACCGGTTAACGTTTCTTCAGACGTTTGCCTGCATAGAAATAGTTAATCAGTAGTACTATAATAAGCAGGAATAATCCAAAGAACTCACGTGTTTCTTCTATCCATGGTTTTGCAGCTTTCATTGATCCGGCAATGTTCTCACCATGATGTTCCGTAGCCCAGTCTATTACACCATTCTTATCAAAGAAAAGATAGGCGGCATATGCTAAGTATATGAATATGCCAAAGAGATAAGCACGTCTGTAGAAACGGCCACGGGCAGCAAGCAGGCAGCATCCGGCGCCAAAGAGATAAATAGGTCCCCATATATAAGGATCAGGATCGTTGTATTGTAACCCGGCGAAGACGATGAACAAGATACCCCAGATGATGTTGAATATTTTCATAGAAAAAAATTATCAGCGATAGAACGAAGATACTTGATATATTATTGAAAATACATACCTTTGTGCCCGAATTCCTTTATTTGTTCACATCTAAAAACACAAGGAATCATGACAGAACGTATTCACATATCGACCCTTTCGCCCGCTGCCTGATCCAGGCATTATTCCTTTTTTCATTTACTGGAAGCGAGTAAGCATTGATGAGCATTCATCATTCATGCAACTCATTACTATGCCTGTATAGACTGGATATTCTGCGCCTGCGGAAAGGGTATTTTATGCCTTAATTTATCGTTCGATATCATTTGAACGGTTCCAATCACTATACACTTTATTACGCACCTATATGGGCAGTATACGTATAAAAGAACTGAGTAAGATCGGTTACACGAATGACCGTGCAAGAAGTCTGGTCATTAATATCATTTCAAAACATTTTAAGCATCATACCAAAGAAGCACTCATCACATTATTGACAGGCATCAAAGAAAAACCTGAACAATATATTAATGATGAAATAGTAGGTAAGATCGCAGCCACTTTTATAGAGAAAGAGGAAGTCACTCACCATAAAGAATTCACGTTGCTGGAGCAAACAGGACGGTTGAAGATCTATGGAGGCAAGGAGATTGAGCATAGTGCGAAGAAGCAGATGGAAGTGGCCATGTCACTGCCTGTAACAGTGCAGGGAGCTTTGATGCCGGACGCGCATACAGGTTACGGTCTGCCTATCGGAGGAGTACTGGCTACAGATAACGCTGTTATACCTTATGCGGTAGGCGTGGATATTGGTTGCCGTATGGCATTGTCCATCTTTGACGAAGGAGAGAGTTTTATCAAACGTTTCGGTTACCAGATGAAGGTAGCGTTGAAAGAGTGGACACACTTCGGTATGGAAGGAGGACTGGAAGTTGAACAGGAGCATCCGGTACTGGATGATCCCGCTTTCCAGGCAACTACATTACTGAAGAAGTTACAACAGAAAGCTGCGAGGCAGCTGGGAAGCTCCGGTAGTGGTAATCACTTCGTGGAGTTTGGTATGATCAGTTTGTCGGAAGACAATTCCCTCGGACTTCCGGCGAAAGACTATGTAGCATTGTTGTCACATTCCGGCAGTCGCGGACTGGGCGCGAATGTAGCAATGCACTATACGAAGATCGCCATGGATACCTGCAAGCTGCCAAGAGAAGCGCAGCAACTGGCATGGCTGGACATGAACAGTGAAGCCGGACAGGAATACTGGCTCAGCATGCAGCTGGCGGGCGATTATGCAAAGGCCTGTCATGACCGGATCCATATCAATATGGCCAAAGCATTGGGGCTTGAGCGCCTGATGACCATTGAGAACCACCACAATTTTGCCTGGGAGGAAAAACTGGCGGATGGCCGTAAGGTGATCGTACATCGTAAGGGCGCTACACCTGCGCATGAAAACGAGCCGGGTATTATTCCAGGCAGCATGACAACAGCCGCTTACCTGGTAACAGGCAAAGGAGTGGAGCAGTCTTTATTTTCTGCTTCACATGGAGCTGGCAGAATGATGAGCCGGAAGAGAGCAAGAGAAAGCATGACGGTATCAGCATTGAAAAAAATGCTTGCAGATGCCGGTGTTACATTGATCGGTGGTAGCGTGGAAGAAAATCCGCTTGCATATAAAGATATAGAGAGTGTGATCACTGCACAGCAGGAACTGGTCAATATAGAAGGGCGGTTTTTACCGCGGATCGTAAGAATGTATAAAGAGTAACAACATGAACAAGTTTATCATACAGGTAACTGCCGGAAGAGGTCCCGCAGAATGTACCCGGGTAGTCGCAAAGGTGGTGGAATTAATCATGAAGTCTGCCCGCGGGCAGGCGCTGGATATTCAGGTGCTGGAAAGTAAAAAGGGAGATCTGAAAGGCACTTTATTATCAGCAGTATTATTAGCAAAAGGAGAGGGGGCCACAATCGAGGCCTTTATAAAAGAGTGGAGGGGTACGGTGCAGTGGATCGCACAAAGTCCTTACCGCAAGTTCCATAAACGTAAGAATTGGTTTGTGGGTGTAGAAGTGTTTGATGTGAAAGCGCAGTTACAATGGAACCTGAAAGATGTGAAGCTGGAATCCTGCAGGGCATCAGGGCCTGGTGGACAGCACGTCAACAAAGTGGAGACGGCGGTACGGGGCACGCATCTTCCTTCGGGCATCCAGGTACTGGCAATGGATAGCCGTTCTCAATTGCAGAACAAACAGCTTTGCCTGGAAAGGCTGGAAGCGAAGTTCATGTCGTGGCAGATGGAACAAATGCTGGCACGTCAGCAGGACCAGTGGCAGGAACATAATGAGCTCGAAAGAGGAAGGGCAGTAAAGGTGATCACAGAAAAGCTGTGATCACCCCCCTTTTTTTTGAAGATTATTTAAATGCTGATAGTAAATTATTAAAGACTGATTAAAATTTTGCCACTTGGCTTGCTTAAATTAAACGAATGTGTTACCTTGTCGGCCAGTTAACAATTGAAATTTTAGTGTGTGTTTATAAGTAGCCAAGATCTAATCCTAGTTCCCTAAATTTTAATGTTAACACGTGTATGAAAAAACTAAACTGTAGGCTTTAAAAAACTTTGTGTACGCCATTCCCATTTTTTAACAATTGATGCCCGGAAATATTATTGCATTGGTGCTGTGCGAACAGTGTCAGTATGGATTTTAGCCCGAGAGTAAGGAGTTATTATAGTGTCCCTCTAAGACCAGGATATTGATTTACCCGGTCAATTTTCGTGTCTGTACCTGCCACTCGCGCAGTTATGCAGACCGGAACAGGCTTTTTATTAACCAAAAAAAACGTTTCACGTTATGAAGAGACATGTCTACCGCACCTTTGCGTGCTGCTGGCTGTTGTTGTTATTTGCCAGTGCCGCATTCGCCCAGACTAAATTTACCGGAAAGGTCACCGACCAGACCTCCGGTAATCCGTTGCCAGGAGTAACAGTGGCAATTAAGAATTCGTCCCGTGGTACAGCCACAGATCCAGCGGGTAATTTTAGCATCACTGCTAAAAAAGGAGAGACCCTGGTATTTTCATTTATCGGTTACACACAACAGGATGTGATATTGGGTGATGCCACTTCTGTTAGTGTAGTTTTAAGTGAAAAAGTGGGTTCACTTGATGAAGTAGTAGTAACAGGTTACGCTACGCAGCGTAAGAAGGACCTGACAGGCGCCGTATCTGTTGTAAACGTAGAGCAGATCAGCCGTCAGCCGACAGCGCAGGTAAGCAACCAGTTACAGGGACAGGTATCCGGTATCACCGTACTGGGGTCCGGTCAGCCGGGTGAAGAGCCACAGGTGCGTATCCGTGGTGTGAACACCTTCGGAAATAATACTCCCCTTTACGTTATAGATGGAGTACCTACACAGAACATCGTAGACCTTAACCCGTATGACGTTGCATCTATGCAGGTATTGAAAGATGCAGGTTCTGCATCTATCTATGGTGCGAGAGCAGCAAACGGTGTGATCATCATCACCACCAAAAGAGGTAAACCGGATGGTAAAGTAAGAGTTACTTATGATGGCTATTACGGTACACAACGCCCTAAAGGCGGTAACGTTTGGGATATCCTTTCTCCACAGGAAATGGCCAATTTGAAATGGATGGCATTAAAAAATACAGATCCGAATGTAGTTTACAACGATGGTCTGTATGGTTCCGGCGCTACTCCAAGACTGCCAGACTATATTGCTCCGGGCGGCCTTATGGAAGGAGATCCGGGCGTTGATCCTTCCAAATATAACGTGAACCCTTATTATAAGAACCCTTCAGACCTGGACAATTTCTACCGTATTAACAGGGCGAACAAAGCAGGTACAGACTGGTTCCATGAAATATTCAAGCCTGCCATGATCACCAGCCATAACGTATCTGTTAGCGGTGGTAACGATCAGGGTGCTTATTATCTCTCCTTCTATTACTTCAACCAGGAAGGTACATTGAAGAACACTTATCTGAAACGTTATTCCATCCGCTCTAACAGCCACTTTAACGTAGGTAAGCATGTTCGTATCGGTGAAAACCTCGAGTTCTCTGTAATAGACAACCCGCAGATCGATCCGTTGACAGAAGGAAGTGCTATCGGTATGGCATTCCGTGAGCAGCCGATCATTCCGGTACACGACATCAGAGGTAACTTTGCAGGTTCCTTCAGTACAAACGGCGCCCAGTTGGGTAACGCCCGTAACCCTGTTGCAATACAGGACCGTACAAGAGAGAACCGTGGCCTCGGTAACCGTTTGTTGGGTAGTGTATACGGAGAAGCAGACTTCCTGAAGCATTTTACATTCCGCACTACTTTCGGTGGTGAGATCTTCTCGGCTTCAACCCACAACTTCACTTTCCCTGAATACGAAAATGCAGAGAATAATAAAGTGAACTCCTTTACAGAAGGATCCAGCAATGGATACAACTGGACCTGGACCAATACACTGAGCTATGCACAGAACTTTAACAAGGTGCATGATATCAAAGTGCTGGTAGGTACTGAAGCGTTCGATAACCATGGTCGTACACTGACGGGTACTACACAGAACTACTTTATATTCGACCCTAACTTCACTAACCTCGGTAGCGGTACGGGTACTGTAACAAATGGAAGTGGTACTTATACTGATGCGTTGTTCTCTATATTCGGTCGCGTGGACTACAGCCTGTTAGACAAATACTTGCTCGGTGCTGTTATCCGTCGTGACGGTTCCAGCAGGTTCGGTGCTAACAACCGTTATGGTGTGTTCCCTGCGGTGAGCGCCGGCTGGCGTATTTCACAGGAAGCTTTCCTGAAACAGGTAGCCTGGATCTCTGACTTAAAGATCAGGGGAGGTTATGGTGTGATGGGTAACCAGCTGAACGTGGAAGCAGCTAACGCATTCACTCAGTATGGTCTGAACAAAGGTTCTTCTTTCTATGATATCGGAGGTACATCCAATTCACTGGCATCCGGTTTCTTCAAAACACACATCGGTAACCCTGATGCGAAGTGGGAAAGTAATACCAACATGAACATCGGTGTTGACGCGACCTTGTTTAAAGGTAAACTGGAAGTAACAGCAGATTATTACAAGAAAAAAGTAAAAGACCTGCTGTACAAACCCGAGATCTCTGGTACTGCCGGTCGTACAGATCCTCCAACTGTTAACATCGCAGAAATGGAGAACCATGGTATAGACATCTCTCTTGGTATCAATGATATTCATCTTACGAAAGAGTTGGTGTTGAAAGCTAATGCTACACTGACCACTTATTCTAACAAGATCGTTAACATTTCTGCGGATGCTCCTTACTTCGATCAGGAAGCCCGCCGTTTCAATGGTAACTTCATTATCCGTAACGCCGTTGGTCAGCCGATCTCCAGCTTCTTCGGTTACAAAACTGATGGATTCTGGGATAGCGCAGATGAAATTGCACAGGCTAATGATCAGGCGCAGAAAGCAACAAACAATCCAAATGCAGTTTATCAGACAGGTATCGGACTTGGACGTTTCCGTTACCAGGATACCAACGGCGATGGCATCATTACTGAAGCTGACCGTACCTTCCTGGGTAACCCTAACCCTGATTTCAGCTATGGTCTGAACCTGGAACTGGACTATAAGAATTTTGATTTTACTGTATTCTTCTATGGTGTACAGGGTAACAACATCTGGAACCAGGTACGTTGGTGGACAGACTTCTATCCATCATTCGCAGGTGCTAAGAGCAAAACTGCCCTGTATGATTCCTGGAGACCAGATAACCTGAACGCAAAAGCTCCTATCCAGGAAAACGAAGGTTCTTTCAGCACCAACACAGTGCCTAACTCCTTCCTGGTTGAGAATGGTTCTTACCTGCGCGCAAAGAACATGATGTTAGGTTACACATTGCCTAAACCAATTCTGCAGCGTATCGGTATTGAGAAATTCCGCATCTATGTACAGGCGGCTAACCTGTTCACCATCACTAAATATACTGGTATCGATCCTGAGATCACAGGTGGAACTACCAACTTTGGTCTTGATGAAGGTGCTTATCCAAACCAGCGCCAGTTCCTCGTAGGTGTTAATGTGGGCTTCTAATTTTTAGCTAACGTAAATGGTTATGTTAAAAGTAATTGGAGAAAATCAAAACTATTAAAAATGAAACGGACATTAATAAGATCAAAATATATACTTGCTGCAGCAGTGGTTGCAGGAGGACTATTCTTTCACTCCTGTAGTAAAAGCTTCCTGGAACGTGCTCCGCAAGGAACACTGACCGGAGCGGATGTGTCTACCAAAGATGGTATCTCTGCCTTGCTGATAGGCGCCTATGCCGCACTGGATGGTCAGCAACAGGATGTAGCTGCTATCGGTACGGGTGGCCCGTGGGAAGCTGCTCCGAGCAACTGGATCTATGGCAGCGTTGCCGGTGGTGATGCACATAAAGGTAGTGATGCGACCGACCAGCCGCCTATCAGTTTGATAGCAACCGGACAATTCGATCCAAGCAACGGTTTCTTCAACACAAAATGGAAAGTACTGTTTGAAGGCGTTGTACGTGTAAATATCATTCTGTCTTTGTTACCTGATGTAAAGGACATGACAGAAGCTGAACTGACACAGGTTGAAGCTGAGTGCCGTTTCCTGCGTGGACACTATTACTTCGAACTGAAAAAGATGTTTGGTAAAGTGCCCTGGGTAGATGAAACGCATATTGGTGATTACAAACAACCAAATAACGTAGATATCTGGCCTAAGATCGAAGAAGATTTCCAGTTTGCTTATGACAATCTGCCTGTTATTCAGTCGCAGGTGGGCCGTGCAAACAAATGGGCTGGTGCTTCTTACCTGGCTAAGACATATGTATATGAAAAGAAATGGCCTGAAGCTAAAGCTTTATTTGATGTGATCACCAAAGATGGCGCTACATCAAAGGGTGAAAAATATGCGCTGACTGCAAGGTTTGAGGACAACTTCGATTCTGAAAAGAAGAACAACACTGAATCTGTGTTCGCTATTCAGATGTCTGCCAACAATGGTACCGGTCAGATATCCAATGGTAACCAGGGTGAGATGCTGAACTTCCCATATAACAGTCCATTCGGCTGTTGCGGCTTCTATCAGCCAACGCAGGAACTGGTAAACTCTTACCGTACAGATGTAAACGGTCTGCCTTTCCTGGATACCTACAATGACAACGCAGTAAAAAGCGACATGAAGATCCTGTCTACCGATCCGTTCACTCCGGATGCAGGTAACCTGGACCCTCGCTTAGACTGGACTGTTGGACGTCGCGGTGTTCCATACCTGGATTGGGGAAATCACCCGGGCCGTTCATGGGTACGCGACCAGAACTATGCAGGTCCATACGCTCCTAAAAAGAATGTTTACTGGCAATATAACCAGGATAAATACAAAGATGCTAACTCCTGGGCTCCGGGATCTGCTATCAATATTGTGTTGATCCGTTATGCAGACGTATTGCTGTTAGCTGCGGAAACAGAAGCGGAACTGGGTAACCTGGAGGCTGCTCAGACTTATGTTAACATCGTACGTACCAGGGCTGCAAATCCGCAGACGCTTGTATACAAATACATAGATGATACTAAGCCAATGGGCGGTTTCTCTACCACACCGGCAGCGAAATATGTAGTGGCCAATTACGCTGCAGGCGCATTCACCGGTATGGGAAAAGACAATGCATTAAAAGCGATCCGCTTTGAACGTAAACTGGAACTTGCTATGGAAGGTCATCGTTTCTTTGATATCGTACGTTGGGGAACTGCGTCAGCTGAACTGACAAGGTTCTTTGCTTACGAGTCTAAGATCACTACCGACCTGAATGGTGGTAAATTCACAGTAGGACGTAATGAGCATTATCCTATTCCTCAACGTCAGATTGACCTGAGCTTCAAAGGTGGTGCAAAGACACTTGACCAGAATGAAGGATACTAAAATTTATTGTTATTTTTAAGAATAGGAATACACGGAAGGCCCTGGAAACAGGGCCTTTCTTTTTTAATATTTCTGCCATTGCATAATCCGGTTAGACTTGAAAACATTACTCCCTTTCATTCTCGTTATTGCATTCACAACCATTTACACCTCCTGTTCCTTAAGCAAGCAGGAGAAAGGTAAACTCCTCTCTGAAAAATATTGCGGCGTTTGTCATTTGCCGGTAGCTCCGGCTATGCTGGACAAAATGACCTGGACAAAACACGTGCTGCCTGCAATGGCGCCTAAACTGGGAATAGGCGTATGGCAGGAGAATCAATATTTTTCTAAACCCGTTAGTGGCGGAAACAATATCAGTATTGAAGACTGGAAAGATATCGTTGCATATTATGAAGAACTGGCGCCTGATACATTGGCGTCTGCAAAAGCGCCTCAACCACTGGCGGAAGATCTGCAACTTTTTGAGCTGTTACAGCCAGAAACTGATAGTCAGTCGCTGACCGCTATGACAACAATGGTGTCGGTTAATCCCTTCACAGGTGATATTTATTCTTCGACAGAAGCCGGTGCAACACTTTATAAGTGGGACAAGCAATTAAAAGCTTCGCAGGCTATAAAACTTCAATCAACAGCAGTAGATATGAACTGGCGTGCTGCAGATACAGCATCGTTAACCTGTATTGGTAATATGAGGGCTGTAGATGTGCCGACAGGTGTATTGTGGGAAGTACATCCGGCAGCAGAAGAATCCCGGCAGGTGAAAACGATCGGGATGGGATTGCCCCGTCCTGTGCAGAGTATATCGTCGGACTTCAACAAAGATGGGCGGATAGACTACCTGGTATGCGGCTTCGGACATAATTACGGGGGATTGTATGTGCTGCAGCAAACGGCAGATGAAGAATATACCAAACGGCCTGTGTGGGAAGTGCCAGGGGCGATCCATGCAGTAGTAGATGATTTTGATCAAGATGGCTGGCCGGATGTAATGGTATTATTCGCTTATGGCGACGAAGGGATCTGGTTGTTCAGGAATGATCATAAAGGCGGGTTCAAACAGCAGCAACTGCTCCGTTTCCCACCGGTACAGGGTTCCACCGGGTTTCAGGTGGTGGACATGAATAAGGACGGGCTGCCCGACATCTTATATACAGCCGGTGATAACGGAGATTATTCCATGGAGCTGAAGCCTTTTCATGGAGTATATCTTTACATAAACAAGGGGGGCTTCACGTTTGAACAAGCCTGGTTTTACCCTGTGAATGGTTGCACAAAGGCTATCGCGGCAGATTTCGATCTTGACGGGGACCTGGATATTGCCAGTATTGCGTTTTTTGCTGACCTGAAGAATCATCCGGAAGAAAAGTTCATATTATTCAAACAGGAAGGGCCTATAAAGTTTAGTCCGCATGTAATGCCTGGATTAAGTAGCACAGGCAGATGGATCTGTATGGATGCAGGTGATTATGACAGGGATGGCGACCTCGATATTGTGCTTGGGAGCTACTCAAAAGGGTTTATTATCCAGAATGATTTTAAGCCTGACTGGAATCTTAACACTCCGTTGATTTTGCTCAGAAATAAATCAAAATGAGCGAATTACACTTGCTCAGTTTAAAAATAGTAATTGCTAGAATAGTTTTTTGAACATTCGATTGCAGTTGTAACAAATAAATTATTATATTGCATTAACAATGTCAGGCAAAAATCTAAATCTATGCTGCTTAAACTACTCAGTTTAGCCCTTGTGTAGCGTTTCTTTTTCCCTGTAAATAGTACTGAATTTATAAGACAATAGTCTGCCGCAGAATTATTGTTTTTCAAGATACTCCTGATTGAACTGATCAGGTTTTAGAATGGCGGAAGGAGAGGCACACCGTGCCTCTCTTTTATTTACAGCACCATCCATCATAGTTTTCTCTTTTTTTTAATGCTTATTCTGCTAACTTTAACCCGGATAAATTAGCCGGAGTGATGGAACATGCTTACTATTACGACAGGAATAAATTCGAGGGATCATTATACGACATCGTTGAGCGAAACAGTACTGAACAGGCACTCAATTGGTTACAGCAACAGAAGGAAAAACTGGGAGAGCCGGTAAGTGTACAGCGCTTCAATCTTACTTTCACAGCGATACCCAGATTTATGGGAAAGCAGGCTGTAGAATCGGCTGTGCCATTTATTGAATTGTCTACCGGCGACCGCTTTTTCATACAGGGAGCAACGTTAGACAAACTGGTGAGGATCTGGTGGCTGTTACAATTGCCAGTGGCGGATAAAGATACTTACATAAAGGTGATAGAGGGATTGTTCGATGCTGCTGATATGAATGAACAGGCTGCATTATATGCTGCTTTGCCTTTGCTGGCCTGGTCGCAGGCATGGACCTTCCGTACTACCGAAGGAATACGTTCCAATATAGGGCCGGTACAGGAAGCGGTGATGTTATATAACATTTATCCTGCACGTAATCTGGAGGAAGCAGCCTGGAATCAACTGGTGATGAAGGCGTTCTTTACGGATAAACCTATTCATCTTATTATTGGTCTGGACGAAAGGGCTAATCCGAAACTGGCTGCAACGCTCACGGATTATGCACATGAGCGTTGGGCTGCCGGCAGGAAGGTACATCCCATGTTATGGAGGTTGGTAGGACCATTTATCAATGCTGACAATTTCCCGGATATACAACGTATATGGCATTCTGAAGTGAATGTCGAAAAAGAGGCAGCCGCGCTTGCCTGCGCGGCAAGTACCTATGCTCCTGCACAATCGCTTCTGGAGCAGTCCGCCACACTTAGAGAAGAAATATCCAGCCATCGTCTGACATGGGATACAATCGCCGCACGAATAGCATAAACGTGTATCACACCTTCAGTGTATATAATCTTAACTTGCACAGCGGAATCTCAGCCGGCTGAAGCAGGTTGTTCATTTACAGGTCTCAATTAAACCGAATAAGACATGTGTAGCAGTTATGAGTTAACAGGTAAAGAATTTCAACCTATCACCACACCTTCCTCTTATCTGGAACGTATAAAAGGCATGCGTTTCTTTGATCCTCATGTACATATGACGTCCCGTACAACGGATGATTATCAGGCAATGGTGGATGCTGGGATAGTGGCAATTATTGAACCGGCTTTCTGGTTGGGACAACCACGTACAGGGGTCGATACATTCCGGGATTATTTCAACAGTCTGATCGGCTGGGAAAGGTTCCGTTCCTCTCAGTTCGGCATTAAGCACTATTGCACTATTGGCCTTAATTCAAAGGAAGCCAATAATGAAAAGCTGGCAGAGGCAGTGATGGAAATATTACCGTCGTTTATATACAAAGAGGGCGTAGTAGGCGTAGGAGAGATCGGCTTTGACGATCAGACGGCAGCAGAGGAAAAATACTACCGTGCACAGCTTGAACTCGCTAAAGAAGCAGGGCTACCTGTTCAGATACATACCCCGCACCGGGACAAGAAAAAAGGGACGCAGCGCAGCATGGACATTGCGCTGGAACATGGCCTGGATCCACGTATGATCATTGTGGACCATAACAATGAAGAAACAGTCAAGGAAGTACTCGATCGAGGTTTCTGGGCGGCGTTCACGATCTATCCGTTTACTAAAATGGGTAATGAACGCATGGTCGAAATCGTAAAACAGTATGGTAGTGAGCGCATAATGGTGAATTCAGCGGCTGACTGGGGCATAAGTGACCCTTTGGCTGTACCGAAAACTGCGGCGCTCATGCACGAAAGTGGTATTGACTTGAATGACATTCATTTGGTAACTTACCGCAATGCTATAACTGCTTTCGCTCAAAGTGGTCAGATGGACGAAACAGATTTTGATACGGTCAAAGACGTGGATCAAAGTCTGAAATTTAACGGAAGTACCGTACTGCGCGGTGGCCAACAGCCAAGAATAGATAAACAATCTAATATTATTAGATAAACAATTACAAGTCTGTACTACGGGTGCCCGGTTACTATGTAGTGAACTGCAGAACATTGGTGTATGTCACGCATTGTTCGGCCATTCGTGTGTTGCCTACTTGGAGAAAACCCGAGCCCGGTGAATTATATTATAAGCAAGTTGTTAGGATATTTACGTTTAATGCGGCCCGCCAACATAGTCACAGCAGTGGCAGATATATTGGCGGGAGTTGCTATTTCCGGCTTTCTGGGTTCTGAAGTGTCAAATTACCTGGACCATCTGTTGCCTGTGGTATGTATGTGCCTGGCAACGATCGGTTTATATGGAGGAGGAGTAGTATTTAATGATGTCATGGACGCAGAGCTGGATAAAAAGGAACGGCCCGAACGCCCTATTCCGAGTGGCGTCATCTCTCTCACTGAAGCTATCGTACTGGGAAGTTACCTGTTGCTGGTAGGCGTACTGGCAGCCTTTACAGTTGGGCGTATTACCGGTTATTTCGCCCTGGGCATTGCTATTAGCGCCCTGGTGTATGATAAATGGGGAAAACATCAGTCCTGGGGGCCTGTGAACATGGGTTTGTGCCGTGGATTAAACCTGTTGATGGGAATCAGTATGGTAGCGCCTGCCTTAAATGAGTATTGGTGGCTGGGCCTGATCCCGGTACTTTACATTGCGGCTATCACTGCCATCAGCAGAGGAGAGGTGCATGGGGGAAACAAACGGATATTACGTATCGCAGCGTTTTGTTATGCGCTGGTGTACGCTACTATATTAGTGTTAGCGGCCATAAACGGGCATATTTTGATAGCCCTGCCGTTCGTCATTTTATTTGCCTTCATGATCAACCTGCCTTTGTTCAGGGCTATAAAGGAGCCTTCCGGGCCTAAAATCGGAAAGGCCGTAAAAGGGGGCATTATTGCCCTGATAGCCATGAATGCGGCCTGGGTAGCTGCTTTTTCCACCTTGCCTCATGCATTACTGGTGCTGATCCTATTGCCGTTATCATTATTAATGGCCCGGGCGTTTGCAGTGACCTGATCCGTTACCCGCTCATCCTCGGTAATTCGTCATAACAATTAGAATTTTGTATTTTAACAGCCTGTTTTGACGATTAATTAAACGAAACACCAGAGCGATTATCCATGCAGAGTATTCAACAGACTTTTAGTGTAGATTATTCTTTTAAGGTCTTTTTTACCCGGTACCTTTTTAATCCATCTAATCCGGAATTCCGGAATTATCTGGCCTCTCAGACAACGCAGGGGCTTACGAAGAAGCTACTTTTTATTTTAGATGACGGTGTAGCTAAGACCCATCCGGCGCTTACCACAGAAATAGCAGCTTATTTACAACAGATAGAAGGTTTTAAGATAGCAGGAGATGTGATCCTTGTACCAGGTGGCGAAGCCTGCAAAAATGACGAAGAACTTTTTTATAGTCTGATAGACCATATTGATGCACAGTGTATAGACAGGCATTCTTTTGTGGTGGCTATCGGCGGCGGTGCTGTACTGGACCTTGTAGGGATGGTGGCTGCCGTATCGCACAGAGGCGTCCGTCATATCCGTATACCAACCACTGTTTTGTCGCAGAATGATTCAGGTGTGGGTGTAAAAAACGGCATCAACTATAAGGGAAAGAAAAACTTCCTCGGCACGTTTGCTCCGCCTGCCGCTGTATTCAATGATGCGGAGTTCCTAACGACATTATCAGGAAAAGACTGGCGTTCGGGTATCTCAGAAGCTGTAAAAGTGGCTTTAATTAAAGACGCTTCTTTCTTTGAATGGCTGGAAGCAAATGCTTCCGCATTAGTGAATAATGATCTGCCGGTAATGCAGGAACTGGTTTACAGGTGTGCTGCATTACATATGGCCCATATTGGCGGCAGCGGCGACCCGTTTGAAAGCGGATCTTCGCGTCCGCTCGACTTCGGCCACTGGAGCGCGCATAAGCTGGAGCAGCTGACAGACTTCGAATTACGTCACGGGGAAGCCGTTGCAATAGGTATTGCTGTTGATAGCGTGTACTCTTCCTTACTGGGATGGATCGACGAAAGCGCTGCCGAAAGAATTGTCCGTTTGCTGGTGAAACTGCAACTCCCTGTCTTTCATCCCCTGCTGGAAATGCGGAACGGTGCTTCATCGCCCGTTATCAAAGGTTTGCAGGAGTTCAGGGAGCACCTGGGCGGACGTCTTACTATCTGCCTGCTAAAGGCAATAGGCCTCGGAGCAGAAGTGCATGTAATTGACGAAGTGTTACTGAATAAAGCTGTGGAGCATATAAAAGTGAACTATGCAAGTAACTGACCATTCTCATTTAACCTATTGTACGAACATTCATCCGGGGGAAAACTGGGGTGCTCACTTTGAGCAGCTCAAGCAATTCATCCCGGCAGTAAAACGGGAAGTTTCGCCCGATAAACCATTTGGTATCGGATTACGCCTATCGAACACCGCCAGTCTTGAATTGAGCAAAGAAGGCGCATTGACAGAATTTAAACAGTGGCTGCAGGAACAAGACTGTTATGTCTTTACTATGAATGGATTTCCCTATGGCGGGTTTCATCATACAGTAGTGAAAGATCATGTACATACGCCTGACTGGACAACGGCCGACAGGGTATTCTACACCATCCGCCTGTTCCGTTTGCTGGCAGCCCTGCTGCCGGAAGGAATGGAAGGAGGGATCTCTACTTCGCCGCTCACCTATAAATTGTGGCATGTACGTTGCGAATCAGAAAGGGATGCTATCATGGAATCCACTACCCTCAAAGTACTACAGGTGGTAGAACAGCTGGTGAGGACCCGGCGTGGCGGTGGTCCGCTGATGCACCTGGACGTTGAACCGGAACCGGATGGATTAATGGAGAATTCACAGGAATATATTCACTGGTACCTGAATTATCTGCTGCCATATGGCGTGCCTTATCTGCAGGATAAATTCGGTATGAGTGAAGATGAAGCTACAGCCAGTATAAAAGCGCACGTGCAGCTCTGTTATGATGTTTGCCATTTTGCACTGGTGTATGAATCAGCAGAAAGTGTATTGAAGAAGCTGGACGAGCATGGATTGAAAGTGGGCAAGATACAGATCAGCGCAGCGGTAAAAGCCTTGTTGCCTACCGATATGACTGCCAGAAAACCATTGATCGATGCCTTCCGTGAGTTTAATGAAACGACCTATCTTCATCAGGTAGTAGCGCGCAAAGCAGACGGTTATGTGCATTATCCCGACCTTCCGCAGGCGTTGGAAGACGCTGCCAATCCCGCGGTAGAAGAATGGCGCTCTCACTTTCATGTGCCGGTTTTTATCGATAGTTACGGGGTATTATCATCTACCCGATCCGACATAGAAAAAGTATTACAATTACAACGGAAACAACCATTTACACAACACATGGAAGTCGAGACTTATACCTGGGATGTATTGCCCGCTGATCTGAAACTACCTATGGACAGGTCCATTTCGAGGGAGCTGCAATGGGTATTACAACAGTTAAGCTGATGATTCCGAAACCTAGTTTTGACCCACATATCCTAACGGCGCCACAATCATGAAAAAGACAGTAGTAATTGATGTAGTAGGGCTATCTTCTTCCCTCATAGGTGCGCACACACCTTTCCTGCAGGCTTATGCCAAGCGGCAGCATTTGTCAACAATAAAGCCAATGGTACCAGCTGTGACAACAGCCGTACAGAGTACCTATGTTACGGGCCAATGGCCGGCAGAACATGGTATTGTCGGCAATGGCTGGTACGACAGACAAGACAGTGAAATTAAATTCTGGAAGCAATCAAACAAGCTGGTAGAAGCTCCTAAGATATGGGATAAAGCCAGACGTCTTGATCCCTCCTTTACCGTCTCTAAAATGTTCTGGTGGTATAATATGTATTCTACCGCCGACTATTCAGTTACTCCCCGTCCGCAATACCTGGCCGATGGCAGAAAGGCACCGGACTGCTATTCTCATCCGGCCGACCTGCGCGACCATCTGCAGAAGGAACTGGGTACATTCCCGCTGTTCCAGTTCTGGGGGCCGGGAGCTAACATCAAATCAACTCAATGGATAGCTGATGCGTCCATGCTGACAGATAATTTATACGATCCGACATTAACACTTATCTACCTCCCTCACCTGGATTACTGTTTGCAGAAATTCGGACAGGACTTTACACGTATCAGTAAAGAGTTGGGTGAAGTCGATGCGGTATGTAAGCGGCTGGTTGAGTTTTATGAGAAGAAAGGATGTGAAGTGATCATTTTGTCTGAATACGGTATTACCAATGTCAATAATCCTATTCATCTGAACCGTCGTTTTCGCGAGGAAGGGTTGCTGCAGATAAGGGAGGAAAGAGGTACTGAACTGTTGGATCCGGGTGCTTCAAAAGCATTTGTAGTAGCGGACCATCAGATAGCACATGTATATGTAAATGATCCCTCTGTATATAAAAAAGTGCGCAGCATTGTAGAGAATACACCGGGTGTTGAACTGGTGCTTGACAGGGCTGGTAAACGCGAGCATCAGATGCATCACTCCCGTAGCGGTGAACTGGTGCTTGTAGCCGACGCCAATAGCTGGTTCACTTACTATTACTGGCTGGACGATGCCAGAGCGCCTGACTTTGCCCGCCTGGTAGACATCCACAAGAAACCGGGATACGATCCTGTGGAGATGTTCATGAATCCCGCTGATCCTCTGATCAAATTAAAAGCAGGGTTTAAGTTACTAAAGAAAAAACTGGGCTTCCGGTATCTCATGAATGTGATACCATTGGATGCGACCCTTATCAAAGGCTCTCATGGGCGTATTTCTGAAGATCCGGCTAACCATCCTGTATTGATATCAGGTAGTGTACCTGCGGGGCAGCAACTGGCTGCTACGGACGTTTACGGGGTGATCTGGAATACACTGACAAGAAAATAACATAAGGTCCGGGATCAGTAGCTTTCTAAGATGCTGATCCCGGATTATCCATTTCCTCCGTATATATACCAAAACACTACCCCATGAAACAACTCTTCCTGCTCTTATGCATGGCTCTGCATGCACTAATGTTATCAGCACAAGAAAACTCCTTCCTCTATCAACAAAACAAAGAACGGATCAACCTGACTAAAACCGCCATGCTGGTACTTGGAGGCTGGGGCGTAGCAAACATTGCCACAGGCCTGATCGGTAATAGCACAGCCGGCGGAGAAGCAAAGTACTTTCACCAGATGAATGCTGTGTGGGGAGTCGTAAACCTGGGGATTGCTACTGCCAGCTATTTCGGTAATAGAAAGTTGAATCCGGGCAAATACAACTGGCAGGAGAGTGTACAGGAACAACATAAAATAGAAAAGATCTTTCTGATCAACGGCGCCCTGGACCTGGCTTATATGGCAGGCGGATTGTACCTGCGGGAACATGGAAAGCGAAAGCTTATCGGAACGGGGCATGACCGCTGGAAAGGATACGGTAATTCGTTTATTATGCAGGGCGCTTTCCTGTTGCTATTTGACGGTATAAACTTTACGCTGCATCACGCACATGGCAAAAAGCTATTCCAGCGATTTGACGAGCTGCAACTGAGTGTTGCACCGGGCGGTATAGGCATGGTCTATAGTTGGTGATATTCCCCCATATCTTCTCTTTTTACCTTATTATAGTGAACTTATTCAAATCATAGATTTAGTAGGCTGGATAGGTTATACACGGGTGTAAACCGCTGCTGTCGAAATTATTACCTAAGGTTATCCGCGATAACTTTTAGTAATAGTGACACCTTGTCCGGAATTTTGTTGAACCCGTACCAGTACTGTAGTTTTGGGTTGTCCTTCCATTTAAAGCATCGATGTTAACTGAAGAGGATACCTGTAATTCACGCATACCAACCATTAATTAAAGCAGCATCGGCTCAACACCAAGGCCTGTTTGCTGAAGGAAGTTTTATGATCACATTATTGCAACAGACCGATTATCTGGTCGTTTTAGTTATTGGCGTTATTGTAGGCTATCTGTCCGGTTTACTGGGCAAAGGAGGTAGCGCAGTCAGTACGCCGGCACTGCAGATCTTTGCAGGTGTAAACCCCTTCTATGCGCTGGCATCTCCATTGCCGGCTGCTATTACCAGTACTATTTCCGCAACCACCGTTTACAGCAAACAGAAACTATTCAACAGGCAGGTTATCATTACCGGCGCCTTATTCGGTGTACCTGCTACGCTGGCGGGGGCATGGTTCAGTAAGTTCCTGCCGGGAGAAACATTGATGATCCTGACGGCATTGTTCATCGTATCAATAGGAGGCTCTTTATTGTACTCTTTTTTGCGGAAGAAGGAACGTGAGGAGGAAATTTCCTGCACGGCAGCATCTGTACAAGGTAATCATACAATGATCGTGATGGCCTCTCTGAGTATTGGGTTATTGTCAGGGTTACTGGCAAATGCAGGCGGTGTATTGTTCAGTTCTTTTTTCATTAAAAAGCTGCACATGCCTATCAAACAGGCACTGGCTTGTTCAATCGTATTATCAGCATTATTATCGATACCGGGAGCGCTGGCACATTGGTGGCTGGGGCATATTGACTGGAGTATCGCTCTGTTATTGTCACTGACGGCAATCCCTTCATCTTATCTGGGGGCTAAAACAGCGGTGAAAATGAAGTCGCCGTTACTGGAGAAATTGTTTGCCTGTACCCTCATCATATTTGGGGTCTATGACATTATTTATACACTCTGGAAATAACCTACAGGGGACATGGGGACACGCTAGATGTAGAGAAACACAAATGGCTCGCCCTGCGAGCCATTCTTTTTAAATATTTTATACGCTGCCAGGCGCTATACGCAGAAACTCCCCGTGTAACAATAGCACCGATGTATTACTACGTTTATACTCTTTCTTTTTGAATTTTAGCCCGTTCTTCCGGAGGTAATGTACTCACCACAAGATCATACGCATTTTGAAGAAGTGACTGCAATTCAGATACCGGCAACGTATCCAGTGATCTTATCTGTACCCAGTGATAACGCGCCAGGTAAGGGGCAGGCACTATCCCTGGTTGTGAAATAAGGCGGTGAAAATCTTCCTGTCGGCATTTTAATGACACCTGGTGAGGAGGCGTTTTACAAACCATGCAGAATAACTTTTCTCCTACGGAGAAGCGCAGATCTTCGTCCCATTTTTCTTCCTGTGTTACAGCAGGAAATGCAAGACAGTAATTAAGGGTCATGTCAAACATAATACTGGCAGCTTAAAAGTTAAAAAATCTTAGAGTGGAAAATATAAAAGCAATCAAAAAAGTTGAAACAACAAGTAATGGTAAGGTCGTTGATTGTCTTCTTACTCCAGCTTTTGCCAGACATGCAGGTCTGTTCCGGATATGTTGTTTTCTGTTGTGTATAACTGATATGGCAACTAACCTAAACCCTTGAGGTACCCGACATATTTCTACTATAAATTTAAGTATCTTTTTGCAAAGCCTGATGTATATTTTTTGTTAACAACTGATACAGACAACTCTATAAACGGGTAGTCCACAGACGATGATCACCGAATTTATTATAGTTTAAAAAAACAGAATAAGTTAGTGATTATCATCTATGGACTACTATCAATTATGGATGAGTTATTTAAACCTCCGGGCCATTTTTTCTTCCAGCACACTCAGGGGTACACAGCCATCTTTTAATAGTTCATCATGGAAATTTTTAATACTGAATCCAGTAAATTGACTGTATTTGTTCCGCAGTTCACGGATCTTCAGTTCACCGATCTTATAAGAAAGTGCCTGGCCAGGTATCGCCATATAACGTTCTATCTCGGCGACTGCTTCAGGTTCACTAACCGGTTCATTATCCATCATGTATTTAATGGCCTGTTCTCTGGTCCATCCTTTAGCATGCATTCCCACATCGACTACAAGCCTGATAGCGCGGTGAATCTCGTCTGACAGGTGGCCGAAGTAGCTGTAAGGATTGGTATAAAGCCCCAGGTCGCTACCCAGGCTTTCGCAGTAAAGGGCATAGCCCTCTCCATAGGAACCTATCCAGTTAAAGCGGCGGAACTTCGGAAGGGAGTCGTTTTCCTGCTGGATGGAGATCTGGAAATGGTGACCAGGGATGGCTTCATGGAGGAAGAGGCATTCCATCCCGGTATAATTGAATGTAGCAGCATTCAGGATCGGTACATAGAAAACACCTGGACGGGAACCATCGGAGCTGCCCTGTATATATTCGGCGCTGGCGGAGGCTGCGCGGAAGGCTTCTGTCTGGCGTACTTCAAATTTTGTTCTGGGCAGGTGACCATACAACTGGTTTACGGCTGGCATGATCTTCTGCTCAATGGCCCTGAAAGAATCCAGTACCTGCGAAGGCGTTGTGAAAATTTTAAACTGCTTATCGGTACGGATGAAGTTAAAGAAAGCAGGCAGGTCGCCGGTAAAGCCGGTGCTGTTCTTTACAGAATCCATTTCCCTTCTGATACGGGCCACTTCTTGTTCACCGGTAGCGAATATCTCATCCGGTGTAAGGTTCGTGGTAGTCCAGAATTTGATCAGGTAAGTGTACCACTCTTTACCCTGGGGGAGGCCGTCGATGCCGGTGCTCGTCCGCGTCCTGGGCAGGTATTCTTTTGTTATGAACTCGTGCAGTTTTGCATAGGAGGGAAGCACATATTGTTCAATAGCAGCCTTATAGGCGATGCGCAGGTCTTGTTTGCCCATACTATCAAGATCTGCAGGAAGGAGCCTTAACGGTGTGTAAAACACGTTGTTAGTATCCTTTTTGGCGAGGTCGGCAAGTTGAGGGACCACTTTTACAGCCAGCGCTTTGGGTAATACATATCCGAGAGACATACCACGGCGCATGTTTGCAATGGCTGTATCGCTCCATTCTGCAAAGCTTTTCATTCTCAGAATGAACTTTTCGTAGTCTGCTTTGTTCTTAAACGGCTGGGCACTGGTACCCGAACCAAATTGGGGGAGTGTGAGGGTAAGCCCCCAGAACTGCTGAATAGGCATCAGGTTGTCCGGAAAGCGGAGACCTTCCTTACCTACGGATATTTCCCCTTGCAACATGGAATAGCTAATCAGGTCATTATCATTCAGTACTGCAGTATCAATTCCCTGTAAGGCCTCCTGATAGCGGTTATAAAAGCTGTCCAGTTTTAAACGGAAACGATCGCTGATGTCGATCTGGAGCGAACCGTCGTACTGATGTTCCCCATTCATGGTAGCTTCCATGGGAAAGAGCTCCATTCTTTCATCATAGTAATGTTGAACAAGGTGGTGTAGAGAATCCCGGGTATTGTTTTCCGCCTGTTTATGCGGTCCTGAGCAGGATGCTGAAAATAGCGTCACTGCCAGCAAAAGGGTTTGGTTTGTCTTGGGCATGTGTTGCGATTAGATGATGGTAAAGTATTTTATTCCTGATATTAATAGCTTTCCGGGAAGAATAAACATAAAAAAAACACTCCGAAGAATCGGAATGTTTTATATAGAACAGTGAACAATGAAAACTCTTTCATCAGTTGATAAGCCATTATTATAAATTTATAGTAAAGGCAAGTAATTGATTCCGTGATACTTTGTTGCACAAACCTGAACAATACGGAGCTTACTTCTATCAACCCGCCTGACCGGACAGACCGGCAGGCGAATGCAAAATTAGCTTAATTAACAAACAGAACTTGTTAACCTATCTTAAATTTTTGATTTTTATGCTGCGGAATGACACTGTATTGCCGTGGTCTTGCAATAAAATGTGTCCTTCGGGCCACAATCCAAAGTTATTCCAATTTTTATATTTACTGATCGCTACCAGGTCTTTAAATTCTTTGGAACCCCTTTCGTACTCGACCATTTTGAAACCATTCAACCAATGTTCAACATGGTTGTTGGGATATACAATTATACGTCCTTTATTCCATTCTCCAATTTTCTTTATTGCGGCCTTATTCAGATCAGTATTTTTCCGTGGGATCAGGTCATACAGAGAAGACAGGGTCCTGTTACCATCACGGCCCAGTTTTGCATCCGGGTGACGCTCATCGTCCAGTACCTGAAATTCCAGTCCTATAGCTGATTTGCCCTTTGTATCGTAATCTTCTTTTACATCATATTTCACACCGCTGTTAGCACCTTCAGTAAGCTTGAAATCAAATTCCAGCTCAAAAGCACCGTATTCTTTGGTGGTTACGATGTCTCCGCCAGAACCCATTTCATCACCGTTAGACTGATGGATAGACAGTTCGCCGTTCTCCATGCTCCAACCGGTGGTCGGGAATTTGTCCTGGTTTACCCTGCGCCAGCCATTGCTGGTCTTACCATCCCAGAGTAATTCGAAACCGTTCTTTTTTTCCTGGGCAGATACGTTGTTAGGAAGATCGTTTACAACATATATGTTGTCGTATGAGGAATATTGAGAAGGAGCCGGATTTTCCATGATGCGGATATTGCGCCAGTGGATCTGTTTTCCTTTATCGTCTTCTTTATAGATCTGATGTACCTGTAAAGCGATAAACCCTTTCAGAGTAACATCATCGATCAGGTGAGCAGTAGGAACGCCGTTAACCCAGGTGCGGATCTCCGGACCACGGCACTCAATACGGTATTTATTCCAACCTTCTTTTTTAAATGCAGTTTTACCTTTAGGGTTCAGTTCCAGCGGATACAACCATCCACGGCGGGCTTCATCATAAATACCACCGCTCCATGCACGGTCGCTCGGATCTACTTCCATCTGGTACCCATGCACACGGCCATTATTATATTCAGGTTTACTTTCACTTCGGAACTGTATGCCGTAATTCATAGGAGCATCCAGCTTCAATTCAAGTTCAAGAATAAAATCACCGTATTGTTTTTCTGTAGCCAGGAAGGAGTTCGGGCTGCCGGCCACAGACGTGCCATTGATCATCCCGTTTTTCGCATCATAAATTGCTGTCCCGTTTACTTCTTTCCATCCATCCAGCGTTTTGCCATTGAACAGGTTTTGCCATTCTGCTTTTTTCTGCTGGGCACCAGCGAAGCTGCTTATGAGTATGGCACTGCATACTAATAACGTGTTTTTCATAACCATGACCTAAAGTACTCTTAAAAGTAAATAATGATAACTATTTATTCAACCGATTGCACAAATTTTATGATAAGCGGTATTATTTCGGGTTGATTTTATGCAATCGTTTGCAATTTATGACTAATCTACTTAACTTGTACTACCCCATCCTCTGAAAAATGTTTTAGAAAAACCTGATGAAAGAAATAAACTATTGATTTTCAGGGAGGTGTATTGTGATACAAATTAAAATTCTACGTATGAAGAACACGTTATCGAAGGCGGGCGCGTTACTGCTATGCCTGCTCCTTTATGGGACATTTATGAGCGCCCAATCCATTCCTATTAAAGGTAAAGTGACCGGACCGGACGGTAGCCCTATTATCGGTGCCTCTGTTTCTGTAAAGGGGCAAAAGACGGGAACAGTGACCGATGTTTCCGGCCTCTATAAATTAAACGCTCCAAAAGATGCTGTACTGACAATTTCATTTATCGGCTATCTACAGCAGGAAGTGCCAGTGAACGGCAGAGCAGACATTGAAGTGAAACTGGCTGAAGATCAGAAGAAACTGGACGAAGTAGTAGTTGTTGGTTATGGCCAGCAAAAGAAAAAGGATATAACCGGTGCTATATCTTCTATTAGCAGTAAAACGATCATGGAAGTTCCGGTGACCAACGCACAACAGGCGCTTCAGGGAAGGACGCCAGGTATTGATGTACTGAATAACAGTAATAAACCAGGTGATGAACCACGTGTCAGGGTTAGGGGAACACGTTCTTTATCCGCTGGCAATGACCCGCTTTATGTAGTAGATGGAATTCCGTTTGCAGGTAATCTGAATGACATCAATCCACAGGATATTTCTTCTATGGATGTACTGAAAGATGCTTCCGCTACCGCCATCTATGGTTCACGCGGTGCAAATGGTGTAGTACTGGTAAGCACCCGTAAAGGAAAGATCGGCAAACCTCAGGTGACCTATAGCGGTATGTATGGTATTGTTAACACACTTGGCAGGACCGACATGATGGATAGCAAGCAATACCTTGCTATGAAAAGAGAAGCTAACCGTACTGCCGGACGTTACAACGATAATAATCCCGATTCATCCGATGCGACCATTTTCACTCCACTCGAACTGGAAAATATTAAGAAGGGTGTAAATACTGATTGGCAGGATCTTATGTTGGATCCGGGATGGCAAACCCGCCACTCAATAGGTGTAAGCGGCGGTACTGAAAACACTAAATATGCCGTGACGGGAGGCTATTTTAAAGATCAGGGCGTATTGAAACTACAAAGTTATGAGCGTTATAATCTGCATGTCGCCGTTGATCAGATGATAGGTAAACGTGTAATGGTAGGTGTTTCCTCATTGGCTACCTTTAGTACCCGCAAGGGCGCTACCTACAATGGTATGAACGCTGCCCTGAAAATGCTGCCTATTGCCGCTCCCTACGATGCTTCAGGTAAACTGATTACCTATCCTACAGGAGATAGCCAGCAACCAAATGCCTTGCTGGATTATGAAGATGGTAACCGTGTTGAAAGATTGTACCATCTCCGTCTCTTCAATAGTGTGTATGGTGAGGTAACTATCCTGGACGGTCTGAAATACCGCCTCAATCTCGGTACTGATGTACTGCAGGATAACAATGGTCTTTTCCAGGGTAAAAAGAACACTGACCTGCTTATTGGTGGAGGAGATGCAACGGCCAGCAAACAGAGCCAGTTAGTATGGGCCTATACAATAGAAAACCTGCTGACCTATAATAAAACGATTAAAAAACACTCGCTGAACCTCACCGCATTGTATAGTGTACAACGTCAGCGTGAAGATAGTTCCACTGCTTCTGTAAGAGGTATTCCGGTTGAATGGCAGGAATATTACAACTTAGGCCAGGCAGCCACAGTAACAGGTATTGGCAGTCAGCTCGGTACTTGGACCATCCTGTCTTATATGGGACGTTTGAACTATGGTTATGACGATCGTTATCTCCTCACACTGACTTTACGTGCAGACGGTTCTTCCCGTTTTGCGCAGGGACATAAATGGGGATACTTTCCTTCTGTAGCGGCAGGCTGGAATATAACCAGTGAGGAATTCATGAAAAATATATCATGGATCGAAAACCTGAAAGCACGTGTTAGTTACGGCCGTATTGGTAACACTGGTATCCCGCCATATGCTACGCAAGGCTTGTTAGGACGTGCGCCTTATTCCTTTGCCAATAAAGGTGGAATAGGATTTTCTCCTATCATGTTACGTAATCCTGATCTTACCTGGGAAACCACGGCCTCTGCTAACTACGGTATCGACTTCAGCTTTTTCAAAGGAAGACTTAGCGGTAGCATCGATCATTATAAACAGAAAACAACCGACCTGTTGTTACAACGTTTCCTGCCCTTTAGTAACGGTTTTAACTTTGTGTTAGAGAACAGGGGTGTTACCCAAAATAAAGGCTGGGAAGTAGGATTATCCGCTATCATTCTGGAAACGAAAGGAGGATTTAGCTGGTCAACAGACGTGAACTGGTTCATGAACCGTGAGAAGATCCTCGCGCTGGGTGAAGGTAAGACACAGGATGTCGGTAACGGATGGTTCGTAGGACAGCCAACTTATGTGTATTACGATTACAAAAAAGTAGGCATCTGGCAGGACGAAGCCTCTGCACAGGTATATAAACAACACCGGGGAGAGATCCAGTTGGCAGACATTAACAATGATAAGAAACTGGACGATAAGGATCGTACCATCCTCGGTTCACCACAGCCTAAATGGTCCGGTGGTATGACACAGCGTTTCGCTTACAAAGGTCTTGACCTGTCAATAGTTGCGTTTGCCCGTATGGGTAGTATGGTTAAGAGTGATTTCTATTCTACGTTTAATACGCTCTATGGCCGTTACAATAACCTGGATGTGGATTACTTTACACCAACGAACCATACTAATGGATTCCCTCTTCCGAATTACAACCAGGAGCGTCCAAACAACTACAATACCTTGAGCTACTTTGATGGAGATTTCATCAAGATTCGCAATATCACACTGGGATATTCCATACCTGCAAGCACGGTGAAACGCTGGAATATGCAATCGCTCCGCTTCTCAGTGGATGTAAAACAACCGTTGATACTCGCTCCTTACAGGCAGAAGTATAAAGGGATAGATCCGGAAGACGTGAACACGATCGGTGTGGATGCTCCGGCTACCTGGATGTTACAGTTTGGTGTTAATGCTACTTTTTAATGCTTCAAAAAAAATCTTATGAGAAATATATGCTGGTTCCTGTTCTTATGCGCATGCATTGCAACAGGGTGCAATAAAATGCTGGATGAAAAGGTGGTATCATCTGTTACTGATGATTTCTATAATACACCAGCCGGTTTCCAGAGCGCTGTGAACGGCGGCTACGCCGGTCTTCGTGCCTTTTACAGTACAGAACGCGGAATGACAGTAAGCGTGTTCGGTACAGATACTTACACCAATGGATCTGACGGTGATTTCAAGTTCGTCAATCAATATACTTCACAACTTGATCCGCGATACGCACATCTGCGTGAAATCTGGAACGCTTTTTATCAGGCTATCAACACCTGTAACGTGGTTGTTGACAGGGCTGATCAGGTCCCTGATCTGGATAGTGCCGCAAAGCGTAAGGGGATTGCGGAGGCGCGTTTCTGCCGGGCCACTTATCATTTCCTGCTTCTTCAGATGTTCGGCGCTGTACCGCTAAGATTAACAGAAAATAAAGAGATCGTTACAGAAGCACACCGTGACCCGGTTGCAGACATCTATGCAGCAGTGCTGGCCGATCTCCAATATGCCGCGCAAACATTACCTGTAACACAGGCGGAGTGGGGTAGGGCTACCAAACCTGCAGCTGAACACCTGATGGCCAGAGTATATCTGACCAGGGCTACTTCTGCTGCAAAAGGAGCAAATGATTATGATAGTGCTGCTACCTATGCTACCCGTGTGATCTCCCAGTACGGTATGCAGTTATTGCCCGATGTAGGCCAGGTGTGGGCACAGGGTAAAGAAAATAGTGCAGAAACTGTTTTTGCCGTACAGTTCACTACAGATGCTTTATATAATTATCCGGACAATAATGCCTGCCGTTTCTTCCTGATGCAGTACGATGTACTGAGAGGTATGAAACGCGATATCACAAACGGTACGCCATGGAAGCGTTTCGCTCCTACAAAGTTTCTGCTGGATACTTTGTTTGGTGAACGTGTGCATGATACCCGTTATCAGAAATTCTTTACTTCCGTATGGTTCGCTAACGACAATAAGGATAATCTGAAAATAGGCGATACTTCTGTTTTCATGCCCGGTTATAATGTGACCGAAGATGAAATTAAAAGTAAGAAGTATCAGCTGGTACCTCCACGTAATTACACGGAACGTTTATATCCTTCTCTTAACAAATTTGCTGACGCCTTACGTCCGGACAACCAGGCTTCCGGTGTGCGTCCTTTCATTGCTTTCCGCCTCGCAGAAGACTACCTGATTGCAGCAGAAGCATTGATGTATAAAGGTGAAAAGGGCGCTGCAGTAGACTACATCAATACACTGCGTATGCGTGCTGCGCGTGTCGGTGCTAATGAATCGGAAACAGCTGCACACCGTGAAGCAATGAAGATCTCGGAAGCACAGCTGAATATAGACTTCATCCTCGATGAGCGTGGCCGTGAACTGGTGGGTGAGCAGCAACAGTGGTTTGACCTTGTACGTACCAATAAACTTCTGGAACGTGTACGACTGCACAATCCGCAGGCCGGTCCTAACATTGAAACCAAACATATGCTGCGTCCTATTCCGCAAGACCAGATAGACAGGACAAGCAATGAATTCCCGCAGAATCCCGAGTATTGATCTGCATCATAAAGGCTCTTTCACCGTGTATCGTTACTGAGTTACTGGTTGTAGTAGTCAAGGTGTAGTACTTACACGCGCAAATATTTCCCTCATGAAGATCCAGCGGCTCCGGTAGTATAGAGTTAATACTACCGGAGCTTTTTTTTGTTAACTTTAGAGACACCCAAAAAAATCCCCTACTCATGTCACAACAAAAGATCCTTTTCCTTACAGGAGACTACGCAGAAGATTATGAAACAATGGTGCCTTTTCAGATGATGCAGATGGTCGGACATACCATTCATGCCGTTTGTCCGGATAAGTCGGCAGGTGATAAGATCATCACAGCTATACACGACTTTGAGGGAGATCAGACCTATAGTGAAAAGCGGGGACACTACTTTGTGCTGAATGCTTCTTTTGCAGATGTGCAGGTATCTGCCTACGATGCTTTAATGATAGCAGGAGGAAGAGCTCCGGAATATCTGCGGTTGAATGCAAAGGTGATCGATATTGTAAAACAGTTCGCTGCTGCAGGAAAACCCATTGCCGCTGTTTGTCATGGCATACAGATCCTGACTGCTGCGGATGTAGTAAGAGGCAGGACCCTGACAGCCTATCCTGCGGTAGCGCCCGAGGTAACACTGGCAGGTGGAACTTATGCTTCCGTGAACATTGACGAAGCAGTAACTGACGGTAACCTGGTAACTGCCCCTGCATGGCCGGCTCACCCGCAGTGGATCGCCGCTTTCCTGAAGGTATTAGGTACCAATATCCAATTATAGCCGACTTATTATTGATCCGTTTGTATAGTGCCAGTGAGGTATTTACATATTTATTATATTGAAATGCCTCTTTTTTTGTTACTTTTGGCAGCATAATCAGCTACCTATGAAAAAGTGTTTTGTTCTGCTATCCCTGCTGTTGCCGGCTGTTATGGGCTATTCCCAGTCATTAACCCCTTCCGGTAAAACAGACGAAGATTCCCTTCTCCTGGTAAAAATTGAAAAGGCCGGTAAGTACGGATTTGCCGATACGGCGGGAAAAGTTGTCATAGCACCTGTATATGATGTCATAGGACCTTTCACTAATGGTCTGGCGGTTGTGAAAAAGAATAAAAAGGCTGGTTTCCTGTTACGCGATGGTAAGACCTCTTCCCTGAAATATGATTCTGTATGGCTAAAAGAAGGGCATCCTATGGTAAAGCTCAGTGGTAAGACCGGTATGCTCGACAGCCGGGGCAAAGAGCTCGTATCTCCTAAATATGATGATGTAGCTGGCCTGCGGGATGGTTATATTTCCGTATTCACAGGTGGCAAATATGGAGTGCTCAATTCAAAGGGAAAGACGGTCTTAAAGCCTGAATATGAGCGCCTGGGGTTCGTTACAAATGCCAGTATGCTGGTGTATATAGGTGGTAAATGTGGCCGGGCAGACTTGGCAAAAGGCAAGGTGGTAATGACGTCTTATGAGAAAGTAGGTCCTTTCAGAGATGGAATGGCCTGGGTAAGAGAGGGCAAGAAGTTCGGGTTTATAAATATAAAGGGAGAACTGATCATTCCACTGGTATACGACTGGGTGGGCAATTTCAACGAAGGGCTGGTAGCCGTGGCTACGGACCATAAATATGGTTTCATCAATAAAGAGAACCAGGTAGTTATACCTCAGAAATACGATAAGGCATACACTTATTCCAAAGGCAGAGGTATCATCCGTCTGAACGGCCGTATCGGGTATGTGGATAAAGATGGTAAGGAGTCCTGGCCTGAAGCACAGGCCGGCCCGCTGGAACCAGCTGAAGCAGCCAACAACAAATGATAATGACCGGCTCCGCCAGGAGCCTTATATTTATAGCTCTTGGGGGGGAATGTTTTGTGAGACATGCTCAAATAGACATGTTTTTTATTACCTTTGCAGCCAAATTGAAAAGTCCCCAGGGGCCTAATTATCATTCAAAATAAAGTAATACATAAAACATTATGTCCGGTCAGCTTAAAGAAGTTCGCAACCGTATAAAGTCAACACAGTCTAACCTGCAGATCACAAAAGCCATGAAAATGGTAAGTGCTGCCAAGCTGCGTCGTGCACAGGATGCTATCTTGCTGATGCGTCCTTATGCGCTGAAACTCCAGGAGATGCTGCAAAACATCGTTTCCAACAGTGAAGGAAGCATTGATCTGGCTCTGGCCGCACAGCGCCCGGTCGAAAAGGTGCTGTTGATAGTGATCACTTCTGACAGGGGATTATGTGGTGCTTACAACTCTAACCTGATCAAGCTGACCAAGCAGGTGATCCGTGAGAAATATGAGGAGCAGTTTGCCAAAGGTCATGTAGAGATACTGCCTATCGGTAAAAAAGGGTACGAGCACTTTTTAAAGAATGGTTACAAACTGAACGATACTTTCTGGCAGTTGTTTGCCCACCTGGATTTCGAACATGTTAAGCAGGCAGCAGCTTTTGCAATGGATGGTTTCGTTGCAGGTAACTATGATGCGGTAGAGATCATCTACAGCGAATTCAAAAACGCTGCTACTCAGCGTTATGTATCTGAGCAGTTCCTGCCGGTAGCCCGCGTGGAAAGTAGCACTGACCAGAAGAACTCCAGCCGTGCAGATTTTATCTTCGAACCAGAGAAGAAAGCCCTGATCGCGGAACTGATGCCTAAGATCCTGAACACTCAGCTGTACAAGTCAATGCTGGATGCCAACGCTTCTGAGCATGGCGCCCGTATGACCGCAATGGATAAGGCGACTGAGAATGCGAACGAACTGTTACGTAGCTATAAGATCTCTTACAACCGTGCACGTCAGGCTGCGATTACGACCGAACTGACTGAGATCGTGAGCGGTGCTGCAGCATTGGAAGGTTGATCATAACAACTTATACACATCGAATTAACATCAAAATATTTTGATTTCTTCATAAAGGTCAAAGGCTGTATTTTCGGTCTTTGACTTTTTTCTTTTGCAGACGTGGTAATGGCTTTAGCCTTCCCGCACCTGAATACTGAAAACCGGATAATGGAAATCTCACAGATCATACCGCACGTAGAATCGTTGATATTTGCCGCAGACAGACCTTTGCCGCTGCTGGAAATACTCGACCTGTTGAACAATGCATTGGCCTTCCTGGAAGACCGTGCTTCTCTGGAACAGGTGGAGACCGCTCTGGAGGCTATCAAGGAGAAATACAGCACTGAATTCTATCCTTTTGAGGTAAGAGAAAGCGGTGGAGGCTACCAGTTCCTGACCAAAAAAGAATATTACCAGACCGTTGCACAGCTGAACGGGGAGAAATTCCTGAAACGCCTTTCTACAGCAGCGCTGGAGACCCTGGCAATCGTTGCTTATAAACAACCGATCTCCAAAGGGGAAATAGAACATATCCGTGGTGTAAGTACCGACTACTCCATTCAGAAACTACTTGAAAAAGAACTGATTGTCATCTCCGGTCGTAGCGAAACCCTGCCGGGCAAGCCACTCTTATACGCCACCTCCAAAGCCTTCATGGACTATTTCGGACTGAACTCTCCGAAAGACCTGCCGAAACTGAAAGAGGTATTTGACGATGAAGGTATACAGCCTACGCTCATTGGCCTGGGGAATACAGAATCGCCTGATGATGATGGACTGAACATGGTCGTATCTGAAACAGGTGAACTGGTGGAAAGAGAAACACCTGACAATGAAGAGCCTAAAGCCGGATTAAATGGCCATCATGTGGATACACCTGAAGAAATTCCTGTCGTAGACGAAGATATACCGGTTGATGACGTACAAGATGCTGATGAGAATGAGCCTGCCTCAGAGGGTGCAAGACTGACAATCGTAGGTGGTATCCCTGCGATAAATGAAACTGAGCAGGAATCTGAGGAAGAGAAAGATGTTGTAAATAACGACAATGAAGCCTCTGAAGATATCAGTGATGAAGACGATAACACTGACGAAGACGACGATAACGCTGTTGCGACAGACGATGATATAGCTGCTTTCCTGGAAGCTGCCGCAGATCTGGGTCCTAAAGATGACGATGAGGAAGATGAAGAGGACAAGGATGATGAGGATTTAGACGAAGACGACGAAGAAGATGATGAGGAAGACGAAGATGATGAGGAAGATGATGAGGAAGATGAAGATGAAGATGATGAGGACAGTGATGAAGATGATCTGGACGAAGACAACGACGATGAAGAGGAAGATGACGATGAAGAAGAGGATAAAGATAATAAAGAGGAAGCCGTAGATGATGAAGGTTTCTACAAAGATGAGGATGAAGATTTTGGTGATGAGGATGATGAAGAGGACGATGAAGACGACGACAACAGGAAATAGTCCTTACAGATATTTAAAAGCCGGTCAGTGCATAATAGCATTGACCGGCTTTTTCAATTATATAAGTTTATAGATTACTCACTACCGCTGCAAAGATCTCACTCAACTTCTTATCCGCAGTTCCTGCTACAGCAATGATCTCTTCGATAGACACCGGGTGCAGGTTGTCAGGATCACATTCGTCTGTAATCACAGAAACTGTCGCACATGGCAATTGCAACTGATTAGCTACGATCACTTCAGGCACGGTGCTCATGCCAACAATATCGGCGCCGATAGTACGCAGATAACGGTATTCTGCCCTTGTCTCCAGATTAGGTCCGGTAACGGCTGCATACACTCCATTGGTATGCATCTTATGCCCCAGCACAGATGCTTCAGCTAATAATGCTTCACCCAGCACAGGATCGTAGGGACGGCTCATGTCGGGAAAACGGGGGCCGAATTCAGGCGAATTAAGACCACGAAGCGGATTATCTGTCTGAAGATTAATATGATCATCCAGGAGTACCATATCGCCTTTGGAATAGGCTTTATTGATACCACCGGCAGCGTTGCTCAGTAACAGATGTTGAATGCCGAGGGCTTTCATGACACGGATCGGGAACGTGATCTGCTGCATAGTATAGCCTTCGTAGTAATGGAACCTGCCCTGCATGGCAATAACAGGTGTGTCGCCAATATGTCCGTAGATCAGTTGTCCTTTGTGGGATTCCACAGTCGATTCCGGAAAGTGCGGGATCTGGTGATACGGGATACTTTTCTGGACCTTGATATGATTGACCAGTTGACCGAGGCCGGTTCCCAGCACGATGCCTACGCGGGCAGGCTGGAGGTCTTTCAGAAAGGCTGCTGCGTCTTTTATTTGCTGTTGAAGCATGGTTTTATCAATTACGAATTATCAATGACAGTTAGAGCAGCGAAGGTAACAGGTAATTCTTTATTGCCGATTGACATTCGTCAAATAGTATAGGCGGGTTAGTTTCCGGGGGATGATCAGGAACGTTTACAAGCATCCGCCGTAAATAAAAACAGCGGTGAGACACAGTCTGAAAAGTGCCTCACCGCTGTTGAAGTATGATGTCTTAGTCTAAAGTCGTAATGGAAAGATTCTTCCACCTTACTTTGATGCCTCCGCCGGAGTGGATCTGAAGTGCGATCTGACCATTGGCGCCGCCGATCTTTTCATCGGTGAGCTGGATCATTTCATGACCATTCAGGATAGTAGTAACACTATTACCTTTTACGATCACCTTCATCGTATTCCATTGCCCCTCTTTCAGATATTGTTCTTTATCGGCTGAAGGCTGGATCAGCCATCCGCGGCCGTAAGATTCGTATATACCTCCGGTATGGCTGCCTTTCGGTGCTACTTCTGCCTGCCAGCCGGTGATCTTTGTACCTTCAATGGAGGAGTGGAAGAACACACCGCTGTTACCATTGGCCTCCTGTTTGAATTGTACGGACAGTTCAAAGTTTTTGAATGACTGATTGGTAGCCAGGTAACCATATTCCTTATCAGGACCGCTTTCACAAACGAGGTTACCGTCTTCTACATACCATTTCTCGGTACCATATACTTTCCAGCCTTCAAGGTTTTTGCCGTTGAAGAGGGATTGTTTCTGCGCGAAGAGGAAAGGACTACCCATGAACACGGCCGCAGCCAGCAAAAAGAGTTTTTTCATTTTTCAGAACGGTTTAATAACTAAAAAGAATACGTGGTACTTAAATGTAAGAAACTAAAAATAAAAAAGGCGTCCTGTTTTCAGGACGCCTTTTAAAATAGGTTATACAGTTGTCAGTTTAGCGCGCTACGTTCACGGCACGTTTCTCACGGATCACGGTTACTTTGATCTGACCAGGGTACTGCATTTCAGTCTGGATCTTGTTAGCGATCTCGAAAGACAGACGGTCAGCGTCGTTATCTGTTACTTTATCACTTTCAACGATCACGCGCAGTTCGCGGCCTGCCTGGATAGCGTAAGCTTTTTCCACACCATCATGGGCGAGGGCCAGGTTTTCCAGGTCTTTGATACGTTGCAGGTAGCTCTGCATGATCTCACGACGAGCACCCGGACGTGCACCACTGATGGCGTCACAAGCCTGGATGATAGGGGAGATCACATATTGCATTTCCATTTCATCGTGGTGCGCGCCGATAGCGTTCACTACCGCAGCGTGCTCACCGTATTTCTCAGCCAGTTTAGCGCCCAGCAGTGCGTGGCTCAGTTCAGTTTCTTCATCAGGTACTTTACCAATGTCGTGCAGCAGACCGGCACGTTTAGCCAGTTTAGGGTTCAGACCCAGTTCCGCAGCCATTACAGCACAAAGGTTAGCAGTTTCTTTAGAGTGCATCAGGAGGTTCTGACCGTAAGAAGAACGGAAACGCATCTTACCTACCAGACGAACGAGTTCTTTATGTAAGCCATGGATACCCAGCTCGATCACAGTTCTTTCACCGATATCCATTACTTGTTCTTCCAGTTGTTTCTTAGTCTTTTCTACTACTTCTTCGATACGTGCAGGGTGGATACGTCCGTCCTGTACCAGGCGTTGCAGGGATAAACGGGCGATCTCACGGCGTAATGGATCGAAGGAAGACAGTACGATCGCTTCAGGGGTATCATCTACGATCAGGTCAACACCGGTAGCGGCTTCAATAGCACGGATGTTACGTCCTTCACGGCCGATGATCTGGCCTTTGATCTCGTCGCTTTCCAGGTTGAACACGGTAATAGCGTTCTCGATGGTCTGCTCGGCAGCAGTACGCTGGATGGACTGTATGATGATCTTTTTAGCTTCTTTGTTTGCTTTCAGTTTAGCATCCTCAATAATTTCCTGGATGTGTGCCAGCGCCTGTGAACGGGCTTCTTCTTTCAGGCTTTCGATGAGCTGGTGACGGGCTTCTTCAGCGGTCAGGGCAGCTACTTTTTCCAGGCGGCGGATATGCTCTTCCTGGTGTTTCTCCAGTTCAGTACGTTTTATGGCAACCAGTTCCATCTGACGGTTGAGGTTTTCTTTGATCGCCTCGTTCTCCTGCATCTGTTTCTGAAGGTTCTCGGTCTTCTGGTTCAGTGTCTGCTCTTTCTGTTTGATGCGGTTCTCTGAATCTGCTATTTTCTGGTTACGTTGTAAAACTTCTTTCTCGTGCTCACTTTTCAGCTGGAGGAATTTTTCTTTTGCTTCCAGTAGTTTGTCCTTCTTCAGGTTCTCTGCGGTAAGTTGTGCTTCGGATACTATTTTCTGTGCCTGTAATTCTGCCTCTTGTATTTTATGTTGAGTGTTCTTGGCAAAAATCACCTTACCTAACAAAATACCTATGATCAAAGCCACTACTGCAGCTATTGTCGACATTAAAATAACTTCCATACAAAAATTTTAATACTTGATTTATGTTGCATTCTTTGCCATATCCCATTCCGTGGAAAAGGTAAAGGGTTTAGAACTTGATTCGCGAAAATACAAAAAAGAACGTGCGAAACGACGGAACGACGTGCTGATATGCAGATGTGTGGAAGCTTACAGGAGAACCCTATAGTCAATAAGTGGATAAAGCGTTGATTACCTTAGTAATATGTTGTAGTTTTATTTCAATACGTTACTAGCTGCTAATCTACTTTTTCAAAATTATTTTAGAGCATCACAGATCTGTTTCAATCAGAAATCTAAGCTGGGAATCAGGAATGGTTTCATACACGTTCAGCTCACTGTTCCGGTCTCCTGCCTGCTTAATTGCTGATCTTTCTTACTTCAGCGAGTTGTCCAGCAGCGCTTCGAGGTGCTGTAACTTCTCTTCCAGGAATGGCGCCAGGCCAGCCTGTATCTTCCCACCGCTTGTTACAGGATGGGTGGCGTACATGATAAGGACCATCGCAATATAGTCCTGGAGGTCTTTACCGGCGTACGCTGTTTTGAATTCAATGATCTTTTCGTTCACTTCCTTCATGGTACGGCGTACTTCCTCTTCCTCTTCCGGCTTTATCTTAATGCGGTAAGACCTGTCGGCTACCACAATATTTATGGGAATCAGCGGTTCCATGTTGGTGGATTTGGTTTTAACTAGCTGTTTAACAGTGCGATACAGCGATCGATCTCTTTGATATAATCATTGATCTTGTTTCGCATTTCCTTTCTGAATTCTTCGTCATCCTCCCGGTTGGACGGCGACCCCTGGGTAGCCACGGCCATTTTGGCCAGATGTAGCTTGTTTTCCAGATTAGCGATCGTTTCCTCCTGGGCTGCCAGTGTTCCTTCCTGTGCCTGCAATTGCTCTTTTAGCAATACATTTTCAGCCTGCACCTGCTGTAGCTTTTTTAACAACAAATGGAGCTTATCGTCTATCCTTTGTATGTACTGCTCTAAAGCCATAAAAGTTAATTCATTGATCGGGAGCAGGGAACCAGGAATGATTTCGGATGACTATCCCCGATTCCCTGTTCCTAATTATTTCCTGATTTCCGCCTGTAACTGTCCTTCGAATGCTTTTACCAGCTTATCCATTACCGCGTCAATTTCCTTATCGGTAAGGGTTTTCTGTGCATCCTGGAAGGTGAAGCTAACGGCGTATGACTTTTTATTGGCGCCCAGTTTCTCACTCTCAAAAACGTCAAACAGGTTCAGTTCCTGCAGCAGGGAAGACTTCACTGTTTTAGCGGCAGCTTCCACAGCAGCAAATTTTACCTGTTTGTCCAGTACGAGGGCGAGGTCACGGCGAACAGCCGGGAACTTCGGTATTTCTTTGTAAAAGTTATCGCTTTTTTGCAGTAATCCCAATACAATCTTCCAGTTGAAGTCGGCAAACAGTACCTGTTGCTTAATATCGAACTGTTTCAGTTTCTGTGCATTAACAGCGCCGAGCACTACTACCGGCTTGTTTTTTACACTGATCTGCCAGCCGTTCTGCAGGGAATCGTTCTCTGCTTCTGACCACTGCAGACCTGTGATGCCTAACTGTTTGAACAGGTTCTGTACATAGCCTTTCAGGAAGTAGAAATCTACCGGTTCAGCCTTGTGCATCCAGTTTTCCGTTCTTTTCTGGCCGGTCATGTAGAGGCTCAGATGAGCAGTTTCTTCATATTTCCCTTGTTCCTTAACAGCATATGTATTACCGAATTCGAAGAACAACAGGTTGTCATTACGACGGTTCAGGTTGTGTGCAACACTTTCAAGGCCGGTTTCCAGCATGGAAGGGCGCATCACGTCCAGGTCGGCGCTGAGGCTGTTGATCATTTTCACGGTATACTCCTGCACCTCAGGTGTAAAATACTTACTATTGGTGATAGAGTTGGTGAAAATCTCGTTAAATCCGTTGGATGCCAGGTAGTTAGCCGCTTTCTCACGTACTCTTTCCGGATCTGGCTTCAGATTGGCGGAAGGAGTGATCAGTACCTGGGAAGGAATCTCGATATTATCCAGACCATCAATACGCATGACTTCTTCCACGAGATCGGCTGGAATGCTGATGTCAGGTTTGCTATAAGGCACGCTTACCCGCAGTCTTTCCGCATCTTTTTTGAGGATGCCGAAGCCCAGGCTGCTCAGGATATTCACAATTTTATCTTCCGGATAAGCCTTTCCGCTCAGTTTATGGATGTAGTTAAAGCTGGTTTCTACTTCTGTTTGTGCCTTTGGTTGTGGATAAACATCAACCACTTCAGAAGCAGCCTGACCGCCGGCCAGTTCGCAGATCAGTGCGGCAGCGCGCTGCAGTACATAGACTGTAGCTGAGATGTCTGTACCCTTTTCGAAACGGGCGGCCGCGTCGGTGCGGAGGCCATGACGGAAAGAGGTAGGGCGGATGCTTGCCGGGCTGAAACAGGCGCTTTCCAGGAATATGTTGGTGGTAGCGTCTGTTACACCGGAATGGAGTCCGCCGAAAACACCGGCAATACACATTGGCTCACTTTTACCGTTACAGATCATCAGGTCTGCGGCGTCCAGTTTGCGTTCCTTTTCATCCAGCGTTACAAAAAGCGTGTTCTGTGGCAGGTTCTTTACGATCACCTGACGACCGTCGATAGCGTCGGCGTCAAATGCATGTAACGGCTGACCGGTTTCATGCAGGATGAAGTTGGTGATGTCCACTATATTATTAATAGGGCGTACACCGATGGCCAGCAGTTTATTCTTTAACCAATCCGGAGAAGGGGCGATCTTCACACCAGTGATGGAAATGCCGCTATATCTTGGACAGGCGTTTGTGTTTTCTATAGTCACACCGATCTGAAGCGGAGCTGCTGCTTTGGGCAGGGTGGTCAGTTCTGGTGCTAATGCTTTGTATTTCAGTGTGTTTTCGCTATTATTCAGGTAAGCGCACACATCTTTGGCAACACCCAGGTGGCTCATTGCGTCCATCCTGTTGGGGGTCAGCCCTATTTCATACACCCAGTCCTGAACAGGTTTAAATACGTCCCTGGCAGGAGTACCTGGTACCAGGGAAGGGTCCAGTACCATGATACCGGCATGGCTGCCGCCGAGGCCGATCTCATCTTCTGCACAGATCATTCCATGGCTTTCTTCCCCACGGATCTTGGCCTTCTTCATGGTCAGCGGTTCGCCGCTGGCAGGATAGATGGTAGTCCCGATAGGCGCTATTACTACTTTTTGTCCGGCGGCCACGTTAGGGGCCCCGCAAACGATATGCAGCGGTTCGCCACTGCCTGTATTTACTGTAGTTAATCTCAGTTTATCGGCATTAGGATGGGGAGCTACGGTCAGTACCTCGCCGATCACCAGTCCTTCGAGACTGCCTTTTACGGACTCGAATTGTTCCAGGCTTTCCACCTCGAGGCCTATACGCGTCAAGATAACAGATAGTTCCTCCGGCGTAGGTTTAACCGGCAAATAGTCACACAGCCAATTGTACGAAATAGTCATTTGTAAATTTATATAAGTGCCGTAAAGTTAGTGTAAATCACGAATAGTCCCTATAGCCGGGAAGGAATAGCGGGAGGGAGGGGGAAAAAAGGGAAAGTACGCTTTATACATGACGTATACATGCTTCATACATGGCGCATATACGACGCATCGTTGGATATAAGGCGAAGTTTTCAGCCCGGATCCGGAGATCATATTAGCTTTTTTTTATCGTTAACCGTAAGCCAGGGTATTACCGGGCAGTCATCGCTTATACATCGCTTATGTATCGCTCATCCTACGTTCATCTTACGTTCATGAACGTAAGATGAACGTAGGATGAGCGATACATAAGCGATATATAAGCGGTATCTAAGCGACGTTTCGTCCTGAAATAGGTTTACAGTTTTATAGTGAGGATCAGGATTGACTTAACAGATAATTGTAAATTCAGTATGGACTTTGCAGATGCACAATTTAAGCTTTACATAACAATTTAAGTTTTTATACCCCTTCGCGGATTGATTTTGCAGATAAATTGGGAAAGTATCCAAGCCGGCCCGGGGATTTCCAGTTCCTCTGCCTCTTTTCAATAATCACACCAGTTTATACCGCTAACCCGGACGCGAAAACGACGGAAACGTTTCCAAAGAGGAAATGTGCAAATCATCAAGGCTTATGTGTGAAACTTTTTTGCACATTGTTTGTGAATATCCTGACCTTTGCATGGGGATAGTGTGTGAATTTGGTGGATAATGAATCGATAGTCAGTGCATAACTGTCATTTTGCGGGTGCATAACCTGTGCATGTCACCTTATAAATTATATACCCAGGCAAACTTTAGAAAATGGAAAATTGCGGTTACCTTAGTTTGAAAGGCCCAAAAAAGTTTACAATTTGATAAAACGGGAGTAGCTCAAACTGGTACAATAAAATTGTAACAACAACTAAGGACGCCACGACTTTTAACTTTTTGATTAACAGACTAATCACGAGAATATAAATGGATCTCAATCTAAAGAAAGACCGCAACGTACGCCGTAAGCCGTCCGTTGACGTATCTACCATGATGTACGGCAAGATTCCTCCGCAGGCGAAGGAGATGGAGGAGGCTGTACTGGGAGCCATTATGCTGGAAAAAGGAGCATTTGACACGGTGGTAGAGATATTGAAAGGGGAGTGTTTTTATGTAGAAGCGCATCAGAAGATATTTACGGCTATGACTAAGCTGGCGGGAAAATCCATGCCGGTGGACATCCTGACCGTTGTGGAGGAACTGCGTTCAATGGGCGAACTGGAAATAGTGGGCGGCCCATATTATATTACCCGGCTGACCAATATGGTGGTTTCTTCCGCCAATATTGAGGCGCATGCCCGTATCATCCTGCAGAAGTTCATTCAGCGGGAACTGATCCGCATATCCGGAGAGATCCTGAGTGAGTCCTACGAGGACACGGCAGACGTGTTCGACCTGCTGGATTCCGCAGAAAGCAAACTGTTTGAGGTTACCAATAACCACTTACGTAAGAACTACGACAGTATCGACCGCGTATTGGTGAACACCATGAAACGTATCGAAGACCTGCGTAACCGTGGAGACGATATCACTGGGGTGCCTTCCGGCTTCCCTTCACTCGATAAGGTGACCTATGGCTGGCAGTCGACCGACTTGATTATCATCGCGGCACGTCCTGCGGTGGGTAAGACGGCTTTCGCACTGAACCTGGCCAGGAATGCCGCCCTTCACCCCAGATTCCCGAAAGGAGCTGCGGTGTTCTCCTTAGAAATGTCGTCCGGACAGATCGTACAGCGTATCCTGTCTGCGGAGTCAGAAATAAAGCTTGAAAAGATCACCAGGGGTAAACTGGAAGAGTATGAAATGAAGAAGCTGATGACCCACGGTATTGAACGCCTGGCAAAAGCGCCTATCTTCATAGACGATACCCCGGCACTGAACATCTTCGAGTTGCGTGCAAAAGCCAGAAGGCTGGTACATAACCACGGGGTAGGGGTGATCATCATCGACTACCTGCAGCTGATGAGTGGCAGCGCCGATGGAAAGGGTACGAACCGTGAGCAGGAGATCAGTAAGATCTCCAGGGACCTGAAAGGGTTGGCGAAGGAGCTGCACGTTCCGATCCTGGCCCTCTCCCAGTTGAGCCGTGATGTGGAAAAGCGTAAAGACGGTAACAAGATGCCGCAGTTGAGTGACCTCCGTGAATCTGGTGCGATCGAGCAGGATGCCGACATGGTAATGTTCCTGTACCGTCCTGAATATTACGAGATCAATACCAATGAGATGGGCGAATCCAACAAAGGTGAAACCCACGTGCGTATAGCGAAACACCGTAACGGTCAGCTGGATACCATTAAGCTGCGTGCGGTACTGGAATTCCAGCGTTTCGAAGACGATGGTAGTCTGGAAAACCCTGGCGGCGGCGGTGGTAGCAGCAATGCATTTGCAGGATTGCGTGGTGGTGGCGACAGCGGCGCTAACGATGAAGCGAAACTCTATATTCAAAAGGGTTCCAAGATGAACGATATGACCTTCGATGAAGGATTTGAAGATGCTCCTTTTTAACTAAACAGATTCAGTAAAATACTGAAAGGCGCTCCTTCAAAACGGGGCGCCTTTTTTAATTTCCCGTTATCACTATGTGGACTAAATATCGTCTGTACTACAAAGACAATTTCCGGTTAGCATATCCCGTCGTTATTTCCCAGCTGGGACATGTACTGGTAGCTTTTTCTGATACAGTTATCATCGGTCATACCGGAGATGTTCCGCTGGCGGCAGTAGCGCTTGGCAGCAGCCTGTTTTCAATATTCATGGTGGTAGGCATCGGTATGTCTTATGGCCTCACTCCATTGATTGCACAGGAACATGGACGGAAGAACCTTGCCCAATGCGGTTTCCTATTACGTCATAGCCTCGTTATCAATATCGTGCTGGGATTACTATTGTCAGCCACTATCATAGTGGGCAGCAATTACCTGCATCTGCTTGGACAGGAGGAAGAGGTACGTGTATTGGCCAGGCCGTTCTTTCAATTATTGGGTGTTTCCTTTTTCCCGCTGATGATCTTCCTGACCTTCAAACAATTTGCAGAAGGATTAGGATTTACCAGGCAGGCGATGAACATCAGTATTATCGGCAATGTGCTGAACATAATAATAGGCATTACGTTGGTATATGGACTATTTGGAGCGCCTAAACTGGGCGTGATAGGCGTGGGTATCAGTACGCTGACAGACCGGGTTCTGATGGCTGTTGCTATGGCCTGGTATGTGTTGTCATCTCCCCGTTTCAAGGAATACCTGGTCCATTTCCGGCAGCGTTATCTGTCTGTAGCTGCGATCAAACAGATCCTGGGTATCGGTACTCCTGTTGCGCTGCAATACATCTTTGAAGTGAGCGCCTTCAGCAGCGCCATTGTGATGGCCGGCTGGATCGGCGCCAGAGAACAGGCTGCCCATCAGATAGCGATCAATCTTGCGTCTATTACTTACATGATGGCCAGCGGTATTTCTTCTGCGGCGGGTATCAGAAGCGGTAATCATTTTGGCGCAGGAAAGTGGAGGGAGCTAAGATCATCCGCAATTGCCAGTTATCATATGGTACTGGTGATGATGGGTATTACAGCGCTCATCTTTATGGTCGGATGCAGGTTGTTACCGTTGATGTATATCAGTGATACTGCTGTTATCGATATTGCAGCTAACCTGCTCATCATTGCAGCCTTCTTCCAATTGTTTGACGGTACGCAGGTAGTTGGACTTGGAATACTGAGAGGATTAGGCGATGTACGGGTCCCAACTGTGATCACACTGTTGGCGTATTGGGTGTTGGGATTGCCCGTAGGTTACCTGTTGGGAATCTATCTTGGATACGGTGTGCAAGGCATCTGGTGGGGATTACTGATAGGGTTGCTGACTGCGTCGATACTGTTGTTTTTTAGGTTTCAGCATAAGACGAGAGAGGCGATTGCTGGTAAGTGATTGCAGTATTATTATTTGAAATAACAGGTTCTCTGCAAAAGGCGGTTTTATTTATTTTGAAGATGATTAAAATCTTTGTTTTAAATAGAACCGTCTTTTTTTGTTAAATTTGTATAGATGGATAATAAAGAAAAAGAATCTTACAGGAAAAAGATAATTATTAGTGAAATGCTTTTGGCTTTCCTGCTTTTCAATGAAAGGGGTATTGAGGCAGTAGAAGAGACGTATCCCAGGCAAAAAGAATTTGTTTTGGAGAATAAACATAAAAGCATCACAGAAGTAAAGCATCAACTACTGCATTTGCCACACATTTAGCGCAGGGAACTCTATATCAAAAGGCATATTTTTCCCTTGCAGATAAAGTGTCAGATAATGTAAACATTTCCCTTTGCCATTCAGATAAAATTCCCCCATCCATGTGTAGCCGTACTTTTTCCACAATTCAGTGCCTTCTCTAGTTAATAATAATTCTCGAAGAGAACTTTCATTTCTTCCAAACTCCTTTGACCATTTTACAAATTCTATTTGATCATCAGCTGCCATCTTATATCCTACTTTTCCCCAAAAGTAATATCCCAGCCAGGCAGTGTCCTCTCCATGATTCGGGGCGAGTGCGGTTGTTTTAAGTTTTACAAATCGCCTTTTAATGGCCGCTTTTACCTGATTTAAAAATAAACAGGTTCCTATATTTTCCCCCTTTTTATATACAAGCATAAAATGATTATCTATTGTCTTGGATTCGAAATTTATAGTACGTACTACCTCGTATAAATTAGTAAAGACCTTGATATGGATAACGTTTTTAGAACCTGAGATGATTTCTAACCTGCATTCAGTAACCTCCCTGGATGGTATGCCACCACAAAGATTAATCAGGTCTTTCATAGTTAAATTATGCTCGCTTATCAGCGCATATTTGTCATTAATATTATAAACTGGGGTTACTATGTTATCATTTACATAATTCAGTTTATCAGACACAATGGATATTTAAAAGCAATATAGCTTTTTTATCTTGTTTTGATTTGTGTTGCGTGTGTTCTTTACCGATAGAAATATTTTGTGGCATCCATTATAATCGATAAAATCGTAGCGCGATATAGAAAAAATACTAACGAAACGGTGATGTTCAGATCTGCTGAAATTTTTCTCATTATTTGTTAGTATTCTCCCACCATCTTAACTTCAGTAAAACTTATATTATTATGGGGAATGAACAATTTACAGCCTTAATGAAAGGCTTTAACACGTTGAACAAATACGTGAGATTGCTTAGTATCAGTCGCGGGCCGCATCGCAATGTAGCCAGGGCTTTTCAGGAGAAAGTGAGCGCACAGTATGCATCTTTTAAAAAGAAAATGGAAGATCCGCGGTTAACAAAAGCTGAAGCCTGTTTCTTCTGTGTGGAATCGAAGATCCTGAAGGCAATTGATGACGTAATAGGCTATTGACATCACCTCCTTCTCCAGGATCACAAAAGTCTGATTTTGTTATTGCCCCTAAATATATTTTGAACGGCCGTCTCATTACAAATGAGGCGGTTTTTCAGTTATGTTATTTGAAAAATACTCTTTCCCTATTCTCAATCAAGTAACCGATATTTGCAAAAATCCAACAGGCTATCATGTTTTACGCAAAAGATCTAACTCCCGGCGCCGGGCATTACACGATGGACGAACCTACCTCCAAATACTGCATCCAGGTGTTGCGGCATGAGGCAGGCGATGAAGTACAGCTGGCCGACGGTCGTGGGGGACGGTACACCGCTGCTATTACGGATGATAACCGTAAGAAATGCGTTGTGCAGATCAAAGACTATGAACTGATGCCGCCTGTAAAAGCGCCTGTTCGTATTGCTATCTCTTTCACAAAAAATACGTCCCGCATAGAATGGTTCCTGGAGAAAGCGACCGAGATCGGTATGCAGACCATTATTCCCCTGGTGAGCCAGCGTACTGAAAAGGAGAAGTTCCGGGCGGACCGTTTCGAGAATATCCTCGTCTCTGCCATGTTACAGTCGCAGCAGTATTACCTGCCGGAACTAACCGCCCCCGTTACTTTTGAGGCGCTAGTACAACAGCCGCCGGCAGCACAGTTGTTCATCGCCCATTGCCTGCCGGAACAAAAACAGCATCTCTGGCAAGCCATGCAGCCCGGTAAGGATAGTTTACTGCTGATAGGGCCTGAAGGCGATTTTACGCCAGATGAGATCAGACTGGCACTAGAGAAAGGATTTCAACCCGTTTCACTGGGAGACACCCGCCTGCGTACCGAAACTGCGGGAATAGTAGGATGTACGATGATGAATGCTGTGAATGCTACCGCCTCATGATCCCATATAATATATAAAGGAAAAATATAACAGCAGTCGTTTTTCCTGACAACTAATCCCATATTGGAAAAGTAAAGATTTAATTGTAGATTACACACTTATAAGGGTATGTAGAACACATGTTATAGTCTTTATACTTTTCACGTGAAAAACGCACACATTCATCCCGATTCCACTTGTACGGATAACGATCTGTGGTACATGATCAAGGCAGATTCCGTAGACGCTTTTAACGAAGTGTACAGCCGGTATTGGGACCTGTTGTTTCACGTTACCATGAAGCGCCTTCAGGTCAGGGAAATCGCTGAAGAGATCGTACAGGATACCTTTATTATTTTATGGGAGAAAAGACATACTATAGAGATCACCGCCCTGAAACCTTACCTGTTCGCCATTACCCGATACGCCGTATTTCATTACCTGGCCAGTAAACAGACCATTGCCTCCAGGATGAAAGCACTATCTGATATTACTCCTAATGACGCCGATATTGAGTCGCTCGTAAATGACAGGCTCTTATTACAATTGATAGAGACCATCGCCAATGAACTGCCCGAAAAAAGCCGGCAGGTATTCTATTATAATAAGTTACTCGATTATTCCATTCCGCAGGCGGCAGAGACATTTAATATATCTACCAAAACTGCCGAAGGCCACCTCACGAAAGCTCTGAAAATATTACGTCTTAAACTAAGCGCCTTACACTCCACTCTTTTCTGAAAAAAAACTTATTACTGAGCAAGGGTAAATTGTCAGTTGTACACTCTTAATTAATATAACACGGAAATATGCCTGACGATTACATCCATGATCTTGCCCGCAAATGGCTGGCAGGCACCGCTACAAAAGAGGAGACCGATATCCTGATGCAATGGTACGGAAAGGAGGAAATGGATATAGTCAGGAATGAAGAGCGCTCCCGGAAGCGGTATTTGTCGACCGTATGGTGGATGGCTGCCGCTATCATGATAGGCGCCGGGATCTGGGTCTTATATCCGAAGAAGGTTGAAAAGAAACTGGCCGTATACGTCCCTAAAGAACAGCAGAACAGGATCGTGCTGCCCGACAGTTCAATTGTATGGCTGAATGCAGACAGTAAACTGTTGTATAGTGAAGACCTGCAGCATAGGGAAGTTACGTTAAGCGGCGAAGCATTCTTCGATGTAAGGAAAGCTGCTAAACCTTTTGTCATAAAGGCCGGAGGCAGTACTACCACCGTGCTGGGCACCAGGTTCAATATTAAAGCTTATGAAGGAGAACCTACCGCTATCACGGTCGCTTCCGGAAAGATCAAAGTAGAGGACGAACAGAAACGTATATCAGTATTAACAGCCAATGAACAGATCACACTGGAACAAACAACCGACAGTGCGATAGAAAGAACAGTAAACGCAACAGTTTATCACGCCTGGATAAATGGCGGATTTGAAGTGAACAACGAATCATTTGAAGCCATTGCCAACATGTTGAGCAGAAAGTACGATGTGGCTTTCCGCTTTGAAAACGAAGCTTTGAAAAAATGTACATTCATCGCCAGCTTTGATGAACAAACGTCTATGGAAAGGGTACTGGAGCTACTATGTAAGATCAATAATTCCACGTTCCGCATCAGTCAGGATAGAAAGGAAATCTATATAAGCGGAAAAGGGTGTAGCCAATAATATTTCACGAAAAACAAGCAATCCCGTTATGAAACAGACAATCACATTCCCAGGTAATACTACATAAGTTTTTTTCCATACAGGAAAGGGGAAAAACATAGCGCTGTCTGCATCAGAGTCTGCAAACCATATATGCAAACAAGCGCTACGGCTTTGTATTCTATTACATCATACAAAATGCAATTAAAGATATGAAATACTACGGTATTTTGACAGGTATGCCCGTGGGCATTCCGCTCCATTATTTACCAGACCTTTTGTTTAAAATAATGCGAACAGTGATCATGATAGTAATGGTGCTGTGCACAACGGCGTTGTTGCTCGTAGCCCGCAATAGCAGCGGGCAGGACCTGAGTACCGTCATGCTACAGCTTAATATCAGGGAAGGTAAGCTTGACAAGGTATTGAAGCGCATAGAAACACAGGCGCCTTTCTTCTTCATCGTAGATGGTGCTTTGGCGGGCAATACTTCCGTACCTGCACTTGAGAACAAGGAGCGTTCTCTAAAAGATGTGCTGGATGTTTTACTGCTGCCACATGATCTTTTCTATGTGCAGGAAGGCAAGTACATCATCATCAAAAGAATGCCTATGTCTGCCGCTATGCAGGCAGTGGCTCAGGGGCTGCCAGTTCCGGCGGGAATGGCAAAGGTCATTACCGGTATGATAACCGATGAGAAGGGGCAGCCATTGCCGGGTGTTAGTATTGTGGTGAAATCATCTAAAGCAGGTACTATCACAAACGATAAGGGTGTTTTCTCGCTGGAAGCAAAGAATGATGCTGATACACTGCTTATCAGTTATATCGGTTACCGTACGCAGGAAATAGCTGTGAGAGGCCGCAGCCAGCTGAATATCCAGATGGCGTTGAGTGATAACTCGCTGGCAGATGTTGTCGTAATTGGTTATGGCAGCCTGCGGAAAGGCGATCTGACCAGTGCAGTAGCCACTGTAAAGTCGGAGAGCTTTGTAAAAGGAAATGTGCTGGATGCCGGTCAGTTGTTACAGGGTAAAGTGGCCGGGCTTTCTATCGGTACGCCCAGTGGCGACCCTACCAGTACTTCACAGATCCTCCTGCGTGGTAATACAACCCTGCTGGGTGCGAATGCTGATCCGCTGGTACTGATAGACGGTATCCCCGGTGATCTGAAGACGGTGGCTCCGGAAGATATTGAATCGGTGGATGTGTTGAAGGATGGTTCTGCTGCCGCTATTTATGGTACGCGTGGTACTAATGGGGTGATCATTATCACGACCCGCAGGGCCAGTGGTGTTTTTAACAACTCAGTAGAGTATAGCGGTTATGTCAGTACCCAAACCATCGCCCGTAAACCTGAAATGCTGACTGCTGAGGACTACCGGAAGCAGATCGCTGATGGTATCAGGGACGCTTCCTGGGACCAGGGCAGTAATACAGACTGGCTAAAGGAAATATCGCAGACGCCGTTAACACATGTGCATAACCTGACATTGAGGGGTGGGAATACAAAGACAAATTATCTGGCGAATGCGAACTACCGCTCATTGGAAGGGATCATGAAGAAATCGGATAACCGCACATTCACCGGCCGTATTGATATCAATCACAGTATGCTGGATGATAAACTGCGCGTGAATATCGGTATGCTGAGTGCCAATAATAAATACACGACTACCGGCGATGGTATTAGTTTCAACGGGTATACTTACAGACAGGCCATTATCCGTAATCCGACGTCCCCAGCGCGTGATTCTGCCGGTAACTGGTTTGAACAGGCGGGCTTGTTTAACTATGAAAATCCGCTGTCAAGGCTTTACGAAAGCGATGGAAGGAATACTTCTCAAAATACTCGTCTGAACGGATCATTGACATTACTGCCTGTAGAAGGGCTTAAATTGTCCGCTTTATTCTCTTATACCCGTTACAATGAAGACAGGGGATATTCAGAAACAAAGCGGCATATTTCAACACTCAGGGACAGCAGAAACGGCTATGCTTCTGTCGGCACAAAACAAACCATCGACAGGTTGATGGAACTGACGGCACAGTATAATGCCAGCGTCAGAAGACATAAGTTCACTGCACTTGCCGGGTACAGTTACCAGGAGCGTGAGTTGAACAGTCACTGGATGCAGAACTGGGACTTCCCGACAGATCGTTTCACTTATAATAACATCGGTATAGGCCAGGCTTTGAAAGAGGGACTGGCACCGGAATTCAGCGAGAAGCTGGAAACGAACCTGATCGGTTTCTTTGGCAGGGCTACCTATAGTTTTGACGATCGTTACCTGTTGCTGGCTAGCTTACGTCATGAAGCCGCCAGTCAGCTGTATGGTACGCGTAAGCCCTGGGGTACATTCCCGGCTATTTCTGCGGGATGGCGTATCAGCAATGAGGCATTCATGAAAAGACAGACATTGTTCGACGACCTGAAATTACGTGTCGGTTATGGTGTTACGGGTACACAGCCGACAGACCTTTTCCTCGGTGTGGCTATTCTCAGTTATGGTGATTATGTGTATTCTAATGGTGTGTGGATACAGACACTGGGACCATCGCAGAACCCAAATGCTGATCTGAGATGGGAAGAGAAACATGAAACGAATGCAGGATTGGACTTCTCTATACATAGCGGAAGGATCAGCGGTAGTGTAGATTATTATATCCGTCGCATCAATGGTTTGTTGTACGACTACCAGGTGCCGAGTCCTCCGAACCTATATCCGACCACACGTGCGAATGTAGGTAAGATGGAGAATAAAGGACTGGAAGTATTGGTGAACTTTGTTCCCATAAAGACAAAGAATTTTGAATGGAACACCAGTGTGAATTTCTCTACCAACACCAATAAGCTGGTGAACCTTTCCAATAATCTCTACAAGACGACCAACAACTACTTTACCACCGGCAGCACCGGCGAGCCTATTCAGACATTCACACATATTGTGAACATCGGAGATAATATCGGCGACTTCTATGGTTTTAAGGTGATTGATATATCAGCAGATGGTAAGTGGATCTATGAGGGCCGTGATGGTAAGCCTGTTCAGTATGACGACTATCAGCATGCATTTGAGGATAAACGTGTACTGGGTAACGGGCTTCCTAAATACTACGGCGGTTGGAACAATACTTTCCGTTACAAACAGTTTGACCTGAACATCACTATGCGTGGCGCTTTCGATTACCAGATCCTGAATTATCAACGCATGTATTATGAGAATACTGGCCTGCAACAATACAATCGTTTTAAGTCAGCTTATGACAAGGTATTCGGCAAGGCTGTACTGAGTAAGGATATGCCGCTGGAATTTAACAGCTATTATGTGGAGAATGGTGATTTCTGGAAGGTAGATAATATCACGCTGGGGTACAACTTCCGTAATCTGAAACTGAAGTACATGCATTCGGCGCGCGTATATGTATCTACGTTGAACACCTTTGTGATCACCGGTTATAAAGGTATTGATCCGGAGGTGAACAGGCTGGGGCTTGCGCCTGGTAATGACGAGCGGGATAAGTATCCTTCTGTCAGGACATTTACTGTTGGTGTTAATATGAATTTCTGATCCGTTAATCTACTGTTATGAAACAAATAAGCAAGAAGATATTATTGGCAGCGCTATTACTGGTGTGCGCCTGTACTAAATTAAAAGAGACAAGTTATAACGAGATCATCGCCGGGCAATTTGACCCATCACCGGAAGACCTGGCGTCATTGGTAGGGTCAGCGTATGTGAACTGGCGTCTTGTACTGAATGACTGGAATGGCTATTCGCGTATACAGGAAGCTACTTCGGATGAAGTGGTGATCCCTGCGCGTCCCAACGGTTGGGTAGATGGCGGAATCTATCGCCGTCTGCATGAACATAAATGGACGGCGGATGATGATGTTACCATCAATACCTGGAACCGTACTTATGCCGGTATCACTAATTGTAACCGGGTGATCTATCAGTTAGAATCGGGCGGTATTCCTGTAAGTAGTGCTAAGGAAGCAACGCTGGCAGAACTGAAGGTGTTACGGGCATCATATTACTACGTGCTATGTGATGTGTATGGTAATGTGCCCATCGTATCACAGTTTGACGTACCGGAAGGTTTTCTGCCGGAACAGAGCACCCGTAAGCAGGTGTATGAATTCATCATCAAAGAAATAAAAGACAACATCGCACTGCTCAGTGATAAGAACGACGTAACTACTTATGGGAAGTTCAATCAATGGGCTGCATACGCTTTGCTGGCTAAGATGTACCTGAATGCAGAGGTTTATTCGGGAACGCCTGCATGGGATGACTGTATTGCTGCATGTGATGCTATCATTAATTCAGGAAAGGGTTTCATACTGGAACCTGTACAGCGTAGTGTGTTTGTAACGGACAATGAGAATTCCAAAGAGATCATTTTCGCACTGCCATTTGATGAAACGTATGTGACGAACTGGAATGCATTCGACGTTCACATGCAGACATTACAACCGGCCTGCCAGGCTACTTATAATCTTAAATCTACGCCGTGGGGAGGCATTTGCGCTATCCCTCAGTTCATCAATACATTTGATACAGATGACGCGCGGTATCGTGATAACTGGATCAAAGGACAGCAATACAGTGCTGCGGGTGCTGAACTGAACTGCACAATGGGAGCGTATACAGGGAAACCATTGGCGTTTATTAATGAAGTACCTGGTATTGATCTGTCGGAAGAGATCCATGGTTTCCGCCTGGGTAAGTTTGAGATCAAGCAGAAAGCGAATGTACAGTTGAGTAATGACTGGCCATTGTTCCGTTATGCGGATATCCTCATGATGAAAGCAGAAAGTCTATTGAGAAAAGGCAACGCTGCTGATGCGGCTACAATTGTAACGCAGGTGAGGCAACGCAACTTTGCAGATCATCCGCAGAAAGCGATCGTTACAGCGGCGGATCTGGTAAAGGGAAGTGTTTATAATTACGGCTTGCGTAATCATTTGAATCAGACGGTGGAAGGTGGCGCTGATATTCAGTACGGCCGTTTCCTGGATGAACTGGGCTGGGAGTTTACACAAGAGGCCCGTCGCAGGCAGGACCTGATCCGCTTTAAAGTATTTACAAAGAAATCATGGTTTTCGCATGTGTCCAATGGCGACTATAGAACACTCTTTCCCATTCCACGGAATGAAATAAATAAGAATGGAAAACTCAAACAAAACGATGGCTATTAATATGAAAAGACAATTATTATCACTCGCATTGTTGTATGTTATCCCGCTTTGTGCGCAGCAGGCGGATTATCCTGTGAGGGCGGTAGATTTCACAGCTGTGAAACTGACAGACAGCTTCTGGTTACCGCGTGTACGCACTAATCATAGTGTGACCATTCCGGCTTCGTTCGCACGTTGTGAAAGCACAGGCCGTGTGAAGAACTTTGAAATGGCAGCGGCTAAAGAAGGGAAGTTCTGTACGAAATTCCCATTCGATGATACAGATATTTATAAGACCATCGAAGGGGCTTCTTACTCGATGGCTGTTACTCCCGATAAGCGGATGGACGCGTATGTAGATTCACTGATCACGATTGTGGGCAAGGCACAGGAACCGGACGGTTATCTGTATACAGCCAGGACGATCGATCCGGCGCATCCGCATGACTGGTCTGGCCCGGAGCGCTGGGTGAGAGAGCATGAGCTAAGTCATGAGTTATATAACTCCGGACATATGTTTGAAGCCGCCAGTGCACATTATCTGGCAACCGGTAAACGTAATTTCCTGGACATCGCACTGAAGAATGCAGACCTGCTGGTACAGACCTTTGGTCCTGGTAAACGTGGTGTTGCACCCGGACATGAAGTTGTGGAAATGGGACTGGTGCGTTTATATCGTATTACAGGAAAGAAAGAATATTTGCAACTGGCGAAGTTCTTCATTGATGAAAGAGGCAAACGCCAGTATAATGCAAAGAGCAGGAATCAATGGGAGAACGGTAAATACTGGCAGGACCAGGCGCCTGTAGTAGATCAATCCGAAGCAGTAGGACATGCGGTTAGAGCGATGTATCTGTATGCAGCAATGGCCGACATTGCAGCGCTGGAAGGAGATACGGCATATTTGCATGCCATCGACAGGATATGGGATAACATGGCTACCAAGAAGATCTATGTACAGGGTGGTATCGGTGCTATTCCTGAAGGCGAACGTTTTGGAGAAAACTATGAGCTGCCCAATGCCACCGCTTACAATGAGACATGTGCTGCTATCGGTAACGCGTTCTGGAATCAACGTATGTTCCAGTTGCATGGGGATTCGAAGTATATTGACATGCTGGAGAAGATCCTTTACAACGGTTTGATATCGGGTGTAGGACTGGATGGCAAGTCTTTCTTCTACACCAATGCTATGCAGATCAGAAGAGGGGAGCATCATCATAGCATGGAAGCTGGCCGCTCGGGATGGTTTGAGTGTTCCTGTTGCCCGACTAACATGGTGCGCTTTCTACCTTCATTGCCTGGTTATGTTTATGCACAAAAGCAAAAGGATGTGTATGTCAATCTGTTCATCAACAGTACAGCGTCACTCCAGGTTGAAAAGCAGAAAGTAAAGATCACACAATCTAATAACTATCCCTGGGAGGGAGATCTGCGCTTTAATATTGAACCGGCATCAGCTACTGATTTTACACTGAAGATCAGGATACCAGGCTGGGTAAGACAGGAAGCTATTCCCGGAGGCCTTTACCAGTTCAAAGACCGCAAGGCAGCTAATGTCGTGATCAAAGTGAATGGACAACCTGTTACTTATGAACAGGAGCAGGGATACGCTGTGATCAAAAAGAAGTGGAATAAAAAAGATGTCGTGGAAGTAAAGTTGCCAATGGAAACACATGAAGTACTGGCTGATCAGAAAATCAAAGATGATAATGGTAAGGTTGCTATCCAGAGAGGCCCGTTGATGTATTGTGCAGAATGGAAGGATAATGATGGCCGCACCAGCAATCTGTTGTTGCCTGATGTATTTCAGCCTGAAGAAAGAAAGGATATCCTTAATGGTGTGGTGGTATTGAAAGGACAGGGTAAGAGCATCCAGGTGAATGAACAACAGCAGCAGGTGAGCACAGTTCCAAAACAGGTTACATTGATACCGTATTATGCCTGGGCGAACAGGGGAGAAGGAGAAATGAATGTATGGTTCCCTGAAAAGATAGTGGATGTGGATATACTGGCTAAGTAATATTGCCCGGAAAAAAACTCCTGCGAAATCAAAACCGTTTTGTGGAAGAACGGTTTTGATTTCGCAGGAGTTTTTTGTTTTTATGATTACAGCAGGGTTGTAAATAGAACAAATGTCCTCATGGGTTATTTTTGGGATGAAAATAAAAGGTGTATCCGTAAGAATACACCTTCCAATTATATATTAACTTAATTTTAGAATATCCGATCCCGTAGGGAAACTATTACTTCAATCCGTCACAGATCTTCTTCACGATCATTGGTCCTTCGTACACAAATCCAGTATATACCTGCACGAGTGACGCACCTGCGTCCAGTTTTTCCTGTGCATCTTCAGCGGTGAAGATACCGCCTACGGCGATGATAGGAACAGCGCCATTGGTATTTTTATGAATATACCGGATCACTTCCGTGGCCTTTTCTTTCACCGGCAAACCGCTTAGACCACCTGCGCCGATAGCAGCTACTTCTGCCTGCGGCGTTTGTAAGTTCTCCCTGTCTATCGTTGTGTTAGTAGCAACGATACCAGCCAGTTTGGTTTCCTGTACGATTTCTATAATATCATCCAGCTGACTGGTGGTCAGGTCTGGGGCTATTTTCAACAGAATAGGCTTCTGCTTCGGTTTTTGTGTATTCAGCATCTGCAGATGGTGCAGTAACTGTTTTAATGGCTCTTTTTCCTGTAATGCGCGGAGATTAGGTGTATTGGGAGAGCTGACATTCACAACGAAATAATCCACCACATCAAACAGTGCATGGAAACATTTTTCGTAGTCGCTGATAGCCTGTTCATTCGGTGTGATCTTGTTCTTACCGATATTGCCACCTATAATGATATCTGACTTCCTTTTCTGAAGGCGTTTAGCGGCGGCGATGGCGCCTCCGTTATTGAAGCCCATACGGTTAATGAGGGCCTGGTCGGCAGGAAGACGGAACAGGCGGGGCTGATCATTGCCGGGTTGTGCTACCGGAGTGACGGTCCCGATCTCCACGAATCCGAACCCAAGACAGGCCAGTTCGTCGGTGAACCGGGCATCTTTATCGAAGCCGGCTGCCAGGCCTACGGGATTCTTGAAAGTCAGTCCCCATAGTTGTCTTTCGAGGCCTTTACGTTTCGGCTGACAGAAAGAACGGAGGATATTTTTCCCTAGTGGAACACCATGCATCACCTGAAGGCCTTTCATGACCTGGTAGTGAATGCTTTCCGGCGGAAAGCGGAAGAGTATTTTTTTGATAAGATTGTACATGCGGGCACAAAGATAAATAAGTTAGACAATAGTATTCTTTCCTTGAGAGAATACCCTGAAAGAATGATAGTCAGGAGATAACACAACAAAACCCAGTATATATTATATCTTTACGGTGCTTAAATACCAATGCTGAACCGTAGTACATTTGAAGATATCTTTAGAGAACACCACGCCTCCTGCCTGGCATTTGCGGTGCATTATACCGGCAATGTCCATGAGGCGGAAGAGGTGGTGCAGCAGGTATTCCTGCGGCTCTGGGAAAAGCGGGAAACCATTGATATTACGGGCGCTACGAGATCTTACCTTTTTGCAGCCATCCGGAATACTGCTATCAGCAACTGGCGGAAAGAAACGGTGCGACAGGAAAAAGAGCAGGTGGCCGGCGATCTGCGGGCAGGGGACGGACAGTTACAGGCATCGGCCTGGGAACTGGAACGACTCTATCAACAGGCGCTCGAAGTACTGCCCGAACGTTGCCGTGAAGTATTTGTACTCAGCCGGCAGCAACAATTAAAATATGCGGAGATAGCCGACGTCATGAACATATCGGTGAAAACGGTAGAAAATCAGATGGGAAAAGCATTGAAAATCATGCATAAAGAGTTGAAGGAGTACCTGCAGGTGCTATTATTCTGACCTCTTCGAAATATTTTATCCTTCGGGAAAGATCAAATATTTATCCCCTTTATAGGGGCAACCTGCCATAACCTGCGTCTGTTACCATACGAAAGCAACTGTATGCTTTTGCCTGCTTTCATCTGTTATAACTACTACAAACTGTTCGATGACTAAACTATATGCTGATGAGGCGTTATACGCCTTGCTATGTAAATACGTGCTCGGTGAGGCCGATGTCGCTGAACGCCAGTGGGTTGACGACTGGCTGAAGAGTGATGCCAGTCATCCCGTGTTGTTATCAGCACTTGAAAAGTTGCTGGTGGAACAACCGCGACTGGCCGTGACAGCCGCCGACACTGAACGTGCCTGGCAGGCACTTAGTGCCGGCATGGGAGGAAGTGTGGTGACCATCTCCAAATGGCGCCGGTGGTGGATGGCAGCTGCGGTATTACTGATCGCTGCGGTGACTGGTTTATGGCTGGCAGCCCGCAATGGCCGTACGCAACGGTTTACCGGGCCGCTTGTAGCACAATTGAAAGACGGTACTAACGTTCAGTTAGAGGACAATGCCCGCCTGCTGGTACTGGCCGGATTTGGAGACTTGCAACGGGAAGTCTCGCTGGAAGGAAAAGCGGTATTCGATGTAACGCCAGACGCTGACCAGCCGTTTATAATAAAGCTGGGAGAAAGGACCATAAAAGTATTGGGCACCCGTTTTATGGTAGATGCGGCGCCCGGTAAAAATGGCCCATTACGAATACATGTGGATACAGGACAGATCATGGTAATGAACAAAGGCCGTCAGGATAGTGTGGTATTATCGGCCGGTATGCTGCTGGAACAGCAGAACGAAGAATTACCATTCAGGATTGCTACACATGTGGCGGATGCTGCAGGCAGGGAACTGGTATTTACAGATACGCCGCTGTCAGAAGTATTACAAACGCTTGAAGTGATCTATGATATACATGTTACTGCCGATACTGCGTTGCTGCAATTGCTGGTAACAGCCACTTTTACAGGAGAAACAGCGGAGAACGTACTGGCATCTATCGCATTTATGACCAATGCTGGCATAGAGAAAAAAGACACCATAGTAATATTAAAGAAGCATGAAGAATAATTTTTACAACCTTAAAAAGAATCATGTCATTGTTGTGTAGGATGTTGATGTTATTGGGGATGCTGCTAATCTATATTCCTGTACAGGCATCCGGTTGGGATTGGCGCACGAGGATCAGCGTATCAGTGAAAGACCAGTCGCTGGAAACCATATGTATGATACTGGAGAAAGAATATGGTATTCATTTCTCTTACAGCAGGAATGTAGTGAACCTGACGCCTCTGGTAACAGTGAATATACATAACAAGCCCCTGAAGAAAGCGTTGGACGATATTTTTGCTCCCTTCGATATTCATTTTGCGCGTATCGGTGATCAGATCGTGCTGACAGCTAAAAATCATCCTACCAATACTATCAGTGGATATGTACAGGATTATGGCACCGGTGAAAAGCTCATCGGAGCGACTATTTATTCCCCGGTACAACATGTAGGTACCACGACTAATCAGTTCGGTTTTTTCAGTTTTACAGTGCCCCGTGATACCAGCAGTTTGCAAGTGACCTATGTTGGTTATAAGCCTGGGCGCCTGGCTGTAAAGAAAGGTCAGCGCGAACCTGTTATTGTTACATTACAGGCACAGAATAGTTTGCCGGAAGTCGTGGTAACCACAACAGATTCAGCCCGTCAGCAACAGGAACAGGTAGTGCTGAACAGGTTAAAGTTATCGGCAGCGGATGTCAAGGCAATGCCACGCTTACTGGGTGAGGCAGACCTGATGCGTACTATTGTGGCACAACCGGGTGTATCGGGCGGTATAGAAGGTGGCGGCGGATTGAATGTAAGAGGTGGAAGTCCTGACCAGAACCTTGTGCTGCTGGATGGTACGCCTATTTTTAGCGTATCGCATTTATTCGGGATCTTCTCTGTGTTCAATCCCGACATTGTGAAGAATGCAGAATTCTATAAAGGCGCATTTCCTGCGCGTTACGGCGGACGATTATCTTCTATTGTTGACATCTCTCTCAAAGACGGCGATATGCAACAGTATCATGGGGAAGCCGCTATTGGGCTGATCGCTGCAAAGGCAATGGTGGAAGGTCCGTTAAAAAAAGATAAGACTTCGTTTGTTGTATCTGCCCGGCGTTCACATGCCGATATGATGAATGATGTGTTCATTGATAACAACGATGACGGACCGGATAATACCACTGTATTCTTTTATGATGCTAACCTGAAAGTGAATCATATCTTTTCAGAGAAAGACCGTTTATACCTGAGTGGATATGTAGGTCAGGATAAGCTGAATATGACATGGCAGGAAGGAGCGAAAGGAACTGACGATCCGGAAAGTTACTACGGCGATAGCCGCTCCAGTTTTGTATGGGGCAACTATACAGGTACATTACGCTGGAACCATGTGTTTAGTCCGAAGTTGTTTGCTAACGTGACGACAAATTATTCCCAGTACTATTTTTCGACAGAATATAAATACGATTACAAACCAATAAATACGACCGATACCAGCAAGTTATACGGGAAGTATTATTCCAGTATACAGGACATCGTTGGTAAGGTCGATTTTGAATACAGGCCTAAACCGCAGCATACGATAAGGTTTGGAGGTGGCGTGATCACACATGTTTTTAATCCGGGCGTATCACTCTTTGAGGATGAAGGGATCGGTCAGCCATCAGTAGATACAACCTATGACAATGGCGCATCTGTAGGGCAGGAGATATTGTTGTATGGCGAAGATGAGTGGAAAGTATCAAAGGCTTTGCTGGCAAATGCCGGTGTGCATGCTTCCGCTTTTCTTGTGGATGGCCGTGCATATTATTCCATACAACCGAGATTAGGTGTGAGGTATGGATTCCCTCACCGTTGGGCGCTTAAGTTATCTTATACGCATATGACACAGTATCTGCATCTGTTGTCAAACAGCGGCAGCAGTCTGCCTACGGACCTTTGGGTACCGTCTACAGGGAGGGTGCGGCCTATGTTTTCCCGTCAGGCTTCTGTGGGCATCTCCAAGACAAGCAAGCATCATATGTATGCGATGTCTGTAGAAGGTTATTACAAAACAATGGACCATGTAATAGAATACAGTGAGTATGTATCGCCATTCAGCGGCGCGGGTAAACACTGGGATGAGCAGGTAGCTATTGGTAAAGGCAGGAGTTATGGAGGAGAGATCATGCTGGAAAAGAAAAAAGGTACTACGAGAGGATGGATCGGTTATACACTTTCCTGGTCTGACAGAACATTCCCCACTGTAAATGAAGGCAAGTCGTTCCCGTACAAATACGACCGCCGCCACGATCTTGAAGTGGTATTGACACAGCGTTTAGGGAAACGCTGGGAATTGTCTGCAACGTGGGAATATACTACCGGATTGCCATTGACACTGCCTACAGCAAGTTACGAAGGAGTGGGAGATCCGTCTCCTTACGATCCTCCGCAGCATGATCCTATCCTGGACCATATCGGTAACAGGAATGCTTATCGTACATCATCTATGCACAGACTGGATATCAGCGCAACGTACAGTAAGAAGAAAAAACTGTGGACGAAGAGCTGGACGTTCAGTTTGTACAATGCCTATAATCAGCGGAACCCATATTACTATTATATGGTGACCAATACGGAAAAACAGGAACGTTACCTGTCAGAGATAAGTATTCTACCTATCCTGCCAAGTGTAACTTATGCAATCAAATTTTAAATGAAGAGTATGCGTCCATATAGTCTTTATGCAATATTGCTGATCATTGTTATGGCAGCATGTGAGAAGGAATCACGCATCGATATTCCTTATGATGGAGATAAGGTGGTGCTGAACAGCCTGATCCAGCCGGACAGTCTGATGTATATCCGCGTGACCAAAAGCAAACCTGTAAAGGAGTCTGGTAACCTGCGGTTTCCGGAGTTAGCGGGTGCGGTGGTGACCTTACAGGAAGACGGTACGACATTGCCCGCACCACGGTGGACAGTGATCAATGGAAAGGGGTATTACGTATCGCAGGGCGTGGCTAAAGTGGGCGCAAGATACACTGTGAACGTCAGTTATACCGGCCTCGCCAGTGTGGTAGCAGTAGACAGTACTCCGGCGAGACCTGCAATACAGAATGCATTTGCACAAAAGACCTCCAACAGGGTAAGGTTTTCCCTGAAAGACAATGCTGCCGAGAAGAATTATTACAGGATCCGGGTATACAATGCCGATACTGTCAACGGAGTGATCGTACCCCTGAAACAGGATACAGTAAAGTTCCGCCTGGACCCCTCATACAATAACAACTTCATAGACATTATTGGTAATGCCTATTACAGTGAAGTGCTGCTGACAGATGAACGTATCAATGGAAAAGATGTGCTCTTTGTGTTGCAGACGAGCAAAGAGATCACAGCTTCTCACATGATCGTGGAAGTCAGCGGTTTGACCAGAGGAGCCTTTAAGTACCTTGATGGCACATATTCGCAGCGATTGGAGGATAGGCTGGATTTCTCTATTGATCCGGTGAATATCTTTTCCAATGTAGAAAACGGATATGGCATCGTCGCGGGTGTGAATGCCGGAAGGCTTTCATTCTCAGTAGAGTAGTACAGTGGCTATTTTTCTATCTGGTACTTCAAAATGATATCGTTCAGCTTACACGAGAGTTTGACACATTCCGAAATAATAGTGTTTTCTAGTTCTGTGTATCCGGCCGATTCAAGGTGATAGATCTGCGGGTAAGTGGAAGACATCAGTTCTTTAGCGGCTGATATGAGCCCATCCTGCAGATTTACGAGCTGTTGTTGTTCCTGCATCGCACTCTGATAGTATGGCGATAGTGGATTTAGTATTTCATCCCAATCCATGGGTTTTAAATTTTTCCGGTGATAGGTAATGTATATTTAACAATAGCATAAAGGATTTAGTTTACCCCGTTGATAACTTCCCTAAAAACATTGAAAAACATAAATATTTCCTTTCGCGTAAAGATTGTCATAAAATTTTCCCGATTCGATTAGTTCGTTACATTTCTATGACATAGATTTGCATCACTCAATTACTCCGCCGCACCTGTCAGTCCAATACTGGTATATTCCCTATATATATCATGCCCGGCTGATAGTTACTTTTTAAAATTTAATTACTGGTAAACTGTACCGGATCACTGTGAAGTTCCGTAGTGGCCTTTCTGTGCCAATACCTGACTTCCCGGTATCCTGTACCTGATAACTTATTTAAGAATCTTGCCGGAGCATGGCGGAGTAAAAATGCTTACGGTAAGCGATGGTTGGCCCAAACCCCGGGTAGGGTCAACCATTAATTTTCTTTTCAACATTATTTATTGTCATTCTTACTTATTCAAACTATGATGAATCGTATACAGATACGCCCGTTGGTCGTGTCATTAGCTGTTTGCCTGTTCACTGCGCTGAATGTTAGTGCACAACAGGGCATTAAGCGTATAGTATCCCTGAACGGGGCTGTTACCGAGATTGTTTGTGCACTGGGATTTGAGAGTGCATTGGTAGGTGTGGATGTAACGAGCACTTATCCTGCCAGCATGAAACAGATGGCGAAGGTGGGGCATAACCGGAATATTTCAGCAGAGCCTGTACTGGCTTTACAACCGGACCTGATCCTGGCTACCGACAACTTCATACAACCGGCTGTAATCGAGCAGTTTAAAAGCGTAGGCGTAAAAACGGTGCTGATCAAACAGGAATTCTCTGTAGCCGGTACAAAAAAACTGATAACAGAAGTGGCTGCTGCCCTGAAGGTGCCTGAGAAAGGTACTGCGTTGGTAAAACAACTGGATAAGGAGCAAAAGGCATTGCATATAAAATCACAATCCAAGAAAGTATTGTTCATCTATGCACGTGGCGCTGGTACGATGATGGTTGCCGGTAAAGAAACACCATTGGATAAGATCATTGCATTGGCAGGTGCACAGAACGCAGCTACCGGTTTCAATGACTTCAAGCCATTGACGCCGGAAGCACTGGTTACTGCTAATCCCGATGTGATCCTCATGTTTGATGAAGGTTTGAAAAGTATGGGCGGTGTGGATGGCCTGCTGAAAGTGCAGGGCATTCCGCAAACTACCGCAGGTAAAGAAAAGAAAGTGATCGTAATGGATGGTCAGTTGCTGACCGGTTTCGGCCCGCGTGTAATACAGGCGGTACAGGAATTGGCGGGTAAGCTGAACTCGTAGTGTACCAATGATGATGAACAAAGAAAATATAAAGCGTGTCAGCAGCATTACTATACTAAGCATATTGCTCATTATTGTGATACTGCTGGCTACAGGGACAGGCGCGATGCATATGTCTCCCACGCAGGTACTTGCCATATTGTTAGACAAGGCAGGTATTCACCTGCCTGTTGCTTATGAAGAGAACATGCCTGGCGTGCTGTGGATGATCCGCCTGCCGAGAGTAGTATTGGGTGTATTGATCGGTGCGGGGCTTGGCGTAGCGGGTGCCTCATTGCAGGGCCTATTCCGTAATCCGCTGGCAGATCCTGGTTTGATAGGTATCAGTTCAGGCGCTTCTATGGCGGCTGTGGTGATGATCATTATTCAAAACGCATTGCCGGTTTTTCAACAGGTACCCGCATTGAATTTTTATGCATTGAACCTTGCTGCATTTGCAGGTGCGATCATTACAACGTTATTTATTTTTCGTATTGCCCGTACCGGTGGACAGGCAGCTATTTCTACTATGCTGCTCGCAGGTATTGCGGTGAGGGCGTTATGTGAATCTGTTACAGGGCTGATGACTTACCTGGCAAACAATGAGCAGTTACGCAGCATTACCTTCTGGTCGCTCGGCAGCCTGGGAGGCGCCAGCTGGCAAACGGTAACAGGCGTAGCGCCTTTTATTATCATCCCTCTGATCATGCTGCCACGTTTGGCGCCTGCGCTGAATCTGTTAGCACTGGGAGAGCGGGAAGCGATGCACAGCGGTGTAGGGGTGCCACGATTAAAATCCATGCTGGTCATCTTTGCGACGATGGCGGTAGCAGCAGGAGTAGCGGTTGCGGGGATCATCGGATTCATTGGCCTGATCGTGCCACATATCGTACGTCAGTTCACAGGTCCGGATTATCGCATACTTATACCGGGAGCTGCTTTATCGGGCGCTGTGTTATTGACTGTAGCGGACTTACTGTGCCGAACCATTGTAGCACCTGCGGAACTACCGGTAGGGATTGTTACCGCTGTAATAGGTGCGCCATTTTTCCTCTGGCTTATTATCAAAGAAAAAAGGACCATACTAGCATGATGTTGTGTGTAAAAGATATTTCGTTGTCGCTCGGTAAAATGAAGATCCTTGAAGGTGTGAGCCTTGAGGCAGGAGCCGGTGAGTTATGTGTGATCATGGGCGCCAATGGTGCAGGTAAGTCGACGCTACTGAAGGTAATAGCCGGAGAGTACATGCAGTACAAGGGTAGCGTAAGTATAGGGGGTGAAGAACTAAAGACATTGCCGATAGCAACACAGGCAAGAACAAGGGCTGTGTTGTCTCAGCAGCTCACATTAAACCAGCCATTTACTGTGGCAGAAGTGGTAAGCATGGGCCGTTATATTTATAATGCCCATCTTTCTGCCGCAGACAAAGAGATCATAGCCTATGCCTTAAAAGTTATGCAGGTACAGAACCTGCGTGACAGAACATATACGACACTATCCGGTGGCCAAAAACAACGTGTGCAAATGGCACGGGTGCTGGCACAACTGCTGGAAGCGCCCGACCTGCAGGCAACAGATTATACCGGCAGAAAAATGTTGCTGCTGGATGAACCTGTCACAGGAATGGACATCCTTCACCAGCAACTGTCATTACAACTGGCAACTACACTGGCCTCATGTGGTGTGCTGGTCGTAGCGGTACTGCACGACTTCCAGCTGGCGGCAGCCTATGCTAACAAACTGCTATTGTTGAAGAATGGCCATGTATATGCACAGGGGAGTGTTGAAGAAATTTTCACATCTGCACATATTAAAGACTGTTTCGGCGTGGATGTTGCAGTACTGGAACATCCGCACTGTCATTACCCACTGGTGGTTACCGCCACTGCCGGTGGCTTATTTCCATCACCTGCCGCAAAGGCATTAAAAGTATTGTAAAAAATGAACGCAACCGTAACCACATTAAAAGAACAATGGCAGGCTTTTCGCGAACAGCATCCGAAAGTGAGGATCCGTGACGCCGCCAGTCAATTGCAGGTCAGCGAAGGTGAGCTGGTAGCTGCTTGTACCGGCGGTACTGTAAAACATCTGAAGAACGAATTCCCTGCCCTCATACAGGCTATGCCTGCATTGGGTAAGGTGATGGTGCTGACCCGCAATGAACACTGTGTAATAGAGCGAAAAGGCGTTTTTGAAATAGTTAATACAGAAAATAAACATGTAGGTACTGTACTGGGAAAAGACATCGATCTGCGTATGTTCTTCTCCCGTTGGAAATATGGTTTCGCTGTAGCCACTGATGATAGCATTGGATTCAAAAAGTCGCTGCAGATATTTGATGCACAAGGAACTGCTATCATGAAGATCTATGCTGTGGAACAGACTAACCTCGCCGCATGGGATAAACTGGTTGCAGACTTTACTGCATCAGAGCAGCCTGCTGCTATTACCGTAGCGCCTGCACCTCCTGCTCCTGTATATAACGACAAAGATGCAGATAGCGAAGCATTCCTGCAAGGATGGGCTGCGCTGCAGGATACACATGACTTCTTCCCTCTACTGATGAAGCATAAGCTTTCCAGGGTACGTGCGCTGGAACTGGCAGAAGGAAAGTTTGCCCGCCGCACAGGCAATGATTGTGTAAAGACACTGCTGGAAAAAGCATCAGCAAGTGGGCTGGAGATCATGGTCTTCGTAGGCAATCCTGGCAACATCGAAATACATACCGGTCCTGTTCAGAAGATCGTTGAAATTCCAAACTGGATCAATGTAATGGATGAAGATTTTAATCTGCATCTGAAGACAGATGTTATTGCACAATGCTGGATAGTTGAAAAACCTTCAGTAGATGGCATTGTAACATCATTGGAAGTGTTTGATGCAGCGGGTGAGATGATCGCGCAATTCTTCGGTAAACGCAAACCAGGTAATCCTGAACTGGAAGAATGGCGCGCGTTGGCTGCTGCTTTATAGTAGTGATCTTAGCCTTGTAATATTGTTAAACTATTGGAGAGAGATTAAATGTTCGTGCATTTAATCTCTTTTTTTTTATGAGGTCGCGTCCGGTGTCTGATATTTTCCCTAATAGAAAAATCGTTTTCCTCATTTGAGCATCCGTCCTAAACACTTGTTCTTATTTTTGAATTGCGTAAAGAGTGATTGATTCATATAATGCTGCAAACATTCATTGTTTGTTAGCGCCCAGAAAAGTATTTACTATCCTCTGAAAACATATCAGTAAAAGTGAGCCTCAATTTCAGGCAGTGCTGCAACATGTAGCTCTTACTTAAAATGGTCAGGCATTTTCAATGCCGTATCAGGATTTGTTAAGAGCTCCGTGTTTGTGGACTATCGGGTGATCCATAGCTGAAATAAAAACCCTTAAACCAGAAAATAATATGTGCGATATCAGAACATTGTGCGCTAAGAAACAGGCTCATATCAGCCATTGTGCGAATTGCCAGACAGTATATATCTGGCACAACAACCTGGTCCTGAACTTTACTCCGCAGGATTTTCAGCTGTTTTATGAAACACTGGAACACCAGGAGTTTTACGACTGCAGTATGATGTTCCCTGATGGTGAAGAACGGGTAGTGGTACACTCTCCGTGCCGGGATATCAGCTTTACTTTTACTCAATCGGAGTGGTTGAATATGAAGGAAGCGTTGCAGGAAGCCATATTACTCCAACAGGTATATGAACTGATCAGGTAGATTTTCCTTTTCGCGTAAATCAATTTCCTGAATAGATAAACTTATTTGTCCGCCGCATGCTTACTTTGCATGTATTATTACTCCGCCAATATTGCACTATAACTGTAATCTCCGCTGCAGTTCGTGTAATACAGTAACATATTTCATTAACACAGGTGATGCATCCGCATGGGCCGTTGTACTGCTGTCGTGGTATAACGGCAAGGGGATCTTTTGTTTCTAACACTGTAAGGCGTTAGCGCTACTTAATGCTACTATACTTTATGAGGTCACATCTAATTGTGCTGGGTCTTTCTATTGCCTTTTATAGCGGCGCATGGGCGCAATCTGCAAAGAATGCTGCAGCAGCTACCGTTATATCTGATTCAATACGTTTGCGTGACGTAGTGGTAACGGGACAATATACGCCGCAATCATTAAAACAATCTGTTTACCAGGTAAGGACAATATCCGGTGAGTACATGAAATTACGTGGTGCTATCAATGTGCTGGGTGTACTGGACAATGAGCTCGGCGTGCGTTTTTCTAATGATGCTACCCTGGGAGAAACGGATGTAGAGATCATGGGGACATCAGGTGCAAATGTGAAGATATTGCTGGATGGTGTGCCATTGGTAGACAGAGGTAGTACGAGGCAAAGTCTTACTCAAATTGATATTAATACAATAGAAAGGATCGAGATAGTAGAAGGCCCGATGTCTGTCGTATATGGCACAGATGCGCTGGCAGGTGTGATCAATATCATTACAAAGAAATATCATGGCGGTAACCAGCTATCGGTTACGGCCAGGGTGCAGGAGGAGACAGTGGGAAAAGAATATGCAGCTTTCAGTGGTAAAGGTATACATAATGAGAACCTGGGCATTCAATGGGGGCATAAGGGCTTCTTCGCCGGAGGCGGCATTACCCGCAATGATTTTGGTGGATGGAGTGATTCACTGACAGGCAGAAAGAAAGCATGGAAACCGAAAGACCAGTTGATCGCGAATGGCTCATTCGGCTATAGTAATGATCACCTCAAAGTGTGGTACAGGCTGGATTACCTTGATGAAGACATCATCAGCCGGGGGGATATCAATTTTGACAATGGTAAGGCTACTGACCAGCATTACATGACCGACCGGTATACACATCAGGCGCAGGCGGTATGGCAGGTTAACAAAGGCTTAAGTATAAATGGTGCCGCTTCTTATCAGCAATACAGAAGGATCACACGTACCACTATTAAAGATTTTATAAGTAATACTGAGAGCCTTTCTCCAGATGATGGCGCACAGGATGTATCGAAGTTTAATACGATCTTTTTCCGGGGTACGGCACAATATGAATTATCTCCTGTCTGGTCATTCCAGCCAGGTGTTGAATATCGCCGGGATGGTTCGTCCGGGCAGCGGATATTGGGTACGCCGGATATCAGTGATTACTCCCTTTTCTTTTCGGCAGAGATGAAACCCTTACACTGGCTGAATATTCGTCCGGGAGTGAGGCTGAGTAAGAACTCCGTTTACGATGCACCACCGGTGATCCCCTCTATCAATACAAAGTTTGCGTTACGCAGTAACCTGGACCTGCGCTTGTCGTACGCCCGCGGTTTCAGAGCGCCTGCTTTGAGAGAATTGTATTTCTATTTCTTTGATGCCAGTCACTCGATAAAAGGCAACAGTGATCTGAAGGCGGAATATTCAAACAGCTTTACCGGGTCGGTAAGCTGGCAGGCAATACAACAAGGCCCTGTGCGTATCGGGGTAACTGCTACAGGTTTCTATAACGACTTTAATGACAGGATAGATATTGCCACCATCAATGGTTCAGACACTTCTACTTACGTGAACATCAGCAAGTTTAAAACCACTGGTGGTACACTGAGCGGGGTACTGAACTGGAATAATCTGCAGGTGAATGCCGGCATGTCCTATATAGGCAGGTATAATCAGTTTGCAGATGATGAGACATACAATAAAACATATCCCAGTCCGGAATTTACCTGGACGCCGGAAGTGAATGCAAATATTACCTATCGCTTCAGAAAGATCGGCGGTGCATTGAATGTTTCCTATAAGTTCAATGGTGAACGTCCGGCTTATGAAGAAGTAACAACAACGAATGCACCTGCTTTTATACATGAGATCAGGACGGAGGCCTTCCATCAGGCAGATGTTACAGCTACGAAAAGTATCACAAAGTATGTAACCGTCAACGGTGGTGTCAGGAACCTGTTTGACAATACAAACATTAACAATTCGACTTTGACCAGTGGACAGGCACACACTACAGGAGGCATCCTGCCTATGTGGTATGGACGTTCTTATTTCCTGGGATTGAGTTTTAACTGGAACAGTAACAAATAACTATTGATTAAATAAATACAATTAAAAACAAAGATGGCTATGAAATTAAGCAGACTTTTCTTCGTACTTGCTATAGGAACAGGGTTATTCAGTGCATGTAGTAAAGACGAAGATCCCACCGTAGTGATCCCACCTTCAGATGGTTCTCAGCTAACGCTGAACGGCGGTGGTGGTACTGGTTCCCCTAATACCGTTTACGTAGACTTCAGTTCCGATTCTACCGCTACAAGAGCACGTGCCAGCTGGTCGCTCGGTTTCTATGGCGGCTCTTCGTTCCGTGTAATACTCAATGGCTTCACTGCTATGAGCGCTGTTGAACTGAGCAAGACCGATATCGGGACCGTGAACATTGAGGACACAGCAGGCATCAGCATGGCAATTGGTCAGGGCGCAGGTACACTGAGCATGATCGATGATGTATTTGGTGATCTGACTAAAACTGTGATAGACGAAGTATCTGCTACGGCAACCAGCAATCACGTATACCTGGTAAAACCTGAGAATGCTTCCGCTGCGGACCCTGCTACCTGGTATAAGATCCTTGTTACACGCAATGGCGATGGTTATACTTTGAAGTACGCAAAGCTGAAAGAAACCACTATCAAAACTGCTAATATCAGCAAAGACAATAATTACAATTTTACTTTCTTCTCACTGGACAACGGTAACACCGTAAATATTGAGCCTAAGAAAGCAGAATGGGACATTGCCTGGTCTTATGGAGCTTATTACACCCAGACGATCCCTTATTTCTTCTCTGACCTGGTAGTGATCAATCAGTATGCGGGTGTAACTGCTGCGAAAGTTGATAGCGCTGTAGTGAGCTATAACAATTTCACAGAGTCCAATATTGCTGCACAGACCTTTGTATCTACCCGCGATGCGATCGGCAGCAGCTGGAGAGCGACTACAGGTAACGGGATCTTCAAGAACTTCTATTATATCGTTAAGGACGCCAATGGCAACTACTACAAATTGAAGTTTGTAAGCATGGGGCTGAACGATGGCGGCACAAGAGGATATCCTGTTATTGAGTACAAGCTGGTGAAGTCATCAGGAAAATAGGAATGAAATAACCATTTACCCGTACCCGCATTTTAACCAATGTATACCGGAAAGGATCTGTACGTTACTATCTTATTGTTTTGTGTTGGCGCCCGTTGTGCGATGGCACAGACTGATACTGCTACCAGGCCGAAAGACCTGCGGGGAGTGGAAGTGAAAGCTGTTCGCCTGGAAACGCTCACCAGTAAAGCTGCTATGCCCGTGACGGTCATTAGCAGGAAAACGCTGGAGATGATGGGAAGCCGCAGGCTCGATGAGGTAATGCGCGAACAGACCGGGGTAAACATTGTCAATGATATTGCTGCCGGTTCGCGTGCTATCGGTATGCAGATGCAGGGCTTCAGCTCCGATTATATTCTGATACTGATAGACGGGCAACCGATGATCGGTAGAAATGCCGGTAACTTTGATCTGTCCCGTATTACAGTCTCAGATATTGAACGGATAGAGATCGTGAAAGGCGCTTCTTCCAGTTTATTTGGCAGCGAGGCCCTGGGAGGAGTAGTGAATATCATTACCCGTCAGAAGATCACGGAACCACAGGCACAAGGTATTGTGCGATATGGTTCGCAGAATACACAAGACCTTACACTGGAAGGAGAGACGCCTTTCGCAAAAGGGAAGGCTTCCCTTTCAGTGTCAGGCAACTATTACCATACGGATGGATATAACGTAAACAGCTATCTGCGCAGAGGCGCTACAGCTCCGCCTTATGATAGCTATAGCATGCAGTCACGTCTGCGCTATCGCCTTAGTAACAGCCAGCAGTTGTTCCTCTCTGGCAGATGGGCTTTGCGTAACTCCCGGAATGAATCTGTTTATGGTTCGGGTCAGACGGAGAACAGTACAGAAGACGTACTGAGCGAGAGTGATGTCAATACGTCTGTTGTATTACAGTCAGCTTTTAGTACTAAGTTCAGGCTGAACAGCCAGTATTACTTAACCCGCTACAGTTCCAGCCAGGATGTGAGCACCGGCAAACAGGTGGCGCTAAAGGACAATGAGTTCACACAATACTTTCACCGCATTGAAGAGCAGGTATTATACACACCTGTAGATAAACTGTCCTTTACCGGCGGAGCAGGCCTCAACCTGGAAAGTATGGACGATACAGAGCTCCATAGCGGTAATGATATGCGAAGTGAATATGCATACCTGCAAGGCGACTGGAAGATCTTCAGCAAGCTGACTACACGCGCCGGTGTGCGTTATGACCATCATAATTACTATGGAGGCAGGCTAAACCCAAGTGTAGGGATCAGTTATAGCATCACTGACAGGATCACGTTAAAAGCAGCTGTAGGTACCGGTTATAAAACACCTGATTTTAAGAAACGTTACCAGGTATTTACCAATCCACAGGCAGGTTATACTGTATTGGGAGTAGAGGAGGTAGCTAAAACACTGGCAGAGATGCAGGCAGCAGGATTGATCAGTGAAGTAAGGCCGGTAGCGAAAAATATTAACGCTGCGCTGCAACCCGAAACATCTGTCTCTTATAATTTAGGCGTCAGCGTACAGCCGCATACAATTGTTAAGTTTGATGTGAATGTTTTCTATAATAGCCTGCACAACTTCATTAATACCGTGCAGGTGGCAACAAGAACAAATTATCAGCCTGTTTATTCCTATATTAATCTGGACAGGTCCTATACTGCCGGCGTGGAAGCAGGAGTGTCTGTAAGTCCCGTAACTGGACTGGACATCTCCGCAGGGTATCAGTTACTGTATGCCAGAGACCGGGGCGTGATGGATTCTATTCGTGCAGGTGGTTATCCATATAACAAAGTGAGGAATAGCAATACCGGTGAAACGGTAACCTCGAAAGTGAGCGATTATATCGGTCTTGAAAACAGGTCAAGACATATGGCGAATGCACGGGTGTTTTATGAGTACGCCGCATGGGGGCTTAACGCTACTTTCCGTGTTACCTACAGGAGTAAGGCCGGGTATGATGATGCAAACAATAACCGGTTCCTCGACAGGTACGATACCTTCATAGGAGGATATGCTATGCTTTATGCATCCCTCGAAAAGAAATTTTGTAAAGGTCATTTATCCGTGCAGTTAACAGCGGATAACCTGATGAATTATACCGATATGCTGATGCCCGGACAACCGGGGCGTATACTAATGGCCGGACTAAAATGGCGGATTTTTAAATGAACACTACCATGCGATATACAACCCATATTTGTCTGTTAACACTTGCACTGTTAACCGCTGTATCCTGCAAGAAGGATGAAAATAATGATACTAAAACTAACTATGAGGATGGCGTCAGTACGGTGATCTATGACCTGGCCGGCGATACAGAAGCATCTGTAGCTGATGGTGTGGAAGGAAAGGAGAGACGCCCGTTCAAAAGCTTTTATTTCAAGTTGAAGAGCAAGTTGCAATCCTGGGACAGTTCTGCCGCTAACAGGCAAAGCGCCAGCTGGGATATTGCCTTTACAGATGTGTATAACGCACTGGTATATGTGAATGATGGCAGTAATCCTAATGGCCCGGGCTATGGAGGACCTGGGAAAGGGTTGATCGTAGCAGTGGATTCTGCATATTCGAAAGTTACTGTCGCACCTTCTCCGGAAGAGATGAAAGAAAATAATCTGAAGTTCACAGGCTGGGATGGTTATCCGCAGGTCTATAATACAGGTTGGTACTTTTATTCGCTGACCACTCACCTGGCAATACCCATCAGGAACCGGACGTTCGTTCTCATGACGGCGGAAGGTAAATATGCAAAGCTGGAACTGATCAATGTATACCAGGGAAACCCTCCGGCCGTGACAGACCTTTACTGGCCGGCGCCTTACTTCACCTTCCGGTATTATGTGCAGGAAGATGGAAGCCGGAATCTGAAAACTCCCTGATCAATAATTACCTGATTAAGCACATATACATCTATGCAAAAGATCAATCTTTTATGCATGGCCCTGGCCATGTTTGCAATCGCCTGTGGTAAAGGCGATACCGATACACCGGATGTGACGCCTCCGGAAGATACAACCACTGTGGACGTTAAGACCGGTGTATATACCATGGCCGATCTTGCGGCCGATACTGCCGCTACATCCGGTGCTGCTGCGAAAGCATTTTATTATAGCCTTGAAGACCAGAAGACGATCCCTGCATCGCAGGTGCAAACGGCAAACTGGGATATTGCTTTTACTGGAACTTACAACAGTACTATTCTTGTTAACAACGGTAAGGCGAAATATTCTCCAGGTTACGGCGGACCAGGCGTAGGAGGCATCTATCTTGTTAAAGATGCAGCTATTGATGCGGAATACTATGGTGGTGCGCAGAAGGCCCTGAAAACAGTTCCTGACCGTCGTTTATTTGATAGTGCATTTGCACATGTAAAAACAGTTCCTGTGAGTGATGATAAGCTGTTAACAAATGACGGTATCGGACTGGATTATTTCGGTCCGAGCACAGACGGCTGGGCATTTTATGACTTCTATGGTTTGCAGTTCCCGGGCGCAAATCCTGATAGCGTAGCACACATCTGTTACAGTATGCCGCGCACGCTGATCATAAAAACGGCGAAGGGCAATTATGCGAAGATGGTGATATATAGTATTTATAAGGGAGCCCCGGCACTGCCCAATCGTTCTAATAAACCCGGCTTTGTGACCTTCAAGTACGCCATTCAGAAAGATGGCAGTAAACAACTGGACCTGAAATAATCAATATTCAATATATACCTCAATGAAGATCAAATACCTGCTACTGCTGGCAATACCGGCATTAACGCTGGCCGCTGCCTGTAAAAAAACGGAAACAATAGAAGCGCCGGCCCAGGCTAACAACAGGATACTTTCCTTTAAGGTGACGAATGTGCCTGACGAAGCTGTTTACGGTGCTGTTAATGATGAGCAAGGGACTATTACAGTCATTCTGCCTTATTATTACTACCTGACCACCATTCAGCCTGAGATCGCAGTTCCAGAGGGCGCAACGGTAAGTCCGGCGAGTGGTGTGCTCATAGATAGTATTACGAAGAAAATGACGGAAGGGACGAAGATTGAATATGTCGTAACAGCAAAAGACGGAAGTAAGGCGACCTATAAATTACTGCTGACAACACAACAGCCTGCAATTACATTGGATGAGCTATCAACTGACCCAGCTAATCCGACAGTATTATACCATAGTAAACCGGCTACGTTTGAATTTAACTTCTTTGAAGTAACAGGTAAGAACTTTATACCACAGCAGGAATTGCTGGGGATCTTTTCTACGATCAGTTATTTGAATGAGCAGGGCAATGTGGTATACACTGCTGTAAACGGAGATAACTACACCTACAGGATAGGTACAGCCGTACCATCGGCAGAGCAACTTCCTGCGGGCTTGTACAGGATCAGGGTGACGTCGTATACACGTTCTGCCACCATGAAAAATCCGGTAAAGGTACAATCACTCTGAACGCCCTTTTAATAGCTAAAACTAAAAATAAGCACATGAAATTTCTCAATACATCTATCACACAACTTACGGCCCTGGCTTTGCTACTGGTATGGCTCATAACGGGAGCCTGTAGTAAAGAAACCGTACAGGCACCATATCCTTATAATGAACTGAAGACCTTCCAGGTGGTAGTAGGAATAGGAGACACGATCCATGCTGCTATCACTAATGGCGACATTATTTTGTACTGGCCTTTCGATCGTCCTGTGCCTGCATCTATTACACCAGCGATATCTGTTTCAGAGCATGCGACAGTATCACCCGCATCGGGAACAAGTATTGCGCTGGCGGATAGTACGTCTTATGTAGTGACTGCGGAAACAGGCGCAAACGCTACTTATAAATTGCGCCTGGTAATTAATCAGCCAGAGCCGCTGATCAATGACGGGACAGATATTGCGGGCAGACTGGGCGCCACTACGGACATTGGAGGCATCACTTATCTGATACCAGATACTGCATTCACGAAGGCTTACCTGGTATCTGTAGCAGGAGTGGAAACTAAATGTGTGATCAATGGTTTTGCGGAACTAGGAGCCAATGAATATGCTATGAATATTGAAACGCCATCAGTAGATACGGGCGGTTACAAGTTGAAAGTGGTGAGCGGAACGCGTACGGTCATTAGTGAAAGATATTATCTGAAGATCATCTATCCTATTCCAACTGTAAATGCTGTAACAACAGCGCTCACATTGAAGAGAGGAGAAACATTTACCCTCAGTGGTACGAACATGAGAGGGATGGTTACAGGCAGGGCCAGACTTGCCGGTGGACAAACCTACTACGATCTGGAGCTGGCGGAGTTTGATCTGACAAGTGTAACCTATCGTATACCTGCTGATTTTCCATTAGGGAATTATAATCTTTTACATGCGGCATTCCAGAATTATCAGGGACTGACCGTATACGTGCGTGCAGGAACAATTAACCCGGTTCTGATCATTACAGAATAAATAGAAACTGTCAGCGGCGGCTGCAGGCCCGGAAATGAAGAGAGCCAGACATTGGTACTGTCCGGCTCCCGGAAGATCCGGGAACAAATATCTTATCCTTAACATTTTAAAACTCTAAAAATGAAAATCTTAGACACTGCCCCCAAATCAGCAGTCAAAACTACAAAAAATATTTCTCGTTCATTGGTTGCTATGGCCCTTGTATCAGTAGCCATCTTCTCTTCCTGTCAGAAGGAAGGAGAGCAGGCGGCGCCTTCATTGCCAGCTGCTGACGTGACTACTGCTGCTACAAATCCTGGTACCGGTCAGACAGTTTCTTTTAACTGCGACAGTACTTTCGGTACTGTTACACTAGATGCCAATGGTGTGTATAATGTGGCAAACTTTTTCCAGGGAGTACAGGGTACAACCGGTAACCCTCCGCATATTGCACATTCTACATACTACTACAGCCTTGCAGACAATGATGGTGGCTGTGATGGTTTTGATCTGATTTTCAATGGTACTGCCAATGCTGATATCAGAGTGCCATCCGGCTACACTTTACAATATACTAATGCGACCGCATTTGCGAGCGTTACGGCGAGTACTACAGGTACTACTGTATCTGTATTCGGTTACAACCGTATACTGACGGGACCTCCTACAGGCAGTACAACAATTAACAGCGCACATCCGGGATGGTATAACTATGATGTGGTGAATCACATTGTATATCCTGTAGCTGAATGGGGTGTAGAAGTGACTCTGATCGTAACTACCGATACCGGCGTGAAATACAAAGTTCAGATGCAGGACCTGTATTCTAACGGTACGCCAAACAATACCGTACAGGCAAACAACTATCCGTTCTTTAAGTTCCGTTACAAGAGACTTAACTAGTCTTTTGCGGCCGCCGCCATCTGACGGAAGAAAGGGTGCACTATTCCTATGGTGCACCCTTTCAGTTTCTTATATGCTGATTATCAGATATCTGGTTTTATTTAATATTGCTTTAAGTCCTTATAGTCCGGGGAGTGGGTGTTTTTTCGTAATTTCATAAGATTGTACTATCTATAGTCAACTTAAAACCATCCCGGTGAAAAAGACAAATTCCCTTATCCAATTACTATTCCTGTCCATGTTATGGTTTGCCTGTAAAAAAGACGGCCAGCCAGCCCCTCCTCCTACGCCTGCAGAAGGTAGCCGGGAGCAGCTGACATTGGACTCCCTGTACCTTTATGCCCAGCAGATCTATCTTTGGTACGACGCATTGCCGGCGGTTGATGTTTTTAAGCCCAGGCAATATGCTACCGGTAGTGATGTTTTCTATAATTATCAGCGGGAGCTTTTCGCTATTACACAATTCAAGATCAATCCTCTTACCGGGGAGCCTTATGAGTATTCAGGCTTTCCCAATCACCCGAAATATTCATTCATAACCGAAGAAAGTCTTACAGGTGGAAGAAAGGGTACTATTGACCTGAACGATAAAGGAGATGACTTCGGGCTGGCGCTTGCTGCCGCCGGTGATGCAGATGTGCGTATCAGTATCGTTCATCCCGCTTCTCCTGCAGCTAATGCCGGATTAAAAAGAGGCATGAAAGTGCTGACGGTAAATGGAACTACTGTTAACTCGTCTTCCGGCTCCTTTATAGCTTCTGCACTGGATAAAGGCACTGTAACACTGAATGTTGAGAAGAGCACCGGAGTACCAAGTACAGTAACGCTGACAAAAACGAATTATACTTCGTCCGCAGTGCTGAACACTAAAGTGATCCCTGCAGAGGGACAGAAGGTAGGGTATATTGCGTATAGCCGTTTCTCTACTCTTACTGCAACACAGGCAGCTCTGGATCAGGCGTTCTCAAAGTTTAATTCAGAAGGCGTCACCTCCATGATAGTTGACCTGCGATATAATGGTGGAGGTTATACGCAGTCTGCCGAATATATGATCAATCAGATAGCTCCTGCTTCGCTGGAGGGTAAGGTGATGTATGTAGAATATTTCAATAACCTGTTACAGAATGGGCAGGCGCCTATTCTGCAACAGCAGTTGTACCGTGACAGCCAAGGGAACCCTGTTATGTGGAACGGTCATTGGGCCACTTATGCAGATCTGGACTTCACTGTGGCTGGTAATACATTCAAGTTTACCGGTGACGGGCCGCTGAATACTGTAAAGCAGGTGGTGTTTATTGTGAGTGGTAGTACTGCATCCGCGAGCGAGCTGGTTATTAACAGTTTGAAACCCCATATGCCGGTAAAACTGGTAGGTGCTAACACCTATGGAAAGCCGGTAGGCTTCTTCGGTATTACGATCGACAAATACACCGTTTATCTATCCAATTTTTATATGCAGAACGCCAATGGGGATGGTGATTATTTCCATGGTATGCAGGTGGATATACCGGCTGTAGATGATGTGAGACATGACTTTGGCGATGAGGGTGAAACATGTGTTATGGCAGCACTGAATTATATAAAGGGGCACCCGTCAGGGCTGCGTACCGGGCCAGTGGAGCCTGTTATACACATGGGGCCGGCCACTTTTAACGGTACGATCGAAACGAGGTTAAAACTGCGTTGATATTTCCTTATATCGTAATGTTTTTTCCCGATTTGATCAATCGTTTAGGCTAGCTGCGGCTATCTTTGCAACAGCTTCCTAATTTAAAAGTGCTGTTTGTTAAGCCCAAATCTGACTTTCAGTCACAGCAATAAAGTTTCATTAAATTTAATAAGTCCTTTAACGGTCCCATTCTCTTGAGAATGGGACCAAAGGCACAATTCCCCATTCTGTTAACATATTGCAAGTTTATTTAGTAATTTTAGCTGTTAAATCTAAAAACTGGATGATCAAAAAGGTGCTACGTAACAGGAAATGTATACTTGTGGCAGATGACGACGCAGACGACAGAGAGCTCATTAAAGTGGCATTTGAAGAAAGTGGTGCAGACATTGAATTGCGTTTTGTGGAGAATGGAGAAGAATTGATGTTTTATCTGAACAGGCAGGGAAAATATGCAGATGAAGAAAAGTTTCCTTTTCCCAGTATCATATTGCTGGACCTTAATATGCCACGTAAAGACGGTCGTGAAGCTTTACGGGAAATAAAAGAGCATGCCAGCCTCAAATGGTTACCCATTATTATCCTGACCACCTCCACGGAAGCAAAGGATATATCAAAATGTTATGAGCTGGGCGTTAACAGTTACACTATCAAACCAGCCAACTTTTCAGATCTGGTAGCATTTACCCGCATGCTGCATACCTACTGGTTTACAGTAGTTCAACTACCGTAGAAATCTTTCCACACGGCCCTGACATTAATTCACCGTACTTTTAACTACTCTCGACAACTTACCAACTGTATAAACAATGATAGAATTGTTAAGGGAGCGTACGGGTAAACAGCATCAGGAGCTGGAACGTGTGCTTATCCCCATTATTAAGAATGTGAATACGCCTGAAAAATATGTCAGGTTATTAGAATTGTTCTACGGATATTATTATCCGCTGGAGCAGCACATTGCTGCTCATATGGATATCTCATTTCCGGGCGGGTTTGAACGGAGGAGGAAGGCCTCTCTTTTACTGGATGATATCTCTACGATCACTGGTGCGCATGCAAGCCCGTCGGAAACAAGCTCGGACCTGCCAGAGATAACAGATGCAGCGCAGGCGCTGGGAGTGATGTACGTACTGGAAGGATCTACATTGGGCGGACAGGTGATCTGTCAGATACTGATACGCAATCTGTCCGTTCCTGAGTTATCAAAGTCGCTGACCTTTTTCAATGGATATGGCACCGATACACAATCTTACTGGGACACATTCGTACATTACCTTCAGGGGTACCATGGCAGTGAGGAACAAAGGCAACGTATGCTCGATGCAGCTGCCGATACGTTCTTAAAATTTAAATTGTGGGCAGTACAGCAACAGAAACTGCAATAACATCTTCGCAACCCATTTACTCTTTATGCAAAACCAGAACTTTGACGCCACCTTCTGTGGGAGTGTGCCATTACACCAAATTAATCTTATTCAACCTTATGGCTTCCTGCTGGTGATCAGTAAAGCAGACTACAAGATCATCCAGGTTAGTGAGAATATTACAGCCGCATTGGGACTGCCGCCTGCAGAAGTGGTGGACACATTCCTGTTCGATTATATAACTGCCGCCCAGATGGAAGAACTGCGGCAAAAGCTGGAAGAGGGGCTGGTGAATAAATTGCCTTTTACTCTTACGGTTTCGACCAGTGCTTCGCAGAAAGACTACCTGGCGGTAATACACCTGTCAGGAGAATCCATGCTGCTCGAAATAGAACCGCTGGGGGAGCAGCAGACGGAAAAATCGTTTATAAGCATCTATCAGCAACTGAAATATGCTATGGCTGCCATCAATGCAGCGCCTACCATTACCGCGGCCTGTGAGGCGGCTGCCAGGCAGCTGAAGGCATTGTCAGGCTATGACAAGGTGATGGTTTACAAGTTTGATAAAGACTGGAACGGTACCGTTGTTGCCGAAGAACTGGAGCCGGGAATGGAATCATATCTCGGACTGACGTTTCCTGCGTCCGACATCCCGCGGCAGGCCAGGGCCATGTACCTGCATAATCCCTACCGTATGATCCCCAACAGGGATTACGTGCCCGTTGGTTTGTATCCCGTTATCAATCCGCTGACCAATGCTTTTACAGACCTTTCGGGCTGCAACCTGCGTAGTGTACCGGCCGTGCACCTGGAATACATGAAGAACATGAATATTATGACATCCATGTCCTGCCGTATCCTGAAAGACGGGCAGTTGTGGGGGCTGTTTTCCTGTCATCATCGTACGGCTTACCAACTTCCGTACGAGGGCAGAGCATTGTTTGAATTGTTGTCAGACATTATTGCTGCACGTATCGTATCACTGTACTATAAGGAAGAAGGGGACGAGCATACGAAACTGCATGAGGTACATACCAAATTGGTGGAACAGGTTTATACAGCGGGAGATCTGATACAGGGTTTACTGGGCAATGAGGTGAATGTACTGCAATTGCTGAACGCTTCGGGTGTGGCCCTGATGTATAACAGGCGGCTGGAAACCATTGGTAAGACGCCCGACAGGAACGCCCTGAAGGACCTTTTCATGTGGCTTCAAAGTTCAGCCTCTAACCAGGTATCGCAGGAGCTGCATCTTCCCGGTGTTTATGAACCCGCCATTCAATATGCCGATCTGGCCAGTGGTATATTGGTCATACCGGTACAACCGAGCAAGGGGGAATATCTCATAGCATTCCGGCCCGAAGTGATCCAGGAAGTGAATTGGGGAGGTAACCCCAATGAAGCCTTACAGTTTGAAAAAGATAATATTCAGTACCATCCCCGGAATTCATTCAGCATCTGGCAACAGACTGTCCGTCATACAGCGCTGCCCTGGCAGCGGACAGAAATGGTGATGGCCTCACATCTCCGGAACTTTATCCTGGAATATATTGTGAAGGGACTGGCTTAAGCCGGTAATGGTACAATTTGGTATGAAAATGGTTATTTGTTAACAATTGAATGAAGAAAGCGAACTACATAGTAGCGATAGGTGCCTCTGCGGGTGGACTGGAAGCCATCCATGAATTCTTTGATAATATGCCGGAATATGGCAATCTATCCTTTGTCATTATTCAGCATTTATCCCCCGACTATAAAAGTTTGCTGGTGGAGCTGGTATCCAAGCATACTAATATGCAGGTCAGGGAGGTAGAGCAGGATATGGGGGTGGAGAACGATTGCGTATACGTTATTCCCAATAATAAAGAAATAGTCATAGAGCAGGGCCGTTTGCGGTTGGTACAAAAACCTACCGAGAAGGCGCCTAATACGGCTATTGACACCTTCCTTTTTTCACTTGCAAAAGATAAGGGCAATGCTGCCATCTGTATCATCCTTTCCGGTACCGGCACGGATGGTACCAGGGGTGCTGCTGCTATTAAGAAAGCAGGGGGAATGGTCATGGTGCAGGACCCGGAAACCGCTAAGTTTGACGGTATGCCCCGCAGCCTGATCGGTACTGAGAATGTAGACTATGTGTTGGCGCCGGAATTTATGCCGGCGGAAATATATAATTACATCCAGGACATGCCCGTACAGGTGTTCAATGGAAAGATCGATGAGGATATGCTTGCGGAGGTCTTTCAGCTTGTAAGAGAGCATAGCGGTCAGGATTTCAATCATTATAAACCTCCTACCATTACGCGGCGTATAGCCAAACGGATGGCGCAATTCAATATAAAAAGCCTTGAGGAATATGTGCAGTTGTTACGGCAGAGCGAGGACGAAAGTAAAGCGCTGGCCCGGGATTTTCTGATTGGCGTGACCCGTTTTTTCAGAGATAAATCTGCGTTCCAGTATTTAAAGGAACATGTACTCAGTAAACTGGTTGATGAGAAGGAAGAAGGCGCCGTGCTGAAAATATGGGTCACCGCCTGTAGTACAGGTGAGGAAGCCTATACGCTGGCCATGTTGATTGATCAGTGCTTACAGGAAAAGAACAAGTGGCTGGATGTTAAGATCTTCGCCACGGACATAGATAGTAATGCGATTGAATTTGCCGCCAGGGGCGTTTATCCGGGTGCGGTTATCAAAGAGATAGATCCGTTACTGCAGAAGAAATATTTCATAAAAGAAGAGAAGAAGTACAGGATCGTTCCCCGCCTGCGGAAACTGATCGTGTTTGCCCGTCATAATATTTTAAAAGATCCTCCCTTTATAAAAAATGATCTTGTAACCTGCCGCAATATGCTCATTTATATGGAGCATGTGTTACAACGGCAGGTATTGTCATCTCTCCATTTTGCATTGAATACCGGCGGATGCCTGTTCCTCGGTCCCAGTGAATCTGCTTCATTGATCCGAAGTGGATTGGAAGAGGTGCATCAGAAATGGAAGATCTACCGGAAAACGGATAATACACGCAGCTCACTGCCAGACAATCTTTACAGTCCCCTGGAATATATCAGGCAGACGCGTGAAATGCGCAGCAACGGTAACACCCGTCTTGCAGATAAGAAATTGAATAACCTACTGGAAGAATTCCGGGATGTGATGGCGGAAGACTTTGGTTTTGCCGCCGTTTATATTGATAAGGCTTACGAGATCCAGGAAGCGATAGGGAATTATAAAATTTATTTGTCGCTGCCGGAAAAGAAATTGCACCTTAACCTGCTGAAGATGGTGCCGGCTGATCTGTCGATGGCGTTGAATATCGCTTTGAGGCAGGCATGGGCTACAGAAAAGAAAGCAATGGTGAAAGGCGTGAAAATGAATACGCCGGAGGGATTAAAATTAGTCAACCTGTTGATAAGGCCGGGTTCCGGGAACGGTAATGGGCAGTATACCATGATCGTTTTTAATGAAGAATCCGACAAAGTAAGCCTGCCGGGAGATGCGCCCAACACGCATGATCAACCGGCAGATGTAAAGGAACATATTATGTCCCTGGAGGCGGAGCTGGGCGAAACCCGTACCAATCTCCAGATGGCTATAGAAGGGCTGGAAACCTCCAACGAGGAATTACAGTCCAGTAATGAGGAATTACTTTCCGCGAATGAGGAACTGCAATCCAGCAATGAGGAGCTGCAATCACTGAATGAGGAACTGCATACCCTTAATACGGAACATCAGCTGAAAATCAAGGAGTTGGTGGAGCTGAATGACGACATGGACAACTACTTCCGTAGTACGGACATCGGGCAGGTATTTGTTGATGCAAACCTCCGGATCCGCAAGTTCAATCCGGCGGCAATAAAAATGATCAACCTGATACCTTCAGATATAGGGCGGCCCATCAATCATATTTCCACTAATATCCAGCAGGACAGCATGATCGATGATATCCAATCGGTGATCAGGCATAAGAGGACATTGGAGAAAGAGATGGTGCTGAGTAATGGCAACATGTATCTGATGAAAGTTCTTCCCTACATCCGTCAGGATAAACAGACCGACGGTGCGGTGATCACCTTTGTCGATATTTCGGCTATCAAAGAGCTGGACATGTTGCTGAAAGGGGTCTTTAATGCCAGCACCAGTGTGATACTGGCATTGAAGCCGGTGATCAATGAGGAAGGAGAGGTGACCGATTTCAGATTACTGGCCGCTAACAGTGAAGGGGTACGTTTCCTCGGAAAGGATGTGTCTTTGCTGGATCATCCTTCTATCAAACAGACTTTTCCCGAACTGCTTGCACAAGGCCTGTTCTCAAAATATACACAAGTATACACTCAGGGTTCGTTGTTACGTACAGAGTTCCATATTACACGCAAAGAGCAGGAATACTGGTATGAGATGCTGGGTGTAAAAACGCAGGATGGTAATATCGTGATCACCTGTATGGATGTGACAGAAAAGAAAGATGGAGAGGACCGCCTGCGCCGCAACTATAATGAACTGGTACAAGCCAGGGAAAGCCTGCGCAACCTGAATGTAGGACTGGAAAATAAAGTGCTCGAAAGGACGCGGGAACTGACCATGAGTGAAGAACGCTTCCGGCTGGTTTCCAAAGCGACCAATGACACCGTCTGGGACTGGAACCTGGCCCGGAATACCGTTTGGTGGAGCGACAACTTCACCGCGGTTTATGGCCATGCCGGAGAAGCAGCAAGCAGCCGTACTTTCTGGATGGAAAATATTCATCCTGATGACAGGGAGCGTGTGAGGAATAGTATAAGCAGGGCAGTGAACAATAAACAAAGCCAGTGGTCGGAAGGGTACCGGTTCCGCCGTGCCGATGGTACATATGCACATGTACTTGACCGTGGTTATTTAATGCTTGATGAATATGCAACGCCTTACCGTATGCTGGGGTCTATGATGGACGTTACAACCCTGCGCCATGCAGAAGAAATTGCAGCAGTGAACCGGGAAGAAAAACGCTTCCTGGCAGAGTCAATGCCTCTTATACTGTGGACGGCAGATCCGAAAGGGATTGTCAACTTTGTCAATGAGCAGTTTATCGTGTATACCGGCAAGTCCCTGGAGCAGCTGCAGGATGAAGGATGGCATAGTGTGATCCATAAGGATGACATATCAGGCTGGGAGGAAAAGTGGCGGCAGGCTGTAAAGAATAAGGAGGACTTTGCAATGGAATTGCGTATCAGGCATCAGGAAGGGCGGTATGACTGGTTCCTGCACAGGACGCGGGTACAAAAAGATAGAGACGGGATGTCCAGTGTACTGGTGGGTACCAGCACCGATATCAATGAACAAAAGATGGCGGCCGAGATCATGGAACGGCGTATTCAGGAGCGCACGCTTGCTTTGCAGAGAGCTAACCAGGAACTGGAAGCCAGTAATGCCGAACTACAACAATATGCGTTTGTCGCATCGCATGACCTGAAAGAACCTCTTCGTAAGATCCATATGTTCGGGAACATGCTGAAAGAACGTTATCAGGAGAGCATGGAAGATAAGGCAGTGGATTATCTGAACCGTATTATTAATTCCTCTTCCCGTATGACAAACCTGATCAATGACCTGTTGCGGTTCTCCCGCCTGTCACAGGCCAGTTTCTTTGAGCAGGTGAACCTGGAAGTGATCATAAAAGAAATACTCTCTGATCTTGAAATACTTATCCATGAAAAGAACGCAAAAGTTACTGTCAGCCCAATGCCGGTAATAGAAGCCGTACCCGGACAGTTAAGACAGGTGTTCCAGAACCTGCTGAGTAATGCGTTCAAGTTTTCCGGCAAGGGTGTTCAGCCAGTTATCAACATAACGGCCACACGCCTGAAGGAGAGAAACTTTGAAAGTGAGAAGGACCCTGACGGACCTTATGTATGTATCTCCATCACAGACAACGGAATAGGGTTTGATGAAAAGTACCTTGATAAAATATTTGTGCTCTTTCAGCGTTTGCATACGAAAGACCAATATGAAGGTACCGGCATCGGTCTGGCCGTCACCCGGAAGATCATTGATAAACACAATGGCCTGATCACTGCCCATAGCCGTGAAAAAGAGGGAGCAACGTTTAACATTATCCTGCCTGTGAAACAGGACCAGCCAGCCGGTTAGGGGTTTATTTATTAATAAAAAGTATATATAAAGGAATAGTCATTAAATTTGACGGCTATTTCAAACTAATACCTAGCCATGACAAAAAGAGTATTATCCGTTTTATGCGGCATTGTTGCTTTCTCATCTGCTTTTGCTCAAAACAAGAACCTGATCGGTGTAGCACCTTTTAAAAGTGCTGGTGGTACTGAACATGTATCGGCCATTGAGGACGCAGTATACGATGCTACCCTGAGACTGAGAGGGTTTTCTTTGATGGAGAAGAACAAGCTGGAGCAGATCAAGACAGGAGTAGGACAGGCTAATCCCGATGCAGGGGCCCTGGCACAGGCAAAATCCTTAGGCGCTCAGTATATCATAACCGGTAATGTATTGAAAGCCAACGTAGAAACAAAACCGTCCAATCTCCCGTTAGGGATCACCAATACCAATGTATCTGATCTGCTGTTTGACCTTGCCGTTGTTGATGTGACCAGCGGTGAAGAGATCGCGTCTAACAGATTTACCGGTGCCGGCAGGGGAAAGACCGCTTTCGAAGACGCCCTGAAAGGACTGGAGCCTGAGATCGACAAATTCGTACGCGATAACCTGAAAAGTGCGGTTTCTATTGCGCAGATAGAGGAAAAAAGCAGCAGTGGCGACGCGATCCGCGTATTGCTCGTTGCGGGCAGTTTAGCCGGAGTGAAAGAACACGATGAGTTCAGGGTATATGAAATAACCGATCTGACCGTAGATGGCAAGAAAATGCACAGAAAGAAGACTTTAGGTAAGATTGCCGTGGCGAAAGTAGAAGATGAGAACTTCTCCGTATGCATCGTTAAAGAAGGTGGTGCTGATATTGCCAAGAAAGTGGAATCCGGCGCAAAGGTGAAATGTGAGATCATTACCGAATAAACTTCCCGGTAAGGAGAAAAGGTCCTGACAGCAGGACCAATCATCTTCCGATAGCTGTTTTTAAAGATAAAAGAAAGGGCTGCACGATCTGTAGATCGGCAGCCCTTTTTTATAACCCCTGTCCTTATAATGCTGACCACTTATGCCAGTTCTTCTTCTTTTACCACTTTTTTAGCCGTTCTGTTCCTTTCTATCCACCAGTACAGGGGAGGTATCAATAAAGGGGCGAAGACCAATGTACTAGTCAATCCGCCGATGATGACCGTTGCTAAAGGCCGTTGCACATCGGAGCCTATACCGGAAGATGTTGCAGCCGGTATCAGGCCCGCAATGGCAACGATCAGGATGGATAGTAGTGCGCTTAGTTGTTCCCTTGATCCCGTTAAAACACTTTGTAACAATGTCTGATCAGGCCTTATCCGCAGCCGGTTAAAGGCCGATACCAGCAATACGCCCGCCATTACCGAGATCCCGAAGATGCTCACAAAACCCACACCTGCCGATACATTGAAATGGTACCCACGGATGAACAGCGCCACAATACCACCTGCCAGTGCAAAGAAGATACAGCTGACCGTCACAAACGTCTGCGGCATGTTGCGGAATAATATGAACAACACGAGGAATACCATGATAATAGTAAGCGGAATAGTAATGGACAACTGTTTGCCGGCACGCTGCAGGTTCTCGTATTGCCCGCCGTAAATAATGCTGTAACCTTTAGGCACATGCAGCTGCGTATTGATCTTCCTGCGGATCTCATTCACAAAACCTCCCTGGTCACAGCCACGGATATTGGTACGCACTGTCACCATACGTTTGCTGTTGTAGCGGTAGATGTTCGTTTGACCCTGGACATAAGAGATGTCTGCCAGCTGGCTCATTGGAATGAGCGCACCTGTGGCGGAAGGTACCTGCAGGTTTTTTACAGACTCAATAGTGCTGCGTTCACCAGGCAGGTAGCGGATCACCATGTCATAACGTTTGGTGCCATCGTAGAGGGTAGAAATGGCCTTACCGCCTATTGCAGCTTCTATCATGCTCTGTATATCGCCTACATTGATGCCAAAGCGGGCGGCATTCTCCCTGTTTATATTGATGGCTATCTGTTCTGACGGGCCTTCCTGTTCGATATTGACAGACTCAGATCCTTTCGTATGTCTTACAAGATTGGCAATCGTATCGGCTTTGGCGCGCATCATGGTGAGGTCGTCGCCTACAATGGAAATTGCCAGATCTGCTGCACTACCGGTCACGATCTCCATCACCTGGTCAATAATAGGTTGCCCGGAAGAGAATTGTACCGCCGGCATGGCTTTCTCAAGATCATGCCTTATGTTGGTCACCAGTTCCTTTTTAGAAATAGTATCACTCCACAGTTTATAGTCTTTAAGCCCTACCAGTATCTCGTTACGATTGGATGGGAATGGGTCGGTACCGTCATCATTACGGCCGGCCTGAGTGATCACAAAAGATATCTGTGGATATTTGGCGATCACTTCCCTGATCTTCGGTGAGTACTTCGCATTCTCCTGGATTGTGATACCCGCCGGGAAGTTGCCCCGAAGGAAGATAGAACCTTCATCCAGTTCAGGCAGGAACTCAGAGCCCAGGCTGCCACCCAGTAATACCAGCAGCATCACGATAGAGAAGCCGCCTATGACAGTAGCTTTAGGCCGTTTCATAACCCGGGCAAGTACACGTGAGTACTGATTGGAGAGGAAGTCGAGCGCGATGTTCCGATGCTCTTTCATCGGCTTGTCCGTATTATCGAAGGCCTTCTTAAAGGCGAAAGAGATCAGTACCGGTATCAGTGTGAGCGCTGCCAGCATAGAGCCGATCACCGCGAATGCCAGTGTCAGCGCCATAGGAGAGAACAGCTTTCCTTCCACACGCGTCATGAGCAGGATAGGCATATATGCCAGGATGATGATGGTCACAGAGAAGAAGATCTCACGGCCCACTTCCTGCGATGCACGCAGCGTCAGTGCAATAATGCCTTTCTTTTTTTCTTCCGGCGAGGCCGTTCTGTATGCCCGTATAAGATGCTCTGCCATCACACAGGCGCCGTCCACAATGATCCCGAAGTCAATGGCGCCGAGCGACAATAAATTAGCCGGTATGCCGGTTAGGCGCATCAGTATAAATGCGAACAATAATGAGAACGGAATGGTGAGCGCTACTACCAGGGCGCTGCGTAAACTACCCAGGAAAAAGATGAGGATGATCACTACGATAGATACGCCTTCGAGTAAGGTATGCCCTACTGTTTCCAGGGAATGGTCTATCAGGAAACTGCGGTCATACAATGTGTGCAGGTGTACGCCTTTGGGCAGTTCATTCTGTTCCAGGTCCTGTATGCGGTCTTTCAGTAGTTTTAATACTTCACTGGGATTCTCATATCTGCGCAGCAGCACGATCCCTTCCACGCCATTGCTCACATTTGTTTTGGTAGCATTTATAGTATAACCCATCACACCACTTGGTGGCGGTGGCGCCACTTCTACAGTGGCTACATCCCTGAGATAAACAGGCATTCCGTTAGCAGCTTTCAGTACAATATTGCGGATGTCGTCTTCTGTTTTTACTGCTCCCAGTCCACGTACTGCAAAGCCTTGTTCACCACGGTTAATGACATTACCACCTGTGTTCTGGTTGTTCTTTTGTACAGCATCTATAACATCCTGTAAGGTAAGATCAAACTTACGCAGTTTATCGGGTGCGGTAAGAATATGGAACTGCTTGAGCGGACCGCCAAATGTGGTAATATCGGCAATGCCAGGCACCTGTAAGAGTGCAGGTTTGATGACCCAGTCCTGCAGATCGCGTATTTCGGTAGGTGTGAAGGTAGGCGGTGCTTCAACCACATAGCGCAGGATCTCGCCCACGGCAGTAGTCAGCGGCGCCAATTCGGGTGCTACACCATCCGGCAGTTCTGCCGTAGCCAGTCTTTCATTGACCTGCTGCCGTGCAAAGTAGTCATCCGTACCATCGGTAAAGGTCAGCTGTACTACACTCAATCCGAAGATGGTACGGCTTCTGCGGTCCAGTACATTGGGCGTATTCTGTAAAGCTCTTTCTATCGGAATGGTGACCTGTTGTTCTACTTCTTCTGCTGCACGGCCGGGATATTGTGCAACGATGATCACATTCGTATCGGCAATATCAGGATACGCTTCTATTTTCAGTTGGGTGAAGCACCAGTAACCGATGCCCATCATACCAAGCCCTATCAGGATGATCACCCATCTGTTTTTAAGCGAGAATATTAAGAGATTGCGAATCATTGTTAGTATGTTTCAATCAAATGCTGGATTATTGTTAATATCCGAAACTCAGTCCTTTCAGTTGCATAACGCCTTTTACTGCTACGTTCTCACCGTTCTTCAAACCGCTGTACACTGCAATGCGGTCGCCGATCTGTTGTCCCGTGCGTATTTCTCTTCTCGTAAAAGTGTTGCGTGCTGTTCTTACAAATACGTAGCTCTGTCCGTCGGCAGTCACCAAGGCGTCCCTGCTGATGTTGATGCCATTACTTTCTCCCTGTATCTGGAAAGTAACAGTGGCAAACATACCGGCACGGATGTCAGTATCTGGTGTGGTGAGGCGGATGCGCAGCTTGATCATGCGGGTAACATCGTCTATCACATCGGCTACATCTTCTACTTTGCCGCTGTAAGTATTGTCGGGGAATGAAGACAGTACGATGTTGCAGGTCGCGCCTTTCTTTATATTGTTCAGCTGATTTTCCGGAACGTCGCAGATGATATATACAGATCCCGGAGCTGCAACGCGTAAGGCTTCCGGATCAAAGCCTGCAGCCTTCAATCCTGATTCGTGTTCTATTAATTGTGTTTTCTCGTTGGCGAGATTGGTTTGTTCAACAGATAGTTCTGATTTTGCTTCAAGGATATCTTTTCCACTGGCAGCGCCATGATCGAAGAGGTCCTGTGTGCGGTCAAGTTCTGTTTTCCTTTGTGTGATGTTTACATCCCGGATATGATTGATGTTGATCCTGTGCTGGATGAGTTGTGAATAGTCGCTTGTCAGGTCGGGATTGTCAAACAGTACGATGTTCTGTCCGCCTTCATCAGAACGTAATACTATCGCCGCTACTTTACCCGGTGCGTGCAAGATACCGCTCAGTGTAGAATCGCCCACGGGTTCTACCGAAAAGAAGTTAGAAGACGCCGTGTCGGGGAACGATATCTGTTGTCCGTTGTTGCTGATAACAGGAGATGGATCGTCTGCAACAACTACGTCCTGTGTTTTGTGTTTACATCCTGCAAGCAGGAGAGCGGCGATTAAGAAATATCCGGTAATGCGTTGCATAGTTATAATTGGTTTATAAGGCCGGTAGCGAATAATAGTTGTAAATAACTCTGATAATATGCCTGTAGTGAATCATAATAAAGCAGGCGCGTGTCATACCAGTTACGTTGTGCATCGAGGAAGTCAATGATAGTAGTACCGCCCCGCAGGTAGGCATACTTGATGTTATCCAGGATCTGTTGTGACTGTTGCAGGATGCCGCTGTATTTCTCCATGTTCTTTTTCTGGAGCTGGTAAGTGTTGTATGCAGTTACAACTTCTGTTTGCACCTGCCGTTGTGTGGAAGATAATTCCTGCTGCGCCTGTTGCTGAAGGATATGTGCTTTTTTGATCTCACCCTGGTTCCTGTTAAAGAAAGGCAGGTCTATGGTACCATAGAAACCGATATAAGGCACGGAGTTCTGTGGATTATATATCATGCCCAGTTCAGGTTGTGGTACGGCGAGTGCCTGCTGATATTTTACGTTGCTGTTCCGCTCATCGATCGTGCTTTTAGCCAATACTACATCTGAGCGGTTCTCCATGGTTTGTGTAATGAGGCTGTCCAGCGTTACGGTCGGTGTGAGGGTAAGTATCTCACTGGAAGTATCGATGTCCATAGCTGATGTGTTGCCTGTAAGCAGTTGTAGTGTTTGCAGTTCGTTCTGGTAATCCTGATTGAATTTATTCAGTTGCAGATTATATTGGTCCAGCAACACTTTCGTACGGATCAGGTCTGTTTGTGTGATGACCTGGTCTTTGTAACGAAGCTCATTGATACGCACCAGCGTATCGAGATTACTTCTGCTGCTATTGAGCAGGGTAAGGCGTTTCTTCAATACCCAGCAATTGATCCAGCTGTTGCCTACATTGAGAGAGAGGTTGCGTACATCTTCCTCGTAAGTATCGTTGGCTACTGCTACATCTTTATCGGCTGTTTCAATTTTGTATTTGCGCTGATTAGGCCATTGTATGGGCTTTGTTACCTGATACCATACCTGCCTGTTCTGATTGGAAGACCACCTTGTATCGGGTGCAAAATGATCTGAACTGACCAGTTGCACTGTCTGGTTGTTCAGGATGGGATTAGGCCGCAGCTTTGCGGTGATGACATCTGCCTGTGCGGCGCCGATGTTCATATGTCTGGCCTTCAGTACAGGACTGTTGATCCTGGCGGTATCCAGGGCGGCCGGTAATGAGTAGCTGGTTTGGGCGGTAGCAAGGTTCCTGATACAGGATAATGCAAGTATTGCTACAGCCAGGACGATCGCTCGTTTCATGAGATACTGTTTGTCCACTGATGAATTCAGGACAAAGGTCAGTAACAGTAGCGGCTCCCGGCGCGTTACACATTGATTTTAACCGGTTTTTAATCAGAATATTAAAACCTTTAAGCTGGCTTAAAATGGCAGGGAATTGGGGAAATAAGGGAGGGATGGAGGTTTGCTGCAGCGTTGTAATGATATAGCACAACGCTGCAGCTTAAAAAGCTTAAAGCGGTTTGTCTTCCATTTGCTGAATAATGTTCTCCACTTCGGCTTCCGTAGCCCGTAAACGGGTCTGACAGAAGGTGATCAGCTCAGACGCACGTTTCACTCTTGCGGCCAGTATGTCAACAGAAACGGACTCTGTTTCAATCTCTCTTGCTATTTGTTGCAGTTCTTTATAAGCTGCTTCATATGTTAGGCTCGTATCCATCGTTTGTTGTTTTTGAAGTGATTGTAGCGTGTACACCGGCATCGGCCATCTGGACGGTGATCTCATCTCCGGGGGAGAGTTGTGCAGCGCTGGTAATGATCTGCCCTTTATGCTGCACCATGGCAAAACCTTTCTGCAATAGTGAAGCGGGGCTCATGATACGCACGACCGTTTCATGATGCAGTAGTTTTTGCTGCTGTTGCTGCAGAAGTTTCCGGGCATATACCTGGATGTCTTTACGGATATGTGACAGCTCCTGTAAGCGGCTGGCGGTGACCTGACCGGGTTTTGCGAGCAGTTGTCCTGACAGTTGTGCCATAGCAGAACGCTGTCTTAAGAGCATATGCCGTGCGCTTTGCGGGATGGCCTGCCGGTTGCGTGCCAGTCCTTCCTTATGGCTTGTAAGCAGATCGCGGGACCTGTTCACAATACCCGCATGTAAAGCAGATAACTGTTGTTGTTTGCCTGCCAGCATCTGTTGCATGCGGATAATGATATGTTGCTGCTGCAAGAGCAATGCCTCTTCAAAGCTGCGGTTGTGCGCGATGATGAGTTCCGCGGCACGTGTGGGTGTTTTCGTTGCTGTATGCGCCAACATGTCTGTAATCGTCTCGTTCTTATGATGGCCGATGCCTGTGATGACAGGCACAGGGAAACTTGCAACAGCTTTCCCCAGCGGGAACTGATCGAACAACAGCAGATCTGTTTGTGCACCTCCGCCACGAATGATGACCACCGTGTCGAATTGTTTTCCGGAATCAATGATCGCTTCCAGTTGCATACATAACTGCGTAGCATTGGCTTCACCCTGCACAGCGGTGAAGTAATTTTCTATATAGAAAATATATCCGTACGCGTTTGATTGAAGCGTATGCATGAAGTCCTGGTAACCGGCGGAAGAAGCAGAGGAAACAACAGCGATGCGTTGTATGACAGGATTCAGCGTTAGCTGTTTATTGCGTGTAATATATCCTTCCGGGGTTTTACGCACAATATCACTACACTCGGTCAGAAGCCGTTGCAGTGTAGCCTGTTTCTGTTGTTCCAGTAATCCGATGGTGAAGCTGGTATCAATATCCAGGAGTGAGAGTTTTAATCCGTATACAGGATGGTATTCCACGCCCACCCTGATCAGTACGTGCATGTCGTTACCGAAGCGCTGACCGGTCACATTTTCAAACTCTTTGATGCGGGTACTGCCATTGCCCCAGGCATTGGCAGAGATCTTTGCGGTGAGCTGGTGGGTGCGGCCATCTTTTTCAACAAGGTCGAAGTAGTGATATCCTTTGGCGGGATAGAACGAGTGGCTGGTGATATCGGCCACCAACCAGTAGCTCTGACCCGAAAAAGCGTTCCTGATAGTACCTTGTATGCTGGCCGCTAATTGCGATAATGTTATGTAATTTCTTGTATCCAAAGCAGGCACAAAGGTACGAAAAAGGACTGCCAGAAAAGGCAGTTGTTAGCTACCGACCTGATTTTCAGCAAAGACGGCTTTGGCCCTTTCATCTCCTTTACGGATGTATGGGCGGATGATGAGACGGTTGCCTTTATCGAAGGTGAACAGGTTCCAGATCCAGTTGGTCATCACGAGCAGCTTGTTGCGGAAGCTCACGAGGAAGTTTACGTGCACGAACAACCAGATATACCAGGCCAGTCGTCCGCCGAGGTGGATATCTCCCGGAAGATCGGCTACAGCCTTTCCTCTGCCTATGGTTGCGAGCGAGCCTTTGTCAAAGTATTTAAACGGTTTTACTGTTTCGTTCCTGTGCAGTGCAAAGAGGTTTTTAGCTACATACTTTCCCATCTGAATAGCTGGCTGCGCTACGCCGGGATGACCTTTCGGATAATCTTCCAGTTTCATCAGGGCAATATCGCCGATGGCAAAGATATTTTTGCTGCCGATGGCACGGCAGTTAGGATCTGTCAATATACGGCCCCGCTCTGTCCATTCTTTTGGGATACCGGCTAACACTTCACCGGTTACACCCGCGCTCCAGATCACGAAATAGGATTTTATTTCCTCGCCACTTTTCAGCCTCACGGTTTCTCCGTCATAGTCTTCTACCATTGTGCTCAGTTTAACGATCACGCCCATCTTTTCAAGGTCGCGTTGTGCGCGGGCGCTTGATTTGGGGTGCATCGGCGGGAGTACCCTGTCCAGTCCTTCCAGCAGGTAGATCTTCATTTTCTTAAAGTCAAGCCGTGGATAATCTTTAGGCAGTACATTTTTTCTGAGTTCTGAGAATGCGCCTGCCATTTCAACACCTGTAGGGCCGGCGCCGATCAGTACTACGTTGAGCATATGATCGTCGAGAGATGGATTAGCATTGAGACTGGCCCATTCAAAGATCTGCATGAGGTGACTACGCATGTTCAGGGCATCGGGTATAGTCTTCAACGGTAATGCATGCCGTTGCATATTCTCGTTACCGAAATAGTTTGTTTTGGCGCCGCTGGAGATAATCAGATAATCATATTGCAGCGGGCCTGCGGATGTATTGATGGTATTAGTGTCGGGATCTACGGAAAGTACCCGCAACATCCGGAAGTGAAAATCTTTTGTTCCATGGAACAGGTTGCGCAGCGGGCCTGCAATGGCGTCTGGTTGCAGGGCGGCTGAAGCTACCTGGTAAAGCAGCGGCTGAAAGGTGTGATAATTGTGTTTGTCGAAGAGGACGATCTGAAACTTATCATCAGGCAGTTTCTGCGCTGCGTTCAATCCGCCGAACCCTGCGCCTACGATAACAACGCGGGGTTTGGTGGTAGGGGGTATATTAAGGGTGATCTGCTTCATTGGTTCCATAAAACAATGATTTGGGTAGGTTTATGTACGCAACAGTGGCCCAAAAACCATGCCCCGCAGGGTACGCTGATCTTACTCCTGTTCCGGAACAGGGAGTGGTGTAACATCTGGTAACGACGTTCCCATCTGGCTAAGATCTTCAGGGCCCGAAGGTGATGGGCTGCGGCGTTCGCCGATCTGCTGGCGCCACATGGCGTAATAAAGCCCCTTTTGTTCCAATAGCTCCTGATGTGTCCCTGTTTCCACGATCCTGCCTTTTTCCAGCACATAAATGGTATCTGCGTGCATAATGGTGGACAACCTGTGTGCGATGAGTATATTAAGTTGCTCTCTCCTGGCGGAGATGTTACGCACCGTATCAGTGATGGCCTCCTCTGTTAATGAGTCAAGCGCAGAAGTCGCCTCGTCAAAAATGAGCAGTCTCGGATTGCGGATCAGTGCACGGGCAATGGAAATGCGTTGTTTCTCTCCACCGGAAAGTTTCAGTCCTCCTTCTCCGAGTTTCGTATTCAGTCCGTGTGAAGAACGGGCCAGCAGCTGCGCGCAGGAGGCTTTGTGGAGCGCGGCGATCATTTCTTCATCGGTGGCGTCTGGTTTTACGAACAGCAGATTGTCTTTGATGGTGCCGGCAAATAACTGGGTATCCTGCGATACGAAACCGATCTGTCTGCGCATCTGGTTATAACGGATATCGCCGGAAGGAATGTCGTTGAAAAGGATCTCTCCCGATACTGGTTGATAAAGGCCCAGCAGCAATTTCACGAGGGTGGATTTACCCGAACCGGAGGGGCCGACAAAGGCAATAGTATCTCCCAATGTTGCATCGAAACTGATACCATCCATGGCATTCGTTGTAGCTGTCTGATGGCGGAATACGATCTCTGAGAAGCGGATCGTTTCCAGCGGTCCCAGTTCTACCGGGCTGGCAGGTCTTTCTTCTACCGGTTTGTGCATCAGCTGGTCAAATAATTGCAACGAGCTTTCAGCTTCCCTGTACGCCAGGATGATACTTCCCAGTTCCTGCAAAGGCCCGAAGATAATGGTGGAAATGAACTGCATGGCGATCAGTTCCCCCGGGCTAAGCACCTTACGGAAGATGAGCCATAGAAGGATAAAGAGTATGGATTGTCTTAACAGGTTCAGGGTGGTGCCTTGTATGAAAGACAATGTCCTGACCCGTTTTACTTTCGTTATCTCCAGGTCGTAGATGGTTTTGGTGAAGGTGCGTAAGCGCCGGATCTCTGGAAAGGTGAGCCCGAGGCTTTTAACCAGTTCAATATTGCGGAGAGATTCGGTGATAGTACCCGACATCTTCAATGTTTCCTTATTAATGGCCCGCTGGATCTTTTTTATTTTCCGGCTGAGCAATCCGGTTAGGGCGCCTAACACAACCACCCCGATAAAAAAAATAGGGACCAGGGCCCAGTGTTTGGTAATGGCATACCAGATCAGGAATCCTATACCTACAAGGGAAGAGAAGAGTATGTTGATAGATGCATTGATGAAACGTTCGGTATCGTTGCGGACTTTCTGAAGCAGGGCGACTGTTTCACCGCTTCGCTGTTCCTCAAACTCCTGGAAGGAGAGACGGAGGGTCTGTTTAAGTCCATCATTGAATACCTGCATGCCGAACCGTTGTACGATGAGCCGCATGATAAAGTCCTGGAGAGCTTTGGATAGGCGGGCTACCATAGCTACCGCTATTGCCAGGGCCAGCCAGAGCAGCACACCTCTTGCCAGTTCACTTTCGGTCCTGTTGCCGGGATGCAGGGCATAATTGTCGATGATCTTCCCGAAGATCACGGGGTCGGTCATCATAGCCACCTGTCCGATACCGGCGAGTAGGAGGGATAGGGCAATCATCCAGCGATGGGGGCGCATGTAATTCCAGAAGATCTTCATGCCGGGTTCTGCACAAAAATTACACCATAGGAGAGGCAGGCGTCTATTTGGCAGGGAGGGGCATGTAATTTGTATCTCCTATTGTAAAACTTGCTATGGAAAAGCGGATCATTGGGATCATACTTACCTTCCTGGGTATTGCCGGCCTGATAATGGGCGCTATGAACTTTATGAACAGTACAGGGGCTACCCGGAGCATTAAAGGGATTATCATTTATTCCATCCTGGGGGCTATCTTCTTCTTTGCGGGCATAGGTCTGATCAGAAGTACAAAGGACCGGCCTTCCTGAGACATGTTCCCTGGCAGGTATGGTAGTGTTTATACTGAATTGACTTCAGTGGTTGTTCTATGCTTTGCCGGCGCTTATTCGATGCTTGTTCGACGCCTGTTCGACCAGGGTGTTTTAGTTAAAATAATATCAGAGGTGGACATAATGCCGCTTACCAGGTAGATGGATGACGTAAATACGCATCAGACATGGCTTTACCATGCTTTAACCATGCTTTTGATGTGGACTTGAGCTGGACTTGATGTGGACTTGATATGGTGATTGTTTAGTCCAAAATGCATCTACTGGGTAGGTGATCTGTACTGATCAAAGATACTTTATTGTTTTAATTTACCAGGGGAGATATTATACTTCTTTTTAAAAGCAGCTGCAAAATGTTGCGGGTATTGATAACCAACTAATTCCGCCACTTCTCCTACGGTCTTCTTTTCGTCGAGCAGCAATTGTTTTGCTTTCTCCATTCTTATATGGGTGAGATAGCCGAAAACGGTATAGCCGAATAATGCCTTGAACCCCTGTTTTAGCTTTTTCTGATTGATACCCACATGGGTGGCCAGGGAAAATATGGAACAGTCATCCATAAAGTGCAGCTCCAGGTATTGCCTGGCTGCGTGCAGGCGTTCTACATCGGAGGGACGAAATGCGTCTGCATGAGGTATATATTGGTCAAATCCTGTTACCTGCAAGAGGAATAGTTCGATCATTTTAGCCTCGAGGAACAGCCGTTTCATATGTCCGGTGTAGGAGGTGTTACGCATATCCGCGATGATCATGTGCATCTGTGGTGTGATCTCCATACTATGTCCCGGCCAGTGGTGATGGCGGGGCGTTTGCAATTGGTGGGAGAAGTCCATCAGAAAGGAACAATCCTCCGTAACGAGCGATTCAAATACCGGGCGCGGTAACTCTATTTCGAAGAGGGAACTTTCTTCGCCGGGAAACAGGATATATTCTCCCTCCAGGTTATGTTGATAAAAAAGGCTTTGTTCGTTGCTATGCATCACGAGGTATTCTCCTTCGTAGGTTACACCAGACCTGCCATTCAGTTTAAAGTGCATTTCCACCCGTTCCTGTTCGAGTTGCATGGGAAAATGATATTCTTTATCGACCGAATAAGAGTACCACATCATTTTGGCATTATCCATCAGGATCTCGCTGCGGCGGATTTCCGGGCCGTCGGTTTCAGCTTTGGAGTAGAAACGTTCGGTCTCTTCCAGTTTGAAGGTAGGATGTGGTGATGGCATTAAGTTCATAAGAAAAAATGGTTTGGCACTTTTTGCGGCTATAATAGTCCCGTTTGCGTTAGCAGGAAAACAGGCTTGATCCGGAACTTCGTACAAAAATAAAGTTATTTATGAACTACGGACAGCCACATGGGGTATTACTTTTCTTTAAGAAAGGGAAAAACTGGGCAAGTGAAAACAGGGCGGCCTGCCTGGCGGCACAAAAGGAATTCTATGATGAGCTGGGGCAACGGGGCAAGGTCCTGCAAAGGGGGCAGCTGGTGCATGAAGATGAGCTATTTGTTTCATTGTCAATATTATCTGATACAGAGTTATGTACTATTCTGGAAAATGATCCTGCGATCAGAACGGACGTAAGCCAAGTTATTCATGCTGTACCAGTTATGTTTTGAAAATATCCTTTCGTCTTTCCTTGCATATATCGTAAACATAGAGTAAATTGTACATATGTGTATTGTAGTCAATGGATTGCGTAAACGAGTTGCGTATTTCATAAAATACCGTACATTGTATATTAATAGTTATGATTACACAATAGCAATTTTATCAATCAAAAGAGGCTTGTATCCCCGGATCTGTATTACTTGTGAGCAGCGTCGTGCGCTATGAAAAACCAGGGGGCAGCCGCATATTTAACTAACCCTTACCTCATGGAAAGACGTAATTTTCTAAAGCAGGCAATTGTTACCGCTGCGGGTAGCGCATTGTTGCCAGGCATTGTATCTGGCCGATCATTCTGGGAAGAACAGCCTCCTTTACTTATTGACACCAAAATTCAGGGGCGTACCTTTTCTCATTTCTGGAGCAAATGTGTTGGCGCCGGCAGGGCCGGCGAAGTATTCCGCCCCGGATCTCCCTGGCTGGAACAACTGCAATTCACAAAGAAGCATTGTGGCTTTGAATATTGTCGCTTTCATGGCATCTTTCATGATGATATGTCCGTTTACCAGGGCGGTGTTTATAATTGGCTGCGGGTAGATGATCTGATCAACAGGATACTGAAAAGCGGGATGAAACCTTTTGTAGAGCTGAGTTTCTTTCCGAGGGAAATGGCTGGTGGCGCAAGCACGGCCTTCTGGTGGAAAGCGAATGTATCGCCTCCGGCGGATTTTTCGAAATGGTCACAACTCATCACCAATTTTGCAAAACACTGTATAGAAAAGTTCGGTCAGAACGAAGTGAGTACCTGGTATTTTGAAGTATGGAATGAACCTAATCAGAAAGGTATGTGGGATGGCAGCAAGAGTCAGTACTTCGCCATGTATAAGGCTACTGCACAGGCGCTGAAGGCTGTATCGCCGCAACTGAAAGTAGGAGGCCCGGCCACTGGCAATTTCGTCGGCGACGGACGCTTTGATGGAGAAGCAGAAGATAAATCAAAAGTACTGACAGCCAGTACGGAAGACCTGGATAGCCTGAAATGGAAAGGAGTGTGGATAGAAGATTTCCTGGAATACTGCAAACGGGAACAGGCGCCGGTCGATTTTATATCTACCCATCCATATCCTACCGACTTCCCTTACAATGGCACCAAAGGCCGCAGCCGCGGTGTTGATGCAACATTAAAAGACCTGCAGTGGTTAAGGGCTGTCGTGGATAAAAGTGCCTTTCCAAAGGCAGAGATCCATCTTACAGAATGGGGGACCAGTTCTTCCGGCAGGGATGCGATGCACGATGCATTGCCAACGGCAGCTTATATTGTTAAGGCCAATGTGGATAGCATCGGATTGGCAGACTCGCTTTCGTATTGGTCGTTTACAGACAGTGGGGAGCAAGGTTCCGGCGGACAAGCATTTACAGGCGGATATGGATTGTTGAATTATCAGAGTATTCCCAAGCCATCGTTTCATGCTTACCGCATGTTACATGCACTGGGTGATGAACTGCTTTACAATAAGGACGGTATTGTAGTAACGCGGCATAAGAGTACACAAAAGCTGACTGCACTTGTGTATAACTATCCGGCGGGATTAAAGACCTCGCCGCCTTCTGGCGCAGATGATGTGGTGGCTAATACACTTAAATCAGGAGAGCCGCGCGACTTTACATTTAAGCTGATGAATACGAATAAGGACGCAACGTTTAATGTGGAGATCCTCGATAAGGAAAACGGTAATGCGCTCAATGCATGGAAGGACGCGGGGAATCCGGAATCATTGACAGGAGATCCGTTGAAGATGATGCAGAAGATGGCAATGGCAGTGAGGGAAGAACAGGTATTGTCCAGTAATACAGGCGTACTGCTGATCAGTAAAACATTGCAGCCCTGGGATGTGATGCTGATCGATGAAACACATTAAAGTATATCATTACTGACTGATGCCATGCTGATTAAAATTTTGTTTCCCCGTTAGTTGATCCCTGTATACCGGCATTTATGTGTTAAAACTACAATTATTATTTACAGGCGGTTTGCATTCGTAGATCATCGTTTGTATTTTGCTTTCCTGTACAATATTCCCGGCCATGAACTGTAAACAGGCATGGCTGATCTTTTATAGGTTAACACTTATCCAGTTATGAAAAAAACAGCCCTGCTTTTATTAGGCGGCATCTTACCACTGTTTTCATTTGCCCAGCAAGAATTGAAGTTATGGTACCGGCAACCAGCCGGCGATGTTTGGACTGCGGCGCTCCCTGTAGGGAACGGACGTTTGGGAGGAATGGTATTCGGTAATCCGGCCGAGGAGATCATTCAGCTGAATGAAGGTACGGTATGGACCGGTAGTCCAAACCGTAATGACAATCCTGATGCATTGGCAGCCTTGCCGAATATCAGGCAGCTGATCTTTGACGGCAAGTATAAGGAAGCACAGGAGCTGGCAGTGGAAAAGATCCAGAGTAAAACTTCCCATGGACAAATGTACCAGCCTGTAGGTAGTTTACACCTGGCATTTCCCGGACATGATCAGTATCAGCATTACTACCGGGAACTGGATATAAAAAAGGCGATTGCAAAGACAACCTACACTGTAAATGGTGTACAATATACCCGTGAGGTATTTGCCTCAGTGCCTGCACAGGCAATTATAGTACGGCTTAGTAGCAGTAAACCCGGTGCGCTGGACTTTTCTGCTTATCTGACCACGCCGCAGAAAAATGCGGCCTTAAAAGCAGCAGGAAAAGATCTTACTGTTAATGGAACAACCGGCAGTCATGAGGGGGTGGAAGGAAAGGTGCAGTTCAGCGGTATTGCAAGGGTGATTGCTTCAGGAGGCAGTGTTGTTACAGGCGATACACTTATTACGGTGAAGGGCGCCAATGACGCGCTGATCTTTATTTCCATGGCTACCAACTATGTGAATTATAAAGACCTTAGTGCTGATGCCGTGAAGCGTGCAACTGACGCATTGAATATTGCGGTAAAACAACCTTATGCTGCTTTGGTGAAATCGCATACGCTTGCTTACCAACGGTACTTTGATCGTGTGAAGATCGACCTGGGTACTTCAGATGCATCGAAAGAGCCTACAGATGTAAGGCTGGCCAATTTCTCAAAGGCATATGATCCGCAGTTCGTATCGCTTTATTTTCAGTTCGGCCGTTACCTGCTGATCTCCTGTTCTCAGCCTGGCGGACAACCAGCCACACTACAGGGACTCTGGAATGGAGAGATGAGACCACCATGGGATAGCAAATACACTATCAACATCAATACTGAAATGAACTACTGGCCGGCAGAAAAAGACAATTTGCCGGAAATGCATGAGCCGCTGATACAGATGGTCAAAGAACTCTCTGTAACGGGCCAGGGCACTGCACGTACGCTTTATGGCGCCAGGGGATGGGTAGCGCATCATAATACGGACCTCTGGCGTATAACCGGCCCGGTAGATAAGATCTACTGGGGCATCTGGAGTATGGGAGGCGCCTGGCTGGCACAGCACCTGTGGGAGCGTTATCTCTACAACGGGGATAAACGTTATCTGGCGGATGTATATCCGGCTATTAAAGGTGCAGCGTTGTTCTTTGTAGATGATCTGGTAGAAGATCCTAAAAGGAAATATCTGGTAGTGAATCCGGGTAATTCTCCGGAGAACTCGCCTGCTTCCAGGCCGGGCGTTTATTTCGATGCCGGTTGTACGATGGATAACCAGATCGTTTTTGATGCATTAAGCGCTGCTATTAATGCGGCTGATATCCTGGGTAGAGATGCTAAGTTGGCAGATACTTTCCGCACTGTGCGCAAGCGCCTGCCGCCCATGCAGATCGGTCAGTACGGACAATTGCAGGAGTGGATCGACGATATAGATAATCCGAAGGATGAGCATCGTCATATTTCACATTTATATGGCCTGTATCCTTCTGCTCAGATATCGCCCGACCGTACGCCCTTACTTGCCAGTGCCGCCAATACAACGTTGATACAACGTGGTGATGTATCTACCGGATGGAGTATGGGGTGGAAAGTGAACTGGTGGGCCAGATTGAGAAATGGAGAACATGCTATGAAGCTGATCACAAATCAATTGAACCCTGTGGGTAAACATGGAGGCGGTACTTATACGAACCTCTTTGACGCACATGCACCATTCCAGATAGATGGTAACTTCGGATGTACTTCCGGTATTACGGAAATGCTGATGCAGAGCCATGATGGAGCCATCTATGTATTGCCTGCGCTTCCATCGCAATGGAAGAGCGGGAGTATAAAAGGCTTGCGTGCCAGAGGTGGATTTGTGGTGGACGATCTGGTATGGCAGGACGGGAAAATTACTAAGCTGGTGATTAGATCTACATTGGGAGGCAATTGCCGTATCAGAAGTAATCAGCCGTTAAAGGCAACGCAGGAATTGAAGAAAGCGAGTGGGGAGAATAGTAACCCTTTTTACCAGGTAACGCCTGTGGCTGAAGCATTGATACATAGTAAGGATGTGAAGCTGCTGGAATTTGCTGAGACTCGTTTGTATGATGTGGCGACGGAGAAGGGGAAGACGTATGTGTTTACAGCGATGTGATGATACGATGTTGATGATACTTTATTTAAAAAAAGTTGCTCACCTTTTCACATATGGCAGACTGTGTGGGGTGAGCAACTATATAACCAATTATATTATTTTCAGCGATTATTGGAACTACCCTTCATCTTTGAAATTCATAAGAAAACATTTGTTTTTGCTAATCTCCGTTTTTTCTAAACATCTCATCTTTGTGTAGTCAAACTGAACAAAATGAATGATCAGTCAGTTTGATAAAAAACTGGTTTTTGATATATCAGCTATTTAAGAAGATAGTTCACTGATGCGCTCAACCATAATATGGGCAGGTATGTTTATTGATGCAGATAGCGTACCTGTAAACAGAATAACGTAACAGTACTATCATATTACATTTCAGGATTGATTATTAAAACATATAAAATGGCAACAAGCACAAAGAACCTGACCTTCAGTTTAGGGGGCCAGCTTGAGATCAACCGTCTTGGTTACGGTGGAATGCAATTGACAGGAACAGGCGTATGGGGAGAAGTAGCTGATCGTGAGAATGCGAAGAAAGTACTGCAGGCTGCTGTAGCCGGTGGTGTAAATTTCATCGATACTGCAGAAGCATATGGGCCAAAGTTTAATGAATCATTGATCGCAGATGCACTCTATCCTTACAAAGAAGACCTGATAATTGCAACCAAAGGAGGATTTGGCCGTACCGGACCTAATCAATGGACGCCTAATGGTACACCGGCTTTCATTCGTGAAAACATAGAGGGTAGTTTGAAACGCTTAAAGGTAGATACTATCGACCTCTGGCAACTGCACCGCATTGATCCTAATGTACCGGTAGAAGAAACATTGGTGCCTGTAGTGGAAGCTGTAAAAGCAGGAAAGATCAGGTATGTAGGTTTATCGGAAGTTACTATTGAACAGATCGAACAGGTTGAAAAGATATTGCCTGTTGTATCTGTGCAAAACCTCTACAATCTGGGTAACCGTCAATGGGAGGAAATTGTTGATTATACCGCTAAACGCGGCCTCGCATTTATTCCGTGGTTCCCGCTGGCTTCAGGTCCGGACGCACTGGCCGATAAGATCAGTAAGATCGCAGCAAAATATAATGCAACTACTGCGCAGATCGCACTGGCATGGTTGCTGAAACGGGCAGACAATATTCTGCTGATACCAGGTACCAGTTCTGTAAAACATCTGGAAGAGAACCTGGCAGCCGCTGAGATAGAGCTGACCGACGAAGAATTCGACGAGTTATCAAAATAACGATCATTTGATTGTGTACAAAAGCTGTTACGCGCTGTTACAAAACAGGGCGGACAGCTTTTTTTGTATCAGGAGCTGTGAATGTTAACCCCTGTAACACCTGTATGAATTTCAAATACGGGAGGTTTGTTTTTACCGTTTTTTATGTTTACTTTTTTCCCTTTTAGTAAAACGTTATGATCAACCGAGGCTCCACAAACAATCACAATAAATTTCACTCATGTTTTCTTATCCTGTTAGAATTGCTCTGATAGCCGCATTAGGCGGTTTCCTGTTTGGTTTTGAAACAATTGTTATATCCGGCGCTGAAAAGACGCTCATGAAGCTATGGGAGCTCAGCCCTTTCTGGCTTGGGTTTACGGTGGCTTCCAGTTTATTGGGAACTGTACTTGGTTCTCTGGTAGTGGGTGTTCCTGCACGTATCTATGGCCGTAAGAAAGTGTTGCAGGCCATTGCGATCCTGTACGTCCTTTCGGCCATTGGTTGCGCCTCCGTATCTGCGTGGTTATTGTTCATATTGTTCCGTTTTATGTCGGGTATTGCCGTTGGTGCCTCTTCGGTAGTAGGGCCTATGTATATTTCAGAGATCTCTCCGGCACAGTTGCGCGGCCGGTTGGCAGGATCTTTCCAGCTGAATATCGTAGGCGGGATATGTGTTGCTTACCTGACAAACTTCCTGTTTGTAGGTATGGGAGATGAAGCCTGGCGCTGGATGTTGGGTATTATGGTCGTGCCGGCGGGTTTGTTCTGGATATTACTGAGAATTATTCCTGAAAGTCCACGCTGGCTCATACTTAATAACCGGGAGGCCGAAGCGGTGCCTATTATGCAGCGTTTACAGGAAGTGGATATCCCCGGGGCTATAACGGCTATCCGGGAATCGGTTAAAACACACCAGGAGAACCTCTTTCAGGCCCGGTATGCTAAACCGATCCTTTATGCTGTATTGCTGGCGATGTTCAATCAGCTGTCTGGTATTAATGCCATTCTGTATTATGCGCCCCGTATATTCGAAATGGCGGGATTCAGCAAGGAGGACGCCTACCTGCAGCCGGTTTATATCGGCGCGGCCAATCTGGTGTTCACCCTACTGGCGATGACGGTTATTGATAAATTTGGCCGGAAGACCTTATTGCTGATCGGTTCCCTGGGGATGATCCTGTTCCTGGGCCTGACTGCTTACGCCTTCAGAGATCCTGCTCATCTTGGCGGTAATGTGCTGATCTACCTGATCGGGTATATAGCCTTCTTTGCTTTCTCCCAGGGAGCTGTGATCTGGGTATTTATTTCCGAGATCTTCCCTAATTCTGTAAGATCGCAGGGCGGAGCGCTGGGTAGTTTCACCCATTGGATCATGGCGGCCATTATTTCCTGGACTTTCCCGATCATTGTGTCGGGCAGTGAGATGGGCGGCTATTATTCCTTTGTGTTCTATAGCGGTATGATGTTGTTGCAGTTGCTGTTCATCTGGAAGGTGATGCCGGAAACCAAAGGCCGGTCACTGGAAGAGATCCAGAAGGAACTGGGGATAGAGTAACGCAGGCTGCAGTTCCCATATCAATTTGATCTGATCTATATCCTACGGCGTAGTAGGCCAGTAGGATATAGGTCAAATGCTATCCCGGAAGTTTTTCATATACTGTTTTGACCGATTATCCAGCGGGTGCAGTCCGACTTCGTATTTATTTACTATTTTTAGTGATACTCGAAAAAAATCAAACCAAACCAAGCATGAACAGATTATTAGCAGCCTTAACCTTACTGCTGTCCCCAGGTGTTTTGTTAGCTCAGAAAGGGGATTTCGTACTGAAAGGTAAGATTGGCAACTGGAACGCTCCAGTGAAGGCACACCTCGTTTACCGTCAGGCAGGCGTAGATGTAAAGGACTCTGCCGTATTAAAAGACGGTGCATTTGAATTTAAGGGCACGATAGATGGGCCTTCCCAGGCTATGATGGTATTGAAGCATGCCACACCATCGCCAGACCCGAGACAGCGTGATATGATCATCTTCTACGTTGAAAAAGGAACTATCACCCTGACCAGCCCGGACTCTCTGCAGAAAGTTACTTTTGCGGGTTCACCGGTAAATGCTGATAACCAACGTTTACAGGAAGCGCTTAAGCCGGTAGGTACACTTTATGGACAGCTGAATGCGGAATATATGGCTGCTGACGACGAGAAACGCGGCTCCGTTGAGTTCCGTCAGTACCTGGACCAGAAGGTGGAAGAACTCCGTAAGCAGGAGAAGGCTATTTATGCAGACTTTGTGAAGAACAATCCCAAATCTATTATCAGCCTTGATGCATTACAGCAATATTCAGGAGGTATGCCCGACGATATCGGACAGATAGAAACCATGTTCAACAGTCTGGACGCCAGCGTGCAAAAGAGCAAGAACGGGGCGGAATATGCGAAACTGCTGACCAGCTGGAAGAGCACTGCTGTTGGAGCAGAAGCCCCGCTGTTCACTCAAAATGATACCCTGGGTAAACCAGTGAACCTGAAAGACTTCCGTGGTAAATATGTATTGGTTGACTTTTGGGCTTCCTGGTGTGGTCCCTGCCGTGCAGAGAACCCGCATGTAGTTGCAGCGTATAACAACCACAAAGACAAGCAGTTCACCATTCTCAGCGTGTCGTTAGACCAGCCGACCGGTCGTGACGCCTGGCTGAAGGCGATCCATAAGGATAACCTCACCTGGACGCACGTATCCGATCTGAAATTCTGGGACAATGCCGTGGCTAAGATGTACGGTGTAAGATCAGTGCCTCAGAACTTCCTGCTTGACCCGCAGGGTAAGATCGTGGCTAAAAACCTGAGAGGAGAGGAGCTGGATAAACGTTTGAGTGAAATACTGAAATAGTTCCGGGATATTTATTTAAGATATAGTCCATAGAGATCGAAATTGTTGAGTAGTTATTAGCAGATCAATGATTAACTTGGTAAGCTAAGAAACCGGCAACAGGAACGGTGCGCTATGGGCTATTTCATTTTAACAGGCTTGTGAAGCGCGCCACTGAAGCGCTTAAAATAACCCGAAATGGACCTATTTATAGAAGACGAACATATTCAGTGGGAAACGCCCGATGTGGGCATCCGACGGAAGATAATGGCGTATAATGAGCAATTGATGCTGGTAAAAGTGGAGTTTCAGCAGGGAGCGGTAGGAGCGTTGCATGAGCACTACCACTCACAGATCTCCCATGTAGAAAGTGGTGTTTTTGAGATCACCATTGACGGCGTGAAGAAGACCCTGAAAGCAGGGGACGCCTATTATATCCCGCCTCACGTGGTACATGGGGCATTGTGCCTGGAACCTGGCGTGCTGATAGACGTTTTCAGCCCGCACCGGGAAGATTTTATTAAGTAAGGCAGTGGTTTTCAATACTAATTGAGCGTGAGATTTCAGCGGGCTCAGGAAATTTAGTACATTTAGCTTGTTCAATTTTTCACCCTAAAAGCGAATAATATGTTGTCACAAAGAATGCAGGAAGCCCTGAACCGGCAGGTGGTAATGGAAGCGCAGTCTTCCCAGGCTTACCTGGCAATGGGCAGTTGGGCGGATATCCAGCCCGGTCTGAAAGGCGTAACAAAGTTTTTCTTCAAGCACAGCGACGAGGAGCGTTTCCACATGCTGAAGCTGATCCATTATATTAACGAAAGAGGAGGTTTTGCGGTAGTTCCTGCATTGGCACAACCGGTCCTGACTTTTGTGTCTCTGAAAAAAGCTTTCGAGGAGCTTTTCGCGCACGAGGTAAAAGTGAGTGAAGGGATTAATGAGCTGGTGGACATCGCCCTGCAGGAAAAGGATTATGCGACCCATAATTTCCTGCAATGGTATGTAAATGAGCAGATTGAAGAGGAGCGCCTGGCCAGAGAGTGTAATGACAAGCTCGAGCTGATAGGCGATGATAAGAGCGGTTTGTACCTGTTTGACCGCGATATCATGACTATGGATCAGGAATAGATTGATTTACAGATATTTATAAGCCCGGCCTGCGTAAGCAGACCGGGCTTCTTATTTGCACCAAAACAGGATGTGTTTTCCTAATGTATTGGAGTTAATATATATTATAAATAATTAATTCAGAAAGTTTTATTATTTTTATTTGCCATATAGTTTTACTACATTGCCGTCTGAAATATAATGAAAAGTTAGAATGCAAAAGGAGGTTAATATAAATGATCTATGGGAGCGCATCACGGTTGACAGCGATCCAAAATCATTTGAGGTTTTTTTCCATGAATTAAACCCCAGGCTCGTGAAGTTTTGCACTATGTACGTTCATTATCAACAAGTTGCGGAAGAGATAGTTTCCGACGTATTTGTTAAATGCTGGATGGACAGAGCTAAAATGAAGGACGTTCTCAAGCCTGAGACATATCTTTTTATTGCCGTAAAGAACCACGCATTAAACTACAACAAGCGTTTTTCCAGTCTCCAACTGGTAAATATAGACGACCACGAGGGAGGTACGCAGTTGGTCAATACAGCTTCCCCGGAGATGGAGTTAGAGAAGAAAGAGTTGTTTTTCAGGATGGACCAGGCTATTTCTTCCCTGCCTCGCCAGTGTAGCATTATATTCCGGCTGGTGAAGGAGAGCGGGATGAAATACAAGGAAGTAGCAGAGATCCTGAATATATCCCCCCGCACGGTGCATACCCAGATGTTACGTGCTATGAAGAAGATGACGGTAGCGATGGAGCCTTATCTTAAAAAGGCAAATAAACAAGCTTCAGATAATATCACAGATACTATAATAACAACATTGCTGATAATATCAATATTTATGGGTAATTAACCCTTCAATATATATATGTTAAAAAAAATTTTAAACCTTGTACGCATATTAGGTATTAAATGTTGTCTTATATACAAAGGGTTATTCCATCGGACAATGAGCGAACGTTTTTTTGAAATTGTTATAAAGGACCTGGCTGGTGATTCAACACCAGAAGAAGGCCAGGAACTGCAACATATCATGAGTGAGGATACTGTCTTCGCCAGACAGTATGAGCTGTTCCGCATGTACTGGGCCCAGAATCATCATGATCATATTGACAGCAGAAGACTTTTTTCTAATGTGCAAACGCGTATCAGTGAATTGGAGAAAGAAGCCGGTACGCAGGTCATCGAGCCATTGATGACGCCTGTACGCGGAAAAGGCCGCCTGGTATGGATGTCTGGTGTTGCTGCAGCAGTAGCGCTCCTGATCACCGGCGGTGTGTATCTATACACCTCACTGCATGAGCCGCTTGTGGCCAAGTATACCTCTAAAGGGGAGAAATCCACCTTTATGATGGAAGACGGCACAAGGGTAACATTGAATGCGGACAGTAAGCTGGAATATGCAGCTAACTTCCCGGAGGAAAGCCGGGAGGTATATCTGACCGGTGAGGCATTCTTTGATGTGCACAGTGATGCACAGAAGCCTTTCATCATCCATACTAATAAAATGGATATTAAGGTGTTGGGAACAGCATTCAACGTAAAATCCTATCCAAACGAAACGTCAACAGAAGCAACGCTGCTAAAAGGGGCAATAGAAGTAACGGTAGCAGACAATCCTTCTGAGAAGATAGTACTGAAACCATCCCAGAAACTGGTCGTAAACAACTATGACTCTACGAAAAAGAAGTCAGTATCCCTGAAAAATGTCGTACCGGCATTAACCACACTGACTTACTTCCAGCAAAAGGATACCGTGATCATGGAAACTTCCTGGTTACAGAATAAACTGGTTTTCCAGGATGAATCCTTTGAAACGCTGGCAAAAAGAATGGAACGCTGGTATAATATCAGTATCCGGTTTAACAAAAGCGGTATGAAGCAGTTAAGATTTACCGGCATCCTGGAGGGGGAAACGGTGGCGGAAGCATTTAGCGCACTACACCTGACGGAAGATTTCAGTTACAGAATAGAAGATTCGACGATAGTAATATATTGATCAGGAAGACCTGGAAAAAGAGAAAACGATTTAAGAATTATCCTTTCAAACATTGGAAGGTGAGATGAGAACCCTATGCAGCCGATACCTATGTCTATGATTACACCTATGTATTCGCTCGTTCATTTCACCAGAAACAAAGTATTAACGCCTAAAATTTTGTGTATGGGAAAAGAGATCGACAACTATTAGATAAAGCAGGGACCTTTTTTAAATGGTACCTGCTGTCAACGAAACTTATATCCTTAAATGAATGGTTTTTTGAACAATCCTGACATTTGAAAGACTTTAATCACCCTTAACATCTAAGTTATGACTTTTATCCTACGCCCCAGGGGCGTAAAGATCCCTTACGGGCTTTTAAAGCCAATGCTACTTATGAATCTGGTCTTGGGACTAATACTTACTATGAGTGTTAGCGCAAGCGCCCGTGCAACCAAACTCACTCTTAACCTCCGTGACGTTGAATTTAAAAAGGTACTGACTGTAATTGAAAGTCAGAGCGATTACCGCTTTATGTTCAGCAACAGGAACATACCGAGCGACAGTAAAGTAGACATTAATGTAAAAGACGCACAGATCACTACAGTAATGGATCTGATTTTGAACAACTCTGGTTATACATACCAGGAACTGTCCAACAATCTGATCGTTATCATGCCGGAAGGCGCTCAGCTGAAAGCTATCAAAGTTACCGGTAAGGTATTGGACCAGACTGGTGAGGCTTTGATCGGAGCTTCTGTAAAGATCAAGGGAACTTCTGATGGGGTAGCGACGGATGAAAATGGTGCGTTCACCATTAGCGTTCCGGACGATGCAGTATTATTAGTGTCTTATGTAGGTTTTAAAACACAGGAAATTCCTGTGAATGGTAAGACCGCCATCACTATCACTCTGCAACCAAATGAAAAAATGATGAATGAAGTGGTAGTAACTGCACTGGGTATCAAGAGAGAGCAAAAGGCTCTCGGGTACGCAGTAAGTACTATCACTTCTGAACAGATCACTGCTTCTGGCGCCACCAACTTTGCCTCTGCCTTGTATGGTAAGGCTGCCGGTGTAAAGATCACTACCGCTCCAGGTGGTGCTACCAGTGCGGTGAATATACAGATCCGTGGTGTGAACTCCCTCAACTACAATACGCAACCGCTGTATGTAGTAGACGGTGTGCAGATCAGGAATAACAACGAAAAAGGTGCAGCAGGTACAAACAACACTGACTACTGGGCAGATCAACGTATCCGTGGTAACGGTATCCTGGATATCAACCCGGCCGACATCGAAAGTCTGACAGTATTGAAAGGTGCGAGTGCTACTGCGCTGTATGGTTCTGACGCAGCGAGCGGTGTTGTGGTAATTACTACCAAGAAAGGTATGAAAGGAAGAGGCTTAGGCGTTGACGTGAACTATTCACATACCGCAGAGAGAATTGCTTTTGCTCCTCAATACCAGAATATATATGGACCTGGTAACGATGCTGCAGTTAACATCAGCCAGGGCGCGAGAGCAGATGGATGGGTAGATGTAGGAACCGACGGAACGGTCAGACCGCTTTTCAGGGCTTACTCCCAGTTTGGTCCGAAAATGGAGGGACAGATGGTTCCCTGGTGGGATGGTACTATGCATCCCTATTCACCCCAACCCGATAACTATAAGCAACTCTTTCAGAAGGGATACAATTCAAATTTGAATGTATCCCTTTCGAACATGACAGAAAAAGCAAATTACCGCTTCTCTTATACCCGTAATGATTACAAAGGTATCCAGATCGGCGGTGACCAGCAGCGTAATACTTTCAACCTGAACAGTACTATCAAGCTGCATAACAAAATAAGCCTGGATGTTGTGGGTGGTTATGTAAATACAAAGATCACCAACAGGCCTATGCAGATGGCACGTATATTCAATGCGTTCGACGGGTTCTTCTCCCGTGCAGAAGATATGAGTGTGATCTTTGACAAGTACAAAACTTCAAAAGGGTACAAGTGGGTCCCCTTCGACAGGGTGAATGAAAACCCCGAAGAAGCACTCAAGTATCAGATCCGTCCTTTTGAGTTGCTTGATTTCCTGTGGAGACAGTTACGTAACCAGGAGGTAGAAAAGCAGGACCGTTTACTTTCCAGTGTAACGTTGAATGTTGAACTTGCAAAAGGGCTGAAGTTCCGTACCAGGATAGGTAATGACTTCACTAGCTTGAATACTGAAAGCAAACAATACAACGAAAAACCAATTGCGTTTAACGCAGCAAGTGGAAGTACCGGTGCTTACATCGTATCTAAGGGCCGCTATGCGGTTACCTATACTGACCAGTTACTGACATATGCAAAAGATGAAGATTCCAGGAAGTTTGGTTATTCATTCAGCGCAGGTTTACAGACACGTAAAGAAAGCTACAGTGATCAGAGCTCGGGCACGAACGGTGGTCTGGTAACTGCAAACTGGTTTAGTATCAATAACTCATATAATATTCAGACCACATCTGAGCGCCGCAGCGGTGTATTTAAATATGCATATCTCGGTATCATGAACCTGAGTTATATGAACTATTTGTTCCTGGAAGGTACTGCCCGTCAGGAATATTCCTCAACATTGCCTCACCAGAATAACAGTTATTTCTATCCTTCAGTAAACACGAGCTTCATCTTTACTGAAGCTTTCCGCCTGCCGACATTCCTTTCTTATGGTAAGGTGAGAGCTTCATATGGTCTGGTAGGTAATGCGCCTCCTGCATTCGAATCTAACGTGACTTATACTCAGAAACCAGTTTCGGTAGGTACAAAATCGATTCCGGTACTTGTTGCACAGGATAATTACGGTAATGAGAGCCTGAAGTCAGAGCGCAAAAAAGAAATGGAGATCGGTACCGAGTTGAAAGTAATGTCAAACCGTTTAGGTCTGGACATCTCTTATTATAACAGTAGGGTAACTGACCTGTTGATGCGTTTGAACGTTGCTGCAAGTAACGGTGCGCTGACGAGGATCACTAACGTGGGAGAATTGCATAGCCATGGTCTTGAAGTTGCAATAAACGCGAATCCGGTAAACAGAAAGATCAAGTGGAATACACGTCTGAACTTCGCTATGAACTCCTCTACTGTTGAGTCACTGGCGCCAGGTGTAAATCAGATCGTGATGCTCAATGCTTCTCAGAACGCGTTGAGAGTGGTTGCTGAAGTTGGACAGCCTATCGGTAATATCTATATGTATCCACGTGCTGTTGACGCTAAAGGTAACTTCATCATTGGTGACAATGGTTTATACCAGATCGATGTTAACAAACTGGAAAAAGTAGGTAACCTGTTACCGAAGGTCGTGGGTGGTTTTGCGAATACAATTAATTATCACAATCTGTCGCTGGACTTTATGATCGACTACCGTTTTGGTGGAAAGATCGTATCAACGCCACTGAAATTCCAGACAGCGGGTGGTATGTTCACTAACACATTGGAGTATCGTGATGAAGAGCATGGAGGTATTCCTTACTACATAAACGCTGCTAATGAGAAAGTAGAATTACCAAGCCATAACTCTGTCCCTCCTGTTGGAAAGGCTTATCATGACGGTGTAAGACTGGAAGGCGTAACGAAAGATGGTTCCCCTAATACCAAAATAGTTGAAGCGGCTTATTACTACCGTAACACATTTACTGATGGTGCTACAACATGGAATGCGCCTGCGGTACAGAAGAACGATTATGCAAAATTGCGTGAACTTGTACTCGGCTATAACATTTCAAAAGCGACAGCGGCGAAATTGCACTTCCAGAGTTTGCGTCTTTCCCTGATCGGAAGAAACCTGCTGTATGTGTACAGAACCATGAAGAACCTTGATCCGGAAGCTCCAATGGGTAGCAGCTGGTTAAAACAGGGTATCGATGAAGGTTCATCAGGTGCGACCCGCAGCTACGGATTCAGTCTAAATGCAAGCTTCTAATCTTAAATGTGACTTGTTACAAACAGTTCTAAGTATGAAAAAATTAATAATAAATATAAGTTGTCTAATAGGGTTGGTCCTGGGAATAGCGGGTTGTAGCAGCCAGCTTGATGATTATTATGTAGACCCTGACAAAACCACCAATCCAACAATTGAGAAGTTATTCTCAGGTATTCTGGAGAACAACCGTATAAGGCCTCAGTATTGGGAAATACGTACGATGTCCGCGACGATAGCCGGTGCTTATTGCCAGACCGCTACAATTGATAACTCTGCTGAAGACAGATATTTCCAGAATGCCGGTCACGTAGAGGGTTTCTGGAATGACTTCTACAGACCGAGCAACCAGAGCTCAAATCCTGCCGATTATAACACCGGTAATGGTGTGATGGCGCAGTACCGCACTATGCAGCGTTTGTATGGTGTATTGCCTTTGGATGAGCGTCCGAACGTTCAGGTATTTATGATGGCGGGCAGGGCGCTGCTTCTTGATCAGACAGCTCAGATGATCGATCTGTTTGGAGATATTCCCTTCACAGAAGCAGGCTCACTGGATTATAGCAACACTATTTCAAATGCAAAATTCCAGGACCAGAAAGAATTGTACGATACAATTCTTATCGGTCTGAAAGACGTTGCTGAATGGTTTGCAGGAACAACCCTGAACTCAAGTGCAGAAGCATCATTTAAGTCACAGGACTATCTGATGGGTGGAAGTCTTGATAAATGGCGTCGTTACATCAACTCTATCCGTTTGCGTTACCTGATGCGTATTTCTTTCGTTGATGAGGAAAGAGCAAAGGCAGAGGTAGCGGAAATCCTTTCAAATCCGATCTTTTACCCACTGGTAGATGGAGATGGTGTAGGAGATAACTATAATCCGCTCAACACGGATGTTCTATTGCAGCAGTTTAATAACTATACCGATAACCTGAGAAACGTTTTTACAGAAACAAGGGCTATCGCTGCACCGGACTACATGTTAAATACCGTGATGCTGCCGGCGAACGATCCGCGTATACCGTTCATGTTCGATAAAAATACCAATAAGGGTAAAGAGCCTAATAAGACATATCGGGCGATGAAATACAACGAAACAAAACAGGCTGACAGTCTTACTTATTGCTCCATTATGGACTCAAGCGTATTCGTTTTTAACTCAAGGCTTCCGGGTGTTTATGTATCTGCTGCAGAAACGAATTTCCTCAAAGCAGAGGCGTTTGAACGTGGCTTCTACGCAGGTTCGGCTCAAGCTGCTTATGAGTTAGGGATCCGTCAGGCAATTGCTTTTATGTATTATTTATACAATACGAGCACAAGCAAGTATGAAGCGCTGACACAGCCGTCTACAGCTACTGTATCGGCATTTTTGACACAGCCATCTGTTGCATACGCAGGCGATCAGGCTACGAAGCTTGACAGGATCTGGACACAGAAATGGCTTCATTTCAATATGCTGCAATCTCGTCAGGCATGGGCTGAGTGGCGTCGTACCGGTTCTCCGAAAATAACTACTTTCCCTTCACCACGTCCGGGATATGAGTTGCCTCCAAACAGGTTGCTCTACCCAACAAGTGAAGTTGCTTATAACAGCAGCTATTCAGAAGTGAAGGCAAAAGATACTCGTGACGCAAAAATTTTCTGGATGAAAGAATAACAGACCGGCTTTAAGAATTATAATTTAGATGGGGGACAAGGCCACAAAGCTAACAATGGCAGACATTGTTATCTTTGTGGCCTTGTCAATTTTATTATAGCGGAACGCAATGAAAAGATATCTTCTCACGGCCGGATTGGTAATTATCACACTACTGCAGGTCCCGGCACAGCAGAAAGCAGTGCTTGTTAAGGATGAGTTTATCATGCAGCATCCTCCTGTACCGGCAGCACATGCATCTACTATTACGGAGTTACCAGGCGGGGAATTGCTGGCTGCCTGGTTTGGCGGCAGCAGGGAAAGTGCGCCGGATGTTTGTATCTATACTTCCCGCTTTCAAAAGGGCAGGTGGTCTGACCCGGTAGTGGCAGCGACTGGTATTATAAACGATACGACCAGGTATGCCGCCTGGAATCCTGTATTGCTGACCACCCGAACCGGCAGGATCCTGTTGTTTTATAAGGTAGGACCTAATCCGCGTGAATGGTGGGGGCTGATGCAATCGAGCACGGACAACGGTCAAACCTGGTCGGCGGCCGAGCGGCTGCCGGAAGGGATACTCGGGCCTATCAAGAATAAACCGGTACAGCTGGCAGATGGCAGTATCCTCCATCCTTCAAGTACGGAGAGCCTGGATGAGAAGGAGTGGCATATACATGTGGAACTCTCTGACAGCACCGGGCACAATTGGAGACATATAGCGATCGATTGTGATACTTTTGGGGTGATACAGCCTTCCGTATTGTTCCACGCCGGTAAACGGCTGCAAATGATCAGCAGGAGCCGCCAGAACGTGATTGTCCAGACCTGGTCGGACGATAACGGGAAAACGTGGTCGCCGCTGAGCAGACAGTCAATTAAGAATCCCAATTCCGGTATTGACGCAGTGACTACAGCAAAGGGACTTCATGTGCTGGTATACAATCCTGCGATAGCAGGAAAAGACTGGTGGATGGGAAGGAATGAGCTGCGGGTAGCAGTGTCGAAAGACGGAGAGCACTGGAAGGATGTATATGAGCTGGTGAAACAGCCGAAGGGAGAGTTCAGCTACCCGGCAATCATTCAGACTAAAGATGGATCACTTCATATTACATATACATACAACCGGGAAAATATTAAACACGTGGTGCTAAAACTGGGAAAGTATTAAGTATTGAATTTTAAATCTGCAAATAATATGAAACAACCCGAAGTATGGATGCGGGGACCGGTGGCCGGTATTCCGGCATTATTGCAGCCGGTGGCGCACACGTTGCTGCAGGCACAGGAAGAGTTGCATGATGCAATGAAAGATTTTCCGGAAACATTATTATGGCAGCAACCTATGGGTGTTGCCTCGGTAGGATTTCATCTGCAACATATTCCCGGTGTACTGGACAGATTGTTCACTTATGCGGCCGGTCAATCCTTATCGCCAGTACAAATGGAGTATCTGACCGGGGAGGGGAAACAAATCGAAGGCGTGACTGTAAACAGTTTACTGACGGCATTGGATGGACAGATAAAAGCTGCCATCGCGGGGCTAAAGGCTACTGAAGAAAGCAGTCTGACCGATTTCCGTGGAGTAGGGCGGAAGCAATTGCCCTCTACTGTAATGGGATTATTATTCCACTCGGCAGAACATACTATGAGACATACCGGCCAGTTGTTAGTCACTGCGAGCGTATTGAAAGGCCAATAATGTGTTAATGTTTGTAACCACCATAATGTCTTACTGCAATGTGTAAAACATTTAGTCAATACTTATTTAACTCATTTTAGTTAGATAAGCACGGTTTTTAGCAGTACTAAACCATTGACAGATCTCCATTTACTCACTGCAGTAAGATTGCCTAATGCGTTAATTGTTAATGAATATTAAACATTGTTAACGCAAATCAAAACCCCTTGTTTCTATTTTGCTTTCTTAAAAAAGTCTCTATTTTTACTACCGATTGCTAAATCGATTTTACTTTATCTGTATGTAGAGGAAGCTATCCAGAAAAAGAATTGCTAAAAACGTAATGAAAAAAAGGGACAGATCATGCTAATGCGGGCGTTATTTGTCCGGTGCGAACGTTATTGAACTATTGAAACTATTGAACTTATTATTCATTTATTGCTAAAAGCCTTTTTGCTTATTGAACCAGAATCATCGCTAAGAACTAGAACAGGCGCAACTTCCTGAACTTTCCTTTAGAGATCATTTATTTAAACCTCCGCTGCGGGTGCAGGGAGCGTAACAGATTTTATTGTCGTAACAGTCAGCTTAATACCAAAATTTAAGTATATATGAAGAGAGGATCATCATTTCTTTCTCGGGTATTCGTGCACAGCCTATGGATGCTACTCCTGTCGCTGGTAGCATTTTCCCAATCCCGAACAATTACCGGTAAAGTCACAGAGACGCCGGGAAATTCCCCTTTACCTGGTGTGACTGTACAAGTCAAAGGTTCAAATAAAGGAACTCAAACAGGCGCTGATGGAACTTATAAGCTGGAAGTACCACAAGGTTCTACTACGCTGATCTTTACTTTTGTTGGTTATAAGAAGACCGAGCAGCTGATCAGTGCTTCCGGTGCAACCAACGTTAGTTTAGCTGCAGATGTTACTGCATTGAAAGATATCGTGGTGGTGGGTTATGGTACACAGAAAAAATCTGAGGTTACATCCGCAGTTACTTCTATTACTGCAGATGATTTCAGACAAAGTGGAGCCCGTAATGCAATGGACCTCGTACAAGGTAAGGTTGCGGGTTTGCAGATCACACGTACAGGCGGCTCCAACCCCAATGTTGGCCCTGCTATTCAGTTACGTAGTGCTACTTCATTGGCGGGAAGCCAGGCCCCATTGATAGTGATAGATGGAATTCCCGGTGGTAACCTGGACCTGCTGCAACAGGATGATATTGAGTCTATCTCTGTACTGAAAGATGGTTCAGCTGCTGCTATTTACGGTACGCAGGCAAATGGTGGTGTTGTACTGATCACTACCAAACGTGGTAAAGCAGGTAATGCCCGCGTCGATTATAATACTTATTTTCGTAAAGAGTATGTACAGCGCAGGCCTAAATTCCTGACTGCTGATGCATTTGCTGAGAAGATCGCTAGTGGCGAGATCGTTACAACAGATCGAGGTCACAGAACAGATTTTCTTGATCTGCTGGTAAACCACGATAACTTTACTCAGTATCATAATCTGGCAGTTTCAGGCGGTAATGAACATTCAACTTACCGTGCAAGCGTTTATTATTCGAACCTGGAAGGTATACTCAAAGAAAACGAACGCCAGCAATACGGTGGCCGTTTAAGCGTGACTTCTAAAGGCCTGGATAACCGCCTGACAGCACAGTTTAACCTGTCTACTAATTTTAATAAGGCAAACCGGTTAACAGACGGCGGTAACCTGGTAGGCTACCTGACGTTCCAGCCAACCTATTCTCCATACAATGATGATGGTTCCTGGTATTTTGAGCAGACCAGCACGAATGAACTGGCCCGTCTGTCACAGCAGACTAATATGCGTCAGCAGCAAACTACTTCCGGTGATGCTAAAGTGTCCCTTGAACTTGTAAAAGGACTAAAGGCTTCAATTTTTGGAGCAGTAACACGTGATAGCTGGACTGATGGTGCTTATGCCGACCTGAAATCGGAATTGTCTCTGGAAAGCTACCAGGGTACTGGTTGGGCTTACCAGAATAGTGAGCTAAAGATTAAATATGCCATTGAGCCTACATTGGAATATAGTTTACAGATAAATAATAAGCATAATGTCACAGCGATAGGTGGTTATAGCTACCGTTATGATGTGAATCAGGGCTTTGATTCCGGTAACTATGGTTTTGTAAATGATATTTTCCAGGAAAATAATCTGGAGGCAGGTACACAGCTTGGCTTAGGTAAAGCGACCATGACCAGTTATAAAAATGACAGTAAGCTCATTGCTTTTTTCGGAAGGGTAAACTATGTATTTGATGATAAATACATGGTATCCGGTATTCTGCGTCATGAAGGTTCTTCCCGCTTTGGCAAGAACAATAAGTGGGGTAATTTTCCCGCACTTTCTGCAGGCTGGAACCTTCATAAAGAAGATTTCATGAGCGATGTTAGCTTCATTGATCAGTTAAAGGTGAGAGTTGGTTATGGTATTACGGGCAATACCAGTCTTGTAAACTATGCATCTCTGGTTACTATGGGAACCGGTGGGAACTACATTAACCCTGATGGTACCTGGCGCCAGACGTATGGCCCGAATAGAAACCCTAATCCGAATCTGAGATGGGAGAAGAAAGCGGAATGGAACGTCGGAGTGGACTATGGCTTTTTTAAAGGCCGCTTATCCGGATCATTGGACGTCTTTACGCGTAAAACAACTGATCTCCTGGAAACCTTTAACTCTCAGCTACCTTCATATGTTCAGACAACGATATATACTAACGTAGGATCGTTTCAGTCAAAAGGTCTGGAGTTAACTGTTAATGCTACGCCAGTAGAAATGAAAGACTTCCGCTGGTCGACAGACTTCACATTCAGTACTGTTAATAACAAGATGCTAAGCTTTTCCAATGATGTATATAAGTCTGACTTTAAAACTTATGGCGACATTGGCGGTTATGGAGCACTGGGTAATGCACTGCGTATTGAAGAAGGTGGTAATATCGGTAACTTTTATGGTAAACGTTTTGCTGGCCTGACAGACGATGGTAAATGGCAGTTCTATAAAAAGGACGGAACCAAAGCTTCTGCTGATCAGTTGAGCAGTGAAGAAGACTTTACCATCATCGGTAACGCTATCCCGAAATATTACATGTCACTTACCAACAGCTTCCGTTACAAAAACTGGGACCTGCGTGTATTCATGCGCGGCCGTTTCGGATTTGATGTGCTGAACACAATGGAAATGTTGTACGGTAACAAACAGTCACTGCCTAGCAATGTACTGGAAACTGCATTCACTAAGCATGCAAAGCTGAATGATAGTTATCAGTATTCTGACTACTATCTGGAAAAAGGTGCGTTTGTGAAACTGGATGAGGTAACATTGGGTTACAATGTTCCGTTCAAGAACAAGTATATACACAATATGAGGATCTACTTCACCGGTGGTAATCTGGCTACTATTACAGGATATTCCGGTAACGATCCTGACTTCATCAAGGACTCAGGTCTGAACCCTGGAATTGACGCTTTGAACAACAGCGACCAACGTACTCCTTACTTAAGCACGAGATCTTTCATGTTTGGTCTTAATGTAGGTTTCTAAAAAAATTAAACATTTCGGGATGAAAAAAATTAGAAAAATAGCGACATATACTGCATTGGCTTTACTCCCTGTATTTGCCAACAGCTGTACTGATCTTACAGAGAACGTATATGACGAGATCGTAACGGATGATTTTTACAATAATAAGAACGAAGTAGTATCTGCTGTATTAAGACCTTATACGCACGCCAATGCCTGGACCACTCCAGGACAGAATGGCTGGTGGCGATTGAGCGAACTGTCGGCAGACCAGCTGGCATGGCCACAGAAAGGTCGCCATGGTTATGATGGTGGCAACTGGATAAGGCTGCATTATCATACCTGGTTGGTGGATGATGGTCCGGTAAGAGATTGCTGGAACCTGATATGGACAGGAATTGGTTTCTGTACTACAGCGATAGAGAATATTCAAGGCCGTGATGCCGCTTCAATGGGACTGACCCAGGAAGAGAAAGACGGTTATGTGTCTGAGCTCATCATGCTGCGTGCTTTTCATTACCTCAAGGTACTGGACATCTGGGGTAATGTACCTATAGTAACAAAAATAGGAGAGCCTATCAGTCCTGCTACAAAAACACGGAAAGAGGTGTTTGAATTCGTTGAAAAGGAGATCAAGGATAATATTGATAAAGCGCCGGTTTTATCTAAATCATTGCTCGGGCGTATATCTAAAGCAGGTGGTTATGCCATGCTGGTGGAATTGTATCTGAATGCTGAGAAATGGTCAGGTACTCCGCGCTGGGATGATTGTATCGCTGCCGCAGATAAACTGATCAACAACGAAGCAGGTGGTATGAATGGTGCGCTGGCTCTCGATCAGAACCTGACAGATACTTATATTCCTAATAACGGTAATGTTGCCAAAGAGATTATTTTCTCTATTGCTTACGATTTCCAGGTATCTAACTTTACTCCTCAGTGGACCGGTGATTTCTTCCACTTCAATCAGGGACAGATCAATGGCAACGACCGTAACGGTAATGATGGCGTAGTCGTAATACCTGGTGTGTATACCACATTCAATGATGCCGACAAGCGTAAGAAGGAATGGATACTGGAAGGCCCACAATGGAAATATGGTTCTAATGGAACTGATCCTGTTATTAGTAGCGGCGGTAACGAATATAATGGTGAACAACTGGTATTCGTAGATAACATCCGCAAAAATAAGTTAGGTAGCACTGTTTCCGATATGACACAGGGTGAAGAGAACAGTGGCGTACGTTTCAATAAATACAAACTGGGAGCTCAGACAGATCCTCAGTATAGAAGCACTGACTGGGCCGTATATCGTCTGACATGGATTTACTATGCAAAGGCAGAAGCGCTGATGCGTAAGAACAACGGAGTAGCAACACAGGAAGCTGTAGACCTGATCAATACCTGTCGTCAGCGTGCGTTCGCTGCAGAAGTATGGGATGCACACAAGTATACCACTACTACGCTGACCATGGATGAACTGCTGGCTGAACTGGGCCGCGAATTCATCTTTGAAGGTTTCCGTCGCCAGGAACTGATCCGCTGGGGTAAATACACTGGCAATACATGGTGGGATCACCAGGCATCTGAAGCGTACAGAGAAATATTCCCTGTGCCGCAGAATCAGCGCCTGATCAATCCAAACCTGAAACAGAACCCAGGTTATCCAAACTAATAAAGTACTTATAAGCGCGCATTGATCTCAATGCGGTTCCATAAACGATAGCGAAAGCCTTCCGCCATTGGCGGAAGGCTTTCGTGATTTATAGCATATTGAAGTTGTCTATTCTTCCTCGTCAAACAAGGACAATTGTGCCGGATTGTCCGTCCTTCCTGCAACAGAAATCACCTCTCCGAAATTGGACAAAGAAATGCCCAGTAGTCTTACAGGTTTATCTTCCGGTTCTGTGGATAACAACAGCTGTTTGGCTGTTTCCAGTATTTTCTCAAAATCTCCCACAGGGAATGGGAATGACTGGTTACGGGTGATCTGTTTGAAGTCGGCGTATTTTATTTTCAGTGTAATAGTGCGGCCTTTCAACCCATATCTTTTCAGCCGTTCATAAACTGTTACAGCGATCTTTTCCAGCTCCGCATACATCTCTTCCGTCTTTGTAAGATCGAAAGGAAATGTATCTTCTGCGCCCAGGGATTTTGTTTCCCGGTGTGGCTGTACCTCCCGCTCGTCTATACCTCGCACTATCTGATAATAAAAGGCGCCTACCTTACCGAAATGCTGTTTCAGATCATTTTCAGATAGCCGTTTCAGATCGGCCCCAGTGTGTAGCCCCATTCGCTTCATTTTGTCGGCAGTTACTTTACCCACGCCATGAAATTTCTCTACAGGCAATTTTTCCATGAATGATTCAATGGAAGAGGGGCCGATAAATGTAAGCCCATCCGGTTTGTTGAGGTCTGATGCTATCTTGGCAACGAACTTATTAATGGATACGCCTGCGGACGCAGTCAGTTGAAGTTCTTCTTTGATGGCCTGTTTGATCAGTTTAGCAATTTCTATGGCAGAACCGATCTGTTGTTTGTCTTCCGTTACATCCAGGTAGGCTTCATCGAGCGAGAGGGGTTCAATAATATCGGTATGCCGGCTGAATATTTCGCGTATCCTGCGGGATACGTCCTTGTATACATCAAAACGGGGCCGTACGAAGATAATATCAGGGCATAATTGTATGGCTCTTTTGGATGGCATGGCCGAGCGGACGCCAAATTTGCGGGCTTCATAACTGGCGGTAGCTACCACACCGCCGCGACCTTCAGGAGATCCGCCTACTGCAATGGCTTTGCCCCTGTAGTCAGGGTTGTCCCGCTGCTCTACAGATGCATAAAATGCATCCATATCTATATGAATGATCTTCCGTTGTTTCCTATGTGTTTCACCTTCCATGGTAGCCGCAGTAATACAAAGATCGCCAAAGAAATGTTAAAGTGGCATGGGACATTATGGAATGTTCGGACAGTTTGCATCCTACGCTTAAATTATTCATTTACCCTAAAACTATTGCTATGCAGTTTGCCTTACTTTTCCTTGCAAGTTTATCGATACCTGTGTGGCTGACTTCCAGTGGCGGCCCGGCCGGACATAACAGCGATAAACCCGCGCCAGCAAAACCGGATGACAATAAAGTGATCAACTGGGAAGTAAAGCCGGGCAACAGCTGGTTGTTACAGAACAGCGCCGGCGATTGCTATTTGTATGTGAATATCAAGAGTGGGGCAGGGGCATCCGATAAGCCAAGAGTGCCGTTGAACATTTCATTGGTGTTGGACAGAAGCGGTTCTATGGCAGGAGAGAAGATCGAATATGCAAGGCGGGCAGCCAAATTCCTGATAGATCAGTTAAGTACATCAGATTATCTGTCTATTATTAACTATGACAATAAGGTAGAAGTGACCAGTGGATCGCAGCCAGTGAAAAATAAGGAAGCGCTGAAGAACATAGTAGATAAAATAACAGATAGAGGAGCTACCAATCTGAGTGGTGGCATGCTGGAAGGATATACGCAGGTAAAAAGCACCCGTAAGGAAGGATATGTAAACAGGGTTTTGCTGCTGACAGACGGACTGGCGAATGAAGGTATCACTGATCCGCAGCAATTAAAAAAGCTGACTGAAAAGAAATACCTGGAAGATGGGATCGCGTTGTCCACATTCGGCTTAGGTGCAGATTATAATGAAGACCTGCTGACCATGTTGGCGGAAACCGGCAGAGCTAATTATTACTTCATCGACAGCGCTGACAAGATCCCGCAATTGTTTGCCCGCGAATTGAAAGGGCTGTTGAACGTAGTAGCACAAAATGCCTGGGCGCAGGTAACTATTCCCGAAGGACTGGAGTGCCAGCACGTGTACGGTTATCCCTATGAAGTAAAGGATGGGAAAGTGCTGATCCGTTTCAATGATATTTATGCCAATGACGAAAAAGCTATTCTGATCAAACTGAAAGCCAGGACCAGGTTTACAGACAATCTGCGGTTCGATTGTACATTAGGATATACAGATGCAGCTACCTTCGATCAGGTGAAAGAAGGAAAACCGGTGCAGGTCAAAGTAACTACAGATAAAGAACTGATCAAGACAGGAGAGGAGAAGGACGTACAGGAAATGCTGGCGTTATTTGAATCTACTGAAAGGTTTGACGATGTGATGGCGGATGTGGATAAAGGGAATTACGAATCTGCCCGCCTGAAAGGCGATGCGGCTGTGAAAGTGTTAAAGGAAAAACAGGTGATGTATAATTCGCCTAAACTGGAAGAACAGGTAAAAAAGATGACGATCTACGTACAGCAGATGGACTCTGTAAAAGTGATGCGTGAGTCAGAAAAGAAAATGTATCAAAAGATGAATAAGTCGTTCAACTATCAGACTAAAAAAGTGAAATCAGCGGAAACCAAGTTATAGGGTTGATATAAGGCGTTGCTACAAACGCATAGCTCTATCCTGGAACTATGTGTTTGTAGCAACGCCTTTTTTAACTGACCAGGATGGAGGCGAATGGCGGTCGCTCTCAACTCCTGTCAATTCCCCTGGTTTCCCGTTTATAATGTCGGCGTATCTACTACCGCTACTGTAAACTCTTCATCTGCACTTGGGCCATAACTACCCGGGATAGGAACATCCAGCAAACGCAGGAATACACCTAACTGTGCTCTGTGATGCACGATCTGGCTATATGCCATACGTATCACTTCCCCTTTGAGGGATACGTCATAAATGTCATCACCATTCCTCAGCGTCCAATTTTCGTCGAACTGTGAGAGCTTCGCTTTTTCAAGGTGTGCCCTGCCGTCAGCCAGTGATTCTTCGAAATAGGCCAGCAGTTCTTCTACGTTATTGATCACCTTTGGATCGTATGGATTGGCCGCAAAGTCCAGTTCTTCCGTAGTCAGTACCATGCTGACCCAGGTGGGCAGTTCTGCAATATGGGTAGCCAGCCGGATGATAGACATACTCTTGGGGTGCGGCTGCCAGTTGAACTTATCATTAGGAATGATAGAAAGCATTTTACGGGTTGTCTGTGCTTCCTGTTCCATTTCTTTGAGGAGAGATTGTATGAGTTCCATGATTGCGTGTTTTTTTGTTTCTGAAACAAAGTAACGACCGCCTTGTGACAACCCTATGTCAGCAGGAATGTCACAACCTCAAACTTTTTTAGTCTACCAGTAATTCCTGGTATTCTTTTCGGAACATCTCGCCGTAGATGTCCTTGTATTCCCTGACGAAATTATTATAAATGGCCCTGGCGGCAGCATGTTGTCTGAGCGTTACCAGGGCACGGCATTTGAACATGACCGCCTCTTCACTCAATGGATCAAAGTTGAGTATACAGTTGGTAATAGCGATGATCCGCTCCGCCGATGACCCGGCAGCCCACTGGTTGAGATAGTTAATAAAAAGAAGGGTGACCTCCGCGGCTAAGTCTGATTTGAATTTGTCCAGCCAGCTGTATTCCGTCTCGGACAATAATCCACCTCTCCCGGTGATGTTTATCAGCTGGCGGATGTCACTATCACTTTTGTAGTCAGACATTCCAAAGTACTGTTGCAGGTCTATATCGACGTATTCATTGTCAAAATGAAGTACCCATTTGCCTTCCTCTTTTTCCAGTGTATAATATCCCACTCTATCAAGTATGGCCTTCAGCTTGACAATATTTACCGAGCGGTTATTCTTAGCATCTTTTGCGGCTCTGCCCGGCCACAGTGTTTCATTGATCTTTTCGGACGTGATGCCTTTTTTGTCAGGCAGCGAATGCAATAATAATAACAGGAAAAGCTCTTTCACCAGCGGACTGAATAACTTGCTGATATTGGTCCCTTCCTTGTCTAATATTGTGAACTGACCAAGAAGTAGAATAGATGGTCTGGAGGAATGTGCCGGAAGGATCTGCCCTGTTTCCTGCCGGCTGATTGCCACCGTCATTGATGGCCGGGTATCGGATATTACCGGTGCGGAAACATTGATAGTGTAAGGCGCTTCCGAAGGCTGGCTGGCCTGGAAGAAATATTTGCTTCTGACCAACAGGAATGCCGCCAGACAAACGCCTGCTATCACCCATAGCCATATCCTGAAAGGATGTGACGGAGCGGGGCTGGTCGTCAATAAGGCGGGCGGGAAAGGGATGCTATAGATCCTGATCTGTGTCACGTGGTTCTCTGGCGTGTAACGTACTACAGCAATCAACTTTTGTCCTTTGGCATAATAAAAGAGCTCAACACCGGAACGGATGTCAAAATATCTGAAAGGTATTTCGCCGGCCAGCTTGGTATATTCAGGGCGCAGCAGTGAGCCTTTGATAAGTTGCAGGGACGATTGCATCCTGTCGTTCCCGAAGGTTAAAGCATAATAGCTTTGGCTTTTGGTATCGACAACCATAGAACTGCCAAATACAAAAGGCTTTTCCGGTACAGGTAACTGGTATATTTTTTTGAATGTTCTGGCTTTGGCGTCAAAAAGAAGAAGGTCATAAAGGTTGTGCGGATTCAGCAGCTGATCGCCGGACACACTACCATAACCGCCGATGATAAAGGCGGAATCGCCGTCGGGTGTTGTACCTAGCGCCGACATGTAGCGGGGTGTGAAGCTGTCGCCTTCAATATCAAGATTGTCCCAGGTATGGCTCGTGGTGGAATAGCGTTGTACCTGGTTGGTGAAATGGTAGTAGCCATATCCGCCTATAACATAAATAGCACTGTCGAAGGGAGCATAATATTTGTTGGCATGCCAGAACCTTGTCACGCTGTCTTTATCTGCATTGAGATCCCATGCGTGATGTTCCCCGTCATACGTCGATACCTTTTTCAGGTCGGGTAAGAAGTTATACAACTGTTTTCCGCCGAAAACCGTCATATTACCAGCGGGTAATCCCTGCGCTTCTTCCAGCCGGTCTGCCCCGAGGATATTTTTTGCACAGTTATAATAATACATCGAATCCCTTCCGCCGATGTACACAATCCCCTGTTCGCCATCAAATGCGACACTTGCATTACCCAGGGTTACAAAATCGGCTGACTGCTGCCAGTTGCGACAAGTATATGCCAGCCAGATAGGATTTTCAATAGTGGCTGTTGCCCCGTCAATAAGGTCCCTCGCTATGGCGCCGGAGTCTTCGTCCAGTGGCCAATGGTGCGTTAACTCATCGTCTATATAGATCTTAACATCTCTCAACCGCATGGGAGGAAGGTCAAGTATCTTCGCCTCATCATAGCGGTTGGCGCCAAACGAAAGCCGCCATTCATGGCCGGCAGGGAAAGTAATAGAGGCTTTGCTGATCTGTTTCCCATTCATCGATAGTATGAAGGTGCGCTGCTTATCGTTGATATCTAATCGTATGTTATGCCAGTTATGGAAAAAAGTTCGGGGAGTGGTTTTAATGGATATGCCTGAATAAGCATTTCCACCGATAAGATCAAAAGAGGAGGTCCTCATATTAAATACAAGGTCAATGTGCTGTCCCTTCTCATCTGTTAATCGAAAGACATATCCGAAATAAGAGCCGGCGTCCGGCATAAGAGAAAGGTCAAAGGCAAGTGAAAAGTTATGAGTAACGGTTAACGGCTTTTCAGGGAAGAAATTAACTCCTGTTCTATACTCCGGATCTATCCCTTTACTTGCAAATTCTACCCCATACTTTTCCTGTGCATAGAGAGAATAAGCCATCAACAGTAATACCATCGTATAAAGAAAACAACGGTACTTCCTCAATAAAGATATATAGGTCACAAACCCCATCATTCACTCATTTGAGACGGCAAGATATATTCTTTATGGGTTAGCGTATGTTAACTTTTCTTTAACAACATGTATTCTGTTAAGGTGTATTTTGTTGCAGGTCAATGTTTTGTTGTGTTAACACTCATTCTTTTAACCGGTTAGCGCTATTCATTAACCGCTTATTAATCTCTCTGTTCACCCTCTGAAAGTTCCTTTGCAGCCATTTAACTCAATTTCTAATTCTTACAAATCACAAGAAACATCATGAAAAGATGGTTATGCGTCCTCTTACTGGCGTGTTGTGTTTTTAACAGTTACGCACAGTCGCGTATTGTTAAAGGCAGGGTGACCGACGAAACAGGCCAGCCTGTAATCGGGGCAACGGTTAAAGTACGGGGTACCGCCAACGGTTCCGGTACAGATGTAAAAGGGCTTTTCCAACTGAATGCAGTTGAGAATTCCGTATTGATCTTCAGTTCTATCGGCTACAAAACGGATAGCGTGAAGGTTACCTCGCAGTCAGATATTCATATAGTGCTGCATAGCAATGTATCTGCACTGAATGATGTGGTGGTAGTAGGATATGGTACTCAGAAGAAGGTAAATCTGACAGGTGCAGTTTCCCAGGTATCCGGTAAGGTCCTGGAAAACCGTCCTATTCCTAACCTGGCTCAAGGCCTGCAGGGTATGATACCTAACCTGAACCTGATACCTGGAGATGGCAAGCCTATCCAGTCGCCTGCATTCAACATCCGTGGTATGACCTCTATTGGTCAGGGCGGTAACGCCCTGGTAATAATCGATGGTGTGGAAGGCGATCCAAGTATGCTGAACCCTGCAGATGTGGCAAGTGTTTCTGTACTGAAGGATGCTTCTTCCGCCGCTATTTATGGTGCAAGGGGTGCTTTCGGCGTGGTGCTGATCACTACTAAAAATCCTGCTAAAGACAAGCTGACGGTTACCTATTCCTCCGGTTATTCCATTAAGAAGCCTACAACGGTGCCAGACATGGTAACCAATGGGTATGAGTATGCCAAAAACTTTAATGAAGCGTGGACTGCCTGGAATGATTATGCGCAAACACCACAGAACATCAATAAGACCCAGAAGTTCTCTCCGGCTTACCTGGAGGCGCTGAAGGCACATAACGATGATCCTTCCCTGCCTAAAACAGAACTGGATGCCAATGGTAACTATGTTTACTATGGTAATACTGACTGGTATGGCCTTTTATATAAAAAACGTACTTCCAGCATAGATCAGAACCTGTCTGTTTCCGGTAGCAGCGGGAAAGCCAGCTACACAGTAACCGGCCGCTACTATGGTCAGGATGGTCTGTTCAGATATAATTCCGACGATTACAAAATGTACAACATGCGTGCGAAGGGAAATATCGAACTGACTGATTGACTACAGGTGTACAATAACACCGAATATTCCAGCCGTCAGTATCACAACCCGCTGAACGTCGGAGAAGGCGGCGGCATCTGGAGGAATATGGCCGATGAGGCGCATCCTTCTTCTATGCTGTTTAACCCTGATGGTACGCTAACCTATAGCGCCGCTTATACGGTGGGAGATCTATTCTATGGAAGGAACGGCGTGGATATTACAAGATCGTTGTTCCGTAACACAACAGGCTTTATTGCCAATGTGTATAAGAATAAATTAAGACTGAGAGGCGACTTCACCTTCCAGCATCTGACCGAAGGACAGAAACGCATCCGCGTACAGGTGCCTTATAGTGCTGCTCCCGGTGTTATAGCTTATGTAGGTACGGGATATAATGATCTGTACATGAGAGACTCCACTGTCAAATACATGGCTTCAAACCTTTATGGTGAATATGAAACTACGCTCGGTGGTGGTCATTACATCAAAGTACTGGCAGGTCTGAACTACGAGCAATCTACCTTCAAAGGTTTTGCTGTAAACAGGAACGGCCTCATTTACAGTGATGCGAAAGACCTGAACCTGGCCCTGGGCAGTAATATCGCCACCAACGGCGGCTATGAGCGCTGGGCGATACAGGGTGAGTTCTTCCGTGTGAACTACAGCTATAAAGACCGTTATCTGTTAGAGGTGAATGGCCGTTATGATGGTTCTTCTAAATTCCCGTCCAATCAGCGGTATGCATTCTTCCCGTCTGTGTCTGCAGGTTGGAGAGTGTCTCAGGAGAAATTCTGGAAAGTACCCGCAACGATCATGTCTGATCTGAAGATCCGAGGTTCTTATGGTTCCCTCGGAAACGGTAACATCGCATCTTACGCTTTCCAGGAGTTATTTAATATCACCCAGTCTGGTAGGGTGATCAATGCCGTAAGGCCACAGATGACCAGCCAGCCGGTGGTATTGCCGAATGGTCTTACCTGGGAAACTTCTACAACAACCAATGGCGGTATCGATATGGTCTTCCTGAACAACAGGTTGAACGTAAGCGGAGATGCTTATATCCGCAGAACGACCAACATGTTCACTGTAGGTCAAACGCTGCCTGCTGTATTTGGTACAGATGTGCCTAAAGGTAACTACGCTGATCTGAAGACGGTAGGTTGGGAAGCTACTGTATCCTGGAGAGATAATTTCAAGGTAGCAGACAAGCCTTTCAATTATGGCGTGAGCCTGGTATTGGCCGACTATACAGCTACCATTACAAAGTATAACAATACCAACAACAAGCTGACAGATTATTACGTAGGACAGAAAGCCGGAGAGATCTGGGGATATGAGAACGATGGTTACTGGACTGCGCAGAATGTAGCTGATGCACCGAAAACACAGGCACTGTTCAAAGCCTCCAATGGCGGTCAGTGGTTACCAGGTGATATCAAGTTCAAAAACCTGGATAATAGCCAGGATAAGGTAATCAACAATGGAGCGAATACCCTTGCCGAACATGGTGACATGAGGATCATCGGTAACAGTACACCACGTTATACATATGGTGTGAACCTGGATGCAAGCTGGAATAACTTCTTCTTCAGCTCATTCTTCCAGGGCGTAGGAAAACAGGACTGGTGGCCTGGTGCAGAAGCAGATGTATTCTGGGGACAATACAACCGTCCTTACAACTTTATGCCTAAATCGCAGGTAGGAAAGATCTGGTCAGAACAAAACCCTGATGCTTACTTCCCACGTTATCGTGGCTACATCGCACAGAACGGTTCAGGCGTATTGAACGTGAAGCAGACAAAATACTTGCAGAACGTGGCTTACATCAGACTGAAAAATATACAGGTCGGATATAACCTGCCTAAGGCGTTTATCAGCAGGGCTAAATTAACTGCAGCACGTTTCTATATCTCTGCAGAAAATCTCTGGTCATATTCTCCGATGTACAAGGTTACAAGAGATCTCGATCCGGAAAGCATTGGCAGATCTGACACCGTTACCGACAATAACAACTCGGGTAATGGTAACAACTATCCAATATTGAAAAGTCTGACTTTCGGTCTGAGTGCTACATTCTGATCATCTAATTCAAACAGTAAAAGATAATAACGATGAGACAATATATTTCCCGGCTACAATGGATAGTGATGGCGCTGACAATATCAGTGCTGGCCGGTAGCTGCTCAAAGAACCTGGACCAGCAGCCGGAATCGACTGTCGATAAGGATGCGATCTTCGGCAGTGAGGCAGGTATGAAACTTTATACCAACTCTTTTTATGATGTGCTGCCTGGTATTAACGATACCTATAAGGTAGATGCAACGGCTGACTTCAGTGCAGTAAGCAGCATTCCCGATTATCTGAGGAAAGGTGCTTACAATGCCCGCGTGGCAGATGGATGGGACTGGAAGCAGTTACGTAACATCAACTACTTCATCGTAAATTGTAATAACCCTGCAGTAGATTCCACTACCCGTGGCAACTATATCGGACTGGCACGGTTCTTCAGAGCGTATTTTTATTTTGAGAAAGTAAAACGTTTTGGTGACGTTCCCTGGATCAACAGGCCGTTGAGCATAGATGATAAGGATATGTTGTATGCTGGTCGTGATAAACGTACGTTGGTGATGGATTCCATCATTGCCGACCTGGATTATGCAGCGTCACATATCACATTGAAAACTGATCCGACAGCCAGTCAGATCACCAAATATGTCGTGTATGGATTGAAGTCGAGGGTATGCCTTTTCGAAGGTACTTTCCGTAAATATCAGACATCATATGAGCTGACCTCTACAGCTCCGGCATTATTACAACAGGCAGCAGATGCAGCTGCGAAAGTAATGGCCGAAGGTGGTTTCAGTCTTAACCAGGCAGGCGGTAACGGATTGTCTTACCGTCAGCTGTTTACCAGTGCAGGACCGGTTGTTTCTGAAGTGATGCTTGCTAACGTATCCAGTACCACACTTGCGGTGTTCAACGATGCCAACTGGTACTTCACCAGTGCTACATATGGAAACCGCCTGAGCTTTACAAGGAAGTTTATAAATACTTACCTGAATATCGATGGTACACCATTTACCAGTAAATCGGGGCATGATACACTACCATTGGCGAAAGAAACGCTGGATCGCGACAAACGTTTACAGCAAACTATCCGTATGGGATCGTACACCCGGACCGATAATGGAAAAACCATTGCAGCTCCGCCCGTATTTTCTTATACTTACACCGGATATATGCCGATCAAGTTCAGCCTGGATGATACTTATTATGACAATGGCAGAACCGGTACGAGCTCCATCGCACTAATGCGTTATGCAGAGATCCTGCTGAACTATGCGGAGGCAACAGCTGAACTCGGAAAATTATCTGATGCTGATTGGGCGAAAACAGTAGGTGCACTTCGCCAGCGTGCGGGTATTACAGGAGGATTGGGGGCAAAGCCAACAGTGGCTGACAATTATCTGCAAACCAACTATTTTCCGGATATCACGGATGCTGCTTTACTGGAGATCCGCAGGGAGCGGGGAATTGAGCTGGTACTGGAAGGCTTCCGCGTTCATGACCTCATCAGATGGAAGAAGGGCGACCTGCTGTCAAAATCATGGAACGGTATGTATGTGCCTGCGCTGGATACGCCGATGGACCTGAATGGAGATGGTCAATATGATGTGTGTTTCTATAAAACACTGCCGGCTACACAGATTAAGGGAGTAACTTATATCAATGTTTCTCCTACAATTAATGGCGTGACCAATCCACAGCAGTTATCTAACGATACTTATGGAGAGATTCATTGGCTGGATAACGTGGAACGTGACTGGAGCGATTATAAATATCTTTATCCGATCCCGTATAACGACCTGCAGCTGAATCCGAAGTTAGGGCAGAATCCGGGTTGGGAATTGTAAAGTGAATTTTAATGATCATTATAAAATTGAGATGCAGATGAAAAGAAGGATGCTCCTCTTAGCAGCAGTTTTTACCATATTCTCTTACGCGGTGATCGCACAAACGATCAATGTGGCTACTTACAACATGCGTAACGACAATAACAAGGAAGATGCCGCCCGCGGCAATGGCTGGAAACAGCGGCTTCCGGTGATTGCAGGCATGATAAAGTTTCATGGCTTTGACATATTTGGTACACAGGAATGTATGCACCACCAGCTGGAAAATCTTAAAGACAGTCTTCCGGGATATGCTTATGTAGGGATAGGCCGTGACGACGGAAAGCAGGCAGGCGAATATTCTGCTATCTTTTATAATTCAAAGAAATTCAAATTGCTGGAAAACGGTGATTTCTGGATGTCAGAGATCACTGACAGACCTAATAAAGGCTGGGACGCTGTTCTGCCGAGGATCTGTTCCTGGGGTAAATTCAAAGAAATTAAAACCGGCTTTACCTTTTATTTCTTTAATCTGCACATGGACCACGTAGGTGTAAAAGCCCGCGCAGAAAGTGCAAAACTGGTAATGGAAAAGGTAAAGAAGATGGCTGGCAATATTCCCACTATCCTGACGGGCGACTTTAACGTGGACCAGCACAGCGAATCTTATACGCTGATCAATACATCCGGATTGCTGAAAGATGCATATGAAACAACCGCTATCCGTTACGCGGAAAATGGCACTTTCAATGCGTTCAATCCTAACAGCAAAACTGACAGCAGGATAGATCATGTCTTCCTGACTAAACAATTCCGTGTGGAAAAGTATGGTATTCTGACAGACACTTACCGTGGTCCGGTAGTATCAGATAAAGGCGATGAGAAGGTTAGCTCCGCTGATTTCCCGAAAGAAGTATCTCTTAACAAATATGTGGCCCGTGAGCCATCAGACCATTTCCCGGTAATGATCGTTGTTTCCTGGAAGTAAGGTTAACTACTTAATTGATCAATGCTCCTGATGGGTTTTCCTGTCAGGAGCATTTGTTTTAAATACCCATTATTTTTCTTTTAGCATCGAGTGGTAGTACTCATTTTCGTTTCTGTGAGTACTTTTTATAATGTATACTGATTAACAGGCAGTTGATACGAAGGAGGAAATAATCTTGTTGGAACGCACAATAAATCAGTAGATTATTAGAATGTGTATCTCATATATTGTGGATGTTGATAATGTATTTCTACACATTTAAGCTCGCATAACCATTTACCATTTATGATGCACTTTCCTGACAACACTGTTTTTATTGCAATCTTCGGTGTATTACTATCATTGATCGTCTACTTATTTACCAGGCAGTATTTTTCAAGGCACGGTAAAAATGACTATCAGAAAAAAATAGAGATTGCGAACAATGAAATGCTGTATTCTATCAGGCCTTTACTGGTGGAAAAGAAGGTCCCCTCGAAAGAAATCCTGGCAGCAGTGCGCTATTCTACAGCCAAAAAGTATGGAGTGGAACAAAATGATCTGTACGATGAATTTTCTATGACCAGCGATTTAATCAATGAAACGATTGCCAATACCTTTCTGAGCTCAGACCAGAAACTGGAATTCTGTAGTTTACTACAGTCCATCAAATAAGAGCAATCTTCTTTTTGCCGGTAAAAGCCTTCCGGGATTAGTTCTTGGAAGGCTTTTTACCTGTAGTCTTACTGCTGCTTTTAGAAGCAGTAGACTTAGATGCAGTTGATTTTGATGTAGTTGATTTGGTACTGGTAGTTTTCGCCTTTGCAGTAGTTTTAGCTGCCGACGGCTTGGACGTACTTGCTTTTTCAGTAGATGCCTTTGCAGTAGCTGGTTTAGGCATAGTAGCCTTTGGCACCGGTTTCTTAGCGTTTATGCGTTTGATCTCATTGGTGGCCAGGTCCTTCGCTTCCTGGTCGCCATATTTCAGCGCCTGTTCATAGTACTTTACGGCATTCGCGTCATCTCCTTTCTTTGCATAGATGTTTGCAATGTTGTTTAATACTATAAAATCTTTTGGAGCGATGCTATTGGCCTTCAGCAAAGTTTTCAGCGCATTGTCAAGGTCCTCTTTCAGTGTATAGGCCAGGCCGAGGTCGGACAGACTTTCTACATGTTTAGGATAATATTTTAATACTGTTTCAGAGATCAGCTTCATGTTATCTGCCTGGCTCTTACCTACGTTGTAGATCTGTGCAACATACTCCTGTACAGCGTTCAGCATGAACTGTTCCGGCTTATCCAGCGGTTTGTTGTCCGTCCATTTCCATTTATTGCTGATCGTATGACCGTAATTGATAGCACTTACCAGTTCTTTTGTCAGATAGGTATAATTATAGTTTTCGCCCAGCATGTAGATCTTACCGAAGCGCATATCCAGTCTGTTAGGAAACTTGGAAATACCTGTGTTGATATATTTAAAACCTCTGTTCAGGGGTTCCTTTTTATAACCTACTTCACTGGTATATCCGGCAGGATCTCCGTTTTTACCAGCCTTTAAAGCATTGGAGCCATTGGCGGTGTGATTGATGGTCACCACCTCGGTCTTACTCTTGGTAACATAATAATTGAAATAGGCGATGTATAGCTCCGCGTCCCCGGGTTTAGCCTTCTCCCATTTAGCAAGGAGAGTACGCTGCTTAGCGGTATCGCCACTGACACTTAATTTTTCAAAATCCTGTTTATAGTTTTGTCCTGCAGCGGATAGGGAAAACACTACGGATAGCAATAGGGATGTAGAAATTCTTTTCATATTCATAGGATTGGAATAAACGGTACTACGCCGTTGATATAAAAAATCGAACCTTGTTCTCACTGGTTAAACCAGACCTGTACTGCAAAGTTACTGAAGATAATACTATTTTTTGCCATATTTCGTTACAACGGTTACAAATAGACTACTTTCGTAAATGCTCTGCGGTGAGATAACTGTTTCATTTACAGGAAGATTGTCGCCGTAACGTTCCCGGATAATCTGCTGCACAGGCTTGCTGGTCAAGTCAAAGTCCTTTATCTTTTGCAGTCTGCCTACCTCTATTCCTGCTGCTCTTTTGTAGATCTTCCATACCAGTTCAGAACAATATATCTGATCGTCAGACCATTCGAAGAACCCATCATAAGATTTCCCCAGCATTTTCTTTCCTTCGGCCTCCATCTTGTCCAACACTACAGGCGTCAGCACGCTGTCTGCATTTTTCAGGCGCCGGATCACGTATTTCTTTCCCTCTCCATGGGAGATCCACTCGTCCAGCGGTGTTATTTTTACCGGTTGTACCGCTTCCAGTACATAGTCTTTATCGCCTTTTTTCCATATCATACCACAGTGGCTGAATTTGGAACGGGTGGCCAGCCGTACGGCATGGCACTGTGGCGACATAGAGGTCTGAAAAATGACATCACCGGAACGCAGTGCGGGAGTATCGTCCCTGAAGGCGTACAGTGTGATAACCAGTCCCAAAGTAAAAACTACCAATACAGTTGTGAGTATCCTTTTCATAAGAAGAAAAGTTTGGTATAAGCGCCTGCGTTATAACATATATAAAATTAGATAATTTTATCGCTACGCAAATGTTAAAATACTTGTACGGTAATACGAAAAGGCCTGTTTAGTCTTTTTTTAACCCGGTTTTTATGCTTTTTTATCAACTTTTGGGCAGAAATGGGGCTTTGCACCCAAAAAGGGATTTCCGGGAATGAGTTCCATTACTTAGTACTCCTGACGTTTCAAGCAGGCATTATGCCTGTACTTTGCAGGTGGGTTGATGATGTACCGGGAATTTTACAGAATTGGCAATGAAGCACAGCTCATTGGCTTCATGATGCAGTTCATTGGCTTTGTCTGTCAGGGAAGCATCGGTGATAGTCACTTCGGGATGCAGGGTCACTTCTGAAAAATATCCGCCGCCATCTGCAGTTTCTGTCATGGTACCGGTGGCATGGTCAACATAATCAATTACAACGATACCGGCTGCCGAGCAAAGGTGCAGGTACCATAGCATGTGGCAGGAGGAGAGAGACGCGACCAGCATTTCCTCCGGATTGTACCGGGTCTTGTCGCCCCGGAATGAAGGGTCGGACGAGCCGGGAATCTCGGGCTTGCCATCGGTCTGAAGAACGTGGCTGCGTTCATAAGACTGATAACTGGCGGTTCCGCTGCCAGTATTACCCGTCCACCGGGTGGTCATTGTATAATGATGTGCTTTCATATGTGAGTGGTTATCCGTTGTATTCAGCCAATCTTTGTAGGAGAGGGAGGAAGGCTTCGATGAGCGACAGCTCTTCCGCCGAAAATAACTTATCCATGGCTTTTACAAGCCATTCTTCTTTAATACGCCTATTCTCGTAGAGATATTCGGTGCCTTTTTCCGTCAGGGATACGACCGACTTCCGTTTGTCGGTTTCGTCCATGACCCGGTTCACACAGCCGGCTTCTTCCAGCCGGTTAAGGATCTGGGAAATGGCCTGTGCCGAGATCCGTTCCATGTCGGCCAATGCGGAGGGGAGGAGTTTACCATGCTGGTCAAGCAGTCCCATGGTTAAAAGCTCTGCATTGGAGAAGTCGGACGAGATATTTTGTTTGCGTAGCTGTCTTACGAGGCGAGTGACCGTACTCCGTAATGACGCTGCTACTTCATCAGTTTTAGTAGGCATATAAGAAAATCAATTTGCAAAGTTACTTTACATTTATTTAACTACCTATACTACCTTGTCCTACATCTATCTGGCTAAAAAGTCGTACTTTTGTAAAGTAGCTTTATTAATTTACTTTATTAACATGTCAGTATTTCGTTCACTTAAACACCATAACTTCAGACTTCACTTTACAGGACAAGCCATATCATTAATAGGTACATGGATGCAGCGGGTAGCCATCAGTTGGTTGGTATACCGCCTTACAGGCTCCGCTTTTTTACTCGGGCTGGTCACTTTTCTCAGTCTGATACCCTCACTTGTGCTGGCGCCATTCGCCGGCAGTTTTATAGACAGACATAACAAATTTAAGGTGGTCATGGTCACACAGATCGCCCTGATGGTCCAAGCCGGTGCCCTGGCGGCCATGGTATGGCTGAATTACTACAGTATTGCCTGGATCTCGGCATTAAGCCTGATGCAGGGGCTGATCAATTCTTTTGATACCACTGCCCGTCAGGCATTGATGGTTGACCTGGTAGATGACAAAGAAGACCTGCCGAATGCTATCGCCCTGAACTCTTCCGCCTTCAACGCAGCCCGGTTAGTGGGACCGGCGCTGGCGGGTATCATACTCAGCTCCCTGGGAGAAGATGTCTGTTTCCTGGTCAATTTCCTGAGCTTTATTGCAGTGATCTGCTGTTTGCTGATGATGAAGCTGAAACTGATCCCTGCCTCCAGATCGGAGGTGAATATCTGGATGGACCTGCGTAAGGGATATGAATATCTGAAGGAATCCCCCGACCTTTCTTCCCTGATCCTTTTATTGGCGGCATCCAGCCTTCTGGTGATCCCATATACAACGTTATTGCCTGTTTTCGCTAAAGATGTTTTCCACGGAGATGCAACCACTTTCAGCTGGTTTGAGAGTGCAGCAGGACTAGGCGCATTGTTCGGAGCAGTTTTTATGGCTACGCTTAAACCCGGCCGTGACCTGGTAAGGATGACGGTAATGTCCAGTACCGTATTTGCCGTGGCATTGCTTGGACTCGCAGTTTCATCTTCGATGTTCCTGGCACTGGTAGCAACAGCAGCTACAGGTGCAGGACTGATGATCCAGAACTCAGCTATCAATACTTACCTGCAAACACATGCTTCTTCAGAGATGAGAGCGAGAACGCTGAGTTATTATATCATGTCTTACCAGGGTATGTTGCCTATCGGCAGTTTGCTGATAGGATACCTGGCGCATTTCTATGGTGTGGGAGTAGTGGTGTTTGTGGAAGGAATACTGGGGTTGCTGATCGTCCTGGTGTTTATGCTGCATCACAGAGGAGTAACACATTGGATAAGACTGTTACACGTGATACGTGTAAGACATTTACGTTTATAAAGTAAATATCAGAGCGCTACAAACGGCCTCACTTCTATCATTGCATAGCAACAGATTTCCTGCCGCTTGCATTGATAGTGAGGCCGTTAACATTTCAGGGTTTAGGTAACAGGACTATTTGAGCAGGTAGTAACTGAATTCGGTAAGATCTGTCACAAGTTCATTGTTAGACAGTTAAGCCCCGCACCGTGGCCAATGGGGACAGGCGTAGCCCGGCCACATTGACCACCATCATAAGAAACAGATGACTGTATTTCAGTTGTGCAGGTTGGGGTTCAACTAATGGTTAACTGAGTCGGGGTATTATCATGAGTTTTGGGGTTTATTAACAAACAATGGTAGGGTTTTCTGCTATCATCGTTTGATAAAACAAAGATAGTTTGTGGTTACGCACTGGTCATGCGTAGTAAAAAAAAAGCTGACCAAAAGTATTGGTCAGCCCCTTTTAAAATTACGTATTGATAGCGTGTTGTTATCGTTAAATAACTCCTCCTACCGATTGCAATCAAAAGTCCCAGAAGGTCAGATTGTATTGCTCTGGTGTGCCATAAATGTTCAGGATTACAGTGAACAGGCCAGAAATTACACTGCTGTCAATAGTCGCACGCCATTCCTGTTTTCCTCCTTCCTGAGTGAAGTTATAATAAGCTACAAAATTTCCATTCTGATAGAAGTAAATGTTGTTTGTGCCAGAAATGGAATAAGTGAAAGCGCCATAAGTACCGGTAATAGGCCAGGTTAATGGTGGTAAAGCAACAGCATTAGCAGCAACTGCATTAACGGCAACTGGATTAACAGCTACAGTGTCCGTACATGGTGCTTTGTCAGCCTTGATAGTTTGAGCATTTGAAACCAGGCTAGAGGATAATAGTGCGCATGCTGTCAGCATCGCAATGGGCAACATTTTTTTCATAAAATAATTTGTTTTGTCGGGTTTTGTTTACGTAAATGTGTTAATGGTTTCTGTTAATGTTATGCATAACGGGTAACGTGAATAAAGATATACTTTAATTTAATTCGTTGCGCAAGCGACCTTATGTTTTTTTATTGTGTTGATTAAATAAACAGTAAGACAATTAGTTAGCACTAAAAAAAAATAATGCAGTTATCATTCGTAGAAATAATTCGTTGTTTGGTTTCATTACCTGTTAATAATAACTACATCTCATATACGAAATATCGCTTTGCTATACAGCTCATTAATGCGTTATGCTGGACGAATGCCGGTAAGATCATAACAGCGTTAGGTCATTTGCTTGTCAGCTGTTAAAAAAGTATTGTAATTCTCATCCGGTTTTGTTACTTTTATTAAGTAAGTAACCACGTGAAGTTGACCTGTTGACCATAAGAAAAATCCATTAAAGAAATCCATTACAAAACGCTAATGAAACACTAGTCTCGCCAGCTGTTTTTCATTTTACACTGAACATATGAAACTCAGGGCTTTCAATTTAACCATTGAAGCAATTACTGCTGTATTGCTTTTACTGTGGATCTATACTGGCCTCAATAAACTGATCCATTATGACAAATTCAGTTTCGAAACCGGCCGTTCTCCTTTTCTGCAACATATAGCACCACTGGTAGCCATGATGCTACCTGCGGGCGAGCTTGTGATAGCTGCATTGCTGATCTTCAGACGAACGCGTGTAGCAGGTTTATATGCATCATTGTTTCTGATGACCCTGTTCACTGGTTATGTATATGTTATGTTGCATTATGCCTATGATCTCCCGTGTAGTTGTGGCGGAATTATTGAACTGTTAACCTGGGAACAGCACCTTGTAGTCAATTGTATGTTAACCTTGCTTACAGCGATCGCCATATTGCTGCAAAGCCGGATAGCTGTACTGAACAGGCAAACTATTTCATTGTCTTAACTCTTTTATTGATCAATAAAACAGGACCCTCTCCTCCTGTATAAGCAGAGGCAACCAGTTGTGGTTGTTATTAATTCCTAATCATAAAAAGCTAACACATGAAAAAGATGAAAATCAGTTTTGCTGCGCTGGTAGCTGTAGCTGCCGTTGGATTAACCATCTCTACTAATGCAGGCACAATCATTAAAAAAACACAAGACGCGTGTTACCGTACAGTTACTATTCCCGGACTGCCGTCCGATCGTACCGCTACTTATGGCGGTAACCTCGTCCTGTCATTCGGTAACTCAGTAAAAAGCGTAGCTGATGCAAATAGCGCCAGCAACTGTAGCGGCGACGGATACTTCTGCTGCGCAACTACATTCCAGTCACAAGGAAAGACATACGTTTGGGAAGTATTTATGACTGATCTGTAATTCTTTATTAAGTAATTAACAGAGACTACTTTCGGGTAGTCTCTGTTTTCCTGTATGCTTTATAAATATGAAACGAACGCTAATTTTGATCTGTTGCACAATGCTGCTGGCTCTTGGTTGCCTGGCTTTGCTGGTGGCAGTATCAGGCATGCCCAACGATAAGAAAAATGGTTTTAACAGGCAGTGGCTTAAATTGACGCTTCGCCAGCAACATTCATATCAGTTGCCATTTGCCGGTGAAAGATTATTTGGAGCTGGTGATAGCCTCTATTTATCCGAGCCCTCACATCGCCAGGTGTATCGTCTTGACGGTGATCTGCGTATCATAGATACTGTGCATTTAAATGTTAATAAACAACTCAAGCCCCCGGTTAATTTCTTTGCAGGTGCAGGCCATATTTATGTACATGAGTATAATAGCGGGAATGTATTTTCTAAAGGCATACAGGCAGCAGCATTTGATTCTGTAAAACTATCTGAAGGGCCGTTTGTGAAGTCTCTGCAACTGTCCGATTCATCAGTGGTAATAAGAGGATTTATGCCTGGTAGCCCAAGACCCGTGTTCATGCGCATTAATACCCATAATGGGGAGCAGCGCCAGTCTGATATACTATCTGAAAAAGCAGATGCAGGTTTCTCCAGTGATGGGATCCTGTGTAGTAATACAAAAAAGGACCGCCTGTTTTATATACCTTATTTTGAAAATGGTATTTACTGTATGGATAACAATATCCGGTTGCGCTACAAACATCCTACTATTGACACTGTTTTTAATAGTGATATTGAAGTTACAAACAGGGCTTCCGGTGACATGCAGAAGTTATATGCATCTAAGCCTCGTGCAAAGGTGAATAAACGTGCTTTTGCGAATGACCAGCTACTATTTGTAGAATCAGAGCTTCAGGCAGATAATGAGAAAGCAGATACATTCAGACAGTATCCTGTGCTCGATACCTATCACATTGAAACGGGCAGTTATGTAGGTAGCTTTTATCTTCCTGTAGATAAACGGAACGTTTTATCTTATTATGTCAATGACGCAACACTATACGTCCTCCTGAAGGACCAGGTAGTATCATTTACTCTGAACTAGCCCTGCCTGACGCAACAACTGAACTGTATTTTCCACTACTCCTCTTGATGTCATTGCATGCTGCAATAGCGTATGGCCGTTTTTATTCTGCAGCATAACCAGCTCCCGCTTATAATGTTTCAGGAATGGGGCCAGCAGCTCTTTTTCATTTCTTCTGATCAGGTCGAAGATAATATCAGGTATACTGCTGACAATATGTTTTAATAGCCAATGAGGCCTTTGAGAAAAGCACGCCCTGAAATGTTTCCGGGTTTTATTATCAATGGTAAAGCTGTTGAGAAGATATTTTACATTCGTTGGATCTAAATTTTGCAATACGGCTGCTATGTAAGATTTTAAGTGTTCATGTTCAAACGGATAGAGCATAGTCAGCCAATCAATGTTGAATATAGCGAGCCTGCGAAAAAAAGAGCCGCCAAAATATTCCTGTACTTTTGCTAGCGGAGCCCAATCCAGACATATGATGTGCAGTATTATTTTTTCCTGAAGGTCTGTTACCTGAGGGGATACCCGCAAGGAAATCAGAAAATCATCAAAGGGGTGGAGCGAAGCATACTCTTTTTTAATAGCCTGTGTCTGATCTGCCAGCATGGGGAATATATTGTAGCAGCAATGGTACTGATCGATAGTACGCAGATCGGTATACTCCTGATCTATACCATGTGCCAGAAGAATACAAAGCCATTCCAACGCGTTAATTCCCCCATTTCCCCAATATGCTTCCTGTGAAAAGAGATCTGCATCTGCAATGATAGTTGTTCTGATAATGTCGGCTACAATCCGGAGTTCCTCTTTATCATTGATGGAGGCGATGTCTACGATGAGCATTGCCAGATTGTATGGTCCGTTCTCGCTGTTGCCCATCAGGTGCGCGGAAGCACCTTTTTTTACCAGCTGCTGTAATGAATGGAGGGTGTCCTGTGCTTTAGTGACGGACCTGTCATTTCCCGTCTGTTCCACATTTTCAAAGGTAGCTTTAAACTGTTTGTCCAGCTCATCTTTCTCTGCTTCTGTCAGGGTATTTCTAACTGTTCTCCATGCGGCTTTCTCTTTTTCCAGATGATTACGTGCTGCACCGAGGTTCCGTTTTATTTCAAGAAAGGTGGCAATAGGGAAATCCTGTTTCATGGGTCGCATCTATTTCAGGTTTAAATATAGGGCTAATCAGGCTATTAAGGGAGTCCTGACTTATTTTTCGGCAAGAGGGGCTTTATCAGCCAATACATGTTCGCATTGACCGTTGATGGATTAAGTTGAAATCACGGCTACGCCTACCCACTTTTAATGTGGAACAACACATACCAAATAATCCATGTCAGGCTGGTAAATTAAAACGTATTTGAGAATGTTTCTTAACCAGAAAGAAGCCATTCATAAACCCTGAAGACGTTTTTATGTAATCAGCAATTCCTTCACCGTTCGATTCCCCGGTAAATTTCTCGCTACCACAATGACTTTACTGCCTGCTGGCAGTAGAGTGGCTTTATAATACCAATCTACGCCGTTCCGGCCTAAAACCGCCCGACCGCTCTCGGTAATAACACCATCCGTGTCTACTACCTTTATCTCCACTTCTGCTACCCGGAACTCATTTTCGGCAGTCACTACAACTTCATCACCTTTCAATCGGATATTTTGGACTTCAGGGCTGCGGTAAGCATCCTTTACCGCTATATTATAAGCATTTTGCCCCGGCCCTGCCAGCGACTGATAATAAGCCTTTATCTGCGGATCTTCCAGCATTTGCTGCGCGAGCATCGAAGCAATGGTCATCTTATGCCTTGCCTCCAGCTGCTTTTGTGTAGGCTTTTTCTTTGAAGGGCCACGTTTCTTCGCCATAATGATCTGCCCGTTCCTTTCGTAGATCGTGATCTGTTTGCCGAGGGTGCCCCGCACCAGCTGCATGAGGATATTGTCTTTAACAATGGCCATAAAAAGGTCGTTTTGAGGTTAGTAATACAAGTTTCCTGTATCGTTTCTCAAAGGTACGTATAAGGATACTAAATGGACATCAAAATATCATTTAAAGGTCACTTCAATATCGATTTGATATATAAATGACCTCTTAATACCCTTTTGGTAACCTTTTAATAGCCTTATATAAAGCCGATAGAAAGCCTATCAGAACACTGTAGAAGGATAATTATACTGGGGGAGCCTATTATCGGGAAATTGCCGGATTGTCAAAGCCATCCGGTTCAGGACTGCAACACAAGAGGTAACGGATAGAATTTGTCTTGTTTGGACGTTCTGAAATTTATGCTGAACACACAATCTCCAGGTTTTCAACTTGATCCAGTTTTTCCGCACAAAGGCTTCTTTCAGTTTATGGTAAAAAAAAGCCTTCAAATCTTTCGACCTGAAGACTTTATCTGTAAACCAGACGAGGAATCGAACCCGTGACCTCCTCCGTGAAAGGGAGGTGTTCTTCCAACTGAACTACTGGTTTATCTCCGTTACTTGCCGTAACAGACTACAAGTATACATTATTATTTTTATTTATTTCATAATGCATAAACAAAGCGATCACTTCTATGCAGAAATGATCGCAATAATTAAATAAAACAGGGTAATAAGCGGAAGCCACTTTGGTTTGGAGTCGAAGCAATGCTTTCCTACGACACCTGTTAAGTAGGTATTAAAAAGATAACGGGGTAATAAGGTGTAAGCAACTATCCAGTTGTTCTACCATTAAACTATTCGCTTTGCAACGAAGAGGGAGTCGAACCCTCATCCACCGCTTGAATCGAAGTAACGCTTACTAACGACACCCGTTAAGAAAATAAATAAGCCGGAGTAACATCCGGGAAGCGTTCTGTGCTTAACCATCTCAGCCATTCTCCCTACTTCGGGCGAAGAGGGAATCGAACCCCCGTATGCAGATTTCAGAACGAAGTAACGCTTATCTACGACATCCGGCTTAAAGAAGATAAATAAGGCAGGGTAAAAAGCGGAAGTGACTATTGCTCTACCAACTGAGCTATCCACCTTTCGGCAGAGAGGGACTCGAACCCCCGACACACGAAGTAACACTTTCCTACGACACCTGGCTTAAAAGAGCTTAATGAAAATTAAGAAGAGGTAAAAAGCGGAAACCGTTTATACTGCTCACCAAGTTGAGCGTTCCACCTATGAGGCAGAAGGAATCGAACCGAAGTAGCGCTTACCTACGACACCCTTCTTAAAGAAGTTTAAAAAACAGAATGGGGCAATAGCCGGAAGTGATTGACGGTTCCGCTGCTCTCTGGCAGCTGCAAACCATCAACGGCATGAGCAATGGCGAAGTAACACTTTCCTGAACGACACCCATTCTGAAGAATTTAAAAGAATAAAGCAGGGTAACAAACGATAAACATGTTTTTCTTTCCGGTGCTCTCACCCATCTGAGCTATCCGCTCTTGTCAGAGCAGAGTGGGACTCGAACCCACGAACCTCCGGAACCATACGAAGTAATGCTTACCAACGACACCTGCTTTTTCTTGAACATCCCTCCCTTTTGGAGGGATGTTTTATGAGGTTACAAAAAATGAACTGCTATAAAGCAAGGCCGGAAATCTCTGTGATAGCGTCGCTACCCTTTTCAATGGCATCCATGATCTCGAATATTTTATCACTCCATCCTGCTACCAGGAATACATCATTTCTCCGTACGTCCAGTGGTACTGTATTGTACCCGGCAAGATCAAAGAGATACAACTTCGCGTTTGGCGCTATCTTTTTGTACGCTTCCCACATCGCCGACATGGTGTTCGGTTTTGATGTTTGTGCAGTGTAATTAGACGTACTATCCCACAGCTGTCCATCAGTGAAAAGCATGATCTTATCAGCAATCTGCTTTCTTTTGATCAGGTCAGCCAGTACCAGGTATCCGTTTGTTGCATATCCTACTTCCCCTTCCCGGCGATAGAACTCGTCTACATTACCAAGAATATTATCCGGAGACATATTCACGATCTTCCAGGTGTCCCCGAACATACCGGAGGTAACGTATTCACACTTATGCTGTAACAGCATTCCTAACAGCAGTCCGATATCATACAGCTTTACTGAACTCTTAGCCGAAACCGGTTTCTGCATAGAACCGGATACGTCGCAGGCAATCACTACACGGGTCTTTACATCGAAGCCCTTCAGATGCTGTACGCTCGTTTGTAAAGCGTTCTCCAATGCTCGTTTGATGCTGATGATCATACCATGCTGTATGTTACTCAGCTCCCTGTAAGCTGACAGATAACGGAAAGGTAGCTGCTTTGATTTCAGTACGGCATTTTTGTCAGACAGCATTGCACATACCTTTTGCAGGTGTTCTGCGCTGACGTCGTAATCCAGCATATTACGCAGGTTACGTAATGTTGCCATATATCCCAGCTGACCACTGTCTATCAGATCTTCCCACACCTTTCTGAAAGCCTTTTTTTTGTGGTTTGCAGACTCGTAGGTTGTCTTACCCGCAGCAGATAATGCTGTTTCCCAGGTGTAAGGCGTTTCCAGGCTGTCTTTTGCTATCTTGTTAAATAGCAATTGTTGTGACTCGTCTTTCGCCTTCGGGTGTACGACAAACAGTGCGTCTTTTAAGGTCACTGCTGTTTTACGGTTATATTTTGCGAACTGGTATTCGTCAAATTTATTGAACGCAATAGCCAATCCTTTCTGTAACTGTTTACTCAGATTATGCAGTTTCTTTTCCTCTGTCCTGTTGTTGGCCAGTGTATAATATGCCAGCAATTCCGTGATCTCATCTGCACGCTGAACAACACGACCCGTCATCTGGCTTACCAGGTTATCGCCCTTGTGTATCCGTGCCAGTTCAACTGCCAGTACCATTGGTACTGAGCGCAGGTACATCTTTTCACGTGTATACACCGCAAGTCTTGCTACGAAAGCAGGATCGGTCTTAGCGATCAGGGACCGGATACGTTCCAGCTTATCTGTGGTTTTCTCATAAAACTGGTCCTGCAGAGATGCGGTAACTACAGCACTGTATAGCTCCAGCTCCGGCATAAGCGTATATGCCTTCGCGTTTTCGTGGTTCGTAACCGGCTTCGTAGTTTTAATAAAATTGAATCTCATGACCGTTATTGTTTGTTTGATGATACAAAGTTGTAATGTGTGTGCGCACTCTTTTTGCGCAGGATAAAATTCTTTTTAAAAATTCTCAGAACTTATCTTGTCAGCGCCGGTTGATAAATGTCAAGTCTATTTTTCGGCAAATGTCATTCGGCATAGATAAGTATATGGTTACCTTTGTTTAAACAGCCAGACCACTGTATAAAAAGTTGTGAAAACTATCCGTTGGCATGCCCTTGCAGCCAGCCCTTATGTCGGGTATTAAGTCCCAAGTGAAGCTTAAAATAACGTAAATGGAAAAAGCATTGTTGGCTACCCTTGAAGGTAGAAGTACAAAAGTGGGCCCGCTGTCGATCAATCACCTGTTCCCTAACCGGTATGTTCAAGCAATTGGCCCTTTTGTATTAATAGATCAGATATGCCCCGTCAGTAATGTATCCGGTGAACAGCCCTCAGAAGCCGGAAAACATGTACATCCTCACCGGGGAGTGGCTACTTTCAGCTACATCCTGGATGGAGAAATGGAGTATGCTGACAGTTATGGAAACCGCGCCACCGCCAAAGCCGGCGACGCACACTGGCTGATGTCCGGTAATGGCATCCTCCATGAAGAAATACCCCGTAATACGACCCAGGGGCGCCCTTTACATGCCATCCAATGGTGGATCAACCTGCCTGCGGCCAACAAGGGAGAAACGCCTGTATATATGTTCCTGGACAGATCAGACTTCCCTTCCATTACCCTGCCGGATGATGTGGGCACCGCGAAATTGCTGATCGGCAATATGGGAACAGATACGTCCCCGGTGCCTGTTTATAATAACCACTTCATTTGTCACCTGCGCCTGAACCCGGGAGCGAAGTACAAGATGCCGGTAGAAAAGCGGTATGAATTTGCCGTGTTCGTACCAGCCGGAGAAGCCATGGTAAACGGACAACGGCAAGGCCCTTCAAGGTTGACCGTTTTTGATTTTGGCGGTGATGAACTCATTTTTTCTAATAAAGAGACATATGTAATAGATATCCTGGTGTTTGGAGGCGCATCCCAGAACGAACCGTTTATTGCACAAGGTCCTTTTGTGATGAACAACAGACAGGAAATAGCCGAGGCTTACCGGGATTTCTTTGATGGAAAGTATGGCTCTATCAAGCCTTAGGGAAAAAAATACAAGTCTTAGGGAAGTATGTCCATTTTTAGCGGCTTGAATTTGTTGCAATTTTACATCGTCAATAACGACGAACAAAACAGATCAAACTTATAAAAATGAAAACATTTAACGTTCCTACAAGAGAAGAAGTAAGTCCCGCTAACCAGGTGTTGTTTGACAATTTGAAGAAAGGTATCGGCAAGGTTCCTAATCTGTACGCTACATTGGCTCATTCCGAAAACGCACTGGGTGCTTACCTGACATTGCAGAGCAGCAAAAGCTCTCTGAAAGCGAAAGAAAAAGAAGTAGTGAATCTGGTAGTAAGCCAGGTGAATGAATGTGAATATTGTTTGGCTGCACATACATACATTGGTAAACTGAATGGCTTTACAGATGAACAGATCATCGAGATCCGTAAAGGTGGTGCTTCATTCGATCCTAAACTGGATGCACTGGCCGGTCTTGTAAAAAGCGCTGTTGAAAATAAAGGCAAACCAGAACCTGCATTGGTTGATCGTTTCTTTGTGGTAGGTTATACCAACGAAAATCTGGTGGATACAGTTGTACTGATAGGCGACAAAATGGTTACTAACTACCTGCACGGTATTACAAAGGTCCCGGTTGATTTTCCTGCTGCTCCGGCACTGGTTTAAACAATCTTAATCGTCATATAATTCATATAGAACAGGGGCGTACCGCTTCTCCTTACTAAAGGAGGCGCGGTTTTCGCATTTAGCAACCTCCAAAAAAAAGGCCCCCTCGTATAAACGAAGCGGCTTTCCTTCCTGATTAACATAACCATAGTGTACTAATATCGTCTACGAAAACTCAGTTTTTTTATAATGACGTCATCGTCTATATTCGAGATAAGGTTATTACCGTGCAACACCGACGGACCGGCCCCTAACAGGTACATGTATGTGTTAAGTGAATGCGTAGAGCCAGGCAACCAGCTGATCTTAGAATCTTCCAGTGAATCCAGTGGAATACCACTGTGCACATGGTCGTAGCCAAATGCATCCAGCATAGTTGGCACGAGGTCGGGCAGATTATAATAGCGCTCGCTGGTTGTGATGAGCGTTTTATAAAAAGAAACAAATGCCTGATCACCTACACAGGGAGAGCCGAACGTATAAGAGCGGCAGGGAAAAAGCGAATAAGCATCTCCCGCTGCAAATAAAGTCGCCATCGCAGCACCGACGCCATGGCCGGTACAAACCATAGGTTGTGCATCATCTTCCGACTGCATATCCGTATAACGAATGCTATACCTGATATACTTCAGTAATCCTTTGGGCTTACTCTGCCCCGGATCCGAAAAGGTCATATTGTTAAACATATCCAGGAAGCCTGATACGATATTGCCGCTATTATTACCAAATGGACCAGGGGATGGCAGTATATCCAGTGTTTCCGCCCAGTCGAGATAATTTTCCGTCCCTTTGAGCGCCAGCACATAGGTGGCTGGTGAGTCCGGGGAGAAATTGGTTTTGGCGAGGAACCCGCAATAGATTAATCCTCCTTTCCCTTTATTGGCATCCTTCATATGAATGTTATACACCAATGTATAACCCGCCGGGAAAAACGGGTATTGTTCCTGTAACGGACTCTGCTCCCTGACCTGGTACGCAGCATGGATGAAATAAGCGTATTTCAACGCAGCCGTCTGTGCAGCCTTCACCATAACCTCACTTTTTAAAACGGTAGTAATGATATTGTGAAGGTAGCGGCTACAGCCCCTCCGGTGGAAGGAAAAGGCATAAAATGAGTTTTTGAGGGTATAAGTGGTTGGAGGAGGGGAATGGGTGGATAGTCAGAAATAAGGGTAACTGTCAGGCGTTCTGCCTGACAATCTGTTCCAGATTATTCACCGGAACTACGCCAGATTGGCGCCAAACTATCTTCCCTTGCTTGAAAAGGATCAGCGTCGGAACTCCCTGCACGTGATAAGCATTGGCGGCAGCAGGATTTTTGTCCACGTCTATTTTAATGATCGTAGCGGCATCACCTACTTTCTGCTTCAGCTGGTCCAGGATAGGGGCCTGCATCTTACAGGGACCGCACCAGGTTGCAAAGAAATCTACTAATACCGGTTTATCACTATTTATAAGCTCTGAAAACGTTGCCATAATTTATATTGTTAGTTACCTATGGTCACACAAAAAATATGCAAAAGTGCCGTACCTGTACTTGTGGCAGTCCCTGCTATTTTTTGAAGACAGCTGGACGGGTACGCTTTGCTTCCCCTATTTTTACATGTATATCAATCATTTTTACAAAGCTCCGAAAGGAGGGAAATGTGATATTTGTAAGGATATCCGATTTTTTAATTGATTAACGTAAATAGATATGGAATATAGATTTCTAGGAGGATCAGGATTGCAGGTGCCTGTATTAACATTTGGCACAGCTACATTCGGTGGAAGTACCGAGTTCTTTAAGGCGTGGGGTAGTACACATGGAGACGAAGCTGCACGGATGGTTAATCTTTGCCTGGATGCCGGCGTTAATTTATTTGATACTGCAAACACTTATTCCGACGGTATGTCTGAAGAGATCCTGGGAAAAGCGATTGCCGGGAAGCGTAACCAGGTACTTATTTCCACAAAATCGACTTTCCCGATGAGTAACGCATCAGGCGCCAATTTCCAGGGCTCTTCCCGTTTTCAGCTCATCAGGAATGTCGAAGCCAGCTTAAAACGGTTGAACACCGATTATATCGATATCTATCATATGCATGGTTTTGACGGAAATACACCTGTAGAGGAAGTGTTACGTAGCCTGGACGATCTGATACAGAGTGGGAAAGTACGCTATATCGCAGCTTCCAATTTCTCCGGATGGCACCTGATGAAGTCTTTGTCTGTTTCCGAAAGATATGGGTGGAACAAGTATGTGGCCCACCAGGTCTATTACTCGCTGGTGAACAGGGAATACGAATGGGAACTGATGCCGCTCGGCCTTGACCAGAAGGTAGGCGCGCTGGTATGGAGCCCGCTGGCTGCCGGTATGCTGGGCGGCAAATACCGTCGTAATCAGCCGTTTCCTGCCGATAGCCGCGTAGCGCAGGGTGGCAGTCCTGTACCTTCATTTGCAGTTCCGGATGAGCTGTTGTATAAAGTCGTTGATGCGTTGGATGAGGTAGCCGCAGAGACAGGCAAAACTATTGCACAGGTGGCGATCAACTGGGTATTGCAGAGACCCACAGTATCCAGTATCATTATCGGGGCCAGGAACGAGGAACAATTGAAACAGAACCTTGCAGCAGTTGGATGGAATTTAACTGTTGATCAGTTGAAGAAACTGGACGCCGCAAGTGATGCTCCTACCATTTATCCATATTGGCATCAGCGTGGTAACCTGACCTTAAACCCATTGCCCAGGTTTTATTAAGATCATTGACATCTGTTTATAAAAATAAGGAGCCCCGCGTCAGTATTGGCGCGGGGCTCCGTTTTATAAGAAGCTGTGATTATTTTACCTGTGTATTAGGTTTGTAATCGGCATACCACTGACCCAGTGTAGTGAGTTTACCATCAGCAGCAAAAAGTGCGGAAGGCCATAACCTTGTACTGGTAGGAGAACCGGAGAACCAGGAGTAACGATGTACAAACGGCAAAGCCTCCAGTCTGGGCAGCAAACGTTGCATAAATGCGAGTACCTCTTCCGGTGTATAGTCGTTCTCTTCTATGGTTTTTGCATCGTTATCCACTGTTGCAAATTCCGTGATCCAGATAGGCTTTTTATATTTGTCATAGATCTCCTGTAACAGATGTTCAAAGTGTACATCGTCAAGTCCTACGTACATATGCACACAAATAAAGTCTACACGGCGTTTTTGCTTGGCAGCTTTGTCCATAAACTCACTCAGCCATGTCACTGTAGGCCATGCAACAGCAGGACTTCCCAATGGGAGACCGATGCTTTCCAGTTTAGGCCAGAGTGCCAGTGCTTCATCCACAGTCAGTTTGGATTGATCGGCAAGGTCGGGTTCATTGAAACCTAATACATATTTCACGGTGCCGGAGGCCTTCATCTTTTTCACAGAGTCTATCTGCGCATCGGTTACATTGCCTTTGCCCCAGAACATCGATACGAACTCGCAGTTCTGCGGTACTGTCTTAGCTGGTAACGGTGTGCCCCATGTATAGAACCAATGGCTTTTCAATCCCACAACGTTTGCATACCAGGTACCATAAACGGTTTGTGTGCTGAAGTCTGCACCTTTTTTGCCGGTTTTAGGTGCTTCATAAACAACTTCGTTTTCGCCTCCGTTACCTCCGCCACCGGGAGTAGGATCGGGAACAGTATCGTCTTTTGTGTCTTTACTGCAGGCGATAAACAGGGATAAGCTCATTAAGAGCGCGAGTTTCAATTTGGTCATTCCAGGATATTTAAGTTGGCTTCAGAATATGGTTATACTCAAAATTCGTTTGCAATGATATTGATTTTTGATATCATTTAATGTTATTATTCACAGGTATTACCACCTTACGGTAACTACTATCTGAAAATCAGTGATCAATGATATGATAGCTCCTAAACCTGCAACAGTCATATCTTCATTATCCCCTCATATGGGGATGTTTTGCAACCGTTTTAGGTAGCAACAACAACATACACGCGGCAATAACTTTGTGGTCACGATCCGATGAATAGTTCGAGAACCAACAACCATAACTTTATATGAACAAGAAAACAATCCTGCGTGCATTAGTCACCATTGTATTGCTAGCTGCTTTATTTATTATCAGTGGTTATGCTTACCTCAGATTTGCGCTCCCGAATGTAGGAGCAGCCCCGGACATTACCATAGAACGGACCCCTGCCAGGATAGAACGGGGAAGGTACCTGGTGAACAATGTAGCCGCCTGTGTAGACTGCCATTCACAACGTGATTTCTCTAAACTTGCCGGACCTATTTTCCCCGATTCCCTGGGTGCCGGAGGCATACGTTTTGATCAAAGGTTCGGTTTCCCCGGCGTGATCTATTCGAAGAATATTACACCCTACGGCCTTAGTACCTGGACCGATGGTGAAATATTCCGCGCCATCACCACCGGTGTGAATAAAGAAGGGAAAACGCTTTTCCCGATCATGCCTTTCTTCAACTATAGAAGAATGCAAACGGAAGATATTTATGCCATCATTGCCTATCTCCGTACAATGAAGCCCATTCCGAATGACGTGCCACCTACCCAGATCGATTTCCCGGCCAGCCTTTTAATCAATATGGGGCCGACCGCTGCAGATCCTATTGCGCATGTGGACCGTAGCGACACAGTTGCTTATGGCAGGTACATGGTAATGAGCGCCGGCTGTGGGGATTGTCATACCTATAAAGTGAAGGGAAAGGATTCCGGAGATGTCTTTGCCGGAGGGAATGCGTTCCCATTACCTACCGGTGGAATAACCCGTCCTGCCAACATTACGCCCGATAAGGAAACAGGAATAGGTAACTGGACGGCAGAACAGTTTGTAGCAAAGTTTAAATTGTTTGCAGATAGTACAGTGAATAGTCAGCCTGCACCGAAAGGAACATTTAACAGTGTCATGCCCTGGAAGATCTATTCAGGCATGGATACCAGCGATCTGCGGGCTATTTATGCATACCTCCGAACAGTGAAACCTGTGCATCGTAAGATCGAAAAATTTACGCCCTGACAGGGTATATCCCCTTAATTGGGGGTAGGCTGCTACCATATTAGGTGGCATAAATAATCACAGGATCCGGATAACTTTGCGAACCGGATTGAAAGAATATACAACCGGACAGTGAACAATAACTTACCTGACATGAAAGATAAAATAATGACACGCATAACCAGTATGCTAATGCGTGTGATGCTGCTGATCATAGTGGGAGCGTACATCTACCTTAAATCAACGGCTGCTGTTACCGCCAGTACTGAAGCAGATGAAACTTCTGTGGTATTGAAAGCGTTTGAAAGCAGTGGCTCTCAGATAAGTACGGATACACTTTCGTACGACGCAATGCTGGTATTGGAACATATAAGGGCAGAGGCATATGATATCAGCCAGTATCCCCCTTTTCCGGGACCATTTTACATTAAAAAGATTAAATAACCTGCTATATACATTTATTGAAGAACCTGATATTTTAAGAGTGATGAAGCGTTATTATCCTGATTATCCCTTAGAAGACACACACACGTTGTGAGCAAAGCCGGTCGTCAGACCGGCTTTTGCTTTATACAGCATATTCGTGTTCAAGATATTGATAGATAGCGATCATATCAGCGGCTCCCAATCCTTTTGCCAGGGCTTCCTGTAGAGTAATAAAAAGCGCATTGCCCATCGGCGTATCCATTCCCTGGCCCTTTGCAAGCCGGATATCTTTCGCCAGCAGACTTAATGGGAATGCCGGTGTGAAATCATGATTGATGATATTGCGGGACTTTGTATTGGAAATAACACTGGCTATTGGTCCGCCGTTGATGAGTGTAAGTATTTGTTCGGGAGAGACACCGTTATTCTTTGCAAATACAACGGCTTCAGATAACCCCTGAAGGGTGATGCCGAGGAATGTATTAATGGCTAATTTGGCGTAATTACCGGCCCCGTTTTCGCCCAGCAGATATGCTGCTTTACCGAGTGCATTAAATATGGGTTTTGCCCGTTCAAAATCTTCCGGTCGCCCGCCGGCCATAATGACCAGTTGTGCTTCTTCCGCAGGTTTCACACTGCCCGATACCGGTGCATCCATATACCAGATGCCTGCTGCTTCACATAATGTGGCCAGCTGCCTGGTAGTATCGGGAGAAACAGTGCTCATATCAATGGCCAGCATATCTATGGGAAGTGTCACGGAGAGAATGCCTTCAGGCCCCTCATATACTTCTTTCAACGCCACATCATCAGTAAGCATTGTGATCACAATGTCCACATCTTCCACCAGGTGTTTGGGGCACGTAGCCACCTGTACGCCTAGCTTCTCCTGCAATTCAGTAGCTTTCGCAGCAGTGCGGTTATACACTTTTACATTGAAACCGGCTTTTACGAGGTTCTTTACCATTGGGGTGCCCATGTTGCCAAGACCCGCCCATCCTATTTTCAACTGATTCATAAGACTGCATTTTGATGGTCTGTATAAATCTAGGAAAAACATGGTAAAGGGCACAAATTATTCCTGGTAATGGAAGTGCCTGCCAGATGACCTTTACGGCGTTTAATTAAATATCACCGATGCTTTTAAGTGTGTTATATAATCGATCCTGTCTGAATGATCTGCTGCAGGCATCTGTTTCCAGCCTGGCGCCTGATATCCTTCATAAGAGATGTTTGTTCCTACTTTCACTACTTCTACCGTTTGCAGATGTTCAGGCACCTTTGCGCCAAACCAATGTGCGTCTTCCTGCTGTGACCATGTAGCCAGTCTCAGTTCTGCCCCGGCGGGATATGGCCCTGTGGCGCCGCTCCGTGCATATTGTACAGCAACAGCATTCCCATAAAGTACGCTGTGCGTCTGCCGCTTTTTATCAATAACAGAGCTGATCAGCTGTTGTTGCGGCATATTCAGTGCTTTGTCAGGTCTGTCTGCATCCGCCATCGCTTCTGTAAAAACAAGGTCTTTATCTTTCATTGGCTTGTGGCAGTTGATACATTCCTGGGAGAACGTCAGTGTTTTGCCATAAGGTTTCAGCTCGTTCCCTTTCCATCTTGCCCAACCCCAGCTTCCTGTCTGAGCGTATTGTTTATCATCTTTAATCATAAACTCGACCTGTTTGAGCTCTCCCGTATTGGAAACACTGTTGCTGTCTGTCAGCTCTTCCCAGGCAACTTTAGCGAAGATCGTTCCATTGGGCCAGGGATTGGTCTTGTGCTTATTAATTGCATCTATCGCAACATCATTGCCCAGGATAACCCTCATCGTACCATTATCAAATCTGTCTGTAATATTAACGATCTGCCAGTCACGGTAGTTATGTATATACTCAATGCCATTAGGAGCAGGTTTTACCTCCGGAACAGCGGGAAGCGCACCTACGACCCATTTACGGAACTGTTGTTGCGCCACGGTAATACGTGATGTATCCGATATTTTGAGCGGGGCCAGGCTTCCGACATATGCTTTTAGTGTGTTGAGATCTTTTTCTGTTAACCTGGCATCACCGTGAAAGGAAGTGTATGAGGGCAGCGGCATTGCTCCGAACATTGCCTGGTTTACAGATAAAAAGAGATTAGCCTTTTGATCGCCAGGGGCCAGACTGTCCCAGTTAGAGAAGTTCAACGCCTTTCTTCCCTCCCTGATATGACCAGCCACCAGCCAGGATGCAGGGGCTATTTCATCAAACCATTTCAGATTAGTCTCGTTGGAATGGCAATCATAACAGGATACCCGTAAAATATGCGCAACATCCGCAGGCGCCTTAATCTCTCCGGTAACAGGCGGATGCGGGATGTCAGGCCTGATGAACTGTATAGAGATCAAGCCGCCGGTGATGATCAGGGCAATAATAACAAGTCGTTTCTTCAGGAAAGCAGATACAGACATAGTTGGTCCAGTTTAGTCGTATTTGCAAAGTTGCGCGAAGAGTAAAACACCGGAAAGTTAAAATGGTTGTATGGGGTAAATAAATAGCTGAATGTGGCAAAATGAGGGGTGAGTATAACAGATGAACATATCATCGGGAATCTGAATTTTTTTAGAATGGGATTTCCTGCACCCTGAAAAAATAAATAGACAGACTTGTCTGTTTGTTGGCTAATTCTTTTACCTTTGTGTCATGAGTAAAGAAGCATCACAACCGCGGGAGCGGATATTGGAAACTGCCTACGAGCTCTTTCTGCGGCAGGGATATAACTCAACCGGGATCAACCAGATCATTGAAGAAGCAGATGTGGCTAAAGCCAGCTTTTACCAGCATTTTAAGTCGAAGGAAGATCTGTGTGTAGGTGTACTGGAGAAACGTCACAATTATATAGAAGAACAACTGCAGGCATTGTCTGCACAGAAGAGAAGTGCCAAAATGAAGATCCTCGCTTCTTTCGATCTCATCGCCCTGCTGAACGAGAAAGAAGATTTCCGTGGATGCGCTTTCCTGAATATTCTTTCCGAGATCCCTGTAGAAAATACGAAGGTGAGAAGTGTCATTCATTCACATAAAAGTAATATCAGGCAATCTTTTAAAGAATTGCTGCAACACGCAGAACTGGCAGATCATATCTACCTGTTATATGAAGGCGCATTTGTAGAAAGCCAGTTATACAGAGACCAGTGGCCGGTGAACAGGGCGAGGAAAATAGTTAATTCATTAATCAATTAAATAAATATAACATGGAAAAGAGATATCCGTTACCACCATTTACATTAGAAACAGCTATCCAGAAGGTACAGCTGGCAGAAGACGCATGGAACTCACAGGACGCTGAAAGAGTATCATTGGCATATAGTGTTGATACGGAGTGGAGGAACCGTTCTACATTCCTGAACGGAAGGGAGGAAGCAAAGAAATTCCTGGAAGATAAATGGAAGAAAGAACTGAACTATAAATTAAAAAAAGAGTTGTGGGCGTTCATGGATAACAGGATCGCTGTCAGGTTTGAATATGAATACCAGAATAAAGAAGGGCAATGGTTCCGGGCTTATGGCAACGAAAACTGGGAGTTTGATGAGAACGGCCTTATGCAGCGCAGGTTTGCGAGCATTAATGACCTGCCTATCCAGGAGTCGGAAAGAAGGTTGTAACCGGCAAAAAAGGGCTGTGGGGTAAAAAGTACAATAATAATCGCCAAATGTGCATTGATTGCCCTGTATCTCCGGCTTAATTTTGTGTCATCAGTTAATGATCAACAAACAAACAAGCCACTCTTAAACTAACAGAACTATGAAACGTACAGCAACCGCCATCTGGAATGGCACTATCAAGGAAGGTAACGGTAACATCACTACACAAAGCACTGCGCTTAGCAAAACACAATACTCTTTTAAGAGCCGCTTCGAAGAAGGTGTAGGTACCAATCCGGAAGAATTGATCGCTGCAGCACACTCAGGTTGTTTTAACATGAAACTTACCGTTGACCTTGAAGCAGCAGGCTTTAAAGCAGAAACTTTGGAAACGACATCCGCAGTAACGCTGGACAATGGTACAATTACCCGTTCTGATCTGGTAGTGAAAGCGAAAGTGCCGGGTATTACCAACGAGCAATTCCAGGAAATTGCTGCTGGCGCAAAACTAGGTTGTCCTGTAAGCAGGGCCTTGAACCTGGAAATGTCCCTGCAGGCGGAATTAGTAGGCTGATAAGTTCAACAAATCAACATATATCTGTATCTGAATCCTCGCCGGTCGACCGGTGAGGATTTGTTTTTTTAGCCTCTGTAGCCAGTGCCTTTGGTATTGAGCTAATTAGTCACAGGAAGCCAAACCTTATATGGGGAGACTTTCCTGTTTGCCAGTGAATAAAACGGTATAGCCACGAATGACGGTGACTTTCCACTGATGGCCTTGCCGGTAATTACATTAACCCCGCCCAGCATACCTGGCTTATATGCCATTTTGAGGGCCGTATTGGGGCTAATCGACGTTTTGTCGAGATTTGGGTTGTCAATACCCTCCAGGCCGTAAATGACCGGTCCGGCGGCTATTACTGCCTTCCCTTTGACGGTTTGAATAGAATCACTGGGGAAGATAAGCCGTGGTTGCACCGGAAGACTTAAACGGATCTTATCTCCTTTTTTCCAGTGGCGGTTGATAGATACATATCCGTTCACTGGAACCGCTTTTATTTGTTCCCCATTCACCTGTATGGATACCGGCTCAGTCACTGTTGAATGATACAGCCCCTGGTTGTTCTCTTGCCCCTGTGCCCAGCCGGGAATACGTACACTCACGGTAAAGTTACTTTGCTGGTCCGGATTGACCTGAATCTGGGACTCGCCTTTCCATGGATACTGTGTGATCTGTTTCAGGGAGACAGGGCCTTTCCCTGCAATGCTGCCCTTATACTCACTTCCGATAAACAGGTTGACGAAGATCCCGGTACTGTCAGTCGCATAGATGTACGAAGGCAGGGCTGATACCAGCTTCAGGATCATCGGCGGACAACAAGGACAGCTATGCCATCCCCAGCGTTTATGGTCAGTAGCGATCAGCGGATTTTCGTAGAAATAATGATCGCCGGAGAGGGAGACTCCTGACAACAGGTTGTTGTAGATCACTCTTTCGAATTCATCCATATATTTCCCACCCCCCAACAATTGGTTCATCCGCTGGCTGAAGAAGGCCGACCCGATCGAAGCACATGTCTCGAGATAGGCAGATTCAGGCAGGAAGTAGTCGGGGCCAAATTTCTCCTGGTCGGCAATAGCGCCTTCGCCTCCTGTAACAAACATCCGCTTGCCGGTCATATTGTCCCAGTAATGGATGGCGGTGTTTGTATATAGCGGATTTTTATTCTCCAAAGCCATGGCTGCAACGCCAGTAGCTAATAAGGTAGCCCTTACCGCATGTCCTTCGATCGTTTTTTGCTGAAGTACCGGCATATGGTCCTGGTTATAGGCGCCATCACTGGTACGGGTATGACGGCCATCCTTGTCGCCATAGTCGCCCCTGTTCTCTATCCAGAACTGCACGAGTGCATAATATTGTGCTTCCTGTACCGGTGCGCTCATCTTGCCTTTAAGGGCAGGTTGCGCTTTAAACAGCCAGTATAATTTGAGCAACGCTTCTTCTGGCCCGCCGTGACCGGGAATAATATTTTGTTTTGGCAGAGGTCCCATTTGCTTACACATGTAGTTGCTGAATTTTACGGCAACATCTAACAACTTCGTTTTGCCTGTGGCGTCGTAATAATGCACTGCCGCCTCTATTAACATGCCGGCATTGTAAACATCGTGTTGCCATTTATCGTCGCCGCCATTTGTGCCCCAACGCTTATCTGGGCGTTCCAGGGTTGTGTAGGTATTGATATATCCATCGGGATCAACTGCCTGTGCTGCTGCGATCCGGTCTATGTAAGCGTCTATTTTCTTTTCCAGCTGTTTGTCAGGATATTGCCTGAGCAGGTCGGCGGCCCCTCTGATCGTTTCATAAACCAGGCCATCATACCACGGCGGACCATCATGTATTTGTGAGTTCTTCTCTCCACGCGCCACCCGGTCAAAGTTCAGGAACGCATCCCTTGTCCTGCCAAGTTTTTGTTTCTCGTCTATCAGGTCGGATCTGTCGGGTTTATATTTGCCTTCAAGTTTATCGAAGACGTCATATACCGTCCTGGTTGTCCAGATCTTAAACCTGGGCGACCAGAAAGGGTCTTGTATGCTGACCTGTGACAGTGCCGCAGGTTGGACGTTATGGTTTGCGGCTACTGACTGTGCCTGGCAGAAAATATCAGATGTGAACAGAAGGCTGGCGGATAAAGCAAATGTTGCTACTGATCTTTTATATAGGGTCATCGTTATTTCTTTTTACTGGTGAAACGAAGAATGGTGTAAGAATGTGCGGGAAAGGTATAATTGACAGATGCATCAGCAGGTGCATTAAATGTGCCTTTCCTGGTTATGGCATTGTTAGTTGCTTCAGGTAAGTTTTCGGTAGAAAGCGGACCTTCCAGTGTCCATGTCTGCACCTGGCGTTCCCATTTCCCGAAATGATTAAATTCAAGGGCGCTCGTGATGGCCGCTTTATCTGCATTGACGATATGCAGTACTAGTGTATCTTTTCTTTCGTTACAGGTAGCTGTCACATCAAGATTTCCGGTAACAGTTTCTTTTACACGTAGAGGAAGATGATTGAGTGCTGCCATCTGCTGGGCATAAAAAGGAGGCATTTCCCATACCTGGGTGGGGGTGAAAAATATCTGTCCCTGATCCCATCCGTTATCATTTTGCAGGTAAGGTTGCAGGGCGTTCGCCGGACATGAGGTAAGCAGGAAATCGCCATGTCTGCGTACTGTGTTCAATGTTGTTGCATGGCCCAGTGCCCGTTGCATATTATGCAGCGCTCCGTTTTCCTCGAAAATGGCACATTTCATTGTAGTGGACGGGTTCCAGGAATGGAATAACTCCTTCATCCTGGTAAGTTCTTTGTCGACGTCCGTTCCTGCATTCTTGCCATCGGTCCAGGGATGGTAGTCCCAGTAAGCCGCTTTACCATCCAATGCCCTGAATACCTTTTCAATGTTTTTGGATTCCGGACGCCACCATGCAGCATTGATAAATACAAGACCGGGATCTTTAGCATGCATGGCATCGTAAAGGGCATTGAATCGCTGGATGTAATGTTCATAGTCCTCTTTGTTGTCTCCTCTGAATATCCCTTCTTCATTCCCTATCTCGATATATTTTACTTTGTAAGGCGTCGGATGGCCGTTTTCTGCTCTCTTCTTGCCCCAGGTGGTAGCAGGAGCGCCTTTCAGGTATTCGATCATATCAGCGGCATCTTCTGCCGTCTCTTCTATATTGATGGCAAAGGCAGCTTCGAAACCTGCAGCTTCGCTAAACTGAAGGAATTCCTCAATGCCAAAACCATTAGTTGAATACTTATTCCAGTGACCATTGTACGGAGGGCGGGTATCCCGTGGGCCGATCATTTTTTTGAACCGGTACCCGTCAGCATTCACCATAGATCCGGCATAACGAAGGAAGGTGATGTTTTCTCCGATGATAGCTTTCGCAATATCCGCGCGAAGCGGAAGCTGTTTGAATAACTTATCGCCCGAAGGGAACAATGATACCTGGTCAACACATATCTTTCCTTTCTCTTCGATATAGAGTGCAAACCTGGCATTGGTATCTGCCGCATTCGCCGTCAGGCTAAAGGAGTATTTCTTCCAGGTATTGTCTTTCAGGTCCATCGTCTGACTGGCATACGTCCTGGTACCATCCGCATTTTCGAGGGCGGCAGTTACACGAACAGTGCCGCTTTCTGTTCTCAGATAGGCCGATCCGTTGAACTGCTGTCCCTGGATTACCGCTATTCCCCAACGGTTAAGACTTCTATTGGTGATGCCCGCCCGGCCTTTTCCGCTTAACAGTTCAATGGTCTGTGCGCTGATGCCATGGAATACATTGTTCTGGGTTAGGGAGAAGCGGGTCACTGCACCTTGCGTAGCAATGGCATCCCAATTATAACTTATTTGCTGGTCAGGGGCCATTTCCAGCGGAAGCCTGGTGGAATCGGTTCCGTTTATAAATATCAGGTTCCGGAAAGCAGCAGGAGCCCTGTTGGTAGTCAACCCTATTTTGCCCTGGAGGATAGGTTCGTTGTTATCTTCATAATCGATAAGAGGGTTTATACTGTTATTGAGCCAGACCTTGATCGTCCGTTCCTGTACTGCTACCCGTACGTGATTCCAGCGTATTGCATCAATAGATATTGAAGCTTCTTTTAGAAGCTGATAGTTATTGTTGTGTTTTGTGAGCAACATCTTTTTGCCATCCCTGCTAACACTGATGCCGTAGCCCCTCAGACTATTTTCTCCCGTCCCTTCGCAGGATGTTCTCAATAGTATTCCTGCTGATTCTCCTTTGGGATCAGGCATCCGGATATCGAAGGCGATGATACCGTTTTTTAAAGTTAAAGGCTGGTAGATAAGCCGGGCATGATCATCCGGTTCAACACCGATGTCTATTTTCCCGATCACGCGTTTAGTACCGCGTTCGGGCACTATTGATATGCTGCCTGAACTATACTCGTTATCGGCTGCCCAATAACCTGTGTATTTTCTCCAATCCCTGTAATTGGCCCCGGTAGAGGGTTCTTCAAAGCTTTCGCCGAAGATCAGTTGCGCGTAAAAGCCTCCGTAGATCTCGTGATTGACATCCTCTATGCAGCTGCCATAGATCGTGGACGGGATCCGGTTCATTGTCTGATTAACATCAATCAGTATGCGGTTATCTTGCGAGAAGGTGAGCCTGAATGGAAAAAACGTGAACACCAGGCAAACGAGTGCCTGGAACATGGAAGACCTGCGTACAAGCATTGCTGCTAAAATTTACTTATAAGAATTTGAATATGAATAAGGAGAGCGGTAAAGCCCGGCCTCATCTGAAGACAAAATTGCATTTTATATTAAAGTTGCGATAGCACTATCTTAGCCTGAAATTGCACCAGATTGACGAAGATAGGGTTGCTGATAAGGCTGGAATCTGCATTTTTTTTGCTTATATTACTAATTCAATGATCAATGGAGGCCGTTCATGAAACTGTATAGAGAGAGTATTATACCTTCATCCAATATTCTGGTAGTTAAAGAGGAACATTTTGAGATCAGTGAGTTTCCACTTCATCACCACCCGGAATATGAATTACTGCTGATCCTTCGGGGATCAGGTAAACGTTTTGTCGGTGATAATATTTCTGAGTTTTCATCCGGCGATCTCTGTCTGTTCGGCCCCGATCTTCCACATACCTACAACAACAAACATCTATCAGAGAACCGGGATATTCACCAGATCGTTATACAGTTCAATGAGGATTTCCTGGGCAAAGATTTCTTTGACAAGGCTCCTTTTAAGCTGATCAGGGCATTGCTGGACCAGTCGGTACGGGGGTATACCTTTACAGGGCATACACTGGTCAAAGTGACTTCCATGATAAAGTCCTTGCTAAGACTGGACGAAACAGAAGTGATCATTCAACTGCTGGCTATTCTTGATATCTTATCCAAATCGTCAGAGTTTGAGCTGCTTTCCAGCCGGGGCTTCACCAGTAAACTGGACCACGTGGAATCTGAAAGGATGGGAAAGGTGTTTGATTATATTCTCAAGAACTTCAGCGAAGAGATCACGTTAAACGAAATTGCATCTATTGCGTGTTTATCGCCGGAAGCATTTTGCCGTTATTTCAAAAAGTACACCCGTAAAACGTTTTCAGAATTTCTAATAGAGATCCGAATAGGGCATGCCTGCAAATTATTGCAGCAGCATACATTGGATGTGAACCAGGTTAGTATACAATCCGGCTTCAATAATATTTCTTACTTCAACAGGAAGTTCAAGTCTATGACGCAGAAAACGCCGGTTGAATATAAGAAAGCATTTTCCACGGGTATTAAACAGAAGGCAATAACATAGTCAAACCCCGTTCATCTACTTTTTGTGCAGTTGCTCTACTGGATTTTTCGTTTTCCTCATTAATGGCGTATATAGTAAAAAGTCCGATATGATGAGTGCTACGATTGATAAGGGCCTGATAGCACGGCGGCGTTATTTTTATGCAGCCTACTGGGTGATGGTCACCCTCATTTTTTTATATGACCGTACCTATCTGATCCAGAAAGCTGGTCTGCCTAATTTTTTCATCTGCGCCGTGGTAAGGGTATCTCTTCTTATCGCCCTTGCCTGGGCTAACATTCACTGGCTCATTCCCCGTTATCTTTTGCAACGCAGGTATGGCGGGTACTTTGTGTGGGTGCTGCTATTAGTGCTGGGTTATCTGGTGTTACAGAGCCTTTACGACTATTACCTGTTCGGATATGTGCTAGGCCCAAATAGTAATGCTAAGCTCTCTACTTCGCTGATCTATAATTTTACACATACTTCCTTGTACTTGCTACTGACCATTGCGTTGAAATTCAGTATGGACTGGTATGAACAAAAGAAACAATTACAGGAGATACAGGTTGAAAAGCTACAGGCAGAGGTGAACTATCTCCGTTCACAGGTAAATCCGCACTTCCTCTTTAATGCATTGAACAACCTATATGCGCTGACCCTGAAGAAATCGGACGAGGCGCCGGAGGTGGTATTGAAGCTGGCAGAGCTGATGGAATATATGTTGTATGAAAGTGAAGATGCTTTTGTACCGCTGGAGAAGGAGATTAACTATCTGAAAAATTATCTGGAACTGGAAAAGATCAGGCAGGGAAATAATGCAGACATCCGTTTAACGGTGGAAGGGAATATGGATAAGTGCTGGGTGCCTCCGTTCCTGATACTGCCGCTGGTAGAAAATGCTTTTAAGCATGGTGTGAACAGAGCGGTGCATAACGCTTACCTGTTCATCTCTGTTCATATTGCAGATGATCTTGAAATACGCATTGAGAACAATAAGGGCAACACCCAGCGAGCTGCAAATAATGGCGGTATTGGGCTGTTAAATCTGAAGAAGCGATTGGAGTTGTTGTATCCGGGTAAACATGTACTGGAGATTGTTGAAGCACCGGATAGCTATGCTGTACACCTGAAAATTAACATGTCATGATGAAATGTGTGCTCATAGACGATGAACCCCTGGCTCGCGAAATACTGGAAGGCTATATAGCGCGGCATGAGACTATTGAGCTTGCCGGCAGTTTTAGCAATGCGCTGGAAGGAGCGGAGTTCCTGAAACATTGTGCAGTGGATGTATTATTTCTTGATATTGAAATGCCGGAAATAAGCGGAATAGATTTTCTCAGATCTTTATCGCAACCGCCGATCACTGTATTTACAACCGCTTTCCGCGATTATGCATTTGAAGGTTATGAGCTGGGTGTGATCGATTTTTTATTAAAGCCTATTTCATACGATCGTTTCCGGAAGGCGATCGATAAGATCAAAGAGTTTTTATCATTAGAGAAAGACGATGCTAATCTGGAGACCAGTGGCGATATCCCGACATTCATTTTTGTGAAAAGCGGTGTACAGAAAATAAAGCTGTTTTTCGCAGATGTTACATATATACAGGGGCTGAAGGACTATGCCATTATCCATGCATCAACAGGCAGGATCGTAATCAAAGGCTCCATCAAATCTATGCAGGAACTTTTCCCGGAAACACTTTTCATACGGGTACATAAATCATTTATTGTGGCGAAAGATAAGATCAGGCGGGTGGAGAAAAACAGGATAATTATTGCCGACCAGCAGATACCGGTTGGCAGGAATTATAAAGCAGTTATGGACAAGCTGATCACCGGTCATTAAGGCGTTGGTATATTATTCCCGTTGTTGGTAGACTAATTTTTTACTCCTTTGGTTTTTGGTCTAGTATTGTCTTCAGATACTACCAATTCATTCACTAAAAAAGAATTGCCATGAAGCATACAACATTCAAGCAACCGTTGTTAAAATTGTTAGCGCTGGTCGTACTCTGTATTGCCGTATTTGGTTTTACCGCAAACAGGGGACTGGACAGATATGAGATCTATCTCAATAACAAGCTTATTTTGAAACAGGCAGTGAACGATCCGCTCGTGCTGAGGAAATTGCAGCTGGACAAAGCAGATGAAAACGACCGTCTGCGTATCGTCTATATCCATTGTACCAATAAAGGCATTGGTACAGGCCGGAGCATCGTTATAAAAGATGAAAAAGGGGATGTGTTGAAGAAATGGACATTTAAGGATGATGAGAAAAACATGGAGATATCAGTAAAAGAGTTGTTACAGGTAGAAAAGCAACATCAGGGAAGTGATCTCAGTTTGCGTTATGTGGCGAAGGAATTATATGAACCGGAAATGTTGCTGGCGTCAGTCAGGTTTAAATAGCTTTTTACTCAGGGTTATATATAAAGGGTACATGGTCTGGAGGCTATGTACCTTTTTTTTGTGATCCAATGAGTCACGAAAAAACATCGAAATACAGAACAATTATTCGTCATTTGGCGAAATATAGTGTAACGGATTCTTGTTACTTTTTTATAAGTAGTTGATATTTAATCGTTTGTTTAGCTGGCCCGCCACTTGCTTTCTTAGGCCGTATCTGGCCAACATATCGTAATTGCCAGAGTTTTTATAAGCAACGGGATTTATTGTCACCAGGGAGCACCTACTCCTGGCTTACTCTCCGCTTTGCGAAATGCAGAGCAGGGAAGACTTTGTTGCCTGCAAACGGATTTCGGACATCTTGGTTTATAAACTTAAAACGAGCAGCTATGTACCTAATAAATAATGAACCTAACGCGGGGGCCTTACTGACAAAACTGGCGGGTAGTATTCAGGATTTTAACGAATCAGTAGATCTGTACCTAAATCATATGAAGGAGTATGAGGTTTTCAATCCCTTTCGCGGTGATGTGCGTGGAAGTTCCATGGGAATCGATAAACCAATTCCCTACAAGTTCTGGGAAAGACTGGGGATCCGCCATTTGGTATTAAATGCATTCCATAGCAGACAGGAAACTCCAGATCATTGGCATGTAGAAACTGATGGAGAAGAAACGGCTTACAGATGGAACGACGTAAAGAATGATGAGATCGTGGAAGAGCTTAAGACACTTTTCAGGTGCAGTTCGATCATTCAGTTTGCAGAGTGGGCAAGCGTTGCAGGAGCTTCCGATTTTTGGGACGGACTATTTTATGATGTAATAGAACCACTTGGCAAGCGGAATTTTGAATTCGTATTTCATCTGGGCGATATCTCAAGAAGGTTCGTATTCGAAGTAGATGAGGTCCTTGATATAATAGGACAGTATTCTGAGTATGGAAGGGTAACACTGGTACTTGACAATAACGAGGCAGACAAATTGTGGACAAAGCTGAACGGGATTGTATACGATGAAGCTGTTTCTGCTACCAGGTTACATGCGGCGAGGGAAAGGTACGCGTACATTTTTAATACGATGAAAGTGGACTCGCTGGTCGTGCTTTCTTCTAACCGGGCATCACATTTTTCCAGGGGAGAGCAATCCCAGTTCGGTGGCAGATCGTTCGAGAATATTTATATCCCCCGGTATGGGAAAGACTTTTTTGATGCAGGTTACCGGCTGGGGATGTTGCTTCAACTGGAAACGGCTCATTGTATTGCGTTAGGTCAGGTAGTTTCAGGTGCATATGTGAAGAATGAAGGCTGGCCCGGCTCAAAAGTTCTGCTTACTTATATAGAAGACTGGATAGAGGAAATGTCTTCTGGTTATTAATCACCCCTTATAATTAAAAAAAATCATGAACATTATTAAAAAGCTTATGTCGGTAGCGTTAATCGCGGGAATTGCATTTTTATCATTAGTGCAGAATGCGCAGGCACAAACAGTGTCAAAAGGTATTAAAAATCTGGTGTTAGTGCATGGGGCGTTTGCCGATGGTTCCAGTTGGGAAAGGGTTATTCCCATCCTTCAGGCGAAAGGATTTAATGTAATTGCCGTGCAGAACCCGCTTATCTCATTAGAAGAGGATGTGGCGGCTACCAAAAGGGCGATAGCCAGAATGGATGGACCGGTATTACTGATAGGACACTCATATGGTGGAATGGTGATCACGGAAGCAGGGAATGATCCGAAGGTAAAGGGGCTGGTATATGTTTGTTCTTTAGTGCCTGACGAGGGTCAGTCTGTAGGAGACGTTACATCCGCATTCCCTCCGGGGCCGGGTAGTGCAGAGTTCCAGAAAGATGCATCTGATTTCTTAAACCTGTCATCTAAAGGCATCCATGAGCATTTTGCACAGGATCTGCCGGAGAAAGAAAGAAGTGTGATCTATGCTACCCAGACTCCATGGGCAGTAAAGGCCACAATGACGAAAGTAACTACAGCGGCATGGAAGACCAGACCATCATGGTTTATTATTGGCTTGGAAGATCATATGGTACCAACTGATCTGGCACGTGCTGAAGCCAAAATGATCAAGGCAAAGACGTTAGAACTTAAGACCAGTCACGTGCCGATGTTATCGCAGCCAGACAAGGTTGCGGCGTTCATCATTCGCGCAGCTGGTGAATTATAGAAACAGGCCCGCCTGTACAAGGGGACAATTATCAAAGAGAAAAATCCGGGATTGGGCTCCCGGATTTTTTGAAATATTTCAGACACCTTTTAGAGCTATTTCACTAAATGAGCTACAATAGAACATCCGTCCTTCACTGCGAGAATACATTTAATGCAGACTGTTCAGTGGAAGCTGCATTGGCTATATTAGGAGGAAAATGGAAACTGAAGATCTACAAAGCACTCCGGTTTAAGGGAGTATTGCGTTTTAATGAGATGAGAGCGGCTATAAGCGACATCTCTGACAAGACACTGGCGGCCCAGCTGAAGGAAATGGAAGCAGATAATCTGATAACAAGACAGGTATATCCACAAGTACCTCCCAAAGTGGAATACCGGCTTACAGAACTTGGAAAATCACTGGAAGACGTTTTTGAAGCACTGGATGCATGGGGAAAGATCTTTATTAAAGATAAAAACAAACAGATACCTATCGAGGTATAGATGCCCCACTAGTAATACTGTATGTGACAACCGGAAAAAGCCATATAAGGCAAAGAGGTAATTTGTGAAATGGCATGATGTGTAATCATTGTCAGTGCACAAGATTTTGATTTTCAATATAAATTGACTAATTTATAGTACGGAGTAAACTGTTTTGGCAAAATTTGTCCAGATACGGCGTTGTCAGTTGTCATGTATATAAAGCAGTGAATTTTGAATTTTCAATCTGTCAATTTATAGCATGGAAAAAATGAAGGTTAGTACAACCGCCGGGAACCGGAAAGTAAATGGCCTTACCGTTGAAAATGCTAGTGAAACATTAGAGCAGCGGATACAGTCATTGGAAAATGAGCGTAGGATACTCCTGGAATTAGGTGACGACATTACAAAGATCAGGGAGAAAGACGATCTGATAAAGTTGTTTGCCTCAAGGATCAAGGAGTTATTTCCTTTTTCCCACACCATTATTACTTTAATAGATCTTGAAGCAGGAATATATACCCCATTTCTACTCGATCACAGTTCTTCACCAATTAAAAACCGTCCGGATTATTCTTCATTGATTGAAGGACGTTTTCCTTTGAATGTACCATTCATTCGGCAAATACTAAGTAACGACGGACCGACGACCTATATTCTGGAAGATGAGTTGGATGATCCTCAATGTCCGGGGTTTTTGAGCGCCAACTATGAAGCCGGCATCAGGGAGATCCTGATGACGCCATTAAAAAGTAAAGGACAACCAATTGCCTTCCTGCATATATATGCAAACGATACCGTCAGTTTCACGCCTGAATTCAAACGGATCATCAATGGTATTGCTCCTCAGATCACTAATGCAGTAACCAATATCATAAAAAATGAGGAAGCAAGGCATGAGGAGTGGATCAATGAGGTATTATTGTCATTGAGCAATGATATGGTAAAAGTGAGGACCCGCCAGGACTTGTTGAAGATCATCAGTTCAGGCCTTAAAGAGGTATTCTCCTTCTCTCACAGTATGATCACAGTGATGGATGAATCGGAGGAGTGTTATAAGGCTTACCTGGTTGACGAAGAAGCGCGGTTCCGCGAGCTGACGGATGTCGGGGACGCCCTTTCTATACCCACGCCTGTTGAGGATGGCATTTATGATATTGCCTCCCTTTATTACAAGCCGCTTGTTTTTAATATGGAGTCTTTCGATATGACCAGGACGCCCATATGGTTTAAGTTGCATCACGAGGCAGGCGCCCGGGAAATGATCGTGAAGATCCTGGGAGACGAAGGCTCATCCAAGTATAGCCTGATCTTGTTTGCGGACCAGGTGGGAAGTTTTGGTAAAGAGGCTGTAAACATCATTCAGCGGATATCCGCCCAGCTTTTCACAGTTATCAGTAATATATCTGCCAATGAAGAGATCTTAAAAAGGGAGAATGAGAAATCGTTCCTGTTAGACTTCAGTAGTGATATTGCGGCTGTGAGAAGCAAGGAGGATCTTGCTGAAGCGGTGAGCAGGTGTTTGCGGAAATTAAACCCCGACCTGGGATATGTTATCCGGAGGATCGACGAATGCCAGACCACCATGAGCCACTACATTTGCGATGACACTAATTTTGCAGAGGATGACGAAGAGCTGAAGGAAATAATGGCTACAAAATTCCCTATTAAAGATGGATTGCAAGACCGTGTGCTCAATAGTGAAATACCTATTTTCTTCAGTGTGAATTCCGAGATCAACCGGGGCATCAATGTTAAGTACCTGCATTTCTGGAAAAGGATCGGCCTCCGGACAATGGTCGGTATGACCTTGCGTACCGGTGATACGAAGCTGGGAGTGTTATGGCTGGGGATCGATGAAATTAATATGCCGCTGTTGCAGGGTATATGTGCACAGATCTCCATTGCCATGCATAACAGTTTGGCAAATGAAGAGCTGTTGAGGCGGGAATATGAGCAGGCCTTACTCGTTGAATTCAGTCATAATGTGGCGTCAGTACGTACAAAAGAGGAATTGCAGATTGCCATTTCAAGTGTATTGCATAAGGTGCTTAACATGAAGCTTGCTATGATCCGTATCCTGGAAGATGACGGCGTTACGCTTACTCCTTATATGTATGACAAAAGCGTCTTCGAGAAAGATGATAGCATCTTCAAAGCAATGGTTGTAAAGACGCTTAATATTCATGAAGAATCGTCCGCAAGGGTGCTGAACAGTGAAGCGCCGGTTATTTTCGATGTTGAGGAGGAGTATCAGCGGGATAACAGGAATCCGTATGTAGAGTTGTGGAGAAGTGCGGGAAAGAAAAAAGTATACGGCGCGCCTTTACGTTTCGGAGATGTTACTGTCGGAACACTATGGTTGTTTACAGATGAAATTAACCTTCCTATTATGAAGGGTATTTGTGCACAGATCTCGATAGCTATCTCAAATATCCGGGCCAATGAAAAAGTCATGGAGTATAAGCAGAAGCTGGAAAGAGAGAATGCTTATCTGAAAGAACAGATCCAGACGATCTACAATTTTTCAGAGATAGTGGGAAGTGGCGCTGAGATGCAGAAGGTATATCATCTCATAACGAACGTCGCGGATTCAGGGTCAACAGTGCTTTTAACAGGCGAAACAGGCACTGGTAAGGAATTGATAGCGAGGGCCATTCATAATGCATCTCCACGCAAGAGTAAGTTAATGGTAAAGGTTAACTGCGCGGCCTTGCCTGCTCATCTTATAGAAAGCGAACTTTTCGGTCATGAAAAAGGTGCCTTCACAGGTGCGATAGATCGGCGGATCGGCAAGTTCGAGCTGGCTAATAACAGTACTTTGTTTTTGGATGAGATAGGGGAGATGCCGCTGGAGTTACAGGTTAAATTGTTACGTGTGCTACAGGAGCGGGAGTTAGAGCGAATTGGCGGCAGAACGACTATCAAAGTGGATGTACGTGTAATAGCAGCTACTAACCGTGACCTGGAAGCGGAAGTGCAGGCCGGCCGTTTCAGATCTGATCTTTATTACCGGTTGAATGTGTTTCCGATCGGTTTGCCTCCGTTAAGAGAACGGCAGGAAGACATCGAGCCATTGGTTAATTTCTTCGTTGCCAAATTCAGTAAGAATAGCGGTAAGAAGGTAGCCGGTGTTTCTCCGCAGGTATTGCAGGAATTGAAGTACTATCCGTGGCCGGGTAACGTCAGGGAGCTCGAACACCTGATAGAAAGAAGTATCCTCTTGTGCGACGGTCCGCTGCTAAAGGAGATCCATTTACCACGGCGTGAGGAAACTAAGCCAATGCAGGGTTTCTATAACGTAACACTGGAGCAGATAGAGCGTTCTTATATCATTGATGTCCTGAAACGATGCAGCGGTAAAATTTCCGGCATTGGTGGGGCTGCTGAAATACTGGAACTGCCCAGTACAACGCTTCATTCCAAGATGAAAAAACTGGGTATCACGAAGGTGGATTATTTTATAAAATAACCTGTTGGTAGAGATAAAATGAGAGGCTGGAACTTACGTGGTTCCGGCCTTTTTTATTCATGTAAATAACGATTTCACTGTATTTAGTGAAATAAGAAGAGAATCCACTTAATACAGTGAACAGAGATAGTGTGTTTTTTGTTTAATCGATTGATTAGTAATTACTTGACTGTATGGCATCTTGATTGCAAAATACTAGCAGATCAGCGAACGGTAAATGGACTCCCAACTATCCGGCACAGGAACGGAGGAATACCGAAAACAGATAAAACAGAATTTATTAACTCCTGCCTGAATACAGGCTTACAAAAACTGAAATTATGAAAATCGTAGTAATTGGCGGCACAGGTCTCATTGGCTCCAAAACAGTGAACAGGCTTCGGGAACTTGGTCACGAAGTAATTGCAGCGTCTCCTAACACTGGTGTGAACACTATTACCGGAGAAGGTCTTGCAGAAGCGCTTGAGGGAACAAGCGTTGTAATTGACCTCGCAAACTCTCCTTCTTTCGAAGAAAAAGCAGTTATGGAGTTCTTCCAGACTTCCGGCAAGAACCTGCTGGGGGCAGAGATCAAAGCCGGTGTTAAACATCACATTGCTTTGTCTGTAGTTGGTACGGACAGACTGCCGGATAGTGCTTACTTCCGTGCGAAACTGGTACAGGAAAACCTGATCAAAAGTTCTGGAGTGCCATACTCTATTGTACACTCAACGCAGTTCTTTGAGTTTCTGGGAAGTATTGTTGCCTCTAACGCAACGGGTGAAGCCGTTCATTTGTCGCCGGCATTTGTACAGCCTATCGCATCAGATGACGTAGCAGCAGCAATGACGGAAGTTGCGCTGGGAGCGCCAATCAATGGCATCGTAGAAATTGCAGGTCCTGAAAAGGTAGGCCTGGCAGAACTGGCTGACCGTTATTTAGACAAAATAGGCGATTCACGTGGTATAGTAGCTGATGAAAATGCATTGTACTTCGGGGCAAAGCTTAGTGAGAACTCATTGGTTCCTGGCCCTGGTGCGCACATCGGCAAGATCGATTTCGAAACATGGTTTGCTAATCAACCTGTTAAAGCATAACCGATCTTAGTTTTAAACAAACTTTCACGGTTTGTCCTGTGTTGCCTGTAACGAAGATGACGGGTGTCAGCTCGTTGAGGCTGTTGTATATGGTTTGCGCTTTCCACCCGTTCGCGCATATTGGTACCTAACGCCGGCGCGGTATTCTGCCGCGACATCCGGTCAACAACACAACGACACATCAGCGCCTGACAAGCCTGAAGGTTCTATCATAACGTTTCATTATTCTACTACAATCATCATCACATTTATTAACATTAAAAACGGAAAAAGAAATGCAAGAGTTCTTATTAGTGATCCACAGAGATTTTACCAGTAGCAACCCAACTCCAACTCCTGAACAGATGAAAGAAGCCCTGAAACCTTACCAGGACTGGGTAGCTGGTATCGCAGCACAGGACAGATTGGTGGCGCCTCCTAAACGTTGGGATGTTGATGGTCGTGTAATCAAACACGATAAAAAGAAAGAGCATGTAACAAGTGGACCATATGCTGAAGGAAAAGAATCTATCGGTGGTTTGTTCCTGATCAAGGCAAAAGACTACGATGAAGCGGTAGAGATCGCGAAAGGCTGTCCTATCATCAAATATGGTGCTATCGTTGAAGTACGTATGGCTATCACCGCAGCCTGAAAAAGGTATTGAAAAACGGTATTGAAAAATAATAAATAAAGCCTTTGCATTATTGCAAAGGCTTTATTAAAACCCTTTGTTTATGATGAGTTTCTCTCAATTTTTTAGTTCTTCAATAGGCAGAAAGCTGATTATGTCTATGACAGGACTGTTCCTATGCCTCTTCCTTATTGTACACCTGGGCGGTAATCTTACATTGTTTGCCGGAGATGAAGGCTACACATTTAATATTTATGCGCATTTTATGACGCATTTCCCACCTGTTGAAATTGCGGGTTACATCCTGTATATATCTATCCTGGTGCATGCTTTCTATGCGCTTATGCTGACATTGGCTAACAAGAAGGCGCGTCCTGTAAAATATGCGGTAGCGTCAAAAGCACCTGTTCGTTGGGCTTCATTGAATATGGGGCTACTGGGCAGCATTATTTTCCTGTTCCTTATCATACATATGAGCAATTTCTGGGGCCGGTATAAATTCCTGGAGGGTACTTACAGGGAATACAGGACGGACCTGCAGAATGGCAAAATGACGAATAGTGTTTATCAGCCTACATCACCCGAATTTGAGTATTCTGTAACGACAGAAAATAATATTGAGATCGTACGTGTAAAGGACCTGTATGAAATAGTGACAACCAGTTTTAGCATCTGGTGGTATGTGCTGCTCTATCTGTTTGCTATGGTCGCGGTTTCCTATCATATGTACCATGGCTTTCAAAGCGCATTCCGGACGGTCGGGGTGGTGCATAAGAAATATACGCCCATCATACAGGCTACAGGGATCTGGTTCTTTGCAGTTATTATTCCTTTATTGTTTGCATCGATGCCGATCATTTTCTATATAAAAAGTCTGTAGTAATAACTTTTAATTGCCTTGTCTTTGTTTCAGCTGCTCAATATTCTTTGTCATCATGGTCCTGTCGGCCGCAGTATTGGCCAGCTTTAAGGCAACTTCATAGTGTTGGAGCGCTTTATCGTCGTTGAGGTCAGTATACAAATTGCCTAATAGCGAGTAGTAAAAATAATTGTCGGTTAACCCCAGTTTCTCTGCTTCACCGATGGCCTGTTCTTTCCCTCTGACCTTGGCAATTGCGAAGGTGCGGTTTAATGCTGCAATGGGGGAATACTCAAGTATTAACAGCTGGTTATACAAATCAAGGATATTATCCCACTTTTCGGCAGTATCCTCTTTATAGGTGTGCCAGTAGGCAATAGCCGCTTCCAGGTGGTACCTGCTTAGTGTATGTGTAGCTGCTGCCTCACTCAGATAGAACCGGCCTCGTTCGATCAGTTCCTGGTTCCAGCGTGTTTCATCCTGGTCTGCATACAATATCACTTCTCCCGTTTCATCGAACCTGGCGTCAAAACGCGAAGCGTGGAAACACATGAGGGCCATTAATGCATTTACGGCAGGTTTGTTGGTGTGTGGGTGGCTTAACAGCAGATAATTCAGCCGCATGGCTTCCAGGCAAAGATCTTTTCTAAGCAGCCTGTCGGAGGAAGTGGAGTAATAACCTTCGGAAAAGAGCAGGTACAGTGTTTTCAGCACTGTTTCCAGCCTCTCGTTTATTTCTGTAAGTGTTGGCTGCTGGATCTTTATTTTGATCTCTTTCAGTTTGTCTTTGGCCCTGCTGATACGCTTATAGATGACTTCCTTATTCGTAAGAAAAGCGTCTGCAATTTCCTGGACGCCAAATCCGCAGAGCAGGTTTAATGCAAGCGCTATCTGCGATTCGTTGGCAATTGCAGGATGACATACAGTGAATATCATTGCCAGCTGACTATCCGAGATGTTTTGCTCGGATAGATCTATTTCCAGTTCTTCTCCCGCCGGTATACTGTGTTGAAGGTTGATCATGATCTTGTCCTGAAAAATTGAGTTCCTTTTCAGCCAGTTCTTGGTTTTGTTTTTGGCGACAATGTACAGCCATGCAGTAGGATTTTCAGGTATTCCTTTTACGCTCCATAATTCTGTGGCGTCAAGAAAAGTATCGCTGACAATATCTTCTGCGACTTCAATATGGTCAATGCCAAACAGGTAACATAGTACTGAAACTATTTTCTGGTACTCCGTTCTGAATAAGTGGGGTAATAGCTCTCTCTCTTCCATGACAAAATAAAATGCCTTCTTACTACAAAAATAAGAAGGCATTTTTATTTATAGCTTCCGGTGATATTATTTAACAGCCATACGTATTTCCACACTGCCCCCTAATTCCAGTATAGGCGCGCCTTTAGCAATTTGAACGGCTTCTTCATAATCAGATGCCTTTATTACTATAAAGCCACCTATGGACTCTTTGATTTCCGCATAAGGTCCGTCGGTTACACTTTTGTCGTGTTTGAGGACCTTTCCTGTGGCTTCCCAGGGTTGCAGGGGCCTTGCGAGTTGATCCTGCGCTTCCAGATTACGAAACCACTCCCTCCATCGGCTCAGGTGGGCCTGTAGCTCCTCTGGTGACGGCTGGGATTCTTTTGTCTTGAAATCTCTGCGGAATAGGAGCAAAAATTCATTCATACGATCTGGGTTTAGTATGCTGTAAAGATAACTCAACCAAATTGACCAGCCCTGTATGTACCCACAGCTTCCGGATTATTGAAGGCGATATTGAAGCGGTTCCAGGTATTGATGGTCGTAACAACCAGCGTCAGGTCTATAAGTTCTTCTTCGGTGAACTGTTCCTTTACACGGCTATAGGTTGTATCGGGTACCTGGCAGGCTGTAACCGCTTCTGCCCATGCAAGCGCTGCTCTTTCACGATCTGAAAAGAACGGGGTCTCGCGCCATGCATTCAGCGTAAATAAGCGTTGCGCATCCTCTCCGTGTGCGAGGGCATCTTTTGAGTGCATATCCAGGCAGTAAGCGCAGCCATTGATCTGAGATACACGAAAGAGCACGAGTTCCTGCAGCTTTGGCTCCAGCGTAGATTTCTTAAGATATGCGCCAATGCCGAAAAGTGTTTTTAATGCATTCTGTCCTTTCTGCTGATAATTGATCCTTTGTTCCATTTACAAGTTAATTTTTATGTGGTTTAATGACTACCGGTCTTTGTAATTGCACAAAGTCCCGGTAGGCTTTTTAGGTGTTATATAACTGTTATACGAGAATATCGTTCTGTGGCTTAATCGGCGGAGGTAATTCTGTTTCACCCAGCATTTCCCGCAGGTCAATCTCGATCTCCCTCGAGATCTGTGAGATAGGAACGTCATTGGAACCTCCCTCATACGGATTCTCCGTGCCTTCTCCTACCTGCTCCAATGATGTATACATCCAGGATATGATCACGCTGAAAGGGACTACCAGCCAGATCATGTGGCCTTTCATAAAGCCCGATACAACATTATTCAGCTTGTCGAACTCCTGCAACATGCCAAAAGGAAGCAGGAAGCAGAATATCCGGACGAAGATGGTATTGATAATAGAATACTGTCGCGGATAAGGTGTATCCTTGAGGGCTTCACATTGTCCCTGCTGACTGCTGATGGCGCCCAGCGTTCGTTGCATGTCGATGAACGGAAGCGGCAATATCGCCTGATTGTCATAGATCTCTTTGAGCGTCTTACTTTGGAGCGCCAGTATTTGTGAAGCTTTATTCCGGGACTTCAGAATATGGCGCAGTTCATCTGCCGGAAGATACTTCGCCAGTTCATCCTCAACGGGCGTCTGCCGCTCGGGAATAGTATAGTACTTCTGATACTCGGCATTTTGTTTATTGTCCACCACTTCCCATACGCGTTCTTCCCGCATCTGATAGCGCAGGGCCGTCAGCCATGCGAAATGACGGTAAATGAGCAGCCTGGTCTTCTCCTGATCATTGAAATAGTCGCGGCACATAATGGCCCAGGCCTTACTGTAAGTAGCAATATTTGTCCAGGTGCCATGAGCGTCCCAGGTACGATTGTATGTCTGGGTGTTTTTGAAGCCGACAATAAAAGCTGTGGCAGTACCTAAAATTGATACCACTTGCCATGGAACTATTAACCATTTCAGATCAAGGAGATGATAGAGTATGACGGGTAGGGTGCCCAGGATGATCAGTGTGTATACCTTCCGTCTTGTCCAGATGAGAAAATCGAAGAATTTGTAAGATTTACCAACGTGCATATAAAAACTAACTGTTTGAAAACTAAATTGACATACGTGCTTCTACTGTACCACCAAGCTCCGGTGAAGGAGCCTGATGGGCAATAGCCACAGCATGATCATAATTAACCGCCTTAATGATAATCATGCAACGCATGGATCTCTTTGGTACACGCCTCCTGTTACTGTCTTATTTTCCCTGCTATAATCCTGATCTTCTGTTCCGTCGTCTTTTCGAAATACCAATAGAAATTCTTTCACATTTGTAATGTTTAGCCTCCGGTTATTCTGTTTCCTCCTCGGCAGTATCATCTCGCGTGTCCAGATCGTCTATAAATTCAACTCCCATTGTAAGATTCTCTTCATGTATCGGCCCCAGTGCAGTTTGCACCTGTGTTGCTTTGGGATAGTTCTGGGTAAAAAAGCTTTGCAGGAAGTGAGAAAACGGTAGCATAACTTATAGTTTTAGATATGAAATTCATGTTCGTGATTCCGTGCTATGAATTACAACCCATGTGCCATGTAATTAAACGATTGATTATTATACAGTTGTTGTTATTTGCGCAGGGGAAGGGTCACTATATTTCGTAAATAGCGAAGTTTTTTCACGGTATATAGTGTCTATATACCCTGTCTTTACAATAACAACCGGGAACATCGATAGTTTAGGTAACAAGAAATACAAAGGTGGCAGAAGGTAAGGGACTGGGGGCTCTGGCCAAGCTGCTGAGTGCGTAGCGGTAGGGGAATAAGATGATCTATGAATTCAGGTAACTATGCGGCTGTCAATAATAGGTAATTATCCTGATAGTGGTGGTCGTTGTTGCGTGCAGCGTGTCATATTCGATGCACTTTGTCCAGTTGCCGTGTGCATCGACCTCATAGCTGAATTCCCATTTTATCAGCCAGGCATCTGTTTTAGGGTCTTTCATTCCCTGGCTGATCCCGCGTCCAAGTGAATCATATTGGAAGATGTGTGTATTGCCGGCGTAGCCTTTTCTTATAATGACCATGCTATCGGGCAGATGAAATTTATTAAAGCGTGTATTGGTCCTTGCTAATAGTTCACCATTTTTTGCGTACTCCGCTTTTTCAATTACGTGCCCGACTTTATCATATTTCCAGGTGGTCTTGCCATCAAATTTTTTGTTGACCAGATTTACCTGCAATACCAGAAGGCCTTCTTTATCATAAGTGTTTAAAAATGTTGTAACCCGTCCTGGTATGGTCGCTTTAGTTCTTCCCCCATACTGATCGTATTCCGATACCCTGTCATGGTGAACGCTACCGTCTCCGTAACGTTCACCTTCATCAATCAGGTTTCCTTTGGTGTCAAAGACGTTATAATTTTCATAGTCAGTAATTCCGTTCCCGCTATAAAAGGACATTTCCGTCCACTTGTTATCAGAGTTGTACTTATAGATAGTCCTGTCAGGGCGCGCATCTTCTTCCTGCTTAATATGCTCTGTCAGATTACCCTTACTATCGTAGTGCATATATTCTCTTGTTTGAAATTCGGGCGTTGTAGTATCAGTAGCAGGACCATTATAGTAAAATTGTATGATAGTCTTTACATGGCCTTTGAGCCGATTGGTACTCCAGTTCTTCCGGTATTCATTGTCTATCTCATTTTTGATGAATAATCTTTTGGCCGTTCCAGGTGCAGTATTTATTTTCTGGGAATAACCGATGCCGGCGCTACAGGCGATTAACAGTAGGGTATAGGTATATTTTAGCATTGTAAGCGATCTTATTTGATACAGGGATATAAGATAAAAAGCCTCCAAATATAGTGATTTGGAGGCTTTTTATGCAGTATCATAATAGATCTATCTGCTAAGTAGTTTATCTATTGTCGCATCAAAATCCTGTTTAAATTTCGTGTGATACTCTTTGGCGGCAGGGCCGTAGAAGTTAGTCTCGATAGCAGCGATCTTTCCATCTTTATCCACAAAGATCGTTGTCGGGAAGTTTTTAAGTGCCGTTACCTGCGGGATGGTCTTTTCTGCTTTTTCCGGATCAGACGCCTGCACGCCGGTGTTCAGCATTTCGTATGGTACGTTGAATTTCTGCTGAAACTTCTTCAGGCTTTGTACCGATCTGCTTTCGTCAGTACTTAACTCATATCCCAGTGCAATGACCTCTATGCCCCTGTCTTTATTCTTCCGGTAGTATTCACTGAGAAAAGCTGTTTCGTCCATACAATTGGGGCACCATGATCCCATGATCTGTATGATCACTACTTTGCCTTTATACCGTGTATCATTAATAGAAACTGCATTCCCGTCAATGTTCTTGAAACTGAAGTTGAGTTTTCCTTCGGCGGTGTTCTTTACTTCAGTTACAGGAGCGGCCGGTAGGGGCAGGGCTGCCTGTGCATTCCGATCCGCTACCCAGTTCTCTTTACCTTTTGCACCACTGTAAAAAGTACCGGTCATAGAGTCGCCGTTTATCTTTGCTTCAAAAAGAAAAGCATGGCTACCATCGAATGTGGAAAAGATGATCGAATCTCTGAAAATAGTTCCTTCCAGGTAACGATAGTCGGATGAGGGAGTAAGAATAGAGCCTGATACCTTGTTGTTATTTTGAGTGAAACTGCCTATTGCCGGCCGCTTGGTCTGATTGGGGCGTGTAAACTCCATCGACCATTTTCCCTGGATGTTTCCGCTTGCATTTGCCGCCATCGTTGCTGTATGACTTCCGGCAGGGTGAGCAGAGAAGGGGAAAAGGATATCACCATCCGCAGCACCACTTACCCATACGCCGGTGAGGCTGTCTATCCCTGTTTTCCTTACCCTGAAATAGGATTCAAATACGGGCAGGCGCATGATGGCCGAATCTCCGGTAAAAATGATCTTTTCTGTTTTAATCTTTTCTTCTCCATTTAAGATGTATGCAAAGAGTTGCTGCTGTTCGTACCGCAGGTCTATGACAAAGGGGATCTGTTTCCCATCATTTCTCTGCAGGGTGGCATTCCATTTTCCCGGTTTCAGGTCTTCTTTCTTTTGCTGTGCAGTCACGGCTATTGTCCAGATCAGACAGAAGGCCATTACTAGTTGTCGCTTTATCATGTATCTGCTTTTTATTTTAAGTGCCTGTTGTTGCTTTATTTGCCAAAAGATGTAATGCCTGATCGTAGATAAGCTGCGTAGTTAGAAGGGTTGTAATCGGCCCCTTTGGGTGCTACAAGCTCTTTTTCTGTGGATGGGTCCAGCAGCACATAGAAAGGTTGTGCATTCGCATTGAACTGTCTGGCCTGTATGTCACTGTTTAACGCCCCGATAGTAGTCACCTTCCGTTTGCTGAAGGGGCTCACATACTGTTCGTTTGCAGGGAGTGCTGTTTTATCATCCACATACAATTGAATAAGCACATAACTGTTTTTTAATAAGCCAAGTACATCTTTATCAGGCCATACGGCGGCTTCCATTTTTCTGCAGTTTACGCAGGCATGTCCGGTGAAGTCAATAATAACAGGTTTACCGACTTTCTTTGCATATGCCACACCTTCCTTATAATCGAAGAAGGGCTGGAGGTTTAAAGGTTTGTCAAAGAGGTTTGCGTACTTTCTGGGCTGATCATCCTGCTGACCGCCTGCTTGACCTGACTGTTGATTCTCTGTACCTGCACCCAACTGGCGGGTATAAAGGTCAAAGTCCTGCGTTGACTGAGGGGGCAGGAACGCTGAAATAGCTTTCAGCGGTGCACCCCAAAGTCCCGGAACCATATAAACAGAGAATGAAAATACGATAATGGCCATGAATAAGCGGGGAACTGTGACATGTTTTTCATCGCCATCATGGCTGAATTTAAGTTTTCCCAGTAAATAGAAGCCTGCCAGGGCGGTAATAGTGATCCAGAGTACCAGGAATACCTCCCGGTCAAAGAGATGCCAGTGATACACCAGGTCTACATTACTCAGGAATTTTAATGACAGTGCCAGTTCGAGGAACCCGAGACAAACCTTCACACTATTCAGCCAGGACCCTGATTTAGGCAAACTGGTTAGCCAGGATGGGAACAATGCGAATAATACAAACGGAAGTGATAACGCTACTGCAAAGCCCAGCATACCGATGGCTGGTCCCAGGCGCGCTCCGGAAACGGCTGCCTCCACCAGCAAGGTGCCAATGATAGGGCCTGTACAACTGAAGGATACCAGGGCCAGCGCTGCGGCCATAAAGAAGATACCGGTAAAACCTTTCTTCCCGCTGTTGCCACCAACTTTATTCATCCAGCTGGCAGGCAGGGTGAGCTCGAACGCACCAAAGAAAGATGCAGCAAATAGTACCAGCAACAGGAAGAACACAAAGTTGAAAATGCCGTTTGTAGAGAGTGCGTTGAGTGCGTCCGCCCCGAATATGATCGTGATCAGGATACCTAGTCCGACGTAGATGAGGATAATGGAAAGTCCGTATGTAAGGGCGTCAAGTATGCCTTTCCGCCTGCTTTGATTCCGTTTGGTGAAGAAGCCTACAGTAAGCGGTAACATGGGGAAGATGCAGGGTAACAATACCGCTGCAAAACCACCCAGCAGTCCGCCGAGGAATATAGTGAACAGGTCCGGATGATGTGTCTGTGCTGCTGCCTGTGAGCCTATTTGCTGTAATGCGGATGATACTACAGTGGTGTCAACTCCCGCAATGCTGTCGACTGTTGAAAGATCGTTGATGTCTGAAAAGATCAGCGCTTCAGTATCTGCATCGGCTTTTTGCTGTGCCCATGAAGTGCCGCTGATGCAGAACAGGGAGAGTATAGTGAAGAGGCTGTATAATATCTTTTTCATGCGCTTATCGTTTTCTGTCTTACGTGATATCTGATGTTTTACAATACAATTCAAATGTAGACAAGGCCGGTACGAAGAATAAGCAGGAACATGCTGAACCGGACAAATTGCAGATTGAATCAGGCGTTTAATGTGTTCAATATCTGGCGTTATTGCAATCTGAAATGGTGCATGTTCATACTGATAATGTGTAAAAACAAAGAAGCAGGCGCTGATACCCGCCCGCTTCTTTTTGTTTGTTGTTTGTCCTGTTTGTTGTAACCCCAGCAGGACTGTGTAGTCCCACTTTTCCTGTTTGTATGAAATTTCCAGCTATTTTATATCGACGTTGAATGCGATCATTGAAGGAGGCAGGCATTGCTGGTCGCTGCACACCATGAAACTGATCTCCCCTTTGGCAGAGGCCTGGGTCTCCTGTAATTTTATTTTCTGTTGGAAGATGACAGTATTCTCGAAGTATTTTACTTCTACACCAAACTGTTTTTCCAGTTTACTGGCAGGCTTCGGTTGCTGAACGCTACCTGTCAGCTGATATGAACGATCGGGAGTGAAGGTGATGGAAGTACCGACAGGGCCTCCTTCCGGCGTATCTAAAGAATAGATGTGCCATCCTTTCTCCATTGTTGCTTTTATGAAGATGGTCGCTTCTGTTGCAGATGTTTTCTTCGCAGCATAACTCCATTTTACTGGTTTCAATATCTGTGCATCTACAGAAGACCATATCAAAGAGCAAAGCATACTAAGCAGGACTATAGATTTCATAATTGTAATGTTTATACTGGTGAACGTAATGTTTATTTCTTCTTGGCAATGGCCAGTGCTTCCTGGTTCAGGCGCAGGTACTCGCTGTCATTGCTTTCTGTGGATATCCTGATACCTTCTTCAGCGGCTTTGATAGCACCGGCTTTATCTCCTTTTCTCAGCAGCATACGGGATTCGTACACCCTGTAAGAACCTCTCTTTGGAAAATCCTTTTTTGCCCTGGCTATCCATCCGAGTGCTTTATCTGTATCTTTATTATGTAGGTAATAGTATTGGATAGATGTAAAGTAAACCAGGTTCGATACTTCTTTTTCTGCCATCAGGCGGTCAATATTCGCAAGTATCTTTTCTTCATCGTTAGATTGCATGTGTATATCCACGCTTATTTTGTCCCAGCTAAGATTAAGAACAGTATTTTCTGTAGTGGCATTCTCAAATCCGAACGTTAAAGTTTCCTGTTTCTGTTTTGCAGCAGCTGCTTTGACATTGAAACGCAGGAAGTCGTTCTCCTGTTTGTAAGAATAAGAACCCCAATCGCCCACTTTCTTGCTCAGAATGATAGTCCAGGAATCTTTATTGGGGATGGTAAACAATGAATAACTGCCGGCAGGAATGGCATGTCCTTCGAGTAACACATTTTCCGTAAATGTTATCTGTGTAGATGTGTTCGCACCTGTACGCCATACTTCGCCATAAGGGACGAGCGCTCCGAATATTTCCCTTCCTTTAACATTAGGTCTTGAATAGGTGAGCGTGATCTTTCCTATGCCTAATTCCTGGGTCAGGGTTTGCGTTGTACTTGTATTTGGAACACCTGGTACCTGTGCATAAGTAGTTACGCTTGTGAACAGTACCAGTATCATTATGATCATCGTGTTAATTGTCTTCTTCATTTACGTTATGTTTATCGTTTTACTTTTTTCTTTTGTTTGGCAGAAATACAATGCAAATAGACGGGAATCCGTGCTGATGGCGTAGTGGAAAACAGGCAAGCAGACAAATAAACGGGCGAAGTGGACAGGAGAGGGGGCGAATTTATCCCGGGTTGTAGACTGCCGGACGGTACTACCTGTGGAGCCTGGAAGATGTTATACGGTATTAGGGCTGGAATCGATTGATTTATTTACAGGGTATTACAATCAAATAAATGCATGAACAATTTATTTTCAGGAACGTTAATTTACCAGACACGTTACTCTAGTTCCCTCAATTTTGTTCATCTTAAAACTCTATTTTATGCCTTATTCTCCACTGCTGATAAAACCGTTCAGAGAAGAACTAACAGACGTTAGCGTTGAAGAATTACTGACTTCGGAAGATGTGGATAAAGCACTTAATCTGCCTGGCACTACGCTTGTTGTAGTGAACAGCGTTTGTGGCTGCGCCGCTGGTGTAGCACGTCCGGCTGTAAGACGATTGATGCAAAGCGATTCGGGCAGGAAGCCTGACAGGGTAGTGAGTGTATTTGCGGGACAGGATCTGGAAGCTACTGCTCGCCTCCGCAGTTATATTCCTGACATTCCCCCATCATCACCTTCTTTTGCACTTTTTAAAGATAGAGAGCTTATTTTCTTTATCCCTAAACATAGAATAGAGGGACGTTCCTCAGAAGCGTTGACTAGCGATTTACTGGCTGTTTTTGAAGAATACGCTTAAGTATCCGGCCAATCCCGGGAAATAGCTGCATCAGGTAGTTACTTCCCGGGAATACTAACGTGTGACTGGCTTTATATTATTTCTATCAGCCCCCGTATTTGGCGCTGATCAAATCGACCGCGGTCTGCAGTGTGTTTTTTGCTGCGTCCCGTATGCTCTGTTCAATCTGAGAAGTACTTTTAGTGTGTGCAAGCAATGCTTTTTGTTCACGGAACACCAGGTGCGCCATAACAGATTCGCTACCCCAGAAGAAGTCATAAATGAGCGCAACACCTTCATCGCCTGCTTCCATATAATGTGCAATGCCCTTTAGCCAGGCCAGGATTGGCAAGCTTTCATAATAATTTTCACAGAAGAATACGACACTGAAAGACCATATTCCCTGGCCTTCTTCCTCCTGCTCATGCCCTGCTGTTTGTGGATCTTTTATGAGGGATTCCAGCATGTCCCGGTTCGTCGCTGACGAACAAGCAGGGATTTCGGTCAATGGTGACGGAGAATACATTTCACGGCTCTCCCACCAGGATGCCCAGTCCTGATCAACTTCAGCTGCCATTGGCTTGTCCTGGAAGAAACGTTCCAGGTTATCCTTCTTTATTTTAAGTTTTACGTATAGGGAACTTAGTTCTGACATATGAGTTAAGGTTATAGTGATAGAGATTAAATATAGAAAAATGACTTCAGGGAATGATTTCTTTGTAACTTAAATAATGCATAATTTACATTTATCTCATACCTAAGAAAGATGCTTAAGCCCACATTACTGCTGTTTATTACGCTTACATACTGCTGTTGTTATTGCTTTGCACAGACAGATAGTAATATAGTTACTCAAACGGTGAAACTGGTAGATCCTCTTATCATAAGTGAAAGGATTGATGGCCCGGCAAATGTCAGGGATAAAATAGGAGGCGCGCTGTTGTTTACTTTAAATGATAATGTCCCTGTAGAAACTGCGGAAGAGACGAATAAGTGGTACGTGATAGGTCTAATATTAGATCTGTCTCCTGCTCAATTCAAATCTCACCGGATTGAAAAGGGAAGTACACTGTATGTAAATGGGGAAGCAGTGGGTACTGCTCTGGCAGTGCTAAAATTGGATGAAGTATTTAATGAGAAGAATAAATTGACAGGCGTGCTGACAGGATATACCTCAGTACAAAATATAAGAACTGAAACTTTACCTGAAACGGTATTGAGCAGGATTATTAACCAGCCTACTGTTGGATTGGCACAGTTAAAAGATTTTATCAAAGGATATCAGTTTGGGAAATCCACGAGTTGTGGATACACGTCATATACCCTCAATGGAGGTGTTGCTTATGGTCCTTCGTCGCCTATCAGACTGGAATTATTATTTAATGAAAAGAATAACTTGTTTGGTATAGTGCATTTGAGGGAGCTGGAATATGAACACAGTACCGCATATAAGCTTAATCGCGGCTTTTCCCTTACAGTAATAGGTCAGCAGCCAGAGGGGCAGATCAAAGCGTTTATTAAGCAGTTCAACGCAATGATTAACCTGGCGGACTGAGTTCATGGCAATGTGCTTTATCTGAGGACATCTTCTTGCATGGGAGCAAAGATATTGCATTATTGGACTTTATCTTCAGCCCCTGTAATATGCCCTTATACGTACAGTGATTGTTCACAATCGAACAGTCAGCAGGTTACCGTATAATATAACTGTTTGAAATAAAGGAAGCTGCATCGTTGGTACAGCATTGGGAATTCGTTAACTTACTGTATACGGAAAGACACCCGCGACAGATTCAACCACAATATACATTGCATATGAAAAGGATTTTCGTTTATCTGATGTTAATGCTATGCTGCACCATTCGGGGAATAGCGCAGGAGGCATATGATTCTGCCGACGTACAAATAAAAAGGCTAATGGTGGAACAGCACATCCCTGGTTTTGCTACCGCTATTGTCAAAGATGGAAAATTAGCATGGTCCAGGGCTTATGGACAAGCTGACATTGCTAATAACAAAGCGATGAGCATTGATGGTATAATGAACATCGGATCAGTGTCCAAGACATTTACAGCAACGGCTTTGATGCAGCTATGGGAAAAAGGAAAAATTGATCTGAACGCGGATATTAACACATATCTTGATTTTAAGATCATCAATCCAAAACATCCGGATAAGCCCATCACTGTTTTCCAGATCCTAACACATACCTCCTCTATCATTGACAGTAAGGCGTATGAAGACAGTTATGCCTGCGGAGATCCGACCCTTACCCTGAACGACTGGATCCGTGGTGTGCTGGCTGCTGATGGAAAGTTATATAATAACGGTGACAGCTTTGCAGACTGGCTTCCGGGAGAAAAGCGCAGGTATTCAAATGTTGCATTCGGGCTACTTGGGCTGATTGTGGAAAAGGTAGCCAAACAACCTTTCAATTTGTATTGTGAGGAAAATATTTTCCGACCCCTGGGTATGAAAAACACCGGATGGATGATTAGTGAAGTAGATACGAGCAATTATATCCGGCCCTATGCCTACATCACGGAACAGAACAAAAAGGATATTCTGACAATTACAAGATTATACCGTAATGAATCTGAGTTTAAGGTCGGTACCTATGTACAGAATTGTTTGTATAGCTTCCCCAATTATCCCGACGGACTTGTAAGGACCAGCGTACGTGAAATATCTTATTATCTGGCGGCAATACTGAATGGCGGTGAACTGCATGGCAAACGGATACTGAAAAAAGCGACGCTTGACAAAATGCTTACAACACAATTGGAGTTGGATAAGACGCAAGGGTTAACATGGCGTACATCCGAATTCGAAACGCCATCCGGTAAGGTGACGTTATGGGGGCATTCTGGTCTTGATCCCGGTATTCAGACATTCTTGTATTTCGATCGTGAAAAGAAAACGGGTGTTATCACTTTTCAGAATAATACCTCTGATGGGGTTTCGCGTGTCGTGGGCGCATTGTATAGCGCTGCGACCGGTAAGAAGTAACAGGAGATTGGCTCTGTCCCGGTTTCAATGATATTTGATAAATATGCTTCTTTCCGGCCGGCTATTTATTGCCGGTCGGAGAGAAATCCTGTACCTTTGATGTAATTATTCCCCTCAAAATAAGATTCCCCAATAGCCTCATATCTTAATAAACTCCAGGAACTACAACGCGCTTTGCTGAATTTATCGGTATGTCAATTATAAAAATACTGGTTATGAAAAAGAATGCTTTTCTGCTGCTGTTGACGTTGTTTTTCTGCATAATCCCAACATATGCTAAAAGTACATTTGTGAGAGTGTTTGATATGCAGGGGCACAAAATTGCCAAAGGAAATCTTGTAGCAACTACAGATACTTCCATCTTACTTCGGAGTAACAAAATATTACATGAGGTCCATCTGAAAGATATAGGCACCATTAAGACAAAAAGGGCTATCGGGCATTCTATGGCAATTGGCGCTGCTATAGGCAGTTTGTCGGGATTAACTTTAGGGATTGCAACAAATAATGTACTTGAGGACGATTTTGGTTTTGATGTGGAAGAAAGCGAAACCGGAAGCATCATTGCCGAAAGTACGCTTGCCGGCATTGCAACAGGTGCTGCTATAGGGCTTATCATTGATTTGGTCCAGAGAAGAAAAACAATTGTGATCAATGGAGATGTAAAGGAGTGGCAGCAGAAAAGAACAATACTTGATCTTATTCTGGATGATCGCCGTAACAAGTAAACCAATTTGTTAGCTATAAAAAAAAGAGGCCGGGACATTCCACGGCCTCTTTGCTTTTATGCTTCTTCTGTTACTCTTGATGTTTTCGTTAATGGTGGCGCTACAAATGCTGCCATTTTAGGTATCAGGTGACTCAGGCAAACACCGATGTTAAATGCTGCCGTGAAATTCTGTGCTTCTGTTTTTACGTTGCCGTTTGCATCTGTTCCATCCACATCATCAGCGAAGTGCCCTACGCGGTCAGTAATACCGGAAATAAAGAGGAAAGGCGCATCGCATAACAGACGTATCACGCCATGAGTCGTTTCTACTGAGCCTACAGGCAGCGTGTTGCCTGTGCCGGCAAGTACCTTTAGCCCGCTCTCATCGGAGTATTGGTAATCTGCATAGTTGGTGATGTTCACTACACTCACTCCTATGTAGTCTTTATCGGACATAACGCTGATCTTATCCGAAGGATTCAGGTAAGGCTTCAGCAAACGTTGCTCTATTAATTTGATGGTACTGTCATCCAGTCGATTGAAGATATTTGCGTTGACTGCAGAAGAAAGTACTTTTTCGAAATGTGCCGGATCGTCCCATACGCTTTGCGGATTTTCTCCATTGGGATGGTAGTTATGAATGAAGATATTGCTGCCAAATACCACACAACCATTGTTGTTACCTCCGTTCAGACCGAGGGCAGCCGTACCTAATGCTACTACCAGATCGGGTTTTTCAGCCCGGTACTTAAGTATTTTTGGGAGGCATTCGTGTTTTCCCTGCGAGCTGGAAGGATTCCATTTAGGGTCCATGATATCCTGCACACACCAAAGTTCAATGGTGATCTGCTGGAATGTATCCCATACTGCGCGGGGCTTTGCGGTACCTTGCGGGAATGTCCATGGATAGTTCAGCAAGGTAGGGTCGGGCAGTTCCTGAGGGCGGATCCTTACGTTCAATAAGGCATTTAAAATAGGTTCAACTTCCCATGATTTGTTGCCAATTAATACAATTCTTTTCATAATGGAGGTTTAAAGTCTAAATGAGGAATATGGTATATAGTTTCAATGGCCAGACAGTAGCCGGGGCGTTAAAGCGAAATCAGTGGTTTATGGTTTTGAGGATCGGAATGGTTACGCTTAATAACACAGAACAGGAAAAAAGGTTAAATTTTTTATCTGCCAGGGAGGCCCGCCAGCAGTGACCTAACTAATTTGGAAAACTTCACATCAGAATTATGCCATATATTAAAAGAGCATTTCAATAGTACTATGGCACCTGAAAATAGCAAAGCTGAACAAACACATCTGGCTTCTTCTCCCGCCGCGGATAGTCAGAATTTGTCCGGAATGTCCAGACAGGCGGTCAGGCCAATTCAGAAGATGCAAACCAATAATGGACCTGAAGATAAGCATCTTCTTTCTGTCTCTGATGATCACATTTCAGAGAATGTCCCCGCTGTTTTTCCTTTGCAGAAAAAAATTGATCAATCCGGAACAACGGATATTCAACCTTTTCAATTGAAGGGCAGTGATCCGGTTAAGCAGCAGGTGGGGCCTGGTGCAGTTTCCGGGGCTGTTGTTCAAAGAATGGTGCCTAAAGGTTTGAAATGGTATACCCTGGTTAAAATAAATACCGGGCCTGATAAGGGTAGGGTAGCACGGATACTGTTGCCTTATATCAATCCTGGTAATCCGGAACAATGGGGATATTTTGTCAGCTTTGTAGATAATCGCTTCCAGTGGCGTTTTTTGTCAGACGAATTGGATCTGTATGATTGGGATGAATCAGACGAAGAAGAAGTAAATGTAGGTGGTATGCAGGAAATGGGTGAGTTCGATCAACAGGAAATGATGGAATTGGCGCCGCAAGTGGTAAATGAAGAGATGACTGTAGGCGGTATGCAGGAAATAGGAGGGTTCGATCAGCGGGAAATAGCGGAGGTGAAGCCGCAGGTCGTAAATGAGCAGCAGGAAGAAGTAATGGGAGGGGTGGAAAAACACTGGACGGATGAACTGAAACGGTTTTCTGGAGTTCCGGCATTCAGGATTGCAATGTTACTTCAGGAAAAATATGGAGACCAGGCTAATGAAATATATGATGGCACTTCGTATAATGGTGTTGAAAAAGCCATTAAGGAAAAGGCCCCTATTGAATATGCAAGTCTTGATGAATTACTGACCGCCGCAGAAAGATTGACAGAGTGGGGCGGAAAGGATGGTGGTGCGCTGGATGATTGGATTGGGAAAGGATTTTCTATAAAAGAGTTGTCCTATGAGGAGTTGAGGGAATTGGCGAAAGATGCAAGTGAGATCGGTCCTATCCAATATAATGCTCCCTTTGCGTTAATAAATGATGGGTTATGGACAGACGGTATGGGGCCTTGCATAACGGTCGCCATGACAGCGACATCTGAGGGTAAACGTTATAATGCGCTTTTGCATAGTATGGACCTCATGGCAAAAGGGAGGACCGTAATCGGTGCTATAATTAGACTATTCGATAGTACCCCGGAATTGGTGCCGTTTAATCAACTGAAGGATATTAATTTTTTTGTAGCTGGTGGGGACCATTCTACCGCTGAAAAAGCAGAAAGTATTTTAGAGGAGCTGGCCAGGCGTAAACTGCCTGTGGCGGGTAGGGCTATCAAATCAAGGGTGGAGGATGCCTCGCTTACAAAGGCGCTGGTTATTACAGCTGAAGGACGGGTTGCCTATTCAATGTATAATGCCAAAGAGGTCCATCGTCAATGATCAATATATCGTCTAGTCAAGTGTTGCTAACCTCATAATTGCGATGCATTTATTTTGCGTCCAAATAATCGAATATCGCTAAATATCAATACTTTTGCTGCCCAAAGCGGACAATATTTTTGAATTGCGATTATCCCATTACATTTTGACCCTATGAGGTTTGTTTTCTTTATTCTGACATTGTTGGTTGCCACCAACGTTTACTCACAATGTAATAACAATACCTTCAGACTCACCCTGAAGGGAAATAACACTGAATCAGCCCAGAGCATCATAGAAATAGCAGGTGGAGATTTGATCATTGGTGGGGAAACTACCAGTTATGGCTCCGGAGACGCAGATATTTTCCTGATAAGGATGGCAAAAGATGGCAGGATCATATGGAGTAAGACATATGGAGGAGCAGGCTATGAACAGTTCAGAAGAATGAGCCTGGCCCTTGACGGATCGATCCTGTTAGCCGCTCAGACCAAGTCTTTTGGTAATACCATAGGTGAAGCGGTTGCCATGAAGGTAGATCTGAACGGTAATGTGCTGTGGTCATCCAAATTCTCAGAAGGTACTCAGGGCGAATCTGCCCTGGGCCTGGATATACTTAGTACGACAGATAACGGATATGTTTTAAGCGCGATCCAATACGATCGTAACTTTGAATCTGATTGGATGGTCGTAAAGTTGGATAATTCGGGTGACACTTTGTGGACGAAGAGATTTAAATATGGTACGGATGAAACGGCTTATTCTGCCGTACAGAAAGGAGATACCCTGATCGTGTCCGGAACCGGCCGTTTACCTTATGAATATGGCGATACCTACGTGAAGATGTCCCTCGCAGATGGTACTGTTTACAGTACTAATGTCTATTTTATAGATGGCAGGGGCGCCTTTGGTAGTAAGATCCAATATTCGCCCACCAAAGAATACAGGGTCAGTGTGCACATCCTCGATGGCGCCTCATATGCGCAAATGCAGGAAGGATTTGTCATTTTCGACGAGAATCTGAATCCGCTGAAAACATTTAAGCTGGATGTATCGCCTCGTGATAATATGTACTACACCGGGTTCGTGCAAACGGCAGATAGCGGGTATTTAGTTACTGGTAGTCCTCAGGGTAGTGGCGAAGGCTACCTCTATAAATTTGATAAGGGAAATAACCTGGTATATAGTAAGAGATTTACCTCCCCTAATCCGATGTATACAGCGGCTACGATTGAGGCTTCAGACAAATCTATCTGGGTGGTGGGTAGTGATAATACTGATGTCATGGTTATTAAGCTAAGTCCGAATGGGACATTTGAAAACTGTACCAATGAAGAAGTCTTAAGGAGTACTACTCCTACAACCTATACCAGTATGGCTTATAACTGGAATGAAATCACCAGCTACAATTTCCAGAATATACATTTCTCACCTACTGTCAGGGCATTTGATTTCCAGGTAGACACACGTTGTTACTCTACCAGCTGCGGAGACATCAGAATAGGCGGTGAAGATACCGTTTGCAACCTGGTAGATACGCTGACCTATGTCGCTCACATTGACGGGAACTGCGTTATTACAAATGGTAGTTGGACCCTGTCACCGAATGTGTATTCAAGAACGGTGAATGATTCCACTATCAGGGTGCTATTTAGTGCAGGAGGCGCTCACGAGATACGATTCGAAGGTACAGTAGGCTGCGAAGTAAAAAGGGATACCTTCCTTGTGCGGGTGATCCCTAGTCCGGTACTGGCATTGGGACCAGACAGTACGCTTTGCGATTCTACTGTTTTAACCCTGGACGCCGGTCCCGGATTCCGGAATTACAGATGGCAGGATGGCAGTACTGCCCAGACCTACGCAGTGACATTGGTGGCAGGTCAATATTCGGTAAGGGCCACTGACTATTGCAATAATGTATTTTCAGACGCCATTAATGTGGCGTACCGGTATGAGACCGATATGTCTGTATATCCCAGCGATACTGCCTACTGCGTACCATCTGCAATAAACTTTATAGCTGGTGGAGGCGACGTTTACAGATGGACCCCGGATACCTATTTAAATAACCCCGACATCAGCAATCCGGTGGGCGTTCCCACTTCTACTATTGCATATAGCTTATTGATCTCTGATACGGTATGTAACCGGAGTAAACAACTGGATGTACAGATCACTATCGATCCCGTTCCGGACCTACAGCTCTTCAAATCCAATGACATCAGCTGCACCTTAGGCTTCGCCCAGCTGATCGCATCGGGAGGCCGCCGTTACGAATGGTCGCCATCCAGTTCATTAAGCAGTGACACCATTGCCAATCCGGTGGTCCGCCCATTTGAAACAACCACTTATACCGTTACAGCCTATAACTCAATGGGCTGCTCTGCCCAGGATTCCATCAAAGTGTTCTTTAACAAGATAGGCGGTGCCGATATTCTCCTGCCCACAGCATTTACTCCGAATGGAGATGGTAAGAACGACGTATTCCGTGTCATTTCCACCGGAGCAAATACCGTGAAAGCCTTCGGTGTGTTCAACCGCTGGGGAGAGTTGATTTTCACCGGAAATAGTGCCCGGGGCTGGGACGGTACTTTCAAGGGTGTGTTGCAGGAGCCGGGAGCATACTACTGGTTCGTGAAAGCCTGGAATGCGTGTGACGGCGATTTTTTACGAAAGGGCAGTGTGATCCTTGTTAAATGATCCGGATTGAGCATAGGCATTTTATTTCACTGCTGTTGCTTCCAGTTCAACTTTCAATGTTTCGAAAAGGCTTTTCACTTCCAATAAAGTGACTGCCTGTTTAATACCGTGTTTGGCAATCCATTCCTGAAAAATATGGAAGTGGTCCCAAAACTCTGCCGAGGAGGTTGTATAGAGATTCAGGCGTACAATGTTCTTACATTCGTACCCTGCTTCTGTGATTACTTTTTCCAGGTTTTGTATGGCCAGCTTTAACTGCGCGCCCATATCTTCATTACTGGATGTTCCATCGGCGTTCACGGCGGCCTGTCCCGCGCAATAAAGCGTGCTTTCCGCGTGTTTTACTTCAACTGCCTGTACGTAGCTTCGTTCGTCCTGCCATTGCCAGGGATTGATGATCCTTTTTTCCATGATACTTTGCTTTTAATTTTATACTGCAAAGTTTTGGATAACCCGTGTAATGAGGTTTGACATTCATCACGATTATAAAGTGAGAAATGTCACAGCTGCGGAGAATGATCATCTGCTCAAGGTCTCGCGGGAAACGCCCAGATAGGCAGCCAGAAGGCTTTTGGGTACACGTTGAATAAGTGATGGAGATTGCCTGACGAGTTGTTCATAACGCTCTTTCGCGTCGGATGTTAGCAGGGATAGTATGCGGCGCTGTGCTGCCAGGAAACCAAAGTTTGATTTATGAAGGAAAAACCGTTCCATCTTCTGAAGGCCGTCGCACAGCTTTTTGTAATCTTCGAAGGAGAGGCAGAATACCTCCGTATTTTCAAGACACTCTAAGGACATTGTCGCTACCGTCTGCGTATAAAAGGCATAATAATCGCTTTCCCACCAGTCTTCCATAGCAAAAGAAACGATATGCTGCTTCCCGGTATTATCTGTAAATACAAGCTTTAAAAGCCCGGAAATTATAAGGTATGCATACTTTACGGGGTCGCCTTCCTGGATAAGATATTGGTGTTTCTTGAACTTCTTAGTGGTGAAATGACTAAATACAAACTCAAACTCGTCATCACTGAGAGGTATTATTTTTTCGATATGTTCTCTGAGTTTCTGACGCATAGATTGAAAACAGGCTATGTTATCTATCAAAAGTAAACTTTTTTTGATAGGCCACCCATTGCGATCCAGGAACTGTGCTTGCTTCGTTTATACTTTGAGGAATTTTAGTATGTTTATGTAGCGGTAGATTAACCGCGATATCAAATACGGGCTATACCAATGAAATATCTGGACTTTTTCTCCCTGCGAACAAGGGTATTAATGATCATTACTGCCATATTTTTACTATACGGCTATCTCTGCCGGTTCGCCGGGCTTTACTTCTTCTGGGAAAGCAAAAGCATAGGTTGGGTACTTTTCTTTGTTACGTTGATCTTCTTTCTGCTTGACAGGATAAAAAAAGAAGAAGCCCGGAAAGGGAAGGCCATAGGAGAAAAAATAGGCATCGGGGTCCAGGTAATAGTGATAATTACCAAATGTGTAATTTTTATTGCTGTTCCATATTCAGACACCTATGCAAAGGCTGAAGAATATATCAGGGCCAATCATGCTATACAAAGCGAGACGGGTGCTATAAAGGATATTTTTTTTGTGCCATATGGTAACATGTCGGAGCAGCATACGGCTGATGGATTTGCATCGCGAGCTGATATGCATTTTGTTGTAAAAGGGGCTGACAAATACCTCGATCTAAACCTGTTAATGGGTAAAGATGTTGATACCGATTGGGAGATTATAGTAAATGAGTAGGTCTGCAATCACGATCAATGCGGCCGCGCCCGTATCCGGCGCGGCCGGTATTAAAAAGAACCCCTCAGGTTATAAAATTTCTATATATCCGTCTGTTCCATTCACCCGGATCCGCTGTTTGTCTTTGATTAGCCTGGTGGCATTTTCCACTGCAACAACAGCCGGCAGACCATATTCACGAGCGATAACGGCTCCGTGGGTCATTATTCCTCCGACTTCGGTAACCAGGCCTTTTATGGATACGAACAATGGCGTCCAGCTAGGGTCCGTAAAGGAGGTGACTAATATATCACCGTCTTCCAGATCGGCATCTTCCATGTTTAAGATGACACGTGCCCGTCCTTCTATAATACCGGAAGAAACAGCCAGGCCTGCAATAGCATCAGCAGGGAGGTCTTCACGCTTGTACTTGCCTGTAATGATCTCACCGTCAGAAGTAATAAGACGTGGAGGCGTTAGCTTGTCATATAATTTGTACTCCTCTTTTCGTTTGCTGATGATCTCATAGTCCAATTTGCGGGTGTGTACAACATCGCGAAATTCATCAAAAGTGAGATAGAAGACATCTTCTTTTTCATGAATAACGTTTGCTTGTAAGAGGTGTTCCGCTTCTTTCAGCAAAGCCTGTTTATAGATGAAGTAGCGATTCACCAGCGCATATTTGGGATATTCACGGTAACCGCTGTAATTCCGGATCACATCGATCATTCGTTTTGTTTCTCTGGCGTTTTCCTCGCCATCCGGTAATTGCTTCAGCCGGTCTAATATCTCTTCTTCTTTTTTCAACGCTTCCTGCAACCCTTGTTGGGATTTTTTGCTGGCGGCGTTCGGCTCAAAGCTCTTAATATTATTGAGGATCATCGGAACAAGCGTATTAGGTTTTTCAGTCCAGCGGGTCCTGGTAATGTCGATTTCACCGCTGCATCGCATACCGTATTTGGTGAGGAAGCTTTGGATCGCGTCCCGGGTTTCCTCTCCACCGTTGAACTTTACCAGTTCCTCTAAAAAAGGTTCATCTTTTACCTGTTGTAAGTAGTCAATTACTTCCGGAAAAGGGCGAATTACATCTGCAACATCCAACAATGCGAGGCCCATTTCCGAGGTGATATTGTTTGGTACGGATTGAGAAAGGGTGTCTGCCACATTCTTTTCGCCTAACCACTTGTTGATGTTTTCATTGATCCATGATGAGGCATTCATTGCAGCTATAATCACATCCAGGCTTTGTTGCTTGAATAGCGTATTCTTTAATTGATGGAGATCTTCCCGGATAAAATCAAATAGGCCTGATCCTGATTTTGATTGGATATTTCGTTTCAGTTCTTGTATTGATGCCTGACCACTATCGATCAGGGTATTAACGATGTCAGGATCTGCTTCGGTAGGTTTTTTTTGAAAGTCAGGAAGTGGTGTTGTCTGACCAGGTCCGGCTTCTTTTTCATCTTCCGGTAATGATTTTATAAAGTCGCGTTCTATGATGGTGGTAAGTGCATCTTTTATGAGCGGCTCAGACTGTCCCAGTGTGTTCATCAGCCTTTTCCTGCCGGTAGGTGAAGCCAGCATTTGTGTAATATCAATAAATAGTCTTCCTCCGGCCGTACGCATAGATGCAGTGGTCGTTAAAAGAAAGAAGGATAGTCCCAGTGGTTTCATGGTGTCTGTCATCATTTGTTGATGGCCAACAGAGGCATAGACGTGGTCTTCCTGATCATTCGCTTCGGGGATGGGGTACAAAGTGGTAATAGGCCGGCTCTGAACAATATAAAACGTATCATCAGCCAAGCACCATTCGATGTCCTGGGGAGCGCCAAAATGAGCTTCGATCTTTCTTCCGAGGTGATTAAGTGCCAGAATTTCTTTGTCGGTAAGTGACTGCGCATTTTGCTGATCGGGCCTGATCTCCTGTTGCTTCGTACCACCATCTTCTGATGCCCTGACGGCAAGTTTCTTTGCAGAGATTTTCCTGCCAGTGATCTGGTCTTCCTGAACTGTATAATTATCGGCAGTAACGATCCCGGAAACCAATGCCTCTCCCAGACCGAAGCTGGCATCAATGGATAACGTCTTTCTGTTAGCGGTAACCGGATCGGCAGTAAACAGGATACCTGCTACATCAGGAAAGATCATCTTCTGAATAACAACAGACAGATAAACCTTTCTATGGTCGAATCCGTTTTGCAAACGATAAATAACAGCTCTGTCGGTATATAGTGACGCCCAGCATTTGCTGATATGTTTCAGAATGTCCTTTTTTCCTGCGATGTTCAGATAAGTATCTTGCTGGCCTGCAAAGGAGGCTGTAGGAAGGTCTTCTGCTGTAGCGCTGGAGCGTACGGCATAAGCATTTTTATCACCGAGTTGTACAAGATGCTGAGTGATCTCATTATCTATATCTTCCGGGATCGCTATTTCTTCGATCACCTTACGGATCTTTGCACTGGTTTCACTGATGTCTTTCCTATTCTCCGGTTTTAAAGTGATCAATTGATCCAGCAACGCATTGAGCTCAACACTGGTTCCTGTAATTTTTTTGTATGCTTCCGTGGTAACGCAAAAACCGTCGGGTACCTGTATGCCTTCAATCCTGGATAGTTCTCCAAGATTGGCGCCTTTGCCACCGACCATTGAAAACTTTGATCTGTCAATTTCCTGAAATCCGAATACGTAGGAATTCATAGCACGTTTATTTTTTGTTGAGTTTATCGGTAGTCTCGTTCATTATCTCCGTTGCTTTTAAAAAGTAGCTTTCAATGATCTTGAGCTCTTTGCCTGAGAATGAAGCCAGCAATTTTTCCGACTTGCTCCGGAATTCTTTATAAAGAGGCACTAAAAGCGCCATTATGTTTTTAGTGTTCGGTTCGATGATCACTTTTCGCCTATCGTCTTCAGCAAATTTCCTTGTGACAAGTTTTTTCTTTTCAAACCTGTCTATTAAACCGGTAACTGCACCGGTAGTCAGGCCCGTCAGATTAGCGAGTTCACCCGCCGTCATTTGTCCTTGTTGCATTAAAAAGCCCAGATATTTATGATCAGTACCTGATAGCCCCGCTTTTCGGGCAACGGCTTCATGCATCTGAATAGAGGTGTATGCGTATGATTGACTTAGTCTTCTTACGCGTGTTATTTCGTCGTTGTCCATTTTATATCTTATTGGATAAATATCTTAGTAGCTAAGATAATATTATCTTAGAAATATGCAGGAATAATTTCGGCGTTACAGAGGCAATGTTTGTTTATGGTTACTTGTTGTGGACGAATATTTACTGCAATGAGCAGGCTAGGGAGACGCTTGCATGCAGAAATAGGAGCAAGGGTTTCTGGCATGGCAATCGGGACCCCAATGTGCAAAATTTAGCCCAAATGAACAATACTGTTGCAGAATGGGTTATTATAATGTAATAGAAGTTTAAGGTATATCCCTTCCATGAACATATTATTACAGCCTCTCAGTTCCGGAATATTTACATGTAGTTATATATGGATTTTTAGATAATGTATTTTAAGAAGGTGTACGTTATGAAATCGGCCTGTCTATGAGATTATTGACCAAAATCGTCTGAACAATGAAAAAAATATCCCCCCGGATGGTTGTGGCAGCAATGTTATTGTTTGCCATGATGCTGCCCCGCTCATTGTCTGCACAAACAGATATAGATGCGCTTATGATGGCGAAAAATGCGTTTTGCGTAGGACCTATGTACAGCTATAGCAGTTGGAAAAATTATTGGGAAGGAACATTGAAAAGAGATAATGAGAACCTGGGGACCGTATCTACAAAAATGGCCGCTGTAATGGGGAACTATGGCATCTCCAAGAGGTTAAATGTGCTTTTTAGCGTGCCCTATGTAAAAACTAAAGCATCCGCAGGGACATTGCAAGGCATGGACGGCCTTCAGGACCTGAGCCTTTTTCTAAAGTGGCGGCCACTGCAAAAGGAGATGGGCAAAGGGAAATTGTCTGTCTTTGGTATTGCCGGTGTGTCTTTCCCTTTAACTGATTATACGCCTGACTACCTGCCACTGTCTATCGGGTTACGTAGTAAAACGGCTTTAGGCCGGTTAATGGTAGATTACAAGTTGGACATGGGCCTTTTTGCTACAGCTTCTGCCACCTATCTGCTTCGCGATAATATCGATATTGACCGGGAGTCCTATTATACCACAGAAATGCACAATACCCATGAGGTAAAAATGCCGGATGCCGCTAATTATAATTTTCGGGCGGGCTTTAGAAATAGACGGTGGATAGCGGAAGCCGTGGTAAATATCTGGAATACGCTGGGTGGTTTTGACATTACACGGAACAATATGCCTTTCCCCAGCAATAATATGGATGCTACCATGGTCGGGGCAAATTTCAAATATGTTATTCCTCCCTTGCCGCAGCTGCAGTTAGTGGCAGGTGGTAATACGACTGTTGCCGGTAGAAACGTGGGACAGGCAAGGACTGTTTACGGTTCCATTTTTTATATTCTGGACTTTTCACGTAAGTCAAAATCTCCTAACCCTACCTCAAATGCTAAGTGATATGAAGAAGATAGTTTTTTACTCCGTCATTGTGTTTATGGCGGCTGTTATAGTGATAATCGCTTGTAACAAGGATATAGAAGGAAGAACAGATAATATTCCTGCGCTGGCTCCAGCTAATCTTGATCTGAATGCCGGAGCATGGAAGCCTGTGTTGCTTACATCACCATCGGAATTTGCAGTAGCAGCTCCTGGTGTTACTACATCCCCCGACTATATTGCACAGATCAATGAAATAAAAGCATGGCAGGCAGATATGACCAAAGAAGAGGAAAGAATAGTAAAATACTGGAGTGCCGGAGGCGTTTTAAGGTGGAATGAAATAATGCGTGAGCTGGTAGCCAAACATAATTTACCACCCTATCAAAATGAGGATGGCACCTATCCTGTGCCGAGTGCTGCTAATCCTTTGGCCTATCCGCTATTCCCTTTTGCTAATCCTCCTTATGCAGCAAGAGCTTATGCTTATGTAGCAGCTGCCCAGTATGATGCGTTGATCGCTGCCTGGTATTACAAAAAATTATACAATCGTGCTGCTCCCTATAAAGTGGATAGTTCGCTGAAAGTGCTTATTCCGCAATCCGATCTTCCTTCTTATCCTTCGGAAGACGCAGTATTGGCTGGTGCAGCAGCAGAAATGATGAAATTGCTGTTTCCCGGCGATCAGGATTTTATTCAACAAAAAGCTGAAGAGCAGAAGCGTGCACGCATTATTGCGGGCGCTAATGTGCGCAGCGATATAGAAGCTGGTGAGGTTTTAGGTAAAGCAGTGGCACAGAAATTTGTAACAAGGGCAAGAGGCGACAGAGCTGGAGTAGCTGGCGGAAATCCTGCGTTATGGAAACAACTGGAAGATGATTGCATAGCCAGAGGTGAAACGCCCTGGGTAAGTCTTGAAACGCCTAAACGTCCGCCGATGTTGCCATTATTCGGAAAGGTTAAACCCTTTCTTTTCGATTCACTGACAGTTATTGCATTACGTCCTGGTCCGCCGCCTTCAACATCAAGTAAAGAGATGAAAGATGAGTGCGATGAGGTATATCATCAGACCTCACGTGCCACCAGGGAGAACATTCGCATTATACATTTCTGGTCAGACGGCGCCGGCACTTATACGCCGACCGGGCACTGGATGTCGATCGCCGCAGAGGATTTTATTAAGAAAAATTTCAGCGAAGTTCGCTGGGCGCGCAATATCGCACTGCTGGCCATGGCTGAAATGGATGCCGCTATTGTTTGTTGGGATACTAAGTTCTACTATTTCAATCCTCGTCCAAGCCAGATGGACCCGAATATAAAGTCACTTACAGGTGTTCCGAATTTCCCTTCCTATATATCAGGGCATTCAACATTTAGTGGCGCGGCATCAAAGTTACTGGGACATCTTATTCCGGAAAGGGCCGCTGCTTATGATGCGATGGCAGAAGAAGCTGCCAGGTCCAGATTCGTTGGCGGGCTTCACTACAACAAAAGTGACTGTGGCGTCGGATTAGTCGTAGGAAGGAATGTTGGTAACTACGCTGTGCAAAGAGCAAAGACGGATGGTGCTGAATAGTATCCGGAGGTTGTTGTAGGTCAACATTACAGTTGATCCTGCAGCCGTTTTATTTCCCTGGCGAGTGTCTGTGTTGTAGTCTGCTCTGTAAATCAATAAGAAGTCTTTCATGTTAAAGTGTTTTTATACCTGAATGACGATTTGACTTCTAATATGGGGACATTTTTTTTTCCGGGGAAATTTCATTGTTTTACCTGGTGCAACAAGGGTGCAAGCTGGACTGATTCAAAAGGCCTATTATGGTTTAGGTAGCCTGAAATAGAATACTGCATGTATAGCTAGAAATAATACGTTGGGAACTAATAACGGAATGTCGTTCATGCTATTAGTGATAACGGATATTAATGTGATCAAAGTTACCAATACTGCTCCACCAAAGTAAAATAGCGGCCTTTGTATCTTGCTGGCGCGGATTGCAGGTTTTGTTAAAATGAGGGCCGGTAGAGAAAATATAAACAGCAGTAAATGCTGGACGACATCGGCGACGGCAAATAATATAAATAATGATTGCTTTTCTTCAAGTCCCTCGTGCATAGATTCATAATAAACCGTGAACAGGATGGAGGTTGCTATGAACGATAAGACCGTCGTAAGGCAAATATTTTTAAGTAGAATTTTGAGCATAGTAGTTTAGGATACAACGATTGTAAAATGATCTTCCGTAGTTAAGCTGTTTCCGGATACATTAAATTCCAGAGTTATGAAACTCTTCTTTTGTCATAGTTACGCAGTTTTATCAAAGAAATAATGAATCAGTTTTCCTTGAATGTTATCTTCGCTCATAGCCCATTCATTATAGCCGTCGGATTTTCCGGAGCCGGGAATAAATATGGTCAACGATTCATGGATAGGTTCGTAATCTGAATAATCGTAGCTACACCATATTTCTTTGATCTCTTTGAAATACTTTTCGATCATCTCTTCCGCAGTTGTAGTCTCATCATCGATCTCCATAGAACCATATTTCATGAGATATGCGGTCCAATCATATACAAGTTCCTTGTCCTGTAATTTATGAGCTTCCCGTATGAGATGTAGTCCCAGATCATATATGTACATCTTTTTCAAACGGGGCTCTCCTTTTCTTAATGGGGAGCCATAGTCAATATAGATCTTACGACTATCTTTTTCGAGGTAAGCGACCATTTTGTTCCTTTCACTCCATTGCTTCCTAATATTCTTGTAGATATATTCAATGTCATCTTTTTGAAGTAGCTTTTCGAAGAAATCCTCATTTCTTTTGTAGTCGGGATGTTCTTTGTAGTCGATCGTTTTTGTGTAGCCTGTTTTGAGTAGGATGGGCATTACCCGGAAGTTGGTGAACGAACAATCGAACATTTCCTGTACAGCATAGAGGTTGCCGATCAGTTTCATTTTTTCTTTGTTGGTCCCTTCTGTTTTATCTACGAGTTTTATGCTATACTCTATCAGCGCTTCTATGTCCCACATTGACATGGTTATACGTTTTTAGGGTTTAATCAGGGAGTAATATATAGATTATTTAGTATAAATAAAGGCCTTTTTAGACGTGAGCGGATTAAAAAAATTCTATTGACATCCAGGGCTATTGTGTATCTTATAAAGTAATACCTATTATCACAACCATTGCAAAATAGCAATAACATGAAGCAGGATAAGCAAGTAAAATTTAGAAAAACCCAACAATCCGATTTAGAATTTTTCTTCCAATTTCAACTTGACAAGGAGGCTATTTATCTAGCTGCATTTACGCCCAAAGATCCCACCAACAAAGAAGCTTATTTTGAAAAATATACAAGACATCTGAATGATCCGACAATCAATATGCAGACAATTTTAGTTGATGAAACTATCGCAGGTAGCATTGCAAAATTTGTAATGGAAGGGGATGCGGAAATCACATACTGGATAGACAAAAAGTTCTGGGGGCAGGGAATTGCGACTACGGCGCTTAAATATCTTCTAACCGTTGAAAGTGCAAGGCCTATATTTGGACGGGTAGCGTTTGATAATTTCGGTTCGCAGAAGGTGTTGGAAAAATGTGGTTTTATCAGGATAGGGGAGGATAGAGGTTTTGCAAATGCGCGGGGAGCAGAGATAGAGGAGTTTATTTATAAACTGGAATAGGGATAATGAGATCCCTTCTTCTTAAAGCAGGTCATCCTCTACCTGCTCCAATATTATGCTCCACCAATTATTTTCGTCCTGGATGGCGGCTGCGTCATTTTGTTTAAAGAACTGCTTCATGGCTTTAAACTCCCTTTTCTGATCAAATTTTTCCTTTCGTGGTGGCGGTGGAGTTATAGTTCTATTCTTCATTTCCTGCAGTCGTTTTAGCATCTCATCACGGGAGTAGGTAGCAATAGGTATTTCCACCGCTGATTTACGTCCCTGGTATTGTTTATAATACTGCAGAAAAGTTAAAAAGGCGGGTAGGTCAGTATTGATAAATACCTGTGGCGTTCCTTTTGAAACAGTGATGCTAAAAACAGCCCCGGAACCTTCTTCCAAAGCAATAATGCTGACGTGCTCCCATTCGTATCCGATTTGCCAGTAGCTCTTTCCATTAAACTGAAATTCCTCAATACTGCCTGGGAGATGAATACCTAATGCGATTTCTTCAGATGTTGCAGGCAATCCATTTTTTTTCAGCCAGGTTTTTGTTGCAGCTGGCAGTTGTGCACTGTTCAGTTGTTCATCAGTAAATGTAGTTGCTTTCTGCTTGTATAAATCCGGTAATTGTTCATTATTGATCATAATACACCTATTTATAGCTAAAATTTTATGGACATTTAAACGATGTTTTTACAAGCCTTTTCACGGGAAGGGTACCAGGTCTCTATCTCCTACGAACTTACGCACCTTGCCAGAATATACAATACGCATTCTGATATTTTTTGGCGGGGAAAAAGTGGACCAGATTGGAAACTTAGGAGATTTGTGTGTTCAGATATAGCCTACGCCAGTATAGTCAACCCTTCTAAAGGGGTCCAATAGGCTTTCTATCGGCTTCATATAAGGCTATTAAAAGGTAGCCAAAAGGGTATTAAGAGGTCATTTATATATCAAATCGATATTGAAGTACCCTTTAAATGATCTTTTAATGACAATTTAATGTACTTATACGTACCTTAGAGAAACGATACAGGAAACTTGTATTACTAACCTCAAAACGACCTTTTTATGGCCATTGTTAAAGACAATATCCTCATGCAACTTGTCCGAGGCTCTCTCGGCAAGCAAATCACGATCTACGAAAGGAATGGGCAGATTATTATGGCGAAGAAACGCGGCCCTTCCAGGAAAAAGCCTACACAAAAGCAGCTGGAGGCAAGGCTTAAGATGACCATTGCTTCAGCACGGGCGCAGCTGATGATGGAAGATCCGCAGATAAAGGCTTACTATCAGTCGCTGGCAGGACCGGGGCAAAATGCTTATAACATAGCGGTAAAGGATGCTTACCGAAGTCCTGAAGTCCAGAATATCAGATTAGAAAAAGAGGAGGTGGTAGTAACTGCCCAAAATGAGTTCCGGGTAGCAGAAGTAGAGGTAAAGGTAGTTGACGCAGAGGGGGTTATCACAGAACGCGGGCGGGCATTTTTGGGCTGGAACGGAGTAGACTGGCATTATAAAGCAGCAGCACTGCCTGCGGGTGGTAAAGTCATTGTGGTGGCGAAAAGTTTGCCGGGGATTCAAACGGTGAAGGAATTGCTGCTTACATAGAAAATGTAATCACTGCTCTTTCCGATTAGGGATCATTCCCGAATGCGGTTGACTTGCCAGCTGGCTTGGATTATTTGATATGTGTTATTCCACGCTAAAAGTGGATAGGCGTAGCCGTGACTTAATCAATTAATGTAACCCCCAATTATCCAGACACTTTCTGGGCAATTGACATGGGAGTCGCTATGTTGAAATATTGAAGGCCGATACCTTTTAAGTCTGGTTCGTTAGATTGTAAATATTCCGCCAAATCTTTAACGACAGATTGTCCCCACTCTGCACTTTCAACCCTCTTACTGATATTCTTGAATTTGAAGCGTTTAATATTTTTGTGATCCCATGTATGGAAAAATCGAAGCAGATTGTTGATGATTTGACGCAACTATACGATATGGAGTTAAATAAAATCAAATAGTACAATAAAGTTCGAGGTTCTTTTGGCGCTAGTATTTCATCTTAAATATTGAGTCGATAATTGCGTCTACAATCTTGTCTTCTATGCCCTGACTACTCTCATCACAATTGTATGTACCATAAAGTACCATATCATCTTTTCTTATTGCCCAATGCCTCCAGCATCTTCCATCAGAAATTATGTATCTGGAATGGGCGTAATGTTTATTTTCCATCACCGTAAATCCGGTGTAGTAGTCCACTAGCTGTTCTTCAAGCCAATCCTTTAATGATACTTCTTTCTTTTCCGGTGGATAAAATACGGTAAACTGTAATGCACCAATTGTAGCTTCTTTATTTAGAAAAAGAATTAGACCGTCATCATATCTACCTGTCCAATCATCCGGATAGTCGAATTTTAGATTTTCGTTGTGATGATAGTGTTGCATATAATATACGCTTTGTTGCTGAAGATACTGATTAATCAATGGATTGTGGTGAGTTAATTAGAGGATTATTTAATCATTCATCTTCATTCGCCATTCCATCAAATGCCTTGGATATTGAGGTCAGGAAATCCTTAAAAGTATTTCCATGTTCCCATATTGCTTCTTCTTCCATATCAACAAATGGCACCTGAATAAAAGTTCCCTCAGCTTTCCGAATGCCGAATGCATCTCCACCACAATTTGAACCGATAAAAAATATGTTGGGAAGGTATTCCGATACCTCGTAATCCTGATTGTATACTTCCAACTCTTCAATTGGGATGAGTCTGAGCCACTCACCTTCCAGCACCGCTCCTTCGGCACCATTGTGTTCAGACATAAAATCGATATAATCCGGGGCAAAATTAAAACCAAGACGGGTTATGATGTTGATTAACGTTTTGGGGTCTGCTGGCGGATTTTTATCCATCTCACTGGTTAGGTGGGTAATGTCGCGATCCATATGTTTACTATTTAAGTTGAGATTTACTACACATTCAAGTTTGCCCGACGTCCCTGCATTTATATTTGACTTATCCCAAATCGATTCGATAATCTGATCTACGATATCATCTTCTATGCCTTTGTACTGCTCATCGCAGTTATAGGTGCCGAAAAGCACCATATCGGACTTCCTGATGGCCCAATAGCGCTAGCACGATTCATTTTTGTTATCGTATTGAAAGCGGGCATAACGCTGATCCGCGAGTACTGCGTAGTCTTTTGCGTTTATCTCCAGCATTTCTTCCAGCCAGGCGGCCAAGTCAACTTCCTCATTTGGAGGCGGGTAGAAAATCGAAAACTGTAGTGCGCCAAGGCCATCCTGGTCGTTATAGAATTCTATCAAACCATCGTTGTAACGACCTGTCCACTCTTCTGGATAGGTAAAAACAAGATCTTCGTTATGTTTATAATGATTCAATGGTACACGTTTGGTATATAAAACCTCATATGTTGCACTCAGCGACTTTCAGTAATATCTGGGCAACAAAAATCGCTCCTACCAGCGCGTTTTTTCTATCATAAGGCATCCTGATCAACACCCGCCATGAAGGAGGAAGAGAAAGTTAGTCCAAGTGGCATCTTCATAATTTGGAACTGCTACATTTGTGAGGACAGCTTTCAAAAGCTAAAAATAAGCAAAATGAACTTGCACGATAGGAGATTAATGTTATATAGACCAGAGATTAAAAGAAAAACTGCCTTTTTATTTTTGATTTATCAATATTCAATTAAATAATGGGAAAATATTTGCAAGATATTATGTTTAGTGTTGATCAAAAAGATTTTAAGCGCCCACTGACCACTAAACAACAGGAAGTTCTTTCTTCAATGAGGATAATTGAGGATCTTTTTAATCTTTTTTTGCCCAAAAAAATTGATACAGGTCGGAATGTTTTCCGATATATTGTTAAGCTTAACACATGCCAAGAGAAGGATTTAGAAATAGATGACTCATTTAACGTTTTAGCTATATATGTGTATTTCAATTTTGACCAGCTAATGCTGATGAATGAGCAGACTCAGTTGAAATATTTGCTCGAATTACTTTCTAAAGGCTTGCGGAGACTTTGCCAGATAAATGATATACAATTTCATTTATTTCAGGAAGTAGAAGAGAAAATAATCGCTAATGGCTTTGTTTTTAATAGTGTTTATAAAGAAAAGAAAGTAAGTCCGGACAAAAAGCATGAAGCTCAAATGAACGCCTATTTTTCAAAAGAACGAAAAGAACTTTACGTTGAAGTATCTGACCGTAAATCGAATAATAAATTATTCTTGTTAGGAAACTTCGACTTTAGAAATTTTGATAGAATCAAATGGGATGGCAACACTCTATTGAACGTTTACCATATCAATGAATTTCGATCATACAAGAGTAAGAAAGTAGCGGAAGACTATCATAAACTCAATATCGAAACCGGTGAAGTTGTATACCACCCAGTTACCCGTGAATACCTTTTTACTTACGGAGTAGAATTACTAACCGGAGAAAAAGACTTCGAAAGAGGCTTGGAATATATTAAACAAGCTAAACAACTAGGACATGGTAAAGCTGAAAATATTCTTCGCCAATTAGAAATTAATCCCGCAGAACGTAATAAATCAGTTTTATTGCAGCAGCCTAAACGCCGTATATATCCCTAATTAGGTAAATAATATTGGAATAGTTCTAGGTTAATCAAAAGAGTTTGGCATCTATTTATTAGCTAACTGTGACAGTAAAGATAATAGATGATTTTAGATAAATATGGAATGCCTAGCTAGGTGATATGTATCTCAAAGATGTCATCATGGCCCAAGTTTTCAACTTGATCGAACACGACTCGAACCTTGTCAGTTGTTGATAATGAGCGCCGTACGTAAATTTGCATAAAACAAAAAACGCTCCAAGTCTTTGAACTTGAAGCGTTTAAAATTTCGTGACCCCTCAGGGACTCGAACCCTGGACCTACTGATTAAGAGTCAGTAGCTCTAACCAGCTGAGCTAAGGAGTCTTTCCCGTTGTGCGGGTTGCAAATTTAACACCTAGTTTTCTATTTCACAAAACTTCTTTAACTTAAAACAAAAAAATCGGGTTTTACACCCGGAAAAAGGAGAAAAGGAATGGAAACAGCATATATCGTAGCCGGATACAGAACCGCAGTAGGCAAGGCCAAGCGGGGCGGCTTTCGCTTTTACCGGCCTGATGACCTGGCCGTGGATGTAATTACAGGATTGCTGAAAAGCGTACCACAGCTCGACCCGAAAAGGGTGGACGACCTCATTGTGGGCAATGCGGTGCCCGAAGCAGAGCAGGGATTACAGATCGGCCGTATGATATCGGTGCGGGCATTGGGAATAGAAGTTCCTGGTATGACCGTGAACCGTTATTGCGCATCCGGACTGGAAACAATTGCTATAGCCACTGCCAAGATCCAGTCAGGCATGGCGCATTGTATCATAGCAGGAGGTACTGAGAGCATGAGCCTCGTACCAGTTGCAGGCTGGAAGACAGTGCCGAATTACACTGTTGCCAGCACGACCCCGGAATATTATTTGGGAATGGGATTGACCGCTGAAGCGGTTGCCCGTGAGTATAATGTAACCCGTGAAGAACAGGATGCATTTTCTTACAAGTCGCATCAGAAGGCTATCAAAGCTATTGAAAGCGGATACTTTAAAGAAGGGATCCTCCCGATAGCCGTAAACGAAGTATATGTGGATGAAAAGGGCCGTAAACAGACCCGTACATACACAGTAGATACAGATGAAGGTCCGCGTGCAGATACCTCACCTGAAGCGCTGGCAAAACTGAAACCGGTATTTGCTGCGGGAGGTAGTGTTACCGCAGGAAACTCCTCTCAGACATCCGACGGAGCGGCGTTTGTAATCGTGATGAGTGAGACGATGGTGAAAGAGTTGAATTTGCAGCCTATCGGGCGACTGGTAGCCTGTTCGTCAGCAGGGGTACACCCGCGTATCATGGGTATCGGACCGGTGGCCGCTGTACCTAAAGCGCTGAAACAGGCCGGTAAGTCATTGAATGATATTGATCTGGTGGAATTGAATGAAGCCTTTGCCTCTCAGTCGGTAGCTGTGATCCGTGAACTGGGCATCGATCCTGAACTGGTAAATATTAACGGTGGAGCGATCGCGTTAGGCCATCCTTTAGGCTGTACCGGCGCCAAGCTGACAGTACAAATACTCAGTGATCTGAAACGCCTGGATAAAAAATATGGCATTGTTACCGCCTGCGTGGGCGGCGGACAAGGGATTGCCGGTATCATCGAAAGACTTTAACAATATTATATATTGAGTAAGGGTTGACTAACGGAATGGTAGTCAACCCTTTTTCTTTTTGAGTAGTGAATAATAAATAAAATAATCTAGTTGAATTAAACTTTTTATTAATTTGGATCCGCAAATGGGACCTGTGTAGTAGCTACGTTATTCCTTTATTTATCCCTATATACAATACAACCATATCATATATCTATGGATCGCAGACAATTCCTTACGCTTCCTGCCAAACGCCAGCAAACAGCAGCCCAAGCGGAAACCACTGGCTTTCGTACTGATTCTGGTATTACAGAATACACGGGAGAATTCGGTACTGCTCAGGCAGTACACCTGCTGAAACGCACTATGTTTGGTTCTACACCTGCAGACGTGGCTTGGGCCAAAGGTCTGGGTATGGACGCAGCAGTTGACGCATTGATCGATACAGTTACCACTGTTACCACGCAGCCTTTGAACACCTATGGGGAAGATGAAGCAGGTATTGCTCCCGGCGAAACCTGGGTAAATTCTGCACCTCTTCCTGAAGACAATGACACGGACAGAAAAAGGTGGGCTTCCTACAAAGCATGGTGGCTGAAAATCATGATAGATCAGTCACGCAGTATCCAGGAAAAGATGGTGCTGTTCTGGCATAACCACTTCGCAACGGAAATGGATATGATCAATGACGCACGCTACGTATATAAGCATAACGTTATGCTGAGAAGTAATGCTACCGGCAACTTTAAGGCATTAACAAAAGCCGTTACCCTCGATCCGGCAATGCTCAAATACCTGAACGGCTATTTGAACGGAAAGGAAAGCCCGGATGAGAACTATGGACGTGAGCTGCATGAGCTGTTTACCGTAGGTAAAGGACCTGAATCTGCTTATACAGAGGAAGATGTAAGAACCACCGCCACTGTACTGACTGGCTATAGGATCAATCCAATTACAATGGAATCCTATTTTGAGTCCACACAGCACGTGATCGAAAACAAAGAGTTCTCAAGTTTTTATAATAATGCTAAGATCACCGGTAAAACAGGTGCCCAGGGAGCCACTGAACTGGATGATCTGCTGAATATCATCTTTGCGCAGCCGGAAGTATCAAAATTCATCTGCCGTAAACTGTACCGCTTCTTCGTGTATTATCTGATAGATGATGCAGTAGAACAAAATGTGATTCTGCCTTTGGCACAGATCTTCCGCGATAGCAAATTTGACCTGAAGCCTGTACTGAAGGCGCTGTTTAAAAGCGAACACTTCTTCGATCCGCTGAATATGTCAGCATTGATCAAGAGCCCGATCGAATTTGCAGTAGGTATGGTACGTGAATTCGGTGTTGAATTCCCGACAGATTATATGGCTGCTCATGAGTCGCTGGATGACATTCGCCGTCATTGCGCAAGCATGCTGCAGGATATCGGAGATCCTCCGCAGGTAGCAGGTTGGGAAGCATACCGTCAGGCGCCTCAGTACCACGAGATCTGGATCAATACAGACACTCTGCCAAAACGTAACGTGATGAGCGACTCTATCATCAGCACCGGAGGTTTTGGTGGTGTGAAGATAGATCCGCTGGCTTTCACCGAAAAACTCTCTGATCCATCCAATCCTGTTACACTCATTCAGGATGTACTGGACTTATTATACCGTATCGAATTATCTGATAACTCAAAGGCAAGATTGAAGAACAACATCCTGCTCAGCGGACAAAACCCTGACAGCGATTACTACTGGACAGATGCCTGGAACGAATGGAAATCCAATCCGAATGCAGCTAACCGCGCTATCGTGGAAAGCCGCCTGCAGACACTGTACAAGTACCTGATGAATTTGTCAGAATACCAATTAGCCTGATCTTAGAAAGACCTATAAACTATGAAACGCAGAGACTTTCTTAAATATTCCGCTCCGGCAACTATCCTGCCTACCTTTATAAATGGATTTGCTGTAAAGGCTTTCGGTGGCTCATCCCTGCTGAATGCGTTGCAGAAATCCGCAGAAGATAATGACCACGTGCTGGTAATGATCCAGATGATCGGTGGTAACGACGGTCTTAACATGATAGTTCCGCTGGATGTGTATGCGGATTATCAGAACGCCCGTAAAAATATTGCCATCCCTGAAGGATCCGTATTGCCGTTGGTTAACAATATCAAAACAGGTTTTCACCCGGCAATGACCGGTCTGCAGGAAATGTACGATAACGGAAAGGTATGTGTGATCCAGAGCGTTGGTTATCCTTCTCCGGACTATTCTCACTTTCGTGCAATGGATATCTGGATGAGCGGTTCCGATCAGAACCAGATCATCGAAACCGGTTGGGCAGGCCGTTACCTGGAAACACAGTTCCCGGGTTTCCCTGACGCTTACGAAGGCGCTGAGCCGCTGGCTATCCAGATCGGGTCTCTGACATCTCCGGTATTCCAGGGTGCTGATGCAAATATGGCGGTAGCAATCTCCAGTTCTACAGATTTCTATAACCTCATCGAAGATATCAACGACCCAGTTCCTAATACCCACGCTGGTGTTGAATTGGAATATGTGCGTCTGATCGCCAAACAGTCCAATAAATTTGCTGATTCTATCAAAAAGGCCGCTGCGAATGTTACACAGCAGAGCCCTTATCCTGATAACAGGCTGGCAGAACAGCTGAAAATAGTAGCGCGCCTTGTAGCTGGTGGACTGAAGACCCGCCTTTACATGGTGACACATGCTTTCTTCGATACACATGCTAACCAGGCACAGGCCGGCGATACCACCAAAGGTGATCACGCAAACCTCCTGGCACAGCTGTCAGATTCTATCAAAGCGTTCATGGACGACCTGACTAAATTGAAGGCTTCCCGCCGCGTCGTAGGTATGACCTTCTCTGAATTTGGCCGTCGTATCAAGTCCAATGGTAGTATGGGTACTGACCACGGCGCTGCTGCTCCAATGATCGTATTCGGTGATTATGTACTCCAGGGTGTATTGGGTTCTTCTCCCGATATCCCTACAGAAACCAGCGTAGGTGATAACATGCCTATGCAGTACGATTTCCGTTCTGTCTATGCCTCCCTGCTGGAACAGTGGTTCTGCGTTGATAATGCAACCCTGCAAACCGTACTGTTCAAGGATTACCAGCGTTTACCTATCGTAAGCGGTGTTGCCTGTGGTACACTGACCACGATCGATGATGTGAACAACGGTAGCAATAACCTGATCACCAACTATCCGAATCCGTTCGTTACCAGCACCACCCTGAAGTATAAAACAAGGGGCGGACATACCATGATACAGATCTTCGATACCATGGGCCGTCTGGTGGCGACGCCTGTAAATAAGATCCAGGCCGCAGGGGAGTACACCATCAACTTCGATAGCGGTAACCTTGCCAGCGGTATCTTCTATGCACGTCTTCAGAATGGTGTGTATCAGCACCTGAGATCTATGTTGAAGGTTAAGTATTAATAATCAATATATAAGATATCAAAAAAAGCCCATGGCAGCGATGCTATGGGCTTTTTTCTTTATAAGACCGGCCAACCAGCTATCAGCTAATTCGATCTTCTATGGACTATTCACTTAGGGAGCAACATTGTTGCATTTATTTCCCTTACCTTTGCTATCGTTCAAACTCGTGATCTGAAACGTAAGGTATTATACAGGATATTAGCGATCATGCTGTTAGGGGTATTTGTCTTCAATACTACCCCCAGGGCCTTCATACACCAGTTTTTCGATCACCACGATACAGAGGATGAATCGCCCGCAGTAAAACATGGTCCCGCTTTTTCCGTTAAACATGTGCATTGCGGTTTCCTTCAGATAGAGCCGGAACCATACGAACATACTACCGTATTTTATAGTGCACTGGTAAAAGAGATCACCTGGTATTATGCTATCCCGGTCATCCCTGTTATTTCGCACATCCCTTACAGAACACTCTCTCCCCGTGCGCCTCCGGCGATAGATTTTGTTTAGTCTATACTTACTCTCTATGAAAGGGCGTCAGCCCATGTTGTTACTATATAGCAGCCATTGTGTTGCCATATAGATAATCGTCTATAAACAAATCTTTCTATGCACTATTTACGTGTTCTCATTATAGTTATAATTTCCAGCTTGCTTTCATATACTTCCGGCCTTGCCTCCATCACGAATGATGATGCCGGTAATTCTCTTAAAGGAACAGTGACCGATAAGTCCTCTCATAGCCCATTGCCGGGAGCTACAGTATACCTGCCCGATCTGCATGTTGGCGCTTCTGCCAATGCCCGGGGTGAATATGAAATTAAAAACCTGCCTAAAGGTAAATTTCTGGTGGAGGTGCATTATATCGGCTACGCCGCATTTACAGAAACCGTCCAGATCACTGGCGCCACACAGCAGGATTTTTCCCTGTCAGAAACACTGCTTGAAAAAAATGAGGTAGTGATCACTGGTGTAAACATGGCTACTACATTGAAAAAAACACCAACGCCAGTAAGCATCGTAAGGCGGGATTACCTGGATGCGAACATCTCTACCAATATTGTGGATGCGATCGCCAAACTGCCTGGCGTAAGTCAGCTGACCACCGGACCAGCCATCTCAAAGCCTTTCATCCGCGGTCTGGGTTACAATCGCGTTGTAGTGGTAGGTGACGGTATACGTCAGGAAGGACAGCAATGGGGCGATGAACATGGTATTGAGATCGATGATTACAATGTTAGCAAAGTAGAGGTACTCAAAGGACCTTCTTCCCTCGTATACGGGTCAGATGCGCTTGCAGGCGTTGTAAATATCGTTCCTCCTGGCAGTGTAGCTGCTGGTCAGGTAAAAGGAAATGTTGCCGCTAACTATCTTACTAATAACGGACAGATTTCCTACCATGCTGATATTGCAGGTACCACAAAAGGAGGTTTGAGCTGGAGCGCATTTGGTACGCAGAAATTTGCCCATGACTACAAGAATAAATACGATGGCTACGTATTCAATTCCAAATTTAAAAATACCAACTATGGTGGTAGCCTCGGTCTGAATAAACAATGGGGTTCCTCCATTCTGCGTTTTACTTCCTTCAACCAGGAACTGGGATTGGTGGAAGGAGACCGGAATGAGAATGGACAATTCATCAAACCTGTTAACAATAATGGTACAGAAGACGAAGCGGTAGCTACAGATGATGATTTTAAATCCTACAGTATTGGTGTTCCTCGTCAGAAGATTACCCATAATAAGCTGGTATGGGATAATAACTTTTATATCCACAACGGTGGCCGTGTAGCATTAACACTGGGCTATCAATGGAATCGTCGTAAGGAACTGGGAGATGTGCTGGCGCCGGATGAGCCGGAACTGTTCCTGAAATTAAACACATTCAACTATGGCCTGAAATATTATCTGCCGGAAATGAATGGCTGGCAAACAACTATCGGTGTGAATGGCATGCGCCAGGAGAACAACATCGGTGGAGAAGAGTACCTGATCCCGGCTTATGACCTCTTTGATGCCGGTGTATTCGCAGTAACCAGCAAAACTTTTGATAAGCTGACAGTAAGCGGTGGTTTGCGTTTCGATAACCGCCACATGAACATTAAAGGGCTAAACCTGAATGAAGAAGGCGAACCTGTGAACAATGGCGGCGAAACCAAATTCGCTACTTTCGACCGTAACTTTTCCAACGTGTCCGGTAGTGCAGGCTTAAGTTATGCCGCCAGCCAGCAGGTTACCCTGAAGCTGAATGTGGCCCGTGGTTTCCGTGCGCCAAACATTTCAGAACTGGCGGCTAACGGTGTACACGAAGGCACGATCAAATATGAATACGGTAACGAAAATCTGAAACCGGAAGTAAGTACACAAGGAGACGTAGGAGTGGAGTTCAATTCACAACATATCTCACTCACCGCCAGCGTATTCTATAACCACATCAATAACTTCATCTTTGCCCGTAAACTGGTGAATGCGGCCGGCACTGACTCTATCCCAGCTACCGACAATGATGAGGGTTATTCTGCTTTCAAATATCAACAGAACACGGCCAACTTATATGGTGGGGAATTCATGCTGGATATTCATCCGCATCCGATAGACTGGTTGCATTTTGAGAACACCGTTTCTTATGTGCGTTCCTCTGTTTCAAATAGCTCCGATTCCACGAAATACCTGCCGAATATTCCGGCCGCACGTTGGATCTCCGAGCTGAAAGGCAAATTCAGAAAGGTAGGTGGTGTAATGCAGAATGCATATGTAGGTGTGCAATTGGACAAAACCTTTGCCCAGAACGATATCTTCTTTGCATATCAGACCGAGACCGCTACGCCTGGTTATACCTTGCTGAATGCAGGTATCGGTACTGATTTCGTAAATAGAAAAAACAACAAAGTATTGTTTTCACTACATCTTGCAGCTAATAACCTGGCAGATGTAGCTTATCAGAATCACCTCAGTCGTTTGAAATATGCACCTGAGAACGAAGTAACGGGTAGGGTAGGGGTATTCAATATGGGGCGTACTTTCAGCATGAAAGTATCTATCCCGATCGACTTTAAATAATCAGGACTTGAGCAATCCGATAAAAATGCCGCGGCTATAGTCGCGGCATTTTTATTTAATCAGGGACAGCTCTGCCTCAATGCGCTGATCAGTGCCCTGTCATAATCCAGTTGAACTGGTTTATCCGGGTCCACGGTAATATCTTCCAGTTTCTCATTTGCTTTGTCCAGCCGTAACCAGCCGACGGTCGACTCATTGTCTTTTCCACTGGTAAATAGTTGCAGGAACAGTTTACTGTTTTCCTGCCGGTCTATCCTCACTTTGATATTTTCCTTCTTCGCCAGATCTGATTTGAAGTCGGAACTTTGTATGATGTCTGTAATTGTCTGATAGCATTCCGGAGGGTATGAGCCTGCCTGTGGTTTTAATATCTGTGTAGGGGGCTTATCGCGGGCGGTATCCACAGTTTGTTGCTTTGCCGGCGCCTCATCTGTAACGGCTACTATATTGGCGCTGTCGGCCTTGGTCTCGGTCTCCTGTGTGGCTGTAACACAAGCCGACAGCAGGACAAAGGCAGATAAATACAGTAAGTGAGTCGATTGCATGAGTGATCTTTTGAAGGGTATCGCAAAAGTCGTGCAATGAATACTGGCATAAAATGAAGAAGGCTGACCATCCGGCCAGCCTTCTTGGTTATTTTTTCGGCAGGTCTGCCGTACTTTCATCATAATACACGAAAAAGTAGAGATATATCACTCTGCTGATACGCATTAACCATGGCTGCAGTAAGATCAGTAAAACGCCGTTTATGCCCAGCCAGATAAATACGCTGTTATCGGCCCATGACATACCAAAGATTACCCAGTAAGCGATCAGGGTTGCTACGGAAAAGGCTACAGCTAAAGCATAACTAACATATCCGGTACCAAACCAGAAACCTGTTTCAAGTTCGTATTTCTGTCCGCATACAGGACAGTGTTCATGCATATCAAACGTTTTTCTCAGGTTAGCATATGCATTTTTCGTCTTAAACATATCTCCTTTACGGCAATGCGGACATCTCATAGATAGCATGCTGAGGAAGTAGTTGGGTCGCTTGTTGCTCATGGGCGCAAAGATAATTATCTCTCTCCAATCTGTTGCCTCCACATCGCATAGTAGAGACCTTTTTCAGTCAGTAACTGGTCATGTGTACCAGTTTCTGTAATACGGCCTTTCTCCAGCACATAGATCCTGTCGGCATGCATGATGGTGGATAAACGGTGTGCGATCATCACTGTGATATGCTCACGTGTGGAAGTAATATCGCGTACTGTATTGGAAATAGATTCTTCCGTAATGGAATCCAGCGCGGAAGTTGCTTCGTCAAATACCAGCAGGCGCGGACGACGTAACAATGCACGTGCAATGGACAAACGTTGTTTTTCACCACCCGATATTTTCATACCTCCTTCTCCGATCACAGAATTCAGTCCATTATCAGCACGTTCCAGTAAGGTGTAGGCGCTGGCTTGTTTCATCACCTGCAATATCTCTTCGTCTGTTGCCTGCGGATTTACGAATAACAGGTTCTCTTTAATAGACCCGGAGAACAGCTGTGTATCCTGTGTTACAAAACCGATCTGATACCTTAACTCCTCGATATCTATTTTACGGCTGTTCACATTATTATAGGCAATAGAACCTTCCTGCGGCGAATAAAGACCTACCAGCAGTTTCACCAGGGTTGTCTTACCCGATCCCGAAGGACCAACAAAAGCGATAGTCTCACCAACGTTCACATCAAAGCTGATATCATCTAATGCTTTGGTCGTAGCAGTCTGATGTTTGAAACCTACATTGTTGAATGTCAGCTTGTCAATACGGTTAATCTGGATCGGATCAACCGGTGTTTCTTCAACCGGCGTATTCATGATACCCTCGAAGTTCAGCAGCGATACCTGCGCCTCACGGTAAGCCAGGATAATATTACCTAGCTCCTGTAATGGTCCGAAGATGAAGAAGGAATACAGTTGAAGCGTAAACATCTGTCCCACGGAAACGGTGTCCCTGTAAATCATGAACAGGAGCAGGAACAGGATCGTTTGACGCAGGAAGTTTACAAACGTACCCTGTATAAAGCTGATACTGCGAATGCTGCGTACCTTCTTTAATTCCAGCATGAGGATACGTATGGTGGTAGAGTTCAACCTCCCGATCTCCTGGTGTGTCAGCCCGAGGCTTTTTACCAGTTCGATGTTACGGAGTGATTCTGTAGTTGCGCCCGCCAGCATGGTTGTTTCCTTGACGATGGTTTTCTGGATGGTCTTGATCTTCTTGCTTAGTACGTTGATCAGCCAACCCAGTATCAGACTGCCGCCAAAATACACGAACACCAGGCTCCAGTGTACGCTGAAAGCGTAAATCATTACAAAGATGACACCTATAAGGGCCACAAACAGCACGTTCACGAAAGAGGTAATGAATTTCTCGCTGTCGATCCTCACTTTCTGCAACACAGCCAGTGTTTCCCCACTTCTCTGATCTTCAAATTGCTGATAGGGAAGCCTTAGGGAATGGCGGAGCCCGTCAGTGTATATCCTGGCCCCGAATTTCTGAATGATCACGTTTACAAAATAGTCCTGGAACGCTTTTGCGATACGCGACACCATGGCGACTCCTATAGATGCCAGCAGCCAGAGAATAACTCCCTGTACATATTCAGATTGTGGTCTTGGAAGTCCTTTGGCAGTAGTATGCGGATGGTCTGCAAAAAGGTCTACGATCCTGCCGAATATATAGGGATCCAGCAGGGAAAATACCTGGTTAATAGTAGCTAATAACAATGCCAGTCCTATCAACCATTTGTAACTTTTCAGATAATATAAAAACAATTTCATGATACTAAAGTCAGTCTAGGTGGCAAAGGTACATTAATATTGATGTTGCAACATGTTTGAGCCGTCCCGGTAGAAAAAAATAGAGTAACTTAATACTCAGAATCGGTCACAGCTTATCAAGCACCGGCTAAAATCACCAAAACGGCATTCCTCGTCTGCTTCTTACTTAACTTATTGTTTACAGTCAGCCTCTCAGGCTGAGCAATTCTTAATTCTACGTTTATGAAGACCTATGATGAGAAACACATCAGAAACATTGTACTATTGGGTGCCGCAAAGAGCGGAAAAACAACCCTTTGCGAAACCATGCTGTTTGAAGCAGGTATTATTCCCCGTCGCGGTACAGTAGAAGAAGGGAACACGGTTTCCGATTACCACGATGTAGAGCATGAACGGGGAAGCTCTGTCTATGCCACTTGTCTCCACACCGAATGGCGGGATTACAAGATCAATATCATTGATACGCCGGGGTTAGAAGACTTCATTGGTGAGATCATTTCCTCCATTCGTGTCTGCGACACTGCACTGCTCCTGCTCAATGCACAACATGGGGTAGAGGTCGGTACGGAACAGATATGGGACTATGTGGATAAATACCGCAAGCCGACCATTCTGGCCGTCAATCAGCTAGATGCAGAGCAAGCCAGCTTTACCCGTACGGTGGAAGATGCCCGCCGCGTCTTTGGCCCCGCGGTGACCGTCATGCAATATCCTGTTAATCAGGGTATAGGATTCAACAGTGTAATTGATCTGCTGAAAATGACCATGTACCGGTTTCCCGAAAACGGCGGAAAGCCGGAGAAGCTTCCGATCCCCGATAGCGAGAAAGAACAGGCGGAGCGGCTGCATAATGAGCTGGTGGAAAAGGCTGCCGAAAATGATGACACCCTGATGGAACAGTATTTTGAAAAAGGCAATCTTGATGAAGATGAGATGCGGCAGGGGCTGAAGATCGGGATGCTGAAACACCAGGTGTTCCCCGTTTTCTGCCTGTCGGCCATTCATAATATGGGAAGCGGCCGTTTAATGGGCTTTATCGACAATGTGGCTCCGGCTGCCGTAGATATGCCCCCGGAACAGGCAGAAGATGGCAGCGTAATTCCTTGTGATCCGGCAGCATCACCAGTCTTATTTGTGTTTAAAACCCTCCAGGAGCCCCATATAGGGCGCCTTTCGTTTTTTAAGGTGTTAGCGGGCGAGATAAAGGCAGGAGGCGAATTATACAATGAAAAAGGCAATACTGCTGAAAGGCTGAATCAGCTGTTCATTACCGACGGACGTAACAGGCAGCCTGCCGAAGTTTTGCGTGCCGGCGATATCGGTTGTACCCTGAAACTGAGGAATACCTTAACGAACCATACGTTGTGTGATAAGCAATCCGGAAAACAGGTAAAACCGATAGACTTCCCAAACCCCAAGGTGAGAGTAGCTATTGAAGCCACTAATAAAACGGATGATGAGAAGCTGGGGGAAGTACTGGCGGAGCTGCATATGGAAGACCCTACGCTGGAAATAGAGTATAACCGCGAGCTAAAACAGGTGATCCTGCACGGTCAGGGAGATCTGCACCTGGCCTTGACCAAATGGCGGCTGGAAAATATCTACAAGATGCATGTGGAATTCCTGCCCGCAAAGATTCCCTACCGGGAAACCATCCGGAAGAATGCTTCAGCTACTTACCGTCACAAGAAACAATCCGGTGGCGCCGGACAGTTTGGGGAGGTCTTCCTCACGATAGAGCCATACTATGATGGCATGCCGCCCTACAAGGAGCATCCCGTGCGTGACACAGACGAAATAGCCCTTAACTGGGGAGGTAAGCTGGTATTCAATAACTGCATAGTTGGCGGCGCCATAGATGCCCGTTTCCTGCCCTCTATCCTGAAAGGTGTTATGGAGAAAATGCAGGAAGGACCGCTTACCGGCTCCTATGTGCGGGATATCCGGGTAAGCGTGTATGATGGTAAAATGCACCCGGTAGATAGTAATGATATCTCCTTTAAAATAGCGGGTATGATGGCTTTCAAGGACGCCTTCCACCAGGCTGCTCCACAGTTATTGGAACCTGTGTTTGATATTGAGACCTCTGCCCCCGATACGATGGCGGGAGATATTATGAGTGAACTGCAATCCCGCAGAAGTATCATCACCGGTATGGACTCACAGAACGGGTACCAGGTTATCAAAGCACGTACGCCACAGGCAGAGCTGGACAAATTATATGCTGCCCTGCGTAATGTAACACAGGGAAAGGCTAAGATCAAAGCTGTCTTTGCTGAATATGCGCCTGTGCCGCCTGATATGCAAAAGAAACTGTCGGAGGAATACAAGAGCGCAGAACTGGTGGCATAACGGGCTATTTGTCCCACCAATCCTGCCTGTCCAAACTTCTGCAGTGAATAGCCTCTGCCAGATGTTCGATCTTTATTTGTTCGCTGGCCTCAAGATCAGCAGCTGTGCGGCTGACTTTGAGGATCCTGTCATATGCCCTTGCAGATAATTTGAGCTTCTGCATGGCAGTTTTCAGAAGGTCTTCACCTTCTTTATCAAGCCGGCATACTTTCCTTAACAAGCTGCTGGTCATCTGTGCATTGCTGTAAATGCCCTTATAAGCCCTGAATCTGGAGCTTTGTATCTCTCTTGCCATTAGTACCCGTTCCCTTATAATTGCGCTGGATTCCCCATCGGAATGGTCCAGCAGGGACTGCACGGGTACAGGTGTCACCTCAATGTGCAGGTCTATCCTGTCCATTAAAGGGCCGGATACTTTGTTCAGGTACCGCTGTACGGAACCTGGAGCGCAGGTGCATGCCTTTTCAGGATGATTAAAGAAGCCACAGGGACAAGGGTTCATACTGGTCACAAGCATAAAGCTGGCAGGAAATTCAACTGACAGCCGCGCCCGGGAAATACCCACTCTTCTTTCCTCCATCGGTTGCCGCATCACTTCAAGCGCCTGCCTGCTGAACTCAGGCAGTTCGTCCAGGAATAATACGCCGTTGTGTGCCAGTGATATTTCTCCCGGTTGTGGGATACTGCCTCCGCCAATCAGCGCCGTATGACTGATGGTATGATGTGGAGAACGGAAGGGCCTTTGTGTAATAAGCGAAGCATCCGCCGGTAACTTACCTGCTACCGAATGGATCTTGGTTGTTTCCAGTGCTTCCTGTAAACTCAGTGGCGGCAATATGGTACACAACCTGCGGGCAAGCATGGTCTTACCTGCGCCAGGCGGGCCTATCAGCAATGCATTATGTCCGCCGGCAGCTGCTACCTCCAATGCGCGTTTAATGGTGTATTGCCCCTTAACATCGCTGAAGTCGATATCAAACTGTTGCTGCGCATTGGCAAATTCAGCCCTCGTATCTACCGTGACAGGTTCCAGTGTATCCGGCGCCTGGAGGAATGCTATCACTTCCCGTAGATGTGTTACGCCGTATACCTCCAGGTTATTCACCATCGCGGCTTCCCGTGCATTCTGTGCCGGAACGATCAGTCCTTTAAACCCTTCTTTTCTTGCCTGAATAGCAATAGGTAACGCTCCGCAGATAGGCAACACCGTGCCGTCCAGCGACAACTCTCCCATAATAGTGAACTGAGATAACAGATCTGCGTTGATCTGTTCAGAAGCGGCAATAAGTCCTAATGCAATGGGAAGATCATATGCAGAACCGGCCTTGCGGATATTAGCGGGCGCCATGTTCACCACTGTTCTGAAACGTGGAAACTTAAAGCCTATGTTCAGGATGGCGGATTCTATGCGTCTTTCACTTTCTTTGACAGCACTATCAGGTAAGCCTACTATATAAAACTGGGTGCCTTTGGGTGCAACATTCACTTCAATAACAATGGAAATGGCTTCTACGCCTTGAACGGCACTGCCGTAGGTTTTAACGATCATAGATAAGGTTAGAATTAAGAATGAATAAATATGGATATCGAATTTATAGAAAGACGTTCATTCATATTTATTCATTCTCGTTCTTTTTATCTTATCTCGTTCAGTAAATCCAGTACCTTCTCTCTCTTCAAAATGAGGTAGCCGATCTTCTCTTTTGCAACTCCATCTTTTAACTGATAAGTGAAGTATAGATTATCATCTATTACCTGCGATTCAAAATATTTAAAGCGGATATTCTGCGCATTCTGCAACTCTTCCGCAATTTCATACAGGTGGGTAGATAGTATGAACAGACAGTTAGTGCTCTTCAGCAATCCATTTACCACAGCCAGTGAACAGTTCTTGGCATCTTCCACGTTCGTGCCTTTAAACATTTCATCTATCAGCACCAGCCACTTTTTGTTATCATTTATTTTGATGATCGTGTTCTTGATACGCTGTACTTCATTATAGAAATAACTTTCACCTTTGAAGATGTTGTCCTGCACGGAAATATTACTGAATATCCCGTTGAAGAAGCTCAGTTTCATATTAGCAGCGGGTACGCCCATGCCTATATGTGCCAGGAAAACTGCTACTCCCACAGCTTTGATGAAGGTTGTTTTTCCCGCCATATTAGCTCCTGTCAGGAATAGGAAGTGCGACTGCTGTTTCATAGTGATATCATATGATACCGGTTTCGGCAGGATGATATGATACAGGTTATTCAGCTCCACAAAAGGGTTAGGCGAGTCTTCAAAAACAGGGAACTGCAATTTGAAATGTCTTACTGCTTTGGCCATAGCGTAATACGCGTCCAGACGGCGATAGATATCCAGCAGTTCTGAAATGTTTTTCCTTTGTCTCTTTCGGATGTAATGATCATACCGGAGGATCTGCACAAAAGACACGGGACCTGCTTCATCGGCAACAATGATATCGTTGAACTCTTTCTGATACAACAAATGATGCGCCCTGTCTAGCAGTTGTTTCAGTATTTTGGGTGTCTGGTCTGTATTAAAATTCGTTTCCAGCTTACGGAAGCCTTTCAGAAGATTAAGCAGCTGGGCAAAAGAGAACTTAATAAAACTATAGTCGGGCGAAAAGATCGTTTTTGTCAGCAGGGCGCTTACCATCAAACCAATACCATCCGGATTGCTGATCGGCTCAATTTGCGCTTCCAGGTAATTTTCCATTACGACAATAGTACCATTACTGATAATATCTGCCGGCCAGCTGTCTTCCTGCTGCAGAATAAACTGCAGGACCTTCTGCCTTTCTTCTATGGATGCAATATCTTTTAAAGGGTTACTATACAGATGCCGTAAGTAATCCTTGCCACCTGTGGTAGTGGTAAAGTCCAGTTTATGAAACAGCGAATATTCTTCTTCACGGTTAAATATAGAGAGATCATAGTAGGTTGTTTTGTCCAGTTCCATGCACAGGTATTTTTAGTGAATATACGGATAATAGAAAAAAACATCGGTGTCATAACCATTTGCAGGCCCGATAATATTAATAGATGCAAGACGCCGTCATTTCCATAAAATGTTGAGGATGGTAAGCATACAAAAGAAAAAATGCTCTTATCCATTACCGGTAAGAGCATTTTTCTTATTGTTATAAGATGATCAACGGTTGAATAACAGGCGCTGTCCTCTTTCAGATTCATTAAACTTACCATTCTCATATGCCAGGTGACCGCTCACAAAAGTATGTGTAACAGCTGCCGGGAATGTATGTTCCTCAAATGGAGACCAGCCGCATTTGTAGTAGATATTTTGTTTATCAACGGTAGTAGCCTGTTGCAGATCTACGATCACACAATCAGCGTAATAACCTTCCCGCAGATAACCTCTGTCCTTGATCTGGAAACAAACCGCCGGTGCATGGCTCATCTTTTCCACCACTTTTTCCAGTGTGATATTGCCGAGCGATACATGTTCCAGCATCAGTAACAGGCTATGCTGTACCAATGGAACACCGGATGGCGCCTGTAAATAAGGCTGCTGTTTCTCCTCCCAGGTATGCGGCGCATGGTCTGTCGCAATGATGTCCAGCCTGTCGTCCAGCAATCCTTGCCAGAGTGCATGTTTGTTATGAACGGCTTTGATGGCAGGATTACATTTGATCAGGTTACCGTACTTAGCATAATCATCTGCTGAAAAATGCAGGTGATGTACACATACTTCTGCGGTGATGCGTTTTTCCGCCAGTGGCAACATATTGCTGAACAGCTGTAATTCCTTTTCTGTGGATATGTGCAGTATATGCAGTCTTGAATTGAATTTCTTTGCAAACTGAATAGCTGCGAGAGAAGATTCGAAGCAGGCCTCTTCATTGCGGATGATCGGGTGGTATTCTGTGGTAAGCTTTTCTGCACCTACTTCCTGCTTGTACTTTTCCATGTTGGATTTGATGATCTTCTCATCCTCACAGTGTGTAGCGATCAGCAGTTCAGTGCCTGAAAAGATCTGTTCCAGTGTAATGTAATTATCCACCAGCATGTTACCGGTAGATGATCCCATAAAGATCTTCACACCGCAGACCTGGTCTTTTCTTGCGTTTGTTTTCAGTACTTCTTCCACATTGTCATTGGCTACACCCATGAAAAAAGAGTAGTTCGCCAGTGAGTGCTGTGCCGCAATTTTATATTTATCTTCCAGTAATTCCTGTGTAAGGGCTGCTGGTTGTGTGTTGGGCATCTCCATAAAACTGGTGGTACCTCCGGCAACTGCAGCGCGGGCTTCTGTGTAGATAGTGGCTTTGTGGGTAAGGCCTGGCTCACGGAAATGCACCTGGTCATCAATAACGCCTGGCAGCAAGTGTTTGCCTTCGCCGTTGATTTCGGTGTACTGGCCACTTACATTTAGCTGTGGAGCGATCTTAGCGATGCGGCCATCCTGTATGTATACGTCCTGAACAGTAGTGGCGCCTTCATTGACCACTGATATATTGCGGATAATGTAATTCATGGCGCAAAGATAGTAAATAGACAATTTGTCAACAGTACTATCCGCGCTAAGAACCTAACCTTCCAGGTGAATGGAGAAAACGATCATCCTGGAATTGAGTTTGTCGATCACATTGGAATAACGCAGGTGCTCATCTTTAACATGTACGTTACCAATACCATTGCTGATCTTAAACTCGGGAGAGAAGATAAAACTTGGGAAATAGAACTCAAACCCGGCTCCGAACTCATAACCGAAATCGCTTTTCCTGATCTTTACCAGGTCTTCCGCACGGCGTGCCCTCGCATTGGAAGCGAGGTCATAGTCGTATTTCAAACCACCGATCGTATACACACGCATGTTACCGATACGGTCTGATTTGAATTTCAGCTGTAACGGAAAACTGAGCAGGATCGACTCAATATTCTTGGTCGTTTCCCTTGCCGGGTAGTTCTCTTTATAGTAAAGGTTCTTGGAGGCAAATAATAACTGCGGATTGAAGCGGATATCGAAGTAGTCACTCAGGCGCAGGTTACCCAGTAAGCCCAGGTTAAAACCGAAGGTCCTCAATGGTTCTGCAACCATGATAGAATCCTGTTTAAGGAATATCTCGTCATGATACAGTTTAAAGTTGGAATTATTACCTGCGAGTGTAATACCAAAGTAATAGGGCTTGGCATCGTGTTCTTCCATGTACATGGTGGTCTGCGCTTTCGCGCTACCTGTATTCCATAGGATGGCCAGAAGTACTAGCGGGATGCGCAATAAATAGAGCTGATGCCGAATGTGAGCTTTTTGCATGTTACTGCTTGGAAACCGGTATTAATTAAAATATTACACATTTCCTGACCTTGTGGGAACGCTTTCACTGATTCCGGCAGATAGCTATATGCTGCTTCGCTCTTTGCTACCCATTTCCCGATCAAAGGTGTAATATAACGAAAATATAAATTATATAATTGTTTAATAGGAAAAGCGGTTGGATTAGAAAATTCCAGTATTACCAGTTTTCCTCCCGGTTTAAGTACGCGCAACATTTCAGACAGCCCCTTTTCCAGATTCTCGAAGTTGCGCACTCCGTATGCTACCGTTATTGCATCAAACGTCTGGTCTGGAAAACTTATTGTCTCACTGTCGCCCAGCTGAAGGGTTATTTTGTCGGATAAGCCGAGTTTATTGATCTTCTCACGACCGTGAGAAAGCATGCCTTCTGATATGTCAATTCCTGTAATGGTATTGGGTTTCAGCATCTTGTTCGCCATAATGGCAAAGTCGCCGGTACCGGTAGCCACATCCAGCATCTTCTTAGGCTGCAGGGCTTTTAATTGCTTTAATGCCTTCTTGCGCCATTGGATATCAATACCTAATGACATAAAATGGTTCAGGAAATCATAGCGGTGGGCAATGTCGTTGAACATGGTCGCTATCTGTTCCTTCTTACTTAGTTCTGATGTGGCAAACGGTACAATCTTCTTATCTGACATAGCCCGCAAAGTTAGGAGAAAATAGAGAAATGCTGGCAATAAGTAAATTTTCATGAACTTTGTGCCCGAAGACTAATATTATGATCATCAAGAGCGCAGAATACCTCATCAGTAATGTTGACTGGCAGAAATGCCCCACTCCGAACCTTCCGGAATATGCCTTTATAGGCCGGTCCAATGTGGGTAAGTCATCCCTGATCAATATGTTGGCTAACAATGAGAAGCTGGCAAAAACGTCCGGAACTCCCGGTAAAACCCAGCTTATCAACCACTTCCTGATCAATCAGGCCTGGTACCTGGTGGATCTGCCGGGATATGGTTTTGCCAAGGTTAGTCAGTCGCAACGCAGGTCGTGGGAACAGATGATCGAAAACTATCTCCGTAAAAGGGAAAACCTGGTCAATGTCTTCGTACTGATCGACAGCCGTCATACCCCTCAGAAACTGGATATAGAGTTCATTAACCAGCTGGGTGAGTGGCAGATCCCATTCTCCCTGGTATTTACAAAAGCAGATAAGAGCACCCAGGCCGAAACCAGCCGGAATGTAAAGGCGTTCCTGAATAAATTAAGGGAGTCCTGGGAATTCCTCCCCGCTCATTTTGTAACAAGTACCGTGAAAAAGTCCGGCAGGGACGCTATCCTGTCGTCTATAGATGAGATGAATACGGAGTTCAGGGCGATAGCCTGACCCGGTAGTAGCTGTTAATTACTTTACTCTTATATACACACGGCCAACATGAACGTTGGAATGCACTGACCGCAGGGATAATGTATCATTGCCGGTAATGTTGCAGCTGAATATCCGTGGATTCCATGGATCGCTGTCTGCTACCAGGTATGGCTGGTGATCGCTTTTCAGGGCCATCAGGAAGGTTTCCTTCGAGATGAGCGTGTCACGGCTATAGGTCAGCATTTTGTTACCATCAAATTTCAGGATCTCGAGCGACTGACTGTCGCGGGCTACCAGGGCATTACTTGATGCATTGGAGTATAAAAGTCTCCAGCTGCCCTGCAGCTTCTGTGAGGAAGTGTCTGAGATAGTTTCTTTTTTGCACGAAGAGTTGGCAAATACTAGCAATAGTATGACAGTTATGTAGGCACGCATGTTGGACAGCTATTCAGTAAATCAGTATAACAGTATATCAGTATTACAGTATAAATTAAGGAATTTTTTTCAAAAAAACGAGCCCTCGTTTTGGCCCGGCAATTGAACATCGACGTCTCAATATCTCTTTAGCCGCTTCTGGCTTATGTTTCAGCTGGAACTATTTACAAAGACTTAACAAAACAATATTTGTCCGGGAATTTCGTTAGACCCTGCTTTACGCGGTATGAGAGACGTGTTTTCGGAGTAGGTGTTCTCATCTGAATGGGATTTTTCTGGGGGAAAAAAGCCCCCGGATGCGAAAAGACGCATCCTGACAGCGGGGAAAAGTAATATCAGCCTGCAGGCTTTAGTTCACTACCTTATCCGCACAGCAACTGCTGGCAAAGGCATCTGGTTTTGCTTTAAAGGCAAATCCCATTCCCAGTATATAACCCATTGCTTCACGCAGCGCCAGGTTACTTTTGAACTGGGGGTTCGTGTTAATGTCTGCATGTACTTCCATGTCCACATCGTATTCGGTGAACAGGTCACACAGTTCGTAGGCGATCTCAATACTCTTGGCCACTTCAATGAGCATACGCTCCTTGATGGAATAAGAGTCGCGTGTTTTGTCATTGTGGATGAACATGAAACCTCCATGTCCTTCACGCAGGAAAACGATCACCGTTGCAAATTCTGTTTCTGCACCTTTTACCTGTGAGTCCGTGCCAATACACACTTTTAAGTGAAAGCCCTTCCCGGTTTCCCGGATAATTGCCTGGCGCACTTCTTCCTTAATGGGCAAATGAATCGGTTCGCCGTTGAATCTTCTCCATTTCATGATTATATATGATTAGAGTGAATAGGCGTGGTCGTTAAGATTACATAAATGCCGTTCTATCGTTCTAGATCCTTGCTGGTAGGGGAGTATTATAAGTAATATACAAAAATTTATCAGCAATCTGATGAGAGAAAGCAAGAATTAACGGGACCTTATTGCAGGAGGGAAGGCATTTCACAGGAATTCGTACCGGCCGTGTATCAATATTGGCCGGTACTCAGTAATACAAGCGTACAGGCTTCGATTGGCTCAATACCTTTGCTGGTGGCAAGCGCGGCCAGTTCGTCGTTCTCCGTGCCCGGATTGAAAATGATGCGTTTCGGATGCAGTTGCAATATATAATCGTAGTACTCCTGTTGCAGCACAGGGTTCATATAGAGGGTAACCGTATCTACATCTGCCGGAGTGGGATGCTCTTTCGTTATAGGCGTATCGCCTATTTGACCGTCTTTTTTACCAATAGCAAGTACCGGATGCCCTTTACCGGCCAGTCTGGATACTGCCAGGTAACTATATCTGCTCGGATTGGGAGATGCACCTAAAACAACCGTGAATTTCTTATCGCTCATAAATAGTCTGTTTACATATACCCGCCAGGGTCTATACCCCGGCAGGTACTTTCTATATAAGAGCAAACATCAAACCATAATGAACTATATAAGATGATACCGACGCCTTGGCAGTCGGCCGATGATATTTTCCATGGCAGGCTGGAGCTGAGGGTACGTAAAGACAAAACCGGCCTGCAAGGCCCGGGTAGGCAGTACCCAGCGACTTTTTAGCAGCAGCTCTGCTTCTGTGCCGATAATCTTCGCACCGATACGCAGCATCCAGGGAAAGGCCGGCAGACCGAAAAGATGGCCTCCTGCCTTACGTAATGTTCTCATAAACTGCCGGTTACTGACTGGGTGGGGGGCACTACAATTAAACGTGCCATCCAGTTCAGGATGTTCATAAAGCCACTCCATCATCCGGCACAAGTCAGTGATATGTATCCAGCTGAATTTTTGCCAGCCATTACCCTGATACCCCCCCAGTCCAAATTTGATGAGGTTCAGGTAAGGCGCCATAACACCTCCCTGGTGACCAATTGTTACGGCTATACGGAGCACTGCCTTGCGGGTGCCAGTTACCACTTCCCCATTAAACACCGATTCCCAGCGTTTACATACCTGTACTGAAAAATCGTCTTGTATCTCCCCGGTAAATTCGTCCATTGGCCGGTCTTCAGCATGCCTGTAAATAGTAGCGGAAGCTGCATTGATCCATAGGGCAGGAGGGTGTTGTAAGGTACGTATGGCGGCTCCTAATACCGCTGTGGCATTAGTCCTGCTGTCAAATATCTCCTGTTTGTTTTCTTCTGTATAACGGCAGTTTACGCTCTTCCCCGCAAGGTTGACCAGCAGGTCAGTGTTTTCCAGCTGTTCAGACCATTTGTCCAGGGTCTTACCATCCCATTTGATATAACTAACCCGCCCATGTCCTGCTATAGGGTTTCGGGTGAGGATAACTATATCGTTATCACTGCCGAAATGTTCGATCATCCCGGTGCCGATGAATCCCGTTCCCGCTGCAATGACTATCTTTTTATACTTCATGGTAAGCAGATTTATAGTATTTCAAAACTTTCAATAAAAAGTGAAACATGTAGACAAAAAATATTACTTGAATAATTTCATCAACGTTCCATAGAACCAGCTTTCTTCAGCCTTTACAAAACTGTTGATGGCTTTGTCAGTCTGATGAGCAAACTTGTTGATGCCCTGAATAGATTCTCTAAATGCTTTTACGTGTTTATCTTTCATATCCCCCTCTACTTCCTGTAACTGGTTCAAAGTCTTGATAATCGGATCTAATTCACGGCGCTTCCTTTCCCTGGCAATTTCAGTAGCTACCTTCCAGATGTCTTTTTCAGCAGTGAAATATTCCTTTCTTTCTCCGGGGATCAATACACGATCAACTAATCCCCAGTTGATCAGTTCCCGTACGTTCATATTGGTATTACCACGGGAAATGTTCAGCTCAGCCATGATATCATCGGCGCTCAGCGGATCAGGCATAACCATCAGCAAGGCGTGGATCTGAGCCATGGTACGGTTAATGCCCCATTGAGCTCCTAAAGATCCCCAGCTTTGTATAAACTGCGCTTTTGCTTCTGCCAATTTCATATAGTCCTCATTTTCGTTCCCCAAATGTAACGGTAAGTTATTGAACTTTCAAAAGAAAATGAAAGAGGCGGGGCATATTAATTAAGATAGCCTTGTATCTCAGGGTTTATGACAGGTTTATCTTTTTGAATATAATCCGACCCTATTACCGTCCAGGTCAAAGATGATGGCGAAATATCCCAGGTCCTGCAACTCAGATACCGGGCGTTTGTCCAGTTCTATTTTGCCTCCTGCGGCTTCGACCCGTTCCAGTACTTCAGTGAGATCTTCGCCGGCATGCAGGTAGATCAGCGTACCACGCTGGCTGGGAAAATACTCGGAACCCTGAACAATGGCTCCGCCAATACCATTATTGAGCCTGTCAAACAGAAAGAAAGCTTTCTTCTTAAGACCCAGCTGCTCCTGAGGCATTTCATAGTTGAATATCTGACTGTAAAACTTCCTGGCCCTGTCGATATCGTGTACAGGGATTTCGAACCAGCTTGCCGCATTCTTAGGAATCTCCATTGATCATTTAGTTGTGGGGGCAACTTAAATTTAAACATTTATACGGCAACTCCCAAATTCTGATGTTGAATAACAGCGTGTTAAGATGACCGGTATGGGATTAAAAAAGAACAGGCGTCCCGTTTAATGGAACGCCTGTTTTATAGTTCGTTGATGATATAAAATTTATACCAGCATAGTTACCGGATTTTCCAGGTAGCTCTTCAGTGTAGCCAGGAAACGTGCACCTACAGCTCCATCCACGCTACGGTGGTCACAGCTCAAGGTCAGCTTCATGATATTTACCACTTTGAACTGTCCTTTCTCAGAAACAACAGTTTCTTTGATACCTCCAACAGCCAGGATTGCTGAATCTGGCGGATTGATGATTGCAGTGAATTCGTCGATACCCATCATACCCAGGTTAGAGATAGTGAAGGTGTTACCGGAGAAATCCTGCGGCTGCAGTTTCTTGTTCTTAGCTTTGTCATACAGGTCTTTCGCTTCACCAGCTATCTGGCTCAGTGTTTTCTGATCTGCAAAACGAACAACAGGAACGATCAGACCATCTTCGATCGCTACGGCAGAACCGATGTGGATGTGATGGTTCTGACGGATGAAGTCTCCCATCCAGCTGCTGTTCACATCAGGATGCTGACGCAGTGCCAGGGCAGAAGCCTTGATCACCATATCGTTAAAGGAGATCTTGATCGGAGACACTTCATTGATAGCTTTACGTGCTTCAATGGCTTTGTCCATATTGATATCTACTTTCAGGTAGAAGTGAGGAGCAGTGAATTTGCTTTCGCTCAGACGTTTAGCGATCACCTTACGCATCTGGCTTAGCTGAACGTCGGTATGACCTTCCTGACCAGCTGGAGTGAATGCTGCAACTTTCGCTGCCGGAGCTGCACCTGGTTTGGTTGCTGCCGGAGCTGCGGATGGAACAAAGCTGTCAACGTCTTTCTTCACGATCCTGCCACCGTCGCCGGAACCAGGAACCTTACTGATGTCGATGCCTTTTTCTTCAGCCAGTTTCTTAGCCAGTGGAGATGCTTTCACACGTCCGTCCTTGTTTTCTGAAACCTCAGGAGTGGCTGCAGGAGCTGCAGGTGCAGCCGGAGTAGCTGCTGGTGCTGCCTGTGCTGCTGGTTTTGCACCACCGGCGCCTTCAGCTGCGAGGATCGCATCTACATTAGTGCCTTTCTTACCTACTATTGCTATGATACCGTTTACTTTAGCGGCATCACCTTCTTTTACGCCTACATATAACAGCTCACCGTCCGCATAACCGATCACTTCCATGGTAGCCTTATCGGTTTCTACCTCTGCCAGTACATCGTCGCTTTTTACGGTATCGCCTACTTTTTTGTTCCAGGCTACGATCTTACCTTCCGTCATGGTGTCGCTCAACAGCGGCATACGGATAACGGTAGCGTTTTTCAGTGCTTCTGCCGCAGCTGCGCTGTCAGCACTGCTGGCCACCGGAGCCGGAGCTGCAGTTTCCTGCGCTGCTGGTTTGGCTTCCGCTGCTGCCTGGCCATTATTATTACCTCCACCGAGTAAAGATTTATAATCCTCACCTGGTTTCCCTACAATTGCTATGATCTCATTTACTTTAGCAGCCTTACCTTTCTCGACACCAATATATAATAGGGTACCTTCCACATAGCCCATCACTTCCATGGTGGCTTTATCTGTTTCCACCTCAGCAATTACGTCGTCTGCTTTTACGGTATCACCTACCTTTTTATGCCATTCCGCGATCACCCCTTCAGTCATTGTGTCACTCAAAAGGGGCATTCTGATAACTTCTGCCATAGTATTATTCCAAATTTTGCCCAAACCTACAAAAGAAATGCGAATTGTGAAAGTTAGATTACGGAAGATATTTCCGTAAACCTTCTTTAAAAATCCAGTTCCATATTCAATCTATCTTTCAGTTCCTTTATCAGCGGATATTTTTCCGTCATTTTCTGGAACTGTTCCCGGCTGGAAAGCGGCGCGGGGCCAATATCCACCGTCTGCTGGGTCTCATCCAGGTGCAAGGTCAGCACGAGAGCCGGGTTGTGAAATTTTTCTTTGAAAAAAGCCGAAATGGCCAGTTTTTCTTCTTCCATGAAGCGGAATTGCACAATATTCCTGCTCGTAATGGTGATTTCTTCCGGTCCGGCCATGTCGATAACAGCCAGTGCGAGATTACTCACGACTGTCATTTTGTTAGCCTGCCTGAACCTGTCGATGAATTCTTCCCAATACACATGAAGCGCGCCCAGGGTCATTGGAATGATCTCCTGTACCGCCTTTGTCACTTGTTTTGCTGCCAGTGCCTCTTTCATAGCGGCAAGACCTGTCAGCTTGGTTTGCGGAGCCGCAGGCTGCGCCGGTTTTGATGTCGTGGCCGTTCCCGCTGTAACCGGGTTTGCCACAGGTTGCGCCTGACGCTGTACTGGCGTTTGCTGTACGTTGTGATTAGAAGCCGGTGGTGGTGTTTCTATGGTCAGCCGGGCCTCATTTGCGGCAATAGAGCCACTGGTGGCCGGTTGTCCTGCCATATTTTTGGCCGCAGGTGCGGCCTGTATGAAGGAGGATCTTAATTTCTGTGGTACTGCGCCATCAGCTACCAGTTTTTTTTTTACTACCTCCCCGGTTTGATCATCGCTGACTAAGGTAACGGCCTGCTGAAGGAAACACAGCTTGATCAGCGCCATTTCCACATGCAGGCGTTTATTTCGAGCCATCCTATAATTGATCTCCGTCTCATTCAACAGGTGCAGGGCCGTGATCAGGTAAGAAGGACTTACCTTGCCCGACATCTGTTTGTACCTGTCCTTAAGATTACCGGATACTTCTACCAGGTGCAGCACTTTCTCCTCCTTGCTCATCAGCAGGTTACGAAGAAACTCCGACCAGCCGTTCAGGAAGTTATCCCCCTCAAAACCTTTCTGGAGAATCTCGTCAAATATCAATAGGGCAGTGGCAACATCCTGTTGCAATACCGCCTCCATTATTTTAAAGAAATAGTCGTAATCCAGGATGTTCAGGTGCTCCAGCGTATTCTGGTAAGTCAGATGTCCGCCGGTAAAGCTGACGATCTTATCCAGCGTACTGAGTGAGTCACGCATACAACCATCGGTTTTCTGCGCTACCAGGTGCAGCGCGTCAGATTCCGCCTGAATGCTTTCCTTCTGACAGATCTCCTGCAGATGATCTACCGTATCCTGGATGGTGATACGTTTAAAGTCAAAGATCTGACACCGGCTCAAAATGGTAGGGAGGATCTTATGCTTTTCTGTGGTAGCCAGGATGAAGATGGCATAAGAAGGCGGTTCTTCCAGCGTTTTCAGGAACGCATTAAATGCGGAGGAACTGAGCATGTGGACCTCATCTATGATATAGATCTTATATTTTCCTGCCTGTGGAGCGAAACGTACCTGCTCCACCAGCGTACGGATATCGTCTACCGAGTTGTTGGACGCAGCATCCAGTTCGTGGATATTGAAGGAACTTCCTTCATTGAAAGACGTACAGGAATGACATTGATTACATGCTTCCCCATCAGGTTGCAGATTCTCACAGTTGATTGTTTTGGCCAGGATACGGGCACAGGTTGTTTTTCCCACACCTCTCGGACCGCAGAACAGGAAGGCGTGTGCCAGCTGATTATTACGGATCGCATTTTTAAGGGTGGTCGTAATATGTGATTGTCCGACTACGGTTGAAAAATTCTGTGGACGGTATTTACGGGCTGAAACGATAAAATTCTCCATATATACAACGCATTCGCGAGGGCCGAAAGTACACAAAATTGTCCATAGTCCCTAGCTGCTAACTGATAGTTCATAGTACCTGCCGCTATGGTAATAACTTACATATTAAGAAAAGTAAACCGTCAATGAGGAACAGACAGCTCACTGAAGTCGAGACAACGATAAAGGAAGTCTTTTTTCATCAGGATGATGCTGTTGTTGTAATGGTCGGATACGCTGGCGCTGATATCATACATCGCTTCCAGTTCTTCCGGCAACGGGGGATGTTGCAGCATATATGAATACTGGTATTGTATAAAATGCGTCACCTTTTGTTGTAACTCAGGTTCCCACTGGTCGCTGATATTATGCTGAAACAACAGCTCCTGTAACAGGTGCAGCAGTTGTTCCGCTTCCTGCCGGAGTATCCCCAGACGGGCATCTGCTTTTTCCAGCGACATATTGTTACCTCCATAAAAGGAGGGAATGCTTTCCATGATGACGCCGGCAATCTCATTAAGGGCATTCGCCTTTACCTGATGGGAAAGTATACGCCTGTACTGCTCCTGCAAATTGGTTGCTGCTTCCAGTGCATGTTGCAACGCAAACGTATAGTGGTAACGGAGGGCCATCAGGTCCTGTTCCTGCAGCCATTGTTTGTCCCTGGTTATTTGTTGGTGTAATTTATCCAGGACCTTCAGCGCTTCATGATTGCGGTACTGTACATTTTCATAAGTGAACTGCGTCACCTGTATCTCTCCACTGATAATTGCCTGTAAGGTTGCGGCATCCTGCACATCCCGGAAATAATGCCGGATCCGTTGCCGGTGCGACTTCGTATACAGGGTAGACAGCGTATATAAAGTTTGTTCTTCCTCCGAAAAAGGTTCCAGTCTGCCGGGAGGTATGTCAGAGAAAGGCCTGTCGTCATAATAGTTGTTATACGGCGCAGGAAAGGCATATTGCTCATGGAACGTTTCGATCTCCCTGATGAAATCTTCTGCGGAAGACCACTGTGCCGGCATTTCTTCCGGTGCCAGTACATCATAGATCTGATGTGACATCTGTTCCTGTAAGGTTTCCGCATCATGGAACAGCGTCCATGCACTTTGAGGGATCTTCACACCGGGTATACCGGCTGCCAGGTAACGTTGTTCACGTTCTTCCTGCGTCGGATGGGATGCCCACTTATCACGGAACTGCACCTGGCTTTTCACGGTCGTTCCGAATTGATCATCATCATACTGTGGCAGCTGCTGATGGTCCAGCGGCGTACTGTTTTGCTTTGCATGATATTTTATAAGCATGCTGTGCGCTTCATAGATATTCCGGATAAACCGCTGTTGCCGCGCCCATGATGTTGTGCGCTGCAATAATTGCTGGAAACAGGCATTGCTCATTTCAGCACGTCGCATGGCGGAGATGGCAGTGTCTGTTCCGCAAATTGAAAGCGCCACTTCGTCTGCCTGAAACTCCATCTCACGGCTTAAGCGCATATACTGCCGGTTGATCAGTTCATGCATCTGCCGGAAAAGAAAATGCAGCCCTGCAGCCAGCAATACAAACACACGCGAGAATAACGCTGCTAACAGACCTTTGTTGGATAGCCATATGATTGCACTGCGCCAGCTCCTGTTTTCATAAAGAATATTGTAGATGATCCTGTTAATCGTATATACGTGCAGGACCAGTTTCATGCTACGTTGTGAGAAGTGGCCGAATTCGTGCGCGAGCACCATTTTGAACTCACTGATGTTTAGACTGTTCACCATACCAAGTCCTATCACCAGGTTCTTGTCCGCCTCGCCAAAAAGTCCCATAATACCGGGAGAGTGAAATACTACCGCATTGACATCCGGTACGAGATAAACTCTTTTCGGCAATGGCGCCTTTGTTTGCTCTACAAGTTTGTATATAAAATCAAACAACACCGGCTGTTCCTGCTCTGTAACAACTGTACGGTAGGGTACAACGGTCTTATGCCTGCTGAACAGGAACAGCATAATGAAAATTGTCTGCAGCACTCCCAGTAGCAATAATGCTGCACCCGCGATTGAAGTAAAAATGCCGGACAAACCCTGATAGGAAGCATATACAATAAGCGAGCTTCCGCTCCATATACAAGCTGCCATCAGCAGGAATGAGCATAACAATAAAATGATATAGGTAACATAGAACAACAGGACACCGCCCGTCATTCGTAGCACCTCTTGTTTAAAGTACGTACCTGACGCTGTATTGTTCATATACACAACAGTTCTTGGGAGCCTCCGCATTGGTTGTTGGACATAGTATCAACAGGTTATGGTGAATCTTCTCAGCTCATTATAAATATAATTCTTATTTCCATGCCGGAACATAACACGAGCGGGAAATAATTTTCAGTCTCATCGCTTTTAGTTAAATTCGGTACATCGATTTAACCTGTTAAAAGACCGGTTTAGGAGAGTCAGGAACTCTTATTAATTGTGAGTCTAATGCCAACGTTTTTTCAACTTTTAAATGCATACGATGTATCTATCGGTTGCTTTTGGATTAATCCCTAATATCCTTCCTCTGTTCGTGATCGTAAATGCCCCTTCAGTCAATGACATATCTGTTCCGGCAGTTATAGCTATCATCGGCCCGTCATCTTTATTGTTGCTGTTATTGGTGGTAACAGTGGTCGTTCTCTTGTTTTATATCCGTTATCTCCGGAAAGAGATATTATACATAAATCGTACCGGGAACGGAACCCCAAATGCCAGGCTGGATATTGTGAATAATATCAGCCAGGAAGTGCGCGCCCCTCTTAATGTCATTATTGGTTTCAGTGAACAGTTGTCATATACCGCCCTGGACCCACATCAAAGGGAATTACTCAATGCTGTAGAAAATGCTGCAGGCATGCTGATGCAGATACAACAAAACATCCAGGAACTTGACTGGTTGCAGAAAGGTGAATTGCGTCTTGATAATTATTCATTTTCACCTTATAAAATATTGAATACTGTAACGGATAGATTATCGCCTCTTACCCATAGCAAACATCTTGCATTTGACGTTGTCTATGATGGGGAACAACTGCTGGAAGTAAGTGGTGACGGTGAACGTCTATACCGGATACTCACCTGCCTGACCGAAAACGCGATCAGATACACTGATACCGGAAGCGTACACTGCCATATGCGCGTAGATAAACGGCCGGCAGGAGAAGTGCGGGTAGATGTGCAGGTGACGGATACAGGGCAAGGTATCGCACCCGAAAGGCTTCCCTTTATATTCAATCAATATATGCACAATACGCCTCCAATTGCAGGCGCTGTGCATGGTGCGGGTTTCGGGCTGGCGCTGGTCCGCGCACTGGTCGATCTGCACAATGGGCAATTAACCGTAGAAACCTCTCCCGGAAAAGGCAGTTGTTTTTGCTGTTCTATCAGCTACAAAGTAGCGCCGGTTCCGCAAACGATCATCGTTACACAGCAGGAGGCAGAACAGATGACCGGTCATTGCATGAATGGCCGGTATGCGCTGGTGGCGGATGATCAGGAGATGAACCTGGCGCTCATGGAAAAGATCCTGACCCGCTGGCATTGCCGTTTTGATAAGGCGTCTGACGGTGTAGCTGCCTATGAGTTATTTATTAATAATAATTACGATATCGTGCTGCTTGACTTGCAAATGCCCCGCATGACAGGTATGGAAGTGGTTAAAAAGATACGTGGGGATAAAGACCTGCTCAAGGCCCAGGTGCCCGTACTGGCACTGACAGCAGATACTTCCATGCCTGGAAACCAGGAATTTATGGAAGCCGGATTTAACGACTATCTCCTGAAGCCCTTCAGGGAAAAGGATATTTATAATGTTATTGTCCGCCACCTCCGGCCGCTTCCTTCAAACAATACAATTGACGCCAAATACTGAAAGACGGTCCGTCGCCCGGTCTGAAAGCCTTAACAAGTTGCGCTCTAAGGCATCAGCGTTTAATGTACATGGAACAATCGGCGCTTTAAGCAGGCTATTTCAGACGGTAACCGGCTCATTTAACCCCTGTTGGACAATCTGTATGTACAGCGTTGGATCGCTCCTGTTTTAGAGAATAGGATGACGTTGGAACTCTTTCGTTCTGTCAAAAAGGTAACGGTAAGTAGTGAGCTTCCGGCTGGGCTGAGTACCCAGGCTCTCAGCAATGTTCAACATCTTCGGATTGAAATCGCCTATCCATTGCAGTTCATATTGCGTATAAGGAAGTTCCTTCTGGATTATTTTGGCTCCTTCCACTATCATATAAGCATCCACGCCTTTGCCCTGAAATTCCGGTATTATACCGAATACGATACCCGTAAATTTCTTACACCGTTTCATCAGTTTCAGGTACAGGAACTGTAATTTCTGGAACAGGCCGAACTTCCCGTTCATATGTTTGAAGAACTGGTTTAGTTCCGGCAGGTTCAGCCAGCAGGCGATGGGCTCATTCTTATAGTAGACAAACCAGACAACCTTTTCGTCCATAGCGGCAGACATCTGTTTGAATATATTCAGTGCCTGTTGTTTGCTGATATCCTTGCCGCCCTGGTGGCCCGCCCACGCTTTGTTATACACGATACTGAAGTCCTCTGCATATTTAGCGAGGTTCTTTTTGTCGATATATTCAGCATGGTAGCCGGGATCTTTCTCGATGGACGCATGCCGTGCAAAGAACTTATCCTGTAATTGTGTATCCACGCTCATCGCATAACAGATCTGGTGGAAGAATGGCTGGAAGCCATATGTTTCCATTAACTGCTGATAATAAGGCGGATTAAAGTTCATGCCGTACAAAGGCTCATAGAATCCATCTACAAGCAGGCCCCACCAGCGGTCACGCTCTCCGAAATTAATAGGACCGTCCATGGCTTCCATCCCTCTTTCCTTCAGCCATTCACGGGCGGTATCAAACAGGAGGTTAGCCGCTGCCTGATCATTGATACAATCAAAAAAGCCCACACCACCGGTAGGCTGGGTATCTCCCTTGGTCTTATATCTTTTATTCACAAAGGCTGCAATACGTCCGATCAGTTTACCACGATCGTCTTTAAGGATCCAGCGCACACACTCTCCCTGCCGGAAAGCCTTGTTCTTTTCCGGATCGAATACCTGGTTAATATCTTTATCAAGCGGACGTATCCATTCGGGAATCTGCTTATTTAAAGCCACATGGGTATCAATAAATTCCTTTGCTGTCTTCTTATTATTAACGATCACCAATTCCATAGGGAGCGAATTTGAGGTGCAAAAATAGTGTTTAATGTCGATAGTCGATAGTCGATAGTGTACAGGGAATGGGGCATGTAAGTACGTCATCCGTCGATAATGGTTGCTTAAGCGCGTACTTTTAACATTTATTTTTCAAATGGACGATTACTTTTATAACGTGTCTGTAGTTAAATAGTGTCCCGGCCTTTCATAATCCATTTACCCACTTATGCTAAAAAAACGAAGGTGGCTGCTACCTGCCATTATTATTCCTGTTCTTGCGATCTGTTATTTTATGTTCTCTGGTAAGGCTGCCGACAGCAGTATTACCGCCAAAGTACGCAAAGGTAATTTCCGTGATGTGGTAAACAGTTCAGGAGAGCTGCAGGCGGAAAATACCGTGTATATCTCTGCGCCTGCTGATCTCCAGGCAAACCAGATCTATGATGAGATCAAGATCCAGGATATGGTGGCCGAAGGTTCCCATGTAAAAGAAGGCGATTACATTGCCACATTGGACCCAACGTTGGTGAATAAACGTATCAGCGATGGGCAGCTATCCTTCGAGAAGTCAAGTTCAACAGTTACTCAAACGGCACTGGATACAGCACTTACTTTAAGGGAGGCTCGTGATCAGATGACCAATCTGCAATTCCAGATGGAACAGAAGAAACTGGCCCTGGAACTGAGCAAGTACGAGCCTCCCGCTACTATCCGGCAGGCCGAAATTGATCTTGAAAAGGCACAGCGAGACCTCGTGCAGATGAAAGATAACTACAAGATCAAACAACAGCAGGCTGCCACAAAAATGATACAGGCACATCGCGAAGCGGATGAATTCAGCCGGCAAATAGGAAGGCTGGAAGAATTGAAAAGCCGCTTTGTTATTAAAGCGCCAAAGAACGGTTTGCTTGTATACATCAGTGACTGGGCCAGCGGCGGCAAGAAGAAAACAGGCTCCGTTGTGCGGTCATGGGACCCGCGTGTGGCCATGCTTCCGGACCTTTCAACGATGCTGTCTAAAGTATATATTAATGAAGTAGACATCAGTAAAATACATCAGGCGCAAAAGGTTACCATGGGGCTGGATGCATTCCCCGAAGTGAAGATGGAAGGCGTGGTGAAGACGGTGGCTAATATCGGTGAGACCCGCCCGGGTGCTACTGCCAAAGTTTTTGAAGTCAATATAAAACTCAATAAGGTCGATTCCATTCTCAAACCCGGAATGACCACCTCCAATAATATCCTGATAAGTGAATTGCCAGGTAAGCTGATCATTCCACTGGAAGCAGTTTTTGCCAACGGTAAAACCAGTTATGTCTATCTGAGGAAATCAGGCAATATATCCAAACAACAGGTACGACTGGGCAAGTCCAATGATGAAGAGGTCATTGTTGAAAAGGGGCTGGCTGAAGGAGATGTTGTGTATCTCTCCGAACCGGCATCAGCAAAAGACATGAAAATAACGACATTAAAATAATGTAATGCTGGACCGCAATTTCAACAATCTCTATATCGCCCTGGATTCTATCGGTGCGAACCGGTTGCGTTCTTTCCTCACTGCGCTTGGAATCATTTTTGGTGTGGCTGCCGTTATTGCTATGCTGGCCATTGGCCGCGGCGCGCAGGCCGAGATCCTCGATCAGATGAAGCTTGTAGGGGTGAATAACATTGTTATCAAACCTAAAGTGGAAGAGAAAAAAGACGAGGACCAACAGCAACAGTCGGACGATAAGGAAAGTGCTGCTAAAACAGAAGCTAAAAAGAACCGCTTTTCTAAAGGGCTTAGTCTTGCAGATGCTGAGAGTATCCGCCGCATTATTCCCACTGTAGCCACTATCAGCCCGGAAATGATACTGGAACAGGATATCATTTACGGCAGTAAAAGCAGCAAGCTGAAAGTAGTGGGAGTGGAACCCGCATTCTTTGATATCAACAATATTAAAATAGGTGAAGGTACCGTATTCAATCAACGGCAACGTGTAGCCGGTGAAGGTGTATGTATTATCGGTAGTGATGTGAAACGTAAGTTCTTCATCTCGGAAGATCCGATAGGCAAAACAATTAAATGCGGTGCACAATGGCTGAAGATCATCGGCGTAACAGAAGCCAAAACCATCAGCAAATCCACTAAAGAAAATCTGGGTATCAGGGACTATAACCTGGATATCTACATACCTATACAAACATCCCTCGTTCGCTACAAGAACCCTTCGTTATACCTGGGTGCCGGCGACAATGGCATGTTCTTCGGAAGAAGTAATGAAGCACCTGAAAACAAGATCTTCCATCAGCTGGACCAACTTGTGATACAGGTACATGCAGCGGAATCATTGTCAGAATCGGCTACTATCATCAGCCGCATGTTACGCCGCCGGCATAATGACGTGCTTGACTTTGAGATCACCATTCCCGAACAATTGCTGAAACAGCAACAGAAGACAAAAGACGTATTCAATATCGTACTAAGCGCCATTGCAGGTATTTCCCTGCTGGTAGGAGGGATCGGTATCATGAATATCATGCTGGCCTCTGTGCTGGAACGTACCCGTGAGATCGGTATCCGTATGGCATTGGGCGCCCAGAAAAAAGACATTGTAATGCAATTCCTGTTTGAGGCGGTACTGATCAGTCTTACCGGTGGGGTGATCGGTGTTATACTCGGTGTGTCGGGTGCTTATCTGGTAGATAAACTTGCCGACATCCACACAATTGTATCAGCGATATCCATCATCCTGTCCTTCGTGCTGGCATCTGCCGTAGGACTCATCTTTGGCATTTCTCCTGCCCGCAAGGCGGCTCATAAGAACCCGATAGAATGTTTGCGACATGACTAAAATACCTATTCTGTTTACTATTTGCGGATTATTCACCGTTACTGTTACCCACGCGCAACAAACATTGTCCTTACATGGTGTTGTGCAACAGGCGCAGCAACAATCGCCCTCTTATTATAAAGCCCGCAGCAGTGCGTTAAACAGCCTGTATGCGTATAAATACTATGTTTCCGGCCGCCGTCCGCAATTAAAATTGGAGGCAACCAACAACAGTAGCTTTCTTGGTAACATTGAGAGCATCCGTCAACCGGATGGTACTTACGCTTTCAGCCGTAGCTCTTATTCTTCTACCTTTACCAGTCTTGTAGCTGATCAGATTGTACCGTTCACCGGAGGACAACTGTCTGTAGCTACCAATCTTCAACGTAATGACGTATTTGATCCTACTTCAGCTGTCAGCTATCTGTCCACTCCTTTCTCTGTAAGTTATGCGCAACCGATGCTATTGTATAATCCTTATCGCTGGGATGCGCGCATACGGCCATTGCTATACGAAGAGTCGAAAAAGCAATATGTGGAAGCGCTGGAGAATACTGGGCTGCAAGCATCGGGGTATTTCTTTGATGCCCTGATGGCGCAACAACAGGAGCTGATCCTCCAGCAGAACGTAGACAATACCGATACGCTGTACCGCATATCAAAGGGCAGGTTTGAGCTGGGAAAGATCGCTGAGAATGAGCTGTTGCAAATAGAACTGAACCTGCTGAATGCCCGCAACAACCTGGAACAGTCAACACTGAATAAGGAGATTGCTTACAGGCAGCTAACGCAATTCCTATCGTTACCGAAGGGTACGAGCGTACAGGTATCACTGCCAGATACAATACCATCATTGCAGATCCCGCTGGATGTTGCTCAACGTGAAGCACAGGACAACAGACAGGCTGTACTGTCGTTCCGCCGTCAGCGTTTGGAGGCAGAACAGGAAGTGGCTGAAGCCCGGGGTAATAACAGTTATCAGTTAAATCTCTCTGCCAACTTCGGACAGGCGCGGCAGGGGAATAGTTTTAAGAATGCATATGGTGGTGGTAATTTACAGCAAAACCAGTTATTGGTTGTCGGGCTCTCCATCCCGATCATCGATTGGGGAAAAGCACGTAACAGGATCAGACAGGCGAAAGCGAACCAGGAACTGGTGGAAGTTGACATTCAGCAGCAGGAGCGCAATTTCGAACAGGAGATCTATCTGCAAACACAACAATTCAATATTCAGCGTAAACTGCTTGAAAGTGCTGCCAAAGCAGATACTATTGCAAAGCAACGTTATGAGATCACCAAGCAGCGTTACTACATCGGAAAAATATCCATCACTGACCTGAACCTTGCCCAACAAGAGAAGAACCAGGCTAATCAGAACTACATAAATGCACTGCGTTCTTTCTGGACGTCTTACTACACAGTAAGGTTGCTCACGCTATATGACTTTGAGAAGTCGCAGAAGATAAAATATGAGTTCGCGGAAAAATAAAACCGGACTTGGCATTATTTTTTCTACTCGCTTGATATGAAGCGACATGCAGGTTACACCGTTATAATTATCTTTCTGATCATCTTCCTTGCCCTGAGTTATTCCAGGCAGCAGAAACGTGTAAAGCAGGTACTATCAGAAAATGAGCGGTTATTGAACGAGAACCGTGATCTCAGGCACTCGCTTGATGTAAACAGTAATACGGCCCGTCAGATTGCCGACAGGAGCGAAGTGCGTGAACGTACTGAAGGTACGTTTGTCGAAAGACGTACGTATTATCGTCGTAACTGGAAACAGTTCATTGCTGTAACTACCAGCGATTACCGCACGGGCTTTCTTGGAGGTATCAAAGACTTACAGGTCATTGTACGGAATCAATCTGAGTATCCGCTGGATAACGTCGTAGTCTCTGTTGACTATATGCGGGGAAGTGGCGAAGTCTTCAAAACCGAGCAATATACCATCAATGACGTGCCTGCAAAGGGCTCAAAATCCGTTGATGCATCTTCCAGCCGTAAAGGGCAGAAGGTCGCTATAAAGCTTCTCAGTATTACCAGCCAGCCAATGAACTTCTGCTGGTCTGCAAACAAACCGACTGCTCCCGGTAATCCCGATCCTTATTTGTGTACTCCTCAGTAGTAAGCTGTAATAATGTCACAGTTTAAGGCCTTGTCAAACAAGCGTCGAAGAAGCATCGAAGAAGCGTCGAAGAAGCATCGAAGAAGCGTCGAAGAAGCATCGAAGAAGCGTCGAAGAAGCGGTATTGCTGAAACAGGCACTTGGTAGAGCTTTATGTCATTTTGTCTTTCTTGAATATACTAGTCGCAATGCTTCATGAGTGGGCGATACGCGGCGGTACCAGTATGGGACTGCGGGCTGATGCCCCTTTTCGAGGCCTGCTATCAGGCTTTATCAAACGTTTGGGCTGTTTGAGCGCTATGTAACCCCTATCAAACGTTTCGGGCTCTCAAATGGGCGAAGGCCCGCAGTCTCCATCTGGCCCCGCCGCTGCTTCATAATGGTCATTGCTACCTTTCTTTCCTCAAAAGTATACACCGCAAAATGGTCATTTACAACTTTCTATGATCGTATATAGATCATATGTAAACTAATATGGACTTACTATTAATGTCTTATAAAGTAAGTATTTAAATTTAGTGCTGTGGAGTCGCTACCATAGCCTGTTATCAGAGATGTCCCATATATGTCCCATATATATCCCATATTTAAGAGGTATGGGATATATATGGGACATATACGGGAAAACTATGAGTTGTTTATGAGTTATTAGAAAGATCAGGTACTATCAGGAAGCATTTTATACCGGTTCAGAAGGCTGTTTATGCCGTCAGTCAGCATTAGGCGTAAGATTGGAAGTAACGCCGCAGGTTATGTCCCATCCGAAGCTGATAAAACCAGCCCGGTACAGCATTACTTGAATTACCTTTGCGTGGATGTTAACGATTCGGAATTTAATATCCCCGGTAACCATACCGGATAATGTTGCAGCGCTATACGAGCAGGCATTTCCGCACGAAGAAAGGCGTAATCTGCCAGCACAGCAATTGTTGCTGAATAATGGCGCATTGCGGCTGGCATTGCTTGAGAATGATGAGGTATATGCCGGTTTCGTGTTTTACTGGCAGCTGACTGATTTTGTGTTCGTAGAACATTTTGCTATAGCGCTGGAAATGAGGGGTAGTGGAATCGGTAGTCGAGTAATGCGATTGATGGAACAGAAGTATCCACGTATCGTGCTGGAAGTAGAGCCACCGCATTCTGATGATGCGGTAAGGCGTATCAGGTTTTATGAAGGACTGGGCTTTAAAGCTTATGCATATCCCTATCTGCAGCCTCCTTACCAGGTGGGAGGGGCGCCGCTTAACATGCTGTTAATGCAAAAAGGTATGTCCCCGGAGGAACATACCTTCACAAAAATCAATAGTGAAATTTATCTTGAAGTCTATGGCTGCTAGTTAAGCCGTTACCCTCTGTTGCCTCGTTCACCACGGGTAGCCGGAGCGGAACGTTGAGGAGCTGCCTGTTGCTGTTGCCTCGGTTGCGGTTGCATCTGAGGACGTGGCGCCGGCTGCATCTGACGTGGCTGTGGCATTGCCTGACGAGGTTGAGCCTGTGGCTGCGGACGCTGCATCTGCGGTTGTGGCGGCCTGCTGGTCGGACCAGGGGCCGGAGTCGGCGTCATCGGACGAGGCGCTGGCATATTGACACGGTCAGGTCTTGGATTATTGTTAACCGGATTAGCTGATGACGGTGGCGTAGCCGGTCTTGTAACTGGTGCAGACGGTGCCGGTGTGGCAGGTCTGGTTACAGGTGCAGACGGTGCCGGCGTAACCGGTCTGGTAGCCGGATTTGAAGGCCTTACGTTATTGTCCGGGCGGCCATCATTATTCCTGTCAAAGTCCGGTCTGTTAGTACGGGGATCATTAATCCTACCGGGAACATTGCTGTTATTCCTGTCTGGAACATTGTTGTTGCTTCTGTCCGGAATGTTGCCAGGACGGGTGATACCCCTGTCTATCGTTCTGCCTGGCAGGGTATTATCAGCCCTGCCGTCGTTGTTCCTGTCTATGACGTTATCCGGACGACCATCATTATTCCTGTCTACACGTACTGTTCTGCCGGGAGTATTAGGTCTGTCGGAATTGTTCCTGTCGTTATTATCACGGCCGCCGTTGGTAATTGCGTTACCTGAACGTGAAGGACGTAATGAAGATGCCTGCGGGCGGTACATCCTTACCTGGTCACGGTCAACAGTTGCACGACCGGGACGGTTATCGCTCACTACACGTACCGGACGGATCTCGTTACGGGTGTAACGTTCCACGTCACGGGTAGCAGGGCCACGGTAGTATGTCCGGTTATTGATGATAGTCGTATTGTTGATGATGGTGGTATTGTTATACACATTTACACGTCTGCCTCTATCCACATAATACCGGTGTACGTAAGGGCTGGTGATGTACTGACAAGGTACGAAAGACCAGTATCCGACAGGGATATTGAAGCTTACGCCTATTGTCATACCCGGTCCTAAAGGCGCCCATCCGTAATAGTCGGGGCTGTTCCTCCAACTTACCCATGCAGGTCCCCATTCGGTGCCTGGTACCCACATCCAGCCATAGGCATCATCGAAAGCCCAGCGGCCGTAGTGGAAGGGGGCCCATCCCCAGTCATAATCGGAAACCCATGTCCAGCCGTAGTCGGAATATACCCAGTGACCGGCGGTGGAGTAAGGTTGGAAGTCAGGACCTGCGTTAGGGATCCATACCTGACCGTAGCTACCATAGCTGGTCCAGCGGCCGTATGGGCTCAGGGCATCGTAGAAGCCTGATATAGAAACCTGTGCCTGCTGTGGGGCTGACCGCGAAGTGGCGCATGATACGCCCGTAACAGCCATTAAAACAGCAACTACAGAGAGGGTGATATAATGTTTTATGTTTTTCATATCTGATTGTTTTAAAAAGGGTGTGGCAACTTATAATTTGTCCCGAAACGAAGTTTGTATAGCGATTAGTTCTAGAAGACCGTAAGTTTTAATTGTGAAGAATGCGTGGTATGATAACAGTTGATCAATTGTTAAGGCTGAAAGCTGGCCTGCGCATCTATCTATTTTGATGTAACGGTGTCAGATTGTTAGCTTGACTCAAATAAATCAATATCTGTGCCTGAAACCCTGATTCCTTGTCTACAGAGGGTTTGATCAGTTTGGTAGGGCGTTTTTTTAGCAAATCCTTCACAAAAACCGTTAAAAAAATGTTAGTGAAAAGCCGGGACTGATATGGGAGGAAGATGAGTGGGAGAGGGATGAGGCAGTTAGTACGGCTAACCATTAGTGGTATTTCTAATATCATGAATCGCTTATAATAAAAAAATATTATCTATCGATGAGTGGTGGTCGTGTATAAGTTAAAAACGCTATCTTGCAGAATACATTCTTCGCCTAACACTTTAAGAACTAATTGACTTACAATTGATAATTAAAGTCTGTGGATGATCGTCCATGGTAGGCTTTACTATTTTTTGAATTTCCCCTATTAACAATTACCTTTGCGCCAAATTTAATAAACCGCTCATTTTAAGCATTTATAAACCTCTTAAAAATATGCCTAACACAGGTAAGATCAAGCAAATTATCGGTCCCGTGGTGGACGTCCACTTTGATGGAAAGTTGCCCGAAATCTACAACGCACTGGAAATTACCCGCGAAAATGGTCAGAAGGTAGTGCTGGAAGTACAGCAGCACCTTGGTGAAGACAGCGTTCGTTGCGTAGCAATGGACTCTACAGATGGTTTTGTGAGGGGAATGGCAGTTACCGACAAGGGTACTCCAATTAAAATGCCAGTGGGCGATGGCATCAAAGGCCGCTTGTTCAACGTGGTAGGTGAGGCTATTGATGGCTTGGGTGATGTAGACAGCAGCAATGGTTATCCTATTCACCGTAAGCCGCCTAAATTCGAAGATCTGGCAACAGATACAGAAGTACTGTTCACCGGTATTAAAGTGATCGACCTGATCGAGCCTTATGCAAAAGGTGGTAAGATCGGTCTGTTTGGTGGTGCTGGTGTGGGTAAAACCGTATTGATCCAGGAACTGATCAACAACATCGCGAAAGGTTACGAAGGTTTGTCCGTATTCGCTGGTGTGGGTGAGCGTACACGTGAGGGTAATGACCTGATGCGTGAAATGATCGAAGCAGGTATCGTAAAATATGGTGGTAAATTCCTGGAGTCCATGGAACATGGCGGATGGGATCTTACAGCAGTAGACAAGGAAGAACTGAAGAAATCTCAGGCTACCTTCATCTTCGGTCAGATGAACGAACCTCCTGGCGCACGTGCTCGTGTGGCTTTATCTGGTCTGACAATGGCAGAATATTTCCGTGATGGAGATGGTACTGCAGGTGGTGGTAAGGATATCCTGTTCTTCGTTGACAACATCTTCCGTTTCACCCAGGCAGGTTCTGAAGTATCCGCGCTGTTAGGCCGTATGCCTTCTGCGGTGGGTTATCAGCCTACACTGGCTACAGAGATGGGTCTGATGCAGGAGCGTATCACTTCTACCAAAAATGGTTCAATCACTTCCGTACAGGCCGTTTACGTACCTGCGGATGACTTGACTGACCCTGCTCCGGCTACAACATTCGCCCACCTGGATGCTACTACGGTACTGGATCGTAAGATCTCCGACCTTGGTATCTACCCTGCTGTGAGCCCGCTGGATTCAACTTCCCGCATCCTGTCTCCGAACATCGTAGGTGAAGCGCATTACAACTGTGCTCAGAGAGTGAAAATGATCCTTCAGCGTTATAAAGAACTGCAGGACATCATCGCGATCCTGGGTATGGATGAACTGAGCGACGAAGATAAACTGACAGTATCCCGTGCACGTCGTGTACAGCGTTTCCTGTCTCAGCCATTCCACGTAGCAGAACAGTTCACTGGTCTGAAAGGTGTACTGGTACCTATCGAAGAAACTATCCGTGGTTTCAACATGATCATGGACGGTGAAGTAGATGAGTATCCTGAAGCAGCATTCAACCTGGTAGGTAACATCGACGCAGCTATCGAGAAAGGTAAGAAACTGCTGGAAGCAGCTAAAAACTAATATTTTTCACCCTTAACTTTTAATATGTTATTAGAAGTATTAACACCTGAAAGAAAACTGTATTCCGGCGAAGTGTATGGTGTACAGCTGCCAGGCATTGACGGTCTCTTTGAAGTGCTGGACAGGCACGCACCGTTGATCGCTGCCCTGGGTAAAGGCAGGATGAAGGTGCTGAAAGATAAGTCACAGAGCGAATTCTATAACATAGAAGGTGGTTTTGTTGAAGTATACAGAAATAAAGCGACTGTGCTTGTAGAAGGTGCGGAAGTGAAATAAATATTTCGTTGTAAAAAGAAACAGGCCGGGTAGGATTACCCGGCCTTTCTTTTTGTCCTAACTATTCCAATCTAATTAATAAATAACCCTGTTTAGGGGCGCAGCAAGATTACTGGCCAGGGCGTTGCACAAATCAGGTCCAGGCTGCGCAGAAAATGAATTCTGCTGCGGCACTAGGGCCTGTTCCTATGAAAATGAATATTTTATGTCTCTTGAATGATTTTATTGCTTAAACCGTTTAAAAACAAAGTCCGGACCCATTGAAAAAAGGGTCACTACTTATGTCAATTGTTTTAGATTTTTGTTATATATCCAGGAAGGTGTAAACGTGATCTGGTTTGTCCTTCATAGGTATTGTATTCGTTTCGGCTTATATTAGTTCCCTTCCCTACGGTGTCCTATAGCAGGTTTACAAACAACAGAATGCTCTGACTACATTACTTTTTTGCTTAAGCAAGATATTTGATTTTTTTTAAATATCCTCGTTTGGGACAAGGGGGGATGACAATGGTAATGCACCCACAGACGTTAGTCATTGTGGCTCAAAGTGTAGGCCTATAATAATTTTTTTAACTTTTTTTTCCACAAGTGGTATTAATGCTGGTTTACCGGCATACGGAGGAGGATATACGTTGTTAATTCAACAGTGGATCTATCGGGAAATTGGCCATGATGGCAAAGTTACTGCCCAGGTTCTTCAAAGCCTGCTGCCATATATTTTGTTCCTTTTCTTCAAATATGATCGGCACATTACTTTCTGACAGGATCCATGACTTTTCATTCAGCTCATTTTCAAGCTGTCCGCCACTCCAACCGGAATAGCCAATAAAGAATTTGATCTTGTTTAAGTCCAGCTGGCCGTTATTGATCAATGATACTACCTGATCAAACTCTCCACCCCAATACACTCCGTGCTGAATTTCAAAGCCGCCTCTGATCAGCTCCGGCTGCTGATGTATGAAATGGATGGTATCTATCTGTACCGGACCTCCGTAGTAAATTTTAATATCGTTTACAAGTACTTCGGGTACAAGGTCACTTAACTGTTGGTCAAACAGCTTGTTGATCACAAAACCAAAACTGCCTTTGTTTTCCTGATGTTCGCATAGTAATACAACGGTGCGGGCAAAGTTCTGATCTTTAAGAAAAGGGTCCGCTATCAACAATATCCCAGGCGCTAAAGAAACCATAACACAAACAATTTTATCACTAACCAAATTTAACTAATTGAAAGCAAGTATAATAGTATTTATTCCAGATTTACTTGCCAGAATCATCTATTATTTAAGTGAGCAGGGAAAGCTTGGAGAGAGCGGTATAAAAAGTAAAAGGAGGCTAGAAAGCCTCCTTACCATTTTATCAACCAAAATCTAAATCGCTTATGGAAACGAATCCATGTCGATGTATGTAGAAATTTAAAAATTGCTAGTTTGTATAAACCAGTACATCAAATTTAGTACCAGTTTGATAAGGCAAATGTACAGAAGATTGGGGAATTACAAGTATTATTTCCCAGTTAAAATTACGTTAAAGTGATGTTTTATTGCTAAAGTGAATACAGTTAACGGTTTAGAGAGATTAATTTTGTATTAACGTTGCTATAGCAAATAATGATTTTTAACAGTTCCGGTGCTGGTACCCTCAGGGTTTGTGAGTATCTTGTGCGCCTTACTATCGATGTAGCATGGTACCATTGAAGAAAGTATTTCCCATTATTGTGGTGTTAATTACCCTGTCGTTACTGGGTATCATCTGGATACAGGTAAACTGGATATATAACGCCTCTATTGTTCGGCGTGAACAGATGGAACAAAAGGCCGTAGAGGTTATGAATAACGTGCGTGAACAGATGCTTGCACGTAAAGCTCCTCCTATGCGTTTTAAAGTGGATGGTGCACACATCAGGCCTACCGACAAAGGGCTGGCTATCGATAAATATGAGATAACCAATACGATAGACCTGAATGTAAATGTAAGTGACCGCTTTACGATAGATGAAGTGCAGAAACTGATATCTGGCGGGCTTCGCAAAGAACATCTGGACACTACGTTTGAATTTGCCATTCTCGGAAAAGGATATTTTGGTAACAGTAACGGTGTTAAGATGCAGTCCAGTGGCTTTACCCGCATGGTGGAAAGCGCCGGAAGGGATAGTATGGATTATTTATTCCAGTATATCCCGCTATTGAACAGTTTCGAATATGCCACAGGCGAAACCGAGACATTACTGGTTGTACAACCGAAGAATAATTTCCTGTTGTTATTATCACTGGGAAGGATGATGGCAGGTGGTCTGTTATTCACTGCGGTCATTATTACAGCATTCATCCTAACGATCCGTACAATGCTGAATCAGAAGAAGATCTCCGAGATCAAATCTGACTTCATCAATAACATGACCCATGAACTGAAAACGCCATTGGCTACTATCTCGCTTGCCATCGATGCGATCGGCAATGAAAAGGTCATGGACAATAAAGAAAAGATCCGCTACTTCTCCGGCATTATCAAGGAAGAGAACAAACGCATGAATAAGCAGGTAGAGAGTATCCTGCAATCTGCTTTGCTGGAGAAAAATGAAATATCACTGAATCTGCAGGTCACTGATGTACATGATGTGATATCTCACACAGTAGAGAACCTGCAGTTGCAGCTGGCTTCTAAACAAGGACAGGTAGAGCTTCGCCTGGATGCTATCAATCCTATTATCATGGCAGATGATGTGCATTTCTCCAACGTTATATTCAACCTGCTTGATAACGCTATCAAGTATTCCAAAGAGCACCTGGAAGTGGTGATCTCCACATATAGCACACGCAAGAGCCTCGTTATTACAATCGCTGATAACGGTATCGGTATGAGCCGTGATACGATTTCCCGTATCTTTGAAAAATTCTATCGTGCACATACAGGTAATGTGCATAATGTGAAAGGATTCGGATTGGGACTAAGTTATGTGAAAGCTATCGTCGATGCCCATAAGGGTAAGATCAAAGTGGAGAGCGCAGTAGGAAAGGGTAGCAAGTTTACAATGGAGTTTCCACAAGAATAAATAAACGATCAGAAAATAAAATTGATCATCAGGAATTGAACAATGCGATTGCTGATGATCAATATTTCATTCCTGATTTTTCAATAGATTAGTTATGGCATTAATTGAAAAAGAACTAGCGCATTTTAAACATCCTATTGCCGTTCCTGGTATGGGAGTAGCAATGCAGGAAAAGCTGAAGGAAACACGTATACTGGTAGTTGGCGCCGGCGGACTCGGATCTCCGGTGATCCAGTATTTAAGCGCCAGCGGTGTTGGTGTGATCGGCATTGCCGATTATGGTGTGATCAATGATGAAGATATGCACAGACAACCGCTGTACCTGATGCAGGACCAGCGCAAACATAAAGCGAAGATGGCCGCCAGCCGTCTGTGGGCCAGCAACCCCTTTACCAAACATTATCCTTTACTGTTACAGGTAAAACCAGATAATATAAAACAGCTGCTGGAAGGTATGGACCTTGTTATTGACTGTTCTCAACATGCTGCTACGCATCTTGTGATCAATGACGCATGTATATCGCAGGGTAAGCCTTTTGTGGTAGGCGAAGTACATAACTGGGTATCCTGGTGGGCAGGTTTTAATATCGCCCCTGTAAGCGGAGATGCTGCTGCCTCTTATCGTTGTGCAATGGAGCTGATAGATGACCATCGTAATTTCGATGCCGGTGCTATCGGTGTAACACATGGCGCTACAGGAATGATGATCGTAAATGAAGTGTTGAAGTTTATTGCCGGTGTTCCTGATGGACTGGCGAATAAGTTTTATAGCATGAATTTCCTGCATAATACCTATGGGGTAAGCACGCTGACTCCTAATGCTGCGATACTGGCAGATACAAGGGCGAAAGGCGTGTTAACTGCCGACGACTATGGTCTGGACCTCGTGCCTGATATTGAAGATTAAATGTAACGCATGTTCCGAAAACTGAAATTACGCCCCATACTTTCCTGGATACTTGCCATCTATCTGATAGGTGGCGTTGTATTGTATTTCCTGCAGAAGAAGTTGATCTTCCATCCTGAACCGCTGTCTGCAGACTATACTTTCAAATACGATATTCCATTTGAGGAAATGCGTATCCGTCTCAATGATAAAGCGACGTTGAGCGCAGTGTTATTCAAGGCAGATGCCCCTAAAGGGATGGTTGTGTACTTCCATGGCAATGCGAGGAATATCTCCAAATACGCGAGTAAGGCGAAACACTTTATTGATCATGGCTATAGTGTGCTGATGATGGATTATCCCGGTTATGGGAAATCTACAGGCCCTTTAACGGAAGCCGCTATATATGCTAATGCATTGGAGATGTACAGAGTGGCCAGGAAATTCTTTCCGCCGGATAGTATTCTTCTTTACGGAAGATCACTGGGGACAGGTGTGGCTGCACAACTGGCCACTGTCAGGGATTGTAAGAGACTGGTGCTGGAAGCGCCGTATTATAACATGACTGATATGGCTATGCGGATGGCGCCCATCTACCCGTATGGTTATATGCTGGAGTACAAATTCCCTACAGATGAATATCTGCCTAAAGTAACAGCTCCCATTGTGATCATCCATGGAACGGACGATCACACAATACCGCTGACATCTGGTAAAAAACTGGAGAGATTCCTGAAACCGGGAGACAAGTTTATTCCCATCCCGGGCGCTGATCATAATAACCTGGACAACTATCCGGCGTATGGCAAGGCCTTAGATATCGCGTTGCAGTAATTTACCCTGTCTGGCAGTAACATGCAGTTCATGCGATAGCCCTATTTTCAGGGAATAGTTCTCGTGCGTATGACCTACCGGGAAACCAAAACAAACCGGGTAGTCGTAATCCTGCACGATATTCCTGATGATCTCGTATTCAGTCTGACCAAAAGGCGTTTCAGTCTCTTTACCATCTGTAAACGACCCTATTACCAGTCCGGCGAGGTCTTCCAGCCATCCGGCCCTTTTCAGGTTGTACATCATACGGTCAACGTTGTACCGGTACTCGCCGATATCTTCCAGGAAAAGGATCTTTCCTTTCGTATCCGGCTGTGAATCAGTACCTGACAGGTTTGCTAACAGGGAAAGGTTCCCGCCGATCAGTTTACCGGTGGCCTTGCCAGTACGGTTCAGTTCATGCGGCGCACTGGTATAGCGGTAAGGGGTACCTTTCAGCGCCAGGCGGAGACTGTCAACATATTCATTTTCCACTGTTTCCGGCCTGATACCGCTGCACATCATGGAGTGAATAGTTGGAATGCCGTATTGGTTGTGAATGTGTGTATGGAGCGCCGTGATGTCGCTGTACCCGCAGATCCATTTCGGATGTTTACGGAACTGCTTGAAATCCAGGTCGTCCAGGATGCACACCATGCCATAACCACCACGACCAAAGATAATGGCCTTAATATCCGGATCGTCCAGCATGTCCTGCAGCTCTTCCAGCCGCAGCTCATCCGGAGCGGAAAAATTATGGAAACTGGTGCCTACCGTGATGCCCAGGTGTACCTGGTAACCCCAGGAACTGATCACTCCAGCGGCGTATTCTGCTGCCTGCTGCTCCATTTTACTACTGCTGCAGGTGATGCCTATAAGATCACCTTTTTTGAGGTATGGCGGAATTCTCATTGTTCTATGCTTTAATTACCTTTGCTGACTATTTGGGGGCGAAATCCCAATCCCGATAGGGCTAAGTTGATAAATACTTTTCGCTCTTCCAAAACCAAAAACAGAATTTCGATTATTTAAGCATTCTTTAAGCGAACATGGGAAAATTTAACAGATATCTAATAACAGCGGCATTGCCTTATGCCAATGGTCCGGTCCACATCGGACACCTGGCCGGCTGTTATATTCCCGCCGACATATATGTGCGCTACCTGCGTGCTAAAAAGGCGGATGTAAAGTTCGTAGGAGGAACAGACGAACATGGAGTACCTATCACCATCAAAGCGATGAAAGAAGGTGTTACTCCTCAGGATATAGTAGATAAATATCATAAGATCATCTATGACAGCTTTACAGACATGGGTATCTCTTTCGATATTTTCTCCCGTACCACTAAACAGGTACATCATGAAACTTCAGCGGCCTTCTTCAAAACGATGTACGATAAAGGCCTGTTCGAAGAGAAAGTGACCGAACAGTTCTACGATGAAACAGCAGGCGTATTCCTGGCCGACCGTTATATCACCGGTACCTGCCCTAAATGTGGCAACCCCAATGCATATGGCGACCAGTGTGAGAAATGCGGTTCTTCCCTTAGTCCGGATGAACTGATCAATCCGCGTTCTACTCTCAGTAACGCCGTGCCTGTCAAAAGACAGACAAAGCACTGGTATATGCCTTTACAGAACTATGAGCCATTCCTGAAGGAGTGGATCCTGGAAGGTCATAAAGAGTGGAAAAACAACGTGTACGGTCAGTGTAAAAGCTGGCTGGATAGCGGTCTGCAAAGCAGGGCGATGACCCGCGACAGCAACTGGGGTATTAAAGTGCCACTGCCTGACGCAGAAGGAAAAGTGTTGTACGTATGGTTCGATGCGCCTATCGGATATATTTCCGCTACTAAAGAACTGACGGAGAACTGGGCGGATTACTGGTGTAAAGAAGATACCAAACTGGTACACTTCATCGGTAAGGATAATATCGTGTTCCACTGTATCATCTTCCCGGCGATGCTCAAGGCGCATGGTGGTTTTGTATTGCCTGAAAACGTTCCGGCCAATGAATTCCTGAACATTGAAGGAGATAAAGTGTCGACATCCCGTAACTGGGCAGTGTGGGTACACGACTATGTAAAAGACTTCCCTGATCAGCAGGATGTACTGCGTTATGTGTTAACCAGCACTGCTCCTGAAACAAAGGATAACGACTTTACCTGGAAAGACTTCCAGCAGCGTAACAACAGTGAGCTGGTGGACATCTTCAGCAATTTCGTGCACCGTACTATGGTATTGATGCACAAGCTGTGTGGAGGTAAAGTGCCTGCTTTCCATCCTGAAGTAAAGGATGAGAAAGACGATGCCGTATTGACCAACTTACTTGCTTCAAAACAGAAGATAGAAGATTCTATCGAGAACTTCCGTCTCCGTGAGGCGCTGGCCGAAGTGATCGAAGTATCCCGTCAGGGTAACAGGTATCTGCAGGAAAAAGAACCATGGATACTGGCAAAGAACGCGGAAGAAAATCAGAAGCTGATCGACAACTGTCTGCATCTTTGTTTACAGCTGACTGCTAACCTGGCTATCCTTGCGAATCCATTCTTACCATTTACGGCAAAGAAGATCTGTCATATGCTGAAAGTGGTAGACCGTATGCTGGAGTGGGAAAATGCAGGTAGTCTGAAACTGGTGAGCGTAGGTTATTCTCTGCGTCCGCCGGAATATCTGTTCACTAAAATTGACGATGTTAAGATACAGGAGCAGATCGATAAACTGCATGCAGGCCTGGTTAAGCCGGTAACTCCAGCTGAAGCAGCAGCGCCGGAAGCGAAAGAAGTAAAGGAAGAGATCCAGTTTGAAGATTTCGCTAAATTAGACTTGCGTGTTGGTACTATCCTGGAAGCAGAGAAAGTACCTAAAGCAGATAAACTACTGAAGCTGCTGGTAGATATCGGTACTGAAAAACGTACTGTTGTATCAGGTATTGCTGCCCATTTTGCACCGGAAGAAGTGGTAGGTAAACAAGTTACACTTGTTGCTAACCTCGCACCAAGAAAGATGCGTGGTATTGAAAGCCAGGGAATGATCCTGATGGCGGAAAACGCAGCAGGTAAACTGGTGTTCGTGAATCCGGATGCTGCGGTAGATGCAGGTAGTGAAGTGAGATAATTGTTTTTCCAGATATAGAGGGTCCTTCAGAGCGTATGCTTTGGAGGGCTTTTTATTTGGATTGGAAGTCGTAATCGAATATCAGATCACCTATGTCTTCCATCAGCTCTTTGAATGCAGCTATTTTCATTGTATTGATCTTGGGCCTGTCTATATCTTCTTTAAATGCCATTGTTACCAGGTGCATTCTGACGTGGCAATCCTTTTTAGCCAAAGGTTTCTCAAACATCCGGTCATTTATAGGAAAAGAGAGGTCATCCTTGGTCACAGCCGAACTGGTAATCATTACGGCAACAAAAGTATTCTCATACTCATTTGCTTCAAGTACCGAGAGAACAATGTGTGGGTGTGGTTCGCCGTGATTATTTCCGAAAGGATGAGGGAGTATGTAAACGTCGCGTTGGTTAACGGCCATACAGTTTATTCATTGTTTTTTTGGAACGGTTAACAGCAAGAATTGCTTCTTCGCTTCTCTTTGTCAATGGTTGTTTGAGTGTATTTTTCCGCAATACACGTGATATGCTATGCAGCACGTGTATCATTTCTGACGTAATATCAAGAGAAGGTTGTAGAGCTCTGAACCTGGATTGACTCATATGATCTTCCAAAACTCCCTGCTGTTCGTACAAGTACTCAAGTAGTTTTTCAGCAGATCTTATTTCAGTATGCAGGTCTGTGCCTTTTAATTCCGGCGTCATTTCGATCAGATAGGCATGCGTTTCTTTTAAAGTTGTGAGAATGGTTGCCAGCTTTCTATTGGCCTTTTTGAGCGGCCAGCTGATGGGTATTAAACTACGGAGCAGGAAATGCCAGGAGAGTAGTTTTTTGTACCCTCTATTTTCCCTGTACTGAGAATTTAAGACTGAATTTAAATCAAGTGTAATCATTATTTACTCAGCTAATGTTTTTCTGGTAATGTTAACAAAATCAATAATCTAAGTTACTACTTTAAGTGCTTACACAAAAAATAATTAGTTTGTTTTACTCCAAATAATAATGCCTCACCCTGTTAAAATCCTCATCCAGTTCATACACCCACGGCACTCCAGTAGGAATGTCCAGTTGTGTTACTTCATCATCCGTCAGGTGGTCCACATACTGTATCAAAGCACGTAAGCTATTACCATGTGCAGCAATGATTACGTTCTTATGATTCCTTACAGCGCTCATGATCGTTTCAGTCCAGTAAGGCAATACCCTATCCATTGTTTCACTAAGATTTTCAGTCAGTGGTAATTCTCTTTCCGTTAGTTCTTTATACCGCGGATCATTGCCTGGATATCGCGGATCAGCTTTGTCAAGTGCGGGTGGATGTTCATGTGGGTCCCTCCGCCATTTATGTACTTGCGCTTCTCCATATTTAGTGACTATTTCCGCTTTGTTCAATCCTTGCAAGGCGCCATAAAAGCGTTCGTTCAGGCGCCATGACTTCTGCACGGGTATCCATAAAAGGTCCATTTCTTCCAGTGCGAGGTTCATGGTTTTAATGGACCGTTTTAAAACAGACGTGAACCCGATGTCGAAAGAGTAGCCATTCTCTTTTAAGATTTTCCCCGCATGCCTGGCCTGTGCAATACCTTCTTCTGAAAGATCTACATCTGTCCAGCCCGTGAAACGGTTTTCCAGGTTCCATTGGCTTTGTCCATGCCGAAGCAATACCAGTTTAGTCATCGTTGTTGTATTGTGTAGGAAAAGGTATAACTTTTACCTACTCGTATCCGATCTTTTTCATGGCCTTTTCATGGTTTTTTATTTCCCGATTGCGTAAACCATTTGCTTTATAAGGGGGTACTTTTGCCACATCTATCAACTTATAGCGCGTACTCAATCTCGTAAACATGAATTTTTTCTCCCGGAAGCCGAAGCCAGCTGTTAAAAAGAAACGTAGCCTATTCTACCGTATATCGGCCTGGCTGCATTTATGGCTGGGGCTGATCACTGGCCTCGTTATGCTTATTGTATGCGTTACCGCCTGCATATGGGTATTTCATGATGAGATCACCCGGTTGACGGAATCCGAAACAGTAGTTGCCCGCCAGGATAAACCCGTGATCACTCCTAATCAGGTAAAGTCAATAGCAGCGGCAAGATATCCGGATAAAAAAGCCGGTTATGTTACCTACCAGCAGGGAACGGCTATTTATCTGAGCCTGGGCGAGGGGAGAAAGGGTAATACCGTAATGAGATTGAATCCTTACACAGGTCAGGTGATCAGTGTACAGGAGCATAAAGCCGGCGAGACAGATTTTTTCCGTTTTATATTGAATGGCCACCGTTTCCTGTGGATGCCTGTTGAAATAGGAAGACCCATCGTGAACTACAGCACCCTCATTTTTGTAATCATCCTTATTACCGGAATGATAATGTGGTGGCCACAGAAGTGGACGAAAGCTACCCGCGACCAGAGTTTCAAGATCAAGTGGAAGGCCTCGTTCAAAAGAGTGAACTATGACCTGCATAATGTACTCGGTTTTTACTCATTGCTGGTTGTATTGGCAATGGCACTGACCGGTATGGTGTATGGCATAAAATGGTATAGCCAGGGATTGTACTGGGTTACTTCTGCCGGACAAACACTGCCTGAGTTTAAAAGACCGCAGTCTGATTCTTTGCAGGCTGGTAAATTATATACCCCTGAACAGGCAATGGACCTGGCATGGGGGAAAGTACTCAGTAAACATCCGGAAGCAGAAGGGTTTTATTACACCTTTGCGGATACTTCAAAACCTAAAGCAGCCATTAACATCACTGTCTACCCTACTGTCGGTAAATATTATAATAACAGGAGTTATGCTTTTGACCAGCATACCCTGGAGCAGCTGAAAGGCAATAAAGTTTACGACACAAGTTTTGAAGAGGCAGGCTTTGGCGGGAAACTGCGTAGAATGAACTACGATATACACGTTGGGTCTATACTGGGATTACCCGGAAAGATCCTTGCCTTCTTTGGCGCCCTGATCGGGGCCAGTTTACCGGTTACCGGCCTTCTGGTTTGGCTGGGACGTAAAAAGAAGAGCAAAAAAGGAGCTGTTAAGAAACAGCAGACAGCGAAAGCATTTCAGCCAGTTTAAGTAAGCGCGCCATTATATTGTTTGACAGGCCGTCCCGTACACCGGAGACGGCCTGTTCGTTTTTTTATTCCTTTTGAGGGAAGTCTGCTAAAAAATCATATATTCATTTATTGATATTAACATAAAGACTCACTACAATGCCTCAGTGCTTGTAGCTTAATAAAACGCGTTCTATGAAAAGACACATCAACAAGGTGGCCGTTTTAGGTTCAGGAGTAATGGGTTCACGTATAGCAGCTCATTTTGCAGGAGTCGGAGTTCAGGTATTGTTACTGGATATTGCCCCTAAAGAGTTAACTGATACAGAAAAAGCTAAAGGACTGTCGCTGGACAGTAAACCCGTAAAGAACCGCATCGTAAATGAAGCATTGCAGTCTGCCCTGAAGGCAAACCCTTCGCCTGTATACAATAAGGATGTGGTAAAACTGATCCGTACAGGCAACTTTACGGATGATATGAAAGAGATCGCTAACTATGACTGGATCATTGAAGTAGTAGTAGAGAACCTTGATATCAAAAAATCTATATTCACGGAAGTGGAAAAGTACCGTAAACCGGGTACGCTTATCACTTCCAATACATCAGGTATTCCCATTCACCTGATGGCAGAAGGCCGTAGTGATGATTTTAAGAAACATTTCTGCGGTACGCACTTCTTTAACCCTCCGCGTTATCTGCGCCTACTGGAAATTATTCCAACTCCATATACTGACCAGGAGATAATTGACTTCCTGATGCATTACGGCGATCTCTATCTTGGTAAAACTACCGTACTCTGTAAGGATACGCCGGCATTTATTGCCAACAGGGTAGGGGTATATTCCATCATGGCGATCTTCCATATCATGCAGGAAATGAAGCTGAATATCGACGAGATAGATACGCTGACAGGACCGGTGATCGGACGGCCTAAATCGGCTACTTTCCGTACAGCCGATGTGGTGGGAATCGATACACTTGTAAAAGTGGCAAAAGGAGTAGCTGAAAATTGTCCGCGGGATGAAGCCAGGGATATTTTTGTGATCCCGCCATTTCTGCAGAAAGTGGTGGAAAATAAATGGCTGGGCGATAAAACCGGTCAGGGCTTCTACAAAAAGACCAAAGGTGAAGGTGGTAAGGAGATCCTGACACTGAACCTGGAAACCATGGAGTATGGTCCAAGACAGAAATCAAAATTTGCCAGTATTGAAGCAGCTAAACAGGTAGAAGACCTGAAGCCACGATTGGCAGCACTGTACAACGCGACGGATAAAGCCGGACAATTCTATCAGCAGTTCCACGCTCATTTATTCTCTTATATATCTCATCGTATCCCGGAAATAGCGGATGATATCTACAAAGTGGATGACGCTATGAAAGCAGGTTTTGGCTGGGAAATAGGGCCCTTTGAATCGTGGGACGTAATAGGTGTTGAAAATGGCATCAAGGCAATAGAAGCAAAGGGATTGACTGTTGCAGCCTGGGTAAAAGAAATGTTGGATAAAGGAGTGAAGCATTTCTACAAGGTGGAGAATGGAAAGCGGTATTACTACGACGTTAAGACACATGTATATAAACTGCTGCCAGGTGCAGATACTTTCGTTATCCTGGAGAATCTTTCCGGCAATGTAGTCTGGAAGAACAGTGCCTGCAACCTGTATGATATAGGCGATGGGGTAGTAGCGCTCGACTGGAAAACGAAAATGAATACGATAGGCGGTGAGGTACTGGAAGGTGTGAATAAAGCGATTGACAGGGCGGAGAAGGATTTCCGCGGACTGATCCTCGCTAACGAAGGCGCTAATTTCTCAGCAGGGGCTAACGTTGGAATGATCTTCATGTTTGCTGCTGAGCAGGAATATGATGAACTGGATATGGCAGTGCGGATGTTCCAGAAAACTACCATGCGTCTTCGTTATTCGTCTATCCCGACAATTGTAGCGCCTCATGCACTGACATTAGGCGGCGGATGTGAAATGTGCCTGCATGCAGATAAAGTACAGGCAGCAGCCGAATCTTATATCGGGTTGGTGGAACTCGGTGTAGGACTGATACCAGGTGGTGGCGGTACTAAAGAAATGGCTTTGCGTGCCAGCGATGAATTCAAGGAAGGCCGCATAGAAGAAGAACCGCTGAAGGATAGGTTTATGACCATCGCGATGGCCAAAGTGAGTACATCTGCTCATGAGGCGTTCGATCTGGGTATTCTGCGGAAAGGCCATGATGAGATCAGCCTTAACCAGAGCCGTGTGATAGCTGACGCCAAACGAAGCATACTACAGATGGCAGAGGAAGGATATACCCGCCCGATAGAAAGAAAAGACGTGAAAGTACTGGGCCGTACAGCATTGGGTATGATGTTGACGGGTATCCATAGTATGCGGTTCTCAAATTATATATCAGACCACGATGCAAAAATAGCAGGTAAACTTGCCTATGTAATGAGTGGGGGTGATCTGTCTGAAGCAACGCTGGTAAGCGAGCAATATCTGCTCGATATTGAGCGGGAAGCATTTCTTAGTCTGGCGGGAGAGCGTAAGACCTTGGAAAGGCTGCAAAGCGTGATCAAAACAGGGAAACCAATAAGAAACTAAAACACCTGATGTCAACTATTCTTTCCGTTAAGAACATTTCAAAAATGTATGGGTCCGTACACGCCCTGACAAGTATATCATTCGATATCCCTGCGGGTAGTGTATTCGGTATACTCGGGCCGAATGGCAGTGGCAAAACCACTTTGTTGGGTATAGTAACCAACGTGCTAATGCCGGACGTAGGTACTTTTACCCTGATGGGAGCCCCATCTTCAGCCGTGCAAAGGCGGAAGATCGGTACGCTGCTGGAAACGCCGAACTTCTACCATTATCTCTCCGGCTACCGGAATCTGCAGATAGCAGCCGCCATTAAACAGCAAAGCGAGGCAGACATCCCCCGGGTACTGGAGTTGGCGGGACTAACGGCCCGGCAGCATTCCGCTTTTAAGACCTATTCACTGGGTATGAAACAAAGGCTGGCAATTGCAAGCGCCATGCTGGGAGATCCGGAAGTGCTGATACTGGACGAACCGGCCAATGGACTGGACCCTGTGGGAATAGCCGAAGTCAGGAACCTGATCAGAGAGCTGGCGAAGTCGGGAAAGACCATCATTATGGCTAGCCACCTGCTGGATGAAGTGGAAAAGGTATGTACACATGTGGTGGTGCTCAGAAAAGGAAAATTACTGGGCTCCGGTCCGGTAAATACCGTTATGTCCAGGGATAATTTCGTTGAAATAGGAAGTGCAGACAATCACATACTGGGAACGATAATAAGGGATCATCCTGCTTTTGTGCAATTGCTACCTTCCAATGAGGGACTGTTGCGGGTGACATTCAATGAAACGGTCGATCTGGCGGATCTCAATAACTGGTGCGCACAGCAAGGCATCTGGCTCAATCATCTTCAGATGAGCAGAAAGAGCCTGGAAACCGCATTCCTGGAATTAACCAATAACTAATCTATTGTACCGAGCATATGCTGCAGATCATTAAAATAGAATGGCTGAAGGTAAAGTACTACCGCACTTTCTGGGTCTTCATCGGCCTGGGCCTGTTGTCCATTCTGGCGCCTAACTTTATTATTCACGATGTCTTCGCCAGGAGAATTCCCAAAGAGGCACAACCACTGCTGGGGCCATCCATATACGATTTTCCGACGGTCTGGCAAACAGTGAGCAGTGTCGGCTCCTATACCTCCGGTATTTTCGGCCTGTTACTGATCACATTGGTGACCAATGAATTTACTTACAAGACACACCGTCAGAATATCATTGATGGATGGGAGCGCCGAGATTTTGTGCTCTCCAAGTTATTCTGGGTTGTAACACTGGCTCTGGTGGCATTTCTGGCCTCCCTTATCGCGGTGTTCATCTTTGGTAGTTTTTATGGGAAGGCTGCTTTCAGCCTGGAAAATAGTCATTATATATTCTACTACCTGTTACAGGTGATCGTATCGTTGTCACTGGCCTTGTGCCTGGCAATACTGGTAAAACGTACCGGACTGGCTATTATACTGTTCATAGGATATACGATGTTCCTTGAACAACTCCTTGTGTTTATCGCAAAACGCAATTGGGGTAATGCCGGAGGGTTGTTACCATTACAGGCAGGAGATGAATTGCTGCCGTTTCCTGTTATGGAGAAAGTAGAGAAATTAGCTGGTTATCAGGTACCTTACGATAACGGGGTATACCTGATGGCAATGGTCATATATATTGTACTGTTAGTATTCGTTGTGTTCTCAAAGACAACTCGTACTGATCTGTAATATAACATGTTAATTATATGTTATTTGCGTTCTTAATCTGTTACGCATTATTACTTATCGGTTAAGAATATTAAATTTGTTCCGAAACGTAAATTGAACATTTGTGAAGGGAAACGCGCAGGAAAAGATCATACTTGTAACGAACGATGATGGTGTAACTGCTCCTGGCATCAGGGCATTGATAGAAGCGGTAAGTCCGCTGGGTAAGGTTGTAGTAGTGGCCCCGGACAGCCCGCAATCGGGCAAAGGGCATGCTATCACGATCGGAGTACCCCTGCGGCTCGACCAGGTATATCTGTTTGAAGGCATTGAAGCCTGGCAATGCTCCGGCACGCCGGTTGATTGTGTGAAACTGGCCCGTGACAAGATCCTGCACCGCCTGCCGGACATCTGTGTAAGTGGTATCAATCATGGCGCGAACCATTCCATCAATGTGATCTATTCCGGTACTATGTCTGCCGCCATGGAAGCAGCAATAGAAGGAGTACCTTCGGTAGGGTTTTCTTACCTTGATTACAGTTTCGATGCTGATTTCTCTTTGTGTAAGGAAGTGGCTCATACGGTAGCTAAAAAGATGCTGGAATCTGAACTGCCGGAAGGGACCTTGTTCAACGTGAACATTCCCGTTGTAAAAAAAGAAGACTATAAAGGAATTAAGATATGCCGTCAGGCAGATGCAAAATGGGTGGAAGCGTTTGATGAGCGCCGTGACCCGCGGGGTAAGAAGTATTACTGGCTTACCGGTGAGTTCATTAACCGCGATAACGGAGAAGATACTGATGTATATGCATTGGCCAATAACTATGCTTCACTGGTACCAGTACAGTTTGACCTGACTGACTATAAGCTTAAGAAAAAGATAGAGAACGACTGGACATTCTGATGTGTATTACCGCACATTATCAAAACCTACTATGTTAAAACGAGATAATCTCCTATTAGGCATTATACTGGGCCTTATCACACCGGTATTAGCCTTCTTCCTGTACTACCTATTGGTATATCTGCCTAAATATCAAAAATCATTAGCAGAGTTCATCGATATTCTTGGAGACAACCGCCAGGCGCTCCCAAAGCTGATAAGTGTATGTCTGTTATTAAACGGCCTGGTATTCTATTTTTATACCAGGAGCCGGAAAGACATCACAGCAAAAGGGATCTTTCTGGTTACCATGCTTTACGCCATCACTATTATCCTTCTGAAGATATTACACGGATAAGTCATTTCAGATCAGGGGCCAGGAATTAATAAACCAGGTACATTTTAATTCCTGATTCTTAATTCCTGATCCCTGATTTATATTTGTCCTATGAAGTATTATATCATCGCCGGTGAAGCTTCCGGTGATCTCCATGGCAGCAATCTGATCAAACAATTGAAACAACAGGACACCACAGCGGATATCCGTTGCTGGGGAGGTGATATGATGCAGGAGGCGGGAGGAACGCTGGTAAAGCATTATAAGGACCTTGCTTTCATGGGTTTCATTGAAGTGGTGATGAACATCCGTACGGTGTTGAGGAATATGGAATTCTGTAAAAAGGATATCCAGCAATATCAACCGGATGTATTGGTACTGATCGACTATGCAGGTTTCAACCTGCGTATTGCGGAATGGGCCAAACCGTTGGGGTATAAGACAGTATTTTATATCTCCCCGCAGGTATGGGCCTGGAAAGAGAACCGCGTAAAGAAGATCAAACAGAGTGTTGACAAGATGCTCTGTATCCTGCCATTCGAGCAGGAGTTTTATAAAAAATGGGATTACGCCGTAGAATATGTCGGCCATCCGCTTATCCAGGTAATAAAGGAAGCGAAGGAAAAGCCGGTAGATAAGCCATTGTCAGATAAACCCATTATTGCCATCCTGCCCGGCAGCCGTAAGCAGGAAGTGAGCGTCAAACTTCCGATCATGCTCACTATGGCAAAACATTTTCCTGATCATCAATTCATCGTAGCACAGGCCCCCAGCCTGGATGACGCTTTTATAGCGGGATTGACAGGTGCGCATCCCAATGTTTCCACCGTAAAGGGACAAACATATAACCTGTTACGTCAGGCAGAAGCCGCGCTGGTTACTTCGGGAACGGCCACATTGGAGACTGCCTTATTTGGAGTGCCTGAAGTGGTTTGTTATAAAGGAAGCGCCATCTCCTATTTCTTTGCCAAGAGACTGATCAAAGTAAAATATATAGCGTTAGTCAACTTAGTAATGGATAAACCTGTTGTTAAAGAGTTGATCCAGCATGACCTGAATGAGGAGAATCTGTTAAGGGAACTGACTTTGTTATTAAAAGATAGCATAGTGCGTAACCGGATAAAAGCAGATTATGCCACACTTTGGGCGAAGCTGGGAGAAAAAGACGCCAGCCGCCGGGCAGCAGAAGTGATCTATGCGGAAGCGGTTCAGTAAGCGTCATGGCCTTTTAAACAGGGATGTGAGCAGCGTCCGTTTAGTGATGACGGGTGAATAACCTGATCAGCATTATTATCAGTGCTATCAGGAACACGACAATTGAGATACGGTTCATTCCATGCATCATGTAGACATAACGATTCTTAGGTGCGGAGGGATCTTTTTTACCTATGTAGAGGTAACGCAGTATTTGTTGCCAGATGCTTTTCATAATAATACAAAGATAGTTTTTATACACCTACATAACCAATAACCTGACTCAGCAAGACCGGTCCGCAGGAGCATTCATGGAATGAACGGGAATGGCGGAAGGTAATATCCTATAGGAAAGTGGTAAAGTAAAATGAGTTATTAAGCGGGAATGTATATTACTTTGTCAGGGCCACTTATGAATTGCCGGACCCGGCGCCGGTTATCTTGTAGCCGCTAAAGGAAGAGCACGAAGTTCTAAGTTTCTCAGAGATACATTTAAAAATTAATCATGCGAAAACTATTTCTATTATTTAGTAGCGCATTATTGGCATTTTCTACAGCCAATGCGCAGGACCACGGTCTCGAACAGCCCTATATCCCTGAAACAGATCCGGCAGTATTGCAAAAGCTTGATCAATGGCAGGACTGGAAATTTGGTATGATCATCCATTGGGGCGCTTATTCCCAGTGGGGTGTGGTGGAATCTTGGAGTATCTGTCCGGAAGATGAGGGCTGGACACAGCGTAAGCCTTACGGCATTCCTTACTATGATTATGTGCAAAAGTATGAGGCACTGTCTACCACTTTCAATCCTACGAAATTTGATCCTTCCAAATGGGCAAAGGCAGCTAAAGGCGCTGGTATGGAGTATGTGGTTTTCACGACCAAACACCATGACGGTTTTTGTATGTGGGACACCAAACAGACCGACTACGGTATAGCCGGCTCAAAAAGCCCATTCCGCAATGACCCGAGAAAGAACGTAGCGAAAGAAGTATTTTCTGCGTTCCAGAAGGAGGGCATCCATACAGGAGCTTATTTTTCTAAGCCTGACTGGCATAGCGAGAATTACTGGTGGTCATATTTCCCGCCTAAAGACAGGCACGTGAACTATGACGTGACCAGGTATCCTGAACGTTGGAACAATTTTAAGGACTATACTTATAAGCAGATCGAGGAGTTGATGACCACAATGGGTAAGATCGAGATCCTCTGGCTGGATGGCGGCTGGGTACGCGCCCGTAAGCAAGGAACTAAAAAGGAAAACGATATTACTGCTGCGGAAATCGATACCAGACCGGCCAAACAGAATGAAGATATTGACATGGCAGGCATCACTAAAATGGCCCGTAGCCATCAGCCAGGTCTGATCGTGGTTGACCGTGCTGTACATGGTCCGTTTGAGAACTACCGTACTCCGGAACAACAGATCCCTGAAAAACCATTGTCCTATCCATGGGAAACCTGTATGACAATGGCGGGTTCCTGGTCATACGTCCCTAATGACAAGTATAAGTCTGTTAACAAATTGATCCATAACCTGGTTGACATCGTAGCGAAGGGTGGCAACTACCTGCTGAACGTTGGTCCTGGTCCCGATGGTCAGCTGCATGACGAAGCGTATACCACTATGGCAGCGATCGGCGATTGGATGAAGATCAATGGTGACGCTATTTATGGAACCCGCTCGGTAGCGCCTTATAAAGACGGTAAGGTGTGCTTCACCCGTAAGAAGAATGGCAATGTATACGCAATTTATCTGTTGGAAGAGGGCGAAAAACTGCCGGCGCAGGTAGCATTTGATGGCCTGAAACCAGCCAAAGGTGCAAAGGTTACCATACTGGGCGCAAAGGATAAGATCTCCTGGAAGACAAGTGCTACAGGCACACAGATCACTATTCCTGCTGCGTTACAGCAGAAGGCATGGCAACATGCTGTGGCAATACAGATCTCTGCGGTAGAATCGTGATAACATATTGATACTTACGAAACAGCCTGCAAAAGCTGTGGAGAAAAAAAAAGGCTGCCTGTGAACAGGTGGCCTTTTTTTTTGTTGTCTAAATGAATGTGTATAAATCTAAATCTATGAACAACCCAATCCGTTCAATTTCAAGATGATCCTGAGCATGGCAAATCAAGAAAAATTCTGATAATAACTAATCATTAACTAAAATGAGAAGTTTATTCGTCAATATTGTAGCAGAGTCATGGAATGACATTGTGTGTTAACAACAATTGAACCGGGTATAAAACTTAAGGCATGGTAAGTAATGTACAAATTCTCCTTGCAGAAGATGATTATCAATACGGTACTATCATTAAAAAGCAGCTTGAAGCAATCGGATATCAGGTCGTACATTGCTTCGACGGTGAGGTAGCCTGGAAGAAGTTTCAGAGAGACGATTTCGATCTCTGTATACTGGATGTGATGATGCCAAAGAAGGATGGCTTCACGCTGGCACAGGACATCCGTAAAAAGAACGGGATGATACCGATTGTTTTTGTCTCAGGAAAAGCAGCTGATGAAGATCGATTGCACGGCTTCCGTATCGGAGGGGACGATTTTCTGGTGAAACCATTCAGTATGCGGGAACTGATCATGCGGATCAGGGTATTCCTGCGGAGAACATTGCCTAAAGATGTACCGGGAGATGGTATTTATAAATTGGGTGACGATGTAAGGTTCAATTATGAAGAAAAAGAGTTGAGGAGAGCGAGCGGCGAGCTTTTCGGGACCCTTACCAAAAAGGAAGCGAAGGTATTACGATACCTGGTAGAGAACAGTAACAAGCTGGTAAAAAGGGATGAGATCCTGCTTAAGGTCTGGGGAAACAGTAGTTTCTTTTCCAGCAGAAGTATGGACGTATTCATTACCCGCTTGCGCAAGCACTTTAAAAATGAGCCGGGAATAGAGCTGGAAACCCTGCATAATGTGGGCATCCGGTTAAATATCCTTGAAAATACCGGCAAAAATGATAAAGACGAATCTACGTCAGCAGATAATGACGGGTGAGGACCAGAACAAATCAAAACCCCACAACCACCAAAACAATGACTTACGGCAGAAATGACCAGCCCCGCCACAGGCAACAGGGCAATGGCAGTCGTCCGGAGAGTGATGAGCGCAACCGTACACAAAGACACAACGGCAACCAATTCCGCGCCTCCCGACCCAAGACCGGATATCGCTTTCCACCACGCATCAAACCGCCCAGGGAGGAAAGTAAGATCTATTTTATAGCCCTGCTCCCCAACGCGGAAACCGGTAAGGAGATCATCCGGCTAAAACAGGAATTCGCAGAGAAATATGATGCCCGCCGCGCATTGAGGGTGCTTCCTCATATTACCATGCAGGTGCCCTTTACGGCCAGCCCGGAACTGGAAAAGACCTTATGTCCGGGACTGGCGACCTTCGCCGCTTCCATGCAGCCTTTCGAAATAAAGTTGAGTGGCTTTGGCGGCTTCTCATTTACCAAGCGGAAAGTATTGTATATCAACGTGGAAAAAAATGAAGGGATTGTACACCTGCACCAGCGGATGATGGACTTCCTGCAACAAGAGTTTGGTTTTAGTCATATGCTGGCCCGCTATGGATTTAACCCGCATATTTCAGTGGCCTTCCGTGACCTGTCTGATACGGAATTTGAGCTGGCCATGGAAGAATACAAATGCCGGCCCTTCGAAGCAGCCTTCCAGGTCCGTAACCTATACCTGCTCCGCCATACCGGCACCTCCTGGGAGGTGCTGCAGAAATGCAGGCTGGGGACTGCTGACTAGCACTTTTCTGCCATTATTCCTATGCAATAAAATCGTAACTTTATAGCTGATGGAAACAGTGGTAGTAAAACAATATAACCTCGACGAGGAACAGGAAAAGAAAGAAATCGTTCGTCATTACCGCGCTTTACTTAAGTCGCTTAAACCCCGTTTGAAGAAAGGAGACCGTGAACTGGTACGTACTGCCTTCGAAATGGCGGCAGACGCACACAAGGAAATGCGCCGGAAATCCGGTGAGCCATATATCTTACATCCTCTCGCTGTAGCGCAGATCTGCGTTGACGAGATCGGCTTGGGTGTTCGTTCGGCTATCTGTGCCCTGTTGCACGACACAGTAGAAGATACCGAAGTGACCCTTGAAGATGTGGACCGCGCCTTTGGAACCGAAATCGCCCATATCGTTGACGGTCTGACCAAAATATCAACGGTCATCGACTCAAATACAAGTACCGCACAAGCGGAAAACTTTAAAAAGATACTGCTTACACTGGCGGACGACCCCAGAGTGATACTCATAAAATTGGCTGACAGGTTGCATAATATGCGTACCCTGGATAGTATGAGCCGTGAAAAACAGCTCAAAATAGCTTCGGAAACAGTATTTATATATTCCCCGCTGGCCCACCGCCTCGGCCTGTACAACATCAAGTCCGAGATGGAGGACCTGTCCATGAAGTACACCGAGCAACAGACCTACAGGGATATCGCCAAGCGTTTGAAGGAAACCAAACGTGAGCGTACCCGTTATATCAACGAATTCATAAAGCCTATTAAGGAGGTATTACAGGAAGAAGGCCTGACGTTCGAAATCTACGGACGGCCTAAATCCATACACTCCATCTGGAATAAGATCAAGAAGAAAGGTGTCACCTTTGAAGAGGTGTACGATCTCTTTGCGATCCGTATCATCCTGGATTCTCCCCTGGATAAAGAAAAGTCAGACTGCTGGAAGGTCTACTCCATTATCACAGACTTTTATCACCCTAGTCCGGAGAGGACCCGCGACTGGCTCAGTAATCCGAAATCGAATGGGTATGAAGCATTGCATGTGACCGTGATGGGCCCTCAAGGTAAGTGGGTGGAAGTGCAGATCCGTACAAAACGAATGAACGATTATGCTGAGAAAGGACTGGCTGCCCATTGGCGTTATAAGGAGGGCAGCAATCAGAGCCAGAGCACAGAGTCTAAGTTTGACCAATGGTTTACCCAGATCAGGGAGATCCTGAACAACCCGGACTCCAATACACTGGATTTCCTGGCCGATTTCAAAAGTAATCTCTTCACAGAAGAGATCTATGTATATACACCTAAAGGTGATCTCAAGATATTACCTGTAAACTCCACCGCACTGGACTTTGCTTACGCTATTCATAGTGCTGTTGGTAATAAGTGTATTGGTGCCAAAGTAAACTATAAGCTGGTACCCATCAGCCACAAGTTGCGTAGTGGCGACCAGGTAGAGATCATTACCTCTAACAAGCAGAAGCCCACAGAGGACTGGCTGAACTATGCGCTGACCGCCAAAGCGAAATCCAAGATCAAAGATGCGCTGAAGGAGGAAAAGAGGAAAGTGGCCATGGATGGGAAGGATGTGCTGGAACGTAAGCTGGACCATCTGAAGATCTCTAACAGTCAGCATAATATCAATGAACTGGTACAGTTCTATAAGCAACCATCGCCGCTGGACCTGTATTACCAGATCGCTGTTAAAAATATTGACCTGAAGGAACTGAAGCAGTTCACTGTGCTGGGAGACAAGCTGGAAGCGCCTAAACCGCCACCGGTAAAACAGCCTGAACATATTTCGGAAGATCATCTGAAACATCAGATCCCTTCCAAGAAAGATGCAGAACTGATCATCTTCGGAGAAAGCTCAGATAAAATAGCCTACAAGCTGGCCAACTGTTGTCGCCCGATCCCGGGAGATGATGTATTCGGGTTCATCACTGCCAGTGAAGGCCTGAAGATCCATAGAACAAACTGTCCCAATGCCGCCCAGTTACTGGCTAATTACGGCCACCGTGTTGTAAAGACCAAATGGGTGAAGAACAGGGAGATCTCCTTCCTGACAGGGTTGAGGATCGTTGGTATGGACGATGTAGGGGTTATTCACAAGATCACCAATGTGATCTCCGGTGAGCTGAGGGTGAACATTGCCGGTCTGACCATCGAATCCCGCGAGGGGCTGTTTGAGGGGCTGATCAAAGTGTTCGTACATGATAAGGAGGAGCTGGATGAACTGTTCGAAAGGCTGAAGAAACTGGATGGTATTCAATCGGTAAGCCGCCTGGAAGATGAGTAAGGCGTACAGAAGCAGAAATTGATAATTTAAAGATATAGAAGACGAATTATGAGGTATATTGCCTGTAATTCGTCTTTTTTTGTCTCATGTCACCCTTATTCTTAATTCCTGATCCTAAATCTTATTTCAATTTCAATTCGTGCTATTTTTCCTTAATTTTGCCACTTCGTTTTTAAAAATCAATATCAACTCTTATGGTAGATGTTTTGCTGGGCCTACAATGGGGCGATGAAGGCAAAGGAAAGATTGTGGATTACTTTGCAGGTAAATACGATGTCATAGCCCGCTTTCAGGGTGGTCCCAACGCAGGGCATACGCTATATGTGGATGGCCAGAAGGTAGTATTACATACGATCCCTTCCGGTGTATTCCATAAAAACACCACTAACCTGATCGGTAATGGTGTGGTACTGGATCCCGTAACTTTCAAAAAAGAATGCGATAAGATCTCTTCTTTAGGCGTTGATCTGAAAAAGAATCTTTTTATTGCAGAAAGAACACATATTATTGTACCTTCTCATCGTGCTCTTGATAAAGCTTCAGAAATATCAAAAGGCGTTGATAAGATCGGCTCAACCCTGAAGGGTATCGGACCGGCTTATATGGATAAAACAGGTCGTAATGGTCTGCGGGTAGGAGACGTATTACGCAGTGATTTTAATGAACGCTATAACAAGCTGAAAGAGAAACACCAGCACCTGCTGGCAGGATATGATTTCGGAGCAGAAGTAAAGGCTGAAATAGCAAAAGATATCGCTGAATGGGAAGCCGAATTCTTTGATGCGGTAAACTACCTGACGCAAATGAATATCGTTAACGGTGAATACTTTATTAACGATAAACTGAAAGCAGGCAAGAAGATCCTGGCGGAAGGCGCGCAGGGTAGCATGCTGGACGTGGACTTTGGAACATATCCGTTTGTTACTTCTTCAAGTACAATCTCTGCAGGCGTATGTTCCGGACTGGGAGTAGCGCCTAAATGGATAAAAGAAGTGATCGGTGTGACCAAAGCATATTGTACCCGTGTAGGTAGCGGACCATTCCCTACAGAACTGCATGATGCCACCGGCGAGAAGCTGCGTACAGAAGGTAATGAATTTGGCGCCACTACAGGACGTCCCCGCCGTTGCGGCTGGATTGACCTGGTAGCCCTGAATTATACCTGCATGCTGAGTGGTGTTACCCAGTTGGTAATGACAAAAAGTGATGTGCTGGATGCGTTCGATGAGGTGTATGCATGTACTGCTTACGAGATCAATGGTCAGCAGACAAAAGCAATGCCTTACCAATTGAACGATGCTGAAGTAAAACCGATATGGGAGAAACATAAGGGTTGGAGTGATGAAACAGCCGCCAAAAGCAAGCATTTTAATGAATTGCCTGCCGAAATGAAATCGTTTGTAAAAGCAGTTGAAAGTTACCTTGAAGTACCTGTGAAATTTGTGTCCAATGGACCAGGCAGGGACCAGATCCTGGAGCAGGAAAATGCTTAAAAAATTACGAAAAAAAATCGGCAAAAAAAATTTGGCTAATACAAAAAACTGTTAAAACTTTACGCAAAAGTAATACGCTAAAGACTTAAGTGAACCTATTATGAAATCAAAATCTGATAACGAAAAAGAGACCAAAAAGACGAGTTCTCCAAAGACTACGAAAGCCGCGCCTAAAGCTGCAAGTAAGCCAAAGAAGGAAGAGGAGGACGATGATGATGATCTGGATGAGGAGGAAACTCCCCGTAAGTCTGCTGCTTCTAAAAAATCAGATAAGCCGGCGTCAAAGTCAAAGAAGAAAAATGACGATGATGAAGATGATCTGGATGATGACGATGATGTAGATCTGGATGATGATGATGATAATTGGGGAAAAGGTGATGATGAGGACTATGATCCTGATTTCGAAGAGTTTGATATGCCTAAACCTAAGAGCAAACGTGGCCGCCCTGGTAAAAAGAGCGCAGATGACGATGATGATCTGGGCATTGATGACGAGTTCAAAGACATGGGTCTGTTCAACGACAGAGGTGGATTTGACGATGACGATGACGATTTTTAAGCATTAAAAGCACGCATTATCAGGATATTTTACGGTTTCCCGGTTAATGATCCGAAATTATTTAAACAGCAAATGTTGAATTGGAGTAATCAGTTCAACATTTGCTGTTTTTTGGATAATAATAACTACGCTTCCATCTATCACCAAAACGAAGCTATACTGGCCGCAGATGCGCTGGATACACTGTCCTGCAATGCCGGTAATGCATTCGCCTCCCTGCTTCAATATCACAACACCTATCGCGACTGGCTATTCGGTCACCTTGCCTACGATCTCAAAAATGAGACCTTTCCGGGCTTGTATTCTGATAATAAAGATGGTATAGGCTTTCCTGACCTGTTCTTCTTCAGGCCACGTATCGTCATGTTATTGCGTAATAACGAGGTGCAGATAGGAGGGTGGGAAATGGACAAGGCAACCGCCCGTACTGTTTATGATGAATGCATCAAAGCAGCAGATCAGCAGATACAACAAATGCCGGCCGGTAAAGTACAGGCCCATCTTAGGAAAGAACAATATCTCAATGCCGTTACTAGCCTGCAGGAACACATACACCGGGGAGATTGTTATGAAGTGAATTTCTGCCGCGAGAATTTCATTGAAAATACCAGCGTACATCCCCTCTCTCTGTTTAGACGCCTGAATAGCGTTTCGCCTTCTCCATTTGCCGCTTATTATCGCACAAATGATCTCTACCTGGTTTGCTCCAGTCCTGAACGTTTTATGCAGAAAAAAGGCCCTGTGGTCATTTCACAGCCCATTAAAGGCACTATCCGTCGTGCAGGAGATCCGGCAGCTGATGATGAACGCCGCAATGAACTACAGCGGAATAGTAAGGAAAGGGCTGAAAATGTAATGGTAGTGGACCTCGTGCGTAACGACCTCTCTCATACTGCTACACGGGGTAGCGTTCAGGTAGCAGAGTTATTCGGCATCTATTCATTTGCGCAGGTGCATCACATGATCTCTACGGTGACGGCTACCCTTGAAGCAGATGTGCCCTTTACCGCCGCCATCAGTCATGCGTTTCCGATGGGGTCTATGACGGGAGCGCCTAAATTAAGCGTGATGCAGCTGATAGAACAGTACGAGCAATCCCGTAGAGGACTGTTCTCTGGTGCTCTTGGCTATATCACACCGGATGGTGATTTTGACTTTAATGTGGTGATACGCAGCATGCTCTATAACGCCAGCCGCAAATACTTGTCCTTCCAGACCGGTTCGGCGATTACATATTATGCTGATCCCGTGAAGGAATGGGAAGAATGCCTGTTAAAGGCAGAAGCTATGAAAAATATACTGGAAGGATAACGTCGCAGACTATTTGTCTTTTTCCTGGAAGATATTTTCCATCGCCGCCCGGATATCAGGATAAGAAAATACGAACCCTGTTTCCTGAATTTTTGCAGTAGATACACGGCAGCTTTTCAACACTTCAATACTCATTTCGCCCAACGCCATTTTTAAGGCAAATGACGGCACATGTACAGGAATGAAGCTCTTGCCTTTAGCCTCCTGCGCCATGGTCATTACCAGCTCTTTATTCTGCACCGGATGTGGAGATGCCACATTGTAGATACCTTCCAGATTATGATTAACGATAGCACTCAGATAAATACGGGCCAGGTCATGAAGATGGATCCAGCTAACGAATTGCTCCCCGTTGCCCAAAATGGTGGCAAAGCCGAATTGTAGTGGTTTGTAGAACTCCTTTAGCGCTCCACCAGCAAGACTGAGTGCGATACCGGTGCGTAGGATCACTACTTTCTTCTGTAAATCCCGCATTTTCAGGATGCTGTTTTCCCAGGCTACACAGGTTGTGCCCAGAAAATCTTTTTCCGGTGGATCGTTCTCCGTAAAAGCAGGACCTCCTTTGTTTTCGCCATAGTATCCTATGCCGGAGGCGCTGATCACCTTTTTAACCTTATTAGGATGTTTGGATAGCGCTTTGAATAATAGTTCCGCACTCTGGGTACGGCTGTTCAGTATTTCTTTTTTACGGGCTGCAGTCCAGCGTTTATCGCCTACATTGGCACCCGCAAGATGGACAATGTAATCAGCCTGTTGTATAGCTGCTTCATCAATTGTTTGCCGGGCAATGTCCCAATGGGCATAACTGACAAGCTCATTATCTGCACCGCCGCCATTACGCCGGCTCAGAATAATGACTTTATAACCAACATCTGTAAGCAACTTTGTAAGCGCCCGGCCCACGAGACCCGTGCCGCCGGTAATTAACACCGTATCCATAAGCGTAAAAATACATAATTCAAGGTTAGAAATTACGAATTGGAAGTGACGAATTACAGCAGTGCCGCCATTTCCCAAATAAAAGGGAAGCCAGACGGCCTGATGAAGGAAGATCGCCCCAATTCGTTATTCATAATTCGTAATTGCTTATTTTAGTGTTAGCATACAGGGATGCCCCACGTTTTCCTGCCCATGTTTCACAATGAATGATAGCGATTTACCGTTAAATCTATATCCTAAACTTGCAACCTTTTAAAATATAAGCAATGCGCATTCTATATCTCTATGCTTTACTGGTCTTATGGAGCGGGGCTGCAATAGCTCAGAAGGTTTCTTATACAGACCCGGAAAGGGACGATTACAAAAGCACGGAATTCGAAATTATCGGCAGGGTATCGGGAAATATACTGGTATACAAGAGCGATAGAGGTGATGGTGTCATTTCTATCTACGACAATTCCATGCAGCTGAAGAGTAGGGTAAAACTCGATTTTTTACCGAAAAAGTTGATCAGTGCTGACTTTATATCTTACGGCGATAAAGTTTTCATGCTATATCAATTCCAACGTAAAGACGCGGTATACAGCTTCTGTGCTACCATGGATGGTAATGCCCGCTTTTCCGATGCTCCGGTAATGGTGGATTCTACCAGGATAGGATTTTATTCCAAAGACAATAAAGTGTATTCCGTAGAATATTCGGAAGACAAGAATAAGATCATGGTGTATAAGATCAATCAGGATAAGGAGAACGATAACGTCTTCTATACATTCCTGTATGACAGCGCGTTTCATCTGATCAACAACAGCCGGGTATCTTTGCCGATGGAAAGCAAAAAATCTTTCTTAAGCAACTTCAATCTCACTAATGAAGGTGACCTGATCTTCAATAAACTGGAACGGACCAACAACAGAGATTACATCGTCAGCGGTAATCTGATCATTAAAAGGGCTGTAGTAGATTCTTTCGAAAATGTTTCTATGCAGTTGAAGACCCAGTTGCTGGACGAGGTGAAGATGAAGGTGGATAACAACAATAAAAAAGTGTTGATCACCGCTTTTTTCTATAAGCAGAAAAGAGGGAATGTGGAAGGACTGTATGTCAGCAAATATGACTATGCACAGAAACAGCTATTATATGAAAAGGAAGTAGCTTTTACGCCTGAACTGAAGAATAATGCGAAGGGAGAATCTTCCACCAATGCGGCTTTCAATGACTACTTCATCAGGAAGATCATTAATACCAGCAATGGCGGTTTTATAATTACTGCTGAATCTTACTATACTACTTCCCGCTCTCAGCCGTGGAATCGCTGGAATTACATGTACGGTCCTTACGGCATGTATACTCCTTATTACTACTCACCATACTCACCGTTTTACTATAATCCATGGTACAATAACTATAATTCCCAGGACCGCTTTCACTACGATAACATAGCTGTGCTTAACCTGGATAATGAAGGTAACCTGCTGTGGAGCAACTTTGTAGCTAAAAGCCAGTATGACGATGGTTCAGACCTGTACCTGTCCTACATGATGGTTAACATAGGAAGTGAACTGCGCTTCCTGTATAATGAACTGGAGAGAGGAAGAAATTTTATTATGACAGACAACAGTGTTCAACCTGATGGTAAAAGTACCCGCAAGCCTACTTTACGTAACCTGGACAAAGGCTATACCTGGATGCCACGTTATGGTAAGCAGATCAGCGGCCGGTCTATACTGGTACCTTGTATCTACAGGAACTACATCTGCTTTGCGAAAGTCGATTTTTAAAACATATATACACGATATAGGGAAGCAGCCATCTCTTTGGGATGGCTGCTTCATTTTTATAGCTTATACAGTAGTTTGGATATCTATCTAACAAGGATCATACAAGGCTTATACAAGGATTAACCTGAAAATATCCCAGAAAGGTCGAAAAGATCTAGAGAAATGGTCATTTTTTGATGATCGGTAATGAATTCTTTACTTTTTTTTGCTAGTTTAAGCAATCAACCAAAATCTGAACGCTAAAAGAACTACATTATTAATAATCTGTATGCATATAATGGTGCAGGACCTATTGCTTTATTGCAAAGATACAACTGCCTATGATGTTTTCTCTTTAAGCTTATACTAAACCTTGGTGATTTTTGATGAGTCACGCGGTGAACCCGGCAATTGCAGCGCAGGCGTGAAATCTAAGAAACAGTAGTTACTGTCGTAAACCACTATACATGAGCAGCATTAAAACAACACTATCATTCGCTCTGCTGACTGCAACCCTGGGGCTGTATGCCCAGGACAAGTCATCCGGACCTGCAGACAAAAAGTATGAGGCGGAAGCTCATGCTGTGCCCGTCCCAAAAGAACATTTTGGTTTTAATATCGGTGATGATTATCAACTTGCCAACTACACACAAACGGAAGCCTACTTCAAAAAACTGGCAGCTTCTGATCGTGCACGGCTGGTAGATATCGGTATGACAGAAGAAGGAAGACATCAGTATATGCTGATCGTGTCCTCTCCGGAAAATCTGAAAGCACTGGACCGTTACAAAGAGATCTCACAAAAGCTGGGACATGCCAGCGGGCTGACAGATGAAACGGCGCGTAAGCTGGCTGCAGAAGGCAAAGCCGTGATCTGGATCGATGGCGGATTGCATGCAACAGAAACAGTTGGAACGCATCAGCTCATTGAAACGATGTATCAGTTGATAACACGTACGGATGAAGAAACAATGAACATCCTGCAGAATGATATCATCCTGCTGACCCATGCAAACCCCGACGGACAGGAACTTGTATCTGACTGGTACATGCGTATGGCCGATCCAAAGAAACGTGCATTGAATATTCCCCGTCTGTATGAAAAGTATGTTGGTCATGATAACAACCGGGATTTCTATATGATGAACATGAAGGAAAGCCAGAACATCAGCCGCCAGCTGTTTGTTGAATGGATCCCGCAGATCATGTACAATCATCATCAGCGTGGACCTGCAGGTTCAGTGTTAGCCGGGCCTCCGTACCGCGATCCTTTCAATCATATCTATGATCCATTGATCGTAACCAGCATTGATGCGGTTGGCGCTGCCATGAACAACAGACTGAATGTTGAAAATAAGCCTGGTTATACACAACGTAACGGCTCTACTTTTTCTACCTGGTGGAATGGAGGATTACGCACTACACCTTACTTTCATAACATGGTCGGATTGCTCACTGAGATTATTGGCGGACCAACACCTGAAAACGTACCGCTGGTACCTGACAGGCTCATTCCAAATGGAGCTACGCCCAATCCTGTAGTACCGCAGGAATGGCATTTCCGTCAGTCTATTGATTATTCTGTTTCGCTTAATTATGCAGTGCTTGATTATGCTGCACGTTACAGAAGTGAGCTGCTGTTCAATATTTACAAAATGGGAAAGAATGCTATCGAACGTGGTAGCACTGATCACTGGACATTCTATCCGAGATATATTGATTCCATCCGCACAGCATACAAGGTAGAAAGGAAGAAAGATTCTACCACCGAAGGAGAAACCGGGGGAGAGTTTGCTTTTGGCAAAGAAGATACGATCGCGTCAAAGTATTATGCAGGAGTGTTGAAGAACCCCGATTACAGAGATGCCCGTGGTTATATTATTTCTGCTGATCAACCAGATTTTCCTACAGCTGTAAAATTCATTAATGCATTAAGCCGTTCAGGTATTGCTATTCATAAAGCGAGTGCAGCTTTCACTGTTGATGATAAACAATATCCCGCAGGTTCTTACGTCGTCAAAACGGCGCAGCCTTTTCGTCCGCATGTAATTGATATGTTTGAACCGCAAGACCATCCGAATGATTTTCAATATGCCGGAGGACCTCCTATTCGTCCATATGACGCGGCAGGATGGACTTTAGCATATCAGATGGGCGTACAGTTTGATCGCATAACAGAAGGATTCGACGGTCCTTTTACGCAGTTACCTTATGGTCAGATCGAAACACCATTGGCAGCTACATTACCTGTTGGTAAAAAGGGTTATTTCATAGATGCCGCTTCAAACAATGCATTCATAGCTGCGAATGATCTGCTGAAAGCCGGTGTGAAAGTATCCCGTACAACTAACGGTGCTTTCTATGTACCGGCAGGCGCGAAGGCACAGGCGATACTTACGAAAGCCACAGCTGAATTGGGTATTCGCGTAAGCGCGGTGAATAATACGCCCGCACGATTGAAAGCGATAACGCCACTGCGGATAGGTATATGGAATACATACGGCGGTTCTATTCCTGCGGGATGGATAAGCTGGCTGATGGAGCAGTATCACTACGACTATAAGATGCTGTATTCACAGGAAGTGGATGCAGGTGACCTGCGTAAAAAATATGATCTGCTCATCTTCGTATCTGGTGCTATTCCTGACACCGTCAAACCGAAAAGAAACGAGAACAGTTATAATAAACCACCTAAACCGGAAGAGTTGCCGGATGAATTCAGACCCTGGCTGGGCCGTATCAATAAAGATACATCTGTTCCGCAGTTGAAGAAGTTCCTGGAGGCAGGTGGTAAAATTGTCGCAATCGGGACAAGCACGAACCTGGCGTATCATCTGAAATTGCCTGTTGAAAATGCATTGGTAGAAAAGAATGCAAAGGGTGAGCTAAAGCCAATACCGGGTACGAAGTACTACATACCAGGTAGTTTGCTGACAGCCGATCTTGACACTACAGCAGAAGAAAACTGGGGTATGCCCGCAAAGAATGACGTATATTTCGATAGGAGCCCGGTATTTAAATTCACAGAGGGTGCCACCGAAGCCGGTGTACGGAAACTAATCTGGTTCTCTTCAACCACACCGTTACATAGTGGCTGGGCCTGGGGACAGAAATACCTGAAAGACGGTGTAGCGGCATTCGTAGCGCCGGTAGGTACCGGTAAGTTATATGCATTCGGACCGGAGATCACTTTCCGTGGTCAATCGCACGGCACCTTTAAGTTATTATTCAACCAATTGTACAAATGAGTAAACTGATTCTGTCACTATGCTGTTTCCTGCCGGTATTGGTTATAGTGCAGAACAAGGATAAGAAGACAATTGCCGCTTATCTTGACCGTGAGCTGGGTAACACCAACTGCAGGCATTACTACAGAACTTAAAAAACGTCAGGGACCAACTTTTAAATATGAGGCAATGCTGGGCAACCGTGCACCGGCATTGGATTATCGTAAAAAATGAGCACTATGGAACATACTTTAAGGGGCTGGCTGATGATAGCAGGTATCTGCTGCGCATCACAGCTGCAGGCCCAGACTATACCATCACCTAAACAGTACTTTGGTTTTAATATCGGAGATGATTACCAGCTGGCTACCTACACACAAACAGCAGCGTATTTTGAAAAGCTGGCTGCAACATCCGACAGGGTTAAACTGGTAGACATTGGTCTTACTGAAGAAGGCCGTCACCAGTACATGCTGGTCATCTCTTCGCCTGCCAACATCAAACAACTCGATCAGTATAAAAAGATCTCTCAGCAACTAGCAAGAGCCGAAGGTATCACGCCCGAACAGGCACATGACCTGGCTGATAAAGGAAAAGCGGTTGTCTGGATAGACGGAGGCCTGCATGCGACCGAAGTAGTAGGTACACATCAGCTGATAGAAACGGCCTGGCAGCTTATTAGCCGGAAGGATGCTGAGACAATGCGTATACTCGATAACGTTATTGTACTGATGACGCATGCTAATCCCGACGGACAGGAAATCACTACCAACTGGTACATGCGCAATGCAGATACGTTGAAACGTTCAACAGAACAACTACCTGTGCTGTATCAGAAATATATAGGACACGACAACAATCGTGACTTCTATATGATGAACATGAAGGAAAGTACCAATATGGGAAGACAATTATTCCTGGAATGGATGCCGCAGATCATGTACAATCATCACCAACGTGGTCCCGAAGGCTCTGTACTAGCAGGACCTCCGTATCGCGATCCCTTCAATTATTTCTTCGATCCATTAATGATCACTGGTATTGATGCATTGGGTGCAGCAATGTACAACAGGCTGAATGCAGAAGATAAACCGGGTTATACCCGTCTGAATGGATCTAGTTTTTCTACCTGGTACAATGGTGGTTTGCGGACTACCACACAGTATCATAACATGATAGGCCTGCTCACGGAGATAATAGGTAATCCTACCCCTGAAAAAATACCGGTTGTACCACAACGGCTGATCCCGAACGGCGCGACGCCTAATCCTGTTAAACCAACGGCAGACTGGCGTTTCAGAAGGTCTATCGACTACTCTGTTTCGTTGAATTATGCGGTGCTGGACTATGCCGCCCGTCAGCGTGATGAAGTGTTATTCAATATTTATAAGATGGGTAAGAATGCCATAGATAAAGGGAATACTGACTCATGGACACTGTCTCCCAAACGTGCAGAAGCTATTACAGCTGCTTACAAAAAGGACAAGAACGATACTACCAGAGATGACGGCAGTGATCCGTATGGATGGATGAGAAGAGGCAATAACATCCCCATGCAGTACTATGATGCTGTATATAAAAATCCCGCAGAAAGAGATCCACGAGGATATATTATTCCGGCAGATCAGCCGGACTTTGCAACGGCGGTGAAATTCATCAATGCGCTGATCAAAACAGGTATTTCCGTGCAGAAGGCCACAGCGCCATTTACTATAGCAGGAAAGGAATATCCGGCTAACTCCTATATCGTACGTACAAATCAGGCCTTTCGTCCACATGTTCTGGACATGTTCGAACCACAGGATCATCCTAACGACTTCCAATATCCCGGAGGTCCTCCTGTCCGTCCTTACGACGCTGCAGGATGGACGCTCGCTTTCCAGATGGGTGTAAAGTTTGACCGCATCCTGGACGATTTCAATGGACCGTTTCAGAAAGTGCCATACGGCGAACTTCAGTTGCCGGTAGCTCTGTCATTCACACCGGCAACAAGCGGAGGTTATCTCTTGAGTGCTTATGTGAATAATGCGTTCATTACAGTGAATGATCTATTGAAAGCAGGTGTGAAGGTTTACCGGTTATTGGAAGGTAATAAAAGCGAAGCGCCAGGGACCTTCTTTGTACCGGCAGGAGTGCAGGCAAATAATATCCTGAAAACAGCGGCGGCACGGCTGGGAGTGGTGGCAAAACCGGTAGCTAAGCGTCCTAAAGGACTGGTGGAAGCAACGCCTTTGCGCATTGCGCTTTGGGATAACTATGGAGGTTCTATGCCATCGGGTTGGGTTCGTTGGATGATGGAGCAATATCACTTCCCTTTCAAACAGGTCTACGCGAAAGAAATTGATGCAGGGAACCTGAAGCAGCAATACGATGTGATCGTGTTCGTAACACGGGCCATTCCCCCGGTTTCCGGAGAAGAAGGAAACCGGTATGGCTCCCGGCAGGCGCCTCCCGATCCTGCCACGATACCCGAACAATATCGCCATACGTTAGGCCGGATCACAAAGGATACTTCTGTTCCTAAACTGAAGGAATTCCTGGAAGCAGGCGGTACTATTATCACGATCGGGACCAGTACTAACCTGGCATATCACCTGGGCCTTCCGGTACACAATGCGTTGGTGGAAAAAGGTAAGAACGGCAAAGAACAATCATTGCCAGGAACCAAATACTTTGTACCGGGAAGCATATTGCAGGTGGCTTTTGACAGTACAAGCACGGTAGCATGGGGTATGCCTTCTGTTGGAGATGTTAATTTCGACAATAGCCCCGTTTTTAGGCTGGATAGCAATGCTGCGGAAAAGGGAGTACGCGCGGTAGCATGGTTTACGTCCGATAAGCCTTTGCGTAGTGGATGGGCATGGGGACAGGCTTATCTTAAAGATGGGGTAGCCGCATTTGAGGCCCCGGTGGGTAAGGGCAGGTTATACGCCTTTGGGCCGGAAATAACTTTCAGAGCGCAGTCACACGGTACTTTTAAGCTACTTTTCAATGGTTTATACGGCATTAAATAGCGAATAAATGGTACGATGAAGAAAGACCGCCTCATGTTATGTGGGGCGGTTTTTTTATTTTAGTACCTTAGAAGAATAACTAGCATTAATATGGAAGAATTTTATGATGCAGCCTCCGAAAAATACAAGAAGTATTTACTGCAGGTAGTTTATAACGACGAGACTTATTACACCGTTTCAGGGGCCGACACGTCAGACAATGACACTGTTAGGTTACTGACAGATGCAGATGGCAGGATCTGTTTATATGCTGATCTTCCTTCTTTAAGGAAAGGTATTGAAGAAGGTGTTGTTACATTTGATACGCCCAACCTGCAGGCCTGGGGAAAAGATATCAATGAAACAGATACCGCCTATACAGGTTTTGACTTTTCTTCCCTGAAATCTGAATTCCTGGAAGCAGATGATGATCCGCTGCTGTATGAGATATATGGCGCCCTGGGCGTTGTAAAAGATTATGCATTGCAGGAAAATGTAGGAGAGTTGCTGGCCCTCCTGGACAGTGATATTGTGAGGGAGTACATCGAGATCTGTGCAGACTTGTTTCTGTGGTCGTCGGATACAGACTCCTTCCGGGAAGATTTTGATTTTGAAAGTCTTGTGCCTGTGTTAAACAAGATCTACACATTGCTGGAACCCCGCTTGAAGATCGTTTAACGGGAACGGTTATATCTGAACACCTTGCACACCACCGCTTATCAGCCACTATCATCGGGTTTTTATGACCGTCCTGACGTTCTGACAATTGCCCGTGAATTATTAGGAAAGATCATCGTAACAAAATTTAACGGTGAGCTCACAACTGCGCGTATAGTAGAAACCGAAGCTTATGCCGGTGTTACCGACAAGGCTTCTCATGCTTATGGCGGCAGGCGTACTGCACGTACAGAAGTTATGTACGGTGAGGCGGGTATGGCATATGTATACCTTTGTTACGGTATTCATCAGATGTTCAATATCGTGACTAACGAGATCGATATTCCGCATGCCATTCTTATCAGGGGGGCGGAGCCATTAACAGGTATACCTGTTATGCTGCAACGTACAGGAAAGAAGATTGCCGATTTCACATTGACCCGTGGCCCAGGCAATGTTGCAAAGGCATTGGGGATCAATACCAGCCGTACCGGGCAATCATTGGTGAGCGATGACTTTTACCTTGCTTCAGATGGTTTTGTTCCTCCCGGAGAAGACATTATCGCTACTCCCCGGATAGGCGTGGATTATGCAGGCGCTGATGCTTTGTTGCCATACCGCTTTATCGTCAGCAACAATAAATATGTAAGTGGAAAGCCCTTCCGGAAATAGTCTTCGTTAAAATTTTCCCAATCCTCAGGCAAAGCTGTATTTCTTCAAATAGGAAATATTTATCTTTATTATCTTATAAGGGACAATCTCAATACCTATTTTATGCGAATACTTTTACCCCTGATAATCATCAGCTGTTTTTCTGTATCTGTAGTGCATGCCCAGACGACCGACAAAGAAAAGGCCCAGGAGAAAAAGCGGGAAGCCATTGAGCTGATGGACAACGGTAAACTGGATGAATCAATAGCATTACTTGAGGAAGGCCGTAAACTGGACCCGGATGAACCGGAGTTTCTCTACGAAATTGCCCTGGCTAAATATCAGCAAGGAAAATTTGATGATGCCGTCCAGCTATTAAAAAAGTTAGTCAGAATAAAAAAAGCGACGGGCCGAGTATACGCTATGATGGGAAACGCCCTCGATGAAATGGGAAAGCCCGATAAGGCAATAGCCACTTATGATGAAGGCATCAAAAAGTTTCCGGAAGAAGGTAGTTTATACCTGGAGCGTGGTGTCATGGAATTGAAGAAAAATGACCAGAATTCAGCATTGGGATTTTTCGAGAAGGGAATAAAGGCTGCACCCATGTACCCGTCCAATTATTACAGGGCTGCGAAGATATTCCTCGATTCTGACCAGGAAGTATGGGGAATGATATATGGGGAAATATTTATGAACCTGGAACGAGGGTCTAAACGCACAGAAGAAATCAGTAAACTTTTATATTATACTTACAAAGGAGAGATTAAATTTGACTCCGATACCAGTGTAACCGTAAGCTTTGCCCGTAACAATAATATGATCTTGCTCGATTCGAAGCTGGGTAAGGAGGCACGTGTTGCCAGTCTGACCTCTCAGATGACGGCAGCATTGAGTAGCTCATTCGCGAGCAGAGTATACGAAAAGACCCTGGTACAATCGGTGATAGGAGAGAAGATGATCAATCTGACATCTTTAGATCGCATCAGGACCAAGTTCCTGCGCTTATATGAGCAACAGGGAAATGACACACTTCATCCGGTGGTGCTTTTCGACTTCCAGCATAAAGTGAGAGAAGCCGGGCACCTGGAGGCTTATAACTACTGGATACTGGGTCAGGGTGAGGAAAAAGCTTTCGGGGAGTGGACAAGCGAGCATGAACAGAAATGGAATGACTTTATGAAATGGTTTAAGGAAAACCGGATAACGATCACGAAGGGAAATACGTTCACCCGTTTGGGAATTGTTGTGGAAGGAGCTGTCAGAAGCGCGGGGAAATAACAAACCCGCCCAATGATGGGTCTTTTTTTGTAGATACCCCAGGGCAAGTAACAGCTATCTATATACCATATCTGACAATGAAAAGAGAAAGAAACCTATTCCTGCTTGGGATTACGTTAACGGTCAGTGCCTGTAGCCTGATCGATTTTCACAGGGACCAGGAAACCCCTTCTGCCAGAACATATTTTAAGGGCACCGTTAGTCCGGAGGTCAACCAGCCGGTACTTGAAGAAAAGGTGCGGGAGTTTTTTGACTGGTACGCCACCCGGGTCGATTCGCTGGTAGATATCCAGTTGGTAGACAACTCCGGGGTGGAAGACACCGGCAGGTACGCGGTCAATTTTGACAGCACCGCAGCTTATATCCGTATTCTGGCCAATTCCGGCATTTTTACCCAGGGTTACATCGAGGACAAAAATGCCTATTTTCAGCTTTGCGCAGATAAGATCCGGCAGGACAGTGTCCGGACGGAGTCTCCCTATGGATTTGATGCCGACCTGATCCTGCTAAGCCAGGAGTACGAAGAGGACATTTCCAATTTCAGTGAGGCCACCTTCGCTAATTATACAGAAACTGAAAACGGGGCATCAATAGATGTCACTATTGTCTATACCCTCCGGATCGACTTTGTGATCCAGGGGGACCGGTTGCTGATCGACAGAATTGACGTAGTAACACCCGAGGGGGAGACCGGGGAGGCCGAATGACCTTTGTCCCTGTTTAAGTCCACATATGCGTCATGTATGCGTCATGTATGCGTCATGTATGCGTCGTGTACAAGGCATGTTTAAAGCGTAGTCACACCCTGCTTAAAGGGACCTAACAGGTTAATTATTCATGGTTTTCATAATATTTTGATTTTCTCCCGCTTTAAAATACCTTTGGAACGCTTTCAAAAGTTGAAAAGAGAATTCATATTGTGGTAAAGTTTTTCCGCTCAGGCAACCCGCTTACGGTACTGTTGCTGTTGATATATACGCTCCTGGTAAAATTCTATTACCTGATCCATCCGTCTACCTTCCTTTCAGATGGTAACGAAGGGTTGTTATACGATCTGCTCGTTAAATGGATGGAAATGGCATTTGGCAAGAGCCCCTTCCTGTTCACTTCGCTGGCTGTACTGTTGCTATTGCTGCAGGCACTGCTGGTAACCAAGATTGTCAATCACCAACGACTGTTTTCAAAGCCGACTTACCTGCCGGCAATGAGCTATATACTTTTTACCTCCCTGTATCAGGGCTGGAACATCTTTTCCCCTGCTTTACTGGTCAATCTGGTGATGTTGTGGGTATTTTCCAGTATTACCTTACTATACACCCGTACGTCAGCCCGTGATGTGGTATTTAACATTGGGTTTGCCCTCGGGGTATGTGGACTGTTCTACTTCCCGGCAACGATCTTTTGCCTGTTATTGTGGTTAAGTCTGCTCATTATGCGACCGTTCCGATTGGCAGAATGGATCATTGCCCTGCTGGGTCTGATTTGCCCGATCTATCTTTTAGGAACTTACCTGTTCCTGACTGATCAGTGGGCGTTGTTTGCAAAAATTCCCCGGATAGGCCTTGAAGTACCTTTTATTGACCATTATAAAATATGGGGAGCTGTAGCTATAAGTGTCTTCTTTTTCATTCTGGGCTGGTTATTGCTGCAGCGTACGCTCAAAAAGATGCTGATACAAGGCCGTAAGATTTGGAGCGTATTGATCGTATATGTATTTGTAGCGATGATCGTACCCCTGTTCAATGTTCATTTCTCTCCCGCCTACTGGGTTCTGGCTATTTTACCGCTTTCCCTGTTTGTAGCGAACGCATACTGGTCGATTATCAATAATACGGTAGCCAACGTCGTTCACATCCTGACATTGGCCTATGTCATTATAATGCAGTATTTCAGCAAAAATTAGCTGGATTGTACCGGTTTTGTTAAAACCGGACGAACGGCTATGGAAATGTGCGGACGGCGTAGTAATTTTGTGCCTTTTCCGGTAATTTCGACTAATGGTCCAACAGCTATTATCTCTGCCGGATAGAAGCATGAATAATATTTTAGACCGTAACCTTCAATAAATTAAACATGAAATTTGGCGTTGTCACCTTTCCGGGCTCTAACTGTGATCATGATATGATCGATTCCCTGCGCAATGATCTTGGGCAGGAAGTAATTGAGCTGTGGCACAAAGACTCTGACCTGAGCAAGTTCACTAAAGAAGACTGTATTGTACTGCCAGGTGGCTTTTCTTATGGGGATTACCTGCGTTGTGGCGCTATCGCCCGCTTTAGCCCTATGATGCAGAGCGTGATTGAGTTTGCCAATAAAGGTGGCCGTGTGATTGGCGTATGTAATGGTTTCCAGATCCTGTGCGAGGCTGGCCTGCTGCCAGGTGCTTTGCTGCAGAATGGTCATCAGCAGTTCGTATGTAAGAATGTATTCCTGAAAAGTGAAAATACATCTGCATCCCTGACAAAAGATGTAACTGGCCGTGCGCTGAAGATCCCGGTAGCACATGGAGAAGGCCGTTATTATGCTGACGATGCTACGCTGGAAAGCCTGTTTGCTAACAATCAGGTACTTTTCCGTTACTGCGACGAGTTTGGTAATGTGGTTGATACCGCTAACCCTAATGGTGCGCTGCGTAACATTGCCGGTATCTGTAACAAAGAGCGTAATGTTTTCGGTATGATGCCACACCCTGAGAGGGCTACCAGCTCAGTGTTGGGTAATACCGATGGCCAGCTTATTTTCCAGAGCCTTATCAATAACAATTGATCTTTGGTGGAATAGCCACCCATATTTAAAAATCGAGCCAACCAACCAGTTAAAAAATCTAGCATGAAAAAATTACTGACAGCAGTTTTACTGTTTGCATTGCCTGTGCTGGCAAGTGCGCAAATAGAAAACCCGGTAAAATGGGATTTTACCGCCAAGAAGATCGACGCTACTACCTATGAACTGCACATGACAGCTACCGTGGAAAGTAAGTGGCACCTGTACGCACAGGAAGCAGGTGAAGGTCCGGTACCAACCACCTTCAAACTGACTAAGAATCCATTGGTGGTACCTGTAGGTAAGATCCGTGAAGTAGGTAAACTGCATAAGGCATTCGATAAGAACTTTGATTCCGAGCTGAAATACTACGAAAATCAGGTGGATTTCGTGCAGAAAGTGACCGTTAAGGGTAAGGCTGCCACTAAAGTAAAAGGCAGTGTAGAATTCATGGTCTGCGATGATCATCAATGCCTGCCGCCGAAAGAAGTGGAATTCGCTATCAGCGTAGGAGGAAAATAATTATTACTACGGATGATGATCCATCCGGCCGGTAAACAGAAAGTAATGAACGAGTTCCCCGGGGACTCGTTTATTATTTGGAATAGTCAGAAGTCTTTAAAGCCTATTATTTATATGAAGCACTTGCTTACGTTCATTATCCTTATCACCGCCGTATTTGCTGTAAGGGCGCAGGAAAATCCTGCACCAGCCACTGTTGCAAAATGGGAATATACAGCGGAAAAAAAGGGTGAACATGAATATATATTACATCTGAAAGGTACTGTAGAGAAAGATTGGAAGCTGTTTTCCACCACAATGAAAGATGATGAGCCGAATACCCGCGTAGTGATTGACAGCATTGCCACAGTAACGGGGATCACGGAAGAAGGAGAGCTGAAGAAAGCGCCTGAACCATTATTCGATAATACTGAGATCAAATACTTCGAAAACCAGGTTTCTCTCCTGGTAGCAATAAAATTAAATGGTCCTGTTACTAAGCTGGAAGGCGCTGTAAACTACATGGCGCTGAAAGGCGACGAGGTTGTGGGGCCGGAAGAAGTGAAGTTCCGCTTTAATGTGGATGCAAACGGTAACCTGGTGAACGTAGCAGCAGGATTGCAGGAATCTGCTACCGGCGGACAAACACTGAAACGTGCAGCGATCGATAAAGATCATCCCGTGAATAATTGCGGTGGAGAAGAAGGAACTGCTAAAAAAAGTCTCTGGGGATTGTTTATCCTGGGAGTGATCGGCGGTTTCATCGCATTGCTGACGCCTTGTGTGTTCCCTATGATCCCACTGACGGTATCTTTCTTCACTAAGAAATCGGAAGACAAGAAGACAGGTGTGATGAATGCCAGCATTTATGGCTTCTTCATTTTCCTGATCTATGTGTTGTTAAGTTTACCATTCCATTTTCTTGATACACTGGATCCTGAGATCCTGAATAATATTTCAACTAACGTATGGTTAAACGTGATCTTCTTTGTGATCTTCATTGTATTTGCCATTTCGTTCTTTGGCTTTTTTGAGATCACACTGCCAAGTGGTCTTGCCAGTAAGGTGGATGCAAAAACGAGCGTAGGTGGTATTATTGGTATTTTCTTCATGGCATTGACACTGGCACTGGTATCCTTCTCCTGTACAGGTCCTATTCTGGGATCTTTGCTGGCAGGTTCCTTATCAACCGACGGAGGTGCTATGCAGCTGACAGTTGGTATGGCTGGTTTCGGATTTGCATTGGCATTGCCTTTCGCATTATTCGCCATGTTCCCTAACATGTTGAAATCCTTACCTAAATCCGGTGGATGGTTGACATCTGTGAAAGTAGTATTAGGTTTTATCGAAGTGGCAATGGCAATTAAGTTCCTCTCCAATGCTGACCTGGTAACACACTGGGGATTGGTAAAACGTGAGATCTTCTTTGCAGTGTGGATCATCTGTGGTTTCCTCATCGTATTGTACCTTTTGGGTAAGATCCGTTTCCCGCATGATGCGCCATTGAAAAAGATCAGTCCTACCCGCTGGGTACTGGCCCTGCTCTTCCTCGCTGCAACTTTGTACCTGCTACCGGGTGTAACCAATACAAAGTACGCTAACCGTAAACTGATCAGTGGTTTCCCGCCGCCTTTAAGCTATAGTATTTACAAGAATGCAGCTAAAGGAGTAGAAGCGAATGTGGTGAATGATTATGAGGCCGCATTAAAACTGGCGAAGGAACAGAACAAACCGATCCTGATAGACTTTACAGGATGGGCTTGTGTAAACTGCCGCAAAATGGAAGAGAATGTATGGCCCGATGATCAGGTGAAAACGTTGATAGAAGAAGATTATATCCTGGTGTCATTATATGTGGATGACAGGAAATTATTACCGGAAGATCAGCAGTTCTTGTTTACTACCAATACTGGTCGCAAGAAGGAGATCAAAACGATCGGTGATAAGTATGCAACGATGCAGACAGAGAACTTTGTGAATAACTCACAACCTTATTACGTGTTGATCAGTCCTGATGAGAAACTGTTAACGAAACCAGTAGGATATACTCCAAATGCAAAGGAGTATGCGAGCTGGTTGAAGTGTGGATTAGAAGCGTTCAGGAAGGGGAAATAAGGGTATTAAATACTACTATAAAGGGGGCTGTCTCAAAACTTGTGAGACAGCCCCTTTTCAATTTTAATGCGGGCCTTTGCCTATATTTTAATTTCCTTAGAAATTATAATTCACAAGATCTTTCATCGCTATTTTCTCCTGTGTTCCCGTCACCATATTCTTAATGCTCACCACTTGTTCCTGCATTTCACTTTCACCCATAATGATCACATAAGGTATATTCCTTTTATTAGCATATTTCATTTGCTTATCCATCTTAGATGGCTCATGGAATAGCTCCGATGAAACACCTTTTGCACGCAGCTGCATAAGCAACTTAAAAAGTGTACCTGTCACATTCGGATCAAGGTTAAAGAAAAGCACTTGTGTACCCTGTTGAGCGGCGGCAGGGAATAACTGCAGTTCTTCCAGTACATCATAAATGCGGTCTACACCAAAGGAAATACCCACACCTGAAAGACCGGGGAGACCAAACAGGCCGGTCAGGTCGTCATAGCGACCGCCACCTCCGATACTACCCATTTTTACAGCAGCAGGGGCTTTTACTTCCACGATCATACCTGTATAGTAGTTCAGGCCACGGGCAAGCGTTACGTCCAGGATAGGGGTAGTTTTAAAGGCATCCGGTTGAGTGTGCAGTACATAAGATAATTCCTCGATACCTTTCAAGCCGGTTGGAGAATCTTTGAAGAGAGTGCTCAACTGTGTCAGTTTTTCCTCATTGTTGCCCTCGATGCTCAGGAAGTTTTCAATGATACCTATTTCACTTGCAGCAAGTCCGCGTTCCTGAAGTTCTTCTTTAACTTTATCAATACCGATTTTATCTAATTTATCGATAGCGACAGTAATATCTGTGAGCAGAGCTGGTTGGCCGATCACCTCTGCCAGTGCACTCAATATTTTCCTGTTATTGATGCGAACTTCGTATCCCTCCAGTTTCAGGTTTGTAAAAACAGTATCGTATATAAGAAGAAGTTCAATTTCATTTAGAAGCGAGTTACTACCTACTACGTCAGCATCGCATTGATAAAATTCGCGATAGCGGCCCTTTTGTGGTCTGTCGGCACGCCATACGGGCTGCATCTGGTAACGTTTGAAAGGAAGCGCCAGTTCATGTTGGTTCATCACCACATATCTTGCGAATGGAATAGTGAGGTCGTAACGCAGGGCTTTTTCGCATAACAAAATACTCAATTCCCTACTGTCCTTTGCTTGCTGAGCGCGTCCCAGGATATCACCATTGTCCAGGATCTTAAAGATCAGTTTATCACCTTCCTCACCATATTTACCCGTAAGTGTATCCAGATTTTCCATAGTAGGGGTTTCCAGAGGCTGGAACCCGAACAGTTCGAATGTCTCACGGATGGTCTGGAATATATATTGCCGCTTTCTTACCACAACTGGCCCGAAATCGCGGGTACCTTTGGGTATACTGGGTTTTATCATTATTGTTCAGTTATGCTTTATAAAGTAATTATTTTTTGCCTGTCACGATCTTTTCACAGGCCTCGTAGATCATTTTGTACACCGGTTCGAACAAGGCGTCGTCATACCACGGATCAGGTACTGGTTGCTGATCGTCCAGTAATAACTGCAATTTAGCCTTATCTGCGTCTGTTCTCGCTTTAAGGAGTATATCCCTGTAATTATCCAGGTCCATGGCAAAAACGCGGTCAAAACGGTCAAAATCAGTAGCCTGGAACTGTCTGCCACGCAGACCGGAAATATCAATACCATATTGCTGGGCAACCTTCACGGAACGTCTATCAGGCGGATCGCCAACATGCCAGTTGCCGGTGCCGGCAGAGTCTATTTCCCAGTCCAATCCCTGCTGAATGGCCAGGTGCCTTAATATTCCTTCTGCCAGGGGCGAACGGCAAATATTGCCCAGGCATACCATCAGTATTTTCATAATTTCCGCAAACCTACAAGATTTTAACATTATTTTATTCCCTGGCCCAAATCTTGAACCACACTATATCAGGCCGTACCAACAGTAAAAAAGGGGACAATGAGTATTATGGAATCCGGAATTCTCTGCATCTATATAACAAGAATGATTAATACTAAACTTTCATTTTTATGAGTATATATTTGGGTGATTATGTACGACATAGGTCTGAAAGTACAAGTATTTAACATGGCTTTAACAAGTTCTTGTTTAATTAGATGTAGATTGAATATGAAAAAATGTGTGTATGCCGGACGTTTATTAAACCTGCTGTAGTGGCTGGTTTAGAGTTACAGGTATGGGGCCGGAACCGCCTTTTTTTAACAATCCTCTAAAAGAACAGGTATTTATTTGGAAATATTTTTTTGTATACTTGTAATTCGCTAACAATGCTAATGCAACAAGAAAGATCTGGAAACACGCGGACTAAGGTAAATTATCGTTCGCTCGGGGAATTAATCAGAGGTATATTTTTTCTGCTCTTTGGCCTATATGCAATCTTTGCGCAGAAATATAACCTGGGCCAGTTTCAGGTATCTCAGACTATATTGAACATTTTAGGCATCGTACTAATTGCGTATGGCCTTTTCCGTGTATATAGAGGAGTGAGATATCTATTTCATCAAAAGGATTAAATAAAGAGACGAACATATGATCACCAGAATAATAAGGCGTGGCCAGGTCGCTATTTTCTCGTTAGCTGTAGCTTTACTGGCATCTTGCGGACAGGCCAACAAGTCCGGGGAGGAGCACGATACGCCAACTTCAGGGACCATCAGAATAAGTGTGGATGAAACCTATCGTCCACTGATGGAAGCCGAGATTAAGGTTTTTGAATCCTTATATAAGAAAGCGCATATCATCGCTGAATATAAACCCGAAGCAGATTGCTTTAAAGATCTGTTGGCTGACAGTTCAAGACTGATCTTTGTAACAAGAGATTTCAGTGAACAAGAAAGGGCGTATATCAAGGAGTTAAAGATAAAGCCGCAAAGCCTGTTGCTGGCGTGGGATGGTGTAGCGTTGATTACTAACCGCAGTAATCCCGACAGTATCCTCACAATGGACCAGGTGCGGGAAATTATGGACGGGTCTGATTCCACGAAAAAACCTCAGGTAGTTTTTGATAATCAGAATTCAAGTACGGTAAGATATGTCCGCGATTCGATCAACAAAGGGAAACCGTTGCCGCAGAACGTAATGGCTGCTAAAACGAACCCTGAAGTGGTTGACTATGTGGCTAAAATGAAGGATGCGATTGGCGTAATTGGGGTAAGCTGGATCTCTGATCCTAACGACTCGGCTTCGATTGAATTTACAAATAAGGTGCAAGTGGTCAAAGTGAGGGCAGATTATGGTTCGGAATTTGTAAAACCATATCAGGCATATATCGCTCTTGGATCCTACCAACTTAAACGTGGTTTGTTCTATTGCTTGAAGGAACCATATTCTGGATTGGGATCAGGGTTCGCCACTTTCCTGGGGAGTTATGAAGGACAGATGATCATTTCGAAATTCAGACTGTTTCCTGCGAGATTGAATGTGGTATTCAGGGAAGCGAACATTAGGTAAAAAAAAACTAACACAACTAAAATTAAAAACCGGATTGCTCATGAACAGACGGAAAAGTTTAATTGTTGCAATGCTGTGCGTCGCGAACGGCGTGATGGCCCAATCTGTAGAAGATGGATTGAAAGACCTGTATTATGGCAAGTATGAAACAGCCAAACAGACCCTGGAAAAAGTGATAGCTGCCAAACCAACTGAAGACAGGGCCTATTACTACGCAGGTATAGCGCAGCTGGGTATGCATGATGACGCTGGTGCTGCTGCTACTTTTCAGAAAGGATTGCAGGCCGTGCCTACATCGTCTTTACTGCAGGTAGCTATGGGACGTCTTGATCTGATGAAAGGTGATGCGGCTGCAGCAAAACAAAAATTTGAAGCAGCTAGCACTGCTACAGAAGGACGTGATGGTGACGTTGCACGTGCTATTGCCGACGCAAACACTGAAATCAAAGGTGGTGACCGCGGTTATGCATTATCTGTAATGGAAAAATTACTGAATAATGAAGGCCGTAAGAAAAAACAGATGTATACTGCTACACCTGCTGACTATATTGAATTAGGCGATGCTTACCGTTACCTGGGAGGTGAAAATGGTGGTAAGGCAATCACTTCCTACGATAAAGCACTTGAGTTGGATCAAAACAACGCTGAAGCAGTAACAAAACAAGGACTGGTAAACTACAACGCTAAACTGTTGCAGGATGCCGTGAACGATTGGACAAAAGCAACCAATCTTGATCCTAACTACGCACCAGCTTACCAGGAACTGTACCAGTTCTATATTACTCCAACCAAAGCTCAGCTGTCACTTGAAAATGCAGCTAAGTACCTTGAAAAATACATGGAAGTAGTAGGCGCCGGCGCCGGTAAACTGGAAAACGAATACAACCTGGCTGCTATCTCTTTCTACAGAAAAGACTATGATGCAGCTATCAACAAGGCGAAAGCTGTATTACCTCAGACAACTGAAGGTAATAAAGGTAAATTCGTACGCCTGCTGACAGATGCTTATCTGCAAAAAGGTGACACTACCACCGGTAAACAAGTGATCGAAGAGTACGTTAAAACCGTTGGCGAGCCTAAACTGCAGGCTAACGATTATAAACTGCTCAGCGCTATCTACCAGCAGAACACTACCGATTCTGCGCAGGAAGCTCTCAATGATTCATTGGCTGCTATGTACCTGGAAAAATACGCACTGGCAGACACTGCTAAAGACGTAGATAAATACAGAAACGTAGCTGAGACTTTCAAAAACATGAGAGATTTCAAACGTTCCGCTGAATGGTACGGTAAACTTGTTAGCGATTTCACCGACGAACAGAATACTGGTAAAGTACAGGATATGTTCTTTAAAGGTACCTGGGAAATCTACGCAAAAGAATACGATAAGGCTGACTCAACCTGGGGTGCTTTTGCTGCAAAATATCCTACTAACGAAGCGCTGGGTACTTACTGGAGAGGCCGTGCTAACATGGCTAAAGATCCGGATGCGAAATTAGGTACCGCTGTACCTTACTTCCAGAAATTCTTCGAGATCAAAGGTGAAGAAAAAGTGAACAAACCAGCCCAGCTGATGTTCCCTTACCAGTATATGATGATCTACTACTATAATAAAGAAGATCAGGCAAATATGAAGATCTGGATGGATAAAGTACTGGCTATCGATCCTAACAATGCTACCGTGAAAGCTATCCAGGAAAACCTGGATAACAAAGCCAAAGCAGCTGCTGTTAAACCAGCTCAGGGTAACAAAAAATAATTAACAAATAGTTATATGAAGGCCTCCTGTCCCCCGACAGGAGGCTTTTTTATTGCCGTTTGGTGAAAAAAGATAATATTTTAATCCTTCATAAGATTTGATTTTTGCATTAGTTAGCCTATTTTTGCTCATTCGGAGAACGATTTTATACAGGGAAGCTTATGTTTACAGACACAGAATTATTGTCAGCAACTACTCCTTTCAGCTATTTTCCCATTGTTATGCAGCTTGTAGCTGCACTGGGCTTCGTTGGTCTTACAATGGTAGCAACACATTTTTTGGGGCCAAAACGTAAAACCAGCGACAAACTAGCTACCTTTGAAAGCGGTATTGAACAAAAAGGTAATGCACGCCAGCCAGTAGCCATTAAGTACTTCCTAACCGCCATATTGTTCGTGCTTTTTGACGTAGAAGTGATCTTCTTTTATCCTTATGCGGTGAATTTCAGAGAACTGGGATGGGATGGCTTCATGGCCATGTTACTTTTTGTAGCGTTCTTTATGGGCGGCTTCTTCTACATTTTGAAGAAGGGAGCGCTGAAATGGGAAGACTGATTTTTATATAAAATATTGCAGAAAGGGTTGCCGATGGCTGGCAATCCCGTGTGCGTTTAGGTCAAATCTGATTTTGAAATTTTTAAATCTGACATGGTATGGCACGTCCGGTTCAGTATAATGAGAAAGTGAAGAATGTGGAAATACCCGATGGGTATGCAGGGGAAGGTTTTTTCGCAACAACATTCGACCAGGTGATTGGTGCAGCTCGTAAGAATTCTATCTGGCCTTTACCTTTTGCTACTTCCTGCTGTGGTATCGAATTTATGGCGACCATGGCTTCTACCTACGATATGGCCCGTTTCGGTTCCGAAAGAATGGCTTTCACTCCCCGCCAGTGTGACTTATTGATGGTAATGGGCACAATTTCCAAGAAAATGGGTCCGGTATTACGTCAGGTGTACCTGCAAATGGCTGAACCTCGTTGGGTTGTAGCTGTTGGCGCGTGTGCATGCAGCGGTGGTGTATTTGATACTTATTCCGTTTTGCAGGGTATCGACCAGGTAATCCCTGTGGATGTATATGTTCCAGGATGCCCTCCGCGTCCGGAAGCGATCATTGATGGTTTCATGCGCGTACAGGACCTGGTAGGACAGGAAAGTCTGCGCCGCCGTCATAGCGATAGATACAAGGAATTACTGAACTCTTACGGTATCCAGTAATCGGGTACAGGAGAAAGAACATATCCGCGAAAAGTCAATCTGAAATAGAAAATTGAAATCGTAATGTCTTTGACAAACGACTATATAAAGCAAAGGTTAACAGAAAAGTTTGGGGAATCAATCAGCCAGGTGGAAGAATCCTTTGGATGTTTATCATTTGCCGCGCCGAAAGACCTGAACCTGAAAGTAATGCAGTTCCTGTACGATGATGAGGAGCTGCAATTTCGTTTTTTAACGGACCTCACTGCCGTACACTATCCCAACAGAACAGGGGAGGAGCTTGCAGTAGTATATCACCTGCACAATTTCAAAGAAAGGGTGAGACTGCGCTTTAAAGTATACACCAGCATTGAGGATACACGCGTTTTCACAGCTACCAGGCTGTTTGAATCAGCCAACTGGATGGAAAGGGAAACATACGATTTCTTCGGTGTGAACTTCGTAGGGCACCCGAACCTGAAACGTATCCTGAACGTGGACGAAATGACCTATTTCCCCATGCGTAAGGAATTTCCGCTGGAAGATCAGACCCGTACCGATAAAGATGATGAAATGTTCGGCCGCGGCGGGCATATTGGCATTTAATAAATTATACGTTTGAACATGTCAGAGCAGCAACATATCATACTGCCGGAAGGCTCCATAGAAAGGCAGACACAAACCCTTAACCTGGGACCTACCCACCCCGCTACGCACGGGGTATTCCAGAATATTCTGGAAATTGACGGTGAGCGTATCGTGAGTTCGGAATCTACTGTGGGATATATCCACCGTGCATTTGAGAAAATAGCAGAACGCCGTCCTTACTACCAGATCACTCCTTTAACAGATCGTCTGAACTATTGTTCATCTCCTATCAATAATATGGGATGGCACATGACCGTAGAAAAACTGTTGGGTATTCAAACACCCAAACGTGTTGACTACCTCCGTGTGATCATCATGGAACTGGCCCGTATTACAGATCACCTGATCTGTAATGGTGTGGTAGGCGTGGATAGCGGCGCCTTCTCAGGCTTCCTTTATCTCATGAAGTACCGTGAGCTGGCATACGAAATATATGAGGAAATATGCGGTTCCCGTCTCACGACCAATATTGGACGCGTAGGTGGTTTCGAAAGAAACTTTACACCTGCTGCCTTTGAGAAAATAGAACGCTTCCTGAAGGAATATCCGGTGGCGCTGAAGGAGTTCGAAACCCTGATGAACCGTAACCGTATCTTCATGGAAAGAACTCAGGGCGTAGGTCCTATCAGCGCGGAAAGAGCCATGAATTATGGCTTTACCGGTCCTAACCTGCGTGCTGCAGGTGTGGATTATGATGTACGCGTATCTCAGCCATATTCATCTTACGAAGATTTCGACTTTTCAATACCAGTAGGTACCACCGGCGACTGTTACGACCGTTTCCTGGTACGTAACGGTGAAATGTGGGAAAGTCTGAGCATTATCCGTCAGGCGATGGATAAGCTGAAAGACCTGCCTTCAGATGTATACCATGCGGATGTACCAGCGTACTACCTGCCTGAAAAGAGTGCGGTATACACCAAAATGGAAGCACTTATCTACCACTTCAAGATCATCATGGGGGAAGCTGATATTCTGCCTGGCGAATTGTACAATCCTGTAGAAGGAGGCAACGGTGAACTGGGTTTCTACCTCATCAGCGATGGTGGCCGTAGCCCTTACAGGCTGCATTTCCGCCGCCCATGTTTCATATACTACCAGGCTTATGCGGAACTCATCAAAGGCGCAATGCTCAGCGATGCCGTTATCTGTATGAGTAGCCTGAATCTGATCGCAGGTGAACTGGACGCTTAATTATTAATTTTTCTTTCTATAGTTATGTTTTCTGAAGAGAAGCTGAATAAAGTAAAAGAGATCATCGCCCGTTACCCGGCCGGGAAGCAGAAGAGTGCTTTGATTCCCTTGCTGCACCTGGCACAGGAAGAGTTTGGCGGATGGCTGAGCGCGGAAACCATGGATTACGTGGCTTCCCTGCTGCAGATCAAGCCGATTGAAGTGTATGAAGTGGCTACCTTTTACTCGATGTTTAACCTGAAGCCTGTAGGCAAATACGTATTTGAAGTATGTCAGACAGGTCCGTGCATGCTGCGTGGTTCAGATAACATCATCGACTATATCAAAAAGAAACTGGACATCGGTGTGGGTGAAACCACTAATGATGGTCTGTTCACGCTCAAAACGGTAGAATGTCTCGGTGCCTGTGGATACGCTCCCATGATGCAGCTGGGTAAACACTTCCGTGAGCACCTGACCCCTGAAAAGGTAGATGCTATTATTGAGGAATGCAGGGTTAAAGCAAACTAAAACTTTGAATGACCGGAATACCGGTCTACAATCATAAAAAGTAAGATGGGACGCAAACTACTTTTTGACAAAGCGCACATAGAAGGGATCCGGTACTATGATGTATACCGGGCCAATGGAGGTTATGGATCAGCAGAAAAGGCGCTCAAAAGCATGAAACCTGAAGAGGTGCTGGAAGAAGTGAAGAAGAGCGGTCTGAGAGGCCGTGGTGGCGCCGGTTTCCCTACCGGTATGAAATGGAGCTTCATCGCAAAACCGGAAGGCGTACCCCGCTACCTGGTTTGTAATGCTGACGAATCTGAACCTGGTACGTTCAAAGACCGTTACCTGATGGAATTTATTCCTCACCTGCTCATAGAAGGACTGCTCATCTCCAGTTATACACTGGGTTGTAACAGTTGCTATATCTATATCCGTGGTGAGTACGCCTGGATCCCTGAAATTCTGGAACAGGCTATCGCGGAAGCTAAGAAAAATGGCTGGCTGGGTAAAAACATCCAGGGTACCGGCTTCGATCTTGAAATATATGTACAACGCGGTGCAGGTGCTTATATCTGCGGTGAGGAAACTGCCCTGATAGAATCCCTGGAAGGTAAACGTGGTAACCCGCGTATCAAACCTCCGTTCCCGGCTGTGAAAGGTCTGTGGGATTGTCCGACAGTTGTGAACAACGTGGAAACACTTGCTGCCGTAGTGCCTATCCTGCGCATCGGTGGTGATGAATATGCGAAATACGGTATTGGCAAATCTACCGGTACCAAACTCATTTCTGCCTGTGGTAATATCAATAAACCTGGGGTGTACGAAATCGAGATGAATATTTCAGTAGAAGAATTTATTTACTCTGATGAATATTGTGGTGGTATCGCTAATGGCAAACGCCTGAAAGCGTGTATCCCCGGTGGTTCTTCCGTACCTATCCTGCCGGCTAACCTGTTGCTGAAAACAGCAAAGGGCGAGCAGCGTATGATGACGTACGAAGGCCTCGCTGACGGTGGCTTTGCTACCGGTACCATGTTGGGTTCCGGTGGTTTCATCGTACTGGACGAAGACCAGTGTATTGTGAAGAACACCCTGACATTCGCCCGTTTCTATCACCATGAAAGCTGCGGTCAATGCAGCCCATGCCGTGAAGGCACCGGTTGGATGAAGCGTGTACTGCAGAATATCGAGAATGGTAAGGGTAAAATGAGCGACATAGACCTGCTGTGGGATATCCAGCGTAAAATAGAAGGTAACACCATCTGCCCGTTGGGTGATGCTGCTGCCTGGCCGGTAGCTGCTGCTATTCGTCACTTCCGTGACGAGTTTGAATGGCATGTGCTGCATCCTGAAGAAGCTACCAAACGTAACTTCGGACTGGCACATTACGCAGATCCTCTGGAAATAGCTGCTCCTGCTGCTGTATAAGAATCAATTTAAGCGATGCAAAATGGCTGAAGAAAAGAAACTCTTTAAGGTTAAGATCGATAATATCTCCGTGGAAGTGGAGCCGGGTACTTCTATCCTGAATGCTGCCCGTAGAATTGGTGGAGATATCGTGCCGCCTGCAATGTGTTACTATTCCAAACTGCAGGGTAGCGGTGGTAAATGCCGTACCTGCCTGGTGAAAGTGACCAAAGGATCAGAAGCTGATCCCCGTCCTATGCCTAAACTGGTAGCTAGCTGCCGTACCAACGTAATGGATGGTATGGAAGTAGCCAATATCACCTCTCCGGAAGTGCAGGAAGCACGTAAAGGTGTGGTGGAATTCCTGTTACTGAACCATCCGCTGGACTGCCCTGTATGCGACCAGGCCGGCGAATGCCATCTGCAGGACCTCAGCTACGAGCACGGTGCAGATACTACCCGCTACGAATTCAAACGCCGTACGTTCGACAGGATCGACATCGGTGATAAGATACAATTACACATGACCCGTTGCATCCTCTGCTACCGTTGTGTATTCACTGCCGATCAGATGACTGAAAAGCGTGAGCATGGCGTACTCGGTCGTGGAGAAGCTGCGGAGATCGGAACTTATATTCAGCAGTCACTGGACAACAACTTCATCGGTAACGTGATTGATGTTTGTCCTGTAGGTGCGCTGACAGATAAGACCTTCCGCTTCAAGAACCGTGTTTGGTTCCTGAAACCGGTAGATGCACATCGTGATTGCCACGATCCGAAATGTTGTGGTAAAACCGTATTGTGGATGCGCGGTGATGAAGTATTCCGCGTAACTGCCCGCAAGGATAAATACGGTGAAGTGGAAGAATGGATCTGTGATACCTGCCGCTTTGATAAGAAAGACGTAAAAGACTGGACCATAGAAGGCCCACGTAAAATAGAGCGCCAGAGTGTTATTTCTCAGGGTCACTATGTAGGTGTTCACAAACCTAAAGATACACTGGTAGAAGTACTGGAAGGCCGTCAGCCTAAACTGCTGCTGGATATCCATGACATCAGTGAGGTGAACAGACCGGAGATTGATCTGTCTCAGATCGACGGTCCGGCGCATTCAGATGACTTTAATAAGAAATAATAGACTCATTATTCGTAATTGATAATTCGTATTTGATGAATATAGACTGGTTCTTTATCCTCGAAAAGATAGTGCTGATATCAGGCGTACTGGCGGTATCACTGCTGGTTGCTATGTATTCCACATGGGGTGAAAGAAAAGTAGCAAGTATAATTCAGGACAGGATTGGTCCTAACAGGGCCGGTTTTATGGGATTATTACAGCCTCTGGCCGATGGAGGTAAACTCTTCTTTAAAGAAGAGATCATTCCGGGCAATTCCAACCGTTTCCTGTTCATTCTTGGTCCGTCACTGGCTATGATCGTAGCCTGTATGACAAGCGCAGTAATTCCCTGGGGAGATACCCTGACCATCGCAGGTCATACCGTGTCTTTGCAGATCGCCGATATTAACATTGGTATTTTATACATTTTCGGAGTAGTGAGTTTAGGTGTATATGGTATCATGCTGGGTGGATGGGCTTCCAATAATAAATACTCTCTGCTGGCATCCGTGCGTGCTGCTTCCCAGATCATCTCTTACGAGCTGGCAATGGGTTTGTCTCTCATCGCACTGCTGATGATGACCGGTACTTTAAGCATCAAAGAAATAGTAGAACAGCAGCGCCATGGCGGTTGGAATGTACTTTACCAGCCACTGGGCTTCCTGATATTCCTGGTATGTTCTTTTGCAGAATGTAACCGTACGCCGTTCGACCTGTCAGAAGCTGAGAGTGAATTGAATGGAGGTTATCACCTGGAGTACTCTTCCATGAAACTGGGTTTCTATCTCTTTGCAGAATACATCAACATGTTCATCAGCTCTGCGCTGATGGCAAGTCTGTACTTCGGTGGTTATTCCTTCCCATTCATGGACAGCCTCGGATTGGCACCTAACCTGGTGACTATCCTGGGCACAGCAGCCCTGTTCATCAAGATCATCTGCTTCCTGTTCTTCTTTATGTGGGTACGCTGGACGATCCCGAGGTTCCGTTACGATCAGCTGATGCGTCTGGGTTGGAACATCATGATCCCGCTGGCACTGGCTAATATGTTGATAACAGGAGCGATCGTATTGTATCGCAGCACACATTAATTAACGACTTATTTTAATAGCATAATATGCAAGCTTTAACAAGTAGGGCAAGACAAGTGGACCGCAAGCCGATGACCTTCATCGAGAAGATCTATTTGTGGAATATTATAAAGGGGATGGTGATCACCTTTAAGCATATCTGGAAGAGGAAGGAAACCGTGCGTTATCCGGAGCAGAAGCGTGCATTCAGCCCGGTGTTCCGTGGTCTGCATATCCTGAACCGTGATGCTGAAGGACGTGAGAACTGTACTGCCTGTGGTTTATGTGCAGTTGCTTGTCCGGCAGAAGCGATCACAATGGAAGCAGCAGAAAGAAAACCAGGTGAAGAGCACCTGTACCGTGAAGAGAAATATGCTGCCCGCTATGAGATCAACATGCTGCGTTGCATTTTCTGTGGTTTTTGTGAAGAGGCTTGTCCGAAAGATGCTATCTATCTGACAGAAACATTTGCACCTGCTAACTACAAACGCGAAGGTTTCATTTACGGAAAACCAGACCTGCTCATACCAGCACCTGGTGAAAAGAAACAAGCATAATAAAAGACAGTCTTAGCTAAAACCATAATAGTCATTATAGCAATGGGAATGAGTTTACAACAAATCGTTTTCGGGGTACTTTCAATCATCTCTATTATATCCGCCCTGGGCGTTATATTGAGCAAGAACCCCGTTACCAGTGTCCTTTGCCTGATAGTTACCTTTTTCACCATAGCAGGGCATTACATTATGCTCAATGCGCAGTTCCTGGCTGTGGTGCATATTATAGTATATGCGGGAGCCATCATGGTATTGTTCCTGTTTGTGATCATGTTAATGAACCTGAATGCAGAAATAGAGCCACAGAAGCGTAACTGGTTGAAATATGCCGGTGCTATCAGTGGCGGCGCCCTATTGCTGGTATTACTGGGTGCGCTCCGTGAAGCCGATGTAACTCCGATTCAGCCAGCAGCATCTGATATAGGGCTGATCTCCAACCTTGGTAAAACTTTATTCAATCAATACGTAGTCCCTTTTGAAGTTAGCAGCATCCTGTTCCTGAGTGCTATGGTCGGTGCTGTGATAATCGGGAAAAGAGAAGCATAACCACAACATCTGTAAATCGTCATTGATCAATTTGTAATTCTTTAAAGATGCCTGTTCAATATTACATTTTCTTAAGCATAGTACTCTTTTGTATCGGGGTGATGGGCGTGCTGATGCGCAGAAATGCCATTATTATTTTCATGTGCGTGGAACTGATGCTGAATGCTGTAAACCTGCTGCTGGTTGCCTTCTCTAAGATGTGGGCAGATGCTGGCCGTGTAGATGCCAGCGGAGCGCAGATCTTTGTATTCTTTATCATGGTGGTAGCTGCTGCGGAAGTTGCCGTAGGACTGGCCATTATCGTGATGGTATATAGGAATTCACAGTCGGTGGATATTAATATCATGAACAGGCTGAAGAACTAACAGCTTGAATCGTAATTGTAAATCGTAATTAGTATTTGAATAGATGATACATCTAGTTTGGCTGGTACCATTTTTACCATTATTAGGTTTCCTGGTGAATGGATTGGGAAGAAGATACCTCTCCAAATCACTGGCGGGTATAGTAGGAAGCGGAGCTGTATTGGCTGCCTTTGTAATTAGCTTACTGATCTTCCTGGAGGTGAAAGCCCCCGGATTTCAGGCGCAGACAGTTACGTTGTTTGACTTTATTTCCGCAGGCAGCCTGCACATACCTTTCGCATTCCAGGTAGACCAGCTGAGCGCTTTATTTTTGCTGATCATTACCGGTGTTGGTTCTCTGATCCATATTTACTCCACTTCTTACATGCATGATGAAACCAGTGAAGGGTTTGCGCGTTATTTCGCTTACCTCAACCTGTTCGTTTTCTCCATGCTGATACTTGTACTGGGCGCTAACTATGTGATGATGTTCATCGGATGGGAAGGCGTAGGGCTTTGCTCTTACCTGCTTATCGGGTTCTGGTTCAAAAACACCGCTTATAACAATGCTGCCAAGAAGGCTTTCGTGATGAACCGTATCGGTGACCTCGGCTTCCTGCTGGGTATCTTCGCGATGATCGTGAAATTTGGCAGTGTAACTTTTCCTGAAGTATTTGAAAAAGCTGCAGCAGTTGGCGCAGGTGATAAGATAATACCTGTTATCGCTATCCTACTGTTTGTTGGTGCTGCCGGTAAATCTGCCCAGCTGCCTTTATACACCTGGTTACCTGATGCGATGGCGGGTCCTACACCTGTATCTGCCCTGATCCACGCTGCTACGATGGTGACCGCAGGTATCTACATGATTGCACGCAGCAATGTGTTATATACACTTGCTCCATGCATTCAGACTGTTGTTGCTGTAATAGGTCTGGCTACTGCGGTACTCGCAGCTTCCATTGCACTTAAACAGGATGATATTAAGAAAGTATTGGCTTACTCCACTGTGAGCCAGCTGGGATATATGTTCCTCGCTCTGGGAGTAGGCGCTTATACGACTGCTGTATTCCATGTAATGACTCACGCATTCTTCAAAGCGCTGTTGTTCCTGGGTTCCGGTTCAGTGATCCACGCGATGGGTGGTGAACAGAACATCAATAAAATGGGCGGACTGAAAAAGTACATGCCTGTTACACACATTACCTTCCTGATCGGATGTCTGGCTATTGCCGGTATCCCTGGTCTGTCAGGCTTCTTCTCCAAAGATGAGATCCTGGCTGAAACATTTATCAATAATAAGATCATGTATGCAATAGCACTCATCACAGCGCTGATGACTGCCTTCTACATGTTCCGTTTATACTACATTACTTTCTGCGGTAAGTTCCGCGGTACGCACGAGCAGGAACATCACCTGCACGAAAGTCCGGCGGCTATTACTATCCCGCTGATCGTTCTGGCTATCCTTTCAGTAATAGGTGGTTATATTGGTTTACCAGAAGTATTCGGTACCCATAGCCTGCTGAAAGAATACCTGGCGCCTGTGTTTGCAGGATCAGCACCATTTGTACACGAACATGAGCATTTGTCTCATAACACTGAATGGCTGCTGATGGCACTTAGCTCCGTGCTGGTGATCATCACCATCTTCCTTGCACGTGCCTGGTACCGCAATTATGAAGACAATGGAGAACCACGTACCGGTATTGCCAAAGTATTGGAGAACAAATGGTATGTGGATGAGTTATACGATGCTATCATAGTGAAACCCCTGATGATGTTGAGCCGTTTCTTTGAAGAGGCGATCGAAAAATCAGGTATTGACCGGTTAGTAAATGGTGTAGGCCGTGGAGTACATTGGGGTAGTCAGCAGGTAAGACTGCTGCAGAGCGGACAGGTAGGTTTCTACATCTTTGCCATGGTAATTGGAATGGTAGTTTTATTTGTGATAGGCTTTCTGCTGAAGTAGGAGATACCTGTATCATCATTAAAAAAGGACAAGTTTAGATAAAATTATGTTGACAGTATTACTCATATTGATTCCTTTAGTTGCGGGCCTGATTACGTTTGGTCTGAAGGGGTCTGGACCGAAAGCGCTGGGTTTGATAGCATCCCTGGCTTCGCTGGCAGTAACGCTTGGTGCCTTGTTCCAGTTCCGGACTGCTCCGGCCAGTCTGCAGTTTTCTGCAAGCTGGATACCTCAGCTGGGTGCTCAGTTCAGCGTAGGTCTGGATGGAATGGGCCTGATGCTTTGTTTGCTGACAGCTATTTCTTTCCTGCTGATCTTTATCGTTATTTTCAACAGGGATTACGAGCGTGCAAACAGTTTCTACGGCCTGATGCTGCTTTCTCAGGCAGGCCTGGTAGGTGTTTTCACAGCTTACGATGCTTTGTTGTTCTACGTTTTCTGGGAGCTCGCACTGATTCCGGTGTACTTCCTCTGTTCACTCTGGGGTGGCGAAAAACGTATTCCTGTTACATTCAAGTTCTTCGTATACACGTTTGCAGGTTCACTGCTCATGCTGATAGGCCTGATCTATATCTATCTGCAAACACCGGAACATTCCTTCAGCTACGCCAGCTTTACTGGTGGCAACGTAGCTCCGCAGGACCAGTCATGGTTGTTCTGGCTCTTCTTTGTAGCCTTTGCTATCAAGATGCCGGTTTTCCCTTTCCATACCTGGCAGCCGGATACTTACGAACAGTCTCCGACCCCTGTTACAATGGTACTTTCCGGTATCATGGTAAAGATGGGTCTATTTGGTGTGATACGCTGGTTACTGCCTGTATTGCCGAAGGGAGCTTATATGTGGTCAGATGTTGCGATCGTATTGTCCATCATCGGTATCATCTACGCATCCTGCATCGCTATCGTACAGTCAGATATCAAACGCCTGATCGCTTATTCTTCCATTGCCCACATTGGTTTGATGAGCGCAGCTATCTTCACGAACAATGAGCAGAGCTTACAGGGTTTGATGGTGCAGATGTTTAACCACGGCATTAACATCATCGGTCTGTGGATCATCGTTGAGATTATCCAGAACCGTCTGAAGATCAAAAACCTGAACGAGATGGGAGGTATTGCACAGTATGCACCTGGCATCGCTATCTTCTTTGTGACCATCAGTTTTGCGAATGTTGCATTACCACTGACCAATGGTTTTGTCGGGGAGTTCCTGATGTTCAGCGGTCTGTTCCAATATAATGTGTGGTTTATGGCAGTTGCCGGACTGGGTGTTATCCTGGGAGCGGTGTACACACTGAATATGGTGCAGAAAGTGATCTTCGGTCAAAGCAATGCACTGACAGAGACCACTACTGACCTGAAAGGAAATGAGCTGCTGGTGCTGAGCATTATTGTAGTGATCATTCTGGCGCTGGGCGTATATCCAAAGCCTATGCTGGAACTGGTAAGCAGCACTACTGAATTGGTTAACAAGGTTTATTAAAAAGTTGTTCTTTCGTAACACAGGAATATGAATGCATTAATATCTACTGCTTTATCGGGCGTTGTAATGATGTTTGCGGGTTTATTTGTAACTAATAAGCAGCGCATTAAGTATATAGCCATCTTTGTCCTGCTGGTTTGTCTGGCGGCTAACCTGGCTGAGTTATCCACTATAGGAGCAGGTGAACGTACATTTTATGGCATGATCACAGTCAGCCATTTCAGCATTCTGTTCAATGCCATAGCATTGAGCGCTACGCTGATCCTTTTTATGCTGTCAGGCAGTGCATTTGAGAATGTGGGAGAGCATGTGTCAGATTATTTCGCACTGATCTTTTTCATTCTTTCAGGTATCACGTTGGCTTCTACTTTCAGCAGTTTATTAATGCTTTTCCTGGCAATAGAGATCATTTCTATTCCACAGTATATACTGGCAGGTGCTGATAAGAAAACACCTAAAAGCAGTGAGGCTTCCCTGAAATACTTCCTGATGGGGTCTTTCTCTACAGGTATCCTGCTGATGGGTATCACCCTGATCTATGGCGCTACCGGTACTTTCAACGTAGCCGATCTGGGACTGGGAGCTGGCAAGGTAAACACACTGGCACTCTGCGGTATCATCCTGCTGGCTTTTGCATTATCCTTTAAAGTATCTGCCGTACCGTTCCACTTCTGGACACCGGACGTATATGATGGTTCACCTACCGTATTTACTTCTTTCATGGCGACTGTAGTGAAGGCTGGTGGATTTATCGCCTTCATCAGGATCTTCCATGGCGCTTTCATCGGCGAACGTATTACTGCAGACTGGCAGTTATTGCTGGCAATCATCACTGCCGCAACACTGATCATCGGGAACTTCACAGCAGTATTCCAGCAAAGTGTAAAACGTATGCTGGCTTACTCCAGTATCGCCCAGGCAGGTTTCATGCTGATGGCGGTGGTATCAATTAATACTCATGCTACACAGGGTATCATCCTGTATGCAGCTGCCTATAGTATTGCTACCATTGGCATCTTCGCAGTAATGATCAAGCTGAAGGACTATACATTTGATGGCTTCAATGGCCTGGCACGTACACAACCGGTACTGGCTGTTACAACTGCTATCTTTGTATGTTCACTGGCAGGTATTCCGCTTACAGCAGGTTTCTTCGCTAAATACTTTGTGCTGACAGCTGTTGTTGAACAGGGTAACCTGTTATGGCTGGCGATAGTAGGTGTGATATGCGCAGCGATCAGTGCTTATTACTATTTCCGTGTCATCATTGCGATGTATTTCAAACAGGGAGAAGCAGAAACAGCTCCTATCTCCGGAGGTTTCAAAACGATGCTCATTATTACAGCAGCCATCGTGATACTGCTTGGTGTCTTCCCGGGACTCTTACTACAGTTTATTTAAGACTTTAGATAAAATGAAAATACCGGCCAACTGGCCGGTATTTTTTGTTGGTGCTGCTTTTCAAACGATGTGGCGTTAGTGTGCCGCCACAGAAGAAAGACTTTGTTCCTGCGCTGTGATGCTTTCCAGTAATGTAAGCTGGTTTCGCGCTCTTAGCAGGTTATGTTTGTCATATTTTGAACCGTAGTAAACATCGTTGTTGAAATAGTCCGTAAGGAAGCGGATAGCCTGCATATATATCATGAACTGCCCCGCATATACCAGGTGTGCCTGTTCTGTAATACTCAGTTCGTCTTTCATTTCACTGAGGTATCCATTCACAATAGCGGTATAATATTCTTTCCTCATTTTTACCTTGCTCAGGTCTGTTTCCTCTTCACTGGCGGGAGATAGGTAGGTCCGCATCATATCGCCAAAATCACTGATAAAATAGCCAGGCATAACGGTATCAAGGTCTATTACACAGATGCCCTTGTTATCTGCATCAAACAACACGTTGCTGATCTTCGTGTCGTGATGCGTTACTCTCACTTTAAAATAAGGGCTATGTTGAATAGTGTTGAATATATCTGTCAGGTATTTATAACTGCGGATGGTATTGATGTCTTCACTGGCCTCCGCTATACGTGCAGCATTACCTTGCTGAACTGCCTGCTCAAACTGTGCATAACGTAAGGTGAGATTGTGAAAGTCCGGCAGGGTCACTTGTATCTCACTGGTATCGATACCGGAAAGTAATCTTGTAAAACGTCCGAATTGTCTGGCTGCTTCATATGCCAGTTGTTCGTTATTCACAACATCATAGCTGTGTGAATTGGATACAAAAGGCTGCAGACGGAAATACTCACCCTCCGGCGTAATGACCATATCCTGTTTATCTGTAGTTTGTACCGGTTGTACAAAGAAGTAATCAGGATGGTATTTATCCAGATAATCACCTATGGTACTGATGTTCTGTGCAATCAGCGCAGGCTTTTTAAATACCTGGTGATTGATACGTTGCAGGATGTAAGTATTATCAGCATTGGATACTTTCCAGGTGGCATTGATTAGCCCACTGCCAAATGGTTGAATGAGACATTCTTCCATTACTAATCCATAAGCTGTTAATATATTCTGCATTGCTGGTTGATAAAATTGCGATGCTTCAAACATAACGATAAGAATTGAGAGAATGACTGGACAAACGGTTGCGCAAATTTACCTGCCAGGTGCAATGACCAGTCGTGAGTCGATCACTGTCTGCTGGTACCGGTCAGCCGCCAGTTTGCCGGAAAGTAGTTCCAGCAGGATCTCTGTGGCTTTTTGTCCCTGGAGGTATGGATACTGTTCTACAGAAGCAAGAGGAGGGAAGGCCATGTAACTACTAATGGGCAGATTAGCATAGCTGACAAAAGTGATGTCTTTATTGATCTCCAGTCCCTGTTCAACCGCGTATTGTACGGCATCCTGGGATACGTAGTCATTGAATGCGACGATAGCGGTCACTTTCCTTTTGTGCGACAGCAGCTGTTGCATGGCATTGCGGGTACCTTCTTTTGTAAGATCGGCATTGACATTCAAACTGGCGTCATATTTCAGCCGTTGTTGCTGCATGGCTTTCTGGTAGCCTGTTGTGCGTTGCTGACTGGCTATCAGTTTTTCAGGGCCATTGATCATACCGATAACGCGATGCCCCCGCTGTAATAGGAGAGATACGGCCTGTATGGTGCCTGATTCCATATTTGAAGCTACGTAGTGAATATCCGGCATATTGGGGATGCGGTCAAAGAATACGACCGGGATGTTATATTTCCGCAACATCTCAAAATGTGCATAATTCACGGTATTCTTAGCCAGGGAAACGAGTAGTCCGTCTACCCGGTGGTTCTTCATTATTTCTACGATCTTCTGCTCCCTTTCAGTGTCATCATGGGATTGCCCCAGCAGGACCATATAATTGCTCTTATTGGCCGTGTCTTCTATACCGCTGATGGCAGCCGAAAAGAAAGCTTCGGATAGTTCCGGTAAAACAATGCCGAGCGTAAAGGTCTTTTTTTGCTGAAAGAAAATGGCGGTCTGATTAGGCTCATATTGCAGTTCACGGGCCAGTTCCTGCACCTTCAACCTGGTTCTCAGCCCGATACGCGGATGATCGTGCAGTGCCCTGGAAACAGTCGAAGCAGCCAGGTTCAGCCTTTTGGCGATTTCTTTTATGGTCGGGGGATTGGGCATCTGGCCTTTTATATAATAAAAGTAGCGGAAAAAAACTTTTTATTAACTTTAAATCATGCAGTTCCTCGACACATTTTCCCTCGCCTTTCGCTCTGTTGCCGGCAACCGTTTGCGCGCAGGGCTTACTGTTGCCATCATTGGTTTTGGTATTATGGCCCTTGTAGGCATTTTTACCGCCATAGACAGCATGAAGAACAGTATCTACAGCAGCTTCGCCAATATGGGAGCCAACAGCTTCAATATTCAGAGCAGAGCTTTGAGGATACGTATCGGTGGTGGTGGAGAAGCGAAGAAAGGCGACAAAAAATCAAAAGTAAAAACGTCCAATAGTAATATTCCAATTACTTACAAGGAAGCTATGGACTTTAAAAAACGGTATTCTTTCCCCGCTGTAGTCAGTTTGTCAACAAATGCCACAGGGAACGCTACCGTGTATAAAGACGACAAGAAAACAAATCCCAATGTCCGTGTGATGGGAGGTGATGAAAGTTATCTGCAGCTTTCTAACTATACACTTCGTGAAGGACGGAACCTGAATTTGCTGGATGTGGAGTCAGGAAGGAACGTAGCACTTTTGGGAATGGATGTAGCGAAGAAACTGTTTGGCGATAATCTCAGGAATGTAGTGAACAGCAGTATACGTGTGGGCAATGTACGCTACCGTGTCGTAGGCGTATTACAGCCGAAGGGGAATAGTGGTTTTATGAGTGCGGACAATGTGATCATCACAACGGTGAATAATACACGGAGAGTGTTTGACCGTCCGAATATCAACTACAATATCGGTGTTTCCGTAAAAGACATTACTAAGATGGAAGCCGCTATTGGAGAGGCTACTGGCATGTTCAGGATCATCCGTCATCTCTCGCTGGGTGAAGAAGAGAATTTTTACATCAATAAAAGTGACAGTGTTGCCGAGATGTTGTTTAACTTGTTGGGTGTTGTGGTATTTGCTGCAATTCTGATCGGGGCTATTACCTTGTTTGGTTCTGCTATCGGGTTGACGAATATCATGCTGGTATCGGTAGCAGAACGTACCCGCGAGATCGGCGTCATCAAAGCGATGGGCGCTACGAGGAAAGTGATACGCCAGCAGTTCGTATATGAAGCCATCATCATCAGTTTGCTGGGAGGCTTGCTGGGAGTGATATTGGGAATGCTGGTGGGTAATATTGTTTCATTGCTGTTAGATACCGACTTTATAATTCCGTGGGTATGGATAACGACAGGTATAATCATCTGTGCGGCCGTAGGGCTTGCATCAGGTATATATCCGGCCATTAAGGCTTCCCGTCTGGACCCGATAGTTGCATTACGTTACGAATAATTAACAGGCGCCTGCCAATATCCTATTGATTCATGGCTTTAGTAGTTGTAGTATTTGCTTCGATCCTGCTGCTGGTACTTCTGGTAGCTTATTTCCGGTTAAACACATTCATTGCGTTCCTTATTGTCTGCCTGTTCATGGGACTGGCATTGAACGTGGTCAGGGAACCTGCACAGAGAATGTCCATTGCTGATATTACCCAGTCTATACAGACAGGTATCGGTAAAACATTAGGTTCACTTGTTATCATCATTGTATTCGGTAGCATGCTGGGTAAGCTGGTGGCTGAAAGCGGCGCTGCACAACGAATTGCAAATGGGCTGATGCAGGTGTTCGGACGTAAATATGTACAATGGTCATTGATGCTGACAGGGTTTATTGTCGGCATTCCTTTGTTCTACAATATCGGTTTTGTACTGATGGTGCCGCTGATCTTTACAGTTGCTGCACGCACTAAACTACCTGCCGTTTATTTGGGTATTCCCATGCTGGCGTCATTGTCTGTCACGCATGGCTACTTACCGCCCCACCCTTCGCCTACAGCTTTAGTAGGAGCCTTCCATGCCAATATGGGATTAACGCTGATATACGGCCTCCTGGTGGCTATTCCCGCTATTGTACTGGCAGGACCTGTCTTCAGCCGTTTCCTTAAAAAATATACACAGGAACCCGCGCAACTGTTTACCGCTGCTACACTTCCGGAGGATCAGTTGCCTGGTATGACGACAAGCATTATTGCTGCGTTGCTGCCTGTATTGTTGCTGGCTGCTACCTCTCTTGTGAAGCTGAAGGTAGCACCGGAAAGTGCCGTATATGGTATTGCTAACTGGTTGGGAGACCCTGTGATCGTGATGTTGCTGGCAGTGCTGAATGGCGCCTACGTACTTGGTATACGCAGAGGATGGCCAATCAAAAAAGTGATGGGTACTATGGAGGATGCTATACGTGATGTATCTGTTATTATCCTTATCATTGGCGGTTCCGGTGCATTGACGCAGATGCTGCTGGACAGTAAGGTAAGTGATGTGATCAAAGAAGGATTAGGCAGCATGCATATGAACCCGCTTGTATTAGCGTGGAGTATCGCAGCGCTGATCCGTGTAAGCGTAGGTTCCGCTACCGTAGCGGGATTGACAGCCGCCGGTATTGTGGCGCCATTGGTAGTGGGCACGACGGTACATCCCAGTTTGATGGTGCTGGCCACCGGTGCAGGAAGCCTGATGTTTTCCCATGTGAACGACGGAGGCTTCTGGATGTTCAAGGAATATTTTAATTTGTCAGTGAAAGATACTTTCAAAACCTGGTCAATCATGGAAACGATCGTTTCTGTTGTAGGACTGATCGGGTGTTTGATCTTAAACCTCTTTATTTAATTACAAGCAAAACAGTGATCGTATGACACCAACAGAGAATTTTAAAGCGTTAGGATTATCATTACCACCAGCACCGGCACCATTAGGCGTATACAAACCATACCTCATAGACGGTAAGTACCTGTATCTGTCTGGACATGGTCCTGTACAGGATGATAAGAGCCTGATCATTGGCCGTATTGGTGTTGACTTTGATATGGAACAAGGCAAACTGGCAGCAAGACAAGTGGGCCTGACAATGTTGTCTACCATAGTAACAAACCTGGGTAGCCTGGATAAAGTGAAACGTGTGATCAAAGTATTGGGTATGGTGAACTGTACGCCGGACTTTGGCCGTCATCCTTACGTTATCAATGGTTGCAGCGAACTGTTTGCAAAAGTATGGGGTGAAGAAAATGGTATTGGCGTGCGCAGTGCGGTGGGCTTTGGTTCATTGCCTGATAACATTCCTGTGGAAATCGAAGCGCTGCTGGAACTTCACTAATTCAAACAACAGTCATGCATTGGTACGAATTGCATAATATCAATACTGTAGATAGTCCTGCGGTGCTTGTTTATCCGGAACGGATGCGTGAGAACATCCTGCTGGTGAAAAAGACAGTGGGAGATGTACAGCGTCTGCGTCCGCACATTAAGACGAGTAAGATGATCGAAGCCGTGCAGTTACTGCAGGGTGAAGGTATCAATAAGTTTAAGTGTGCAACTATCGCGGAAGCGGAAATGCTGGGGTTGGCCGGTGCTGCGGATGTGTTGCTGGCTTATCAGCCCATAGGGCCTAAAATAAGCCGGCTGCTGGAAGTAGTGGAACAGTATCCTGATACAAAGTATTCCTGCCTGGTGGATAACCGCACGGCAGCAATGGCGATCGCTGCGCTGTTCCTGGCTGCAAAACGTATTATTCCGGTATATCTTGATCTGAACATTGGAATGAACAGGACAGGCATTCCTGCAGGTCCTGGCGAAGCAGCACTGGAACTCTACCAGGAGTTGCAACATATGCCAGGTATTACGCCGGCTGGTTTACATGCATACGATGGTCATCTGCATGATGCAGACCCTGTAGTACGCAAAGAGAAATGTGATGCAGGCTTTGCGCCTGTAACAGCATTGGCGGCTGCTATTACAGCGGCAGGTGCGCCATCCCCGCAGATCATCGCCGGAGGCACTCCTACTTATGCATTTCATGCAGAAAGACCCGGTGTTGAATGTAGTCCTGGTACTTTCATCTTCTGGGACTGGGGATATCGGCGGGAGCTTCCTGAACAGGAGTTTGCCTATGCAGCAGTAGTAGCTACAAGGGTGATCTCTATCATTGATGACAGGCATCTGTGTGTAGATCTCGGGCACAAAGCACTTTCATCAGAGATGCCTCAACCGAGAGTACATTTTTTAGATGTTCCCGATGCAGCGCCAAAGGGGCATAGTGAAGAACACCTGGTTGTTGAAGTGCCGGATACTTCTCTATATCCCGTGGGCACTGTTTTCTACGGTATTCCTGTACACATTTGTCCGACGGTAGCGCTGCATGATCGTGTAGGCGTTGTTGAAGATAACAATTGTGTGGCCTACTGGAAGGTAGTAGCCAGGGATAGAAAGATCATGATCTAACTTATCAAAAAAATACTGACATGTTTATAGTAGATGCGCATCTTGATCTCAGCATGAATGCGATGGAATGGAACCGTAACCTGCGATTGCCGGTAGCTGATATCAGGAAGCGTGAGGAAGGACTGACAGATAAACCTGACCGTGCGAAAGGAGTGGTGTCATTTCCCGAGCTGCGCAAAGGAAATATCGGTCTGGTAGTAGCTACGCAGATAGCGCGATTTGTAGCGCCTGAGAACCCTTTGCCCGGTTGGTTTTCGCCGGAACAGGCATGGGCACAGACGCAGGGTCAGTTAGCGTGGTATAAGGCAATGGAAGATGCCGGGGAAATGTTCCAGATCACTAATCTGGCAGCCCTGGAGAAACATCTTGCATTGTGGAACGATGGTACGCCTAACACCGGTAAGCCTATTGGGTACATTCTTAGCCTGGAAGGCGCAGATTCTATTGTAGATATCAACTATCTGCAACGTGCTTATGACAATGGGTTACGCGCAGTAGGCCCTGCTCATTATGGCCCTGGCCGTTATGCGCAAGGTACTGACGCCACTGGTTTCATGGGACCTAAAGGGCATGCTTTACTAAAGGAAATGGAAAGGCTGAATATCATCCTGGATGCTACGCACTTGTGTGACGATAGTTTCTGGGAAGCAATGGAGCATTTCCACGGACATGTATGGGCCAGCCATAACAATGTACGTGCACTGGTAAACCATAACAGGCAGTTCTCTGATGAGCAGATAAAAGAACTGATCAGCCGTGGCGCAGTTATAGGCGGCGCTATGGATGCCTGGATGATGGTGCCGGGTTGGGTAAGGGGAGTATCTCAACCGAAAGAAATGGGTGCTTCGCTGGACGTACTGGTAGATCATATGGACCATATATGCCAGCTGGCAGGAAACGCGTTGCATGTTGGTATTGGGTCTGATCTGGACGGTGCTTTCGGAACAGAACAAAGTCCGTATGACCTGGAAACAATAGCTGATCTGCAGAAGATACCGGCCCTATTTGCCAAGAGAGGTTATTCTGATGCCGATATTGACAACATTATGCATGGTAACTGGCTCCGGTTCCTGCGTAAGGCCTGGAAGTAAGCGTTAATAAAACAACTGCGACAGCACATTGGTCATGTCATTGGTTGCTGGTTTCAGTTCCTGGAAACCGGTGAATTGCTCTGGTGTCAGTACTGTTTTCAGTTTTCTGTTAAAGCTGTTCTGGAAGCTTTTCAGTTTGGTATTATAGGCCTTCGGGTTGCTATTGTTCATGGAAAGGATGGTAGACCGTTGTTCCAGGAAGTTGGTGACAGCAGTCAATATCTTTGGTTGTTGTTCCTCCGTTAAGGTCAGTGCAGTTTTCAGCTTACTAGTGATGGAACGGGCATTGCCTTCAATATTGGAAAGTGGCGCTTGTTGCAATTGAGCATAGCCGGGGGAGGAGACAAAGGCTAAACCTGTCAGCAGTAACAATGATAGCAATAAGGTATTTTTCATCTGACTGGATTTATGAGGAAGTTAGCACATTTATTAACATCCGGAGGGAACTCAATAAACTAAATAAAAAAAGGAATACCGGATCTTCGGTATTCCTTTTTTTAACAGACAAAGGTCTGTTTATTTCATCACCAGTTTGACTGGTTTAGGTACTTCATTCATATCATTGTCCAACACCACGTATTCTGCCTCTACAGTCTTATTATCGAGCCATTTCATCTGGCCCGGGCCCCACTTATCAAACTGCACATCTCCCTCGGGAATCAGCTTATTATCGCGATATGAAAAGAGCTGGAAGCCGTTGTTGTTGAAGCCGGCGATCAGGTCGACAGAAGCGCAGATGACATATTTATGATCAGGAGAGATGGCAGGGACGCCCCATACGTGTGTGATCTCCCCGTTATCGGCATTGATCAGCACATAGTCGCTGGATTCATAGTAGCTGCCAAACACGAGATATTGATGAATTGCGGGCAGATAGCCGGCGTAAAAGAAGATGCTGTATTGATCGTCTTCCTCTTTGGTATTATTGGCGAGAACAGTTGTCTTGCCATTACTCAGGGTGAAGATCAGGGAGTCGCTTATACGTTTAACACGGGCTTTATCATCTATCAGCAGGCTGTATTCAGCGCTGTCATAATCGGGCGTACCTTGTTTCTCGAATGAAGAATGTTCGAGCGGGTAGATAGAGAAAGACTTGTTACCGACAGAGAAGGTATCTGTATTAACGGGTACTTTACCTGTTGAGGGAGGTTCTTCTATATGTGCAGTATCTGTCGTACTAACAGTGGTATCCTGTCCATTGCAGGCTACCATCAACCCTGCAATAAAAAATAGAGGTAAATACTTTTTCATATGATGGCGCAAATATAAATAACTACATAAAAAAATCCCGTCTCATTTAGAACGAGACGGGATTTTTTTGAAGAATATGTAGTCTTATTCAGCTACAACTTCGAATTCCAGTTCAGCTTCGTTGCCTTTACCGAAATCCAGTCTTGCTTTATAAGTGCCTAATTCTTTTACGTCATCCAGGATGTGGATGCGGCGACGATCGATTTCGTAACCTTTCTGCTCTTTAATAGCACGTGCGATCTGCACACCAGTTACGCTACCGAAAATCTTACCGGAAGTACCAGTTTTAGCGCCAATTTTAACGGGACCTGCTTTCAGCACTTCCACAACTTTGGCAATTTCAGCCAGCATTTTCTCTTCTTTTACTTTCTGCACTTTTACGCGCTCCTGAAGTTGCTTCAGGTTAGAAGGGCTAGCTTCTACCGCAAATTTCTGCGGAATCAGAAAATTCCTGGCATAACCGTTTTTAACGGTAGCCAGCTCATTCTTCTGGCCCAGGTTATCTACGTCTTGTATTAAGATTACTTGCATTGTTAATTAGTTTTAAGGACCTTTAATTTACCCGGTAAGGACCAGGAAACCAGTAGGTTTGTTTACTTTAAAAGGTCAGTAACGTAAGGTAACAAAGCCATTTGACGGGCTTTTTTAATAGCCTGCGCTACTTTACGCTGGAATTTCAGAGAGTTACCAGTGATACGACGAGGTAACATTTTACCCTGATCGTTCAGGAATTTCTTCAGGAACTCAGCGTCTTTGTAATCCACATACCGGATGCCTAACTTTTTGAAACGGCAATATTTCTTAGCACGTTTCTCTTGTTTTACGGCGGTTAAGTACTTAATTTCTTGTTTTACTGCCATAATTTTAAGCTTCTGCGGTTTTAGAATCAGCGTTCACGCCATGTCTTTTGCGGCCATTGTACTGTACAGCATATTTGTCTAATGCTGTGATCATGTGACGCAGTACATTTTCGTCACGGTTCAGCTGAATTTTCAGCTTCTCATTGAGGTCGGATGGCGCGCTGTACTCCAGAACCAGGTACATGCCCGTGGTTTTCTTCTGGATTGGGTACGCCAGTGATTTTAATCCCCAGGGATTTTCGTGCGTTACATCTCCGCCATTCTCTTTAATGAGATCAGCGAATTTTTTCTGAGCAGCTTTGTAGTCTTCCTCAGACAGCACAGGGGTAAAAATCACCATCAATTCGTAGTTCATAAATTTCCCTGTTTTTAAATGTTGTTAAAAAAAATTAGGAGTGCAAAGATACTTAAATTGCTGACACCAGCAAATAAAAGACCCGGATTGATTTTCCGGTTTTTCTGCGTAAATGCCGTTTCAGCATTCAGGGATCTAACTTTACTGATATTCGGTTAAGTATCGCTTATGTATCGCTCATCCTACGTTCATCTTACGTTCATGAACGTAAGATGAACGTAGGATGAGCGATACATAAGCGATACTTAA
>NZ_QGTG01000008.1 GCF_003182155.1 Chitinophaga sp. S165
TTAAGTATCGCTTATGTATCGCTCATCCTACGTTCATCTTACGTTCATGAACGTAAGATGAACGTAGGATGAGCGATACATAAGCGATACTTAACCGAACCCATAGCGTTGTTTATGGGGGTAACAGCCCTGTTTCAGTGCTGATCTTAAAAAAGCCGGCCTGTAGTACTACAGGCCGGCTGGAATCAAAATGGCTTTTTCAAAAAGATCAGTGGTTAACAAGTATTTTGCTTGTCTGGATGCCTTCCTTGCTTTGAATGCGCAGGATATAAACACCATTAGACAAATTGCCTATATCCAATGTCTTGATATTCCGTCCTTTATTTACAGTCGTGATCGTTGTCTGTCTCACTCTTCCCTGCATATCAACCAGCTGCAATATTGCCTGTCCGGGTCTTTCTATGTCCAGGTATACCTGTAACTGGCGGCCAAAGATACACCAGAAAAGTTTCTTAATCAGATCTTTAAGTGTAACTATCACCCTTTCATTGCTGCTATAGCTGACTGTTCCGTCCAGTCCCACTGTTTTCAGCCTGTAATAAGAAACGCCGAGCCAGGCACGGGTGTCGTAGGTTACATAACTGTTTGGCAGTGATGTAGTTCCGTGTGCGTCTACCGTGTCTACTGACTCATATTGCTGCTGGTTACGGGAGCGTTGTACTACAAAATAGGCTGTATTCAGCTCATAAGGGGTGCTCCAGGTCAGTTTGACGTCTCCTGTGTCAACTGTTGCAGAGAAGTCTTCCAGCGGCGCCGGATGGGCCAGGACGTGCAGGTTGTAATTCGTCTGCACGGGGTAGTGGTCCGTGGTGGTGCTGCTGTAACTGTTCACCAGTTTTTCCACTTCGATCCGCACGCGGGCAGATCCGGGCAGGTAGCTCAGCGCCATTTCATCCGAAGCTAGCACATTGTCTATCACCGTATTAAAGGATGCGGTGGATTTCTTACCCTGAAGGCTGAGCGGCAGGGTCAATGGTTTATAATGCGCACTGTCATTTATGAAGTCGATATAAGAAGTCGTGGTATCCGGTGCAAGCTCGGTGGTAATGGTTTTGTCGAAGGCATCATTGAAGTCGCCCAGTACCACCAGATTGGCTGTAGGATACTGTGCATCCAGGCTGTCTTTCAGTTCAAGCGCGCCATTCCTGCGTCTGTGCCAAGATTCGATCTTATCGGCCGCATTGCCTGTGTTGGCTTTGGAGTGCAGTAATACGAAGCGGATCGTTGCACTGTCATTATTCAGCTTAGCCCGGGCTTCCAGGAGGAATGGGAACCTGCCGGACGACCAGTTATAATAGGCATCACTACTACCACCACGGCGTAATACACCGTAAGAGCTCAATCCTTTAATAACAGACGTTTTATACAGGAAGGCCAGTTTCTGGGCGGAAACGTAGTCGGCGTCCTTAACACTATCTGCATAAGAACCAAAGTCTGAGATGATATAACTATAACCAGGCATCTGGCTGGCCACTGCTCTGAAACGTGCAGTATCCACTACTTCTGCCAGTGCAAAGATGTCTGCATCCAGCTTTTTGAGGATGGTGGTCACATTGGCCTGTTGCAGGCTGTCGTTAGCCGGGTTCTGTGCCGGACTGCCGAACCATTCAATATTCCAGTTCACGACTTTCAGTGATCGGAGGGAGGTGCCGGAAAGCTGAATATCCGGAACGTGAATACTATCGGCATCGAAGGTGATGGTACCAGTATAGTTCTGATCGGCAGCAGCAGGCTGGAATTTTACCCACACGGTACGTGGGCCGTTCAGGGAATCCGGGACATAGGTCAGCGACTGTGTATATGTGCCATTGCTGTCTTTTGCTATGGTAAAGCCTGCGGATGATATAAGTATCAGACTATCCGTAAAATCATTTGCCTGGAAGGTAAACGGTAACGGACCCGACACCTGTCCTGCGGGCACGTAGTCAAAGTCTATACTGCTGGTATTCAGGTCCAGGGATGGTTTAGGCGCCTCAGTACTATTAGTGATATTAAAATTATCCAGCGTCCAGCGGGCGGCGCCGATGGCTGGAGAGGAGGCATATACGAAGGCGATATAAACGTTAGGTTGTTTGAAGGCTGCCAGATTGATACTGTCTGAAACCGTCCAGGTATCTGACAGTAAGGCTGGGAAACGACCGTTTACCGGTGACCAGGTAGCGGTATGCGGATTGCTGACGCCGTCATAGTTGGTGGACACTACGAGTTGAAGTGCAGGGCCGGAGAAGGCAGTACGGCTGGCAAAATCCAGTAGCGGGAAGTCAAAACCTGACAGATCGAAAGCCGGAGAGATGAGCCAGTCCTCGTTCTCTATCGGACCACCGCTGAATCCGTTGGTCTGTACACCGTTCCCGTTCTGTCCGAAAGTGGTGCAATCCCATTTCTGAGCGCCGGTTACGCTATACTGTTTGAAGCCACCGGTGATACTTCCGGTAATACAGGCGTTGAAATCGAACGACAACTGCTGTGTGCCGGTTGTGAATGTCCAGGAATTGCTGCCATTAATGCCCGCAAATGCATTGTCGCTGAGATCTGTGATAGCAGTGTCGTCTACGGTGATGTAGTAGCTCTGCTGTGGTTGCAGATTCACCGCCAGGGTGAGTGTCTTGTTGGCGATGATGACTGCGCTGCTATTCACGGGGAATACCTGTTGGGTACCGGCAGTGATGTTATTCAACACTACTACGCCATTGGCGGCCTTGATATTCTCCGTGAAGAATATGGAAGGTTGTGCGGCGGGCGATACGCCTGTGGTACCATTGGCAGGGAACAGGCTGTCGATGGCAGGAGGGGTGGTATCAGCACCTCCGTTGCCGGCGGCGATGTTGTCAATGGCAAAAGAAGGCCGGGAGCCGGCGCCACTGATCTGACGGTTCACCCAGCGCAGCTGTACGACCGGCTGATTATCGCAGGCAGCTGGCAGGACCAGCGAGCGGTGGGCAGAATCCTGCGGGGTAGTTACACCCGATCCGGTTTGTTGGGTGGTACCGCTTTGATACTCGATACCTGTGATATTTGTAAAGTTGCCGGTTGTTCCAACGCGGTACTGTAAGGTCACTTCGTTGATGCGGGTGTTGCTTGTGCCGTCGTACGGGTTACGGAGCGTCATAACATCATACTGGAGAGAAACATTCGTCTGGCCAACGGTATTCAATGCCAGGACGAGCGAGTTATCCACACTGCCGCTATTGAGGAAGCCCAGTTTTCCGGAGTAATTATAAACGCCGTTGGTAGTACTGGAGGCACTGCCTGTAATGAGTGCCTTGTCGGATGCCGGTGCCAGGACATTAAAGTTGCCTGAAGGCGAACCGGACAGCGTCCATCCCTGCCAGCCATCCGGGTAGGTGGTGGAGGAGGGAGATAAGGCATTGAAAGTCTGCTGATAAGGCAGTGTCTGTGCAGCGGGTTGGGTCTGTGCCTGGGTATTGGCAAAACAAACCGCAGCAAAGAAAAGGAGTAAAGGTCTTTTCATTTAAATAGAGGTTTAGAATTGAGGGTGTCGGGTAAAAACATTCATCTCAACAGTCATCGGGGTCAGGATATTAAAGCTACAATATTTGTGTTAGAGTTGAGGGGGCATCTATATGATTTATTTGTTAAGCCGGACGACCGGAAGTACGCTTTATACATGGCGTATACATGCTTCATATACGACGCATCCATGACGCATGGGTGGACCTGAACATTGGTTTTCTGCCTTTGGACTCACCGGGATGATACCTGAAGTACGCTTTATACATGGCGTATACATGCTTCATATACGACGCATCCATGACGCATGGGTGGACCTGAACATTGGTTTTCTGTCCTCCGGCCGTCCCATTTTACCGGAGGCAGGCAAAATGTGACATTTCTGCATATAAAGGTCCTGAGAGTCGAAGCAGAGACCAAGCAGAGAACTAGCAGAGACCAAGCAGAGAAGACGGAAGAGTACCAAAAACGGCTTCTTTGAACTATCTGCCGGACACTTTGTCAGCTAAATGTCTGATGGCATATCCTTTGTCAGGAAAAAAATAAAATTTTCAACCCATGCAGAAAGGTGCAATACGTGTTCAGACAGAGAACATTTTCCCCATTATTAAGAAATTCCTCTATTCAGACCATGAGATCTTTATCCGCGAACTGGTGAGTAATGCGGTTGATGCTACACAAAAGTTAAAAACTTTGGCTAGTGTCGGAGAGTTTAAAGGTGAGCTGGGCACCCCGGAGATTACAGTAAAACTGGATAAAGAGAACAAGACACTTACTATCTCTGATATGGGGGTAGGTATGACCGCTGAAGAAGTGGATAAATATATCAACCAGGTAGCTTTTTCCGGTGCGGAAGAATTCCTGAATAAATATAAAGGTCAGACAGATGGCGCTAATATCATTGGTCATTTCGGTCTGGGTTTCTATTCATCTTTCATGGTGAGTAACCAGGTAGAAATATTCACAAAATCACACAAAGCAGAAGCACCGGCCGTGCGCTGGGAATGTGATGGCAGCCCTGAATATGTACTGGAAGAAACCACTAAAGAAAGCCGTGGTACTGACATCGTGCTGCACATAAATGAGGAAAGCGAAGAGTTCCTGGATGAACATCGCATTCAGACGATGCTGGAGAAGTTCTGTAAGTTCCTGCCAGTGCCTGTAAAATTTGCAGACAAGCAGTTGAACAATACCAGCCCTGCATGGACGAAGAAGCCAAGTGACCTGACACCTGAAGATTATCAGAATTTCTATAAAGAACTGTATCCATATGCAGAAGCGCCATTGTTCTGGATCCATCTGAATGTGGATTATCCGTTCAATCTTACGGGTATCCTGTATTTCCCGAAGATCAGCAAGAGTTTCGAAGTACAGAAAGATAAGATCAGTTTGTATTCCAATCAGGTATTTGTGACTGATGAAGTGAAGGATATTGTTCCGGAATTCCTGATGTTACTGCATGGTGTGATAGATAGTCCGGATATTCCACTGAACGTAAGCCGCAGCTACCTGCAGGGAGATCCGAACGTGAAAAAGATCAGCTCTTATATTACTAAGAAAGTAGCTGATAAACTGGATGAGATCTTCCGTAATGATCGTAAGAGCTTTGAAGAGAAATGGGAATCAATCGGTCTGTTTGCTAAGTATGGTATGATGACCGATGATAAATTCTCTGAGAAAGGAAACAAATTCCTGATCATGGAAGATATCACGGAGCCTGGCAAATTCTATACACTGGAAGAATACAAGCAGGAAACAACTGCATTGCAGACTAACAAGGACGGGAAGCTGGTAGTATTGTACGCAACTAATGCAGTGCAGCAGGATAGCTACATACAGGCTGCAAAGAACAAAGGTTATAAGATCGTGAAGCTGGATACTATTGTGGATGCTGCGTTCATCAACAATATGGAACCAAGATGGGATAGTATGCAATTCACCCGTGTTGATGCTGATATTGCAGATAACCTGGTGGATAAAGATGAGAAATCAGAAAGTGTATTATCAACTGATCAGGAAACAAAACTGAAGGAGTTGTTCGAGCATATTCCACAGCAGCATGTGAAGGTTGAATTAAAGGGATTGAGTGCAGATGCACAGCCGGTAATCGTTACACGTCCGGAGTTTATGCGTCGTATGAAAGATATGGCAGCAGTAGGGGGAAGTGGTATGAGCTGGTACGCGAATATGCCTGATGAGATCAACATGACGATCAATGCAAACCATCCGATCTATCTGCAGATCCTTGATGAAAATGATAACGATAAGCAACAGAAACAGGTACGTAACCTGGCGGATCTGGCATTATTATCACAGAACCTGCTGACCGGTGCTGACCTTACAGCTTTTGTGAACAGAAGTGTGGAATTAATGAGTGCTGAAAAGAAAAATTAAGTGCCTGAATAAGGAAATAAATTAGTAGATTTATAGTAGGAAAATAACAACCAGAATCCCGTCTCATGCTGAATGAGACGGGATTTTTTCATTTCAGGCACACATATGAAAAGAAGAATAATTAAGAGATTTGCGTATGTGCTACTGATTGTTACTTTAGGTAATATGGTAGCCTGCTCTAAGAGAAATGACGCTGCTATACCTGGTGGCGGCAATGGGATAGATACTGTTCCCAATCCACCGAATCCTCCCCAGGAAGATGTGTTTGACCCGCAAACTCCCGGTATTACTGTAAAGACTATGGATTATAAAGGAGGTAATATCGACGATTATCTGCTTTATATACCAGATACCTACAATGAAAAAAAGAGTTATAAATGGCCAATAGTGATCTTCCTTCATGGAGTGGGGGAGATAGGTACAGATATCAATATCATCCGGAGAGTAGGTTTAGCCAAAGTGGTAGCAGGAAAACAGTTTGTGATGATCGCACCGCAATGTACTGCTAACTGGTGGAACACCGACGTTTTGCAACAATTGTACAAGGAAGTATTGAAGAAATATCATGTGGATAGCTCGCGTGTTTATTTAACGGGATTAAGTATGGGAGGGTTTGGTACATGGAGTTGGGCGCAGACCAGTCCTGAGAAATTCGCAGCTATTGTTCCTATTTGTGGCGTAGGTACACCATTGCAGGCATGTGTATTGACAAAAATGCCGGTATGGGCTTTCCATAATGCCGATGATCAGACAGTTGGTGTAGCGGGTTCGAGAGATATGGTAAATGCGCTGAAAAAATGTGGCAGCAACCTGGTTAAGTACACTGAAAAACCCAACGGCGGGCATGATGCATGGACAGACGCATATGCTGACGATGCTTTATATACATGGCTATTACAACAGAAAAAATAACTGTTGATGTATCTTTTGAAAAGATGCCGTGATAAGTAATGTTACTTAGTGGTGGGCTCTGATGTCAATCACTTTCAATTGCAGGTTCATTTTACCGTTCCATTCATTTTCATCGATGGTAAAGGCCATATCAAATGGTTGTTTACTGCTCACGATGTGGAATTTTTCGGACATGTAGAATCCTATGCCCGTTAATGCATTGGGTGATCTGCCTTGTTTTACGGAGAACTTAATGTGCTCATCCTTCACCAGCCTTGAATAACCACTATCTGTTACATTCCTTACAAGGAAAACGGGGCGCAGGTTCTCTGGTCCCAACGGCTCAAACTGGCGAAGAATATTGAAGAATGCGGGGGTGATATCTTTCAGTTGTATTTCAGTATCGATCACTATTTCCGGAACGAGCAGGTCGGGATCGATGGTAGTGGCAACAACCTCCTCAAATTTTTTCTGAAACGCAGCAACGTTTTCAGGTTTCAATGTCATACCAGCTGCATAGAAGTGACCTCCGTAGTTTTCGAGCAGCTCTTTACATTGGTGAATTGCCTCATACACGTTGAAACCGGTAACAGAGCGTGCGGAGCCTGCTACTTTATCATTACTTAGTGTAAGAATAATAGTTGGGCGGTAATAGTATTTATCAATCAACCGTGAAGCAACGATGCCTACTACGCCTTTGTGCCAGTCTGGTTTATAAAGAACGGTTGATTTTTTATCCTGGAGCGTGAGATCGTTCTGGAGTAATTCAACAGCTTCTTTTGTGATGTTACCATCAACTTCTTTTCTGTCAAAATTATCGGCATGCAGTACTTTAGCGATCTCCATCGCTTTCTCTTTGTCTGTTTCCACGAACAGGTTCACTGCTTTTCTTGCATCGTCCATTCTACCGGCCGCGTTGACACGGGGTGCGATCACAAATACAAGATTAGAAATGGTGAGTTGTTCTTTTAATCCACTTAATTCTATCAGCGCCTGTATACCGGGAAGCGGAGATGAGTTGACCTTTTTTAATCCATGAAAAGCCAGTACTCTGTTCTCGCCAGTCATTGGTACGATATCGGCAGCGATACTGGTGGCCACGAGGTCCAGGTAATTATGCACCTTTTCGTCGGGTACACCTCTTTTTTGTGCGAAAGCGGAGATCAGTTTATAGCCTATACCGCAACCGCTTAATTCTTTATAAGGATAAGGGCAGTCGTATTGTTTCGGATTCAGGATGGCTACAGCAGGCGGCAATATAGCATCGGGCAGGTGATGGTCGCAGATAATGAAGTCTATGCCATTGTTGGCGGCCCAGGTGATCTGATCGATCGCTTTGATGCCGCAGTCCAATGCAATGACGAGCGTGAATTCATTATCGCGGGCATATTCTATACCCTGGGTGGAGATGCCGTATCCTTCCTTATAGCGGTGAGGAATATAGAACTCGATATTGCTGTAGAGGGTGTGCAGAAAGTCGTACACAGTAGCTACGGCGGTGGTACCATCCACGTCATAATCTCCGAAAACAAGGATCTTTTCATTTCTGAAGAAGGCCTGTTCGATACGGGAGACTGCTTTGTCCATGTCTTTCATGAGCCAGGGATCGTGAAGGTCCATGAGAGTCGGTCTGAAGAACAGGCGTGATTCATCATAGGTATGCATACCCCGTTGTACCAGCAACCTGCATAGCAAAGGATGAATGCGTAGAGACGACTGGAGCAATGCTTCCTGTTTTGGTTGATAAGATCGGACTGTCCAGCGTTTTTGCATTAATCCTGAGTTAGTATCTAAAGTTGTTTGAAAATTTTTTCTGTTCTCGGAAGATAAGTTTTTATTGTTTAAAAAGTACGGTCTGTGGTATATCTTACCAATGTTTCCAGGCCGGTCCGTATATTATTATCAGGAAAGCTGTGTAAGATGGCTAATGCTTCGTCGCGGTACTGGAACATTTTCTGTTGTGTATATTCAATTCCCCCTGATTTCTTAACCATTTCGATGACTTCAGCAACGCGGTCTTTATCGGTATTGTGGTTTTTGACGATATTAATAATACGTCTTCTGTCGTCGGGTGTGGCATGTTCCAGTGTATAAATAAGCGGAAGCGTCATTTTCTTTTCCCGTATATCGATACCTGTAGGTTTACCTATTTTATCTGAGCCATAGTCGAAAAGGTCGTCTTTGATCTGGAAGGCGATCCCTACCTTTTCACCGAAGAGGCGCATTTGTTCGGTGGTTTCATCGTTGTTGGTAGTGCTCCAGGCGCCGGCAGCACAGGCGGAGGCGAGGAGGGAGGCTGTTTTCCGGCGAATGATCTCGAAGTATATATCTTCTTTAATATTTAGCTTACGTGTTTTTTCGATCTGCAGCAGTTCTCCTTCGCTCATTTCTTTTACGGCTTCTGAGAGGATCTTCAGGGCCTTGAACTCATTATTGCTTACTGATAACAGTAATCCTTTAGACAGCAGATAGTCACCTACCAATACGGCTATCTTGTTTTTCCACAGTGCGTTGATAGAGAAGAAGCCGCGTCTTTCGTTGGCATCGTCTACGACATCATCATGAACAAGGGTAGCTGTATGCAGCAATTCTACGAAGGCAGCGGCTCTGTATGTGCTTTCCTGTATATTATTATTAAAGAGTTTGGCAGATAAAAGCACGAACATGGGCCTGATCTGCTTGCCTTTACGCTTAACGATGTAATGCATGATCCTGTCCAGCAGGGGGACATGACTTTTTACAGCGTCTGCGAATTTGCTTTCAAAATCCTGTAATTCCTTACTGATCAGGTGTTTAATTTCGTCCATAGGTGCTTTAAAAAGATTGCTAAGCTATGCTTAAAATGTCAAATTTTAACAATTTGGCCCCTAATTTGTATATATGGGTGTAACATAACTTTAACATTACTTTGTTTTAGTTATAACAAATATGCTTATTAGTTATATACCAAAGCAAATTAAGGTATAACATTTGTTTTACCTAAACACTAGTAGTTAACTAGTTATCAATGAAAATAATATTGTAACAAAAATTTGAATATTCATCTGAGAATTTTACCTTTGCTGGGTAAAAAAACGGGTTATTAGTAAATTTTTAACAGTTTTTAAATAGAAAACAATTATGGCAAGCAAAAAGTACTTATTACTGGCAGGCGCTATGAGTCTCCTAGCGGCGTCCTCCAGTTTTGCACAAGTTACCCCTGTTTATGATGCCCTGGATTCAAGTAAAGTACCAGCGTCTAGACAGGCACAACAGAACAATTTTTCAAACCACCAGTATGACTTCCCTGCGAAACCTCGCGATATGTGGGAATTAGGTTTCCATGGTGGTCTTCACCTGATCAATGGTACTATTCCAGCTAGACCAGGTTTTGGTGGTGGTGTTTCCCTGAGAAAATCACTGGGTCACACAATCTCCGTAAGGGCTGAGTATACCGGCGCTTTCGATAAAGGTCTGGACTACAGATTAAGACCTGCTATCACTAACAATAGCACTGCATGGGCTCCATACGTTGGTACCAGCGGAATCGTAGCTAACTATAAAACAGCTTCTCACCAGCTGTCATTAGATCTGATGGCTTCCCTGAGCAACATCCTGTTCTACAAGGCTCAGCCTAAGATCAACTGGTATGTATTCGGTGGTTACAGCCTGGGTCTGATCGACGTTGACGTTGATGCATTAGGTGCTAATGGTCAGCCATACGATTTCGACCAGATCAACTTCTCTGCTCCTCGTAAAGACATCAAAGATCAGCTGAAAAACATGCTGGACGGAGATTACGAGCAGAACGCTCCATCTCAGGGTAACAGAGGTAACATCGGTCGTAAAGACAACAACCAACTGTGGCGTCATGGTGCTGATTTCGGTACTGGTATCGCTTTCAGAGTTTCTAAACGTTTCAACATCGGTATCGAAGAGAAATATACTTTGTACTTTGATGACTATCTGGACGGTTATTCCTCTCCATTTAGCAACCACAAAGACGCTTTCAGCTACACCAGCGTTCGTCTGAACTTCAACCTGGGTAACAGCTCTAAACGCGTTGAGCCATTATGGTGGGTAAATCCGCTGAATTACGCTTACAACGAACTGAGCGCACCTCGTCACATGAAGCTGCCTACTCCGGTACTGCCTGATGCTGATGGTGATGGTGTTACTGACCAGTTTGATCGTGAGCCTAACACACCAGCTGGTGCTCCAGTTGATGTTCACGGTGTAGCAAAAGATACAGATGGTGACGGTGTTCCTGACTTCAAGGATAAACAACTGGTTACTCCAACTTACTGCCAGCCAGTTGACGCTGATGGTGTTGGTAAATGCCCAGATCCTGAGTGCTGCAAGAACATGACTGTAGCTCCAAACTGTAACACACTGGTTCTGCCTAGCGTATCTTTCAAAGGTAGCTCTACTAAAGTTGCTACTGACAACGAAGCTATCCTGGCTTCAGTTGCTAGCACACTGAAATCTAACCCATCTTGTAACATCCTGGTTACTGGCCACGCTGGTGCTAAAGGTAAAAAAGGTGGTGTTGATCTGAGCAGCAGAAGAGTTGATGCAGTTATCGACTACCTGGCTGACAAGCAAGGTATCGATCGCGGTCGCTTCATCAAACAAAACACTCCTGGTGAGTCTTCTACTGTTGATTTAGCTCCAGCTAACTAATAGTGTCTCACTAAGAAGATATAAGGCCCCGTCTCGTGCAAACCGAGACGGGGTTTTTTAATGCGCGGATTTTTCATTATTTGTACATATCCGCAATTCCACCTAACTTTGGTGGCTTTTTTATTAAATACATATTTCGTGAGAAAAGACTTTAACAAGGTAAGCCTGGCCGGTTTAGTGGTAGCTTTAGGTATTATCTACGGTGACATTGGAACCTCTCCGTTATACGTTTTCAAGGCAATTGTAGGTAATAACCCCGTAAGCGACCTCCTGATAATCGGTGGTATATCCTGTATCATCTGGACCCTGACTTTACAAACGACTATTAAATATGTGATCCTGACACTCCGGGCCGATAACAAAGGGGAGGGCGGGATCTTCTCTTTATATGCCCTTGTCAGGCGACATGCCAAATGGGCCGTTATCTTCGGGATGATAGGAGGAGCCGCCCTACTTGCCGACGGGATCATTACACCACCTATTACTGTTACATCTGCCATCGAAGGTTTACGCACACTTGAAGTATTCAAAGACCTCAGTCAGTGGACAATTGTAAAGATCGTTCTTACCATTATCACCTTAATGTTCGTAGTACAACAGTTCGGAACCGTATCTATCGGTAAACTGTTTGGCCCCATCATGGTGATCTGGTTTTCAATGCTGGGAGTACTGGGGCTATCCCACATCGTTGATGATGTGGCTGTATTCAAAGCCTTCAGCCCACATTATGCCATCGAACTGCTAACTACCTACCCTCGCGGGTTTATGATATTGGGAGCGGTGTTCCTCTGTACCACCGGGGCTGAAGCCCTGTATTCCGATCTGGGGCACTGTGGTAAAGGTAACATCCGGGTTTCCTGGACATTCGTAAAAGCCTGTCTGATCCTCAACTACCTGGGACAAGGCGCATGGCTCCTCACACAGAAAGGACAGATCATACCGAAAGACCAGAACCCATTCTTTGCTATCATGCCTGAATGGTTTGTCATCTTCGGCGTATTGATTGCCACCCTGGCTTCCATCATTGCCAGCCAGGCACTGATATCAGGGTCTTTTACCCTCATTTCGGAAGCAATGCGACTGAACCTCTGGCCTAAATTAAAGATCAATTATCCTACAGAAGAGCGTGGACAGCTATACATACCGGGCATCAATACCATGTTATTTGTAGGCTGTGTAGCCATCGTTCTGATCTTTAAAGAATCGACTGCCATGGAAGCGGCTTATGGCTTGTCTATCACCATCTGCATGCTGATGACATCCTGCCTGTTCGCTTTCTATCTATATACAAGGAGGGTCCGGCTAAGCCTGATCCTGATATACCTGGTGACCTTTTTTACGCTTGAATTCTCCTTCCTTTTTGCCAACCTTGTGAAGTTCATGCACGGTGGTTATGTTACCGTGATCGTGGCAGGGATTCTTTTCCTGATCATGATGGTGTGGTTTAAATCCAGGAAGATCAAGAACCGGTACGTGGAATTCGTACGGCTTGAAGATCATCTTCCGGTGATCCAGGAGTTAAGTAACGACAGTACTATTCCTAAATATGCCACTCACCTGGTGTATATGAGTAGTGCCGATAATCCGAAAGAGATCGAACATAAGATCATCTATTCCATCCTGAACAAGAAGCCTAAAAGAGCTGACATCTATTGGTTCGTACATGTGGACGTTGTGGATGAGCCTTATCTGAGTGAATATTCCGTACAGACGATCATTCCGAATGAAGTGATCAGGGTTGAATTCAGGCTCGGTTTTAAAGTGGAACAGCGTATTAACCTGATGTTCCGCATGGTGGTGGAAGATATGGTGCGTAACAAGGAAGTGAACATTACCAGCCGGTACGAATCACTAAGTAAGAACAATGTGGTGGGCGATTTTCAGTTCATCGTCATGGAGAAGTTCCTGTCGCACGATAATGATCTGCCTCTCTACGAGCGTCTGGTGATGCGTATGTATTTCTTCCTGAAAAAGATCAGCTTATCCGAAGAGCGTGGTTTCGGACTGGATTCCAGCTACGTAACAATCGAAAAGTATCCGTTGGTGGTATCGCCGGTCACGAACCTGCAATTGCGACGGATCATACATTCTTAACAGAAAGGCCGGCTTAACGCTGGCCTTTTGCTTTTTTAGTCTATATAGAATCCGAACTTACCCATTCGTTCATCTCTCATCGCCTCCATAATTTCGGTCTGTGTATTCATTACATACGGACCGTGCCAGGCAACCGGCTCATTTAACGGTTCTCCATCACAGTAGAGGATAATTGCATCACTGCTGGCTGTGATATTGATAGTATCTCCTTCATTGTCGAAGAGCACCAGGGACCTGTCTGTGGCTGTAGCTCCATTCACTGTTACATTTCCACGTAACACATAGAACAGTACATTTCTGCCCGCTGCTACGGCGATATCTGCCTTGCTTTCCGGCTCCATTTTTATCAACAGGGCATTCACCCCCGTGAGAGAGTTAATAGCGCCTTTATGGCCGTTCCAATTGCCTCCTGCGATGGCTATCTGCACCTTGCCATCATCTGTCTTTACCACAGGGATATCATCCTTCTGCAAGCCGGTATATTTGGCCGGGTTCATTTTCCATTTAGCCGGCAGGTTGATCCATAACTGTATAAGTTCCAGATCGCCGCCTTCTTCCTTAAAGGACTTTTCCACATATTCATTGTGGATCAATCCTCTTGCTGCCGACATCCACTGTACGCCGCCTGCATCGATCCTGCTATGATAGCCGTGAGAATCTTTATGTACTACGTGCCCGCTGATGATCCAGGTGACCGTTTCAAATCCCCTGTGCGGGTGAGGACCGAATGGCATTCCGCTGTTAAAGGGAGGTAATGTCATTGGTCCGTGGTGATGTAATAACAGGAATGGGTCCGTTGCCTTGCCGTCCTGATAAGGCAAAGGACTATAGAAGTAATAATCACTCAGAGAGCCTGTTACCGGATGGTTGTTTACAACCTTATTTACTGTCTTTTGCATATGCAAATTTACGAAGGAAGGGGTGGGTAAAGAATGGATAGATTAAGGCAAAGGGTGGATAGATTTTTACACGCATTCAGCCTTTTTGTGCTGCATGCCGGTAGTTGATTTTAGCGTATCTTTTATACAAATTAATATTATGGCGGAATATGAAAAGAAGGGCAACCCGAGCGATCACCTGGCAAACGAACGTACCCTGCTTGCCTGGACCAGAACAAGTATTGGAATAATGGCATTTGGCTTTGTAGTGGTCAAATTTTCGCTTTTTGTGAAGCAGATCTCACTGGTGTTGGGGGAGGAGTACGCAATCCATTCCAGGGGGATTTCTGCGCTTGTAGGGATACTATTGGTAGCGGTGGGTGCAGCTACCACGATATTCTCATATATCCGGTACAGGCGTACGGAGAAACAGCTTAAGGAAGGGACTTATAATCATTCATCTTTGCTTATTACTTTATTGACGGCGTTTATATTTCTTGTGAGTGTGTTGCTGATCGTCTATCTGATAGAGAGTGCTTAGAGGTATAAAAAAAGTCCCCCGGGGAACCGGAGGACTTTTCTTTAACACAACTAAAAAACAATCAAACGTCCGAATAGATCAATCGGGTTTTTTCCCATCTAAAAAGGTATTAATCGTATTGATTTCTGCCTGGTTATTCTGACCGTCGGAAATAGTATAGTTAGAATAGAAGTTCTCTGCAGAACCTGCGCCGTTATCAAGGTTGATATTACGACGGATGTAAGCAGGAACGTTTTCTATTTCTGTGTTGTTGTCTATGCCTTTCACATTGAAGCTGATGCTGCGCAGTTTTGCCACGCGTTCCGCCTGTTTGCGTTTCTGTTCTTCCAATTGTTCTTCGAAAGCCTGCAGCTGAATATCTGAAGGCGTTTCCGGTGCCTGGTCTTCTTCTCTGAATACGATCTTCATTTCCGGAACATCAGGGGAAGCAGGAGCATTCGTTCCCGGTTCTATGTAGATGTATGCAGGTCCTGCAGGGTAGCCACCGGCTGAAGGATTAGGCTGTATTACATTTACACTTGTTCCGTAACCTGCCATTGGCTGGGTAGCGGCAGCTGTCGGCTCAACATTGAGCGTAAAGCTTTGCCTTTCCGGCTGCTGAGGGGCAGGAGGAGTGAAGGTTGTTGCAGGCTGAGTTACCACAGGTTCTACCAGGCGGGGCGCCATCAGGTCCGCCGGTTCAACGAATAATGTCTGTTGCTGATTATTCATTTTCTTTTCATCACCATCTTGGCCCAGCTGCATTACAATCTTAGGCTGTTCCTGGGAAGGATCCTGTGGGGTCGTTTTTACCTGCTGGATCGGTTTCTGTTCAAAACCGGTAGCAATGATCGTCACGCCCAACTTGCGGTCGAGGGTGGAATCATAACCAACACCGAGGATCACGTCGCAATCCTCACCAGCCTGGCTTTGTACGTATGCCTGGATCGTATCCATTTCATCGAGGGTGTGTTCAAACTCACCTTCTGAAGAGGAAATGTTGATCAGAATCCATTTAGCACCACGGATATCGTTATCATTCAGCAATGGAGAAGTGAGTGCTTCTTCGATCGCTTTCTGTGCACGGTTTTCGCCTTCTGAAGTAGCTGCACCAAGAATGGCCACGCCACCATTGCGCATAACGGTACAAACGTCGGCAAAGTCCACGTTGATCTGACCAGTTGAGTTGATCACATCGGTGATACATTTTGCTGCGGTTGCGAGCACGTTATCTGCTTTTTCAAAAGCAGCCTTGAATTTCAGGTCGCCGAATTTCTGGCGTAGCTTGTCATTGGAGATGATGAGCAGCGTATCAACATAATCTTTCAATCTGCTGACACCTTCATCTGCCTGCGCCATCCTTTTTTTCCCTTCATAAGAGAAGGGCGTTGTAACAATACCCACCGTAAGAATACCCAGCTCCTTACATATACGTGCAATGATAGGAGCGCCACCGGTACCGGTACCACCACCCATGCCTGCAGTAATGAAGGCCATCTTGGTATTCACCTCTAAGATCTTTTTGATTTCTTCAAAGGACTCTTCCGTCGCCTGTTCACCGATGCGTGGATTGGCGCCAGCACCCAGCCCCTGTGTTAAATGTGGTCCCAACTGTATTTTGTTGGGCACGGGACTGTTTGCAATAGCCTGTGCATCGGTATTGCAGATGATAAAATTCACACCCTCAATGCGCTGGTTGAACATGTGGTTCACCGCATTGCTCCCACCACCACCAATGCCTATCACCTTGATGATGGAAGATTTTTCTTTGGGAAGATCAAAATGTATCATGACTCTATCTCTTTTATGGGTTAGTTAGTATAATTAATAATGCCCACAATCTTTCTTACTTTATTAATTATCCCGTTATTAATTACTTGATTTTTAAATCGTTTATGGCTGCAACAATTGCGCCATATACCGACAATACCCTGTTAAAGTTTCGCATCTTCTTCTTCCGTGAACATGTCTATGATCTTTGTCTTCATCCTGTCCAGGAATGTTTTCAGCGAAGCATTCCGTTCTTTTACTTTCCTTTCCTGTATCTGCTCAACAGTGGGCTCGTCGTCTTCCCAGGAATCTTCTTCAAGCGCAGCTGCGTTTGCCGCCTGCTCTTTAGCCAGGTAACTGGTATTGATCTTTACATAATTATCTTCCAGTGCTCTGCGATCGTTCTCATAATCATTGTAACCTTTGAGGATGAGACCTACGCAGGTAGCATACATTGGCTTGGTCAGTTCGTCGATATGACCGCTCGCCAGATGTTCGTTCGGATAACCGATACGTGCGCTAACACCGGTAGTATATTCAGTTAACTGTATCAGATGTTTCAGCTGAGAACCTCCACCGGTCAGGATAATACCGCCATTCAGCATTTTATTGTCCATACCGATCTGTTTCAGATGATACACCACGAAGTCCATGATCTCACTCATACGTGCCTGTATGATGTGTGCCAGGTTCTTTACAGATATTTCTTTCGGGCTTTGACCACGCAGACCAGGAATAGTGATGTAAGCGTTATTCTTAGCCTCATCAGCCAATGCATAACCAAACTGCACTTTCATCTGTTCTGCCTGTGTTTTCAATACACCCAGACCGTTCTTGATATCGTTGGTGATGTTCTCACCACCGTAAGGGATTACGGCTGTGTGTTTCAGGATACCTTCATAGAACACGGCGAGGTCTGTCGTACCACCTCCGATGTCTACGATAGCAACACCTGCTTCGAAGTCCATATCACACATCACTGCTGCTGCAGACGCCAGTGGCTGCAGTACCAGGTCATGTATTTTCAGACCGGATTTTTCCACGCTACGGTTGATGTTACGGATAGCGTTCTTATCGCCGGTGATGATGTGGAAGTTAGCGCCGACCTTAACACCTGACATACCGATAGGGTAGGTGATGTTCTGGAGGCTGTCCACGATATACTGTTGTGGTATCACGTCAATGATCTGATCACTGGCGGGAATCACAGTTTTATATTGGTCATTGATCAGCTGATCAATGTCTTTCTGCGAAATTTCAGCGTCGGTATCACTTCTTACAATATCACCGCGTGTTTGCAGACTCTTAATGTGGTGTCCTGCAATACCAACATATACTTCATTGATCTCGAGATTCGGATTAGAAGCGTAGCAGTTTTCCAGGGCCTGGCGAATAGCTTTGATCGTCTGATCAATATTCAGCACCATTCCGTGCTGAACACCGAAAGACGGGGCCTTACCAAATCCCAGGATTTCCAGTTTCCCGTATTCATTCTTTCTTCCTGCGATGGCAGCAATCTTTGTAGTTCCAATGTCGAGACCTACAATGATGGGAGCTTCCTGATTCATGGCGTTCTATTATTTTTTGTTGTGTTGACAGATTTTTTAACCGGCTTATACACTGCTTTCGGTCCCGGTTTAGCGGGCGCCGCACTCTTTTGTGCCTTGGCCTTTGAAGCTACCTGTTTAGGTGTTGTTACTTTAGCCTTTGCGGGCTTCGGTGTTACCACTTTTGCAGGTGTCTTCATCATCGATGTTGTTTCTGCTTGCGTTACTTCATCGTGGTGTATCAGGAATTTCGCAGAGGAATCATTTCCGGCAATGCGTGCACTATCTGCAGATGCCAGTTTTCTTGATAACTCCTCACCATTCCTTCTCGTACATACTACCTCATTTTCATAAGCAACATTAATCCTTGCGTAATTGTTCCAGCCCACCTTATTCAGTCCCTCTTTATAAAACGCCAGCAGCTTGCTGAACTTCTTGTCTACGTCGGTCCCATCTCCGAAAGCGATGACATGGTCGCCTAATTTCGGGATGATCTCAAACTCGCGCCCCGGAGTGATCACTACCTGTTCTATCTGTGCAGACCAGAAAGGCTCTTCCATGATGTAATTGCCCAGTGTCATGATACCTGCTGCCAGTGTGCTGTCTGCCGTTTTCAGCTTTACAGCGTCTGTCGGAAAATCTGTGAACACTGGTACCCGGGCGGCATAACGGGCAGATACCGGTATGCGGTCTCCATCCCTGTCAAAGTAAAAGCTGTTGCCGGTTGTCGTGAATACACGCGCTACTGGTTCCCGCTGTGTTACTTTTATGTTCAGCTTACGCTGGTTGTCAATGAATATCTCTGCATTTTTTACCCAGGGATCACGTGATACGATCCTTTCCAGGTTAGCTGTATTGATATTCTTGATAGGCTTGCCGACAGGGTTTAAATCCTTGTCTTTTGCTATCAGTGCTTTAATGTCTCTTTCCTCGATGAAGAAGTTAGCGTCATCGCCTTGCAATTTCACAACGATCCCTGTGCACTTACCATCGTTCTTGTCATTGACTGCTGCTACCAGGATGACAACAAAGCCCGCCAGTACGCCCAGCCACATCAGCGTGGTGCCGATTCGATTTAATACTTTACGGGTTTTGGTTTGCATTGGGTGTTATACTTTTTTTATGCGTCCTTCTTTACTTCTTCATTGTCTATGATGCCTTTTCCATTCAATATTTCCTGTACCGCTTCCCTGAACTGGTCAATGTCTCCCGCTCCTGCTGTGATGAATAACGGAGCGCTGTTCGCTTTTATCCAGGGTAAGACGTCCTCTTTTTGTATCACTTGAACGGGCTTACTGATCTTCTTTGCTATCATTTCGCTGTGTACTCCCTCTATCGGTAATTCTCTGGCCGGATAGATCGGGAGTAACAACACTTCATCCGCCAGCGACAGGCTTTCTGCAAAACCATCCGCAAAGTCGCGTGTACGTGTGTACAAATGCGGCTGGAACAGTACGATACTTTTTCTGTCGGGGAACAAGGCACGTGCGCTGGTGATCAGTGCGCGTAACTCTTCCGGATGATGTGCATAGTCATCGATATACACCTGGTAGTCGTTCTTCACGAGGTATTCAAACCTGCGTTTGATGCCTTTAAAGTCAGCGATAGCTGCTTTGATCTTATCTTCTTCAATGCCCAGCAGGTGTGCTACCGCAATAGCTGCTACTGTATTTTCGATGTTGTGGGTACCGCCGACAGGAAGGTAGATGTTAGTCAGTTTCCAGTCTTTCTGTATCACATCAAAGAAGTAACCGCCGTCTGTTGGTTGTATGTTGGCAGCATATATATCCGCTTTGCTGTCATCCAGGTGATACCACAGCTGGTTATCGCCCTTCAGTTCATCAGCGCGTTCTAAACCCAGTTTAGCCACCAATGTGCCTTTCGCCTTGATGTTCCGGGTATATTGTATAAATGCTTCCTGTACTTCTTTCTCTGTTCCGTAAATGTCCAGGTGATCTGCATCGATAGCGGTCAGTACTGCCACATCAGGATGCAGTTTCAGGAATGAACGGTCATATTCATCTGCTTCTATCACTGCAACCTGTTTGTTGCTGCTCCAGAAGTTACGGTCATAGTTGGCGCTGATACCTCCGAGGAAAGCGTTACAGCCATAACCGGTATGCCTGAGTATATGTGCGATCAGGGTGGAGGTAGTGGTTTTACCATGTGTACCGCCTACTGTGATGGCGTACAGGTTCTTTGTTATCTCCTGTAATACGTCACTGCGTTTCACTACTTCATATCCCTGCTGAACGAACCAGATCAGTTCTGAATGGGTGCCTGGAATAGCAGGAGTGTACACTACTAACTCAGCCTGTTTATCTGCCAGCTTCACATCGTCAGTATAATGGATCTGCATGCCTTCTTCGGCCAACTGGCGGGTAAGCGCAGTCTCGGTACGGTCATAACCGCTTACATGTACACCCTTCTCGTTAAAGAAGCGTGCAATGGCGCTCATGCCGATGCCACCGATTCCGATGAAGTATACGCGTTGTATTTTGTTCAGATCCATTTTTTCAATTACGTGTTACTGATTACCCTATTAATCCCATTACTTCTTTTGCGATAACCATATCAGCATTGGTATTACCCAGTTTGCCGATATTTTCCTGCAGTTGCTCCAGCAGTGCTTTGTTCTGCAGGAGACTGAATAACGTTGTACCCAATTGTGCGGCCGCATCATCATTTTTGATCATGAGGGCTGCTTTTTTATTCACGAGACTTTGCGCGTTGAAGGTCTGATGATCTTCTGCTGCAAAGGGATATGGTACGAATATTACCGGTTTCTTCACCACACACAACTCAGCAATGGCCAGTGCGCCTGCACGTGATATCACCACGTCTGCAGCTTTATAGGCAAAGTCCATCAGGTTGATGAATTCAAACACTTTCACGTGAGATGCATATGCTGCCGCTGCGCTCTTTGCTGTTTCAAAGTATGGCTTACCTGTTTGCCAGATCAGCTGGATATCTTTTTCTACAAAGCTGGACAGCAGCGGATGCAACGCCTCGTTGATAGCTTTGGCCCCGAGGCTGCCACCTACTGCGAATACGGTCTGTTTGCCGCTCTTCAGTCCGAAGTGTTGCAATGCGTCTTCTTTTGTTACGGACGACTGCGTGATATTATTTCTCACCGGATTGCCGGTGTATATGATCTTATCGGCAGGGAAGAACTTCTCCATGCTTTCGTATCCGGTACAGATCTTCTTTGCCTTTCTACCTAATATCATATTGGCTTTACCGGCGAAGGAGTTCTGTTCCTGTATCAGCGTCGGAATGCCTTTGCTCTGCGCTTTCCGCAGAATAGGGAAGCTGGCATAACCGCCAACGCCCACCACAGCCTGCGGCTGGAAGCGTTCGATAATGCGGCGCGCCTGTCCCAGGCTCTTAATTACTTTGAATGGCAGCAACAGGTTTTTCAACATGTTACTACGGTTAAATCCGGCTATTTCAAGTCCTTCTATTTTGTAGCCTGCCTGCGGCACTTTCTCCATCTCCATCTTTCCTTTGGCGCCTACAAAAAGGATCTCCGTTTCCGGATCTATCTTTTTCAACGCATTGGCAATAGCAATAGCCGGGAAGATATGTCCTCCTGTTCCGCCACCTGCTATGATTATTCTGCGTTGCATCATTTATTGTTTTTGCGTTAAGTCTTTTAAGCTGCTGGTTGCATACCGTTTTCTTCCATCACCTTTGCGATCCGTTCCTGTTCAATTCTCTTACCTTCCAACTCTTCTACATTGCGTGATACGCTAAGTATGATTCCGATGGCGAGGCTGGTAAAGATCACGGAAGAACCTCCCATACTTACCAGCGGTAATGTGACCCCTGTTACAGGGAATAATCCCACATTCACCGCCATGTTCGTAAGCGCTTGTATTACAAGTGTGATACTGAGACCTACTGCGAGAAATGCACCAAATGCGTAAGGACATTTTCTGTATATGCGGATGCTTCTTAACAGTAGCAACATATAGGCCATCAATATCAAAAAGGCGCCAAAGATACCATACTCCTCGATAATAGTTGCATATATATAGTCACTATATGCGTGAGGAAGAAAATTTCTTTGTGTGCTGTTGCCAGGACCCTTTCCCAGTACGCCTCCACCTGCAATCGCAATATTGGCCTGTTGCACCTGGTAAGGTTGTTCTGCATTGTCTTCATGAAAGAAATGTTCGAACCTGTTAACCCATGTTTGCGTACGCATCTCCATATTTGTCAGCTTCGCAATGGCAAACATCATCAGTACTAACACCACTCCAGCTAAGACCATTGAAGCCAGGAACCTGATAGGTACCCGGCCTATAAAGCACAGTATCATGCAACTGGCGCCCAGCAGCAATGCTGTGGACATATTCGCAGGCATGATCAGCACACAGATAATACTCACCGGAATAATGATAGGCAAAAAGCCTTTCCTGAAATCGGTGATAACATGCTGACGTTTAGACAGCTGTCTGCTTACATACATGAATATAGCCAGCTTGGCCACGTCCGATGTCTGGAATGTCAGGTTGATAACTGGTAGCCGTATCCAACGGCTGGCATCGTTGATGTTGTGTCCGAATGCCAGTGTGTAGATCAGTAATGGTATAGAGATTATAAACCCTATCTGTGCCGCACGTGAGTAAATCGTATAATTCACCATGTGTGCAAAATAGATGATCAGCAGCCCCATTGCCAGTACACTCAGCTGTTTGAAAAGATAGTACTCCGTATGACCTCCCTGTTCCCGATACGCCAGCGATCCCGTGGCGCTGTAAACAGCGAGCAGGCTTACCAGTGACAGGAAGATCACGATCGTCCATATCACTCTGTCTCCTTTTGTCCTATGAAGTACGTCCATTTCCCTCTTTTTTGGCGCTTGTAGTCTGAGTGTATTATTTTCAGACTATAAGCCGGTTACAGTTCTTTGACTGCCTCCTTGAACTGCTTGCCCCTGTCTTCGTAGTTCTTAAACAGATCGAAGCTGGCGCAGGCAGGGGAGAGCAATACTACATCTCCTTTCGCTGCATGGTGGAATGCTGCCTGAACAGCGTCCTTCATATTGCGTGTATCTATCATCACCGGTGTATCATTGGATAATGCTTCCTGGATAGGAGCATTGTCAACACCGAGACAGATGATTGCTTTTACTTTTTCTTTTACCAGATCACGAATAGCGCTGTAGTCGTTGCCTTTGTCCACACCTCCCATGATCAGGACTACAGGGTTCTCCATGCTTTCCAATGCAAACCACAGTGAGTTTACGTTGGTTGCTTTACTATCATTAATGAAATCCACTCCGCGCACAGTAGCTACATACTCCATGCGGTGCTCCAGGCTCTTGAAAGAGGTAAGACTCTCGCGGATCTTCTCTTTCCTGATGTCCATGGTGCGTCCTGCAATACCCGCTGCCATTGAATTATACAAGTTATGTTTGCCTTTCAGCGCAAGATCATACATTGATACGATCATTGGCTCATCATTCACCTGGATGTTCACCTGTTCGTTTGCCATAAATCCTCCTTGCTTTAATGGTTCCATGATAGTAAAGGGTATTGTTGTTGAATAAATAGTTTGCTTCCTTAAATAATCCATGATCTCGGGATCATCCATGCAATACACGAAATAATCCTCCGGTCCCTGGTTCATCGCTATGCGGAATTTTGACGCCACATAGTTCTCCATTTTGTAGTCATAACGGTCCAGGTGATCCGGCGTTATGTTTAGCAGAATGGCGACATTCGGTTTGAATTCCCTGATATCGTCCAGCTGAAAACTGCTCACTTCCACGATATAGTAATCCGCCGGTGCAGTGGCTACCTGCCTTGCATAACTAAGGCCGATATTTCCCACCATTGCTGCTTTCAGTCCTGCTTTTTCGAAGATGTCGAACGTCAGCGCAGTAGTGGTGCTTTTGCCGTTACTACCAGTGATGGCAATGACCTTGCTGTCCTTGCTGAACCGGTAAGCGAATTCTATTTCGGAGATCACAGGCACCTGTCTTTCACGCACTTTCTTCATTAACTCGCTCTTCTCAGGTATGCCCGGACTTTTTATGATCTCATCGGCGTTCAGGATCAGGTCCCATGAGTGCCTTCCTTCTTCAAACGGAACATGGTTGACCGCCAGTTCCTGTTTGTAGATGTCTTTTATAGCACCGCCATCAGACACGAATACATCATACCCCTGCTGCTTGCCCAGAAGGGCTGCACCGATACCGCTTTCGCCGGCTCCGAGTATGATGAGTTTCTTTTGCATGTTTATCTCATTTTCAGCGTTGCTATAGATACTGCTGCACAGATAATGGTAATGATCCAGAACCTTGTTGCAATTTTACTTTCGTGATATCCCAGCTTCTGGTAGTGGTGGTGAAGGGGAGACATCCTGAAGATGCGCCTGCCTTCTCCGTATTTCTTTTTGGTGTATTTGAAGTAAGACACCTGCAGCACTACGCTGAGATTCTCTACCAGGAACACACCACAGAAGATAGGTATCAGTAATTCTTTCCTTACGATAATGGCGATGGAAGCAATGATGCCACCCAGCGCAAGACTGCCGGTATCACCCATGAATACCTGGGCCGGATAAGCATTGTACCAGAGGAAGCCCACACACGCACCTACAAAGGCGGCAATGAAGATGGACAACTCACCCAGGTTAGGGATGTACATGATGTTCAGATACTCCGCAAACTGGATGTTACCCGATACATAAGCAAAGATGCCAAGACACACACCTATCACTGCCGAAACGCCCGTTGCCAGTCCATCCAGTCCGTCCGTCAGGTTGGCCCCGTTCGATACGGCGGTGATGATCACTATTACTACCAGGATGTACAGGATGAATGTATATTTTTCTGCACCTTCACCCATCCAGGATATCAGTTTGGCGTAGTTGAACTCATGATTCTTTACAAAAGGAATAGTGGTGATCGGTGTTTTTACATCCACGAATCGGTGACCATCTTTTGTAACCCTTTCTTTGTGGTGCACATCTCTTTCATAAGAAGCGAGTTTATTACCGCTGATGATTTCGCGGGAGATCACTACGTTCTCGTTGAAATACAGAGTGCTGCCTATAATGATACCCAGACCGATCTGTCCGAGTACTTTAAACTTACCAGCCAGACCTTCTTTATTTTTCTTGAAGACTTTAATATAGTCGTCCAGGAACCCGATCAGTCCTAACCATACAGTACACAACAGCATCAGCCATACGTACACGGTTTTGATCTGGGCGAAAAGGAGCGTAGGAACAAGAATGGAAGACAGGATGATGAGACCACCCATCGTAGGGGTACCCTTCTTGGAGTTCTCTCCTGCAAGTCCGAGGTCACGGATGGTTTCCCCGATCTGCTTGCGTTGGAGGTAACGAACGATGCTCTTACCTAACAGCAAAGAAATCGCTAACGACAGCAGCAATGCCATTGTAACACGGAAGGTGATGAATTGGAACATCCCGCTGCCGCTGAAGTTTAATGATTTGAGATAGTTAAATAAATAATATAGCATATAGTTAGTTAGTCTCAGTCTTGCCTGTAGTCGTTACTTACAGGTCCGGTTTCGTTAGTTGTCTTAGCATTGTTGTTATTTCCCCATTAATTCCAGCATTTCACGTAACACCTGTTTATCGTCGAAAGGATGTTTCACTCCCTGGATATCCTGGTATTTTTCGTGGCCTTTACCGGCTACCAGGATGATATCTTCCGGGTTTGCCAGGCTGACGGCCGTTTTAATGGCTTCTTTTCTGTCGGTGATAGACAGTGATTTCTTCTTCTGATGTACTGGTATACCGGCTTCCATCTGATGAATGATAGCTACCGGATCTTCCGAGCGTGGATTGTCAGAAGTGAGGATCACTTTATCGCTGTGTTCTGTCGCAACTGCTGCCATAACGGGGCGTTTAGCCGTATCGCGGTCGCCGCCGCAGCCTACTACTGTAATAACCTGCTCGTTGCCTTTGCGCAGGTTCTTGATAGTGGCCAGTACATTCAGCAGTGCATCAGGTGTATGTGCATAATCAATAATACCGATGATCTTTTCCTGTGCGGACATGATATAGTCGAATCTGCCTTCAGCGCCTGACAGGTCACTGAGTGCCTGCAGTACTTCGTCTTTATCCTGTCCCAGTAATATAGCGGCGCCATATACTGCCAGCAGGTTGTATGCATTAAATTCACCTATCAGGCGGAAATGCACTTCTTTTTCATTGACGGTCATGATCAGTCCTGTCAGGTTGTTCTCAAGGATCTTACCCTTAAAATCAGCTACTGTGCGCAGGCTGTATGACTGTTTCTTTGCGCGTGTGTTCTGCAACATTACATTACCCCGCTTGTCATCCAGGTTTGTGAGTGCGAAGGCAGTAGCCGGCAGTCCGTCAAAGAAGGCTTTTTTCACCCTGATGTATTCATCAAAGGTCTTGTGGTAATCCAGGTGATCGTGCGTGATGTTGCTGAATATGCCACCGGTGAATTTCAGTCCGGCGATACGTTGCTGATGTACCGCATGGGAGCTGACTTCCATAAACACATATTCGCAACCTTCATCCACCATCTCGGCCAGTAAGGCATTGAGATGAATAGCATCGGGTGTTGTATGTGTGGCCGGAACGACCTTATCGCCGATCTGGTTCTGGACGGTAGACAGCAGTCCGCAATGGAAACGCAGTTTACTGAACAGGCGGAACAGGAGGGTAGCGATGGTAGTTTTACCATTGGTACCTGTTACGCCAACCAGTTTCAGTTTGTGAGACGGATTATCGTAAAAGTTACCTGCAATGACACCGGCAGCAGTAGCGCTGCTGTTGACCAGCACATAGGTAACACCTTCTGCCAGGTTTTGCGGCAGTTCTTCACAGATGATCGTTGCGGCGCCCTGTGCAAGGGCTTTATCTATAAACAGGTGACCATCCGCATGTACGCCTTTAATTGCAATAAAGGCGTCTCCCTGACCAATGGCCCGGGAGTCTATGCTCAGCGAGTTAACAGCAGTATCAGTACTGCCGTGTACCTCACGGATGCTCACATTGTATAGTATGTCACGCAGCGTCTTCATTCTCTTAGCTCAGTTCTATTACGATTGTCTGATTTCTTTCTAATTGGGAGCCCCCTGGTATTGACTGGTTTGTCACTTTACCTGCTCCTTTGATGATCACACGCAATCCCGCATTTTCCAACAGGTACAGTGCATCTTTTAATCCCATCCCTGTTACATTGGGCACTCCGCCTTTCACTTGCTGTACTGCTGCAAAAGTGATCTTCTTATCATCCACTTTTGCGCTTACCCAGCTGCTGTTGTTCACATTCCCCTGCATTGGCAGGTTCAGTTTGTTCAATATTGTTTTCCATTCGCGTCCCTGTCCGTTTTTAAAGGCCAGCAATGTGTCTATTGCCAGGGTAGCGCGCATTGGCTTTTGTTTTTCGAGCGCGATCGCGTACAGCTTGTCTGCCACTTCGCGGAACACTGGTCCTGCTACTGCACCTCCGTAGAACTTTGCCGCCTCCGGTTTGTTCTTGATCACCACTACGCAGGTGAACTGCGGGTCGTTGGCCGGGAAGTACCCTGCAAATGAAGACTGGTAGATCTTCTTTGCATAACCCTCTTTACCATTTGCTACCAGGGCGGTACCGGTCTTACCGGCAAACTTGTAATATGGCGACCAGAGCGATCTGGCGGTACCGTTAGTTACTACACCTTCCAGCATGAGCTTCACCTGCCTTAAGGTGTTTTGTGAACAGATACTGTCCAGTACTACTTCCGGGTCAAAGTATTTCACCGGCTGACCATATTCCATGATGGAGTTTACCAGGTAAGGCTTCATCATGGTGCCGTTGTTAGCCACTGCGTTATACAACATGGCGGTTTGCAACGGACTTATTAACACTTCATATCCAAAGGCCATCCAGGGTAGGGTGGTGGAACTCCATGTCCTTGATTTGGTATTCTTGATCACGGGTTTGCCTTCACCTACGAGGTCGATGCCGGTGGCTTTGTCCAGTTTAAGCTTACGCAGATGCGCCACAAAGTCATTGGGCCTTTTTGCGTAACACTGCATGGCCAGCTTTGCCATTCCCACGTTGGAGCTCAGTTCGAAAGCATGTTTGATGCTTACGTTCGTTTGTCCGGGGTGAGGTTCGGAATCAAACACTGTTCTCCTTCCAATTTGCCAGCGGCCTTCGTTCAGGTTCACCTGGTTGTTCATGGAAACGTACTGGTCATCCAGTGCAGCGATCACGGTAGCCAGTTTGAAGGTGGAACCTGGTTCGCCCACCTGTAAGGCATAGTTCATGTCCTCCCAGTAGCTGCCATCGGGCTGGCGGCCTAAGTTGGCAATAGCTTTTATCTTACCGGTCTTCACTTCCATCAGTATGCAGGTGCCGTGTTGCGCTTCATTGCTCACCATCATGTTCATGAGCGCTGTTTCTACGATGTCCTGCATGTTGACGTCGATGGTGGTGACGATATCACGTCCGTTTTCAGGTTCGATATCGTATCCTTCCACGGGAACAAATGTTCCACCGGCGATACGGCGCATCAGTCTTTTACCGGTAACGCCTCTTAAATAGTTATCGTAGGTCCTTTCTAGACCTACGTTCTGAGCATTTTCCCTTGACAATCCTATTGTACGGTTAGCCAATAGTTTGAAGGGGTTGATGCGTTTGTTCTTTGTTTCTGCGATCAGGCCGCCTTTGTTCTTTCCGAGTCTGAACATGGGAAAGTCGCGGACTGCCTGATACTGGACAAACTGTACATCTTTTTTCAGGAGGAAGTACCTGTCCTTGTTCTTGTATGCGTCCTGCAGGATACGTTTGTATTCAGCAGGCGTATGATCGCCGAACAGGCCGGAAAGACGGATAGACAATGAGTCAACATTGTCTTTGAAGATCTTTCCTTTATTTTCCTTCAGGCCATCAGCAGCAAAATCCACCCTCAGGTTGAAGTAAGGAATGGAAGTGGAAAGCATTCTGCCTTCTTCCGAGTAAATAGTGCCGCGGTCAGCGTCCAGGGAAACGTAGCGGGTGTGCAGGCTGTCGGCCATGCTGCGCCAGTAGTTGCCCTCAATGTTCTGTACCATGAACACTTTTACGAGGATTGCCACACCAAACAGTCCCATGCCGATAAAGCACAGATACACACGCCACAATATGTCTTTCTTTACTTCCACTGTTTGTTATGTATAAAAGGTTATTCCTTTTTCTCCAGTTCAATTTTCTGTGGCGGAGAGCTAAGCGGTTTTAGTCCCAGGGGATCTACTGCTTTGCCTACTTCGCTCATTTTACTACGGAACATCAATTCGCTTTTTACGTTGAGGTACTCCCATTTGAGTTCCTTGATCTCCCTGCCAAGTTTGTTGATGCGCCGGATCTTTTTTTCTGCCAGGTGACTGTTGGCGATATATATCAGCGCGAGTACAGACAGGAACAGTATGAAGGGCATGTTCTGCGTAATGGCCCTGTAGTTGATACGGAGTCGCCATTCCTTCTTGTGTTCGTGCTGTTCCGGTTGTTGTTCTTCCGGGGTTTCGTCAAGCTCTGATATGTATGCTTCTTCTTCCTGCAACACTTTTGTTATTTATGCTACTAAGCCAATGTTACCTGTTGTCAAACAAGCACATTGGCATAGCGGATTCATAATCAGTCTTATAATTTTTCGGCTACCCGGAGTTTTGCACTTCGGGACCTTGTATTGCGCTTCAGCTCTTCGGGGCTGGCAGTAACCGGCTTTTTCGTCACTAACTTGAAGAGTTTCGGGGGTGTTTCGAAGGAGAAAGTATCTTCCTGTGCTTCAAATTGTCCCATCTTCATAAAGTTTTTCACCAGTCTGTCTTCCAGTGAGTGGAAAGTGATGATGGCGAGTTTACCGCCTGGTTTCAGCACTTCCGCTGACTGTGTCAGAATGTCTTTCAGGGCGCCAAGTTCATCGTTCACAGCAATTCGCAGTGCCTGGAAAACCTGTGCCAGGTATTTCTGTGGATTGCCTTTTACTATCGGCTGAATTACAGATTTGAATTCACTAATGGTACGCATTGGTCTTGCCTTGCGTTCCGTTACAATGATCTTTGCAAGGGTCCTGGCGTTCGTTACTTCGCCATATTCCTGGAAGATCAGTTGCAGTTGTTTTTCGGTAGATGATTGTAAGAGTGCGGCGGCTGTTTGCGTGGTACGCTTATCCATCCGCATGTCCAGATCACCATCAAAGCGGGTGCTGAATCCTCTTTCTGCTGTATCAAACTGCCAGGAAGAAACTCCCAGGTCAGCCAGAATTCCATCTACCGGGACAGATTTGTATAATTTCAAGAACCGTTGCATGTGCCGGAAGTTCTGTTGAACGAAGGTGACCCTGGGGTCATCTATCCGGTTGTTGTATGCATCTTCGTCCTGATCAAATACGACCAGTCTGCCGTTTTCATTTAGCTGTTCCAGGATAGCCCTGGAATGACCCCCTCCACCAAAAGTGGCATCTACATATACACCGTCGGGGCGTATCTGCAGGTTTGTGATCACTTCCTGCAGTAACACGGGCAGATGATATGCTGAACCTTCTTCCATACTCGGTTAAATCGAAATATTATTATCTCCGCCTCCCATTACTTGTTGGGCCAGGTCACTAAATGATCCTGGTGAGAAATTTTCAAAGAACTCCTGGTATTTACCTTTATCCCAGATCTCTATTTTGTTGGTTGCCGCCGCCAGTACAATGTCTTTTTCAAGCGAGGCATATGACATCAGGTTCTTCGGTACCAATAACCTTCCTGCACTATCCAGTTCACATATTGTAGCTCCATTCAGAAAATAGCGCCGGAATTCCCTAACTTTCGGATCGAAGTCATTCAACTTACTGATACGCTCGAAAATTGGCTGCCATTCATTCATGGGATACAAAGACAAACATTTTTCAAACCCCCGGTTCAGTACAAACTGCTCCCCTGCGCTCTCTGCCAGCTGCTTTTTAAAGCCAGCGGGTAGTAGAAAGCGCCCTTTTGCATCCAGCGTAGCCTCATATTCACCGAGAAAGCCTGTCATACTTGGGGGCGAAAGTCCTTGAAAAACATTTTCTAACACAAAATAACACTTTTTCCCACTCTCTAACGAAAAAATGAAATATAAATTTTTTCCACAGTGGATTTTTGCCTATAATATTGGATTGTGTGAGTTTTATTGTGCAATCAGTGTGAATTGATGTGGATATTGTGTTAATAATGTGTTTATAAGTGTGGGTTTTGTGTTTGTAACCTAGTAGCCATTCTGTAGAGGGGGCTTTTATACCATCTGGCGACGACGAAATAATATCTATGTATGCTTTATATAATATTTTATCAATATATGTTTTATTTCTCGTAAAATGTTGATTAATAACTATTTTAGTATGATTTCTACTCTAGAGGTTGGAATCCGTTCAGGACGCGAAAGCCTGATAATCTTTTTAATCCCGGTATAGTCCGGGCTTAATCCCGTTCCAATTGTTTCCTCATTTTACCAGGATTATATAAGGGTCATACAAGGCTTAACTTACGTTCATCTTACGTTCAAAGACGTAGGATGAACGTAAGATAAAGCTTGTATAAAGCTTGTTGTATAGTCCTGAAATGGGTTTACACCTTAAAACAGTGTAAACCTATTCCGGTATCAGAAATATGCCTTTGCCATACCTTATATATGCTTTATCCATGCCTTTAAGGTGGACTTCAAGAGGTAAAACACAATATAAAGTGGTGATCCGGCCCATTTTCCTTTTTCCGTGATAAAAAGTGGGGGGAAAGGTTTTCGTGGTAAAAAGTGGAGGATTTTGATCCCGGTGGTAAAAAGTGGAGGTCTTAGAACAGAAAATGCCTTTCTGCCGGCCCCGGCTTTTACAAAATTTTAACAGTTTCGATTCCTGCCCAATCTTACATTTACATTTAATTCTTAACTTTGCCCTCTTTATGCGGAAATTAGTTTTATACATCAGTCTCTTTGTGGCAGCAACAGCTATGGTATCTTGTAATGCCGAGCTACGCAGAATTGAAAAAAGCAAAGACTACGAAGCCAAGCTGGCATATGCTGACAAGTTATATGCTAAAAAGAAGTATACCGCAGCCCAGGGGTTGTACGAGTCTCTGTTCCAGGTATATAAAGGAACTGACAAGTATGAGCCTATCTATTATAACTACTGCTACTGCTCCTATAAGCTGAAAGACTATGTACAGGCAGGATTCTACTTCAAGAACTACCTGGACAACTTCCCGAACAGCCCGAGAGCGACTGAAATGGACTACATGCAGGCTTACTGCTATTATAAACAGTCCCCGAAGGTACAGCTGGACCAGACCAATACCCAGAAAGCGATCGCTGCCCTGCAGACCTTCATCAACAACTATCCGACTTCCGATAAAGTGCCAGAGGCTAACCTCGTGATCGAACTGTGCCGCAGGAAGCTGGAAAAGAAAGAATACAACAACTCAGAGTTATATTATAACTTAGGATATTACAAAGCAGCAGCCATCTCCTTTAAGAGCCTGCAGCGTAACTACCCTGATTCGGATAAGAGCGATGAGTATAAGTATATGGCTATCAAGGCTTATTACCAATACGCCAAGAACAGCATCTGGGAAAAGCAGAAGGAACGTTACGATGATGTGCTGTCAGAATACCTGGATTTTGCCGACCATTACCCGTCCAGTAAGTTAAAGGGGGATGCCGAAAAATATTATACCTTAGCACAAGGCAATATCAAAACGCTTGAAAGTTATACAACTACAAAACCGGAGCGTTTGAAAAAAGAAGCTAAGAAAGCTGAAAAAGCGGCTGACAAGGCAGAAAAATCGGACAGATCAGAGAAGAAATCAAAGAAATCTGAAAAAGCCGAAACAGAAACTAAAAACAATTAATAAACACAATAATTCCCTGGAGAATGAGCAAAATAAAAAGAGGTCTCACCAGTAGCATCAATCCGATGGTAGAAACCAAAAGTACTACCGAGATCAAGAGCAAAACTGGTAACCTGTATGAATCTATTGCAGTGATCGCGAAACGCGCCAACCAGATCAACATATCTGTGAAGGAAGAACTGCACTCCAAGCTGGAAGAATTTGCCAGCCACACAGATAACCTGGAGGAAGTGCATGAGAATAAAGAGCAGATCGAGATCTCCCGTTTCTATGAGAGGATGGCTAATCCGGCTATCCAGGCTACACAGGAATTCCTGGAAGATAAGATCTACTTCCGCAGGAACGACGACGACTTGTATAGTTAAGTAGTTTGACTGAAAAATATCTAACTTCATGGCGGCAGGAACATATTTCTGCCGCCTTTTTTGCTTAATAGCCATCGGTTATGCTTCAAGGAAAGAAAATATTATTGGGTGTATCCGGCAGTATTGCTGCCTATAAAGCAGCTACACTTGTACGCCTGCTGGTAAAAGAAGGTGCAGACGTGAAAGTTGTGATGACCCCGTCCGCCTGCGACTTTATCACGCCGCTTACCCTGGCTACATTGTCCAAACATGAAGTGCCCGTAACCATCAGTGATAACCAGAGCTGGAACAATCATGTGATGCTGGGGCGCTGGGCGGATGTGATGCTGATAGCACCAGCTTCAGCCAACACCCTGTCCAAAATGGCCAATGGTGCATGCGATAACCTGTTGATGGCCACCTATCTTTCCGCTACCTGTCCGGTGCTTTTTGCCCCGGCGATGGACGAAGATATGTGGCATCATCCCGCTACGCGGAACAATATAAGTAAACTGTTGTCATACGGGCATCGGCAGCTGCCGGTTGAAAAAGGGGAACTGGCCAGTGGCTTGTTCGGTGAAGGCCGTATGGCGGAGCCGGAAAATATTGTGAAGTATCTGCAGGAACATTTTAGCGGCCTCACTACACAGCATATTGATCAACAACAGGTTGGTAAAACCGATCTTCCGCTCAAAGGAAAAAAAGCGCTGGTAACTGCCGGTCCTACGCAAGAACCGTTGGACCCTGTACGTTATATCAGTAACCATTCCAGCGGGAAAATGGGGATCGCTATTGCTGATGAACTGGCAGCTGCCGGAGCTGATGTGACCCTGGTACTTGGTCCTACGGGACTGTCGGCGGGTAACCCTGCTGTAAATACCATCCGGGTAGTTACTGCTGAAGATATGTTCAATGGCGCCGCCGCCCATTTTACCCAGGCCGACGTTATTGTAATGGCAGCAGCAGTAGCAGACTATCGTCCGAAACATGTGGCCGATATAAAGATGAAGAAAGGAGAGGGAGATGCACTGACGCTGGAGCTGGAAAAAACGAAAGATATACTGCGTACGCTGGGTGCTACCCGTACCGATAAACAGGTGCTGGTCGGATTCTCGCTCGAAACGAATAACGAAAAGGAATATGCATTAAAGAAGCTCCGTGAGAAAAACCTGGACCTCGTGGTAATGAATTCCCTGAATGATAAAGGTGCAGGCTTTAATCATGACACCAACAAGGTGACCTTGTTCGACAAGAAAGGAGATGCAAGGGACCTGCCGCTGAAATCAAAATTGGAGGTGGCGCAGGATATTGTGACTGCTATTGTGGATATCCTTCACCATAACAGTGTTCCCCTGGTAGTTTAAACACGTGCTCTATATAATAGAATGATCACAATGGTAAATAACGCCCACTTATGGTTTGCAAAACACAGGACCTGGTGTTTTGCGCTCATCATGTTAATAGCAGGAACCTTATTGGCCCTGATGCCTGCACAGGCACAGGAGCTTCGTGCAAATGTCACTGTCACCACCGGCAGGCTGGTAAATAATAATACCAGCAGGAAGGTATTTACTACCCTTCAGAATTCTATCAGGGAATTCCTGAACGGCCGCAGGTGGACCGATGAGTCATATACGCCGGCTGAACGCATTGAATGTAACTTCCTGCTCAATATTACTGAAGATCTTGGCAACAATACTTTTAAGGCGACCCTGACAATACAGGCTACCAGGCCGGTATACAACGCCGGATACTTAAGCAGTATCCTGAATACGCAGGACCCGAACGTGGTATTCCGTTATGTAGAATTTCAACCGCTGGAATTCAGTGATAACCGCGTAGTGGGAAATGATCCGCTGGCGTCTAACCTGACTGCGATCCTGGCTTATTATACTTACATCATCCTGGGACTGGATGCAGATTCTTTTGCCGCGAGGGGAGGCGATGATTTCTTCAAGAAAGCGCTGAATATAGTGACCAGTGCACCCGACGGGAAGGAAATCTCAGGATGGAAGCCTTTCGAGGGCAACAGGAACCGCTACTGGTTGCAGGACAATCTGCTAAATGTGAAATTCGCCCGCTTTCATGATGTGATGTATCAATATCACCGGCAGGGACTGGACATGATGTATGAGGATATGAATAAGGGGCGCAATACGTTGATGAACTGCCTGAACATGTTGTATGCCATATACCAGGATATACCCAATTCTATGCTGATGGCAACGTTCTTTACTGCCAAAGCGGATGAACTGCAGAAGATCTTTGCCAAATCGCCTCCGCAGGAAAGATCCCGCGCCGCACAATTGCTAGCCCAGATGGACGTCACTAATGCGGCGAAATACCAGAATATGAAATAGCTTTGCTTTTTGAAGAAGGACTTAATTATGTATAGAATTATTGCAGTTTGCCTGCTGTTGCTGATAACGGCATGCGGGGAAGCGGACAGAGTGCCAAAGGACGTAATATCCAAAGAACAAATGCGTGATGTGCTGCTGGATTTAAATCTGGCGGACGCATATAGTGGTATTACAGATGATCAGGCGAACCTGCTTGTCCATGATTCAATACGTCAGAAACGTGTGAAAGTATATTTTCGTCAGGTGCTTGATATGCATAAACTGACCCCCGAACAGTTCAATCACAGCTACCAGTATTACGAGGCGCATCCTAATGCATTCAAGGTGATATACGATATGATGTTTGCAATTGTGTCAAATGATAAGAACATGCTTGACATCAACGAGCGGCGGAAAGAGTATGTGACAAACCGGCGTAACCTTTTGCCGGTTAATAATAATAGCCTAATTTCAATTGAACAGGATACATTAATTCCATTTGTTAAGAAAAATAAGAGAGGCATCAATTTCGATAATCTGCCAAAGAAGCTTGAGTCCATGCCTAAAGACAATTCGCCAAAGAAGCATGTACCCTTGAACAGATTGGCCAAACCGAAGCGCTGAAGCCGCCCTTTTTAAAACATCACCAAAACATGAACAAAGTTGTAGCTAATGCTGACGAAGCATTGCATGACATCCGCGATGGCGCTACCCTGATGCTGGGCGGATTTGGTTTATGCGGCATCCCCGAGAACAGTATTGCCGCTTTAGTACGCAAGGGTATTAAACAATTAACCTGTATTTCCAATAATGCCGGCGTGGACGATTTTGGCCTCGGACTGCTGCTGAAAACAAGGCAGATCAAAAAGATGCTTTCGTCTTATGTAGGAGAGAACGCTGAATTCGAACGTCAGCTGCTCTCCGGTGAACTGGAGGTGGACCTGATACCCCAGGGAACGTTGGCTACCCGTATACAGATGGCAGGCATGGGCATTCCTGCCTTTTTTACGCCCGCAGGTTACGGTACGGAAATAGCTGCCGGAAAAGAATCGCGCGAATTCAACGGCAAGCAGTATTTGATGGAGCTGGCATTACATGCAGATTTCTCCATCGTTAAAGCCTGGAAAGGCGATACAATGGGTAACTTGGTATTCCGCAAGACCACCCGTAATTTCAGCAGTTCTATGGCAAAGGCAGGCAACATCACTATTGCCGAAGTAGAGCACCTGGTGCAACCGGGAGAGCTGGACCCTGACCATATCCATGTACCGGGTATCTATGTACACCGTGTCTTCCAGGGAAGTAATTATGAAAAACGTATAGAGCGGAAAACCGTAAAAATGGGTTGATCCCTCACTGCTACTGCAACCTCAAATCTGAAAATCATTATGTCTTTAGATAAATATGGCATTGCCAAAAGAATAGCACAGGAGCTGCGCGATGGTATGTATGTGAATCTCGGTATCGGTATCCCGACGCTGGTAGCCAATTTCATCCCGTCAGGCATTTCTATCATGTTACAATCTGAAAACGGGTTGTTAGGTATGGGCCCTTATCCGGAGGAACAGGAGATAGATGCAGACCTGATCAATGCGGGAAAGGAAACGGTAACAGTGCTGCCAGGCGGTGTGTTTTTTGATTCTGCTGAAAGCTTCGGCATGATCAGGGCAGGAAAGGTCGACCTTACTGTATTGGGCGCTATGGAAGTATCTGATGCAGGCGATATTGCCAACTGGAAAATACCAGGTAAGATGGTAAAAGGAATGGGAGGGGCAATGGACCTGGTAGCATCAGCAAAAAATATAATCGTTGCAATGATGCATACAAATCCGAAGGGAGAAAGCAAATTACTACCAACGTGTACGTTACCTCTTACGGGCGTTTCCTGTGTAAAGAAAGTGGTAACCGAGCTGGCTGTATTGGATATTACTCCGCAAGGCTTCCGTTTACTTGAAAGAGCTCCGGGGGTAAGCGTAGAGGAGATCGTTGCCAAGACAGCGGGAAGGCTGGTTGTTGAAGGAGAGATACCGGAGATGAAACTCAGTTAATACATCAGGAATTAAGTATTGAAAAGCTGTAACAGATCTCAGCATTCAATTCTTAATTCCTAGCTTTTTATTTTTTCATAAGTATTATCCCTCATATTTACAATACCCTTAACTTGCTATTGTAGAATAAAACAAAATCAGCATCTTTGCGATGTCATTACTGTTAGCATTTTATATAACAGAAAAGATCGTAAACAGCATTCGAAAGCAGAGATACCGATATCAGAATATTAAATTCCTGTGAGGAAAATCCAACATCTAAGTCGACATATTAAAATAGCATTGTGAAAATTGTCGCTGACGTTTAGAGAATCAAGCAACCTGATGAAACTATGACCACGTACGTATCTATCCCGAAGGGAAAAGAATACTGAATGATTACAGGCGCCGTATAGTGCCGGTTGGAACGTATAGTTCCTGTCATGTGATTGTTCGAAGTGTCCTATTTATCCTATACCATTTTAATTATGAAAGAATACGGTGCCACATGTCGTGGCGTCCAGGCTATCATCAGGCTTTGTGCGTAAACCGGAAAGGTCTCTGTAATCAGCAATATCCAAATATTGGGTTGTCAGTATTAACAGGTGTTCATCCCTGCCGAGCGGGGAAGACCCCCTGTCCTATGTGAAAAAAGACGGTTATCCGGCGTAAGGCCGGGTAACCGCTACCCATTTTTACCCCATTAATTTTCCGTACCTTAACAGTCCAATCAAAAGCTAAAGAGTTCGAAGTGCAATCAGGGTTTCTATGTTATAATGGTAAATTTATTGCGGCGTCCGAACCTATCTTAACGGCCGATAACCGTTCCTTCCGTTATGGAGATGGTTGTTTCGAAACTATGCGGGTTTACCAGGGACGTGTCTTATTGTCCGACCTACACTTTGAACGGCTGATGTCCAGTCTGAACCTGCTTCATTTTGATGTTCCCCAGCAGTTCACCAAAGCATATTTTACAAGGCTCATTACAGAGCTTTGCAGCAGGAATGGTCATGAGCGGCTGGCCAGGGTAAGGCTGACAGTTTTCAGGTCAGACGGAGGGCTATATGACCCTGTTAATAACCTTCCGAATTTCATTATCCAGAGTTGGGAACTGGACCGGCAAATATTGGAGTTAAATGAAAAGGGACTGAAGTTGGATATTTTCCCTGATGTGAGAAAGGCTAGCGATAAATACTCTTATATAAAATCGAATAATTGCCTGCCATATGTAATGGCTGCCATGTATGCAAAACAACACCGCGTTAATGAAGCAGTGCTGTTGAACCCATGTGGAAGGGTAGCTGATACTACAATTGCTAATCTTTTTATTGTGCATGGAAAGGAGATCATCACGCCGCCATTATCTGAAGGAGGTGTATGTGGTGTAATGCGCAGAAACTTACTGCGGATGGACCTTCCTTTTTCAGTTACTGAAAAGCCCGTTACGGTAGCAGATCTTGAGACTGCGGATGAAATATTTCTTACCAATGCTGTAACCGGTATCCGCTGGGTCGGTTCATTCCGTGAAAGTAGTTATGGGAACGCTACTGCGGTAATATTACACGAACTGATCCATGAAGGATTATAGATAAAAATATACGATTACTTATTTACTACACTTTACTGAACCTGCATGGCAGTGGCACATTTTTAGCAGCACTTTTTTTGTTCCATCCGATTTATCTTGTACTGCGATTGTTTATTTGAGAATGCAAAACTAACCACTCTTATGCCTCCAACTATAAACTTATGCTGGTTGCGACGTGACTTACGTCTGCTTGACCATGCAGCGTTGTACCACGCTTTGAAATCTGCGGCTCCTGTTGTACCTGTCTTTGTGTTTGATACAAACATCCTGAATGACCTTGAAGATAAACATGACAGACGTGTCACTTTTATTCATGACACGCTCGAAGATCTGCAAGTGAAACTCAGTAAACTTGGTAGCACATTAGATATTTATTACGGTACACCGCAACAGGCGTTTGAGCACTGGACTACACAGTATGATGTGCAGGAAGTGTTCACCAATATTGACTATGAGCCGTATGCTGTTAAACGTGACGCAGATATTGCGAAGCAATTGAAGGAAAAGAATATCGGCTTCCATCAGTACAAAGACCAGGTCATCTTTGACCGGAATGAAATTTTGAAAGATAACGGACAGCCATATACGGTATTTACACCGTATAGTAAAAAATGGAAAACATTGCTGAATGATTATTCTTTACAAGCTTATCCCACAGAAAACTATTTCAGAAATTTCTTCAAACAGAAAATTAAGAAGGTGCCCAGTTTGCGTGCTATCGGATTCATGGCAGGAGATAGAGGATTCCCATCCGTCAGAATAAAGGACAGCGTGATAAAGAACTACGATAAGACCCGCGACCTGCCTGGTATTGAAGGGACGACACATATCGGACTGCATCTGCGTTTTGGTACTATTAGCATACGCGAACTGGCTGGCCGCGCCAATGAGTTGAATGAAACATTTCTTGGTGAATTGATCTGGCGTGATTTCTTTCAGATGATCATATGGCATTTCCCGCATGTTGTACAACATTCTTTCCGCCGTGAATATGATAATATACAATGGCGGAATAATGAACATGAATTTCAGCAGTGGTGTGACGGACAAACAGGTTATCCTATTGTAGATGCAGGTATGCGTGAATTGAATACAACGGGATTTATGCACAACCGCGTGCGTATGATCACAGCTAGTTTTCTTACAAAACATTTGTTGATTGACTGGCGTTGGGGAGAAGCTTATTTTGCAAAGAAACTGCTTGACTACGATCTTGCTGCAAACAATGGAAACTGGCAGTGGGCCGCAGGTTCGGGGTGTGATGCTGCACCTTATTTCCGCGTGTTCAATCCAACATTACAAACACAACGTTTTGATCCTTCTTTTGAATATATAAAAAAATGGGTGCCTGAGTTTCAGGAGTTGACTTATGTGAAGCCAATGGTTGTACATGAACAGGCCCGCAAAAGAGTGCTCGAAGTTTATAAGGCCGCATTAGCTTCTTAGGTCATCGTAATAAGAGAAGCGCGGAAGAAGTATAACCATTGAGATATGAATAGTCCACAGACAATTGCCAGTCATCTGTGGGCTATTTTTATTTCAGCGTATTATTTTTTATGCATATACTGACATCAGTCTGTCAACGGCGGCTTTACCAGCATCGCCAAGACCAAGACTGAAATCATTTACATAGAGATCGATGTGCTGACGCATTACAGATTCGTCCATTTCCTGCGCATGAGCAGTTACATAGGAAGATAATGCGGGATAGTGTTTGTAAGAATATTGAAGGCTGTCGTGTATGAGCTGATCTACCTGTTGTTTGATATGATCAGGAACATCTTTACGGATAAAGATCCCTCCTAAAGGAATAGGGCTGCCAGTCGTGCTTTCCCAGTATTCGCCAAGATCAATGATCTTAACAAGACCTTTCTGCTGATAGGTGAACCTGTTCTCATGAATGATCACACCGGCATCTACTCTGCCATCTAACACTGCATTTTCAATATCAGAGAAGACGAGCACCTCTTTTTGTTTTGCTTCAGGAAATGCAATTGAGAAGAGTAAGTTAGCAGTTGTATTTTCTCCGGGAATAGCAATTTTACAGTCTTTGATCTTTTCCTGCGGGATATCTTTTTTAGCAATGAGCAATGGTCCGCAACCTCTGCCTAAAGCACTGCCGCTATTGAGTAACTCATATTGGTCTTTCACTTTCTGATATACGCCGAAGCTGAGTTTTGTAACAGCCAGTTTACCCTGCATCGCCCACTTGTTAAGTGTTTCAACGTCTTCAAGCTGCGTATTGAATGTGAGACCTTTCGTATCGATCTTGTTGTTCACCATCGCATCAAAAATGAATGTATCATTCGGGCATGGTGAGAATCCTAATGTTAGTTCCATCGTTCAAAATATTTAATCAATGTATCATTCAATTCTTTAATAGCGAGTTGGATCTTCCATTTGCTTTTATCTCTTACTTCTACATAATTGGAGATGCTCCGTAATTGCAGAAAAGGGATCTTTTCCTGGAGACAGGCATAATGGAAAGCGGCTCCTTCCATACTTTCAACACCCGGATCATACTTGTCGACCAATAACTGACGGGTACGTTCGCTACCGCTGACGGTATTGATGGTCACACCCGTGGCAGTTGGCAGCTCCGGAAGGTAGGGTATGTCTTTCAGCGGATTGATGAGCTGTTTATTAATGAAAGGCGGTTGGTCGGGCTGCCATAACTGTATGTCGAACAGGTCTTTATATGCCTGATCGTCTTCTACGCCGAGGTCGCCCAGCTGCTCTTTCTCGATGATCACCACCTTTCCCATTTCCCAGGAATGGTCAAAACAGCCTGCAATACCGGCCTGAATAGCAAAATCGGGGCGTGATAAGGCAAACTGCCTGCCCAGCTGGTAAGCGGTATGCATCATGCCGATGCCGCCGATCAGGGTGGTTACCTGGCAATTCTGGTAGTTCTTTCCGGCCAGATGGTCCATAAAAGGCTGGATTTCAAAGGGAGTAGCAGCGGTAACCAGTATTTTCATGGTGCAAAGGTAGGCGCTTTTGGTTTTCTATAAGGATAGGTTGTGGTTGAATTATTGTATTTTTGCGGAAAATATAGAGTTAATAATGATCTATTTAACGCGTGTGGAGAACTTCAATGCGGCGCATAAGTTATCCAATCCCGCTTGGAGTAAGGAAAAGAACGAGGAAGTGTTTGGTAAATGTGCTAACGAAAACTGGCACGGTCATAATTACGAATTACACGTAACCGTAAAGGGAACGCCGGATCCGGAAACCGGATTCGTATTTAATGCAAAGACACTCGGTGTACTTATCAAGGATTATGTAGTTGAGAAGCTGGACCATCGTAATCTGAATATGGATGTTGATTTTATGGTGGGTAAATTCACTTCTGCCGAAAATCTCGCTATAGGCATCTGGGACCAGTTAACACCTCATCTGCCTGCTGGCGTGGCATTACATTGCATTAAGCTGTATGAGACGCCTCGCATCTATGTTGAGTACTTTGGAGGTAAATAAGCGATTATATATCCCATACCTGGTACTTTCAGGAATTGTTGATTGTTAGACTAAGTTAATTATAGTAATGGCTTACAATAAGATAGAAATGTATGATGAAAAGATAACGAATGATCTTATTCATCATTACAAGAGCAGCATCGAGTTATTAGGGGAGGATACGGATAGAGAAGGATTACAGAAGACACCTGAGCGTGTGGCCAAGGCAATGCAATTCCTCACAGAGGGTTACCAGATGGATGCGAAAGCTATCCTGGAAGGCGCCAAGTTCACGGAGGCATACAGTGAGATGGTGATCGTGAAAGATATAGAGTTGTATTCTCTTTGCGAGCATCACATGTTACCGTTCTTTGGAAAGGCGCATATTGCTTATATCCCCAATGGATATATTACCGGTCTGAGCAAACTTGCCCGCGTAGTAGATGTGTATTCCAGGAGGTTACAGGTGCAGGAGCGTCTGACGCATCAGATCCTGGACGCTATTCAGGAAACGTTGCAGCCGTTAGGCGTAGGCGTGGTGATAGAAGCGCAGCATTTGTGTATGATGATGCGTGGTGTACAGAAGCAGAACTCAGTAACGACAACGTCTGCGTTTTCAGGTCAGTTTGAAGATGGCAGAACGAGGAATGAGTTTATGCGATTGATCACGAAGTAAGAGAGTTTAAGATAGAAATATAAACCGTCTGGTGAGAGCCAGACGGTTTTTTATTGGAAGAAAACGATGTCAGTTGATTCAAATTCGGATTGGCTTATGCCAGGAAAATACTCGTAAATTGTCAAATAAAAAGCATCTACGTAATACTCCTTTAAAGGATTATCAGGCCGTACAAGGAATGACGTATAGAATCCACCTTTAGTATGAATCTCGCCGCAATCAAATTTTTCAATTGGGGCATCGACTTCCTTAAACCACTTACTGAATGTAATATACCTGTGGCGACCGTATCTATCCGCGTTATTACAGACAAATATAAGTCCGGTATCAGGATTTTTTTGAAAGAATTCAAGAACTACATACTGGATAGTATTTTTAATTTTTTCATCGTATATCCTATTACGCACTGCACGAGGCTCGTGAGAAAATCCGAATGACGTCGTCTTGATATCTTTACCGTTATCATCTTTTAAATAGTGACAACCAAAGTATAAAGAATATGTTAAGCCGGAAACTGCCGTAAAATTGTGGCCATCTTCTGTGGGGGTGAGGCTATAAAGGTTTAACAATTTCAATGCCTTTAAGTGTGGATAGTGGTTGTCCGTTATGAATAGCCTCCATTATGCGGTTTTGATCTTCCTGCATTTTGACAAGGAGATTATAAGGCATTTTTGTTCCGGTAGAGGTGTACACTTTTTTGTCTTCCATAATTAACTTGTTTTTCATAATAAGCTTGTTTTTTAATAAATCGAAGCTAACAAAAACTATCTGGGAAATATTCAAACCTAGTGTGCCCTCAATGGTGATCTCTCATCTTACTTGTTATGTAAGTAATTGGTAATTAAATTATTGCATCGTACTTTGTATCGATGTTCATTTTATCCATTATGTATTTTACCGCAACATTTCAACCGCTGTATCATAAATCCGCTGGCAATACTCACTATCTTCAATAACAGCCGGTAAGATCAATGTATAACTCCATGTATTCCGCAATAATAATACAGATGAATAAGGATCAATTGCCTCTTCTACATCGTCCTCTATTTTAGTTGTGACCTCGACATTATATTCCAGCCTGTCAATTCTTCTGGCAAGTAATACAAAACATCCTTCACCGCGTTCGTTAGCGGCATAACCATTCTCCTGGTATTCATCATATGTTTTTTGATCTTTAGCCAGGAGGTATTCATATAATTCCTCTTCGGCAATTTCTACGTCCTCCACGATAAGCTGTGCATCGTGACGCTTTAGATGCTCAACAAATGCGGGGAAGAACTCCCTGAATTCCTTATTTGAGATAAGGGTGTAATCATTTCCTGTTACCATCGTAGTACTTATTTTGGATCCGGAATTACAACAAACAGTTGAGGCTTAAGTTATTTGAACAACCCCGGCAAGGTAGGCTTTTTTAGGCCGGATTTTGATATATCACGAAGAGTATGAATATTTGCAATCCAATTACCAAGATATATGCAGAATTATTAATGCATGTGTCAGGTAGAGTAAACCAAATCAGATGAAACACGCTTACGTTTTTCCAGGACAGGGTTCTCAGTTCCCGGGTATGGGCAAGAATCTGTACGATAGCAATCCTAAAGCAAAAGAGCTTTTCGAGAAAGCCAATGAGATATTGGGTTTCCGTATATCAGACATTCTGTTTTCCGGTACTGAAGAAGACCTGAAACAGACTAAGGTGACGCAACCGGCAGTATTCCTGCACAGCGTGATCGCTTTCCTATGTGCTGAACCTGCGGCAAAACCGGATATGGTAGCAGGGCATTCACTGGGTGAATTTTCAGCCCTGGTAGCCAATGGCACCCTGACATTCGAGGATGCATTACGTCTGGTATTTATACGTGCTACTGCCATGCAGAAGGCCTGTGAGCTGCAGCCATCCACAATGGCGGCGGTACTGGCGCTGGATGATGCAAAAGTAGAAGAGATCTGTGCGGCTGTTAGCGCTGAGACAGGAGAGGTAGTGGTACCTGCCAACTTCAACTGTCCCGGTCAGCTGGTGATTTCCGGTTCCATTAAGGGGATCGATGTAGCATGTGAAAGGATGAAGGCGGCTGGTGCAAAAAGAGCGCTGGTGTTGCCCGTAGGTGGTGCATTCCACTCTCCGTTAATGGCGCCTGCTAAAGAAGAGTTGAAAGCGGCTATTGAGACAACGACTTTCAGTACACCGTCCTGCCCGGTATATCAGAACGTGGTAGCTAAAGCGGTAAGCAATCCGGCCGAGATCAAACAAAACCTGATCGATCAGTTAACAGGTGCAGTACGCTGGACACAATCCGTACAGGCAATGGTAGCAGATGGTGCAACTACATTTACAGAAGTTGGTCCTGGTAAAGTATTACAGGGACTGATCGCGAAGATACAGAAGGATGCCGTGGTGAACGGGATCAGCTAAAGAAGTAATAATTAAGGATTGAAGGTGTTACACGATCGTTGTACAGCTTCAATCCTTAATTCCTGTTCTTTTAAAAGTCGATGCTGGCATTCCACCATTCAGGGTCGAAGGTGGCGTTTAGTTTCTTATAAAAGTTGATAGCTGGCTCATTCCATTCCAATACCTGCCAGTTCATACCTTTCAGTTTTTTTGCCCTTACTTCTTCGAATAATCTTTCAAACAACATGTGGCCTATACGTCTGCCTCTGAAGCTTTCTGTAACTACCAGATCTTCCAGGTATAGCCTGCACCCTTTCCAGGTGGAATAACGGATATAGTAAAGGGCAAAACCGATAATAGTTTCTTTTCCATCTTCTGTATGAGTGGCTGCAAATGCTTTCCAGACCGGATCCTTACCAAATCCGGCATCTTCAAATTCTGCAAGTGTTACGGTAACGGCTTCAGGTGCTTTCTCATATTCCGCCAGTTCCTGTATCAACTCCATTATTCTCGGACAATCTTCTTTTCGTACGTCCCTTATAGTAATTTTTTCCATGGTCCTTCAGGATTATTTCCCTGCTCCTGCTCGCAGGTGACATAATTTTTGGTATTTTGGTGAAGATAGTAACTAAAATTATATCCATGAAGGATATCCTGCTCAGCTATGCAGCTTATAACATTTGGGCTAACAATAGGATAACGGATGTATTGAAAAAGTTGCCGGATACACAGCTGGACCAGGAAACAGGCAGCAGCTTTGGAAGCTTACGTAAAACGGCGTACCATATGTGGGATGTGGAAAGCTTGTGGTACCAGCGTTTGCACCTGGTAGAACAGGCAGTTAAGCCTTCCACCGGTTTTGAAGGCACGTTCGCAGAAGCGTGCGCCCGCTGGCAGCAACAATCGCAGGCGCTGGCAGACTGGGTAAAACAGGTGCAGCCTGTCAGGCTACGGCACGTAGTGGCTTATTACGATACCCGGAAACAATATTGTAAATCAACCGTTATAGAGATACTGATGCAGGTATTTAATCATGCTACGTATCATCGCGGTCAGCTCGTAACTATGTTAAGGCAGGCCGGTATTACTAAAATTCCCGTTACTGATTACAGCGATTTCGCAAGAGGCAGGAAATAACAGCATCTTGGCAGCTGGTCAGCACAAGGCAGACAATCAATATTTCAATGAGCGCACAATCATTTTATGCTAATGTACCGCAACACCTGGTAGCAGTAGATTGTATTATTTTTGGTTTCGAAAACAGTAAACTGAAGCTGCTGATCATGCAGCGAAAGGTCGACCCGATGCAGGGCGAATGGTCTCTGATGGGTGGTTTTCTCCAGAAAGATGAGAGTGTGGACGAGGCAGCCGCACGGGTATTAAAACAAACCACAGGACTGGAAAATATATACATGGACCAGCTGTCCTGCTATGGGGATGTTGGCCGTGATTCAGGCGCCCGGGTAATTTCCATGGCTTATTATGCCCTGATCCGCATCAGGGAGCATGAACACAATCCCACTCAGCAATTCAGCGCACATTGGCTGGAATTGCACCAGATCCCCAACTTGATCTTTGACCACCGCCAGATGATAGCGGATGCACTAAAGAAATTACGGGAGAATGCTCATTTTCACCCCATTGGCTTTGAGCTGCTGCCCGAAAAGTTCACTCTTTCGCAATTACGCAGCCTTTATGAGGAAATATACCAGCACGAGCTGGACAAACGCAATTTCCGTAAGAAGATCCTGTCCATGAATGTGCTGGAAAAACTGGAAGAAAAGGATAAAACCACCTCAAAGAAAGGAGCGCACTTGTATCGTTTCGATAAACAGAAATATGAAGAATTAAAAAGGAGAGGACTAGTGTTTGAGATATAGCCGTATCTTGTAGAAGAAAGCCGGTAAATCATTACACTACATCTGTTTATTATTGTACATCTTCCGTAATAAGAACGTACTCATCTACCTCATGATAGTCCTTTCCGGGTACATTGCCCGGCCGGGAATGCTATATGGCCAGACAGCAACTGTCAGTCAATTGCAGGCTGCTGCCGCCAAAGCCACAGACAGCGCCCGATATGTGGACGTCATGAATCAGCTGGCAGGGTGGTTCCAGCACCGGCAGCTGGATAGTTGCTTCCTTTACCTCTGCAAAGCACGGGAAACCGCCCAAAGGCAAGGGTATACCAGGGGAGAGGCTGCCGCTTACCGCGGACTGGGAAGCTATTATGCCTATCGTGACAACAGCTACCTGTCTTTCCGCTTTTACATAGACGCCCTGAACCTGTACAGGGAGTTGGGTGATAGCGCCGGTATCTGCCAGACCAGTATGCACCTGGGGGTATATTACCAGTATGAAAAACAGTACCAGGAAGCTGGCGAATATATGAAGCGGGCCCTGGACCTGGGGCGGCGACTAAAAAACGATACCATTCTCATGGCGCTGCAGGCTAACTACTATTTTATGTATGTAAGCGATCTGCGTGCGGGACGCAGCAGTGACCTGGTAGATAAAAAAAGGGCCTACCGGGCACTGGACGCTGCACGGCATATGGCCACCAGAGCCGGTGATGAACGGCTGTTGCTTTACACTGGCATGCTGCAGGCGCAGGAGCTCATATATGGCAAAATTGCAACAGCAGAAGGCCTGACGAAACTCATTGGCCTCGTGGAAGACGCCGAAAGGAAAGGATATGTTTATCATGCTATGTACGGCTCATCGCACCTGGCTTATAACAAGGCGCACAGCCACCAGGCCGATTCCCTGATCTTCCAGCGACAAATGGTAAGGCTGGCTTTGAAGGGCGGTTACCGGGAACTGGCATTGCCGGTGGTATCAAAGCTATATGCCTGGTACGGTAGCCATAATCAGAGTGATTCTGCCCATATATATGGCACAATCATGCTGGATATTGTCGAAAAAGAAGAACAAAGCAAGACACAGGGAGAGCTGGATTATATCGATTATTACATGCAGGAAAAGAAACTGCGTGCCTTACAGTTGCAGCATGACTACCAGCAGCAACTGTTGGATAAGAAGGCCATGGAGAGCCGTAACAGATATGCTATTATCATCTTTCTGACCATAATGCTGGTGCTGACGGTATTGTTACTGACTGATGTAAACCGCTCTCACCGCCGTTCCCGCCTCAATGCCAGTCAACTGGGTGAGAAGAATCGCGAGATCAGCGAAAAGAACGCGTTACTGCGTACAAATGATGACTTTAAAAATAAACTTATCTCCCTTATTGCACACGACTTCCGCGTTCCGCTTAATCACATCATTGATATTACAGACCTGCTGAAAGACCAGTCCCTGGGATATGAAGAGGCGACAACCCTTTTCCGGAAGCTGGAAACAAAGTCCCAGCATACCCTGCATATTTTTGACAGCATCCTGCGCTGGATCAGATCACAGTTAAGCGGCTTTGTTTACATGCCAGTTGTTTGCACACCGGCTACTATGGTCCGGGAGGCATTAGAGATCCTGAGGGATAACTGTACTGAGAAACAGTTAACGATACACCTGGATATTCCTGATGGATTGAAACTGCTGGCCGACAGAGAGATGTTGCAGTTTGTACATAGGAACCTCCTGCATAACGCCGTGAAATTTAGTCCGCCGGAAGGAACATTACATATTTCAGCTATTGTAGAAGAAGGCCAGGCCACCATTTCCATCAGCGACGAAGGAAAAGGGGTAGACCCTGAAACGCTTCTTTATTTATTCGAATACCGCAGCAGAGAAAAGGACCGTGGCAGAACAAACGGTGGAGCGGGGCTGGCGCTCATCATTTGTAAAGACTTTATGGATAAGATGGGGGGCACTATCCAGGCAGTGAATAATCCTGTGAATGGAAGCACGTTCTCTTACACCTTACCACTCGCAAAAGAAGCATGATCAAAAGAAGATGGATACATATTATACTCTTCCTGGTTGCAGGCCTGCTGGCCGGCAAGAAGCTCCGTGCGCAGGATAATGTGATCCGTCAGCTGCGCACCAGCCTGTTGCAGCAACAGGATAGTGCCGGCTACACCAATGTATTGAACCAGCTGGGAATGCAGTACCACCTGAGTAATACGGACAGTTGCTTCTGGTATGGAGTGAAAGCAAGGGATATTGCTTCCAGGCATGGTGATAAAAAAGGGCTAGCTGGCGCCCTGAATAACCTGAGTATTTTTTATGCACTGAAGGCCAATACAGAACAGGCTATCGAGTACAGCTTCAAGGCCTTGTTACTATACCGGGAACTGGGTGACCAGCCTAATATTTGCCAGGTCCTCATGAACCTCAGTGTGTTCCATCTTTACAATGGCATGAAACCGGAAGCAAATCAGTATTTGTACCAGGCCATGGAACTGGGAAAAACATTGACGCAGGATTCTATTTATAGTCTGGTACTGATCAATTATGCCATTCGTTTTGAGGGTGACAGTACCCGTAAGGATTCGGTGAGATGGGCATTGGAAAGATCAAACGACATCATCCGTAAATATCCCGGCAGTCGGGAAGCCTATTACATACAGGCATTAGAAGCCGACGAGTGGATGAAGGAGGGCGAAGGCGCCAGGGCAGTGCAGAAGATCAACGAACTGGCAGATAAGGCGTTGAAGGAGGGTTTGGTTGTAGTGGCCATAGATATGCTGGAACATATTGACATATATAAGCAGAACGGTTATCCGGCCAACGCTGTACCAGCTAAAGAAAAGGCATTTGCGATAGGCAACCGGGCGGGTTATCTGAACATGATGCTACCTACGGTTGCCAGTCTATACCGTCACTATGCTTCCGGCAGCAATGAAGCAAAGAAAGCTTATTACGGCGGAGCCCTGTGGGAACTGGTGAGAAAGCAGCTGGAATTGAAATCCAGCAACCATATGAACTACCTGGATTATTTCATGAAAGAGCAGGAGCTGAATGAATGGGAGTTGAGTAATAAGGTGCAGGAGCAGAAGATCAATAAAGCCAATATGAAGCGCAAGAGCCGCCAGCAACTGATTGGGTTTATGGTGGGAGTACTGTTGCTGATGGCGGGTTTCACGTATGCCCGTTATCGGTCTTATAAGCAGTTACGCAAGCAGGAAAGCCTGTTGCGGGAAATGAACGATGCCATCTCTGAAAAGAATCAGCAGCTGAATATACATGATGACTTCAAGAACAAACTTATAGCTATTCTGGCGCGCGATTTCCGGGAGCCATTGAATAATATTATCCGCGTATCTGTTATGTTCAGAAATAAGGATATGGACCAGGTTTCTATGCAGCAGATCATTGATGAGGCGGTGATCTCTTCCCGGAAGACGCTGATCATTTTTGATAATATCCTGCGCTGGATCAAGGCCCAGCTGTCCGGGTTTGTGTATAGTCCGGCGCCCTGTGATCTGTCCTTGCTTTTTGAAGATGCCATGCATCATATTGATCACCGGCAGATAATGCTGGATATACCTCCCGGTCTTTACCTGGCGGGCGATCAGGAAATGTTATTGTTCATTAATCGCAGTTTGTTGCATTGTGCAGTAAAGCTTTCAGCCGGTAATGAGCGGATACAGGTAAGGGCTATAGAGGACGACCTGGTGAAGGTGGAAATCATTCTTACGGTAAGATCGTTTACGCAGCAAATGGCAGCTCACTTATTTGAATACAGAAGGGGAGATGATATGTCGGTAACGCTGGTGATCTGTAAGGACTTTATGGACAAAATGGGAGGACATATCAGTGCAGAAGTAGAGGGAGTGCAACTGAGGCTGGGGTATAGTTTGCCTTCATTCAACTGATATAGGGGAATTAAGGACCGGAACGGAGTTTAGTTCGTCCGGATCCCTAATTCCTGACTATAAATTATTTCGGATCGTAGGCCCACTTCAGATAGCTGGCGCCCCAGGTAAATCCGCCGCCAAAGGCAGCCAGTACCAGGTTGTCACCTTTCTTCAGTTGCTTTTCGTAATCCCACAGGCAGAGTGGCAACGTACCGGCGGTAGTGTTACCATATCGCTGAATGTTCATCATTACTTTATCTTCCGGCAAACCCATACGGGCAGCGGTAGCATCGATGATACGCTTATTTGCCTGGTGAGGTACCAGCCAGGAGATATCATCGGCGGTCAGGTGGTTACGCTGCATGATGTCGTGTGCGGCATCAGCCATGTTGGCTACTGCGTATTTGAACACCATTTTACCTTCCTGGTATACGTAATGTTCCCTGTTGGTCACACTTTCAATGCTGGCAGGCTGTGCTGACCCGCCGGCTTTCATGTGCAGGTACTCACGACCATGACCATCGCTTTTCAGGATGCTGTCAATTACGCCCAGACCTTCTGTGTTAGGTTCCAGCAACACTCCTGCGCCGCCATCACCGAAGATGATACAGGTAGTACGGTCAGTATAGTCAATGATAGAGCTCATTTTATCAGCTCCGATCACCATTACTTTCTTATAGCGTCCGCTTTCGATGAAACGCGCACCTGTATCCAGTGCATACAGGAAGCCGGAACAGGCAGCACTGATATCAAAGCCAAAGGCGTTTTTAGCACCTATTTTATCAGTTACAATGTTGGCAGTAGCCGGGAACACCATGTCTGGCGTAACCGTGGCCACGATCAGCAGGTCGATCTCTTCCGGGCTGATCCCTCTTTTACGGCATATTTCCTGGGCTACCGGTACACATAACTCAGAAGTTCCTTTACGTTCTCCCTTCAGTATTCTTCTTTCTGTAATCCCCGTACGGGTAACGATCCATTCGTCTGTTGTATCTACCAGTGTTTCCAGTTCCTTGTTAGTGAGCACGTAGTCAGGTACATAACCACCTACCGCTGTAATAGCGGCCGTTATTTTGTTCATATTAATAAAATAGATGTTTTAAACGAGGCGTAAAAATACATAAGAATTTGTAAATGTAAGTATAAGGTTACTTACTGCCCCGTTCTTGCTAAATTTTTACTAGGTTTGCCAAACATTAGAAACCTTTATCTTCCTGTATGATTGCTTACCTCAACGGAAAACTGTCCTATAAATCCCCGGCTATGGTGCATATTGATGTTCAAGGGGTTGGATACGAAGTGCAGATCAGTCTTAATACCTATTCCCGCATACAGGGATTGGAAAGCTGCAAATTGCTGGCTTACCTGCATATCAAGGAGGATGCACATACGCTTTATGGCTTTTTTGACGAAGCGGAACGTCAGATGTTCCTGTTATTGATAGGCGTCTCAGGAATAGGGGCCAATACCGCCCGGATGATGTTATCTTCCCTGCAACCTGAAGATATTCAACGGGCTATCGCTATGGAGAATGAAAAAATGCTCGAAAGTATAAAAGGGATCGGGGCTAAAACGGCAAAACGGGTAATTCTGGAATTAAAAGACAAGATCAGTAAACAGAAAGATACCGGTCACCAAATATCTGTAACACCAAACAATACAATTCAGGAAGATGCGTTAAATGCATTAGTCACATTAGGAATAGCCAGAAACGTGGCCGAACAGGCTATTAATAAAGTGCTAAAAGCTGAACCACTATTGCAAGACCTCGAGGCGCTCATTAAAAAGTCGCTGAAAGGTCTATAAATATTTATTACCCTGACCTCTATAAAAACCTATTTCTCTTGTCAAGAAAGACATATTATGGTGCTATTGCAGTAATAGGAGTTGTTTCTTTGTTTATTTTTGATACTGCGGCAAGGAATCGTTCGGGTTATTCTAACAACTATACTAAGAAATACTGGCAACCAAACATCACACCGGCGGCATTAGATACCGTTAAAAAGGATACGCTGAAGTTTCCGATAAAAGACCGTTACGGTACCAGTATTACAGATCCTGTCAAGAATCAGATTGATTTAAAAGATCCTGCAGGCTTATCCCGTACTGTTGATTATGATCCCGTCACCAAGCAATATACAGTAACAGAAAAGATAGGCGACCACTACTACCGCAATCCAACATATCTCAGCTTCGACGAATTCTATAAACTTCAGTCTGCTAAGAGTGAAGAGGATTACTGGCGTAAAAGAGCCAGCACCCTCGGATCGCTGAACCAGAAAGGAGACGGACCCGAATTGTACAAAGGCAGCAAACTGTTTGACAGGATCTTCGGTGGTAATAAAGTGGATATCAAGCCCCAGGGAAGCCTGGAGTTGACTTTCGGTTATGAAGGTCAGAATATCAAGAACCCTGTGCTCACAGAACAGGCCCGTAGAACGGGAGGTTTCGCTTTTGATATGAATATCAATATGAACCTGACCGGTAAGATAGGGGACAAGCTGAAACTCATCACCAACTATAATACGCAGTCTACCTTTGACTTTGAGAACCAGATCAAACTGGAATATACTGGTTACGACGACGAGATCATCAAAAAGATAGAGGCCGGTAACGTTAGCTTCCCTTTGCGTAGCTCCCTTATTTCCGGGGTACAATCTCTTTTTGGTATCAAAACCCAACTGCAGTTCGGTCGTCTGACGGTCACCTCTGTACTGTCTAACCAGAAGTCGCAGAAACAGAACCTATTGATCAAGGGTGGTACCCAGGTACAGGATTTTACACTGAGAGCAGACGAGTACGAAGACAACCGTCACTTCCTGATGGGGCAGTTCTTCCGTGATACTTTCAATAACGCTGTTAGTAACCTGCCGATCATCAGGTCACTGGCCTATGTAAACAGAATAGAGGTTTGGGTGACCAATAAAACAGGTGCTACGACTAATGCAAGAGATATCGTCGGTTTGATGGATTTGGGAGAATACCGCCCTTTTAATACCTCCATTAACGTATTAACTAATTCCAGGCTTACGGACAATAAGGTGAATGATCTCTATTCCAAGATCATATCAGACCCTATGAGCCGTTATACGGGAACAGTCGTCAGCCGCTTGCAAGGTCTGGGCCTACAGGCCGTCCAGGAATATGAAAAGACTTTCGCCCGAAAACTGGACTCTACAGAATATACTATTAACAGGCAGTTAGGCTTCATCTCGCTCAATCAACAATTGCAGGCGGATGAAGTTTTGGCCGTTGCATACCAGTACACTTATAATGGTCGTGTTTACCAGGTGGGTGAGTTTTCACAGGATATTCCGCCAGATCAGACCAACAGTGCCAATCAGCGTATCCTGTTCCTGAAATTGCTGAAAGCTACTTCCGCCCGTCCGCACCTGCCTATCTGGGACCTGATGATGAAGAACATCTATTCAACAGGCGCTTATCAGATCAACAGGGCGGATTTTAAACTGGACGTATATTATAAAGACCCGGGCACCGATTCCCGTGCACCGAGTGATAAACGTTACATACCGGATGCACAGGGAGTGTGGGAAGGAGCACCGCTCATCTCCATTCTGAACCTGGACAGGCTGAATAACCAGAACGACCCGCAGCCGGATGGTGTGTTTGACTATGTTGAAGGCTATACCATCAATTCCCAGACGGGGCGTATCATGTTCCCGCAACTGGAACCATTCGCCCAGGGCATTCAGAAAGCCTTCGGAGGCGATGCCGCCCTGGAACGGCAGTACCTGTACCGTGTACTGTATGACTCCATTAAAGTAGTGGCCCAACAGTTCCCACAGCTGAACCGATATATCCTGAAAGGATCCTATAAATCCAGCAACTCGTCCGAGATCCAGCTGGGAGGTTATAATATTCCTCCGGGGTCTGTAACGGTGACTGCCGGTGGACAGCAACTGCGTGAGAATGTGGACTTCATCATCGACTATAACCTGGGTCGTATCAAGATCATCAATGCTGGTATCCTGAACTCCGGGGTAGCTATTAATGTGCAGTTTGAAAACAATGCAGCCTTTGGTACGCAGGTGAGGAACTACTTCGGTACCCGCTTCGATTATGTGGTAAATGATAAACTGACGTTGGGTTCTACCATCGCCAGAATGAGTGAAAGGCCTTACTATCAGAAAGTGAACTATGGCGAAGATCCTATCAAGAACACGGTAGTAGGTTTCGACGCGAACTATAACTCCGAATGGAAAGGACTGACGCGTTTCCTGAACAAACTACCTAACTACCAGAGCAATACCCCTTCCAATATCATGTTCACCGGTGAGGTGGCCAAGTTGTTCCCGGGGCACAGTAAACTGGTAAATGCTGCAGGTAGTGGTCAGGGACAGATATTCATAGATGATTTCGAAGGTTCCCAGAGTGGTTACGACTTGAAATTCCCGGCTACAGCCTGGGCGTTGGCTTCTACTCCAAAAGATGCAAGTGACAGTGCGGGAAATATACTGTTCCCTGAAGCCGACAGAAGTAATGATCTCGGCTATGGCTCTCAGAGGGCAAGACTGGCCTGGTATATTATTGAACCTACCCTTCAGATCCCGAAATCGCCGGCATTACCTGACGGTATTACCGAACGGGAACAATCCGATCCGCGTGTACGCCTGGTGTATCAGAAAGAAGTATTTGCCAATCGCTCCACCGACTTCGGTCAGAGCCAGCTAAGTACACTCGATCTGGCGTATTATCCGGAAGAAAGAGGCCCTTACAATTTTGTAGCCAGCAGAGACAGCATTAACGCACAGGGCCGCCTGGCACATCCTGAGAAGAAATGGGGTGGTATCATGCGTGCGATCGACAACAGTGACTTCGAGACACAGAACGTAGAGTTCATTGAGTTCTGGATACAGGATCCATTCCTGGGAGATAATGCTAACAGTACCGGTGGGCAATTGTATTTTAACCTGGGTAACGTATCTGAAGATATCCTGAAAGATTCCCGTAAGTTCTTCGAGAACGGGTTGCCAAATCCGACTACGGAGCTGAATAAAACTGACTCTTCCCGCTGGGGGCGTATTCCAAAGTTCCAGCAACAGATCACACAGGCTTTCGATAACGATCCGGAGATCCGTGGGTATCAGGACGTTGGTTATGATGGTTTACCTAATAGTGATGAGTTGACTTTCCGCAAGTCATATCTTGATCAGCTGGCGGCAAACTTTGGAACAAATTCAGATGTTTACAAGGCTGCGGTGATTGACCCGTCTGCCGATAACTACAAGCACTACAGGGATTATGCCAATACGCCGATCCTGCAACGTTATAAACTGTTCAGCAATTCGGAAGGTAACTCCCCGGTTTCACAAAATACCACCTACTCCTCTGCAGCAACCAACATTCCAGAATCGGAAGACCTTAACAGGGATAATACGCTGAACGAAACGGAAGAGTATTTCCAGTATCGCGTGAACCTGAGACCGAACATGACGGTAGGTACTAATTACATTGTGGATAAGATCCCTGCAGAAGTGACCCTGGCAGATGGACAGAAAACAATAGAGAACTGGTACCAGTTCAAAGTGCCGGTAAGCCAGTTTAGCAAGAAGGTGGGAAATATTCCTGATTTCAAGTCCATCCGTTTCATGCGTATGTTCCTGACCGGCTTCCAGGACTCTGTGGTTGTTCGTTTCGCTAAACTGCAACTGGTGCGTAACCAATGGCGTCAGTATAACTATAAGCTGCAACCCGGCGATCCTATTCCGAATGACGAAACAACTACTTTCAATACTTCCGCTGTAAATATCGAAGAGAACTCTTCCCGTAAGCCAATCCCTTATGTGCTGCCTCCGGGAGTTGTGCGTCAGAATACGGTGAGCACCAATAGTACCGTGTTACAGTTGAATGAACAGTCTATGTCCATTCAGGTATGTAAACTGGCAGACGGTGATACCCGCGGAGTATCCAAGAATCTGAATATGGACCTGCGCCAGTATAAACGTATTCAGATGTATTTGCACGCTGAACCTTCCAATGATCCAAATGGTCTGAAAGATGGGGATCTGCGCGCAATCATCCGTATGGGTAGTGACTTTGTTGAGAACTACTATGAATATCAGATACCGCTGAAGATCACCAATTGGGGCGGACCTCACACGCCTTCTGACATCTGGCCGGAAATTAACGATATGGACCTGTTGATGAGCAATCTGACACAGTTGAAACAGGAGCGTAATCAGTGTGATAACTGTTCGCCTCAACTACCATACACCAAGCAGGATGAAAAGGGGAACTACATGAGCGTGATCGGTAATCCGAACCTCGGCGATGTAAGAAGTATCATGTTAGGTGTGACCAACCCTAAAGATGATGGTATAGAAAAGTGTGGTGAGGTATGGTTCAATGAACTTCGCCTGTCCGGTCTTGATGAGAAAGGTGGTTATGCCGGTATGGGCCGTGTGGATGTACAGCTGGCCGACCTGGGTACTGTGAGTGTATCCGGTAACATGCATACGGCAGGTTTCGGTAACCTTGACCAGCGTGTGAATGAACGCTTCCGCGATAACTATCTGCAATACGATGCCGCCGCTAACCTCGACCTGGGTAAACTGCTGCCTAAAAAAGTAAGCCTGTCCATTCCTGTTTATGCCGGTTATTCGCAAGCTGTCAGCAGACCGGAATATGATCCTTACGATCTGGACATCAAACTGAAGGATAAGTTAAGAATGGCGCGGAGTGATTACGAACGTGATTCCATCCGCAAGGCTGCAGAAGATTTCACCGCTATTAAGAGTCTCAACTTCACCAATGTGCGTCGCCTGAACCTGAATAGAAAAAGGAACCGCCTCTGGGATATTGAGAACTTTGATATCAGCTATTCATTTACACAGAGCACCAGCCATAATCCGATCATTGAAAGTGATGAGCTGACAAAACATCGCGGAGGTCTGGGATATACTTTCACTGGTCAGAGTAAGTTCATTACACCGTTCAAGAAGGTATTCAAGACGAAAACGCCGTGGCTTGACCTGATCCGTGACTTTAACTTCAACTACATACCATCGCTCATCAGCTTCAGGGTAGATGTGACCCGCCAGTTCGGCGCTACACGTATCCGTAACGTGGGAGGAGATGGTACTTATAAATTGCCGGAGACTTTCAACAAGTACTTCACATTTGACAGGTACTATGGTTTGAAATGGGATCTGTCACGCAGCTTGAGCATTGATTTCAATGCCGTGAACAATGCACGTGTTGACGAACCGGCAGGCCGTCTGAATTCTAAAGAGAAGAAAGACAGTCTCTGGAATAATTTCTTCAAACTGGGAAGGACCACCAATTACTATCATACAGCAAACATTACCTATACACTGCCAACAAGTAAGCTGCCTTTACTTAGCTGGACGAGCATTGCCCTGGGGTATTCGACAGACTACCGCTGGACGGGTGCTTCACTCCTGGCAAAATATCTGGGTAATGCAATCGAGAACTCCAACCAGAAAACAATAATGGCGGAATTCAAGTTCTCAGAGTTGTATAGTAAATCGGCCTTCCTGCGAGCCATTACCGGCGTACAGGTGAAGAAGAAACCGCAGCCGAATAATAATAACAGACCGGGAATGGCCGGCAACCAGAATAAACAGCAACCGGCGAAACAGGACAACAATCCGGAAATATCACCAATCCTGAAAGCGGTGATGAAGCCATTGTTGTCTCTCAAACGTATCAGTCTCGATTATTCTGAAAATGGCGGTACCCGTTTACCTGGTTATATTGATAGTACCAAGATACTGGGTATGAACTGGGCCAGCTGGGCGCCGGGTGTGCCATTCGTGTTCGGTAAGCAACCTGACAAAGCATGGCTGGACGATTTTGCGAAGAAAGGCCTGATCACTCCGGACACAACCTTTAACATCCAATATCAACAACAATTCACACAGCGCTGGCAGATACAGGCGCAATTGGAACCAGCTAATGATCTTCGTATTGACCTGAGTATGACCAAGTCCTTTACCAAGACGCATACTGAGTTGTTCAAGAACCTGCCTGATTCCGGCTTCCAACACTTAAGCCCTTATGATGCGGGTGGATTTGAGATCTCTTATATGGCTATCAAGACCATCTTCGGAGGTATTGACGCTGAATCAGGTACAACGCAGACCTTTAAGGACTTTGAACGTTACCGTCAGACGATCTCTAACCGTCTGGGGGCCCTGAATCCTTATAATACCGATCCTGGCGTACCAACTAATAATCCGAAAGATCCTACCTATCGTTATGGTTACGGACGTTATGCTCAGGATGTGCTGGTACCTGCGTTCCTGGCGGCATATACTGGTAAGAGCCCTGAGAAGATAGGATTGTTGAGAAGTGCCGGTCTGTCAAGTGTGCGCAGTAATCCTTTCAGTAACTATATACCACGTCCTAACTGGCGTATCGCTTATAACGGTCTGACCAAACTGGAACCATTCAAATCCATCTTTACCAATGTGTCTCTGACACATGCATATGTGGGAAGTTTGAGCATGAGCTCTTACAACTCCGCACTGTTGTATGAAGATCCACGTTTGGCAGGTTATCCGGGATTTGTGGATACCGTGTCAGGCAACTACATTCCTTACTTCCTGATACCGAATATCACGATGACGGAACAGTTTGCACCGTTACTGGGTATAGATGTTACTTTCACGAGCAGTCTGAATCTGCGTATGGAGTTCAAGAAGAGCCGTTCACTCAGTCTTAGCCTGATCGACTACCAGCTGACGGAGCTCCGTTCTACGGAATTAACGCTGGGAGGTAGCTATCGTTTACGTAATGTGACATTCGCATTCCTGGGACAGGCTAAAGACGGCAAGAAGGTACAGAACGATATGAACTTCAGGCTGGACATGAGCTTCCGTGATGATAAGACGGTGAACAACAGGCTGGATGCCGACCTGGTGATCCCGACAAGCGGACAGAAAGTGATCGGTATATCGCCATCAATTGACTATGTGGTGAACAACCGTCTGAACCTCCGTTTCTTCTATGATCGCCGGCAAACAATACCGGTTATTTCGACTGCTTATCCGATCACCAATACAAGGGGTGGTTTGACATTGAGATTTATGCTGGCTCAATAACAGCGTAATTATATATCATGCATGCACAGGCTGAACGTTCAAACGTTCAGCCTGTGTCTTTTAGTAATATGACATATATCATTTGAAATTGGCGCATTGTTAACCTATTTTTGTGCCGTGAGATATTTTTTCGCCATATCAGTATTCCTGGGCTTGTTGTTGCAAAACTTCAGCCAGGTGGTGATTATGGTGAAGTATAAAATAGACCAGGCATACATTGCGAGTGTACTTTGCGAGAACAGGGACAAGCCTGACATGCACTGTAACGGTAAATGTTACCTGAGAAAGAAGCTGCAGCAAGATGAGCAGCAACAACAGAACGGTACCACGGGCAAGGAAAAGTATGAAGTGTCTTATATAGACGCATTGCAGGAGTTTAACTTTAAGCCCATCGCCCCTTCGTCAGAACTCTTTGTTTATTATCAGGATCCTGAACTGCATACTCCTTTATTCTCTTTCTTCCACCCACCTCAGGCTTAAGCTCAGCCAAAACAACATTTTTATTGTGATGTGTACATATGAGCGACTACATGGCATATAACCATGAGCGATCTCATATATAATTCCTTCCATTTATTTACTATTTGACAACTAATGACCGTGATGGCATTTGATTGGCTGTGGCATTATACTGCCTGCCATGCAATGACATGCGGTTAGTTGAACTTTTGAACTTATGAGATATTTATTACTGATAATAACAGGAGTATTGTTATTTGTACAATCACATGCGCAGGTGCAGGGCCGTGTGATTGACGCGCAGACAGGAGAAGTATTGCCGGGTGTGACCGTGCAGTTATTACATGCAGATAAAGGGTGCCAGACAGATGCTACCGGACGTTTTGTACTGAATGGTAGTAAAGCCGATGATTCGGTTAAAGTATCATTTGTAGGATATCAGTCACAGAAGCTGGCAATAAAGACACAGCAGCCATTTATCGTTTCATTGACGCCTGCTACTGCAAGTCTGAATGAAATTATTGTGACCACAAGCCGGGACAAGCAGTCCCGTACGGACGCACCTGTAGCTATAAGCACCATTTCGACGCAGGAGATCAGGGATACAAAAGCAACCTCTCTGGAACAATTACTGAATAAGGTCAGTGGTGTATACATGGTGGACCTGGGTAATGAACAGCATACAATGGCTATCAGGCAGCCCATTGGGTACAAAAGTCTCTTCCTTTATCTGGAAGATGGTATTCCCATCCGTACAATTGGCGACTTTAACCACAATGCACTGATCGAGATCAACCAGGCCGCATTACGTAATATTGAAGTAGTGAGAGGGCCTGCATCATCCTTATATGGCAGTGAGGCCGTAGGAGGTGCGGTGAACTTCATTACTGCAGCACCGTCTTTGAAGCCTATGGCCAGGATACAGGCAGAGATCAGTGATCGTGGATATAAGCGTACCGATTTTAGTGCTTCCAGTACATTTAATAAAGTAGGTATAAGCTTCGGTGGTTACTACGCTGACCAGCGCAATGGTTATATGGACCACAGTGATTTTCATAAGCTGGCCTTTACATTGCGGGCGGATTATCAGATAAACGAACGGACGAAATGGATCAACTCTGCTACATTGACCGACTATTATACAGACCAGGTAGGCGGATTGGATAGCGCCCATTTTTATTCTAAAGATTATCGCAACTTCCAGACATTCTCTTACCGTAAGGTAAATGCATTCCGCTACAGAAGTACGCTGGAGCATGCCTGGAGTACAACAAACAGAACTACTGTCACGGCATTCTTCCGTAACAACAGCATAGGTCAGAATCCATTTTATGCTATTAAAAACAACCAGCAGAATCCACTGAAAGCTACCGGTGAGATCAATGACGACAGCTTTAACAGTTATGGGCTGATCATACAACATAAGAAACAGTTTCCCTGGAGACATGCATCTTTGATTGCCGGCGTGAGTGCAGATTACAGTCCTGCAACTTACTATTCAGAGTTTATTGATATAGATCGCGATGCCGCAGGTTATTATACAGGTTATACAAAGTCTGATTCACTGCTGACAGATTATAATGTAGGGCTGCTCAATACAGCGGCCTATGCACAGTTTGATATGGAATTACTGCGCGGTTTGAAACTGGTGGCAGCACTTCGTTATGACAGGATGGATTATGATTTTGATAATCATCTTACACCATCCGCATTCACAGGTGCTCCTGATGAACGTAACAACTTTAATGCACTGACGCCGAAAGTGGGACTGACGTACGACTTTGGAAAGAGCCGCGGACTGTATGCTAATTATAGTGTCGGCTTTGCACCGCCTAATATATCAGAATTGTACAGAGGAGTGAAGGTCCCGACCCTTGAACCTGCAACCTACCGTAATTATGAAGCGGGCGGCTGGTTTGGTTTTGCTAATGATAAAGGGTATGTGGACATAGGTGTGTATAATATGCAGGGAACAAATGAGATCATTAGTGTGAAACTGGATGACGGATCTTATGAGAACCGTAATGCCGGACGTACAACGCACCGGGGCATAGAATGGAACGTGCGTTATTCACCGGTGCGCTCATTATGGATCCGTTGCAGTGGTCAGTATGCAGAACACTTCTTCAATGAGTATATCGAGAAAGGCGTGAGCTATGACGATAACCGGATGAGTGGAGCGCCGAAAGTGATCACTAATACGGAGATCACCTGGAAACCGGGATTCCTGCGTGGGTTCAGATTAGGAGGAGAATGGCAGCATGTGAGCCGCTATTACATGGACCCACAGAATACCCGCTACTATGGAGGTTACGACCTGCTGAACTTCCGTACTGGTTATGGCTGGAGGAATCTTGAATGTTGGGTTAACTGTCGCAATGCAGCAGATGCGATCTATGCTACTACGGCAGAAAAAACGACTTATAGCACAACTTACAGACCAGGACCGAAACGTACTTTTAACATAGGTGTTGCTTATACATTTAACGGTAAAAACTGACAACGATGGGAATAAGAAAATGGTTGGTATTACTGACTATCTGCACAGCAGCTTGTAACAGCAAGCAGGGAAAAATACAAGTGTTATCACATCCGGTACAGGATGCCTCTTGTCCTTATCTGACCACAACTACAGATGGTAAAACTGTGATCAGCTGGGTGGAGACAAAACAGGGAGCTGATACAGGTACATTGTATTATGCCATATCAACTGACAGAGGCAGTACCTTTTCTGCACCACTACAGGTGCCTACAGCAAACGGCATATTGCCGCATGCCGAGAATATGCCTAAGATAGTGTTTAAACCGGATGGAGAAATCATTGCGATTTATGGTGTAGAGCAGGATGATGCGCGTAATAAATATGCCGGCCGGGTATTTTATACCCGCTCTTTAAACGGAGGGAAAAGCTGGTTGCCCGCACAGCCCCTGGTAACAGATACCGGTAGTTATGATCAACGGTATTTTGATATTGCTTTATTGCCCAGTGGCGAAGCTGCTGCTATATGGCTTGATAACAGAAAGGATATTGATGCAGAAGGGTCTTCCCTGTATTATGCGGTTACTGCCGGTCATGAAGGCTTTAAACAGGAGAAGTCACTGGCGGAAACTGTTTGTCAATGTTGCAGGACAGATCTCTATACGGATGGCCAGGGAGGTATTCATATTGCTTTCAGGGATATCATCAATGACTCTATCCGCGATATGGTACACATGGTATCTACAGACGGAGGGGCCTCTTTCTCTGAAATGAACAGGATCAGTGCAGATAACTGGGTGGTAAGAGGTTGCCCCCATACCGGGCCTGCTATGGTGAAAAATAAGGAAGGGATGCACTTTGCCTGGTTTACCATGGGAGGAGGAGAAGGAGTGTATTACTGCCAGTCTATGGACAATGGCAGGACATATACCCATAAGCAAAAAGTAAGTTCGGTACCATTAGCGAAACATCCGCAGATCACTGCATTGGCCGATAATAAGATCATGCTGGTTTGGGATGAGCCTGTGAAAGTAAAGAGTACATTTAATAGCCGTGTAGGCTTTCAGTTGAGGGATGGTGCTGGTAAAATACTGGACACCGGATTGCTCACACCAGATTCTGTTTATGCGTCTTACCCGGTGATAAAAGGTGTAGATGATCATACTGTGCTGGTGGCTTATACACAGCGTGAGGGAGAGGTACAGCAGGTACGTTGTGTGCAGATGAATAAGTGAAGTAACTATATAAAAAAATCCCGCCGGCTTACACCGGCGGGATTAGATTCATTTCTCAGTAACTAAAAGCTCCGGCCCAATCCTGGCGAGTAGCCCAGCGACCGTAGTTATTCCTTTTAGATCTGTCGGAGTAGAAGCGCCATTCTGCTTTCCACCTGGGATAGTAAAGGCGCAACAAATACAGTGTTGCAAATGTAAGCATAGGGATATGGTTTTTTAGGATAGATAGTCGGCATCATCAAAACGTTAAAATAGTTAGTTAGTTGCACCTCCGCGCGGAGGTATATCTTAAGCAGCCTCAAATACAATACTCACAAATAGCCCCTCATATACGTTAATTGTTTCAAATATAAATACAAAAGGTTACATTCAAAATAACATCTAAGTGTTATATTAACATTTTTTACTCTTTATCGAAGTAATAGGCATTAGCCTGTTGCAGGCAAGTCATTACCAGATCATTGATGCATACGTGAGGTGGTAAAGTGGCACAGTAGTAAATTGTGTCTGCTACATCCTCACCGGTTAAAGGTTGGAAGCCTTTATAAACGTTGTCAGCTTTTTCTTTGTCACCTTTAAATCGCACTTCTGAAAACTCTGTAGCTGCAGCTCCGGGATGTACAGCAGTTACCTTGATACGGTGGGGAAGCAGGTCGATACGCATGCCTTGTGAAATAGAATCTACTGCAGCTTTGGTTGCACAATAGACATGTCCTTTGGCATACACCTGTTTAGCGGCAGTAGAGCCAAGATTGATGATATGTCCTTTGCCCTGTTCTTTGAGCCAGGGGATCACCACTCTGGAAACATAAAGTAAGCCTTTCACATTGGTGTCGATCATGGTATCCCAGTCAGACACATCTCCATCTTCAATTGTACTGAAACCGAGGGCCAGTCCGGCGTTATTGATAAGGATGCTGACAGCTTTCCATTTGTCAGGTATATTGCCTAATACGCTGTTTACAGCCTGTTGATCTCTCACATCAAAACAAAGTGGTAATACGGCAATCTTATATTCCTGTTGTAACTGTTGCTGTAATGTTGTTAATCTCTCCTCTCTTCTTCCTGTGATAATTAAATCATAACCATTCGCAGCGAACTTCTTTGCGCACGCCTCACCAAAGCCAGAGGTAGCTCCGGTAATTAAAACTATTGCCATAGATCGATTTTATTTCACCAAAGTTACAGTGCCTTTCTTTAAAATGCTTTTACCGGTTAAATCTTTTCCGGCAAGTATCCAGATATAGGTGTCAACTGGTGCTGGCATGCCTTTGATAGTACCGTCCCATCCTTTGCGGAAGTCGGTGGAGGAAAATACTTCCTGTCCCCAGCGATTAAAGATGCGGAAGTATTCGTATTCTGTAATGCCGACAGGAACAAACCGGAAACGATCGTTCTGTCCGTCGCCATTTGGACTGAAGGCGGTAGGAACGTATACTTCCGGACCGGTGTAATACTTGATATTGATCGAATCATAGCCAATACATCCCTGTGAGTTCGAGACTTGCAGCAGGTACGTGATGTCATCGTTGCCACTGACGACAGGATTTGAAACGTTTATATTGTTCAGGCCAATCGGTGGCGACCAGGCATAGAATTCCCCACCGGTCGCATTCAGTTGCAGTTGCTGTCCTTTGGCGAGGATGGTGTCATTGCCCGCGAAAGGATTGACCTCATAGACAGTGATTTCCCTGGAAAGTGTCGCACTGCACGATCGGTCTGTAAGCAGGGAGAGTGTGACGGTATATGTGCCTCCCTCCTGGTAGACGTAATTCATTTGAGTACTGACAGCACTGGTTGGCTGTGGTGCATCAGGTATACCAATGTCCCAACGCCTGCTGGTAATTTTGCCATAGGTGTAGGTGGAAACATCATTGAAGCGGATAGGTTTTCCACGGCAAAGACCTTCCACCGTAAAATCAGCATTTAAACCCGGATAATTGTGAACAAAACCAGTTACGCTGTCAGTACAGGAAAGTCCGCGGTTGACCACCAGTTTCACAGGGAAAATGCCGGTGTCGGGGAACTGGTGAGTGAAGACAGCTTTATCAAAAGTGATGGTATCGGTACCATCGCCAAAATCCCAATAATAACTGGAAGTAAAGCCGGCATTACTGTAATTGGGAATGGTGACACCCAGGTCAGGGCTGGCCACGCAGTTCATGAGCACATCGGGAAAGCCAGCGCTGATGTTGGTCGTACAATTGAAGACTGTCAGCAAGAGGTCTTTGTGGTGTGTGCCGAGTAATATTTTCGTACGCCGGTCATATTCACTTACGCAAACGGAAATGACAAACTTTCCCTGGCGGTTAGGTGTACCTCGGAGCATACCATGATTATCTATGGATATCTGCGGAGCACCGCCCATTGGATTGGCGCCCGAATAGGGTGTTACATAATTGACGGTAGAATTATATGGAGGTGGATTGGCTGCTACTCCCTCACTGCGTGTAGAGCCTCCTGTGAGTGCACTGCAAAGACTGTAGGTAAGACTGTCCCCATCCGGATCGAAAGCAGAATAATCAAAGGTAAAAGGCAGACTGTTACAGATAACGATCGCACCGTCCTGTTTGAAATGCACGCTGCTGTTGGTCGGCCTCTTTTCTACTCCCGGAATGACGGTATAGAAGGTAGATCCCTCATGCTCGGAATCATAGATATTAGTAAGCTTCTCCCCACGGCAACAGCGCTGGTAAGTGACATAGTATCCGCCATTGGAGGCTGGTAGTTCGACAGTATCCCGGTAATAGGCTACTTCCAGGTTTTGTGTGCGGGGAGCCAGGCAGGGATTTTTGAGGGTATCACGGAGGGATTTTGTTTCGCTGATATAGAGTTGTCTGGCATTGACAATACGGACGCCGCTGGCACTATAAATATTGACTGGAACTGGATTTTCGAAATGATCAAGACATCCCTGAATGGGACCGCAGGTAAAGTCGGCATCCCGGTATAACTTGAGGACGATCTCATATCTGTATTTGCCGTCGCCGGCGGTGCCCAGATATGCATAGTAAATTTCGCCGCCAATTATATGGTAAGCATCTGCTCTAACGTAGACAAAGGTGCAGCAAATAGCCAGAATAAGGAGTCGGTACATCAAAAGGGGCGCATAACGTAAAAATGACTTTCTTATAGGAATTTACAAAAAAATCCACCGTTAATAAAATCATTTTTTCCAGTGTTCATGCGACTTTGGAAGTACTTGTACAGTAGATCATTACAGTTGATAGTATGTAATTAAATGAAGTTATTTCTATCTGACAAGTGTTACAGTTCCTTTTCTTAATACAGTTTCGTTATCTACATTTTTACCTTGTACTACCCAAACGTAGCTGCCTACCGCTGCGGGAGACCCATTAAAGTACCCATCCCATCCCTTCATATACTGTGTGGTACTGAACATAAGCTTTCCCCAGCGGTCATATACGCGGAAGAAGTCCATCTGTACGATACCTACGGGAAGTGGACGGAAAATATCGTTCTGGCCGTCGCCGTTAGGAGAGAAGCCTGTAGGAACGTAGATGTCGGGGCCTGCTATAAAACGGACTTTAATATCATCCCGGCCGGAACAGCCTTCTGCCGTATAGACGGTTACGGTATAGGTAATGTCACGATTGATGGTGGTAGTTGGATTATAGATATTGGGGTTATCCAGACCTATTATTGGAGTCCATACATAGTTGATACCACCGGAGGCATTTAACTGGAATGGCTGGTTCAGGATTGCAATGGTATCGTTGCCGGCAAAGGCAGGCACGGGCGGTACCACATTGATCACTACACTATCCAGAACTGGTTTCGGACAACCCAGTACATCGGTTACCGTAACTATATATTGAGTGGTATCGGTTGGCCGGGCAATAGTATTGGCACTTCTCGGAGTGGATAATGTTGTTGTCGGAGTCCACTGATAAGAGCTTCCGCCTGTCGCACGCAGTGTAACCTGCTCACCATAGCAAATGGTAGTATCTTCACCGGCATAGGCTACAGGAGGATCTACTATGCGCAATTGTACATTATCCTGACCACTACAGTCGCCAAGATCTCCTCTTACGGTATAACCTACCGACGGCGCCGGGGGAACGATGGACAGTACCGGACCAGTTCCAACTTCCGCGTTGGTGGACGTATTGAACCAGGTGAGCGGATAATTGCCATCGGGAAATGCACGGATATGTACTTCATCGCCTGTACATACAGTACTGTCGGCAATGGTCGTTACCACCAGTTTTTCTCTCACGTCAATGGCAATCCGTTTGCTGTTACTACACCCTGTCTGGTCTGTGAACGTTACGGTATAGGCCGTATCTCTTTTAGGAAAGATCGTTGGGTTGGCGGTATTGGCGTTATCGATATTATATGAAGGGCTCCATGTATATGTTCCGTTCACCACGTTGCCATCTACTACGCTTTCAGCGTGCAGTTGAATAAAATTCAGGATACATAGCAGCGTATCCGGTGTGGTGGCCAGTGGCGGCTTGTCATAAATAATAAGATCGGTGGTGTCAAAACGTTCGCATCCCTGTTCTGTTTTAACCTGCAGTACCACCTGGTAGTTCCCTGGTCCGGGATATTGATAATGTGGGTCTTCCTGTAGCGATGTATCCGTATCGGTCGTCTCTACACCGAAATCCCAACGGAAATAGTTAATTCTGTCAGAGGTACTGGAGGTATTGGAGGTGTTGTCAAAAGCGGTTGTAGTATTGCTACATAAACCGCTTGCCCGCACAACAGGCCTCAACATGGGATATACATAGGCCGTGGCAATAGCGCTGTCGCCACAATTACTCTGCCTGTCCACCCATAGTTTTACGGTATAAGTACCGTCCTGTGTATAGGTATGTTGTATCGGATCGCTGCTGTTCGTCTTCAAGGTCTGGCCATCCCCGAAATCCCATTCGTAGGGTTTACCTTCTGTACTGTTGTTGATAAACGTGATGGTATAGCCAGAACAGTCGTTGTATTTCTCTGGCATGGCGGCAACGACCGACTTAATACAGGTAGTTACATTGACATGGAAATCTTTCCGGTGTATCCCAAGCAGTCTGCCATTCCGGTATTCGGAAGCACATACGGTCACCACATACTTGCCCGGGTTAGGGGCGGTCCCGGAGATAACGCCGGTTTGCGGGTTTATAGTGGCTCCTGCTCCCAGCGGACTACTGCCGGAATACGGACTCTTATAAGGGATCAGGCCATAGGGAGGTGCAATTGCTGCAGGAGGAATGCCTGATTGGCCGGTTGTCTGGCCGCCGCCATAAGCATCGCAGAAAGAATAAACGATCTGATCCCCATCAGGATCGATCGCAGAGAAATCGTATGTGAATTTTTTATTGGCGCATACAAGCACCGCTTCATCTTTTGCGAAGTATGGACTGGAGTTATTTAAAATGCCATCTTTTCCTGGCAGCTCGGTAAAATAGGTAGCGCCATTGCCCGGACTATTCTGTTCGTCATTCGGGTTTCTGGTGTCTATGATATTTTCCATTGTGAAGTCACGGCAGCAGCTCTGAAAAGCAACGACATAGCCCTTGTCACTGACAGGAACGGTTATATTCTGTACGTATATACCGATCTGAAAACAAATATTGGGAGGGTTAACGATACATGGATCTATCTGTCCCAGCTCTTTTTGTTCCTTACTGGCGCGTGGCACCAGGGGCTGGGTTACCCGTGAATTGGTTTGTATATCGAAAACGGAGAAATAAACCGATTCCGGTAATTCTGCTATATTCTGTCCACTACCGCATATGCGGAACAGCTTCAATGTAACCTGATAGGTCAGATTATCACCATTGCGGCTGATATACTTATACAACATTTCTCCCCCAATGATATGGGAAGCCCTTGTTATGTACCCGAAGGAAAGAATGATAAGCAGTATAAGGGTTCTTTTCACGTTCAATATTGTTGGCAAAAAAGAATAAACTGTTCCAATAGTTGTCTGCTGGCATCCGGAACTTCCCACATTCCCATATGCCCGGTGTCCTCAAAAATATGGATGCTGCTGATGCGTGGCATGGATACCTGTGGCAGGACATTCTGCATGGGTACGGCGTTATCGTCTTTACCTATTACAAACAAAACGGGTACGGAAAGGGACGATAGTACAGCTGTCCTGTCAGGGCGTTGTATCATAGCCTCATAATAAGCCACCTGTGATGACTGTGGGCATTGCAAACACATCTGAATATACGACTCTATCTGTTCAGGATGTTGCTTTTTATAGGCAGGGCTGAACATATTAGGCATTGTCTGTTTCACAAAAGCTTCGTTCCCATACTTTTCAATCATATTGATGGATTTCCGGCGGGCTTCTTTTTTTTCCTCATTGTCCGGCGCGGCCGTAGAATGAAATAATCCCAATCCCTGTATCAGTGAAGGGTATTTCTCAGCCAGGGCCAGGGCCACATAGCCACCCATGGAATGGCCTATTATGACTGCTCTGGATATGCCTTCCGCTTTTAGAAGATCATTTATATATTCAGCCATGCTCTCCATGCTCAACGTGCCTGTTGCAGGCACATTGCCCGTACCGGGAAGGTCGGGTGCTATCACATAAAATTGTTCGCTTAAGGCATCCAGTTGTTCGCGCCAGATCTGGTTATTCTCAGAAAAACCATGTATCAGCACTACTGCCGGTTTGCTTTTTAGATCAGTATTTCGGGTCAAAGGTTTATTGGACACTGGAAAATAATTTTGGAATCAGGAATTGGGCATGGAAGGCCTGAATTTCAGGTAAAAACTAAACAATATCATCACAATACAGAAAGCAACCGCCGCTTTGGATATAAGATCCCCAAATCTTACATAGAACGTAAATGTATCGCCCGGTGTTACATTTGCTTCTATAACTCCTTCTTTCCAATATGGTAATGGTTGCTGCAGCCTGCCCATAGGGTCAATGACACAGGAAATACCTGTGTTGGCGCTGCGGGCTACCCAGCGGCGGGTTTCAATAGCCCTGAGGCGCGCATATTGTACGTGCTGGCGGTGGCCTTCCGTATCGCCCCACCAGCCGTCGTTAGTAATGACAAACAGTAAGTTCGCCCCACGCCTTACATGTTCTGCTACAAACTCACCGTATACGGATTCATAACAAATTGTCGGTAATACCTTTACGTGGGTACGGGTGTCTTCCAGCAGTTCAACGCCAGGTGTAAGACCATATCCCCCGGTTATACCGCCCATATCCAATGCCAGCTCTTTCATGAACGACATATAACGGGCGTAAGGAATTAGCTCTACACCCGGTACCAGTTTAGCTTTATGATAGACCTGCACAGCATGAGATGTGTCAACCTGAATTGCGGAATTGAACGCATCGTACCTGAAGTTGCCGTCTTCTGAACTGCGGGCCATTTTAGGGGCTTCATCCGTTACATCATATCGTTTCAGGGTAGTAGCGCCGCTAACAATTGTTGCTTTGGGGTACCGCCTGAGGAACTGCCTGATCTGTTCTGTTTCATCTTCATAAGACAGCTTGTGTTCCCACACGCCATGTGTGAATAACGCAGTTTCCGGCCAGATAATATATGAAGTGTTACTGTCGGCTTTCTGAGCAGACAGGGATAGTAGTTTTTTCAGCTGGAGTTCCTCATTCTCTTCCGCAAACTTATCGTAAGGATCGATATTCGGCTGAACGACCACTATCCGTGCAGTGGTCCCTTCAGGCGCCTCGAAGTTGTATTGTACCAGCGAACTGAGTAACAGCGGAATAATAATAACCGCTGCCGGTTTCCAGGCAGTTTTCCACAAAAAAGTGGTCATTGCAACGGGGTATTGCTTGCGTTGCATCCAGGTGTGGTAGATCAGAATATTGGCGAGCAGTATCCATAGCGTACCGCCGCTCACGCCGGTATACTCATACCATTGTATCCAGGAAGGATGCATGGCAAAGGCATTACCGAGACTAAGCCAGGGCCAGCTGAATTCCCAGTTGAGGTGGATGTATTCAAACGTTAACCAATATACTATGAGCGCAAAATATCCGGCAGTCTGGCCTACCCGCACCCGTGTACGGTGATAGCCCAATAAGGGCACACTCATTACCAGGGTATTGATCAGGTTAGCGGCAAGACCGCTTGCCGGAACCGTAGTGTTGCCTACCCACCAGGTGGTGGCGACGTTCCAGAGGAATAAGGTCAGGAAGATACATCCAAAGTATTTACCACGATGCGCTACAAGATCTGTTATCCGTAGCAAAGGGATAAATGCAATGAATATCAGGAAGGTAAGGGGAGAGGTTGGCCATGCGGCCCATAACAGCAATGCACCGGCAAGGCTTAGTAATATGGGTAACCAGCGGTTCATAGTCAATTCATTTTATAACCGGTTATCCATAGCAGATAGATAACCGTAATATTATTGTCTGATCGCCCTGTTGACGGACGAGAAAGGACGAATATAAAAGTAGTATGGGAAATAAATTATTAAATAATAATAAAAGCCTCCTGGCTTACGGCAGGAGGCTTTATCATTATTTTACGATGATGATCAAACATCAATTATCTGTCAACTGTATACTGTAAATCATCAATCACTTCCGGTCATTATCGTTGTCAGATCATCATACATTGTCAGCTGAAAAAATTATCTGCTGTAATTTGGTGCTTCTTTAGTGATCACCACATCATGTGGGTGATTTTCCTTCTGAGTAGCAGGAGATATTTTGATGAACTGTGCAGCTTGCAGTGTTTTTACATCTTTGGAACCGGTGAGGCCCATACCTGCACGCAGACCACCTACAAATTGCTGGATCACCTCAGACAGTAAACCTTTGTAAGGTACGCGGCCTACGATACCTTCCGGTACCAGTTTCTTAATATCGTCTTCTTCCTGGAAATAGCGGTCTTTACTACCTTCTACCATTGCTTCCAGTGAACCCATTCCACGATAGGATTTGAATTTACGGCCTTCGTAAATGATGGTTTCTCCGGGGCTTTCTTCCACACCTGCAAAGATGGAACCTGCCATGATACTGGATGCACCTGCAGCCAGGGCTTTAACCATATCACCTGTGTAACGGATACCGCCATCTGCGATCACCGGTACACCTGTTTTCTTCAACGCTTCAGCAGCCAGCATTACAGCGGAAAGTTGAGGGAAACCAGCGCCTGTTACTACGCGGGTAGTACAGATGGAACCAGGTCCTACACCGACTTTTACAGCATCTGCACCTGCATTTGCCAGTGCCAGTGCACCTTCGCCGGTAGCTACGTTACCAGCTATTACTTCGAGTTTCGGGAAAGCCTTTTTAAGTTTCTTGAGGCTGTTTATTACAGCGATGGAATGACCATGTGAGCTATCCAGGCAAACCACATCCACACCTACATTGATCAGCGCCTGCGCCCTGTCCAGTACATCGGGAGTGATACCGAGAGCAGCGCCTACTAACAAACGGCCGTAGGCGTCTTTTACAGCATTAGGATAGCTGGATACCTGCAGGATGTCCCTGTAAGTGATCAGTCCTACCAGTTTGCCGCTTTTGGCTACTACAGGAAGTTTCTCGATCTTATTCTGCTGAAGGATCTTTTCTGCTTTTTTCAGATCGGTTCCTTCCGGAGCAGTGATCAGGTTCTGTGATGTCATTACTTCACTTACCAGGCGTTTGTGATTTCTTTCAAAACGCAGGTCACGGTTAGTGAGAATACCTACCAGTTTACTTGCATCGTCTACAATAGGAATGCCACCGATGCTGTTTTCCTTCATCAGGCGGAGCGCTTCTCCGATCGTAGCATTTGCATGCAGGGTAACCGGGTCGAGTATCAGGCCGTTTTCACTGCGCTTTACTTTTCTCACCAGTTCTGCCTGTTTTTCAATGCTCATATTTTTATGCAGAATACCAATGCCCCCCTGACGAGCCAGTGAAATGGCCAGGTTAGCTTCAGTAACAGTATCCATGGCAGCAGACACCATTGGTATGTTAAGGCGTATGTTTTTGGTAAGTTGCGTTGAGATGTTTACGTCTCTGGGTAGTACCTCAGAGTAGGCTGGAACCAGGAGTACGTCATCAAAGGTAAGTCCGTCCTCTACAAATTTCGGTTTTGATTTTCCGGCAGGCATGTTGCAACTATTTGTCAGTTATTAAATAATTGCACGCAAATGTACACCTATTTAGGCAAACAGAAAAATGTTACCGTATTAAGTGATGTGCAGATCAGCATAACCGTGTTAAGGATCAATTAACCAGCTGGTATTTCTGTCCGGGTAAACCTCGCAGTACATGCTGCATTTCCAGTTTTAAAACAAGGGACGTTACCTGGCTGCCGGGCAAATGGCTTTCCTGGCGGAGTTGATCTATATGTTTTTCATCATCGCCTGTGAAGAGTGTCACAATATGTTGCTCGGCTTCATTAAGGGTAACAAACAGTTCCCGCTGTGGGTCCCGTCGTATTTTGGGTGAATGGTCATTATCCCATCCCATTGTCTGTAAAACGTCGGCAGCGCACGTAATAAGCATTGCCCGGTTGGTCCTGATCAGTTCATTACAACCGGCAGCATGTGGATCACCTATCCGCCCCGGAATAGCGAAAACGTCTTTATTATAACTATTGGCTATATCAGCAGTGATGAGTGAGCCTCCTTTGATACCACTTTCTATTACAATGGTTGCATCGGCAATACCGGCCACAATACGGTTGCGCATTGGAAAATGCTGTTTATCGGGTTGAGTGTCACTGAAGTATTCTGTAAGTAATCCTCCGTTTTCAATCATGGACATAGCTGTTCCCTGATGCTGCGGAGGGTAGATGCGGTCCAGCCCATGCGCCAATACGCCAATGGTAGGAATATTGTGCAGCAACGCTTGTCTGTGCGCAATGATGTCAACGCCGTAAGCCATACCGCTAACCACTATCACATTATGTGCAGCCAGCTCTTCCACCAATTTAGCGCATACCGTTTTTCCATATTCTCCCGGCGCTCTTGTACCCACAATACTGACGATCCTTCCTGCATTGAGATCAGCATTGCCTTTATAATACAGCATTACAGGACTATCAGCGCAATGTTTCAATCGTTGCGGATATGACGGACTGGTATAAAAGACAGGCTGTATTTCATGTTGCTCCATGAAGGCGATCTCATTATCTACCCGTTCATAGTCGCGGAATTGCCGGATAGCAGCAGCTCTTACAACACCAATATCAGGAATGCTCTCAAGCTCATGCTTGTCAGCTTCAAACACAGCACTGGCTGTACGGAAATGTGCGAGCAGCTTTTTGGCGACAATATCTCCTATCTGTGGAATTTGTGTGAGGGCCATCTGGTGGCGTAATTCCTCCTGCATAATGCTTATTTTTGCGGTTAACATATCTAAGATAAAACATCTTCCGTTTCCTCCCATGCGCTACAAAAATATTTTACTCACATGTGCATTGCTTACAGGTATGATTGCCTGTAAGACATCGCAGTTACCTGCTCCGCAGGCATCTTCGCCGACCGTTCTGCAACCTTATGGCCCTGCCTGGGCGGCGCTCTGGCAGCAGAAAGCAGCTGAATATAAAGCCTTGTGTTTTCAGGCTTATAACATTGCAAGGATAAGACTGGATGAAAGCTTGTCTCAACCTGCTACATTGCCGCTCGCTATCGTCACAGACATAGATGAGACAGTGCTGGATAACAGTCCGTATACAGTACATACCGCTTTGAAAGGAGAGGGGTATGCAGAAAAGACCTGGATGGAGTGGACGGCCAAAGCCATTGCTGATACGGTTCCCGGCGCATTGTCCTTTCTGCAGTATGCCGCTTCAAAAGGTGTACATGTCTTTTACATCACTAACCGCGCAGAGACAGAACGTATAGCAACATTACAGAATCTTCAACGCTGGCATTTCCCTGATGCTGATAATGAACATCTGTTGTTGAAAACCACAACTTCCGGTAAGGAAAGCCGCCGCCAGCAGGTAGCGCAGACGCATAAGATCGTTTTATTAATGGGGGATAACCTAAGTGACTTCGCAGTCATCTTCGATAAACAACCTGTCGATAAACGCGGGCAGATTACTATACAATCAGCTGCCGATTTCGGTAACCGTTTTATTGTATTACCTAATCCCATGTACGGTGATTGGTTACCTGCGATGTTCGAGTATAATTATAAGCGTACGCCGGCAGAAATGGATTCGTTACTGAAAGGGGCGTTAAAAGATTATAAATAAAAAAGATCAGGAATTAATGTGGCAATTACCTGCATTAATTCCTGATCTCTGATATCTGAAAGTATTTTCTTCGTTACAATTTCAGGATCTTAAACTCCGTCCTTCTGTTCGCAGCCCTTCCGCCCGGAGTATTATTCTCCGCAACAGGTTGCGTCTCTCCATAACCTTTGGCCTGCAGCCTTTCAGCCGGTATACCCTTATCTACAAGGTATTTCACTACGGCTTGTGCACGGCGTTCCGACAGGATCATGTTGTCCTTATCCATACCGATGTTATCTGTATGCCCGCTGATCTCAGTGATCAGGGTCGGGTTCTCCTGCATTAACGCTAACAGTTTGTTCAACTCTACTTCTGAACCCGGCTTGAGTGTAAATTGTCTGGTATCAAAGAAGATGTTGTACAATACCATTACAGCACTTGTATCCAATGGCACCAGCGGAATGTCTCTCACAAACATTGAATCGCTCGGCATATTCTTAAGAGAAAAATTATCTGAATAGAACAGATAGCCTTTACGGTTTACATTGAAGGCATAGTCTTTACCAGTTGGTAATGGCACCATATAGTTGCCTACTCTGTCAGTACGAACAGTGGCAGCTATTTTTCCTGTTTCCAGGTCAAACAGTTCAACATTACCGATCAGTCTGCGTTTTGTCTTCGCATCGTACACATAACCTCTTACAAACAGTGTTCTCATCGGACGTGCTTCCGGATACAGCTCAAAGCTGTAAATATCAAGCGCTCCGCGGCTATCAGATCTATCCGACGCGAAATAAGCAGTTTTACCATCTGCTGCAACAACGAGACTTGCATCTTCGTCGGCAGTGTTGATAGGATAACCCAGATTTACTGCGGGTCCCCAGCTACCATCAGGCTGACGGCGTGAAAAGAAGATATCCATATCACCAAAGCCCGGATGGCCGTTAGAAGCAAAATACAGGGTCTGATTGTCCGGATGTATGAAAGGAGTGGCTTCACGGCCAGATGTATTGATATTGGAATCCAGTCTTTCCGGGTATCCCCATTTACCATTAGCTTGCAACCTGCTCATGAAGATCTCAGAGCCTGCGTCCGGCGTTTCACGGGCAAAGTACAGGGTCTGTTTATCTGCAGATAAACTTGGTTGTGAATCCCAGTCGCGCGTATTGATAGGAGAGCCCATGTTCATTGGTTCCACCCACAATCCTTCTTCTGTCCTGATAGAGTAGTAGATGTCACAGCTTCCTCTTCCACCCGGGAAGTTGCAGCCGGTGAACACCAGCATATTCCCATCCTGGGAGATGTTTTGTCCTCCTTCATTGTTGGATGTATTTACCGGTGAGCCGAAGCTATAGGCTGGCATCCAGCCCAGGCTATCATCTTTTTCAGACACATAAAAATCTTCATTCTTATTGTTCACACGACGGGTAAAGACAAGCGTACGGCCATCAATGGTCAGGGACGGGAAATATTCAGGGTCCTTAGTATTAATACTGTCCCCCATATTACGCGGCTTGAACGGCACTGGCTTGGAAGCTGCTTTGGCAGCGAATTCATAGGCTTTCTCAAGCGCTTCGGCCCTGGGATTTTTTGCCTTGTTAGTCTGATTGAACAACTTAACGGTAGCCAGTGCCTCGCTGAAACGTCCTTCACCGGCCAATGCTTTAGCGTAAGGCAGCATAGCTGGTCTGGTGGATGGACTATCAAGTCTTTTCAGTATTTCGTAGTTAGTGATGGCTTCCTTGTACATCTTCATTTCCGCATACGTGATGGTCATCTGCCCGTAAGCGTCTGTGAATCCCGGTTCCTGCCGCACAGCATCTTTCAGCAGATCAATAGCGTCTGTCATACGGTATTCCCTTACCGCCATCTGAGCATCATCAAAACTTTTCTGCGCTTTCTTTTTTGCATTCTCATATGTTATGACCTGGGCGCTCAGTTCCAGACATAGCAAAATGCAACTGCTCATCAATAGGAGGACTCTATTCATAACTTAGATTGGCTTGGCCGCCAATATATGAAAAAAACCACAAATGTAATGTGATAAAGTGATGTAGGGTCGTGGCTTTAAGGTACGTTAATGTACTTATGCACCTGCAAAGAGAGCTGCCACTTGGGATTTTCCTTTATGTAGTCAATGATCAGAGGAGTGATCTGGGCAGCACGGTCCCATTCCGGCTGCAGGTAGAGTTTGCAATGAGGGCCTGCCAGTGCTGCGTATTGTTCAGCCCAGGCGAAATCACTTTTGTTGAAGATCACCACTTTCAGTTCGTGGGCCACGCTGCATATCTCCGGAAGAGGGGCCTTGAACTTTTTAGGGGAGAGTGTGATCCAGTCCCAGTTACCACTTAGAGGGGATGAACCGGAAGTCTCCATATGTGTACGGAAACCTTCCTTGTGCAGGGCAGCTGTCAGGGCATCCAGGTTGTGCATAAGGGGCTCGCCACCTGTGATCACTGCAATACGGCCTGGGTGTACTGCTGCATCCTGTACGAGGGTATCAATAGCAAGCAGCGGATGACGGGAGGCATCCCAGCTATCTTTCACGTCACACCAATGACAACCTACATCACATCCGCCCAGACGTATAAAATACGCAGCCTGACCCTGGTAGTTTCCTTCACCCTGCAGGGTGTAGAAACGTTCCATTACAGGAAGCTGAAGAGATGTTGCGATATCGGCTGTTATTGTTGACATTTTACAAAGTTACGTAAATGGGAGAGATCCTTTCGTTTCATCCCCCGGAAATGCAGAACGCTTAACACTTTATAGGCTGTGAGGCATACAAAGTGTTAAGCGTTTTACAGGATATTTTTAGTTCATGTTTACCTTCTGGCCCAGAGAAGCATGGTAGGTGTTTTTGAGCAATGCTGCAATGGTCATAGGACCAACACCACCTGGCACCGGTGTAATGAAACTGGTTTTTGGCGCAACTGCGTTGTAATCTACGTCACCCACCAGTCTGAAGCCGCTCTTTTTGCTGGCGTCTTCAATGCGGTTGATACCTACGTCGATCACTACTGCTCCTTCTTTTACCATATCTGCTGTTACGAAGTTCGGACGGCCTATCGCTGCCACGATGATATCTGCCTGGAGACAGATTTCCTTCAGGTTAGCTGTCTGCGAGTGGGTCAATGTCACTGTACAGTTACCGGGATTGGCGTTACGGCTAAGCAGTATGCTCATGGGCGTACCTACGATATGACTGCGGCCGATCACTACAGCATGTTTCCCTTTTGTAGGAATGTTGTAGTGCTCAAGCATCAGCATAATGCCGTAAGGTGTTGCCGGAATGTAAGTAGGCAGTCCTGCTACCATTTTACCGACATTCATGGGATGGAAGCCATCTACATCCTTGCTCGGATCAATGGTGTTGATCACCAGTTCTTCGTTAATATGTTTAGGAAGAGGAAGTTGTACGAGTATACCGTCAATATCTGCATTTTCATTCAGCAATGTGATATTGTCCAGTAAATGCTTTTCAGAAATCTTCGCATCAAAGCGTAAAAGGGTGGAGTGAAAACCGATCTCGGCGCAGGATTTTACCTTAGATGCCACATAAGTTTCGCTGGCCGGATTATTACCAACCAGGATGGCTGCCAGGTGAGGAACCTTTTCGCCCAACGCTTTCAATTCAGTTACCTTATCTGCCAATTGGGCCTTAACAGCCGCTGAAACAAGTTTACCGTCTAAAATTTGCATGCGCAAAGGTAGGTATTTCCTTTCAAGTTCCGCAAAACAAGTTCCCTGTCAAGAATATGAATAGGTCACTTGTTTTGCGACAGGTACAACCTGTACAATCATCGAACTTGTAATAGTAGTGGAAATTTTAAAGGCAGGGCTTGGTCGCCCAATATAGCTAAATTCTTGGAGATGCAGATAAAATTTCCGGTGTTGCCTGATCGGCATACTTCTCAAAATTGCGTACGAACTTCTGTCCCAGCTCATTAGCCTGTTTGTCATATGCCGCTTTATCGGCCCAGGTGTTGGACGGGTCCAGTAATTCCGCCGGTACGCCCGGACAGGACTCAGGTATAGAGAATCCAAAAACGGGATGGTCCTTATAAGCAAGTTTGTCCAGTTGTCCCTTCAGCGCGGCAGCTACCATGGCGCGGGTATAGGAAAGTTTGATACGTTGACCGGTGCCGTATGCACCTCCTGTCCAGCCGGTATTGACCAGCCACACTTTTGCTTTATGACGGCGCAGTTTTTCGCCCAGCATGGAGGCATATTTAACAGGATGTAACGGCAGGAAAGGAGCGCCAAAGCAGGTGCTGAAAGTAGTTGTAGGTTCAGTAATGCCAGCTTCAGTTCCGGCTACCCTGGCGGTATAACCGGAGATGAACTGATACATAGCCTGTTCAGGCGTAAGCCTGGAAATAGGCGGCAGGACGCCATAAGCATCACATGTAAGCAGGAAAATATTTTCGGGAATGTTACCTATCGATGGTATCAGTGCATTATCGATGTAATGTAGCGGATAAGATACACGCGTATTTTCAGTGATGCACTTATCTGCATAGTTCACATCTGTAGTACCTGTATAGCAGCGTACATTTTCGAGCAATGCGCCTTCGCGGATAGCATGAAATATCTGCGGTTCTTTTTCTTCACTCAGGTCAATACATTTCGCGTAACAACCACCTTCAAAATTGAAGATGTTATCGGCTGCCCAGCCATGTTCATCGTCGCCGATCAGCTTACGTTCGGGGTCTGCGCTCAGGGTCGTTTTACCCGTGCCGCTCAATCCGAAGAAAATAGCAGTATCACCTTTTTCTCCCTGGTTTGCAGAACAGTGCATACTTAATACCCCATGTTCCTGAGGAAGTATATAATTGAGAATAGTGAAAATACCTTTTTTGATCTCACCGGTATAAGCTGTTCCGCCGATGATGATCATCTTCCTGCTGAAATTGACAACGGCAAAATTAGCCTGACGCGTACCGTCCGTAGCGGGATCCGCCAGGCAGCCAGGCGCCTGGATAATGGTCCATTCCGGATGCATGTAATCCAGCTCTTCTTCAATAGGCCGCAGGAACATGTTGTAGGCAAACAGGTTGGCCCAGGGCGTTTCAGTGATCACCTTAATGTTCACACGGTATGCAGGATCGGCACAGGCGTACCCATCACGTACCCATACGTCTTTGCCGGCAAAGTAGCCGGTGATCTTTTCATAAAGCTTATCAAAAACGCCAGGGTTAACCGGAATGTTGAAATCATTCCAGTTAACTGTAGCAGTTGTAAGCTCATCTTTTACAATAAATTTGTCTTTGGGAGCCCGACCGGTGAATTGTCCGGTGTTCACGGCAAGAGCGCCGTTGCTGGTGATGATTCCCTGTCCTGAAGCAACTGTTTGTGCGATCAGTTCTGTTGGCTCCAGCTGGTAGAAAATACGATTCGTCTGCCTGATACCTAACTCTAATAGGTCGGCAACAGGATTCCTTACACTGCTCACTTGCATGGTAAGATTGTTTTGGTGTAGTAAGCAAATCTAGGCTTTTTTTAATATTTTCAAATTAAAGGCTGCAGATTTGGTTAAATTTAGAAATTGTAACTGCTAAATGGATATTCGTTTGATAATTATCTAAAATGGATCTGACTGTTTTGCAAGAAACGGTAAAGAATTAAGTGGTGTCAATACACTTATTGTCGCACCGGGGTACAAGTATATTTCATTATATTACAGTCCGCTAAATGTTATTTGATATTTATTTCTATCCATTTCTATTCTTCACCTATTCTGTATCTAGCTATAAAAACATTACGCTGGGTTCCCTTTAACAGGGACCCGGACCAACGTAATAACAATACGTAAACAGGAAGTCCCTGACTATAAAAGAGAAGGTGGTGATTATTGTGAAATTCAGTAGGTTTGACGCGCATTTTACATACACCACCGTAAAAAAAGAATATGAAAAATTTACCATTAGACTCTCAGATCTTCATTAAGAACCGCCAGCGCTTTATTGCAGAAATGCAGCCTCAGTCCATTGCCATCATTAATTCTAACGATGAATTACCTACCAATGGCGACGCTTTGCATAAGTTCCAGCAGAATGCAGATCTGTATTGGCTGACAGGTATCGAGCAGGAGGATACGATGGTTATCTTGTACCCCGACAATCCGGATCCTAAATACAGGGAAGTACTGGTCCTCGTACGTCCCAACGAGCTAAAAGAAAAGTGGGATGGTCACCGCCTGAGAAAGGATGAGGCATTCGCTGCTTCCGGTATTTCTACCGTTGTATGGCTGGACTCCCTGGATGCTTTACTGCAACCCTGGATTCATGACGCTACCAATATTTACCTGAACACTAATGAAAATAACCGCAAATCCAGCCTGGTGCCGGTAAGGGATTACCGCTATGCAGAAGAACTGCGCAGCCGATACCCTTTGCACAATTACCTGCGTGCGGCGGTAATATTCAAAAAACTGCGTGCTGTTAAGTCGTCCGAAGAAGTGACCGTGCTGCAGCAGGCAATAGATATCACTGAAAAGACCTTTCGCCGTTTGCTGCAGTTCATCCGTCCCGGTGTATGGGAACATGAGATCCATGCCGAGATCCTTCATGAGTTCCTGCGTAACAGGTCGGACGGAGAAGCGTACGGTTCCATTATTGCAAGTGGAGACCGGGCACGTATCCTCCACTATATATTTAATAACCAGGAGTGTAAAGACGGTGAATTGATCCTGATGGATTTTGGAGCTGCCTATGGCGGCTACAATGCCGATCTTACCCGTACCGTTCCGGTAAATGGTAAGTTCACTGCCCGTCAGCGGGAGGTATACGATGCCTGTCTGCATCTGCATAACTATGCAAAATCTATTCTCAGGCCAGGTCTGACCATTGCGAAATATCATGATATGGTAGGCGTCGAGGCAGGAAAACAGTTTGTGAAGATCGGACTGCTGAAAGAGGAAGACATTAAGAACCAGGACCCTGAAGCGCCGGCTTACCGCAAATACCTGTACCACGGTATCTCTCACCATCTGGGAGTAGGGGTGCATGACCTGGGTCCGTCCTTCCATCAGCCTATCCCGGAAAATTCCGTGATGACGGTGGAACCTGGTATCTATATTGAGGAAGAACAAATGGGTATACGTATTGAGAACAATATCTGGCTGACAGCAGGTGGAAATGTAGACCTTATGAAGAATATTCCGATTACTGCCGATGAGATAGAGTCATTGATGAAGAAATAGTATATATATTTACTAAATATTTAATGCTAAAACTGCGATCGTCTATGGAGAGCATTTCCATAGACGATCGGCTTGAATACAAATGAAGCAACTACCTAACATCCTTACTCTCAGTAACCTTTTTTGCGGCGCCCTTGCCGTTATCTATATCCTGCATGCTCCGCAGTATATCGCGGAGTTCAACGGAGTGGAGTATACAATTACAAACCCGGAACCGGTTTACTGGGCGTCTGCCCTCGTGGTGCTGGCGGCTTTATTTGACTTTACCGACGGACTTGCTGCCAGATGGCTCAAATTGCAATCGCCTTTCGGCCGTGAGCTGGATTCGCTGGCTGACATGATCACCTTCGGACTGGTTCCCGGCCTGATGCTGTTCCGCCTGTTGCGTAGTGCCTATATGCGTATGCCGGATGTATTTGACGTTTCTTACGTAAACCTGGCGCCTGCACTGCTGGTACCCTGCTTTGCCGCTTACAGACTGGCCAAGTTCAACCTGGATACCCGTCAGTCAGAAAATTTTATAGGTATACCTACACCGGCAGTTGGCCTCCTGGTAGCTTCATTCCCACTGATCATTTTATATAATCCTTTCAACCTGGCCCACTGGCTACAGAATATCTGGGTATTATATACGATTATCGCCCTGCTGTGTTACCTGATGGTAGCCGAAATTCCCATGCTAAGCCTGAAGTTCAAGAGCCTGCAGATCAAGCCTAACTGGGCCCGTTTTGTGCTGGTGGCATTGTCAATAGCAGGTATTCCTGTGCTGAAATTTGCGACCGTGCCTTTTGTGTTTGTATGCTACGTTCTGCTCTCTCTTGTGTCAAAACCTTCTACCGGTAATGCCGTTAAGTAGTTGTTTTTTGCGATTTATGTCTTAGGTTTGCGTCAAAATTTTTAAAAAATGACGTTTACTGCACATATTAATGTGATGCCGCTGAAAGAATTACTGGACCCTCAGGGTAAGGCGGTAATGAGTGGTTTAAAGAACCTGGGCATCAACAATGTACACGACGTAAGGATTGGAAAACATATCACCTTGCAGATAGATGCAGCTACCAAAGAAGAAGCTAAACAACTGGCTGAAAATGCCTGTCAGAAACTGCTGGCAAACCAGGTAATGGAGTCTTTTGAAGTAAGCATCCAGTAAAAAACAGCAATTACGGATTACGAATGTCGAATTACGAATGAGCCTATAGCATCTAAGATCATCGCTGCATGTCATTCGTAATTCGTAATTTGTAATCCGCAATTGTATGAAGTTATATCTTGTTCCTTCTCCCATAGGCAATCTCGCCGATATCACCTACCGCGCAGTCAAAGTACTGGAAGAAGCGGCCCTGGTGCTGGCGGAAGATACCCGCACCTCAGGGGTCTTATTGAAGCATTACAATATCAATAAGCCCATTACACCCTACCATCAGCATAACGAACATAAAGTATTACAGCACCTTGTACAGCAATTACAGGCAGGTAAAACGATGGCCCTGATCACAGATGCAGGTACGCCGGGAGTTTCCGATCCTGGTTTTTTGCTGGTACGCGAATGTATCAGGGCCGGTGTTCCCGTGGAATGTTTGCCGGGAGCTACGGCTTTCGTGCCCGCACTCGTCAATAGCGGCATCCCGATGAACCGTTTTTCTTTCGAAGGATTTCCTCCTTTGAAGAAAGGACGGCATACATTGTTCACCCAGCTGGCTACGGATGAGCGTACACTGGTATTTTACGAATCTCCTCAACGCCTGGTCAGAACATTGGCCGACCTGATCGGATATTTCGGGCCGGACCGTCAATGTTGTGTAAGCCGGGAACTTACCAAGATGTTTGAAGAAAATAAAAGAGGTACTTTACAGGAAGTACATGATTATTTTAACGAGAAAGGCGTCAAGGGGGAAATCGTCCTGATCGTGGAGGGCAAGTCTTAGCACCCGGTAATCAACCTAAAAACGTAAACTACTAATACAGGAATGAAGCAAACAACGAAATGCCTGCTGGTATGCCTGCTGGTAGCCGGCTGGCATACTGCAGAGGCCCAGTCTGACCGCTGGCAGCAAAGAGTAAAGTATGTAATGGACATAAATATGGATGTTGCTGCCAATCGCTTTAGCGGCAAGCAGAAATTGCAGTATACCAATAACTCTCCTGACACACTTTATAAGGTCTTTTATCACCTGTACTGGAACGCGTTCCAGCCCGGCAGTATGATGGACGTACGCAGCCGTGAACTAGGGCAGACAGTGCTGTATAAAGATAAGAACGGAAATGAAAAGCGTGATTGGGATGGCCGTGTAACTGATCGTATCTCGAAGCTGCAACCCGATCAGATAGGTTATCAGAAAATACTGTCTTTGAAAAGAGATGGCGCCAATCAGCAATATAACGTGATCGGTACCATCCTCGAAGTACCGCTGGCTAAACCGGTCCTGCCTCATAGTACCACTACTTTTGATATGGAGTTTGAAGCACAGGTGCCGGTACAGATCCGCCGTAGCGGACGTAATAACTCTGAAGGAGTGGATTACTCCATGGCGCAATGGTACCCTAAGATGTGTGAGTACGATTATGAAGGATGGCATCCGACTCCTTATATCGCACGTGAGTTCTACGGCATTTGGGGAGACTATGAAGTGAACATCGCGATTGATAAAAAGTTTGTCGTAGCTGCTACAGGATCTCTGCAGAATCCTAACCAGATCGGACATGGATATGAAATGACCGGTAGCAAGGTACTGCGCCCTGCCGGTGAGAAACTGACCTGGCGTTTCGTTGCACCTAACGTACATGATTTTGTTTGGGCCGCTGATCCTGATTATAAACATATCACCCAGCAGGTGGATGGCTTCACAGCGCACTTCTTCTACATAGAGAATGAGATCACCAAAACTACATGGCCTGCATTAGCTAAAATGATCCCTGATGCCTATAAATACATCAAGGCACATTATGGTCCCTATCCTTACAAAAGCTATTCCTTCATACAGGGAGGCGATGGTGGTATGGAATATCCGATGGCTACGCTGATCATGGGTAACGGCAAGCTGGAAGGTTTATACGGCCTCGCCGCGCATGAGTGGATGCATACCTGGTACCAGGGCATGCTGGCTACGAATGAAAGTCTCTATCCGTGGATGGACGAAGGCTTCACTACTTTCGCAGAAAATAATGTAGTGTTCCATACACTGGATTCACTGAAAACGCCTACTGCACAAACAAGTGCATACAACGGTTATTTTGCTTTGCTGAGAAGTGGTTATGAAGAGCCGTTAAGCACACATTCCGATCACTATAACAGTAACTATGGTTATAGTCTTTCCGCCTATTCAAAAGGCGCCGTATTCCTCGAACAACTGGGTTACATCATCGGTGCTTCTGCGCGTGATAAAGGCCTCCTGAAATACTATTGGGAATGGCGTTTCAAACATCCTAACGTGAATGATTTTGTTCGCGTAATGGAAAAGGAGAGTGGCCTGCAATTGGATTGGTACAAGCAATACTTCGTGTACACTACCAAGCATATCGACTATGCTGTTGATAGCGCATTTGAAAGTAATGGAAAGACCTTTGTAAGACTACAACGTGTGGACAATATGCCGATGCCGATAGATCTGTTGATCACAGGTAAAGACGGCAAAAAAGTAATGCATTACATCCCTATGTCACTGATGTTTGGTTCCAAGCCTAATGAAGATAGTAGCATACCTCGCGTAGTGCATGACTACTGGCCGTGGACAAACAGAACATATGACGTGGAAGTGAATATTCCGTTGAGTGAGATCGTAAAGATCGAGATTGATCCCAGCGAGAGAATGGCTGATGTGAACAGGAATAATAATGTGATGAACAGATAGTATTTCCCGGATATAATAGGAAAAAAGGGTATAGCCATCCGGTTATACCTTTTTTATTGCCCTGAAAAAAGCAAGCCAATACCAACTGTAACCCTTACGGTATCGTTCAGGTTTCTATATCTCCATATCGCGAAACCGTCATCTGGCCGTCACTTTACCGTCATCTGTATATCCCTTCGATATAGAGATGACGGTAAAATGATATGGAAGTGACGGTAAAGCGATATGGACGTAGCGATAAAAGACCCTGTCCTAAAAGCTTTTAGGGTGTCTAAATAGGCCAAAACTGTCGTTTTTTAGGGGTTAAACCGTGTTTATGGGTGTTATTGTCCCCGAAATGTCGGAGGAGGAAGAAAGGGGAAACCGGATTGTTCAATGTTCTCTAAAACACAAAGGCTGCTCCTCACGGAACAGCCTTCATATGACAATAGTCTATCTATCTAAAAAACAAGCGCACTATTCTAAGATATCACAATCAAACCCCTGCTTCTTCACGAAATCGATCACGTCATTTTCCTGTACACTCATCTCAGTGATGCGTAAAACTTTATCGCAGTCTTCCAGGTCAACATGACATTGACCTACTTCAAACCTGTTACGGATAGCCTGCAGAATATTTTGCCTGTCTTCGTGTGTAGCTATATTGGTTTTGAATATACCTATCATGGCAAATGGTGTTATGTGGTTTACAGCTAACATTATTGATTTGTTTCTGTTTTCGGTTGATCTTTTTGTTCATCGTAAAAGCTCTCATTTCCCCAACGGTTGCTGATGCTGCAGCGGCGCATTTTCTCGCGTAATTTCTCTTTTTCTTCTTCTGACATATGCTCCATTCTTTCCATCATCTTTCTGCGCCACTGTTGTTTGGCTCTCATACCCCATGGGCCGCCGCCATTACCATGCCATCCGAAGATCAATTTGCCAAGCAGGCAGAGACCGATGGCTTGCCAGAAGGTGATAATCGGACCATGGAAAAGATCTGGTATCAGGCAGTTCCAGAGGAGTTGTACAGAGAAGCCGATTGCACAAACGAAGAGGATGCCAAGTACAATGAACTTGAACACATGTGCGATCTTTGGAACACGACGTTGCATATATAATGTTTTTAATCTTTTAAAAGTTCTTTGTACAGTTCCGCCAGCCGTTCCCGTAGGTACAGCACTGCATATCTTTTTCTGGATAATAAGGTATTGACGGAAATACCAGTTTCGGCAGACATTTCCTTAAAGGACTTGCCTTCTATTTCATGTTGCAGGAACACCATGCGCTGCTCCTCGGGCAATTCATCAATAGCTTCCATAATAGACTCTGCTATTACTTTACGGGTCATGGGCGCATCAGTTAGCGCACCCGGGTCAGCTATCATTTCTGAAAGGAACAGGGTTTCTTCTCCATCTTGCTCACGGGTATGCTCGCTGAATGTGGATTCTCTCTTTTTACGGAACCAGTCGGTGATCTTATTACGGGTTACAGTGAATAACCAGGCGGTCATGGAGTCGATCTGACTACCCAACCGGGAATATTCTGTAAACTGGTAAAAAACGTCCTGTAAAATATCTTCCGCGTCAGCCACATTATTTACCCGCTTCCGGATAAAATGGAGTAAGCGTTTGCGCTCCTGTCGCACCGTTTCCTGGATGCGCTCATTTTGTTCTGCAGCCATAGCCAGAGGCGTTTTTTTAAGGAGCAATTCTTTCATCTTACTATAGGGAGACGAAAAAAAAGATTGGATATTTTACAGTTTACGAAGTTTTTATAATATTTCCTGGCTTCTTTTAACAGATTGGTTGATTCTCAGTTATTTATTTACAACAACAATATGTTTTTCCTGAAAAAATTCTTCCGGGAACAACTTAAAGATGTTCGTCATACGGGGGCGTACGCCACTCTCCGCTACTTCTTCCGTCAGGTCTCCGCCTTTCAGGCAGATAAGGCCAGGCTGCTGCTCATGAGCCGGAGCTTTCTTTAATACCGGCTTGCTCCAGCGCCACAGGTCTTTCAGGGGGGCTACCGCCCTTGAAACGACGATGTCGAACTTCCGGTCCTTAATGTCTTCCACACGCGTATGGGCGGAAGTCACATTTTGTAATCCAAGTGCTTCAGATACTCCCTGCACAACTTTGATCTTTTTGCCAATAGAATCCACCAGGTGGAACTTAACCTCCGGGAAAAAGATGGCCAGAGGAATTCCCGGGAAACCGCCGCCTGTTCCCAGGTCGAGGATCTGGGTGCCTGCCGGGAAGTCAGCAATGGCTGCTATACTCAGGGAGTGCAATACATGTTTCTCATACAACGCATCAATATCCTTACGGGAGATCACATTGATCTTCTCATTCCATTCCTGGTATAAACCGGCTAATGCTTCCAATTGCTGCAACTGTGTTTCCGTAAAGTCTGAAAAGTATTTGAGTACGATATCCATGATGTAGTGATCTGTAAATTGGTGCAAATGTAAAGAGCTTGCGCCAATAAAAAACGGCTGCCTCTCTGAGACAGCCGTCTGGTATATCTTTATCAGGGCCTACCACCTGTTCTTTGACTTGAACATCAGGGCAGGTGTGAAGATCAGGTAATAAATGAACATAAAGAAGTCCATGAACAGGCTGAACTTGAAGAGGTCCGCCTCATCCAGCTTACGCATCGCCATAAAGGAAATGACAGATTGCAGCAGCAGTTTACCTCCGAAGACGCTCAGCGTATACATGCGGAGCGGCTCGTAGAAAACGCTTGCAGCGAATAATGGATAGAAGAGGAAGTGACTCAGAGAAAACAGGCCCAACAGGAGCTTATGTCCGAAACGGTAATGTTTACCCGTAGACATATGCCTTGTTTTCTGCTGGAACCATTTCTTCCAGCTTGTTTTAGGCTCTGAGTAAGTGAATGCCTGTTTGTTGATCACTACCCCAACATTTCGGCTATTGGCGGCAGCATTGACAAACAGATCATCATCGCCGGAGGCAATATGATGATGCGCAGTAAACCCTTTATGACGGTTGAACAGTTCGCGTTTGTATGCCAGGTTACGGCCCACTCCCATATAGGTAATACCGCTCAGTGCAAAAGACAGGTATTGTAATGCACTGAAATAAGTTTCATAACGGATCACTTTGTTCAGCAGGCCCGGTTTCTTCTCGTAGGGGCTGTAACCCAGTACGATCTCTTTTCCTTCAGTAAATCCCTGGCTCATCAGTGACAACCAATAGGTGCTGGATGGTTTGCAATCAGCATCTGTCAGCAATATGTTTTCGTATTTGGCACTTCTGATGCCCATAGAGAGCGGGAATTTTTTTCCGGGGATGAACTTGGCGGCTTGTTTGATCTCGATATGGCGGTAGTGGGGATATCCGGGTTCGATGGAGCGGAGGTAATATTTCGTATCGTCTTCAGAATTATCATTGACAACGATCACCTCATAGGCCGGCTTTTTCTTGTCGTGATATCGCTGAAGCAATACCGAGGGCAGGTTCTTCTGAAGGTTCAGCTCCTCGTCTTTGGCGCAGATGATAACAGAACACTCCGTATCGGGATCGATATCATTTTCGAAGGTACGGCGATAAAAAGCTACCCGGGAAAAGAAGAACAGGTAATACAATATTTGTATGGCTGCAACGGTAGCAAAGGCGTAAAAGGCTAATAAGCCCAAGTTATACAACATAGCAACAGCAAATATATACGTTTTGTGTTATCTGTATAAGCCTGTGGAAAAAAAGATTTTTAAAAAGGAATAAGGCTAACATATCCCCCGGTTGTCTGCCGCTTTCCCGGCCCGTCATGAAGCTTTCTGCATAATTCCCCTTATTTTTGCCCCCTGAAAATGGCAGGAATTGCCTCAAGCTTTCAGTATACCGAGATGATTTTTGAACTGACAACAACAGATAGCAACAGTAAAGCCCGTGCCGGCGTGATCACCACCGGTCATGGGAAGATCGAAACGCCTATTTTTATGCCGGTAGGCACCGTAGGCAGTGTAAAGGCAGTGACGCAGGAACAGTTGCGCGACGATGTGCAGGCTCAGATCATCCTGGGTAACACCTATCACCTGTATCTCCGTCCCGGAATGGACGTACTGTCACAGGCGGGCGGACTACATAAATTCAATGGCTGGGACAGACCCCTGCTGACGGATAGCGGTGGTTACCAGGTCTTTTCACTGGCTGCCAATCGCAAGATCAAGGAGGAAGGTGTTGTATTCCAGTCTCATATCGATGGGTCCCGCCACCTGTTCACTCCTGAGAACGTGATGGATATCCAGCGCACTATCGGGGCCGATATTATCATGGCCTTCGATGAATGCCCGCCATACCCTTCAGAATACCGCTACGCGAAAAAGTCTATGGAACTGACCCACCGCTGGCTGGACCGCTGTATCAAACGCATGGCGGAAACTCAACCCGCTTATGGTCACGAACAGACGCTTTTCCCGATCGTACAGGGCAGCACCTATAAAGACCTGCGTACCATCTCCGCTACGGAGATCGCTGCCAGGGAATGTGCAGGCAATGCCATCGGTGGACTGAGCGTAGGAGAGCCGGAGCAGGACATGTACGAAATGTGCGGTCTGGTATGCGACATTCTGCCGGAACAGAAACCCCGTTACCTGATGGGCGTAGGCACTCCCTGGAATATCCTGGAAAACATCGCCCTGGGTGTGGATATGTTCGACTGTGTGATGCCAACCCGTAACGGACGTAATGGAATGCTGTTCACCTGGAATGGGGTGATCAATATAAAAAACAAGAAATGGGCGACCGATTTTACCCCGGTAGATGAGAATAGCCCATGCTTTGCCAGCAGCCGGTACAGCAAAGCCTACCTGCGCCATTTATTTGCCGCCGGAGAGATCCTGGGTATGCAGCTGGCCAGCATCCATAATATCGCCTTTTACCTGGAACTGGTGAAAGAAGCCAGGAAACAGATCCTGGCAGGTAACTATGCCACCTGGAAAAATAGTATGGTGCCACAGTTGAAACAAAGACTTTAGATTTATATTATCTTGCCGTTATATGACAAAGATAGACTGGTATATCCTGCGTAAGTTCATAGGTACCTTTATTTACTCCCTCATGATCCTGCTCGTCATTTCCGTGGTGATAGACGTGACGGAGAAGATAGACGACTTCATGAGCAACAACCTGTCTTTCTACACCATCGTAGTTGACTACTACTTCGGCTTTATTCCTCATATCGCCGCATTGTTGTTCCCGCTCTTCATTTTCATATCGGTGATCTTCTTTACCTCCAAAATGGCTTACCGGACGGAAATTGTGGCCATTTTGTGTAGTGGGGTGAGCTTCCGCCGCTTTTTACGTCCGTACTGGGTAGGCGCTATCCTTTTCGGAGGCTTGTTGTGGCTGGGGAACAGGTGGACCGTGCCGATCGCCAATAAGATAAGGACCAAGTTTGAAGCCGATTACGTACATAAAAAGAAGGTCCAGGTGAACATGTATGACAAGACCATCCGTGTGGACAGTTTCACCTATGTGACATTCGGGTCTTATGACCCCAATTATAAAAGTGGCGGTAACTTCCTGCTGGAGGATGTACGCGGACAGAACATCATGTTCAAAATGAAGGCCGACCGCGTAACCTGGGATTCCACCACAGGAAAGTGGAAGCTGGACTATGTGACCATGCGTACCATTAACGGGCTGAAAGAATACTGGTGGACAAAGCCGGATACTTCGATCAAGATCGCCCTGAACCCTAAAGAGATGTATGAAGAAAAGAATATGCAGGAAGCCATGACCACGCCCGAGCTGGACAAGTTCATAGCCAGGGAGGAGTTAAGGGGAGCTGAAGGTTTGAATATATTCTACGTTGAAAAATACAGGCGTACGGCTTCATCCGGAGCGGTGATCATCCTGACGCTGATCGGTGGGATCATTGCCTCTAAGAAAGTAAGAGGAGGAAGCGGATTGCACCTTGCTGTTGGAATAGTGATCAGCGCCAGCTACATTATCTTCCTGCAGTTTTCCACGGTATTTTCTATTAAGGCAGACCTCAATCCCTTACTGGCAGTGTGGATACCCAATTTCCTGTTCGGCGGGCTGGCCTTCTGGCTCTATCTGAGGGCGCCGAAATAGAAAATTTCACATTTCTTTAATTTATTGTGTTAACAATAATATTTACTTATTTGTATATTGGAAATCAGTTGGTTCAAAGTTATGAAGGTTATTACTATCTGTAATTCCACGAATTGTAAGCTGCTAAGTTTTCAACAAATCATTACTTTTGACAATTGATCCGATTTTTTGTTATCATTACCTAATCAACAGTTTAAAATGGGGTATATAAAAGAAAAATTCAAGGTAAAGGCCGATGAGCTCAATGCGGAAGTGAAGGACCTCGTGAAGAACCATGGCAATAAGAAGATAGAGGATGTTACATTGGCACAAGTCTATCAGGGTATGCGCGGCATAACCGGCCTGGTGACAGAAACATCATTGCTGGATGCAAACGAAGGGATCCGTTTCCGTGGATATTCTATTCCGGAACTGCGGGAGAAAATGCCGAAAGTTAAAGGTGGCGCCGAGCCTTTGCCGGAAGGATTATTTTACCTGATGTTGATTGGAGAACTGCCGGCTGAAGCCGATGTTCAGCACCTCTCTAACCAGTGGGCCCGCCGTTCTCACGTGCCTAACCACGTTTTTGCTGCTATTGACGCTTTGCCGGTAAGCACACACCCGATGACCATGTTCACCGTAGGTGTAATGGCTATGCAAACAGAATCTGGATTTGCGAAAGCATATGCAGAAGGCATGAACAAAAAAGATTACTGGAGTTACATGTATGACGATGCAATGGATCTCATTGCCCGTCTGCCACGTATCGCTGCTTATATCTATCGCCGTAAATACAAAGGTGGTAACCACATACAGCCTAACGGTCTGCTGGACTGGGCTGGTAACTTCGCTCACATGCTGGGTTATGAAGACGAAGGTTTCAAAGAACTGATGCGTCTTTACATGACCATTCATGCTGACCACGAAGGTGGTAACGTAAGTGCCCACACTACTCACCTCGTAGGTTCTGCACTCAGCGATCCTTACCTGTCATTTGCTGCAGGTATGAACGGCCTGGCAGGTCCGCTGCATGGTCTGGCTAACCAGGAAGTGATCAAGTGGATCCTCGATATGCGCGAAGAACTGGGTGGTGGTATGCCAACCAAACAGCAGATCGAAGACTACGTACGCAAGACCCTTTCTGAAGGTAAGGTAGTACCAGGTTACGGTCACGCAGTATTGCGTAAAACCGACCCTCGTTTCACTGCTCAGATGGAGTTCGCAAAGAAACACCTGTCTGATGATGAACTGGTACGTATCGTATGGCTGGTATATGAAACTGTACCACCGATCCTGGAAAGCCTCGGTAAGATCAAGAACCCATGGCCTAACGTAGATGCACATTCCGGTGCGCTGTTGGTTCACTATGGCCTGGTTGAATATGAATTCTACACCGTATTATTCGGCGTATCCCGTGCGCTGGGTGTACTGGCTTCCCTGTGTTGGGACCGTGCACTTGGTTTCTCACTCGAAAGACCTAAATCCGTTACTACAGAATGGATGAAACAGTTCGTGGAAGGCAAGGTGGAAGCTGAGTAAAACGTTACTTGCTAACAATATTTTAAAAGGTAAATAGTGTATGCTGTTTACCTTTTATTTTTGTACCTGCTTAAGAGAAAAAAAGCCAGACCTTTAAAACGTAAAATTGCATGTTCGCAGGCCGGGAATAACTTCAGTGCCTGTGGAACGTAGTCTATGGATTTCAAGAACGCCATATTATCCAATCCGATAGAATACCTGAAGGGAGTAGGCCCGCAGCGGGGAGAACTGCTGCGTAAAGAAATAGGCGTGCATACCTTCAGGGACCTGCTGTACTATTTTCCCTTCCGCTATGTAGATCGTACAAAAGTGGAAAAGGTTATCAGTCTGCATATGCAGATGGATTATGTACAGATCCGGGGAAAGATCACGCGTCTTGAAGTGATAGGAGATAAGCGTGCGAAAAGGCTGGTGGCTAACCTGCGGGATGAGACGGGAGAGATCTCCCTGGTATGGTTCCAGGGATGGCAGTGGATGGAGAAAACATTGCAGCAGAATGTATCCTACCTGGTGTTCGGAAAGATCTCCGTATTCAATGGTTATCTGCAGATGTCCCATCCTGAAATGGACCTGCTCACAGAAGAAATAGCTACCGGGAAACCTTTCCTGGAGCCTGTATATTATACGACCGAAAAACTGAAGGCAAGAGGGCTGACTGCAAAGGCTATCGGCAAGCTCACAAAAGGACTGCTGGAACAGTTATCTCCCGGTGAGATCCCGGAAAATATCCCGGTACCCGTGTTGCAGCAATACCGGTTGATGGACAGAGCAAAAGCTTATTTTAAGATCCACCTGCCGGCAGGAGAAGATGACGCCAATCAGGCCCGTCGCCGCTTGAAGTTTGAAGAGCTGTTCCTGGCACAGATCAGGATCTGCCGGTTGAAGATCAGACGGCAACAGCTGTCGCATGGTTTTATCTTCAATACAGTGGGGGAAGCTTTTAATACTTTTTATAACCATCACCTGCCTTTCTCTCTGACAGGAGCGCAGAAGCGCGTACTGAAAGAGATCCGCCAGGATACTACTACCGGCCGGCAAATGAACCGCCTGATACAGGGGGACGTGGGTAGCGGTAAAACAATGGTTGCCCTGCTCACCATGCTGCTGGCGGTCGATAACGGTTTCCAGGCCTGCCTGATGGCGCCTACCGAGATCCTGTCACAACAGCATTATAAAAGCATTGCCGGATTGCTGGAGAACATGCCGGTGAAAGTGGCCCTGCTTACCGGGAACGTGAAAGGGAAGGCCCGCAAACAGATCCTGAAAGAGGTCGCGGATGGCGAGATCCATCTGCTGATCGGTACCCATGCCCTCCTGGAAAACCAGGTTGTGTTTAAGAACCTGGGTATGGCCATTGTGGATGAACAGCATCGTTTTGGTGTGGCCCAGCGCGCACGCCTCTGGGAAAAAAATACGATGCCCCCGCATATACTTGTCATGACGGCCACCCCGATCCCCCGTACCCTGGCGATGACCGTGTATGGAGACCTGGACGTATCTGTGATAGACGAACTTCCTCCCGGTCGTAAGCCCATCACAACAGTGCATCGCACAGAGTTCCAGCGGCCGCAGGTCATGGACTTTATCAAAGACGAGATCCGTAAAGGCCGGCAGGCATATATCGTGTATCCGTTGATCGAAGATTCGGAAACACTTGATTACGAGAACCTGATGAAGGGATATGAGGAAGTGAAAGCCTTCTTCCCCGAGCCCCAGTATTATATCAGCATGGTACACGGCCGCCAACCCGTGGACATGAAGGAAACTAATATGCAGCGTTTTGTAAAAGGCGATACGCAGATCATGGTCGCAACTACCGTTATCGAGGTGGGAGTGAACGTACCCAATGCTTCCGTGATGGTCATTGAAAGTACGGAAAGGTTTGGCCTCTCCCAGCTGCACCAGCTACGCGGCCGTGTGGGCAGGGGAGCGGAGCAGTCTTTCTGTATCCTTATGACGGGTAACAAGGTCGGTGCTGACTCCAAGGAGCGCATACAGGTGATGGTGCAAACAAATGACGGTTTCGTGATATCGGAAAAAGATATGGAATTACGGGGTCCTGGCGACATTGAAGGCACCCGCCAGAGCGGGCTACTTGATCTGAAACTGGCTGATATTGTTGAGGACAGGCCGATACTGGAAGCCGCACGCGCCAGTGCGGAGAAAATACTACAGGAAGACCCTGACCTGTCAACGCCTGAGAATCAATCCTTACAGCAGTTTCTGGCTGCACAGCAAGGAAAATCTCAGTGGAGTAAAATTTCCTGAGCCACTTTTACGTTTATTATTTAAATGCGCCCCGGCAAGCAGGTATATATTGACTTATTTTAAACTCCGGCCCGTTTCCGCCATCTTATTATAAAGCCGGTGTTTTTGGGGATGATGCTACTTTATTGAATTGGCGCTGTTATTGCGGTAACAAATGTACCGTCGTCTGCGTTATTACGTATTATAATAGTGATAAAGAACTAGGAATAAACAATTTAAATCTACTCCGTTGAATTTTACTTTCCCTATAAGCTGCTTGGCTTTCCTTTTTTCGCTTTTTGCAGGCGTTCAGGCCAGTGCACAGGTGCAGGTACAGGAAATCTATGATAACAAACCCCTGCAGTTTACCGAGAATAAAGGACAGTGGAACGGTGATTTCCTCTACAAAACCGATATGGGTGGCGGCGCCGCTTTCCTGAAACGCACAGGGTTTACATTCCTGCTGCAGGATAAACAACAACGATACGAACTGGCGGAAAAAATGCATGGTCATTCACATGGCGGTACAGATACTGTTTATGTGCCTCATCCCAGCTATCCCGGCCCGACAGCGCCAGGTGCTGCAAATGCACGTACCGGAAGTGATAGCGATAATGGTTCATCTCCGATGCCGGTTCCCGTCGTAAAAGGACACGCATATGAAGTGACCTTCCTGAATGCAGGAACTCCCGAAATTTCTGCGGAAAAGGCTGATGAAAGTTATTCTAATTACTTCATTGGCAATGACCCGTCTAAATGGAAGTCAAACGTAAAGTCTTATCAACTCGTTAACTATAAAGCATTATATCAAGGTATTGATATGCAGGTGTATTCAGAAGCGGGTGTCCTGAAGTATGACCTCATCGTGCAGCCCGGTGCTGATCCTTCCCAGATCCAACTGCAATATACCGGTGTGGATAAACTGGATATCAAAAAGGAACAGTTGATCATCACAACGTCTGTTGGTACAGTGACAGAACAAATGCCTTTTGCTTATCAGTACATTGATAACCAGCGTGTACCCGTAAAAGTGTCTTATGCACTGAGCGGATTGAAGCTGCGTTTCAAGGTATCAGGCAAATACGATAGTAATTATCCATTGATCATCGATCCTTCTTATATCTTTTCTACGGTATCCGGTTCACAGGCTGATAACTGGGGTTTTACTGCTACCTATGACGGCGCAGGTGCTTTCTATGGTGGAGGTATCGTGTTTAACGTAGGTTATCCCGTTACTCCGGGCGCCGTACAGAATACTTATGCTGAAGGCGGTTTTGATATAGGGATCAGTAAGTTCTCTCCGAATGGCCGTAACCTGGTCTATGCCACCTATCTGGGTGGCGGAGGAAAGGAACAGCCGCATAGCCTCTTTGTAGATGCTGCCGGCAACCTCGTGATCTCAGGGAGGACCACTTCCGGAAACTATCCCGGTCCTAATGGCGGTCAGCCGACAGTAGTTGGTAACCGCGGTGGATGGGATATTGCAGTGACCAAGATCAACGCTACTGGTTCCGCTATCATCGGTTCTATTATTGTGGCCAGCCCTGGTGATGATGGTGTGAATATCCGTGAAGACAGAACACTCGGAGCTTCAACATTGCTGCGCAACTATGGCGACGACGCCCGCAGTGAAGTAGTAATAGATAATTCAGGAGATATCTATGTAGCCAGCTGTACCCGTTCTGACAGGTTTCCTGTAACTCCCGGCGTATTCCAGGGAAGTTTCGGCGGTGCGCAGGATGGCGTATTACTGAAGATAAATCCGGATTGTAATGCCCTGCTCTGGGCCAGCTTTATTGGCGGAAGCAAAGAAGATGCAGCTTATGTGCTGGCACTTAACGGTGGCACATTGTACGTAGCCGGTGGTACTGCCAGTAATAACTTCCCTATAAGAGGTAATCCAATCTATGGAACATACAGAGGAGGTATATGTGATGGCTTCATTGCACATATCAGTGCAGATGGTGCTAGCCTGTTACAGAGCACCTACCTGGGCGCTAATACCGTAGCGGCAGATCAGGTGTATGGCATTCAGCTGGATTCCCGTGGTTTTGTGTATGTAATGGGAACAACTGAAGGTACCTGGCCAACGCAGCAGGCGCCTAATACAGGTAGCTTTTACAATAACAACTCGAAACAATTCATCTCAAAACTACAGCCCGACCTGTCGGCATTCGTATACTCCACAACGTTTGGTAAAGGTGCTTCTACACCAAGCATTTCACCGGTAGCGTTCCTGGTAGACCGTTGTGAAAATGTGTATGTATCCGGATGGGGCGGTGGTATCGATATAGACCTGCATTATCCGAATTCCAATACCTCCGGAATGCCGTTGAAAAATCCATTACAGCCGGGAAGCGACAGCCAGGATTTCTATTTCTTCGTATTGCAGCGTGATGCTACGGATATCCTGTTCGGTAGTTACTTTGGTGGTAATGGTACTTACGAACATGTGGATGGTGGAACCAGCCGTTTCGATCGTAATGGTGTGATCTATCAGGGTATATGTGCATGGTGTCCTAACAGCCGGTCAGGTTTCAGGCCGCGTTATCCGACTACGCCGGGTGCATATGCAACCACTGCTCCGCCTAACTGTAACCTGGGAGCTTTGAAGATCGCCTTTAACCTTGACGGTGTAAGAGCTGGTATCAAAACACTGGAAAGAAGAACTAACTATTGTGTACCTGCTACGATCACTTTCATTGATACAACACGCACGCCTGCACAAACCTGGACATGGAACTTTGGAGATGGCTCTGCGCCTGTAGTTGGTACGAGTGATACTGTTCAACATACTTACAATAATCCCGGTAACTACAGGGTGACATTGGTGAAGTGTGATCCTGCCAGTTGTAACAGTTGCGATACCGCCGAACTGGATCTGCGTATCCGTACTGACAGAGCAGTTTTCGATATGACTGCCGATCGTCTTCCGCCATGTGAGGAACTGAATTACGAGTTCCGTTTCTCAGCGCCAACTCCGCCACGGCCATTTACTGCTACTTCATTTGAATTGAACTTCGGGGATGGTACTGCGCCTGTTAAAGTGGGTCCTACCGATTTCCCATACACACATCGTTATCTGTCAGAAGGTGTTTACAATGCAACATTGACGCTGGTAGATACGAACTATTGTAACGCACCCGATATTGATACCGTTACATTGCGTGTAGCACAGAATGTGAGAGCACGCTTTGATGCGCCGGATAGTACCTGTGTACCTGCCACTATTGAATTTTTGAATACGACCAGTGGTGGTGAAACATTTACATGGGACTTCGGTGATGGCAGTCCCGAATCAAATGAAATAAGTCCGACACATACATATAACAATCCGGGCAGCTATACTGTATCATTACATGCAGTGGATAGCAGCACCTGTAACATAACAGACGATACTACGATGGTGATCACGGTATTCCCGCCACCAACGGCCGACTTTGATTATTCACCAACTAAGCCGGTAGAGAATACGCCTATCACGTTCACTAACCAGTCTTCACCGGATGCTGTTAACTTCCTGTGGGAATTCGGTGACGGAGAAGGTTCTACCTTGCCTAACCCGGTATATCAGTATAACAAGACCGGTGTATATGATGTATACCTTATATCCAGAAACAGCGCGGGTTGTCAGGATACGGCCCACAAGCAGGTGAGTGCTATCGTAATACCGCTGTTTGATATCCCATCCGCGTTCTCGCCGAACAGGGATGGTGTAAATGATGTATTCCTGGTAAAAGGATTTGGTATTGCCAAGTTTAATATGAAGATCTATAATCGCTGGGGTCAGATGGTTTTCGAAACAAATGATCCTTTATTAGGTTGGGACGGTAGCTTCAAAGGCGCTGTACAACCTATGGATGCCTATGCATTTGTGATCAACGTAGAGTTTAGTGACGGTACCACTGCTACCAAGAATGGAAGCGTAACCTTGTTAAGATGATGATATGAAGCAGATTTTTAAAAACATCGTAGGTTGTATAATGTTGTTAACCGCAGCATTGGAGGGGAGTGCACAGGACCTGCATTTCTCTCAGTACTTTAACTCTCCGCTTACTACAAACCCTGCTAACACAGGCTTCATACCGGATGGTAATTACCGTATCGGCATCAATTACCGCAACCAGTGGGCCAGTATTCCGGTACCATATAAAACGATGTCTGCCTTTGGCGATTTTCAATTGTTCCGCGACAGACTTGAATATGGTTGGTTAGGAATAGGAGGGGTGATATTAAGGGATGTGGCAGGCAGCGGCAACCTGACCTCCACCAAAGTATACGGGTCCATAGCTTATCACCAGCTGCTCGGCCAGAGCAGCCTGCTGTCACTGGGTTTCAATGTAGGATCTGCCAGTAAAAGAGTGGATGTAACGAAGCTGACGTTTGGAGACCAGTGGAACGGAAAATTCTTTGATGCCCAGGTACCTACTGCAGAACCTTTTAATCAAACGAAGATCTCCTACTTTGACATGCAGGTAGGGATGAACTACGCTTATTTTCCAACCGACAATATTTATATCAATGCCGGCCTTTCGGCGCAACACGTGAATCAGCCGCGGGAAACGTTCTATGAGGGAAATAACCAGATCGCACGCCGGTATATCGGTTTTCTGAATGCCAGTCTGAAGGTGAGTGATAAAGTGATACTGAACCCGTCTGCCTACTACGGACGGCAGGCGAATGCCACAGAAACGGTAATCGGGGGCAACCTCGCTTATAACCTTTCCGGTGACGGGGAAACACAGTTGTATGGCGGCGCCTATTACCGTATGAAAGATGCGGCTGTATTCCTGGTAGGTTATCAGCTGAAAACTGTGAAGATCATGTTTAGTTATGACGTGACTACATCCTCGCTGGCACAGTTCAATAATCGCCGTGGTGCATATGAGGTCGGAATTGTCTATACCGGCCTGTATCCTAACCGTAGTTTTTCAGGCGCCAAGAGGTCCGTATTTTGTCCTTCTTTTTAACAGGATGCTTTTTCCTATTTTTGTTACATGATCGATTTCGCGAAAGTAAATACCCGCCATCTCGAAGCTTTTCGTGAGATAGTAGGTGCAACATACGTCATAGTGGATACAGAAAGTCTGGACAACTATGCACATGATGAAACAGAAGATTTGCATTATCTCCCGGAGGTAGTGTTGAAACCGGATACTACTGAACAATTAAGCCGTATCATGCGTTTGTGTCAGCAGGAAGGGCTGCCCGTCACTCCCCGTGGCGGCGGTACCGGTCTGAGTGGCGGTGCGTTACCGCAATGGGGCGGTGTGCTGATCTCTATGGAACGTTTCAACCGTATCCTGGACCTGGACGAAAGGAACCTGCAGGTGACTACAGAACCCGGTGTGATCACGGAAGTATTGCAGGACGCTGTAAAAGAAAAAGGTTTATTCTATCCCCCCGACCCCAGCAGCAGAGGTTCCTGTTTTATCGGGGGTAATATTGCCGAGAACTCCGGAGGACCTAAAGCTGTTAAATATGGAGTGGTGAAAGATTATGTGCTGAACCTGGAAATGGTGCTTCCCTCCGGGGATGTGATCTGGACAGGGGCAAACGTACTGAAAAATGCCACCGGCTATAACCTGACGCAACTGGTAGTGGGCAGTGAAGGCACACTTGGCATTGTGACCAAGATCGTGCTTCGCCTGATACCACTGCCTAAGTTCAACCTGTTAATGCTGGTGCCTTTCCGGTCCGCTGAAAACGCCTGTGCAGCGGTAAGCGCTATCTTCCGTGCCGGATTTACGCCTTCCGCCATGGAGTTTATGGAACGGGATGCGCTGGATTGGGCAAGTAAGTATGTGGACAGCAGTACTGTCAAAATAGAAGATGATGTACAGGCGCACCTGCTGATAGAAGTGGACGGGAACTATACCGAAGTGCTGATGCAGGAAATGGAGGGAATTGCAGGAGTAGTGACTGAATTCGACTGTGGAGAGATCCTTTTTGCAGAAGATCATCAGCAGAAAGAAGAACTTTGGAAATTACGCCGCCGGGTAGCAGAAGCGGTAAAAGCCAATTCTGTTTACAAGGAAGAAGATACCGTAGTGCCACGTGCAGAACTGCCAGTGTTATTGAAAGGTGTAAAAGATATCGGACATAAATATGGTTTCCATTCAGTGTGTTACGGACATGCCGGCGATGGTAACCTGCATGTGAATATCATCCGTGGAGAGCTGACAGAAGAGCAATGGAACGGTACGCTGAAAGAAGGTATCCGAGAGATCTTCCTGCTGGTAAAACAGCTGGGAGGAACTATCAGCGGAGAACATGGTATAGGCCTGGTACAGAAAAGCTATATGGATGTGATATTTGATAATACTTCAATGCAGCTGATGCGGCAGATCAAACAGGTATTCGATCCATCCAATATATTGAACAGGGGAAAGATTTTTGATTGATGATAAACCACTTAAAAGGACAGTAATATGAAACGTTTATTGTTGTGTTTTTTACTGCTGATGGCTGTACAACTTGTACATGCACAGTATTATAAAACGGATACAAGCAGCAGGAAAGGATTTGACGCATCCCGCCTTATTTTAGGAGGCTCACTGGGACTGGCATTCGGAGATTACACCAATATCAACATATCCCCGCTGGTAGGGTATCGCATTTCGCAGCTGTTCGCTGCGGGGCTGGCCATTAATGCACAATATGGCTCTGAGCGTTTCCGCGATTATTATGGCAATACCGGTCAACGCAACCAGTACAGCATATTTGGTGGCGGTGTATGGGGCAGGGTATATCCACTGGATTTCCTGTTTATACATGTTCAGCCGGAGTATAACCATGTTAGCCTGAAAAGCACTTACTACGATACTGATCCTAAAACAATTGTCAAGGACAGCTATGGTGTATCAAGCTTACTGATGGGAGGTGGTTATACACAGCCTATCGGCGGCCGTGCAGCGTTCAGTATAATGGCTTTGTATGATGTGTTGCAGGACAGCAGGTCTCCTTATCAGAATGGCCTGATACTGCGTGTAGGCGCATCGCTGGGATTCTAGAAAGAAACTATCTATATAAGGGATCAGGCATTAAAGGACAATACATCCGTTAATGCCTGATCCCTTTCTGTTTCCCGGATGTATTGCGACAAGTTTCCCTGCCACCTGCGTGTTTATACAGTATGTTTTCCCGTTAACCCAACAGCATTGATTGTGAAACCTTAATTGTTGTTATCAAGTTAGGAATTCACAAAGATTATCTGTATTTTAAGTAAAAATTGACCCTCCTCCAATTAAGGTCAATAAGAGAGAAACTAAACCACGTTATATGAAAACACTGTACTGTTTACACTCCTGCTATTGCAGGCTGCAATTCTTACATTACTACTAACCTGGAAAGAAACAAAGCATTGAACGTTATACGTTATGGCCAGCTATGGATAAAAATTATGTGGTATGTCAAACAACGGCAACTACATGTTCATAACGTGTTAAATGTTAAGCGGGTTTCTTTCAAGTTACCTGCTTCTTTTAAATAACCATTTCCCTCATCAGCTCAGCAATGTTTCCGCAGTTGCCGCATCCGCCTACATTCAATCCGGGTGTTGGGAGACTGATCCGTGCTATAAATATCCAGCACTGTTACAATGCTGTCATATTCACGGCAGTTTTCAGTATTTTAGCCAATAATTGAACAAATAACTCTCAGATGAACGATCGTTTAATGCACTTGAAGGAGAGGGACTGGACAGAAACAAAAGCTCATTCCAGCTGGCAGATATTTAAGATCATGGCCGAGTTTGTGGATGGGTTTGAATCTCTCGCAAAAATGGGCCCCTGCATATCTATATTCGGTTCTGCACGTACAAAACCCGGAAGTAAGTATTATGAATTGGCGCATGATATCGCCAAACGCCTGGCGGATGAAGGTTTCGGCATCATTACAGGTGGTGGTCCGGGTGTAATGGAAGCTGCCAACCGAGGCGCGCAGGAAGTAAAGGGAAAATCTGTAGGAGTGAATATCTCATTGCCGCACGAACAGAACCCTAATCCATATATTGACCACGACAAAAACATGCACTTTGACTACTTCTTTGTACGTAAAGTGATGTTCACAAAATATTCCCAGGGCTTTGTCATGATGCCCGGAGGCTTTGGTACAATGGACGAATTTTTCGAAGTGGCCACCCTTATCCAAACCAAGAAGATGACGGAAACACCGATGGTGCTGGTAGGGAAGGAGTACTGGAGTGGGCTGCTGGACTGGATCCGGAGCACCATGATGGAGAAAGAAAGTAATATTTCTCCGGAGGACCTGGGCCTGTTAAAGCTGTTCGACACTGCCGATGAAGTGGTGGAATATTTCAGGGTATTCTACACAACAAACAAGCTGCGACCCAACTTCTAGGATTTATTGACATATTTTTGCAAAAATTATACAACATGGATATAATTCCTGCTGCTGTAGAAGCGTTTGCAGAAAAGTATACAAGTCCTGAAACAGACGTGTTGAAACGCTTACACCGTGAAACATATCTGAAGGTAGACCAGCCGCATATGTTAAGCGGCCACCTGCAGGGACAGTTCCTGAGCCTGGTGAGCCATATGCTCCAACCGGCAAAGGTACTGGAACTGGGGACTTATACCGGCTATTCAGCTATCTGCCTGGCACAGGGATTAAAGGAGGGTGGTATACTACATACTATCGATGTGAACGAGGAAAGAGAGGAAATGTGCCAGCGCTATTTTGCAGAAGCAGGATTATCCGGAAAAATAAAAATGCATATCGGTAAGGCCGCAAATGTAATAGCGCAGCTGGATGATATGTTTGACCTGGTATTTATCGATGCAGATAAAGCCGGCTATGAGCAATACTACGATCTGGTCTGGAGTAAGATACGTCCGGGAGGATTTATACTGGCGGATAATGTGCTCTTTCACGGAGAGACACTACTTGAACCATCAAAACAAAGCAACAATGCAAAAGCCATGATCAGTTTCTGCGAAAAAGTAGCGGCTGACGGCAGAGCGGAACAGTTATTGCTCACACTCAGAGATGGCTTATTGATCATCAGGAAGATCAGCTGATCCGCTTACACAAACCACACCCATTAAATTCAATACATGCAACTAAGGAGATCCGTTTTAGTGTGTAGCTTTTTGTTTGGCTGCATGCCATTGCTGAAAGCGCAAACGCAAATTCCGGTTACACAGCAGTATATCGCAAAGTATAAGGACATTGCTATTGCTGAAATGCAGCGCAGTGGAGTGCCTGCTTCTATCAAGCTGGCGCAGGGCATCCTGGAAACACAATCAGGTGGCAGCTGGCTTGTACAAAACTCTAACAACCACTTCGGCATAAAATGTAAGAACAACTGGACAGGCGAAAGTGTCAGGTATGACGATGATGCTCGCCAGGAGTGCTTCCGTAAATATCCTTCAGCTGCTGATTCCTACAAGGACCACTCAGACTTTCTGCGGAATAATCCCCGTTATGCTTTCCTCTTCCAATTCCAGGAAGAAGACTATAAATCGTGGGCCTATGGCCTCAAACAGGCAGGTTATGCTACCAGCAATACCTATCCGCAGCAGCTGATCAAACTCATCGAAGATTACAATCTGCAACAGTACACATTGGAAGGCGAGGGTGTAACCAAAGCAGGAACGGGCAATGCGAAGACCGGTGACGAAATAATAGTTTCCAAACCATCTAAAGCACCAACAGCTGCTCCTGGAAAATCAACAGGTATCACCAAAGCGAATGCTCCTAAAGGCAGTGTATTCCAGATCAATGACCGCAAGGTGATCCTGGTGCCTGCTGGTACATCGCTGATACAGATAGCCGACCAGCGTGATATCAAACTGCGTAATCTGGTTCATTACAATGACCTGGAGAATGATAATCCGCTGCCGAAAGAAACATTCATCTTCCTGCAGAAGAAAGCTAAATCAGGTAAGAACGATTACCATACAGTAGCCGCAGGCGAGACGATGTTCGACATCGCCCAGGCTGAAGGTATTCAGCTTCGCTGGCTGCGCCGCCGTAATAAAATGAAGGAAGGCCAGGAACCGGAAGTAGGAGAGCGGCTGGCATTGGCTGGTTATGCTAATAAAGCTCCGCGCCTTGCAAAGTACCCGCCTGCAGAAGATCCTACTGAAGGAGATCTGAACCCTGGACAGATCGTGGAAGATGTAAGAACAGAAATAGAAAGACAACAGGAACTGTCACAGCAGAATGCCGCACAACAGCAGCAACAACAACCTGCTGCACCTCAGAGTAATTTGCCTGCGGGTATGGTAGATGACCTGAAAAAGATCGGAGACGTGAAAACCACTGGTGGTGGCGCAGTACAGGGTACTCCCGCTTCATCAAAACCTGCTGCAACACAGCCGGCATCTTCTAAACCAGCTGCAACACAGCCATCAGGTTCGCAACCAGTATATTCTTCAAGGCCAGCTGATACAGCGCCTTCAGGTACAGAACCTGCACGGCCTGTTCAGTCAACACCTGCGTCAACGCAACCTGCATATTCTTCAAAACCTGCTACACAGCCAGCTGCACCAGTGTCTTCAACACCTGCATCTGAGCAACCTGCTGTACCGGTAGCAACATCTCCGGCGCAACCTGCAAGTGCGCCATCTCAGCCAGCAGCTACGCCTGCCGACAAAGGTGGCCCTATCAGGGATGGTAATTCACTGTATCATGAAGTACAGACGAAAGAAACATTGTATGGTATTGCCAAACGTTATAACGTAACGGTAGAACAGTTGCAGCAATGGAACCATCTGGAGAACTTTGATATCAAAATAGGACAACGGCTTTTGGTCGGTAAAATCTAATCACATTAATCGGAATCATATGTCTGTTATCCAGGTACATGACAAAAAGTTTGAGCCATATATCAGTGCTGATAAAATACAACAGCGCATCCAGGAACTGGCTACATCGATCAGCAATGACCTGAAAGGCGAAAAGCCTTTGTTCATCGCTATTCTCAATGGTTCCTTTATGTTTGCCGCAGATGTTTTTAAGTACCTCACCATTGAAGCGGAAATATCTTTCATCAAACTGGCTTCTTACAAAGGGATGAAATCTACCGGCAATGTAGTGCAGGCCATTGGCCTCGATGAAGACCTTTATGGGCGTACGGTTGTCATCCTGGAAGACATTGTGGATACCGGTAAAACACTGAGCCAGTTCCTGCCACAGCTGGAACACCAGCAGCCTAAAAAACTGATGATCGCTTCGCTGCTCACCAAACCGGAGGCATTACAACATCCTATTAAGATCGATTATCTGGGCTTCTCGGTTCCTAATAAATTCCTGTTGGGCTACGGTCTGGATTATGACGGTCTTGGACGGAACCTGCCTGAAATTTATAAACTGTGTGAATAATAATTTGTTTCCCCGGGCATTCATTATCACCCCGCGTTAGCACCCGGGGGGATTCATTATCACCCGGGGTTGTCACCCCGGGGCTACAAACAAGCGACTCCTAACGGAGTCGTACCGAAGCGATTTAATTCATCAACGCCGATCAACAAAACACAATAGGACTCCGTTAGGAGTCCCCTATTTGTAGCGCGGGGTGTCAACCCCGGGACAACGTCGGGAATATTGGAACCCCGAACGTCGTGAACGCGATAACCCCGGGGGAAACCCACGAACGTCGTAAAACATCCCCTCGGGAAATTTGTATCGATCGTCATCAACACCCGCTTCCAATCACATCCCCAACCCAATATTGTATCGATAAATCCTCGCGATCATAACCTAATCTCCTGCCAATTTTATTATATTTATGTATAACTGATGCAAAACTGATGCAAAGGCTCCTTATGCTGCTTGTCAGCTTAATTATCCTTGTACCTGGGAGAGCTCAGAAGATATGGATTTCAGGGGCAGTCGAAGATAGCATCTCTCACAATCCCCTGCCCGGAGTGATCGTCACAGTAAACCACGATACCGCAAAGGTTATTACGAACCAGTACGGACTTTTTCGCATTGCGGTGCCCTCTCAGGACGCGATATTATTATTCCAGCACAACGGATACTTCCCAAAAAGCTTGTCTGCGGGAGCATACAGCCGTATGCTTGTTCAGCTGAACAGCCGTGAAGAGATACAGGAGGATGTGGCTAAAAAGGCGAAAGCTATTGCCCGGGAGCGCTCTTCCAATGGCTCTAATCCAAATTACAGTAATTCCGGTATGGGTACCCGCGCTTTCTTTGATGAAACCTACGGGACATTATACGAGAACAAGTTTGTCGAAACCGGCATAAAGAACACTTCTCTGTTCGCTATAGATGTGGATAGAGCAGCTTACAGCAATATCCGGCGTTTTGTAAAGCTGAAAGAGAAGATCCCTGTCAATGCCGTACGCATAGAGGAGATGCTGAACTATTTCCATTACCATTATCCGCTGCCTCCTCCTGGTCAGACATTGGCCATTTACAGCAAATATGCTACCTGCCCGTGGGCAGACGAACATCGTTTGTTACAGATAGCCGTCCGCGGTAAGTCAGTGAACGTGGATAGCCTGCCTCCCAGCAATCTCGTTTTCCTGATAGACGTTTCCGGCTCTATGGCTACGCCGAATAAGCTACCCCTGTTACAAGCAGCTTTCCGGATACTGGTTAATAACCTGCGTAGCAATGATCATGTGGCTATCGTGGCGTATGCGGGTGCTCCGGGCATCATCCTGCCCAGTACGCCCGGCAATGAGAAGGTGAAGATCCTGAATGCAATTGACTATCTCAGTGCAGGTGGAGCTACGGCAGGAGAGGCGGCCATCAAGCTGGCTTATCAGATCGCGGAAGAGAATTTTATCAAGGACGGGAATAACCGGGTCATTATGGCAACCGATGGTGACTTCAACGTTGGGCAAACCAGTGATCATGACATGGAACAGCTGATCCTGGGAAAAAAGGAGACAGGGGTACTGTTAACCTGCCTCGGGTTTGGGATGAAGAACTATAAGGATTCCAAATTAGAGACTTTGTCCAGTAAAGGGAATGGCAATTTTGCCTATATCGATAACCTGGAAGAAGCCAATAAGATCTTCGCCAGGGAGTTTGGCAGCACCTTGTTTACAGTGGCCAAAGATATCCAGGCTGATGTGGTCTTTAACCCACGTACGGTGAAGTCTTACCGTTTGATAGGTTACGAGAATAAGGTGATCCAGGAAGAAGATACAGCCAGTGATAAGATTTCCGGAGGCATCATCGGAGCCGGGCATTGCGCCGTAGCGATGTATGAGATCGTTCCACAGGATGGAATGGCTGCGGCCGATAGTTCACTGGCTACTGTCAATTTAAGCTACCGGGAGGCCGTTGATACAACCATGAAGACCATCAGCTATACGGTATCGGGAGAACTCACCCTTTTCAAAGAAGCCTCCAACGATTTCCGGTTTGCCAGTGCAGTGGCCCTGATGGGCATGCTGCTCAGAAAGTCGGCCTACAAAGGCAATGGAACCTGTAATATGGTGATGGATATAGCAAAGCGATCACTGGGAGATGATCCCGGCGGTTACCGAAAGGAATTCATCGTCCTGCTGAAAGGATTGAAGAAGTCCGGTAAAATTGAAGATTGACCTGCCTTAACGTATAATTTTATAACACTTCCTGATCAGTTTCTGCTGAAAATCGAAGGGCATGGTCTGGGCTGTAATATCCTTTATTTCGGAAGCCAGTATGCGGTCGCTCTCCAGTACAAAACGGCGGTAGTTATTGCTAAAATAGATCACGCCACCCGGTTTGGTTGCCCTAAGTACTTTGTTCAGGATAGTTACATGGTCCCGTTGGATGTCCAGGAACTCCTTCATACGTTTACTGTTGGAGAAGGTGGGCGGGTCGAGTACTGCGAGATCAAATTCCTCTTCCGGAAGAGTATCCAGGTATTGCAATACGTCGGCATGAACAAAGCTGTGTTTGGTGACATCAAAATTATTCAGGCGCATGTTTTCTTCGGCCCATGCCAGGTAGGTCTTGGACAGGTCTACAGATGTTACCTGACTAGCACCGCCAGCGGCAGCATACACTGAGAAGGAGCCGGTATAACAGAAAAGGTTCAGTACTTTTTTGCCGGCTGAAATCTCTCTTACCATTCCACGGGTAATACGGTGGTCGAGGAAAAGACCGGTATCGAGGTAGTCAGACAGGTTTACCTTGAAATTCAGTCCTGCCTCCTGTACGGTCATCTCATGGCTTTCAAAAGATAGCTTTTCATACTGGTCCTGTCTGCTGGCTTTACGCTGGCGCTGTTTTACGAAGATCTTCTCCAGCGGTACTTCCAGCACTTTGGATATCACCTCCAGACTACTGTCCAGCCAGTTTTCATGCGCTTCTTCATCCATACCATGCGGGCGCTGGTATTCGGCCACATAAATGTGGTCTTCGTACAATTCTATACTGAAGGGGAATTCATTAATATCATCATCATATACCCGGTAACAGGTAATATTCTGCCGGCGGGCAGCTTTGCGCAGGTGTTTGAACACTTTTACCAGCCGGTTTTCCAGCATCTGAAGTTTGGATGGATCGAACATGTATCCTGTAAAAATAAAAAATATAAAAGTAAGAAAGACAAAGGCTGTCCACTTGTGGCGGACAGCCTTTTATAGAGGAAGTATGATTGTAAGTTTTGGGCTTAGCTAAAGATATCCCTTACCTTCTCGAAGAAGCCTTTTTCAGACTTTTCAGGATTAGGCTTAAAGTTATCGGATGCCTGTACCTTTTCCAGGAACGCCTTTTCTTCGCTGCTTACCTGCTGAGGGGTCCATACATTCACATGTATAAGCTGATCACCTTTTTCGTAAGAGTTAACGGAAGGGAAGCCTTTACCTTTCAGGCGGAAGATTTTTCCGCTTTGGGTACCTGCTGGTATTTTAATTTTCGCTTTACCGTCGATGGTCGGTACTTCTACTGAGGTACCAAATACGGCATCAGGGAAGGAGATGTAGAGGTCATAAGCTACATTCAGTCCATCACGTTGCAGTTCGGGATGTGGCTCTTCCTCAATGAGTATGAGCAGATCTCCGGGAGCGCCGCCTCTTTCGCCGGCATTACCTTTTCCGCTCAGGCTCAGTTGCATGCCTTCCTGTACGCCCGCTGGGATGTCGATGTTCACCATTTCTTCGCCATAAACACGACCTTCTCCTTTACAGTGACCGCATTTGCTGGTGATGGTCTGTCCTTCACCATGACAGGTAGGACAGGTAGTTACTGTCTGCATCTGACCCAGGAAGGTCTGTGTCACTTTCCTTACCTGACCGGAACCTCCACAGGTACCACAGGTCTGGAACGCGTTTTTATCCTTCGCACCCAGGCCACTACAGTGGCTACAGGGAACGTATTTTTTAACTTTGATCTTTTTGTTGGCGCCTTTAGCGATCTCTTCGTAGGTAAGACGGATCTTGATGCGCAGATTGGAACCACGGGTCCCTCTGCTGCGTCTGCCGCCACCACCGCCACCGCGGTTACCGCCGAAGAAGCTACCGAAAATATCTTCTCCGAAGATGTCCCCGAAGTTGGAGAAGATATCGTCCATGTTCATATTGCCACCATTGAAGCCGCCACGGCCACCAACGCCAGCGTGTCCGAAACGGTCATATTGCGCCCGTTTGTCGGTATCACTTAATACTTCATAGGCTTCTGCCGCCTCCTTGAATTTTTCCTCCGCCTCTTTGTTGTCGGGGTTTCTATCAGGATGATACTGCATCGCTACTTTGCGGTAGGCCTTTTTTATCTCATCCTGGGAGGCGGACTTGGCTATACCCAGTATTTCGTAGTAATCTCTTTTGGTAGACATATATCACACTAAAGCCGGCAATTTCTGCCGGCATGGTTAATGAAAGCTTTTCTGTCAGAACGTCATTTATTTCCCTACTATTACCTTGGCATGACGTATCAATTTGTCATTCAGGTAGTAACCTTTCTGCATATCGTCAATTACCTTTCCTTTCAGTTCTTCAGAAGGTGCGGGAATTTCAGTGATAGCATCATGTAAGTCAGGATTAAACTCGGTGTGCAAACTTTCCATAGGTTTAAGGCCTTTGGCTTGCAGGGTCGACTTTAACTTATTGAAAACCAGCGAAACACCATCTTTTACGGCATTGATATCGGAGGCATTTTCTATTTGTTTAGCTGCACGCTCACTATCATCCAGCACGTCCAGCAGGGAAATGATCACTTCCTTGTTGGCAGTCTGCATCAGCTCAATACGTTCTTTGGCTGTACGTTTCTTGAAATTGTCAAATTCCGCAACCAGACGAAGGTATTTATCCCTCATTTCGTTCAGCTCCTGCTGTTTTTTATCCAGTTCGCTTTCATCCGCCAAGGCATCGTTGAGGTGTGTGGTGCCGCTCAGATTCTCATCAGCATTAATGTCCGGCATGCCTTTACCACCATTTTCGGTGTCCTGTCCGTTTGTCTGCATATCTTATACGTTTTCTTTTTATGAAGTAATATTGTCTGCAAAGGTACATCAGACAATTAACTTGCCAAGCCGGGAGGAAAAGACAAATTGACACAAGGGCGTATTCAGCATTTAACCCCGGTTTAACCAGGACCCGTCTCTATATCTAAAAGGGCGCTACGCCGTGTCTATCCGTTGTTTGTATATCGTGCGATATAGAAACAACGGCGTAGATACGGCCAAACATGCTTTTAGATATAGAGATCGGTCCCGGCTCGATTGATCTCAAAGGCTTCCAGCTTCTAAATTACCCTTCCTAATCTGTAATTGCCTTACCTTTGCAGCCTGGAAAAAATAGCAATGACCAAAGTTTTTTTAAAGAAAAAGATACAAAACCGTGTACTGCAGGGGCATCCCTGGATATTTGGGAATGAAGTGGGAGAGATTGACGGACCGGTAACTGCCGGCGATACGGTTGACGTATTTACTCATCAGGGCTTTTTTATCGGTAGGGGATATATCAACCCCCAATCCCAGATCCTGGTGCGTTTGCTTACGCGCGATAAAGACGAGCAGATCGATGCTGATTTCTTCTATCGCCGTTTATTGAAAGCCTGGAAATACCGCCAGCAGCTGGGATATGTGGAAAACTGCCGCCTCGTGTTCGGAGAAGCAGACGAAATGCCAGCCCTGGTGATCGATAAATTCAACGACCATTTTGTATTGCAGACGCTGGCATTAGGAATGGACCGCTGGAAAGGCGCTATCGTCGACGCCCTCAATAAGATCTTCTCTCCAAAGGGGATCTATGAGCGTAATGACGTACCCGTACGTGAACTGGAAGGATTACAGCAGCAAAAGGGCTTTTTAAGCGCTCCTTTCGATACAAACGTGATTATCAATGAGAACGGCCTGAAGTTCCATGTAGATATCGAAAACGGGCAGAAAACTGGCTATTTCCTCGATCAACAGGATAACCGTCGTGCCATTCAGCATATCGTAAAGGGAGCCGACGTCCTGGAAGCATTCTGCTACACAGGTACCTTCTCCTGCCATGCTGGTCATTATGGTGCTAAGAGCGTACTGGGCCTGGACATTTCCGAGCATGCCGTTAATACCGCCCGCCGTAACGCCACCCTGAACAATCTGGACGACATCTGTAAGTTCCAGGCTGTCAATGCATTTGATGTCCTGAAACAGTGGACACGTGAGGAGAAGAAGTTCGATGTGGTCATCCTGGACCCGCCGGCCTTTACCAAAAGCCGTGAAAACATCCAGAAAGCGATCACCGGGTATAAGGAGATCAACCTGCGTGGTATGAAGCTGCTGAAACCGGGAGGTTTCCTCGTAACAGCTTCCTGTACAAACCTGGTACCGCCTTCCCTCTTCCTGGAGATCATCGATATGGCTGCAAAGGACGCTAAAAAGAAACTGCGTCAGGTAACCTTCCAGACACAGGCCCAGGACCATCCTATCCTGTGGAATATTGAGAACACGACCTACCTGAAATTCCTTATCGTAGAAGTACAGTAAGCGGATATCAGCAAAACATAAAAAGGGGCCCGTTTTATACGGACCCCTTTTCTTTTATAAGTCGTTAGAAGGAAATGTCTGAAGAATTATTTAACTACGTTGAACTTACCCGATTCTACCAGGTTACCCTGACGGTCCCTCAACTGGAAAATATATACACCACTGTAATATTTATCTAATTCAATCGTAGTACGTGCGTTCAGGTTTTTAAACTGATCTATTCTCTTTCCCAGAAAATTAAAGACAATAAGATCATAACCTTGCTCGTTATTGTTCTGTAATTCGAAATTAATCCTGCTGGTTGCCGGGTTTGGATATAGCTTCACGATCTTACTACCTCCATCGGAAAATGGAGAAGTTTTAGCGCTTTGTGCACGGCTGGCTAGGGACGCCAGGCAGAGGAAGCAAGTAAGTAATAGTGTAGAGGTTTTCCACATACCCGTAAAGATAAAGATTTTTTCAAATATTAGTCGATTTATTTCACAATATCATCCTATGTAAAAATAACAAATGGCAAGCCAAAAAAGATGACTTGCCATTAGTTTTTTAAAAAATTTAACGCTTTTTGATATTTTTTATTGCAGGCTACTGAGCGTGTTCTTAACTGCTTCAAAATCAGGTAACTGTTTTGCCTCTTCTAACACCTCCGCATATCTGATCACCCCATCTTTATCCACAACAAAGGCTGCTCTTTTAGAAACTCCCTTCAGGTCCAGCATAAATTGCTCATAAAAAGCGCCGTAAGCCGGAGAAGCTTCCTTATTAAAGTCTGACAACAACGGAAAATTCAGGTTCTGGTCCGTTTTAAACTGCTTCAGCGTGAAAGGAGAGTCGACAGATATACCCACCACCGTCGAATTCAAACCCTCATAAGTCGCTATATTGTCCCTGATACTGCAAAGTTCCGCGGTACAGGTACTGGTAAATGCCATCGGGAAAAATAGGATCACCAGGTTCTGTCCTTTAAAATCGTCCAGGGAGACTTTCTGCCTTTCGGTATTAACGAGCGAAAAGGCCGGAGCTTTGGCACCAATTGTTACATTCATCTGTTATCTGTTTACGTTATTGAAGTCAGATGTAAAGGTAACAATTGGTGCTGCAATTTAGAACCGCGGACAGTGTATGCTTTCCAGCGTGCTGTTCCGGCTGTTAAGGAATCCTTTGAATACCAGTGAAAGCTCAAAACCTCCGAAAGTATTACTGGCTGTTTTTAACTTCGAAATATTCGCATCGTATGTTACGCCCACCTCATACTTTTCCATGTCGAGACGGAAAGAAGGGATAATAGCATCTTTATAACGCATATAGGCCCCGAAATAGAATGCCCTGGTACTTTCCATGCCATCGTCATACAGGCTGTAACCCAACAGTGCTCCTCCCAGGTATTCTGAGTAGGCGCCCATATGGATCTCGTTGTACTGGGCAATGAACTTCAGTCTTTCCTGCAGCGGGAAGGTGATCCCGGCATTGACAGTAAACTTGGGGTCCATCGCGATGCTGGCGTCTTTGAAGAACGACAGTTTCGGGCGATTGAAGTGGAACACGGCAGCGCCGATATAATAGGTCACCTGCTCGTCCACACCCAGTGTACTGTTAAAGCTGATACCGGCGCCTGCGTCAAGGTAAGAGTATCCGCGCAGCGCCAGTCTGCCTTCTTCTCCGGTGGCCGCCGTAGGATCGAACTGGCCGCCGTTGTACTGGTTATTGAAGGTCAGCTTGGTGGCGTCGAACTGTCGCTGTACAATTCCCCCGGTAAATCCTACCGAAAGGAACATGTTCTTGTCCTGGCTGAGTGATTTGTGGTAATTCACAGCTGGTAATGCCTGTACTGATTGCAGGCGGGCCGTACCAGCCCTGTCATATGTGAATTGCAGGCCTGCGGTCACAAAATCCTCGCTATTCCCAACGGGGAATTTAAGTTCTGCGCTTAAGGTGCCTGTCTGGTATGGTATAGTAACGCTGTTCCATTGATTCCTGTATACAGCCTGGATACGGTAGTCGCCGTTAAAGAGGCCTATCAGTGCCGGATTACGTAAGATCGGTGTTTCATAAAACTGGGACAGGTGAATGTCCTGTGCTACCAGTGATTGTGTGCTGCAAAGGCACAGTGCCACTAACAGTTTTCTACAATTCATTCTCATGCTGGCATATTTTATAGTCATACGGTTGTTGATGGGATGCTGGCAGGTATATTACCTTACCAGCATTACGTTTCCTTTAAGTGTAAAAGTTTCGTTTGAGTCGCAAACCAGTTCTGCCACGTAAATAAACACGTCCGGATTAGCTGGCAGGCCATTCACACGACCATCCCATCCATATGCCGGATCTTCAATGTTAAAGTTGGTCCTTTCAAACACCTGTTGTCCCCAACGGTTATATATCCTGAATGATTTAGCTGCTTTCATACCCTTACCCCTGATGTAGAAGATGTCATTCGCTCCGTCATTGTTCGGTGTGAACGTGTTAGGAAGGAATATCACGCCTTGTGAACATACCAGGTTGATGGTTACATCGTCCAGTGTAGTACAACCATAAGCGTTAGTCACTTTTACATGATAGGTAGTGTTCTCTCTCGGAGTAGCTGTTGGCGTCAGACAATCCACACAGTTCAGTGAGTTGACCGGCCACCATTCTATCTGGGTAATATCGTTGCTGCCTGTAACCGGTAACTGTACCGCTGTACCTACAGGTACTTCCATGTCAGGACCTGCATTTACAACAGGCGCTTCATGTATGGTAACAGTGGCCGCTTTTGTATCTGTAAAGCAATTGTCGTTACCATATCCTGTTACCTGGTAAGTAGTGGTCTGGGAAGGAGTAGCAAGTGGATTTGCGATATCCGGATTGCTCAGACCGTCTGAAGGCGTCCATTTATAAGTAACAGCTCCTTCTGCATGTAACTGTACTGCTCCGCCGGCGCAAACATCTGCATCACTTACCTGTACAGTGAACGGTTCTGATACGGTCACTTTAACGTCCGCTTCGGCACTACAACCGGCAGTGTTTACAACTGTTACGTGGTAAGTTGTGTCGATATCTGGCGTTACGGTCGGTGAGGCGCTTTTAAAATCAGAAATATTGTAGTCTGTCCATGTGATATCAACACCCGCTTCTGTATTTGCCTGCAACGTAAGTGTCTGACCCTGACAAAGTACAGCCTCAGTTGGCGTTGGCGAAAGTGTCGGATAAGCTGCTATCTCGACATTCTGAGTAGCTGTGTCGGCGCAAAGACCGCTGGCAGTGGTGATGATCAGTTCTGCAGGATAGATGCCCGGTTGCGGATAAGTGATAGAAGGAGGCGTCTGTACCGGATATTGCTGACCGTTCGTAGTCCAGTTCCAGGTAGTACCTGGCAGATTCCTGGTGTCTGTTCCTACCAGCTGTATCGCGGTGCCAAGACATACAGGAGGTATTGGTGTGATCTCTGCAAGAGGTTTCGCTTCTATTACTATCTGCATTGTCGTATCCTTCACACAACCATAGTAACTGGTAGCAGTTAATGTCACGGTATAATTGCCCGGAGTATCATAAAGGAAAGAAGGATTAGGACCTGTAGCCACATCATCTGTACGGCCGGAGATACCGAAGTCCCATACATAGGTAGGTGTAAAACCATCATCGATGGAAACGCCTTTGGTAGAATCACTGAAGAATACTGTTCCGCCATCGCAAGCCTGGGTCACGTCAGCCGAGAAAGCCGGTGTGATCTTGTCCACCGTTACCTTTGGACTACCTATCGCAGCAACAGTACATCCGCGCTGGTCTTCCAGCAATACTACCGGATAGTACACACCTTCTTTCTGATAAGTATAAGCCGGAGAAACAGGAGTAGTGGTACGTACGGAATATCCATCTCCAAAGTCCCAGATAAAACGTTGTGCCGTCGGCGCTACTGCTGTCATGGTAGCTGTCAGCGGCCAGCAGCCTGATTCAGGTGTTACGGAGAAGCTTCCGTCAGGTCCTGCTATCACGATGTCTTTAGGTCCTGCTACCGGGCTTGCGCAACCGCCTTGTGAATAAACGGTCAGCGTAACCGGGAAGGTGCCGGGCCTGATATAGTTATGTGTTGGATTTACCTCGTCAGATGAACTACCGTCTCCGAAAGACCAGGATGTTCTGACATAATCGGAAGAGCGGTTAGTAAACTGTACTATCACCGGCGGACAGATATCTCCTGCTACAGTAGGGAAGATAAAGTCTGCGATCGGGTTAGGTACTCTGAGGAAATCTGTTGCTTCCGTGTGAGCAGTACAACCGTTGGCACTGGTTACATCCAGTGTTACAGTGTATTTACCCTCGGCGGTATAAATATGTGCCGGATCTTTATCTGTGCTTGTACCGCCATCGCCGAATGTCCAGGCATAGGTCAGCGGTTCGGTTACAGAAGTATTATTAAACTGGAAAGGTATACCCAGACACGCAATGCTGTCCCTGCCATTGAAGCTGGCCGTGATATTCGGGATTTCGACAATCAGTGTTGAGTCGTCAGTACAACCTGTATTGTCTGTTACAGTAAGCTTTACCGGATAAGTGTTCGGTGTACTGTAAGTATGTGTGATACCGATTGGTTGAGTGGTATAATCTACCGGAGCTGAACCGTCGCCAAAATCAAATCTCCAGTTGACGATCGTATTACCGGCACGGGTGGTTGACTGATCGGTGAATGTAACAGGCTCGTCTTTACACTGGCGCGGATCAATTGTGAAGTTTGATACAGAGCCGTTTACTTCTACTGTTAATGGATCTGATGTGAGCACACAACCGTTTACGTCAGTAGCGCTGAATGTTACGATGTAAGTTCCTGCATTTCTGTAAGTGATCACTGGTCTCCTGGTGTTGGTACCTGTTCTGCCGTCGCCGAAATTCCATCTGAAGGAAAGAATAGTTCCAGGAATAGGAGGAGGTGAACTAAAGGCGATGGAAGAACCGAGACAAACAACACTTGGCGTTGCATCGATGGTCGGCTTTTCAGTAATGATCCTGATAACCGCAGAATAAGTAGAGGTACACGTACCGTTAGATACGGTCAGCACAACAGTGTACGTACCATCGCCCGCCCAGGTATGGGTAGGGGATGGGGTATTGTCGGTGGTGCCGTCTCCGAAATCCCAGGAGTAAGTTCCCACAGGACCTGTTCCCCAGTTGGTATTATCTGTAAATGTCCTTGTATAACGGTTGTTACAATCCGGTGTACTGATCGTGAAGTTTGCGATCGGCGCAAGTGTTTCAATATAATCCGTCTTGGTGATGCTTTGTGAACAGCCGCTGTTGGTAACTGTCAGCGTTACATCGTGCATGCCGATGGTATTGAACACATATGATGGATTCCTCACTGTAGCAGTACCGTTACTTCCACTGTTTTCTTCAAATATCCATTGGTATGTTAAACCATTGAGGTTCTGTGTAAGGTTCGTAAAATTGAACACGGTCGGCTGACAACCACTTGTTTTATCGACAGTGAAGTCAGGTGCTACAGGGCGGCCTGCAAGCACCTGGTAGGTGGCTGTCTGTGTACAACCTCCTTGCGTGGTAATGGTCAGGGAGATGTTATACCTGCCCTGCGTTGCATATACGTGTGAAGGAGTTGGAAGGGTAGAAGTAGTTCCATCTCCAAAGTTCCATGCGTAGGATACAACCGGATCAGGGCTCACGATGGTGGTGCCGAAGTTTGCGGTCAGCGGTATACAACCTCTGTTTGTCCCGGTTATGGCCAGTGTTGGTTTCCGGATGGTAATTGAGTTGATAGCGGAATCTTTACAACCTGCAGCACTGGTGGCAATCACTTTCACGTTGAAGGTGCCCTCTGTCGTGAAATTGTGCAGCGGGTTCTGTATGTTGCCCGTAGTACCATCTCCGAAGTTCCATGCCCAGGCGTTAGCACCGGTGCCGGAAGAGGTGAACTGTACATTTACCGGAACGGAACATGCACTGGTTGGCGACATAGTGAAATTCACTGTCGGCGGTGCAGAAATAGTAAAGTTCCTGGTAACAACAGCTTCACAACCATCCGAAGTAATAGACCGCATGCTAACGGAATAATTACCCGGAGTAGCGAAACTCTTTACCGCGTTTATGGTATTCTGCACGGTACCGTCAGAGAATGTCCAGACAGCAGAAACCGGAGCAGGTTGCGTAGTATTGGTGAAAGTCACATTAGTACCGGAACAGGCAGCCTGCTGAATGGAGAAATTGGCCTGTGCGGTAGCTACTACGATATAGTTGTTAGATGTGATGGTCTGTGTACATCCATCCGCCGTGGTAGCTGTCAGTCTTACTGTGAAATTGCCATTGCTGGTATAATCGTGGCTGGGGTGCTGATCGGGGCTGGTAGTACCATCTCCGAAGTCCCATAAATAAGTAACAGCCGGTAGTGTACCGACTGTATTCAACGTAGTTGTATTGGTAAAGTTGACAGTAACCGGTATACGGCAACCGCCTCTGTTGTTACTTGTAAAAGATACCTGTGGGGTAGGATTCACCTGCAGGATCTGCGAGCCACTGTTAGTACAGCCAAAGCTGTTTGTAACAATGGACGTGGCTACAATGCCGCCCCCTTTGTCATAGGTATGCGTAGCGCTCGATCCCGTGGCTACATTACCGTCCCCGAAGTCCCAGTTGATGCTGGTGATCGTTCCGTCCCCAGGAGTTGACTGGTCCCGGAATGTTACGTTCAGGGGAGTACAACCCGTGATAGGGGAGGTGGAAAACACTACATTCGGTTTGTCGTAAACATTCACGACATGTTGAACCGAACTTACTTGTCCGTTAGGAAAAGTTACAGTCAGGACCACGTTAAAAGTACCTGGCCTGTTAAAGGAGCGCGTAGGGTTCCATAAGGTTGATTTGGCCCCACCGTCTCCAAAGTCCCATGAGGCACTTCCGACAGGGCTTGACTGATTTAAAAACTGAACGAAGACGGCGCCGCAACCACTCCAGTTGTCGGCTGTAAACTCTACCGTGTTCTGAGACTGTGCCTTGGCACCAGAAAGCAGGAAAAACACTACGAAGTATGACAAAGCATACCAGAAGTGCGTAAATTGGCGTAGGTGTTGGTGTTTCATTTTCCGGATATGGCCTTTGTCAATAGACTCCAGCACAGGGTGAAAAATAAATTGTAAAAAATAAACAAATTGAAAAAAATACTGATCCGTAACGATTAAAACGTAAACTTTGCACAAACAGTTCAGGGGCTGTCCCAATAGCACACAAATGTTATTCCAATGCAGCACTTACGAACAATTTACGGAAGTACAAGCTCGACAATATATAGCAAAAATATGATTTATAAATATTATACATACGTCGCATCGGTAGGTTTACTTGTTTCAGTAATGAGTAGTGCACAGGCGCAGCAGGTAGATGTAGCTGTGTTTCAGCAGTCTATACAGAAAAAGGAGGCGCAGGTTTTTGATGTACGGACGGCCGGGGAGTTCAATTCCGGCCATCTTCACAATGCATTACAGGCCGATTATACCAAAAAGCAGGAATTTGCTGAAAGAGTACAATACCTGGACAAACAACAACCCATATATGTATATTGTTTAAGCGGCGGACGCAGTACTGCGGCGGCTAAATGGATGCGTGACAATGGTTTCCGGGAGGTGATAGAACTGAAAGGCGGGATCAACGCCTGGAAGCAGGCCGGCCTGGCCGTGGAGGGTGTAACCAACCAGCAACAGATGAGTGTAGATACTTTTCACACGGTTATAGCATCCGGAGAGGTGTTGGTGGATGTCGGCGCTGAATGGTGCCCTCCCTGCAAAAAGATGGAACCCGTATTACAGGCATACCTGAAAGAGCATAAGGCAGTACACCTGTTGAAAGTGGACGGAGGGCGTGACCGCGAGGTGATGCAGGTTATTAACGCCACTTCCCTGCCTACTTTTATCCTTTACAAAGACGGCAGGGAAGTGTGGCGCAAAGAGGGGGTATCCGATAAATTATAAGCCGTAGATATCTCCGAATTTTTGTGTGGCGTACTCCAGGAAATAACTGAAGTCCAGGGGCTTACCGGTTATTTTTTCACACAACTCATTGGAGGTGTAATAACGGCCATATTGGTGTACCTGTTGACGTAACCAGGTTAGCAGCTCATCATACTTGCCGGCAGCGATCTGGCCGGTTAAACCGGGGATCTGTTGCTGCGCTGTAGCAAAGAACTGCGCTGCATAGAAACTGCCAAGAGAATAGGTTGGGAAATAACCAAAGCTGCCGTGCGACCAGTGGATGTCCTGTAAAACGCCCTGCGTATCATTCGGAACATCTACATGCAGAAATTCCTTATAGTAGGAATTCCATATCTCGCGAAGGTCCTTAGTCTGATAAGTCCCATCCAGTAATCCTTTCTCAATTTCGTAACGTACCATCACGTGAAAATGATAGGTCAGTTCATCTGCCTCCGTACGGATCAGGGACGGCTGTACCAGGTTGATGGCTTTGTAGAAGTCCTGCAGACTGACAGTACCCAGGTTGTCAGGGAAGAGCTGCTGTAACTGCGGATAATGATGTTCCCAGAAAACGAGACTGCGCCCTACATTATTCTCCCATAGCCGGGACTGCGATTCATGAATGCCCAGACTGGCAGCCTCTCCGGAGGGTAGTCCATAAGCCGCTGTATCAAGTCCCTGCTCATACAAAGCATGTCCGCCTTCGTGGATACAGCTCCAGGTCATATTGCCGAAATCTTTCTCGTCAATCCGGGTGGTCACCCTTACGTCCTGTGGATTGAAACTGGTGGTGAACGGATGTTCTGATACATCTTGCCTGCCCGCGCCCATATCGTAGCCCATAGCCTTTAACAGCTGTATACCAAACTCCCACTGACGGTTCCGGTCATAATGCAGGTGCAGGAAATCCTTTTTCACTTGCGGCCGTTGCTCAATGCTGCGCAGCAAAGGGGTAAGTGCTGTTTTAACATCAGCAAACACCTTGTCCAGCATGGTGGTTGTGGCTCCCTTTTCATACTCATTCAGCAGGGCATTGTAGGGGTGTCCCTCATATCCCAGGATGTCGGCTTCTTTTCTTTTCAATTCTACCATCCTGTTCAGCACAGGCTGAAAAACAGCATAGCTGCCTTCCTTGCGGGCATTGATCCAGGCGTGATAACATTCATTGGTAGTTTGCGACAGTTCCGCGACAAAGCTGGCCGGGTATTTTTTGTTCTTCTGGTAATCCTCCAGGGACAGCGTAATGTTCTTTGCTGCTACAGGTTCCAGGTTTTGTTTCTCTTTGTTGAGCGTTTCCAGCAGTTCTCCCAGCTGGTTTGCCGTGAACAGTTCATGGGAAAGGGAACTGAGGGTCGTGATCTGCTGTCCGCGGAACGCCGCTCCTTTCTCCGGCAGATAGGTTTCCTGGTCCCAGCTAAGTACGGCAATCGCATTCCGGATGTCTGCGATCTGCTGCATCTTCCCTTTATAGGTTTCGTATTGTGTTGCTGTAGATAAGGTCTGTGCCATGCTGTTGATTTTGTGCAAAAGTAGGGGTAAATTACCGCCAATATGAAGATAAGGGATATTACCAATGCCATAGCGGCATTTGCACCATTACAATACCAGGAAAGTTACGACAATGCAGGGCTGCTGTTTGGCAGTGCGGATTGGGAGGTAACCGGTGTATTACTGACGCTGGACGCTACCGAAGCTGTGATAGACGAGGCTATTGCCAGAAAATGTAATCTGGTGGTGGCTCATCATCCCATTGTTTTCGGCGGACTGAAAAAGATCAATGGCAGTAACTATGTGGAAAGGGTGGCTATAAAAGCCATCAAGAACGATATTGCCGTTTATGCCGCCCATACAAACCTGGACAATGTACGGAACGGCGTGTGTGAAATGATGGCCCGCCGCCTGGCATTGAAGGATTGTACCGTTCTGTCGCCCAAAAAGGAGTTGCTGCGTAAGCTCTATACATTTGTGCCACAGGCAGATGCAGAGAAGGTGCGGACTGCCCTCTTTGCAGCCGGCGCCGGACATATTGGCGCATATAGCGAGTGCAGTTACAACGTGGAGGGAACGGGTACCTTTAAAGGGGAAGAAGGCACGAATCCCCACGTGGGTAAGGCCGGAGAGCAGCACACGGAGGCCGAAACAAAGGTGGAGGTGATATTTCCCGTATATTTGGAACAATATGTGATCAGAGCATTGCTGGACAGCCATCCATATGAAGAGGTGGCATATGATATTGTGAAACTGGAGAATGCATATGCGCAGGTGGGTTCCGGACTGGTAGGGTACCTGAAAGAGCCGATGGATGAGGACACCTTTCTGCGTTGGGTAAAACAGCAATTCGACACGGGATGCGTGAGATATACACCACTCAGGGGGAAACCTGTAAAGAAAGTGGCCCTCTGTGGAGGAGCCGGTAGTTTTCTCCTGAAAAAGGCCATATCAGCAGGGGCCGATGCGTATATATCAGCCGACTTTAAATATCATGAATTTTTTGATGCTGAAAATCAAATAGTTATAGCGGATGTAGGGCATTTCGAGAGTGAGCAGTTTACGGTTGAATTATTTTATCATATATTGACTGAAAAATTCCCTAATTTTGCGCCTCTTAAATCTACAATTCGTACAAATCCGGTAAATTACTTATAAAAACATACATGGCTACTGTAAAAGAATACTCCGTAGAAGAAAAATTGGCGTCTGTACTTAGGCTACAGAAGATGGACTCCAGACTGGATGAAATCCAGGTGTTGAAGGGAGAGTTGCCAATGGAAGTAAAGGATCTGGAAGATGAGATCGAAGGGCTGAACACCCGTCTCTCTCATGTAGAGGATGAGATCCGTGGCATCCAGGACTTTATTGCCAACAAGAAATCGGCAATTAAAGAGTCAGAGGCCCTGATGAAGAAATACGAGAAGCAGCAGGATAACGTTAAGAATAATCGTGAGTTTGAAGCTATCACCAAAGAGATCGAAATGCAGTCGCTCGAGATCAAACTGGCCGAAAAGCATATCAAAGACGCTAACGAAGAGGTAAAGGATAAGAGCCGTAACCTGGAAAGCGCTAAGAAGGCTATCGCTGATAAGGAGTCTAACCTGAAGCACAAGAAAGGTGAACTGGAAAAGATCATCGGTGAAACTGAGAAAGAAGAGAGAGGTTTCCGCAAACAGAGCGATGAAGCGCGTACTAAGGTAGAAGCCCGTTTGCTGGCTGCTTACGAAAAGATCCGTAGCAACTATCGTAACGGTCTGGCAGTAGTAACCATTTCCCGCGATTCCTGCGGTGGTTGCTTCAATGCTATTCCTCCTCAACGTCAGGCTGAGATCCGCCAGCGTAAGAAGATCATCGTTTGCGAACACTGTGGCCGTATCCTGGTTGATAATGACCTGGAAGCGACAGTAACTATCTAATAGTAAGCAATAACTTATTTAAATAGTGTAGGAAGTCCCGGCTTTAAGGCCGGGACTTTTACATTCAGGCTGGAAGGGCAGTGAAAAATTTGGTTTGGAATTTGGTAGATAGGCCCGGAGTTAATAATCAGATATATTTGTGTCCATGCGCATATCATTCCTGCTGGGGTTATTCTTAAGTATTACAATTTCGTTAACAGGGCGGCAAAAAGTTTACGACTTTAATATCCGTTGCCAGCAGGCATATGATGCTATCATGCAATTGCGTCTCGATGCCGGCGCCGCGTTGCTCGAAGAAGAGAAAAAGGCGCACCCGGATAATCTCATTCCATATTTCCTGGAAAACTATGCTGACTTTTTTACCCTCTTCTTCAATGAAGATCCTGCGCTGTATGCGCAGAAAAAAGCACTCAGGGCTGATCGCCTTGCACGTATGGAAGAAGGTCCCACCAATTCGCCTTATTACCTCTATACCCAGGCTGCTATCCGTTTCCAATGGGGAATGATCCGTGTAAAGTTCAGCGAAAAATGGGATGCTGTATGGGATATTCGCAAAGCTTATCTGCTACTGAAGGATAATCAGAAAAAGTTCCCGCAGTTCCTTCCTAATAACATGCTGGCCGGCTCCATGCAGACCGTTTTCGGTACTATTCCCGAAGGATACCGCTGGATCTCCAATACGCTTGGTATGAAAGGAAGCATCCGGGAAGGTATGCAGCTGGTACAACAGGTGATTGACAGTAATACGGAAGTGGCGAAGTTATTCAGGGAAGAAGCCTGCTACTATTATTGCTATCTTAAATTATTCATCGAAAATAAACCGGAAGACGTCTGGGGATTTATCCAGAAGTATAAGCTGGATACAAAAAATAACTACCTTTTCGCTCTGATGGTGGCCAACATTGCCATGAACAATCAGAAAGCCACGCTGGGTATTAAAATACTGACAGAGCGGAATGACAGTGTGCAGTATGAAGAGATCCCATATGTATATTATGTACTGGGACAACTGAAACTGTGCCGTGGAGATGAAGATGCCAATGTTTACCTGCTGAAGTTCGTAGACCGCTTCAAAGGGAAGTTCTATCTTAAGGAAGGGTTGCAACGTCTTAGCTGGTACTATTACCTGCACAATAATATGGATGCTGCCAACAAGTATCGTAATATGATCCTGACCAGGGGGAACACGGAAACCGATGCAGACAAGCAGGCATTAAAAGATGCGAAGAGCGGCAGGTGGCCGCACCCGTTATTGCTGAAAGCTCGTTTGTTGAGTGATGGTGGTTTTTTCCCGGATGCATTGAAATTACTGCAAACAAAGAAAGCAGCCGACTTTGCGTCTATGGAAGAAAAGCTGGAGTATGCGTATCGCCTGGGCCGTATCTACGATGAAATGGGAATGGACGATAGTGCTATTACGATGTACGAGGTAACGGTAAGGACAGGGGCTAACCGGCAGGAATATTTTGCGGCCAGGGCTTCTTTACAGATGGGATATATTTATGAGAAAAGGAATGATAAAGCCAAAGCCCAGAAGTGTTACCAGGCGTGCCTGGACATGAAAGGACATGACTATAAGAATTCACTCGATCAGCGGGCAAAGGCAGGCATACAACGTTTAAACGGCAGTTGAGCCTGTCGCTACGCAGATACAGTTCGTAACAGGCGCATTAATTTGCGGAATAATCCAATGTGATATATTCGTATTTCCAATACTCCTTATGCTACAGAAACTAACTATCAAGAATTACGCTATCATTGATCACCTGGAGGTGGATTTCTCCGGCAACCTGAATGTAATTACAGGGGAAACAGGTGCTGGTAAGTCAATCGTGCTGGGTGCATTGTCATTAATATTGGGAGAGCGTGCAGACCCGGGAATGTTGCTTGACAAAGAGGCAAAGTGTGTAATAGAGGGCGCGTTCAAAGTTAAAAAATCACAGGTGGCAGCCTTCTTTCAACAGTACGAACTGGATATGGAAGATCAGCTGATCATCCGCCGGGAGATCAGTGCTGCCGGAAAGTCACGCGCATTCGTCAATGATACTCCTGTCAACCTGAACCAGCTCACAGAGCTGAGTCAATACCTGGTAGACCTCCATCAGCAGTTCGATACGCATGAACTGGAAAAATCTGACTTCCAGCGTGAAGTGCTGGATGCATTGGTGAACCAGCCTGCCGTGCTGCAGCAATATCAGCAGCAGTTCCAGCGCTACTCGCAGGTGCAGCGTCAGCTGAAACAGCTGAAAGATCAGCGGGACAGTGCCAATAAGGAACTTGATTACAACAAATTCCTGCTGGATGAATTGGCAGACGCGGCCTTCACGCCAAATGAGATCGAAGAACTGGACGCTGAACTGAAAGTATTGAGTCATGCGGAAGAGATCCGCAACACGCTGAGCCGTGTATATTTCCAGCTGAACGAAGATGAACACCCCATCCTTCAGCAACTGAAACAGATACAGTCTTCCGTACAGGCGCTGGCCGCTTTTCATAAAGATGCGCCGGCGGTAGCTGAAAGACTGCAATCAGCCTATGTAGAGCTGCAGGATATCTCTTCAGAAATAGGCCATATGAATGATCAGGTACAGTTTGACGGCGCCCGTATAGAACTGGTGAACGAGCGGCTGTCAATGGGCTATAAACTGCTGAAAAAGCATGGTGTGCAAACAACCGCCGAACTGCTGCAGATCCAGGAACGACTGACCAGCAGCGTTGAAGGTGCACTGAACATGGATGAAAAGCTGGCAGACCTGGAAAGCGAACTGGAGGCATTAAGAGTAGTATTGCAGCAACAGGCGGACACGATCACGGATGCACGTGTGAAAGCCGCAGCGCCATTCGAGGAGAAAGTGAATGCATTGCTGGCCCAGGTGGGAATGCCAAATGCCCGCCTGAAAGCGTCTATCGCACAGGGAGGGCTGAACCCATATGGACAGGATACCGTAGAATTGCTCTTTGACGCGAATAAGAGCGGTCAGTTTGCCCCCATCAGGAAAGTAGCATCCGGTGGTGAACTAAGCAGGCTGATGTTGTGTATTAAGTCGCTGGTAGCACAGTCTGTAGCCCTGCCAACGCTGATATTCGATGAAATTGATACCGGTATCTCCGGAGAAGCAGCCCGCCAGGTAAGCTTTATTATGGAAGATATGGCACGTGGTCATCAGATCATCTGCATCACCCACCAGCCGCAGATCGCAGGCAAGGCAGACGCTCATTACTTCGTATTTAAAGATGCCCGCGACGGTAAAATAACTACCAATGTCAGGCTGTTGACAAGAGAAGAACGCATCAATAAAATAGCCCAGATGCTGAGCGGTGAAAAGCCCACTGCGGCAGCGTTGGAGAACGCAAGAGAGCTGGTGAAATAGCTAATCACCTGGTAGCTTTTCAATTAATCTTTTTTTTTCAACTATAACAGCTATTTTTGCCGAAATTAATTTTTGAACCCAATGGCTCATAACTTATTAAAAGGAAAAAAAGGTATCATATTTGGTGCATTGGACGAGAAGTCTATGGCTTGGAGCACAGCATTGCGCTGTGTGGAAGAAGGCGCCGAAATTGTGCTGACCAATGCTCCGATAGCATTACGCATGGGAGAGATCAACAAACTGGCTGAATTATGTAAGGCTCCTGTTATACCCGCTGATGTTACCAATATGGATGATCTGAAAACCCTTTTCACTAAATCCATGGAGCATTTTGGCGGCAAAATAGATTTCGTACTGCACTCTGTGGGTATGAGCATCAATATGCGTAAAGGCAGATCTTACACTGACCTGGATTATGATTTCTCTCACAAAACATTCGATATTTCAGCTATGTCCCTGCACCGTGTACTGCAGACTGCATATCAGCTGGATGCTTTGAATGAATGGGCTTCCGTAGTAGCATTGAGCTACATCGCTGCTCAGAGAGTATTCCCTGATTACAGCGAAATGGCGGATGCTAAATCCATGCTGGAATCAGTAGCGCGCAGCTTCGGTTACCACTATGGTTTCAAGAAGAAAGTACGTGTAAACACAATTTCACAGTCTCCTACCAAAACTACTGCAGGTGGTGGTGTGAAAGGCTTTGATGGTTTCATGAGCTATGCAGAGAAAATGAGCCCGTTGGGTAACGCCACTGCACAACAGTGTGCTGACTACTGCGTGGTAATGTTCTCTGACATGACCAGGATGGTAACTATGCAGAACCTGTTCCATGATGGTGGCTTCTCATTTACCGGCGTTTCCGCAGAGGTAATTGAGCAGATGGGAGAATAAGACGAATCAGTTATAACAACATATAGAAACGCCGTGAGAAAGGAATATTCCTCTTTCACGGCGTTTCTTATGTTTGCAGCCATATGGCCTCACGTTATTTATAATACGAAAATACAGGCCCTCCGTCTTTAGATGGGCCATCGGGAGACGATCATTTCAGGGCATACAATGTCAGCTCACTCCGCACTTTTTCACCTAGTCAGGTATAATACCTTTGATCAGGATATAAAAAAAAGCCGTTCCCCTTTAAGAAAAGGAACGGCTAAACTTTTTAAGCATAGGCGAATTGCTGAGGCAACAATAATGGAAAATAATCCGTCTAATACTCATCTTCATTGAAGAAAAAGTCGTCTTGCGACGGGTAATCAGACCAAATATCTTCTATTCCCTCATAAATTTCCCCTTCGTCCTCCAGTTCCTGCAAGTTCTCAATCACTTCAATCGGTGCACCGGAGCGGATGGCGTAATCTATCAATTCGTCTTTCGTAGCTGGCCATGGAGCATCCTCCAGGTATGAAGCTAATTCTAAGGTCCAGTACATGTTATCGAAATTTTTACTTTCTGAATTTCCGCAAAAGTATTATTTAATTTGAAATAAACAACTATTACTATTTTAAAGGTTAAATTACTTTTCTTTGAGTATGCTAACCGCACGCAATCTTACCAAAAATTATTCCAACTTACACGTCCTGAAGGGAGTGAGTGTTACCGTATCCAAAGGAGAGATCGTTACTATAGTAGGGTCCTCGGGCGCAGGCAAAAGTACTCTTTTGCATATACTCGGCACGCTGGATACCCCGAGTTCCGGGGAAATCTGGTTAAACGACATCAATCTGGGATTGCTGACAGGAAACACGCTGGCCGATTTCAGGAACAAACATATAGGCTTTATCTTCCAGTTCCACCATCTTTTGCCGGAATTCTCTGCATTAGAAAACGTATGTATTCCGGGGTTTATTGCCGGTACCCGTAAGTCGCAGGTGAGGGAACGAGCCGCATTCCTGCTCGAAACACTGGGTCTTGCCAACAGGATGGAGCACAAGCCGAACCAGTTATCAGGCGGTGAGCAGCAGCGTGTAGCGGTTGCCAGGGCCTTGATCAATCAGCCGGACATTATCATGGCCGACGAGCCTACAGGTAACCTGGACTCTAAAAACGCCAGGGAACTGCACCAACTGTTTATTGAACTGCGGGATAAGTTCCAGCAGACTTTCGTCATCGTAACCCACAACGAAGAGCTTGCCCCATTGAGCGACAGGCAGTTAGTGATGAAAGACGGGGGAATAGTAGGGGAGTTGGTATAACCTTCAAGTCCAACTTAAAGGCATATATAAGGCATATATAAGGCATATATAAGGCATATTAAAGGCATATCAGGGACTTTTCAAGTCCAACTCAACGTCATGTATGCGTCGTGTATAAAGCATGTATACGTCATGTATAAAGCGTACATAACATAATCATCCCAGGTGGATCGACCCCGTAGGGGCATAATATCGATTCCCCGGGTTCGTAACCCGGGGAATCGGGATATCAACCGGACCGGGAAATGGAATTGGGGAATAGAATTGAAATCAATCCCGGGGGAATCGGAATATTAATCGAACCAGGAAGCCGAACAGGAATCGTTAAGTTTATCTAACCCGGATCACGGTTTATCCGTAATCCTCGCCTTCCAGGGAATTTCCGCTACCTGTAGCTGATGTCCTATCCAGCGGGCTAACACAAACAAATAATCGCTCAGCCGGTTCATATATTGCAGCACCAGTGGTTCTATGAACTGCTGTTCCTCCTGCAGTCCCACGCAGAGGCGTTCTGCCCTCCGGCATACGCAACGGGCAACATGACAGGTAGATACCGCTACATGACCGCCGGGAATAATGAATGACTTCATTTCCGGCAACACTTCATTCATTTTATCGATGCTGGTTTCAAGCAATGTGATATCAGCCGCATGCAGGTCGGGAATACGCATCTTTGTGTCCTTATCAGGGTCACATGCCAGGGACGCGCCGATCGTGAAAAGACGGTCCTGTATTTCGCGTAGGAGGGCAATCGTGTCGGTATAGGCAGACAGGTGATCGCTTACCAGGCCAATATATGAATTGAGCTCGTCTACGGTTCCGTAGGCGTCTATGCGGAGATTACTTTTAGGTACTTTTGTCCCCCCGATCAGGGCGGTTTTACCCTGATCGCCTGTTTTGGTGTAGATCTTAAATGACATCAGTGAGGTGTTTACTGATTGGATTTTATGGCATCTGCCAGTATTTCTTCATTCAGCCTGTCAGATTCTATGAGGCCGTCGCGTAAACGTACTACACGGCGGGCGTGAGCGGCGATGTCCTCTTCGTGGGTTACGAGCACCACTGTATTGCCGGAAGCATGTATATTTCCGAATATCTCCATGATCTCAATGGAGGTCTTTGTATCCAGGTTACCGGTAGGCTCGTCCGCCAGTATCAGGGAGGGGTCATTGACCAGTGCGCGGGCGATGGCCACACGCTGACACTGACCTCCGGAAAGCTCATTAGGCTTATGTTTATAACGTTGGCCCAAACCTACTTTTTCCAGCATAAAACGGGCTTTGTCGTCCCGTTCCTTCTTCGGAATGCCGGCATAGATCAGTGGTACCGCTACGTTTTCCAGTGCACTGAGACGGGGCATCAGGTTAAACTGCTGGAATACGAAACCGATCTCTTTATTGCGCACACTTGCCAGGGCGTCATCTTCCATTTTACTCACATCGTGCCCGCTTAGTATATACTTACCGCTGGTAGGCGTGTCGAGGCAACCCAGCATATTCATGAGCGTGGATTTACCGGAGCCTGAAGGGCCCATCAGCGCTACATACTCATTTTTAAAAATGTCCAGGTCAATACCTTTCAGTACCGGTAGTTCATTTTTGCCAATGAAATAGCTTTTACGAATGTTTTCTAAATGGATGACGGAAACTGGGCGCATAGATTTATAGCATTACAAGGTTGATCTATTTCTTGATAACTTTCGGCACTTTGAAATATTGATCGTTGGCAGCAGGGGCGTTCTTCAAGCCTTCTTCCCGGGTTATGGAAGGGACTACAGTGTCTTCTCTCAGCACGTTTCTGTCTGCCGTCAGATGCAATAATGGTTTTACGTGAGTAGTATCCAGCTCATTTAGCTTCTCCACAAAGGTGATCATTCGCTGCAGGTCTCCTTTGATCTCTTTTTTCTCCTGGTCGCTGAATTCAAGCCTGGCCAGGTCTGCCAGTTGCTGTACCAGCGTCTCATTCACTTCCATAAATCAAATTAAATGAAAAAATAATAATTATCGGACATGGTCCGCGTTAAAGTTACCTTAAATAGTCGATAGTCCATAATGGGCAAATTCCTTATTTTGCACCCCATTATGGCTACATCAAAAGAAATAGTGGTAAGCGGGATCCGCTCTACCGGGTATTTACACTTAGGCAATTATTTTGGCGCTATCCGCAACTACATCAGGATGCAGGAAACATTTAACTGTTATTTCTTTGTAGCTGACTGGCATTCCCTCACCACCCATCCTGATCCTAAAGACCTGCGCGGCAACGTGTTCCGCGTACTGGCAGAAAATATTGCGTCCGGTCTGGACCCTGAAAAGGTAGCTTTGTATGCGCAAAGCGATGTTCCGGAGATCGCGGAATTGTATCTTCTACTCAATATGATGGCTTACAAGGGGGAACTTGAAAGGGTGCCCACCTTTAAAGATAAAGTACGCTTGCAACCTGAAAATGTGAATGCAGGTTTGCTAACTTATCCGGTGCTCATGAGTGCCGATATCCTGATCCACCGTGCTGTAAAAGTGCCGGTAGGTAAAGACCAGGAGCAGCACCTTGAAATGGCCCGCAATTTCGCACAGCGTTTCAACGAGCGTTATGGCGAACTGTTCCCAGACCCTGTGGCATTCAATTTCGGAGATGACCTGGTAAAAATACCTAGCCTGGATGGCGGTGGAAAAATGAGTAAGAGCGAAAACCAGATGGCAACCTTGTATCTGGCTGATACAGATGACCTGATCCGTAAAAAACTGGCCAAGGCTAAAACCGATAGCGGCCCTGTTGAACCAGGAACTCCAATGTCTGAAGCCATCACTAATCTTTTTCTCTTGATGGAACAGGTAAGTACTCCGGAAGTGATCAAGCATTTCCGCGATACTTACGATAATCAGACTATCCGTTACGGAGATATGAAAAAGCAGCTGGGAGATGATATGGTGAACTTCATTGCGCCTATCAGGGAAAAGGCACTCGCGTTGCAGAATGACCCCGCCTACCTGAACCGTATCATGAAAGAGGGTGCGGAAAAAGCCAGGGAAAGTGCGGCACAAACTTTGCAACAAGCGAGGAAACTCATAGGAATTAATTATTACTAGTCATTACTTATATTGCCGTATAGGGTAGCAAGTTTTTTCAATTGATAATCAAATAATTTGTAAATTTTAGGTTGTCAACTAATAACTTGCTGCCATTACCGGCTGCAATGCAACGATTAGTGACCCCTGATATTATCATGGCAAAACAAAGCAAGATCAAACATATAGCTATAGCCGGGAACATTGGCGCCGGCAAAACCACACTTACTGAGCTGCTGTCAAAACATTATAAATGGGCGCCCCAGTTCGAAGACGTTGAGCACAATCCTTACCTCAATGATTTTTATGAAGATATGCCACGCTGGTCATTCAACCTGCAGGTATACTTCCTGCACGGCCGTTTAAAACAGTTACTCGACATACAGAACGGAAATGAGATCGTGATCCAGGACCGTACCATCTACGAAGATGCACACATCTTCGCACCCAATCTGTACGAAATGGGACTGATGACCAAACGTGATTTTGATAACTACTTCAACTTCTTCGAAACACTGAAGTCTATGGTGAAACCTCCGGACCTGCTCATCTACCTGCGTGCATCTGTACCAACACTGGTAGCACAGATCCAGAAAAGAGGAAGAGAATATGAAGAAAATATCCGCCTCGATTACCTGAAAAGACTGAACGAATATTATAATAACTGGATAGAAAAATATTCCGAAGGCCCGCTCCTGATCATAGATATCGACAAGAACAAGTTCCCGGAAAGTGAAGAAGATCTCGGTGAGATCATATCGAAAATAGACTCACAGTTATATGGTCTGTTCTGATCATTATGATATAGTTTTTTTTAAATAAAGATTTAATTCTAATATTGTCTCCTTACACACGTAAGGAGACTTTTTGTTTGTTAACATGTTGACCTGTACCGGCTTAACATGCCATTTGAAAAACCAGCTAATCCAACCATTTTAAAGCAGATGAAAAAGATCATTGCAACCATTGTTTGCACAATGTGCACAGCAGCTATTTGTGCGCAACTTGTTTGGCTCGCAGTAGACAAGCAGCCTTTTGCCGGCACATACAGCCGGAATTTCCAACAGTTATTAACAGCCCTGCAAAACCAGGCGGCACTGTCGTACGTGCCCGTAGTGACTGCAGGCGCAGGAACTGAGCGGCGCTTTATGTTAAAGGAGATCAGTACGCATACCCTCGCCGTGGCATTGCCTGTCAGGCATGGCGGTTTTGGATTGCATTTACAGCAATCCGGTTATACTGATTATCGCCGGCAAACAATAGGACTTGCATATGGCAGAACACTCGGCGATCGTTTCAGTATAGGCATGCAGGTAAATTATCTGTCCAGGATCATTCCGCAGTATACAAGCGCCCATGCTCTTGTTTTTGAGTTGAGTTGCCTGATGCATCTTACGCCACAGCTGCATATAGGGATGCAGGCATTTAATCCGGCCGGCAGCGAACTACAACGCCTCGATAATGAAAAGGTACCTTCCATTTACAGGGCAGGCCTCGGGTATGAAGTAACGCCCACCTTTCTGCTAAGCGCTGCCGTTACGCAGGAAACAGGTACATCAACAGCTACCAAGATTATGTGCGAGTACCGGATCATTAAACAGTTGTCCTTACAACTGGGTATATGTACCGATCCGCAGCTTAGTAACGCGGCCATTGGCATCACATTACGTCAGTTATACATCCTGCTTTCTTCCAGCTATCATCCACAATTAGGTATTACACCTGCAACTGCAATCGTATGGCAACTAAAACAGCAGCATTGATATGCCTGCTGCTCGTTTGTCAATCAGCCGGTGCGAGGCAGACAGAACCCGGACTGAATGCTATTGAAGAAAGCCGTTTGGAAGGCGTTGCAGCGCATGCAGAAAACATACCTGAAGATGATGGTCACTGGCAACAGTTGCAGGGATATACGCGTCGTAAAATTGACCTGAACAGGGCTGACGCAGCAGTCTTGCGATCATTGGGACTTTTATCCGCTGCACAGATCCATCAGCTATTATTATACAGGCAACAAATGGGACAGCTTGTCAGTATTTATGAGCTGCAAGCCATACCTGGTTGGGACGAACAGCTGATCAGCAGCATACTGCCTTATGTCCGGGCAGGTAATGATCTGGAACCGGTGTACACACTGAAAGACTATATGAAAAAAGGGGAGCACTCCCTGTTCTTCCGGTATGGCAGGCAGCTGCAAACCAGCAGGGGATATCTGCATACGGATAGTACCGCCGCACAATACCTGGGAAGCCCTGATAGATTGTTACTGCGTTACAGGTATAATTTTCCGCGTTACATGAGTTGGGGACTGGTAATGGAAAAAGATGCAGGGGAGTCGTTTTTCGGCCGTTCCAATCCACAGGGCTTTGACTTTTACAGTGCACACCTTTTTGTGAAAAAATATAAAAGGATCAGGGCATTGGCGCTTGGCGACTTTACAATCAATATGGGGCAAGGATTGTTAAACTGGCAATCCCTGGCCTTTGGAAAAGGAGCCGCCGTAATGCAGGTAAAACGGGAAGGAGAATTATTGAAGCCATATGCATCAGCAGGAGAAACTAATTTCTATCGCGGAGCAGGTATCACTATGTCTTATGGAAAATGGGAAGGCACAGCCTTTCTATCCTCACGCCGGCTGGATGGCAGTATAACTAACGGCAGCGGTTACCATAGGTCATTAACAGAACTGGCTAAACGGCATACACTGGGGCAAATGACGGCAGGCGGGAATATCTCTATAGCAGACCGTGATTGGAAAGTAGGCATAAATGTGATCCATCATACATTATCCGCCCCCATAGAAAAAGGGGATGTCCCCTATCAACGTTTCGCATTTGAAGGCAGTACGCTGACAGCGGCCAGCACTGATTTTGAAGTCACCTGGAAAGGCATGCATTTCTTCGGAGAGGGAGCAGTGAGCGGCAACGGAAAAACAGCTTTGATAAGTGGAGTACTGGTCAGTGCAACAGCGAATGTGGATCTGGTGTTGCTCTATCGCAATTACAACAAAGCCTACCAATCTTTTTATGCAGATGCCTGGGGAGAGTTTTACAGGCCCGTTAATGAAAACGGCGTCTATACGGGTATCAGCCTGAAAGTGAACAACCGGCTGAAAATAAACGCTTATGCGGACCAGTTCCGTTTCCCCTGGTTGCAATATCGTTCCTCCGCACCGGGGGGAGGTAGGGACCTGCTGGCTGCACTCACCTATACACCGGACAAACGGACAGAGGTCTTTTTCAGATATAACTACACGATAAAACAAACGAATGGAAAAGAGAATATATCCCTTCTCCCTCCACCTGTACAGGTGGCGTATCAAAGCTGGCGGCTGCAGTCAGGAATACAGATGAAAAAGAACATCGCGATAAAGAACAGGGTAGAGGTGACCCGGCGTAAACAGGAAGGAAAGGAACAACAGGGGTTTCTGTTATTCCAGGAAGTGAATTATCAGTGTACCCGCTGGCCCCTACAATTATATATGCGTTATACCATGTTTGTTGCCGGAGAGGGTGAGAACAGCATGTATACACTCACTTCAGGTATGTTGTACGAGTACGCTGTTTCCCGCTTGTCTGGCGAAGGGCATCAGTATCAATGCCGTATACGTTGGAAATTTAAGAAGGGAGTGATACTCTGGGTACGTTATCAGCAAACGGTTTATGGGCAGGTGGAGAGCACCGGTAGTGGTTGGGATGAAGTAGAAGGAAATCGTTCCGGAATGGTACAGTGCCAGATGCAATACTTGTTCTAGGAATCTGGTTACAAAACCAATGTTAAGTTTTGCCTTATATCTTGCTGCCAAATAATCTAGTATATATGCTATTTTTTTTCTCTCTTAAAAAAAGGTTAAATTTTTCTTGGATGAGAGGAAAAAAAATCTCTAAATTGTGGGTCTCAACCAAAATCTAAATCGTAATATGAAAGAGGTCGGAATCTCTTTTTCCTGTCTTACTGCTAGTAAAACAACAATGTCAACCTGTTCTCAGCGGTATCCTATTTCCGTTGGTAAGAAGGATGAGTTCAATTCCGTACCACAAACAACCATCCAGGTTCTTGCCGCCTTCTCCCCGGATGGTTATTTCAACAACAGAGTTATTAGTAAATATAAAGTGGTTTTTGCAAGTTAGGGGCTTGTATAAGATGGTCTATGCCAATTGATTACAGGCCTCGGGACTAAGTATTTTTTATTGTCAATTAAATCTAAATCGTTTATGAAGAAAAGAGCCTTACTCTTTTTCACCGTGCTTATGGTGAGCGTAACGCTGACGTATGCTCAACAACGTCAGGTTACCGGTAAAGTCACCGGCGCCGATGGGTTACCTATACCTTTCGCAACAATCCAACTCAAAGGGACAAACACAGGAACCACATCAGATCAGAATGGAAATTTCAAACTGAACGTAAATAGCAACAATGCAGTATTGATTGTTAGAAGTGTGGGTTATGAAGCGCAGGATATTGCTGTAGGATCTAACGCAACCATCGCTGTATCATTAAAAGCAGATGATCAGAATCTTCAGGAGGTTGTGGTTACAGCATTGAACGTAAAAAGAAATAAAAATGAACTGCCTTATTCCGCTCAGATAGTGAACGCTGAAGAGCTGAACAGGACAAGAGACGCGAACGTTACGACTTCCCTGTCCGGTAAAGTATCCGGTCTGGAAATTCGTAAGAACAATACACTCGGCGGTTCTACCAATATCGTGCTGCGTGGTACGAAATCACTGACTGGTAATAACCAGGCTTTGTTCGTAGTAGATGGTGTACCGGTGGATAACTCAAACACAAACAGTAAAGACCAGCGTACCGGCCGTTCCGGTTACGACTACGGTAACGCTGCTGCGGATATCAACCCTGATGATATCGCTTCTGTGAGCGTACTGAAAGGTGCTGCTGCTGCTGCGTTGTACGGTTCCCGTGCATCCAACGGTGTTGTGATGATCACTACTAAAAAAGGTAACCGCGGTGTGAACGTTACGGTGAACAGTGGCGTTAACATCGGTAAAGTAGATAAAAGCACTTTCGTGAAATACCAGCAGGATTATGGCGCAGGTTATGGCGACTACTGGACTGAAGAAGATATCGATGGTGACGGCAATCTGGATAAGGTTGTGAATACTGTAGATGATGCTTCTTATGGTCCTAAATACGATCCGAACCTGATGGTTTATCATTGGGACGCTTTCTATGAAGGTTCTCCGAACTTCGGTAAAAAAAGACCTTATGTAGCACCAGCTAATGATGCTACCCATTTCTTCAGAACCGCAGTTGGTACCAACAATAGTGCGGTGATCGATGGTAGCAGCGACAAAGGCAACTTTAAACTGGGATATACCAAAAGCGTTGACCAGGGTATCATGCCTAACAGCCGCATCGGTAAAGACCTCATCAACTTTGGTGCATCTTACAACCTGTCTTCCAAACTGACTGCAAGTGCATCCGTAAATACATCCCTCATCAAAGGCCAGGGCCGTTATGGTACTGGTTACGATTCCAGAAACCTGATGACTAACTTCAGGCAGTGGTGGGAAACGAACGTTGACGTAAAAGATCAGGAAGCTGCTTACCAGAAAGAGAAAAAGAACATCACCTGGAACCAGCAATATCCTGGCAGCCTTGACCCGGCATATTGGGATAACCCATACTGGACAAGATATGAGAACTTCGAGAACGACAAACGTACCCGTAACTTCGGTAACATCGCGCTGAACTACAACGTGACCGACTGGTTTAACGTATTAGGTCGTGTGTCTCTGGATACTTACAATGAAATGCAGGAAGAAAGAACAGCTGTAGGTTCACTGGATGTTTCTGAGTACAAAAGATTCGAGCATACTTTCAGCGAGTATAACTACGACCTGTTACTGAATTTCAATAAGAATATTTCTGAGAGCCTGACCTTCAAAGGTATCCTCGGTGGAAACGTCAGAAGAACAAGGAACAGCTCCATTCTTTCTAAAACGAACGGTGGGCTGCTGATCCCTCGTTTGTATGCACTGCTGAACACTGCAAACCCGATCGAAGCACCAGTGGAAATCGCTACCATCGAAGAAGTAGACGGTATCTTTGCTTCTGCTAACTTCGGTTATAAAGAATACTTATTCCTTGATCTCTCTATGAGAAGGGACCAGTCTTCGACCTTGCCAGACAACAATAACAGTTACTACTATCCAGCAGCTTCATTAGGCTTCGTATTCTCGAAACTGATGCCACAGGCTACATGGTTAAGCAGTGGTAAAGCAAGGATCAACTATGCTGAAGTAGGTAACACTGCTCCTCCTTTATACACCAAAAACTATTACGAGGTTGCTACAGGTATCGACGGAAATCCGCTGGCATCTGTGGATGGTACAAAATATAATCCTGATCTGAAATCAGAGCGTACAAAGAGCTTTGAAGCAGGTCTTGAAATGGCTTTCCTGCAGAACCGCCTCGGTTTTGATGCAACTTATTACAGATTGAACACTGTAGACCAGATCGTTCCACTGCCGGTATCTACTGCTACTGGTTTTGATTACAAAGTGATCAACGCTGGTAATATCCAGAACCACGGTATAGAGTTGTCTCTGTTCGGTACACCTGTAAGAACTAAAGATTTCTCCTGGAACATCAACCTTAACTGGTCCCGTAACCGTAACAAAGTGGTGTCCTTACCTGGTATCACTACCCTGCAGCTGGCTAGCTTCCCTGGTAACATTACTGTTAATGCTTCTGTGGGTCAGCCTTACGGTACTATCATCGGTACAGATTATGTATACAATGAGAAAGGTGAAAAGCTGATGGAAGATGGATATTACAAGATCTCTCCAACATCCAACAACATCATTGGTAACGCAAACCCAGACTGGATCGGCGGTATCACCAACACCCTTAAATATAAAGATGTATCCTTGAGCTTCCTGGTTGACGTACGTCAGGGTGGTGATCTCTTCTCTCTGGATATGTACTATGGTCTGGCTACTGGTTTGCTGCCTGAAACAGCTGGTAAGAACGACCTGGGTAATGAATCAAGAGCTCCACTGACCGATGATCCTAAAACATCCGGTGGTATCATCATGCCAGGTGTGAATGCAGATGGTAAGCCTAACACTACCAGGATCGCGAACGAATTCCAGACATATGGTTATTCCGTTAATCCGGATAAAGCATTCGTATACGATGCAAGCTATGTGAAACTGCGTGAAGTATCACTGAGCTATTCCCTGCCTGCTTCTATAACAAAACGTATGGCGCCTTTCAAAGGTATCGACTTCTCCCTGATCGGCAGGAACCTTTGGATCATTCACAAAAATCTGCCTTATGCAGATCCAGATGACGCTATCAGCTCCGGTAACTTCCAGGGTTATATCGGCGGTAGCTATCCTTCTACACGAACTTTTGGTGCTAACGTGAGATTCAGGTTCTAGTACAGGTGAATTAAAATCAAAAAAAGTAAAATGAAAAAGATACTCTTATATACGTCACTCTCTATAGCAGGTATGGTTTCTACAGTATCCTGTACAAAAGATCTGACTACACTTAACAATGATATAAAGAAACCGGAAGTAGTAGCTGCTTCTGCATTATATTCCAGTGCAACGAAAGAACTGGCCGATCTGTTGACAAGTACGAACGTAAACCTGAACATTTACAGGTTGATCGTTCAGCACTGGACAGAAAATACGTATCTGGATGAATCAAACTACAACCTGATCAAAAGGAGTATTCCGGATCTGTTTTGGTCAGCCATTTATACAGATGTGCTGAAAGACCTGAAAGAGGCGAAAGGTGTAGTAGAAAAAGACGCGGTTATCAGTGCTGCTACTAAAAAGAACCGCCTGGCGCAGATTGAGATCATGTCAATCTATGCAACATCAGTAGCGGTGAATACTTTCGGTAATGTTCCATACAGCAAGTCAATGGACATCGATAATCCATTCCCGGTATATGAAGATGGTCAGGCTATCTACAATGACCTGCTCACCCGTCTGGATGCTGCATTGGCATCTTTCGATGCAAGTGACGAAGGTTTCGGTGCGGCTAACATGCTGTTCAAGGATAACGAGATCAGTAACTGGATCAAATTTGGCAACTCCCTGAAATTCAGATTAGGTATGATCCTGATTGACGCTGCTCCGGAAAAGGCGGCTACAGCTGTTACCGAAGCTGAACCTAAAGCATTCGATACACAGGGTGAAATTGCAGTATTCCCATACTCTACCGTTCCTCCTAATACAAACCCGCTGTGGGAAGATCTGGTACAGAGCGGCCGTCATGACTTTAACGCTACCACTGTAATGCTCGATCAGCTGAAAGCATTGAATGACCCGAGAATAGGTCAGTTCTTCACTAAAGTTGGCGGACAGTTTGTGGGATTAAAGTATGGCACTAAAGGTTCCTACGTGAATTACTCACATCCGGGCGATAAACTGGAGAAAAAAGATCTGCCGGGTGTGTTCATTGACTACACTGAAATAGAGTTCCTCCGTGCAGAAGCCATCGAAAGAACTTTACTGGCTGGTGATGCAGCTACGCACTATAACAATGCGATTGCAAACTCTATCATTTCCTGGGGTGGTACTCCTGCTGAAGTAACAGCTTACCTGGCTCAGCCTACTGTAGCTTACGCAACAGCTACCGGTACTTACAAACAGAAGATCGGTCTGCAGAAATGGATCGCCTTCTATAACCGTGGTTTCGATGCATGGGTAGAAGCAAGAAGACTGGATTACCCGGTATTTGTACCTGGTCCTGGCGCAATAAGTGCATGGCCTGTACGCTTTACTTATCCTGTAAATGAACAGAACCTGAATAAAGAGAACTATGATAAAGGTTCTTTATCTTTAGGTGGAGATGGTGATAGGGTGACTACTAAAATATTCTGGGACAAATAATCCCACTGCATAAGATTTAGAATTGATTAACAAGGCCCTCCTCAATTGTTTGGGGAGGGTCTTTTTTATTTGTGTATTGAACCCTACCTTATCATATTTGTTATAGAGTAGAACCCCTTGTAAATCAATCAACAGAAATGGAAAGATTGGATTTTAATTAACGCCAGAATCTAAAACCGACATACGGGTTATTTCTCCAGGACCATGTTTTATTCACGCACCTCTCCGGTGTATAAAATAAAATCCGAACCGTTATGCTAAAACATTTACTATGTCTTTTAATTTTTATTGGTTTAACAACAGCGCTTTACGCACAACAGCGTGAGGTTACAGGCAAGGTGACGGGAACAGATGGTGTTCCTATACCCTATGCCACTGTTCAGATAAAAGGTACCTCCAGGGGTACTACGGCCGATCAGAGCGGTAATTTCAGACTGATGGTGGATGGCAACGATGCCATTCTGCAGGTAAGAAGCGTTGGGTTTACGCTTAAGGAAATACCCGTCGGCACAGCAAGCAACTACAGTGTCTCACTTGCGCAGGATAACAGGAACTTGCAGGAAGTCGTAGTTACAGGGTTAGGTATCCAACGTTCTAAAAAGGCGTTAGGATATGCTGTACAGGACGTAAAGGGAGATGACCTGGTAAAAGCCAGCCAGGGTGATGCACTCAGGGGCCTGGCCGGTAAAGTGGCCGGTATGCAGGTAACAGGTTCCGGCGGTACTCCGGGATCATCTACTTTTATCAAACTCAGGGGTACAAACTCTCTGACCGGGTCAAATCAGCCCTTGTTTGTAATAGATGGTATTCCTGTAGATAATTCACAGAACTATTCCGGCGACCCCGCCGATGGTGATAACCAGGTGCTGCAAGGTGCTACCAATACAAACCGTGGTTCCGATATCAACCCCGATGATATTGAAAGCATTACCGTACTGAAAGGCCCTGCTGCCGCAGCGCTCTACGGTATTGATGCCGCAAATGGAGCAATTATCATCAATACTAAAAAAGGTAAAGCAGGTAAGATCTCTGTCGATTTCAGCACCGGTGTTTCCTTTGATGTAGTGAACAGGTTACCTAAGATCCAGAAACAGTTTGCAAAAGGTTCAGGAGGTTTACTCGCGCCATTCGAGTCTACCAACCGTTATTCCTGGGGCCCTAATATTGACACGCTGTTCTGGACAGGCACTCCTAATGAATATGATTTCCATGGGGATGTAGTTGGCGCTTCCGACCCTAACGCCAATATCAAGTTTATACCTTATGACAATACCAACGATTTCTGGAATACAGGCGTAACTTATAATAATAGCCTGTCATTCACCGGTGGTACGGAAGTGGCTACTTATCGTATGTCTGTCTCTCACAACTATCAAAGCTCTATTGTGCCATTGCAGTATAAGCAACGTACTGCCATCGGGTTAGCCGGCCAGTTGAAAGTATCTGAAAAGGTAAGGGCGTCAGCAAACATCAATTTCAATGTTTCTAACGGTAGCATGCCGCAGAATGGTAGTAACCTCTCAGGTATCATGCTAGGATTGACAAGAACACCTATCTCCTTTGATAACTCCAACGGAGGACTGGAACCTGATGATCCGCGTGCTTATCTCTTCTCCAACGGCTTACAGCGTTCTTACCGGAATGGTATATACGATAATCCATACTGGACTATCAACAATACTCCTTACACAACTGCTGTACAACGTTTGATAGGAAGTTTGCAGGTTGACTGGGATTTCATCAAAAACTTCACGCTGACATACCGTATCGGTACGGACGTGTATGGCGATAATCGTCATCAGTTCTATGAAATCCAGTCAGGTGCTTATAATGGTGGTCGTATTTTTGATGACAGATATACCTATAAAAGCGTGAACTCAGACGCGATCATTACTTATGCAAAACAGATCTCAAAAGATTTCCGTCTGGATGTGAAGGTAGGTAACAACCTGTATTCCCGCAGAATGGATGAACTGTATGTACAAGGTGATGGTCTGACCTCTACAGGATACGACAACATCAGTAATGCGACAGTACAGAAATCATACAACTATATTACGCCTTACAGAAGGATATCAGGTTACTTTGATATCAACCTTGATTTCAGATCAATGTTATTCCTGGAAATCACAGGGCGTAATGACTGGTCATCTACTTTGCCACCGGATAATAACGCATTCTTTTATCCATCTGCAAGCCTCGGTTTTGTATTCACAGAACTGGATGGACTGAAAAGCGATGTACTCAGCTTTGGTAAACTCAGGTTATCAGTTGCCCAGGTGGGTAAAGACCCGGGTGCCTTCCTGACTAAGTCTTTCGCAGAACCTACTACTTATCCGGATGGTTACACCACAGGTGTTTCCTTCCCATATGGAGGAAAGGGAAGTTTCAGCCTGGACAATATTTTGGGTAATCCTACATTAAAACCTGAAAAGACAACTTCCTACGAAGTCGGCCTGCAGTTACAATTCTTCCGCAATCGTTTAGGTATAGATGCAACTGCGTACCATTCAAAGGGAACTGATTTGTTGGTTGAATTGCCTATCGCAGGATCTGCCGGGTTCCAGTATGTAAACCGCAATGCTGCGTCTATCAGGAATAATGGTCTCGAAATAGCCTTAAGCGGCAAGCCGATCGTTGACAAAGCCTTTACCTGGGACGTGTTTGTGAACTACAGCATGAACCGCAGTAAAGTATTGTCACTGGCGCCTGGCATCAACCAGGTAACTGTGAACGGTTTTACAGGTACACTGGTAGCACATCTGCCGGGGGAACCTGCGGGTGTTATTTACGCCTATGGCTGGGCAAGGGATGACCAGAACCGTGTAATTATCAGCGATGCTACCGGCGACTTCGGTTATCCTGTCGTATCACCTATTCAGAAAAGAGTAGGTAACCCTAATCCTGTATTCCTGATGGGTATCGGAAATACCTTCAGCTACAAAGGATTCTCACTGTATACCCTGGTAGACTGGAAACATAAGGGCGACCTGTGGAATGGTACACGTGCGTCTCTGTTAGCAATAGGTACTTCTTACTATACACTGGACAGAGGACGGGAACAGGTGTTTGAAGGTGTAATGGGACATCTGAACGAGTCCGGTCAGATCGTACATAACGACGGTGGGGCTGAAAAACCTGGTCCTGGTGCGGTGAATACCACTTCCGTACCGCTGGATGAGAACTGGTATCTTGGAAATGGTGGTGGCTTTGGCGCACAGACAGAAACATTTATCGATAATGCTTCATTTGTGAAACTGCGTGAAGTAACCTTGTCTTACGATTTCCCGGCTGATAAGTTTAAAAACTCCAGGTTCTTTAAGGGGATCAACGTTAACTTATTCGCCCGTAACATCATAATATGGACACCGTATAAGGGGATAGATCCGGAAACCAGTTTAACCGGAGCCACAAATGCACAGGGTATTGACTATTTCAATATGCCTGGTACAGCCAGCTTTGGCCTGAACTTCAAGTTTAAATTCTAACCCTTAAAACGAATGACCATGTTACGAATTACTAAATATATACTACCAGTATTATTCCTGCTTACTATATCGCAGGGTTGCCGGAAAGACTATTTTTATAACGGTATCAATGATAACCCTTCCCAGTTAAGGAATCCGACGGCAACGTCCTTGCTACCAGGTGTGATCCTGCAGAGCGCCTATACCTGGGGAGGCGACGCTTCCCGTTTTCCTGCCCTCTTTATGCAGCAGGTAACAGGCGCCGCGAACCAATCGGCCAGCGCAAACATCTACAATATCACGCCCGACGATGTGGATAACATGTGGTATGCCGGCTTCTATGGCGCCATTATGACAAATATCGACACATTGATAACTATTGCTACCGCTGCCGGTCAGGGACATTATGCGGCAGTCGGTAAGATCCTGATGGCGAACGATCTTGGCCAGGTGAGTGATTTTTGGGGCGATGTACCTTATACGGAAGCTTTCCAGGGACTTGGCAATTCCCAGCCCAGGTATGACAACCAGGCAGCTATTTATGCCACCCTGCACAGGCTCCTGGACGAGGCCATTGAATCGCTCGAAGAAGATGATGGCAGTCCTTTCCAGCCAAATGCCAATGACGATCTCCTGTTTGAAGGAGACCTGGACAAATGGCTTAAGTTTGCCCACTCACTGAAGGCCAAGTTTTATCTGCATACAGTAAAGGTGGACAATACGGCCCTGGCCAAAGCACTGGCAGAAATTGACGATGGTTTTCAAGAAGGTGAAAGCGCCTTTGTCAGGTTTATCGGAAGTAATGCCACTACTACACAGGCGCCGTGGTACCAGTTCAATACGCAGCGTGCCGATATTATATTCACCGGCCACCTGAACGACATCATGGATGCAGCCGGCGATCCCCGGTATGAAGTGTATTACGATCCGGGAGATCCCAGCGCCCTCGGAACATTATATGGTTCTCCCAACTCACCGGTGTACTTCATGTCTTACGACGAGCTGAAATTCATTGAGGCAGAACTGCAATTAAGAAATAACAATCCTGCAGGAGCAGCCGCCGCCTATAATGCCGCAGTAGCTGCAAACCTGATCAGGACTATTAATGATGACAGTTATCTGACCGAAGTGGACAGAACAGCCGCGAACATTACACTGAGTGATATTATCACCCAGAAATATATCGCCCTGTTCCTCAGTCCCGAGGTATGGAGCGACTGGCGCAGAACAGGGTTCCCCGTGTTAACCGCTCCTGACGGTAACGTGCTGGATGGCCAGCTGCCTCGTTCTTTGTTCTATCCAAGCAGTGAAGTCCGCTATAATTCTAATACACCTGCCAATACAAGGCTGACACGCCGCGTATGGTGGGATGCACAATAACGGTATTCATCCTTGTACCGTCGTTTGAAAAAGAGACCTTTCATTTTAAGGTCTCTTTTTTACATTTGTAGCGCAAAAGCAAATAATATGGAAAATCAGCAGGAAGAACAGCAGCAGCTTAATATTGAATTGAGCGAGGAAATAGCAGAAGGTGTATACGCCAACCTGGCGATCATTACCCATTCCAATGCGGAGTTCGTAGTGGATTTTGTAAATGTGATGCCCGGACTGCCTAAGGCTAAAGTAAAGTCACGTATCATATTGACTCCTCAACATGCCAAACGCTTCATGAGAGCCATGGTGGATAATATTAAGAAATACGAATCTGTACATGGAGCTATTCAGGACCAGGACCCTGTTTCCCTGCCCATGAATTTTGGCGGACCTACTGCCCAGGCATAAGCGTTCCTTCTGCAGAAGCACCACACGGAAACTATATACAGGAAACAGGACTAATCGACGATGAGCCAAACATTCTCCTATCCCCATCTGCGGGAATTTACAAGGGAAGTATTTATAAAAATGGGGTGTCCCCCACAGGATGCCGACACAGCCAGTGAAGTATTGTTATCCGCCGACCTCCGGGGCATAGACTCCCACGGAGTAGCCCGCCTTACAGGTTATGTGAGATTATGGGAAGCCGGCAGGATCAATGCTACGCCCAACGTACGTGTGGTACATGAAACACCCAGTACGGCCGTTGTTGACGGTGATGCCGGTCTGGGACTGGTAGTTGCGCCTTTCGCCATGAAAGTGGCCATCGAGAAAGCGGCCGCAGTGGGCAGTGGCTGGGTAAGCGTGAAAAATTCCAATCATTTCGGTATAGCAGGCCAGCATGCTATGATGGCCCTGGAAAAAGATATGATCGGGATGGCCATGACAAATGCCAGTCCGCTGGTAGCCCCGACTTTCGCCACCGAGCGTATGCTGGGCACAAATCCTATTGCGGTGGCCATACCGGCTAAAGAACAGCCGCCTTTCGTGGCCGACTTTGCCACTACCACGGCTGCCAATGGCAAATTGGAGATCCTCCAGCGGAAAAGCGAAGAAGCGCCTACCGGCTGGATCCAGGATAAGGATGGTCATTCCAGCACAAACCCGCACGAACTGAAATCGGGCGGAGCGCTGTTGCCACTGGGTGGCGACCGTGACCATGGTAGCCATAAAGGCTATTGCCTCGGGGCTATTGTGGATATTTTCTCTGCTGTGCTTTCCGGCGCCAATTACGGGCCCTGGGCCCCGCCTTTTGTTAGCTTCCTGCCCCTGGCGCCCGATCCGGTAGGAGAGGGACTGGGCCATTTCCTGGGAGCTATGAGGGTGGACGCATTCCGCCCGGCCGACGAATTCAAGGAACATATGGACAAATGGATCAACCGTTTCCGCCAGGCCACGCCTGTAGCAGGAGAACAGGTGCTGATACCCGGAGATCCTGAACGGGAAATGGAAAAGGAAAGGCGTACCGCAGGTATCCCCTTACTGGACCCGGTAGTGAAAGATCTGCAGGAAGTAGCAGGAAAATTTAAATTGAATTTTTAAAGTCGCTATAAAGACCCGAACTTGCGGCTTTTTAAGCACAATATCTTGTAGCGTCAAACATATAACAATTCAACAGTAATGAAGATCTTAAAATTTGGTGGTACGTCTGTAGGTAAACCGGAACGTATGCATGCCGTGGCCAGTCTGGTGACTGCTGATAATACTCCTAAAATAGTAGTATTGTCCGCATTGTCCGGTACTACCAATGCTTTGGTAGAAATCGGTCAATCCCTTTCCGAGGGTAAAAAAGAACAGGCAAAAGGCCAGATAGACAAGCTGGAAGCACATTACAGAACTTTTTGCGAGGCCCTGGTCAAGCAGGACGGCGCACGTGCCAAGGCTACTGCTGTTGTTGATGAACATTTCGAGTTCCTGAACATCATTCTTAAGATATCTTTCAACGAAGCGCTGAACAAGGATATACTGGCACAAGGTGAACTGCTGTCCACCCGCCTGTTCAGCGTGTACCTGCAGGAAGCTGGCGTAGAGGCAGTATTACTGCCGGCGCTGGAATTCATGAGCATCGATGAATACGAAGAACCAGAGATCCCGAAGATCAAGATAAAGCTGGGCAACCTGCTGGAAAAACATAAAGGAAACACTGTCTTTGTTACTCAGGGGTACATCTGCCGTAACGCAAGAGGAGAGATAGATAACCTGAAACGCGGTGGCAGCGACTATTCTGCTTCCCTGATCGGCGCTGCCATACAGGCCAGCGAAGTACAGATCTGGACAGATATAGATGGTATGCACAACAACGATCCGAGAGTAGTTAAGAAAACTTTCCCGATCGAACAGCTGTCTTTTGATGAAGCAGCAGAACTGGCCTACTTCGGCGCCAAGATCCTGCATCCTGCTTCTATCTGGCCAGCGCAGCATTTCAACATCCCTGTAAAGCTGCTGAATACCATGCAGCCGGAAGCAAGAGGTACTATCATTACCGAACTGCCTAACGGTGATGGCGTAAAAGCGATCGCTGCAAAAGACGGTATTATCGCTATCAAGATCAAATCCAGCCGTATGCTGCTGGCTTACGGGTTCCTCCGCAAGATCTTCGAAGTATTTGAGAAATACCGTACGCCTATTGATATGATCACTACTTCAGAAGTAGCCGTATCACTGACTATAGAAAATACGCCTTACCTGGATCAACTGCTGAAGGAATTACAGCCTTTCGGTTCCGTTGAACTGGACCATCACCAGACAATAGTTTCTATTGTGGGTAATGAAGTAGCTGCTACGCCTTCCATCCTGAAGAAACTGTTCGATGCGCTGAATGAAGTGCCACTGCGCATGATCTCCTACGGAGGCAGCCGTCATAATATTTCTATCCTGATAGGCGGACAGCACAAAGAGAAAACATTACAGCTGCTGAATAAAGGGTTGTTCAACCTGGAATAGTAGCTGGAAAAGTATATAAAAAGTAAAGGGAGCATCTGCTGATGTTCCCTTTGCTTTTTATGACGTATGAGCGATCACTTATCCTCAAAGTACCCGATCTTGCGCATGTAATTTACTTCTATCGTATATACGTCGTATTCTTCTGTCACCTTGCCCTGCAGCATATAGAACCCGCCTTTCTGGAAAGGATATTTCCTGAGAATATCAGGGAAATGTACCGTATCAATATAGTGGCCGTTCACATCCATGAAAGTGCCAAAACACATAGGAATGCCCTTGCTGGTATGAATACCCTTCGTACATACCAAGTATCCCAACGTAGAGATGATCTTGTCTTTATGAGCCTTAAAATCTCTTGCAGGGACATAGCTGCTCTGCTCGTGCTGCAGGATATCGAACGGAGAGCACAGCGGAAAACCGAGTAATGCAATTTCTTCGAATGCATGTTCGTGCTCATGGTATGACAACATCGGCAACTGGCAATTGGGTATCTGCTCCTGGAATAGCGGTTGTATATGTTCTGCATATGGTGCTTTACTTTTCAGTAACAGGCTGCTCTTCCACAATAGTTCTTTCTTGGTATACGTGTCAAAGTTAAAAGCGCCTATCCTGATGAGTATATCCAGTTGTTCCGGCGGCGGTGCAATACGTGCAGCAAAATCTTCAAGACTGGTGTAAGACCCATATTGCTTGCGTTCCTCCAATACTTGTTCCATCCATTTTGTTTCCAGTCCTTCAATATGAATGAAGCCGGTATAAACAGTATTGCCTGTTATTCTTGTGTAATAGTCGCTGTTATTGATGCAGGGTGCTTTGATGACTGCACCTGTTTTTTGTAATTCCCGGAAATACAACTCCCTGTTATAAAAGCCGCCGAAGTTGTTAATAACTGCTACCATAAACTCCGCAGGAAAATATGTCTTCAGGAAAAGGCTCTGATAACTCTCCACCGCAAAACTTGCGGAGTGTGCTTTTGAAAACGAGAAGCCCGAGAAACTGGCTATCTGCCGCCAGAGTTCTTGCGTTACATCATCAGGCCGCCCCAGTCGTTTACAGTTAGAGAAGAACTGATGTTCTATCTTCTGAAAGTCGCCCTGCCCACGGTACTTACCAGCCATGGCCCTACGCAGAATGTCAGCATCTGCAAGGTCCATATCAGCATATTCGTGCACGATTTTAATAACATCTTCCTGGTATACCATGATCCCAAAAGTTTCACTTAATACCCGCTTCACGATCTCATGCAGGTATACGACTTTATCCTGGTTACGATAGTTGTACACATACTGTCGCATCATTCCCGATTGTGCTACGCCAGGACGTATTACAGAGCTGGCAGCTACAAGGGTAAGGTAATCCTCACATTGCAGCTTCAGAAGCAGCTGCCGCATACCGGGCGACTCAATATAGAAGCAGCCGATGGTGTTAACTGTTTTCAACGCATGTTGTACATTCGGGTCTTGCATGAATGTTTTCACATCGTGAATGTCGATGTCAGTTCCTTTGTTCTCTTTGATGATAGATATTGCATCTCTGATATGTCCCAGACCTCGCTGGCTAAGTATGTCGAATTTAAACAGCCCGATCGCTTCTGCCTGATGCATGTCCAGCTGTGCGGTGATAAAACCTTTGGGAGGCATATAAGTCGCACAATGCTGATGAATGGGTGCTTCACTGATCAGGATACCACCTGCATGAATACTGAGGTGATTGGGGAAAGCTTTTGCACCGGACATTAGCTGACTGTAGCGGAGTATGTTTTTCTGTACACTGTCTCCGGAAAGATCGGGCGCGAAAGGCGTGTCCAGTATCTTATCTATTTCATGTTTGGGCAAACCATATACTTTACCTAACTCACGGATGGTGGCATTCTGCTGGAACGTAGTAACTGTGCCCAACAGGGCTGTGTGTGCATTACCATATTTTTTGAAAACATAGTCAATGATCTCATCCCTGTCCCGCCATGAAAAATCGATATCAAAATCGGGAGGAGAGCTTCGGTAAGGATTCAGGAATCTTTCGAAATAAAGATTCAGTTCTATGGGGTCTACATCGGTGATCTTAAGGCAATATGCAATGATAGAGTTAGCCCCGCTGCCTCTGCCTACATAGAAGAAACCCCGTTCCTGTGCATAACGGATGATATCCCAGGTGATGAGGAAATAGCAATTGAAGTGTTGTGCCTGTACTACATCCAGTTCTTTTTCTATACGTGCTTTCGCTTCTGCATTGTCGGGGCCATAGCGTTTAAGCATGCCTTCATAAGCTAAGTGGCGGAGCAGTGCATGATCATCCGCTTCACTGCTCGTAAAATACTTTTTATTGCGGGGAGCTTTGATGTCAAAATTGATCTGACAGGCATCCATGATCCGCACGGTATTATTGATGATGTGCGGGTATTGTTCAAAGCAGTCAAATAATGCAGCTGGCGAAAGAAACTGTTCATCCGGTTGAGCAGTAGTATGGGCCTGCAACTGACTGATAAGGATGTTCTGGTCTACAGCACGTAATATGCGATGCAATTCATAATGATCTGCATCCTGGAAAGTAACGGGCTGCAGAATGACCAGTTTGTCCTGGTAGGAGAGAGTGTCTACGCGGAACAATTTATTGATCTCACGACGGCGAATGCCAACCAGTTCATGCGCATACAGGTCAGCCAGCGGAACGGTGCCCCAGGCGTAGATGGCAAACACGCCGGGAAATGCAGGCGCGCGGTCAGGGAAAGGCAAAGATTTATGCAGGTGATCGGACAGGAAGCGGTTGATATAAAACCATCCTTCTGTATCACGTGCCAGGAGGACGTATTTGAAATCATGTTCATTCCTGCATTCCAATCCTATAATAGGTTTAATGCCTTGCTCCTGGCATTCTTTAACGAAGTTCCAGGTGTCAGATGTAATGTTGATGTTGGTCAACGCCAGTGACGTGACGCCTGTTTCCCGGGCCATCCTGACAAGGTCTTTTGTATCGATGGTGCCATAGCGCAGGCTGAAGAATGTTTTGCAGTTGAGATACATATCAGCAGGCGTTTTATCTCACTTTAGGATAAGGCATGACATCAGGTTTTTTAACCGTTCCTCTTTTTGATGGAGGGACAGCATTGGTACCTTTCATAAGGTACTGCCAGCCGAATCTGTTTTTGATATTATCGATGGCCTGGTAGAGTGCGATCATTTCCTGTGTATCGTCGAACAGGCTGATCTGGTAGTTACCCTGTACCAGGTGACTGAAACGTACGCCTATCAGACGTATGAGCAGTCTTCTGTCGTAGAGTTTATTAAACAGTTCTTTTACTTTTTCCAGGAGAATATGATCGCTACCGGAATAAGGGATGGTCATTTGTTTAGTTACGGTCTCAAAATCTGAATAGCGGATCTTCACTGTCACACAGCCGGTAAGTTTGTCCTGCTGGCGGAGCTCAAAAGCGATCTTTTCTGTCATGCGGACCAGTTCTGCATGAATGAATTGCATATCTATAGTATCAGAAGAGAAGGTGTTCTCCGTAGAGATAGATTTTTGTTCATGGTAGGGCACAACGGGCGACTCGTCGATGCCATTGGCTTTATTCCATAGGGAAATACCATTCTTCCCCAGCCATGCTTCCAGGAGGGCAATGGGTATTTCGCTCAGTGTTTTTACTGTTTCTACACCCCGGCGTCTGAGCTGACCGGCTGTTTCTTTACCCACCATGGGTAGTTTTTCCACGGGCATGGGAGCGAGGAAAGCTTTTTCTTCTCCGAAGCAGATCTCCATTTGTCCGTTTGGTTTGGCTTCGTTGGTAGCCACTTTGGAGATCATTTTATTGGATGCTAATCCGAAGGAAACTGGTAGCTGTGTTTCCTTCATAATATGCTGGCGTAGTTCGGCGGTCCATTTCATGGAGCCGAAGAATTTGTCCATGCCTGTCAGGTCCAGGTAAAATTCGTCGATAGAAGATTTCTCGTAGAGTGGCGCCTTTTCGGCTATGAGTTCGGTCACTTCCCGGGAAAGCTCGCTGTATTTCTCCATATCGCCTTTCCTGACAATGGCATGCGGGCATAGTTTTAACGCCATTTTCATGGGCATGGCGGAGTGAATGCCGTAACGGCGGGCCTCGTAGCTGCAAGAGGCAACTACGCCGCGATCACTCACGCCGCCTATCAGCAAAGGCTTTCCCTTCAGGCTGTTGTCATCCCTGCATTCTACTGATACAAAGAAGCTGTCCATGTCGAAGTGAGCGATGGACCTGTGCAAAGAAATCATAAGCTTAATAATGGTTCACGGATGACCTACGGTACACAGGCAATAGCCGGCGCATGGCAGCGGTTGCGACATAGGTTATGATACGCTGCCGGTACCAGACTATCGCCCATGGACCGTAGATCTGTATCAAATTTACTAATATTTTTAGTTTGTGCTAATAATGTTAGTAACTATAACCAATCAATAACAAATTGCCGGGGATAATGGTTAATTAAGTAGGTGCCGTAAGCAGGTACAGTATTTGTCAACTTACTTTCAAACAAAACACTTTCTCATGAAAAAGCCTGATATTGGCCAGGAACTGTTGTTATTGTTGCTACTGTTATTACCCATGGTCTATCTGGGAATTATCTGGCCCTCTATGCCGGATGTCATGCCGACTAATTTCAATGTAAATGGAGTTGCCGACCGGGTAGGTACCAAGAGTGATTTTCTACTGCTGATGACGTTCCTGTTCCTTACTAACCTCCTGTTATATTTTCTGTTCCGGTATATTCCGCATGTGGATGAGCCGGATATGCAACACCAGGACATGGCTGTATTTCACCGGAAATATTACCAGATCCGTTTCATGATCCATATCTACCTGGCAATTTTCACCGCTGCTATCATTTTTATGGCTAGTCAGGGCCATCCATTTGTCGTAGAGCGTTGGGTATTTACGGGCGTAGGATTACTGATAGGTGTAATAGGAATTTATCTGAGACGGCTTGAGCCGAACTATTTTATAGGGGTACGAACGCCCTGGACATTAAAGAGTGACGACATCTGGCGGGAAACGCATGCATTCGCCGGCAATCTCTGGTTATGTACAGGTGTTGTCATGATTGCCGCAGGATTCTTCCTGCCGGTAGTAACGGGCACGTTCCTGTTGATCTTTATCGGAGGTATCCTTGCCGCGTTGCCTTATATTTATTCTTACCGGCTGTTCAATACGGATAAAGGATAAGAACAATAGTGGTCCTTAATCATAAAAGAAAAAGGCTGTCCGCGGTAAGCGTGACAGCCTTTTTCTTTTATGATATATACTAAGAGTTGTATTAGAACCAGCCTCTTCCCACGCCGGCGAATGTACCTGGCCATGGAATACGTGATGCCAGTAATATCAGCGCAATAGCAAAGAAGATCAGGGATGTTTTATGCTTCTGTGCATCCAGCGTTGCTTTTTTCACTTTCGCACGACCGATGTGTACAAGTGCAATAGCTACGATAGCCACAAATATGTGCTCAACAGCAAAGTAACGGTAATAGGAATCTTTCATAACGGCACCACCCATTGTCTGGAATGCCTTTACTCCCAGAGGGCTGGTTACGAAATACAGTAATAAACCTATCAGTAACTGCGTATCAAGAAAGATCATGAAAAATAGGCCTGCTTTATTATCAGCGCCGGTAAAAGGAGTCTTACCGCTAACGCCCTTCAATGCACGGATCACGGCCCATAGTCCAGCCAGTACGATTGCCCACCTTAACAGCGAGTGAATAAATAACAACGTGTTATGCATAATATTGAGTTGGATTTACGGGCAAAAATAAGTCAAGCTGACCGGAATATATTTGGTAATTATAAAAATTATATACTAATTTTGTTAGTATCGTACTAAATTATTTAGATTATGTCAGTAGTATGCCGCAATTTAAAGTTCCTGCGCAAGCAGAAAGGCTGGACGCAGCAGGAGTTTGCTGATAAATTAGGGATTAAACGTTCCCTGTTAGGCGCTTACGAAGAAGAACGTGCAGAACCCCGCACCGAAGTGCTTGAACTGGTCAGTGACATGTTCCGTGTATCCATTGACGACCTCTTACGTCGTGATGTCGGTTCCCAAAAAGAAAGCTTCCTGGAAAAACGCAGGCAACAGAAAATGGCGAATGATCGTCAGCAGATAGAATTCGTTCCCGTAAAAGCTGCGGCAGGATACCTGGCAGGCTACAACGATGATGAATTTATTGAAGAACTGAACACTTTCACACTCCCCATGATGGGGGCAGGCAGCTACAGAGCATTCGAGATTGCAGGTGATTCCATGTTACCAACCCCTTCCGGATCAGTGATCGTTTGCCATAAAGTAGATGGCTGGGATGAAATCCGTAACAATGAAGCCTATGTAGTCGTAACCAGCCGTGAAGGCATTGTTTATAAACGTGTCCTGAAAAGCAACCGTACCAAAGGAAAGGTTACGCTGGTGTCAGACAACCCACAATACGAGCCTTATGCAGTAGGCATGGATGAAATACTTGAACTCTGGCAATCAGATGCGGTTATTAGTAAGATGGGACAGCAAAGCCGTCTGAGCGTGAACCATTTGGCCGATATGGTCAGCCATCTGCAGGACCAGGTAAGTATGCTGAAGAAGCGGATCAAAGACTAAGATCAATCCACAGAAAGAAATTATAGATTGTTGTTGTGATTGTTTGTTTCTGTCGTAAACGGAAAACACTGACAAGTGACTATAGTCAGAAAACTTTTATTGTTAGATCCCCTCTGATGTTATCACAACTGACTTATCAGATATTTGAAGCGGCGCTTTCACAGTGAGGTGCATCTAAAACGAATACTCCGTTGGATGCTCCTCACTGTAAGAGCGCCGCTTCGTTATTTGTTAAGGCAATTGCCGGAACTATCGGGAGAATGGGATAATTTCGTACATTTATATGGATCCGCTACATTGACGTCTGTTTGATTGCGTCACTAGCGGATTTTATGAGTTATCATGACAAATGAATATCCCTGATTATGCCACTGCAACTACAGAAAACCCAGCCCGTTCCCGATTCTAAAACCGCTGCTGCCAATGACAGATCATCTGCAGGTATTGCCTTACCGGCAGTCTCCCCCTTTCAGTTCAGTAAGAAGGAAGGAGCGCAGATCGCATCAGCATCAGCTGTTCAGATGAAAGCAACAAGTGGAGCGGTTGTGCAGCTGCAGGTTAATAATGCTGTCGCGCAGAGATATCCGGTGGAAGTAGATCCGGGAAAGACATTTGTGGTGCTGACCAATGGGAGACCTGCCAAGAGAACAACAAAGCCCGTGCAGGAGGCGATTATTGACGATATATTTACCTATGGAGCAATGAATGCTCATGAGAAAAAACTGGAGGCCCTGGGTAAGGTAAAAGCGCTGTACGAATTGCGTAGTAATAACTGGCTTAGCACAAACAATTGTGCTATCTGTCATAAGAACTCTATTGACGATGTAGAAAATACACTCGTGAACTTTGCAAATAAGAGTGCTACTGTAAAGGTTAATATGTATGCCCAGATGGAGAATTGGATAAAGATACTTACAACAAGAGATATTACAGCACAGGTCATGGGTATCGCATTCCTGAAGAATATACTTGACAGTGCAACAAATGCCACGGCAACAAAGACTTCAGCTGAAATCTGCGTGGATGCTGTCAATAATCTTATTGAGTTAATTGACGCTTCGAGTTCCAATTATTACATTGGTGATGCCGGTACCAACAGTAGTATTCAATCTAAGCCAGATCCTCATTATAACAATTTTGCTACTACTACGGAAGCTCCACCTACTCCTATATCAAAGGGCCTTTACGATGCCAGGGTAGGAATTGAATCTGTAGGTGGCCTGGGACATCTTAGCCCTGTAAGAGCTAAAGACTCAACGGGTGATTGGATCAAAAATTCAGGCGCAGGGGATGTAAATGGACATGGATGGTCTGTTGTAGATCTCTCTAAAGGTAACGTCTGATAATTATTTTCGTATGACCCGATAATGACTGCTATCCCAATATCTCCGCCGCTGCCCTGAACGTATTGCAATGTGCATTGACAATATCCCGGATATGTGTCGAATATCCACCGCCCATTGCTACTGCACAGGGAATGTGATGTTTCCTCACGGTCCGAAAGATCAGCTCATCCCGTTCACGACATCCTTGTGGTGTGACCTGCAATTTGCCATAACGGTCTGTTTGCAGGATATCTACTCCTGAAAGATAAAACACAAAGTCAGGTTTTACCTTGTCGATCAGTACAGCTAAACAGTCCCGCAGTGTACGCAGATAATCGCTATCATTCATTCCATCAGGAAGAGGTACATCCCAATCTGAAATTTCTTTATGGAAAGGATAATTATGTGCACCGTGCATACTGAAAGTATACACATCCGGTCGGCCTGCAAGGAGTGCGGCTGTGCCATTCCCCTGATGTACATCCAGGTCGATGATCAGTACCTGTTTAACCAGCCGCTGTTGTAAGAGGTAGTTGGAAGCAACAGCGAAATCATTCAGCAAACAGAAACCCTCACCATGGTCAGCAAACGCATGATGAGTTCCTCCAGCCACATTAAGCCCTACACCATGGTCCAGTGCATGCAGTGCACAATCTATCGTTCCCTGGCAGATCACGATCTCCCTTAAAGTAAGTGCCGGCGACTGTGGCAGGCCGATACGGCGTTGCTCTTTCTCAGACAATAACTGATATTGTAACTTATGCCAATACTCCGGCGTATGGGTAAGCAGGATGGTGGCTTCATCCAGCGGTGCGGGTGTATGCAGCTGTCTTTCGGTGATCACACCTTCCCGTAATAGCTGTGCCGGAATGAGCTCATATTTGACCATCGGGAACCGGTGACCTTCCGGTAAAGGGTGTGCATATATAGGATCGTAGGCGACCAGCATTAATTGACTTTTAAGACGCTGTTTTCAGCGATAACGAATACAGCCTCGTCAACTTCCGGCTCCAGCATCGCGAGGCCCGTAAAACGCCCGAAAGCGGGCAAAATGCTGCAATGCCGTCCGAAGTAGAAGCAGGGCAACCGTAAGCGTTGCCGCCCGGCCCCAGCAACGATAATGCCTGGATGTAAATGCCCGGAGAAAGTATAACCCTGTGCATCTTCTTCATAGCAAGGTTCGTGTATGAAATGAATATCACGGATCACCAGCGTGTCAAACACCTCAACGTTCAGCGAATCGTAAATAGCTGCCGGCATGATATCGTGATTGCCTTTTACCAGTTTGAAACTGATATGGGCAAATTGCTGACGCCACAGTTTAAAGTAAGGCACATCATTGTTCTCACGGCTGTGGAACATGTCTCCTACAATAATGATCTGGGAAGGTTCGTATGCGGTAATGAGTAATTGCAGGCGATAGAGGTCGTCCTGCCCGATATTGGCGGGAACAGCTATTCCCGCTTTCCTGAAATGGGCGGATTTACCCAGATGCAGGTCAGACACGATCAGTGCCTGTTCTTCTTTCCAGAAAATAGCCTTGTGGGCAGATAAATGCCAGGTCTGGTCCTGGTGTCTGTAAATCACTTCCTCCATAATCTCCGGTAAAACTACAGCATCTCTGCTAAACTATATCTGTGGACGCATTTTTTTGATCCTGTCTTCCAGTTTTTCACTGGTCAGTTCCTCCCTCAGACTGTCTACCTTGATCGGGAAACAGAACGGTGTCAGCGCGGAAGGTTCTGTAATTACAATATTGCTGTTATAGATACGGTCCAGGCTCTCCCGCAAACGGGCTTCTTCCATCTGGTAGAAGAACGCTTCATTGAACGCCTGTCGCAATAACAGGTTCTGCGGATCGTAATCCCTGAACACATTGAACAGGAGAGAGGCGGACGATTGCAGGTGACGGCTCGCTTTATGCTTACCCGGATAACCCTGGAATATAAGACCGGCAATGACCGCAATATCCCGGAACTTCCGGCGGGCCATTTCTGTCGAGTTCACACTGGCCTGCAGATCTATGCCAAGATCTTCCAATGAGAACAGGTCATACACATCCCCATCGCTGACTGGTATAGGTTGGTCGGACAGCAGTTCAAATCCATAGTCGTTCATTGCCATGGAAAAAGTAATAGGCTGCCGTTTACTGATCCGATAGGCCAGCAATGCCGCCATTACTTCATGTACCAGCCTCCCTTCAAAAGGATAAACGAACATGTGGTAACCGTCCCGTGTATGGATCATTTCTATCAGCAGTTCATTGTCTTTAGGTACGTGAGACAATTGTTCCTGCAGGTCGAAAAGAGGCTGCAGTATTTTGATCTCCGGCATATCCGATTGGCCTGATAGTGCATCGTTATAAGTTTGACGTAATATTCTACCCAGGTTAGCCGAAAGTGGTAATCTTCCTCCCATCCAGCTGGGCACAATGGCCCTTTTGGCATTAGACTTCCGTACAAGTACGGTCATGTCTTTGATCATCACAAATTCCAGGTTACGGCCTCCCAGGCTGAAGGCATCACCCGGTTGCAAACGGGCTACGAACCATTCCTCGATCATACCGATGAAACCTCCTGCCATGAACTTTACCTTTAGCATCGCATCGCTGACGATGGTGCCGATATGCAGACGGTGCCGCATGGCCAGCATACGGCTACGGCAAATGAAAAAGTCGCCCTCCCTTTCCAGCTTTTTGAATTCATCGTAACTGTACAGCGCCTCTCCACCGGTGGATAGAAAAGATAAGATCCAGCCCCATTCATCTTCCGTCATATCGCGGAAGCAGAATGTGCCGGTTACCTCTTCCCATATTTCTGAAGCATGAAAGCCATCTGATATGCCAAGTGTCATCAGGTATTGCAATAACACGTCAAAGGCCAGCAGAACAGGCATCCGGCTTTCTACCAGCTGTTCTTCCATCGCAGCTTTCAGCGCTGCCGCTTCTACCAGTTCCAGGCTGTGAGTTGGCAGGAACCAGATCTTGCTGGTAGCGCCGGGCTGGTGACCACTTCTGCCTGCTCTTTGCAGGAAGCGGGCTACGCCTTTCGGACTGCCCACTTGTATCACCGTATCCACAGGCCGGAAGTCCACGCCCAGGTCAAGGCTGGAAGTACAAACAACAGCTTTCAGTACACCGGTGTGTAAGGCCTCTTCCACCCATACGCGAAGCTCGGCGTCAATTGATCCGTGGTGAATAGCAATAGCTCCAGCCAGGTCAGGACATTGGCGTAATATTTCCTGGTACCATATTTCCGTCTGAGAACGGACATTTGTAAATATGAGGGTAGTCTTACTGTTCATGATCACCGGGAGTGCTTTGTAAAGCAACTTTGTACCCAGGTGACCAGCCCAGGGAAATTTCTCGATCTCATCCGGCAGGATGCTTTTCAGTTCGATCTTCTTATCCAGTTTGGCCCGCACGATCACTGCCTTCGGATCTGATTTCCCCAATAATACATCCAGGGCTTCTTCCAGATTTCCGATCGTAGCTGAGATGCCCCATACTTTAAGTGGAGGTCTGCCCGCCTTCTGCGTTAGTCCGCGGAGCCTGCTAAGCCCCAGCTCTACCATTACGCCGCGCTTGCTGCCCAACAGTTCATGCCATTCATCGGCTACTACAGTCGTCAGATGGGTAAAGACTTTCGCATATTCTTTTTGTCCCATCAGCAGGTGCAGGCTTTCCGGAGTAATAATGAGTATCTCCGGCATCTGTTTCTTTTGTTGCTGACGGGTAGACACGGGGGTATCCCCGCTGCGTATGCCTACCTGCCAGGACATATCCAGTTCCTGTAGCACTTCTTCCATTGCCCGTGCAATGTCTTTAGCTAATGCTCTTAACGGGGTGATCCAGAGCATTTGCAGGCCATTCTTCGTTTTCCGCTGATAATCTTCCGGGTGCTGGTTGATCCAGTCGATCACTACAGCCAGGAAGAGAGAGAAGGTTTTACCGTAACCGGTAGGGGCGTTTACAAGGCCTGATCTGCCTTGCAGGTAATGTTTCCAGGCATCTTCCTGGAATGTAAAAGGCTTTCTGTCCCTTGCAGCCAGCCATTCTGTTATCACTTGCCATCCGCGCGCTTTGTTTTTCATTGGGTAATGAAATTAGGGAAAAGGATGGACATGTCAATGTCTACTTCTTCTCCAACACCAGTGTCCTCGTCTGCACCACCAGTGTATCCTCCGTATGGATCGTTTTCAGCGCATCTTCATTAAACTGGGCAAGAATATATCTCTCCCCACTTTTACAGTATGAAGTTGCCGATTTACTGCTGAAGTAGTAATTGAGAACAACAATGGCAATATCATTTCCAATCATCATAATCGGGATCTGATACTGTGCATGACATGTCCAGTCGCCTATTCCACCTGCAGGAGCACAATCAGGCGGCAGCAGATATTGGCGGATGCCTGCATGAACATTTGTGCAGCTCAACTCGCCATCTTCCGCAGCAGGTGTCCATAGACGATCGCGTGTTGTAAATATTGCTGTATTATTTTTGTAATTAACCTGGCTGAAGATATACTCCCCGCGGCCGGCATCGGAGTTGTATGTTAAATAGGCACTGTCGGCAACACTATTATTAAATGATACCTGAATGGGAGATGTGACCGCGCCGGCATGAAAGTCGAACGTTGTGGATGCCTGATTTCTTTCAAGAAAGTTCTTAATGAAGAGCGTATCTGTAATGACTTGACCTTTGGTATATAAAACTACGGGATCATTTTTGATCATATCAGTACTTTCAAAATTACCGGCAGATATAGTTGGCATATCGTCCTTACCGCAGCTATAGCTAATTAATAACCCGCATATCAGTAACAGGGAGTTTTTCATATTGAATGTTATTGCTTGTAGAGTTTTACAAAATAGGTTTGCACGGCCAACGTATCTTCCGGACGTAATTTGTGCTGTATGTCCGTGTTAAAATCATCGTTGATGTAACGTTCATTGGTATAGCAATTAACACCAGGAGCAACAGGTCTGATAAAGTAATATGTCAATACCGGAATTACGATATGATCATTTTCTATATTTAACTGAAACTGTTTGTGGCCCGTGCAGGAGCTGTTGTAGTAAGGATAATCAAAGTAGGTACAGTGATAGGACGCAGGATTCCGCCGGATGTATTTCCCGACGTTCGCACAACCTAAGTCTCCCCACAGTGTGGGGTTTACCTGATGTACCCTTTTGGATACCAATAGCTTGGTATTATTGGAAAGAGTGTTGATGTAAAAGGTGTCTTTATCGATGAGAGAGACTGTATCAATTGCAATACTATCACCCTTGATGATTAACGACGTGGGGTAATACCTGATGTTCGTCCCCGTATATTCGTTGAAAGTGCTGTCTTTCAGCCAGTAATCAGCCCTTCTTTCCAGGAAGCTATGGATGAAGTTTCTTTCAGTGATGGTTTTATCGCCAACGTACAAGGTAATCGGGCCAGCAACAGCAAGGCCGTTGTTGGAATAGGTACCTCCTCTTAAGACGGGACTTTCATCATCTTTTGAACAGGAAATGAGGGCAGTAATACAGAATATTAACAGCGTCAGATGTCTTTTCATGGGTCGTGGGATTGCTACTGTAAGATAAGAAGATGGGTTAGTAAAAACAAACACAAGAGAGCTACATGGGGCTTAAGGGACAGGTAATCTACAGTAAACCTGATATTATACTATTTTGAGGCCTCATTTATATTCGCATAATCCGTTCTGCTTTTGATTGGATAGTATCTATGCTTTCGAAATAAGATCTTAATGCAGGATCCATCCAATCTATAAGCTGATATAGCAAAGTTCTTATTGCTAGTGCGTGAGAGCAATCGATAACGTTTGCATTGAAACAAAGTGGCTCACAATGGTTCATTCGATTTCTGTAATTCTTAATATCTTCTAATTTCTGATGTAAACTAGTTCTGTTTTCCCCTGAAGGCTTATTGGGAAAAATGTAAATTGGCTGTCCGCTTACTAGTGAATAGTGGTGAGGAACAAAGAACGCGAGCCAAAAGCCAAACATCTGGTCGGATATTATTTTACCTGCCGTAATTGGAATAGATTTATAACGTAGATTGTTTTCAGCCTTTTCAACAGAGCTACGTAGGAAGAATTGTGATCTGGCCAATATAGGGTTACTCATAAAGCCTCTTTTTTGATTAATGATCCAATCGGGATCTCTAAAATATGTAGCTAACTTTGTGTTTAGTGCATTGCGAAAAACGACCTCAAATTGGCTTAAAACCGGATGGAAAGCCTGTGCCAACTTTATATTCGCTGCATAGAGACTCTTTGCTCTTTTGTTATTATTGCCCGTAGCAATAAGGTATCTATTGAAGCGCTGACGTGAAAGATATTGATTTCTTAAGATTATTTTCATTTGAGCAATTTCGAGAAAAAAACTATATTTGTATCATACAGGCCTGATAAAGCCTCTTTCCTTCGTGGAAACGTAATCAGGTAAACGAATTAGGGCTCAGGTAACTGAGCCCTAATTATTTCAGATACTTATATTCGAGCATTTACCCCCTCACCTCATCCAGCGCCACTTCCTGCTGCCCGACCACCAACTGATGCATCACACCACACTTCAATGCATAATTATCCTTCTGATGCCCTACAGGAAAACCAAAGCATACCGGATACTTAAAATCCCTTACTTTCTCCATCACAATATCGTACACCGTTCTTCCAAATTCTTCTCCAGGATCATCGGGTTTAATGCGGTTAAAACCGCCTACGATCAATCCGGCGAGATTGTCCAGTTTATGTGCACGCTGCAGGCTGTTGAACATGCGGTCAAGACTGTATAAGTATTCACCTACTTCTTCAAGAAAAAGGATCTTACCATTAGTATTTAACTCGGAATTAGTGGCTAGTACACTCTGGATCATAGACAGATTGCCGCCGACTAAAATACCTTTGGCACTGCCTATACGATTGCGTGAGTCAGAAAAAGTAGTATAGTGCAATTGCTGGCCGGACAATGCATCTCTGATAGATGAAATTGTTTGTTGTACGATCGGTTCTGCCTTGCTGAAATCATCCGGAAAGCTATTACACATTTTTGAGTGTAAAGTAGCAATGCCATACAGACGATTAATATGACAATGCAACACGGTGATATCACTGAAACCGATGATCCATTTTGGCTGTTGTATGAAACGGGAGAAGTCCAGCTGATCTATAATACGCGCACTTCCATAACCGCCACGGGCGCACATAATAGCGTGAATACCCGGATCATCCAGCATTTGTTGCATATCCTGCCGGCGTTCCTGATCTGTACCTCCGAAACTGAAATCGCTTTTGTCAACAGTGCTGCCTACACGTATTTTAAAACCCCAGCTTTGCATGATGTTGATAGCCGGTTTTATTTCATCAAATGTGATGTGTCCCGCAGGACATGTAATGCCGATAGTATCGCCGCGTTTGAGATAGGGAGGAATAAGGGACCTTTCTTCATGTGGCTGCATGGCGGCAGCGGCCTGTTGTAAACGGCTGAGTGACGGTAAGGTGATGAGTCCTGTTGTGGTGGCAAGTGCTGACAGGAAGTGTTTACGATTCATAATATTAATGTAAGCATTATTTATAAAAGCGATGTGGCCTGTTTTTTGTTTTCTTTGCATAAAAGAAGAACTATGAAACACCTTTACATTTTAGGGGCGGCATTACTGCTGATGATAGCACCGGCAATGGCACAGACAGCCTGGAAAATAGAACCGGGCAAGTATATCGGAAACACAAAAATAGGTGCTACGACCGAAGAGATGGCTACACTGCTCGGGCCAGCAGATGGAGGAGACGCCGCTATGGGAAAAGCCTGGGGTATATGGTACAGCCACAAAAAAGATAATAGCATCGATTCCTCCCGTTACCTGGCTGTTTACTCTGTAAGAGAAGAAACCAATGGTAAAGAAGCGATGGTGGTAAAACAGATCCGTGTAAATACACCATCCTTTAAAACAGCAAGAGGACTGAAAGTAGGGAGCTCTTATATTGAAGTAAAAAAACTACATCCCGCTATCAAAGTCGTGGCACAATATCAGGATAAAACGAAGGGCAGAAAGATCACACTTTACGATGTGAAAAAAGAAGGTATCGCATTTGAAATGACAACAGCAAAAGGTAGTAGACAGGTATGTACCGCTATTACTATTCATCCGGAAGGGGAAAGCATCAATACTTATATTCTTTTCCCCGGCTATGAAGGCTTTGAAAAACTGTAGGTAGCTTAATATACCACCCGGTGGGTAGCCTTGATCACTGACATTACGAATACGCTCTCCATGTGACGGATATTATCCAGCTCTCCCAGTTTGTTTACGTTGAACTCATGATAGGCAAGCATGTCTTTTACCTGCACCTTCAGCATGAAATCAAACTGACCGGAGATGTTGAGGCATTCCATTACTTCAGGGAAGGAAGTGATTTCCTTAATGAATTTAGAACCTGCTTTTTTACCATGTTCTTTCAGGGAAATGTAACATAGTACGGTGAGGGCTTTATCAATCTTACTGGGATCAACAATAGCGGCATACTGTCTGATAACGCCGGCCTGCTCCATTTTACGGATACGTTCATAGACAGGGGTGGCGCTCAGATTGAGCCTTGCAGCAAGGTCGCGGATGGTCATCTTGGCATCTTCCTCCAATAACTGGAGAATGGCAATGTCCTTTTCATCCAGCGCAATGTTTTCAGTTGCGTTATCTTTTTTGGTATTTCCCAGGTTATTCATGTCAGTATAGAATAATGTTCCGTTTCAAAAGCAAAATTAAGTACAATATACTAATTTGCTTCAATATTCCTTCAAAAATCCTTATTGTTTATGTGTTTGCAGTAGTTGCTGCAGATCTTCCAGGGTATTGATCTCAGCAAGAGGTTTGTCTTTCCGCCATCTGAGTATACGGGGGAAACGCAGCGCTACTCCCGACTTATGCCTGTTGGATGCAGCAATTCCCTCAAAGCCGATCTCGAACACGAGTTCCGGTTTGACCGTTCTGACCGGACCAAATTTCTCGATCGAGTTCCTTTTTACCCAGTTATCTACTTCATTGATCTCTTTGTCGGTCAGGCCGGAATAAGCTTTGGTAAATGATACCAGCTGATCTCCGTCCCTGACTGCAAAGGTGTAGTCTGTATATAGATTGGAACGGCGCCCATGTCCTTTCTGGGCATAGATCATGACGGCATCGATGGTAAGCGGATCGATCTTCCATTTCCACCAGTCGCCACGTTTGCGGCCCACCTGGTAGGTAGAGTCCAGCTTTTTCAGCATCAATCCCTCACTGCCTTTTTCCCGTGCCTGCATCCTGAACCGGGCCAGTTCTTCCCAGTCGTGGAAGGTAATAGCTGGCGACAAGCGTAGTGCCGGATGATTGATCTGTTCCACTACCTGCTCCAAAAGTAAACGACGTTCCTGCAATGCCGTTGTACGTATGTCTTCTCCTTTCCATTCCAGCAAGTCATAACTAAGGAATACCACGGGCGCTTCCTGTAATTGTTTCCTGGTTACATTCTTCCGTCCTATACGGGTTTGTAATGTCTGGAAGGGAAGGGGGAAGCCATCTGCAAAGGTGAGTATCTCTCCGTCCAGTACCGTGCCTTCCGGTAGTATTTCCAGAAGTGGCTGATATTCGGGGAACTTTTCAGTGATCAGCTCTTCCCCACGCGACCATACGAACAATTGACCATTACGTTTGATGATCTGTCCGCGAATCCCATCCCATTTCCATTCCGCCTGCCATTGTTCCGGAGTACCCAGTTCTGACGGGTCATTCTCCAGGGCATAAGCCAGGTAAAAAGGAAAGGGTTTGGAAGCGTCGGCCTCTGTAATGTTTTCGCTGAGCAAGGCCTCTATAGTGGTCTTTTGAGGGTCCCAGTTCCCACTGATCATATGCGAGATGGTAGGGGCGGGAATGTGATAGGTATTCGCCAGCGCATTCACCATCATCTTCTGCGACACGCCAATGCGGAAACCGCCTGTGATCAGCTTATTGAACACAAATCGCTCACTGGTATCAAGTTCTTCCCAGGCTTTGAGAATAAAGGCCTGTTTAATAGGTTCTTCGGCTTTCTCAAGTTGTATGAGCTGTTCGATCCAGTAGTGCAACGGATGCACAGATATGCTTTTACCGGGAGGAAGCAGCAGGGCAATTGTTTCTGCCAGATCGCCTACTGTATGATAACACTCCTCATATAACCAGGCAGGTAAGCCTGTCATTTGCAGGCACCAGTTACTGAGCTGAGTGGCGTTGACCGTACGTTTTGGCCGACGGCCGGTGAACAGCGCCAATACCCAAAGCCGGTCAGGAGCGTCTGCAATAGCCAGATAGCGGCTTAAGGCGTCCAGCTTTTCATTTGTCTTGGTGCTATTGCTTAATATTTTTATGAGTGCGGCAAATTCTTTCATAACGGAGTATTATTGCTCTCACTATTAACGGTTTCCGGGATACCAGTTTCTTCATCCATATCGCCATATTCCGTTTTTACTTCCTGTGCAGGGATCCCGTTTTCCGTCAGGTAACGGGCGAAAACACTGCTGAAGCCATGCGTGGTATAGACCTTCTCCGCACCAGTAGCTTTTACTGCCTGCAGCAACCCTGTCCAGTCGGCATGGTCCGACAAGGCAAAGCCGGCGTCTGCATTACGGCGGCGCATGTTTCCCCTTATCTGCATCCATCCGCTGCATACGCCCAATGCATATGGATTAAAGCGGCGCATCCAGGAGGAATCTGCTGCAGACGGAGGGCCGATAATAAGATTGTTCTTATACGCAGAAGGCGGTGTATCCGGGGTAATACGATGGATCTCCGGCAGGTCCCAGCCCTTTTCTCTCAGTAACTGGTGAGGAATATAAATAGCCCCATGCGCCCATATCTGCTCCGTCACATCTCTCAGATTATATAACAGCCGTTGAGCCTTTCCCAGGCTATACCCTAACAGCACGCTGTTCTTACCGGCCGCCTGGTTGTCCTGTATCCATTGTCTGATATTGCTGAAGATAACAGCCTGCGGCTGCCAGTTATAGATAGGAAGGCCAAAGGTACATTCAGTGATGAACGTATTACAGCGTACCGGTTCAAACTGTCCGGATATACCGTCATTCTCTACTTTATAATCACCACTGAAAACCCATACCTCGTTTTCCTGTTCAACCCGTACCTGGGCCGATCCGATAATATGCCCTGCGGGATGCAGTGATACTGTTACGCCATTATACCGGATAGTTTCGCCGAAGGCAATACCCTGTACGCTGATATCCTGGCCAAGCCGTAACTGAAGAAGTGCAACACTATCATGATGACAGAGGTAATGTTTGTTACCATAGCGGGCATGGTCGGAATGTGCGTGGGTGATAATGGCCCGCTCTACGGGCTGCCAGGGGTCAATATAAAAATCACCTGCCGGGCAGTAAATACCTTTATCCGTAAACTGTAATACCTGCATAAAGGCAAAGTATACAATTTTCATGCGCGAATAGACCCTGATCCTGATATTATTTTGACATGACGGACGAAATCGCTGAAAAAAAGTTTTAAAATACCTGTAAATCCAGTGTGGTTATGGGGGATGTGTGCTTTTTATGTGCCTCATGCGTCCATTTTAGGTGAACTTAATAGGCTATAATGACGGGTTGAGGTGGAGAAATTTATATCATAGCACCCCGATTTAAGCACTTTCTGATACTATACTATAGAAAGACACAAACAACTATTTACCGAAAGCCGCCCGGTCTGTCTCCTCAATGTAACCCCTTTCAATTAATTCATGAAAAAGTAAAAGGGTGTTCGCCATAAGCGGACACCCTTTCCATTGAAGAAGCAAAACAATGCTTACTGAAAATTCATCTTCACATCAGCGCTGTCGTTCTTCTGTATGATATTAATGTTCTTATTTTCAAAGTAGTCTGGCATGGTAGCGCCATCTTTCAGGTATACCGGCTGGTAATTAAGGTTGTTGAACACCTTTTTGGAAGGATCGTTCAGGCCGGCATTAAAATAAACCCCTTTATCATTCAGCTGTTTTACAAAATACCAGGTCAGCTCGAAGCCTTTGAAAGCCATGTCGGACGGACGTGATTTGTAAATACGTTTGAAATAATCAGTGATATACCTGCTGTAGGAATCCGTCTTATCATTGAAGTAAGGAGAGGTGTAGTAGATCTGCATATCCTTGAATTCAGGCTCTTTAAATTTCATGATATCCCAGGTAGGCATACCGTAGATCTGAATAGGATAAGTAGCTGTTTGTACACTGAGCTTACGCAGGATGGCCTTTGCATTGGCCTCATCCAGGGCCGTAACGATGCAGAGATTGGGCCTGTCCGTCAGCAGGAACTGGGACAGTTCTCCATCGGTCATGGCATCGCTCCAGATCACTTCACGGATATGTGATTTCTTCGGGTTCTGCAGTTTCTCGTAGTCAGCTTTGAAATCGGCAGCGAGGCGTTTTTCAAAAGCACTGTTACGGTGCAGCAACAGAATATTCTTATTAGCGAATGTTTCCTGCAGGTAACGCTGAAGGGCTTCACCGTGCGTGCGGAGCATACTGTTGGTGATCAGCAGGAAAGGATTGGCTGTGATACCGCCATCATTAGGATAGGTAGCAGACACGAGGTTGATCTCTTTCTGTCTGGCCACATTACTGAGCTCCTGAATTTCAGGAGAGCTTACTGCAGCAATAATAAGGTCTACACTATCCAGGGCTTTAACTCTCTTTAAGTTCTCGATGCTGTTAGCGCGGGACTTGCTGTCATATACGGCTACAGTGAGCTTTACGCCCTGCTGTTGCAGGCTGTCCAGTGCCAGCTGGGCGCCTTCGTAAAAATCAAGGCCTGGCAATACGTAACGTGGCAACGTACGGCCGGAAATTTCTGTACCATTGGTGAAAACAGAATCAAGGTAGAGCGGAGCAAAGAGCGCAATGTTGTAGGAGCCTTTTTTTACTTCACGGGCAAAAGCCGGTACGTTGAAAGGGGCTGCTTTTTCTTCATTCTTTTTCTCTTCCTTTTTCTTTTCTTCCTCCTTAGGCTTTGTGACAGTTGTTGGCGGAGCAGTAGGGCTGCTGCTGCTGCTTTTGAACAGCGAACATGCAGACAGCACAATGGTCAGTGCGCATGCAGTGACCATCAGACTGCATATTTTGGATTTACTCATAGCGATGATTAATTACAAAAATCGTTCCCAGGCGCTGAACAAGAAACGCTTAACACTGAGGTGCAAATGTATAATGTGCTCAGCGTTAAGCGTTTCTACCTACAGCTCATGGAATTTTATTCCCATTCGATGGTAGCCGGTGGTTTGGAGCTGATATCGTATACCACGCGGTTAATACCTTTCACTTTATTGATAATATCGTTCGACATTTTAGCCAGGAACTCATACGGCAGGTGTGCCCAGTCGGCGGTCATACCGTCAACAGAGGTTACTGCACGGAGAGCAACTGTAAATTCATAGGTCCTCTCATCTCCCATTACCCCTACGCTCTGTACCGGCAACAGGATGGTACCTGCCTGCCATACTTTATCATACAGTTCCGCTTCACGCAGTCCGTCGATATATACGGCGTCTGCTTCCTGCAGCATGGCCACTTTCTCAGGAGTGATCTCGCCCAGGATGCGGATAGCCAGACCAGGACCCGGGAAAGGATGACGGCCCAGGAAGATCTCACTGATGCCTATTTCACGGCCTACACGTCTAACCTCGTCTTTGAAGAGGAAACGTAGTGGCTCTACCAGTCCCATATTCATTTTCTCAGGCAAGCCGCCCACGTTGTGGTGAGACTTGATGGTAACAGAAGGTCCATTTACAGAAACAGATTCTATCACATCAGGATAAATTGTACCCTGACCCAGGAAGGAGATATCTTTCAGCTGAATAGCTTCCTGCTGGAACACTTCGATGAAGAGACGGCCAATGATCTTACGTTTTTTCTCAGGATCACTTACGCCTTTCAGCTCTCCATAGAAGAGATCTTTGGCATTCACGCCTTTTACGTTAAGGCCCATGTGTTTGTAGGAATCCAGTACAGTTTCGAATTCATCTTTACGGAGCAGTCCATTATCAACGAATACGCAATACAGGTTGCTTCCTATCGCCTTATGTATCAGTTCGGCAGCCACGGTAGAATCCACACCGCCGCTAAGCGCCATTACTACTTTTTTATCGCCTACCTGCGCCTTGATCTTGTCAACAGTTTCCTGTACAAATGCAGCCGGGGTCCAGTCCTGTTTACATCCGCAGATGTGTACCAGGAAGTTGCGGAGCAATTGTTTACCTTCCAGTGAGTGTGTTACTTCCGGATGGAATTGGAGACCCATGATGGGGTGCTTGGCTACGGTCTCTGATTTGAAAGCCGCTACCGGGATATTGTCGGTATGGGCGATGATCTCAAATCCTTCGGGCATACGCACGATAGTGTCTGAGTGGCTCATCCATACCTGGCTACGGGAAGAGATATCATACAGGAGCTTTTCTTCCTTGTTCTGATGTTCCATAAACTGACGGCCATATTCGCGGATGGAGCTCTTGGCTACTTCTCCTCCGAATACTTTTGCTGTAAGCTGGGCGCCGTAGCACACTCCTAATACAGGAACCTTTGCCGCCATGGCAGCTATGTCAACGATCGGTGCACCGGCATCGTTCACTGAGAACGGACTACCGGAAAGAATAATGCCTTTTACTGTGTCATCCCATTGTACCGGCTGGAGACAAGGCTTGATTTCACAATAAATATTCAACTCCCTGATACTGCGTGCGATCAGCTGCGTATATTGAGAGCCAAAGTCTAGTATAAGTATCTTTTCTGTCATGGTGGTGCAAAGATAAAGGCCAAATATGAAATCCCAAGTCTGAAAATGCGAATAGTCTGCGGATGTTTGTACTTATATTCGTAATATACATGTGTTTAAATCGCCATTTTAGAACCCAAACAATTATTGCCCTTATGAAAAAGATCATTTGCATTCCCGCTTTAACCTTATTAGTAGCAACACAAATCAGCTGCGACGGTCAGCGTATTAATGGAAGTGGTAACGTTACCACCGAGACCCGGAATGTAGGAGAATACGAAAAAGTAAAGCTGAAAGGCTCTATGGATATAGAGTTTACACAAGGTCCCTCTCAGGCTGCCGTGATAGAGGCAGAAGATAATGTTATCCAGTACGTAAGGTTGGAAATAGATGGGGATGAGCTGGTAGTGGACCTGAAGGACCATATTTCATTAAAGACCCGTAGAGGGATCAAAGTGAAATTGACAGCTCCTAATGTAAATGAGCTGGCCCTTTCAGGCTCCGGTAACATCCATATTACAAATACATTGGAGAATAATGAGCCGGTAAGGCTTAAGCTATCCGGTAGCGGCAATATTGATGGTGCGGTGAACAGCCCGGAAGTAAACGCCTCTTCTGCAGGCTCTGGCAATATCAAACTGTCTGGTGAAACGAAAGACCTGGACATCAGCCTGGCTGGCAGTGGCAATTTTGAAGGAGCCGATCTGCATTCCGAAAATGCCGAAGTGACCATTGCCGGCAGCGGTAATGTAAATGTACATGCCAGTGTGAAGCTTGAGGCAAAAATAGCCGGTTCGGGAGATGTACGCTACAAAGGCAATCCTTCGGTATCTTCAAAGATCGCTGGTTCAGGGTCCGTACATAAAGACTGATGCTCAATCCGACATCTTAAGATAAGTAAACAGATATTACACGATGGATAAACCTGTAATGAGTGCCGAAGAAATAGCGAGTCAGCTACGTAAACCGGATGGAGAAGATGGGATCAGGGTAGGGGCTGCGATGAATAAGTCCAACGCTGTTCTTTATAATATGATGTTGAGTTTCCTGGGTATAAAAGCCGGAGACCGGCTACTGGAGATAGGATTCGGTAACGGATATTTCATTCCTGCACTTTTTGAAAAAGAGAACGCTATACAGTATACCGGCCTGGATATGTCTGAAACAATGGTGGCGGAAGCTGCCCGGGTAAACGAAAACCGTATCTCCGAAGGTAGTGTGAAACTGCATCTTGGCAGAACGGAAGAAATGCCTTTCTCCGAAGGTGCTTTCACGAAAGTGTTTGCGGCGAATGTGCTGTACTTCTGGGACGAACCTGCAGTAGCACTTAAAGCCATACACCGTGTATTGGATACCGGAGGAGAGCTGGTGCTGGCTATACGATCCAGAGAAACCATGCAGCCAATGCCCTTCAGCGCCCACGGGTTTACGTTATACAGCGCAGAAGAAGCCAGATCATTGCTGGAAGCGAATGGCTTCAGGGTAAGTGAGGTGCAGACAGCATTAGAGGATGCCCGGCCGTCGGCAGACGGCAGTATGACAGTACAGTTTGAGAACATTTGTTTAAGAGGAATTAAAATTTAAGTTCTCTTTAACAGTTAGGTTATCGTACAAAACAGCATCTTTGTAGCTGTTTAACAACTAATTAAGTCCTTTGGCCACGGTACTGCTGTAAACAATATGCAGAGGATATGGCAGTACCTGGCTAAGGCACAAGACGCAGTTTTCAGCTGATGGTCCGATACCGGATAATGTTATTTGCGCCTCCCTCATCCCTTTCTTTTTCATTGTGCTTCTTCCTTCTTTAAGTATGTTTTAGTAGCGCTTTATGTCAGGACCGGCGTTTTGTTCCTGATAGCTAAAGTCCGCACCTCAAACCGGGCAAGCGTCTACTAACGACCTTCATTCATATAATAAAAAAATATCTTTCGGCTTTCGTTGTTTTTCGTATGTTTATGGCTTCATTTTGTTGACACTCCTATTCCTTTTATGACTGAACGACCTAAGATCCTGGTTGTATACTACACGCAAACGGGACAACTGAAAAGAATAATCGATACGGTGCTCGGTCCGCTCCAGGACAAAGCAACTATTGTATACGAGGAATTGAAACCATTGCAACCATTTGAGTTCCCATGGAAAAAGCAGGTTTTTTATGATACCATGCCGGAAACGGTGTTAGATCGTCCCAGAGGCATTCAGCCCCTTAAGGTGAACCCGGACGAACATTTTGACCTGGTTATTCTTGCTTACCAGGCCTGGTTCCTGTCTCCTTCTCAGCCTACGGCAGCATTTTTGCATAGTGAAATAGCAGGCCGCTTATTGAAAGGTAAACCTGTTATCACATTAATGGGTTGCCGTAATATGTGGCTGAATGCGCAGGAAAGAGTGAAATCATATTTGCAGAAGGCAGGTGCACGGCTGGTAGGTAATATCGTACTGGTAGATAAGTCTCCGAACCTGTTGTCAGTGATCACTATATTAAGATGGAGCTTCAAGGGAAAGAAAGAAGCGACAAAGTGGTTGCCGCAGGCAGGTGTGCAGGAAAAAGATATTATTGAGTCAGCGCGTTTTGCAGCACCCATAGCCCAGGCATTGGAAAATAAACAGTGGGATTCATTGCAGTCTCAGCTGATAACATTAGGAGCTGTGGACCTGCTACCGAACCTGGTCCTGCTGGAAGACAGGGGAATTAAGGCATTTCGCTTCTGGTCCAAATTTATCAGTGCCAAAGGCGGTCCAGGCGCTCCGGAACGTCAGGGAAGAGTGTTGATGTACAGAAGGTTGTTGCTGATCGGTATTTTCGTATTATCGCCTATTGCCAAAATAACATCCGTTTTCAAGCTGGCATTAAATAAGAAGAAGCTCCAGGAAGATGTTGAATACTATAAAGGTATACATCTGCGCTAACCCAGCCACTGGTCATGTAATAGTTATCAAGTAATTATTATAGGGGACAACATGTAAATGACTGTTTTACGGTTATATCCGTAGAGTATTCTATATTTACGGGCGTTTGTGTATTTCAAAAAAGACGGAAGGGGCGTAAACCGGCCATTTCATGTGATTAACGTAACAGAGGGGATGACCTATCCGAAATGAATGATTGCGAGTTTGCACTGTCACACATACCATTGTAAATCAACAGCCAGTCTTTAAAGGAGGATAGGCATAACTTATAAAAAAGGAATCTATTTCAAATGAAGGAAGTTTATATTACCAGGCTATCTAAGTTTTTGCCAAATGAACCTGTAGGGAATGATGAAATGGAAAGCATTCTGGGTTTAGTGGATGGAAAACCTTCTCGTGCCAGATTAAGGATTCTGGGAAATAATAAGATCAAAACACGTTATTATTCACTGGATAAAGAGGGTAAATCAACTCACTCAAATGCTGAAATGACAGCCGCGGCTGTAAACAATCTGTTTGACGATAAATTTCCTATCAGTAAAATGCAGCTGCTGGCTTGTGGTACAACTTCACCTGATCAGCTGTTGCCTAACCATGCCGCAATGGTACATGGCTTGCTGAAATGCCAGCCGGTAGAGCTCATCGCTGCTACAGGTGCTTGTGCTGCCGGTATGCAGGCGTTCAAATATGCCTGGATGTCCATCAAATGTGGTAACACCAGCAACGCTGTTAGTACCGGTTCCGAGAAATTCTCCAGCTGGATGCTTGCTGAAAAGTTCCAGCCTGAAACCGATAACCTGAAACAACTGGAAGATAACCCGATCATCGCCTTCGAAAAAGACTTCCTCCGCTGGATGCTCTCCGATGGCGCCAGTGCAGCCCTGTTCCAGGATAAACCTAATGAAACAGGTCTCTCCCTGCGTGTAGACTGGGTTGAAATAGCATCTTATGCACATGAACTGGAAACATGCATGTACGCCGGTTCAATCAAAAACGAAGATGGTTCTACAAAAGGCTGGATAGATATGACGCCTGAAGAGTGGGCGCAACACAGCGTATTCTCCTTTAAACAGGATACCCGCCTGCTTGGTAAGAACATTGTTCCGTCCGGCGCTAAAATGTGGAAGGAACTGGTAGAGCGTCATAATATCGACCTGGATAAGCTGGATTATTTCCTGCCACACTTATCTTCTGAGTTCTTCCGTTTTAAAATTGACGAAGAGATCAGCCGTCTGGGAGTACCTATCCCTCAGGAAAAATGGTTTACGAACCTGACTAAAGTGGGTAACGTAGGTACAGCATCTCCTTACTTTATGCTGGAAGAACTGATGAATAATAATATGCTGAAGAAAGGACAGACTATTGTAATGATGGTGCCCGAGAGTGCAAGATTCTCATATGCATATGCACACATTACCGTAGTGTAAACAAAACGGTATGTTACAAATAACTAATTAAAGAGGGGGCGTAAGCTCCTTTCTTTTTTGGTATATGATACATAATATAAATGTAAATTTGGCTCAAACATAATACACATGAAAAAAGAGGAAGTTCCCCAGGATGGCAATAACATGCATGACGGTACTTTCAAACAGTTGTTTTATGCCACCGACAATGCAGGCCAGTATGTACCGGTAACCAGCGTGGGCTGGGAACCTGAAAACGTAGCTATGCAACAGGCGTGGGAAGAGATCAATGAACGTGTGGAAAAAGCTAAAGCACAGGTATTGGCAGGTGAGATAAGTCCCGTAGTATACTACATGGAAAAGACCATCATGGACCTGCCACTGCTGGCCAGTTATGTGGGTAAGTTCCAGTGGCAGGTAAAACGCCATATGAAACCAGCCGTTTTTAATAAGCTGAGCGATGACATGTTGCGCAAGTATGCAGCAGCATTCAAGATCAGTGTACAGGAATTAAAAAACATCAAATAATCCTGAAGGGGAGTATTCAATAAATTATATCCAAATGGATGAGGTACTGGAAGTTATGAGTGATATTCAGTTTAACCACGAGCAGACCGCCCATTGTGAAAGCGGGGTTATTTCAAATATCTTCCGTCATTATGGGTTGCATATCAGTGAGCCTATGGCGTTTGGTATCGGGGCCGGTATTTTCTTCGGTCACCTGCCTTTCGTAAAGGTGAACGGTGTGCCTGGAACAACTTACCGCGTGGTTCCAGGTGCTATCTTCAAAAGAGTGTGCAAGCGTCTCGGCGTTAAAATGGAATCACAGACGTTCTCCGGTCCTGAAAAAGGAATGGAAGCACTTGACCGTGTGCTGGAAGCAGGCAGGCCTGTAGGATTGTTGTCCAGTGTATACTACCTCCCTTACTTTCCACCGGCATACCGTTTCCATTTCAATGCACATAACCTTGTTGCATTTGGAAAGGATGGCGATAACTATCGTATCAGTGATCCTATTATGGAAACCGTTACACAGATAGATGCAAAAAGCCTGGCTGAAGCCCGCTTTGCAAAAGGGTTTCCTGCTCCAAGAGGAAAGATGTATTATCCCGTGTCAGTACCTGAAAAAGTATCATTCGAACAGCCGATACGTGATGGTATCAAACAGGCCTGCAGTGATATGCTGAATATTCCGCTGCCGATGTTTGGTGTGAAAGGAATGCGTTTCCTTGCGAAACGCCTGAAACATTATCCGGAGAAAGTAGGAGACAGGAAGGCTGTATTATACCTCGGTAACATCATCCGTATGCAGGAGGAGATCGGTACCGGTGGTGCAGGTTTCCGCTTCATGTATGCGGCCTTTTTACAGGAAGCTGCGGGCATTCTCAAAAGGGATGAACTCTCAGAACTCTCAGCAGAACTGACACGCATTGGCGATACCTGGCGCAACTTTGCGTTCAATGCGGGCAGGGTATGTAAGAGCAGAAGTGTGAACAACGTATCTTACGCGGAACTGAGTGAAATGCTGATGCAATGCGCAGCAGAGGAAGAAGTACTATTCCGTAAATTGTCGAAAGTAAAATTATAATGACCAGCATTCTGGTGCAGGACCTGCACAAAACATACAAGGGAGCGCTGGAACCATCATTGAAAGGTCTGAACTTTAGTTTCCCCAAAGGCGCCATTGTTGGCCTGCTGGGTCCTAATGGCGCAGGAAAGACCACCACTATTTCCATCTTATGCGGTCTGGTGAAGGCAGATGCAGGGCAGGTACAGATCTTCGATCTGCCACAAAATGCCATGAACCGGGAAACCATTAAAAGACTGATAGGTGTTGTGCCCCAGCAGATCGCACTATTTCCTCATCTTACTGCTATTGAAAACCTGGAATACTTCGGTAACCTGTACGGTCTGAAAGGAAAACTGCTGCGCAGCCGTATTGATGAATACCTGCAGATCTTCGGACTGGAAAAGAACGGACATAAAGAAGTCAGTCATTTTTCAGGTGGGATGAAACGCCGTACAAATATCATTGCGGCTATCTTACATCAGCCGCAACTGCTGGTACTGGACGAACCTACTGCCGGTGTGGACGTGCAGTCGCGTAGTATGATATTGCAGTTCCTGCGTGATTACAATCAGCAGGGCGTTAGCATTGTATATACTTCTCACCTGCTTGATGAAGCACAGACCATCTGCCGGGAAGTAGCGATCATAGATGAAGGAAAAGCGGTGGTGCAGGGAGATACGACCGAATTAATAGCAAGGCATCCTGAATGCCGCAACCTGGAAGACGTGTTCTTACATTATACAGGGCACGCATTGAGAGACTAATAAAAACCGGATGTTACGACTACTGGCTACAATACGAAAAGAATGGTTATTACTGTTGCGGGACAGGACAGGGTTGACATTGTTGTTTGCCATGCCGGTGGTATTGATCACGGTAATGGCAATGATAGAAGATGCGCCTTTCCGTGACTACCAGGAACTGAAATTTGACATCCTGGCAGTAGATAATGATCATGGCCGTCTGGGAAAATATATCAGGGAGGGACTGGAACATAGTGAACAGTTCAGGGTGATAGATACGGTGAAAGGGCACGCCTTAACAGAACAGCAGGCCAGGGACCTTGTCAATGAAGGGGAGTACAAGATCTGCATCATCATCCCCAAAGGCGCTACCGGCGCAATTGTAAGCAATGCGAACAAGATCGTTAATGATATTTCAAAGCGTATGGGCATGCCCGGTGTTTTGCCTGTAAGCAGCCGGAAAGATTCACTGAATGTGATCGTCTATTTCGATCCTGCCTCGAAGAAAGCGTTTAAAAGCGCCATTCATCAGGCATTGGATAATTTTCTGACACAGGTAGAAACAGATCTGCTGCTGGAAAGGATCAAACAACAATTAAAAAAGAAAGATGTTCCCGAGAATGATTCTATGGTCATACAACTCAAAGCTGTAGGGCTGAAAGAGCAGCTCACAGGGCCATCGCAGGAGATAGATGTTATATCGAACTCTGTACAACATAATGTACCTGCCTGGAGCATCTTCGCGATGTTCTTTATCGTGATCCCGATCGCAGGTAATATGATCAGGGAAAGAGAAGATGGCAGTCTGCTGAGAATGAAACTGATACCCGGTTCTTACCTGGCCATCCTGACAGGCAAAATGTTGTTCTTCGTAGCAGTGTGTGTGGTGCAGTTTTATCTGATGATGCAGGTAGGCATTTACCTGCTCCCATTGCTGGGATTGCCCAAACTGGTACTGGGACAGAGTTTGCTGGCAGCATTCATCGTAGCTATCGGTATCGGACTGGCATCCACCTCTTATGGCATACTGGTAGGTACGGTATTTAAAACACCTAATCAGGCATTGAACTTTGGCGCTATTTCCATCGTTATTTTGTCGGCCATTGGTGGTATCTGGATACCTTTGGAGATCATGCCATCGCATATGCAGTTGATTGGTCACTTGTCACCGCTTAGCTGGGGACTGGATGCCATCAATGATATTTATCTGCGGAACGCAGGTGTAGGACATATCTGGGGGCATATGGGGAAACTCGTGTTATTTGCAATAACGCTGTTATGCATTGCGGCGGTGATAGAAAAGAGGAGACTCAGCTAGGGGAAAGTGTGACTTAGGCTGGTGTATATTGACTATTGAAGGTAAAACTGTATTTTTACGGCCACCTGGCAGGAATATTGCGGATGGTGGCCAGGCTTCGGAATAACTAAAGGAAGCAAAAACCTGCAACAATACTATGGAAGATTTAAAACAGAAATTGAAAGTTCAGATTATTGAGGCGTTGAACCTGCAGGATACACGTCCTGAAGACATTGATGACAATGCACCTTTATTTGGTGAAGGTTTGGGTCTGGACAGCATTGACTCCCTTGAGCTGATGGTATTACTCGAAAGACAATATCAGATCAAAGTAGAAGATCCCCGCGAAGGAAGAAAGATATTACAGTCTGTTCAATCTATGGCTGAATTCATTCAATCAAAACAGCCTGCATAAGCAGGCAATCCCGGTATGGCGGAAAGAGTGTTTATAACAGGGTTAGGGATGATCACCGCCATAGGTGACAATGTAGCAGACAATCTTCGAAGTCTGCGCGCACAGGAAAGCGGCCTCGGTTTCACCAGGCAGCTGGATACTATTTACAAGGAAGTATTGCCCGTCGCCGAAGTAAAGCATACTACTGCTGAATTGCTTGCAATGGCAGGTATGACCGGCCGGGAAGGGTTTACCCGCACTACATTGCTGGGACTGATCGCTATGCAGGAAGCATTGAAACATGCCGGCATCAGCGATGTTCAGGATGAAGTGACAGGGTTTATCAATGCTTCTACAGTAGGCGGAATGTGCGATACAGAGAATGTATATTTCGATATTGCAGACCCTGAGAAATCAGGTGATTTCCTGAATTACATCGATACCCTGGATTGTGCCGATTGTACACAGCGGATTGCTGATACAATTGGTTTCGATGGTCCTGTTACCACTATCAGCACTGCCTGTTCTTCTTCCGCCAATGCACTGATGTATGGTGCAAGACTGATCAAAGCAGGCTTCGTACGCCGTGTCGTTTGCGGAGGTACTGAAGCGCTGACCCGCTTTACTCTCAATGGTTTTAATTCACTCAAGAATGTAGATAAACGGCCCTGCAGCCCCTTTGATCAGGACAGGAATGGACTGAATCTTGGGGAAGGTGCGGCCTACCTGGTACTGGAAAGCGAGTCGCTCGTAAAAGAGCGGAATGCCGCAGTACTCGCCACTTTGGACGGCTATGCCAATACCAACGAAGCATTCCATCCTACAGCTCCCTCACCCGAAGGAGACGGTGCTTATGCTGCTATGAAAACAGCAATGGAAATGGGCGGTTGTACACCTTCGGATATCCAGTATGTGAATGTACATGGTACTGCTACACTCAGCAATGACGTAGCAGAAGGCATGGCATTACAACGGTTGTTCGGAGAGAACGTTCCAAAGTTCAGCAGTACCAAACCTTTTACCGGTCATACATTGGCGGCCGCAGGAGGGATAGAAGCTATCTACGCGGTACTCGCAATTTCTCATCAGACAATATTTCCTAATCTCCATTTTAAAGATAAGATGGAGGAACTGTACATTACGCCGGAAACCCAGCTGCTGGAGCAATATCCCGTGCGTCATGTGTTGTCAAATTCATTCGGTTTTGGCGGCAACAATGCCTCCCTGCTGATCAGTAAATATGAAGGGTAAGTGTTACATACAAGGAATGGCAGCCATTACTCCTCAACACACGTTTGACGGAGACCTGATGGCGCAGCCCATGGTGGTTACCCACGGAAATATGCTTTCCTGTGCAGAACCGGATTATAAATCTTTTATCGCCCCCAACAGCCTGCGTCGTATGACGCGCGTGCTGAAAATGGGTCTGACAGCATCCCTGAAATGCCTGCAGGACAGTGGTATTGCTGTTCCCGGCGCTATTGTGACCGGGACCGGCAAAGGCAGTTTGCAGGACACAGAACGCTTTATAAAAGAGATTCGGGATTACCAGGAAAAAGCACTGAACCCTACACCGTTTATTCAATCCACATACAACGCAGTAAATGGCCTGATCGCTTTACAGCAGAAGTGTACACAGTATAACAACACTTTCGTACATCGTGGGTTTTCCTTTGAACATGCTTTACTGGATAGTATGCTGTTACTGCATGAAGGAACTGCCGATGTATTGACAGGAGCTTTTGATGAGATCACACCGGAACATTTTTTCATTAAAGGACGTATAGGACATTGGAAAAAGGAAACGATCTCCAACGATAAGCTATATGAACATCCATCACCCGGAACGATTTCGGGAGAGGGAGCCGTGTTCTTCGCATTGACGCCGGCAGTTACGGCGCAGAGTTATGCACAAATAGGAGGGCTGCAGATGTTATATAAACCATCCCCCGAAAAACTACATGCTGCGTTACCTGAGTTTTTGCAGCAACATGGTTTACAGGCTGCAGATATAGACCTGGTACTGACTGGTGAAAATGCTGACACTAATCATGCACACTATTACGAAATATTGAAGGGTTATCCCCAATTGCCTTTCAAACATCTTAGCGGAGACTATGAAACTGTGGGCGCTTTCGCCATGTGGCTGGCCGCGCAGATACTGAAACATCAGCAACTTCCTTCACAATGGTTCCCTATGTTGCAGCAACAGCCTGCAAAGCTGCGGAATATCCTGATCTATAATCACTTCTTTGGTGAACAGCATACGTTTATGTTGTTGCACGCCGTGTAAATAATCTTAGGTATCCATAACATAAAAGATTCGAGGGCGGCCTGTATTCAGGCCGCCCTCGAATCTTTTATGTTATGGATGTTTATTTAACGATCCTGAATACCGGGTATCTCAGGTATCCTGGTTCTGAGTATGGCGAATGTTCGTAGACAAAGCGCAGCTGTGCTTCGCCGCTCTTCGCAAAGGTGCTGTCTGTAGTTTGCCGCTGCTTTAACAGCTGTTGCAGGGCGGGATCAGACTTCAGATAATCTGCCGCAATATCTTCAAACACATAATGGGAATAGCCTTCTTTCCTGGCCAGGATGGGATCAAAGAAGTTCCAGGCGAAGAAGGAATCACCGCCGGTAGGCTCCAGTGTTTCAATGAGGTAGCGGTTCGCCACCTGGTTCATCGGGATGTAATAGTCGCCCTTTCTGAAACGAATGGTGTCCATTGTAGTGGTCAGTTTCACCGCACTATGGATGTAATGCCCCTCGTAGGGCCGCTGAGCGGTCTTATAATCCGCAATGTGGTAGGTTTCGACATAGATGGCTGTATCCTGGGAAAAGCGCCTCATTTGGACCTTATTGTTCTTTAGCAGATCGAGGACGTTCCACCAGCCTTGTGGAATAACATAGGCTACCGGTTTCTGTACAAAATTGCCCGCTATGACATTGTCATAAAACTTGACCTGTTTTTCGAAAGGTTTGGTACGGTCATAATACAGGCGTGGCTCTCCGGAAATATCGCTTGGTTTATGGCCGGCGGCATATCCTTTAAAGGTGATATAGCTGTAATGGCTGGTATCGACGTTCCATTCGAGAGGGAAGGAGGCCTGTGTTTTTTCCTGCTCTTTTGTATGAGCACGTAAGGTTTTGATCTGTTCGCTGTGTGTGCTTACAAAGCTGATGAAAGATTCCATCAGGGCATATGTGGCCTGTACCCTTTGAGGATATGGTTTCAGCATGTGTGTTTCGGGCACAAAGCCGAAGGTATGAAAGAGGGTGGTGTAACCGCTGGAATAGCGGGGACCGTCAGCATAGGTGATCCAGCCATTTTCAGGCGTTTCGCCGAAGTGATTGACATAAGGTACCAGGTCATATCCTTTCTCTTTCATGAGCCGGTAAATGCCGGGTTCGAATTCCTTATGAAGGAAGCTGCCCATTGTACCGCCCATTTTGTTATGTTCGGTAGACAGAAGGGTCATGACATGCTGATAATCAGCGCCATTGCTCACATGGTTGTCTATGAAAACGTCCGGATCGGTCAGCTGATAGATCTGCTGGAAGGAGCGGGCGTTACGGGAATCGGCCTTGATAAAGTCACGGTTCAGATCGTAGTTCCGGGCATTGCCACGGGAACCGAAAGCAGCCGGACCATTCTGATCAACCCGGAACTCGGTACTGCGGTCCAGGGCGCCACCGATGCTATAGACCGGGATGACGGCCAGGACGATATTGTCAGGGAGTTTCTTTTTACCAAATGCCAGGTCACGTAACAGCATCATGGAGGCGTCAATGCCGTCGGGTTCGCCGGAATGTATGCCATTGTTAATGAGGATGATACGTTTATTCTTTTTACGCAGGCTTGCAAAGTCGAAATCTCCGGAGGGGGAGTAGACTACAAGATGAAGCGGGAGGCCGGCATCTGTGTTGCCCATTTCCCGCATGGAGATCTGGTTAAAGCGCTTGTCCAGTTGTTTGTAATAGGCGATACATTCGTCATAGGTGGCCGTTTCCTGCCCTTGCGTTTTCTCAAAGCGGGTGGTCAGGTCTTGTGCCGAAGCGGGCAGGCAGGTGTAACATAATGCAAGCAGGGCGGCAGTTCTGATAATTCTCTTCATGTAAAAAGCGACGTTTGGATGATATTTCTGGCCTTCAGTAGGGCATCTGCAGTCCTATTGAGACGAATATGTTTAGATCTTGTAATTACAACAGGCATATGAGCACTGAGGGGGGAACAAAATAGGGGAATATCTTCAGTTTTTATAGGCTTGTTGTACGAGCGGTGGCAGGATAAAAGGGAATAAACAATAAAGTTATACCTCGGTCTGGTTCAGGACGTCCGGAGATGCGTCGTATATGCGTCGTATATGTCTCGTGTATGAAGTATGCCAGCGGCATGCCATGCGGTGGTAACAAGAATAGTTCAAAGGTAGGGCATTGAGTGTCTCAATAGGCTTTCTATCGGCTTCATATAAGGCTACTAAAAGGTTACCAAAAGGGTATTAAGAGGTTATCTATATATCAAATCGATATTGAAGTGACCTTTAAATGATATTTTGATGTCAATTTAGTATCCTTATACGTACCTTAGAGAAACGATACAGGAAACTTGTATTACTAACCTCAAAACGACCTTTTTATGGCCATTGTTAAAGACAATATCCTCATGCAGCTTGTACGAGGCTCTCTCGGCAAGCAGATCACGATCTACGAAAGGAACGGGCAGATCATTATGGCGAAGAAACGCGGCCCATCAAAGAAAAAGCCTACACAAAAGCAGCTGGAGGCCAGGCATAAGATGGCTATCGCTTCGATGCGCGCGCATATGATGCTGGAAGATCCGCAGATCAAGGCTTACTACCAATCGCTGGCAGGGCCGGGGCAAAATGCCTATAATATGGCTGTGAAGGATGCTTACCGCAGTCCTGAGGTCCAGAATATCAGATTAGAAAAGGAGGAAGTGGTAGTGACAGCCCAGAATGAGTTCCGGGTAGCAGAAGTGGAGGTAAGGGTGATAGACGCTGAAGGGGTTATTACAGAAAGCGGTCGGGCATTTTTGGGCCGGAATGGAGTAGATTGGTATTATAAAGCAGCGGCACTGCCCGCGGGTGGTAAAGTCATTGTGGTGGCGAAAAGTTTGCCTGGGAATTCAACCATAAAGGAATTGCTGCTTACCTAAAAAACGTCTTCACTGTTTACAAATGGCCTCTTTCAGAAGGGGGACCATTCCCGAATACGCTTTAATTTGCCAGCTGGTTTGGATATTTTTGATATATGTTATTCCGCGCTATAAGTGGATAGGCGTAGCTTTGACTTAATCGCCCCAATCGCCAGGTATTCAAGTTGGTCTGGGAAAACAGCAGGAAGGGAAGAGGCTCAGATGGTATATGTACAAAACAAAAAGCCCTTCCCGGTTAAAGGAAGAGCTGTTGTATGAATTATTTAGACTAAAGCGCTTACGCGATAGCGTTTACTTTCTTGGAAAGTTTGCTTTTCAGGTTGGCTGCTTTATTTTTATGAATAACATTACGTTTAGCCAACTTGTCGATCATAGAGATCACATCAGACAACTTTTCATCAGCAGCCGCCTTTTCAGTCAATTTCTTCAGATCACGGATCGCGTTACGGGTAGTTTTACCGTAGTAACGGTTACGCTCATTGCGTTTTCTGCTTTGACGTACGTCTTTTTTCGTTGCTTTATGGTTTGCCATTTTTCTAATTTCAAGTTTCGGACGGCAAAGGTATGGATTAGTTATTTAGAAAACAAATAAAATGGAAATTGAGGGGAATATTTGGTCAGATGCCCTGAGAAGGCGGCAAGTTAGTTAAAACTGAATAAAATCAAGTGAAAAGTGGTTAATATAAGAATTGTAGATTAAGTGTTTCGGATTAAGCTTTAAACCTTCACCATTTTTCCGTTTTTCTTTCACAAAAAAGCAACGATATTTGCAATCCCATATATTATATATGGGGCATTCGACAGAATAGCAATTTGAATCGAAGCTTTAGCAAAACTCGTTGTAAATGAAGGACTTCTCATTTGTTACCAACTCACATCCTGCCTACATAGAATCGTTATACCAGGATTACCGTAAAGACCCTGGCGCAGTAGACCCGGAATGGAGCAAGTTTTTTGAAGGATTTGACTTTGCGGTAAATAATGTTAATGGGAAGGCAGGAGCGCCGGGAGCGGCGGGCGCCGGTTTACCGGTAAGCAGTGACCAGTTAACAAAGGAACTCAATGTTTACAGACTGATACAGGCCTACCGTAAAAAAGGCCATCTGATCTCAAAAACAAATCCTATCCGCGAAAGAAAGGATAGGCAGGCCAACCTGGACGTCTCTTTTTACGGACTTGGTGAAGCAGATCTGAAAACAGAATTCTATGCCGGTCAGGTACTGGGTCTTGGTAAGACCAGCCTGGAAAATATCGTGAACCGACTGAAGCAGGTATATGCTGCTGCAGTGGGCCTGGAATTCACATACATCAACGACGCCAAAAAGGTAGAGTGGCTGCAGCGTGAAATGGAAACCACCCTGCAACAACCTGTAACCCTTGAAAAGAAAAAGCGCATCCTGCTGAAACTGAACCAGGGCGTAATGTTCGAAAAATTCCTCCAGACTAAATATATAGGTCAGAAACGCTTCGGGCTGGAAGGTGGAGAAAACACCATCCCGGCACTGGACGCTATCATCAACACTGCTGCTACCGAAGGCGTGCAGGAAGCAGTGATCGGTATGGCGCACCGCGGCCGTCTGAGCGTATTGGCAAATATCCTGGGTAAAACGTATGAGCAGATCTTCAACGAATTTGAAGGACATGCCGTACCTGACCTGACAATGGGTAGCGGTGATGTAAAATATCACCTCGGCTTCCATTCTATCGTAGAAACACCATCCGGCAACAAGGTAAACCTCCAGCTGATCCCTAACCCTTCCCATCTGGAAGTAGTTGACCCGCTGGTAACAGGTTTTGCCCGTAGTAAAGCGGACGTGATCTACAATAGCGATTACGATAAAATACTGCCTATCCTCATCCACGGCGATGCCGCGGTAGCAGGACAGGGCGTAATATATGAGCTCATCCAGATGAGCAACCTGAAAGGCTATTATACCGGTGGTACCATGCACCTGGTGATCAATAACCAGATCGGGTTCACAACTGACTTTGACGATGCCCGTTCTTCCGACTATTGTACCAGTATCGCTTCTACCGTACAGGCGCCTGTATTCCATGTGAATGGCGACGATGCAGAGGCGGTAGTAAAAGTAGCCGAGATAGCAGCCCGTTACAGACAGGAATTCAATTCAGATATCTTTATCGATCTACTGTGCTACCGCCGGCACGGGCATAACGAAGGTGACGAACCTAAGTTCACTCAGCCAAGCCTCTATGCACTGATCGATAAACATCCGAACCCAAGAGAAGTGTACACGCAGAAATTGCTGCAGGTAGGAGAAGTGGAAGTACAGGAACTGGCAAAGGAAATGGAAAAGAGCTTCTGGGCCGATCTGCAGGAACGCCTGGATGAGGTAAGACAACACCCATTGCCTTACACTTACCAGAAACCTGAACAGTGGTGGGCTGAATTACGCAAGTCTAAACCCGAAGATTTTGAACAGTCGCCGGTGACTGCCATCAAAGAAGAAGAGGTAAAACGCCTGGTTGGCAAGCTGATGGAATGGCCTAAAGAATTCGTTCCATTACGTAAAGTTGAAAAGCTGCTGCAGGACAAAATAAAACTGTTCGAATCAGAAGGAAAGCTGGACTGGGCAACCGGCGAGCTGCTGGCATATGCAAGCCTGCTGGCTGAAGGTAAGGATGTACGTATGAGTGGTGAAGACGTGAAAAGAGGTACTTTCTCGCACCGTCACGCGATCCTGACTGACGAAAATACAAATGCAACTTATAACAGGTTGGCCAAGCTGCAGGAAAAACAGGGCCAGTTCCGTATCTATAACTCGTTGCTGAGTGAATTTGCCGTACTGGGTTTTGAATACGGATATGCTATGGCAAATCCGCATACCCTGGTACTGTGGGAAGCACAATATGGCGACTTCGCCAATGGTGCACAAACTGTCATTGACCAGTACATAAGCAGTGGAGAACAGAAATGGACTACGCAGAACGGATTGGTGATGTTATTGCCACATGGTTATGAAGGTGGTGGACCAGACCACTCTAATGCCCGTCCTGAAAGGTTCCTCCAGGCATGTGCTGAATACAATATGATCGTTACAAATATTACGACATCTGCTAACTTCTTCCACGCATTGCGCCGCCAGTTAACCTGGCAGTTCCGCAAGCCGCTGGTGAACTTCGCACCTAAGGCCAACTTAAGGCATATAGGTTCTTATTCACCAATATCAGCCTTCACAGAAGGAGGATTTAAAGAGGTGCTGGATGATGATTATATTGATGATCCATCTAAAGTGAAAAAAGTACTGCTGTGTACCGGTAAGATGTACTTTGACCTGAGTGAAAAACAGCAGAAAGAGAATAGAAAAGATGTAGCCATTGTAAGGCTGGAGCAATTGTATCCGCTGCCGGTAGTTCAACTGGAAGCACTGAACCAGAAGTACAAAGCTGCTACCTGGTTCTGGGTACAGGAAGAGCCGCTGAACATGGGTGCTGCTTCTTATCTGCAGATGAACCTGAAACAGATCAACTACGGTGTGATCAGCCGTAATCCAAGTGCAGCCACTGCAACCGGATACGCGAAGGTACATGCACGTGAACAGCTCGAGATCATTGAGACTGCATTTAACATTTAGATGAATAGAGAACAAAGTGAAGGATGATTTCACTTTTAAACATTGATTGCACACAGAAATTAGAAATATGGCTATCGAAATCAAAGTTCCTACGGTAGGAGAATCTATTAGCGAGGTAACAATTGCAAAGTGGTTGAAGAAAGACGGAGATTATGTGCAGCAGGATGAGGTGATCTGTGAACTGGAATCTGAAAAAGCCACCTTTGAACTGAATGCAGAAAAGGCAGGGGTATTAAAAATTGCAGCCCCTGAAGGCGCTACTTTAAAAGTAGGCGATGTTGCTTGTACAATTGATACGGATGCTGCTGCTCCTGCGGGCGCCAGCGCTCCGGCCGCAGCTGCGCCTGTTGCCGCTGCATCTGCACCTGCTCCCGTTGCCGAAGCTGCTCCTGCAGCACCGGCGGTGAACAAAGGAACCATTGAGATGAAGGTGCCTACTGTGGGTGAGTCTATCAGTGAAGTAACACTGATCAAATGGCTGAAGAAAGATGGTGAGTATGTGGAACGTGATGAAGTCATCTGTGAACTGGAATCAGAGAAAGCGACTTTCGAACTGAATGCCGAAGAAGCCGGTGCATTACAAACACTCGGTAAAGAAGGAGACGTATTAAAGATAGGTGATCCTATCGCTAAAATAGATACCAGTGTAGGTCGTCCTGCCGGTAAAGCACAACCAGCTGCCGCAACAGCTCCTGCTGCAAAACCACAGGCTGCTCCGCAGGCACAGCAGGCGCCGGTGACCGCTATCCCGAACGATGTAAAGGCTAGTCCTGTAGCTGCTGCTGTAATTGCAGACAAACACGTGGACCCATCCTCCATCAAGGGTACAGGTGCACATGGCAAGATCATGAAAGACGACGTATTCGCAGCACTTCAGAACCCTGGTGTGGCTATCGGTCAGGAAATGTTCACCCGCGCAGAACGCCGCGAGAAGATGAGCAACCTGCGTAAGACCGTATCCCGCCGCCTGGTTGAAGCTAAGAATACAACAGCGATGCTGACCACTTTCAATGAAGTGGACATGACCAACATCATGGACCTGCGCGCTAAATACAAAGAGATCTTCAAGAAACAGCATGAGGTGAACCTGGGCTTCATGAGCTTCTTCACAAAAGCATGTTGTTTTGCATTGAAGGAATTCCCTTCTGTAAATGCATATATCGACGGAGAAGAACTGGTATACCACGATTTCTGTGACGTATCAATTGCCGTATCTGCACCGAAAGGTCTGGTAGTACCGGTGATCCGCAACGCAGAAAGCCTGGATATGGCGCAGATCGAGAAGAAAGTAGTAGAACTGGCTACCAAAGCCCGTGACAACAAACTCACCATGGATGAAATGACCGGTGGTACTTTCACTATCACCAACGGAGGCGTGTTCGGTTCACTGATGAGTACTCCGATCATTAACATTCCTCAGTCTGCGATCTTAGGTATGCACAAGATCCAGGAACGCCCGATGGCTGTAAACGGACAGGTAGTGATCCGTCCGATGATGTACCTGGCGCTGAGCTACGATCATCGTATCATTGATGGTCGTGAATCAGTAAGCTTCCTGGTACGTGTAAAAGAAATGCTGGAAAATCCTGAACAGTTATTGTTCGGAAAAGATCCGCTGAAAGCATTACTTAAACTCTAATCACCGCAAAACGCGGAACGCACATAATTGCGGAAACGCTTAACGCCTGATTGCCTTATTGCCAATCGCGTTAAGCGTTTTGCATTTTTGAGCCGCCCGCATTAATCGCTATATGATCCGTTGGGAAAATTATTTAGCTGCTGCTGAAAAGATCATTGTCGCTTACGATGGCAGCCTGCCATTGCATCATTTTCTGAAAGGGTTCTTTAAAGAGCATCCTTATATGGGAAGCCGGGACAGGCGACAGATCTCTCAACTGGTATATCAGTATTACCGGATGGGATACCTGTTGAAAGGAGCGAAGAGCACTTCTGAAAGAATATTGCTGGGCGCCTTTTTATGTGAACAGGAAGGGAATGAACTGCTGCGGCATTTTCATCCGGAACTGAATGAAAAGATCACATTGCCGGTTGAAGCGAAGTTGTCGTTGTTAGGGATAAATGATGTTACACAGGTATTTCCGTATATCCAGGAATTGTCGGCCGGTATAGATATTGAAGCCTTCTGCCGTTCATTCTTTGTACAGCCGCAGCTGTTCATCAGGACACGGAACAATAAACGGTTCTCAATAGTACGCCTGCTGGAAAAAGCAGAAGTCACATTTGAAGTACTGGACGAAGATACGATCGCATTGCCCAACAGCACCAAGATCGATGCTATCATTACAGATAAAAGCTGGTATGAGATCCAGGATGCGTCATCGCAAAAGGTGGGTGCATTGTTCAATGCACAGCCAGGAGAATTGTGGTGGGACAGCTGCGCTGCCAGCGGAGGAAAATCGATCCTGTTATTAGATAAACAACCGGCCGTAAAACTGCTGGTGAGTGATGTACGGGCCTCTATCATTCAAAATCTGCATCAACGGTTTAAAGAGGCTGGGATCAGGCATTATGAGAGTGTTGTAATGGACCTGACAGCGCCGGTATTATTATCAGTTATAAAAGAACGCCGCTTCGATCATATTATCCTGGATGCTCCCTGCTCCGGATCAGGTACCTGGGGGCGTACACCGGAAAGTCTGTCTTTCTTCAACGAAAAACAGATCACGGAATATCAGCAGTTGCAGCAAAAGATCGCTTCCAATGTAGTACAGCTGTTAAAACCCGGAGGAACGCTGACGTATATTACCTGTTCTGTGTTTAAAAAGGAGAATGAAGACGTGGTAACATTCCTTGAAGAAGGAAGTGGATTGGAACAACAGGAAGGTGGCGTAATAACGGGCTATGGACAGCGTGCAGACAGTATGTTTGCAGTAAAGATGATAAAGAAATAAACCCTAAAAGCTTCATGAAAAAAGTACTGTATTTGTTGCTGTTCGTTACAGCATGTAAATCATCATCGCAGGAAGAAGTTGACAGGATCGCTTTGATCAGGGAAAGAGTACTGAATGAGGATATCACTGTGGCATACCGCCCTGAGACATTCAAAGGTGACATTGCACACATCTCAGAAGTTTATTGCAGAGAGCTCAAAGCAGGCGATGGTTATGTGAAGAGAGATACGACATTAAAGGAGTATTCGTTTAAGGACCATCGTTTGTACCAGATTGCTACTGTGACTAAAAGAATGCCCTATGATACACTGACCATCCGGTACGATTCGGCAGGAAGAATATTTGAACTGATCAATTCTGATGATCGTCGGGTCATTTATAATGTAGATCGTTTTAAATACGATGCTTCCGGCAGACGGATAGAAAAAACGAACCGTGTTTATAGTACAGAAAGCCGTCGTTCGTACGTGTATAATAAGGCAGGCGATTCCTTAGTCGTTAATGGAGCGGATGGTGTGAAAATTAAGGACATTTATATTGGTACAAAGGAAGATCACATAACTGTAACGAACGTTATCAATGCGGGAACAATAGTATATGAATTTGATCAGCATAATCAGCTGGTTGGAATATATGTGTACGAGGATAATAAGGCATCGTATAAAGTGACCAGGAAATATGACAGTCAGGGGAATCCTGTATCATGGGAACAATACACAGGTGATCATATGACGAAAGAAGGCTTTGGTAAGATGATGAATGAGGCGCTCAGTTATGCGACAGAATATACATACGATAACACGGGTAACTGGACAATGAAGAAAGAGCAGCCGAAAGATAAAGGCTGGTCCGGAGTGACAACGAGAAAGATCACTTACAGGTAGAAAATAAAAATAAAAGGTGCCTCAGTTTATTGAAGCACCTTTTTTATATCTGGATGTAAATATTACTGTGGTAGAACAGTTCTCTGAATAATACCTCCTGCAATCACATCATCTCCTTCATAGAAGACGGCTGACTGACCCGGAGCGATACCTTTCACGTGCTCATAGAAGTTCACATTCACCTTACCGTCTACATTATACAGGTTGCTGAGCGCGCCTTTATCCTTATAACGGATCTTGGTGATCGCTTCCATACCTTCCGGAATGTGATCGTACTTGATAAAGTTGATACCTGAAACGGTCATTTCGTTCCTGTTCAGTTCATCTTCATTACCCAATACAACGGTATTGGTTTCGGGGATGATCTCGGTAACGAACACCGGGCGTCCCAGGGCAATATCAAGCCCTTTACGCTGTCCGATCGTGTAGAAGGGGTAACCCTTATGATGACCTACGATCGTGCCGTCTCTCAGTACGAAATTGCCGCCATTGACCTGTTCTTCCAGGCCATCCACTTTACGTCTCAGGAAACCGCGGTAGTCATTGTCAGGTACAAAGCAGATCTCATAGCTTTCTGCTTTTTTTGCCAGTTCCGGGTAGCCGAAGTCAAACGCCATCTGGCGGATCTCCGTTTTGCGGTATTTACCCAGGGGAAGTATGGTACGGGCCAGCACATCCTGCTGGAGGCCCCACAATACGTAGCTCTGGTCTTTCAGTTCATCAATACCCTTGCTGAGTACGAAGCGGCTGTCTTCTTCCCTGATCTGTGCATAGTGTCCTGTTGCAATAAAGGCACAGTCCATGGCATCGGCACGTTTCATCAACGCGCGCCATTTTATATGGGTATTGCACAGAACGCAAGGATTGGGCGTGCGGCCTGCTATATATTCGTCTACAAAGTTATTGATAACAAAATCCCCGAATTCGTCCCTGATATCCAGTACGAAGTGCGGGAAACCGTGGTGTACGGCTGCTGCGCGGGCATCATTAAAGGAATCCAGGTTACAGCACCCGGTTTCTTTCTTGCTGGAGCCGGCAGATGCATAATCCCAGGTCTTCATGGTGATACCCACCACTTCATACCCTTGTTCATGGAGCATCAGGGCGGTAACGGTACTATCTATACCGCCGCTCATCGCTACCAGAACCTTACCATGTCTGCTCATTGTTATTAATATTAAGTGCGCAAAATTACAGAAATTAGTCGAGACACCTCCCTGGGGGTAATATTATGACATGAATCGGAAAGAGTAAATCTATCCGGATATTGAGTAATGGCTATGGACTGTCAAGTATTCGTTTTATATTTAATGGTCGGAGTTCTGCGTTTATTAAAAAACCTAATATGTTACCTATTTTAAATAAAGCTCATGTATTGAAGCATCCGGAACTGGGGGTGTCAGAGAGCTATTTCAACTATCCGGAGAAAATTTTACAGTTTGGCACAGGAGTGCTGCTACGGGGCCTTGTGGATTACCTGGTGGATAAAGCCAACAAACAGGGAGTATACCAGGGAAGGATCGTAGTGGTGAAGTCTACGGGGGGCGATACCCTGGAGTTCAGCCAGCAGGATAACTTATATACTACTAATATTAAGGGGATTTCCCAGGGGGAACTGGTGAATGATGTGCTTATCAATGCTTCTGTTAGCCGTGTTTTGCAATCGAATGCAGACTGGCAGAAGGTTTTGGAGGCTGTGCACCAGCCAACCCTGCAAACGATCATTTCCAATACCACTGAGGTAGGGATCCAATATGTGGAAGAAAAAATAGACGGCGTACCGGCATCATTTCCCGGAAAGCTGCTGGCAGTGCTCTGGAAGCGCTTCCAGTACTTCAAAGGCGCTTCTAACACCGGATTTGTGATCGTACCGACAGAGCTGGTCGTAAATAACGGACAGTTACTCAAAGAGATCGTGCTGAAACTGGCAAAATATAACGATCTGCCACCGGCTTTCACGGAATGGGTCGAAAAGTACAATCATTTCTGCAGTTCACTGGTGGACAGGATCGTACCTGGCAAACCAAAAGAACTGGCAGCCCTGGAAGAAAAAGCAGGATATAAGGACAGCCTGTGGATAGACGCTGAACCATACCTGCTTTGGGCGATAGAAGGAGATGTACGGGTAAAGGACATCCTCGGATTCCATCAAACGGACGCCCGGATGCTGATAGCCCCGGACATTACGCCTTTCCGCGAACAGAAACTCAGGATCCTGAATGGAAGCCATACAATATCAGTGCCTTTGGGTTATCTCAGTGGTCTGAACACCGTTGTTGAATGTATGGAAGATGCGTATATGCGTTCCTTCTTCCGTACAGTGGTCATAGATGAGATCCTGCCTACGCTGAAGGGGATCTGTCCGCAGGCGCCTGAATTTGCAGAAGATGTACTGGACCGCTTTGCCAATCCGAACATTGCGCATAAGCTGTTGAGCATCACCTTCCAGGAAAGTATGAAGATGAATGCCAGGAACGTGCGTACCATCACCCGTTATTATGAGCAGCAGCAGGCATTACCAGCGTCCATGTGTCTGGGCTTTGCAGCAATGCTGTTGTTCCTGCGACCTGAAAAGCAGGAGAACGGGCAGTATTTTGGTAAGCGGGGAACAGAATATTATGCCATCACAGATGATAATATCGCCATCTTTGCAGCGTATTGGGCAGGCATAACCGGTAAGGGAAGTGCAGCTGTTACGGAAATGGTACACGCTGTCAGTGCCGACAAGCGTTTATGGGAAACTGACCTGTCGCAGATCCCTGGTTTTGTGGATGCGGTAGCCGCTCACTTAACCGGTATGTTACAGGAAGGAGTGAAAGCATATGCAGACAGCTATAGTAAAGTATTATAAGGAACCAGATCGTTTATGAAACAATTCTTAGGTGCTGATTTTCTGTTACAGACAGAAACGGCAAAACAGCTATTCCACGATTATGCAAAAGAGATGCCTATCATCGATTATCATAATCACCTGCCGCCGGACGAGATTGCCGCTAACCGTCAGTTTGAGAACCTGACAGCCATGTGGCTGAAAGGCGACCACTATAAATGGCGCGCTATGCGTGCAAATGGGGTAGCGGAAGAGGATATCACGGGCAATACAGATGACTATACCAAATTCATACGATGGGCGGAAACGGTGCCTTATACGATGAGGAATCCGTTGTACCATTGGACACATATGGAATTGCTGAACCCTTTTGGCGTAAAGCAATTGTTAGATAAGGACAGTGCGGAGCGGGTGTATGAGCATTGTAACGAACAACTTTCTAAGTGGACGACCCAGGCATTATTGCAGCATTTTAAAGTAGACACATTGTGCACTACTGATGATCCCTGTGATTCCCTGGAGCATCATAAAGAGATCAGCCGATCTTCTTTTAAAGTGCGTGTATTGCCGACATTCAGACCCGACAGGGCCATAGGAGTGGAGGACGTTGCAGCATTTAATGCTTACGCAGATAAACTAGGTGCGGCAGCAGGTGTCAATACAGATACCTACAGCCAGTTCATAGACGCGTTACGCAGCCGCCACGACTATTTCCATGCAAACGGAGGCCGCCTGTCCGATCATGGCATCAGCACCTTCTACGCGGGTAATTTTACGCAGGAAGGATTGGCTGCATCTTACGCAAAACTGCGTAAGGGACAGCCACTGACACCGGAAGAAGCAGATGCTTTTAAAGCAGGCACACTACATATTATCTGCGAATGGAACCATGAACGTGGCTGGGTACAACAGTTCCACGTAGGCGCCATCCGCAATAACAACAGCCGTTTGGTAAGCAGGGTAGGTGCAGACGCCGGTGTGGATTCGATCGGCGACTGGCAGGTAGCGCAGGCAATGTCAGCATTCCTGGACAGGCTGGACAAAAAAGATAAACTTGCAAAGACGGTAGTATATAACCTGAACCCTGCATACAACGAAGTGTTTGCCACTATGGTAGGCAACTTCCAGGATGGCACTGTTCCGGGAAAGATGCAATTCGGTTCCGGCTGGTGGTTCCTGGACCAGAAAGACGGGATGGAGAAGCAGATGAATACGTTGAGCAATATGGGCCTATTAAGCAGGTTTGTAGGAATGCTGACCGATTCAAGAAGTTTCCTCTCGTATTCCCGACATGAGTATTTTCGCCGTATTTTGTGTAACCTCATAGGTAACGATGTAGAAAACGGCGAGTTGCCCGCAGATATTAAATGGCTGGGCAAGATGGTGCAGGACATCAGTTACAATAACGCCAGATCGTATTTTGGATTTTAGACCCTACAAGAAGCATGAAGCCAGTTAAAGTAATTTCATTCGGAGAGATATTATTACGCTTGTCGCCGGAGTGGGGCAAAAACAGCGCAGCCTTGTATGTAGGCGGCGCGGAAGCCAACGTAGCAGCTGCTTTGGCGCGTTGGGGCACACCGGTATCATACATCAGTAAAGTACCTGACAATGGTATTGCCACGCAGGTACTGGAACAACTGGAGTCGCTCGGAATAGCAACAGACCGCATGTTGAAAGGAGGTGACCGTATCGGCATTTATTTCCTGGAACAAGGCACTGACCTGAAAAATGCAGGCGTAGTATACGACAGAAAATATTCTTCCTTCAGCCAGATCCAGCCAGGTACGGTGGATTGGGATAGTTTGCTGGGAGATGCAGAGTGGTTTCACTGGAGTGCGCTAACACCTGCGTTGAATGAAGATGCAGCCACTATCTGTAAAGAAGTGTTAGAAGCAGCATCCCGTAAAGGATTGAAGATATCTACAGATCTGAACTATCGCAGTAAGTTGTGGCAGTATGGCAAGCAGCCGTTTGCAGTGATGCCGGAACTGGTGCAGTATTGCGATGTGATCATGGGTAACATATGGGCCGCCCATCAGATGCTGGATACCAAATTGAACACTGTAGCATTGGAAACAGCTAGTAAAGAAACATACCTCGCGGAAGCAGCAGTTGTTGCTAAAGATATTACCGAGAAATATCCCCGCTGTAAACAGGTAGCTTTCACCTTCCGTTTTTCCAATGCATTTACGCATAACCTCTACTATGCTACCTGGTATGAAAAAGGAGAACTGAAAGTATCAAAACAATATGAAACAAATGCAGTAGTGGACCGTGTGGGTAGTGGAGATAGTTTTATGGCAGGACTGATACATGCGCAGGTAAGCGGTATGGACGCACAACAAACGATCTCGTTTGCTGCAGCCGCAGCCTGGTCAAAGTTATTCCTGAAAGGAGATTTTAATTTAACAGATAAAGCAGACATCTTAAAACTGATATAAGACATGGCAGCACCAGCAGCAGAGATCATAGGCGCGTTTGAGCGTAGTAAAGTAATTCCTGTATTCTACCATGATGATGCAGCAGTATGTATAGAAGTACTGCAGGCTTGTTATGACGCCGGACTTCGTGTGTTTGAGTTTACCAACCGCGGAGAAGGAGCACGACGTAATTTCACCGCCATGCAGGAAAAGAAGAAAGCTACTATGCCAGATATGTATCTGGGTATTGGTACCATTAAGAATGGGGAAGATGTAAAAGCATTTGCAGATATGGGCGCTGATTTCATTGTAAGCCCTATCATAGATGCCGGTGTAGCAGAGAGTTGCAGGAAAGAGAACATTGTATGGATACCCGGTTGTATGACGCCTTCTGAAATTGCCATAGCGGAAAAACATCAGGCGCCGTTAACAAAACTATTTCCCGGCAATGTACTGGGACCAGGTTTCGTAAAAGCTATCAAGCCCTTATTCCCTAAAATGAAGTTCATGCCTACAGGTGGTGTAGAACCCACGAAGGAAAGCGTACAATCCTGGCTGGACGCAGGAGTAGTATGTGTAGGGATGGGCTCTAACCTGCTGAATAAAGACCTGATAGACAAGAAGGACTGGACTGCATTGCGTGCGCAGATGTCAAGCCTCGTAGAGCTGGTGAAAAGTATAAGTAAATAATAACGATCAAGGATCAGCTGTTACCCATACGATAACCATGCTGGTTACTGATAATTATAGCGGCTTCCACTGTTAAGCAACAGACAGAAGGATCAGTAAAGCTAAACAGGAAAATATATTATTGTCAAACAGACAAAGGTCCGGCTGTGCCTCCTTAATTTGATAGTAAGACCAAAAGCATCCGGCGGTTTCAGGTGGAGATCCCTGGCCTTAGTTATTTGAAGTGTGCTGACGCGATCAACCAGGGGGTTAATGGATAATCCAAAGCTAAACCGTCTGCCAACGCCTGATAGTAAAGAACTTCAAAGAACTACAGCCAGGGATCCCACCTGAAAGCCGCGTACCACTGCCGTCGCTCCGCATAAGTCCGATTCAAACTAAAATACCGTTCATACATCAAAAGATGCAAACGTTTGCATTATTCAGCAGAGTGTTGTAAATTGATAGCACTTTATAAATTCCAAAATGAAAGGCATGGATTCCACTACCATAGGAAAATATCGTTGGCGCATTTGTGCATTACTCTTCTTTGCAACTACAATTAACTATATAGACCGCCAGGTAATTGGGCTGTTGAAGCCTATATTAATGGGGCCAGATCAATTTAACTGGACGGAGAAAGATTTTGGTAATATGATGTCCGCATTTGCGGCCGCATATGCAGTGGGCCTGTTAGTGTTCGGCCGTCTTGTAGATAAGATAGGTACGAAGATGGGATATATTCTCTCCATTGTAGTATGGAGTATCGCTGCAATGGGACATGCCCTGGCCAAAACAACATTTGGATTTGGAATGGCGCGTGTATTCCTCGGTCTGGGCGAATCCGGCAACTTCCCTGTTGCGATTAAGACCGTAGCGGAATGGTTCCCGAAGAAGGAGCGTGCGCTGGCAACCGGTATTTTCAATTCCGGCGCTAATATCGGCGCTGTAATTGCTCCCATTGTAGTTCCATGGCTTGCAGGTAATTACGGTTGGCAACACGCGTTTATCTGGACGGGATTAATAGGATTTGTGTGGCTGATCTTCTGGGCGGTTATGTATGAGATCCCTGCCCGTCATAAAAAACTGACTCAGGCAGAATACGATCATATCCACAGTGATGATGCTGTAACTACTGAAGAGATCCCGGCAGGAGTTAAACCGGTAACCGCAGCTGCAGTAGCATCAGCGTCCGCTCCTCATGAAAATAAGAGCGTAAGCTGGAAACAGTTGTTGGGAGTAAAACAAACATGGGCGTTCGTATTCGGTAAATTGCTGACAGACCCCATCTGGTGGTTCTTCCTGTTCTGGCTGCCTTCTTACTTTGCCACTACATTTAACCTGGATTTCAAAAAGCCGAATTTGCAGTTATTCGTTATTTATACCGCTACTACGGTAGGAAGTATTGGCGGTGGATATTTATCGTCCTGGCTGATCAAAAAGGGATGGCCTGTGTTCAAAGCACGTAAGACGTCCATGTTGCTTTTTGCTATCTGTGTAGTACCGATCATGTTTGCAAAAACCACTAACAATATTTGGGTAGTAGTTGGTTTAATAAGTTTAGCGGCGGCAGCACATCAGGCATGGTCTGCTAATATCTTCACAACTGCATCAGACATGTTCCCTAAACACGCGGTAAGCTCAGTAGTAGGAATCGGTGGCATGGCCGGGTCCATAGGAGGGAGTGTGTTTCCGATAGTGGTAGGCTACTTGCTGGATTACTATAAAGAACAGGGCAACATTGGTGCAGGGTACAATATCCTGTTCATTATCAGTGGATGCATGTATCTGTTAGCCTGGCTCATCATGCACCTGTTCGCGCCAAGAATGGAGCAGGTAAAGCTTTAAAAGGATTAGAACTCATTATAAAGATAAGGCTCAATTTTACCACGTAAAATTGAGCCTTATCTTTTATGCTTGAAGAAGTTATGTTGTTTACAGACTTACTCCGCGTTTCCATGGAATGAAGTCATCCTGATTTAACAGTTCAGCCTTTGTTTTAACCTCACCGCTTGCAGCCTGGATCACATATTCGAGGATCTCTTCTCCCATTTGTTCAATGGTTTTCTCACCGCTGATAATCGTACCGGTATTGATATCGATGATATCCGGCATACGCGTCGCCAGCTTGGTATTGGTAGCCAGTTTAACAACAGGGGCGATCGGGTTGCCGGTTGGCGTACCAAGACCTGTGGTGAATAGAACGATGTTAGCGCCTGAACCTACTTCTGCGGAAGTGGACTCCACGTCATTACCAGGGGTACATAGGAGGTTCAGTCCTGGTTTGGTGACATATTCTGTATAGTCCAGCACATCCACTACAGGGGAAATACCGCCTTTTTTAGCAGCACCGGCCGACTTGATAGCATCAGTGATCAGACCGTCCTTGATATTGCCAGGTGAAGGGTTCATATAAAAGCCTGATCCCGCCAACTCTGCCTGGCTTTCATAAGCCCGCATGATGTGGATGAATTTATCAGAAGTTTGTTTTTCAACACAACGGTTGATCAGTTCCTGTTCTACACCGCACAGTTCCGGGAACTCAGACAGGATAGAACTGCCTCCTAAAGCTACCAGCAGGTCAGAAGTATGTCCAACAGCAGGGTTGGCAGAGATGCCGGAGAACCCATCAGAACCACCGCATTCCAGGCCGATCACCAGTTTCGACAGGGGGCTTGGCTGGCGGGAGATCTTATCGGCTTCTACCAGTGCCAGGAATGTATCCCTGATCGCGTCAGACAGCATCTCAAACTCGGAAGCACTTTTCTGCTGTTCGAATACCAATACCGGTTTATCAAAATCAGGGTTCAGTTTACGCAGTGATTCCTGCAGGATGGATACCTGTGCGTGCTGGCAACCCAGACTTAACACAGTGGCCCCAGCCACATTAGGATGGTGTATGTAACCTGCCAGCAGGGCGCAGAGCGCATCTGAGTCCTGGCGTGTACCGCCGCAGCCACCTTCATGTGTCAGGAACTTGATACCATCAATATTGGAGAAAACGGTATTGCGTTTGTTGGTCAGCGTTACTGCTTCTGCTTTATATGTTTTGATCGCATCCAGGTCGCCGCTTTTGTATAGTGATACGAGATCTTGTACCTGCTCATTGTATATTTCGGTTGGAGCAAATCCCAGGCCTCTTTCAAAGGCAGTTTTAATAACACCTACATTGCGGTTTTCACAGAAAACCAATGGGATCACCAGCCAGTAATTACGGGTACCCACTTGTCCGTCTTTACGGGGAAAGCCCATGAAGGTGCGGTTTTTCCAGCTTGAAACGTCAGGTTTCTGCCATTCTATAATACCGTCTTTTTCATGGAAAGCATTGGCATCGTGTTTAACATTTTCAGTAGTAATGATCTCCCCTTTATGAATGGGGGTATTCGCTTTACCTACCAGTACACCGTACATAGTAATAGGATCGCCGGTCTGAGCGTCGGTGATCATGAATTTATGTTTAGCGGGAACATCTTTCAGCAAAGTAATTGTGGAACCATTAAACCTGACTTCTGAGCCTTTTTGCAGGTCTTGCAGGGCTACCAGTACATTGTCGCCAGGATGTATTTGTAGAAACGTATTCATAATAAGCTAAAGTATGAAATAACCTCACCCACTGTTAATACTAAAATCTTAATCCATGATGAGATTTTACCTTTAGAACAACCAGGGCCGTACAAGTGTTCAACCAAACCATTTCAGCCCTGTTGAGACAGGTGCTTCTGGCACCTGCCGGTATTTTATGCAAACGTTTGCAATTTTCGGCATTATGCGTTACCTTTCATTCAGGTTATGAAAAAAGATGCACTGATACAGCATCCCCATCATGAATTATCATTTCTTAATTTAATATGTCGAGATTATGACTGCAGAAACCAGGTATGCCGCCAGCCCGGCAGAAGTGTTGAGCTGGAACACAGCACAGACCCGGAAGGAACTTTTGATAGAACAGCTTTTTGTACAGGATGAGATCAAACTGGTTTACAGTCATTATGATCGCTTTGTGACCGGAGGGATCTTTCCTGTTGGAAAGACCCTGACACTGACTCCGCCCGACCAGTTTAAAGCCGCTTACTTCCTGGAAAGGAGAGAGCTGGGTATTATCAATGTTGGTGGCGCCGGCGTAGTAAAAGTGGACGGAGAGACGTTTGAGATCGGATTCAAAGAAGCTTTATATGTAGGGAAAGGCAAAAAGGAATTGTTATTCAGCAGTAAAGACAATAGTGCTCCGGCGAAGTTCTACCTGAACTCAACGCCCGCTCACCATGAATATCCTACTCGGCATGTTTCCCGTAAAGACGCGGAAGTAGTGACACTGGGAGCCATGGAAACAGCTAATCACCGTACTATCAATAAATTACTGGTTAGTACTGTACTGCCTACCTGCCAGTTGCAGATGGGAATGACAGAACTGAAACCCGGTAGCGTATGGAACACCATGCCTGCTCATACCCATGACAGACGTATGGAAGTATATTTTTACTTTGAAGTGCCGCAGGGTCAGTCTGTATGCCATTTCTGGGGGCAACCACAGGAAACAAGACATATCTGGATGCAGAACGAACAAGCGGTGATATCACCGCCGTGGTCCATTCACTCCGGTGCAGGCACCAGCAACTATACTTTCATCTGGGGCATGGCTGGTGAAAATCTTGATTATGGGGATATGGATGTTTGCGCAATACCTGATCTCAAATAAAAACCATGAAGCGGATCTTTTTATTGTTAATGGTCGCAGGATTATGGCACTCTAACCTGCTGGCCGGTTCCACGGATAAACCAGTTATCGCACCGGTAAGTATCACGATTAAAAATACTTCTGCTATTGCACGCAATGAAGAGATCGTGGAAATACCTTATGCTAAACTCAATGCTGTAGCTGGCCCTTTTAAACTGATCAATAAGCAAACCGGCAAAGAAGTACCCTACCAGCTGGCATACGAAGGTACGCCACAGCCCCAGTTGCTGCTGGTGCAGGTGAGTGTTCCTGCACATGCCAATGTGGTGCTCACTGCCGTAGCAGGTAAACCTGCTACAGTGCCGGCCCGTACATACGCACGTTTTGTACCCGAGCGTAAGGATGATTTTGCCTGGGAAAATGACCGTGTTGCTTTCCGTATGTATGGAGCAGCGTTGGAAAATTTCCCGGCTGAAAATGCACATGGTATTGATGTATGGACAAAACGTACCAGTGACCTTGTATTGAACAGGTGGTATAAAACAAACGACTATCATCATGACAATGGCCAGGGACTTGACTATTATCATGTCGGTATGACGCTGGGCGGTGGTGATATAGCTCCTTATCTGAACGACTCTATATACTATCCGCGTAATTACAGAACATGGAAAGTACTAGACAGTGGTCCGTTACGTTGCACCTTCCAGTTGGGTTATGAAGCTTGGCAGGTGGGCAATACAACAGTCTCTGTCGTGAAAACGATCAGTCTCGACGCAGGTTCCCAGCTCAATAAAATGAGTGTGCAATACACCCTGAAACAAGGTGATAGTTTGCCGGTAGCAGCAGGTATTGTGAAAAGGCCAACGCCTGGTACTATCCTGCTGGATGAGAATACAGGTATTACAGGTTATTGGGAGCCTGAACATGGAGCAGATGGTATCACAGGACTGGGGCTGGTATTACCGGTACATGCCGGTAGCATGCAGGTCACGGATCAGCATTTGCTTGCAAAAGCAAAAGCCAGTGGCAAAGCACCCTTCGTATATTATTTTGGCGCCGCCTGGAACAAGGCAGGCCGCTATACCAGTGCTGATCAATGGTTCGCTTATTTGCAGGCATTTGCAGCTAAGTTATCCGCTCCGCTGGAAGTAAATATCAATCAGTAAACAGTATAGATACTAACATGATCTTACAATCATTTGACCTGACAGGTAAAACAGCGCTGGTAACAGGTTGTAAAAGAGGAATAGGAATGGGCATGGCCGTAGCGCTGGCTGAAGCAGGAGCAGACGTAATAGGCGTATCAGCATCGCTGGAAAAGGAAGGCAGCGAAGTAGAAAAGGCTGTGAAGGCTTTGGGACGTAAGTTCTACGGTTATCAGTGTGATCTTGGCAACCGTGAAGCACTGTATGCTTTCATTAAAGAAGTGACGGAAAAGCATCCTGTAACAGATATCCTGGTGAACAATGCAGGCACTATCATGCGCAAGCCTGCAGCAGAACATCCGGATGAGTACTGGGATGAAGTGATCAATATCAACCTGAACGCACAGTTTATCCTGACCCGCGAAATAGGTAAAGGAATGATAACCCGTGGCAGCGGAAAGATTATCTTTACAGCATCGCTGCTCACCTTCCAGGGGGGCATTAATGTACCTGGTTATGCCGCCAGCAAAGGAGCCGTAGGTTCACTGGTAAAGGCCTTTTCCAATGAATGGGCAGGTAAGGGCGTGAATGTAAATGCTATTGCTCCCGGATATATTGCTACTGATAATACAGCTGCCTTACGTGCAGATGAAAAGCGCAGTGCTTCTATCTTGGAGCGTATCCCCGCAGGCCGTTGGGGCGAACCTGCCGATTTCAAAGGGCCTACTGTGTTCCTGGCATCTGCCGCATCCGACTATGTGCATGGTACCATTCTGACTGTTGACGGAGGATGGATGGGGCGATAAAAATTGCACCTGAATAATGATCTATGAGCAAAAGAACAGAAAAGACAATTGTTGATATTGCGGAGGAGCTGAAACTTTCCGTATCTACCGTTTCCCGTGCGCTGAACAATCATCCGAACATCAGCACACGCACAAAGGAAAAGGTGAAGAAGATGGCGAATAAGCTCGGTTACCGGCCCAATGCCATGGCTGCTGGTTTGCGGAACAATAAAAGCCGCACCATCGGACTGGTAGTGCCACGTATCTCCATGTTCTTTCCTGCTACGATCAGTACTGTCATCCAGAATAAATTGCACGAACATGGGTATCATGTGCTGATCTGTCAATCCAATGATTCACTGGAACAGGAGATAGCGCTGGCAGAAACCTTATATTCTACCAGGATAGATGCACTTGCTGTTTCCAGTACACTTTACACAACTGATTTTTCACACTTTGATATCTTCAAGGATAATAATATTCCCCTGGTATTCTTTGACCGTGTACCGAAAGACTACAAGGTAAAAGTGGTTAAGGGGGACGATTATCTGGGTGGTTATACAGTAACAGAGCACCTGATTGAAAAGGGATGTAAAGACATTGTGCATATCTCCGGCCCATTAACATGTAGTCTGTATACAGAACGTGTGGCCGGATATAAAAATGCCTTGCGCAAACATAAGATCCCGTTTAAGAAATCAAGGATCTTCTACCAGGAACTTACCAAAGAAAATGCCTTGCAAGCCTGTGAAAAGATCTTTGCCCGGCCCCCTTATCCGGATGGTGTATTTGCTGCCAATGATACTACAGCGATCACTATTCTTGAGTATTGCCGGAAGAAGAACCTACGCGTGCCTGAAGATATCAAGATAGTAGGGTATTCCAATGACCCGCGTGCAGAGATCATTACGCCTTCTATTACTTCTGTTGACCAGTTCCCTGCCATCATGGGAGAGCGTGTGGCGAAGGCATTACTTGAATTATTACAACAACCGGGAGCGCCGCAACGTTACTCTGAAGAGTTGGTGCCTATCCAGCTGATAGAGCGCGCCTCTTCAGCTGCTCCTGTTTCAACATCTAAAACGACCGTAAAGAAGAAAGCAAAATAAAGCAGGCCGGTTCCCCGCAACATGCCTGTTCATCACTATCTGCATGAGTGCAAACGATTGCGGAAATATAATTGGTAAGTAACCGCAGAATTAGTATTGCGGTCAATAAAATTACACGAGATGAAAAAACTACAACTCCTTTTCTGTGCATTCCTGTTGTCGGGTAGTATCACTACTGTATATGCCCAACAAAACAGCCGCAAGCAGCAAATGACCGAGCTTGCAAATAAGACGCTCGACCTGGCTGTACGCCAGTATAAACAAATGATGCAGCATGTACCCGATAGCGTATTACCCCGTACTACCAACAATGCTGATGGCAGTATGGTGACGGCTAAAACAAATTGGTGGACTGCAGGCTTCTATCCCGGTACACTTTGGTACCTGTTTGAATATTCAAAGGATAATACTTTGAAAGAGGAGGCAATTAAGCGTACCGCGCAGGTGGAAAAAGAAAAGAACAACAAGGGAACGCACGACCTGGGTTTTATGTTGTACTGCAGTTCCGGGAACGCGTATCGTATCACCAAAGATCCTAAGTATAAGGAGATATTGCTGACAAGTGCCCGTTCACTGTCTACACGTTTCAATCCTACAGTAGGTTGTATTAAATCATGGGACCATGGTAAATGGCAGTTCCCGGTGATCATCGATAACATGATGAACCTGGAATTACTGACCTGGGCTACCAGGGTGAGTAAAGATCCTTCTTTCGACCGTATTGCACGTACACATGCTAATACGACTATCAAAAATCATTATAGACCTGATTACAGCTCCTATCATGTAATTGGATATGATACCACAACAGGTGCTGTAGTAGCAAGGAATACCGCCCAGGGAGCTAACGATACTTCTGCATGGTCACGCGGACAAGCCTGGGGACTGTATGGTTATACCATGATGTTCCGTGAAACGAAAGACAAGGCTTACCTTGAACAGGCAAAACATATTGCAGATTACATCCTGGGGCATCCACGCATGCCGGAAGATCTGATCCCTTACTGGGACTATGATGCTCCCGGTATCCCGAATGCAAAAAGAGATGCGTCTGCAGGTGCGGTAGCTGCATCTGCACTGCTTGAACTGAGCCGTTATACAAAAGGTGACGTGTCTGCACGTTACTGGAAGGCAGGGGAGAATATGCTGGAAAGCCTGGCTAGTCCAGCCTACCTGGCAAAGGAAGGGGAGAATAACAATTTCATCCTGATGCATAGCGTAGGTTCAATCCCGCACAATTCAGAAGTGGATGTACCACTCACTTATGCAGATTATTATTTTGTTGAAGCTTTGTTACGATATAAACAATGGGCTAAGTAATGCACAGACGTCACTTCATAAAAGCTGTTCCATTAGCCGGTATGGCCGGAGCGGTAAAATCAGGCAACTTCCTGCAGGCAGCACAAATGCCTGCAGGAAGTGCTGCTTTTAAGGCAGACAGGGAATATTGGGTACAGCTGTTGACCCGTATAGCAGAACCGGTCATGAAAAATCTGAGCCAGGGGCAACTCCGGCAAAGGATGCCTACAGAAAAAGCGCCGGGTTACAATAAGCCTGTTGAAAAGGTGACTTACCTTGAGGCTTTTGGGCGTACTATGGCCGGTATTTCTCCCTGGCTGGAACTTGGGGTCGACCAGACTGCCGAAGGGCAAATAAGGGCTCGTTTTATCGATTATGCGTTAAAGGCGACCGCACAGGCAGTGCAACCGGGTGGACCTGATTTTATGAACTTCACGGGGCAATTTGATGGTCAGCCATTAGTAGATGGCGCCTTCCTGGCACATGCCTTTATCAGGGCGCCCAAACAATTGTGGCATCCTCTTCCTGCCAACGTGAAGCAACGGGTGATAGATGGCTTTAAAAGCCTGCGCAGTATCAGACCGGGATATAATAACTGGTTATTATTTGCCGCTATCATTGAAGCTGCCTTGCTGTTGTTTGGAGAAGAGTGGGATGGCATGCGGGTGGATTACGCCGTGAAGAAACACCAGGAATGGTATAAAGGGGACGGTATGTATGGCGATGGGGCTGACTTCCATTTTGACTATTACAATGGTTTCGTGATACAACCCATGCTGGCGGATATTCTGAAAGTCTTGTCCGGGGCAGGTAAGATCAACTCAAGGGAGTATGATCAGACCATCACGAGGATGCAGCGTTATGGCGTGATCCAGGAACGACTGATATCTCCGGAAGGTACGTTCCCGGTTGTAGGCCGTTCAATGACGTACCGGAATGCTGCTTTTCAGCCATTGGTACAACTGGCATTATATGAGCAATTACCGGCGGAACTGAAACCTGGTCAGGTGCGGGCGGCACTGACCGCTGTAATGAAGAACATCTTTGAAACGCCTGGTACGTTCGACAAAGATGGTTGGCTGCAATTAGGCTTTTGTGGCCATCAGCCGGAAATAGCAGATGTATATACATCCACCGGCAGTTTATACCTGTGTACCACAGGTTTCCTGGCATTAGGATTACCAGATGAAAATGCTTTCTGGACGGCTTCCTCCGAAGAGTGGACCGCGCAAAAAGCATGGGCGGGCAAAACAGTGAAGAAAGACCATGCGCTTTAGTCGGTATTGATGTCTATCAGTCCATACCTGATGCCGAAAATAACAAGCCCTACACGGGTCTTAACTTTCAGTTTGTCACAAAGACTGCTTTTATAGTCATCAATGGTTCTGGGACTTACAAACATCTTTTGTGCTATTTCTTTATACGACAATTCTGTACAAAGAAATTGCAGGAATGTCTTTTCCTTTGGTGTCAGTTCTATTTTTTCGCTGAGTGATAATACATCTTTCTGCAGTCCGGATATTACTTTTCCTGAGATGTAATCAGGCAGATAAAAATCTTTCTTAATAATAGAATCAAAGGCCTCTTTCAGATCGTCTGGTTCAACGTTCTTCATGATATATCCTTTGGCGCCGGATTTTAACATCTTAATGATTACTGACTCGTCGTTCAGCATGGAGAGCGCGAGCACTTTGATCTGAGGGAAATGGTTGTTGATCCAGGTAGCAGTTTCATAACCGTTCATACCGGGCATATTCACGTCCAGTATGAGTATATCGGGTAATTGTAACTCACGGTTATTAATGATCTTAATCACTTCTTCTCCGTTACTGGCTTCAAAAAGAATGAAGTAGTCGGCAAAGGTGTTAATCAGTCTGCCAAGTGCTTTCCTAACGAGCACATGGTCATCGGCAATGGCAACACTATATTTCGCTTTCCTGGTTATGCTCATGGAATGATTGTTTATTTACGGGTATAGTGATACGAATGGCGGTTCCGCTATTTTTCGCACTATTGATATGGAAGGTGCCTCCTATCAGGGATGCTCTTTTTCGAATGTTCATTAATCCCAGTCCTTTTAAACTTTCCTGTTGGGCAAATAAGGCCTCAGGATCGAATCCGACGCCATTGTCCTTTATCTCCAGGACGATAACATCTGTTTTATGGGATAGTCTTACTTCTACTTTGCTCGCTTTGGCATGTTTCACGATATTGTTGAGCATTTCCTGAACAATCCGGAAGAGTATGATTTCCGTCTGATGGTCCAGCAGGTTCCGTATGTCGGCAAAATTAAAAGAAGTTTCGTACAAATTGGTCCTCTTCAGTCGCTCCAGTTCAAAATCAATGGAGTTGGCAAGGCCTATTTCGGTGACACGGTCAGTATGTAAACTGCGTGAAAGATCTCTTAGTTCTGTGATGGCTTTTTGCAAAGCCTTCCTGCTTTCTTCTATGTATTCCTGCGCCTCGCTGTTGTTCTCTACCGGTACTGTCAATAAAGATAGTGCTACGAATGTGAGGGATTGCCCGATGTTGTCGTGTATCTCCTGAGACAAATGCCCGAACACATTCTCCTGAATTTCAAGTTGTGATCTTAATAGTTCCTGTTCATACCTTTCTTTCATTAAGCTGAGTTCCTGCACCTGTGCCTGCCTGCTCTTCTGATTAAGTATCAACATAATAACAATGAAGCCTACCAGTAAAACAAGCAGGAAGAGGGACGTAAAAATGACTAGGAATACCTCCTGAAAATCAGATTGCATATGAACGAAATGCTGAACAATAAATATAGGATAATATTTACCATAAGGTTGATGAAATAAAGCGTCTTATAGTTATAAAATGGCATTAGTGATATTGCATTCAGTACTCCCGTCAATGGCGGACTGCAGGTGTAAAAAAAGAGCAGGCCTGTAGATACCCAAAAGGCAGGCTCCTTTAACAAGCTATGCGGTCCGGGATATTTGATACGCTCATAAAAATAACAGATGCTGGCTGTTACTACAATAATACAGCCGGATAGAAAAGTATAGGTATTGAAAGCAGTGTTAAGTCCCTGGATAAGGAACAGATTTATAAGTGACAAGACCGGATATACTATCATGAGCACTCCCATAATACTGATCATTCTTGCATTGATCATAAAAGACCTGAGCAGGAAGATCAGGTAGGTAAAGTTGATGATCGCATAAAAGTTATAGAAGATCAGGTTGCGTTTACTATGGATGCTATACCACCAGGCAATCACTTCCACGACAATAGTTACCAGGATATATATAATGAATGAGTTCAGATACCGTGGCGGATCTTTCTGTAGTTTAGCCAGCAGTGCTGTAACAAAACAGATGATCATGATCACTACAGCCACTGGCAACCGGTACAGAGAAGTATGGGAAAACAGGAGTATATGTGTATGTACGCAGGACATAGAATATTGGTGGCAAATGTTTTAAACTGTTACTAATGACTTGTATGCGGCTGGTAAATTAGTAAAAGTGTAGGTAAAATAATTTCGCGTTCTGGTAAAAAAACTGCCGGATGGTTAATCCGGCAGCTAGGAGTACGATTTATATGGATGGGGAAACGCTAATTTCCAGCAGGCTGAAGCTCAACAGTTCTCTGGCCCATTCTGCTTTGATCGCCTGTACATGCCGGTGGACAGGGCAGCGCAAAGTTAAAGGCTATTATTTCAGGCCCCTCCGGTGTAGAAATATACAGGTCCTTACTTTCGGTTTTACCGGTTTGACTGGCTTTCTGTTGAGTAGCTACAAAAACCACCGTCTGTCTGTCCTGAAGTAGGATGTTTTCAGGGAAAACAGATGGGTAAACCCCAAAATAAACCCTGATACCATCTGCACCAGCCGCTTCAGCAGTCTCAATATATTGCTTCAACCCTTCCAGGCTGTACCATACGCTGAGAGAGTCAGGCTTGCCCAAGCGCTCTGAATTAGCCTTCCACCTGTTCTCTACATAATTTTCGCGCAGCATGGTAACGTGCTTTTTGTCTACGAACTGACCTGCTTTCATGGTTTTTGCGGCTGACATAAGATATTTATTTTAGGTTTACTGAATCTCATTAACAACCTAAAACTAGGTTTTAAAAGATATGGGAATCTCTGTAATCTTATGATAATCATAACATTACAATCATGAGAAATTTATAATTACTTTTAGTTCAGGTTATATATAATTTTATATAATATAAAAACCGTGTATTTATGCTACTTTTTTGTATAAATATGAAGAATTTTCTGCGTTAATAACGGTGTAAATTTACCGTACAATATCGGTGTGAAAAAAAATTCACATATAACTGCAGCTTTTTCTGAGCCTTTGACCTCAAAATTGGGCACTTATTATATATAGCCTGAAAATCGGTGAGCGTTAGACCGTGAAATACCGGTTATCTATTTACCGTGATTCACGCAGTTTACATTCACATGTTTATACATTTCCTCTTGATTCATTGCCGGTTTTTTCTCCCCACTTACCTGTATAGGAATTGCTGTTTATCAGGTATTTATCTCTTTGAAATGCTCTATTGGCATGACTAACAAGCATTTTGCTCCACCGATATTTATTTTGGTGTTGTAACAGGTATCTCTAAGTGAAGAATCTGGTGTCCCGTTTACGCTTCCGTTGACGTCTACCGGAAGTTTATTTTCTCTAATATTGAGAAGGCAATTAAGCCTGAATGCTGATTTAAAATATTGTACCCTTTGAAAACCCTAATTGTATTGTCCCCCCCAAAGTACCATAACTGGCCTGCTTTTTAGCAGGCCTTTTCATTTGTATAATGTCTGCTTACAAACTACGTTCTACCTTCAATGATATACTCCTTCAGCGCCGGAAGATCATGAAAGAAACGGAACGAAATGACAGTTTCGGCTGTTGCATTTGCTGCCGGACTAAATAGTGTCACCTCCGTTTCACTCTCCGTAATCCAGGCGTTTTGTGTTCCTGCCTGTGCCTTCCCTATAGACGGCTCTCCGTACAACTGACTCAATCGCCATGCCAGTTGTTCATTAGCCTCCTGCGGATAGAGAAAAATGCGATTGATAAATCCATTTTCATTAACGCCGGTAAACAAATGCTGTAGGTCGATGCCGGGATCATCCCGCTCAATTGTGCCTCTGGCTATTCCGTTAAATGCATGATAGTGAGCGGCATCAGGGTAAACCCGGAACTTATTTTTACCGGTATAGGAGGGAAAAGGTAACATGCCGGGTATCTGCCCCGGCTTTTTGCCCAGCTGTATATCACCAATGCCCAGGTTGTGGAACCTGAAGCTGTGCTGATGTGGGATCGCTTTCATATATGTGGGTTAGTACATATAAATTTACGTAAAAAGAAAAAGGGATGGATAAGAGGCTATCCTCCCATCCATCCCTCTTTGCTATGTGAAAAGCGGATTATTTTTTTGGTTTTGCTCCCATCTGGAAGACAAGACGTCCTCCCTTCATGATGTCTGCATGGCTGATACTGTTGGTCTGCAATGGCTGACCGTTTAGCGTCACTTTCTGCACATATACGTTCTTATCACTCTGGTTAGGTGCTTCTACAGTGAATGTATTACCGTTCTCCAGTTGAATGGTAGCTTCCTTAACAGCTGGACTTCCCAGTATATACTGATCAGAACCAGGACATACCGGATAGAAACCGAGAGAAGTGAAAATATACCAGGCGCTCATCTGTCCACAGTCGTCATTACCTCCTAATCCTGCTGAGCCGGTGTGATACATTTTCTTCAGGATCATACGCACTCTTTCCTGTGTTTTCCATGGTTCACCTGTCCAGTTGTAAAGGTAGGCTACGTGATGTGATGGTTCGTTTCCGTGTACATAGTTACCGATAATACCATCACGGGATATGTCTTCAGTTTCAGCGAAGAATTCATCCGGAAGATGCATAGTGAACAGGGAATCCAGATGTCCGGAGAACCTTTTCTTACCTCCGTTAAGTGCTATTAGCTCTGCAGGATATTGTGGTACATACAGGCTATAATTCCAGGCATTACCCTCAATGAAGCCCTGGTTGTCAGTTTTCAGCGGATCAAATGCTGCACGGAATGTACCGTCATTCAAACGCGGACGCATATAACCAATGCTCGCATCATATACATTGCGGTAATTCTGTGAACGTTTGATGAATTCATCATAGATATCCTGTTTGCCCAGTTTCTTCGCGATCTGCGCTATACACCAGTCGTCATAAGCATACTCCAGCGTCTTGGACACAGATGCGCCGCTTTTATCTTCAGGTACATAACCTTTATCAATGTAATAACCAATACCATCGTAAGTACGATGTCTGGCTGTTGTTACACACGCTTCCAGCGCCTTCTCTGCATCAAAAGGTGCATTGCCTTTAATGATCGCGTCAGCAATAAGAGACACGCTGTGATAACCGATCATACACCAGTTCTCGTTCGCGTAGTGTGACCATACCGGCAGCATGTGCTGTACGCTCTGGTCGTAATGCGCCAGCATTGACCGGATCATGTCAGCATTACGTTTAGGCTGTATCACGTTGAATAATGGATGCAACGCCCTGTAAGTATCCCACAGTGAGAATGTAGTATAGTTGGTAAAGCCTTCTGCTTTATGGTTGTTCTGGTCCAGTCCGCGGTAGCTGCCATCAATGTCCATATAGGTTGTTGGACTCAGGAATGCATGATACATAGCGGTGTAGAAACTGATCATTTCCTCATTGCTGTTAAGCTGTGCGGTGATTTTATGCAGTTCTTTATTCCACTGAGCCTGTCCTTCCTGTTTTACTTTTTCAAAATCCCATCCTGGTATTTCAGCACGCAGGTTGGCCAGTGCGCCTTCAGTACTTACAGGAGACAATGCAAACTTGATCTTCACTTTTTCGCCTGCCTGTACTTTGAAGTCAAACCATGCTCTGATCTGCCTTCCCGCCATTTCAGGGAAATCATGCGCTACATCAAACTTACGCCAGAAACCTTTGTACACATCATTAGCATAGTTCTGATGACCGTAGTGGGAGATAGGTTTGGAAAAAGACATGGCAAAGTATTCTGTCCTTGTACGCGCCCATCCGTTTGTTTGACGATAACCTGTAACCAGGGTATCGTTCTCCACTCTTACAAATGTCCAGACGTTCTTGTTGCCATAGTTGTAAATGCCTGCCATCAGATCCAGTACGATATGTGCCTGGTCTGTTGCTTCAGCAAAAGTGTACTGGTGAAAGCCCACACGGTTGGTAGTGGTCAGTTCAGCAGTGATGTTATATTTATCGAGTTTTACTTTATAGTAATCTGCTTCGGCTATTTCGTTATCATGTGAGAAGGTGGAGCGGTAACCACTTTCAGGATTGCTGGCAGTGCCGGGATTCAGGTACAGTTTACCTGTAGTCGGCATGATCAGGAAATCGCCCAGGTCAGAGTGACCGGTACCGCTGAAATGAGTATGACTAAATCCTGTAATGGTCTTATCAACATACTGATAACCTGCACAGTACTTATAAACGTCCGGATTATAACGGCCGTTCATCTCATATGGAAGCGTATCTGTTTCCGGGCTCAGTTGCACCATTCCGAATGGCACGGTAGCACCGGGATAAGTATGACCCATTTTTTCAGTACCGATAATGGGTTTTACGTACTGTACCAGGTTTTTGTCCTGCGCCTGCAGGGAAAGCTGGGTGCATAAAGAAAATGCGGTGAATAAAGAAAGACGAGTAGCCAAGCGTGCGCCCATTGTCAATAAGTGTTTTAACGATTAGATAACCTTGCAAAATAATAGTTCCGGCCTTAACAGGATGTCACAGACAGGTAAAAGACTTTAAATGAAATGTAAATAATGAAAAAATGAGGCATTTTCAATATTTTGTCGGCAAATTCAGCGAGCAGTGACGAAACCGATATTAGTAATAAAATTTGGAACAGCCTCCATTACACATGAAAATGGGGAATTGGATGAAACAATAGTAGCCTCCATAGCGAGGCAGGTAGCGGACCTGAAGGAAGAATACAATATCGTATTGGTATCATCCGGAGCAGTGGCCGCGGGCAAAAAGTACCTGAAACACTACAGTGGCACTATGAGCGAGCGTAAAGCGGCAGCCGCCATTGGTAACCCGTTGTTGCTGAGCAAGTACGCCCGGTATTTCGCCCCGTATGACGTCGCCATTGCGCAAAGCCTTTGTGAACGCAGACATTTCAGTAACAGGGCGCAGTTTCTGCAACTGAAAAAAACATATGAGGAACTCTGGGCCAGCGGCGTAATACCGGTGGCGAATGAGAATGACGTGGTGAGCGACCTCGAACTGAAATTCTCCGATAACGATGAACTGGCAACCCTGATCGCTGTTGGTTTTGGTGCTTCCATGCTGTTGTTCAGTACTTCCGTAGGCGGGGTACTGGACAGGGAAGGTAAGGTGGTGCCTAAGATAGATGCGATCGATGAATCGATTTTATCACTGGCAGATACCAAAAAATCAAACCTGGGACTGGGAGGTATGGTGTCTAAACTGACTTTCGCCCGTCTGGCCACCCGCATGGGGATCAAGGTGGTGATATTTGGTATCCATACCCAGGATGGCATTCTGAATGCTATCGCCGGAGAAACAGGTACTTTGTGCCTGCCACAGCCTTGCAGCATGCCTGCCCGTAAGAAGTGGCTGGCCAGCGGCAGTCTGGTGACCGGCAGGGTATTGGTTGACGAGGGTGCGCTGTCAGCTCTGCAGAAAAGGCGTAGCTTGCTGGCTGTCGGTGTATTGACCGTATTGGAGCCATTTGAAGGAGGAGAGGTTTTTGAGATCGTCGACGAAGAACATAATGTGATCGCAGTAGCGCGTGCAAAGGTTTCGTCTGACCTGTTGTCAGAAGATGGCAAAACACAAAACCTTGAGATCGCACACGCAGATGATATTGTGTTGTTATAAATAATGTAAAACAAGCGGAAGATGGAATCTATACAACCACTACTGGTGCAGGCGCAGGCAGCCACACGTTCTGTAAAGACACTGCCTGACGAACAGAAACAGCAATTGCTGCATAAGCTGGCTGCCCGCATCGTAGAACACACCGCTGATATCGTGGCGGAGAATAAGAAGGACCTGGATAAGATGTCTGACCAGGACCCGAAGAAAGACAGGTTATTGCTCAATGCCAGCCGTATACAACAGCTGGCAGACAGTTTGAAAGATATCGCACAGTTACCCGATCCCGCTAATCAGCTGGTGCTGGAACGAACGCTGGATAATGGTTTATATGTTCAGAAACGTACTGCGCCCCTGGGTGTGGTAGGTGTGATCTATGAGTCACGTCCCAATGTTACACTGGATGTTGCGGCACTCTGCATCAGGTCTGGCAACGTTGCTGTACTGCGTGGCGGTACAGATGCTTTCCATACGAATATCATTCTCGTAAAACTGATCCGCGAGGTGCTGGAGGAGTTTAAAGTGGACGTAAATGCTGTGCAGTTATTGCCGGTAGACAGAGCGCTGATCGGCGAAATGCTGACAGCAGTAAAATATATTGACATCATCATTCCCCGTGGTTCTCAGCAACTGATAGACTATGTACGCGCTAATTCCAAAGTCCCTGTGATTGAAACAGGTGCTGGTGTGTGTCATACCTATGTAGAGAAAACTGCCGATATCGAAAAGGCAAGTGCGATCATTACGAATGCAAAAGTATCCCGTCCTTCTGTATGTAATGCGCTGGATACTGTATTGGTAGATGAACAGGTAGCACCCGGACTATTGCGGTTACTGGCCGATTCATTGCAGGATTATGATGTGGAGATCTTTGCCGATGAAACATCATACAACATATTACAGGCATTGGAATATCCATATCTGATACGTGCCACACCCGCCGATTTCGGACGTGAGTTCCTTGACTTCAAATGCTCTGTTAAAATAGTGAATGGCGTAGAGGAAGCCCTGCAACATATACAGGAATATTCATCTAAACACTCAGAAGCAATTATATCAAAAGATACAGCTATCAGTGAGCGCTTCCTGAATGAAGTGGATGCCGCTGCAGTATATGTGAATGCTTCCACCAGGTTTACAGATGGTGGCGTATTCGGTTTAGGCGCCGAGATAGGCATCTCTACGCAGAAATTACATGCACGCGGGCCGTTTGCATTGGAGAAACTGGTGACTGAAAAATGGTTTGTAAGAGGAGATGGGCAGGTTAGATAACCAGCTCATCTACCTTTTTAAAATCATAACCTTGTTGTTTCAGATAACTGATCAACGCATTTAACTGCAGGTAGAATTTATCTTTTCTTCTGGCATCAGTGCCGGCGTGGATCAATAGTATCACCCCATTTAACTTTCCCGGCCTGTTCTTTTCAAATGCTTTTACAGATCTTAAAATGGCGTCGCTGCTTTTATAAGAGGCGCCCATCTGCGGATAGGTGTAATCCGCATTACTGCCCGTTCCTGGTGTAAAACAGACGATCTGTAACCCTAGTTCTTCAGACCATTGAGCGACCTTATTATTCCACCATTCATAAGGCGGAATATAAGAATGCACCTTTGCTGTATCAATACCGAGTTGTTGCATCTTAACCAGGTTCGCTTTTATATCAGCCGTAAATCGCTCTTGTGTTACGAGCAGACTGTCCCGCTTTTTCCAGTCGCAGTATAACAGGTGTTTGTCTGAATGTGGCCCCAGGTAATGCCCATTGGCATATAATCGTTTAATATCCTGTTGAAAGTGTGTATTGCTATAGAAATTCCCCGTAAAGAAAAACGAACCTTTCACTTGTTGGCGCTGTAGTGTATTGGTGATGTGACTTAAGCCATCTCCAAATTCATCGCCGGTAAACACTAAAGCAATTTCCTTTCTGGTACTATCCATTCTTGTAATGCCACCTTGTGTAACGGTATAACCTTTTTGTCTGGCAGCGTTTTCCTGTGCAGCAAGGAGATAGATCAACACTGCAGTACCATCCATGGTAGGTTCATTGGTGCTATAATCGCCATAGTCGTCATGATATACAGCCAGGTCACTTTGGAATTCCGCGTATTCATCAGCGTCCTGCAATTGTATGCCGATGAGGTTTTTAAAGATGTTGGTGTACACAGGGCCATCTACCAATCCTCCGTCAATCGGGTATTGTTTCAGGTGAGTAAAAGAGGAGTGAGGATCTGCCGGTGTATCTCCATGTTCTGGTAGTCCGTAGACCATAGCTGTGCCCCACGGATTGCAACCGAAGATCCAGTCAAAGCAGGCCTGTTCCAGTTGTAGATATGTCGTATCTCCGCTCAGCTGCCGGTACCAGTAACACTGGATAGCAAAAGCCACAGTAAGATTATTGCTGCACCAGATAAAAGGAATACCACGGTAGAAAGCATTTTGTGAAGCCTTACGCCAAACACGTTCAATACCTTCTTTATAGTAACTGATCAACGTATCTTTTTTCGTTCCGGTTGATAGTTTGGCCAGCTCTGCATGCCCCTGATTGATGAACGGGTACCACTGATAATGTCGGGCAGTATCGTGTCCCAGCCAGGGAGTAACTGCTTCCTGTCGCGCGAAGGTCCAGGCTTTATCGAGATAGACGCCACCCAGAGAAGCTGCTGCCAGTTCCATATCGTCTGTCCAGTTATCTTCTTCATAGAAATAAGGCGAACGTCCAGGGGCTGTCTGACAAACACCAGGTTTATTGATACCGAGTTGATAGGCAGCCTTTGCTTTATATTGTAATGTATCGGCGTAAGATGGTTGCAAGGGACTGAATAGCTGTGTGCCAAGTGCAAAGCAGCTACTGAATTTTCCTGCGGTGGAAGCTACGCCTGTACTGCGGTTCTTATACTTTAATAATCCCTGGGGCTCGCCGGTACAGAAGTAGACAGGGCGCTCCAGTCCGCGGCCATAGAAATTCGTATCCTGCTTTGGAATACGCATCCCCTGGTGATCACGATCATCGCCTACCTGATTGTACATCCTGTCATCCTGCGGATTCATTTTAATGAGCCAATCCAGGCCCCATTTTGCCTCATCCAGTACATCGGCAATACCATTGTTGCCCGACAGTCCATTGGCCTGTAATGAGTCTGTAAATACGTTTGGGAAGTCCCGGTGCGCTGCCAGCAGATGCCAGGTAGCATTAGCGGAGGTGGTAACATATTGCAGATAATCTGAAGCGTCATGCCACCCCCCTGAAACAGGCACAAACACGCTATCGGGTCCATATACCGGGAAGCCATCATGTGTATGGCAGGAATCTTTCAGGAAAGGATTAAAGCCATTCCTCTGCTGACGCATGTAACGGAGACAGAAGTCCGCAGCGCCTTTATATACATCATCGCTAATGGTAAATACAGGGGACTTTGCTCCACCTGCCTGCAGGTAATACTGGCCGGCGGCAGTAAAAGCAGAGAAGTCCAGCCGGCTGGTTTGCCGGAAAGGGCCATATGCTCCTGCAGCCCTGCCTGCCGCATGTTTGAATACAACACGGCCGGTGCCGGCGTTAACCAGTTCAAAATATTTTAATGTATCTTGTTCTTTACTGCACCATACTGCAACTTTGCTGCCCTGAGGCGCATAACCAAGCTGGTTAATGCGTATCCAGCCGGCAAACATAGGAAGACTGATAAATGCAGACAATACCAGCAGGAACAGCTTTTTCATATGCACGTGGTTTTGGTGGAAGTACTGTGAAAATATAAATTTATTCGTTTTTCTGCATAGAATTCTGCGTTTTTTGCGTTTTTGTATTTATATTGAAATGTGAATGTGCGTTTTTATGCGGCTTTAATCAACTGAAATTCTACTTTATGACACCAGGCCTTTTGTTTTCTATTGTCATTGCCTATTTCGTTATTCTATTGATCGTAGCCTGGTACACTGGCCGCAATTCAAACAATGAATCTTTCTTCATAGGCAACCGTAATAGTAACTGGATGCTGGTAGCTTTCGGCATGATCGGCACTTCACTGAGCGGCGTCACTTTTGTAAGTGTACCGGGAGATGTAGGCAAGACCGCTTTCGGTTACATGCAGGTTGCATTGGGTAATATGATGGGGTATGTTGTGATCGCATTTGTGCTGCTACCTTTATATTACCGGTTAAAGCTGACCTCTATCTATAATTATTTCAGTACTCGCTTTGGTAACAAGTCTTATAAGACCGGCGCTTCCTTCTTTATTTTATCAAGAACGTTGGGCGCTACTGCCAGGTTATACCTTGTGGTAAATATCCTGCAGAACTTATTGGAAGAAGCATTCAAGGATCAGTTCCAGGTGCCTTTCTGGCTAACTACAGCGATCATCCTGTTGATGATCCTCTTGTATACTTTTGAAGGTGGTGTGAAAACGATCGTGTATACTGATACCTTGCAGACCACTTGTATGCTGGCAGGACTTGTGATCTGTATTATTTATATTCTTAACCGCCTTGATCTGAACATCGGCAGTAGCCTGCAGGCGATGGGAGAGAGAGGAATGTCTCAGATATTTTTTACTGATCCGAATAGTCCGTTGTTCTTCTTCAAACAGATGCTCGGTGGGGCGTTCATAACGATCACAATGACAGGAATGGACCAGGAAATGATGCAGAAGAACATCTCTGTTAAACGGTTGGTGGATGCACAGAAGAACGTAATGACATTAAGCCTGATCTTCGGTGTAGTGATCCTCATGTTCCTGTTCCTCGGTGGATTATTATACCTCTATGCTGAAACTATCGGTGTAACAGCAGCTTCCGACCAGTTGTTCCCCACACTCGCATTGGATGCACAGCGTATGCCGGCGGCTATTTCTGTGATCTTTATCATTGCATTGATCTCGGCATTATTCCCCAGTGCAGATGGCGCTATTACCGCGCTGACTTCTTCATTCTGTATCGATATCCTGAATATACAACGTAGGAATGATCTGTCAGAGAAGGAGCGGAAGAGGACGAGACAGTATGTGCATCTGGGCTTTACCTTCATATTCCTGCTGATAGTTTTGGTGTTTAAGTATATCGACAGCCATAGTATGATATCTGTGATACTGAAGGTAGCATCGTATACTTACGGACCTCTACTGGGGCTATTTGCTTTCGGTATCCTGACCAAACGTGTAGTGAAAGATAATATGGTGCCGGCAATTGCAGTCGCAGCGCCTATTCTTTGTTATGTGCTTGAAATGTTCCAGACATATCTTTTCAAAGACTATAAGATCGGTTTGGAATTACTTGTCATCAACGGATTGTTGATGTTTATTGGGTTATGGATGACTTCCGACGTCTATAAGAAAAAGAAGAAAAAGAAAAAAGGACAGCTATCCTGATCTGTAAAACTTAATGTTAAGAGCTATGCTTACAACTGAAATGTCTTCCCGTTTTAATGACCTGGAGAAGATGAGTGTCCGTGCCCTGCTGGAAGGGATAAATAGCGAAGATGCTACGGTGCCACAGGCAGTAGCGAAAGCAATTCCGCAGATAGAAAAACTGGTAATGGCAGCTGTGGAGAAAATGAAAGAGGGCGGGCGCCTGTTCTACATAGGCGCCGGTACCAGCGGAAGATTAGGCATCGTTGATGCATCTGAATGTCCGCCGACATTTGGTGTGCCGCATGAACTGGTAGTGGGTATCATTGCAGGAGGCGATAAAGCCATTCGTAAGGCGGTAGAGTTTGCAGAAGATGATAAGCAGCAGGCAGCCAAAGACCTGGATAGTTTTAACATCAATGACAAAGATGTCGTAATAGGTATTGCCGCATCAGGCACTACGCCTTACGTGATCGGTGGTGTGAAAACCATGCGTGAAAGAGGGTTTATGACGGGTTGTGTTACCTGTAATATAGGCAGTCCGCTTGCTGCAGCAGTAGAATATCCTGTTGAAGCGGAAGTAGGAGCGGAGTTCCTTACCGGCAGTACCCGCATGAAATCGGGCACGGCACAGAAGCTGATCCTGAATATGATCTCCACCTCTATTATGATTCAGTTAGGACGAGTAAAAGGGAATAAGATGGTCGACATGCAGCTGAGCAATCATAAGCTGGTGGATCGTGCTACACGGATGGTGATGAGTGAACTAGGCGTAGACGAAGCAACTGCACGTCAGCTGATAGCAGAAAAAGGAAGTGTAAGGGCAGCAATAGAAAGCAGGAAATCATGAACAGAAATCTACAGCAACTATTTACCATTGCACAAAAGCCGGTAAGACGTATTATTGGATTAATGTCCGGTACATCGCTGGATGGACTGGACGTTGCATTGTGTGCCATCACCGGAAGCGGAATGGATACAAGGGTTACGCTGGAACATTTTGACACTGTTCCTTATCCGGTAGCAGTGAAAGATGAGATCAGGAAAGTATTTGCAAAGGATATGATATCTTTTCAGCAGCTCTGCCTGTTGAATCCATGGCTGGCTGGTCTGCATGCACAATGGATATTAGAGTGCCTGAAGAAATGGAATGTTGCAGCAAGGGAAGTTGACCTGATCGCGTCCCATGGACAAACAGTTTATCATAGTCCGAAGATATTACACCGCTTGCCGGAATTTCCGAATGCTACTTTGCAGATAGTAGATGGTGATCATATTGCTGTAAAAACAGGCATCATCGCCTTAAGCGATTTCAGACAGAAACATATTGCAGCAGGTGGAGAAGGTGCGCCACTGGCTTTATATGGCGATTATTGTCTCTTCTCTGAAAAAGGAGAGGACAGGGTTATGCTGAATATGGGAGGTATCGCTAACTTTACTTATCTGCCTGGAGATCTCAATCCGGGAGGTGTGTTCGTAACAGATACAGGTCCGGGAAACACATTACTGGATACATTTGCAAGAGAGTATTTCCAGGTGGAATATGATAAAGACGCATCATTCGCCAGGCAAGGTACTGTGAATGAAAGTTTGTTAACAACGCTGAAGGCGAATCCATTTTTCAAAGAACCATTTCCGCGTACCACAGGACCTGAATTATTCAGCAAGGCATATGTAAGAGCTGCACAGGATTCTACCAACACTACTGCGCTTTCTTCTTATGATATGATGGCTACACTCACGCGTTTCAGTGCAGATACGATCACGGATGCACTGAAGAGCATACTTCAGGAGGGCAAGGATTATGCGGTGTATGTAAGTGGAGGAGGCGCACACAATCCACTATTGACGGGCTGGATCAGGGAAAGCTTACCCCGTTTGAAAATGCATACCACCGGAGAATTGGGTATAGCAGGTGATGCGAAGGAAGCAGTACTATTCGCCATACTTGCCAATGAAGCGATCTGCGGAGAATGTATCAACTTCGGCAAATCCGGTATGCCTGCAATTACAATGGGAAAGCTGTCATTTCCCGCATAAACCCGCATTATTTAAATTATTCCTGCTAAAAGCAGCAAAAAAGTGCGGGTTATATTTTGCTTTCTGCGTTTTTTTGCCGAAATTCAACTTGAATTCAACCAAAGTCATCTTAGATGTTAAAGGAAGAACGCCACGCTTATATACTTCATCAGGTAAACCTGCACAATAAGGTGTTGTCCTCTCATCTGAGTGAACAGATACAGGTATCAGAAGATACCATTCGCCGTGACCTTGCGGAATTAGCACAGGATGGAAAGATCATCAAGGTACATGGCGGCGCATTATCCAATTCATTTCATCAGGGTATAACATCACAGGATGTATATGCCGTAAAAGATAAAAAAACCATTGCTTTAAAAGCCGTCGAATTGATACATGACGGTATGTTTGTATTAACTACGGGAGGTACCACTATCGCAGAACTGGCGCGTGTGTTGCCTCGTGACCTGCAGGCTACTTTTATTACCGTAAGCCTTCCTGCAGCTTTTGAATATGCCAATCACCCGAATATAGAGGTGATCGTGATCGGCGATAAGTTATCAAAAGGATCAAAGATAACAGTAGGAGGTGAGGCCATTTCAAAGATAAAGATGATCAAAGCCGACCTGTGTTTTCTGGGAAACAATGCTATTGATGTGGAAGATGGGTTAACCGACAATGACTGGGATGTAGTACAGGTAAAAAGAGCGATGATCAGCACCGCTAAAAAAGTAGTGGTATTAACCATTTCAGAAAAAACAGATACATCCGAACAGTTGAAGATCTGCGATGTGGAAGAGATAGATATATTAATTACAGAGCTGCCACCAAACGCCAAGAAATTGCAGCCATATAGAAAGAAGGGTATACAGATTTTATAATAAAACAGCTTATTATTTATTCCGGCGATATTACGGGGGCTTAACGAAATACGTAAAAGCGCTTATCAACCAGCCTGTAATCAATCAGTTATTCAAGGCAAATATTCCTGAAGAACAGGAGATATCCATGCTATTACTTTTCGCTTACTATTAAAAATCAGTTATGAGAATGTATCAATTATTCCGGCTTGCCAGATGCAGGTATCTGCTGCTTTTGCTGGTCATGCAATGCTTTACTGCCGTTGCTGCTTTTGCGCAGGTAAAGCTATCCGGTAAAGTAACCGATGAAACGGGAGCCACATTGCCCGGTATCACCGTGACTATTAAAGGAACTAAACTTGGTGCTACCACATCAATAGATGGGATCTACACTATCAATGCCGATCTTAAACCAGGTACTTATACACTGGTGTTTACAGGGATAGGTTTTGAACAAAAAGAGGATGCAGTGACCATTGGTAGTGCTACCTCTTATTCACTTAATCAGCAGTTGACCACATCCGTTTCTAAACTGGATGAAGTAGTGATAACTGGCGCCTCTCTTGGTACTACACGTAAGCAGTTGGGTACATACATCAGCACCGTGAAAGCGGAAGAGTTGAGTAAAGGGGCTACAGGTAACGTTTTGTCTGCATTGCAGGGAAAGACTGCCGGTGCACAGATCACACAGAACTCCGGCGATCCTGCTGGCGGTATGTCTGTAAAACTACGCGGTATCAGTACCATCAGCGGTTCTACTGAACCTTTGTATATTATTGATGGGGTGATCATCGATAACTCTACTACCCGCGTAACAAATGCAGATGCTTCGTATGCAGGTGGTAACTTCGCAGGTAACGTTGGTCAGAACCGTATGGTGGATATCAACCCTTCAGATATTGAAAGTATAGAAGTCCTGAACGGTGCTGCTGCCGCTGCTATTTATGGTTCACGCGCTAATGCCGGTGTAGTACAGATCTTCACTAAGAAAGGGAAAGGTGGTGCTCCGGTTGTCAGCTTCTCTACCAGCTTCAATATCAACGAACTTCGTAAAAGACTGGATGTAAATCAGGCGCCTGTTAAGTTTGGTGGTACACCTGATATATCTACGCAAACCATTCTTACAGACACCATTGTCCGTACAACACCGGTACAACGTTATGACTACCAGGATTACATCTTCAGAACAGGTGTAGGTACTGATAATAACGTGTCAGTAACAGGCGGTCAGAATAAAACAAGATATTATGCATCCGCAGGATATCTATATAATCAGGGTATCATCAGAAATACTGATTTCAACCGCTACAGCTTCCGTTTGAACCTGGACCAGGAGCTTACCAAATGGATCAGTTTTAATGCTTCCATGAACTACATCTATAGTAAAACAAATGAGAAACCTGACGGTAACTCCTTCTTCTCACCAACTAACTCAGTGACCATCATTGGTAACTATTATGATATTCATCAACGCAATTCATTGGGCAATCTGCTGGCGGTAGGTGAACGCGGACGTGTTAATCCGGTTTCTATTATTGAGGATTTTCAACAGCAACAACAAACCAACAGATTGATCGCAGGTGCTGGTTTAAAAATTACCCCGATCAAGAACCTGACTATCGATTATCACATGGGTATTGATAATTACAGTCAGGACGGTACTACTTTTATTCCTCCTTTTGCATATAATGTAAGCCTCGGTTTCTTCGGCGGCGGCGCATCATTGGACCCTACGCAGAATGGGTACGCGAGTACGGGTATTAATAATTCCTTCCTGATCAACCATGATGTGAACGTCACTTATGATGCTAAGATCACCTCTGATCTGTCATCAGTTACACAGCTGGGATATTCACTGCAATATCAGCGTCAACACTATTCCCTGCAGCAGGGAAGGGGTTTACCTCCTTTTGTGCAAACAGTGAGTGGTGCTGCTACTCCTATCACAGGGTCGGATGAACGTACACGTTTATCTATCTCCGGTCAGTACATTCAGCAGAACTTTAAATACCGCGATCAGTTGTTCATTACAGGTGCATTGAGAGTAGACGGTTCTTCCGTATTTGGTGAAGATGAGCGTAATCAGCTTTATACTAAACTGAGTGGTAGTTATGTTTTGTCAGGCACTGATTACTGGAAAAGCCTGAACGTATCAAGCTGGTGGAACCTGTTTAAACTCAGGGCTGCCTTTGGTCAGTCGGGTAACCTGACAGGTATTCCTGCTTATGGCCGCTTCAATACCTATAGAGCAGTAGCTTTTATCGGAGCCGCTTCTTTCACTTCTCCAACGACTTATACTAATCCTGATATCAAACCTGAAAGGCAACAGGAGTTGGAGTTCGGTACTGATCTGGCATTCGTGAATAACCGTATCAATCTGTCTTTTAACTACTATACCAAGAAAGTGGAAGATCTGTTGATAGCCCGCGCTATTGCACCGACACAAGGTTACAGCACAAGACTGGATAACATCGGTTCATTGCAGAACAAAGGGATCGAAGTTGTACTGAACGTAGTGCCTGTGAAGAGTAAGAACTTCAACTGGGATATGACTGCTATCTTCAACCGGAATAGAAATAAAGCGCTTGACATTGGCCAGTCTATCCTGTTGTATTCGACAGTGAGCGGTGCACCTGTTGCCATTGCTAATGGAGAACCGATAGGCTTCTTCTATGGTACTTTCTTTGCAAGAGATGAAAACGGTAATCAGCTGACCAAACCTAACGGCATACCTGTTACGGAGGCTGGTGTACAGAATTCACCATTCACTTATACACCAGCAAGGGATCCTAATACTGGTTTACCACCTACTACTGGTGTAACTGCTTTACAGAAGAAGATAGGCGATCCTAATCCGGATTGGACAGGTACCCTTACTAACGACTTTAGCTATAAAAGACTTAGCCTGCATACACAGCTGGATGTGGTACAGGGAGTGGATGTATTCAATGCTGATTTCAGAACAAGACAAGGTGTGGATAACGGCAAGATCGCAGAACAGGAAGACCTGGGATTATTACCTCGCGGATTTATCGTAGGTAACTATAACATCCAGGAATGGAGAATAGATGATGGCTCTTTTGTAAAACTGAGAGAAGTGGCGCTGAGCTATAATTTTGGTAAGATCAAAGGATTGAGCGATCTGACGCTTACAGTGGGTGGCCGTAACCTGTATTCATGGGATGATTATAAAGGCTATGATCCTGAAGTAAATGCTGCCGGACAAAGTACCGTACTGCGTGGTATTGACTTCGGTAGTGTACCGGCTCCCAGAACATATAATGTAGCGCTTCGTGCCAGATTCTAAATCATCAAAAAGTAGTTTTATGAAAATGTATCTCAATAAATACAGCCGTTCTTTTCTGGCAGGTATGCTGCTGTTAGTCGCCGCGTCCTGTAAAAAAGAATATACTGATCCCTCCGGCCCGGCCTCTGATGATGCTATCAGCACAGCGAATGCATTGACAGACGTTGCGGTAGGATTACAGAACTGGTACAGTGCAAACAGAACAAGTACGATATATACCAGTATCGCGACCTCCACGCTGCTGACCCGTGGCACATATGTGGTCAATGCAGGTAATGCAGATGAAGGTCAGTTGAATACCGGTGCTGCCGCTGTACAGAATACGAACGCCGTTGTTACCGGTATGTGGGCGGTATCAAACAAGATCATCTTTGATGCTAACCGTGTGCTGAATGCTGTGGATGATGTTGTGCCTGAACCGGGATATGCGAGTGGCGTAATCGCTTATGCATCTATATTTAAGGCTATGGCACTGGGTAACATGGCAATGTTCTGGACGCATGTTCCGGATACTGCCGGTGTTGCTGATGTATCTTTCATTACCAGTCAGGAAGGGTACAGAAAGGCAGTGCGTGTGATAGATAACGCATTGAGTGCAGTGAATGCGAACGCAATCAGTGCAGGCTTTAAAGCAAACGTGCCTGCCGGTATAGACATAGTGAATACACTGTATGCACTGAAGGCGCGTTATGCTTTATTCGCAGGCGATTATGATATTGCACTGGCAGCAGCTAACCAGGTGACAGCCTATTCTACCTTCAATTATAATTCGCTGATCACGAACCCAATCTTCACACTGGTTACCGCTACCAATAATATCTACCAGGTAGTAGATTCTACACTGGGCCTTCCGGTGGGGCTTCAGCCAAATCTTGCAGATAAGCGCATCCCCTTTTACGTGGCGATCGGTGCTAATCCGCGTTACCGTGTGAAAGGGTTCTTTACCGGAACAACGCAGAGCATTCCTTTATATCTGCCTGGTGAGATCACATTGATCAAAGCGGAATGTTATGCGCGTAAGGATAATCTGGTAGACGGTTTGATTGAATTGAACAAAGTGGTGACCAAACAGCCTGCTGAAGATCCATATGGTGTAGGTGCAGGACTGACAGGTGAAGTTGCCGCCACTAAAGATGCCTTGCTAACGCTTATCTATAAACACCGTCAGATAGAATTGTTTATGGGTGGTATGGCACTGGAAGACCAACGGAGGTTTGAAAGACCGGTAGCCGAGCGTAAACGTACCTGGCTACCGTTCCCATTTGTTGAAAGAAATGATAATGCAAACATTCCGGATGATCCGGCATTCTAGAAGTATAAACATTTTAAAGAGGGCCGGACCTGTTCCTACAGGATCCGGCCCTTCTCTTTAGCGATAAGTTTTTATTTAATATTGTGTAATCAGGAATAGTTTGTTATTTTAGGAATTCCGGGTGTCGGTTTGACACCTGGTGATAATACAGGATTGCTTTCCTAAAAACCGCTGATTCCGTTATGAGAAAACATTGCCTATTGCTGCTGACAGCAATTTTATGCTGTTCCCCTTTTGCATTTTCACAGAAAAGGATTGGGTATGAAAAACCGGGAGATCAGGAGAAAAGAATGGCCTGGTGGACGAATGACCGTTTTGGTATGTTCATTCACTGGGGATTATACGCCCTGCCTGCCCGTCATGAGTGGGTGAAAAAGTATGAGAAGCTGACGAGTGAAAATTATCAGAAGTATTTTGAGCAGTTCAACCCAGACCTGTATAATCCAAAGGAATGGGCAAAGGCGGCAAAGGCTGCCGGTATGAAGTATGCAGTGATCACGACCAAACATCATGAAGGGTTCTGCATGTTTGATTCTAAATTCACAGACTATAAAGCTACTAATACGCAAGCGAAAAGAGATCTCATTAAAGAATGGGTCGAAGCTTTCCGTGCAGAGGGCTTGAAAGTAGGGTTCTATTATTCCCTGCTGGACTGGCATCATCCTGACTTTACAATAGATAAACATCATCCGCAGCAACCGGCAGACAATAGTGATAGTGCTTATGCGCGATTGAACCAGGGCAAGGACATGAGCAAATACCGCGAGTATATGCACAACCAGGTGAAGGAACTGCTTACTAATTATGGTAAGATCGACATCATGTGGCTTGACTTTTCTTATCCCGGTAAGAATGGTAAAGGCCATGATGACTGGGGCTCTGAGGAGTTAATGAAGATGATGCATAAATTACAGCCTGGTCTGATCGTGGATAATCGTCTTGATCTGAATGATTATGAGGATGGTTTTGACTTCGTAACGCCTGAACAGGTAGTGGTATCTGAATGGCCTACTGTTAATGGAAAAAAAGTAGCCTGGGAAACCTGTCAGACATTTTCTGGTTCCTGGGGTTATCATCGTGATGAAGATAGCTGGAAGAGCCCAAGCCAGCTGTTACAATTGCTGATCGGATCTGTAGGTAAGGGTGGTAATCTTTTGCTGAATGTAGGTCCTACAGCCCGCGGCTTATTTGATTATCGCGCTACCAACGCATTGAATGCGATCGGGGAGTGGATGCAACTGAACAGTAAATCCATCTATGGTTGTACGGAAGCACCGGAAGAATTTAAGGCGCCGCAGGGTACAATGCTGACCTATAATCCGGTTACGAGGAAACTCTATTTACATGTATTTGTATGGCCACTCAATAAGTTAGTGCTACCTGGATTTGATCAAAAGGTTAAATATGTTCAATTCCTGCACGATAATTCAGAAATAAAGTATCTTGGAAAGGAAAACCAGGGTAGTAAAGATATTGTGCTTACACTGCCATTGAAAAAGCCTCCGGTAGAAATACCAGTTATTGAGTTGACTTTGAGATGATCCGCTATATATATTAAACCTACAACTGAACAACAGCCTGTTCCTTTTTTCGGAGCAGGCTGTTTGTATTTTGTTAAACACTGTTTATCTATGCTTACAGCTGCGCAATGACCTAATACTGTTTTAACATCCGTTAAACTATAAAATGCTGGCAGTCATATAATAATTTGCAGGAGTATAAATACTTTTTTGTAAGTTCCTCCTCTGGATTTTATAAGGAAGCTAATAATTCAAATAGTTATGCAATTGAAACGGTCTTATTTCGTACCGCTGTCCCTCTTATTGGCGGTGACGCTCTGCTCATTATCATTACCTCAGGAAGAGAAGGCTAAGAATCTGAAGGTACTACCGAAGAACATTAGTCATGAGGACCTGGAAAAAGAAATGCGTGGTTTTAATAAAGCGCTGGGTGTGAAATGTAGTTTTTGCCATGCCAAACAAACAGACAATCCACAGAAACTAGACTTCGCAAGTGATGACAAAGAAGAAAAGGAAACAGCGCGTGAGATGTTAAGAATGACGATGCGTCTTAATAAAAAATATTTTAAATCCGGGAAGGACGACAACGGAATGCAGATGATGACAGTGACATGTTATACCTGTCATAACGGACGGACTGAACCAGCATCTAAACCACCGGTAGTAGAGGGAGCGCAACAACAGCATTAAAACAGTTTGGGAGAAATTGTTAAATACGATATCTTTATAAAGATACATCTACCTATTTTGTCGTATTAACTAACATTGAACCTCACAACTTAAAAAGACACTTATGAATGCTTTTAACTCCCTCGTTGCCCTGGCATTGTTATTTTTCATTGCCCACGTTATTTTGCTGTTCACTTCATTCGGAAAGAACGGATACCAGAAGATGAGATACTTCTATTCTCATCTCACCTTATGGATCTGTGGTGGATTATTATTTTTATTGGCCGTGCTTTATACGGGTAAAAATGTATCCGCGATCCTTGATGTGTTTGACACGCCGGTTAAACAACTGCTGATCCCCGGTGTAGTAGTGGTACTTTCACTGACGGCTCATACAATTGTACGCTTCCTGGTGATGCCGAAATATCAACTGGGTAAAAAATAATTCCTCTTAGGATATTTATTAAAGAGACCGTCTCATGAAAGTGAGGCGGTCTCTTTTTTAACGTCATCCGGTCCGGGTGACGTTCTTTTTTTCCCTTTTGTTAGTTTGTTTAATCGGTTTAGCAGGTATAAATGAGCTTAAAAAATACCTTTAATCTCCTTTGGGAGCCTATCTTTCCTTTACTCGTCCATATCACTTTACCGTCACTTCCATATCATTTTAGGGGCATCTCTATATCGAAAGGATATACAGGTGACGGTAAAGTGACGGTCAGATGACGGTTTCGCGATATGGAGATATAGAAACCCGAACGAAAAAGCAAGGGTTTCAGGTGAATTATGCCCTGAAACTCTTGAATGCTTTAAAAGGGCAGAAATTGGCTTTTGAAGGCTTTTAAGGTAGATGTATGTTTGTTAGAGGAATAGCGTCTTAATGAGGCTAAAAAGTGCCTTTTGAACGATGTTGCATTGCCGTTACATCATCCATTATAGTCCAGGACAGTTATATGTACTTAATTGTTAAAGTGTCTAGTCTTTTACGCAGCGTACATACATGCCTATTTTTTCCATGCCATAGGCTTTGTTGATCCCAGGTGCAGAATAAATGCTGACCATGACGATAAGTGCACTGGAATAGGCCTTTGGATCTTTAGGAGAGGCCCAGAGGTAAGTCTCTATTCCTATTCCTCCGAAGCCATTGGCATCTCCGGAGCCTCCGGCAAAGATGCTTAACCCGCTTTCGTTGGTTGTTTTGGACAATCCTTTTATCCAGCCCTTTCCGTCTACTATTTTAGTGAACACCTTGTCTGTGCCCAGATAGTTTGTAAGCGTATCCCATTCAGCGATTTTAGGAATATGCCAGCCTTCAGGTGCAAGCCCCCTCGGATCGGTAACAGCATGCCAGTTATATAACCTGCCATACTTGAGGCCATTTTCTTCCTTGTACTCATAGTAACACCATGCTGGGGTACCATCATCCCATGCCTTTTTCCACTGTTCGCCGGTAGTGACTTCCTGGATCTTATCGCCGTTCCGGAAGTGATCAACATCGAGATTGGATGTGGTCCAGATCTGAGAGCCGATAGTAGTGGTAGGTGGCTTTTCGTTCGGATCAACGTAGATCCGCGTTTCTTGCTGTGCGTAGGCGTTAAGGGAAATAATGGTGGTGAGGAGGAGAATAAATTTGTGCATAGGGATAGGTTTGGATGCTAAAGTAGTTCTTTTAAATATTACCGGTATACCATACAATTAGATAGTCCCAAATTATTCTATTTTAGTGGCGAAAAAGATCATTTGAATTATGAGGAGAATATACACCTGTCTGATTGCATGCCTAATTTTTGTTAGTGTCTGTCCGGTTTATGCCCAAAAGAAAACCATACCCGCTCTCCGCGAAGGTACTCATAACTTCACGCTCCAATGGATTAGCTGGGACAAACCTGGCAAGGTCCAGATCCGCAAACAAAGCAAAGACACCTATACCGTCAAAGGAGAACAACGGGATGCAAAAAGCTTCGTAACCATCGATGGAACACTGAAAGTTGTTTCTCCCGCTGAGCTGCTATTTACAGGTACGATCAAAAGTTTGTATGCAAGTATCAACGAAGGAAATGTTTGTGAAAGGACCGGTACTTATCACTTCCTGGCTAAAGGCGCAAGAAAGTACTGGCGATTACAGGAGATGGATAACTGCGAGGGGAATAACGTAGTCGACTATATCGATATTTATTTCAACTAGACGCTGGTATTTAGATAATTCGGGCATATGACATCTGAACCTGTAGACATCATCTTCCAGGGGAAATACGATAAGATAGATTTTAGTTTTTTGAAAGGGGTATTACCGAAGTCAAGAGACCGCATATTTACTTCTCCAGAAATTTCTGCACCTGACACATACGATGCCATTATTGAAGTGTTTCATGCAAATAGCTACGCAGACCTCATAATGGCTACTGATCATTTAGCTGTAAATGAAGTGAGTGTGCCACGTGTGTTTATAAATCTGACACGGGATGAGAATGAATTTGAGTTGCTGTTCTTTTTTGATTTAAGGGATCATGATCCTTCTCTTTCGCGTTCTAAGATGAACGACTTGAAAATGTGGGCGGAAACTTATAGCGCTACCTATGCTTTTGATTATTTCATATGCCGGATAGAAGGCGCGAATCCGCAACCAGATGAAGTTTATTTTGATAGTAATGGATATGGACCTTTATGTACATTCCCCTGATTGGTTTGGGATTTGGAGGAAAAGTCAGTAAGAATAAATGTTTGTGGTACAGATGTTATAGCGAAGAATGATGCATTATGACGCATCAATCTTCTTCGCTATGACATCTGTCAAAGGATAAACCTTTTCATCAGGTAACATCTCCATTGCCTGACCCATTTTACTCGCCTTCACCAGCTGATGCATATTTTGAGAAATTGCAGTAATGTCCTCTATTCCCACAATCCATTCATTCACATATTTATCAACGGCAATTCCCGTCAATCCTATCTGAATAGCACGTTGAGGCAGCGACTGCAGATAGAGATCCCTTTCAGGGTCCCACTGAATGCGCACCGGTGAGCTTTGCAATTCTTTCTTCCACTCCGGTAATGAGCTGTGGATGGTATGATCGAAATGGGAAAGACAGGCATGCTCTAATGCCCATTCAAACCCTTCTCTTTTGATCTGAATGGCTAAGATATGTTCCTGATTTTCTTTGGTGCCCCATCCTGACCGGTACATCATCCAAAGAAAAGATGGTTTGATCCAGGTCATTCTTTCCATTTTAAAAGGAGGAGAGACGAATTTCTGCTCTTTTACGGCGTGTAGCGCAATTGTTTTGTTGTAAGCTTGATATACTGTAACGGTATCGTCATCATACGAAGCTCTGATAATCTTCTCTTTCATTGATATAGGGTAACTGTTTATTGTGGTTAACTCCAGGATGCAAAGATAGTAAAAAAAGATATGTATGGAGTATCAGACGATTACGTTTATGAAGAACAGCGTAATTGCATTTTCACATTGCGGTAACCCAGACTTAATAATAACCTAACATTGAAACACGTTCCCACCCCCTTAGATTTGTGCTGATGGCACGCCATTCTTTCGACGAAGACAAATACCTGCAATTATTCATCTCCGGTAGCGAAGATGCGTTTGACGCTATCTTCAAACGTTACTACGAAGGCCTGCTTCAATTCGCGAAAGTATTACTGCCATATCCTACTGACGAAGCAGAAGACGTCGTTGCTGAAATGTTCTGTGCGCTCTGGAATAACCGCCGCCAGATCGCTATTTCCACTACCTTAAGCGCTTATCTATACGTCTCTGTCAGGAACAGGGTTTTCGACTACTACCGTAAGCGCAGAACTATTTTTAGCCTTCCGGAGGAAGCGTTGGCTGAAACTGCCGGAGACGATCATCAACAACCTGATCATCAGCTGATGTATAAAGATGTTACCTCGCAGATTCAACAGCTGATAACCCAGCTGCCACCGCAGATGCAACTGGTATTTAAGATGCACCGGTATGAAGGCTTCAGCTATGATGAGATTGCGGGTCTATTAAATATATCCGTTAACTCCGTTAAGACACATATGTTCCGTGCCCTGAAGATCCTCAAAACAGCCTACCCAATATTACCAATATGTTAACTCCATTTTTTTTGTCACGAGCATGATCACTCTTTGCGTCCTTACTCTTGTAAACAGAAAAGAGATTGGAACAAAAGGAACTTTATTTACTGATAACCCGGCATTTTAATGAAAAGACCTTGCCCTGGGAAGAAGACTTCCTGGCTGAATGGCTGGAAAGTGCGGAGGAGAACAGACTGACCTATCAGGCATTGCAGGAAATATGGCAGGCCAGTCAGCAACAGCATGACGAAGTAGTGATCACGAACGCTCTGCAGGGTGTAAAACAGCGCATCCATAACCGCAGACAGACCATTGTAAGAAGATATCGCCTGCAGATCGCCGCGGCAGCCGCTATTGCCGGTGTTATTATAAGTAGTATCGTCTTTTTAAGACAAACACCACAGAAGAATTCCCTTGCCTATATAGAAAAGAAAACGTTGCCAGGGCAGGTATTGAAAGATACTATGCCCGACGGCACTGTTGTACACCTGGCGCCGAAGAGCAGCATCAGGTATACGGCAGCATTCGGAAAGAAAGGCAGGAACATCATTCTCGAAGGACAAGCCTTCTTTGAGGTGACCAAAAATGCTCACCAGCCTTTTTCAGTACAGGCAGGAGAGCTGTCTGTACAGGTATTAGGTACCCGGTTCAATGTTACGCACTATAGAGGTGTGGACAGTGCCGCAGTATCGCTGGTAGATGGAAAGGTGCAGGTAAGCGTACCGGCACAAAAGAGATCTTTTGAACTGCAACCGGGGCAGGAATTGTATTATGACAAAAAAGACCAACTGGCCTATACTCGTACCTACGACGTGGAATCTGTAACGGGATGGACCTCCCGCTTATTGATCTTCCGCAATGAGCCGCTGTCGGTCGTAGCACATAAACTGGAGCAACTATATGATGTCGAGATCTCCTTTGCAGATCCTGCGATGAAGAGCTTTAAGCTGTTCGCAAAGTTCAATGACAAGCCGCTCGATTATATACTGGACGTGATCAAAGCAACGGACAATCTTGATTACACCATCAGCGGAAAACAAATTCACTTCACCACAAACAACGCCTATCAATCACGCTAAATGCCTGAATTTATGTTTCGTTTTTATCAACACCTGAGTATCACACGCAGCAAAGCCATTATATATTTGCTGTTCTGCTGTGTATTATCAATGCCATTCACAGCTGTGCTGGCAGGAGGACGGGCAGACCTGCATAAGGTTCCGTGTTCGCTGACCGTACAGAATAAGCCATTAGAAGAAGTGTTCGAGATGATCGAACAACAAACACATTATGCTATTATTTGCATGGACCAGTCCGGGCTGATGACCAGGAAGGTGAACCTGAATGCACGCAATACAACACTGGAAAACGTATTGAAGCTGCTTGCCGGACAAGCCGCTTTTAACTACAAATGTCTGGACAATAACATCATCGTAAAAGCTGGTACTACATCGCTTGCGGTAGAAGACCCGGTTGAAAAGATCATCTCCGGTAAGGTAACGGACGCAAAGAAACAACCATTGCCTGGTGTATCTATTATGGTGAAAGGTACTAAGCGTGGTACCATCTCCAATGAAAGCGGCGACTTTCAGATCAAGGCCAATGAAGGAGAAGTGATCCAGTTCTTCTTTACCGGTTATTTGCCTTATATGCTGACTGTAGATAAAAGTGCAGGTTATCAGGTGGTATTACAGGAAGATGAAAAGAAATTATCTGAAGTACTGGTAACCGCTCTAGGTATCAAAAAAGAGAAAGCAAAAGTTGGTTACGCAGCACAGGAAGTAAAAGGTGCTGATCTGGTGAAAGCACGTGAGTCTAACGTGATCAGTTCACTGACAGGCCGTGTGGCTGGTCTGACCATTAAAAATACAACTGACCTGTTCGGAGATCCGGGCATCTCCCTGCGTGGTGCAAAACCACTGATCGTAATAGATGGTATTCCTGACCAGACGGCTGACCTTTATAAGGTGAATGCAGACGATATTGAAAGCATGACCGTACTGAAAGGTGCTTCTGCTTCTGCACTGTATGGTTCTATCGGTACGAATGGCGCTATCATGATCACTACTAAAAGAGGTGGTTCCAGAGATCTGAGCGTTGAGTTCAACTCTTCTACACAATTCCAGACCAGCTTTATCCGTATCCCTAAAGTACAGACTACTTACGGTAACGGTTTTCAGGGTCAGTATGAATACATCGATGGTAGTGGCGGCGGACCAGAAGGTGGTGGATGGATATGGGGACCTAAACTGGACCAGCGTGATCCTTCAACCCCAAGCGGTTATTTTGAAACACCGCAGTTCAACAGTCCTGTTGATCCAACTACCGGAAAGTTAGTGCCATTGCCATTCCTGTCACGCGGTAAAGACAACGTTACAAACTTCTTCCGTACAGGTGTTATCACCAGCAATAACCTGAGTTTTACTAAAACCGGCGACAATGGCAGTTTCAGGGCTTCTGCCTCACATATTTATCAGCAGGGTATTGTACCTAATACTGATCTGAAGAACACTTCCTTCAATTTATCAGGCAACTATAACCTGAGTAAGGACTTCAGCATGAACGGCCGTATCAGTTATAACAAAGAGTATACGCATAACTTCCCCGAAACAGGCTATGGCCCTGCCAACTACCTGTATAACCTGATCCTCTGGACAGGTCCGGATGTTGATGTACGTGACCTGCGTAACTATTGGGCGCCAGGTAAAGAGGGTGTACAACAGCGTCACTTCAATACTTCTTATTATAACAACCCTTACTTCCAGGCATATGAATTCCTGAGAGGATATGATAAGAACAACACGTTTGCTTCTGTCGATTTCAACTATAAGATCAGTCCTTCTTTCAGTGCAAAATTCCGTACCGGTATCAACCAGTATAGCCTGAACCGTAACTATAATGAGCCTAAGAGCTATATCCGTTATAGCGATAAATCAAAAGGCCAGTATACTGTTACTTCAACTGCTTACTTTGATATCGTATCTGATCTCATAGTAGACTATAACCATACCTTCAGTGATCATTTCAAGATCCATGCACAGGCAGGCGGATCTAATTACTACAGGAACCTGAAAGGTGACTCCAGTAATACTGACGGATTGAACATCCCTGGATTGTATAATCTTGGTAACTCTATAAAAGCGGTACAGTCAAATAACTGGCTGGAAGAGCGCAGAACTGCCAGTGTTTATGGTATTGTTGACGTAGAGCTATATAATGCTGTATACCTCTCCCTGACCGGACGTAACGACAAGGTGTCTACTTTGCCGGTTGCGAATAACAGCTTCTTTTATCCATCTTTATCAGGATCAGTAGTGATATCGCAGCTGACACGTCTGCCTCAATGGTTTTCCTTCCTGAAGGCAAGAGGTGCGGTATCAAGAGTATCAAGCGGTACACTGGATAACAGCTACACCTATGGTTACCTGCCTTCTTATGATAAAGGTGTGACCTGGGATGAGTTGCCTAGTCTGAAGTATAAGAATGTTATCAACAACCCTGATCTACGTCCGCAAACATCTAATAGCTGGGAAGCCGGTGTGGAGGCTAAGTTCTTCGGCAACAGGCTGGGATTTGAGGTTACTTATTTCCAGACAAAAGATTACAATAATATCAAGGAGATCGATGTATCATGGGGTAGCGGTTACCAAACCCGTTTAGAAAACGCCCACGTATATCGTCGCAAAGGTATTGAGATAGTAACAACAGCTACTCCTGTTCGTAAAGAGAAGTTCAGATGGGATGTGTTGCTGAACCTCAGTACGTACAGACGTTATGTAAAGGAAATTACCGGTGGCGACAGGATTGGCTATCTGAAAGTAGGCGACAGAACAGACAAGATCTTTGCTTCAGTTTATCAGAAAGATCCTTCAGGAAATATTGTGCATACGGCGGACGGACTTCCGTTGACAGATAACGTTGATCGTCTTATTGGTAACAGTGATCCTGATCTGATTTACGGTCTTGAGAATAGTTTCTCATATGGCAATTTTAGTTTCCGCTTCCTGGTAGATGGCCGTCTCGGTGGACTGATGTATTCTACTACCAATCAGAAAATGTGGTGGGGCGGTACACATCCGGGTACTGTAAATCACTTCAGGGATGAGGCCAATGAACCGAAAGCCACTTATGTAGATCCGGGTGTATTATTGACTGGCGGCAAGGTGATCTACGACCGCGATGGTAATATTGTCAGCGATACAAGAACGTTTGCGCCTAATACAACAGCGGTGAACTATATTTCTTACATGACAAATACCAGCAACGGTGCGAATGTTAACTATAACTATTATTCACAGTCTTTCCTGAAACTGAGAGAGGTGACCCTTACTTACAGATTGCCATCTAAATGGATGAAAGGTCACATCTTCCGTGCGGCTGATATTTCTGCTGTAGGTCGTAACCTGCTGTTGTTCACGAAAATGCCAAACGTAGATCCGGACGCTGGTGTGGATGATCTGCAAACGCCTTCTACCAGAAGTTTTGGTATCAACCTTAACCTTAAATTCTAATTACCAACAACCATGAGAAAAATATTTAGTATAGCTGTACTGCTGTTGGTCATTGCGGCAGGCTGCAAAAAGTTCGAAGATTTTCAGACGGACCCTAACAGGCCTACAATGGCTACACCCGATCTGCTGCTGAATACAGTTATCCAGGAAGCATTTCAGGCTACTAATCTCGGAGCGACCCTGGCTACGCGTCAGATGGTATTTATCAATGAAGCTTCGAATGAACAATATTATGGCTGGGACAGAGCGGAATTTTCTACCTATAACAACCTGCGCCAGGTGATCAAGATGGAACAGGAAGCTAACAGGTTGCAGAAAACAGAATATATTCCGCTGGTAAAATTCTTCAAGGCGTACTACTTCATGCAGTTGACGAATACCTTTGGTGATGTTCCTTATACGGCCGCACTGAAAGGTGAACTGGATTCGCTTGCTCCCGTTTATGACAAACAGCAGGACATCTTCATATCTGTTCTGGATGATCTGGAATCGGCTAATGCTGCAATTACAAATACTACAGTTCCTGTACAGGGAGACATCCTGTACAAAGGGTCCATGATAAAATGGAAAAGGCTGATCAATAGCTTGTCACTCCGCATTCTGATGAGTTTATCACTGAAAGAAAATAATGCGGCTTTAAATGTGAAAGGACGATTCGCAAAAATCGTAAATGATCCCAATACCTATCCGTTGATGACAGATAATACAGATAATGGCCAGTTAACGTTTTTTGACGTGTCGGGTACCCGTTATCCGACTTACAACGATAATGATGTGAACACGGCTTATTATATGGAAGGTACTTTCGTTGATCTGTTGAAAAGATTGGAAGACCCACGGTTATTTCATTTCGCTGAAAAGGCGCCTCAACACGTTTCATTACCTGATAGCGACTTCGATGCTTATGGCGGCGCTAAAGGAAGTGATCTTGTAGATGATATCGGTAAAAAAGTACTCGCCGGAGAAGTATCAAGAATTAAAAAACGTTATACCGATGATGCCGTGAATGAGCCTAGTATCGCTATTGGTTATGCAGAAACGCAATTCACACTGGCAGAAGCAGTGGTGCGTGGCTGGATCAATGGCAATGCTGCAACTTACTACAACAAAGGTGTACAGGCTTCTATGCAGTTTTATAAGATACCACAGGATTCAATTGATACTTATCTGACAACGAACCCACTTCCGGCCAGCGGTCAGCTGGAAGCGATCATGACGCAGAAATACATTGCCTCCTTCATGAACAGCGACTGGCATTTCTTCTTTGAGCAGCGCCGTACTGGTCTGCCTGTCTTCGATGTATCGGGTGCTGGTGTGCTTAACAATAAAAAAGTGCCTAAACGATGGATGTATCCTATAAAGGAATCACAGACAAATCAGAAAAATGTGGAAGCAGCTATCAACAGTCAGTTTGCCGGAGATGATAATATCAACGGAATAATGTGGATGCTGAAAGCAGAATAAGTTGTACTTTATAGTTTTAAGTTCAGGATTAGAATATGTTCAGGATGAAGAAAATATATCTGGCCTCAGCCCTCTGCCTTTTATTGGCAGGGGGCCTTCAGGCCCAGCAAAAGAGAGAAAAGAAAGTAGTATTTGTTATTGCGGACGGTATTCCGGCGGATGTTCTGGAGAAATTAAACACGCCCAATATTGACCGTATCGCCGCTGCAGGCAGGTATACCCGCATGCATGTAGGCGGTAACAAAGATACTTACAACCAGACGCCTACTATCTCGGCCGTAGGTTATAACAGCCTGTTGACAGGGGTATGGGTGAATAAACATAACGTACCGGACAACGACATTAAAGCGCCTAACTATCATTATTATAACCTTTTCAGGTTGTTTAAAGCGCAGTTCCCGCAAAAGAAGACCGCTATTTATTCCACCTGGCTGGATAACCGCACCAAACTGGCTGGCGATGGATTGCCCGATGCAGGTAATGTGAAGATAGACCTGCATGCTGATGGTTATGAACTGGATACTGTTCTTTTCCCGCACGACGAAAAAGGGGATTACCTGCATGCTATTGATGAAAAGGTAATCGATGAAGCATCCGCCGGTATTAAAAAAGACGCGCCTTCATTAACATGGGTATACCTGGAGTATACAGATGATATGGGGCACGGATTCGGTGACAGTCCGCAGTTCTATAACGCAATAGAAACACTGGATAAACAGATAGGCCGTCTCTGGGAGGCTGTTACTTACAGGCAGCAACATTTTGCGGAAGACTGGATGATCGTTATTACCACAGATCATGGCCGTGACGAAAAGACCGGCCGTCATCATGGCGGACAAACACCTCGTCAGAGAAGTACCTGGATGGTGACGAACTATAAGCCTCACAATGATTATGCACATTATTATGAGCCGGCGATCGTTGATATCATGCCGACTATCGCACGTTACCTGAATATGAATATTCCTCAGGCTACCGCTCGTGAAGTAGATGGTATTCCGATGATCGGTAAGGTGGCTGTCGCAAATGCGAAAGCTAATTTTATCCAGGGGAACATCGATATCAAGTGGTCTGCATTGCAGGACACCGGCAAAGTGAAGATCTGGGTAACAACCACTAATCTTTTCAAGACAGGCGGTACTGACGAGTACCATCTGCTGGCAGAAGTACCCGTACAGGACCGTCATGCGCTGCTGGATGTATCTAAGCTGCCATCCAACTTTTATAAGATCGTACTGGAAACAAGCGCCAATACAGTGAACGAATGGTTAGATCTGGATGCCAAGTCCAGGTAAGTACCGCTCTTTTAATATCCTGAGGTGATGTAACTCATGACCCGGGATCATATAGGCGATTGACCTTACTGAGAGAGGATGGTTGTTCGAGGTGCCGATAAAGCTCTCCTTCTCCGGCTTCAAATGACGTAACAAGTATATTGACGATTGACGTACCACCCTGAATTCATCTGCCAGGTCCTGCAATGTGCGGTCATTGGCAAATGAATTCAGGACGTAATCGTCCTGCTCAAAGCCTGGTAACCCCTGTTGCTCTCCACGGGCAAAACATAATAGCCGGTAGGCAAATACTCTTTCTGAATCGATCATGTGCCCCAGCGTCTCCTTAATGGTCCATTTACCCGGAGCATAGGCGTAATCAGCTTTTTCTTCCGGAATAGCAGTAAAAAAAGCGTAGGTGCTGTCTCTCAGTTCTTCGAGGATGGCAGGAACTTCAGCGTTTCCAACGTAGTTGATGTAGTCGCCCTGGTAGGGTTGAAATTCGCCAGGTTGAGGTTTGGATATCATGGGTGCGATTTTTGCTAATATTAAATAAAAATCGCTAAAGCGCGAATTCGTGGCGGCAGATTTGGATATATTTGCATTAATCACAATATTGCAGTGGGCAAGATTATCCGGCTGACGCTCCCTATAGTTATTAAAAACCCGCATTGAATGGCATACATTGGTCTCATTAACCTGTTACTGATTGTTGTAAACATTGTAGTGTCATACAAAGGATTGAAAGACCATTCCTTTTTTGACAAGTATTCCTTTGAAGTGGATAACATCCTCGTATACAAGGATTACAAGCGGATGGTGACATCAGGTTTCCTGCATGTCAGCTGGATGCATTTGTTCTTCAACATGCTTTCTCTTTACGTCTTTAGCACCAGCCTGGAATTGCGGATGGGACCATCCAGTTTCCTGACGCTTTATTTTGCCAGTCTGATAGGCGGTAATTTATTGTCATTACTGATACACCGGAACCACGGTGATTACAGTGCGGTAGGCGCTTCGGGTGCAGTGTGTGGAATTATATTCGCCTCTATCGCCTTGTTTCCCGAAATGAGGTTAAGCTTTTTCGGATTGCCGTTCTTCTCCATTCCTGCCTGGGCATTTGGCGTACTTTACGTACTGTATTCCATTTATGGTATCAGGTCAAAGAAGGATAATATCGGGCATGAAGCGCATCTCGGGGGTGCACTTATTGGCATGCTGGTGGCGCTGTGTATGGTGCCGGAAGCAATTGCGGAAAATTATCCCACTATACTGTCCATTCTTCTCCCGGGATCACTGGCCGTGTACCTGATCATCACCCGCCCGCACCTGCTGCTTGTGGACAACCAGTATTTCAAGACGCATATCGGCGATTATGATATTGACGACAGGTATAACCTTCAGCGTATGGACCGTCAGCAGGAGATCGATTTCTTACTGGAGAAGATCCATAAGACGGGCATTAAAAGCCTTACAAGAAAAGAAAGGGAAACATTGGAGAGGTATTCCCAATCGGTGAATTAGGCACCTCTCGTGAAATAATTTTATCTGAACAATGCAAAGTAATGGCCCTGTTGATCACTCAGATGACTGAAGGCCTCCTATCGTCTCCCAGTGCTCATTTCTTAACTTGCAGGAGTTTTCGAAATGCTCTTCGTAGATATCCATTGAGTTTATATTTATTATCCTCTAATATATATCTTTGTGCTTTCGAAACAAAGGGTTCATAATTTCTTAAAATGGTCTGAGAAAAGAAGGAGAGAAGAAGCAGAGACCAGAAGACAATATCCCCCATAAATACCAACAGCTTGAAGAAGACATTAAAGATCATTGCGTGGACGATCCTGACGCCCGTATTACTGATCGCCCTGTACCTGGGAGCAGCTTATGTATTGTCCCGTATCTCCGTAGAAAAGGAGCAAACAGCAAATGCAGACATTCCGCTGTATATTCTTACCAATGGCGTACATACCGACCTGGTAATGCCTGTGCGTAATCAGCAGATAGACTGGAGCAAGGAGGTGCTTTTTGCAAATACCAAAGGCAACGATACAAGCGCTCAATGGATCGCATTCGGCTGGGGCGATAAAGGTTTCTACCTTGAAACGCCCACCTGGGCAGATCTCAAGTTCAGCACTGCTTTTAAAGCTGCTACGGGATTAAGTACGTCTGCTATTCATGCTACCTACTACCGTGGTGTTAAAGAAGGCAACGATTGTATCCGGATGGATGTTGACAGTGCTCAGTATGCAAGATTGATCAGTTACATCCGGGAGAGTTTTGACAGGGATGCCAGCGGGAATATTATACATATTGTCACCGATGCTAATTATGGCAGGACAGATGCGTTTTACGAGGCCAAAGGCAGTTACAGCCTGTTTCATACCTGCAATACCTGGACTAATAGCGGCTTGAAAAGCTGCGGACAAAAGGCTTGTCTGTGGACGCCTTTCGATAAAGGCATTTTCTACCAGTACAGGTAAGGTTATAAAAAAGGGGATTGCAGCAATGACTACAATCCCCTTCCTTTTATTGAATATTACAATTGCTTATTTCGTTTTTGCAGTTGCTTCATCCTGTTCTTTTTTGATGATGCTTTCAGCTTCAGTTCTTGCATCATCACCCTTTACAGGTACATCGGGAATTACGCCGATACCTTCCCATCCTTCTTCTGAACCTGGTGCTGCTACCATCTTCACCGGCAGGAACACTACCAGGTTTTCTTTCAATGGTATCATGGTGCCTGCAATACCGGCACCGGCAGTTGTATCGCCGATAACAGTAGCCCTGTGCATCTTTTGCATAGCGAAAGCGAAACCTTCAGTTGCAGATGCTGTGCGTTTATTTACCAGTATATACAATTTGCTGTCCGGCATTCTTTTACCGGGAACGAAAGGATATGTCCATTCCTGGATATCGTTTTTCCTGTCTTTGTGATAACCGTGCAGGTAATAACGTTCATCACCTGCATTAAAGAAATAGCCTGCAAGGAAGCGGCCCATCATACCGGTACCACCACCGTTATCCCTGATGTCGATGATAATGTTCTTTGAGTAGGCTGCCATATTCATAGCGCTGGCGGCCATTTCAAAAGCTTCCTGATCGCCGTGGAAGCCGCCTGATATCTTGATATAGGCAGTGGATGTTTTCCTGTTCAGTTCAACGGCATCAAAACCATAGTTGTTCTGCCGCTGCTTTTCAAGCTCCTTCTTTGCGTCTTCCGGAGTGCTTGTATTGGTCACTGTTCGCGTAAGCCGGTCGAAATAGTCTTTGCTGAAGAATATAGTCAGATGCACATCTTTATGCACATCACGCAGGTCTTTTGTGATCTTTTTTGCAAGTTGCTCAGCTGTGAGGTCCTGGTAAGCTTTCTTCGCCTCCTGGCTTTTTAAGGTAGCGATATATTTCTTTGATATATCGGGGAAAGGATAACTTTCATCAAGTCCATGACTGATCTTTTCGAGGATCTCATGTGTGGCTTCTTTGCTCACTACAGCAGGAGCTTCCTTTGTTGCTGCCGTTTGTGTTTGTGCAGACATGAACAAAGGAAGGGAGAGTAAGCCCATCAGGGCTAAAGGTTTATAGCAATTTAGTTTCATACGAAGTTGTAAGTAGGTTAGTTGATCAGCAGCTTCTTTTTATCCATCGCTTGTTCATATTCATCCGGATATATGGTGAAGTCTTTATCTGCCAGTGTTTTCATCAGTGCTCTCACATGTTGCTGTATGGATTGCGGCAATGTATAGAATGCAGCATCTATCTGAATATTCCGTCCTTCGTCCATGGTTGAGTTCTGATGTCTGACAGCGATCTTTTGTCCTTTGTAATTGAGAATGATCTTCACTCTGCCGTCATCATATCCGTTCATGCCGCTGCTGCCATATACGAGCAAAGGATCTGTGATACCATCTCTGTCAAGGTCTTTCACTTCGCAGAATTTTGTCCAGAACCAGATCGATTCTTCTCCGTTATTCAGGTTATTGCTGTTGGTGAAATCATTCAGTTCCCATGTTTTAACAAATCCATTCCCTTCCTTCTTCAGATTGACAGCTTTTATCTTCTGATGTAGTGTATCGTCTTTGGTTATTTCATCTATGCTTTCACAAAGAGCGAGGTAGTAGTCGCCGGACTGATCATGATAGCTGTAAACACGCCTGATAGGGTGTAGCAGATTAAACTGCTTCACAATATTGTCAGAAAATATTGTTGCCGTAACTGCGGGAGATAGGATCTCACTATTACTCTTCACTTGTTGTGCATACAGTTGCTTTCCGCTTAGTGCGATAATTAGCATAGTTGCAAGGGTCATCCTCATGCTGATGAATCTTAAATGAATTGTTATGATCTTAAACGGATTGTTACAATCCTAAATCAATTGTTAACGCAGTAGGGACGGGCAATTGACCTGTGTGCAATTTATATTTATTCATGAATTATTGCAATCGGTACGGTGCCGGATGCAGAGCTTTAACAAAACAATAAGAAGTATAAAAGTTAGTGGAAGAGTTTTCTTTGAAGAAGAAGTAGTTAAAAAGGATAAGCCCTTTAAGTTAAACTTAAAAGGCTTACCTGACTAGACTAAAATAAACAAATTAAATAGAACGCTTTAACCATTGACCTGTGTTCTCAAATGGTACGAGGGAAAAGGCGGTTTTCTTGTATGCGCCGCAAAGTTACGTAAGAATTTTATTAGAAATATCCCTGAATTCCGGCATTTGTGTATTTTGTTGCTAAATGTAAATGCAAACCATATAGTAATATGAAAGTGTATATAACAAGGAACATTCCGGAGGTTGGAATAAAGATGTTAAAAGATGCCGGACTTGATATCACAGTGTGGGATGAAAAGCGCCATCAGCCGGAAGATGAGTTAATAAAGGTGTTGCAACAATATGATGCGGTGCTGGTATCCGGTCCTGTAAAAGTGGACCGTCACTTCCTGGAATCGTGTCAGCATCTGAAAATAGTCTCTCTCATGTCTGTCGGTTACGATAACGTTGATATTGAGGCTGCAAGAACGTTAGGCATTGCCGTAGGAAATACGCCGGGCGTATTAAGCGGTGCAACAGCTGATACTGCTTTCCTGCTGATGCTGGCAGCTTCCCGAAAGGCTTTTCACATGCATAAGGAAATTATACGTGGCAACTGGCATTTCTGGGATCCTACTGCTAACCTGGGACTTGAATTGGGAAACAGGACTTTAGGTATTGTAGGTTTAGGCAAGATCGGTTTTGAACTGGCAAAGAGATGCAGAGGTGCTTACAATATGAAGATCATCTACCATAACCGTGGCACAAACCCGGAGGCAGAAAAGGAATTAGGAGCAGTACGTGTTCCTTTCGATGAGCTGTTACAGCAGAGTGATGTGGTATCTGTACATACGGCGCTGACGCCTGAAACAAAAGGTCTTTTTAATAAAGACGCGTTCAGCAAAATGAAGCCGTCTTCTATTTTCATTAATACTGCCAGGGGAGGTGTGCATAATGAAGAAGATCTGATAGCAGCGCTGGAAAGCGGCACCATCTGGGGAGCGGGTCTGGACGTGACCAATCCGGAGCCAATGGCAGCGGATAATCCGTTGCTGAACATGCCGAACGTTGCTGTTCTCCCACATATCGGTTCTGCTACTGTAGATACACGCAACGCGATGGCCGGGATTGCCGCAAAAAATGTGATCCTCGCACTGCGGGGACTTCCTTTGCAGCACGCGGTTGTCCAAAATAAACACCTGGCGTAAATAGATTGAAGGACATCCTCTATTTTACTTTAGTACCGGGTACCTCTCCACCGTTTTCGTACAGGATCATGCCTGTCACTTCGTTTTTCTGGTCGCGGGTGAATTTGATCTGTACATCTGCTATATTCAGGAAGAAGAAATCCTCTTTTTCTGCATATAAGGTAGCCGGGCCTTGTCCTGAAGGCTGTCCTGTAAGCATACCATCTTTTACGGCTATTGCGATTTTAAAGCCAGGCTTCATATCATATTCCCCTGTATATTGCTGAAGAATGGTTTCGGGCACTGGTATAGCGATCCTTTTTTTAGGAAGTGTATAAGGCTTGTTATAGAGCTCGGCCAGAATGGATTCACTTATCTTTCCAATGGTCCTGTCGGAAGCATTATCCAGCAGAATGATGCAAACATCATCTTCAGGCACACGTATGATAGTCGTAACGAAACCATGTATGCCACCTCCATGACTAACCTTTCTTTTCCCTGCTATTGAATCAATGTTCCAGCCATAACCGTAGTTGTTCTTTTGTGGCGTGTATGTTCTTTCCCAGTCTGCTTTGGAAAGGATCTTATACTGTTGTACCGCCTGATGCCATTTATAAAGATCACCGGTAGTACTGTACATCGCGCCCGCTGAAAAAGATACGGATGAATCTACACTGGGAGCGACCTTGCTGCTGTCTTCATTGATAAAGAAGTAGCCGGTCGACTTATCCTTATTGTTAAGCTGTTTAAAATCAAACCCGGTATTGTTCATATGCAGCGGCTGGAAAATGTATTCTCTTGCCACTTGATAATAAGGTTTGTGTGCGGCTACTTCAATAATATATCCAAGCAGGCAATAACCGGAATTGGAATAGTTCCATTTGGTGCCCGGAGAAAAGTCTAACGGTTTATCTTTAAACAGTGACATCAGCTTTACACGACTGGCCGGTTTAAATACTTCTGCCTCCATGAAAGTTCTGTCATTGGTATAGTTGTAGATGCCGGAAGTATGCGTGAGCAAATGTTCTACTGTAATACTATCCCCTTTCGGAAAATCAGGGAAGAACTTCGATACCTTATCCTGCAAACTGAGCTTCTTTTCTTCTTCCAGTTTCAGCACGATGGCTGCTGTAAATTGTTTGGTAATTGAACCCAGCTGGAAGATGGTGCCAGGGTCATTACGGGAACTATCGGTGGTATTACGGAAGCCGTAGCCCTTATTCAGTAAGATCTTGCCCTGTTGTGACACAAGGGCTGTACCATTGAATTTGTGCAAACTGCTATAGGCACTTAGTAAGGTGTCCAGCTTAGCTGCAGGGTCCTGGGCGTGCGCATACTGCAATCCACCGAGGAGGAAAAGGAGGCATAATAACTTTTTCATGGTTGTATGTGGTTTGGGGACGGCCGGGCTATGTTGTGTACATAAAGATAAAGTTATATTTTGGGATTATATAAATCCACGTATCATGAAAAGAATATGGCAGGGAATACTCATAGCCTCCTGTTGTTTGTTTGTTATTACAGCAAATGCCCAAAAGAAAGGAAAGCCCTTTAAAGTGATCGGTTTCTATACAGCCCTGCATGACCAGGCACATATCAGTTTTGTACATGAAGCTAACCGTTGGTTTGCCGCCAAAGCAAAAGAGAACAACTTTAGCTACGATTCTACCAACGATTGGAGCAATATGAACCCAGCCTTTCTGTCTAAGTACCAGGTGGTCATATTCCTTGATACAAGACCGGATACGCCTGCCCAGCGGGAAGCCTTCCAGCAGTATATGGAAAATGGCGGCGCCTGGATGGGATTCCATTTCTCTGCATTCGCACTAACTCCGTCGGATTTTCCGCAGAACTGGGACTGGTACCATAATGAATTCCTGGGCTCGGGTTCCTATGGCAGTAATACCTGGAGGCCTACTTCAGCGGTCCTCCGGGTTGAACATCCGGAACATCCTGCAATGAAACATCTGAACAGTACCTTCAAAGCTTCTCCAAATGAATGGTATCGCTGGTCGAACGATCTGAAGGCTAATAAAGACATCACTATCCTATTGTCGATAGATTCAACCAGTTTCCCGCTCGGAACAGGGCCTAAACAGCACGAGATCTGGCATAGCGGTTATTATCCTGTTGTTTGGACGAATAGGAAATACCGGATGATTTACATGAATATGGGACATAACGATATAGACTATGAACATCACACCAATAAAGATCTGTCATTGACTTTTGGCAATAAGGAACAGGATCAGTTCACCCTGGATGCTTTGCTCTGGCTGGGGAAACGTTAATGCATCAATTCACTTTTTCATATTCATAGTGTCCCTTAATATGTTTATTGAGGTAGATGCCTTTTGAAAAAGAGGTCTTCATGGCCTGATACACCTCTTCCGGGACGTTTTTATAGTCATAAATAAGCCCTGAAACGAAGATGACCCGCAATGTGGCCGTATCCCGGTCGTAATGCATTCTATATACCACAGACGAAGGCATATCTGGCATACTACAATTGCCGGGCCAATGGCAGCGGCGTCAACCGCTATGGCAATTGAGGCCGCTGAAAGCTATTTTTTCTTTTTTTGCTTCCTTCTGCCTTCAAGTATCTTGTAAAAAGAGCGGCTTCTGATCTCGTCCATTGTCAGGCCGGTAACAAGTACTTCTTCCTCCGAAATAGCCCCGCAATTGATGGCTTTGAGGAAAAAATTCAATAGTCCCTGACCCGTTGCTGCATCATCAAAAATGTCTTTCGTCAATGTGGAAATGGCAGCACGCTCTACAAATGTTTTGAGCCGGAATACAGCATCATCGTAATTATTAAGGAAGAAGTAATAAGTAGCTGCATAACGCATCGGCAGCTGTGCGGGATTGAGGTCCCAGCCCTGGTAGAAGCCATTGATGAGCGAATGCATGGTATGGCCGTAGCCGATACGCCATGCATGGTGTACGCTATCGTTATTTTCCTGTTGCTGTGTAAAACTGAGCGGATCTCCTTTGTGTGGTGCTACGGGGATCACGTTAGTAGCACCATCTGACAGGAAAATGCCAGTGCCGCCCAGCGCTACTTTCGTCATATGATGCGCAAAGTCGCATACCGGATGTGCCATCGTCTGATACTTCGCTGTGATGCCACAGGAAGCCGTATAATCGTAAGTGCCGAAGTGTGCCGCAATACAACGTCCCTCACTGGCACGAATGATGCGCATTAATGGATTTCTGCCTTCGTCATCCATGATGATCTGTGTGGCCTCTACCATCGTTTCCATCTTCAGGGCCCCTGGTGTTAGTCCGTGTGCCTTTTCCAGCAGCTCGAACAATTTTACGAGTGTGGTCACTTGTTCCGGAATAGTGACTTTTGGTAACATCACCACAAAATTATCCGGTAACACGCCGCCGGTCTCTTTTAAGAGTGTAGTGAGAAAGAGGTCCAGCGTGCGTACACTACGATGCTTCAGGTCTTCTGTAAATGGTTTAATGCGGATACCTATGAACGGTGAAATTGTTTCCTGTTTCATCCCTATTGCCAGTTCCTTTGCAGCGGCAATGGCTGTCTCATCTTCTTCTTTGTCCGGACGGTTACCGAATCCATCTTCAAAATCGATCCGGAAGTCTTCAACAGCTTCTGTAAAAAGTTTGCGGACGATCTTCTTGTAAACCGTGTAATATAACCAGACCGGTTCATGTTTTCTTTGCTCTTCCTTCATGAGGTCCAGATTTTCCTCCAGGCGGGCAATATCAGAAATGCGTTGAGGCAACTGTTCATGTCCCTCCAGTTGCAGGACTTTCGCTAATTCAACAAAGTTGGGCGCATATGTATACAGGTGTTTCAATGCAATCTGTCCCATACGGGTGCAGGTATCCGCTTTGAAGAGGTTTGCGCCGCCATAGACAGTGTGTACAGGTTGCCTGTCAGGTTTGTCGCCAGGGTATACCCGCTGGAATTGCAGGTTAGCCTTTTGCAGTTCCTGTAGCAGTTGTTCTTTTGCATTTTCAGCTATTGCCAGTTGCATAGTCTTATGAATGTTTTAAGTGCCACGGTAAGTAGAGTAACCAAACGGATTTAACAAAAGAGGAACATGATAATGCTCGCTATCACTGATGTAAAACACCACTTCTATGAAGGGGTAGAAGGAGGATAAATCCCTTGTCTCAAAATATAGTTTCGTTTCAAATCTGAGCTTATAAATGCCTGGAGGTACGATCACATCTTTCGCCAGCAGGTCAGTTACCCTGCCGTCTTTGTTTGTAGCACTTTCGGCAATGCAGGTCCAGGTATTTTCCTGTTGTCGTGATAAGCTGACAGCAACGTCAGGTGCAGGTGTACCGAAAGATGTATCAAGAATATGTGTAGTGACCTGGCTCATACGCTTAACAGTTTTTTAAGCCTGATGGCGGTGATCTTTTCCTGTTCATGCATAGCGATCTTAATTTCTTCTTTCGGATCGTTTTTCAGCCTATCTGTGAGGATAGACAACATTTCAGGGGCCGACTTACCTGTTGCACATACAATGAAGATGTAACCGAATTTATCTTCATACAGTTTATTCCCCTTTGTAAAGGCCTGGAGAATAACGGTTGAAGCATCGATGGTACCTTCCTGTTCCCGTGACGCCCATTGTGCGGTAGCTGCCAATTTCTGTTGCATGGAATGCAGGTCGCCTATTTTCGGGTGATGGTCGAAGGCTTCTCTCCAGTCTTTTTCCGAGCACGTGTGCCAGTGTTTGACGGCAGCAGCCAGCAGGCTGTCTTCATCTTTTACAGGAAACTCCTTTTTCATTTTTTCAATCCATGCGGTTGCGCCACAGCAGGTGCTGAGCGTTTCAGTTAATTGTTCTGGTGGTAGTGCATTAAGCGCTGTCAAAGTCATTGGGTGGAATTTATTATAGAGTAGTGGGGAACCTGTTCACATTTTTGTAATAGATGTAAATGGCAGGTTCTTTTCCCATAGCAGTAAACCATTGCTGGCAATATGGAGCCATCCAGATGGCATCTCCTTTTTTAACAGGGTACCATTCATGGTCCAGCATGTAAACGCCTTGTCCCTGAAGGTATAACAGCCCATGTTCCATGATATGTGTTTCTACGAAAGGAAGATGTCCGCCAGCATCGTACGTGAATATATTCACGGCCATATCGAAGGAGAGGTCTTCCGGCAATAACACCTGTAGCCGTAAGGCGGGATCACCGAGGAAAGCCGGTCCGGGTACTGTGGCAGCATTTCCGAAGATCACCGGCGGGTGGTTATGTCCTGCCAGTTTCTCATATACCTTGTGAAAGGTAACGATCTGTGTGCCTTCTGTGAATTGTTCCAGCCTGTAGGGATGCCCTGATGGAACATAAAAGAACTGACCACTGGTCAGTGTTTGTATTTGTGTGCCTGTTTTTGCAGTGCATTGCCCGGATATGATGTAGAAAAAGATCTGTGCTGTTTCGGTGTCGCCTGCAATAATACAATCTTTCTCTGCTGTGATCACTGTCTGCCCAAGCCGCGCACCCATTTGTTCATTGATGATGACATTCACTTTACAGTGTGTCCATCCGGGCACAACGCTGTTCACATATCCGTCAGGGCAGATGACCGCATGATTCCTTTTAACTACTGATCTTGTCAGTGCTGATATTTCCATATTACCGCTTTTTGTATACCTCTGCAAGGCGATGAATAAAATGTTCTGATACCTGAAGTGCAGCAGCGATGTCAGCTACTTCTACATTTTCTTCAGGATGATGACTGATGCCTTTATAACATCTTACAAACAACATGCACACCGGTGCTACTGCGCCTACCATAACGGCGTCATGGCCAGCACCACTGACGAGGTTCTTTACATTATAACCGGCAGCTGTGATGCCTTGCGCCAGCAGGTGACTGAGGGCAGTATCACATTCAACCGGTTTGGCTTTTTGTATAATGTCCCAGTCGGCCGTAAGTTGTCTTTCAGCACAGATCTGTGACGCGATATCTTTCAGATACCTGCGTGCTTTTTTAAGAAGCACCTGGTCTGTGCTCCTGACATCCAATGTGCAGGTCACTTCTCCGGGTATTACATTGCTGGCCGCATCTTTAACCTCTACGGTGCCAACTGTGGCTACCAGGTCCTTGTTATGTTCCAGTCCAAAACGCTCTACCGCCAGGATGAACTCTGCTGTGGCACATAATGCATCTTTCCGCATTTCCATGGGCACTGTACCGGCATGGCCGCCCATACCATGAAACCTGACACGGATACGATGCTGACCGGCTATACCCTGTACTATGGCAACGGGAATATGTTGTTCGTATAATACCGGTCCCTGTTCAATGTGGATCTCATAATATCCCAGCCATTCATCTTCAGGAATAGCGTCAGCTGCCAGTTGGTCCACATCTCCTCCCATCGTCTTAATGGCATTCCTGAGGCTAATACCTGCACTGTCTGTCTTGTCCAGCAGGGCGTCATTAAACTTGCCTGTAATGGCAGTGCTGCCAAGATAAGTAGTATGAAAGCGTACACCTTCTTCATCACTGAAGGCGATTAGTTCTATGTTGAACGGCAGGTTGATCCTTTCCTGCTGAAGATGTGTGATCAGGTCCAATCCCATGATCACTCCCATCGGACCGTCAAACTTACCGGCATTCTTTACAGTATCTATATGCGATGCAATGACCAGTGTACGGGCATTGGGTTGCGTGCTGGGCCAACGGCCTCTCACATTTCCGATATTGTCTATCCTGGCTTGTAAACCTGCTTCCTGCATCCACTTCATTACTTTGCTGCATCCGCTGATAAAAGCGGAAGAACCGAATGTGCGGGTCACGCAGTGAGGGTCTTCACTGATACATGCCAGTTCGTGGATCCTGGACATTACTGCGTTTGCTCTTTGTGCGTAGTCCATTGTCAGCTTGTTTGGTGTACTGAATTAACAATATGCATCACGTAGTCAATCGCGCAGACTGGCTCCGTCAGGAGCCGGTGTGTTTGTAGCCCCGGATTTTAACCCGGGTATATAATATGGATGCATTTATGTAATCGTAAAACATGTTATCAATCATGTTTATTGATCGTGTTTAATATCATTTTTCCCTGTGCCAACGTGAAATTTCCCTGATCAAATACCCTGATGCCTCTTATATACGTTTGTTCCACAACGCCATAAAGCGTCTCATTGAGATAAGGTGTCAATTTATGTTTATGATATAATCCTTCTGCACTAACCGTAAATGATCTTTGCGGGTCCCATATCACAAAATCCGCATCATATCCCATCGCGATCTTTCCTTTCCTGTCTTGTAAGCCTGCCAGTACCGCCGGTTTTTCGCACAGCCACTGTGCTATCTGTGGCAATGTTACATCCCGGCTCCGGCCTGCTGTCCATAAGGCAGGCAATGCGAGTTGCAGAGAGGCAATACCGCCCCAGGCCTGGGTAAAATCGCCGGTGTCCAGTGCCTTCAATTCCGGAGGAGCGGGGGAGTGATCAGTCGCTACAAAATCTATCACACCTGCTTTTAACGCTTCCCACAGCCGCTGGTTATTTTCTCTCTCCCGGATAGGAGGAGCGCACTTGAAACTGGTATTCCCATCAGGCACTTCTTCTCCATTAAAATACAAATAATGCTGGGCAGTTTCAACAGTCAATGGTAATCCTTTTTCTTTTGCTGCTATTATCTGTGGAATAGCGTCGGCCGCGGACAGGTGAACAATGTGTACCCGGCAGTTGTATTTTTCACAGAGATGGATCATGAGGCTGATAGCAGCCTGTTCCCATGACTGCGGCCGGGAGGCCATATACTGCCGGTAAGAGCGTTTATTCTCCTGTATGGCCGGCTGACTGTCAGTTAATTCACAATGTACCAGCAATGGCAGATGATGCCGCGCGATAATGGGCATCGCCTTTTCAAGATCGGCCGCTGTAACATTGGGAAACTCGTCAATACCGGAATGGACAAGGAATGCTTTGAAACCCGGTACGCCCTTATTGATCAGTGCTGCTATCTCATTTTCATTGCCGGGAATAATACCGCCCCAGTAACCGCAATCAGCATGTAACTGAGAAGTAGCGGCGTGGGCCTTTTCTTCAAAAGCCTGTACAGTGGTTGTTACGGGAGAGGAATTTAACGGCATATCTACCAGGGTAGTGATGCCACCGGCAATAGCTGCGCGTGTGGCAGTATCGAAGCCCTCCCAGTCCGTTCTGCCCGGCTCATTGATATGTACATGTGGATCGTTGATGCCCGGCATCAGGACCTTATCGCCTATGTCAACGATCGTACGGGCATCATCCGGCAGGTCGGCCTGAATGGCGTGTATCCTGCCGCCTTTTACCAATACCACCGCTGGCCGTACACCATCAGGCGTGAGTATATTATTTCCTTTTATAATGAGGTCAGACATATGATGGGGCTTCTAAGTAAAAGTAGGCAATTAATTCTTTATATTAGGGTATGTTATCATCATAAAAAGGCCCCATTATGAAAATCAAACTTGGAGAAAACAGCTATGGCAAGAACGCCGTTCAACTGTCGAAGATCATCCGTCATCCTGCTTACCATGAGTTCCGGCAGATCACGGTGAATGTATCGCTGAAAGGAGATTTTAATGAGGCACATAAAGATGGGGATAACAGCAAGATATTACCGACGGATACGCAGAAAAATACCGTGTATGCCCTGGCGAAAGATCATTTTAAAACTTCCATAGAAGACTTCGCATTATACCTCGCTAATTACTTTATAACAACACAAGCCCAGGTGGAGGCAGCTACTATTGAAATAGCGGAACAACAGTATCATCGCATGCAGTTCGATGGAGTTGAACATCCACATGCGTACATTGGCGGAGGAAGCGAGAAACGGACGACCCGTGTTGTAAAAACTGCCTCAACTGTCAGTGTGCAGTCCGGTATAGCAGACCTTCTTATTCTGAAAACAACAGACTCCGGTTTTGAGAAGTATATCAAAGACAAGTATACAACGCTGAAAGAGACGGGCGACAGGATACTGGCTACCAAGTGCGAGGTCGCCTGGATGTGGGATAAACTGCCTGCTGACTATACTGAACAGTTCAATAGCATCCGCGGATTGTTGTTGCAGACATTTGCAGGGCATAAAAGTCTCTCCGTACAACAGACTTTATACGCAATGGGGGAAGCTGTTCTGGAAACATATGCCGGCATCAGGGAGATCTATTTGCAGATGCCCAATAAACATCACATCCCTTTCAACCTTGAGCAATTTGAGATACAGAATCAGAATGAGATCTTCATTGCGACAGACGAACCTTATGGTATGATCACAGCTACAGTGGTAAGAGAGTAGTTAATGCAATACAGGGATACTGTGCCTTACTTTTATGATCTGTGCGGCAATACTGACAGCAATTTCTCCCGGCGTCTGACTGCTGATATCTATACCAATGGGAGCTTGTATCCTGTTTAACAATGTTTCACTGATGCCTTCCTCCCTATAGGTATCGAACATCTTCCCGATCTTTGTAGCGCTGCCTAATACTCCGCAATACCTGAATGATTTATGCAATAGTGCTCTGAGTGCAATGTCATCAGTTCTGTAACCGACAGTCATGATCACTACATAATGATGCTCTCCGGCAGGGACCATTACCTTCAGCTGACTATAGTCGCGTACAATTGTTTTTTCGTGTGCGGTACTGTTTTCCAGTAACGTATGAAGGTGTGGACGATCTTCAAAGATGTGTATATAGAAGTCCAGTTTTTGCATTACTTCAGATAATGCCAATGCACAATGTCCGCCGCCAATGATATACAGAAAATCACGGTACCCGATCTTCTCCCTATACGACCAGTCAAGTTCTGACTGCATCGCATAGTGATAGTCCGGCTCTCCATGTATCTCTGGTGTAAAGTGCAGACCAAGCGGAGACAACTGAAGGATGCCTTGCTGGTTCTGAGAAAGGCAGGCAATGATCTTATTGACGGGCGTAATACTTTCAGGCAGTAGTTTATACAGCAGGATGGTTTGATCGCCGGAGCAGATCATGCCGCTCTGCTGTCTGGCGGCTTCTTTATCATGATACTGCTTGTGAATAGAGTAGGAGGTGGCAAAGTGGCCCAGCTGTTCCTTCGCCAGTTCTATAAACTTGTGTTCCATGATACCTCCGCCAATAGAGCCTTCTATTTCTCCCGCATGGTTTACGGCCATAAAGAAGCCTTGTCTGCCCGGGCTACTGCCGTGGCTTTCCATAACGTAAAGCAGCATTACCGGTATATTCTGCCGCAGGCTTTTACAGATCAATTCCCAGGTGACTAACTGTTTCTTCATGTTGCTGATTAGTTTCCAGAGTTGTTTTTGAATATAACGCCATCAACACTTTTTCCGGTGTTATAGGTGTACTGAAAGGGATATCAGCATTGGGTTGGAACGCCCTTATAGCATTGCTTAGCGCAAACCAGGCGCCTATTCCGTACATCAAAGGAGGTTCTCCCACTGCTTTTGAACGGAATACAGCGAGGTTGTCATGAGTGGTTTGTAATGCGTCTATGGCTATCGTTTTCGGTACGGAATAAATATCCGGTACCTTATAAGTGGATAATGCGTTAGAGCGTAAACGGCCGTCTCTGTCGTAGATCACTTCTTCCATTGTCATCCATCCGATGCCCTGCACAATGCCGCCTTCAATTTGTCCACGGTCAATATCGGTGTTCATACTGTTGCCAAAATCGTGCACTACCTGGACAGTGTCGATGGTATAGGTGCCCCGCAGGCAGTCTACGGTCACTTCAAGAATAGCGGTACCATACACATGATAAGCGAAAGGATGTCCTTTCTCTTTAGCCTCGTCAAAGTGTATTTCAGGCGTAGCATAATGTGCATGTTCGGAGAGACTTACCCTTTGCCGGAAAGCACTGGTAACGAGTTGCTGCCAGTTCCAGGAAGAAGGCGTGCCTTTCACCAGTACCTGTTCATTCACCAAAGAAATATCTTCCACTGTTACCTGTAATCCGTCGGCTGCAACCTTCTTCAGGCGTTCCAGGATAGCGGTACAAGCCATTAAGGTAGCCTTTCCATTCAGGTCGGCGGTAGCACTGGCAGCAGAAGGTGAGGTGTTCGCGATGGTATATGTGCTGGTGTTATTCAATTTTATTCTTTCAGGCGCAATGGCCAATGTATGTGCCGCTACCTGGAGGATCTTTGTATTGACGCCCTGTCCCATTTCCACAGCTCCTGTACTGATGCATACACTGCCATCGGAATAAACGTGTACCAGTGAGCGGGCGTTGTTCATCATGGTATTCGTGAAAGAAATGCCGAAGCAAACGGGCATGAAAGCGATCCCTTTTTTATGCAGTTTATGTTCCTTATTGTAAGTGCTGACCACCTTGCGCAGATTATCAGGATTGTACAGCGCCTCTGCTTTTTCCCAGCAGGTCAATGCCTCGCTTTTGGCGGTTTGTCCGTAAGGGAAACCCTGCCCTGTTTCAATGAGGTTCTTTTTCTGGATGACGGCAGCGTCCACATGTAAACTATGTGCTGCTTTTGCAATGGCTGCTTCTATGACATACATGCCCTGCGGGCCGCCAAAGCCCCGGAAGGCGGTATTGGGAGGAAGATTTGTACGACAGCACCAGGCGGTTGCCTTTACATGCGGAACAAAATAGGAATTAGTGCAATGAAACAACGTCCGGGCCATTACTGCCGGAGACAGGTCTGCAGAAGCGCCGGCATTCTGGAAGAAAGATACTTCGTAGGCAATGATCTTATAATCGTTGTCAAGCCCTATTTTAAAGTCGGCCGCGTAAGGATGTCTTTTGCCGGTCATTGCCATATCTTCCATCCTGTGCAGTGCGTATTTGACAGGTTTCTTCAACAGCCAGGCTGCCAGTGCACATAGGGCCGCCCAGGTATTAGCCTGGTCTTCTTTCCCTCCGAAACCACCACCCAGCCGGGTAACAATGACTTCAAAGCGATGCATGGGTTGACCGAGAACGGATGTTACTGCGCGTTGTACGGCTGTTGGTCCCTGTGTGGATGAATAGATGCGTAAACTGTTGTTCTCTTGCGGAATGACGTATGCGCCTTGTGTTTCTATGTAAAGATGTTCCTGTCCGTTGATGTCGGCGCTACCATCAAATATGTGTGTACACTGCCGCCATGCGTTGTCAATATCTCCCTGTGTGAAAGTGCGGGGAGGAATGATCAGCTCACCCCGGGCCTGCGCATCTCTGGGATCGGTGATAACAGGCAGAGGATCGATGTGTACCCTGATCTTTTTAACGGCAGCCCTGGCGGCTTCCCGGGTATGGGCCACTACAAATGCAACAGGCATGCCGCAGAAATGGACGTGATGATCTGCCAGCAGCGGCTCATCTTTGATAATGCCACCTATTTCATTTTGCCCGGGAATATCGGCAGCTGTGAATATGCGTACTACGCCGGGTACCAGCATGGCATCGTCCAATATCAATTCCCTGATAACGCCATGTGCTACGGGGGAACTAAACACCGCTCCGAACAACGTACCACCAATTAACGGTATGTCGTCCAGGTACACAGAAGTACCGCTGACATGGGTGTTGGAATCAATATTTTTCATACCACGTTATAATAACAGTTCCACCTTCAGGGATGGGAACAGGGTGATGAAATGTGCTTTTATAAGTTGTTCCAGCAACAATCGTTTATAGACTGCCGTACCTCTGGCGTCGCTGATAGGTGTGATCTCAGCCTGCGCAATTGCACAGGCAACCTTTATCACTGCTCCGCTGGGTGCTTTCCCTTCCAGGAAAGCAGCGGTATCCGTCAGGAGTGTTGGTATTGGTCCTACGCCGCCAGCCGAGATCCTGACTGTGCTGATCAGGTTTTCCTGCATTGTAATGCAGATAGCCGTGTTTACACTGGCTATATCCAGGTTGGTGCGTTTACTCACTTTTTCAAAATGGAAACTTGTGCTGGCGCCAGGTAATTCGAACCAGCACCGTGTGATATATTCCTCCGGACGTTTGTCCAGTTTCTTGTAGTCTTTATACAATTGCCGTAGCGGTAATGTTCTGGTAGCGGTTCCGTCACTTAGTTCAAGTGTAGCCTCCAGCGCAAGGAAAAAGATGGTCAGGTCCCCGATGGGAGAAGCGTTGACGAAATTTCCGGCAATGGTGGCCATATTACGGATAGGTGTAGAGGATATCAGGCTGATATAATTTCCCAGTGCAGGAAAATAGGCCTGCATGACAGGAGAAGCCAGCAGATCGCTCACTGTGCAGGCTGCGCCGATCACACAACGGTTATCTTCCCGTGTAATGCCTTTCAGTATGTCCTGGTTAAAAAGGAACTGGAGCGGTTGTTCCTGTATTTCCTCCGGTTGCTGCACATAGAGATCGGTACCGCCACCCATGAAACGGGGTGTTGTTCCGGAAGGAGGGGCTAACTCCCCGTTTAAGAACAGAATAAGGCGTTTTAGCCGCTCTTTTATGCCGGCGAAGTAAGCAGGCAGGATTTGCTGCTCAGCGGCAAATTGGGCCGGTTCCTCCTGATTTCGCTGTGCCAGTAAAGTAGCAACACCGGCGGCCGCTCTTTCGATGGACTTATAACCGGTACAACGGCAGATGTTACCGTCGATAGCCGTAATGGCATTTTCGGTAGTGGGCGGCTGGGTGCTTAGACAGAACCCTGCGAGTGACATCACAAATCCCGGAGTACAGAAACCGCACTGAGTGGCCGCATTATCTACCATGGACTGCTGAATGGGATTGAGCGCCGGAAGCATGTTAATGCCCTCAATGGTTACGATGTGTTTACCGTGTGCATTGCCCAGCGGCATCAGGCAGGAGGTAAATGAACGATATACCAGTTTGCCTCGCTGCAGCTCCCCTGCCAGAATGGTGCAGGCGCCGCAGTCGCCTTCATTGCAACCGGTTTTTGTACCGGTAAGTTGCTGATGGTAACGTATGAAATCCAGCAGCGGCATACCAGGCGGAAGGCTGGTACCAACATCTTCATTATTGAGAATAAACTTCAGCAAGGGTTACAAAAGTGCTTTCTCTGAAGTTAACGAAAATTTTCCATCCTGTACCAGCTATAGCCGTATTCGGGGATGCTTACTGTGAATATTCCGTTAATAGTTTCCTTCATGTCATGCCGGAGAAGGTTATAATACTTTGTACCCGGTGCAGTGAATTTTACCTGTTGTGCTTTTCTGCTGAAATTATGGATGGTGATCAGTGTTTTGTCATGGAGGTCGTATCGCATCACCAGTACCCCCGGTGTGCCTGTTTCCAGTATTTCCCAATTGCCCAGTCCTATTTCAGGGCATTCCTTTCGCAACCGGATGATATTAATGGTCCAGTTCAGCAAAGATGCCGGGTCACGCTGCTGTGCGGCTACGTTCACTTTTTGATAGGCATAGGCGCCGGTGTCTATCACGGGACGGAATGTTGTATCTGCCAACGAGAAACCTCCATTTTTCCTGTCAGACCACTGCATAGGCGTTCTTACGGCAAGGCGTTCCTTCAGGCTAAGATCATCTCCCATACCTATTTCGTCGCCATAACGGATGACAGGTGTGCCAGGCAGGGAAAACAGGAGGCTGTAGGCCATTTCCAGCATAGCCCTGTTACCAAGCATGGGCGCCAGTCTCCTTCTGATGCCACGGTCATACAATTGCATGGTCTTTTCCGGTCCGAACCGCTGGTACACTTTCTCACGTTGTTTTTCTGTAAGCCTGCCCAGATCTATTTCATCATGATTTCTAAGGAAGAACATCCACTGTGAAGTTGGAGGAATGTCACGGGGGTCCCGCAGCGCTTTTATAAAGGGAGCAATGTCTCCTGTGGCGAGCCCATAGAACAGGTATTGATTAGCGTAAAAGTTGAACATGGTATGCATGCCGGTCCCATCCTGCCCGAAATAATTATTGTTCTCTTCAGGCATAACGTTGGCTTCTCCCAGGATGAGGGCTTCCCCGTTCCTCCATTGAACAAAACGCCTGATCTCAGGAATGATCTTGAGGTCATGTTCCGGCTTGTCAGGATCTGAACCAGGTTTCTCAATAATAAAAGGGACCGCGTCCAACCGGAAACCCGATACGCCCTGGTTCAGCCAGTATCCCAGGATGCGTTTACTTTCTGATTTTACCATCGGGTTCATGAAGTTGAGATCAGGCTGAAAATCATAGAACCGGTGATAGTAGTAGGCGTCCGCCTCTTTGTTGTATGTCCACGTTTCTTTTTGCACGCCGGGAAAGGCCATGCCTCTGTTCCAGAACGATGGCCGCTTTTTAGACCAGGAATAGTAGTCGTGGTACCGGGATTTCGGGTTGGCGGCCGCATCCCTGAACCAGGGGTGCTGGTCGGACGTGTGGTTTAATACGATGTCCATCATAATCCTGATTCCCCTTTTACGTGCCTGGTACATCAGCTCTGCAAAATGTCCGCCGGTACCATAGGTGGTATCAATGCCGTAATAGTCTGATACATCATAACCATCATCTTTACGGGGAGAAGGTTGAAAAGGAGCCAGCCAGACCGTATTAATGCCTAATGCAGTCAGATAATCCAACTGTTGTATCAGTCCTTCAATATCGCCGGTGCCACTACCATCGCTGTCTTTAAAAGTGCCGATTTCAAGATTGTAGATGATCGTGTTCTTATACCATAGGTCCTTGAAAATAGTGCTATCCGGAGATTGAGCGCTCACTGGCAGTGCTGTTCGCATCAGTAGAGCAAGCAAAAGAGGAAGGAGTTGTTTCTTCATGTTAATAACAGTTCGGTAACTTTTTGCAATTGCCGCGCCAAGCATGCCTGGTATGTGGACAGCCTTTTCAGACATGGGATAGCTCAATATTCCAGCATTTGATTCAACAGGAAGGAGAAATGAAACTATTATCCGGATAATGATGAGTAAGACCTGACACAGTGTTTGAACGATGGTACACAGACACATTAAAAACACCAGAGACATTAATCGCCTGACAGGCACTGTTCTTCTATGGTAAGTGCGATCTTGTCCAGTAGCTCCCGGTTAAGATGTATCTTCTCCTCCACATAGTCAGGCACCAATCTCTGTTTTTCATTTTGATAGAAAATGACGTCAGTTCCGTTTACTGTCGCAGTGATCTTGTACTCATGGCCTATTTTTTCTATGCCGGCCTGGATGATATACTGCTCTCCGCCATGTTCCAGTCTTAATTCATGTGTTTCCATAATATGAAGCCTGTTTCTTTTTACTTATCAAAATGGAGGCCATGGAAAGCACGGGCGCTTTCCTTAATTTTGTAACCGAACGGTTGCTTAAAAACGTTTATCAAAACGATGAGAAGGGATGTTTTTCAGGCGATAGCTGATCCTACAAGGAGGGAGATCATCAATTTACTGGCGCACCAGGCACTAAACCTGAATGCGATAGCCGACAATTTCGATATCAGCAGGCCTGCGGTATCCAAACATATCCGCATATTGACCGAATGCGGCTTACTGATGATCACCCAGCAGGGCAGGGAGCGTTATTGCAAGGCTAACCTGGAGAAACTGCAGGAAGTGTCAGACTGGACAGCGCAGTATCAGTCTTTCTGGATGAAGAAACTGGATGCCCTGGAAGATTTCCTGGAAAAGGAGAAAAAAGAAGGCGAAAAGCAATAAAAAAGAGACTGCCCTTCACAGCGGACAGCCTCTCCTGACAAAGGGGATGGCATCTGGTTGACGTCTTTACTCGCTCCAGGGAGAATGCAGGATACAATCGCAGAAATTCTTCCGCTGGAAGTTAGGTATCATAAAGGCGCATACGTCTGCCTTGATATTTCCAAACGTGGTATCTGTTTTATGTTTGAAACCGTCAAAGAAGGTTGGGATGATCCTGTTCTTAAAGTCGTTCCTCGGGAATGCCTTGATGATCTCTTCTCTATGCTCCTGCGTCAGGTGCTCATATCCTTCACCCATCACATCAAGGCCTACACCTGAATACATCAGCGCTACTTCTGCTTCCTTATACTCAGCGACGCCGATGGTAGTATGCAGGGCAATGGTATCCCAAACCCGTTGCAGCGCCAGTTCTGGATAGCCGTGGCTCTTCAGGAAATCTCTTGCGGCATTTGCACCGTCTACTTCAAAACGTTTGTCAGGACTGCTGTAATGTGGTACCAATCCGAGGTCATGGAATACGGAACTGATATATAACAGTTCTGCATCATGTTTTATGTTGTTTCTTTTTGCATTGAGGGAAGAGAAAAGGAATACGCGGAGTGAGTGGTTATAGATAAAATCTGTACCATGTTCCAGCAGCAATTCTGTTGCTTGTTTAGCTACCTGGCTGTCTGGGATGTCTATTCCGGCTAGTTTTGTTAATCTGGTTACTGGCATAACTTTCAAGTTTATACCACAAAATTAGCGGAGAGAGGGGGTGTGGAAAATGCTAAAAACGACGAATCAGATACCAATTTTCACAAACTGCGCCCGGTAGTCGTTAGGGGAGAGGTGTGTCTCTTTTTTGAAAAAGGCGCTGAACTGGTAAGGGGTGGCAAAGTTCAGTATATACGAGATCTCTTTTACGGGTTTGGAGGAGAACTGCAACAGCCTTTTTGCTTCTGCTACCAGTTGCCCGTTAATAATATCTTTAGCCCTGCGGCCTGCACAGCGTTTACACAGATCGGCCAGCTGCCGGTAAGAAATACCCAGTTTTTCTGCATAGTCGGCCACTTCATGGGTATTACGGTATTCCTTGCTGACCAGTTCCAGGTACTGACGGTATATTTTATTCTCAGTAGTGCTTAAGCCTTCATGCAAAAGGCTGTTAATATTAGCCACTTTGATCATCATGATTTTCAGATATGCAGCCAGCGCATCACCCTTATTCACATAATCAGCAGCATTGAACTCATCCAGCATGGTGATCATCAGACTGGTGAGCGCTTCCTCATCCTGGATATTTAACTGCATCTGCTGATGACCTGATGCGTCGTTGAACAGTACCGCCTTGCAATTACTGGCGCTGGCAGGTGCTTTTTCCCAGAAGCAGTCTCCAAAGCGGAGTACATAACCTTCAACATGGTTATTGCTGTTAACAGCGTACACCTGTCCTTTGGATATGACGAAAAGGCTGCGTGGTACAATATCGTACGAAACGCCATCAATAGCTACCGTGCCATATCCTTCCGTGACAAGTATTAACTCATTGAAGGAAATGCGGTGCAGCGTATCATCTTCAAATAATTGTCCGCTGATCTCTTCCACAGAGAACGAGTCTCTCAACGCAGGGTTGATATCAATGTTTAATATGTGGGCAGTATGCATATGGTAAAAGTAGGGAAATATCCTTTTGGAGAGCTATATAAAGAATTGATGATCTTATAGATTCTGTTGTATAAAAAGACCCTCACGTTAAGTGAAGGTCTATGTGTAACGCGGAAATTCGAGCATAGTTTGTTTGTGCTTATCAGGATATGGTTTCCGTTATGTCTTTTGCCGGTATTACTTTCTATGGGGCAAACCATTAGTATACAGTATGCAAGGTTCACTTTTTTCGTGATTGTGGAAATAACCGAAAACGGGGAGAAAGAAAAACCGCGACAATTATCGCGGTTTCCTCTTATTGCAGATCTTTCAGCATCCAGACGGTACAGGCGAAATGCCCTGAATTGCCTAATGCTTTATCCAGGTGTTTGAAACCTGCTTTTTCATACATGGTAACGGCTTTGGCGAAATCAGGGAAGGATTCCAGGTAAAGCTGTGTATAACCATACTGTTTTGCAGCTGCAAAGGTATGTTCCATCAATGCTCTGCCAAGACCCTTGCCCCTGGCATCGGCGGAGAGATAATATTTTACAAGTTCGGCACAACCTTTCGGAAGACCTTCCGTAGGGAACATACCGCATCCGCCCAATACTACTCCGTCTTCTTCTGCCACAAAATAAGCGCTGCCGGGAAATTGGAACAGATCATATAACCTGTCTGTTTCAGGATCAGAATAAACAGTTCCCACTTTCGGTATATCAAATTCATCGAATGTGTCCCGTACGATCTTTGCTAATGCTGCATTGTCTTTAGTCTCAATGTTTCTAATGGTAACTGGCATAGTAAGTAGTATGATTGTTTTTATGGTTCCACTGGAAATATACATTCTTGTTCACAGAGTTGACAAATAAAATCTCACTCTACAGGCAACATTACTTTTCTGAATAGTTTTTTGATCAGATTGATCTCATCGGCATAGACCGTTTTTTTCCGTGTACCGAAATGTAAAGTATTCTTCAGTTTTGTTTTTCCTTCCCACAACAGTTTGATCTCCCCATTATCAATCTCTTTTCTGCAGAGAAAATCGGGTACTACGGCTACTCCTTTCCCACTTTTGAGACAACGTACGATGGAGTTTAAATTAGGTACGATGTAGTTAGGCCTGAAGTCAGGATGTGTATTGAAGTTCAGTTTCCAGAACCTGAAAAGATGCTCCATGTCGCCTGTCGTGCCATACCATTTCTGCTGCTTTAGCCAATCTTCAATAACACTTGTATCTTTTCCTTTGGCCAGTTTGTTGAATGATTTCGAATCTACTTCATTGCCTGCCACCAATACAATAGTTTCATAAGAGAAGGCTTCGTGTTCGATATTGGCAGAAGTTCCTTTCTGCGGTGTGATGATGAGATCAAGAATACCCTTATCAAGGTTATCCAGCATTTCGGGATACTCACCGAAACGGATGATCACGTTGAATGGCAGCGTAGAAATATATTGCTCTAATGTGATCTGAAAGGTTTCAAAGCACATGCCTACGCTGATAGTAGGTGTATGTTTCTCAGTGCTTTTCTGGAAGTTCTTTTCCGCGTCTTCCAGCTTATTAAGCGGTTCGATGATGAAGTTATAAAAGACCTTTCCTTTTTCTGTAGGCACCATTTTACGGCCGGTCCTATCGAATAGTTTGTAGCCCACATAGTTCTCCAGTGAGCTTAAATGCAGGCTTACCCCTGGCTGGGATATAAAAAGGGCTTCAGCAGCCCCCGTCAGTGTACCTGTCTTATATATTGCCTTAAAGGTCCTGTACCATTCCAGATTTACCATATACTGATACTATTATAATTCTGATACAAAGGTATGAATTAACTTGTTTTAATAATACTATTATCGGGGGTACTTTTGTCATATCAAAATGTAAACACAATATGACAAAGGTATTTATCATCAATGGAGGTCAGCAGTTCGGCCATTCCGGTGGCCGGTTTAACGAGACCGTTTCAACAGCTACCGCTGAATTTTTCCGGAATAGACCTGGTTTTGAAGTTAAAACCACCAACATCAACGATGACTACGACCTCAGCGAAGAGGTCGCAAAATATACATGGGCGGATGTCGTGATCTATCACACCCCCATCTGGTGGTTTCAACTCCCCCACGGTTTCAAACAATATATAGACAAGGTGTTCACAGAAGGGCACGGTACAGGTATCTATCACAGCGATGGACGCTCTTCCGCAAATCCCGCTATTAACTACGGTACAGGTGGTATGCTACATGGCAAAAAGTACATGGTAACCACTTCCTGGAATGCGCCCAAAGAGGCGTTCACGCTTCCTGGCGAGTTCTTCAAACAAACTCCTGTGGACGAAGGGATATTGTTCGGTTTTCATCGCATGAATGCATTTATCGGACTTGACCCGCTGCCCGGCATGCATTTCCATGATATTGAAAAGAACGCAGATGTTAAGAGGGATCTTGGTTTATATCAAAAACATCTGGAAAGTGTATTTACAAATTTGAATTAAGAAAAAATGGAATACAGAAAATTAGGTAACACAGATCTGGAACTATCCGCTATCACATATGGTGCATTCGCAATAGGCGGCAACATGTGGGGTGGCAATGAAAACAAAGATTCTATTGCCGCTGTCCATGCCTCACTTGACAATGGCGTAACAACAATCGACACGGCTCCTTTTTATGGTTTCGGGTTAAGTGAAGAACTGATCGGTCAGGCCATTAAAGGAAAAGACAGAAGTAAGGTACAGTTGCTTACTAAGTTCGGACTGGTATGGGATGGCAGCAACCAGGGAAAAGGAGAATATTTTTTTGATGCATCAGAAGATGGAAAAGTAATACCTATCTACAAACTGGCTTCAAAAGAAAATCTAATAAAGGAACTGGAAGAAAGCCTCAAACGTCTGGGGACCGATTACGTGGACCTGCTGCAACTGCATTGGCCTGATGGAACAACACCGATAGATGAAACAATGGAAGCGCTCAATACGCTGATCGGCCAGGGAAAGATCAGGGCTGCAGGTGTGAGCAACTACGACCTGTCCCACATGAAAGAAGCGGAGAAGACAATACGTCTGGCATCTAACCAGGTATCTTACAGCATGCTGAACCGGAGTGTTGAAAAGGACGTAGTACCTTACGCGATCGATCATCATATCGGCATCATTGCTTACAGTCCGCTGGAAAGAGGCTTGCTGACCGGCAAGTACTTCCGTAACGCTGCACTAAAGGCCGACGACCACCGCAATGGCTATTTCGGTCAGTTCTCCGCCGATAGGGTAAAGACTTTCCTGGATAATATTACACCGCTGGCAGAAAGCAAAAATGCATCCCTCACGCAACTGGTGTTACGTTGGACGACCTTACAGCCCGGTATTACGATCGTACTGGCAGGCGCCCGTAATGCTGCACAGGCGGAACAAAATGCACAAACTATAAACCTGCAATTGACGACGGACGAGGTAGGATTTATCAACAAGGAACTCGCGAAAGTATATACTGAATTGGCTGTATAAGAAAAATGGGAAATAACTAATATATACTTTAATTAGAGAGATTCTGGTCCTGGTAACAAAAGTTGCCAGGATTTTTTTATATTTCAGGTAATGTAATGTCACGTTGATCCGTAAAAAGTTTGTAGATGAAGACCACCAATTATTACAATACGTTCATTGAAGTGGCGGAGGATTGTCCGGTAACAACAGCTGAAATCCCTCCCATGAGAGGAGAGAAATCTATTGCCAATATCTCATTTGAATTATTGATCGATAACCCATATGAATTTACTTCTGATGATGTGCTTTTCCATGTTTACGCTGCGAAACATCAGCTGAGAACAAAAGAATTTGAGATAGAGAAGGAGCGCTTCTTTTCCAAAGGACAGGCATGTTTCCGGGCTTCCCCGTTAACCAAACGCTACGGCTGGGGAGCGCATTTTGATGCAGAAGGGAAGATGGCTATTTATGCAGTAGAATCTGACGAATACAAACAATTTTCAAAAGACAAAGCCATCACGCAGGTAAAAGCAATGCGTTCCAAAAAGACGGAATAATTTAAAGCAATCGCTATGTAGGAGTAAACATTTCATAGATACGGGTGTTCTTATAGTTGACAATACCTCAAAATAATCACCACACTATGAAAATAATGCTACCCCTGTTATTCCTATTCTGTGCAACCCCATGCATGGCGCAGGATAGCGCAATTACACATCTCCCCGGAAGATATCTGACCCGCACAACCCACAAAGCTGTCGCGTTACAGAATGGTCTTGAAAGAAAGACAACAAGACTATTGTCCCGATGGCAAAAGCAGGAAGAAAAAATGCAGGCCAAACTTCGCCGTATAGATCCTGCTGCTGTTTTCCCCACAGCACAAGTTGGTTTGCCTACGCCGCTGCAGGCAACCGGGATAGACGACACCCAACAACAAACACTGGCCTATCTTCAAAAGCATAAGGCCTTACTCGGTAAATCTGCATCGCAGCTGCCTGCTGCCACAGCAGCTTATCAGTCGCTGGCCGGCAAATTTAAGTACGCCGACCAGGTGAAGGAATACATTCGTCTCCGGAGGCAGGTTTTACAGCAAACGCTATCTTCCTATCCGGGCATGGTCAAAGATCTGAAAACGCTGAACCAGACGGCGTACCAGTATGGGAGCGAATTATGCGCTTACAAAGAAATGCTGAAGAACCCGGACAAGATAGAAGAGAAAGCGCTCGTCCTGTTAAAAAAGATACCTGCCTACAATGATTTTATCTCCACACATTCTCAGGTAGCTTCCCTGTTTAACCTGGGTACAGGCTTTAACAGTAATCGTACAACAGAAGGGCTGCAAACGCGGGCTACCGTAGCACAGGCAGTGCAGCAACGGTTAGGCACTGACGCCAGCGGAATTGAAACTGCAACTGCCAGGCGAAATGCAGCTACTCAACAAATTGAAACATTAAAAAAGCAATTCCCGCAAACGGATAATGCCGCGGAGATGCCTGACTATCAGCCAAAAGAAATGAAAATGCAGGCCTTCCTGAAACGCCTGAAACCCGGTGGAAATATACAGTTCCAACGCTCGGGATCTTATTTTCCCGCCAATGTGGAGATCGCCGGCCAGCTTGCGTATCAGTTCCATAAAAAAGGAAGCCTCGGTGTAGGGCTGGGCTATAAACTGGGCCTGGGCGAAAACTGGGACAAGATACAATTCAGTCATAGAGGCATTGGCGTACGCAGCTTCATTGACTGGAAATTAAAAGGCACCTTCTTCCTTAACGGAGGTTATGAATTGAACAGGTTTACCCCCTTTAGAAATGTCCAGGAACTCCGGACAAGAAAAGGTTTCGTATCAAGTGGTTTGATCGGCATAAGCCAGAAATATCCTATCGGCCCTAAACTGAAAGCCAATATGATGCTGCTGTACGATTTCCTGGCAGAACGCCGGCAGGGCCAGTCAGACAAATTCAAATTGCGTATCGGGTACACCTTATAAATCATTTTCAACCTATATTTTATGGCACTTATTCTTTTCAGGAAGATAATGTTCCTGTTCCTTCTTTGCATATTATCAGAGCAGCTTGCTGCACAATTCAATGTAGCGACAGATTCAGTAAGAATACTAACATTTGAAGATAATGCGAACACGCCTGGTATCGCAGGAATGTATGCTCCCGGCACTTTATATAAAAATACCAGTACAGATGTAAACGGCTCGCAGGTGATAGAGTTCCGGAACCTTGCCGGCAAACTTATTCTCAGGAAAGAGCAGTTGGATGATGTACCCGGTCCAGCGCACAGAGGTTGGATATGCACTTACAACATTTATAATAACCGTGGCCTGCTGACAGCCGTATTCATGCCTGAAACAGTAAGAGATGTGACCCACCCATCAATATACGTCGGCTCCTTCACATACCATGTTCTTCAGTCAACTTATTTCTATCGCTATGACAGCAAGGACCGGCTGATCATGCAAAAAGATCCGGACGCAGATTCAATAGAGTATGTGTATGACCGCGATGACCGGGTGGTTGTTAGTTTCGATGGCGCTCAGAAGAAGTTTTCAATGTCCAGGTACTTTCAGTATGATAGCCTGAACCGTGTCACTACAACGGGAATTGGTTACGCGGCTCCTTATAGACGGATGATGCAGGAAATAATGGATACCACAACCAGAGAACTTCCTTTTCTTCCCGAAGCATACAGATTGCCACAGGTGCGCACCTATTATGACAATTATAATTATCCGGGTAAACTGGATTATGATGCTACTGATATTCATCATACAAGGGCAGGTAGTAATGAAGATGTTGAAACGCCACCAGCTACGCCAGATAGCGCAACAGGACGGGTGACAGGACGTAGTCTATATGTAATGACAACCCAGCAATGGTTAATGACAACCTACTACTATGACTATAAAGGCAGGGTGATACAAACGCTGGCAGAGAATTATGCCGGAGGTAAGGATATCATTAATCATCTTTATGATACCAGCGGACAGCTGCTTAGTAGCTATCTGCGCCATACAAATCCGGAGAGCGCATTAACACCGCAATCCACGCTGCTTACCATGTATCATTATGATAGTAACGGAAGGGTCGATTCTGTTAAGAAGATGCTGAATGATGATGAAAGCGCCATGCACACCGTCGTATTAAATACTTATGACGTAGATGGAAATATCATCAACAAGAGACTGGATGCACATGATGCTACACAGCTTGAGTCGCTGGACTATGAGTATACATCAGGAAGGCTGAGCGGGATCAATAAGACGTTTCTTGCTACTGCCGGTAGTATGATCAACTGGTTCGGTCAGGAGATAGATAGTACAATAGGAATGAAATGGAAAACAAGGTCAGATGGGATAGCCAGGGCATATGACTATAGTTATGACAGGGCCGGCCGTATGCTCTCCGCCAACTATACACAACAAAATGGTGTGGGCTGGACACAGGATGTTGAGGACTATTCCAGTACTGGCATGACCTACGATCTTAATGGCAATGTACAGAGTAGGACTAATCGTGGTATGAACGGGATCGTAAAGAAAACGATCGATAGCCTGTCATATAACTATGACGGTTTCCCGTTTAACAGCGACCGTGTGGTATCTATTACAGACAGGGTAAATGATCCCCAGACAGTGTTGGGCGATTTCAAAGACTATACGCATATCAACATCTTTGACTACGGCTATGACAGAAGCGGGAATGTGGCAAGAGACAGGAACAGGAAGATAGATACCCTTGCGCATGATTTTAACGGCCTTCCTGCTCTCTTTCTTTTCAATGGCCTGACAGGAGGAGCCCAGCATTATATATATGATGCACTGGGTAATAAACTGTCTAAACTGGCGATCGATTACTCCGATGGATTAGCGTCTCCCATAAACACAGTCGATAAATATGCCAGCGGATTTGTATATCGTAATGGTAAGTTGCAGTATGTCGGCTTTGAAGAAGGACGCATCCGCGCTGTATATACAACTGGACAGCCGGTGCGGTATGTGTATGATTACTATGTGAAAGATGATAAGGGCAATACAAGGGTAGTGTTAACAACTGAAAAGGATACCAGCGTTTATGCAGCTACGATGGAAACCGCTGCAAGTGGAGTAGAGAATGCGCTATTCGCCAATATCGATAATACGAGGGCAGCTAAACCCATTGGCTATCCTGTGGATAATACGACAGATCCGAATGCTTATGTAGCCTTATTGAATGGAAGCAGCGGACAAAAGATCGGGCCTTCGCTTGTACTGCGTGTAATGGCGGGCGATTCAGTGAAAATGGGTGTGAAAGCATATTACGAAAGCTCAGATGCGAATACATCTGATAATACGCCCGAAGCGATGGTGGCGAGCTTATTATCGGCACTGAATGGCAACGTGATCGCAGAAGGCGTGCATCGGGCCACAGGTACGGGATCGCCGATAAATACGGTGTTTGACGGTACCGTGTATAACAACCTTACCAATATGGACCCTGACCAGAATGAAGCGTCACAACCTAAGGCTTATCTCAATTACATACTTTTTGATGATCAGTTTAACATTGTAAGTGAAAACTCAGGAGTGCGGCAGGTACAGGGAGATGCCAGCACATTACTGACACTGGCGGTAGCTGAGCAACAGGTGAAGAAAACGGGCTTCCTGTATGTCTATACCAGTAATGAGAGTGCAGCAGACGTATATTTTGACAACCTGATAGTGACGCACATAAGTGGTCCGCTGTTGGAAGAAACGCACTATTATCCTTTCGGGCTTACCATGGCAGGACTAAGCAATCAGGCGCTGAAAGGACCGGAATATCCGAAGAATAATGTAAAGTTCATGGGGAAGATGTTAGATGAAACGCTCTTCAAAAATGGCTTTAAAGTTGAGTTATACCACTTTGGAACAAGATTGTATGATCCGCAGACGGGGCGTTTCCTGTCGCCCGAACCACGTGGCTTGCGGACGCCTTTTGGATTTTAAATAAAAATAGAAGGGGGGCAATAAGCCCCCCTCGTGTTGTAGGACAGGATTACACTATAGGACAGATTAGAGTTTAATAAACTTGAATTTCTTGATGTCTCCCGGACGGGTTTCCACCAGCATGAAGTACATACCGCTGGAAAGACGGCTGATAGACATGTTGATGGTCGTCTGTCCTGTCGGGATATTAAATTGCTGAATGGAATACTGTCTGCCCAGCATATCCACCAGCAGGATCCTGTATTTGGCGGCTTCAGTGACGCCCTGTACGTGTAAGTTAATAACGTCATGAGCCGGTACGGGATAGAGGAACATATCCCTTGCAGTCAGTCTTACGGTATCTGAATACGCAAAAGTGTTATCGTCACTTACCAGTTTTAACCGGTAGTAAACATTGCCAAATTGCGCTGCGAGGGCAGGGAATTCGGTGTCTTCATACTTATAATAGAAAGACCCGTTATTGTTCGTCGCCTGTTGTGTATTAATGAGGGAAAAGTCTTTATTGTTTGTGCTTCTTTCCAGCTCATAATGCAGAAGCCCTTCTTCATTACGTGTTCTCCATTCCAGGAATGCATTACCTCTTTGAAGGCTTCCGGTAAATGAGGTGAGGAAGATCAGCTGTGGCGATAGCAGGTTGTCAAGTTTGTATTTTACTACGCCCAGGTCTGATGTGGCAAAGTAGATCTCTGCACGGTCTTCATAAAATTTGAAGTCCATATATGGGCTGGCGGGAATATAAGCCAGTACTGAAGCAGGGACATTTGACCATTTAACACCTTTGTTCGTAGAAAATGCAAGGCGTGTATCGGTAAATAATGTTGAATAGGACGCTGCAATGATATGTCCGTTTACAGCATTAGAGTAGACTACTTTTCTGAGGTCAGTGGCTGACAATGACAGCTTCCATTCCTCTCCGCCGTCCGTGGTCTGGAAGATACCCTGGGTAGTGGCGACAGCCATTGTCTTCTCATCAAATGGATTAGCATTCAGGTCGGTGATCATATCATAGCCATCAACCAGGTTAGCCAGTTCTCCACCTGCTTTTTCTCCCCAGGTCACACCACCATCCTGTGAGAGGTACACCTTACTGCCTCCGGCAATGTAGACGGTTTGCCCGTTGTTGCCCTGAGGAACAAAAGCTGCTGCAATTACACCGTTGACTGTAACAGGAACAGCTATGGCTTCCGGTTGGTCCGGATCGCTGAAGTCAACTCTGAACAGGGTGGAAAACGAATCATAAAAAGAATAGGATACCCAGTAGCGGTCTTTATTGTTTGGGTCGCGTTGAATGAAACTCAGACCGGTGGCAAACTGTTCGGAGGGAAGCTTATTGAGTGTGGCGCCCATATCGTCACTGTAGTACAGTTCGGAAGGATTGGCAAATCCATCGCTTGGTTTGAACAGGAAAACACGACCGTCTACAGTGGTATCTGTAATGACGCGCATTTCAGATACATTCACCATGTCATATGGCTGGATATTATAGGCAGTTGATTTGTTGGTAGCTGGATTTTTGGAAATGTATCCGCCCAGAATAGTGTAATATAACTGTTGCGAATTCCCATTGGCACCCAGCGCCATTGACGAGGCTACGCAGAAAGGAAGTTTAATTGGTTTGAGTGTTTTTCCTCCGTCGGTGGAATATTGCGGCCAGGCATCTGAGTAGATCTGAATGTCGTCACTGTTTTTTGGATTGACAACCAGGGATGTGCCATAGTGATATACGTCTGACCTGGGATCAAAAGATGTAGATGTCCAATGGGCGCCTCCGTCGGTACTCTTCAGTATTTCATTTTCGTCCGTTATCCACATGTTCTTGTTATTACCAGGATCGTACACTATCCTGACGATGTTGTTTAGCGTCTGGTCGGTAAAGGTTACAGGGACTTTCTCAAAAGTTTTCCCGCTGTCCAGTGTATGATAGAGTGCCTCAGGGAACTGGCTAAAACTGATAAAGGTGCCGATGAAAAATTCATTGTGATTTTTTGGATTGAACGCGTATGCAGAAAGAGGTCCTTTACCTGCCAGTTCTTCCCGCCAGTGTTGACCCTCATCAGATGAAATGAATAATCCGCCGTTGACACCCTCACTGCCCAGGCTCCTGGCCATATAGATCTTTTTAGGATCGTCAGGATGGAAGAACGTATTGTTAATATGAACGCTTTGGTGCTGATTACTGTAGTAAATAGTAAACATCTTTTCACCGCCATCTTTTGTGAAATAGACTTCTGTATATGGTGTAAAACCATCCATGTACATGGTATTGAGCACGGCAGTCATGCCTTCTGCGTCATAAATATCATACGATTCTACCCAGGCGCCGAGAAATTGGTCTGGTGTGATATAGTGCCGGATCGTTTCTTTGGTTTCCAGGTTCACTACATACAGTCCGCCTGTTTCGATGTTAGGTGTTATAGCTGTAAACGCGAAGGATTTGCCACCGGGCAGCAGCTTGAAGTTGGAAATCCTGGAAGCGCTGTTTTCGAAGGAATAGAAGATATCCCAGGTTTTGCCTCTGTCATTGGAGATCATGACGTGATTAATCAGGCTGATGGCATATAATCTTTCCGGAACAGAGGGATCGTTTGTAACATCCCATAGTTTTCCGTGGTCCCAGGTCGCCTCATAGGATAGCTGTTGAGCGTTGGCTGAGAAGAAAAGGAACAGTAAGAAGTTGCAGAGTAAAAATTTTCTCATGTATTTTGGTCGATTGGGTTCTTTGTGAAAGTACCCCGCTTCTCCCAAAACGCATATGTAATTAACAGGACAGGACCCGGACAAAATGTGACATCTGTCCTATAACCCGGACAAATACTCAAAAAGTGATGTATTATCAGCGAGTTGCATCTTTTTTGTGATACGTTCCTTCCGTTTACGGCAACCTTCCGGCGTGATGTTTAACAGTGCGGCAATTTCTTTCGTGTTCAGGTTCATGTATATGTAAGACAGGAAGCGAACGTCGTTGGAGGTCAGATTTGCATGGTTCTGCCGGAGGGCGTTCAGGAATCCCTGATTCACTTCCTGGAAATGGGTACTGAAATCGTCCCATTCATTGTCGGTCCGCAGGTAACTTTTGAGTTGGGAAATATGTTTGACCAGGACGCCCTCCTTACTTAAATCAGGTATTTTGGAAAGAGCGGTGATGATCTCGTCAATCAGCTCATTTCTGCCGGAGAGGTATAATGCTTTGGCTGACAATTTCCGGTTCCGGATCTCGATCTCATTTTTCAGTCTCTCCTGTTCGAGAAGGGCGGCAGTTTCCTGCTCCTTGAATTGTTCTTCGAGCAGCAATTTCTGGCTTTTCTCATTCTCGAACTCCAGTGCCATGATCTTATGGCTTCGTTCGGCGAGTATAACTTTCTGACGATTTTCCGCTGCTTTAATGCGCATCAGCCAGATAAAAAATGCGATAATGATGGCTATAAACGCCACAGCCGTGTAAAGTAAGCGGCGTTGGCTGGTGAGCTGGGTTTCGTTCAGGGAAAGGGTATGTTTGGAATTCAGTAATTCGAATTTCAGTTTGCTGTTTTCGAATTGCTGTCCGTTCTTGATAGTATTGATAGAGTCTTTGAACCGCATCACGGAATCTTTGCCGGCTATTGCCAGGGAGTAAGCATGATTCCTGAAGTGGATATCAGACAGGGTCTGGTAGATCTCGATCTTCTCTTCCAGGTTGGGAGAGCGGGAAAGGGCTTCATTAACGTAAAAGGTGGCCTGGTCGGAGTTATTTGCCTTTAGTTTTAAGGAGGCCAGCAGGATACTGAGGGAGATCTGTTCATCCCTGTAGCCGGAATCGCGGGCGGTAGCATATAGCTTTGAAGCCAGTTGGTCAGCCTCTTCAATGTTACCTTGCTGAAACTGATTCTGGGCATAGGCATAGCGGGCGCCCAGCAATCTACGGGTATCGTCCTGGAGATAGAATGCGGCTTCCCGGAGATATTCCCTGGCTTTTTCCAGTTGGTGCATTTCGTTATGTACGATGCCCAGGTTAGAAGCATAGTTGCCTATCCTGATCTTATCGTTTTTCTCTTTAGCGATGTTATAAGCTTTCAGGAAGTATTCTGTGGCTTTGTCGAAGTTCTTTTCTTTGGAGTAGAGGATGGCTATATTATTCAGGACGGTCATTTCGAGCGTGGCGTCCTTTTCTTCCATAGCAATATTGTAGGCGATAAGGAAGTTCCGCAATGCCTCGCCGTAATCCAGCATGAAATAATAGGTCAGACCGATATTGTTGGTAGATAGGAATAACTGTTTCTGCCAGTGGTTTTCGGTGGACATGACCTGTGCTTCTGTGAGCAGTGTGATGGCCGGAACGAATTTTTTCGCCATCATGGAATCTATTCCCTTTTTTATGAGAGAATCGCAGTAAGGCAGACTGTTGTTAGGACGAGCCAACAGACTGGTGAATAGCAGGCATCCGGTTATTATCAGATATTTTAAATACTTCATTGATCCAGCGAATGACTAGAATATAGATTTGGTTGGCACCCTGTCGGTTGCAGGTGTCCTGAAAATAATAAAAAAAATAATCAATGCCGGTATGAAGATCATGAACGTCATATGAAAGCTGTATGCAACTTATATCCAGGCTTAAACCGCTGGTTATTGGTTGATGATCTTTACTTTTTTGCAGTTCAAGCCGCGATTTCTACGTTAAAAAGACAAAATTCTACAGTTCAGGGACATTGTTTGAAACTGCCTCAAAATCTTCTTTAATTTGCGTAGTGAAGATCGCGGATAGCTATATTTTGGTTGATATATTAATCATTTCATGAACCTCAAAATAACCGGCATGAAATGGATTAGTTTTAGAATATTTCAAGAGGGTGAAACGTTTATCCCGGCAGAATGTTACAAATATCAACGGAAATCAGTATGTTGTCTGGTCAGTAAAGGACGAAGTTGGGTATATGCTACGGCCGCGCCTGATCGCTTTTAATTATCTCAATATATCTTATGAAGAAATTGTTATCCTGTTTTATTCTGCTCTTCCCTATATTACTCCATGCTCAAGCAATAAACAGCAGCTGGGGCGCTTTTATCAGATTTATGAACGCCGACAGCTTTGCCGGTAAAAAGTTCAGGCTGGAAGCTGCTGTCAAAGTACAGGCTATTGACCCGAAAGCTGAAGCCGGGGTATGGGTGCGGGTGGATAAAGTAAACAAGAAAATGGGCTTCTTCTATAATATGAAGGATAAGCCTATCCGCAGCAACAACTGGGCTGTTTATACGATCAACGGTAAAGTTGATAAAGATGCGGCCCAATTGGTGTTTGGCGGACTTTATGAGGGGAAAGGCATTTTTTATTTCGATCATTTTCGATTGTGGATAGAAAAGGGAAAAAATGAATTTGAAGAAGTACCGCTGTCTAATGGCGACTTTGAAGCGGATACCCTGGAGAGCTGGCATTATACCAAGAACCTGAATTTCGCCACAACATTAACGACCGATACAGCATTTTACGGCAGTAAATCTATTAAGATAGATGGTACTTTATTTAAAAAGCAACCAGAACCCGGTGCAAACGATAGTGCAGGCAATTACGCTTTGGTAAATGGTGTAAAGATCTATTATGAGTCATATGGTACGGGCGAACCTCTTTTGTTGCTGCATGGCAATTCACAGTCTATAGGTTCATTCGCACCTCAGATACCGGCGTTCGCCCAAAAATATAGGGTCATTGCTGTCGATACACGGGGGCACGGAAAATCGGGCGAGGATGGCAAGACGTACAACTACGATCTGTTTGCGGAAGATATGAATGCCTTGCTGGATTATTTACACATTGATAGTGCACGTATAGTGGGTTGGAGCGATGGTGGAAATACAGGCCTTATTATGGCAATGAAATATCCCGCCAAAGTAAAGCAGCTGGTGACCATGGGCGCCAATGTTTTTATAGACAAGACTGCAGTTGATAAAATTGTGTTCAAAGAAATAGATCATCAGTTAAAGCAACTAAAGAACGATACCACGTCATGGGGAAAAAACAGGGCACGGCTGCTTAATATGTTACTAACAGAACCCCATCATACTTTCGACGATTTAAAGGCCATTCATTGCCCGGTGTTAGTGATGGCTGGTGAGAAGGATCTTGTATTGCCGGGGCATACAAAAGGGATTGCGGAACATATACAAGGAGGTACCTTGCTGATTGCACCAAAAGAAACGCATGATTATCCTTCACAGAATGCGGCTTCGTTTAATAAGGCTGTGCTGGATTTTTTTGAGAAGCGATAGCCGATGAAGTATAATAAAATAAAAAAGGATGGAGCTGCTCCATCCTTTTTATTTATCGAACATTTCATCAATGCATTGGTACATCCGTCAGGTTGCCTCCGGCAATTGCTTTCTTCAATTCAGGTCGTTCTTTCTTTTCACGGGTTAGCACTTTATTGGTAATGATGATGCTAAGTAACATACATGCTGCGCCAATTAAAAAGTGTATACCTGGAAAATGGAACGGCGCTTTATCGGTAGTGAAATAGCTGAATGTGCTATTCATGATCAGTGGGCCGATAATGGTAGTAAGACTCATCAGACTGGTAAGCGCACCTTGCAGTTCTCCCTGTTGATTAGGCGGTACGTGAACGGATATTACTGATTGTAACGACGGACCGCAGATCCCGCCCAGGCAATAAGGGATCAGGAATGCGAACATCATCCAGCCCTGTGTTGCAAAAGCAAAGAGTATAAGTCCTATTGTATAAAAGGAAAGACCGAAATATATACTTTTCTCATTGCCGATCTTAGGGATGACAACCCTTGTAAGTCCGGCTTGCACAGCACCCACCAGCACACCTACGACGGCGAGTGAAATACCTACCATTTTTTCGCTCCAGTTAAAGCGGTAGATAGTAAAGAAATTCCAGTTGCCCTGCACTGACTGGCTACCCAGATATATGAGGAAAAAGCTTATCGCCAATCCTCCGATCTCAGGATGTTTTGTCAGGAAGTTCAGTGAGCCAAAGGGATTAGCACGTTTCCAATCGAATGGACGGCGGTTCTCCTTGCTCAAGGATTCAGGTAATAAGAAAAATCCATACAAACAGTTTAAAAGGCAAAGCACTGCCGCGGCATAGAAGGGGGCCCGGATCCCCCATGTGGCCAAGAGCGCACCGAGAGCAGGCCCGAGTACAAAACCTAACCCAAAAGCAGCCCCGATCATGCCGAAGTTCTTAGCTCTTGTCGTCTCATCTGTACTCACGTCAGCAATATAAGCCGTAGCTGTAGTAAAGCTTGCGCCTGTAATACCCGCAATAACACGTCCTACAAACAGCCATCCGTATGTAGGAGCAAGCGCCAGGATGATGTAGTCAATACCAAAGCCCAGCAGGGAAAACAATAAAATAGGACGGCGGCCAAATTTATCACTCAGGTTTCCGATCACCGGGGCAAAAAAGAATTGCGTGATGGCAAAAACAGATAATAAATAAGCGCCGTAAGGACTGGCCTCATTAACCGGTATGTGCTTCAGCTGAGCGATCAGATCGGCCATTACAGGAATGATCAGTCCCCATCCCATTACGTCGATCAATAAAGTAATGAAAATAAAGCCGATTGCAGACTTCTTGGTTGTATGCATAGAATTGAAATTGAAAACTTACGAAATTGAATGATATGGCCTTTCGGCAGGATTATACACTAAAACAGATACGGTGATGTGGTATTGTAATAAATTATGCATTCCGCATACTTATCTGCAAACTTCTTACTAGCAATATTAATATGATTGTTGTTGATCTGTATTTGCATGTGTAGCATTCGTGCCTGCAAACTTAGTGCGAATTACTTAATAAGAAGGGAGGTAAATACGCCAAATTGCAGGGGGAGTTGCGTCAAACCGGATGATCTTCTTTGAGTTTTTCATGTTAACTATTTGGTTTTTAGTGTGTAATAAATATGTTTATCAAGGTTAAAACAGTTATGGTTTCCTGCCGTAAAAGTAACCAGCACGATAGGGGAGGGCAACCCTTAACAGGTAAAAGTGCTGAACAAACCGGTGAAAACAGGGATTTTACCGGTGAACCGGTAAACAGAAAACAGTTCCGTTTTTTACAATGCGGCCTTCGGCAATAGCTTTATATTTGTGTAGATGATATTCAAAGAAATTCTTCCGGGCGCAAAACTTCAGCCGTATATCAAGTGCTTCTACTATTACGAATCTGATTCGGATAGCAGCTATGATGATCTGGTGTTTCCCAGCGGCACGATGGAGGTGATCTTTAATCTGGGTAACGGTAACTGGCTGTCAAAATCAGATGACGCTTTTTACACTACTCCCCCGATCGAGCTTTGGGGCCAGATAACAAAACCGCTGGCTATACAGTCAATGGGGCGGAATATCATGCTGGGCTTTAAATTCTATCCTCATTCTGCCGCTTACTTTTTTAACCAGCACATATCAGAGTTTAACAATCAGATAGTCGACGCTGCAGACGTACTAGGGCCGTCGTTAAGAACACTGCATAAAAAACTGCTGGATATTTCAAACCTGCGTGCAAGAGTAGGATTGTTGGAATCCTATTTATGGGATAAACTGGCCGCATCAGAGAAGAAACATAACAAGATCAAATTTATAGGAGATATTGTTCATTACCTGAAAGACAATTATAGTGATGATAATATCATTTCCTTGTCTCAGCGTCATAATATATCTACACGGTATCTGAACATGATGTTCTCCCAGTATACCGGTTTAGGCCCCAAATTATTCTATAAAATAAACAGGTTTCAACATAGTCTGAACCTGATATCCCAGAAAGAGGAAAAGCTTACCAGTATAGCTTACAGCGCGGGGTATTTTGATCAGGCACATTTCATTAAAGAGTTTAAGCTTTTTACCGGCGTTACCCCTAATGCTTTTGCCAAACAGGCCTCGGCAATCAACCAGGTATTGGCTGCGAGTTAGTTTTCCGTTTTATACAATTTGTAGTGATCCGTTAGCAATAGTTTTGTGTAAAATCTATGGACATCGTTGTTAGGTATTAATTATGACCTGGCGGGATAACTTATTCAGTTTATTTTAAACAAAAATTATGAAGAACAGATTTGATGAATTTTTAGCGCTGCATCATATCAAAGAACTGTTACATGTTGGAAACGTATGGAATGCGCAGAGTGCTGGCGTGTATGAAAAACTTGGTTTTAAAGTAGTAGCCACGTCCAGCGCCGCCGTAGCTGAATCACTGGGTTACTCCGATGGTGAGGATATGCCTTTTTCAGATTATCTGTTTGTTATTCAACGTATCGTTGCATCAACAAAGGCAGTTGTAACAGTTGACCTTGAAGCAGGATATGGTCGCAGTGCAGCTGAGATCAGCAGTAATATCAGGCGGCTGTATGAACTGGGCGTGTCCGGTATTAATATAGAAGATTCAGTTATAAAGGATGGGAAAAGAAGTATCACGGATGCGGAAGCATTTGCACAGAAGCTTCGTCAGATAATGGACCAGCTGAAGAGAGATGAGGTTAAAATTTTTATCAACTTACGTTCCGACAGCTTCCTGCTAGGCTTGCCCAATGCATTGAAAGATGCTTTGGAAAGAATTCCGGTCTATCAGGAAACAGGTGTGCATGGGTTATTCTTTCCTTGTGTTACGCAGGTGTCTGATATAACGAAAATAACGACCTTGTCTAAGCTTCCTGTAAACGTTATGTGCATGCCTCAACTGCCGTCATTTGATGAATTACAGAAAGCTGGTGTAAAAAGAGTAAGTGACGGAAATTTTGTGAACGCGTATCTTTATAGGGAACTTGGAGATGTTATGTCCAGGATCAATACAGAAAATAGTTTCGCCAGCCTGTTTTGATACGATTTGATTTTATAAATCAAATATTTAGGATAATAAAGGGACTGATTATCTTTCGGATGATCAGTCCTTTTTTTGCGCCGGGATCTCATATGTCAGATATGGTTTATGGAAACCTGCCAGCAGCTGCATCATTAAATAAACGTTATGAGGTATTTTTTACTTCTCCCATTCTTCCTATGCTTTTCACTTTCCTCAATAGGGCAGAAACGTGATTCTTTATTGTATTGTGCTTATATGGAGAATTCACCGGCCCAACTTGAACAATTTTTTGATAACTGGTCGGCAGAAACGCCTCTTGTTTCAGATTCTGCCCTCGGGTGCCTGAATGATACTATTCAGAATGTACACCTCGTTTACAGAAGCTTTTATAATCCTACTGATACTAATAAGACAGGTGGCGCCAAATGGGTAACAGCTGCCTATTCAAAGGTGAAGTACCTGTTGTTGCAGGATGAGATCAGCTATGGCTTTGTAAAAACGCTTGATAAAGAAACCGTCCTTCAAAACCGGCTTAAGCAATTTGCAAAAGGGGATACCGCAAGGTTGCGTACTTTATTAGACCAATACAAAGGAAAGAAGAGAAGGCTTGAAATGGATTTCCTCCATTGGCCAGGTGCGAATCATTATACTCAACTAACAGGCTTCCGGCCGCAACTTGAAATTGATAAACCAATAGCTGTTGTACTGACGGCTGACTATGAGCATTTACTAAACGCCTTTTTAGGGAGTAAAAGATACAAACCGGGAACAGGGAGTATAATGTTGCCAGCAGAATCAGAAAGGGAGAGCCGGCGCCGAAAGGCATTCCTGGAGAATGATATTAAGATCTGGAGTGGGCAATGGGATTTTTACTGGCAATTTGCCTCTTTGCCTCATGTAGATAGAATAACATTCGACGAAAACTTCGAGCATGCCGTTGTTGATTACAGGATGGATTATGAAGGCGGATATGGCTATCTCAAAAAAGTGAATGGCGCCTGGGAAGTGATAGAGGTTCGAAGCGTATGGATAAGGTAAAATTAATGTTCTATGAAAATACTAAACATATTGGTTGTATTACTGGCATTATCATATACAACATATGCTCAATCAGGAAAAAAAGATACGGTGTTCCTGTTAAAGGAAAAGAGGGAAACGGGATATCATGCTATTTTTATAGATAAGAACCCCAGATCGGAGTTTTATAAAAAAATATCCGATTTCCGTTTCAGTGATGATGAATCGAGAATATATGCGGGCTATCTGGATTACCTGAAGGGACAAAGATTACCGAGATTTACTGACAGAACATTCCCTAGAAAGTGGATCGTCATCTACCAGTATAAAAAGAAATTTTATGCTTACTATCCTTCTGATTTTATGAGTCACTACCAGGTCCGGGTAACAGATTCTACCTACATAGATTATATTGGCGGTGAAGGGCCTGTGGCAAACAAAATAAAGTCCTTCAGTATTGTGGATAGCAGTACCTATCGTTTCAGACTGGTAGGTGGTTTGGCTAAAGATCGTAAACTTACCGTCCATATCATTGACCCTCAAAAGGGAATAGCGGTTTTTGAGGAGGATGTAACCGGATGGGGAAAAAGATACTTTCTGATGATCGTTGCAGATAAGGTAAGAAAGATACCTGTCATCGTAAATTATTCCCTGGCGCAAAAGGAACTTGAATACGATTTCAAGGAGCCGGACTATAAGAAATTGCTTGAAATGAAATTACCGAAAGACAGTATAAAGTAAGCTAATTATCCCCTGTTATAAATGTCTGACGACATGATAACAGGGGATAAAAGATGATTATATAAGCGCCAGTGATGCAGTAAAACGTGGTGAGCGCATCTGATGCACTGCTTCGTTCAGTAATGCTTTTCCATACATCAGCTGACCTTCATATGTAGCGAGGGAGATCTGGCCGGTACCCATCATTGCACCAAAGTCTCTTAGTGTTATTCCTTCCATCTCCTGATCGTGCACATAGTCTTTGGGTTTTGACTGTGCGGCAAGCTGCAGCATCAGCATAGAATAAATGATCCTGCCTACCTGACGCATAACGTGAAAACGGGCCGTCTGATAGTCGTTTGCCGGACGTCCGAAATATGTGTCCAGAAACAGTTTTTCCTGCGCCTCAGTATGTAAGAAAAAATTGGCTGCATTTGCCAGATCAATATACCGGTCGTTTACATAAGAAACATCCCAGTCGATGATCCAGATCTTTTCTCCGTCAGACAGAACGTTGCTTGGATTAAGATCGTTATGACTGAACACCTTTTCCGCATCATTCCATGGATATTTATCTTTTACTGCTTCAAAATTGCCGAAACATTCATCGAACACCGGTCCTGAAAGCATATTGCTTTGTCTAAAACCGGCAATCAAAGCATCAATGGTCGTCAGCAGATCATTGCCTGCATCTGTGTGAGGTATCGCATGAATGGCCCGGATCGTAGCTGCCAGTTCACTGGTCAATTTCTCTGGTCCGAATACTCCACGTACAGGTTTGTTATCTATGAAGCCACTGATAGAAACGCCATTTTCGGTATCCTGGTAATATAATGGTGGTGCAATACCTGCATCTGCAGCCAATTTCAGGTTGGCCGCCAGGCTGGCTCCTTTGTTGGCAGATCTGTCCAGCTTTAATACATAAGTTTTCCCATCCGCTGTAACTTTAAATACGGGTGAGGCGGAGAGTCCTCCCGCAAGTGGTGCAATATCTACGGCATCAGTGTCAAATGTCCGCTGCAAAGCCGTTTCAACTGCAGCGGTAAGATCGGCCGGTATGTGACCGAAAAGTGTTTTAGACATGTAATGAATATTTGAAAAATCAGAGATTATTCTAGGAGAACAGCAACACAGGAATATTGATCATTAGCAGGGCTGCAATGATGCCTATTCCAATATACGCGTAATGCTCTTTATAATAGTATGTCTGGCCCCCGAATTTGCCAAATGCGAAAACGGCAAGGCCAAGTGCAGAACATATCATTCCGGCCCAGAGTCTTTGATTACCATTAGAAAATATTGAAAAAATTGTGTTGCCATTCTTCGTAAAAGTTAACATTGAAAAATATCCGGCTAAAGCAAAGAATAGTGTCAGATAACTATATGGAGAATTTATTGCGCCGGCAGTTATAGTCCTGTTTATTAGTTCATTATGTTCTTCAGAGGTAATGGCCCCTTCCTGGTATAGGTGGTTAATGCGTTCAATGGTCATGGGTTTAGGCGTTTTTTTGTCAAGTATAAGTTATTATCATCTTCTATACAACAGCGATGGGAATTTATGTGATAGCCGGGGAAATAATTAACAGGAAAGGGCATTAAACAATCTCATTTGCCGGGGTGTTTTTATTAAACACTACAATATGCCATGGGAAATGAACACCAACTGCCATCTGCGGAGAACCCCATAAAGTTGTTAAAGCTGGAAGTAAGGCCAGCTAAACAATGGGCTGCAGGTATTCCTGCCGTATTGGCGGCACTCAGCGATTTCAGGGAAGAACATATTGCCATCAGAGGCATGATGGCCTTACTGAAAATGAACCAGAAAGGAGGTTTCGATTGTCCCAGCTGCGCCTGGCCGGACCCGGATGACGAGCGTTCGCCCATAGCTGAGTATTGTGAGAATGGTGTCAAAGCCCTTGCTGAAGAAGCCACCCAAAAGAGACTTACGGCCGCTTTTTTCGCCGAAAATGCAGTGGCTGACCTCTCAGAGCTTACCGACTATGAAATCGGAAAAAAGGGCCGTCTGACGGAGCCTATGTATATGCCGGAAGGCGGTACTCACTATCAACCTATCAGTTGGAATGATGCTTTCAAAAAGATCGCCACCCACCTGAATGCTTTACAATCCCCTAATGAAGCGGCCTTTTATACTTCCGGCCGCACCAGTAATGAAGCTTCTTTTGTTTACCAGCTGTTTGTAAGAGAGTTTGGTACCAACAACATGCCTGATTGTTCCAATATGTGCCATGAGACCTCCGGGTTGGCCCTCGGTGAATCCATCGGTTTGGGTAAAGGCTCAGTGAAACTGGAAGACTTTTATGATACAGATGTCATTATCATTATAGGTCATAATCCGGGCACCAATGCTCCGCGTATGATGAGCGCTCTCGAAAAAGGAAAGCGGAACGGTGCTCAGATCATCGCTATCAATCCACTGCCTGAAGCGGGCTTAATGGGCTTCCGGAATCCTCAACACATGAATGGGGTAATAGGGCATGGCGTCAGGCTGGCTGACCTGTTTCTCCAGGTAAGGATCAATGGTGACATGGCACTGCTGAAGGCGATCGAGTTGTTGTTATACGAAGCGGAACAAAAGGCTTCCGGCTGGGTGTTCGACCAATCGTTTATTGCTAAAAATACCGTTGGATATGATGAATTTATCCGGCAATTGAAAACATACCGCCTGGAAGACCTGGTCGCGGCATCCGGTGTTCATGTAAATGAAATACGTGAGGCGGCGGATATGCTGGTGGATAAGAAACGTATTATCGTATGCTGGGGTATGGGACTTACGCAACAGAAGAACGGAGTAGAGATGCTAAAAGAAATTGTCAACCTTTTGTTGTTGAAGGGCAGCATTGGTATTCCTGGCGGTGGCGTGTGCCCTGTCCGTGGCCACAGCAATGTACAGGGGAACCGGACAATGCTGATCGTTGAAAAACCTACGGATGATCAGTTAGACCGCCTGCAGTCCGTATTTGGATTTGCGCCACCAAGAGAACATGGTTATGACGTGGTCAATGCTATCAGGGCGATGCATGAAGAAAAAGTAAAAGTATTCTTCGGAATGGGAGGGAATTTCCTCTCCGCCACGCCTGATACTACATTTACAGCAGCAGCCATGCGAAAGCTGAAGCTGAGTGTGTATGTTTCTACCAAATTGAATCGCGGACATCTGGTGCATGGAAAAGAAGCGTTGATACTTCCAACGCTCTCCCGCAGCGATATAGATATGGTGAATGGCGAAGCGCAGTTTGTTAGTACGGAGAATTCTATGGGCGTGGTCCAGTCGTCCAAAGGAATATTGAAGCCGGTATCTGATAAATTGTTGAACGAAACACATATCGTTTGCGGGATGGCAAAGGCTACCCTCGGTCAGCGCTCTGTAGTGGACTGGGAACTGTTTGAAAATGATTATGACGCTGTTCGCGATGCGATAGCTGCGTGTATACCTGGTTTTGAAGATTATAATGAAAAAGTACGCCAGCCCGGTGGCTTTTACCTTCCAAACGGTCCGAGGGAGGGGAAGTTTAAAAGCACATCCTCCGGCAACCATGCGGCATTCTCACTAACTGCTGTACCGCTAAATCAACTGGCAGATGATGAATACGCGATGGCTACCACCCGTACGCATGATCAATTCAATACGACTATCTATGGCCTGGAAGATCGTTACCGGGGCATCAAAAATGAGCGGCGTGTCGTATTTATGAATCCTGCTGACATGAAGAAAGCCGGTTTTGCGGAGGGAGATAAAGTTGACCTGTTTAATTACGATGACGGTATAGAACGGGTGGCGCGTTTGTTTGTAGTAGTATCTTATAGTATCCCTGAAAAAGACACGGTTACGTATTTCCCCGAAACCAATGTGCTGATCTCTATTAATAACGTGGTAGAGGGGAGTAATATGCCGGCTGCAAAGAGAGTGGTGATCAAAATCAGAAAGCACGTGCCGCAGGGATTGAACGGCGCATGATATAAGCATAACTAATTATACATATGATAGCCAATGTGTTGACCTCTCTCCGTTAATTTTGTCCCGCCCGCTGGCTACTTTATATGAAATTCATGTGGAGCCTGCCATGTGCCAATAACTATTTATTACCTTTGTCCGATAGCTGAATTAGAGAACCACTCAGGTAATGGTCTTTTTATACCTGTAAAAAGGTCGCCGATGTCATGTAAGCGGGGGAAAATCACACGTTATTTCTTCTTAGATGGTTGATTATGGGATACGGACAATACACAGATGAAGAACTGTTGCAAGGCCTTAAACAAAGTAAAAAAGGCGCCTATAACGAAATTTACAGCAGGTATTGGAAGAAGATGCTTACTGTCGCATTAAACCACAATGAAGACGGTCATATTGCCAAAGACATTGTTCAGGAGGTTTTCATTGACCTCTGGGAGAAACGTCATAGCTACGAGATCCAGAGTTTGCCGGCTTTTCTGGCCACTGCCGTTAAGTTCCAGGTATTTAAATATTACCGGAAAGAGCAGCGTCGTGCCCTGCTCGCAAAGGAAAACTATGTTTTCGATGATCTTTATGAAGAAGAGGAAAAGCTCCATGCCCGGTTCCTGAAAGATATGATCGACGGCATTGTAGAGGAAATGCCGGAGAAATGCCGCCTGGTCTTCCATTACAGCCGTAACCTGGGCCTCAAAAATGAAGAAATTGCCGAACAGGCGGGTATTACAAAGAAAACAGTCGAAAACACCCTGAACAGGGCGCTGCGTATTATCCGTGGTAAACTGAAAAATCATGGTATCCCACTATTGACCATTGTCCAGGTCTTATTGCTGCGCAAATAAATTTTTTTTCCTTCCCATAGGGTGCAACACCTTTTTCATGTACACTATATATATGCGTACGTTATGAACGCGGCCGTCGTTGTAAATACGATCAGGCTGAATAACTGTTAGAACTGTAGACTGATTATATAATTCCACTGGCAAACTAAAACATGGATTTACAGAGAATTAACGAGTTAATAAAGAAGTACACCGATGGCACAGCTACCGAAGCCGAAAAGGAGGAACTGACCTTATGGTATAGGGAAAAGTCATACCGCGATGCTGTATCCTATGAAGATGAGGACGAAGTTTATCATGAATTACTGGACCGTATTAATGAAGCTACCGGTTTGAATACACCGGAACGCAGCTGGAAAAAATGGGCGGTCGCTGCTTCTGTTGCACTACTTTCAGTTACAGCCGCCAGTCTATACCTTTTGAAATACAGATCCAAACAGCAGATAACACAGCATGCGGTGATTGCACCTGCTAAACAGGCGGGGGGCGCTATCCTGACCCTTTCTAACGGAAGCCAGGTACTCCTTTCCGATGCTGAAAACGGTGATATCGCTACGCAGGGCAATGTCACGGTTACGAAGGCGGCCAACGGGCAGTTAGTATATAACATTAAAGAAGGAGAAGGGCAGTCCGCTGCAAATGGCGCGGTTGCTTATAATGTTATCAGTACGCCGGCAGGCAGCCAGTTCAAGGTAGTATTGCCAGATAAGACGACCGTCTGGCTCAATGCAATGTCCAGCGTCAAATTTCCTGTCACATTCTTAAATGCCAGCGAGCGGCGTGTAGAATTAACGGGTGAAGCCTATTTTGAGGTAACCCATAATGAGCGCATGCCTTTTAGAGTGTACACCGGCTCGGTGATGACAGAAGATCTGGGAACAGAGTTTAACATTAAAGCTTATGCAGACGAGCCGGATGTTAGTACCACGCTGGTTAGTGGTGCAGTGCGCATAACTGCCGGTACTCAGCAGGCTTCACTCAAACCGGGTGAACAGGCACATTACCAGGGGGCGATGAAAGTTTCGAAAGTTAATACTGATGACGTGATTGCCTGGAAGGATGGTTATTTCCGCTTTGATGATCAATCATTGGAAACCATCATGAAAGCAATGGCGCGCTGGTATAACGTCAGTTATGTTTTCGAAGATCAAAGTCTGCGTAATGAAACTTTTGGCGTGGTGGCAACCCGTCAGAGTAATATCTCTGTACTGCTTGATCTCCTGGAAAATACCGGTACCGTTCATTTCCGCCAGGAAGGAACTACCGTGATTATTAGCAGGAAATAGGCTGACAAACAACCAAAAACAAAACACAATCATTAATACTAATTATGCCAGGGGCAACGTACCTAAAGGTACAGTCAGGGTCCATCTTACCACAATTGAACACGTTATTTATTTAAACCGTCTTTAGACAGATGCCACAATTTTTTACCGTCAACACTTGCAGGCCTCCGGGCCTGGCAGGAAAAATTCTGCGATTTATGAAGATCACCGCCGTATTGCTCTTCTTTTCCCTGTTACACGCGAATGCATCCGTGTATGCTCAACGATTAACGCTGCATGAAAAGGATATTTCCCTGAAGCAGTTTTTTGTCGAAGTAAATAAACAGACCGGATACAATGTTGTATGGTCGGCAAAGATGATCAAAGATCTGCCAAAGTTCAATGCAGACTTTGATAACACGCCACTTGAAACCGCGTTGAAAGAAGCCTTGAAGAACACCTCGCTGAATTATTCCATCCTCGATAAAAATATTAGTATAGGGGTGGTCCATGAAAGCGGAGCCGTTAAAAAAAACATCAGTGAGGCACCTACAGCCGACATTACTGTAACGGGTAATATCACCGATTCCAAAGGACAAAACATGCCCGGTGTTACTATTACTGTTGTGGATAACCCTAAGTTGGGTACTGTGACAGACGGAAATGGGAACTTCGTCCTGACCGTAAAAGAAGGTGCTGTGTTGAGGGTTTCGTATGTTGGATTTGTAAGCCAGAATTTTACAGTAACCAGCACTAATAAAACGCTGAAGGTGGTGTTGCAGGATGATATCAGGCGCGCAGAAGAAGTGGTGATCACGGCCTTCGGTAAGAAAGAACGTAAAGAAGCTGTTGTAGGGTCTGTAACATCGGTAAGGCCGGCTGATCTTAAAATTCCTGCAAGTAACCTGACGATGGCACTGGGCGGGCAAGCGGCTGGTATCATTGCTTATCAGCCCACCGGACAACCCGGTCAGGATAATGCACAGTTCTTTATCCGTGGTGTTACCACATTTGGCTATAAGGTAGATCCACTGATCCTCATTGACAATATTGAGCTCAGCACAAATGACCTGGCCCGTTTGAATGTGGACGATATTGCCAGTTTTTCTATCCTGAAAGACGCCAGCGCAACGGCATTGTACGGCGCACGTGGTGCTAATGGCGTTATCCTGGTAAATACAAAGGAAGGTAAGATGGGTAAATTGGCCATCAACGTAAGGCTGGAAAATGCTATTTCGCAGAATACACAGTCGCTGCAGATAGCTGATCCTGTCACTTATATGAAGTTGTTTAATGAAGGAACGCTTACCCGTGACCCGACACAACCATTGCCTTTTAACCAGGATAAGATCAATAACACGATCAATACGATTAACAAAGCCCCCGGTTATAATCCGTATGTGTATCCCGCTGTTGATTGGTTAAGCGTACTGCTGAAAAAGCGTACAAGCACCCAGCGTGGTAATATGAGCATCAGTGGGGGGAGTCCGTTGGCAAGATATTATGTAGCGGGTTCCTATAACCTGGATCACGGCAACCTTGCCGAAGACAGGAACAACAATAATGACAACAATATTAAATTTCAGAACTATCAGTTACGTTCCAACGTTAACCTGAACCTTACCAAAACCACGGAGGTCATCTTAAGGTTCAGCGGTACTTTTAGTTCTTATCAGGGGCCGCTAACGACCGATGGTACCTTTAATTCAGATATCTATAACCTGGCGTTACATACCAGTCCTGTTTTATTTCCTGCTTATTTCCCGGCAGATTCTGCCAACCTGGCTACACAACATATTCTTTTTGGCGCGCCGCAGGGTACTTTTAACAGCATCCCGTTTAACAATCCTTACGCATTGTTGCTGAGAGGGCATAAAACCTCTTCTGAGTCCCGCGTACTGGCACAGCTGGAATTAAATCAGAAACTGGATTTCCTGACGAAAGGACTTCATTTTCATGGTCTGTTCGAGACGAACAGGTATGCTTATTTTGATGCTAACCTGGGCTACAAACCCTTTTATTATAACGTGGCTTCCTACGATAGGGCAAAGAACAGTTACACCCTTAACTGGCTTAATCAGAAGCCGGGAGATGCCATAGAATACCTGGAATATTTTCCCGGTGGCTCAATTATAAATACCAATGTGTATGTACAGGGTAACCTCGATTATAGCAGGCAGATAAAAGATCACAATGTTTCAGGTACATTGGTACTGACAAGGCAGCAGATCGTTTATTCAAACGCCGCTAAACTGGTGGACGCATTGCCACACAGGAACATGGGCCTTGCAGGTCGCGCCGCCTATAATTATAAAGGCAAATACTTCGCTGAGTTTAACTTCGGTTACAATGGATCAGAAAGATTTTCAGAAGAGCACCGTTTCGGGTTCTTCCCCACTATTGGTGGTGGCTGGCTGGTGTCCGAAGAAAAGTTCTTTCAACCATTGCATAACATTTTGGACAGGTTGAAGGTGAGAGGAAGTTATGGCCTGGTAGGTAACGATGCCATTAGCGACAGAAGGTTCTTCTATAGTTCTAACGTGAACCTGGCCGGTGGCGGAGGCGCTGAATTCGGGATCAACCGTGGTTATAACAGACCAGGTGTGGCTATTGATAACTATCCGGACCCTGAAGTAACCTGGGAGACTTCCAAACAACTCAATCTCGCGCTGGAGCTTACAACACTCAGAAACCTGAACATCACGGCAGAATATTATAACTACAATCGTTATAACATTTTGCAGAAACGCTCTTATATCCCCACTACCAACGGGCTGGAAGCTGATATCTATGCTAACCTGGGTAAAGCCCGTTCAAAAGGAATTGATCTTTCTGCGGATTACAGAAGCCAGCTGGGGAAAAACCTGTTGGTATCCGGCCGTGGTAACTTTACACTTGCAGCCAGTAAGTACACATATTACGAAGAGCCGGATTATCCGGAACCATGGCGTCATACAGTCGGTCATCCCATCCGTTCAGGCTATGGTTATGTTGCCGAACGCCTTTTTGTAGATGATGCAGAAGCACAAAGTTCACCGTCACAGATTTTTTCATCTACAGGAAAAGCACCAAGAGGTGGCGATATCAAGTATCGTGATCTCAATGGTGATGGCGTGATCAATCAGCGCGACCAAACCTTTGTCGGTTATCCGCAGGTGCCTGAAATCATATATGGCGGCGGCTTCTCAATACAGTATAAGAGTTTCGATATGTCGGCATTTTTCCAGGGACAGGCAAGGGTATCTTTCTTTATCGATCCTAACAGGGTAAGCCCTTTTGTACAAAGCCCGGATCAGTATGTTTATGGCAATACGCAGCTGCTAAAACAGTTTGCTGACAGTCACTGGTCTGAAGATAATCAGGATATCTACGCACTGTATCCTCGTTTAGGCGTCAACAAGAATGATATAGAAAATAACCTGCAAGCCAGCACATGGTGGTTGCGTGATGGTTCCTATTTGCGTCTTAAATCCGCAGAAATAGGTTATTCACTTCCTGCTCCAGTCATCAAACGACTGGGCATCCAGAAGTGCAGGTTTTACATTAATGGGTTGAACCTGCTAACCTGGAGCTCATTTAAGCTCTGGGACCCTGAACTGGGTGGTAGTGGCTTCGCATATCCTATACAGAAAGTATTCAATGCCGGTCTCAATGTCAATCTCTAAAACAAGCGCGAGAAATATGAAATCATTATATAAATATTTATGCCTTATCGGTCTGCTGCTTTCCGGCAGCTCCTGTAAAAAATACCTGGATGTGGTGCCTCCCGATGTAGGTACGTTGGATTATGCTTTCAGAAGCAGAAATGAGGCGGAAAACTATCTGTTTGCATGTTATAATGCCATACAGAACCTCAATGATCTTAACAGGAGCCCGGGCTTTACGATGTCGTCAGAGATAATATTCCCAATGAACCTACCGGGCAACCCGATCGATATAACCGGTTTTGCATTAATTACCGGTACGCAGAATGCAGGTAACCCGGGTTTGAATTACTGGGATGGTTCCGGTAACGGTGTGGCCATGTATAAGGCTATAAGGAAGTGTAATACGATGCTGGAAAATATCGACAAACCGGCAGATCTGTCGGCAGAGGAGAAGACAAGGTGGATAGCAGAAACCAAGTTCCTGAAAGCATATTATCACTATTACCTTTTCCGCCTTTACGGTCCCATTCCAATAGTGGACAAGAATCTTCCGGTTGAAGCAAGTCCGGAAGAAGTCAGGGTAAAACGTCAGCCGGTAGATGCTGTGGTAAATTACATTACCAGCCTGCTGGATGAAGCAATACCGGATTTGCCTGCCAGCATCGACAACCCGGCCAAAGAATTGGGAAGAGTGACCAGACCAGCTGCTATGGCTATTAAAGCAGAAGTGCTTATGACAGCTGCAAGTCCGTTATTCAATGGGAATCCGGATTATGCTAGTTTCAAAGACAACGAAGGCACTTTGCTTTTTCCTGCTTACGACGCAGCCAAATGGCAAAAAGCAGCTACGGCATGTAAAGAAGCGATTGATATAAGTGAAGGCGTGGGGCTGCACCTGAATACTGCGTTTATTCCTGCACCGGGCGTTACCAATGTACCTGACAAGATCAGACAGGAACTGGTTTTCCAAACCGCACTTACGCAACGCTGGGATATCAATACGGAACTGATCTGGTCTTTAAATGCGATATGGCATGGACAGGAGTATTGCATACCACGTATGACACAACGGGCTAACCAGAATGATAATGATAACCCTGCCTACTTTGCAGTGCCTATTTCTACTACCGATCTGTTTTATACCAGCAATGGCGTACCGATAGAAGAGGATAAGAACTGGGACTATGGTGGTCGTAACCAGCTGCAGATGGGAGATGCCGATAACGCTGCTTATATCAAGCAAGGGTATACAACTATTAAAGCCCATTTTAACCGCGAAACAAGGTTCTATGCCAGTATCGGGTTCGATGGCGGCATCTGGTTTGGAAACGGGATACTGGATGGTTCAAACCCGCATTATGTGGAAGCACGCGGACAGTCTTCACTGGCAGGTCCCAAAACATTGCAGAAAACAAATATTACCGGCTATTGGCCTAAGAAACTGGCCAACTATCTCACCGTGTATGATAACGGATTTAACTGGACAGACTTTTCCATGCCGGTAATGCGTATGGCGGGACTTTATCTATTGTACGCAGAGGCGCTAAATGAAGTGAACGGGCCAACAGCAGAAACTTTATCATATATCGACAAAGTAAGGGACCGCGCAGGATTGCAGGGCGTAATAACATCCTGGGCAACATATGCAAGGAACCCCGATAAACCGAATAGTAAGGATGGTCTAAGGGATATCATTCATCAGGAACGCCGTATAGAATTATGTTTTGAAGGTCAGAGCGGATGGGACTTAAGAAGATGGAAAGAATTACAGATAGTGTTAAGTGCTCCGCTGAAAGGATGGAGTGTTTATGAAGATCAGGCGATCAACTACTACCGGGCAAAGAATGTGGCGATACCAGTGTTTGGTACCCGCGATTACCTGTGGCCAATATCAACAAACAGTCTTGTTGTAAACAGCAACCTTGTTCAGAATCCAGCCTGGTAGTATGATTTTGATAAACCATTTACACATTAATTTATGATCTGGAATAAAGCAAAATATAATATAACAGCCTTACTGGTAATTGCCCTGACAACAGTTACTATAAGCGCCTGCAATAAAGATGATGTTTACCGGCAGCCAAACGCTTCCGGTAAAGATAAACCCGGACCTGTTACCAATGTAAAGGTGACTAACTATAACGGGGCAGCAGTTGTGAAATATGATCTGCCGAACGATCAGGACCTGCTGTACGTAGTGGCTAATTATGATATCCGTGAAGGCGTTTCCCGCCAGATCAAATCGAGTTATTTCTTTGATACGCTTCGCCTGGAAGGATTTCATGATGCCAGGGATTATACTGTGACGTTAAAGGCAGTTACCCGTTCTAATATTGCTTCAGATCCCGTAACGGTTACGGTGCATCCTGATACGCCTTATTATGCACTAATAAGAAAATCGCTTAAAATAGGAGCAGACTATGGAGGTATCAATATCCAGGCATCTAACATAGGTAAAAATGCTGTTGCGATCAATACGCTTACAGTAGACCCTGTAACAGGCAACTTTGCAATAGCGAATGAGAATTATACCAGCCTGGCAGCCATTAATTATTCTTTAAGGGGCTATAAACCGGAGGCAACGAAATTCGGTGTTTATGTTTCTGACAGGTATGGCAATATTTCAGATACCATGGTGGTAACGGTCACACCGGGTTATGAAGAGGCGCTCAATAAAAAGGACTTCTTTCCTTACCTCATGCCTAGCGATGCCGTAATTGGTTATGGTGGTGTAGTACAAAACATGTTTGATGGCAATATCACGGAAGACAACAGTGCTAACGCCTGGCAGACGACCATCGGTACCAGCCAGCGACTAATGCAATGCTCCTTCGGTATTGGGAAAAGCTACACGTTAACTCACTTTATGATGTACTTCAGGGACTATGGCGCTAATAATCCGAAGAACTTTACCGTCTATGGTTCAAACGTTGAAAACCCTGCCGATGCTACTACTCCGGGAGGAGTGCCACAGGGTACGCAGACAGGGGACTGGGTATGCCTCGGGAATTTCCGTGTGCCGGATCCTCCATCCGGGCTGCCACAGGGACAAACTAATGCGGCTGACAGGGCATATGTGAATAATGGTATTGACTTTAGCATGCCAGCAGGCATCCCTCCTGTAAAGTATATCCGGATAGTGGTAAAAGATACCTGGTTCGGACTTGATTACACAATTATCCGGGAAGTAACATTCTCCGGTGTTCCGCAATAACCACAACAACGAGCAAAGCAATGAAACTGAATATAAAAAATATAAGCTGGCTGTTATTTGCAGTTACCATGATGGCCTGTTCAAAAAAGAACGAAGCCTATAAAGATCTGCTGGAAGACGGAGAGATCTATTATCCTGGTATTATCCAGAATGCGGGTTACAGGGCAGGTAACCTGCGTACGATGCTTTACTGGAATCCCAGCCCGGACCCAAAGATCACGAGTTACAAGATCTACTGGAATAATAAACAGGATTCGCTGACGCTTACGGCCGACAGTCATGACCCGGCCGATACGGCGACTGTGATCGTTCCGGGCTTGAGTGAGGGTACATATAATTTCAATGTTTATTCCATAGATGCGCAGGGAAGAAGATCAATAGCCGTGGATTTAAACGGTGTCAGGGTGTATGGTACAAAATATCAAAGTGGTCTCTTTAACCGTCCCTACAACGCGGGTACGCCGTATCTGCTGGACCTGATAAATGGCAGTGTAAGGGTACAATTCAATACACCCGATTCCATCAATACAACTACGCAGATTCAATACACTAATAATAGTGACGTACTGAACACAGTTGAGTTATCGCCCGACAGCAGTGGTGTGACCTTGTCAGATTTCAAATTCGGGACCACGGTAACCTATCAATCCAGTTATATTCCTCAACGGAATGCCCTGGATACATTTAAGGTGGCAGATGTCAGCAATTTTGCTGAGATCACGCGTGCGGGCGATGTAACAGCGGTGTTTATAAAGAACCCGGGCGATCCTTTTTACAGGAGTGATAACGGAAATGGAAAGTGGGGCTTGCCTCGCGACTGGCAGGTGAACGCAAATGCTATGAACCAGGATAATAATCAGGGTGGCGGATGGTCTACCGACAATGGTGGCTGCATTCATTTCGAGTCAAAAAATTGGGGCGATGCACCACTGGTGAACGGTAAAGTATTTCAAACCATTACCCTGCCGGCCGGTACTTACGACCTGGATGTGGTGACTGCGGGCTACGGAGGAACTATCGATGCCAATGAAGTGGTAGCTACTGGCACAACACTTCCTGATATTGATAATCTGAATGGCAATAGCGCCGTGCTGGCATTATTTCATGGCGATGGCGGTAGCATTGGTGGAACACATACACTTACGTTTACACTTACACAGCAAACCACTGTATCCCTCGGTTGGGTAGTAAGCGGATCAGTCTATACTTACCTGCAGTTCAAAAAAGTGGCACTCAGAATAAGATAAAAATTAATAATGCAGCCATGTGCCTATAGGTGTATGGCTGCTTTGCATGCCGGTGCTTATAATGCCGGCATTTTGTTACAGGAATATTTAAAAGCTCAATTTTCTAATGACTGGAATGAACCAACTATTAAGCAGGACGCTGGTTGTAATGGCCGCCCTCGGATTCTCAACAGTTGCAGCTGCGCAGGTGAATATTGTCAACCTGGGTAGCTCAGATCAACAGACGTGGTATGTAAAAGCAGATGCAGAAACAGGTATAAAAGGAAGAGAACTTCAAACGCAAACATCTGACTGGACCAAAGCCATCGTACCCGGTACTACCTTTTCTTCCTTTGTAGCAGCAGGTAAAGAACAGGACCCGAATTTCGGCGATAATATCTATAAAGTAGATCGCAGTAAATATGACAGGGATTTCTGGTACAGGACTACATTTAAAGTCCCTGCAACCTACGCCGGCAAAAAAGTCTGGCTAAATTTCAACGGCGTTAACAGAAAGGCAAGCGTTTATCTGAATGGAAAATTGATCGGCAATCTGAATGGGTTTATGGACCACGGCCGTTTCGACATTACTAATGATGCTAACGCTAATGGAGATAATGTGCTGGCAGTGCTCGTAAGTGTACCCATACAGCCGCTTGCAAACGTGGGCAGCCCTAACTATGTGGCAAGTGCCGGATGGGATTGGATCCCTTATGTACCGGGATTAAATTCCGGTATTACTGATAAGGTTTTCCTTAGTTGCAGTGGCGCTCTTACCATACAGGACCCCTGGGTACGCACTGATCTGCCTACGAACGCAAAGGCCTATGTGACTTTGTCAATGGAGGTGAAAAATAATTCAGCAAGTGATGTGGATGGTATGCTGCAAGGCACTATCATGCCGGGTAATATCCAGTTCTCACAGAAGGTGCGTGTCAATCATGGCAGCACCCGCGACCTCAAGTTAACAAAACGTGATTTTGAACAGCTTGTGTTAAACAATCCCCGCCTATGGTGGCCCAACGGTTATGGCGATCCTAATCTCTATGATCTGGACCTGAAGCTGACAGTAGGTGATAATATTTCTGATGAGAAACATCTTCGTTTTGGTGTTAAACGCTATAGCTATGATACTACCGGTGACGTGCTGCATATCGCGATCAATGGTACACCTGTGTTTATCAAAGGCGGCAGCTGGGGAATGTCAGAGTACATGTTACGTTGCCGTGGTGCTGAATACGATACGAAGATCCGCCTGCACAAGGAAATGAACTTTAATATGGTCCGTAACTGGATAGGTCATACTACTGATGATGAATTTTATGAGGCCTGCGATAAATACGGTATCATGATCTGGGATGAATTCTGGTTGAATTCAAATCCAAATCTGCCGGCCGATCTCCATGTTTTTAATTCCAATGCAATAGAAAAAATTAAACGTGTCAGGAATCATCCGGCCATAGCTATCTGGTGTCCCGATAACGAAGGCTGGCCGGAGCCTCCGCTGAATAACTGGCTCAGAGAAGATGTGCGCGTTTTCGATGGAGGAGACCGCTATTATCAACCGAACTCCCATGCAGAAAGCCTGACGGGTAGTGGCCCGTGGATGGCTAAAGATCCCCGGTATTACTTCACTGCTTATCCAACAGGGCTTGGCGGGAACAAAGGCTGGGGTATGCGTAGTGAGATCGGTACCGCTGTTTTTGTGAACATGGAGAGCTTTAAAAAGTTTATGCCGCAGGATAAATGGTGGCCACGTAACGAGATGTGGAACCAGCACTTTTTTGGTCCGAACGCATTTAATGCCGGCCCTGACGAATATGATCAAATGATCTCCCAGGGATATGGCAAACCTGAAGGCATCGAAGATTATTGCCGTAAGGCGCAGTTTGTAAACATGGAAAGCAATAAAGCCATGTATGAAGGATGGCTTGATCATATTGGTGAAGACGCTTCCGGTGTAATGACCTGGATGAGCCAATCTGCATACCCTTCTATGGTATGGCAAACCTATGATTATTACTACGACCTCACAGGGGCTTATTTTGGCGCTAAAAAAGCATGTGAGCCATTACACATTCAGTGGAACCCTGTTACCAATGCTATTAAGGTCGTAAATACCACCCGCAGCGAGGCTACAGACCTTACCGCTACTGCAGACATTTATAACCTGGATGGACGTATTGTAAAACAATATAGCATGTCTGCTAACCTCTCATCACCAGCCAATAGCGCTGCTGAAGCATTCAAACTGGATTTAAGCCCGGACCACACAGACCTGGCAAAAGGTAAAAGGATATTTGCATCTTCTACGCAGGATGGCGATCCGGCAGCCACTAACGACGGCAACCCACAAACACGCTGGGCCAGCAGATATGGTGATGACGAATGGATCTGCGTGGACCTGGGTAAAACAGAAATAGTGAACGGAGTAGGACTTAACTGGGAAGATGCTTATGGTAAATCATTCAAAATAGAAGTGTCCGACGATAATGAAAGGTGGCGCCAGGTTTACCGCACCGATGAAGGACGTGTTGGTGTGCAGAAGATCGGATTCCCCGAAGTGACTGCCCGTTACGTAAGAATGCATGGAATTGAGCGTGGCAGCTGGTGGGGATACTCGCTGTTCGATTTTGAAGTATACCAGGGCGATGTGGCAAGCCCAGGTCTGAGTGATGTACATTTCATCAAACTGAAACTAACCGGCAAAAATGGTCAGCCTATATCTGAGAACTTCTACTGGCGTGGCAATAAACGTAAAGATTATACAGCCTTGAACACACTCGGAAAATCCGACCTGAAACTACAGTACAAGACTACCAAAGCAAATGGTAAAACCTATGTTACCGCTACGATCAGTAATCCGGTATCATCGGCAACTGCTGCTTTTGGTATCAGGCTGATGCTCACAAATGCCGTAGACGGCAAGCAGATACTACCTGCCATTTTCAGTGATAATTACTTCTCTCTGATGAACGGTGAGACAAAAACAGTAGAGATCGAGTTTGACAATAGTGCAGTTGATAAGGACGGATTCAAACTCGCTGCAGAACCTTTTAATAACCATATAGTGCGTAAATAATGAAGCAAATAATGATTATCGCTTTGGCTTTGACTGTTAGCAGCGGATATGCCAGAGGGATCACAGATCAGGATACGTTATATAAAAACAAAAAGGTGCCAATACCTGCGCGTGTGGAAGATCTGCTGAAACGTATGACGCTAAAGGAAAAGGTGCTGCAGCTACAAAACCGTGGCGCAGGTAAGACTGAAGAAATAGAACGTATTTTTAATGGAGAAAGTTTTGGTTGTACACATGAAATGGGTATGAATGCCCAGGACTGTGCAGATATGTATCAGCAACTACAGACCTATATGCTGAAAAAAACACGCCTGGGTATTCCGGTGCTTACGGCAGTAGAAGGCATAGAGGGCATTCTGCAGAACAACTGTACCATCTTCCCGCATGAACTGGCGCAGGGTAGTACCTTCAATCCGACACTGATCAGGAAGATGACCACGGCTGCCGGAGAAGAGGCGCAGGTTATCGGCATTCATCAGATACTCTCACCCGTGTTAGATATTGCCCGTGAACTTCGCTGGGGACGTGTTGAGGAAACGTTTGGTGAAGATCCATATCTTATTTCGGAGATGGGAACAGCTTTTATAAAAGGTTATCAATCGTTTAATATTACCTGCACTCCCAAACACTTTGTGGCACATGGTTCGCCGGCAGGAGGGCTTAACTGTGCAAACGTCAGTGGAGGAGAACGGGATATGCGGAGCCTGTATCTGTATCCTTTTGCGAAGGTGATAGCCAATACTGATCCGCTGTCTGTTATGTCCTGTTATAGCTCTTATGACGGCGTTGCAGTGAGCGGGTCCCGTTATTATATGACTGATGTATTGCGTGGAGAACTGGGCTTTAAAGGCTATGTTTATTCTGACTGGGGTTCTGTAGAACGGTTACAGTCGTTTCATCATGCAGTTGATTCAAGGGAGCAGGCAGCCATCAAGTCGTTGATCGCAGGCGTTGATCTGGATGTGGATGGCGCTTATGAAGCAACACTCCAGAGATCAGTAGAAACAGGCCTGCTTGATATAAAATATATTGACAATGCCGTGCGCCGGGTACTTACCGTTAAATTCAAACTGGGCTTGTTTGATAATCCATTTGGTGATCCGGCAAGAGTAAGTAAAGTTGTACGCAATGCGGAACATGTTGCTATTGCCAAGATGGTGGCGGATGAAAGTGCTATCTTGCTTAAAAATGACAGCAACATCCTCCCGCTGGATATTTCAAAATATAAGTCGATAGCTGTAGTAGGTCCTAATGCCGATCAAACCGTTTTTGGAGACTATTCCTGGACTGGCGGAGATACCAAAGAAGGCACCACTTTGTTACAAGGCCTCAAAGAAGCAATAGGCAATAAAGTAACGTTGAATTATACACAGGGATGCGACTGGTGGAGCAAAGACAAGTCGGGTATAGCTGATGCGGTAAAAAATGTGACGTCAAGTGATCTCGCTATTGTGGCAATAGGAACACGCAGCACTTTTCTTGGCCGCAGTCCGAAGTATTCTACAGCAGGGGAAGGCTTCGATCTTAGTTCGCTGGAATTACCTGGTTCACAGCAGGAATTGCTGGAAGCCGTTAAAGCAACCGGTAAGCCGTTTATTGTTGTGTTTATTGCTGGTAAGCCGCTGGCTATGCCCTGGGTGAAAGAAAATGCAAACGCAGTACTGGTACAATGGTATGGAGGAGAAAAACAAGGCAGCACATTAGCGGATATACTTACTGGTGTGGTAAACCCTTCAGGAAGGCTTAACGTATCCTTTCCGAGAAGTACCGGAAATACGCCTATCTATTACAACCACTTTGTAACAGACCGTAATGAGCCATTTGACAGGCCTGGCAGTCCTGAAGATCCTAAAGGACACTACATTTTTGATCGTCCTGATCCACTCTGGGCTTTTGGTACAGGAATGAGTTTTACGACCTTTAAATACCTGGATTGCAAGGTGGCTGATTCTGTGCTGACAGGAAAAGATATCATCAAAATTGATGTCGATGTAAAAAATACAGGAGACAGGGATGGAAAGGAAGTTATTCAGGTATATGTGCATGATATGGTTAGTTCGGTAGCGACACCCGTGCAGCAGTTAAAAGCATTCAAGAAGGAACTGATCAAAAAAGGACAGACCTTAAAGGTACACCTTGAAATACCGGTATCGGAACTTGGCCTATACAATGAAAGGATGAAGTACATCGTAGAGTCGGGAGAGTTTGAATTGCAGATCGGTTCAGCAGCTGATAACATTCATTTTACCAAAAAGATCCAGGTGAAGTAATTACCGGAAATTATTAGTTACTAGTTTTGTTGATTGTATTTAAAACGGCCAGGTATCTACCCGGCCGTTTTGCTTCTTGGTGGGGCTATCACTTTAGTTATATTACAATAATTGATATATTTGCAGGCGTATTGCAATTCAGATGAATCTATAATCAACATCCCTATGAAATTATCAGCATTTCTAAAACAATGCATTGTTCCCTTATTGTTAGTAATGTCCGTTGTTGCCTGTAAAAAAGATAATGATGGTGTTAATACTGGGGGTAGCAGTGAAAAGAAAATATTAACGTTTAAAGTTGGTGACGTGAATGGTATAATAGATGAGGCCACCCATACCATTAATATTAACGTACCAACGTCTTACTCTCTTTCGGCTGTTCCTGTAAGCATTACGATTTCCCCTAAGGCTACAGCTTCTTTGGGGTTAAATATGACACTTGACCTTACAAAAGCAGTGACTTGTACGATAACAGCGGAAGATAAGTCTACTGTAACTTATACCGTTACCGGTAAAATTGGGTTGAATGATCAGAACAGCATTACTTCTTTTAAGCTCATGACAATAGACGATAAAAATCCTCTTGCGGAAATGACTATTGATTCAGCTAACAACCGGATCTTTCTGGATATGTTCGTGGATGCCAGCTTTATTACTACAATGAAGACAGATATTGAACTGCCTTATGGCGCAACTTCAGTACCTGGTCCAAAGGATACAGTTGACTTTACCAACCCGGTGCATTATATAGTAAAAGCAGAGAACGGAAGTATCCGTGAGTATGATGTTATAGTGCGGAATACAAGGAATAACCTGGATAGCCTGTTCCTGCCGGTTCACGGACTGGAGTACGGTAAATATCTGGAGCCATATGCACTGTATCAAAGTGGAATGTTACAACGGTTTATCCCACAGGATTTTTACGGAAATCTCGCGGGTGGTGCATATGCTTTATTCTATGCACTTGAATCGGATGATCTCTTTTTACAGAAACCCTATAAAGCTGTAATATCGACAAATGCTACTGCTACTCCGTCTTTTGATATGCTGGCGGACTATGGCAAAGATGTAGTGTATAAAATCACTTCTCAAAGTGGAGCAGATAGGAATTATACTGTTCGGGTGATCAAGAATAAGGTCATCTTCAAAAACATGGCGTTTTATCAAGGGTATTATACTTTTTCAAGCTTTAATTCGATGTTCGGACTGGATTACAGAAGCGATGCGAGGATAACCCAGATATGGGCCGTGGATACCCTGACATCGGCAATTACCCCAATGAAAATAGAAAAGGGTCGCGACAGGGATGACTGGGGTATCTATCACGATTACTTCGGCTTAATTGATGGTACTCCTTTAGCTAAAGGAACTTACCGCCTGAAGGTAAAATTGGAAAATGGGGAAGAAGATGTGACGAGGATGATTTTTAAAGGAGAGCCACCAATAGAGTAAATTTACCCCGTCCCTTTAATTAATTTTTTAAAATGGGAGGCTCTCTGTAAGGGCTTCCCATTTTGCATTTTTGAATTACGTTCGGATTGATAATAACTACTGACTATCCTCCGGTTCATTTAGATTGATTATCCTTTAATCTTTTTCTGATCCTGCTGAGCGATGGATTGGTAATACCCAGGAAAGAAGAGATATGATAAGCCGGAATTCGCTCAACGATATTAGGATGTTCTTCCATTAACCTGAGGAACCGTTTCTCGTGAGACAGGAACAGGAACTCTTCTGTTCGCGATTGTGCATAAGAGAAAAATGTTTCTGCCAGCAGCCTGCCGAACCTTCCCCAGTTCAGATTCTTTTCATACAAGCTGTTGAGGTCTTTGTAGGAAATGAAAATGATCTCTGAATCTTCCATTGCTTCAATAAAATACCAGCAGGGATTTCGTGAGATGAAGCTTCTGAAGGAAACGACGAACTGGTTCTCTGAAAAAAAGAAAAGATTTTTTTCCTCTTCGGTTTTAGGATCGGAGTAATAAATACGGAATATCCCTTTAACGACCAGGCCGAGGTCGTTGCAGACCATACTTTGCATATTGAAGAAATCTCCTTTGGCTATCTTACGCGGCCTCCAGAAAGCTTGACTTTCGGCAATATCCTGATCTGTTAATGCCGCAAAGTTTCGCAAATACTGGGATAATATTTCATCTTTTTCACTCATGACCGAATATTTTACGGGTCTATAATGCATGCCGTTACCACAGCCAAACCTATCAAAGTTCGGCATTGTCAACCGGCAGCATTTTAACTTAAGTTAAAATCTGAAATAAATTTAAAGAAGATCTCCGTATGATCAAGCAGGCAAGTATAGCCGGCAACGAAATAAAGCCCCGGTTATCTGTTCACTGTCCGGTTATTAAAATGGTAAAAGCGAAATGCGGAATTCGCCATATGGAGTAGATTTACCTGTTGTCCTGATAAATGCATCATTGTAATTGCTGCCTTTCGCTATAGTTCTGGCAGAGGCGATCTTATTAACACCACCACTGACTCCCATGATAATATACTTGCCCAGGAGGTATTCAAAGCCCGGCCCGCTTTTAAACTCGATGGTGTTATAACTGAAGTGCCGGGGCAATGCGGGATCGCTGGATTTATAAAATGATGCATAAGTATTAAAGGTTGTGCCCAGGTTGATCCATGCTTTACGGGAAAGCGATTGTTTCAACGAAGCGCCCTGTGGAAGGTCCAGTATCAGCTGTAGTCCGCTGTTATTCAATTTGCGGAAATAATTGACGACTGGCAATACCGGAAAAGGTACGGACGGATCTATTTGTACCAGCGCCCCAAGCGAGAAATAAACGTCAGGCGTGCGCTTCAAAGGAAAGGCGATGCTGCCGTTAAAATTGAACCTGTTTACTGTTTCCAGATTATCAGACATAGCGGTCAACACCACCGCATATATCACCGGGATGTGGAAAAGGGCATCTGTTCTTGAAAAGTTCAGGGACAGGCCGAGCGTGCTTTTGGAGATGTCTCCTTCGCTTACCTGTGGATGTTCCAGCTGGTTCTTCACTTCCCTGACATTAAAGAACTGTTCGTTATGATAGATGGTCGCGCTGATCACGTTGCCGCTCCAACTGCCGACCGGTATGTTAAAAAAGGAACTGATCCGGGCATTGCGGCTTTTTCCGCTGGAGAAGTCTTTAGCGTTCACCTTCGCATCAAAATTGCCGGAACCGAACAAGTTTACCGTAACCGAAGCCTGACGAAGTGAGGGATAACGGAGCGCCTGTTCATGCTTCTCGCTCCTGAGAGTGTCCGCCGGGTGCTGGCTGGACATACTGAACATGTTTTGAGCATAGGTGCCGGCACTGCAAAAGAGCATGCCGGTCACCAGGAGGTTGATCTTCATAAGTTTTTTGAAATGTTGAGCAATAGACCATTTCCGGCTGGTGTCAGCTTGCGGAGGTAGCCTGACCGGCTTTGATGGTTTTAGACAATGCGAAGGCGGTTAGCAGGAAATAAAATGCACCGAAGGCTGCATAACCTGCCAATGTTGTGATACCTTGATTCGGCGCGTGTGCCATTGCTATAAAGGATACTCCTGCCAGCATTGACTGGCCGCCACTAATGATCATCGGCCACTGACCACCTAATTGTTTACGTCTGCGCAAACCTAAAAGCAGTTGAATAAGGCCGGTTAATATAGCCCAGGCACCAAATACGATCAGCGCTTGCGGAATACCTTTTTGCAAGGCCAGTATCACACCGATCGTAGTGGCAATGCTGATCACTGCATTGACATACTGTGGTGTCTTATTAGCAGAGGATGCGTTCGCCTGGATATCAAAGTATGTGGCAATTGCATCCCACGCCGGATAGATAATAAATAAAACTGTAGCTATTGTGATATTGGTTTTAGCCAATGCTAATACCAGTATGATCCAAACGATGGAAAAACCCGCGCGGAAAAAATATAGTCTCCGTAATGCACTGGCAGTTTCAACAGCCTGGCTGGAAACGTTTAAATTGGATTGAGTTGCTGATGTCATTGTATAATGTTTTTATTAATTGCTGTATCAAAATTCCCTCTTATTCTACTACCGGTTTTTCACTTAAGTTAAAAACCAGTAGAAAAGGTGAAGGATTGAGCCAGTTATTTTTTTGTATCTGGCTCGAAGTCAAGAGATATGGAGTTCATGCAAAAACGTTGATAAGTAGGAGGAGGGCCGTCGTCAAAAATATGGCCCAAATGAGAATCACAGCGGCCGCATAATACTTCGGTCCTGTGCATATCGTAAGAATCATCGGTTTGATAACGGACAGCAGTTGCCCGGCTTGGCTGGTAGAAGCTGGGCCAACCGCAACTGCTTGCAAACTTGGCATCCGATCGGAATAACTGATTGCCGCAAACAGCGCAATAGTAAGTGCCCCTGGTCGTACTTTTCCAATATTTACCTGTGAATGGCCGCTCTGTATCTTTTTCACGTGCCACCGCATACAGGTCAGGAGATAGTACCTCCTTCCATTTTGCATTGCTCACGTTTAATTTAACCGTATCCGTGTTTGAATACCATGGATTACGCTCGTGACCACGGGCAGATTTTTCATGCTGCGCGAAGCAGCCGATGGTAGTCAACATGAGCAGACTGCAATAAACCAGGATCTTTTTCATGACGATTTTAAATTGACGTTTTGATCTATTGCTCAAAGGTCTGTAGAATCGTCGACCTGGATTTTAACTTAAGTTAAAGTCAGTGGTATTTGTTGTAAGGGGGCCTGTTTACTAATTGGACTGGTTTACTGCATCCAGGTCAGCTTTGAATGTTAGCCAGTCATGTTGCAGGGAATTACTTTTGCAGAAATCACTTAGTTGTTTCAGCCTTCGTTTATTGTTATATGCGATATTCCAGAAGAGTTTTTTCTGGCATTCGGAACAGAGGCGGAGGGGACTTCGGTCAGTTTCACTCAGACCATTGGAACCGTTCATTACACAGCTGGCATATACGCAGTGATGTAAGGAAAACATATGCCCTATCTCATGCGAGGAAATGTTAGCCAGTCTCGTGAGGCAGGTTTTGTAATTGGCGGTATCCAGGTAGCCGTCCTGTAAACGGTAAATAGAGGAAACACCTACCCGCTTTGTATATGATGCTAATCCGAATACATAGTTCCAGCTATCTTTTGGATAAAGATCTTTTGCACTGATAGCCATGAATGCAATACCTCCCTGAGGACATTTATCTTTTAGCAGGCTATCCAGCAGGTAAGGAGCTCGTAGTTGCGTATGTCCATCATGCTCTCTTGATGCAACCGCTGTGACAACACTATCACTAATAGCAGGTAGTAACACAGTTTTCATCTGAAAGAAGATTTCCACGTATTCCCTTACCTGTTTCAATGCAGTTTGCTGAAGCGAGGTAAAATCACCTACAGGCATGAGGTAAATAGTGGAATGGTCGGCTCCTGGTCTTACAGGCCTGGCCTTTATATAAGCTTTCAGGTCTTGTCTTTTCTCGTTGTGTGAATAGCGCCAATCGCCTGCTTCTGGAGCCGTTAGCGCAATATCATTGTCTTCGATAGCATTGAAGTAGGAAGAGTCGTGAGCAATTTCCGGATCTTCGTTGGCACAGGAAGCAGTGAGAATAAGAGATAATACAGCTACTGTTAAGGCGAAAGATCTATATGGTATTGTCATAGTATAGAGAATAAGAAAGTCAAATTATAACAGCACAGGACTATCAGCAGTTTATGTACAGGTGGATAGCGGCCGTTGAAGTATAAGATGCAAAATTTCCACTTTTCCATAATCCGGGAATAGCTTATCACGATTTATCTCAAAACGAAGTTTGTCAAGCTATAGAAGTTTGAACGGAAACGCTATTGTTTTAAGAATAAGTTAATAGGGTATCAAAATAGGATCAAGTTGAAAACCTGGAGGCATTCGTGAGATCAGGTCACGGCTACGCCTATCCACTTTTAACGCGGAACAACACATATCAAAATAATCCATGCAGGCTGGTAAATTAAAGCATATTTGAGAATGTTCCTTAACCAGAAAGAAGCCATTCATAAACCGTGAAGCCGTTTTTTATGTAAGCAGCAATTCCTTTACAGTTCGATTCCCCGGCAAACTTTTTACTATCACAATGACTTTACCGCCTGCAGGTCGCACGGTGATCTTATAATGCCAATCAATCCCATTCCAGCCTGAAGATGCACGCCCACTCTCGGTAATAACACCGTCAGCGTCTATTACCCTTACCTCCACTTCTGCTACCCTAAACTCATTTTGGGTAGTCACTACAACTTCATCGCCTTCCAATCTGATATTTTGGACTTCAGGGCTGCGGTAAGCATCCTTCACTGCTATATTATAAGCATTTTGTCCCGGCCCTGCCAGCGACTGATAATAAGCCTTTATCTGAGGATCTTCCAGCATTATCTGCGCACGCATCGAAGCAATGGTCATCTTATGCCTTGCCTCCAGCTGCTTTTGCGTAGGCTTTTTCTTTGAAGGGCCGCGTTTCTTCGCCATAATGATCTGCCCGTTTCTTTCGTAGATCGTGATTTGTTTGCCGAGGGTGCCCCGCACCAGTTGCATGAGGATATTGTCTTTAACAATGGCCATAAAAAGGTCGTTTTGAGGTTATAAATACAAGTTTTCTGTATCGTTTCTCTAAGGTACGTATAAGCTCATTAAAATATCACTAAAAGATCACCTAAAGGTCACTTCAATATCGATTTGATATATAGATGACCTTTAAATATCCTTTTAGTGATATTTTAGTAAGCTTATATTAAGCCGATAGATAGCCTATTCGAACACTTTAGAAGGCTAACTATAGTGAGAAGTCTATTATGAATCCCCCAAAAATGAAAAGGGACAAATCATACTTGTGATGATTTGTCCCTTTTTAGCTGGCTACGGGGGAGAGGATTCTAACCAGTTCGCAGATAATTTCTCTGCAATTCTGGACTTCATTATCAAAATAAATTGAAAAGCAGTTTAAGGCTCAACATCTGAACAGGAAACTGGCTATATAAGCACCGACATGTGATCTGGTAGCTCCAGATATTGAATTGATAATAATATGATTAACGTTTTAATTCTATATGATACTTGTCATGTAAAAAAAAACAACTTATCTATACATGAGTGACTGTTCATGTATAATTTCTATGTATGAAAACTGATAAGCCATATAATGATTTTATTGTACTACCTCCACAGAGAGAAAAAGTAGAAACCTTACCTATATTACGGCAATTAGTTATTTCTTCTGTGGCATTAGCTGAGTTGAAAGGACTAGCTAATGTTTTACCTGATCCGAATATTCTGCTTAATGCAGTAATATTAAGAGACGCAAGTGCCAGCTCAGAAATCGAGAATGTTATTACGACACAGGATAAACTTTTAATTAAAATATTTAATTATTGCATCATCAGTTGGGAAAGATGGCAGATTCTTCGATAAAAACATCTGCTCAATATCTACTTTTGAGAAGCTTTCAAATTTTGAATTTTCTCCGCTATTTCTGGCATTCCTTTTTTTAGCCAGTTTTTCTTTAATGCTATCTTGTCCGCCCACAACACTTCTCCATTTTCTATTTTTGCTAACAATATCGGCACCTTCATCCCATCATAAAGTTCGATTACATGAAAGGTGGTGTTAAAATTATTGATATGCTCAAGATTCTTTTCATATACGCCTCTAATGGTATCTGGATCAACATAATGACCACCCTCAAGCACTCGCTGGCCAACTCTTGCCGTGCGGTCGCTTATTTTGTCAAGACAGAGATAATTCAATTGAATCTGATACCCATTTTTCTCAAATAGATCCAGATATCTCCAATAGTCAGGGTGAGAAAGTGGAGTTTCCAGAACGAAATGGTGTTTATTTTGGATGGCAAGTTGCATTTCTTTAACAAGCTTTTCCTCCATCCTGATCGTCGCAAGCCTTGTTACATCATTAGGATCAGTGCCTGCATTTCTTAATTCATCCTCAAACTGTGTACGGGTTAGATCCCTGTCAAATGACCATATACCGTCAAATTCCTTTGGTAACATGGTCTGTATATGAGTGGATTTTCCTGCTCCATTAGGCCCGGAAATAACAAGCAAGGTCGGCTTAGAGTAATCCATACTCTTTTCTTATGCGGTCGGCGTCGTTAGATTCAAGCTTTTGAATTAACCTGGATTGAAATTTCTTTCCCGCTGTAACTACCTGCTGAAGCTCAATACGACCGTCCGGATATTCTCTATAGACCTGCCCTTCAGGTAATTTGTCAGAAAGTATTAAAAATGGAATATTGTTACTGAAGTTTCGTAACCTAAGTTTCCTAATAGTAAGTAAATAATTGTTATCCTTTACTATTATGTTTTTGATATCCTTAGCCATAGTGTAAATATACGCTTTTTTGTATCAAAAAAGATATCATTTGGCAAAATCTTATAATTCAAGTTGTTGGTTTTCAATCTAATAATATTGCGTTTAATATGCTATTTAATGCTTGCACGAGGGGAAGAGATGTAGAATTCTTCCTGTTTTAGGCTATCTAAAATTTATGCTTGATCACATCACAGCCCTCCTATCGGGGAACAACGTTCGAACCAGTTTCAAGATGATTTATCTAACATTCTGATGTTTATTAGTGAAATGAAGCCATTAAATCTCTTCAAAATAGAAAGGTAGTCGAATTTTTATCTATCATATTTAGGGCTTTGCTGTATTAATATATTTTGCTGACAAATGGGGTATAGTAACTGAAAGTGTGTCGATATAACTATCCATTCTTCATTTCTCCTTTATGTTGGTCGCCCAATTCCAAATTGAGACTATTATATTTAAAATGAAACATTCTCGATTTCTTTTTCAATCTATTGATTTACAATTGATAATTTGAATTTTTGATTTTTATATCTCGCCACAACTATATATATATATACATAGTTATGGCGAAGTATAAATCCAGTAGACAATGGAATATCTTATAGGAAGAGAAGAAGAAAAAGCTATTTCACAAAGGGCTTTATTATCTGAAGAGGCTGAATTAGTGGCTATATATGGTAGACGTAGGATTGGGAAAACTTTTCTGATCCGGAACTTTTACCAGAAGCAACTGATTTTTGAATTTTCAGGAGTTCACAATGCTACATTGAATGACCAACTGGCTAATTTCGCTCAGGCGCTTACTCGTTCAATAAAAAGTTTACATATTGAGCCCCCTGTTGATTGGAGAAGTGCTTTTAGTCTGTTAGAAAGTTACGTAGCCCCTCTTATAAAAAAGCAAAAGCGAGTACTTTTCTTTGATGAATTCCCATGGATACAAACGCCAAGATCAGGGTTTATGCAGGCATTTGAGCATTTCTGGAACATGTGGGCTTCCCGGCAGGAAAACCTTGTTGTGGTAATCTGTGGTTCTGCCGCTTCATGGATGATACAAAAAGTAATTAATAACCCAGGAGGGCTTCATAACAGGGTTACAAAAAGAATTCGCCTGTTGCCTTTTAACCTTAGCGAAACGGAAGCATATTTGAAAAGTAGAAAGATCAAACTGGATCAATATCAGCTATTGCAACTTTACATGGCAATGGGGGGCGTGCCTTTATATCTTAAAGAAGTAAATATAGGAGAAAGTACAGCGCAGGCATTAAATAGAACCTGTTTTACAAAGAGTGGGTTGTTGCACAATGAATTCAAAATACTATTTCAATCATTATTTGAAGAAGCCGTACATCATATGGATGTAATTAGGGCCTTAGCAGCTAAACCAGGCGGCCTGACAAGAAATGAAATAATTGAAGTTTGCTCTCTGACATCCGGTGGAGGTGCAACACAATTATTGGAAGAACTGTCAGAATCGGGATTTATCACACCTTATGTGCCATTTGAAAAAAACTACCGGGATAGCATATATAAACTAACAGATGAGTACTCGCTTTTTTATATAAAATTCATAGAGAACAGTAAATCTCATGGAGCGAGCAACTGGTTACGGCTATCAGAAAGCGCGTCATGGAAAAGCTGGAGTGGACTTGCATTCGAAAGCATATGCCTTAAACATGATCAGCAGATTAAAAAAGCCATAGGAATAGCTGATGTATATTCAGAAGTATCCCCATGGCGTTATGTTGCTAAAGAGAAAGAAGAGGGAGCACAAATAGACCTTCTATTTGATAGAAGAGATAATTGTGTCAATCTGTGTGAAATGAAATTTTCTCTTTCCGAATTTGTTATAGACAAGAAATATGCTGCTGCATTAGCGCAAAAAGAAAGGGTTTTCAGGCAGAAAACAAAAACTCGTAAGACACTTTTTCTTACCCTTATAACGACTCATGGAGCCCAAAAAAATGATAATTATATTAATCTTATACAAAAAGAAATAACGATGGAGGCCTTATTCAAAAATTAGTTACCTGGAAGCTAAGCGCAGAATTATATCACACATTTGATTTCGAACGCTTATGAAGTTGACAACAAATAGCTTATGAACTCATAATATACAATAAGAAAAGCAAAACCCGCTCGTAGAGCGGGTTTTGCTTTTCTGCGGACCAGACGGGACTCGAACCCGCGACCTCCGCCGTGACAGGGCGGCATTCTAACCAACTGAACTACTGATCCAACACTTGTTTCCCGTTCGTCGGGGGTGCAAATATATGAACATTTATTTCAATTGCGCAAATAAATTATGTACAAATATTTACAACTTTAAAAAACACGGGTAAAAAGCACCTTTAGCGTCAAACAGACCCTCAATTTGTACATTTCCCACTTTTCTTTAGATTTACAGCTTTTAGGGGCTTTCTACTAATGTTCAATTTGATATGGATCGTATGCCATCCGAGGACGAGGTGTTGTTACGGATGATGCAGGGAGATGAGTCTGCGTTCACCAAAATCTACCGGCACTATCACGCCTCACTTTACATCTATGTATTGCGGTTTTGCAAAGTTCCTTCACTTGCGGAAGATCTCGTGCATGATGTATTCCTGAAGGTATGGGAGATCAGGGACCGTATTAACCCCGAAATGTCCTTTACAGGATATCTGTACAGGATTGCCAGGAACCACGTAATAAAGACCATAGGCAAACTTGCCACCGATAAAGTACTCAGAGATCAGTTTTATGCTCAATTAAATGACATTTCCGGTACTCAGCCGGAGCACCAGATCAGGGCTAAAGAATATGAGCGTTTGTTCCAGGAAGCGCTGGTAAGAATGCCTGCACAGCGGCTGAATGTGTTCAAATTATGCCGGCAGGAGGGGAAAAGTTATGATGAAGTGGCTTTTCTGCTGGGTATTTCCCGGAATGCCGTCAAAAAACATATGGTGCTGGGCATGCGTTTCATTTACGATTATGTGCACCGGCATGGCGATATTCTGCTCGCCGTTTACCTCGCCGGAAAACTTTTTTAACTTTTTTTTAAGACAGGGGTACCCTACTTCCTCATTTGCGGATATTATATACAGTACCCGCAAAAGGTGCTCATAATTTATGTCATCATCCACGGACCACAACGAAAAACTTTTACAGAAATACCTTGACGGCCAATGTACTGTGGCTGAAACGGAGGAGTTGTATGCCTGGCTGCAGTCGTCAGGGGCCAACCGTTCCCTGTTGGCCGCTATGCAGCGTGAGTTCGAAAAGACGTTGGGAGAGCACCATGAGATCCCTTCAGAAGTAAGTGACAGAATAGAAACCAGGCTATTACAAGACATTTCCCGCGATAAAGTAGTAAAGATCCATTCCCGTACACGTATCCGCTGGGCAGTGGCCGCAGCAGCATTGCTGTTGCTGGGTAGCGGACTTTATTATATGACGACCGTCTCGTCCCGCAAGACATTTACCACGAGTAACAGTACGGTGGCTGATACCGGAGATATTGCACCAGGTACTAATAAAGCTATACTGATCCTGGCCAACGGCGATGTGGTAACGCTGGATAGTGCTGGCAATCAGGTGATTAATCAGGGTCAGACCCAGGTCCGTCAAAAGAACGGACAACTGGAATATGCCGTACAAGGGAATAGTGATGCAGTAGTATATAATACATTGACCGTTCCCAGGGGAGGGCAATTTAATATTGTACTGCCCGATGGCAGCCATGTATGGCTGAATGCGGCCTCCAGTCTGAGATATCCTACCGCTTTTAACGGCGACCGGCGAGAGGTCGAATTGCAGGGACAAGGCTACTTTGAAGTGGCCCCTAACGCGCGTCAGCCGTTTTATGTGAAAGCGAACAACGTTGAAGTCCAGGTACTGGGTACCCGCTTCGATGTTATGGCCTATGCCGATGAAAAAAGTATCAATACAACCTTACTCGAAGGACTCGTAAACGTAAAGAACGGGACAACGCAGCAAAAGCTGAAGCCAGGCCAACAGGCCATTGTGGACCCTGCCAGCGGTATAATGGTGGTAGGGGCAGCCGATGTTGACCAGGTAATTGCCTGGAAAACAGGATTTTTCGAATTTGATAACGCCAGCCTGGGAGACATTCTGCGTCAACTGGCCAGGTGGTATGATATTGACGTTAGTTACAACCAGACGGGAAATGAACGGCTCTTTGGGGGGCGTATTAGCCGGGGCTTACCTTTATCCGATATTCTGCATATGCTGGAAGCAAATGGACCTACATTCTTACTGTCGGGGAGAAAACTAACTGTTACATCGGGGAAATAAAGCCTGTGCTGCACTGAATCCACGTTAAGGCAGACAGGGGGATTATTCAAGCTAAAATGACTTACGTTATGGAATTAGTAACTGAAACAAATTAAGGAAGAACAGCATGTCCCATAAAACAGGAACCGGAAGCGCTTGCAACACTTCCGGCAGATTTGTCCGGGACACCTGAAAACCACGTCACGTTAATAACTACGATCTTCTAAATTCCCAAACACTACAAAAGTATGTATTTAAACTTTAGTGGTAGGACTTTCCGTGCGCGGAAGTATCTACCGGCCAAAATTGTCACCGTTATGAAACTGACCACCTTTTTGTTGCTAGTGGTTTGTTTGCAGATCAGCGCAAAAGGGGTATCGCAACAGATCTCTATATCTGAGAAAAAAGCCCCCCTCAAAAAAGTACTTCGTCAGGTAGCACGTCAGGCTGGAATTTCCATAGTATATGATGAAACATTGCTCGCTACAGCCAATCCTGTAACTATTGATGTAAAAAATGCTACCATTAAAGAGGTGCTTGAGATCTGTCTCAACAACCAACCATTCGCTTATACCGTAGATGGATCACGTATTATCGTGAAAAGCCTGCCTGCAGCAAAGGCTGCTGCAGATAGCACCATCAACGTAACCGGTAGGGTAGTGGACGAAAAAGGAGAGCCCGTGCCTGGCGTAAGCGTTCGTGTGAAGGACGGTTCCACAGGTACAGCTACCGATGTAGATGGCAGGTTCAAATTAAAAGCACCTGCCAATGGCTCCCTCGTCTTCAGTGCCCTGGGTTTTGCTCCCTATACACAAGCCGTAGGCAGCGGAAATCTGTCTGTAAGATTGAAAGGTTCTGAAACTGCCCTGACCGAAACCGTTGTGGTAGGTTACGGCGTTCAGAAGAAAAGTGTTGTAACCGGCGCTATCTCCAGTGTAAAAGCTGCCGATCTTGAAAGTCAGCCTATTACCCGTGTTGAAAGCGCACTGCAGGGTAGAACTTCCGGTGTTACCATCGCTGCCAGCTCTGGTCAGCCAGGCTCCGGCTCTTCTGTCAGGATCAGGGGTCTGACTACCTTCAATAATAACGATCCGCTTTGGGTAGTAGACGGAGTTGTAGTAGATAACGGCGGTATCGGTTACCTGAACCAGTTTGATATAGAATCTATCGAAGTATTGAAAGATGCGGCTTCCCAGGCTATCTATGGTGCACGTGCTGCGGCAGGTGTTATCCTGATCACCACGAAAAAGGGTAAAGCCGGTAAGCTAAGCGTGAACTATAATGGTTACTGGGGTACTTCCGCTCCTGCACGCAAACTGAAACTGTTGAACGCCACCCAGTATGCTACATTGATGAATGAGGCATCTATGGCCGGTGGTGCTGGTATTTTATACGAAAACCCTAAAGCGCTTGGCGAAGGTACCGATTGGCAGGCACAGATCTTCAACAATAGCGCTGTTCGCCAGAATCATGAAATAAGCGTAAGCGGAGGTAATGAAAAGTCAACCTTCTACTCTTCCTTTGGTTATCTGAATCAGGAAGGTATCGTTGCATCAGACATCTCCAAATATCAGCGTATAAACTTCCGTTTGAACTCTACACATAAACTGTCCCAGTGGGTGACCTTTGGCCAGAATGTAGGCTATGCTTATGATAAAGCTATCGGTCTCGGTAATACTAACAGCGAGTTTGGTGGTCCGCTGGCTTCTGCCATTAACCTGGACCCTATTACACCTGCTGTAGTGACTGATCCTACAGTTGCAGCAGGAGAGCCCTATAGCACTAAACCTGTACGCCGCGATAAAAACGGTAATCCATATGGTATCTCCATCCCGGTTGCACAGGAAATTACCAACCCGCTGGCTTATATCAGCACCCGCCTGGGCAACTATAACTGGTCGCATAATATCGTAGGTAACGCTTACCTGGAGATCTCACCTATCAAGGGACTGAAATTACGTTCTACTTTAGGTTCGAAGATCGCTTTCTGGGGAAGTGAGTCCTTTACCCCTATATCTTATCTGAATGCTTCTACCGTTTCTTCCCGTACCAGCTACTCCCGTAACTACAACAACGGCTTTAACTGGAACGTGGAAAATACAGCATCCTATACCAAACAATTCAGTAAGCACAGCGTAACCTTGCTGGTAGGACAAGGTGCATATAGTGACAGCCGCTCGAAGTCATCCGGTATCACACTTTTTGACCTGCCGGTAACTACCTTCGAAGATGCTTCAATGAAATATAGTTCAACGCCAGCCCAGAGAAATTCAACGGGCGACGAGAATCCTGAACATAAGCTTTCTTCATTGTTTGCGCGTATAAACTATAACTATGAAGAAAAATATCTTGCAGAAGCTATTGTTCGTCGTGATGGTTCCTCCCGTTTCGGTTCGAATAACAGATACGGTGTATTCCCATCTTTCTCATTAGGATGGGTAGCTTCCCAGGAAGGTTTCCTGGCACAGAATAATATCGTGAACTTCCTGAAGTTCCGTGGTGGTTATGGCGTTGTGGGTAATGACAATATCGGCGACTTCCAGTACTTGTCTACTATCGGTGGCGGCAGGAACTATAGCTTCGGTACAGGCGATAGTTACCTTGTCGGCTACAGCCCCAACGCTCCTTCAAACCCCGATCTGAAATGGGAATCTACCAGCCAGACAAACATTGGTTTCGAAGCCACAGTGCTGAGAGATGTTACTGTGTCATTTGACTGGTTCAGAAAGGCTACAAAAGACATCCTCCAGAATCCGCGTATCCCGTTCTACGTAGGTGCTATTTCCAATCCTGCTGCAAACGTTGCAGATATGCAAAACCAGGGTGTTGAGCTGGAATTAGGCTATCGTAAGAAACTGGGCGATTTCAATTTCTCCGTAAACGGTAACGTTTCTTATCTCAAAAACAAAGTAACGAACCTGGGTAACGGTATTGAATATCTTTCCGGCGGACAACGTATACAATCCACCAGCAATCCTCTTACCCGTACAGCTCTCGGACAGCCGTTTAACGCGTTCTTCGGATTCCAGACCGATGGTATTTTCCAGACGCAGCAGGAAGTGGATGCTTATGTAGGTAAAGGCGGTCAGAAAATACAGCCAGGCGCCGTAGCCGGAGACTTCCGTTGGGTAGACCGTAATGGTGATGGCAAGATCGATTATGAAGGCGATGGTACCTTCCTGGGTAATCCAACTCCAAGCTGGACATATGGTTTCACCCTGAATTCCAATTATAAAGGCTTTGATCTGGTATTGTTCGTACAAGGCGCCGCCGGTAACAAGATCTTCCAGGGTCTGCGCCGTCTGGACATTCCGACCGCTAACTGGCAGACCAGTGCGCTGGGCCGCTGGACTGGCCCGGGTACCAGCAATGATTATCCGCGTCTTACCACAAAACCTGATCTGAACGGTTACAACAACAATAACTTCACTAACCCTTCAGACTTCTATCTGGAAGATGGCAGCTACGCAAGGATCAAGTCTCTGCAGATAGGATATAATCTACCTTCTTCTATTTTGAAGAAAGCACATGTAGAGAAGTTCCGCCTGTATCTCATGAGCGAAAACCTGCTGACACTGACCAAATACAGCGGTTATGATCCGGAAATTGGTGGCGGTGTATTCAGCATTGACAGAGGTATCTATCCTCAGGCACGTTCCTTCATGGTAGGTGTAAATGCTACTTTCTAATTTACTAAAGCTGATAACAAGATGAAAACAAGACAAATTCCATATATAGTAGCCATGGCCATGGGAATAAACCTGGCTGCCGGTTGTAGCGACAAATTCCTTGAAGTAAAACCAATAGGTACAAACCTGGAAGCCAATTATTATCGTGATGCAACAGAAGCCTTCAACGGACTGATAGCTGTATATGATGTATTAGGTTACCAGACTAACTATGTAACCAAGGTAGGAGCAATGGATGCTGGTTCTGACGACCACCTGGCCGGTGGTGGCGGACCAGGTGACGTATCCGAGTTCCAGGTGTTTTCGAAATATTCACTCGCGCCTGACCAGGGACCACAGGAACAGTTATGGAGAAAAGGATATTCCGGTATCTTCCGTGCAAATACAATGCTGGCCAAGTTGCCAGGAGTTCCCATGGATGAAAACCTGAAGAAACGTTTTGTCGCAGAAACTAAATTTCTGCGTGCATTCTACTACTTTGACCTGGTGCGTTTATTCAGGAATATTCCACTGCTGACCACACCGGTGGCTACTTCTGATATGTACAATGTAGTACAGTCTCCACCAGCTGATGTGTACAACCTGATCATCCAGGACATAAAAGACGCAATAGCTGAAACGAACCTACCTGATCAGGTAAATATAACAACCGAAGGTGGCCGCGTAACAAGAGGGGCTGCGCATGCATTACTGGGCAAAGTATATCTGTACCAGGAACGATGGGCGGAAGCAGCTGCTGAATTTGCAGAAGTAAACGGTGCAACACCTGGTCAGACAAATGCCAAATATGGTTATAATCTGTTAGCTAATTATGATGATCTGTGGACTCGTAACAGCAATAAATTTAACAGCGAATCTGTATTTGAAGTGGCATTTAGCTCATTGTCCGGTGGTGGCTGGAATTGCGTTGGTTGTACAGAGGGTAATGTATTGAACATTATGGTTGGCCCAAGAGGATATACTTCCTTAAAGCCAGATGCTCCCCAACTGACATCCGGCTGGAGCTTTCTTGTAATTACAAAGAGTCTGTTTGACGCTATTCATTTCGATCCGCGTTATAAGGCGACAGTATTAAACATGGATAGCCTGAAGACAAATAACATCGCTAATTACAGCAAAGGGCACGACGACACCGGTTGGTTTCTGAACAAATTCGCTGCAAGAACAACTGACAGGACCCAGGGACCAGGTGCACCGGAATTGAACTATCCGCAGAATATGTACGAGATCCGTCTGGCAGATACATACCTGATGGAAGCTGAAGCATTAATCAAATCAAGTCAGGGTGGTGGCGCCGGCACCCGTGCATACCAGTTGTTGAATGCTGTACGTGCACGTGTAGGTCTTAGTCCTGTAATAGCAACCGACGACAATATCTTCAATGAAAGACGTCTTGAACTGGCTGGTGAAGGTCACCGTTGGTTCGACCTCGTACGTACCGGCAGGGCAGCAACTGTGCTTGGCCCTAAAGGCTTCAAAGCAGGTAAACATGAAGTACTGCCTATCCCATTACTGGAACTGGAAAACACAAAGCTTGAGCAGAATCCTGAGTGGAAATAAGCAGGTTCACAAAAATTAAGATCTAACAAACAGTACACATGAGCTTTCAATATATAAAACATACACGTACTATAGCAATGGCTGCTTTGCTGGCCGGAGCTGTTTCCGCCTGTACGCCGGAATCGTCTGATAAAGAGTTGGGACCTTTGCCGACAGCCAGTTTCACCGCTGAACCGCTGGCAGGTAATCCTAATAAGATTGTTGTTGCGAACACCACTCCGGGAGGTTTCCTATTCGAATGGAAAGACGACAACGGGAACCTGTCAAAACGTGAAAAGGATACATTGGCCTATTTCGCAGCAGGTGAATATCTGCTTAAGTTTACCGTATTTACCAGTGGTGGGTACGACACTGCCGTTAAAAAGATCTCTATTGCTCAGAATGCCCGGACACAGGACATCCTCAAAGGAGGTAATATGGAGGCCGGTAGCGAGCAGTTTTGGACAGTGTTGAACACAGGAGGCACACAGACAGATATCAAATTTGAGAATGGCAAGCTGAACTTCAGCAATACCGGTGCTTCTAATGGCGCCATCTATCAGGAAGTAAACGTTACAGCAGGAAAATTTTATGTACTTAGCGGCCTGGTAAGTGGCGACGGTGCTACTGATTCCTGGTTTGAAGTGGTCTTCGGTACTACCGCTCCCGTACAGGGCAGTGATTATACCGGCACCAAATTCAATTCGCTGAATACATGGACCGGTTGTGGTAAGGTCCCTTTCAAGGACCAGGATATTGCTTTCTTCGGTTGCGATGGTACCGGTGTTGGTAAAAAAGGGATCATGAAGTTCAATACTTCCGGCAAAGTATACCTGATGATCAAAGCAGGTAGCGCCGACACGGGAACACTGGGTGCAGGAGGTATCAGTATTGACGATGTGAAGTTCCAGGAAGAAATATAAAAATCAATTGTGAATTAGGAACTGAGGATCGGAAGTAAGGTGTATATGCGCTTAATTCCCGATCTTCAGTTCCTAATTTTGTATTTACAAAATACCACGTATGAAAACATTAAAATACCTCCCTTTTATTCTGTTGGGTATCCATATTGTTTCCTGTTCAGGAAAAGGTGATAGTGCAAGTGGTCCTGGTCCGGTACCTCCTCAGGGGCCGGTAGATAAGCAATGGGCTTTCGAAGCAACCCCTGTATGGGCAGATGAGTTTGACTATAACGGCCTGCCCGATAATACGAAGTGGGGATACGACATCGGCGGTGGCGGATGGGGAAATAACGAGCTGCAATATTATACTAACAGTATCGACAACGCCTCAGTAGCCAACGGCAAGCTGACCATCACTGCAAAAAAAGAAGTGAAGGAAAATCGTAACTATACTTCTGCACGACTTGTAACAAGAGGTAAAGGCGACTTCCTGTACGGCCGCTTTGAGATCAAAGCTAAACTGCCTGCAGGTAAGGGTACCTGGCCCGCAATTTGGATGTTGCCTACTGACTGGGCGTATGGAGACTGGCCTAAATCAGGAGAGATCGATATTATGGAACATGTAGGATACGATCAGGATGTCGTACACATCAGCGCACACACCGAGGCCTATTACTTCAAAATAAATACACAGAAAACAAGTAAGAGGAAAATACAGAATGCCAGCACAGAATATCATGTGTATAGAATGGACTGGACTCCCTATGCACTGCGTGGATATATCGACGATCAGTTTGTTTTTGAGTTCAAAAATGAAGGTAAGGGATATACTGTGTGGCCCTTCGATAAAAAGTTTCATCTGCTGTTGAATATCGCCGTTGGTGGCGATTGGGGTGGCGCACAGGGAATGGATGAGTCCATCTATCCGGTTGCAATGGATGTGGATTACGTAAGAGTTTATAAAATGATTGACAAATGAGATGCTGCAATAAAACATGGATCAGCCTGACGACTTTGTTAATGACAGGTATGATCGCTTTTGCCGGTTGTAAGGATAATAAGGGAGGAGAACTACCCGATCCTCCGGTTGACCCGCCTATGGTCGATACGACCGATGTAAATATGTGGCTGACTAAGGGAGATAAGACCGTACTCTTGCAAAAACAAAAGGTTAGCCTGCTCTTTAAAGATGCCGTCAATGCAAATCCTACTATTAAGGTGGATGATGCACAGACTTATCAGTCCATAGATGGTTTCGGTTATTGCCTCACAGACGGTAGTGCGATGCTGATCAACTCACTCTCAGCCGATGTGCAGGACGCATTATTAAAAGAGCTTTTTCTGACAGACAGCACACATATCGGTGTTAGCTATCTGCGTGTAAGTATCGGCGCTTCTGACCTGAGTGTAGCTCCTTTTACATACAATGATCTGCCCGCAGGTGAAACAGATGTCGATATGGCGAAGTTCAGCATCGCAATGGAAAAGAAGGATCTGTTACCTATTCTGAAGAAAGTAGTGGCGCTGGCGCCCAATATCAAGATACTTGGTTCTCCGTGGTCAGCACCTTCCTGGATGAAGACAAACAATGCCTCTAAAGGCGGTAGTCTGAAGCCTGAATACTATGCAGCTTATGCTAAATACTTTGTGAAATATATCCAGGCAATGAAAGCCGAAGGTATTACCATCGATGCTATTACACCTCAGAATGAGCCATTGCACGGCGGTAACAATCCCAGTATGGTGATGCAGGCCAATGAACAGGCCGATTTCGTAAAGAACCACCTGGGGCCTGCTTTCAAGGCTGCCGGACTTACAACGAAAATCATTGTATACGATCACAATGCGGACAAACCGGAATACCCTGCGGCTATCCTGAAAGATAAAGATGCTTATCCTTATGTGGATGGTTCTGCTTTCCATTTGTATGGTGGTAACATCACTGCATTGACAGAATTGCATGATGCGTTTCCTGAAAAGAACATCTACTTTACCGAGCAATGGGTGGGCGGTCCTGGTAACTTCGGAAATGACCTGAAATGGCATGTCGGCACGCTCATTATCGGTGCTACGCGTAACTGGAGCCGCAACGTACTGGAATGGAACCTGGCTTCCGATCCTAATTACGGTCCGCACACTGAAGGCGGTTGTACCACCTGCCTGGGTGCATTAACAATTGGTTCCGGAGTTATTCGTAACGTTGCATATTACATCATCGGTCACGCATCTAAATTTGTACGTCCCGGTGCAGTAAGGATCTCTTCTAATATTACAAGTCAGTTGGACAATGTAGCTTTCAAAACCCCTGATGGCAAGAAAGTGTTGATCGTAGTGAACAATGGTGCAACAACACAGACATTCGATATCCAATACAAAGGAAAGGTAGTGACCAGTACCCTGAACAGTGGTGCAGTAGCTACATATATCTGGTAAATTCTAACATCATAATTATAAATGAAAAAGTTCGCATTGATCGGGCTGTTACTGGTGACTTACACCGGTTACGCGAAGAGCGAAGCCCTTAATAACCGAAAAGATTCCACAACACGTAAAGGCGTAACTGTTTATACTACTGCAGAAAATACTAAGCTGCGCATTTCTGAAACAGGCACCTTGTCTTTTGCCCCGATGAAGCAACCGTTCGAAACAGAGGTATGCATCTTCGTAGATCCAACCAGGCGTTTTCAGACGCTTTTGGGGATCGGGGGTGCATTGACAGATGCTTCTGCTGAAACATGGGCTAAACTGCCTAATCAGAAAAAAGCAGAATTAATGAAAGCCTATTATGATCCGGTGGATGGTATCGGATATACACTTGCCAGAACTAATATACAGAGTTGTGATTTCTCCAGTGATACTTACAGTTATGTGAAGGATAATGACAGCCTGCTGAGAACATTCAGTGTAGAGCATGACCAGCAATACCGCATTCCGTTTATTAAAGCAGCTATCACGGCTGCAGGCGGTAAATTACCACTGTATGTAAGCCCCTGGAGCCCTCCGGCCTGGATGAAGGACAACAACGACGTGCTACATGGCGGTAAACTGTTACCAAAGTATTACCAGTCATGGGCTAACTTCTATGTGAAGTTCATTAAAACGTATGAGTCATTGGGTATCCCTGTATGGGGGCTTTCCGTACAGAATGAGCCTATGGCGAAACAGAGATGGGAATCCTGCAACTATACAGCTGAAGAAGAGAGGGATTTCATCAAACGTTACCTGGGACCAACCTTACAGAAACAGGGGATGGCGTCTAAAAAGCTGATCGCATGGGATCACAATCGTGACCAGGTATATCAGCGCGCAAGTACCATCCTGGAAGATCCTGCCGCTGCAAAATATGTATGGGGTATCGGTTTTCACTGGTATGAAACCTGGACAGGCAGCACAATGATGTTTGATAACGTACGCCGTGTTGCAGAGACTTTCCCTGATAAGAACCTGATCTTTACTGAAGGATGTGTTGAGTCTTTCAAACGTGAACGTATCGATGAATGGTTCCTCGGCGAACGTTATGGTCACTCTATGGTGAACGATTTCAATAGCGGTACCGTAGCCTGGACGGACTGGAACATCCTGTTGGATGAAAATGGCGGTCCCAATCACGTAGGCAACTTCTGCTTTGCACCTGTTCATGCAGATACAAAGACAGGCGAATTGATCTACACGAATGCTTATTATTATCTCGGACATTTTTCTAAATTCATCCGTCCGGGAGCAAAACGTGTGATCGCATCTTCTAACAGAACAGATCTGCAAACTACAGCTTTCGTCAACAAAGATGGTAAGCTGGCAGTTGTGGTACTGAATATGTCGTCAAAAGAGATCCCTTACAAATTGTGGATCAAAGGTGAAGCTGCTCCCGCAGTTAGTTTGCCGCACTCTATTGCTACATTAATCGTAGAATAAGAACTAGGTTTTAGAAATGGAAATGCCTCCCCCGGGAGGCATTTTTCATATATCCCTAAAAAAGAAACCGCCTTGAAATTAATCAAGACGGCTTCTATTCTTCACTCTTTAGTCCATTCAGTTATTCTTAATCCACAACTGTTGGTTCCCGTTTATATAATTCAACATTCACAAATTACTATTGCACATCCCACCATAATCTCGTAGCACCATTATCGGGACCGTTCAGTAAGGTGATAGCCTTCGCCACTTCTCCGCTGTTGGTGTTATACTCGTTTATCGGGAACGGTAAACGACGGATCTGTGTAGCTGTGTTGATGATACCACCGCTGAAATTGTTCACTACAGGGAACAGTTTAGGATAACCGGTACGACGGAACTCTGTCCATGCTTCCTGTCCTTCAGGGAACATAGCGATCCATTTCTGCGTAATGAGACGTTCCATTTTTACGTCGGTAGTTGCCGCATCATCCCATTTGATGGTGATGCCAGATGGAGCAGCTGCATTATTTGCACTGTTCTTTGGATCTGTATAGCCAGCAGGTGTAAGGGTGTTATCAGTAACATAAGCGCCTGGAGCTACACCCCATTGCGCCATAGATGTAGTGATACCCTGTTCATATAACGTGTGTGCATCGCCACCTGCATTTGCCCAGTTACGTAGTGCTGCTTCTGCTCTCAGGAAGTATACCTCCGCAGCAGTCATTACCTGTACCGGAGTAGTAACAGAGAAAGATGGTGAAGGGCCGCTTAAATTCAGATTAGAATATCCGATATAATCTCCCTTTGAAACATTACCACCAACAGAGCCGATACGGATCCCTTTGTATTGGGAAGGGAATGTAGTGTCGGATGATTTGTCGAAATACTTACTAATGCGCGGATCGTTATAACCGCTCATATAAGACTGGATAGATGCGCCAATACGGATATCTCCCCAGTTCTGTGCGATAAATACCAGTGGGTTGCTGAAACCTGCACCCAGGATCTTTACGTTCATGTTACCCGCATTGTTGGTGATCACACCGCCATTTGCAGGAGCAAGGGCTTTTTCAGCCTGTTGCTGCGCCAGTTCCGGTGCTACCTTCACAATATGCATAGCCAGGCGTAAGCGGAGGCTATTAGCAAATTGGAGCCATTTAGAGGAGTCTCCGTCATATACCAGGTCAAACCTGTTAAAGGCGAAAGGCAGTTTTTTGGCAGTACCGCCAACCCATGCACGCAGATTAGTAGAAGCACTGTCCAGTTCAAGGAAGAAACGTTTGTAAACATCTTCCTGGCTATCGTACGGAATAGCACTTTTACTTGTACCTACCTTGCTGTAAGGAATAGGTCCATAGATATCTGTAACACGGCTCATGCCTGCTACCTGCAGCACCTGGGCTACTGCCCATACTGAAGGGTAAGCTGTATCCACACCGCTTGCACGCAGCCTGTTTATTGAAGCCATGATATTCAGATATCCAACTTTGAAAGGCTCGCCATTCCAGCCGGTTACCAGCGAGTAGGAAAGGTTATTCTGTCCGCCATTGAATGGATTCGGAGACATAAAATAACCTGAGTAGCAATCAGCATTCAGATTTTGTTGTAACTGGTAAGAGTTTGGATCTCCACCATCCGCGAAGTTGATAATAGAACGTTGTGCTCTTGTAAGGAAAGCACCGATGTCGTTAAAATCTCCCTGTAGTTCACCTGGTTTGATACCAGTATTATCGTCGTTATACGCGTCAAAATTCTTTGTACAGGCACTAGCTCCCAGCAACATTGCTGCCGCAATCGCCAACATGCCTTTTATATTGTATCGTTTCATTTTTTCTTCAGTTTAATGGCAACAATGATTAGAAAGTAGCATTTAATGATAAACCATAGCTACGGGTAGCAGGTGGCATGAAAATATCCACACCTGACAGGCCGTTAGCGGTCGACAAGGTCAACTCAGGATCGAATGGCGCTTTCTTGGAGAAATACACCAGGTTACGTCCTGTCAGCGATAATTTCAGCGCTCTGAAAAAGCTGGTTCCTTTTACAGGAATGGTATATCCCAGTGCCACCTCACGTAAACGTACAGTAGTTGCGCTGTACATGTATTCTCCGGAAGCTGCTTCACGACCGCCGATGGAAGAATACCATTTCTGTGCATCTACAGTGGAAACAGCATTACCCTCAGGGTTAACACCGTTTACCTGTACTCCACCTGCATCACGTGCATCGCCGCTTACTTTCGATACGCCATATTGGTCCAGCATCGCCTGTGTAACAGACATTACTTTACCACCAAATTTGCCATCGATCAGGAAAGACAGGTTGAAATCTTTGTACTGCAGATTGTTGTTCCAGCCTAACTGCCATCTTGTATTGGAATTGCCTAAGAAGGTGAAGTCAGAGCTCTTGATAGGATTACCGTTATCATCGATCATGATACGGCCCTGTGCATCGCGTTTCAGCTCAATACCATAAATGTCTCCGAAGGAACCGCCTACCTGGAACTTAGACACGTAGTTGGAGCCGGAAGCACCGCTCAGTGTGAACTCGGGAGCATTTGGAGATAATTCGATGATCTTATTCTTGTTGGTAGAGAAGTTCAGACCTGTGTTCCATTTCAGTTTGCTTTCATCGCGCAGCACATCATAGCGTACAACTGCTTCAACACCCTGGTTCTGTATGTTACCTGCATTGATGAAGAAGTTGTCATAGAAAGATCCCTGCGGAGCCCTGATCTGTAAAGTCTGATTCTTTGTGTTCGTCTTGTAATAAGTGATATCTGCACTCAGCCTGTTGTCAAAGAAATGCCACTCTGTACCAAACTCAATTGAGTTGGTCTTTTCCGGTTTCAGATCAGTGAAAGGAGCAGTCGTATTCGGGCTAAAGCCACCGCCTGCACTGAAAGTATATACAGCCGGATTTGACTGGTAAGCCAGCGGAGAATTACCCACCTGTGCAAAGGACCCGCGTACTTTAGCGAAGCTGATGAAATCAGGCAGTTTCGCTACCTGGCTCAGTATCACGTTCAAACCTACGGAAGGATAGAAATAAGAACCGGATGGCGTAAACGCAAGATTAGATGCCCAGTCGTTACGTGCGGTCAGGTCCAGGAATGCCCAGTCCTTGTAGGAGATGTTGGCGCTACCGAAAACAGATTGTACCTGGCTGTGGTTTTCCTGCAGGGTACCACTGTTGATAGGATTAAGGGTCTTGAAGTTCTGGATCACGAATACGTTCGGAATGTTCAGACCGTCCTGTCCGGAATTGAATTTCTCACCTTTGGTCACAACATCCCTGATACTTCCACCCAATACACCGGTGATGCGGATCTTATCGCTTACAGGTATATTGAAGTTGGCTAACAGGTCGCCATATTGTTGATTGGTAGTGGTATTGCTATAAACGTACACACCGTTGGCAGGAGAGAGAACAGATACGGTACCTGCATGTATTTTCTGCTCATACACATCATTGATCCTGTCCATGCTTCCGCGTGCAGTGATGTTCAGCCATTTGTTCACTTCGTATTTCAGACTGGCGTTCATCAGTAAACGGTTACGCTCCAGGGAGTTCTGATCACGGTTGATGATCCACCATGGATTCTGCTGTACGTCCTCATTGAAAGGCCAGTTCTGTGTCATCAGGCGCCTGGTAGGGTCAAATACTTCAAAGTTGTTCTTATACTGTTGCAGATCTTTTCCGCGTGGGAAAAGGTACAGACCTGTCAGTGGATTGAAATAGAAACCGCTTAAAGGTGTATTGTCGATAGTCTGATTGATGTAGTTAACATCAGCTTCAGCAGTCAGTTTATCGTTCAGGAAATGTCCGGTTTCCTTAAAGGTGATGTTATTACGTGACAGTTTGTTCTTAGGCTCGATACCTTTTGCAGCAGTATTGGCATAAGAGAAATATGTCTGCATCTTATCAGACCCACCTGCCAGGCTGATAGAGTTGGTCAGGTTCTGACCTGTCTGGAAGAAAGAGGACAGGTTGTCCTGCGCACCGGATATCTTGCTACCCCAGCTTTGTGTATTGGTAGCATTTGTCTGGCCGTAATTATTCTGGAACTCTGGTTTGTAAGCCACGTTACTGAGGGTCAGACCAGAGGAGAAGTTGATCACTGTGCGGCCCGCTTTACCACTCTTGGTGGTGATCAGGATCACACCGTTAGCACCCTGGCTACCATAAAGGGCAGCAGCAGAAGCACCTTTCAATACGGAAATGCTTTCAATATCGTCCGGGTTCAGGTTAGAAATAGGGTCGCCACCGTCGTAAGCTGCACTACCGCCAAATGAGCTGTTCGGCTGATTGGTCAGTGAGTTGTTCATGGGCACACCATCTATTACATACAGCGCCTGGTTGCTTCCCAGACCGGATTTGTTACCACGCAGTACTACTTTCGCAGATCCACCCACACCGGAAGAACTGGGAGAGATGTTCAGACCGGCCACTTTACCGTTCAGGGTATTGATCAGGTTCGGATCTTTAGCTTTGGTGAGCTCCACGCCACTCACCTGCTGGGTAGCATAGGTGATGGATTTTTCGGATCTCTTAATACCCAGGGCCGTTACAACAACGGTGTTCAGTTGTTTGTTAGATTCTACGAGTACAACCTGGATGTTGGTCTGGCTGCCTACGGGGATTTCTTTTTTCTCGAAACCAACGTAGTTGAATACCAGTACATCGGTGCTTTCAGCCTGAAGGGAGAAGTGTCCCTTGTCATCGGTCAAAGCCCCACGGGTGGTACCTTTTACCTGAACGGCCACGTTAGCCAGGGGCTGGCCCGTACCATCAACCACAGTACCTTCAACGGCAGCCGCAGGTTGTATTGCGGCGGCGGTCTCTTTTTTCACTGCCCTGGGACGGATCACGATGATTTTGTCCATGATAGAGTAGGAGAGTGGTTTGTCTTTGAGGCATTTGTCCAGTACATCAGACAAACTGGCTGATTTCAGATTGATATCTATGGCGCCTGTACCCTGAAGCAGCTTCTCATCGTATACAAACTCATAACCGGTTTGCTTGCTGATGCTGTTGAAGATGTCATAAAGGGCCAGGTGCTTACCTGTGATCGTGACTGTTTGGGAATAAGACCTGGCGCTCAGATTCAGAGAGAACACCAGTGTTAAAATGGCAGTTAATTTCATAACTAACAATAATTTACTGTGCAAGAAGCCATCCCTCGGATAGGCCTTGCATGTCTCGCGTAGTTCCATACTTTTGTGTTCTTGGCTTAATAATCGATTTTCAAACGTTAAGGAAATTGGTAGCCATCTATGCCGGGTTCCGATGGCAGTCGGAATCCGGTTTTCTACCTAAAGTTGACGATACGTTATTTTCTACGTGGTCATAACTGGAAAAAATTTAGTTTTTACATAATGTAGTCCCCGCTGTTGATTGGGCCTTACTGTTGTTCCCAGGGCTTTACGGTCACATTGTTCCCGTTCACCGCAAATTGTACCCTTTGAGTAGCTTCCAGTGCTTTTAATAATTTACCGGCTTCTTCTCTCCGGGATATTACACCCGTCAGGTCTATATCGGACATATCTCCCTGGTAGCTCACTTCGATGTCATACCAGCGCGACAGCTGTCGCATAATGGTCCGGATATTCGTATTCCTGAATCTAAACTTGCCTTCTTTCCAGGCCAGTGTCTGTTCCATGTCTGCCTGGCCGATCTCAAAGTGATTGTCTTTGGCAGAAAGGCTGGCCTGTAGCCCTGGTTTTAATACACTGGCATTGTTGCCATGTTTCAACTGCACTGCGCCATCCACCAGGGTGGTCTTGATGAACTGTTCGTCCTGGTAGGCCATGATATTAAAACTGGTTCCCAGAACATTCACCTCTACGTTATGCACTTTCACCCGGAAAGGCATATCAGCCTGCTGCGCAACCTCGAAGTAGGCCTCCCCGGTGATCTCTACTTCCCGCCCCCTGCCGGTAAAGGCTGTGGGAAACCGGATACTGCTGGCGGCATTCAGCCATACGCGGCTGCCATCTGCCAGGGTCAGTTGATATTGACCACCATGAGGTGTAGCTACCGTATTATACATTACCTCACTGCTCTGCCCTCCTGAATTATAGCTAAGCGCCCCATTCCTGTTCGTGATCTGCGTATTGCCCTGCTTTGCCAGCGCCCCGTTATTGGCGCTGTCCAGTGGTATGACCGTTCCATCCGCCAGGGTAAGCATCGCCTTGTCGGACCCGGGCAACAACGCTTTTGCGTGTATTGCCGCTACCGGGGCTGCTTTTTTGCCTGGTTGAGATACATACACGCCGGTAACGATCATTCCTCCGATTACCGCAGCTGCCAAAGAACTATATACCAACCTTCTGCGTCTTGCTACCCTTAAACGACGGGCGTCTGCAGTACCTGCCTGAAAAATACCGGACAGCATAGCAGCTGCTTCATCGGTTGAAAGTCCCATATCAGGTACTTTGCCATATAATGTTTCCATTATATGGGCTTTGATAGCAGATGTATGGGCGTCGTCGGCGACTTCCTGCATCAGTTGGAGATATTCCTCATCACTGATCTCGTTCCGCTTATACTTATCAAGTAATCGCTTAATTTCAGGTATTGTCATAGACGAATAGTTTGGCACTGGTTGATAGATATAAAGACGACCGGGGAAAAGGAAAGGAGTAATGGGGAATGAAATTTTTTTTCGAGGTGGTAATCAGTGAGTTAGGGGAGTATTTTAGATATGCAGTTGCTGTTTCACAAAACTTCTGACCGTTTGCATGGCCAGTTGCATTTGTTTCTTGACAGTATGAATGGAGATGTTCATGCGAACGGAGATCTCTTCATTGCTCATGCCCTCTTTCCGGGCTATATAGACCTTTTTACGTTCTGGGGGAAGGCTGGATACCACTTTATCCAGCAGGTGGTCATATTGGTGGTTCTGGAGACGGTGGTCGGTGTCGTTAACGGCGTCTGGCTGCTGGAGGAAGAAATGATCCAGGGCCTTTACCTGGTTTGCCTGTTTTTTAAAGCTGTCATATATATGATTACGGGTCAGGATGAAAAGATAGCCCCTCAGATCTTCCACTCCGGGCATAACTTCCCTCTTTAGCCAGATTTTCAGAAAGACTTCCTGCACGACTTCCCGTGCTGGTATTGTGTCTTTCAGATAAAGCATGGCCACATTGAACACCTGTTTGCTGTAATGGTTAAATACAAGTGTGTATGCAGACTCGTCACCCCTGGCTATCTGCCGTAATAATTCCCGCTCCTCTGGTAAGGATGAATTTGACAATTTCCTATCGTTTGAATGCTGCCGTAAAAGTAGGAACAAAAAATGAAATCGGGCCAGCTCCTCATAGATCTCTACTACTCAATTATTATATTGTGCCCTAAACTGGAAATTCAATTATGAGAAAGGTCTTGACATTTTTACTACTGGGAACAGCGCTGACCCTGCCCGCAATGGCGCAGAAAAGATCTGGTAATCCTATTATGCAGGGGTGGTATGCCGATCCTGAAGCTGTTATTTGGGGAAAAGAATATTGGGTGTACCCTACTTATTCTGATAAATATGAGAAACAGGTATTTTTTGATGCCATCTCCTCACGCGACCTGGTAAAATGGTCCAAACATCCCCATATCTTAGATACGGCCGCAGTAAAATGGGCCAAAAAGGCAATGTGGGCGCCCGCTGTCGTTCAGAAAGATGGCAAATATTACTTTTTCTTCGCAGCTAATGATATTCAGAGTGATAAGGAAGAGGGAGGTATAGGTGTTGCCGTGGCTGACAAACCGGGAGGCCCCTATAAAGATTATCTGGGAAAACCACTGATCGATAAATTCCATAATAAAGCACAGCCTATAGACCAGTTCGTTTTTCATGACAAAGATGGGCAGTACTATATAATATATGGTGGATGGCGCCATTGTAATATCGCAAAGCTGACCGCCGATTTCAAAGGGTTTACCCCATTTGAGGACGGCAATACATTCAAGGAAATTACGCCAGCCGGTTATGTAGAAGGACCATTTATGTTCATCCATAATGGTAAATATTACTTTATGTGGTCAGAAGGAGGATGGGGCGGTCCGGAATATTCCGTAGCCTATGCCATTGCCGACTCCCCGGTAGGCCCCTTCAAGCGTATAGGCAAGATCCTGCAGCAGGATACTGCCGTAGCCACCAGCGCAGGGCACCACTCCGTGATCAATGTACCAGGTACTGACCGGTGGTATATTGTTTATCACAGACGCCCGCTTACTGAAAAAGCAGCCAATAACAGGGTCGTATGTATTGATGAAATGCACTTCGACGAAAATGGCTTGATCGTTCCTGTGAAGATCACCAAAGAAGGAGTGAAAAAAGATAAGCTGAAGTAGATTATACGTAAACGTATATTGAAAGTGACTGCCATATGGCAGTCACTTTTTTATTGGTAGTTAGTCACAGGCAAAATCACATTATGGGGAAAGATAAAATACTATCAGGTGAACATATTGGCGAAATACAGTGTTATAATTATGCTAAAACGGTTTACAAACGATCAGTAGTTGCTAAAATAGTATTTGTTTTAGCCGGTATTTGGTCATAATTATGTACAACGTAATTACTATTGTACAAAATGTTAAAATTGAGTACATTCAGTGTAACGAAGAAAGAATAAACAAGAAAAAGAGTCAAGAAAGAATAAACAAGAGAGCGAGGACTAACGAGAGAGTCAGCCAACAACAGTTATGAAAAAGCTGGCGGAAATGCCGCCATCCATGTAGAGAAACTTGTCATTTGTAGAAATTTCGGAACAAACAGTAACAGTGAATTGTATTACTCGTATGAGGAAGACAACTTTTGGGAGATAGACTATTGAACAGCTGCTATTGATCAAATTTTCTTTCAAGCCAGAATTTATATAACTACTACTAGAGTCAATCAAGATTGCTAAAGTGGAAAGTAGAACAATGAACAATTATTATTCACCTCAAATCACTTTGAATCTCAATCAGCTATTTACTGATCGTAATTCGTATGCGTGCATGTAACGGGAAGCAAGTTCCTGTTACTGCACGGTGAATAGCTTAAAGGGGGAAAACATCAACTGTAATCAAATCGCTAATTGCTAGAAGCTTAACAATGCTATGAACATAGCATAAAGGGGAAAGTATTTTCTAACAACAACCAAATATAACAGGAACGAACAATGAAAGGAAACACTGTCGCATGGCGACCAGACCCACTATGTCCACAAGTGTCAGGCACTTGTCTATTCTCTAACCAAAAACTAAATCGATAATGAGACATCATCTACTACGTTTGCTGGTTGTTGCGATGCTACTCCCAACAGTGGCATTTGCTCAAACAAGGCAGGTACAGGGAACTGTCAAAGATTCAAAAAGCGGAGGCCCTCTGGGTTCCGTAAGCATCAAAGTGCAGGGGAAGAACATCTTTGCAATTACTGGTGCTGATGGTGCGTTTACCCTGAAAAATGCACCACAGGGAGAAATTACACTGGAAACTTCACTGATAGGCTATACATCACAAGGCGTGAAAGTCGCAGCTGGTCAGTCATCCGTTGATATCATCATGGAAGAATCTTCTTCCCAGTTAGGTGAGGTAACGGTAACAGCATTGGGTATATCAAAAGAATCCAAAAAGCTGGGGTATTCAGTTACTAAAGTTGACGGAGGTGCATTGACACAGGCGCGTGAAACCAACGTAGCATATTCTCTAGGCGGCCGTGTGGCTGGTTTGAGCGTAAGTGGTACTAACGGTGGCCCTGGTTCTTCTGCACGTGTACTCTTAAGAGGTATGGCCAGCTTTGGCGCCAGCAGCCCGCTGTATGTGATCAACGGTGTGCCGATGGATAACTCACAAAGAGGTGCTGCCAATGAATGGGGCGGTGCCGATAATGGTGATGGTATCGCCAATATCAACCCCGACGATATTGAAAGCATGACAGTACTGAAAGGGGCTTCTGCTTCTGCGTTGTACGGTACCCGTGCCACCAATGGTGTGATCCTCATTACTACCAAAAGTGGTAAGAAAGGGACCATGCAGGTGGAATATAACATGAACTACTCACTGGATAAAGCAATTGACTTTACAGAATTCCAGTACGAATATGGTCAGGGACAACATGGTGCAAAACCTGTCAATGCTACCGATGCATTAGCCAGCACCCGTTTGAGCTGGGGCGCCAGACTGGATGGTTCAATGACCCCTCAGTTTGATGGTAACTCATATGCATATTCTCCGGTAGAAGATAATCTTAGCCGTTTCTACAGGACCGGACCAAGCTTTACTAATACAGTGGCTATATCCAGCGGTGGTGAAAAAGGGTCTTTCCGTGTATCCGCCTCCACTTTGGATAACAAGTCCATTTTAAGGAACAGTGGTTTGAACCGTAAGACTTTCAACGTGAATGTTGACCAGAATATAACCAGCAAGCTGAAAGTAAGCGCAGTCGTAAACTATATTGATGACAAGTCTAAAAACCGCCCTTTCCTGAGTGATGGTCCGCTGAATGCGAACAACGGTATCTTCCTGGCTACAAATATCGATGAAGATATCCTGAAACCAGGTTACAACCCTGACAACAACGGCCGTGAAATAGTTTGGACAGACGATAACTTCGTAACCAACCCCTGGTTTGCTGTAAACCAGTTCGTCAATAATATCGACAGGAGACGCTGGATATCTGCACTGACCGCACGTTATGATCTGTTTGACTTCTTATACGGACAGGTACGTCTCGGTTACGATAACATCAATGACCGGAAATTCAAAGTAACCCCATGGGGTACTTCTTATTCCACCAGTACCTTGCCTAATGGTACTTTAGTGAGTGGTGATATCGATCTGCGTAACGAACAGACCTCTGAACTGAACGTGGATGGTTTGATCGGCTTCAAAAAGAACATAGTGCAGGACCTCTCCCTGGATATGGCTGTTGGTGGTAACCTGCGTAAAAGGAGCTGGGAAATGGTAGGCGTAGCCGGTAACCAGTTTGTGTTGCCTTACGTATATGCCTTCAACAACGTAACCAACTTTAGCAGGAACTATGACTACGAAATGAGAGAATCACAGTCTGCCTACTACAACGTGGACTTATCTTACAAAGGCTACCTGAACTTGTCAACCACCGGCCGTTATGACGTTTACTCCACACTGCCTGATGGCAACAGGGGTATCTTCGTACCATCAGTATCCGGTAGCTTTATATTCACTGATCTGGTGCACATCAATAAAATGAACTATGGTAAGGTACGCGCATCCTTTGCAAAGGCGAGCGGTGAGCCTACTGAAGCATATGCTACCAGACAGTACTATAGTGTAGGTAGTACAATTGGCGGTATCAGCACGGGAGAATTTCCAACCTTATTGCCTAATCTGTTCCTGAAACCATTCACACTGAAAGAAGTGGAAGCCGGCCTGGAACTGAAATTCTTCAATAACAGGTTAGGTGTTGACCTGGCTTATTTCCACCGTAAAACAAAGAATGAGATCATTCAGGGTACCATCTCTCCGGCCACCGGTTATGAAAGGGCCTATTTCGGAACCGGTTCCACTCAGAATACAGGCGTTGAAGCTCAGATAAACGGTACGATCGTTTCCAGTTCCAAATTTACCTGGAACGCCTCAGTGAACGGTACCTGGATCAAGAATAAGATCCTCGATATTTATGGAGATAAAAGTTCCAGCACCGTGCTGACCCTGGGTACCTACCGTCCATTGAATGCAAACACCGCCCTGGTGAAAGGAATGGCTGGTCCGCAGATTCTGGCGTACGACTTCAAACGTAATGATAAAGGTGAGGTCCTGCTGGACAACTCCGGCCTGCCAATTAATGATGGCGTGCTCAGGCCAATGGGTCAGGTATTGCCTAAGTTCTTCGGCGGTCTTAACAACGACTTCTCTTTCGCAGGCTTCAACCTGTCCTTCCTGATTGACGGTAAGTTCGGCGCCAAACTCCTGTCTGCAACGAAAGACTATGCAGTATTCCGCGGCCTTGATAAATCAACGCTGGAAGGCAGGGAAGGCGGTATAGTTGTAGATGGTATTATTGAAAGCACTGGATTGAAAAATACCATCAATGTAGACGCACAGTCCTATTATCAGGCATACGCGAATAAGATCTCAAAGAATAGTATTCTGGATGCTGATTTTATTAAACTGCGCCAGGTGACATTCGGTTATACGCTGACCAGCAGGATACTCGGCAGCAGACTTCCTTTCGAGTCTATCGGTATTTCCCTCGTAGCTCGTAACCTGCTTACCCTCATGCGGAATTCTGATAACGTAGATCCTGAAGCCGGATTTTCTTCGCTCATTAACTATGCAGGTATTGAAGGTACAAGCTTACCAAGTGCCCGTACCTACGGCGTTAACGTGAATGTCAAATTTAAAAAATAATGAACATGAAAAAAGGTTTGCTATATATAACGCTGGGGCTTACACTGTTCTCATCAAGTTGTACGCATGATTTTGATGCAGTTGATACTGACCCTATTTCCGTGGATGCTGCGAGATACAATGCTAATCTGCTGCTTTCTAAATCGCAGTTCCAATACGCTAATACCGGTTATGCACAATTGTTGTTCGAAAGTATGTGGTCACAGCTGCTGGCCTCCACGTACAACTACTACAGTAATGGTGACAAGTATGTCGCATCTTCCGGTATCATCGGTTATCAGAACCAGCTATGGATTGATGACTACAGGGCAGCCAGCCTTGCAGCAGAAATGACAACCCTGGCTAATGAGAAACAGTTGACTAATCTGGCCAATATCGGCGTGATAATGAAAATACTGGCCATGCAGCACGTAACAGATGCTTACGGCGATGTGCCATATTCAGAAGCATTGTCAGGTAAACAGGGCAATTTCACACCGAAGTATGACACACAGGAGGAAATTTATACTTCCATGCTGCAGGAACTGGAAGCGGCCGTCAATGCTTTGGATGCTGCTGGAGATAAGCCTACTGCAGATCTTTTCTACGGTGGGAATATCGATAAATGGAAGAGGTTCGGCAACTCACTTATGCTGCGCTCTGCCATGCGCATCGTAAAAGCTAATCCAACTATGGCGCGTGAATATGCTGAAAAGGCAGCAGCCGGTGGTACCTTCCAGGGGAATGCAGATAATGCGATCTGTATTACCGACAACTCCACAGGTAATGGTAACGGTACCAGCGGTGCATTGTTGGTGACAGAAGACTACAGGGAAGTAAAATGGTCAAAACCACTGATAGATTATCTGAAAGCTAATAATGACCCCCGTCTCGGTGTTGCTGCCGAAGTACCTCCTGCCGGTCTTACAGCAGGTACCAATAGCTCGCTGGCTGGAAACAGGGACCCTAACGTGCAGGTCGGTATGCCTAATGGTTACGATCTGGCAGGTGGTGCTACTGATATAACCAAAAGACCGGACTACCCCGGTAGTACAGGTGCAGCTGGCGACGTCTATCTTTTAGGAAGATATTCCCGTCCTACTACCGCCGTTTACCTCGGCCGTAGTGCGCCACATTTCGTATTGACCTACGGTGAAACAGAACTGTTGCTTGCAGAAGCATCAGCACGTGGCTGGACTATACCAGGTACTGCTGCGGCTCACTATAGAAACGCAGTTTCCGGAGCATTGCAGGCACTGTCTGCTTTCAGCGCTTCCGCTGCCATCAGTGCAGGTGTTGCGGATGCATATGCTGCCTCACACCCGCTCAATGAAAGTTCTCAGGCTGCTTCCCTGAAGCAGATCAATGAACAGTACTGGGCTACCAATGGCTTACAGTTCAACTTCATTGAAGCCTGGGTGAACTGGAGAAGATCAGGTTATCCTGTGCTGACACCGGTTGTTTATCAGGGTAATTTCACCGGAGGTACAATACCACGGAGAATTGCCTACCACTCAACAGAAGGATCTACCAATCCTGTTAACTATCAGGATGCGGTCGGCCGCCTGGGAGGAAATGATAACTATACCGGAAGGGTATGGTGGGACGCACAATAACATAGTTGTTTAAGTCATGCTAATGCGGCCCTCAGTGGTCGCATTAGCTTTTATTCTAAGAGGGGCTCCAATGAATTATTGCCTTATGAAAAGATTTAGTATCCCTGCTTTTTTTCTGTTGTTAACTTTTGCAACTTCACATGTAGTTGCCCAGCAGACCTTATTTCAACTGTTAGCGCCTAAAGCGACCGGCATTAAGTTCATTAATTCATTGAATGAAACTGAAAAACTGAACGTACTTGCCTATGAATATTTTTACAATGGTGGCGGTGTAGCCGTGGGCGATATTGACAACGACGGCCTGCAGGATCTGTTCTTTACCGCAAACATGACTCCTAATAAACTCTATCTCAACAAAGGCAATATGCGGTTTGCCGATATTACAAGAGATGCCGGCATTGTACTGGAAGGAAAGAAGGACGGCTGGAAAACAGGCGTGACAATGGCAGACGTGAATGGTGACGGCCTGCTTGATATCTATGTTTGCTACTCTGGTAAAAAAGCTGAAGATCTCCGCCGCAACCAGTTATTCATCAATCAGGGTAATTTGAAGTTTGAAGAGAAAGCAAAAGAGTACGGACTTGATGATCCCGGATACAGCACAGCAGCCGTTTTCTTTGATTTTGATAATGATGGAGACCTTGATATGTTCCTCCTGAATCACAATGTTATTAAGATCGATAACATGGAGTTTATGCGCTTCCGCAATGAAACAGATCCCTATGCCGGCAATAAGTTGTTCAGGAACGACGGAAATCATTTCACGGAAATAACAAAACAGGCGGGAATTTTCCATAGCCCGCTCACCTTCGGATTGGGTGTGGCAGTAGCCGATATCAACAAAGATGGCTGGCAGGACCTGTATGTTACCAACGATTACAACGAACGCGATTATCTATACATCAACAAACATGACGGCACTTTCGCAGAAGACGCTACCAATTGCTTCGGACATCTGTCCCAGTTCTCTATGGGAGTTGATATCGCCGACTTTAATAACGACGCCCTGCCCGATGTAATGACCCTCGATATGCTGCCGGAAGATAATCAGCGACAGAAGCTGTTACAGCTGCAGGAGAACTATGAGAACTTTGAACTGATCATCTCACAAGACCTCTATAAGCAATACATGCGTAACATGCTGCAGCTGAATAATGGCGATGGTACCTTCAGTGAGATCGGACAACTGGCCGGTGTTTCCAATACAGACTGGAGCTGGTGCCCGCTCATCGCCGATCTGGATAACGACGGTTATAAAGATATTTTTGTTACCAATGGTTACCTGCGTGATTACACTAATAAAGACTTCCTCCGTTATTGGGGCGACTATAAAGTAAAAAAAGCAATTGACAGGGAACCTGTTCTGCTGATGGACCTGGTTTCTGCTATGCCTTCTACATCATTACAGAATTACATCTTCAGAAATAATAAAGACCTTACATTCTCCAATATGCGGAGCGAATGGGGACTGGACGCCGGCGGCATTTCAAGTGGTGCAGTCTACGCTGACCTCGATAATGACGGCGACCTCGATCTGGTAATAAGTAAGATCAATGACGCAGCAGCTGTGTACCAGAATATGAGCCGTGAATACAACAAGAAACCATACCTGGCTGTTAAATTAAAAGGAAAGGATAAAAATACGGCCGCTGTAGGTGCGAAAGTATATGTCTACAGCAAAGGCATGCAACAATATCAGGAGGTCAATCCAAACAGGGGATATCTGTCCGCCGTATCCACCCAGTTGTTATTCGGCCTGGGTGATGATACGCGGGCAGACTCCGTTTGTATCATCTGGCCTGACAATAAAGCACAACATCTCAGGGACGTTGCTGCCAATCAATTACTGACAATCTCTTATGCTCCCGATGAAACTCCTGTAGCCGCCACAATGCCATCCACAGCGAAATATTTCACTAATGTGGATAGCCTCTTTGCCTATAAGCACACCGATGCCTCAGGCAATGATTTTAAACGGCAGTTACTGATGATGTTCATGTATTCCAGGACTGGTCCTGTGTTTGAAAAAGCTGATGTGAATAAGGACGGCCTGGACGACCTCTATATGGGCGGTGATAATGAACAACCGGGAAGGATCTACTTTCAGAAACGAGGTGGTGGCTTTGAAATGGGTACAAAAGTGGTCCCGGGTAGTGACATGCCTTCACAGGTTGCCGCTGCCGCCTTTTTTGACGCTGATGGCGATGGTGATCCTGACCTCTACGTCGCGAAGGGCGGATATGGCCTTTTTGAGCCCAATACAGCCGCTTTACAGGATGAACTGTACCTGAATGACGGAAAGGGGCGTTTCACGCTTTTAAAGGGTGCTTTGCCCGATGTAAGTGCCAGTAGTAAATCCTGCGTACGGCCATGCGATTTTGATAACGATGGAGATATTGATCTGTTTGTAGGAGGCCGTGTCATACCCGGTAAATATCCTATGCCTCCAACTTCCTATTTGTTGGTGAACGATGGCAAAGGTCAGTTTAAAATGGCAGACGCTCCCTTTACTGAAGCAGGCATGATAACGGATGCCCGGTGGACAGACATCGACAAAGATGGCAGGAAAGACCTGGTGCTTTGTGGTGAGTTTATGCCTATCATGATCTTCGCCAATAAGCAGCAAAAGTTTGAAGAGGTAACTGAGAAATATTTTGATCAGCCGGAAACAGGATTTTGGTTCGGAATGGCCATGGCAGATGTAGATGGTGACGGTCATGAAGATATTATCGCAGGAAACCTCGGACAGAATACCCAGATACATACTTCTGTAAAACAACCCGCGGAGCTATACTTCTCGGATTTTGATAAAAATGGTTCCATAGACCCGTTTCTGAACTTTTATATCGAAGGCGTAAGTTATCCCTTCGTAAGCCGCGATGAACTGAATGAGCAGATCTATCCGATGCGCCGCAAATTCTCTTCCTACCGTAATTATTCCAATGCAACGATGAAGGACATTTTTTCTCCCGAGGAATTGAGCCGTGCGGGAAAATTAACAGCAACAGAAACAAGAACGCGTTGCCTGTTATACCGCAATGGAAAGTTCGTGCCGGCAGAATTACCCATAGAGGCGCAGTTCTCGGTAGTATCAAAGATCCTTCCGGCAGATTATGATAAGGATGGAAAGATGGACCTCCTGCTATTAGGCAATCAGTGCGATAACCGTCTTAAGCTGGGCAGTTTTGACGCCGGGTATGGCATTCTGCTAAAAGGGGACGGCAAAGGGAACTTCACCTATGTGTCTCAACCCGCATCGGGCATTTGTGTAAAAGGAGATGTGAAATCGGCAGCGATCATGAATATCGGTGAGAAGCCTTATGTAATGATAGGTGTAAATAACAAAGGGATCACCCTGTTTAAAGTAAACTAACTTATGAAACGAATGACGATCATCTTGCTTTTTGTATGTCAGCTTGGATATACACAACAACATAAAACAAATTTTACAGATTATATACAACCCGCGGTGTTTTCACTTTCTATGGTCATGATGCATGATGTGGTGAACCCGCCTGCCGCCTGTAGATTTTACAGCTATGCAACAATGTCGGCTTATAGTATTGTAGCTGCGCATAACAAAAATATTCCCGCCGCTGCAACATTTATTAAGTCATTTCCGGAGATTACTGTACACGATAATGGTCACATGTATGACTATCGTGTAGCCGCTGCATATAGCATCCTCGAAACAGGTAAACAGATGTTACCGTCAGGGTTTATGCTGGAGAAGGACGAAGAGAAGTTATTGTTGTTATTTAAAAAAGATAAAGTGCCGGATAGTATTATCCGCAATTCAGTTGCTGTTGCGGTAGATGTCGCCAAACAGATAGTGCAATGGTCACGTCCGGACGGCTACGGGAAACTCAGTACGCTGGTGCGTTATACACCGGTAAAAGGAGAAAGTTACTGGTATCCTACGCCGCCTGCTTACATTGAAGCAGTAGAACCACATTGGAAAACGATCCGGCCGATGGTGATCGATTCCTGTAACCAGTTTGTACCATTGCCGCCTGTACCATTTAGCAAAGATTCAACCAGTGCCTTTTATACACTGAACAAAGAAGTGTACGATGCCGGTGTAAATCTTGATATGGAACAACGTGTCATCGCATCTTTCTGGGACTGTAATCCTTTTGCGGTGAGCACTTACGGGCATATGGCCATTGGTTTTAAGAAGATCACTCCAGGTGGCCACTGGATGAATATTGCCGGCATTGCCGCCCGCAAAGCACAGCTGGATTTCGATAAGACTGTTATGCTGCACTCAGTGACAGCAGTTGTCATGATGGATGCATTTATCAGTTGCTGGGATGCAAAGTATCTTAGCAACCGTATTCGCCCTGAAACGTATATCAATCGTTATATGGATGTGAAGTGGAAGCCATTGTTACAAACGCCTCCGTTCCCTGAATATACAAGCGGGCATAGTGTGGTATCTACAGCAGCAGCTGTTGTATTGACTTATATGCTGGGTGATAATTTTTCTTATGATGATAATTCAGAAGAAATGTTTGAGATCCCTACCCGTAAATTCACTTCTTTCCTGGCAGCGTCACAGGAAGCGGCCATTTCCCGTTTATACGGCGGTATCCATTACCGGGATGCGATCGATAACGGTGTAGCGCAAGGGCGTGCAGTAGGAGAGAAGGTGCTTGAAAAGATTAAAACTGCTGGTATTAAACCGGTATATGGCAACGGCATGTAAGGTCTTTTGAGGTATATTTGGGACTTACCTTTATTAAAGCACATTTATGTTACCCGAAATAAAAATTCAGAAGGAAGAGATCCTGTCAGATAACTGGTATATACTTCGCAAGTTTACCTACGATTTCAAACTAAAGAACGGCAACTGGCAAACCCAGTCCCGCGAAGCCTATGACCGTGGGAACGGCGCTGTGGTCCTGCTGTACAATGCGGAACAGAGATCTGTTATTCTCACACGTCAGTTCCGTCTGCCTTCCTTTGTCAATGGTAATCCCACCGGCATGCTGATCGAGGCCTGCGCCGGACTGCTGGATAAGGATAGTCCCGAGGACTGCATCCGCCGGGAAGTGGAAGAAGAAACAGGTTATAAGGTATCTCATGTCCGCAAGATCTTCGAGGCTTATATGTCGCCCGGTTCAGTTACTGAGATCCTCTATTTTTTCATCGCGGAGTATGCACCCAGCATGAAAGTGCATGAAGGTGGAGGTGTCGAACATGAACAGGAGGAGATAGAAGTACTCGAACTTCCCTTTGAAAAGGCCTTGTCTTTGATAGATGACGGCGGGATCAGGGATGCCAAGACAATCATGCTATTGCAGCACCTCCGGCTGAAAGGGATACTTTGAGGTAGTCCTACCCTTTAGCGTAAATCATTATATTTACAGCATCGTAATTACTTTCACATATCTGAATGGGATTGCCAAAATCCCTGTTGCCGGATAGTAACACAGCTATTCAGCCTGCCTTTTGTTTGCAGGAGTGTTACTATACATTAGCCATTACTGGCTGGGGAATGTCATGTCCCTGATTCTTTATTTTATTACAGTTGCTAACCAATGTCTGACAACCCTTTACGCTTGGCAGCATGTATTTCTATCAAAAAATCAAAAGTTATGTCAATACGATCCAACAAGGAGATTGTACTCGAAATATACCGCCGTATGATCGGTGGCCGGGACCTGTCTCTGATCGATACTTATATCAGCGACCGGTATATCCAGCATAGTGCCATGCTACGGGATGGTAAGGCGGGATTACAGGAAGCGCTGGAACAGTTAAAGCAGTTGCCACCTTCCGAAGGACAGGTTGCTCCTGTGGTTTGTGCCATCGCTGAAGGCGATTTTGTGGCCCTGCTACTGAACATAACGTTGATGGAAAAGGCAATACTGGTTATTGATCTTTTCCGCCTGGAACAGGGGCTGATCGTTGAGCATTGGGATGCGATGCGGGAGAAAGACCTTGTAACCGCCTCAACAGACGTCTCCGGTCTGAAAGTGCGCCGGATACTGAAGGAAGATAGCTGGACCCTATTGCAATCAGAGGGTACTGCACACAATAGCCCTCATGTCTGTTACGACATTTTCAGATCGGATGGGAGTGTGGTACAAGAGCAGATCAGGATCATACAGGTCATCCCGAAGGTGCTGCCTCACGGCAATGGCATGATCTGAAACCCGTTGTATTTGTAAAAGCTGCATTTCTCTTGATTTTAAAGTCCTGGCCCATGTTGATGCATGGGCCAGGACCTTTTCAATGGAATTATTTGCAGGTTTCCTGTTTTTTTGGCCTGGCCGTGGCCGGCCTTTGATTCCGGTTGATCCCGGTTCCATTTCTATGGTTTAATCCTGATCGCATCTAATCCAGAGGCTTTTCGAAGACTGAGATCATAGAAACAGTAAACTGCGACGATGCCAGGTATCTGTTAACTGATCTCCCCGTTTCTTATACTATCTTATCCTTATAATGTTGGCATCAAGTCCAGCTCATGTCCACCTTAACTCCATGTATGCAGCATGCTTACTTCTTGTTTATCATTGGTTTTTGCCTAATGAGACCCTTGTTTACATCTCAATGTTAAAATAACATCATATCAACTTTGGGTTTAAACAGAGATTTCTATTGGTAAAGGATGATTTTGTCTTAATTTTGCGCCCTTAACGGGAATACAGGGAAATAATGAGAAAAAAAGTGAAGCGGCACATGCGCAGGGTAAGGTATGTGCTGTATAAAGAGACATTGCTTGACTTCAGAGAACATATCTGGACTTTTCTTGGCGCATTTACCGGAATTGGATTGATCGGCTTCCTGCAAAGTAAGTTTTTGTCCCCTTCAGATAACCTCTTTCTCATTGGCTCCTTCGGGGCGTCTTCCGTACTCATTTATGGTATTATAAACAGTCCGCTGGCCCAGCCACGGAACCTGGTGGGCGGACATGTGATCTGTGCCCTGGTAGGGGTTACTGTGCATAAACTGATCCCGGGCGAATTATGGCTGTCCGCAGCACTTTCCGTAGCCCTGTGCATTGTAATGATGCAGATCACCAAAACACTTCACCCTCCGGGCGGTGCGACAGCACTCATAGCCAATATAGGGTCGGAGAAGATCAAGGCAATGGGATATCTCTATGTGTTGAGCCCTGTCCTGTCGGGCGTATTGATCCTGTTATTGGTGGCCCTTATCTTCAACAACGTCACTTCCCACAGAAAATATCCTCATCACCGCATCTGGCATACTACCCGGAGAAGGCGTGCCCATTAGGCATTTTTTTAAGGATCAGTCCATTGAGACTACGTAATTCATATGAATTAGAAAATGAACAAAATGAACAAGGCCTGTAATAATGGCCTGGGAATGACCAATGATTGAATGGAAATAATACTAATTTTAGCACCATTACTCAACGACCATTCCAGAAAACCAATGAAAAACATCTACCCTCATTTCCACAACTATTTATTCGCATGTGTTATTGTTCTGTTTGCCCTGGGCATCACCAGTTGCTCAAAGGACGACGATGATACCCCGACTCCCGACCCTGATCTGAATGAACTGTATGAACTCTCTATAAGGGATGCCATGGTAGATAACAGCTCAGAATCGATAGACACGCTCTGGCCTGTTGCTCCCAGCAATCCCAATGTGCAATGGAAAACCATCAACGGACAAACTTATGTGCTGATGGCTACCTTTATGAAGTACCCGGGAAGCTTTCCCGCCGGAGATTCCATTACCACTACCTGGGGGGACTCCTGGTTCTTCATCCCTTCACAGATGCAACGCAAACTAGGCCCGGTTTTTACTGCTACCTCCGATACCATTCAGCGTATCAGTCAGTTGCTGGGACTTCCGCCTAAAAACAGTCAGAGTAATACACACATCGCCCAGGTATGGGTCCATGCAGAGCGCCTCTTCCGTCCTGCAGGCGATACTGCCATCACAACTACAACCACCGGGGCTACACTGGTGAATACCGTCCCTCCGGAGTACAGGGCATGGTTCAACAATAATATTATTTATTCCTACTATCGCCCCCTGAATTCCCCTACAGATTATTACTACCCGTGGACAAGGCTCGGCTACACCTACGATTGGGCGCCGGGAGCAAACAGGGTAGGTCTGAGTGAATACGTGCTGAAAGCAAGTTCAGGATGCTGGGTAGAAAGTACAACCACAGCAGCAGGCTTTTTCCAGAATTAGTGGTCAGTCAATTCGAATAGTAAAGAAAAGGAGTTGTCTCAATTAATTTTGAGACAACTCCCCATTTATAAGAAATACAATATCTGTATTACTTCAACCGGCAATTAGTTAGCTTCTGTATACTTTTTAAAGTTATCCAGTATCGCCTGCCAGCCACTCTGTTGCATTTCAACAGGGTGTGTGTCCTCCGCTTCAAATGTCTCCACCACCTTAGTAGCATCCCCGATGCTACTGAAAAGGATGCTCACCTTTCTCTCATCGCCCAGGGTGTATTCTATCAGCTTATGCTCTTTCACCTGTGTATACACGCCACCAAAATCAAAGCTGAAACTGCCATCCTTTGCCGCCATCGTTGTGCTAAATGTTCCGCCTGTACGCAGATCGTTTTCTGCCTTAGGTGCATGCCAGTCTTCTGAAGCAAATGCCCATTTCTTAATATGCTCCGGCTCATTCCAGTATTCCCATACTTTTGCTACTGGCGCCTCAATTGTACTTTCTACGGTAATTGCAGTTTTTGTCGTTGTCATATCAGAGAGTTTTTAGTTTGATTAGTTGTCGTTGTTGTTAACGATACAAACTTACGGCGGTAAACCAACAGACAGGAGGGGTGAAAAAGACAAAGAGGAGGCGTTTTACGACCAACTATTTGTTGTTCACTGATACTGCATTATTAAACACAGGATTTACCCTGCAATATTTCTTGCCATCAAAACTGATCTCATAATCAGACTTGAAATGTGTGCTCTTCTTATAATAATCAGTAGTAATGATCTGCGCACCGGAATTACAAGCCGCAATAAAGCTTGATTTATCATTCTCACGTGCCTCTTTAGTATCCGAATCTGCCCTGGTACGGATGATGTATCCTTTCGTTACCAGATCCTTGATCCTCGGATCTCTGGAGTTGTTGATGATCATCATAGCCGCCTCCGGATTGCCTGGTTCTGAATTGGAGAACATAATGCGTCCTTTCAGAGAAGGATGACCGGCAATATACTGGTCCCTTTTCGCCTCTTTAGCATCAAGAATGAAAGCGAACTTGCCTTCCACTGCTTTTAAAGCAGGCCAGTTGTCATGCAGTACTGCTTCTTCCAGCGTATTATATTGCCCCCTGATCATATCGGGAGTGATGATATGTTCTTTGCCCAGTCCTTCTACCAATGCTTTGTCCAGTTTATCATAAAGCTCGCTGGTGAAAGGTTCAGGTACAGTAAGTTCTGTGCTTTTGCCTGCTCCGTCTTTTGGTTCCAGCGTAATGAAGACAGGATAGTGGTCCGGATGTTTTTCAGACCATGCCTTCAATTCAGCGAGGCAAGCTTTCAGCGTCAGATAATCATTGCGGAAGTCCAGGTCCTGAACGTGTAATACTTTAAATCCAGGTTGGAGCATAACACCCTTCTCATCATAAGGCGCCTGTCCTTTTGCCCATTCCAGGCCCTTAGGATGTGCATATTTGCCCCCCTTCTCATCTCCATAAACATCGATCTCCAGGTTACGTAAACCCATGTCAAGTTGTTCAGCCAGGGGAATATGTTCATAATCAATCTTGCTGGCAGATACAGAATCCTTGTGTTGGAACATTTTGAACAATGCCGGATCAATGGCTTTCTTATAACTATTGTGTGAACCAATGACCTGGATCCTGTTCATCTTCATGCTGTCCGGTACATCGTTGTGTAGCAGGCTCATTACTGCTACCAATGCCAATCCTGAAAGTGCCTTCATGATAATATGTTTTTTTAAAACAGCCGGCCTTTTAAAGTGCCGGCTGTGGGTTTCTGATGATCTATCGTTTATTATCCAGCACCTGCAATGTTCCAGGTAACTGTCTGTTATTTCGTTTATTGCTCGTAGCCTGGGTTCTGTCTCAGGTTACCATTCAGCCTGATCTCCGTAATAGGGATAGGATAAAGTCTTCTTCTCTCATCCTTATTCATGCTCAGGTTATCATTTGGCAGAACGTATTCTTTTTCAAACAGGCCAAAGCGGATCAGGTCATTACGGCGCCATCCTTCCCATGACAGTTCGCGTGCACGTTCGTCCAGCAGTTGAGGTAATGTGATACCTGCCGCTGTCGGAGCACCGGCCCTGGTACGCAGCAAGTTAACTAAATAGTCAGGAGTTTGCAAGGCGCCGTTAGCGGTAGTTGGTGTTGCGCCGCGAAGGATAGCTTCTGCCTTCATCAGGTAAATGTCTGCCAGACGGAACACCGGCACGTCATTTCCATTCAGACGGCTGGCCTGGATAATGGTAGGGTCAGGGTAGTACTTGATAGAACGTACACCTGAAGCCTGGCTGGCAATGGTATTACCAACGTCCATTGGTTTTGGTGGTACCAGTACCAGGTCTTTCGTGATCACTACCTGGTCAGTACTGTTTGGATAATATACCGGCTGATTGGTGAAACCGCCATTGCCATCAGGATAGAACTGAGGGCCCAGCAGCCAGGTCCTGTTCCTTGCATCGTTAGTAAGGTTAAAACGATCGTAGAATTCAGGAGTAGTGCTCATCGCAATACTCAGACCTACGTTAAAGCCATAAGCCTGTGCCAGGTAATAATAGAAACCGAAACGGGTGAACTGGTTACCGGGTATCTGTTGGTCGTAAGGAATAGCGAAGATAGTCTCGTTGATCTGCGGACCGTTATTCGGTAAGAAGATGTCACGGAACCTGGCATCCAGGAAGTAGTTAGTGTTGGTCTGAACGCTGTCGCACATTGCAACAACATCCTGGTTACGTTCAATACCGGTATAAACAGTTGAGTTCAGGTACATCTTCGCCAGCAATGCAAAAGCCATTGCTTTTGTAGGACGGCCATACTGCAATACATTGGTAGCGGCATTGCCTGATTTAGACGGCAACTGTTGTGCAATAGCTTTCAACTCAGACTCGATGAATTCGAAGATCTTTGCTCTTGGCTGTGTAGCCGGTAACGTAGCTACCGGGAAGTCAGTGATCAGTGGCACGTTACCATAAGTGTCCATCATGAAGAAATAGTACAACGCACGTACTGCTCTTACCTCTGCAATGTTAGCTGCTTTAGTGGTAGTATCGACGTTGGAAGCTACAGTTAGATTGATCAGACGGTTACAGTTGTTAATACCACCGAAACCCCACTGCCAGATACCGGTTACATTGGGATGATCGAATGTCCAGGTATGATAGTGCAACTGTCTGTACTGACCACCGTCATCGAAGTTACCATCCCTTGCAGGAATGATAGCTTCATCTGTCGACAGCTCCTGCATACGCCAGTAGGCAATGGCATAGTTGGAAGCCAGGTTTGTATACATGGTACCGAGCAAGGCAGCATAGTCCTGAGAGGTAGCAGGGAAGTTACCGTTTACATATTGTGACTCAACAGGCACATCTAAATCTCTGCAGGCACTAACCGTAACCAGTGCTGCAAGCGCTGCGATGAATATATTTCTCTTTTTCATCTGTTAATATTTTAGTTGTTGCTCCTTTCGGAACATACATTTCCTTAATTAAAATGAAGCACTCAGGCCCAGGATATAAGTACGTGTTTTAGGATAGAAGTTATTGTTGTCAATACCAGGTGTAACACCACCGATGTTGATCTCAGGATCTATACCACGATACTTTGTGATCACAAAAAGGTTATTGCCGCTGGCATAGAAACGGATGCTCTTTACTGCCTGTGTGTGCGGTTTGAAAGTATAACCCAGTGTCAGGTTATCCATACGCAGATAGGAGCCGCTTTCTAAGAAACGGTCAGAGATCAGGTATGCGTTGATATCTTTGTATGATTCATTTGTAGTAAAGCGGGGAATGTTCTGCAGCTTGGAATCAACAGGGTTGTTCAGTCCTGCCAGGGTTGCATTCAGGATCTTGTTGCCTGTTACACCACGCACCAGAAAATTCAGATCGAAGCTCTTATAGTAGAAATTGTTGCTCCATCCATACATCAGTTTAGGCTGTGCATTACCTGCAAACCTTGCATCTGTGGTCAGCGGCTGCGTAGCAGTAACAGAACCATCAGCTTTCTGATAAGTACTTACGCCATCACTGTTTTTACCCAGGTAATGCCACAGGTTGAACGTACCCAATGCATAACCAGGCTGGATGATCTGACTGTAGTTACCCGATTGTCCTTTACCTCCCAGCTGCGCAGTTTGAATGTAGTTAATAGCAAACTTCTCGTTAGACAGGTTAGTGATCTCGTTCTTGTTGTGTGCCAGGTTGATGTTCGTTCTCCATGTAAACCCGTGTGATTTCACCACTGTAGCGCTCAATGCGAGCTCAATACCACTGTTCTTGATACTACCTACGTTAGCAGTATAGGTAGGCACGAAATACTGTGTAGTAGATACAGGATACTGATCATAGATCAGGTCGGAAGTCTTCTTGATATAATAATCAACCGAACCGCTGATCCTGTCTTTCAGGATACCGAAGTCCAGACCGATATTGGTAGTAGCAGTAGCTTCCCATTTCAGGTCAGGGTTATCGTTACGTACAGGACCGATAGCGTTTGTGACGTTGCCATTGTACAGGAACTTGGAGTTACCTGCAGGCGTACCATATATCAGCAAGGAGGAAAATGCGTTGAAACCGGCGCTGTTACCGGATACACCATAACCTGCTCTCAGCTTCAGTACCGTGATTGCCGGAATGTTCTTCATGAAATTCTCACTGCTGATGTTCCATCCTGCAGATACTGCAGGAAAGTATCCCCAACGGTTATTGATACCAAATGCAGATGATCCGTCATTCCTCAATGAGGCCATGAAGAGATATTTGTCAGCATATGAATATTGTACGCGACCATAATAAGAGATCAGCCTGAGTGTAGAGATCGGATTATTATCGAACGCTATTTGTGATGTATTTGCCGGATTGGAGAGGAATAAGTTGTTATAAGTCAGATTGTCATTGGAGAAATTCTGCGTGCTGATACCGAAACCGTCATTGGTACGGTCCTGCTGATAAGTATAACCAGCCAGCAATTTCAGGCTGTTTGCGCCGAAGGTCTTGTCGTAGTTGAAATAAGATTCCACTACTGTGCTCGTATTCAGGTAAGATTTCCTTGTTGCCAGACCATTCAGGTTAACAGCCAGGCCTGAAGCATGGTTGAAATAACTGTTGTAGTTGTTCTGGTTCCTCTGGCTGGAGAGAGATAAAGTATATTTCAGACCTTTGATGATATCAACCTGTGCCAGACCAGTGATCAATGTTTTGTTATCATCAGTTTTGATGAAGTTGTTATCGATCAGTGATAATGGATTCAGCGTACCGCTACCGGTCCTTGCATAGTATTCTTTGTAAGTGCCATCCGGATTGAAAGGGCTTACAGTTGGTAGGTAGAATAACATGTTAGACAATACCTGTGATTGTACAATGTCATTACTTTTAGTGTGGCTGTTGGTAACCGTCAATCCTAAACGGAAACGGTTATCAAAGAAACGCTGGTTAACGTAACCCCTTACAGTAGTACGTTCCAGGGATGTGTTCTTAAGGATGCCGTCGTTTTTCAGATAGTTGAAACTACCGCCATATTCAGTGTTGGCATTGGAACCACCGAAAGAAACGTTATGATTGGTAGAATAGCCTTTTCTTTCCACGAGTTTCTGCCAGTTCGTGTTGGAACCGTCATCATTCAATACAGGAATTAAGGTCTGGCCGTTCTTTTTAAGATAGTCACGCAGTTCATCACCAGTCAGCATGTCCAGTTGTTTAGATACTTCTTCCATAGCTACATAAGCATTGTAGGAAAGTCTTGTCTGGCCTGTTTTTGCTTTCTTGGTCGTAACGATGATCACGCCATTAGCAGCACGCGCACCATAGATAGCGGTAGCGGCAGCATCTTTTAATACATCGATGCTTTCAATATCGGCAGGGGCCAGCAGATCGATGGAGGCGCCAGGTACGCCGTCTATTACATAGAAGGGTTCCATTGCACCACCGGTAGTACGGATAGTGGAAGGTCCTCTGAGTACCACAGAAGGAGCCGCGTTAGGGTCGCCGCTCTTGGTCACGTTCAGACCAGCTACTTTACCTTGTAATAATTCGGCTGGAGTAGTGAGTACGCCCTGATTAAATTCTTCTGATTTGATAGTAGTGATTGAACCTGTGACATCTTTTTTACTGGCGGTGCCATAACCGATCACCACTACATCTTTCAATTGTTTTGTATCAGTAACGAGTGTTACATTGATCACTTTTTTGTCTCCGACAATAATTTCTTTTGGAAGCGATCCCATTAAAGTAAAGAGGATCACATCTTCCTGTCCTTTAGCGACAATTGTGTAGGCTCCGTTTGCATTTGTAATTGTCCCGTTACTTGTTCCTTTGATGGAAACGGTCACCCCGGGAAGAGGTGCATTGTTCTCGTCTGTTACTATACCTTTAATAGTGCCATTCGTCTGAGCGAAAGTTGTAAAACTCAGGAACATTGCGAAAAGTAAAGCAGGGAGCGCCTTACCCGCCATGTTGCAGAATGACCTTAATTTTAAAAAATACATTCTCTTCATGTAATTTAATTGTTAAGGATTGCTGGAGGGAGAGATTGTGATGTTTTCAAAGAACCATAGCTATGATCTGAGATGCAAAAGTATCTACAAGCAATGCATGGATCAAAGCACTTTACAATAGCATAACAATTCCTTTAAATGAGACATGAAAAGCTGGGATGAGTGGTCTATATGTTATATGGAATAGACGGGTGGGTTACTGAAACTAGTATGTGTATAAAGTAAAACGCGATTGTTGCATGTGCAACAATCGCGTTTTGTATAAGGGAGATGTAGGTTTTAGAATCTGTAACCGATCGTCATACGGAAGTTACGGCGAGGCTCCACAATGTAGGAATAGTAGCCGGATGCATTTGCTGGCAGAGATGCTGCAGTCAGCAGTTTACGGTCATCCAGTACATTGTTCACGAGCACACCGATGGTATATTTTCCTCTGGCGTAGTTCAGACCAGCATCTGTACGGAAGTAGTTAGGAATGTTAGATTCCTTTGTGTTTGTTCCTACAGCACGTTCTGCCTGCCATTGGATACCTGCAGAAGCTCCGAAACCTGTCAGTGCGCCATGACCGATACGGTAAGACAACCAACCGTTGGTAACATGTGCAGCAGTATTCGGTGTAATATTACCTACTGTTGTTGTTGCTTCCGGTTTACCAGGAGCATCTTTTGTTATTTTAGAATCAGTATATGCGTAATTAATATTAACATTCAAACCTGGTACAATTTCACCGTTGATATCGGCTTCAATACCCTTCGTTACTGTTTCACCCAGTGCAACAGATACCGGAGCGCCGCGGCTATCATTGATACCAAGACCCACTTTAGCATTCTGACGCGCGATGCGGTAACCGGTCAATGATGCTACCCAACGGCCATTGAAGAATTCTTTCTTAATACCAGCTTCTATATCATTACCTCTGATAGCCTGGAATGCCTGCAGGTTAGAATCCAGACCTGACTGTGGTACGAATGACTGATCATACAAGGCGTATACAGAAGTTGTTTTATCAATAGAGTAGCTAAGACCTACACGTGGAGAGAATACCTTGTCTTGTATTTCTGCAGCTTTGAATTTACCAACTGTTTCAGCATAAGTGAAACGCAGTCCTAGTGATAAGCGCAGTTTGTTATCGAAGAACCCAAGTTCATCCTGTGCATATACAGATGTATAGTTCACAGATGAAATGTAGTTGCTGGCCCCCGCTCTTGTTCTTACACTTTGTGAACGGTCTATTACAGGAATAGAATCGAATGGAATACCATAAACAGGGTGGTACACATTGAAGATAGAATCTTTCAGTCTCAGGTTAGGTTCCAGTGTACGGAAGTCGCCCCAGAACTTTTTGTTACCCATATCAATACCTGCCAGAATTCTGTGACGAACACCGCCGGTATATTCTTCTCCCGAAAGAGACATCTGTGCGAACCTGTTTTCACCTGCTTCATCACCGATGCTGAAATAACGGTCCATGTCGCCGTTCTCTTTCACGCTGTTTGCCCACACGCTGTTGGCAACCATGCTAAAGTTGAAATAGGCGACCTGGGCATGCGCCTGCCAATTTTCACTCAGTTGATGGTCTAAATAAACATAGGCGCTATGGTCTCTGAGTTTTCCTGGCTCCAGTGATGGATCGCCATAGAAGAAGTCATTGCTGATACCTTCATCAAGTAATTTATTCTTGGAGAACTGGTAGTTACCATTGCCGAGATATTTAGAACCCTGGAAGGTATATTCTACGGTGATGGAAGTTTTATCATCTACCAGGTATTTTAATACCGGAGCAAACAGGTAACGGTTGCTATAATTGTATTTGGTATAGAAATCTTTCTGCTGGCCGGCAACGTTCAGTCTGTACAACAGTTTACCATCTTTGCTCAGTTTACCGTCAAAGTCGAGAGCTGCACGATAAGTGCTGAAGCTACCCATGCTGATGTTGGCAGAGCCTTTAGTGGCGCCGGTAGGTTTTTTGGTAACCACATTATAGAAGCCACCAGGTTCGCCTGCAGCCAGCATAAAACCTGCAGGGCCTTTCACGAACTCAATACGCTCGATCATTGCTGCATCTTCAGCTGTAGGGCCCCAGCTTGCTTCAATATTCATCCCGTTACGGAAAGCAGGGATCTTGGAACCTCTCATGCGGATCTGTGCGTATTGGTTATCCCAGTGACCGACACGGGTGGCGCCACTTACGTTACGGGTAATACCATCCACGATGTCGAATGTCTGCTGATCGGCCAACAGGCTGGCGGAGATCACCTGGATATTCTGTGGTATTTCCAGTATGGGTGTTTTCAGACGAAGAGATCCTGATACAGCTTCCGTTTTATATTTATTTCTGGCGCTGTTGATGATCACTTCCTGTAGCTGCTGGTTGGTAGCTTCCAGCTGTACAGTAACATTTACGATCTCATCCTGCACAACGTCTACTTCTTTTGTAACAACTTTATAACCGATCAGCATTACCTGCAGCGTGTAATGACCGGGATGCATTCTCTTAAATAAAAATTCTCCTTTTTCATTGGTCACAGTACCTCTGTTCTTTTCTTTGATCTGTACTGCTACGTAGGCGGCAGGGGTGCCATCTCCGGTTACAACAGTTCCTTTAATAGCAGAAAGAGGATCATCGATAGAGAAAGCCGGTTTGGCGATGAACATAAAACATAATAGACACAACAATCCTGTCAGTTGGTTAAATTTAGTACGCATATGAGCTGATTAGGCGATGAATAGAAATATTGTAAACGCGCCGCAAAATTAAGGGGCGGCACAGGAGATGGTTTATCAAATTGGGAAAATGGTTTGCGCAATGCGGAAAAAATGAAATGATATGTTAAAGTTTTTAATGTGGCTTTGACGCTGTAGGATCAGCCACTGATAAGGGTTATTTGAAATTTGCAAGTAATGGATTGATATCCTCAAGGATGGATCCTGCATCCTGTCCGAACTTTGTTCCATCAAGATAAAAAAAATATAAAGATGGAAAACAAGAGCAAAATAGCTTTGATAACCGGCGGTAGCCGTGGTTTGGGAAGAGACATGGCGATCAGGATCGCGGAAAAGGGTATTGATGTGATCATCACCTACATTAGCCGGGAGGAAGACGCCCGTAACGTGGTAAAACTGGTGCAGGAGAAAGGTCGCAAGGCCGCAGCACTGCAACTGAATGCAGGTGACGTAAATAGCTTTGATGTTTTTTTCACGCAGTTGAAGGCCGTATTAAAGGATACTTTCAACACCGACAGGTTTGACTTTCTGGTCAACAATGCAGGGATCGGCCGTAACGCACCGCTTGGCGAGGTGTCTGAGCAGATGTTCGATGAACTGTTGAATGTCCACTTTAAGGGCGTGTATTTCCTGACACAAGGGGCTTTAAATTTAATAAATGACGGCGGCGGTATCATTAACATCTCCTCAGGCCATACCCGCATGACATTAGCCCGGTATTCAGCATATGGATCAATGAAGGCAGCAATAGAGGCATTTACCCGCTATCTGGCGGTAGAGCTGGGCCCCCGGGGCATCAGATCAAATGTGATAGCACCAGGGGCCATAGCGACCGACTTCTCAGGAGGTGTTGTAAGGGATAACCCGGAAGTGAACAAAATGGTAAAGGATATGACGGCACTTGGTCGCGCCGGATTGCCTGAAGACATTGGCGGTGTTGTAGCTTTCTTATGTACGGATGACGCCAGGTGGATGACTGCTCAACGCATAGAAGTATCCGGTGGAATGCGCCTCTGACCTGCTGCTGGCAGGAGTCGACCAGAGATCTGATAAAAGTGCTAACTTTAAGGTAAATGTGGCACTGGATATGATCTCTAAATCATCTATAGAGGACTTTTATCAGAAATCACAGGCCGAATATCCGGCCGGTATCGAGAAGGAAGTGGGACATTTCAATATATTCGAAATAGAGACGCTGTTCGATAAGAAAACAGGTTCCCGCATCATGCCTTACAGCAGAAGATCTTACTACAAGGTTAGTCTGCTCAAGGGAAAGAGCAGGGCGGAATACGCAGATAAGGTGGTTGATATTCAGGAAGGAGGTTTGATCTTCGCCACACCTAAGATCCCTTATCACTGGGTCCCGGAGGATGATAACCAGACAGGGATGTTCTTCATTTTCACAGAAGAGTTTTTATCGAGGAATAAAGTAGGGGTTGTACTGGATGATCTGCCGATATTCAAACCGGGAGCGCTTCCCATATTCGAATTATCACAGGAGGAACGGACGGAACTGGAGTATATATTCAGGAAAATGCAAAAAGAGCTGGCTTCTGATTATATCTACAAATTCGACCTGTTGCGTAACCTCATCCTGGAGGTGATTCACTTCGGACAGAAGTTGCAGCCTATGTCCGTGCTGGACCCTGTCCATAGTGCCTCTGAGCGGATATCTTCTTTATTTGCGGAATTGCTGGAGCGCCAGTTCCCAATAGAGTCTTCACAGCAGCGCCTGATGCTTCGTGCGGCTAAGGATTATGCAGACAGGCTGGCGGTGCATGTCAATCATCTGAATAAGGTGCTGAAAGAAGTGACAGGGCAAACAACTACCGATATTATCAGTAAACGGATCGTACAGGAAGCAAAGATCCTGTTGAAACAAACGGATTGGAGTGTGTCGGAGATTGCTTACACGTTGGGTTTTGACGATCCGGCTCACTTTTCGAACTTCTTCAAGAAACAGGCTTCTTTTTCGCCGGTAGCATTCAGGTCCTGAACAAGGATATAACATCATAACAAAAGCCCTTTTAAGACAATCTTAAAAGGGCTTTTTGGTTGTATGATAATCTAACGGATATTATGCCTCCAATGAAACAAATCGGCCGATTCACCTGTTTTCATAAACCCGTTCTTCTGCAACACAGCATAGGAGGGGGTATTGTCTTTCAGGGTAGAAGCTATGATGCCCTTAATGCCAGGCTGTTGTGCCGTCCATTCTATCATCGCTTTTACGGCTTCCGTCATGTAGCCTTTCCCACGTTGATGTTCATAAGTCCCGTAACCGATCTCCACTTCTCCGGCTTCATTTGGCTCACCGACAAAGCAGATGTCGCCGACCATGTTGTTTTCATCCCTGGAAATGATAGTCCAGAGTGTATAATAAAGATAATTCCGCTGGCTGTCGGCTACATTGGGCAGAATTGCCTGTTCCAAAGCATCTTTAAGGTCCTCTGAAATGGTCATAGATACCGGCTTCAGCTGGAGTTCCGCTTCAAGAGAATGGTCCGCACGAATGTATTTTACCAGTTGATCGTAAGTAAGTGGTTGTATAATGAGTCTTGCTGTCTGTAACATATGATTGTGTATAGATCTGGCAATAGGCCAATGCCATCGACTATAATAAAGTGATGTAATGGTCTGATCACAGAACTTTTATTCCGCGCAAACTGCCAGGGTTAAGATGAATAATAAAATCGGGAAAGTGATGCAGTCACCATTAGCCAGGAAGGCTATACATGCTGCATTACGCCACAATCATTGTGGTGACAGATGAAGAAGAAGTAAGAGATATTTGTTGCATAAAGCGCGAAGATAGCTATAAATTTTCTTACAGACAGCAGAAATTGCATTTCACTACAACAGGAATAGGGAAAACCAGTTGGTACTACTGGTTATTCCTGTTTCCGGAAAGCATTTTTAGGCGATATATTTCCTCGGTCAGTAACGCTGATCACATACCACTTCTTTGCATCACTCAGCGCAAGCTCATAAGTTGTGCCTTGCTGGTTAGTAACTTCCGTAACTCCCTCAATATGCTTATCATGATACCTTTTCTTCACCGCCGCTAACACAGGCAGGGGTAATTCATCTTCCTGGCAGTATCTTAATGAATAAACAAGCGTGCCTTTCTGGTCATACCATATCCTGCACTGTGTATTGTTCCGGATAAAAGATACAATATGATAAGCTTCAGATGCTGTCCATCTGATATACTGTGCATCAGGAAATGCAAGATTGAATTGCCGGAGTAATGCATCGCCGGGCGTAGCAATGGCAGATAGAGAGTATAAGACTGTTGCAACTGCCAGAACAGTCCTTTTCATATTGAAGATGGTAGGAATGGCAGCTAAATAACTGAACAGGTTCCGTTTCATAGTTTGTAGTTTGATGTGGATAATTTTGTTTTTCATGTTGTAAAAGTAACATGCGCTCAAACTTCAAAATTGTACAAAACGGAACATGCCTTAACGGGCGTCCATCCACTCGAGGAAGCTGTGTGTTTTTTCCTTGTTGATAAGCAACTTGTCAGGAGCATCAACCACCAACTTAACATGTAACTTCCTTGCCATGTAATGTTCTACTTCTTTAATAGCACTGAAATTGACCAGGTATTGCCGGTTAATGCGGAAGAAGTCACTGGGAGAGGCGGTGCATGCTATCTGATCAAGAGATTGATTTAACATATATTCCTGCTTATCAAAACATGTGAGGAAGGTATAATTGTTTTTAATATAGAAGAACGCGATATTTTCAGTTTTGATCGTAGTATATTTCTGATTCCTGAAAACCATATAACTTGTCTTGGGGCCTTGCCTGGGGCATTGTCCGTAGGCATCGGGCGACACTTTTTCCTGAATAAGCGCTTCTAAGGCCTCGATCTTTTTTATGGCTTCTCTTATATGATCATAGAAATGCAGCATACTGTTTGATCTTTTACGACGGTATTCTTCAAACGGGTAGTCAGTATATGAAGTACCAGTTAAGAGAGAGGTCACACCAGCAATTTTCAGGCTTTCCATAATACGAACATCAGTAAGCTGATTGTTCATAATAGCGAGTCCTGAAAGGTCATCTGCGAATACTTTTAAATTTTCCATATTGGGGTACTGGTCGATTACATTTGGCTTGAGCTTCATGAACATTACATTTTTCTGGTGATTTAACTAATTGCGATTCGTCCTAAACGATGATGTATCCAAAGATGGTGATTGTCAATGTACATCCTGAACCTATTGGCATAGCGCTGTTTTACGGTTTATAGAACCGGTATTCAATCAGAATGAACAGCCATAATTATGCTCCTGGTTTTATTTTGACTGACAGAGGTTGGCGTTTCGAATACGAATTATGCGTTTCATTGTTATTGCTGTAGAAGCATGGTATATGTCCTCTTTTGCTATTAGGTTCAATTTACTTTACTATTAGGTTTATTCAATATAACCATCATCCGGATGGTTTTTCTGTAAGCACAGCATAAATTTATTCTGAAAAAATAATAATCCAATTGACAGCTATAAAGAAGACAATGTTAACCGTAAAAAAAACCTGTAGATGGAGGGACTAGATAACTTCCGGTTTGTTCAACTGTTCAGCTATTGAAAATGTATTGGTAGCTTTGCCAGGTGGCGTGTTGGTTCAGGGTGATGGTTCTTTGGGCCGATTACTACCCGGCTCAACTATTAATCTTAAAAAAGACTAAATTATATGAGATTGTCACTGAAGAATATCTTCATCACGTTATTGTTCCTGCTGTCAGCAAACGCCTTTCTTTTTTCCCAGGATAAAAGTCATACAATGGAGCAGCAAAAGCCAACACGCAGTAAGTCTTCCGGCAATATAACCAACACGATCTTATACAAAACTGTTACTATCGGCAAGTACGATATCTTTTACAGAGAGGGAGGCAGTAGTAATAGGCCGGTTATTCTTTTCCTGCATGGCTTTCCTTCTTCGTCCCGTATGTGGCAGCCACTGTTGGAAGAACTGTCGGCGAACTATCACGTGATCGCTCCTGACTATATAGGGTTTGGACACAGCAGTCAGCCTTCGGCTGATAGTTTTAAGTATACCTTCGATAATCTGACAGATTACGTAGAAAAATTTATTGCTGAGTTGAAACTGACGAAGTTTATACTTGTACAACAGGATTATGGCGGGCCAATTGGTATGCGGATAGCGGAAAGAAATCCTGAAAAGATACAGGCCATCATTGTTCAGAATGCGGTTAGCCATAATGAAGGACTTTCACCTTTATGGGACGCCAGAAAGGCTTTCTGGGCTGACAGGGAGAAATATAATGAGGCTGTAAAAAAGAACTTCATCAGCTTCGAAGCCACAAAACAAAGACACATCGGAACAACGCCTACACCTGAAAAGATTGATCCCGACAGCTATACCGATGAATATCTTTTCCTGAATAAGCCAGGAATGGCAGACATTCAGCTTGACCTGTTCTACGATTATCAGAATAACGTCAAATCATATCCTAAATGGCAGGAATGGCTGAAAAAACATCAGCCGAAAATGCAGGTCATATGGGGAAAATTTGATCCGTCTTTTACTGTAGCGGGGGCCTGGAAGTATAAAGATGATGTGCCGGATGCAGAAGTGCATATTGTTGAAGGCGGCCATTTTGCCCTGGATGAAGCGGAACCTGTCATCCTGGGTTTAATGCAGAATTTTCTGAAACGGATAACTGGTAATGGAAAATAGTTAATAATAATTTGTAACCCCTTCTAAGCGTTATATAAAAGATAATTAATTGAATTGTACGCAATTTAGTATTCCCGATTTCTGAAATTTGCCTATATTAGAATAACCCAAACCCAAAAATTGTTATATGTCGCAGTTAACCGAAACCATATTCCATATTGATGAACAACCGCTTACAATTTTTAATTCTTTTACATTAAATCAGGACCTTTTTTCACATCACCGTTTTACACTGGCATGCCCGGCTGAAGCGATTGACGGCCATGCGGGATTGCTGACGAGATCAAAAGATCTGATCGGCGCTACCTTTGACGCCCATATCAGCGCTATCAATTTAAGCATTGGAGGAAGTGCGGTTGTCCCTTTGCTGTTCCGTGGCGTAATAACAGATGTGGAAAGTATTCGTCACACCGGAAAGCGTGAAGAAGTGATACTTACCGGTTACAGTCCTACTATCATACTTGACAGCGGGCCACATTGTAAAAGCTGGAAGAAACAAGCCCTTAAGAATATTATTAGCGATGTTCTGGCCGTTTTCCCGGCAGATCTTTTGTCGCCGGATGTATCTCCCGTATATACTGAGATGTTAGGTTATACGGTACAGTATAGAGAAACAGCATGGGAATTCCTGCAACGTATGGCCGCTAATTACGGGGAATGGTTGTTCTGGAACGGCAGCAACCTGGTATTTGGTCCTCCGAAAGACAAAAGAAAAACATCACTTGTATATGGCAGTAATCTTAGCCGCTTTGCCGTTGGGCTAAAGGCGATACCTGCCCAGCAGAGATATGTGACTTGGGACTATCAGAGCAGCCAGGTATACGTCAGCTCGCCGGAAGGTGTTGAACAGCGGGCCGGCCTGAACGGTTTAGGTAAGACTGTTTATGAGTCAAGCCGCAAGCTGTATGATACACAGCCTAAACAGTGGAACTATCGCTACGCCAATAACAAGAAACAGCAGGATGAACTGGCCACATTGAGAAGCGCCGTAGAAAGCAGCCGGACAGTGCACGCTACCGGTCATTGCGGTACGCCACAGTTAACGTTGGGAGACACGATAGATATCAGCGGCAGCAACCTCTTTGGGGGTGGTGAGACTGAAGGATACGGGCAATATCGTGTAACCAGTATCAACCATCGGGTGAACGCAAAAGGCAATTACGAAAACGACTTTACGGCAATACCGGCAACGGTCAAGTTACCTCCGGTAGCAATACCGGCAGAGCCACTTTGCGAAACGCAAAGCGCCATCGTGAAGGATAATCATGATCCGCTCGGACTGGGCCGCATCCGTGTGAAGTTCCATTGGATGAACGACACGGAGAAGAGCCCGTGGATACGGGTAACCACACCACACGCCGGTGGCGGAAAAGGACAGTTCTTTATTCCTGAAACAGGGGAGGAGGTTATTATCGGCTTTGAAGGAGATGTAGCCACGAAGCCCTTTGTGATCGGCTCCGTTTATCACAGAGCAGCTGGTAATACCTTCAGTAACGCCGGCAATGATGTTAAAGCCCTGCAAAGCCGTAGTGGCAATAAACTCATACTGAACGACAAGGAGGGAAGTGTTCATCTGACCGATAAAGGTGGGGCAGATATGAAGTTTGATGGAGCCGGTAATGCAGTAACAAATACCAACAATAATAATACCCTGAATGCAGGCGCCAGTAACCTCATTAACGCAGGCAGCACGAACGTCATCAATGTAGGTGGTACCAAAGATGCACCACCGCAAAGCATCCTATCCATGGATGCAGGCGGTAACATTGTGCTGGATGGTAAGACAAAGATCATCATCCAGGTTGGCGGTAATAGTATCGAAATCACAAAGGAAGGGATCTTTACAACTGCGAACGACGGTAAGATACACACGATTGCTAAAACAGGTGATGTAAGTGTTGAGAGTGAAACCGGCGAAGCTAAATTTAAAGGTAGTATCAAAACCAATTTAGGTGGAGGTACATCCACTTTTGTGTATGGGTCCGATTCTGTGGAAATCAATCAGGCTTGATGATGAAAAGAATAATACCGGCAAACCGGGTAAAAGAATATTTCCTGGTAACCAGCGCCAATAAAACCACCATAGGAAACAAAAAACTCGAATTCGTGCAGGATAAGCTGATCAGTTTCACAGTAGTGGACCAGCAGCCTGACCACCTTGTTTTCGAATACAAGCTCTATGACCAGGTGATGAAGGGCAGTTCTCTGATCCACTATTATAGCGGCGACATGGATGAACTGCAGTCGGACCTGTTATTCAAAACAGATGCAGCAGGCCGGTTAAAAGACCTCCTCCGGTTTAACACGTTAAAGCTGAAGCTGGAGACAGGGTTTGAGCGTAACATCAAAAAAAAGTACCCTAAAGAGTTTGTTATTCCTTTACTGGAAGAAACATCTAAGCTGCTCACTGACAAGCCGCGTTTGCTCGCTTCTTTTGATGGCTACAGTAGCTGGCGTTTCTTTTTTCAGCAATGGTTCCGTTCCTTTGAAAAAAAAGAAGAAGAGCTGCTTACCCTGAAGAAATATTTCGGCAATATAGATCTCCCGCTGGACCTGCAACGTACCGTTACTCCTTCTGTACGGGATAAAAGCAGATTGTCTGAGATGACAGTGACGGCGTCTCTGAACAAAACGTTGTTTGACCGTAATGCATTTTCCAGGATGTTGAAAGACCTCACCCACATATATAACATCGATGCAACGCTGAATGTAACACTGGAAGAGCAATATGATTTTTCGGAAGAAGGAAGTCTGACAAATGCAGAACTGTTCCTGGAAACAGCAGTAGCCGACTGGTATAGTGTAACCTCCGCTCATCAGATCAAAAAGCTTTCAGAGCAGTCATTCCATGAACAGCGCTCCATATTTGAAAACCTTAAAAGGGAATCGGCAGTACCTTTTTAAAAACCATTCTTTATAAACCGGATAATATGAGTAAGAAATACATCCCGGACAAGTCCTGGCTCACGTGCGATAAAGGACAATCGCCCACACAGATAGCTGTTACCCACGATAATAATTCGAAGATATACGGTGAGAAAATGGTAAGTGAGGCGGATATGATCCCCGGAGAAAATGTAAAGCCCTTTGGAAGATGTTCTGTTACCGGCGGCCCTTGCAAATTAGATCCCGTATACTGGGATAAGTGTAATCAGGGCGTCAAGGTAAACGGTTACAAACTGGTATTCGAAGATGCAAACTTACTTTGCAAACAGGGGGGAAAGGTCAAAGTCGATTTCTCAATACCCAACGGCAGCTTTTTTGATTTTGGATTTACAGGCTTTGGTATAGCTGCACAATGGCTAAATTATAAAGGTGCTATTGATTATGTTCAAAGAGGTGTTATTTATGATGTGGAAAATGGCAAAGTAGAGTTGACAACACCGACCGGTAACCAGGCTAGAAAGGGGAATTACGGTGAGATGAACGATAATGTTTATCATAGGGAACAGAACTGGAGAGATGTAAGATCAGAACATCCTGTTGTAAACATCGATAAACCAACGGCCAGTGGCATTGATGGCGCCTACGAGAAGAATGGAACTACACGGGTGACAGATGGAAAGTATGGAACGGCCAGGATCGCTGATACGCAGAACGGACGTGAACTTAGCCGGAGGTGGGTAGAAAATCATCTGGATAACGGAGCGATAGCCAGCAGCAGCGATGAAGCTGCGATGCGCGCCGCAAATCAGAACGGTACCCTGGAAAGGGAAGTGATATACACGGATAAAAATGAAAAGGGAAATATCAGAGAAGGGTTATCTTCTGAAACCCATAACACTGATGGAAAGAAGACGACGAGAGGCCAGTTTGAGGAGCTGGAAATAAAACCACGTACCCGTGCCGGGCAGATGATAGACGCCGCCCGTTCATCTTTGCGGAATTCGTCGCCTGTACAGGCTTTGGCTAATTCTAATATGTCAAAAGGTATACGGGAAAGTGCGGCCGCTACCAAAGCAAATAATGCCTTGTGGAAGGGCGCCCAGTTTATGGAATCCACGCCTGCACTTAAAACAACCGGAAAGGTGGTAGGCAGGGGATTTATTGTTGTCGGGATTGCCATTGATGCCTTCAGTATCGCTTCTGCTTACAATGAGGAGGGCGAGTTTGGAGATAAGACCCAACAGGCTACGGGATCTGCTATCGGAGGGGCAGCCGGAGCCTGGGCAGGCGCAGAAATTGGCGCGGTTATAGGTACTGCTATATGTCCGGGAGTAGGTACGGTGGTAGGAGGTATCGTCGGTGGTGTTATCGGCGGAATAGTCGGCAGTGGTGCAGGTGCTAAGTTGGTGGATTGGTTATTTTAGTTATTTTAGCTTCAATCAATAAGTTATGGGAATATTCAGCAAAATTTTTGGAAGCGGTGGAGGACAGCAAACTACAAAGGTAAGGGCTCAGTTTAAGGATGGGGCTTATTTCCAGAAGGAAGTAACGCGCTTTGAGCAGATAGCGGAAGAGATGGAGAAGAAACCTCCGCAACAGCCCGACCCGTTTTATTACTGGTCTTTCGCTGGTAAGTTGAATAAAATACTGGAACTCGAATATTCTGCGGGCAAGCAGGTGGATGGCCTGGTAGATATCTATAAAAGGTCCCTGGATAATTACGTGAAAGGCTGGGATAAAAACGATCCTACTTATGAAGACCTGCTTAATATGGTTTCATGGGGCATCTTACTGGATATTCCTGCGTCTGATTTCCGTAGACTGGAACAATATATAGAACGGGCAGATAGTGAAGGTCCTGAGAATTGGAAGCCGGATGCATTGCTCTGGTACCTGGTAAGACGCAGATTGAATAATGCCCCTTCAGATATTGGTGCGACGCTGTTTCCCGCAATATACCAGCCGCTTTTTGACATTACACAGCTACCAAAAGCCGATGCTGAAAATGCTGTGAGAGAATATCTAGGGAAATGGTATGAGTTACGGAAAGGCTCTCCCTGGTTCAATACACACGCCCGCGATAAGGGATATAGCGGTTACTGGGCATGGGATGTTGCCGCTGTAGTAAAAGTCATGGGACTGGATGACAGCAGCTTCAAAGACAATCCATACTATCCGTATGATATAGTGCATTGGAGAGATTAACAGCGCTCTATACACGCTATGACGGCTTTATATTATCCCACATTGGTAGCCACTTATCGGCAAACCATTTTAGTGCATTTATATCAAGCATTTCCCAAAGTATCTTGTTGATCTGGATCCAGCCATCAATAGTAGGTTGCTGTATAAATAATTCCAATGGCTGCTTCAGTCTGTAAAGCTGCTCCTTCAGATAATTATTCCGATAGTAGTTATACGCTGTTAATGCAGCCCCGTCTATTTGTCGTGCCGTGTCTCTATATAAATCGCCTCTCTGAGGAGGTTGATGGTGATGTTGCTGCTGCGTCCTGGGATTGAAATTGAATGGTCTGTCTTCCTCTATCCGGTTTCGGTCATTCCTGAACTCCTGATTGTATTTAAAAGGTGTAGGAGGTGTGGGGATATGGAATGTCGTATTAGACTGCGTTGGTGGAAGTGTAAAACGATCCCGCGGTTCTTTTTCCTCCTCTTCCATTCTATCTTGGTTGTTATTACTGAACCCGAGGTTGTATTTAAAGGGATCAAATGGTGTTGGATTATGGAATGTTGTTGTATTAGATTGTGGTATTGGAGATTGGAAACGATCTTGAGGTATCCGCTTCTTTGATCTATCTTCATCCTCCTTTTTCTTATCTTCCTTACTGATTTCCAGCTTGCGTTTAAGTGGGACAGATGGTTTCTTCACAGGCGCATCCGGGACCTTTAATGCCTGTTCATAAATCTGCTCTAATTTATTCAGGGCGGAGGATAGCAATTTGTCAGTGTCTTTCTTCAGTACATCGATGTCATTTCTCCAGAAATTGGTGTAGGTAGTCAGAAGTTCTTTTTTCTTACGGATATAATATGACTGTCCGGCTTCGGATCTTAATTTAGGAAGGTGGTCATTTGTTGCTTTTTCATCTATTTGCTGCACAAAGTATTCAATAACGGCAGCTCTTTCTTTTTCTTCCTCAAATAGTATTTTTTCCTCCTCCAATCTCAATTTTTCCTCCTCTTTTCTTTTTAGTTCTTCCTTTTCTTCATAGACGATCTGTTTTTCCAGTAGTCTGTCTTTAATTTTTATCAACTCTTGCACCAACGGAACAAGAAGGCCATCCTTATCCTTTGTGTAAAGCTGGTTATCCTTTTTCCATTCTTCGCCTGCCCAGTACAGTATCTTCTCGCGATTGGATTCAAATTTTTCCAGATATACATCATTGAATTCCGCTTCGTATTTGTAGGATTCCTCGCGGAAAGCGCTATACAGTAGACGTCGGAAGCCATCGCTCTTCTTTTGTTCCTTTAGTCTATGTTCGGTTTCTTCCTTTTCCAACTTGCGTTGTGCTTCAAGTTGTTTTCTTTTCTGCTCTTCCATAGCTTGCTGGTCCAGAACAACTTGATTTCTTGCTTTCACCCGTTCTCTTGCGAGCCTTTTTTCTTCATCAAAATCTTTTTTCAGATTGACATGCCGGTTACTATTTACAATAAGAAAGGCAGGGGTGTCTGATGATGTTTTTTTTATCTCATCGGTATATAAAATGTATTCCAGTTCTTCAGGCCCAAAAGGCAATACAATATGATAGCCTGGTGGCACTTTATATTTTGTTGTTACCTTTTCGTTGATAATATCGTAGGACAAGTTATTTCTGTCATCCATTGCCAATGCAGGGAACAGTGCTGACTTGTTATTTATGCTAAAGTATCCTCTCAGGAGATATTCATTAGGAGACGACGTTGGTTCTATCTTTCCTCCGGGATGAAAGTAAAATCCTGGCGCAAAAGTCTTTGTGGTAAATGCTATGTTGCCTGGTACCACATCGGTCGGAATATCATGCTTCAGGGTGTCCTCAAAGATTACCTTTTTAGATGTATTTTCCTCCCAATGACTGATATCACTACCGTCATATCCCTGGTTGGGTATCAAAGTCATTTGGGTCACCCTGAAACGAAAATGTGATGGTAATAATCGTTCATCCGGCGCGCCGAAGGCGCCCTTAAAGTTCCCCCAGTTAAGAGACTCTGCTTCAAAACGTACTACTTTGTTGTTGGCGTTTACGGCTTCCTTAGTCACTTTTTCCACTGATTCTCTCATTTTATTGTTAAGCTTAGTGGATACTGGCACCAGGTTAGTATTGATACCGGGACCGTGTACCTGTTCATTTAACATATGGCCGCGTTTATAGTCGGCCAGATTTCTCAGCCTTCTCCATAACTTAGTCTCTTCTTCAGGGATAGAACCGTGTAGACCATCATCTCTGGGTACAATGCTCAACGGTTCCATCACCACCTTACTACAAAAGGTATCTCCCTGGATTGTTTTAGTCACTAACAGGCTCTGATGGGAGGGAGGCCGCATCTTTTTCATCGCCATGTTTGGCCCCTTGCTGATCTGATTGAACTGTGCCAATAACAGCGCAATCTTTTTAAGTGCTTTTATCCCGTCTAACCTCTCTTGTTGGAGTGGTGCTTTACGCTTTTTGCCGCTTTGAGCTTTGGTTCCATACCTGCCGGTATGCACAGTTATTGAAAGCTTTTCAATCTCAACAAGCAGTAGCAATTCCTGCTTCGTTAACATCTTTTTTCCGGTCCTACCCCTCTTGCGGGCAATAAAATCGCTCAACGTCTGCTTATCTGAATGAAGATATAGTATGTCGCCTTCCAGCAATAAAGTATGTTGTTCATCTACCCCATCCTCATCCATATCCAGCAAGAGCGGTTCCTCTATGTCCGCAGTTGTTTGGTTCTCCTGATCCGTTGAGAGCGGTTCCTTTATGTCCGCTGTTATTCCTCTATCCGTAACCGTTGGGAGAGGTTCTTCTATGTCTGCATTTGCGTTTTCCGGAATAACCTGCCGGGAGAGCACTGCCGGTACTGCAATGCCGTCTTGCGATGAATTATCTGCCGCTGAACGATGTAAAGAGCTGGCAGTTGTTCTTTCAAATGAGGGATTCATAGCACGGAGGTTTGGGCCAAGATAATTCATTTAAGCAGATAATAAAAAGTGGCCGGGCCGACTTCTGATAATATGGGTTCGATGGGACCAGCCAACGTGTCAAACAGCCAATCCGGTACATGATATCTATATTCTTTTAATATATCTTTGCTGCAGTAAATTCCCTATATCTATGCTGTCATTTTCAAAATGGCTTATGGCCATGCTATTTGTTTCCCTTACCTGCTTAACCCTTTCGTCAAATGAGCAAATGCGGCAAATGTATCTCGACACAGATGAAGACAATCATGTGTTAAGGTCATCATTCTTTTCTGCTTCAGAAGGATTTGTCGTATTTACAAAATGGATCGGTTATTCTGCTGATAGGGGCAGTACAGTAAATCAGAAAGTTAGTATGGCGTAAAATCCGCAATACTCAAAAAACAAAAGGGACCCTTTTGCATACAATCGCTCAAGCCTCAATTCAGTAGGCTTCCCAGGAAGCACTTTTATTTATGACGCGGTGGAAACCCCTGCCTGACGCAACAACTCTATCGTATTTTCTACTGTACTCCTGCACTTCATGGCAAATTGCAACAAGGTTTGATTGTCTTTACTCCGCAATGCCATAAGGCCTCGCTTATAATGTTTCAGAAAAGGTATTAGCAGATCCTGCTCATTTCTTCTAACCAGGTCAAATATTGTTTCCGGTGTCTCTGTGATTATCTTTTTCAATAGCCAGTGAGGCCGGCGGGAGAAGAATGTTCTCAGATGTTTTCTGATTTTCTTATCACTGGTGAAAGCATTCAGCAGGTATTTGATAATGGCAGGATTTATTCTTTCGCGAACAATGTCCAGATATGGCTTTAGTTCTTGCTGCTCGTGAGGTATCAGCATGGTCAGCCATCGCGGGTTAATGACGGCTATTCTTGCAAAGGCGCGGGGACTTAGCAATTCATCAGCAATGGAAAATGGGCTCCATCCAAGAGTCATTATTCGTAGTAATGTTTTCTCCTGCATATCTTCCACATCGGGAGAAGCATAGAGCATACGCCTGAACAGATGATATGGCTCTTCGAAGTGCCCATTTGCAACATCTCCTGGTAGCTGTTTGTGGGCTATCCACGGAAAGATCCGGTAGCAGAAGGAGTATTGTTCAACAGTGAGCTTGGAATAGCCATATTTGATACCCAGGGCGAGATATGCGCATACCTGTTCAAGTGAGTTGATCCCACCGTTACCTACATATGCTTTTTGACGATTGAGATCTGCGCCGGCAATAATGGTTGTTCTGACGATATCTGCCGCTAGGTCCAGGTTATCACTACCGTTGATCAGGTATATGTCCTTGATGAACATCGCCAGATTATAGCCTTCCAGTTCATAATTGCTCAATAAGCTGGCAGAAGCTCCTTTTTGCAGAAGTGCATTGAGTAAGTCCCGGTATTCCCGCAGGGATGTACCGGATGAATTATGTACAACGTCAAACAGATATTCAAAGTGTGTGCTGAACTGTTCGTCCAGCTGGTTAATGTCAGTTTCACTAGCAGTTGCCCTGATAGCTTTCCAGGTTGCTTTTTCCTTTTCAAGCTGCGCTCGTTCTGTATTAAGCTCTTGCTGTAAGGCAATATAGGTGGCAATAGGGAATTCCTGTTCCATGGTTAAAAGGGGCTTAGAAAATGCTGAATTATTTCAGATTGCTAATAACAAATGATAATACAAATGTATAGTTATAAATCAAATATAAAAAGCCTTACACAACCGATCTTTATCTTGAACAAGGTTATGCTCACATCGATCAAGACAAATGGCTGCTTCCCATTGCCACATATAAGTTCTCTCGAAATGATACTATCAAAACAAATTGATACTCATGCTGCCTTAACAGCACTAAAATAAAATCATTAAGAAGCTCATCATTGTAAAAATTCCAAAAACATTCAAAATTGCCCTGAATTATTTTAATCTTGGGACGGAAATCATAAACGTAAATTCCGGTTATCTAATTTAACCCGCTAAAATTCCAAACGAAAATTTATAAAATCTAAGATGATTAAGTTCAACAGATTAAAAGGTCTCAGCGTACTAGCATGTTTTTTTTGCACTTGCCAAATTCAGGCGCAGAATAGAATAGCGCCTGCATATCCGCTCATTACTCATAATACCAACTTTAGCATTTGGTCTAATACTGATGAGTTGAACAATTCAACAACGACACATTGGACAGGAGCTGATCATTCACTTTTGGGAATGATTAACGTAGATGGAAAGGTGTATCGTTTTTTAGGCAAAGAGCAAACGAATTATAAAACGATATTGGCTGCGGCTGATGAGATACCTTATGATGTAAGTTATACAGAAACCCAGCCCGATGCTAGCTGGACTTCGAAAGATTACAAAACAACTAACTGGAAATCTGGCCAGGCACCATTTGGTGATGATGATAAAAATGTAAAAACCTTATGGAAGTCCGACAATATATGGATCAGGAGAAATTTTACAGTTAAGAACACCGCCAGCATCAATGAGCTGTTACTAAAGCTTAATCATGATGACAATGTTGAGGTATATCTAAATGGTAATAAGATCTATGAGACAACCGGATGGACGGGCAGTTTCAAATACCTGCCGGTTAATAAAAGCCTGCTGAAAACTGGTGAAAATACAATTGCCATTCATCTTGCTAATACTGCCGGAGGCAGGTATCTGGACTTTGGTTTAGTAGATAAACAAAAGGATGCTACCGGTGAAAACCTGGTTGCGAAACAAACAAAAGTAGACATTACCGCAACGCAGACGACCTATGAGTTTACTGCTGGCAATATTGATCTGCAACTTAAATTCACCTCACCGCTTTTGCTAAATGATCTTAAATTAGTTGCCCGGCCAGTATCTTATATTACGTATGCTGTAAAAGCAAACGATGGGAAGAAACATGCTGTTAAAGTCTTTTTAGGTGCATCATCTGACATTGCGGTTTACCAACCATCTCAGCTTGTTGCTGCTAAACGTTATGATACGGGTAACTTGTCCGTTTTAAAGGTGGGTACCGTAGATCAACCTGTGCTGCAAAAAGGTGCTGATGATATGCGTATAGACTGGGGCTATTTTTACGTAGCTGCAGAAAAGAATGCCGGCGCTATCCAATACATTACAAAAGGAGCTGATGCCGTGGAAGCATTTAAAAAAGGAGTAACTAAATCATCTGCTTCAGAAGGAAGATCATTATCTCTGAATACGGTAATTCCTTTCGGTTCCGTTGGCAGTAACAAGGTAGAACGCTTTGTTGAGCTGGCGTATGATGAAATTTATGCTGTTCAGTATTTCAACAATAATTTAAGGCCCTGGTGGAATGCTACCGGTAATGAGACAATAGAAGGGCAGCTGATCAGTGCAGACAATGAATATAACAGTATCATGCAAAGGTGTAGTGAATTTGATAAAGAAGTATATGCTACAGCATTGAAATCAGGTGGTGCAGAGTATGCACATATTTGTGTATTAGCTTACCGGCAGAGCATTGCCGCACATACGTTGGTTAAAAGCCCGGAGGGCGAGACATTGTGGCTGTCAAAGGAAAATAATAGCGGCGGTTTTATTAACACGGTTGATGTAACATATCCTTCTGCACCGCTATATCTTATTTATAATCCGGAGTTGATGCAGGGAATGTTAACTGGTATATTTACTTTCAGTGAGACCGGGAAATATCCTCATCCCTGGGCTGCACATGACCTGGGAACGTATCCGAAAGCAAATGGTCAAACCTACGGAGAACCTATGCCTGTAGAGGAGTCTGGTAATATGATCATTTTATGTGCTGCTATTACCAAAGTGCAGGGGAATACTGACTATGCTAAAAAGCACTGGCAAACGCTGACGACCTGGGTGGACTATCTTACCCAAGAAGGACTTGATCCTAAGACACAGTTGTGTACTGATGATTTTGCCGGCCACCTGGCGCGTAACGCCAATTTATCTGTTAAAGCAATTGTTGCAATTGGATGTTATGCGCAAATGGCAGAACAGTTAGGTGAACATGAAACAGCCAAAAAATATCGCGCCATTGCTGAAAACATGGTTCCAAAATGGATTGAAATGGCAGACGCAGGGGATCACTATGCGCTTACATTTGATAATAAAAACACCTGGAGCCAGAAATATAATTTGATATGGGACAAGGTATTAGACCTGAATCTATTCCCACAAAAGGTTTATGACACTGAGACAAAATATTACCTCACTAGAGGAAATAAATTTGGTATACCACTGGACAGTCGTAAATCCTATACTAAAAATGACTGGATCGTGTGGACGGCAAGCTTCGCTCCGGAAAAGGAGCAGTTTGATGCATTGATCAGACCTCTTTACATACATGCATTAGAGACACCATCCCGTGTTCCGCTCAACGATTTTTACGATTCAAAAACCGGTATCCGTGAAAACTTTAAAGCAAGAAGTGTTGTTGGCGGTTTTTATATGAAAGTCTTAGCTGACAAATTGCATACTAACTAATGATATAAAATTTTAAGCCTATACAGCAACTATCAATTACAAAATAGATAGTTGCTGTATTTCATTCCACACGCGAATTTGATGAATAATAACGCTCTTCCTACAAAAACTCACTATCAGATATTAGATGGGTTACGTGGTGTGGCTGCGATAATAGTAGTATGGTTCCATCTCTGTGAACCACATGCCACCAGTCACCTTGATCAACTGATCAATCACGGCTATCTTGCGGTAGATTTTTTCTTTCTTCTCTCTGGCTTTGTAATAGGTTACGCATACGATGACAGATGGAATAAACTTACAGTCGGTTCCTTTTTAAGACGTCGTTTTGAACGGCTGCAGCCACTTGTTATTCTGGGTATGACATTGGGTGCTCTGGGTTTCTATTATACTGAATCTGCAATATGGCCGCTTATTCATACAGTACCTGTATGGAAAATGTTGCTCGTTATGCTTATTGGTTATACAATATTGCCTGTTCCATTGTCTATGGATATACGTGGCTGGCAGGAGATGCATCCACTAAATAGCGTGGCCTGGTCTTTATTTTTTGAATACATAGCCAATATATTATACGCAATAGGTATCAGAAGATTATCAAATAAGGCGCTGGCTGTTTTGGTCGGTTTAGCGGCGGCTGCACTGGTATATTTCGCTGCAACTAATTCAAATGGCGATGTAACCGGTGGCTGGACATTAACAGTGGAACAGGTTCAGGTCGGGATGACGCGAATGATGTATCCGTTTTTTGCCGGACTATTATTATCGAGACTTGGGAAAAAGATACATATAAAAAACGCTTTTCTGTGGAGTTCATTATTGCTGGCTGCAGTATTGTTTATGCCACGTATTGGCGGAGCTGATCATCTGTGGATGAATGGTCTGTATGAGGCGATATGTATCATTCTTGTATTCCCGCTGATAGTGCTGATTGGAGCTGGTGCAACAATGAACAGTAACAGCGGGTTTAAGATTTGTAAATTACTTGGTGACATATCGTATCCGCTATACATCACCCATTATACGCTTGTTTATTTCTATGTGGGGTGGGTTAGCGATCACAAGGGAATAACTCTTTCGCAATCCTGGCCATATGCATTAAGTACCTTTTTAGGTGCTATTGTAGTGGCATATGCAAGCTTAAAACTATTTGATGAACCGGTACGAGCCTGGCTTCGTAAGACGTTAAAATAAGTAGAAGGGTTAATGCTGGTATCCATAAAAAGGGACTGATTATCGAAAAGATGATCAGTCCCTTTTTATTGGGCTGTAGGAGATGAAGCTCAGTCTCTTATCGTAGAGATCTGAAGGCCGCCCTGAGTTCTTCAGTAAAGATCTGTGGCTGCTCCCACGCCGCAAAGTGCCCGCCTTTAGGTGCTTTATGATAGTAATACAATGAAGGGTATGCTTTTTTTGACCAGCTTTCAGGAGCCTCGTAAATTTCATGTGGAAAAACAGAAATGGCTACAGGAACTTTTATATCCTTTGTTTTCTGATGTTCGGAGCTGAAATTATTGTTATTGTTTTCCCAATAGAACCGGGAAGAGGATGCTCCTGTATTGGTCAACCAATAGAGCGTAATATCATCAAGGATAGCGTCCCTGCTGATTACTTTTTCGGGTTTTAAGTCACTATCCGTCCATTCTGCAATTTTTTCATACAAGAATGCTGCTAATGCACTTGGAGAATCAGAAAGTAAATAGCCGGTAGTCTGTGGACGGGTCACCATCATTCCTCCGTAAGCCGCATTTCTTCCAAAGAAGGTACTTAAAGAATTATATGCCTTAGTTTCGGATGCAGAAAGTCCTGATGGTGCAGGATCTCCTGCATTAATTGGTTTTACAAGTTCAGCAGGAATTGTTGCAGGCATAGTAAGGTGTATACCTAAAAGACCTGATGGTGCTTGTCTTGCTAAAGCGTCGGAGATCACTGAACCATGGTCGCCACCTTCGGAGACATATTTTTTATAACCAAGACGTTTCACCAGAACGTCCCATGCTTTAGCAACGCGGTCAGGATTCCAGCCCACTTCTTTTGGTATTTCTGAAAAACCATATCCCGGGATAGCAGGTATTATTACATCAAAAGCATCTTCTGCTTTACCGCCATATTTAACCGGATCGGTTAACGGCCCTATAGCATCAATGAACTCCAGGGGAGAACCTGGCCAGCCGTGGGTGAGGACTACAGGCAGTGCATTGGGTTCTTTTGAACGTACATGGATGAACTGGATATTTAAACCATCAATTTTTGTCACAAACTGAGGAAGGGCATTTAACTTGTTTTCCAGTTTTCTCCAGTCATAATCATTTCCCCAATAGTTTATTAGTTCTTTTAATTGCGCCAGTTGGATACCCTGAGATTCATCTTTTACAGTTTCCTTATCCGGAAAACGGGTTTCAGCGATGCGTCTTTTAAGTTCATCAAGTTTTGCCTGGGGAATGTTGATCTTGAAAGGCCTGATACTTATATCGGATTCCGATATTACCGTTTTTGTTCCGGTCGTCTGTGCATTAGTAATTGCAGGAATACTTAATGAGAAGGTTGCTGCTAGCAGTATGGTGGAGATTTTTGTTCTCATTGCTTTTTTTAATTTAGATTTTAAGATTTGGTATCTGATGTTGCAGCAAAATTATACGTAGGGAAGCGCCGGGTAAATAAGTAATCTGTCCAAGTGGACATATTTATTCTCGAGGCGGATAATACAGGTCGTGAACAAGAAACCCCAATTGGGTTATTATCCCCTGCAAAAAATAACATCGTGTTTTTATATATTCTCTGTGCTATAGTTACTACCTTGCCATTATTACAGGTTTATAAATTTGAAAGAGGAATGAGAATGTTATTTACTTGCTTAGCCGTAGTCATGTTAGGTTATAGCAGCACCAGTGCTCAAACAATCCAGCACTTAACGCAGAACCGCCCCGCTACACTGCCTGCAATTTTCCCTGCACCCGTATCTATAGAGCTGGGAAAGGGTTCGATAGTATTGGGAAGGTCGGTTGTTTTAATTGCGTCCCCGGAAACGGGGACGGAGACTGTAGAACTTGTCCGTAACGCACTAACATTAGCAGGAGTTGAAAGTATAACGGTAGCGAAACAGTTGCCACAGCATCCGGATGTACCTCATATTATTATGGGAACCGGAGAAGCGGCGATCGTCCGCACTGCACTGACAAAGAGTGGCGCTGCACTGGACAGCAGTACTGAGGGCTACACGATTGCTGGTATTGTAACGGGTAATGGTGCTCTTATTACATTGGCGGGTCACGATGCAGACGGTTTATTTCACGCGGCACAGACATTCAGACAGCTGGCACAACGGAAGGTTATTCCGGCGCTTTTAATCAAAGACCATCCTCTTATGCCGATCCGTGGTACTATTGAAGGGTTTTATGGTAAGCCATGGTCAATGACAGATCGGGAGAAGCATTTGGGCTTTCTCGCTACTGTCAAGGCGAATACTTATATCTATAGCCCTAAAGATGATCCTTATGCCCGTGACCGCTGGCGTGAGGCTTATCCTGCTACGACTTTAGCAGAGCTGGGTAAATTAGTGGCAGTGGCAAAGAGAAACCATGTGAATTTTGTGTATGCCATTTCTCCCGGACCAACAGTTTGTTTCTCTGATTCGAGCGATCTTCATCATCTGGAGCGCAAGTTCGCTGCTCTTCGTTCCATCGGCGTCCACAGCTTTTATGTAGCACTTGATGATATTGAATATACAAAATGGAATTGTGATCTTGATAAGACAACCTTTGGTCCCTCTGGTGCCGAGGCCGCAGGCATTGCACAGGCAAGGCTGCTAAATGCTCTGCAGGCAAATCTTAAGAAAAATGATCCTACCGCCCCGCCGCTTATTATTGTGCCGACCGAGTATTATGATGCAAAAGAAACACCTTACAAAGCGGCGTTAAGGAAAAATCTGGATTCGCAAATTGTGGTACAGTGGACGGGTACAGATGTTGTGCCTCCTGCAATTTCTGTTCCGGATGCACGCGCAGCAACAAAGGCTTTCGGACGTAAGACATTATTGTGGGATAACTATCCTGTTAACGATTATGGGCAATCTGCCGGGCGGTTATTGCTTGCTCCTTATATGAAGCGTGAAGCTGGTTTATCGGGTGAGCTGGCGGGTATTCTGTCTAATCCAATGAATCAGGAGGTACCAAGCCGTGTTGCGGTAACAGGGGTAGTTGCCTTTGCGTGGAACGACAAGGGGTATGATGCTGAGCGTACCTGGTTGGCTGCCGCGCGTGAGCTGGCGGGTGGTGATGAGCAGGCTACTGCTGCTTTATTGACTTTCTTCGACACACAGCATATGGCTCCGACTTTTGGTAGCCAGCCATGGCAGGTACAGGCGCCCAAAATGAAAGCAATGTTGGATGGCGTGCGAGATGCGATTGCAAATGGCGACGCTACTATCCGTCATGAGGCGATTGCAGGCCTGAGTCAATATGCGTCTGCGTTTACAAATGCACCTGATATTATCCGGGCAGGGATCGTTGATACTTCTTTTGCACTGGATGCACGTCCGTGGCTTGATGCTATGCAGTTATGGGGAAGAGCGCTACAGTTAACGGCCGCGGGCCTTAACGCGGCTGATAATGGAAATGCTGCCGCTGGCCGATATTTTGCGAGGGCTAAACGGCTCGCTGCTGAAGCGACGGCTATGAAGACTATTCCCGGCGCTACACGTATTGGAGGGCCTATCAAGATGGCTGACGGTGTGCTGGATGTATTTGTGGCCGACGCACCGAAGCTGATCGCGGTTGACTTGATAGAAAGTGTCACTATTACTTCAGAGAAGTAGGCTTATTTTTTTAAAAAAGATGGAGTGGTATGACTGGTTGTTTTTTAATCAGTTATACCATTTTTTTTGCGAGCTGTAGGTTACAACTTTCGAACCGGTTATGTCGGACATTAATAATATTGAGATTTAATAGTAGACATAAGGCCGTATTCAAAAGACGTCATAGAATAGTTTATCAAGCAGGTAATTCCGGCGTATTGCTTCCTACGAGGCTATTTTTTATTTTCGTCTTAAAATGTACCTATGAAGACCAACCAGCGAAAACAGGTTGTAATATCCGCCATAGTAATAGCATTGATCATCCTTGTAAGATGGTTCTTATCCATGGGGTTAGATCTATTGTCTATTCATCTACCCTACGCAGCACGTATAACATTGTTCCTGTGTTTTCCACATGAAGTTTTTGACACAATAAAATACCCGCTGGCCAGTTGGACAGGGAGTTATCGTCTTTCCGCGATACCGCTTTTTTCAATTTTGTTTGCAGTTTTTCTATTTATTGCTTTTGTACAATACCGCGATAAGCAAAAAAGATTGCCGCTTCAGGTCGCCTGTTGTATCCTGTTGGTATCCATCATCGTCTCAATCCCCTCAAGAATAACTCATTATCAGCAGGCTGTGAAAGAATATAAGAATTATATACGTCCAGTAAACAAGGAAGGAGGTATATTGGCTTTAATGGATGATTTTGCACAGCCATCCAAACCTTCGCTACCATTATTGATCGCAGAGCTGGCAATACTGTTGCTCTATATGGGCTGGGCCGTTTGGGTATTGAATCGGCTTTATGCAGCAAAACAATCAATCAATCAGCCGGATATTATCTAGTCTATCTATGTCACAGTGCATTCAGTAGATCTGATCTGTTAGTACTAATGCAGCAATCCTTATTAGAGAATTTAAATAATAATATAATATCCCTATAAATTAGTTCTATATTACCCAATTTATTGCTCTAACTTTAGCAAGGTTGCATTAGGCCCCTTCTGATTTATTTTGGGTTTCTTTTTCTTCCTAAGTTGCTGTTTTTTAGCAGTATCTGTATTTAATTAAAATTATAATTGTGAATATTTTTGTAGGTAATATAAGTGACAGAACAACTGAAGATGAAATATGGTCTTTATTTGACCCATATGGAGTTGTATATAGTATTAATGTGGCTTATGATAAGTACAGTGGCCGTTCTAAAGGCTTTGCATTCGTTGAAATGCCAGACGATTCCAATGCAGTACAGGCAATTAAGGAATTGAATAATTCAGTAGTTGCTGGCCAGACAATAGTAGTGTATGAGGCTCGTCCAAAACCTGAAAGACCAGAAAATAATCGTTTCTCCAGATCCGGCCCAAGACCTGGATTTAGACCCAGATACTAATAGTTGGATGTTTTAAAACGTCGATTACTTTTATCTGTTAAGAGAGCAGAAGAGCAAAGCCGCAGAATACGTTAAGTAGTTTGGGCTTTGCTTTTACTTTTCTATGTACCAAATAGTAGCACCCCAAGCTGAACTTCTCACTTAATTTTCTAATTATACCCTCAATAAACATCCAGGATGGGATATAGTAACAAAAACTGTCAGCGACTACGTTCGGCTTTATCTCCGTAAAGGTAATTTTGGTGCGGAGAAAGAGGGATTCGAACCCCCGGACCTTTTACAGTCGAAATCATTTAATCAGAGACTGCCGCACAAAGCAAAAAACCTCCAGATATGTTCTGAAGGCTTCATTTTTTTTGTCTCCCGTAAAGGTAATTTTGGTGCGGAGAAAGAGGGATTCGAACCCCCGGACCTTTTACAGTCAAAATCATTTAATCAGAGACTGCCGCACAAAGCAAAAAACCTCCAGATATGTTCTGAAGGCTTCAAAATTTTTATCTCCGTAAAGGTAATTTTGGTGCGGAGAAAGAGGGATTCGCCCCCCCGGACCTGTTACAGTCAAAATCATTTAATCAGAGACTGCCGCACAAAGCAAAAAACCTCCAGATATGTTCTGAAGGCTTCAAAATTTTTATCTCCATAAAGGTAATTTTGGTGCGGAGAAAGAGGGATTCGAACCCCCGGACCTGTTACAGTCAACAGTTTTCAAGACTGCCGCAATCGACCGCTCTGCCATTTCTCCGGGTGCAAAATAATAGAAGTGAACCCGAATCGTCAAATATTTTTTCTAAATGTGTAAATCTTTTTATTGTCTGCTTTCCCAGGTATAAACAACAACAAAAAAGCCTCCAAATCTTTCGACTTGAAGGCTTAAAGCTTGCGGACCAGACGGGACTCGAACCCGCGACCTCCGCCGTGACAGGGCGGCATTCTAACCAACTGAACTACTGATCCTTTTTTGTTCGCCGGGGTGCAAATATTGGATAAATATTCGAAACCGACAAATAAATTGTTTACAACCACTCCTTTGTATGATAAAAAATTAGCCCTCACCAATCCTTAATCATTTATTAATAAGCACTTTTGAAGGAATTTGCAAACTTTGCACTTGCCGAAAATGCCAGTTCGTGGAAGATATACGTGCATTAAAGGAAGGGGATACACTAATTTTTGAACAGGTATATAATGCCTACAATGAAAAATTGTACTTCTACTTCCTGAAACATACCAGGTCTCAACTGTGGTCCGAAGAGTTACTGCAGACCACCTTTGTAAAGCTTTGGCGTTACAGGGGAGGGCTATCTGCTGAACATCCTCTTTCCGCACAGATCTTCCGTATCGCTAAAACAGCCCTCATTGATCTTATGAGGCAGCAAAGGCAACACCGCGAATTTCTCCAGTCTTATACTTCAGATCTGTTAAACCACGACCAGCATACAGCCCCTGCTAATAAAGATGCGGTCTATCATCTGCACCAGGAAATGGACAAGTTACCACCCGTAAGGAAGAAGGTATTCATGTTAAGCAGGATAGATGGACTCTCACATAAAGAGATCTCCAGCATGCTCTCTATTTCTCCTAAGACAGTAGAAGTCCACATCTCAAAGGCGCTCAAACAACTGCGCAGAGCTCTATTTCTCTTTACACTTATGTAGCCCTTACCGGGTCAATGTGAACAAATTGTTACCAGTAAGGGATGTTTTCCTTTCAAACGTAGTATGTATAAATATACGGCTGCTATGGCGCTACCACGGGAATTATATGCAAGATTTATTAAGGGAGAATGTACGGAAGAAGAGGAATTGATCGTCTTACAATATTTCCATGAGCACCCGGATGAGATGGCGACATATCTTGAAGAAGGCGATTGGGAAACTTTCCGTCCCGAAGGAAAATTGCATCCCGCTGTACTACAGAAGGTATTTACAAATATCCAGGGTGATATTGAAAAACGTCAGCATCGCATATCCATATGGAAACGTGTAGCAGTAGCAGCGATCGTAACGGGTGTGATCGTATTAAGCGGAGTATTGTTGATAAGAAAGGATATCACGAAGGCTCCCGCACAGGTAGCCACAAATACATCGAATGAGGCAGGCGCGTGGAAGGAATATAATAACGATGGAAAGGACATTATACAGTTAGTATTGGAAGATAGTTCCCATGTGCAGCTAGGGGCGGGAAGTTCTTTACGGCATATAACAGGATTCGAAAATAACAGACGTGAGTTATGGCTGAAAGGGAAGGCAAGATTTGATGTAGCGAAAGATGGTAAACGCCCGTTCACTGTATATGCAGGTAATACTGCTGTAACGGCATTAGGAACGGTGTTCGGCGTCAATGCACATAACAACAAGGTAACGGTGCGTTTGTACAGTGGTAAAGTAGTAGTGCATCCGCAGAAGGGAAAAGTAACGTTTAAAGAAATATACCTGTATCCGGGAGAGTCGCTGGTATATGATAGTAAAACAAAAGGACAGCCATTAGTGAACAAGCCCGCTGAAACTAACAGGCAGTTGCCTTCCGGACAGGAAGTCGCATCCAATAGCCTGGTATATCACCAGCAACCATTGCCACAGGTACTGCAGCAACTGGAAAAGCATTTTAATATTATGATCGCTTATGACGCGCATAGCCTGCGCAACATAAAGGTCACAGCAGAATTTACAACATCGGATACGCCGGCAGATATCCTGGAAAATATAGCATTACTGAATGGTCTGACTTTGGAACGTACGACTGAAGGAGGATTCCTCTTGAAGAAATAAAAATCATTTTTTAACACCACTCAAAAAGGGCTGCGTTAGCGGCCAGGGATTACTTTGTCTTAAAACTGACCTTTATGATAAGAAGTTTTTACCAACGTGTTTCATTTTTACGCCTGCTGGTATGGCTGTTGCCATTCCTGGCGCCTGCGGTATTGTACGCGCAGGTCAAGCCGGATGTGACAGGTATTGTGCTTGATCCGCAGGGAGAGAAGATTCCCGGTGTAACCGTTAAGGCCATGCAGGCCAGCGGTGGAAAGCCGGTATTCCAGATGACTGATGAAAAGGGCTGGTTCCATTTTGATAATCTTGGAGCCGGTGAGCGATATAATTTCACATTTACATCCATTGGTTATAAACCCCAGCAACTGGATGGATATACCATCAAAAAAGGTGAAACCATCAACCTGATCGTTCGTATGAGAATGAAAGACGATTCGCTTGCACAGGTAGTGGTAGTTGGATATGGTACACAGAAGAAATCGCAGGTAACTGGCGCTATCGCACAGGTTGGACCTGAAGTGTTTGAGAACAGACCTGTTACCAGTATCGGACAGGCATTGCAGGGTGCTATCCCTAACCTGAATATCACTTTCGGTGATGGTCAGCCAGGTAGAAGCGCCACCTTTAACGTACGTGGTTTCACATCAATTAATACCGGTAGCCCGCTGATCCTCATTGATGGTACACCCGGCGATATCAACCTGGTGAACCCTGAAGATGTAGCCAGTGTAACTGTACTGAAAGACGCTGCTTCTGCAGCCATCTATGGTGCAAGGGCTGCATATGGTGTGATACTCGTTACTACCCGCAAAGCAAAAAGCGGTCAACTGCAGGTGCGTTATTCCGGTAACTTCGGTTGGGGACAACCTACCCGTTTGCCACAGGTGATCAAAGACCCGCTTGAAGCTGCTACTATCCAGAACGATGCCTATAGAGGTTATGCAGGATCTGATGCTCCCGGCATGCTGGCAGTGATCGAGTATCTGCAAAAAAGAAAGGCAGATCCTTCTCTGCCTGAATTAGGTGTGGATGCTACCGGTAACTGGATCCGCGGTGCTAACACAGACTGGTATGGTTTATTCTATAACAAGCAACAGGCTTTTTCGAAACACTTTCTGAGCCTCGCCGGTGGTAAGGGTAATACCAACTATTACCTCTCCGCAGGTTATCTGAAACAGACAGGTGCTTTCAAGGTAGCGACAGATGATTATAAACGTTATAACCTGCGACTGAAAGTGGATAACCAGGTGGCAAAATGGCTGAAGATCTACGATAACGTAGAAATGGCCCAGGGTACATATGATGCGCCTAACAAATTCGTATCAGGCGGTTATAATATTTACCGTTACCTCTCTCTCTTCGCTAATCCTTATGAAGCAATTAAAACACCCAATGGTAATTATACTCAGGCGGGTGCAGTGACTTTCGGTCAGCTGGAAAAAGGTGGACGTACTTTAGCGAAAGACCGGCAGTTAAAGAATACAATTGGTTTCGGTACGAATTTCCTCGACAGTACACTCCGTATCAATGGTGATTATACAGTGCTGGCTACACAGTCGCGTGGTAACATACAGACCAATAGCGTGTATTATGAAACTAAGCCCGGTAACCTGGCTCCGTTTGTAGCTACAGACTATTACTCGTCTTCTTATAGTGAGAATTTTGATCAGGTAGTGAACCTGTATGCGGAATATGAGCGGAACCTGGGACAACATCATCTGAGGGGATTGGTGGGTTTTAACCAGGAGATGAATACCTATGATTATTTCAACGCAAGACGTGATGCCAACATCACACCCGACAAAGGTGCGCTGAACCTTACCAGTGGTGTAGCATCTGTAGGTGATTCCAAAGAGGAATGGGCTATCCGTGGTGTGTTCTATCGTTTGAACTATGACTTTAAAGATCGTTACCTGCTGGAGTTTAACGGACGTTACGACGGATCTTCCCGTTTTCCTGACAGCAGCCGTTACGGATTCTTTCCTTCAGTATCTGCTGGTTGGTTAGTATCCCGCGAGCCTTTCTTCCAATCAGCACAGAAAGCGATCAACAACCTGAAACTGCGTGCTTCTTACGGTTCTTTGGGTAACCAGCAGGTAGGCGCTTATGCTTTTACTAACCCGATGGGCGTATATAAAGTATCTGATATCCTGGATGGTGCACAACCACTGGCGATCAATGCTCCCGGATTGCTGCCGCTGAATTTTACCTGGGAAACTGCTACAACACTGGACTTTGGTATTGACTTCACAACACTGAATAACCGGATGGATGTAGGGTTCGATTGGTATAACCGTAAGACGACAAAGATGTTGACGAAGGGAAAAACATTGCCGGCTGTACTAGGCGCTTCCGCTCCGAAACAAAATGCTGCAGACCTGTCTACCAAAGGTTGGGAGTTATCCTTAAAATGGCATGACGACTTTAAATTAGGCAACAAACCATTCTCTTATAATTTCTCTTTTGTATTGTCAGATAGCCGGTCTTTCATTACCAAATTTGACAACCCCAATAAATCACTGACTGATTACTATGTAGGACAGGAAATAGGAGAGATCTGGGGATATCAGACCCTCGGCTTCTTCCAGACGGATGATGAGTACAAGAATTATGGTGTGAACCAACAGCGTGTACAGAGTACTTCCTACAGCCTGAACGGTCACCCGATGGCTGGTGATCTGAGGTTTGCTAATCTGAATAACGATACGATCATCAGTAATGGTCAGAATACTGCGGATAATCCGGGAGATATGTCTAAGATCGGTAACAGCCAGCCGCGCTTTGCTTATGGATTTGGTGCAGGTGCAAGCTGGAATGGTATTTCGTTGGATGTATTCGTGCAGGGTATTGGTAAAATGGATTTCTGGCCGGGTGTTGAATCAGGTAACTTCTGGGGTTTCTATAACCGCTGGAACCAGCCTGTATACGATCACATCGTGAACGACTATTGGACGCCGGAGAACAGAGATGCTTACTTCCCTCGCCTGAGGGCTTATGATGCATTAAACAACACAAGACAGCTGGGTGTGGCACAAACCCGTTATCTGCAGAATGCAGCTTATTTAAGATTGAAGAATGTAACACTGGGTTATATGCTGCCCGCACGCTGGATGAGAAAAGCAGGTATCAGCAGTTCAAAGATCTTCTTCTCCGGACAGAACCTGTTTGAGTTTACACACCTTTCCAAAGCTTTTGATCCTGAAGCGATCGGTGATAAAGTGGACACTAACACAAGTAACGGTAATGGATTTCTGTATCCTGTACAGCGTACTTATACATTTGGACTGGAAGTGAATTTTTAATGACAGCTAACGAATCGTTTAAAAACATTTACATGAAAAGGATATTAATTGTTTTATCAGTACTCGCGCTGGCCGCATGTAAGAAGGACTTCCTCGACAGGCAGCCGCTCAGTGATATCGATCCCGGTTCTTTTTTCAACAATGAAAAAGACCTTACGCTTTACACTACCAGTTTCTACGCCATGTTACCGGCGAATGAAATTTATTCCAATGATCTCAGCAGTGACAATGTGGAACCTGCTGTAATTGGCGATGTTGTTGCCGGTCGTACCGTTGTACAGACAGATGCAGCATCTGCCCAATGGACGTGGTCTGATCTGCGTAATATAAACTACTTCCTCGCAAACTATGGCAGGGCGGCAGTAAGTGATTCTATCAAGGCACACTATGCTGGTATCGCCCGTTTTTTCAGAGCGTTCTTTTATTTTACAAAAGTACAGCGCTTCGGTGATGTGCCCTGGTACAGTCAGCCCCTGGAAGCAAACAGCCCTGAACTGTTTGACGGACGTGATCCCCGTACACTTGTAGTAGATAGCATCATAGCCGATCTTGACTATGCTGCAGCGAATATAAAAACGGCAAAGAACACATCCCGTATAACGAAATGGGCAGCGTTGGCAATGAAAGCGAGAGTATGTTTGTTCGAAGGCACTTACCGCATCTATCATCCCGAAATAAATGCAGGCGGTGGCGAACAGTTATTACAAAAGAGTATAGATGCTGCAAAACAGGTAATGGAAAGCGGTCTGTATAAATTATACTCTACGAATAATCCTACGGTAGACTATGTCAATCTGTTCTCAGCCGATGTTGCTAATGCAGACGAATATATCCTTGCCAGGATATTTGATCGTACATTATCTAAAACACATCAGGCTAACGGACAGTTCCTCACTTCTACCTTGTCGGCTCCGGGACTTACCAAAACGTTGATCAATAGTTATCTGATGATCGATGGTACGCCATTCTCCTCACAAACCAATTATGCCACTATGCCATATTGGGAAGAAGTGAAGAACCGTGATCCCCGTTTATCACAGACCATCCGTACTCCTGGTTATAAACGTATTGGCACCACTGCATCTTTAGTGCCTGATTATGCCAATGCGATGACCGGGTACCAGTGCATCAAGTTTGTAACAGGCACTGATCAGGATGGTAATAACACTAACACGAACGACCTGCCTATTTTCAGATTTGCAGAAGTATTACTAAATTATGCTGAAGCAAAAGCGGAATTACATCAGTTCTCCCAGGCGGATGCTGATGCATCTGTTAACCTGATCCGCCGACGTGCAGGTATGCCGGATATGCAGGTGGCGACCCTGACCGTTGATCCGCTGTTGCAGGCTGAGTATAATATTACAGATCCCATTATCCTGGAAGTGCGCAGAGAGAGAAGGGTAGAGCTGGCGATAGAAGGTTTCCGTTACCAGGACCTGATGCGTTGGAAGAGAGGGCCATTGCTGGCAGCGGAATTTAAAGGGGCTTATTTCCCGGGGATCGGTACATACGACCTGAATGGTGATGGCAAGAATGATCTGGCTATTGTGGATACCAAGCCAGCTACACCGGATAAGACCTTGCAGTACTTTGTACTAAATCCTGACAGAGCTTTGAGTGAGGGTGATAAGGGTAACCTGATCATTCATCCTTTAGCCAAAACGCCTAAAACTTTCATTGATCCGAAACATTACCTGTTCCCGTTACCGCTGACTGAACTTTTACTGAATACTAACCTGGCGCAGAATCCAGGCTGGGAACAATAAAATAAACTGACATGAGAAGATTGATCTATGTACTTACAGGTTTACTGTTCACACTACATGTGGCAGCGCAGGATACTTTATTCCGCTTCGCGATGGTGTCTGATACACATATTGGTAACAAGAGTGGGGAAGAAGACCTGGAGCGTACAGTAAACGATATCAACAGTAATCCGGATATCGCCTTTGTGATGTTCTCCGGAGATATCACTGAATTTGGTTCTGATGAAGAGATCCGGCTGGCTAAAAAGATTATCAGTAAACTGAACAAGCCCTGGTATATCGTACCCGGCAATCACGACTCCAACTGGTCTGAGAGTGGCTGCAATACATTCCTGAATGTATTTGGCGGAGAAACGTTCAGTTTCCGGCATAAAGGATACTGGTTTATGGGAACCAGCTGTGGACCTAACATGCGTATGGGGCCAGGACAGGTTCCCCGCGAAGACCTTACCTGGCTGAAACAACAACTGGATAAGGAGAAGGACAAAAACGTCCCCGTTATCTTTGTAAACCACTACCCGCAGGATTCTGCCCAGAACAACTGGTATGAGCAACTGGGATTACTGAAAGGCCGGAACCTGAAAGCGATCATTGTAGGTCATGGTCATTCTAACAGAAAGCTCAATTTCGAAGGAATTCCCGGTATTATGTGCCGTTCTAACCTGCGTGCAAAAGAGCAGATAGGAGGCTATAACATTGTCTCCCTGGTAAATGATTCCCTTGTCTTCAACGAACGCAGACCAGGTGTTGAGACATTACCTTCCTGGCATGCCGTAGCGATTCCCGTAAAGGGTGTTCCGCAATGGGATGCTAATCCACACAGACCATCGTACGATGTGAACCGCCAGTATACACAGGTAAAAGAGAAGTGGAGCATACAGGAGCCAGGTGATATAGGTGGGGGTGTAGCCGTTGCTGCAGGCAAAGTAGTGTATACAAACACAATGGGAGAGATCAAGGCTGTGAACCTTAGTAACGGTAAAGCACTCTGGCATTTCAGTGCAAAGGGAAAGATCTATTCTACGCCACTGGTACATGGTAATAAAGTGATCGTTCCATGCACAGACGCACAGGTATATTGTCTGGATCTTAATACCGGTAAATTACAGTGGCAGCAGCCGCTTAATAAAGCCAGTGTAGCTTCGGCGGCTTTATACAAAGACATGGCCATTGTAGCAGCGTCTGACGGTCATTGCAGGGCCTACAATATTGCAGATGGAAAACTGCAATGGGACTTTGATAGTGTACGCAACTTTGTACAGACACGCCCGCTGATCTACAAGGACAAAGTATACTTCGGTTCATGGGGGAATGATTTTTATGCACTGGACGCAGCTACCGGCAAACGCGTATGGACATGGAACAGCGGTGCTACCAACAGGATGTTCTCTGCAGCTGCCTGCTGGCCTGTGGCTACTGCCGACCGCATATACATCGCCGCTCCTGACCAGTACCTCACCGCACTGGATGCAAATACCGGGAAACAGTTATGGCGCAAACATGATAAACAGGAATGGGTGCGTGAATCAATGGGACTTTCAGCAGATAGTAACCTTGTTTACGTAAAAACAATGCAGGGGCATATTCTGGGGTTGAATACCCATGCTTCCGATCAGGAAGTGATCTGGAGATCGCCGCTGGAAATGGGTTATGAGATCTGTCCTGTAGCGATCAATGAATATAACAATATCGTATTCATTCCTTCGCAATCTGGCGTAATATCTGCCCTGGCAGCCAAAGACGGCGCTATTTTGTGGAGGCATAAGATATCCAATTGTTTGCTGGTCAATATAAAGCCGGTAGATAACCATACGGTGCTTACATGCTCCGCTGACGGTAAACTGGCTTGTCTTGGTTATTAAGATGGGACATTTGTCCCGCCTGCTCCGTTATTTTTGACGATCTTCACGTCTATGAAAAGTATAGCTATTTTTTGCGGATCTAATTTTGGGAATGATCCCATTTATACCAGCCTGACCAAAGAATTGGCCAATGCTATCGCGAAGAACAGGTTGAGATTGATCTATGGCGGTGCTGCCGTTGGACTGATGGGCGTGGTGGCCGATCAGGTACTGGCGCAGGGAGGCGAGGTGATCGGAGTATTGCCGGAAAAGATCTCCGGGACTGAAATTGCACACAAAGGTCTGACTGAACTGCATGTGGTATCCACCATGCATGAGCGGAAAGCAATGATGGCCAATCTTGCGGATTGTTTCATAGCAATACCCGGCGGTATAGGTACTTTAGAAGAGATTATTGAAGTGTTCACATGGGCCCAACTGGGATTCCATAGTAAGCCCTGCGGCATCCTCAATGTAAATGGCTATTATGATAAGTTACAGGAACTCCTGATGACGATGTGCCAGGCTGGATTTTTATCAGAATACCATATGAAGTCCCTTATTTTCGATAATGATCCGGAGCGGTTGCTGAATACCTTAATGGAACAAAAGATCGTTTATCAGCCTAAATGGGTGAAATAAAAGAAGGAGGCGTTCAGCCTCCTTCTTTTTACTCTGCTATTGTAGCGGGTTGAGATAAGACAGTTTTCTCACCCTTATAAATTGTTAGTGTTGCCGGTGGATGATTCTTTTGTCTGAGCATATTGACATCACAACTATAAACATAACCATCATTTTTAAATTCATACCTGTGGTTACCTCCTGTGCCTTCATGTATGAATGTTCCATTTTCTATGACGAGGTCAGGTTTGTCGCTCTGTTTACTTTGTAGAGGCCAGGAAGCATAACGATAATTGCCATTACCCATATCGTCTATTCTGATCTTGAACTTTTTCGTTTTCATGAAACAGACTGGCCGCTCAAATCCCTGAAGAGATGGATGAATGTAGTTCTTTTGTTTATCTATCCGTGCTACTCTCTTTTTGCTTTCGGCGGCTGACTGGTAGTTAACCGCTATTAACTTACCATTCTCATCCAGCCAGAGTACGCCATTGCGTAGCATCAGCCCACGCCATCCCATTTTTGTCCAGTCTTTGTCAGGTTTGGATGTTACGATAATATTGACCAGCGAGTCGTCGAATATTTCATCGTACCTGTTTATAAACTCCTGCTTGTTTCTTATTGGAGGAATGGGATAAGCCCTTTTGAAAGGATAAGTGATCTTGCCGGATAGTTCAGCTTTATTTTGCTGCCTGATAATGGTAATAAAATCAGCAATGACTTTCTGATACTCCGGGTTTTGTACCTGGCTGAAAGCAGAAAGGAAAGGTAGTATTAACAGCAGTATGGCAATGAATGGTTTCTTCATAAATCTTACATTGGTTCTAATTAAACATGTAACCGTTCGCCGGCAAATATACAAAACGCTGACGCCTTCAGATTGGAGAAAGCTTTTTTAAGATTATTTTATTAACTGCTTACATCAAGTATTCCATTTCAACACATTCTTCAGCACCTTCAATGCCTTTTTAGTATCCTGAGATAGTCCGGCAATGATCTCCTGCAATCCGTGTTGCAGATTCTCCAGGTTATTCTTTTCACTCTTCCAGTCAATAAACCGCACGCCTTGCGCACTTTTGGCGAATCCCAGCAGGAACTCATAGCGTGGGTGATGGTACAGTGCCTTGATCTGCTCCTTAAGATCTTTTACCTGTTCTTTCAATGTAATATTATATAGATCAAGTTTCGCATTGGTAAGCTGATCGGGATGCCGGTCTTCCTCCTGTATCCAGGTTATTTCCAGTTGGAGCATGGTCAGCAGGTCGCCTTGTTCCCTTGCAATGGTCAGTTGTTTCATCAGTTCTTCTTTCTGCCGGATACGTTCCGGATCTTGTTCAAGATCGGGATGGAAGACCTTTGCCAGCTGTCTGTAAAGGTGATGCACATTCTTTTTACGAACCTCTTCCAGCAAACGTTCCCTTTCTTCTTTCTGCAATTGTTTTTTCGTCTTTCGTTGATTGGTAGCCGTACTTTCGAGTTCTGTTCTTTTCATCGGAAGTGACGATTCCGGATCATCTTCTTCATTGTGCACGGCGGCTGCCTTTCTTAGTTTGGAAAGATATTGTTCCGTCAGCTCCTGGTAGGTGATCTCTGATAATGCGTTGAATATCTCCAATAGTTCTCCTTCAGGATCTTCCTGCTGATACCGGAATATATCATGTAACTGATGGATAATCAGCAACCTTAACGCCTCTTTTTCATGATCAGAAAGCCCTTTTGAGATAGTCATGAATCCGTTCATAAGCACCGCCACTTTTGCTCTCAAACCGGTAACCTGCTGCATAAGCGGGTACATGTGTTTTATGTAATACTGTACTTGCTTGTCGAGCAGCACGGTTGTTTCTTTGAGCTCTTCCCGCAGTTGAGCTATCTGCTGCGTCAGTTTATTGAATGTTTGCTGCTCTTTGCTAAGACCAGCTTTGTCAGACTTACCAATGATCAGTTCTTTTGATCGTTTATGCGGCTCCTGCTCCATGATTTGTACTTTATATTGACGGCTAAACCATGCAAAATTACGAAAGAAACAGAATTGATTATGTCACCAGTAGTGATCGATGTTTCGTATCTTGCATGAATAAACCGATCCTATGAAACGTTATCTTCTTCTATTGCTGCTATTCTTAGCTAACAGCGTATCTGCGACAAGCATCTCGTATTTCCCCTTTAGTAAAATGCTGACTGAGTGCAAAGCTTATTATATCTGCCGTTATCTGCGAACAGAAAGAGACAGTCTGGTGCTTGCCGACAGGCACTCAGGCAAAGAGTTTATTGTTAGCAGAAAGGGTCACGATGATCCTGCTGGAGACAGTTACCTGGTGGCAGAAAATGAAGCGAACACATATGTAGTCAGAAGCTATCCTTACAGCAAGGAAAACGATGAGATAGTAGCGCGGCTTTCGTCACGTATCAGAGATATAGATAAGATGCGCAATTCTAAAAAAAAAATCAATGCTTGTAAAGAGTGGATCTTTTCCTTAATGGACGTTCCATTTCTTCGTTGGTATGGATTTTATGAATGGGAGGACAATCAAATCATCGGTGACTATAAAGCTTTAAAAAAAAGAAGGAAGTCCTCATCTTTTAATATCCTGACCCCGCAGGAAAGTGAAAGGCTTTATAAGGCATTTTTAACCTATCGCTGGCCCAATTTTTACACATGGGATGTCGTATGGTTGCTGGACAGCAGTTATAATGACAGGGTAGTAAAATATGTATGTCAGTTCCTGGAATGGACGTTAAGTGAAGAAGCGGAGGATTTTGAATATAATGATGGTTCAATGCATTCAACTTGTGAATATTGTGGTGTATATGTATTGTCAGCCGCTGGTCTTGGGGGAGAAGAGTTTCTCAAAATTGCAGACGAGTATGATAAAGACAGCAATAAATTTACGAGCGGTTCAGATAAAGTATATATCAGGCGGATGGTAGAGGCTTTAAAAAAACAATTTTCCAGATAGTTTTTTTTCTACACTTTTGATAGCATAAGTCATTCTAAACGCTTTAATTGCGTTTTAAACCTAACCACGTATGAAAAAGACTAACGATACTAAAAAGAAGTTATCGCCAGAGGCGCAGCAGGAACTTCTCAGTATATTAAAAAACCGCTTTGAGAAGAACAAGAATCGCCATAAAGGCCTTGAATGGGCTAATGTACAGGCGAAGCTGGAAGCTGATCCCGGGAAACTGTGGTCGCTTGATAAGATGGAGGAAACCGGAGGAGAACCTGATGTAGTTGGTTATGATAAGAAGACGGACGAATACATTTTTTATGATTGTTCAGCAGAAAGTCCCAAAGGCCGTAGAAGCGTTTGTTATGACCATGAAGCACTCGAGTCAAGGAAAGAGCATAAACCGGAAGATAGTGCCATAGAAATGGCAGCAAACATGGGTATTGAACTGTTAACAGAGGAACAATACCGGGAGCTGCAGCAACTGGGGAATTTTGATCTGAAGACCTCGAGCTGGATATTGACACCAGCTGCTATCAGGAAGCTGGACGGGGCGCTCTTCTGCGATCGTCGCTATGATCATGTATTCACGTATCACAATGGCGCATCTTCATATTATGCAGCCCGGGGATTCCGTGGTTCGCTAAAGGTGTAAGCTTAACTTGGGGCAAATGCCGCTCTGGTTCTATTTAATGCAGCTTTTGCTACTGAGCACTAGTCAGCCGGATTTTTATGGACGATGCCCTATACCGATAGATACTATTAAATTAAATTTCAATAAGTATTCTCAAATTATTGTCTAATTTAATGGCATATTCCTATGCATCTATGTCTCATGAACATAATACCACTCAGGCTATTCAAACAGCTACCCGTTCTGTAGCAGATAACCAACTCGCTTCCGGGATCTCAAAACCTGCTGTTCAACCGCTTCAAAAGGTTGCAGACATGCCATTTACTGCTCCTGCCGGAGATAACAATGGTCAGGCTGGAACGGTGGACAGGAAACCATTTCAATTAAGAGCAAACAACACGGGGCTCCCGGATAATTTGAAATCCGGCATCGAAAATTTGAGCGGGTACTCCATGGATGATGTCAGAGTAAATTACAACTCTGCCAGGCCGGCACAATTGCAGGCGCATGCTTATGCGCAAGGTACAGATATTCATGTAGCTCCGGGACAGGAAAAGCACCTGGCGCATGAAGCATGGCATGTGGTGCAACAGAAGCAGGGAAGAGTATCGCCAACATTTCAGCTAAAAAGCGATATTCCTGTGAATGATGATGCCGCACTGGAACAAGAGGCCGACGTCATGGGAGAGAAGGCGTTGCAATTCGCCACAGCAGGTCCTGCACCCTTGAAACATCAGCATATAAATAATACCGTATTGCAGGGTGCTTTCCTCGACATAGCTGCTGCTAGCTTTACGGACTACATTGCTGAACAGGAAACAAAGCAGAAAGAGATAGGAGCGCATAGAGAATCATTTACCACAGTTGGTTTCGAGCATGAGTTCACCCAAACGGAAGGAGAAGGAAACTCATTGGCGGGTATATCACATCTGGAGCTTGCCAAAGCACGTCCACTGGCTTTTACCAAATTGCCGTTCATACTTGAAACTGATGCCGCCAATGCGCTGGAACTGGTAAGCCCTCCTTTCCTGATCAAAACACTTACAAATACAATGATCCCTGATCCTGCGGATATAGAAAAAGTGGACAGCCTGATACGGGTGAAGCTGTTGGAATTGTCCACGAAGGGAACCATTGATGGCATGCTTAAAGGATTCAAGACAGCAGGGCTTGATTTTTCCGCAGCTGAAAACCTTAAGATAGAGCAGAAGAACGTATCTCATAAGAGCGGTGTAAAAGATTATGCGAGTGCTCCGGACCTGGAGTTTAAGGAGTTAAAAAAGATAAAGATCAAGCCTACTGAAAAAGGTGGAGGCATCACCAGTCAGGTGAATTTCGCTACCACAGCACAGACATTTGACGATCTGCAGAATATCAATAAAGAAGATGCGCTGGATATTACCAGAGGCAGAAAGCCCGGATTTAATCCGAAAGCAATACTTGCCACGCTTGAGAAGGGTATTAAAGTGGCTATCGCGCAAACCGGTATTGCAGAAACACCAGGTCGTACTATCTTCATCAACCAGCTTGCACGTACCTTGAGCGGACAGTTTGCCGTTCCGGCGATAGAACATGTAAAGAACGAGCAGGAGAGGATATACGACAATACATCTGATCTGGCCCGTAATAAAGGTGCAACCTCAAAGTTCAGGTTCAATGCTTATTTGTCCAGTGCAGTAAAAGATGTTGACGGCGCCTGGATTAAGGACAGTCTGATGAACATAGGTCTGGGGGTACTGAAAGATGACGACTGGAGAGCGATCAGGGGAATGGTAACCAACGCCAGACTGGCAGATGGTATCAGAGGTCTGGAACTACCTGAGTTTACGAACATTAACGGGTTTGAAAAAGAGTCAGAACAGGAGGAGGGGAATGCGTTGATCGCAGAAACGCTGCAAGCGGCAAAGGCCAGCATGATAAAAGCCCTTTCAACGATTGCCACGCAGATAGAGATGGTATATACCCACGATCTCATGACCAAAGAAGGATATAAGAGTACAGAGCTTGGCATTTTCCCTAATGAGGCGGTCGGCTTTATGGGGCATAATGATGAGATGATAGGAGCAAGGCAGGACACTTACATTGATACAAGAAAGGCACAGCTGCCCCAGGTGACCGATGAACGCCTGCATGTAGCAGAAACACGCAAAGACGGCGTAGACAGCCTGTATATGCTGGCTTTTAAAACAGATAAGCTGGATATTAAAGGATTAGAGGCGATGGCGCAGTTTCAGGCCGCTAAAATCAGCGCGATAGATCTGGAGATCGTGGACTTAGAGAAAGCCAAAGCCGTAGCGGAAGAGGATATCAAAGACACTGAAAATGCTATACTGTTACTGAGGCCGAGAATAACAGCGCATTATCGCGATTATGATGTTCAGCTGGAGCAATTTAAAAAGCAATTTGCCGAGACAAGTAAAGGTAATGTTCCACCCAGAGCAAAACAAATAACGCAGTTCGATAAAAAATTTGATCCGGAAGGCCTGAAAGATAAGCTGGAGAAGGGATTACCGGGAAAACGTAGACAACAAACACCTGTTATTGAGAAAAAAGAGAAAGAAATTAAGGAAAAGCGAAAGGAACAGGAGCCATACCAGCTTTTGATTAAAGCCATAGTATCACGGATAGTGAGAAAGCAAATAATGGATCAATATATGGGACAGCAACAGCTGTTTTAAATAATCAGATGCCTCTTGGTGGTAAGCCGGGGCTAATAATGAGCATTTGAAAGCTCCCTGGACTGACCAGGGGGCTTTTTTTATTCTTTCAGGCAAGAACCTTCTCCTGGTAATGGTCTGATATAGGCTGGCATATGGCGAATTCATTTTAATATCCCATCTATAAACCATTGTTTACCCATATATAACCCATATATATCCCATACCTCTTAAATATGGGATATATATGGGTTATATATGGGATATATATGGGACATATATGGGACATCTCTGATAACAGGCTATGGTAGCAGCTTTACTGGTACAGTATGAAAAGCTTGTTTTGTTTCATTGTGATAATAAGTTAGATTTATGTTAAATAAAATATTAATAACTATCTTTTTTGAATGGGAAAAATAAATACAGGTGTTTTTTGACGGGAGGGCAGAGCCTGGTAGAAGACAGGTCTGAATTATTAGAAAAAGAAATTAATTTCTATATTTAGAGCATGTCCACGTTTAATACAATTGCTGCGCTGAAGGCAGGGGACACCTCAGTTTTCAGTGACCTATTCAATGAATACCACCAGAAGGTGTATTTTTACGTGCTATCCAAGACCCACTCCACCTATATCGCTGAAGAAGCTACCCAGATCACGTTTATCAAATTATGGGATTACAGGCATCGTTTGGACGAATCCGAGCCGGTGAGCAAGCTGATATTCCATATAGCGCGGGCCACTACCATTGATCTGTTAAGAAAGGAAGCTGTTAAGGGACGGTTCCTGAAGCAGGAAAAACCTTCGGAATCCACCACGAGGAATATCTCTGATGCAATGGAAGCCAGGGAACAGCTGCAGCGGGTCCGGGAGGCGGTACAGCATATGCCTCCGGTGAGAAGGAAGGTATTTGAGCTAAGCCGGTATGAATTTAAATCCCACAAAGAGATCGCGGAGCAACTATCCCTGTCCGTTAAAACGGTTGAGAATCATATGTCTTTGGCTATCAGTTACTTAAGAAATTTGTTGCTGTTGTTATTGCTGCTCCTGAACTTTATTTAAAAAATATTTTTCCTGCCATTAGGGGTTCTCCCTTTTTCAAACGATATACTAACAACGATCCCATTATCTTAACTCAATATGATGCAAAGGGAATTAATTGATAAATATTTCAGAAACGAATGCTCTGATGATGAAAGAATGTTGGTACTGGAATATTTTCGGAATCATCCTGAAGAATGGAATAAGTACATGAGTGAGGAGGACTGGGATAATTTTGTAACAAACGAGGAACTGGCTCCTGAACTTTCAGAAGAGCTGTTTGCCAACGTGAGCCGGCAAACCTTAAATAAGACCAAAAGAAGGACGATCGCCTGGCTGGCTGCAGCTGTGTTAGTCCCTCTGGTGATCGGGGCATTTTGGGGCTATTTGACCCTAAGAAAGACATCTTCCCAGGAGGGAGTAGTGACTGCGGGAACAACTGAGCAGATGATAGAGAAGAAAAACGTTTCCGATACCCTGATGAACATACTGATGGATGATGGATCTATGGTCATGTTATCGCCGGGCAGTGGCATCAGGTATTATGAAAAGTTTGTATCGCGGGATAACCGGGAAGTTTATTTATCAGGCAAGGCCATATTCGATGTAGGCATAGATAAGGGAAGGCCGTTTATTGTATATGCAGACAGACTGGCAACAACTGTACTTGGCACTTCCTTTACGGTGGAGTCGTTTGCCCAGAGCAGTGTGATAACGGTGAAGTTGCATAAAGGCAAAATACAGGTAGCTGCTGCCGACATTGTGCAGGAAAAATGGAACGGTAGAGAGATATTATTGCCTGGAGATGAATTTATATACGACAAGACGACGATGCTGGCAAGTATAAAGCGCAACATGCCAGCCGAGCAAATGGTAAAAGCAGGACCGGCGTATAAAGAGGATAATAACGTTCGCAGACCTGATTTATACACCTTTGACATATCGCCGCTTTCAGATGTATTTGATCAGCTTAGTAACTACTATCAGGTGGAGATCTACTATTATCCTTCTGATGTAAAGAATAAATATTTTTCGGGACGAATGCATAAAACTGACAGTTTAGGAACTATTCTGAATGACATAGCAACACTCAACCAACTTAAAATCGAAAAAGAGAAGGAACGCTACATTATTAGAAAGAAAGATTAGCCGAACTATATGATCGTAAACTACCGGGACCGTTGATGAAATCAGCGAACAGACCCTTATTTGCCTAATTCAGACATCAGACAGAAAATGAAAAAATGGAATTCCACGTATGCACTGCTATGCGTAGCGGTCATCTTTAGCCTTATCCCATCACTACTTCAGGCCCAGAATAACCGGTCGGATGTATCGGGCATTGTAAAAAGCGAGGAAACAAAAGAACCGCTCTGGGGCGTCAGCGTTACTGTTAAAAATGCTACGAACAGTTTTACCGCTTCCGTACAAACTGACAGTACGGGCCTTTTTGCTTTCAACAGGCTACCTGCTGGTCCGGGGTATACTTTCACCTTTTCCTTTATAGGATTTGAATCGCAAACCCTCTCGGGCTATAATCTGAAAGCTGGTGCGGATTTCTCTTTGCGGGTCGACCTGAAGAACAGCGAGCAGAAAATGAACGAAGTGGTGGTAGTAGGATACGGCTCCATGCAGAAGAAGGACCTGACCGGTGCAATCAGTCAGGTGAAGACAGCCAGGCTTGAAAAGGAAAGTCCGCGTAATGTGGAAGACCTGCTGCGAAGCGGCGTGCCCGGATTGTACGTGGCGCAAGGTACTTCAGCGAAAGGTGGTGGAGATATGCTGGTGCGGGGACAACGGTCTTTAGGAGCAAAGAATGACCCCCTCATTGTGTTGGATGGCGTTATCTTCTTTGGAGAATTGTCCGAGATCAATCCGCAGGATATAGAGCATTTTGATATCCTCAAAGATGCATCCGCTGCTGCTATCTATGGTGCTAAATCAGCTAATGGCGTTGTTATCATTACAACTAAAAAAGGTGCTTCTGATAAACCTACGATCCGGTTTGACGCCAATACCGGCATTGCCACCCATGGAAAAAAGCGGGAGGTGTATGACGCAGATGGATATCTGAAGTTCAGAACAGATATGTTTAACAGCAATACCAGGTGGGAAACTCCTGCGAAATATGAAAAGCCGACGCAGGAAACTTTCTCCAAATACGGTATCACATTGGATGACTGGCTCGCTTATGATGCGCTGTCAGGTTCACCGGAAGAAATATGGCTGTTGCGTTTAGGCTTGTTTGAAAAGGAACGCCGGAACTATGCAAAAGGACGGACTTATGACTGGTTCAACGGATCGTTCCAGAACGGGTTGCAACAGAATTATAATGTGAGTTTGTCAGGAAGGAACAAGGATGTGCTCAACTACTATGTGTCCTTTGGATATCTGAATAACGAGGGAATTATTGTAGGTGATAAATACCGCGCTTATAGGTCTAATATCAAGATAGACGGGAAGATTAACAAGTGGATGCATACAGGGGTCAACATTAATTTCCAGGACAGGTCTGACGGTAATCTTGCAGTTAAATGGAAAGATCAGATCATCAACAATTCTCCATTCGCTTTGCCTGTTGACTCAAATGGTATCCTTGACGGACAGCCAATGGGTGCAAGCGTTAACCAGGGTACTAACTCAGCCTACGAAAATCAATATAAACAGCTGGAGAAAGGGTATACCGTGTTAAATACCACTATCTACCAAACCATCAAACTGCCTTTCAACATCACGTATCAACTGAATTTTTCTCCCAGGATGCAATGGTTCTATAACAGGTATCATGAATCATCACAAAATCCGTTATGGTCTGATAACGGAAAGGTAGACAGGGAAAATGAGAAGCGATTTGATTGGCAGATAGACAATATCATTACCTGGGACTATACCTTTGCCAAAAAGCATAAAGTAAAGGTAACGCTGTTACAGAACGCGGAAGAACACCGTTCATGGTGGGAAAAGATCACGGCCCGGGATTTTTCTCCGACAGATGCATTGGGCTTCCATAATATCGGCGCCGCTAATCCTTTAATGACCACTATCAGCAGCAATGATGAGCATAGCACCGGAGATGCATTAATGGGCCGCTTATTCTATTCGTACGATAACAGGTATATGCTGACAGCATCTGTGCGTAGGGACGGATACTCTGCATTCGGAGCGTCTAATCCGCGGGCTACCTTCCCTGCACTCGCATTCGCATGGAACTTTGCAGACGAGCGTTTCTTTCACTGGTCGCCCATGAGCACCGGTAAACTGCGTTTGTCATGGGGTATGAACGGTAATCGTTCCATCGGAATATATCAGGCATTGTCCAATCTTATTACCGGAGCAGGCCGATATCCCTATGTGCAATCGAATGGAACGGTCTACGAATTGTCGCAGTTGTATGTTGATCGCATGGCTAACTATGATCTGAAGTGGGAAGCTACATCATCCTGGAACATCGGTATGGATTTCGGTTTCCTCAATGACAGGATCACTGGTAATGTGGAAGTTTACTACATGCCCACTACAGACCTGTTGATGAATCAGTCGTTGCCAAGCTTTACAGGTTTCAGTACAGTCACGACTAACCTGGGAGAAGTAGTGAATAAGGGTTTTGAGCTTGGTCTTACCTCCCGGAATATGGAACGGAAAAATTTTGAATGGAGCACTACGTTTGGCTTCTTTTTCAACAGGAATAAAGTGAAACATCTTTATTACACCTACGAGGATGTACTAAACGAGGATGGTCATATAGTAGGTTCAAAAGAAGTGGACGATATCAAGAACGGATGGTTCATCGGTCATGATATTGCCTCTATATGGACTTATAATGTACAGGGCATCTGGCAGGAAAATGAAAGGGCACAGGCAGAAAAATACGGAGAAATACCAGGAGATGTGAAAGTGGAGGATGTAAATAACGATGGAAAATATACAAATGAGGATAAGAAGTTCATGGGAAGTACTACACCACGTTTCCGTTGGACCCTTCGTAATGATTTCAGCCTTTTCAGGAATATCGATTTTTCTATTAACATATATGCCAACTGGGGACATAAAGAAACTTCAGATGATTATCTGAACAATTTCGGTTCCCAGGCAGACAGAATTAACTCCTACGTAAGGAAGTACTGGACACCGGAAAATCCTTCAAATACCTATGCCAGACTGAACTCTACTAATGTGCAGAACATCACGCCTAAAAGAGTGATTGATAAAACGTATATCCGTCTCGATAACATTTCAGTATCCTATTCGCTGCCTGCACACATTGCCAGGAGAATGGATATGAGCCAGCTTAAGGTATTTGCCGGTGTACGCAACGTTGCCGTATGGGCAAAGGACTGGGAATACTGGGACCCGGAAACGACCGAACTTATGCCCAGGTACTATACAGCGGGAATTACTGCCACATTTTAATGTCATAAACTGAATTATATGAAGCTCACTATAAATAAAGCTGCACGGATAATACTGTTGGGAATAGCACTACAGTTACCTGTAAGCTGTTCGAAAAACTTCCTTAAGCCCGATCCGCAATCATTTTATGAACCTTCCATTACGTTTACTTCTAAGGAAGGATTACAGGCGGCTATCACCAGCTGTACCAGGAACCTTACTTATGTATGGACCGGGGAAGGCGCTCCGCTGCTCACAGATCTGCTCTTTTCAGATGTGGCTGTTGATGGAACTACAGATAAATCAGGTCCGGCGCAGGACCTGAATGCCATGATCACACCTACTTCCAATAATAATGATCTCAACACCAACAAGATCGGTTGGTTCTGGTTTGAAGGGTATAAAGGTATCAAGTATGCCAACACTATTGTGTCTAACCTGGATCGCGTACCCGGACTGGATACCACCCTCCGGAACGAGATGATGGGCATGGCCTACTTTCACCGGACCTTTCGTTATATGTGGCTGATATTTGATTTTGGAGATGTGCCGCTGTTGACAAAAGAGATCACTACTCCCAAGTTCGATTTCCGTTCGACCAAGAGAGAAGTGATCATACAAAAACTGGTAGCTGATATGGAGTTTGCAGTGCAGCATGTGCCGGCAAACGGAGATTATGGAATGGTTACCAAAGGCGCTTGTCAGCAGTTACTCATAAAATGTTACCTGGCCGCTGGCGAATTTGATAAGGCTATAGCAGTGGCTAACACCCTTATCAATAGTTCCGGTTATTCCCTGATGACTGAGCCTTTCGGTACCTTCGTGAACCCCATGCCGGCTGTCCATAACATTACGAGAAATGTGATATGGGACCTGCATCGTGCGCAGAACAAATCTATCGCCACTAACAGGGAAACAATATTTAACATCATTAGCAGAGAAGATTTTGTGAACAGCCGTCAGAGTATGTTCACAATGAGAAACGCACTTCCCTTTTACTCCGGTTCAGGCAATCAGCTGATCAGCACTCCCTCAGGCAAACCTGGACTGAGCGCCAGCTATTCGCAGACAAAAGATAAGATAGATCAGCGTAAAACTTATGGGCGCGGTATTGCCAAAACAAGGCCTACCTGGTACAGCAGCAACACGATCTGGGTTGACACCACTGATCTTCGTCATAGCGTTAGTACAGGTAACTGGATGCGTATGGAAGACATGGTGTATAACAATCCATCATTACTTAGCAGCGGAGATCAATACTATGGTAAAAATCTGCAAAAGTACAATGATGCAGGCAAGCTGCTCGTGACTGATACGGTACGGACCTGGTTTGACTGGCCCCATTACAAATTGTGGGTGGAAAGTCCGAGGAGCGAGACAGTAGACAACTACGATGGAGGCGCCAGCGACTGGTACATTTACAGGCTGGCAGAAACGTATCTGTTGCGGGCGGAAGCTTATTTCTGGAAAGGTAATCTGGGCGCAGCCGCTGAAGATGTTAATACTGTCCGCCGCCGGGCTCATTGTACTAAAATGTTTGATGCTGGTGAGATGAACATGGGCGTGATCCTGGATGAAAGAGCACGGGAGCTGTATTATGAAGAGATGCGGCATGTGGAGCTCAGTCGCATTTCCTACATCTTTGCGCTTACGCATATACCGGATGAATTTGGAAAAACATATCAGACAGCAGACCTTTCTAAGAGTAGTTACTGGTATGAAAGGATCATGCACTATAATAACTTCTATGCCAATAATGTGAAGACGGTGTATGGTACCCGCTTTACGGTAAGTCCATATCACATACTATGGCCGGTGCCACAAACAGATATCGATGCTAACAGGAATGGCCGGGTTAATCAGAACTTTGGTTATTCCGGATACGAGCAGAATATGCCGCCGATAGATAATCTGGAGGAGGCGATAAGTGCACAGGAGTAATCGTTGGTTATATTCCTTCTTATGCAAAAGGGACAGATCATACTTCAGATGATTTGTCCCTTTTACGTATAAGTCATTGAATAATTTGGTTACCATTCATTTCCTGAGAATAGTTATATTTTGGGATAAATATGCCAATATGCCAAAGGAAATCGAAAGAAAGTATTTAGTTGATCTTAAGCAATGGGAAAAACTCGGAGAACTTCCTGGTCAGTATTACAGACAGGGTTATCTGGTTACAGATCCTCAAAAGACCATACGGGTCCGGCTGACGGAAACAAAAGGATTTCTGACAGTAAAAGGAATTTCTGTTGGTGCTACGCGGGCGGAGTATGAATATGAAATACCGGTTAATGAAGCAAAGGAGTTGTTAGACAAATTTTCTGTTTCGGAATTGTCGAAGATCAGGTATAATATAGTGTTTCAAAACAAAACGTGGGAGGTAGATGAGTTTCTAGGTGATAATAAAGGACTTTTTGTTGCAGAGATTGAATTGAGCAGTGAGGATGAGATTTTTGAACTTCCTGATTGGGTGGATAAAGAGGTGACGAGAGAGGAGAAATATTATAATTCTAATCTGACGGTCAATCCTTACAAAGAGTGGGGTTTATGATGTTGTAGAGACCATGAAACGTTAACAAATTGATTCATTTAATTATTGGTAGATAAGTTGTTCATCTCTATTCTTTTTTTGTTTATAAGCTATCCAATAGTCTCGGTGAACTTAAATTCGGTGATTTGTCCACTTCATTCCGTGATGCGTTAACCTTGTCTGACTTTTTCTTAAACGATCTTTGTTGCAGTTTATAAAAAGTCAAAATTTAAGAAATGAGTTCAAATCATGAACAAACAACGGTTGTCATCATTGGAGCAGGTGTGACCGGGCTAACACTAGCCACTTTCCTAAAAAGATCCGGGGTGCATTGCGTTATTCTGGAAAGGAAAAACCGTGCTTACATTGAACTAAGGCAACGTGCCGGAGTTGTCGATGCCAGAGGAGTGCGTATGTTTGAACAGTGGGGATTGGCTGATAAACTTCTCGCAGGCCCTGTAGCGGATATTATAGAATATCGCATTAATGGATCTGCCCGGGTTTTTCAAACTACTGGAGATGACGGTATACAGGGAAGATTTTGCACACAGCAGATGCTTGTTTGTAACTTGTTGCGGGAGCTTATAGATGTAATGGACGGCGATGTTCGTTTTGAAGTATCGGACATTACAATCCGAAATGAAGAGGATGAGCTTCCACAGATCAGTTATACTGATAACACCGGCTTACATACACTGACCTGTAACTACATCGTGGGATGTGATGCAGATCGTGGAATCAGCAGATCATCAATACCCGAAGGCGTATTAACAAAATATAGTTATGAGTTTGGGTATGCATGGCTGGCTGCGCTTGTCGAGGCTCCCGTAAAAGGCAATCCCATTATGGCAGTAAGTGATCATGGTTTTGTCGGACAACTTCCCCGCGGTCCGCACAGAAGCCGTTATTATCTACAAGTGAAATTAAACGATGGTCCTGAACAATGGCCGGACGCCCGCATATGGGACGAGATCAGGTTACGGCTTGCAGATAGAAGTATAGAGAATGCCCATGTACACAACATCGACTTTGTACCTTTACGTTCTGTGGTATATGCTCCAATGCAATATCGTAATCTTTTCCTTGCCGGAGATGCTGCACACATGGTGCCGCCTGTAAGTGCCAAAGGCATGAATCTTGGTCTTTATGACGTAGATATACTTGCCAAAGCGATATTGCTTGCGGTGCATGATAACGACACAAGTGCTTTAGATAACTATTCCAATACGGTCTTGCCCCATATTTGGAACTATCAGGATTTTGCAGTCTGGATGGCCGATACAATGCATGATGCAGGAGAGGCTACGCAACATGGATCATTCCGCCAGATGATTGCGCGCGCACGTCTGGATAATTTATTCAACTCACCTACAGCTGCACATTTGCACAGTGAATATCAACGTGGTGTCAACTGACGCGAAAAAGGGGAGGACGTTGAAATCAACGTAGCAATCGTATATTTAAGCCAGCATAAGATGCAGAATAGAGATAAAATACCCATATACAGCAAAGAGGATTGGCTTTCCGGAGTTTATATAAAACAGATAACTCCGGACGTGGTGGCTAAACCATTGTACGAAAGCGGCCAGCCGCACCGGCACGATTTCTACTATTGTGTTCTTTTAGAAAAAGGAGAAATGGAGATGGAGGTCGACTTCAAAAAGATCAGGCTAACCGATCACTCTCTTTTTATCTCTTATCCCGGTCAGATACACCGCATCATATCTTTAAGCGCTGAACGAGGATGGTTCCTGGCATTCGAAACGTCTATGTTAAATGAAGAATTGAAAAATGTCTTGGATCAGTGCTTATCAGAAATAATCCATATAGTCATCTCCTCCGAACAATTCATCTATCTTTCATCATTTATTCAACACCTCTATAGGGTTTACAATGACGGAGACCTGATATTCAGGTCAAATATCATTCAGGCGATGACTCCGGCATTTCTTTACCAGGCAATGGCAATTTACCTGATCGTAGAGCGATCCGGCTTTACTACACTTCGGGCACGCAGCGTAGAGATTACCAGAACCTTCAGGCAATTGCTGCGGCGGAATTATAAATTTATGAAACGGCCTTCGGAATTTGCAAGCAAAATGAATGTAACAGTAAGCCACCTGAATGACACTGTAAGATCAGTCACAGGCTTTCCGGTAACATATTGTATTCACCAGGAGGTGATGCTGGAAGCACGACGCCTGTTATTTCATTCCGATCTCACAATTAAAGAAATAGCCGGAGATTTGGGATACGATGATGAAAAATACTTTATGAGATTATTTACAAAGGTGGTAGGGATTTCTCCGGGAAACTTCAGAAATGGAACTCAAACAACCTCCTCCTATTAATATGAATACACACCTGGAGTTATTTTGCAATAAGCTCCAGCGCGAGATCCATTGATGCGTCTCTGCCTGTTAAAATATCTGTTATTGAAGGAGGGACAGGGTATGTGGGGAGAACACCATGACCATCATTGTTTCCATTGGTTATTAGATATGTAGTGGTGGAAATAAAACATCTTATATGGGTTGCAGGGAGTAATATTTCTGTGGGGTTTCCGCTGATGACATGTTTATTGCCACCTGTTTCTTCTCCGATAAAAACAGCTCTTTTATCTCTTTCCAGGCAGGCACTTACAATTGCTGTATTAGAGAAGCTGCCGCCATTAATGAGAACAAATAACTTTCCTGTAAAATGATTGGTTTCGGGTTGAATTAATCTCGATTCCTCTCCATTCAGTAAGTATCTGGCGGTGTCAGCTAACAAATAGGATAAAAGGTAACGCCCTGGTTCAAATTCCCCTCCCTGGTTGTTGCGCAGGTCCAGAATAAGACTGGTAGTCTGACTATGTTTTAATACTGTAAAGACACTGTCTATTACATGTGTGAAATCTTGTTTATAGCGTGACTCAAGTAAGTCGGGATCGAAACTCTTAATAGTAAGTATGGCGGTTGCACCTTCTCTTATCTTTTCCAAAGTAATTCCCTGATCTGCCAGAAGAGGATAACGGCTTTGACGGAAGAACTTTACGCTGTCTTTAGTTAATGCTGTTATCTTCTTTTCCTGGAACTCACCTTTCTTGTTCCTAAGTTCGAGGAAAAAGTGAGCGGGCTGACCGTACGCGAAACTGTAATAGGCCGCGAAAATAATGATTCAGTATCCAGATAGGGTATGTTTGGTTATATCCATCCCTGATTTGCCTTGCCATCAGTTGAGACATGATGGCAGCAGTCTTTTCTCCATTTATCTTTACAATTTCTTCCCCTTTTTCAATGCTACTATCAGCCGAGCAGTTTTCAACGATATACAGTTTCCCATCTATGTAAGTAAGGGTAAAAGGAAGTAATTTACCTCTGGTATTAGTATGGTTAGTCATCGTCTCACTGGGTAATAACATAGTGTGACCGTCACCGGTCTTCGCATGTAACAGGGTAATTAAACTGAAAAATCCCTGCTCATTCATTGGCTTATTAATGGAATAATAGAGGCTGTCGAAGAAAGTTTTAAATGCAGGCCTTGGTGTATAACGGTAAAGATCCGGATGTATTTTCTCCAGTTTTCTTTTTAGGAACAGGATATCGGCTTTCATCTCATTTGGGCTGTACATCCTGTTTGGATCTGGCAATTGAGCTTGTCCGACGGCGCAAAAAGGGCTAAATAGTCAGCCAATCGGCGATCCACTGTTTCGCTAAAAACAACATAAGACTTTATAGGGTAAATTGTAGGAGGCAAAAGCCCTCTGCAGCACA
>NZ_QGTG01000009.1 GCF_003182155.1 Chitinophaga sp. S165
TGTGCTGCAGAGGGCTTTTGCCTCCTACAATTTACCCTATAAAGTCTTATGTTGTTTTTAGCGAAACAGTGGATCGCCGATTGGCTGACTATTTAACCCCTGGTTGGTCGTATTGGGCATACTTCAAAGAACTAAGGCCAGTGGTCTCCCCCCAAACCGTCCGCTGCTCATGGACGTCCAAGTTGTGTATAATGGCAAAATAACAGTCATGTTCGTATTGCTATTGTCGGTAGGCTTTTGTTATAGACGGTAGCACTTGCTGTTTTTGACAACATATTGCAATATTGCAATATTGCAAGTAAGTAAGCTTGTTGGTCTCCTCCTAAACTATTAGCTGCTCATAGATTTCCAAGTTGTGTGAAGAGAGGGGAATAACGGTTATGGTCGTCCTGCTGTACTATTAATATCAAGGCATATAGTCAAAAAAGCCGCGTACTGGACGCGGCTTCAAAAAGTTATTCGGCTTTCAGACTTTTTACGGGATTGGCCAAAGCTGCGCGGATACTCTGAAAGCTGACCGTGACAAGCGTAATTACTAATATTCCGATACCCGCTACAGCAAATATCCACCAGGAGATCTCTGAGCGGTACTGATAATTTTGCAACCAACTACGCATAAAATAATAGGCCATCGGTACTGCTATCAGCAACGCTATAAATACGAGCATGAGAAAGTCGCGGGATAACATCACCCATAAATTTAATACTGATGCGCCTAGTACTTTTCGAACGCCGATCTCCTTCGTTCTACGTTCAGCCATAAATGAGGCCATACCAAATAAACCAAGACAACAGATGAAGATTGCCAGTATCGCAAAGAAACTTGTCAACTTTCCAACACGTACTTCAGTACCAAACTTTTTTGCATACTCGACATCTACAAACTGGTATTCAAATGGTTGCTCCGGACTATATTTTTTTAAGACAGTTTCTATCTTCGTTAATGCCGTCTGCGGACTTACTGCCAGATTGATACGCAGGAGGAACACACCAAGAATTTCCCTGCTCACATGAAAGAGTGATGGTCGCACCGGCTGGTACGGCGATTCCATGATCATATCTTTGATAACACCTATGATAGTGAACGAGTGGTTCCCCCACTGTATCACTTCGCCAACAGGATCTTTCAGCCCCATAAATCTGACTGCCGCTTCATTGATCACAAATGCCGATGAATCTGATGCGTAGTCCATAGAGAAGTCCCTTCCTGCTTTAAACTGCCAACCTACTGTTTTGCCATATTCCGGTGAAACCGTCGTATTGGGCATATCTACAGCAAGGCCTGGGTCCTTTCCTTTCCAGTTCAAGTCTCCATTAGTCTGCCATACAGTAGTAGCTGGTGCTCCGGCCTCGGACATCTCAATGATCGCACCACTGCCGATCAGCTCACGACGCACTGCATCGAAATGCTGATGTATATCAGGGACATTCAATTCCATAGATATCAATCCCTCCCTGGTATATCCTACAGGGCGGGTACGGGCAAACTGGACCTGTCTGAAGACAATAATAGTTCCGATGATCAGTACCAGAGATACAGTAAACTGAAGTATAACCAATATCTTACGGGGTAATGCGGCATTACGGCCGGTACGGAATGTGCCTTTTAATACTTTTACGGGCTGAAAAGATGAAAGGTACAATGCGGGTAACTACCAGCTATCAATCCTGTTAACAGCGTGACGATGATGCCCGTTAACCAGAATACAGGACTTGCCCAGAGGATGCTCATCTTTTTATCAGACACGTTATTGAAAAACGGAAGCGTTAACTGCGTAATGATGAGTGACAAGATAAAAGCAAGTCCCACTACGAGCAATGACTCGCTGAAGAACTGCCAGATCAGCTGAATGCGCATTGAACCTATGGCTTTGCGGAGCCCTACTTCCCTGGCACGCTTCTCAGATCGTGCTGTGCTTAAGTTCATGAAATTGATACATGCCAGTAACAATACAAACAATCCGATGATTGCGAACAGCCGCACGTACTGGATCCGTCCTCCTGTGTTGACGCCATTCTTGAACGCTTCATACAAATGCCATTTGCTCATAGGATGGAGGAAAACAACTGGTTTAAATCGTCGGTCATCTGCACTGATATGCTCCATCTTCAAACCCGCGATCTTCGCTGATAAACGTGCCATATCTGCATGCTCGGCTACTTCCACATAGGTGAGGAATCCATTCATTCCCCATGGATCTTCAGCAGTTTTTACCCATGCTACTTCATTATTGATATAAACACTCCAGGGAGCAATAAAACCGACACTCGCAAAAGTAGAATTGTAGGGGAGATCTTCATATACTCCCCTTACGGTAAGATTCTGACGGTTGTCAAGTCTGATGGTCTTGCCAATAGGATCTTCTTTATCATAGTAAGTTGCTGCCAGAGATGCTGACAATAGGATAGAAGAGGGGTCTTTCAGCGCATCTCGTGATCCGCTGAGCATTTTAATGTCCATGAGCGCCGGTCCATCCGGTTCCATGAACTTGCCTATCTTCCGCATCTTCTTCTCTCCAACGGAGAGAATTTTATAGAAGTCCCATGAAGACATTACCACCCGTTTGAAATCACTTCCATAACGTTCGCGAAGTACTTCTCCTACCGGGTAGGGCATGGTCTGCCAGGTATCGAGCTGTCCGCCGAAATCCTGGGTCTGCATTAATTGTGCAATGCGGTCGTACTGTTTGTTATACTTGTTGAAGGAAAGTTCGTCCCATATCCAGAGACCGATCAGCATAGCTACCGCCATACCGGTGGCTAGTCCACCAATATTGATGAGAGAGTAGCCCTTGTTTTTTAGGAGATTGCGCCAGGCAATCCTGAAATAGTTTCTGAGCATAGTGGTATGGGTTCTGCGATTTCATGGCACTGAAAGTATGCCAATTGTTGATTGTGCTGTTAATCAATTGATTAGGTGAGTGCGTGATGGCCGCATTGTCCGGTTTTGTAACACGCGGGTGTCCGATGGCGGATACGGCGTCTTTTGTTATGTCCTGGTTATGGGGCTTTGAGGTTACTTAGTTCTGTGTCGTCCGATTATAGCAAGAGTGGGACTTTGAGTGCTGCCGGTTTGGGGTGGAGCCACTGGCTGTACTTCTTTGAAGTACCTTACTATTGGGCTTTATTGGGGCGGTTGGGCGTTGGGAATTCTATTTTAACCCCTGGTTGGTCGTATTAGGCATACTTCAAAGAACTAAGGCCAGTGGTCTCCCCCCAAACCGTCCGCTGCTCATGGACGTCCACGTTATATATAAGGGGAAAGTAACAGTCATGTTCGCCCTGTTGTTGTAGGTAGGCTTTGTTACAGGAGCAATGAACCCCTTTCTATGTTGGTCCTATTGAGCATAGTTAAAATAACTTAGCTAATAGTGCCTGTCTAAACAATCCGCTGCTCGTGGGGATTCACGTTATATATGGGGGGGAATGTAACAGTCATGTTCGTCCTGCTGTTGCAAGGGAGGCTTTTGCTACAAGACGGTTGAGGTGGAGACTAAGGGCCTTATCCCTTTGAGAGCGCCGGTACGATTGATAGGGGTTTAATAGTACTACTAATGCTCCTACGCTTAATAATGCTTAATAGCAAGTGCTCGAAAAGGGATACAGCCCGAAGTCCCACCTCAAACCGTCGGGAGGGCAAAGGTATACTCAGGACAACAGGCATCCGTGAGCAAACCGTCGGGAAGACAAAGGCATACTCAGGACAAGCATCCATGAGCAAACCGTCGGGAGGGTAAAGGCATACCGCAACTTACTTTTTCCTAAAGAGGAATGTTCCCCACATGTCTGGAGAGAGTGTTGCTTCTGAAGGGACGTCGGCAGTGATGCCCGTTGCTTTGTTGCTCCAATAGAGGCGGGAGATGGTCTCGCCTTTGTCGCCACGGAGGATGCCGATATCGCCCTTAATTTTAGTTCCTTCACCGACTTGGATGCCTAGTACCGAGAGTGGTATGGAAAGCTCGTAATTGCCTTCGGAAGTGGCAAACTGGAGCTGACTGGTGAGGTTGTCAACCCGGTCGAAGGTGATGGTACGGGAAGGAGAGGAGAACGGTACTTTATCTTCTGTGCGTGTGCCTGGTACTACGGCGCGGTAAAGTAATGCCTGCGGTTTGCCGTTGATGACACTGATGAGCAAACGGGCGTCGCCGGCGACAGGGGTACGACGATTGGAATCGGCTTTGGCATTGGAGCTGCCGATCATGATGTCGAGGGCACCGCCTGTTTTGAAGGGGGCCTGCGGCATTTCGCCGGTGTTGTCGGCCAGTTTAGGATTGCCGGTGCGGAAGGCTGCATAAAGGCGGCCATTGGAGACCGCAAGTGCTCCTGTGATGTCGTATGCTTGTTTGGTAGAGTTGAAATATCCTTTTACACCTCTTTTGTCAATGTCTGCCCAGGATGCTGACAACCAGTCATTCAGCTTGCCGTCTATGACAGGCTTTTGGGCGAGGATGCCGACCTGTAATACTTTAGGGGCCATTGCATCCTGACGGGCTGCTGCTGTTGCGGCAATGGCAGATAAACTTCTGTTCAGCGACGCCTGTGTTACTGTAATGGTCATGTCGGGCAACCGGGTGATGTTTTCCATACCGTCCAGTCTTACGATGGCGCTGCGTGCGCCGTCTACGAGGTAGACCTTTCCGTCCTGGGTAGCGGTAATGCCCGGCCAGAAGTTTTCTTCACCAAGTGTGAGGCTGTCGACCGGCATGTTGCGTTGCGCTTTTGGCAAACGCCAGATGATGCCGGACCGCATATTCTGGAAGAGGGTTGCTACAAAAAGACCATCTGCAGTAAAGATATAGACGTTACCGTGATTGCCGTTAATGGCGCATAAGGGGCCTATATCTGAACCTTTGACACTGAAGAAACCTCCCAGCAGGCGGGTGGTGCCTATCAGTTGTCCGGGGAGGTCGGCGACCGGCGCATTGTGAGAGGCATGCAGTCCGGGCCAGAGGTCAGGATAACTCCATACTGCCTTGCCGTTCTTTGTGCCACTGAGAGAGTAGGGAGAAAAAGGTTTTGCTCCAAGTGTGAGCATATTCCAGCCGTCAGGGCCTTCCAGCAGCTGATCGCCACCGGAAGAAGCAGGGGGCTGTATGTCTTGTGCAAGTATTTTTCCTTTATTGATATCGTAAAGGGGTACGCCTTGTTTGGTAGTGCCGGTTACTGCGAAGCTCATGGCTTTATCATTGATCCGCGCGATACAGAAGGTCAGATCGGGCATGATGGTCACACCGCCTACTACGCCCTGTTGGTATTGTACTTCATTTTGTTGTGCCTGGCCGTCACCGTTCTGGTCCTGCCAGATGAAGAACTGCTGGCTGAAGGCTCCTTTGTTATTGAGGTTTACACCTTTGGGCCAGGATGTTTTGAAGGCGTCGCTTTTCAGGACGTCCCATTGTGATGCCTGTCCCATTGCCGCGACAGGATACGCTATCCCATTCCGTCTGATGAACAGGAATGCTGTGGCCGTACCGTTGGTCGGATTGCTGTTGTAGCAGTTGGTGAAGTATTGCTGGCCATTGTAGTACAATGGTGTTTCAGGTGCTGCATTACGAAAGGAGAGTTGCAGGTCATTGTTGGCGTCAGGTCTGTAATATACTTGTTTCAGTGTAGACGTGCCTGTTTGCCAGTTCAGTGAGAACTCCATAGCGCCGTATGTTGTTTCTGCATAATAGAAACGTGACTTGTTCTGCGGGTCGAGGGTACCACCACCACCGTATTTCGGAGGACCGTAATAAGCATGGAGTAGTTGTCCGTCGAGCGACCATACGCTGACCCTTTTAGGTAGGAAATCCGCTTCGGTGACCCATAGTTGCTGTTTAGCATCTATGGTGATACCGGCAGGATTATTCATATGCTGCGGATTGTAAGGACCGGCAGCAGGAGCGCCAGGAGTACCGATCTGGCGGAGGTATTTACCCGTTGGTGAGAATATTTTTACTGTGTGGCTTTTGCCGCGATCACTGATGTAGATGTTACCGGTTTTATCGATCGTAAGTGCATAGGGCGCTTCGAGGTCATTGCTGATCAGTTTTTCCGGTTTGCTGTTACGGGGGGAACCGGTGTAACGCAGCAGATCATCCCCCGAAAGCAACAGCAAACGGCCGGTAGCGTCATAACACATACCGGCGGGAGCGTTGATCTGGATGCTGTCGGTTACCTGTCCTTTGCTGATATCGACAATCAGGATGCGGTTCTTTTTGCGAAGGCTGATCAGCAGGACGCCATTATTGACAGCGATGCCGGAAATGATTTCTTTAGCGTCATCCAGAGAGCTGGCACCGAGAGAATATTTGAGTACCTGCTTTACGTTGTAGTCGTTCTTTTTATTCACGCTTAAGGCGTTAAGACGAAGTTCCGCGATGCCGGACTGTTTACCGGATTCCCATGCAGAAGCTACATACAGGCTGGTGCCGGGGATTGCTTTCGGGCCATTATCTATCGCCATAAACGGTGCAGCGGTCCATACGCCGCCTACCCAGGGACGGCCACCGCGTTTGCGGCCATTCATGTCTATCCATGCCATGCCGTCTGGTCCTTCGGTAACGTAACAACCTAACAGTACAGCAGGTTGTCCGGTAGGAGAAGCTGTTGCAGGAACGAACATGGCGGCTTGCGGAGGGGTATGGTTGGCGAGCCAGGCGCCGGTATGATCTTCTGTTCTCCAGGGAGGCGTACCTGTTGAATAAGTGGTCATTTCGTAGTGTGCATTGATAGGACCTCTCACTAATCCGCGGACCTTGTACTGACCTGGCGTCACCATTTTGCCGGGAATGCTGTAAACACCGTGTTTAGCTGCGTCTATATCTCTTCCAAGATCATCGAGTCCGTCCCATTGTACAGTATTTTTACCGGCAGGGAACCATGTTTCAGAGACGAGATTACGTACTCTTATACCGGTGTTGTTCTCAATGACAAGGGTGACGTAAGCGCCTTGTTTTAAAGTGAACTGAATGGGAATGGCGGTGGGTGATTGTTGTGCGGATATATGGTATGTTACTGATAAAAGTAGCAGTATGAACAGCAGGTATTTCTTTGACATGGCTGGCACGGATTAGCTTTACGAGTCGTATTACAGGCAAAGATAATGCCGCGCAGCCAAAATATCCTGTTAAGTATAGGGAAGTGAAAAGTCCCTGCTGTGATGTATATGTATGGAGATGCATGAGGAATACATGGCGTAAACCAGAAGCAAGAGAGAAGTAAGTACGGCTTTCAGGTGGACTTACAGGAATATGATGGTAAAGCGGGCTTTTAAGCGTGTCGGGGATCAAATTGTGATGGAATACAGGTAATCTGTATTGAAGGGATGTTGTTATTCCTGATAGAATGATTGGTCGTATGTTGAAAAGTGAGCTGAAAAAGCTTCAGAATTGATAATAGGGCATGAGGGTGTAACCGGAGTGGTATCGCGGGCAGATAATCCTATTGATGAAGACAGCTTATTGTTATTCCTTTAGCGGATAAAGGGGATGGTGCTGTTTTCGCAGCGATCTTTTAACAGGTTGGCAATAGGGGGGAATGAGATCCATTCGCCGTAATTTATTCCTGGATATTCTTTCAGGCTTTGGAGCTTTAGCAGCAGGTAATACCGCAATGATATCCATAGCTGCGGTCTGTGTGTTTGCAGATATTTCTATACGGCCATTTATTTCGCGGGCACATTGTATTTCGAGTACGATGATACTTTGTTCTTTGTTTGCGGGTAAGGTCAGTGTAATAGCCTGCGGGATATCGCCGCGTTTTATGGTGATTGTTTCGCTTACGACCGGTTTGATGTCATGCTGTGTAAAAGCAAATGGCAGCGCAATCGCTTTAATGCAGACATGTGTGATGCCTTTATGTGTTTGCGTATTGCTGATATGGATGCCGGGCAATGAAATGCTGATGGTATTGTTATCATTTTCAGCGATTGCCGGGTGGCCTGTTAAGTATTGGTGGGTTGCTTTATCGTCGTTAAAGCTGAAGCCTGTAAGTGATTGCAGATGATGGAACGTGGGGACTTTGAACCCTGTTTTGTGGATGTCGTCGGCTTGTATCACATCAATGAAAGCCTTGTTAAGGCGGTTATGATCAAAGTGGTAACCATAATATTGCAGCCAGGGGCGCAGGGCATGACGCACCAGGCGACTGCATTTGCTGGCAGTGCCAAAGTCGGTGGCTGCTCTTTGTGTAGCGGCTGTTTGCCTTACATTTTGCGGAGCGCGGCGTGTCCACCATTCTTTCTTCCCTTTTTTGTTTTTCCTGTAGTAGCCCACCTGGTCGCCCAGTTTACCACTATACAGGAGAATACCTGTTTGTTTGCCCATAGCCTTCATTACGAGTATGTTAAGATACGGAAAAGATGCCTGGAAGGATTGGCATGTGCATAGTTTGTGCATAGAATAGGGGTGATTATAAGTGACTATATTTCACCGGATTAGGGGATTTTATATCGGGGATATTTAATGGAAGTTGTATCAGGTAAGGATGTAGCTATTAGTTTCGGCTCTTGTTTAGGTTTATATTGAAAACGGGGTTGGCCAGTTGGGCCAGCCCCTGATCGTTTTAACGATGTTCCGGTGTATGCCGGAAGGCGGGGCTGAAAACGCCGTGCCGGTATAACAGTGTATCTGCTGGCATAATATTTAGACTATAGATACTAAGTATTTATGTTGGAAAAAGATCGCTGACGCTGATGAAAAAGCTTACACTGATAATATCACTGTTTTTAGCCCTGCCTTGTTGTGTACTTGCACAGCAAAGGAACGATGAACCTGACGAGGACACCGTACCCCGAAAGGACGTCATCGACCTGTTGAAGGGTGTTATCAAGTACAAACCGAAGCCGCCCAAAAAAATGGGGAAACGGCGGATCTATTATTCGTTATTGCCGGCGCCATCCAGCATACCAGGTGGCGGGGCCGCCCTGATCACTTCTACGAATGCCGCGTTTTATCTGGGACCACGAAGGACGACCTACCTGTCAAACGTATCATTTACCCCTTCATTTTCCTTCAGGGGGCGCTTTTCTTTCGCTCTGAGGTCGAATATATGGCTGGAGGGCAATAAGTACAATATGGTGGGCGATATGCGCTTTATTATCAATCCGCAGTATACCTGGGGACTGGGTAATGGTGTACCCAACGATGAGAAGCAGTTACTGGGTAACAATTATTTCCGGCTCTATGAGACCTTCTACCGGAGAGTGAGGCCTAAATGGCTGGTGGGGCTGGGGTATCATATGGACTGGCATTCAAATATCGGGATCCGGGATAATGACAGTTTGCAGCTGTCGAAGTTGGTGAACTATCATTATGGGACGGACCGGAGCCAGACAGTGTCTTCGGGGATTTCCCTCAACCTGTTAAAGGAGTCGAGGCAGAACTCTATTAACCCTCAGTCGGGTCATTATTTTAATGCGGTATTCAGGATCAATCCGACGTTCCTGGGCAGTAATGACAATTGGGAATCTTTATATCTTGATTACAGGCGATATATTCATTTCGGTGATGAAAGGCAGCAGAATGTACTGGCTTTCTGGGGATTTTATTGGACAACGCTGAGTCGCAAGACACCTTATCTTGACCTGCCGAGCATTGGCTGGGACCCTACTACGCGCAGTGGCAGGGGGATGGACCAGGGGCGGTTCAGAGGCAAGGGGCTGATAGATTTTGAAGTAGAATACCGTAGAGATATTACAAAGAATGGATTGTTAGGTTTTGTGGTGTTTGCAAATGCGAACAGTGTGACCAAACCTGACAATTACCGGTTTACCGGATTACATCCTGCTACAGGGGCCGGTTTGCGTGTTAAGTTCAATAAAAAGTCAAGTACGAATATCGCATTCGATTATGGTGTCAGCAAGTATGGCAGCAGGTTTAATATTAACCTGGGTGAGGCGTTTTAAAGCAACTTTTATGGTTAGCGGTTATCTTTTTATCTTGCAGCTCATGAAAAATGTTGTTTTAGCCAGTACATCCACACTGCATGGAGAAACTTACCTGTCGTATCTGCTGCCGGTGATGAAAGAACTTTTTGCCGGCGTGAGTGAAGTGATCTTTATTCCTTATGCCCGTCCGGGAGGCATTTCACATGATGACTATACTGAAAAGGTAACGACCGTATTTGCTACAGCGGGACTGAAGGTGCGTGGATTGCATACGTTTGATGATCCGGCGGAAGCTATCAGGAACGGGCAGGCGTTTTTTACCGGAGGAGGGAATACATTCTTACTTGTGAAACAACTGCACGATCTGCAACTGATGGATGTATTGAGATGGGAAGTTGAGAAAGGTAAACCGTACCTGGGTACGAGTGCAGGCAGTAATATCGGCGGTGTGAACATGCAAACGACGAACGATATGCCGATCGTTTATCCGCCAAGCTTTCAGACCATGGGACTGGTGCCTTTCAATCTGAATCCGCATTATCTTGATCCGATCCCTGATCTGCCGCATATGGGGGAAACGAGGGAAACAAGGATACGTGAATTCCAGGAACAGCAGGACCTGGTTGTTGTGGGATTACGTGAGGGCAGCTGGATAAGGGTGAAGGAAACGAAGTTTACACTGGAAGGCACTGCACCGGCCAGGATATTTAAGAAGGGAATGGAGGCGTATGAACTGGAAGTTGGAGAGGAGATTGATTTTTAGGTAGAGGTAAAGAGTACAAGTATAGTCCGGACCGTATCGGCGTGCAAATTGTTGAAGTAATTCGGAATTTATATAGTATGCGGTTGTCTCGTATCGGGACAACCGCATTTCTTTTTTTGTAAAACCCTAGTAAGACAATCCCGGTGTTTTCCGCAACCAGGTATTTGCTGTTAACTGTTTCAGCATAAAGTCGGCTACATCGGCACGTGAGATCTTCATCTTCAGTTTCTTTTCTGTTGCGGGGAAGCCCTGTTTATAAACACCTGTGTATGCTTCGTCTGTCAGGTTTGCCGGGCGTGCAATGATCCAGTCCAGCTGGCTTTGTTTGATATATTCTTCCTGTAGTGCGTGGTCGGCAAAAGCTTTCTTCAAAATGAAGGGGACAATTATATGTTTGAAGATGAAAGGCGTTTGATCCAGCAGCTTTTTGCTGTCGCCATAACCCAGGGAGGTCTGGCAGATGAGGCGTTTAACGCCTGTTGCCTTCATTGCCTGTATGATGTTCCTGGTACCATCTGACCTGACAGTACCAGTTTTATTAGCGGGAGCACCAATGGCGCAGAGCACTGCATCTTGTCCCTGCATGGCAGGTATGATAGAAGAAGCGTCCATGAGATCGCCTTTAGCGATGGTCAGGTTGGAATGCATGATGCCGAGTTTTGAGGGATCGCGAACAAAAGCAGTAACGAGGTGGCCCTGTTCGAGGGCTTGTTCTACCATATGTTTGCCAGTTGCGCCGGTTGCGCCAAAGATGATAAGTTTCATGATAGCTTGTTTTTGTAACCCAAAGCTATGACGGCGAAACAGCGGAAAATAGAACGAAACCGGCAGCAACTATTTTGTGAGGATAGAGAGGTTTTCTATGAGCTCTTTTGACCTTTTCTGGAACTGGAAGGGGGAGAAGCCTGCAAATTCTTTGAAGGCCCTGATGAAGTGAGACTGGTCTGCATATTCATTCTCAAAGGCTATGTCAGAGAGTTTATTGTAGTCGCTTTGCCTGAGAAGATGCATGGACGCCTGAAAGCGGGAGATGCGTGTAAACAGTTTCGGTGTGATGCCTATATGTTGTTTGAATTTGCGCTCGAAAGATCTTTCGGATAGTTGCAGATCTTCTCTTAACTCTTTAACAGAGATATTGCCGTTAGCTTTTTTAATGCGATCCAGGACATGTTGCATCGCCTTATCTGCATATTGATCGTGTTTGTTGATCTGTGCCAGGAGGTAAGAGCAAAGCGTATCTATCTGTGCCTGAACAGCCGTAAGATTTGACAGTTGTTCAGAGAGGCGGAAGCCCTGTTCATGGGGCATCAGGTCCAGATCAAGGCAGGTATCGGTCAACTCGTCTGCATTGAGTCCGAAGATGGATTTTAAGGCATGCGGATAGAAGAATACACCGATGGTATTAAACATACCGTTTATCCGCAGCTCTGCGTGCCGGGTGGCCTGACCGTAAAGGATCGTGCCAGGTAATTGTTTATCATTCTGAAACAGGATACCTTTTTCCTGATGCTGGAAAATAAGTCCGGGGCAACCGTCAGCAATTGTTCTGAAGGATGCTGCGGAGACATCTGTATCATGGCTTTCCATTACCCAGAAAAACCGGATGTAGTCACGAAGGTATTCCGGCGGGGGTATTTGTCTGTATTGCATACCCGGGTTGTTTTCAAATTAAAGTTACTACGTATTGCCTGATATGCAAGTGCTAATAGCTGGGAAACTTATCATGCATTTGGTTTTTCGGGGAATGTTTATAATTTGGCCGGATGGAATTAAGGACCGTAAGAAAATTATTGATAAAATACCTGGAAGCTGACCGGCTGACAGACGAAGAAGGAGAAAGGCTACTGGCAGGACTGGAGTACCTGATCGAGAAAGATGAGCAGCATTTGCTGTTAGGCATGAAATATCAGGCTGATGGAGGGGAAGAACTGTTGTTATCGCAGGAGGCCCTGAATGGTTTTTATTGGGAGATCTATATGTTTTATGGTCATCATGAGGAAGATCATGATCATCACCATGATGATGATCATGAAAAAACAGACGTCGCTCATAAGTGGGGATGGCTGTTTATGTTACTGACCGGTTTGATTGCGGTCGTGGTGTATGTGTTGATCAGGAAGTATCATTTGTAGTGGACAATCTTATTGCCAGCCTTTTTTTTTAAAAGTTAAAAATTTACTGCACCGGTATTATGGCAGGGTAATCTATATATCCTCTCTCATAACCTCCATAAAAGGTGTTGGTATCTGCTTCAGCGAGCGGAAAATCGTGTGCAAAGCGGTATACCAGATCCGGGTTTGCGATATACGGGCAGCCAAATGAAACCAGATCGGCGGTGCCGTCAGCTATAATCCTGTTGCCGGTTTCGCGGGAAAACCCCAGATTAGAAAGCAGTGTGCCTTTGTATATTTTCCGGAACTGTCCGAAATAATTTTCCTGTAAAGCGGCGATAGTAGTTCCGTAAAGATCGACAGCCGGGCCTACCAGATGAACATAGGCGAGATGATAATCATTAAGCCTGTTGAATATGTACTGATAGGTGGCGATAGTTTGCTCGTCTGGTTTTAGGATACCAGGATTAAATGCAGCAGGTGTAAACTTGACGCCTATGCGTTCGCTCTTCCACACTTGTTTCAATGCATCGAGTATTTCAAACAACAGGCGTGCGCGGTTTTCTATACTGCCTCCATATTCATCGGTACGTTGATTGGCAGCGCTACTAAGGAATTGTGGAATGAGCGTAAATATCTGCGCATGCAATTCAATACCATCGAAGCCCGCGGACTTAGCATTTTCAGCAGCTGTTTTAAAATCGGCAATGGTCTCCCTGATCTCCGCTTTTGTGAATGCCAGTGGTGTTACAGCGTCTTGCGGACCATCTTCTGTGTATACCTGCAATTGCAGATTGATGGGAGAAGGCCCCCGGGGAATTTCCCCGTCAAGGTGTTCCGGGTGGGAGGCGGCGCCACTATGGACTAACTGCAGAAATATCTTTCCCCCGTTTTTATGCACTGCATTTGTTACTAATTTCCAGCCAGCAACCTGCGTCTGCGTATATATGCCGGGAATATTGATGAAACCAATTGCTTTAGGGCTGATCCAGGTACTTTCACTAATGATCAGGCCTGCGGAAGCGCGCTGGGCATAATATGTAGCCATTAATGACGTAGGTGCCAGTTCTGGATTAGTCGCCCTGGCACGCGTCAGAGACGACATCACGACTCTGTTCTTTAGTTGAAGATCTCCCAACTGAAAGCTTGTTAGTAAGGGCTGCTGTGTATTGGACATAACTTAGTTTTGGGAGGCAAAGGTATCCGGCGTTTTGTCCGGCAACAATAAGTGAGAAAGTATTCAGCAGGTGATTAATTTATCCTCTATACCCTTTTCAGGCACTATAATTATCTTTGCTGCAAAGAGCAAGCTATGTACGAGAGAAAGATCCCGCTTCCAGTGGAATGTGGGCTACATCTAACCAAAGAGGTGCTGGACGGCAAATGGAAAGCAACCTTGCTGAATGTTATTTCAGTGGATATCAAACGACCGAGCGAAATATTCCGTACACTACCCGGGGCCACAAAACGTGTGCTGAATGCGCAGTTGCGGGAGCTGGAAAACCATGGGATCATTACCAGAAAAATATATCACCAGCTGCCGCCTAAGGTCGAATATTCACTTACACCACTGGGAGCATCGCTGATGCCAATTATCGACGCTATGAACCATTGGGGAAATACTAACCGGGAATACCTGCAAAAGGTGATCGCACCAGACGGCTACAAACAAGGCACTCCTAACGGAGTGCTATCGAATAGAAGATTGAATGGGAGATCGAATAAATTATAAATAGTAAATAATAAAATTCCTTATACCTGCGCAAAAAGATTTCGCAGTTAGCTCCGACCTTTGCGTTATCAATTTTAAGAATCAATGTTACTGACGATTACTACAAGACATACGCCTGCCACAGACCTGGGATATTTATTGCATAAACATCCTGCAAAGGTACAGGAGATCGAGTTCGGGAAGGGGAAGGCGCATATCTTTTATCCTGTGGCAAATGAACAGGAGTGTACCTGCGCATTGCTGCTGGAAATCGATCCGGTTGGACTGGTGCGTACAAATGGAGGCGCCTCCGGAAATCAGTTTGCTTTGGAGCAATATGTGAATGACAGGCCCTATGTGGCGTCATCCCTGATGAGCACTGCGATCGTGAAGGCTTTCAGTTCGGCGATGAATGGTAAATGCAAGGATAAACCGGAGCTGGTGGATGTACCGTTGCCGCTCGAGGTGAAGCTGTCTGTACTGCCTGTGAGTGGTGGAGAGACGATGTTGTTCAGGATGTTTGATCCATTGGGATATATGGTAGATGCTACGCAGCATCCGCTTGATACACAGTTTCCGGAGTGGGGCAACAGCCGTTATTTTACGGTTACGCTGAAGCAGACGATCACTTTAAAAGCATTACTGTCACATTTATTTATACTGATCCCTGTGCTGGACAATGACAAGCATTACTGGGTAAACAGGGAAGAGGTGGAGAAGCTGCTGGCAAAAGGGAAGGGATGGCTGGAGGACCATCCTGAAAAGGAACTGATCATCCGGCGTTATCTGCGTCATCAGCCGTCATTGGCAAATGATGCATTGACATTGCTGATGAAGGATGATATGCCGGATGAGTTAATGACTGATGGTATTGCAGCTGAGAAGCCGAAAGCCGGATTGCATGAGACGCGCCTGCAAAGTGTTTGTGATGAATTGCTCAGTACTCCAGTAAAGTCTGTTATAGACCTGGGATGTGGTGAAGGAAAGCTGCTGAAACTTCTTGTGCCGCATCAGCACCTGACACATATTACAGGCATGGACGTGGCTTCCCGCAGCCTGGAGATCGCTTACCGGCGATTGAAGATAGATAAGCTGCCGGACAATCAGCGTAAGCGGTTGCGGTTGATACAAGGCTCCCTTACATACCGGGACAGAAGGATAGAAGGGTTTGACGCTGCGGCGCTGGTAGAGGTGATCGAGCACCTTGAGCCTGACAGGTTAAAAGCCCTGGAGAAATGTGTGTTCGGTTATACTATGCCCGGCAAGGTAGTGGTGACGACGCCGAATAAGGAATGGAATGTCACTTTTACGGAGGATGCAGATAAAATGAGGCATAGCGATCACCGGTTTGAATGGACCCGTGCAGAGTTTCAGCAATGGTGTGAGCGGGTAAGCAATACTTACGGTTATGCATATAGTATAAAGCCTTTGGGCGAAGAAACCGCTGAGATAGGACCGCCTACGCAGATGGCGGTGTTTACGAAATAGCGCGCGGATCTATCAAATAATATTAATTGAATTTTTATGAGGATACAGATACCCGAGTTATCACTGGTGGTGATGGTAGGGGCAAGTGGATCAGGCAAAAGTACTTTTGCAAGGCAGTGGTTCAAGGCTGCGGAAGTGGTAAGCAGTGACACCTGCCGGGAAATAGTAAGTAATGATGAGAACAGCCTGGATGCATCCGAAGATGCTTTCGACCTGCTGCATTATATAGTGGGTAAAAGATTGAAGCGTGGGTTGCTCACCGTGGTAGATGCCACCAACGTGCGGCCGGAAGACAGGAAGAAGCTGGTGGCGCTGGCGAGGGAGTACCATGTACTGCCTGCCGCTATTGTACTGAATATGTCCGAACGGGTATGCCTGGACCGGAATCAAAAGAGAACGGACAGAAATCTGGCGCCGCATGTGGTGACCACTCAGATCAGTCTTTTGAAAAGAGGGCTCAGTAAATTAAGGGAGGATGGGTTCCGAAAGGTTTTTGAGTTACGTGGAGAAGAGCAGGCGGCGGCTGTTACCGGTATAGAGCGGGAGCCTTTGTGGAATAACAGGCAGAATGAACATGGTCCGTTCGATATTATCGGGGATGTGCATGGCTGTTATGAGGAGCTTTGCAGCTTGCTTACCTTATTGGGACATACCGTTGATGCCACAATGCACAAGGTACAGGTGAGCAACGGCAGAAAGCTGGTATTCCTGGGAGACCTGGTAGACAGAGGCCCTGCGAGTCCGGCGGTACTGAAACTTGTTATGAATGCGGTGAGTGATGGCGTGGCTTTGTGTGTACCGGGCAATCATGACATAAAGTTGCTGAAGTTCCTGCAGGGAAAGAATGTGCAGCTGATGCACGGACTGGAAAGGACAGTAGCGCAACTGGAAGGCGAGAACGCTGATTTCCGGGAGAGATTGAAGCAATTTCTGGATGGGTTGATCAGTCACTATGTACTGGACAATGGGAAGCTTGTGGTGGCACATGCCGGTGTGAAGGAGGAAATGCAGGGAAGAGCTTCTGCAGGCGTACGGGAATTCTGCATGTATGGAGAAACGACGGGTGAGACGGATGAATTCGGGTTGCCGGTAAGATATAACTGGGCTGCCAACTATAGAGGAAAAGCTATTGTCGTATACGGGCATACACCTGTATATGCACCACAGTGGTTCAATAATACCATCGATATAGATACCGGTTGTGTATTCGGAGGAAAGCTGACTGCGTTACGTTATCCCGAAAGGGAGTTGCTTAGTGTACCTGCACTGGCTACCTATATGGAGCCCTCCAGGCCATTGAAAATTCCCGGTGAGGGTAACATCCTGCAACATGAGCATGATGACGTGCCGGATATAGAAGACCTGATCGGCAAACAACTGATCCATACCCGTTTGCTTAACGGTGTTACTATCCGGGAAGAAAATACGGCTGCTGCACTTGAAACGATGAGCAGGTTCAGTATTCATCCGAAGTGGCTGATCTATCTGCCGCCAACGATGTCCCCATCAGAGACAAGTACTTTGCCGGAATACCTGGAACATCCTGTGGGCGCTTTTAGTTACTACAGGAAAAATGGTATTAAGCAGGTGATCTGTGAAGAGAAACATATGGGCTCCAGGGCGGTGGTGATCGTTTGTAAAGACAGTGAAGTGGTGAGCAGGCGTTTCGGTATTGATGAAGATAGTATAGGTACGTGTTACACGAGGACGGGCAGGGCTTTCTTCGCAGATAAGCGTATGGAGCAGGCGTTCCTCGGGATGGTACATGCAGCGTTGACAGCACGTAATTTCTGGGAGGAGATGGAAACAGATTGGGTATGCCTGGACTGTGAACTGATGCCCTGGAACGCGAAGGCACAGGCACTGCTGCAACAGCAGTATGCGGCTACGGGCGCTGCTGCGGTGAATGCCATGACGGAAACGGTGGCAGCGCTGGCAGCAGGATCTGATAATCCGGCGATAGCCGCACTATTGCAGAACTATGAAGAGCGGGCAGCCATGTGCCAACAATTCACGACGGCGTACAGGCAGTACTGTTGGGAGGTGAAGTCGCTGGCAGACTATAAGCTGGCGCCATTCCATTTGCTGGCGACCGAGGGGAAGACTTATTTTGATAAAGATCACGCCTGGCATATGGAGCAACTGGGCCGTTACTGCGGAGGAACTGATAATCCGATGATAGCTACCAGCTGGAGGGTAGTTGACCTGGAGGATGCGCAGAGCGTTGCGGATGCTACTGAATGGTGGGAAGCACTGACAGTGAAAGGTGGGGAAGGTATGGTAGTGAAGTCGCTGTCATTCATAGAAAGGGGCGAAAAGGGCCTGTTACAGCCAGCTATTAAGATCAGGGGCCGGGAATACCTGCGAATCATTTACGGGCCTGAATACACGCTGGAAAGCCATCTTATCCGGTTAAAACAAAGAGGGCTTGGCGCCAAGAGGGCCCTGGCACTAAAAGAGTTTGCGTTGGGGGTACAGGCCATTGAACATTTCGTGGCGAAGGAGCCTTTGCGGAAAGTGCATCAATGTGTATTCGGGTTGCTGGCGCTGGAAAGTGAACCGGTGGACCCGAGATTATAAAACGTGAAGCTGTCTTGACAAGGCAGCTTCTTTCATTTTGGGAAATTGCTGTACATTTGATGAATTTTTATATTTGTTTTTCCTAAAATATACCTATGAAAAGATTTTTACTGCTTTTCACCGTTATTGCATGTTCGTATATTAACGTATTGGCTCAAAAGAATTTAAGTGCTTCTTATACAGTGGACACCTCTTATGGATGCGCTCCCGTCACCGTTAAATTTACCAGCACAAGTACCGGTAACATTAATTATTACTATTGGGAGTTCGGCGATGGCACAGTTTCCAGCGAACCCAATCCGGAACACGCATTCAGCAAACCCGGGAAATATAATGCCAAGCTGATTGTTTATAATGATGCATGGGAGTTTGACACCGCTTATGTGGCAGATAATGCAGGAGATATTTACAGTCTGCCGTATTCAACTTTGCCCACCGCGAAGCTTTACTGCGGACAGTCCGTACAGCTGAATACCGGTATGGAAGATCGATTCGGTTCTCTGATCAGCTTTAGCTGGAATACGGGGGCTACGCGTCCTGCTATCAATGTAAGCGAGCCAGGCCTGTACATGGTACGTTTGACGGGTTGCGGACAATCTTTTGTTGATACTGTGGATGTTGTTGATGCCTCTGCAGGAATCAGTCTATCGTTGGATGGTGAGCTGCATTGGTCGGGAGATATTGCGCAGGTTAAGTTCAAATACCAGGTACCGTTCGATGACAGAGTGATGAGCGGATTGCGAATCGATTATGGTGACGGCATCGTTGCAGATCTTATTCCTGGTGCAGAAAGTCACGGATATAATGTAAAGCCGGGGAATTATCAGGCGTCAGTAGCGGCTGTTATGTTACCCGGAGCAAATGAATATTGCGATACGGCTGCTTATCTGAATTTCAACATCCGTGAGTCATATACAAAAGCGAGCGGCTGGAATAGCCGTGATACCACCGTTGAGATGGGGGACACATTGAAGCTTCGTGCAGGTTCTCCTGATGCTATCTGTGTATGGAAGAGATCCGATGGGTTTATATTGTCGACCGACAGCGTGTTATACATCATAGATGAAGGATATTACCAGCTTACCATGACGAAAAACGGAGACGAGCGTACTGAAAATATCAGGGTAAGTTTTAAACAACCTGTGCTGACGGCTGCTTTCTCTGTAGAGCAAGACCTGTGCGGACTTGCTGTCTTCACCGATAACAGTGCTGCCTATGATTATCCGATCGTGAAAAGGACCTGGTATTTCGGAGATGGAATTGTAGATAGCACTACGCTAAAGCCTTTCCATCAGTATGAAAATGGAGGTTACTACAATGCGAAACTGATCGTAGAAAACAGCAATGGGACTGTTGACTCTACTACTAAAAATATTTATATACCGGAATATCCTGCGATCAGACTTTCCGCGAATGGAGATACAACGATCCGTAAAGGAAGTGTAATTTATCTGACAGACCTTAATGCAAATACCTATGAATATACCTGGTCGACAGGTGAAAAAGGCTATGGTATAGAAGTGTCTTTACCAGGTTTATACTACGTAACGGGTAAGACGCATTGTCCATCCATCACCAGGACAGATTCCATTTATGTAAATGTAGAAGATGTTACTGAGGTTGTCATCCCGGATAATCCTATTACGGGTAATGATACCCTGACCGTAAAGGCTTCCTTTGCACAGGACTTTAACACTGGTAATGTATTCACGGTACAGCTGACACTGAAAGATCCGGGAGCACGTACTACCGGTCTGCAACCTGATGAAGTGATCAATCTCCGTTCGATGCCCGGCACTTCCGGCGATGTATCCATGAGCGTGCGACTGAGTGATACACTTGGCTGTGCTACCAGTTATGCGCTGAGAGTAGTTAGTAGCTCTCCGGCTGATACTACTGGCTGGTCAGAACAGTTCAGCATAACAAATCAGCCGCCACAGCCGGTTATTACACAGCGTGGCGATAGCCTGTTCACTTCGGGTAAATACAACTGGCAGTGGTACTTTAATGAGGCTCCGGTTGAAGGGGCAGCTTCCGCGAACTATCGTGCAAGGGCAAACGGATCGTACAGGGTTGAATCATTGAATGGTAGTGGTTGTTCCAGCAAGTCGGCGCCAGTGTCAGTTGTGATCACGGCGATAGACGATGTAGTGCTGAACGGCAATAAGGTAAAAGCTTATCCTAATCCTTCGGCAGGCGAAGTATACCTGCAGTTTGAGAAACCATTGCTGAAGCCTGTGACCATCAATGTTTACAACCTGGAAGGCCGTGTTGTTTACACCCGTACCACTACACAGCAACTGCAGCCGCTGGACCTGTCTAATTTACCTGGTGGTTTCTACCTTGTGGAGCTTATGGTAAATGGCAAGAAGAAAACACTGTCTCTGATCCTGCAATAATAATGAAGTGATAAGACCAGATGCCTGGCAGCAGGTAGCTGGTATAAACGAAGCAGCCGTCCGCATTGCGCGGACGGCTGCTTCGTTTATGTAGTTGTTGTTTATGATAGCGTTTCTTTTATTTTAGCGGCCACCGCTTCACCTGTGCTTAACGCAGCTTCTACTGTACCGGGGCTTGTGCCGTTATACAGGGCTTCACCTGCGAAGTAGATGGTGTTTTCGATAGGTGTATGTAACACTGTGAGGGCATTTACTGACGCAGGCGTACCATAGCTGTATGCACCTGTTACGTGCGGAAGGGTTGCCCAGTTGGAGATGTGGCAGTCAACGAGCAGATCTTTCAGCGTATCTACTGTTTCGTTGAAGATGTTAGCCAGAGAGATGAGGGCCAGTTCCTGTAACTGTTCATCCGTTTGACCGATATAAGGAACAGCGGGAGGACCTCCCAGCCAGCCGGTGAGGATATAGGCCTTTTCGGGCACCTGCGTCCACCAGGTAGGTATCGGCGCATCACTGAGAATAAATGCTATCTGTTGTGCGTGCTTTTCCCAGAAAGGTGTTTTAAACTGCAGTATAGTTTTGATCACCGTGCCCCAGCCGATGTCATTGGCTGCACTGATGTAAGCGGGGATAGCGGGAGTGAATGCTATCGTTTTTTTTTGCAGTACGCCCAGGGGAATGGTAACGACCAGTTTATTGGCAGACCATGACTGACCGTTTGCCGCCCGGACATTCACTTTGCCGGCAGACCATTCCACAGCAGTAACAGTAGTATTAGTGATGATCTCACATTGCTGTTTGCGGCATATTGTTGTCAGGAAGTCGGTCATAGCGGTGTAACCTTCTTCTATCCTGAAGTTTTTCTCACTTTCGTTTGCCCATTCGTTCAGGAGATATTTTATGCCTACTTTGGTGATGTCGGCAAGATCAAAGCCCTGTACAAAACCCTGGATATTTTTTCTCAGTTGCGCATATTGTTCCTGCGGGTAATGCTGATCGAGGAACTGTTGCATGGTCATATCTTCGGGGACATTTTCCATTTGTTCCAGGAGCTGATCCCAGTTAGTGATCATTTCGTATTCTGCGGTCCATTTCCCGTTACTGACACGGAACATTTGACCGTTCACGAGGTGGTACTTAAGTCCGGCTTCGTTGAGTAGTCCCAATGTTATCGGAAGCTCGCCATGTACGAATTCCGCGCCTTTTTCCGCTGCTTTGGCCCCGTTGTGGTAGATGGTCTTTATGCGTCCGCCGGTAGTAGCAGCGGCTTCCAGTACGGTCACTTTATACTGTTTTGATAATTCCCTGGCAGCGATGAGCCCTGCTGCACCTGCGCCAATAATAATGATTTCTTCTGTTGGTTTGATCATATGCCTATTGGTTCTGTTATAGCAAGTTATGGCTTTTTGTTGTGTTTAAGCAGGAGAATAAATAACGGGAAGATCTGCAATAAAAAAACGGCTTATGTTCCGGGTAGAACACAAGCCGTTTTTTTAAAATAGTAAAGGGCTTAGTTTTTCTTCAGCCTCATTATTTGTGTAGAACGTTTATCGGAATACATGGTCATGCTTTGTCCCTGATCGGTCAACGTGGTTGTGTCCAGCTGGCGGAAGTCAGAAGCGATCACCAGTGTATCGCCTTCCCATTTGTATTTTGCACCGTATGCTGGTGAAGGAGCGGGATCTTCGCCAAACACAGGACTGATCACGAAACCGCCGGTGAAGCTGATAGAATCTGTACCGACCAGTTTGTAGGTGGAAGATCCGCTGGATTCAGGCACCGGATAGTTCCAGGGCTGATTAGAATAACCGGATTCTTCTCCGTTTGTGTAAATGGTACCGATCACATTGGTGTTGATGGTGTACTTGAATTTACTGGAATTGAATCTGGCTGCGTCAATTACTACTGTACCTGCAAGGTCTTTTGCATCGTAGTCGCTGGTAGTAATAGTTTTGTAAACGTCGGTATCATCGCTGTAACGTTGTTCAACCTCTGCATACGTGTTGGCTTTCATGCCGACGAACGTGTAACTTCCTTCGAGTGGATTTTTAACATCGTTGTTTACATCATCATTATTTGAACAGGAAACAAGGGTAGATGCACAAGCGGCTAACAGTAATGCTGATTTAAATGCTTTCATAAGTATTTGTGGGTTTGAAATAATGGGTGCAAAGTTATTCTATTACAAATAGATTATGAAAAATAATTATCTGTAAAGGTCAGGCGAGGGGTAAGAAAATCAGGGAGTAAGTTACCTTTTCAGTACTTTTTCCACTTCGTAAAGGCGTCTTCTCAGTTCTGTGAGTTCTTCTTCGAGGAGGTCGACCTTTTCACTAAGTAGGTACTGGTGATAATCGGGAATGATGGATAATTCGCGCAGTTTAGGAAAGAGGTCATTTTTAAAGAAGGTAAGGCCGGTTTCTTCGCCGTGGAATTCATGTGCTGTTTTGGTGAGGTGATTGTAGAGGCAATAGCGGAGGCCGTCGGAATTGAAGGTCCAGGGACTGATATAGAGTAATTCCCAGTTAGCTATCCTGAGGAGTTCCTGTTCGCCTTTCGCATTTACAAACTGGTAGATGGTAGATTCGACATAACCGTTAGGCTTAAAGGTGTCTGTCGTCATGAGGATATAAGAGTACTCCGGTAAAATGGAAATTGATTCAAGATCGTGTAATGGGCTATGACTTCCATCCCTGAATATTGCGTAGTATCTGACCATAATTTGCTATCTGTTTGAATATTCGTATCACATAATCTGGCAAAGGCAGTGACAATAAGATTAGGCTGAAAATAATATAATTAATATGAAAATCACGTATTAAATATAGAAAACGAACAAGAATATGTGAAGTAGAATAGTATAGACGGCTTGTGCAGTTGTGGCTGATATGTTCATTTTAAATAAATTGACCTTATCTTTATGGATTAATAAACACGAATTTATGAAGTACTTTTCATTATTGATCGTTGCCGGTGTGGTATTGTTTTCGGCTTGTAAGAGTGGCAATAATTCCCCAAAAACAGCAAAAGAATTGCTGGAACAGGCTGCGCCAAACATGAATTCCGGTGCGGACAAATTCACTATTGAAACACCTCCGGGCTGGAAGAAGTCGGATACGACATTTAACGGTATTAAAGCGTTGATGTTTTATGCACCGGAGCTGAAAGACGGGTTCAGGCCCAGCTTAAATGTGGTGACCGAGAATATGGGTAGTAATTCTTTTGCTGAATACGTTGACAAGAATCTTAAGACAATGCAACAGTATATGCTGGATTTTAAACTGTTGGATAAAGGTGACAAAGCTATTAACGGCATTCATGCGAAATGGATGAAGTATAGTGCTAAAGCACAGGGAGGTAAAGAGCTGGTGGCGATCGTATATGCTGTACCACAGAAAGGTATTGTATATAATATTACGGGTGTTACGGTACCCGGCGTTGGTGACGAGTATTTAGGCGTATTTGAAAGGGCGGCATCCACCTTCAGCGTTACCGAATAACTTTCTTTTGTTATAAAAACAGTATGGCCGGGCAGTTAGTCCGGCCATACTGTTTTCAGGGGATCATTATCCCGGAGCGGGTAGTGGAGTAAATAGGTAGATAAAAAGTGTCTGCATGACAGAATAGTTTCATACGCCGGGTTTGCGGAATAATTCCATTTACATATTCCACTATTTTATCCGGAACAGATGGATTATATTAGAGTAAAAGCGCGTCACCTGGCTAATACGTGTTCTGACGATATCAGTGATTTGGCAGGTGTTAAATAGCGTAATAAATGCCGTTATGAAAACTGTGATCCAAAAACCTGGCAGGCTGCTGTTAACGGGCCTGTGTTTATTGTTTGTTTTATTTGCTCATGCACAGCAGGGACCCTGGCCTGCTGTAAAAAAGGAAACGAAGCCCTGGACCCGCTGGTGGTGGATCGGCAGCGCGGTAAATGAGCAGAACCTGGCATCTTCACTTAACATATTAGGGCAGGCGGGATTTGGAGGAGTGGAAATTGCTCCTATTTACGGCGCTATGGGATATGAATCGCAGTACGTCCCTTTTCTTTCTCCACGCTGGATGGAGCTGCTGCGTTATACCGTTGCAAGGGCCGGGAAACGGCAGATGGGAGTAGACCTGACCACCGGCACGGGCTGGCCGTTTGGCGGTCCGCAGGTGACGAAGGCCTATGCGGCCTCCCGTTTTATTATACAGCGGTATCAACTTACCGCAGGAACTCCATTTATACAACAAATACGAATAAACGACGCCAAACAGGAGGGGGCTGTTTTGGAGGCCTTAATGGCCTATCACGGAGGGGTGGCAACATCGTTGATAGAAATGGTAGATAAAGATGGGACTTTGCACTGGTCACCGCCTGGTGGCCAATGGGAACTATATGCACTGTTTGACGGCAGGACCCTGCAACAAGTGAAACGTGCTGCACCCGGAGGGGAGGGATATACGCTGGACCATTTATCGGCGGAGGCTTTGCCGGTATACCTGCATCGTTTTGATACTGCCTTTAAGGATAAAGCGCCAGGGGTAAGATCATTTTACAATGATAGTTATGAGGTGTATAATGCTGACTGGACGCCGGGGTTCCTTACGGCATTTAAAAAACGAAGAGGATATGACCTGTCTACGTATCTGCGGGAGCTATCCAGTGATGATAGCACCGATCTGGTGGCCAGGGTAAAATCAGATTACAGGGAAACGATGTCAGAACTATTGCTAGAGAACTTCACACGGCCCTGGACACGCTGGTCGCACGGATATAGGAGCCTGTCGAAGAACCAGGCGCACGGATCGCCGGGAAATCTGCTGGACCTTTATGGGGCGGTGGATATTCCTGAATGTGAGACCTATGGTTCTACTTATTTTCCTATTCCGGGATTGCGGAGGGACAGTGCGGATATACGAAACGTTGATCCTGATCCTGTGATGCTGAAATTTGCGTCTTCAGCGGGGCATGTGGAGGGGCATCCTTTAATTTCCTGTGAGACGTTCACCTGGTTGACGGAGCATTTCAAAACTTCGTTGTCGCAGTGTAAGCCGGAGGTGGAGCAGGCGTTCCTGGCCGGTGTAAACCATGTATTCTATCACGGTAATACGTTCTCTCCGCCCGAAGTGCCCTGGCCGGGATGGTTGTTTTATGCATCGGTGAATTTTGTGCCTACAAATAGCTTCTGGCCGCATCTGCCGGGATTGAACGAATATATTACGCGGGTACAGTCAGTTTTGCAGTCGGGTACACCCGACAATGAGCTGCTTGTGTATTGGCCTGTATATGATACCTGGAACAGGACGAAGGGGCGTGATATGTCGCTGAACGTACACGGAATAGACGAGTGGTTACATCCCACGGCGTTTTACAAACACGTAAAGGAATTACTGAAGGCTGGATATTCCCTGGATTTTATTTCAGACGCGCAGCTGGCAAGGGCGGGTGTGAGCAGGGAGAAGGCGGCAGGTGGTATAAGCTTATCCGGCTATAAAGTGATTGTCATACCGAAAACGAAATTGATGCCTGTTACTACATTACAACAGATCCTCCGGTTGGCGGAAGAGGGATCGACGATAGTGCTGGAGGCATTGCCGGAAGACGTGCCGGGATTGCGTGCGCTGGATCAACGCAGGAAGGCTTTGAAAACATTGCTTGCATCTCTGCGGTTCAGTGCGGGCGAGAATGGTTTGCAGGTGGTACAACTTGGAAAAGGACGACTGGTCCTGGCAGATGGTATTGAGAAAGCACTATTGCAGTTGGGGGTAAGCAGGGAAGAGCTGACGGATAAAGGACTGAAATTCATCCGTAGGAAGGAACAGCAAACAACGTGGTATTACCTGGTCAATCATACACCAGAGAAAATAGAGGGTTATGTACCGCTTAATAAAGCAGAAGGCAGGGCCATAATGCTGGACCCTCAGACGGGCAGAACGGGTAAGGCATTAAGCAGGGACTCTGCCGGAAGGGCTTATATAAAATTGCAGTTGCTGCCGGGAGAGGCGATGATCGTTCATACAGGGAAAGGCGTGCAGGCGACGGCTGACTGGAAATACCTGGATGGCCCGGAAGCGCCTGTAAGATTATCGGGCGCATGGCAGCTGACTTTTAATAATGGAGGGCCTTTTATACCCGCATCCAGGCAGCTGGAGCAACTACGGCCCTGGACATCGCTTGAAGATACTGCGGCTAATGCTTACAGCGGATCGGGGACATATACGACAACTTTTACATTAGCGAAGAAAGATGCGGGGGAATACGTACTGGACCTCGGGAAGGTGCATGAGAGTGCGCGTGTATGGGTAAACGGGCAGGATGCAGGCATGCTGTGGTCTATTCCTTTCAGGGCGAGGATAGGGCAATATTTAAAGGGAGGTGATAATGAGATCAGGATAGAGGTGGCTAACCTGATGGCGAACCGGATACGATATATGGACCAGCATAAGGTGTCGTGGAGGCGGTACCATGAGATCAATTTTGTGAATATTAACTACACTCCTTTTGACGCGGCGGGATGGATGGTGCAGCCTTCCGGGCTGGCCGGACCGGTTACGATCACCCGATATCCTTAAATTGTTTGAATTTCGTAACTTAGCAGCATGGAAACACAAACACTGGAGGAATTTTACAAGTCGAAGTTCAACTGGTTACCTGAAAACCTTCAGCAGGACCTCGGGCATTTCAACGTGTTCAAGCTGGAGGAAGTGATTGCGGGAGCGCATGGTCCGGCGCCATTCAGGTATAGCCGCCGGGATTTTTATAAGATCAACCTGGTACGGGGCCGTAATCTGTACCATTATGCTGATAAAAGCATTGAAATAGAAGGTACTGCGTTGTCGTTCTTCAACCCGCAGGTACCTTATACTTATGAGGCATTATCGGAGGAGCGGACCGGTTACTTCTGCATTTTTAAAGAGGCGTTCTTTACGGAGCGGATGCGGAGGAATATCAATGAGCTTCCCATGTTTGCACCAGGAGGAAAGCCTTCCTATGTGTTAAATGCTGAGCAGGACGCCCATGTAAGCCAGATCTTTGAGAAGATGCTGGAAGAGATAGGATCAGATTATAAGTATAAATATGATCTGATCATGAACTATGTAACTGAGATCATCCATTATGCCCTGAAGATGGAGCCGATGGATACATTATATAAACATCCGGACGCCAAATCGAGGATCACGTCTGTATTTACGGAGCTGCTGGAGAGGCAATTCCCGATCGAGTCCCCTTCACAGCGGTTCATGTTAAGGTCTGCCAAAGATTTTGCCGACCAGCTGTCTATGCACGTAAACCATCTGAACCGCGCAATCAAAGATACCACCGGAAAAACCACCACAGAGCACATCTCTGAACGTTTGGTGGGGGAGGCCAGGGCCCTGTTGAAACATACGGACTGGAACATTTCGGAGATCGGTTATTGCCTGGGCTTTGATGAACCGGCGCATTTCAATAACTTTTTCAAGAAACAGACGAAGCTGACGCCCTCTTCTTTTAGGACTGTTTGAATTTTGTAATCATTACTTTGAATGCTATAACAATTAGTGATACTCTCTGTAGTAGCTTTGTGTCACTAAATTGATAAACGATGAGCGATAAAAAAGTATGGTTTGTAACAGGTGCATCGAAGGGGTTGGGGCTTAGCCTGGTGAAGCAATTGCTGGCAACGGGCCAGCTGGTTGCGGCTACATCCCGGAAAGAGGCGGACCTGATCAGGGCAGTAGGTATTCAATCTGAACAATTTCTTCCCTTGCAAACGGACCTGACCGATGATGCAAGTGTGTGGGCGGCAATAGATAAGACAATTGCGACATTTGACAGGGTCGACGTAGTAGTTAATAATGCAGGATATGGTATTGGCGGTAGTATTGAAGAACTGAATGACGAAGAGACGAGAGAGAGCTTTGATGTGAACGTATTTGGGACTTTGAATGTGATACGTAACGCGATGCCACATCTTAGAGCACAACGTTCCGGGCATATCATCAATATATCTTCTATTGCGGGTATTGCTCCGGGAACAGGATGGTCTGTATATGGCGCAGCTAAACATGCGGTGATTGGATTGTCGGAAGTGCTTGCAGAGGACGTAAAGGAATTTGGCATCAAGGTTACGGTAGTAGCGCCGGGTGCATTCAGGACGAGTTTCCTCACAGAAGAGTCGCTGACACTTACAAAAGAGCCTATTCCTGCGTATACGGCTGTGCGGAACTCGCATGAAAAGCTGGTAGCGACAAGTGGTAAGCAGACCGGTAGTCCGGAGAAGGCGGCCAATGCGTTGATCGCGATTGTAAATGAGCAGAAGCCACCGGTATATTTGTTATTGGGATCTGATGCTTACAACAGGGGATTGGCGAAGCTGGAGTTGTTGAAGAATGCTTTTAAGGAGCAGGAGGAACTGACTAAGTCTACAGATTTCTGAGTATAACAATTAAGCGGGGATTTGCTACAAAGCAGAGAGGGTATATCTTACGGTATACCCTCTTTGTTTTGCAACTTATTTTATAACGGATAATGTCATCCTGATAATATCGTCAAATACTTTTTTGTCAGCGCCGGATTTTGAATGAACGGTCAGGCCCCATAGATTATTCATGATAAATCTTGCAAGCGCGCGGGGCTGATTGTCTTTTGACAGCTGACCTTTTTCCTGTCCCCTTTTGATTGCGTTGGTGAAAGCATTTTCCAATGCTTCCCTGTTTTCTTTTACGATAGCGGCTACTTCTTCATCGTGCAGGGCAAGTTCCACTTTTGAATTGACCATGAAACAGCCGTTCTTTTCTTCTCCGGAGAAGCAGCTATTCCTGGACTGCTGAAATAGCGATTTAATAGCTTCCGGAATGTTATCTGCTGTTTCAAGCAGGCGGATGACATCTCCCGTAACTGTATCCCTGTAGCGTTTCAGCGTGCTGATAAAAAGGCTTCTTTTATCGCCATAGGTATCGTACAGGCTGGAGCGGCTTAGTCCCAGCTCATCTAATATTTCCTGTGGAGAAGTGCCATTGTACCCTTTATGCCAGAAAAACAGCATGGCATTGTTCAGTACTTCTTCTTCGTCAAATCTTTTTGTCCGTGCCATTGTGATAATGCGATTATATAACAAAGATACAAAACGGAATTAATATTCCGGAATTATTATTTTTAATTAGGAACTTTTGTTCCGTTATGCATATATTTGTGGAACAAAAGTTCCGTTATCATAAACTTATTAATAAAAAACACATGAAAAAGACAGTATTTATAACAGGTACAAGCGATGGTCTGGGAAAACTGACCGCTAAATATTTTGCTGAGCAGGGATGGAATGTTGCTGCAACAATGCGTACGCCGGAGAAGGAGAAAGAATTGACACAATATGAAAATATACGCATTTTCAAACTGGACGTTACAGAGGTTGACCAGGTGAAGGCGGCTGTGAGCCATGCGATAGCTGCTTTTGGAAAGATAGACGTAGTAGTGAACAATGCGGGGGTAGGGAGTTACGGTCCGCTGGAGCTTGCAGAAGAATGGGTAATAGACTGGCAGTATGAAACGAACGTACGCGGCCCCATTAATGTGATCCGTGAGTTCCTGCCCCATTTCCGTGCTAACAATGGCGGGATGTTCGTCAATATCAGTTCTTTCATGGGCGTAACTACGGCGGTGCCTGTCGGCTCATTGTACAACATGTCCAAATTTGCACTGGAAGGGCTGACAGAAGGGCTTTATTATGAGCTGAAACCTTTAAACATTGAACTGCGTCTTGTAGAACAGGGCGGATCATCAGGCAACAATTTCCAGAGCCGCGTTCAATGGAATGAGCATCCTACTATCCGTGACTATGATGACATTACCAATAAGGTGAAATCGATGATGGGAAACATAGACCGTTCTTTGTTGGACGATCCGCAAACGATCGTGGACGTGATCTATGATCTTGCTACAGGTAAGAGTCAAAAGTTCAGGACAGTGATTGGTGCACAAGGTAATCAGCTGATGGCTATGCGTAATTCTATGCCGATAGAAAATTACCTGGAAACTATTGCGGGATTGTATAAATAGCGGAGATCCTTTTGGAAAAACCAACTTATGCCGGGGTTACGAACGTCATCCCGGGGGTGTCACCCCGGGCTACAAACACTGCGACCCCTAACGGGGTCGATTGTCGCACGATGATAGTTTTTCATCTCTCGTTTTGTCAGATGCAGCAACTGATCTACAGAAATATTGCCCTTATGCAACATTATTTCCTTCACGGCAGCATGTACATAATCGTAACTGTTGGAATGGTCCGACAGCCGGCTGATCATTCCGGTGAGCAGTCTTTCAAAATGACGGAAGGTGATTTGTGGCTGATCGGTAATACAATCCATAAAATCTGAAACAGGAAGGATATCACTCAAAGGTGTGATACCGGAAGGTGGATCAGGCACCGGTAAGGTTGCTGCAGATTTGCAGGCACTTCCAGGTACCAGCAGGCTTTCACCAGATGGGTCAGGTTTTGTGGAATATAGGTTTCAATGAGTATCATAAATAACACGAAAATTATGAACTAAAATTGACAAGCGTGAATAGCTTTTTCGGATAAAATCCGTAATTTCATAACTCACTAAAGAAAAGGAGGTATTCATGCAATCTACAGAATATTCATGGAAACCTTCGGTTGGTATCGCCTAACCGGGTTGCTCCATAAAAAATATCTGGGACGCGGACGCGTCGAAGTCCTTCCGGTTGTACCGGGAGGACTTTTTATTTGTGGTCATACAATATCTGCCCGTTTCGTTCGTCCTTGTATCGGGCGTTAGACCAGTTGCCTATACCTGTATAGAAATGCCTTTAATTTTAAGATAAATTGGCCATTGCCGTAAATAGCTCTGCCGGCTGCCATATATTTGTTATTGATATGAAGAAGACAAATGCACCTGTTGCCACGACAGGGAAAGGAAAATCAGGATTGATGTCTTTGTTGCGCCCTTACAGAGTACAATTATTTCTACTGATCCTGATGGCGTTGTGTAGTAACGGACTGAACCTGGTCCTGCCTGCACTGACAGCCAAAGGTATCGACGCCTATGCTAAAGGGACGCTGGTTATGAGAGACCTGGTGATCGAGTTCGTAGCAGCCACGGTCGCTATTTTTATTTTCAGCTATCTGCAAAGTATTGTTCAGACCTACATGTCGGAAAAGGTAGGACGCAGTCTGCGCACATCGCTTGCCGACAGGATCTCGCGGCAGGACTATTCCTATATACAACAGGTAAATCCGTCGAAACTGCTCACGAACCTGACAGGCGATGTGGACAGCATCAAGGTTTTCATTTCCCAGGCCATTATTTCTATTGTGTCGTCTGTATTTATGATCATCGGCTGTTGTGTGCTGCTGCTGAGCAGGGACTGGAAACTGGGTTTGGTGATACTCTCCATCATTCCGTTTATCGGTATTGCCTTTATGACGGTGCTGAAAAAAGTGCGGGTTATTTTCCGGAAGAGCCGGGAGGTAGTAGATAAGTTGAATAAGACGATCAATGAAAGTATTACCGGTGCGGCACTGGTAAGAGTAGTGAATGCGCAGCAACAGGAGTATGACCGTTTCATAGCGCCTAATGGGGAGTCTAAGTCGCTCGGCATCTCCATAGTACGCCTGTTCGCAGGCCTGGTACCGGTGATCAGTTTTCTGGCCGGCATGTCTATACTCGCTACGCTGCTAATGGGAGGCCATTTTGTAATAAAAGGGGAAATGTCCCTGGGGGATATCGCGGCCTTCAACAGCTATATAGCCCTGCTGATCTTCCCGATCATCGTTATTGGATTTATGAGCAACCTCATTGCACAGGCTTCGGCTTCTTTTCAACGTATCAGTGAAGTGTTGTATGCGGCGGACGTGCCTGACAACGGTACAGTGAAAAATGCCCTTGAAGGAGGGCTGACCGTAGAAGATATCACTTTATCAATGGACGGGAAACCGGTCTTGAAGGAAGTGTCTTTTTCCGTAAAGGCCGGTACGCGGACAGCGATTATTGGTCCGACGGCAGCGGGCAAAACGCAATTACTGAACGTAATTGTCGGATTACTGAAACCGGAAAAGGGGAGTGTGCGCTACGACAATATTGATCTGAACGATTATGACAAAGCTGCACTGTTACAGCAGGTAGGATTGGTATTTCAGGATAGTATTGTATTCAATATGAGTTTGCGCGAGAATATCGCCTTCAATGAAACAGTGAGTGAGGAAACCATGCAGCAGGCTATTGCGACGGCTGAACTGAAAGAGTTCATTGCGGGCTTGCCGGAAGGATTGGAGACGATCGTATCTGAGCGGGGCACAAGCCTTTCCGGCGGACAAAAGCAGCGTATCATGCTGGCGAGGGCATTGGCTATAAACCCGCGTATCCTGCTGCTGGACGACTTTACCGCCAGAGTGGACGCCAATACAGAACAAAGGATACTTGAAAATGTGCAGGATAACTATCCGCACCTGACACTGATATCTGTTACACAGAAAATAGCATCTGTCGAACATTTCGACCAGATCATCCTCATTATGGATGGAGAAGTGATAGCGGCCGGCACACATGCAGAACTGATGCAGACATGCCCTGAATACGTACAGATCTCTAATTCCCAACGCAGCACCAGCAATTATGAATTACAACCTGAATAATACAGAAACGACAGAACAGAAAAGTACTTCAGGTAAACGTCTCCTGAAATTACTGGCTTACATAAAAACAGAACATAAGGACCTGCTCAAAGCATTTTTTATCCTGATGGTCAGTCAGGCGTTAACGCTGACGGTGCCTTTCATGATCGGTTATACTATCGATACCTATGTGCAGACGAAGCAGTTTTCAGGTATCCTGATGTGTACCGGTATTCTGCTGGGCATGTACCTGGTGAACCTTGTATTTTCTTACTGGCAGGGAATAATGATGGGAGGAGTAGGGCAACGTATGTTGTATGCACTGCGGAATGCGGTGTTCTTAAAGTTACAGGAATTGCCTATTGCCTTTTTTAACCAGAATAAAACAGGCGATCTTATTTCCCGTATCAATAATGATACGGATAAGATGAACCAGTTCTTTTCACAGTCGCTCGTGCAGTTTGCCAGTGGTATTATATCCATGACGGGAGCAGGTATATTCCTGTTATGTATCAACGTAAAGCTGGGTGTGGCAACGTTGCTGCCAGGTTTATTACTGTTGCTTTTTACCCGTGTGATATCTCCGCTGGTGAAGCGTAAGAACGCTGCCAACATGAAGAGTACCGGCGGATTGAGTGCGGAGATACAGGAGAGCCTGAGCAATTTCAAAGTGATCATTGCTTTTAACCGTCGTGACTATTTCCGCAAACGTTTTGATCAGGCGAACCAGCAGAGTTATCGTACAGCGGTATCTGCGGGATTGTTCAATAACATTTTCACCCCAGTCTTTACTTTATGCTCGCAGCTGGCGATGCTGGCTGTACTGGTATATGGCATCTATCTGATCTCTACAGGAGAATTTACGGTGGGATTGCTGATCAGTTATTTGTCTTATTGTAATCATTTCTATAACCCGATCAGGCAGCTGGCGGCGTTGTGGACCAACTTCCAGCTGGCGATGGCCGGATGGGACAGGATCTCACAGATCCTGGAACTTGAATCGGACCTGCAGGTAATACCAGGAGGCGCTGCGAAAGAGAATGCACCACTGATCAGTTTCAATAATGTGAATTTCCGTTATCCGGGTAGTAAGGACATTTTGCGGAATGTGAGCTTTAACATGGAGCGTGGTAAGACCTATGCACTTGTAGGGCCTACGGGAGGCGGGAAGACGACGACAGCATCCCTGATCGCGCGACTGTATGATCCTACAGCGGGAGAGGTGTTACTGAATGGACGGGATATCCGTTCTTATACGCCTGAAGAAAGGGCGCAGAAGATCGGTTTTATTTTGCAGGAGCCTTTCCTCTTTTCCGGTACCATCCAGGAGAACATCGTGTATGGTAATGCGCGGTACGCAGAATATACAACGGAGCAGCTGGAGGAAGTGATCGCGAAGTCAGGATTGAATACGCTGCTGGAAAGGTTTGAGGACGGACTAGGTACAAAAATAGTAGCAGGCAACGATGGTATCAGCCTGGGACAGAAGCAGCTGATCGCTTTTATGCGTGCAGTGCTTCGTGATCCGGAACTGTTGGTGCTTGATGAAGCGACCGCTAATATCGATACTGTGACGGAACAACAACTGGAGGCTGTGTTGCAAAAGCTGCCGGCGCATACCACCCGTGTGATCATAGCCCACAGACTGAATACTATTGAGAATGCAGATGAGATCTACTTTGTAAATAACGGAGAGATCAACAGAGCCGGGTCGTTCAGTCATGCCATGAATATGCTGTTGCATCATGAGCGGAACTCTTGATGTAATCATCCTCCGAGTCCGCTGAAGATACTAAAGGTGATCACGCCGAGAACGATCAGTGTGATCACCACATACAACCTGTCTTTTTCCATGGCGAAAGCCAGGACTGAAAAGGCGATGCGGGTGATCGGCGTTGCAAGTAATACCACTACGCCCAGCTGAATGATAGCGCGGCCGTCGAGTTGTAGTACGCCTTTGAATATACCGGGTAAGTGCCGTACATATTCCGGTGCGCCGGTAAATTGGGTGTAAGAAGGGAGGGCGGTACCATGATTGATCAGGTAAATAATACCGCCAATGAAGGCGATGATGCTGGATGTGATCACGCCCCAGCGTAACTGCTGACCTATGAACATTTCAACGTCCCTTTCCTGCCAGAATGATTTTGAGAACATACTTTTCATCTGCTTATAATTTACCAGTAAAACCGTTATAGATCATCTCCAGTGCCAGTGCACCTATCACCACACAAAAGAGTATCCTGAGTTTGCGGGTATTCAGTTTCATCAACAATTTAGAACCACCGAATGCGCCTGCGAGTACGCCCAGTACGACTGGCATTGCTATGCCCGGGTCAATATACCCGCGTTGCAGGTAGATGACGGCACTGGCGGCAGCTGTAACACCGATCATGAAATTGCTCGTAGTCGTAGATACTTTAAAAGGGATGCGCATGACGCCATCCATCGCTAATACTTTTAATGCGCCGGAACCTATACCCAGCAATCCGGATACGACACCTGCCACCGTCATCAGTGCATAACCACCGGCCACGCCGCTAACCTTGTAGGGCACTTCCACACCATCAACCGGGTATGAGCTATTGAGCCGCATAATACCGGCCAGCTTACTGTTCCTGCCGGTCTCGGCATGTTCATTTTTCTTCCTCAGTGTCATAACAGCTGAGAATAAGAGTACAAAACCAAAAAGGATGGCCACCAGATGGGTAGGTGTGTATACCGCCAACACAGCGCCGATAATGGCGCCTGTGGTGGTCGCTATTTCCAGGAACATCCCTATGCGGACGTTGGTGATACCCTCTTTAATGTACGCTGCGGCAGCGCCGGAAGAGTTGGCAATTGAGGCGACAAGCGACGCGCCTACCGCATAGCGGATATCAACATGAAAAACAAGTGTGAGCAGGGGGATCAACACTACGCCCCCTCCAAGACCTGTGAGTGACCCCAGCATACCGGCCATGAAGGCACCGGCGAGGAGTATTAGTGTGAATACCAGAATAGACATGACAATTAGTATTATTTAAAAATTCTTCTCAAGAATGGCTTTTACGGTCGTAATGGCCTTTTCGGATTGCTGTTCCGCAATGGCTGTTGCCAGCTGTACATGAAGGTGATGCGTTTGCTGGAATTGGGAAACGTGCGGTTTCTCTCTTTGCTTAAAGCCATCCAGGATAACTGTTGTAAAAGTCTGATAGAGGTCGGCCAGTACGCTGTTGTGGGAGGCAGTGGCTACTGCCCGGTGAAAGCGTATATCGGCGTCGGCACAGGCATTGAAATCATCCGCAGTAATAGCCTGCCATCTTTCTTCCAGCAGGGCCTGCATGGAATGGAGGTCGTTCTGTTGCCGGTGTAATATGGCCAGTTGTACAATTTCCACCTCTAATAGCTGACGTACATGTTTCACTTCCTGCATGGCCGCTCTTCTGAGCCGCTGATCCAGCGGTTCTGCGGCTGTTTTAGGCTCACATACGAAGGTCCCGGCTCCCTGTTGCACTTTCAGTACTCCGGCGTTGGAAAGGGTTTTAATTGCCTCTCTGATGGTAGATCTGCCTACGCCGAATTGCTCCATAAGAACAGGCTCCGGTGGGATCAGTTCGCCTGCCTTATATTTCCCCAGGGAAATATCCCTCTGCAGATCGTAAATGACCTGGTCGGCCAGTTTGATTGCTTTTGCCATAACTAAACGTCTGATGTTTCACAAAGGTATGATGTTTACATTAAACATCTGATGTTTAATTTGACGGGTTTGTTGTAAAAAAGGAGGTTGGGAATTGCATTCGCATGTAGCGACTATGTTATTCAGTTGGGTTTCATTTCTGATGCATCTTGCAAAGTACCGTCCTGAACCGGATGGTTTTGACAATCCGGCAATTTCCCTACATCAAAATAATAGACTCCTCACTATAGTTATCCCTTCTACAATGTTCGAATGGGCTATTTATAGGCTTCATATAAGCATACTAAAAGGCTACCAAAAGGGTATTTAAAGGGCATTTATATATCAAATCGATATTGAAGTGACCTTTAGGTGACCTTTTAATATGGTTATATGTACCTTAGAGAAACGATACAGAAAACTTGTAGTTATAACCTCAAAACGACCTTTTTATAGCCATTGTTAAAAACAATATCCTGATGCAACTTGTCCGCGGAACCCTGGTTAAACAGATCGCGATTATTTTGATATGTGTTGTTTCGCGTTAAAAGTGGATAGGCGTAGTTGTGACCTAATCACACGAAGCCCCAGGTTTTCGACTTGATCCCTTTAATCCGATTTGGATTAAAAATGAGACGAGTAGTAAGGGGAGACCGGGCAGGGGGTGAAGTGTGTAAAATAATAAGGCTCAGCGCATTACACACTGAGCCCTATTATAAGAAGGTAAATTGGCTTATCGATTTGCTTCTACCAGTCTCCTGTTAGCAGCTTTTATTTCTGCTTTGGCCTCTTCAGTCAGCAGATTGCTTGTTTTAACTTTCTCAGGAACACCTCTGATATCCCAAACGATGCCGAAGAACCCGAGCGTACGCAGGATATAGTAGGTGATGTCGATCTCCCACCAGAAGAAGCCCTGACGGGTAGCGCTCTGGTAGTAGTGGTGGTTGTTATGCCATCCTTCGCCCAGGGTAACCAATGCAAGGATCAGGCTGTTTTTAGAGAAATCGCCTGTATTGTATCTTGGTTTACCCCATTTGTGCATCAAAGAGTTGATGGTGAAAGTACCATGATACAGGAAGATGGTGCTCAGGAAGAAACCGATCAGCAGGGTAGAGAGACCGGCGCTCCAGTCGAACCAGCCGGCACCATTCACTTTATTACCAATAAAGTATACGGCTACAGCCAGTACCAGTCCTGGTACGAAGTGGTATTTATTCAACCAGTACAGTTCAGGTTGTTTAAAGTCCTTTACGAGGTCGTAACGGGTCGGTTTATATTCAGGTCCCATGATCCAGCCCATGTGAGCATACCAGAAACCGTAAATATTAGCAGAGTGCGGATCTTCGGGAGTATCACTGTGTTTGTGATGGACGCGGTGATTTGCGCCCCACCATAATACACCTTTCTGTAGACTGCTCTGTGCGCCTCCAGCCAGTACGAACTGGAAGAAACGGGAAGTTTTATACGTTCGATGGGAAAAATATCTGTGATAACCGCCTGTTACGAAGAACATGCGTGCTACATACAATGCGGCACATAATATCCAGTCAAATGCTGTCACGTGCGTGAATATCGCCAGAATCGGCAGCAGGTGCATCCCCAGAAAATCAAATTGACGCCACCAGTTAGGTCCTTTCCTCAGTTGTTTTTCAGAATTCATAATGCAAAAATATCCCTATTCCGGACAATAAACAATGATCATGATCAGTGATCGGATTTTTTACCAGCTGCTACCTGCTCCGCCGCCTCCCGAACTACCGCCTCCCCAGCTACCAGACGAGGATGAAGATCCGGATGAGCCTGAAGAGGAACCACCCGAGCTGCTGGAAGATAATTTAGCGATAACATACGTTTCCTGATAGGTGTACTGGCAATGCTTACAGATGTAATGCTGAATGCCTTCACCTTCCCGGCTTGTAGTAGCCGCCCGTACCACCCTGCTTTTACCTTTTACGAGGGTTACGGCACTACAGGTAGGGCATTTTTCAGCATCTGTACACAGGTTTCTGTAACCGATTATTTTTTTATCGTCACAATTTTTACATAACCAGGCATCGTAAATAACAGACCCAACTTTATCTTCTGCTGTCTGTACCGGATCCAGCAGCGCTTTCTTTTTTCCTCTTTTAAGTAGTGTCATCGGCTGATGGCAGGCTTCGCAATCGTATGGATCAAAACGTAGCTTGTTCATACGCATTGTATGCCATCTTGAATATGCCAACATGGGGATCGGAAAGAATACTGCGGAGAACCAATGATTTACATGCGACATATTCAATGTCTCAAATTGGCGATGGCGGTCTGCATCTTTCAGCAAAGTGACCGATCTTCTGTTGATCAAAATGGCGCGATAGGTCAGGTATACCACCAGGTTGATGTACAGCAGGAATGCCATCAGCCACCAATTGTAATCAGTTCCGGGAATATTCACCAGTATTAACAAGAATACGAAGGGTGATAAGTAAAGCCAGAGCTTATGCCATATGCGGGCTTTGAATAATGAAGGCGTATCAACATGTTTCTTCGCTACCCCGGGCCTTACAACGAAGATGGTGCAGAATATTGCATAGATCAGGTAGAGGACCAGTGTGCCGACCCCTGGTCCGTTATAAACCGGCTCCGGTTCGTAGTTAATGGTTTCCGTTTGCTGATCGATGTTATCGTCTATATTGACGAGCGGCATTACGGCAGCAGCGCTGGTGTCGGTAACGGTCGTACCGTCGGCTTGTGCTACCATTGCCGTGTCAGCAGGAGGTTGCAATACATTGACCAGCGCATTCATTCCTTTCAGCATGCCTTCATCAATATTTTTCTCACGGAAGGAAGGTAACATTTCGGATTGCTGTATGCGGAAACAGATGACGTCGGGCAGGTCGCCTTCCAGGCCGTAACCTGTTTCAAATTCTATTCTGTGCTGATCGTTTACAAGTAGTACGACAAGGCCGTTATCTTTTCCCTGCTGACCGGGTTTCCATAGTCTGAAGAGATCGTGCGCGACATCTTTTGGGACTTTGTCTCCAATCGTCTCCAGCAGTACAATTGCCACTTGCGCACGTCCTGACTGGTCAAGTTGCTGCATCTGGCTATTAAGCATTGCTGCTGTTTCCTGGCTGATAATGTTATCGGGGTTACTGACATAACCGCCATGTACCATAGGGTCCGGGATCTTTTCTATTGAAAAGCCGGTTTCTTTCTTCGTTTCTCCGCAGGCGAGGGCAAACAGCAACGACAGCAGATATAGGTACCATCTTTTAGTATGAGCCATAGAACCGTATATATTCTTACCAAAAATAATAAACGGTATTTGGAAATACTATCTTCTTTTGTACAGGTTGGGTAAAATATTACCCAGTTAAGTAGCTTTTTATTGCTGTTTCCGCCTGAAAATCATGGTTTCCTGCCATGGCATGAAAATTCCATTTTATAATACAGGGATCTTTCCACTGACCCTTTATCAATTGACCCAATGCTAATAATTATGGCCAGTGCGCTTACATCAACGATCAATAAGTATATGGAAATAGTCGGCGACCAGGTTGTTTTCACCGGACAGTTCGCCCGTAATATTTTCCGCGACGGATTTGAATGGGGAGAGTTCCTCCGCCAGTGTTTTATTGTCGGCTATCGTTCCATTGGCCTGGTGGCTATCACGGGATTTATCATCGGTTTTGTGCTTACGCTGCAGACGCAGCCTACACTAAAAGATTTTGGTGCGGAAAGTTATGTGCCGGGTATGGTATCCATCTCCATTATCCGTGAGATCGGTCCTGTTATTATTGCCCTTATCTGCGCGGGTAAAATAGCCTCCAGTATCGGAGCGGAGTTAGGTAGTATGAAGGTGACGGAGCAGATCGACGCCATGGAAGTGTCCAGCGCTAATCCTGTACAATACCTGGTGGTGACACGTATCCTGGCCTGTACGCTGATGGTGCCTTTATTGACTATTATGGCCGATGCACTGGCCCTTTTGGGTGGCTGGGTCGGCGTGAATATACAGGACCATGTCAGCGCGACTTTGTTCTTCCGAAAGTCTTTCGCCGCGCTGGAATTCAGTGATGTGGTACCGTCTGTAGTGAAGACATTCTTCTTCGGATATGCGATCGGTTTTGTGGGATGTTATAAAGGCTATCATTCGTCCAGGGGTACAGAGAGCGTAGGCCGGGCTGCCAACTCCGCCGTGGTGAGCGCTTCACTGTGGATCATACTGATTGACGCGATAGCGGTACAGATCACAAACCTGATCTATTATTAAAAAAATATTTAAGCACTTATATATGGATGATACCGTAGCACAGGAAAAAACAATGCAGACAGCTGCCGCAGATGATGTTGTCATACATATTGAGCACCTGAAAAAATCGTTCGGTGACAATGAGGTATTGAAAGACATCAGCCTTGATCTCCATAAGGGAGAGAATATAGTTGTACTCGGGCGTTCGGGCCAGGGGAAATCTGTGACTATACAATGTGTAGCAGGATTGCTGGAACCGGACGAAGGCAATTTAACGGTACTGGGCAAGGAAGTAAAAGAACTTTCTGAAGAAGAACTGAAAGATCTGCGAAGCAAACTGGGATTTCTCTTTCAGAGCGGCGCATTGTATGATTCCATGACAGTAAGGGAGAACCTTTCATTTCCCCTGACCCGCGTATTGAAGATGAAAGATGAAGCCGAAATGGAGAAACGGGTAAAGGACGCCCTGGAAAGTGTGGGATTGGAGGAGGCTATCGATAAATATCCTTCAGATCTTTCCGGCGGGATGCGCAAGAGGGTAGGACTGGCGCGCACGCTGATCCTCCGGCCGGAGATCATCCTGTATGACGAACCTACTACCGGACTTGATCCGATCACTTCCCGGGAGATCAGTGAACTGATCGTGCAATTGCAGGAAAAATATGATACATCTTCCATCATCATTACACATGACATGGCCTGCGCCCGCATAGTGGCAGACCGCATTGCGGTAATGAATGATGGTAAGTTTATTGCGACAGGTACATATGACGAACTGGCTAAGTCGCCCGATGAACTCATTAATAACTTTTTTAAATAGTAAGGTATGCAGCAAAAAGCACAACAAAAGATCAAGGTAGGCATCTTTGCTACGGTAATGCTGGGGTTATTATTAGTGGGTATTTTCCTGATAGGAAGGAATAAGAGCCTGTTTCAGAGCACATTCGTACTGTACGGAACTTTTAAGAACGTGGGAGGCCTGCAGGTGGGCAATAATGTCCGCTTTGTCGGTATAGACGTAGGTACGGTGGAAAGCATCGATATATTATCCGATACAACAGCCCGTGTAGCATTGCGTATTAAGGAAAAGGTGAAACCTTTCATTAAGAAGGGTGCAGTGGCCGGTATCAGTACGGATGGTTTAATGGGAGATAAGCTGATCACGCTCACTTCGGGCAGGGAGAATGCCACACCTGTTGAAGATGAAGATACTATTCACGCAGTGGACCCTATGGATTATGATAAAGTACTTGACAGGCTATCTGGAGTAGCTGAAAATGCAGAAGTGATCACTGAACAGCTGGCAGGTATAGCCATCCAGATCAATGAGGGAAAAGGCAGCATAGGCAGGTTGCTGTATAGCGATAGTCTGGCAACCACCCTTGAGGGTACGATGACAGAAGCGAAGAAGACCGTGAAATCCATTCGTAAAGGTTCGGATGGTTTCAGTGAGAATATGGAAGCATTAAAACATAATTTCCTGTTAAGGGGATACTATAAGAGGAAAGAAAAAGCAGCAAAGAAAGAGGCTGAAGAACAGCAGAAAGAAGCAGAAAAAGAGAAGAAGGAGTCTGGCCGTAAAAAGAAGCAGAATAAAGACTCCGCCAGCCTAAAAGTGTCGAAAGAACAATAAAAGTTTGGTTTTTGCCTTTGTAACCGTCCGGTTTTTATGCCGGGCGGTTATTTTTTTATTATTTTAGTCCGGTATAATTACGAACGCTTTATGAAAATACTCACCTGTACCACACCCGGTAGGTTTGACTATGGAGAAACGGACATGCCTGTACTGACTGCTGATCATGCGATCATCAGGATTAAAAGGATTGGCATTTGTGGTACCGATCTGCATGCTTTTGAAGGAACACAACCTTACTTTTCTTATCCCCGCATTTTGGGTCATGAGCTGGCAGGAGAACTGGTTTCTTTTGATAATGCGCCTGGCTTTACAGCAGGTGAACCGGTTACATTTATCCCTTATTTCAATTGCGGGACCTGTATAGCTTGTCGCAATGGTAAGCCTAATTGCTGCACTAATATCAAAGTATGCGGGGTACATGCAGATGGGGGAATGGTAGAATATCTTTCCGTACCGTCGGCGTCACTGGTACATGGAGAAGGGTTGAGCATGGATGCGCTGGCCCTGGTAGAGCCACTGGCTATCGGCGCTCATGGCGTACGCCGCGCGGGTGTCGTTCCGGGTGAATTTGTACTGGTGATAGGGGCGGGACCTATTGGGCTGGGCATTATGGAATTTGCCCGTATTGCAGGAGCGCAGGTCATTGCTATGGACATTAACGAAGCCCGTCTTGATTTCTGCAAACAAAAGCTGAAGGTAGCCCATACTGTCAATGCAAAGACTGAAGATGTGATGGCGGCATTAAAGCAGATAACCGGAGATGACATGCCTACAGTGGTGATAGATGCAACCGGAAGCCAGCAGGCCATTAATAATGGCTTTATGTACATGGCACATGGGGCACGGTATGTACTGGTAGGTTTACAAAAAGGGGAGATCTGTGTCAGTCATCCGGAGTTCCATAAAAGAGAGGCTACATTGATGAGCAGCCGTAATGCTACCCGGGAGGATTTTGAACATGTGGTTCGTTGTATGAAGAGCGGGGAAGTAGACCCGACGACGTATATTACCCACAGGGTGAGTTTCGGACAGGTAAAAGATGAATTTGCGGGCTGGCTTGATCCGGCCAACGGTGTAATAAAAGCTATTGTTAATATGGAATGATCCTGTTACAAACTACACTTTTTCAATAACTTGTATTATATTGTCAGGTAAATTTCACATTGAATGGAAGAATTAACTGCCGGTAAAGGGTCACGGGTACAACATGCACGTTATGGCCCCGGAGTGATCATCGGCGTAAAGTACGCACAGTACGTTGTCACGTTTATGGATCAGGGCATTATTGAGGTGGACAAGACAGACCCTCTCTTTGAAATACTGCACATGGAAAACCAGAGTATAGAGGTGGAAACGGTATCGGATGTTGAAAGGTCCATGCTGAAAATACTGCGGCTCTGGGGTGGCATTACGGAAGTGGTCCCGTTGGGCGAAAGGTGGGAAGGCGGCGTAATGACGCTGCAACCAAAAGATCCTTCGTTGAAGCCCAAGGAAATACCTATTGAAGCGTTTTTTCATAAAATAGTGATGGTCCGCGACCGTCTGCGTGTACTCGAACAACAGATCAACAGTCACAAGCAATTGAGTGATGAGGACAAAGTAAATATGCAGCAATATATTACCCGGATATACGGGTCACTTACTACCTTTAATGTACTGTTTAAACAGAAAGAGCACTGGTTTACGGGCGAAAAGGGGGCAAAAGAAGACTAGGGAATAATGAAATCTTTTTGCAACCACATGGCCTTAATTTTGTTATATTTAGATTACATACAACTGTTCTTCCTAAACAAAATGCCGTATGAAAGATTTTACATTAGATTTTGATCTGAAAGGAAACAACTATGTAGTTGTTGTACAACCTCACGAATCAAGTGGCATTGAGCATTACAAAGCTGTACTTGACGAGGAGCATTCCATCGATTATCTGTTACAGGGCAATGGCGATCTGCAGCCTAATGCAGACTACGCAGCGGATCCTCAATTAGTAAACGCAATAGCCACACGTATATTTCAGGTTGTACATGTGGAAGATCGTGGAAATGGCGCCACATCGTATCTCTGATTTTATGTAGGCATAGGATACTATAGGTAAATGAGTATCTTTATGACTATGTGGAAAAATGCCAGTATCAGATCTGTATTTGTCGCACTAATTGTACTTCTTGCGCCCGCTGAATTAAGCGGCCAGTCGAAACGACCAAATATCATCTTCATTCTTTCGGATGATCACGCCTCCCAGGCTATCAGCGCCTACGGTAACAGGCATGTGCAAACGCCAAATATTGACAGGATTGCCCGTGAAGGGATTTTATTCAACCATGCTATGGTCACAAATTCAATTTGCGGACCAAGCAGAGCTACCTTACTGACAGGCAAATACAGCCACAAGAACGGCTACCCGTTGAATGAAAAGCAATTCGACAATACACAGCGGACCTTCCCCGGTATTTTGCAACAAAACGGTTATCAGACAGCCTGGATAGGTAAGATGCATCTGGGTACATTGCCCAGAGGATTCGACTACTTCAACATACTTCCCGGTCAGGGTAAATACTATAACCCTGATTTCATTACTGCACCAAATGATACGGTGCGGATAAAAGGGTATGTCACTAATATTATTACGGACTTGTCGGTATCCTGGCTTAATCGCCGGGATACCTCCCGTCCTTTTATGCTGATCGTGGGCGAAAAGGCTACCCATAGAGAGTGGCTACCCGATATTCCTGATCTGGGTGCTTATGACAGTATTAACTTCCCCTTGCCCGCTACTTTTTCCGATGACTATAAAGGCAGACGGGCTGCTGAACAGCAGGACATGACCATTGCAAAAACAATGCGCCTGAAGGAAGATCTTAAAGTACATCTTAAATACGGCAAGAACGGTTACGGTGAATACAGCCGTTTCAGTCCCGAACAGCATACGCCCTTCTATGAATACTACGAAAACAAGGTCAGCCGGGAATTCGATTCGCTGCAGCTGACCGGCGCAGCACTGGCTGCCTGGAAGTACCAGCGTTATATGAGGGATTATCTGGCAACGGCCCGTTCCCTTGACAGGAATATCGGGCGCCTGTTACAATACCTGGATAGTACCGGACTTGCCGAAAATACGGTGGTAGTTTACTGTTCTGATCAGGGATTTTATACGGGAGAACATGGCTGGTTTGACAAACGTTTCATTTACGAAGAATCCCTTCATACGCCTTTCGTGATGCGGTATCCTGGTGTTATTAAACCGGGTACGGCCACTAATGGTTTTATGCTGAATATTGACTGGGCGCCGACCTTGCTGGACATTGCCGGGGTAAAGACACCAGCAGATATGCAGGGTACTTCTTTTATGCCGCTTGTGAATGGAAAAGGGGATACATCGAACTGGAGGAAGGACGTCTATTACCATTATTACGAATTTCCGGAACCACACCATGTATCGCCACATTTCGGGATCCGCACACAGCGTTATAAACTGGTACGTTTTTACGGTCCTGCCGATTATTGGGAGCTATATGATCTGCAGAAAGATCCACAGGAACTGCAAAATATTTATGGAGAGAAATCGCAGGCCCGGAATATTGCAGACCTGAAGAAGAGGCTAAAAGCGCTTATCGTGCAGTATGAAGACAAAGAAGCGTTACAGCTGTATGGCGAGGGGAAATAAAATTTGCGGCTTATAACAGTGTAAAGGGCAGGTCTATATTAAAAATAGTTCCTTCGTTTTCCTGTGAGGTGACGTAAATGCTACCGCCGTGCTCCTGTACCAGTTGTTTACAGATATGCAGTCCCAGACCGTTAGAAGGCTCGTTGTTCAATCCTTGCCGGCTGGAAGCCGTGAACTGGTCGAACAGTGTGGGAAGTAATTCTTCCGGAATGCCTATACCAGTATCTGCGATGGATATACGTACGCCACCTCTGTGCTGTTTCATTCCTAATGTAATATTACCTTCGGCTGGTGTAAATTTCGCCGCATTATGCAGCAGGTTGTCTACCACCCGTTGCATTTTTCCTGTATGTATGCGGGCTTTTAATTCCTGTGACGGTAATTCCAGTCCGATTTCCCTGTTAAAATCAGCTTTCTGCAACCAGTTGTCACGTACGTGCTTCAGCCAGTCGTTCAGTGATACATAATCGGTTTGTAACAGGTCTGCGTCCCGTTGTTTTGCCGCCATCAGCAGTTCTTCAATGATCTGGTCTGCCGTTTTACAGGCATCGTTTATCCAGTACAGATATTTACTTTCCTGCTCTTTTGTGTAAGGGTATTCCTGCATCAGGTGTGTTACAGACCGTATCCCGGAGATCGGGTTCCGGAGGTCGTGCGCCACGATGGCGAGTATTTTATTTTTTAACTCGTTCGCTTTTTCGATTTCCCTGTTCTTGTCTTCAATTGTTTTGATCTTGATAAAATAATTCGCATGATATGAATATATGAGGCGGGAAATAAAAACAAAACAGGTGATGATAAGCCAGAAGGCAACATAATTGAGTGACCGGGTATCGGCGGAAACCTGGAACAGCTGGAAAAATAACATAAAGGAAACAATAGCTGAACCGGCTATCAGCAGGAGATTGCGGATAGAAAATACCAGCAGGACACCAACACTGAGTAAGCCAAGCAACAGCATGGTCATTGTATTCTTCGGATTGTGCTGCGCTACAAAAGTGAGTGACATACAACTGCCTGTAAATGTGAGTGTATACAGGACGCTAAGAAAGTGGTATCGATTTTGCTGCTTTGGAGCGGCTTTCTTCCATATAAAAAAAAGCAGACCGGCAAAAAGGGCGGAACTGCTGACCATAAAATTGTTAATGAGCCGGTATTCGTTGAATTGTCCGGCGGAAACCATCTCCTGGTAAGGGATAAACCAGGACGCAATGCGCACCGCCATTGTCACGATGGCAACGGTGAGCGCTATAAATGCAGTAACCTTGATGTTCTGCAACATAGTATGTTGATCGAATTCCTCCCGGTACTTTTTTTCAATGGGAGAGAATAGGTATAGTTTCATCAGCGTTTACATAGATGGAAAAGGTATTCGCCCAAAGATACCAGTTTAGAAGCTAAAATTACAGCCGAGCCCGAGGTCCTGTCTCCAGAAGTACCCATGAAATAGCGTTGTACAACATATTTTTTTATTGAAAATGCCTTTTTAGAGGAGTTTAAACCTAAGCCGTATCATGCAAGAATTCACAACTTTGGACAACCCGACGGAAGTGGTCCGTCATCTTACCAATGCCCTGGGAAGGAGTAAGATCAGGGAAATTAAATTTGGTTACAGGCTTGATAATGAAGAACCTGCTATTAAATTCAAGATCTGGTTACGTTTTCCGTACAATCTGTTTGCCCGTAAAAGTGTAGCTGAAAAGGTAGAACAGGAGATATCGCATATCCGTCTGGCTGCCGATTCAACGAAATTATTATTCCAGGTGGAGTGAGTAACATTTGACAGTTTTGGCTAATTTACTGTACTAAATCTATCCCATGGCAGTTAAATTATCCACCATCAGGCAGGCATTTCACTTGCTGAAGAACATTGATTTTGACCAGTTAGGACGTTTATCAGAGAAGATCGACCTGCCCCAGGTTATGGCGACGGTTGGCAAGATGAATGACCAACAATTATCCGGTTTAATGAAAATGCTGCAAAGCAGCGGAGGGGGACGTAAAAAAGAGCTGCCGCCCGTAAACGGAGATTTCTATGATCTCAGCAGCATGTTAAGTCCTGAGGACAGAGCGCTTCAGATGCAGGTAAGAGCATTTATGGAACAGGAGATCCAGCCCGTTGTTAACGAATACTGGATGAAAGCAGAATTTCCATATGAGTTGTTGCCTAAACTGGCCGCACTGAACATCTGCGGATCAACGTACGAGGGATATGGCGGGCCTAATAAGTCTTTCCCGATGGAGGGTATTGTAACAATGGAGATTGCCCGTGTAGACTGCTCTATGGCCACCTTTTTCGGTGTGCAGAGCGGGCTCGCCATGGGGTCTATTTACCTGTTGGGATCAGAAGCCCAGAAAAAGGAATGGCTGCCGGATATGCAGCAATTGAAGAAGATAGGGGCGTTCGGTCTTACAGAACCGGAAGTTGGTTCTGGGGCTGCCGGCGGATTAACCACCACGGTAAAACGGGTAGGAGATACCTGGGTATTGAACGGTCAGAAGAAATGGATAGGCAATGCCACTTTTGCCGACGTATTGGTTATCTGGGCAAGAGATGTGGACGATAGCCAGGTGAAAGGGTTCCTGTTGAGGAAAGGCACGCCTGGTTTCAGTGTGGAGAAGATGCACGGTAAAATGGCCCTCCGCATTGTACAGAATGGGCTGATCACGCTGAAAGATTGTGTAGTGGAAGAGAAGGACCGGCTGGAGCACGCCAATTCGTTCAAAGATACGGCGAAAGTGCTACGTATGACCCGTGCAGGAGTGGCATGGCTGGCTGTGGGATGTGCCCGTGGCGCCTACGAGAATGCCTTGGCATATACCTTACAAAGGAAACAGTTTGGTAAGGCGATCGCTTCTTTCCAGCTCATACAGGACCATCTGGTGGAAATGTTATCTAACCTGACAGCTATGCAGACGATGGTATATCGCTTGTCTGAACTGCAGGACCAGGGATTGCTGGCAGATGAACATGCATCTATTGCGAAAGTATTCTGTTCCTTAAGGACACGTGATGTGGTAAGAGGCGCCCGTGAAGTAATGGGAGGGAACGGGATATTGCTGGAGTACAATGTAGCGCGCTTTGTAGCGGATGCAGAGGCCATTTATTCCTATGAAGGAACAAAAGAGATCAACTCACTGATAGTAGGCCGGGCTATTACGGGGTTCAGTGCATTTGTATAAGCAAGACATCCACAGATATAAAAAAAACGCTCCGTCAGGGGCGTTTTCTTTATAAGGGATCTGTGTACAGTTTAGATCGATTTGCCAAAGAAAGGTCTCAGTGCAAACCATCCGAGCGCCGGAAAGAAGTGCATAGGCACTGCCAGTCCGGGGAATAGTTCCGGTGATTCCTGTTCCAGCGGCAGCATAAATTTGATCGGTTGCAGAATACTTGCAATTGAAAGAACAACAAACAGTATGTTGAACACCATTTCAGTTTTTCCTTTCAGCACAAGGCTAAGCAGGAAATAACCGATAGCAGCAGCAAATGCACCTAGCAAACATGCCTTCATAATGTTTGCTGTACTGGCGATGTTTACAAACCCTTCTCCCACAGTTTCAATATACAGCTTCTGATAAACAAGCGATGCAATGCCTGAAAGAACCCCTACCAATACCGCCAGCAATGCGAGCAGCAATAATTTTTTAAGCATATAAGAGATTTAAGGATTAAGCCTTAACCACAGGTACCGCAACAGTAACATTGATCACGTCTTCAACATCACCACCTGGTTTGCCGATATGGAAATCGTTACGGTTTACTTTGAATGTACCATTAAAGGTAGCACCATTACCAGCAGGTTTAAAGGTGAAAGGAATAGAGAATTCCTTCTTAATACCATGAATTTCGAGATCACCGGTTACCTGGTAGCCGGTAGCTGTTTTTACGATCTTTTTGGAAGCGTATTTGATCTCAGGATATTTAGCTGCATCAAACCATTCGTCGCTTTTAGCATGTTTATTCTGCAGGGCGTTACCGGTATTGATGGACGCAACATCTACAGTCACGTTGAAATTGGAAGCTGCGAGATTCTTCTCGTCGAACGCAATGGTCCCTTTAAAGGTTTTGAATATACCACTTACAGCATTGCTGGAAAAGGTGATATTATACTTGCCATTGATGTTCCAGGCCTGCGCTGCAACGGCGAAGGCAAACACTGCTGCTGTGAGCAGCAGTGTTGATGAAAATATAATTAATTTCTTCATTGCCTTACTTATTGTTTAGCGAATTCACCACTTGCTCTCAGGTTGATAGTTTCACCCAGAACTGCAGCTGGCATAGAAGATGCGAAGCCGAAGTCAGCACGTTTGATGGCACCAGTGATAGTGAAACCAGCAACTGGTTTTTTGCTCATTGGATTCTCTACTGTACCATTGTAAACAGCATTCAGAACAACTGGTTTAGTTACGCCGTTCAGGGTCAGGTTACCAGCCAGTTTGTATTGTTTACCGCTTACTTTCTTGAAAGAAGTGCTCTTGAAAGTGATGGTAGGATTTTTCTCAGCATCGAAGAAGTCTGCACTCTTCAGGTGCTTGTCACGCATTTCATTTTCAGTGTTGATACTAGCTACATCAATAGATACATCGAAAGAAGCGTCAGAGAAATCGTCTTTGGTAGTGGTGATCTTTACTTCGTAAGATTTAAAGTTACCTTCCTGCTCAGAAACGGTCATGTGAGACACGCTATAACCAAGTCTTGAGTGAACTTTGTCTACAGTCCAGGTAGTCTGTGCAAATGTGGTTGCTGAAAGGGCCAATAAGGAGGCGATGATTGTGATTTTTTTCATGTTTGCTCTTGTTTAGTAAATCGAAATTATATCTTTTTTCTGATTATAGATGTTTCAACATATATCGTGACAGAAATCTTAAACTAGGTTAATGTTTTACGTTATTTACATTTTCTCATTATCTTAAATATTTGTGATAATTTTATTCCTAGTAGAGAGTTACTTTCTTTTAGAAAGCCAAAGGTATGGGGTGGGTTGTTGGAAAACAAGAACGTTTCGCGGCAGCAACCTACTAACCTTTTAGTAACGATCGTGGAAATCAATTTGTTATGATTAAAAAAAATGGAAGGAGCGGTTGGGTGTCAGAGTCTTGTCCCATCCGGCAGGTGCTGGACAGGTTCGGAGATAAATGGTCTATTCTGATAGTAGAACTGTTATCACACGAGGGAAAGCTCCGTTTTAGCGAGATAGCACAGACGATAGGGGACATTTCTCAGAAGATGCTGACAGTGACGTTGCGCTCACTTGAATCGGATGGACTGATCACCAGGCATTTCTATCCCGAAATACCACCAAGAGTAGAATATGAGCTCTCTGAGTTGGGTAAAAGTCTGGTACCGCATATAGAGCAGCTTACAGCCTGGGGACAGGCCAATATGCAGACCATCACGGAGAACAGGAAGAGATTTGAAGAGAAACAGCAAAGCAAGAGTGCTTATTAATGAAAGATGACGGACCATTGATCCGTCATCAACAATATGATACACCACCTCATGTTATTTCAGAATAACTCCTGCCAGGCGCTGATAAAGTAAGGTAGGGCTATTTTCGTGCTTGGGCTCGTACTTGCCGGCAATGATCGGTACATAGATCACTCTTCTGCGGCTTGCCTCACCGATAACATTTGATTTTGCAACACGATGCCATAAGCGTCCGTCATGTACCGTAAGATCTCCTGCTTTAGGAATGATCGCCAGTTCATTTTTATCAGGTTTATGGCCGATGAAGTATTTCTTGCGGAACAACATGCTGAGAATACCTTGCCTGTGTGTACCGGGGATAATACGCAGACCGCCATTTTCCGGAAGTAATGTACTGAGGTGAATACCGACATTCAACATTGGGTTCAGTTTACCGCCGAGGAAAATATCACGTAGGCCATCGGTATGCCATCCCATTTTAGTGAAGGTACTTTCAGGGCCGTTCACGTAGTGATTCAGTACCATCCCGTCTTTTTCATTCTCCCCGATACGGGCGCCAGGGCCTATTAATTGCAGCAAGGCCTGCATTCTTTCATCCTTCAGAAGGTCAGAAAGCACTCTTGTATGCTGGTTTAAAAATGCGAAACGTTGTACGATCGGCTGACCGTCAAGGTCTTTGCCATATTTTACAGGGACGCCATTTACTTTTTCTGTTTTGTTAGCAATCCATCTTTGCTGAACATCCTCAGATGCGGAAACAATTTCCTGTACTTCTTCCGGCGACAGGAAACCTGAGAAGTGGATATAGCCATGCTCCTCAAAAAATGCTTTTTGTTCTTCGGTAAGCGTATTGCCTAACGTAAACGTAGTGTAAGTTGCAGACATGATAAAGCGTAGGTTTAATAATGTAAGCTGTTAATGACTGGATCCAGGAAGCGATAATCGCGTATATATCTCCTTATAAATATAATAGAGAACGTGCATGTTAGCAACAACAATAAGGACATTCCTTGCTGATAGGGAAGAAGGAAGAAGAAACCTGGAGTATGAATAACTTAGCACTCATTGTTGTTAGTCTACTAATTTTGTAGAATAAAGATAAAGGAAATTCTACCAAATAAAAAAATATTGTGTTTAGCGTTGTTTAGTTTTATAAAGATCTGCTGCAATCTTCTCTACCAGTGATTTTGGTACGATACGAGTAAGGAATACAGAAAGTGCATTTAATGCTCCGGGGATGATCTCGGCTTTTTTACGGAACATTCCCATGATGGCAATTTCGGCCACCGTATCCGGCATCATGCCGTATTTGTCTGCCGTTTCCTGTATGGCCTGCATGCCGGCCCGGTTTATAAAATTGGTTTTTACGGGGCCGGGAGAGAGACAGGTCACAGACACTCCGGTCGACTTCAATTCCCGGCGTAATGCCCGGGTGAACAATAATAGGAACGATTTGGTGGCTGCATATAATGCCAGTGTGGGAACGGCCTGATAGGCAGCCGTACTGGAAACATTCAGGATATAAGATTGAGGTTGTTGCTGCAGAAGAGGGAGCATATAATAGCACAGGGCGACCGGTGTTTCTGCGTTCACCTGGATCATTTGGCGGGATTCATCCAGGTTACGGGTCGTGAAATTACCCCATACGGCATAACCGGCATTGTTGATCAGTACGGAAATAGCATAATTAGCCGATTTACACCACTCAGACACTTTTTCCGGAGCATCAGGCAGGGAAAGGTCCAGGGCCAGGTAATCGACCTTTATCTGCCAGCTGGCGGACAACTCGCTGGCAGCTTTTGCCAGTTCTTCCGCTGAACGGGCAACGAGCAGCAGATTATATTTCCTGGAAGCAAGTACGTGGGCCATCGAAAGACCAATTCCCTTACTGGCCCCCGTTATAAGTGCATATGTCATCCTGAACGATCTTTATAAAGCGTTAAATATAAACATATAAAGTGGAAAGAAGATATGAAGGGCGTGGGTAAGAGAAAAGCCTGGGGGGAAAAAGGGAAGGGCGGTAAGAATACCGCCCTTAATTTTTTAACCATATCCTATGAAAAACCTATACCAAAGATAATCGAGTCAGTTTACCATACTTTCTCATTTTGGTAAAGGGTATATTTTATCTGGTTAACGTATGAAATCACCTTCCGTTAACCAAAAATTAACATCTTTGTAATCGTTTAATCGGTCATTTCACTTGCCAGCATTGGGATCGACGGCTTTAATAGTTGTTTAAACAAGTAGTTTCTATAAGAAAGTGTCTGCCGGTGAAAAACAGATTATTTAGGCAGTTTATCCCTCAACAGACCATAAACCCATGTTCCTAGTATGGCACTGGCCAGCGTAACGATTGAAACTGTAAAACCTGCCCCGATCTGTGCAAACAGCGGTCCGGGACATGCGCCTGTCAGCGCCCAGCCAAAGCCGAACAGCAGTCCGCCATAGATCTGGCCTTTATTGAAGGACTTGGGTTGAAAGGTGATAGGCTCTCCGTAAATGGTCCTGGCACCGGTCTTTTTGATGATCGCGACGGCGATCATTCCTGTGATCACGGCCGATCCGATCACCCCGTACATGTGGAAAGACTGCAACCGGAACATCTCCTGTATCCGGAACCACGAAATCACTTCAGATTTGATTAGCACGATCCCGAAAAAAATACCGGTAGCCAGATATTGCAGCTGACGCCACAGTGGTGCTTTTTTTGCAGTATGATTAGTGTCTGTGGATGTATCGAGGCTCTGTACCTCGAAATCTGTATTGGATGATAATGGCATAGAAGGCTTAAATTAAAGGTGCAGAATAAAAGGAAGTATCAGATTGGCCATAATAAAACCACCGGCCATAAAACAGCAGGTAGCTACCAGGGAAGGCCACTGTAAATTGGAAAGGCCCATAATGGCGTGCCCTGATGTGCAGCCGCCCGCGTAGCGGGTGCCGAAGCCCACCAGGAAGCCGCCGGCTACCATAAACAGAAAACCTTTCAGCGTAAACAGCGCCGGCCAGTTGAACAGCTCTGCCGGTAGGGTGGTATTCACATATGTAACACCATATCCCGCCATTTCCGCTGCGAGTGCCGGATGTATTGAAGAAGGGCCTTTATCTGCCAGTAATGTAGCGGCTATACAGCCGCCGATAATAATACCGCCTGCAAAGAAAAGGTTCCAGGATTCTTTCTTCCAGTCATAGGAAAAGAATGGTACTTTGCCGGGCAGACAAGCTGCGCAGATATGCCGGAGATTAGAAGAGATGCCGAAATGACGATTGCCAAGCAGTAATAGTAGCGGAACCATCAGTCCGATAAGCGGTCCTGTTATATACCATGGCCATGGATTGGTTAGAGTGCTCATAAACATAATGTTGCAAAATAAATTGTAAAAGGTTGGTAAGGCAATAGAGATAGGGCGTGGCACAAATATAAGTATAGCAATTATCTTAAATATCCACAGGGTGTTAAAAGAATACATAAACGCAAATATGTTGCAACACGCATATTTATTTATCTTTGGCGTATGAGAATTGAACAAGCTATCAATCAGCGCAAGTTCAAGGACGATTATCACAAGATCGTAGTGAACCTGTTATTCACAGGTAACTGGCTGCGTGACGCCCTTGGTGCAAACCTGAAAGAACATGGATTGTTACCGCAACACTACAATGCATTGCGGATCATAAAAGGACGTCATCCCGAACCTGTATCCGCCGGTGACATTAAAGACGTCATGCTGGATAAGGCCAGTGATGTGACGCGTCTGCTGGATAAACTGGAGAAGCTCGAATATGTGCAACGCCGGCTTTGTCCGCATAACAGGCGTAAAATGGACATCAGCATTACGCCTCAGGGCCTGAAGCTCCTGTCGGACGTGGATGTACTGATGGACAGCTTCTATGAGGACCTGGCAGACAGGATTACAGAAGAAGAAGCCGCTTCTCTCAGCGATCTGCTGGATAAAATACGGGGATAAAGAAATATCTTTGTCCGCATGCGGAGTCTTTCTCATCTGTGTTTTCTGATCTTTTTGTTTTGCTGCGGGCTTAGTGTCAATGCAGCAATAACAGGGTGTCATAGAGCCAGGACCGCACCTTTCGTTACCAGGCCATTCCTGAAAATATTGTCGTGTGACGGGCAGGTGAGGCATCATGGAAGACCGTCCCCCGTAGAAACTATCATTACCACATATCAGCAGCCAGGCGTCTCATCTTTTAAAACAGACCTGCCCGATGGCGCTGATACCGGCCGGGAACATTTCCTGGCAGGAATTAATACATTCTCCAGTAAGGTACAGGCCACCCGCCTGTTGCCTTACCTGCACGCGATCATCCGGTCGCTTATCTACCCCCAACATATTTTCTGGTGAGTTTATTGATCATAAAACGTTTGTTGCCTGGCGCTGCGATTTAACATCCGTAGTCGCTTTCGCGTTATTTATTAGTATTAACTCATTCAAACTGGAAATACCGGATGATACATTTACCACCTTTGATTGCCGACCTGGCTTTGATATTAATTGCGGCTGCTATTACAACACTGATCTTTAAGAAACTGAAGCAGCCCCTGGTGCTAGGATATATTGTGGCCGGCCTCCTGGTGGGACAACATGTGTCCCTGTTCCCTACAGTTTCAGATGAAGCTAACATTAAGATATGGTCTGAAATAGGGGTCATATTTCTTTTATTCAGTCTTGGACTGGAGTTCAGTTTCAAAAAACTGATCAAGGTAGGAGGATCATCCTCGATCACCGCTATCGTCGAAGTTGTATTTATGTTGTTACTAGGCTACCTCATCGGTCAACTGATGGGTTGGTCTTCGATGGACAGCATTTTCCTCGGCGGCATTTTATCTATTTCTTCTACAACCATCATCATCCGTGCATTTGAAGAACTGGGCATTAAAGGGCAACAGTTCGCCGGATTGGTGTTCGGTATACTGGTAGTGGAAGACCTGGTAGCTATTGTGCTGCTGGTACTCTTGTCCACATTGGCTGTCAGTCAGCAGTTTGCCGGTGGAGAAATGCTCACTTCCGTTATAAAACTTGTCTTCTTTCTGATTGCCTGGTTTGTGACCGGGATCTTCTTCATTCCCACACTGTTGCGGAAAACGAAGAAACTGATGAATGAAGAGACATTGCTGGTGACAGCTATCGGGCTTTGCCTGCTGATGGTGGTACTGGCTACCCAGGCTGGTTTCTCTCCGGCATTAGGCGCTTTCATCATGGGGTCTATCCTGGCGGAAACCACACAGGCAGAAAAGATAGAACATCTTGTAAAACCTGTAAAGGAGCTTTTCGGCGCTGTATTCTTTATCTCCGTAGGGATGCTTATTGATCCGGCTATGCTGGTAAAATATGCGGGTCCCGTGGCCATTATTACATTGGTTACGCTGGTGGGTAAAACGCTCAGCACCTGTACCGGTGCGCTGCTTTCAGGACAACCACTAAAAACTTCTGTGCAGGCAGGTATGAGCCTTGCACAAATAGGTGAGTTCTCTTTTATCATCGCACAATTGGGGCTTTCTTTGAAAGTGACCAGCGACTTCCTTTACCCGGTGGCAGTTGCCGTGTCGGCAGTAACCACCTTCACGACACCGTATATGATCCGGTTGTCCGCACCTTTCTATGAGAAAATAGCAGCATTGCTGCCTCATCGCTGGAAGACAGCCTTAAACAGGTATAGTGCAGCAGCGCAGACCATTTCTGTTGTAAGCGACTGGAAACAGCTGTTAAGGTCTTACTTCGTCAACATGACCATCTATTCTGTGGTTATACTGGCGATCACACTTTTATCTTATTATTATCTGTTACCACTGGTGGAGATCAGGTTCAATGGCGGCTATAACTGGGGACGTGTAGTCAGTGCGGTAATTACATTGGTATTGATGATGCCTTTCCTTTGGGCGTTGGCGTTAAGGAATATCAATAGCCAGGCATCCTCCAATATATGGGAGCAAAAGAAATACCGTGGCCCATTATTATTACTGCGTTTATCCAGGATCGTGCTGGCGGTGTTCCTGATCGGGTTCTTTATGGACAGGTTCTTCTCGCCGTCTATTGCTTTATTGGTTACGATGGCTATCATCTTACTGATCTTCGCATTGCGGCACAAGGTCCAGACTTTCTACACGACAATTGAGGAACGTTTCTTCTCCAACTTCAATGCACGCGATGCAAAAGTAGGAGGGCTCAATAAGTCTGTACTGGCCCCCTGGGATGCACATCTGGCGGTAGCTGAGATCCGTCCGCTCTCACCTGCGGCAGGCAAGACTTTGTTAGAATTAGCTTTACGCGAGAACTTCGGGATTAATATTGCGTTAATCAACAGAGGAGGACAGAAGCTCTATGCACCTGATAAAAATGAACGCCTGTTTCCTGGTGATGTTATCACGGGAATTGGTACCGATGAACAACTGGAAAAGCTGAACCGCTTCCTGGAACCATCGGGCGCAGATGTAGAGCCACAGCCGCAAGACGCGGACCCGATCGCTTTGAAACACTTCCTGATAGGTAAACATTCACGTCTATCTGATAAGACCATACGTGAGCTCGGCATACGGGAACGCACCCGCGGAATCGTGCTGGGCGTGGAAAGGAAAGGACGAAGGATATTAAATCCGGAGTCAAATATGCAATTGCAGGAAGGAGATATCGTATGGATCGCGGGCAGTGGCAAGAAGCTGAACGCATTTATTAAAGAGCAGCAGCTTGCTAATTAAACACCGCTGATGGCGCAATATCTTTGCAGCAGGACAAGTCTTAAAGGCTTGTCCTGTCTTGTTTTAGGATGACCGGTCACAGATGCAATTACGTTTAGCAGTGATAGTAATAATTTGTTTTTGCATTATTTTTTTATTGTAAATTGAACATACACCGCGTACGTAGCTCTTTTTTTACCCTCAAAATAAAACCAATGAAAAAGAAAACCCAGACAATCTATCTGCGCAAAATTTATTTTCTCCTTCTCACTTTGCCAGTCTTCCTGTTTGCTTGCAGCAAAGACAACGCGAAGCCCGGCGTTAAAGCTGAAGACAACACTGAAAAACTGGTAAGCTACCTGGAAACACAGGGATTTAAAAAGGACAAGATCGTTCTGAAAGGTGATCAGTTTATCCTGGATGGCGACGTGCTCATTTCAAAAGAGGAAGTGGAAAAACGCGTAGCCAACGACGCTAATCCTGACCGTATTCCTTCCGGTGAACACTGGAGAGGCCTTTATCTGATCAGCAACACCTACAACACGAACGTAAGGCTGTATATCGATCCTGCAGTACCTGCTGCCTGGAGAACAGCTATTACGGGCGCTGTTAACAACTGGAATGCTGTTAACGGTACGAGGTTGGGTATGTCTGTCATCTCTTCCCCTTCAGGTGTTTACACCAGGGTGTTTATGGGCTTTGAATCCGCTAACTGGATCGCACGTGCTTATCTGCCAACTTCTAACGGAAGACCAGGCGTAAGTGTTGAGATCAACAGTAACTACAACAGTCTGCCTGCCAGTCAGAAACTGTTTGCGATCACACATGAACTGGGCCACACTATCGGCTTCTATCACACTAACCAGACTCAGGGTGTATTCATTTCCGGTACGCCAAGTGTAGATGCCAATTCTGTGATGAACTCATTTGTATTGAACTGGGCTGGATTCACGGCTGGTGATGTAAGGGCTACTCAGATCATTTATCCTCAATAAGGAAGAGGAGAACAGTTAACATTGAAAAAAAATACGTGACTCCCACGGTCAGTTATATGATCATATTGATGGCAAGCAATATCAATCTATCACATAACTGGCTCCGTAGGAGTCACGTATTTTCAGCACAATATGTCCTTTAACATGACCGTTTCCGTCAGTTCCATTCCAGCTCTGTCACCGTCATTTCATTATTCACAGCATATCTTGTGGTGATCCTTGTCGGATACATCGCTTCATTGTATGTATATGAATAATGATTCACGGTGCTATTGTTACTGATAGCAGCCGTGATCGTTTCGGTTACTATGTTATTTGCAGACAGGTTCGCTGCTGTAATATCCACGAGATAACACAATGCAGCTATCTGCTGCTGTGCATTCGGATGATCATCGTATGTGTACGTCGTCATGGAACTTATGGTAAATGGAAGTTTCCTGTTTACCCGCCCCATATTCTCGATCATAACAATGTTACCTTTCTCGTCCCAGGTATAGAACTGGCAACTGTTATTTTCGAAGGATGATCCATCCTGTGTACTATTGAAAAAATAACGTGCAATGATCTGATCATTGTCATTGTATGCCAGCGAATCATACCCGTTTACCAATCCATCCAGGTAGTAAATGATCCTCCTGATATTCCCCTTTTTCGAATATTCAAAAGAAGAGAACAAGGTCGGTGCATGCGAGGCATCATCATCCGTTATATATGTTTTTATCAGCCTGCCATTCTTATAAACCGGAATGCGCGTCGTTGTATAACTGCCTTCCGCTGTTTTATAGATGGTAAGCAGCTCTGCAATGCTTTTGTCCTCATTATAGGAAATCACAGTTTTATTAGTCGCTGTATTAATACCACGTAACTGTAACCTGCCTTTATCGCTGTTAAGGGGACGAAAAGCAACGGCAATGAAAGCCGTCAACAGGAAGAACGCACAAAGTGGTCCTTTGGTACTAAAAAGTGGCATGTGTTGGCATTGGCTAGGTACGGAACGAAAAAATAAATCTTCTAACGGCTGACAAGGTCTTACCTAAAGATAGGAATAAAGTAGTATTCGTGTGTACTATTTACGTTGGATTTTAACTGCAGAGCCGGTATGGACGGGACGTTTAACTTTATAATGCAATATGACGGAAGATTGAAATGCGATATGGAAATGCCAGAAAACTTTGCGATCTTACAACGGGAAAAACAGAACGAAATACGCAATGATGGAGAACCTGCGCCATTTAAAGGATGAGGATGTCTTACTACTGTTGAATGATTTACTGGAGCAATATGGATACGACTTTACTGATTATTCATTCGCATCTGTGAAACGCAGGCTGCAGCGCGTATACATTACAGACCGTTTCCCCAGTTTTGCCGAGTTCCGGTACAGGGTTAAAACAGATCCGGAATACCTGGTATATCTCATGGAACAGATCACCGTTAATGTGACGGAAATGTTCAGAGATCCCGGTTTCTTCCAGGAACTCCGCAAGCAGATCCTTCCTGTACTGGCCACTTACCCCCTGATCCGAATATGGCATGCCGGCTGTTCCACCGGGGAAGAGGTTTATTCCGTCGCCATACTGCTGCATGAACTGAACCTCCTGCATAAATCTGTCATCTACGCTACAGATATCAACGAGAGTGTACTGGAGAAAGCCCGCAAAGGCATTTTCCCATTACAGTATATGCAGCAATATTCACAGAACTATCAGCTATCAGGCGGCCAGCAGGAGTTTTCCCGTTACTACGCAGCGAATTATGAATATGCTAAGTTCTCAGATATGCTACGGGAGAAGATCATCTTTGCGGCCCACAACCTGGTGACAGACAGGTCGTTCAATGAATTTCAACTGATCGTTTGCAGGAACGTGCTCATTTACTTTAATAAAGACTTGCAGGATAAAGTACTACACCTGTTCAGTGAAAGCCTGGAGCAACTGGGCTTCCTGGCCCTGGGTGCAAAAGAAACGCTGAGATTTACCACGGTAGCCCCATTATTCAAGCCTATTGCACACAAGGAAAAGATCTGGAGAAAAATAGCAACATGACATCTCTTCCCAAATTGCTGGTCATCGGTGGCTCTGCAGGCAGCCTGGACGTGCTGATGCAACTGCTGCCCGAACTGAAGCCGGAATGGCCGCTGGCCGTTATCATCGTACTACACCGGCGGACGGATAGTGATACACTGTTATCAGAATTATTATCTACTAAAACAACGCTGTCTGTAAAGGATGCCGAAGAGAAAGATATATTGTCGGCTGGTTGCATATATGTAGCGCCTTCAGATTACCATCTGTTAATAGAGCCGGACGGTTCACTTACATTAGATGCCTCGGAGAAAGTGCATTACAGCCGCCCAAGCATAGATGTTACATTCATGTCTGCCGCAGAAGTGTTCGGCAGCCGCTTATCGTGTTTGTTATTATCAGGCGCAAATGTAGATGGCGCGGAAGGATTACAGACCGTTCAGGAGTTAGGAGGTTTTACTGCTGTGCAGGACCCTGATACTGCAGAAGTTTCCTTTATGCCAAGACATGCTATTAACATCGTGAAGGTTGACAAAGTATTCAGGATCGGGGAAATGATCGCTTTTGTGAAAAGCCTGAACGACGATAACCGTGTCGTCTGAACTTAATTCAACTCTCCCTGCCGGGGCTGTGCCACTGGCAATACCATGATAAAGGTAGCCCCCTCGTTCTCCTTACTGGTGGCCCCGATAATTCCCTGATGTCTTTCTATTACTTTTTTCGCGATGGCCAGTCCGATACCCGTTCCTTCATAAACATCACTACCGTGCAGTCGCTGAAACAGTGTGAAGATCTTCGGCAGATACATCTCATTAAAGCCTATCCCATTGTCGTTGATAGTGATCCGGCAATAAGGGCCGTCATCTGTCGCCTGGCTAAAAAACTCTTTCTCCAGTACCCGTTCTGCATGAATGTTGATGCAAGGCGCCACACCGGGACGCGTGAACTTCAGCGCATTGCTGATAATGTTCTGCAAGGCCTGGCGGATCTGGCCGGGAATGGCTTCCACGATCGGAAAATTACTGGTGGTGATCTCGGCACAGGCATCCCTGACAGACAATTCCAGGTCAGCCAGTATCTCCCGGATGATGGCATTGATGTCCACTTCCTCAAAAGGTACGTCAGCAGACAACCTTGAATATTGCAACAGGTCATTGATCAGCCGCGTCATGCGTGCAGACGAGCTGACGATGCGTTCCATATATTGCAGTGCCTCCGTATTAGAAAGGAGATGCCGGTCGCGCAGGATAGTACCGAATAACTGGATCTTCCGCAGCGGCTCTTTCAGGTCGTGGGAAGCGACAGACGCAAACTGTTGCAGTTCGTGGTTGCTGGCTTCAAGCGCCTGGTTCATTTCCTGGAGCTCGTGGGTACGTTCCACCACTCTTTGTTCCAGTATTTCATTGGCCTGTTTCTGATGAGCAATATCTGTGAACGTGCCTACCCACTTTACAATACGTCCTTCTTCTTCCAGTGGAATAGCCCTTAACAGGTGACAGCGGTAATGATTGTGCTGGCGGTGATGGAGGTAAACTTCCTTTTCCAACGGTAGTCCCGCCTTAATGGCATTCTCCCATACCGGCATTTGCTGCTGCTCATGGTCGTATGTAAGAGGAAACTGTGTAAGGGAAGGAGAGTAGTGGAACCAGTGGCGGTTAGCATACTCGATTACGCCGTCTGCGCTGGCCGTAAAAGCTACCTGGGGAAGTGATTCGAGAATGGAATGTTGTTCCTGCACTTTGACATTCAGCGCAGCCTGTGCATTTTTACGCACTTCCACTTCTTTCCGAAGGGAGGCGTGCATCTCCTGTAGTTGCCGGTTCTGTTCATAAAGCCTGATAAAGGTCTTCACCTTCATGAGCAGAATGTCCGGATCTACTGGTTTAGTAATGTAGTCCAGGCCTCCGGATGCATATCCTTTGGCAATGAATTTTTTATCTTTATTGACGGCAGACAAAAACAGGATAGGAACATCCTTTGCCTTGCTATAACCGGATATCGTCTCCGCTACTTCAAAACCGTCCATGCTGGGCATCTGTACATCCAGTATGATAAGCGCATAATTATTCCTGAGAATTTTCTTCAACGCTTCTTCACCGGAGGATGCCGTATCAACTTCGAAGTCGTGCAGTTCTAGAATCTTCCTGAGGGATAAGATGTTCTCCGGTTTATCATCTACGATTAATATCATTCTTTTGTAATGTAATTGGCCATAGGGATACCTCAAAAATCGTTCCGTCCAAACTTTTATCATGTAAAAGTGCGGATGCGCGAATGTACGAATATCTGTTGCCTTATTCGTATATCCTGCATCCGCACTATATTAGGATAGCTTTAATTATTACTGTCTGCCTCCGCCCAGTGCGCGATACAAAGAGATCGTTCCCAGGAACAATTCTTTTTTGTTACCCGCAAGTGCCAACTCGGCCTCGAGTACGCTTTTCTGTGCGGTGATCACCTCCAGGTAGTTGGCATAGCCTGTAGCATAGAGATCATTCGCGGTGGAAACCCCATCCTTCAGCATCTGTACCTCTGCTTCTTTCAGCGTATAAGCTTCCTGACCATTCTTCAGTTGTCCCAGCGCTGTGATCACCTCCTGGTAGCCGTTGATGACCATCTGACGGTATTGATAAAAGGCCGTCATCCCTGCCGCCGTACTAATATTATACTGTGACTGTAGCTGTCTTTTATTGAGCAGCGGAGCCGATATGCCGCCTAATACGCCATAGGCCAGGGAGGCCGGAGTATTGAACAGTAAACCCGCATTAAAGGAGTTGAAACCCACATACGGCGTAATGTTCAGCGAGGGCAGGAATGCCGCACGCGCCGCTTTCACGTCTGCCTTTGCTGCCGCCAGCTCCAATGTAGCCTGTTGAATGTCTGGTCTGCGGGCCAGCATAGTGGCCGGTACCCCGATCTGCGCAAAAGGAGGCAACGGGGCCGAAAGCAGCGAGTCATTCCTTCTGACTGGCTGTGGGAATCGTCCCAGTAAAGCATTCAGCTGGTTTTCAAGTTCGAGCGACTGCTGCTTAAGTCCTAACGCCATACTACGCGTATTCAGTAACTGGGCGGAGAACTGCTGAACTGCTAATAGCGTGGCCCTGCCTGCTTCCTGTTGTATCTGTACCGTAGCCAGTGCCGATTCCTGCAGGACGATATTGCTTTGTATCACTTCCTGTTCGTAATCCAGTACCATCAGCTGATAATACATACCCGCTACCTGCGCTATCAGTTGTGTGGTGATCAGCTGACGTCCCTGGTCGCTGGCCAGGAAGCGCAGCATAGCCGCCTGTTTACGGCTGCGCATTTTCCCCCAGAGGTCAATCTCCCAGGAGCTGCGTAAGCCTGCAAAGTAATCAGGTGTAGGTCCAGGTATGCGCTGTTTGTCGCTGATATTGGGAGATAGATTGGTATCGTAATTACCCACGCCGTTCAGGGTATAGTCGCCCCAGCGATCAACACCGGCACTCAGGGCAATATTCACCTCCGGTTGCCATGCACGGCTGGCCGCCATCAGCTGTGCCTTTGCCGTTTCCATTCGCTGTGTGGCCAACAGCATGTCCGTATTATGTGCCAAAGCTGTGTCCAGCAATTGCAGCAACAGCGGGTCCGTAAAGAACTGTTTATAGCTCAAAGCACCGATACCGGAACTGTCACTAGCGCTAACACTTTTATTACCGTTGTCCGTTTGCGTGGTATCAAATGCAGCGGGCGTTTTTGGCCCTTCGGGTAAGGTAAGTTTCGCCGGCGAGTAGCAACCCTGTAACACCCCTGCCACCAATCCGGTTGCCAACAGCACGGTCATAACGCTTACAGGCTGCTTCATACCTTTAGGCTTTGCCGTCCTTTTACGCACAGTCGCAAATAAAACATATAGTCCCGGAATGATCACAACCCCGAAAACAGTACCTATCAACATCCCTCCGGCGGCCGCTGTTCCGATGGAACGGTTACCCATAGCACCGGCGCCGTCTGCAATACAAAGCGGGATAAGACCTGCTATGAACGCAAAAGAGGTCATCAGGATCGGCCTTAAACGGGACACGGCTCCTTCTTTTGCCGCTTCCAGTACAGACAATCCCTGTTTGTTCCTTTGTATCGCAAACTCTACGATCAGGATGGCGTTCTTACCCAACAATCCTATCAGCATCACCAATGCCACCTGGGCATAAATATTGTTTTCCAGCCCTGCCAGTTTTAACGTTAAGAATGCCCCGAAGATCCCGGCCGGTAATGAAAGGATCACCGGCAGCGGTAACAGGAAGCTTTCATACTGTGCGGCCAGCAGCAGGTATACGAACAGGAGACAGAGCCCGAAAATGTAGATGGCCTGGTTGCCTGACAATATCTGCTCACGCGTCATGCCGCTCCATTCAAAACTATAACCACGGGGCAATGCCTGTTTGGCCACTTCGTTGATAGCATTGATCGCATCACCACTACTGAAACCAGGAGCAGCGTCACCGTTGATCATCGCCGCCGTATACATGTTGTATCGCGTCAGCTGTTCCGGACCGTACACTCTTTCCATTCTGATAAAATTGGAGAAAGGTACCATCTCACCCATGTCGTTCTTCACATATAAATGCATGACGTCTTCCGGTTTGGTACGGTAACGGGGAGATGCCTGGACCATCACTTTATACATCTGCCCAAAACGGATAAAATTAGACGCATAGAAGCTGCCGAGCAGTGTTTGAAGGGTCGACATCGCATTCTCTATACTAACGCCTTTCTGAGCCGCCATAGCCTGATCTACGTGGATCATATATTGCGGGAACTCAGGGTCGAAACTTGTAAAGGCACTTCCTATCTCCGGACGGCCTTTCAGTGCCGCAATAAACTTGTTGGTCACTTCCGCCGTCTGCTGAAGATCGCCGCTACCTGATTTATCCAGTACACGCAACTCAAACCCGCTCGAGTTACCGAAGCCCGGTACAGTGGGAGGAGGGAAGAATTCTATACTGGCATCTGAAATGATCTTACTGTCCTTCTCCAGCGCTGCAATGATCTCTTTCACAGAACGTTTCCTTTCTTCCCAGGGCTTCAGGTTGATCATCCCCATGCCGTAAGAAGCGCCCGCCACGTCATTCACAAGGCTGAAGCCTGCCAGTGTGGAAACCGACTCTGCTTCCTCCAGCCGTGAAGCGATCTTCTGCACCTCGTCCAGCACCGCTTCTGTACGCGCTACTGTAGCGCCGGCAGGTGTGGTCACATTCACATAGATCATCCCCTGGTCTTCCGAAGGAATAAAACCTCCCGGTAATACCGCACTGATCCCCCAGGTGGCTATGAAGAACACGATCAGCATGATCACAGTGATCATACGCCGGCCTGCTATATAACCCACAAGGCGGGAATAACCTTTTTCTGTTTTATTATATCTGTAGTTGAACTTATCAAAGAAACGCTGCAGCAGGTTCCGGGGCTTGCCTGCATCATGCGTATGACGCAACATAAGGGCACAAAGCGCAGGAGTGAGGGTTACCGCATTGATACCCGATATCACGATGGCTATTGCCAGCGTCAGTGAGAACTGCCTGTAAAATACCCCTACAGGACCCGAAAGGAAGGCCACGGGTACGAATACCGCCGACATTACCAGTGTAATGGCAACGATCGCCCCACTGATCTCTTTCATAGCCGCCAGTGTTGCCGGTAAGGCCGCCAGATGCGTTTCCTGCATCTTTACGTGGACGGCTTCCACAACAACAATGGCATTGTCCACCACTATACCAATGGCCAATACTAACGCAAATAATGTTAGGAGGTTAATGGAAAAGCCCATCAGCTGCATAAAACACAATGTTCCTATCAGTGCCACAGGTACTGCCAGCGCGGGGATCAGGGTAGACCTGAAATCCTGCAGGAAAAGGAACACTACGATAAATACCAGTATGAAGGCCTCTATCAATGTTCTTAATACCTCATGAATAGAGGCGTCCAGGAACCGGGATACATCATAGTTGAAGTTGTAGCTCATCCCCGGAGGAAAAGAGCTGGCCTTTAATTCCGCCATCCGCTTTTTCACATTGGTGATCACGTCCTGTGCATTGGAACCGGGACGTTGCTTCAGCATGATAGAAGCAGAAGGCTTTCCGTCTGTCTTCGATACCATGCCGTAACTGAGCGCACCAAAAGTTACATCAGCCACATCTTTCAATCGCAGCACAGATCCATCCGGATTAGCTCTTAAAATAATATTCTCATATTGTGAAGGCTCAAAGAATTTGCCCGTATAACGTAATACATACTGTAATACCTGCGGATCATTATCCGCACTTTCACCTGTTTTACCCGGAGCCGCCTCAATATTCTGTTTGCGTATACCGTTTATCACTTCATCCGCAGATAACTGATATGCCAGCATACGATCGGGCTTCAGCCACACACGCATGGCGTATTCCTTTGCCCCCATGATCTCGGCAAAACCTACCCCGTCAATCCTCTTCAACTCCTGCAATACATTGATATCGGCAAAATTGTAGATGAATTGTTCATTCAGTGTGCTGTCTTCACTCATTACGTTGAGATATAACAACATACTGTTTACTTCCTTCTCCGTCGTCACACCTGCCTTAATTACTTCTTCCGGCAGCTCGTCAATGATCGTGGCCACGCGGTTCTGTACGTTCACCGCCGCCTGGTCAGGGTCGGTACCTACATTAAAGAAAACCTGTATCAGCGTTATACCGTTGTTACTCGATACGGACGACATATACGTCATGCCCGGCACACCGTTGATAGCACGTTCCAGCGGAGTAGCCACTGCCTTCGCGCACACCTCTGCATTCGCACCGGTATATTTGGCCGTCACCGTTACCGATGGAGGAACGATGTCAGGGAATTGTGTAACAGGTAATGTAAATAAAGCAAGCAACCCAAGCAGAACGATGATCAATGAGATCACCAGCGACAACACAGGCCGCTTTATAAAAGTATCAAACATAAAAATGTAATAAAGATGAAAAAACTAACCTCCGCTATAAGCATGCGTTCTCAGAACAGCTGCACGCTGTACATCCAAAACACCGCATGATGTCCCCGCAGTGCTATAACCCCTTAATACTGTCCAGCGTTATGATAGCAGGATTGATCTTCATGCCGTCACGCAGATTACGTACACCTTCGTATACTACTCTGTCGCCGGCATTCAGACCTGACTGCACCACATAACATTTTGCCAGTCGCGGGCCTGGTATGAAGTTTTTCATCTTTACCTGGTTTGTTGCATCCAGGATGAATACATAATTTTTGTCCTGCATTTCGAATACAGCCTTCTGCGGCAGCAGTATAGCTCCCGGCAGATCATTGTTCAGCAACACCTTGCCACTGGCGCCGTGTTTCAGTAATCCTTTCGGATTCGGGAACTTAGCCCTGAAGGCAATAGAGCCGGTCGTTTCTTCAAATTCACTTTCTACTGTTTCTACTTTTCCCGGATAGGAATAGTCTGTTCCATCCGCCAGTATGAGATGCACCTGTGGATGCTCTGTCGTAGCCTGTGCCCGCTTATGTTGCAGGTATTCGGTTTCCGACACGTTGAAGTAAGCGTACACCTCTTTAATGTCTGATACGGAAGTGAGCAAAGCGCCTTCGCCGATCAGGCTTCCGGCTTTGGATGGTATCCTGTCTATATATCCCTCAAAAGGAGCGCGGATAACAGTGTATGACAATCTTGTCGCAGCATTGCTTTCGGCTGATCTGGCCTCTTCAATTCTTGCATTTGCCGCTGCCAGTCTGGCTTTAGCTACTTCCTGTTCACTTTGCGCAATGACCTTCTTTGCCACCAGCAGCTGCACACGGTCTAATTCAAGTTGTGCACCTTTTGCTTCTGCGATAGCACTGCTAAGAGCCGCTTTGGCTTTGGCGAGCTCAGAGCGGTATTCTTCATCATTGAGTGAAAAAAGCAGCTGTCCCTGCTGCACGTGTTGTCCTTCGTCTACATAGATCTTGTTGAGGAACCCATTCACGCGGGCACGAATCTCCACATTACGTACCGCTTCTATATCCGCCACATAATTCCTGTGCAGCACAGTATCAGAGGATGAAAGCTGCAGCACGGGAAATGTTTGTATCTCGTTTTGATTGTTGATTTTTTCTCCCCGGGTAATGCATCCCCCCAGGGCAATGCTCATTGCCAGTATGTTGATCTTTGAAAACGTTCGCATGATAGGAGTGAATAGTTTTGCAGAACCGTAATGAACGGTCCTGGTTGTTTAATACATGCAGTACCGGCCGACAGACAATGAATTGCCGTCAGCGATTGCAGCTGCATGTGTATAGTAATGAAAACGGGTTTGCGTTTATAGTATTAGTAGCTCAGATTATCAGATAACTACTAATACAGGTGAAACTATTCAGAAGGGCGTATACCTTGACAGGAAACTGTAGTATGCCGGCAGAAAAGCATGTTGCTGCTTATACACACCAGTCTTATTTTCCCTGATAGGTATATAGAAGTCGTGATTATATTGTATTTGTAATAGGCGTGTGGTATAACCGGAAGACTGCGAATTGCTGGTAATATAATACCGTCTCTTGCGCGGTACTTTTTTTACCCGTAGGATGAGCTGTATATCTTCCTCTTCGTCCAAACTGGTATCGCCATTATCGATATAGGGGATATGGATCGTTTCATGATCGAAAAGGCGTTCAAAACAAAGCGTTTTGCCCTGTTTTAGCGACTTGGCTTGTACCACGGCATGCTGGCCTGCCATCAAGCCGCATAACAGCAGGATGTACAGTAAAAACCTGCGTATTATATGCCTGTTCGTTTTTACCATGTTAATTTCGCACTCCAGTTGGAACCGCAAAGATAAAAACGGAAGTGGCTAAATCAAATAACGATTTGACGAACGGTAAAAAATTAACATCTGTTTATAATTTCAAGCCATAGGATAAACCACTAGATAACCCAGCCGATAACGCACAAGATAAGTCAGCAGACAGGTAAGAGGCCGGTCCATGCCATGTATTCGGCATGCTCCTTGTTTTATTTTCACCGTGTTAACATTATGAGACTGATAAGCTTCATTCTGAGATTTAAAAAAAATAAAAAGAGAAAGTATGAAACCCATCATTTGTTTCCTGCTGATATTCGGCATCGCGTGTAATTCGCCCATGAAGAGTAATAAGGATATCGATGCAGACTCTTCCAGCGCTATACAGGAAGAGGCCTCACAAAGTGCAGCAGCAAACCCGAGCGAGAATGCTGCTGGTGGTACTGCGAATGCCGGGAGTGCAATGGCAGCGGGCGAGGAGGAGTCAAACGTGAGAAAGGGTGGAACGGAGCCCGTTTCCGGAACGCTCCGTTTTAAAGATCACAAATATGCTATTGTCTCCAAAGGAGACGGTACCGGCCGTTCTATCACAATTGCTGCATCCGATCTTAAAGGAGACTCTTCAAAAGCTGACAGCACAGTGATCCGTGATGTGAAGGGAACGCTGCTGAAAACATCCATCGAAGATCTCGATAATGATAAGAACCCGGAAATCTATCTGTTCACCACTTCTACTGGTACCGACGCTACCGGTAGCGTGTATGGAGTAACTTATATTAACAATAAGGCGTTCAGCATTTTGCCAGGCGATGTGAATGCTGCAGCTCCAAAGGGTTATCGCGGACGGGATTCTTTTTATATACAACAACGGCAGATCGTCCGTAGTTACCCTGTCTATGAGGATGGTGATCTTGACAGCAAGCCATCTGGTGGTAAGCGTACGATCAAGTATGGTTTGAAGAAACAGGCGAATGGGTACATGCTGAAAGAAGCGAAGTAAGGTCGTAGTAACCTGCTGTGGTTAGGGCCTTTCTTATTGCATATGTGAAATTCTTGAAGGGTTTCTTGATGTCTGCTCTCTTAAGACCTTCGCGGATTGAGGTGGGACTTCGGGCTGTACCCCTCTTCGAGCACGTACTATTGAGCATCATCAAGCGGATTGGCTTTAGGATCTTTATTAAACCCCTATCAATCGTATAGGGGCTCTACAAGGGCTAATGCCCTCAGTCTCCACCTCAATCCGGCATCTGGTATAGGCATTCGCTTAATTATTGACTATAGCTTTAGAGGCTATCACGTGCATTTAGCTTTATTATGAAGATATATTGAGACGATTGGACTTGCGTTAAACTTAAACTATGATATTATGTATAGCAGATGAAAATTGGGCGTCCACCTATTTCTTGGGAGCCTCTAAGCAGCGGGCGGTTTCAGAGGAGACTGCGGGCCTTAGTCCTTGGAGAGCCTCTATACGATTGATAGGGGTTAAATGGAATTCCCAAAGCCCATACGCTTGATAAAGCTCAATCCTTAGTGCTCGAAAAGGAGTACAGCCCGCAGTCCCTACTGAACCGCCCGCATAGGCCCCAACATAACCTAATCCAAACGCATCAATCCATGGACAGATAAAATAAAAAGGCGAACAGCATAAACCGTTCGCCTTTAAAAACATTAAAAAATAACTATCATTCAACCGGCTTGAGATATTGCGAATGCGCATATCCTTCTTCACCAGCCTTCGTACGGATCAACCACCATTCATCACTATGCTTGCTGATCAGCGTAACGATCTCCGCATGCGCAGCTTTACCAATGATAGGCTGATCAACCCCCGGACCTTTCCGTACATTGAGATTGGACGATTGAGTAACAACTTCCAGTTTAGCCCCCTCAACAGCTGTCGCTACTTTGATGTCCATAACAACATCGCCGCTGAGAAAATTCGGATCGATCTTCCCGTAGATATTCCAGAGATTATCTTTAACAGCACCGCTGGGCGCATCGCCGCTGATATGTAATACGCCTTCCTGTTCATTCACCTGGAGATTACCGGTGCCCGCAGATCTGGCTGTATCTATCAGTTCCTTGTATTTGTCCTGTAATGACATAAACAGTGATTTAGAAGGTTATTTTACAGTAAGACCTGAAGCATCAACTTTCTTCGGATTCAAAGCATCCAAAGCCTGTTTTAATGTTTTCCATTTAGCAGCAGAAAGTTGGCCCGTAACCGTGATAACACCCGCGTCAACTTTAATGTCAGCACCGGGAAAATCTTTGGAGATGTTCGTAACGCCGGTACGGAGCGCATCATCAGCGGTATTGACAACAGCAGTACTGTCAGTTGCTGGTGGTGGAGGCGGAGCAGATGGCGTTACCATAATGTTGTTGACAACGCTCTTCACACCTTCTGTCGATTTCACTGATGCTTCAGCAGAAGCCTTAGTGGCATCGTCAGCTACATTACCTGCAAGGGTTACAACACCGTCTTTGACATCAGCAGTCACTTCTGGCATTGTGCTTAACTGTTCCGTAACTTTTGCCTGGATCTGTGTGTCGCTTGGTTTTCCTTTACAGGCTACCATAGATGCAAATACCACGCAGAGGAGAATAGTGCTCAATTGTTTGTTTCTCATAATTATTGATTGGAATGGTTAAAAGTTCCATCTGATAATTACCTGAACATCTTTGTAATGTCGTTCAGATCAACATCACCGTCGCCGTCTTTGTCAAGTCCCAGTTTGCCACCAATATTATTGATAGAGCTCTGGATATTACCACTGCCAAAACCACCGCTACCGAAGTTAGAACCTCCGAGGGACGATAAGATATCCTGGATATTAAAGCCGTTGCCTACACCACCACCGCCTTGTACGCCACCACCTTTGATGGCATTCAGAACAGTTGGGATCAGCGTTGCAGCAATGCTAGTAGCAGTAGCACTATTGATGCCAAACTTTTCCATGATGTTGCCGGCAAAGTTCTGTTGTATGTTTTGTGTAACAGGATGATCAGCAGAATCAAGGGCGTCATTTACCTGTTGTGTTTCACCATTGGCATTCAGCTGACCGAAAGTGGAGAGAATGGAGTTCTGCGCCTCGGCAATCACAGCATCATTGTGCTCGTTGGGGACTTCCGGATTGTTGATGACAGATTGCAGACCGCTTTGCTGAATGAGTTGCGTTAATTGTTCAAGCATAAATGAGTTTTATAAGGTAATAAGAACGATAAAGATAGGAAACCTTATAACAACCTGACCAATGGGAATGTTCACCGGCGCTGCAAATAACAATAGTATAACGGACGTTTACAGGAACAGGAGGGGGCATGAAATGAAAAAGCCGGTACTGCAATAACAGTCCGGCTTTACTGATAATTTCCGTATGTGGTGCTATAGCTTTGGTTTACATGAAACCCAGCTCCAGCTTGGCTTCTTCACTCATCATCTCTTTCGTCCATGGTGGATCGAAGGTCAGGGTCACATCTACGTCAGAAACGCCTTCGATATCCCTTACTTTTTCATCCACTTCACGTATGATATCGCCAGCAACCGGACAACCGGGAGCGGTGAGTGTCATGATGATGCCGACACGGTTATTATCACCGATCTTGATCTCATATACCAGGCCCAGCTCAAAGATGTTCACCGGTATTTCCGGATCGAATACTGTGCGCAATGTTTCTTCAATCCTGTCGCGTAGTGTCAATGTATTTTCGCTCATAACTCTTTGCCGTTTTTTTGTGATTGAGATTTTGCCTCATAGGCAATTGCATATAACTTGACCTGCTTGAGCATGCTCAGAAGCCCGTTGGAACGGGTAGGAGACAGGTGGCTGCTCAATCCGATCGCATCAATAAAGTATATTTCAGACTCCGCGATCTCTTTAGGCGTATGTCCGGAAAACACGGTGATCATCAGGCTTACCAGCCCTTTGGTGATCACTGCATCACTGTCGGCCGTGAAGATCAGTTTGCCGTCCTGCATGTCGGTATGTAACCATACCTGCGACTGACAACCTTTAATCAGGTGATCGGGCGTTTTATATTTTTCGTCAATCAGCGGAAGTTCCTTACCCAGTTGAATAATGTGTTCGTATTTATCCATCCAGTTCTCCAGAAAAGAGAAGTCTGATATCAGTTCGTCCTGTTTTTCTTTGATAGTCATAATCCTGTTATCTTAACATAGCGGCGGCTTTTTTGATGCCGGCTACTAATCTGTCTATATCTTCGAAAGTCGTATACATGGCAAAGGATGCACGTACGGTACCAGGGATGCAGAAAAAGCCCATTACAGGTTCAGCACAGTGGTGCCCGGTGCGGATAGCGATACCCTGTTTGTCGAGCAGCTCTCCCAGGTCATAAGGATGGATATCGTCTACCAGGAAGGAGATAGCTCCGGAACGATGTTTCGCATTACCAATGAAACGCAGGCCTTCGATCTGCTGCAGCTGTTGCGCTGCATATTCCACCAGCTGTTCTTCCCATGCCTGGATATTTTCAACACCGATCTGTTGTACGTATTTGATAGCAGCTGCAAGCGCAATGGCGCCGCTGATATCCGGCGTACCGGCTTCAAACTTGTACGGTAGTACGTTGTAGATAGTTTTGGCGAAGGTAACGGTCTTGATCATATCACCACCACCCTGGTAAGGAGGCAGTCTGTCCAGCCATTCTTCTTTACCATACAGCACACCGGTACCGGTAGGACCGTATATCTTATGACCGGAGAATACGAGAAAGTCTACGTCCAGTTCCTGTACATCCACAGGCATATGTTGCACCGCCTGTGCTGCATCGAGCAATACAGGAATATTACGGGCATGTGCCTGAGCTATAATATCGCGTACGGGATTAACAGTACCGAGGGAATTGGATACGTAGGTCAGCGCAATGATCTTCACTTTATCTGTCAGCAGTTCAGTGAATGCAGACATGATCAGTTCTCCGTTTTCATCCATAGGGATGACCTTCAGTTCAGCACCTCTGTCTTCACACATCATCTGCCACGGAACAATATTGGAATGATGTTCCATTGCAGATACCAATACCACATCACCTGGTTTGATCTCACCACGGCCGAATGAGTAGGCAACGAGGTTGATACTATCGGTGGTCCCTTTAGTAAAGATGATCTCTTCAGATTTACGTGCATTGAGGAAGGAGGCTACGGTCTTACGGGAATCCTCGTAGGCAGCAGTTGCTTCCTGGCTGAGATGATGTACACCGCGATGTACGTTGCTGTTGAGATGGATATAGTAGTGCATCAGCGTATCCAGTACGATCTGCGGCTTCTGTGTAGTAGCAGCATTATCGAGATATACGAGTGGTAATCCATATACTTTTTCCTGTAACAGCGGAAAATCCTTCCTGATCTTTTCTACATCTATGGCCGGAACAGTGATGTCTGGTACGTGTTGCATAATACTCTATAAGTTTATCGTTCTTCTCTGAAGCATCAGAGGTCATCCGGGATGGACCTGGATGACCTCGTGCAAAGATCGGAATTTCTGATCGAATTAGTTATTGATAGCGCCGGCTACATACTGGCGGATCTTTTCTGCGAGGAAATCCTGTAAAGCCGGTATGTGTACCTGATCGGTAATATCAAATGCGAATGCATTTACCAGCAATGATTTAGCGGCTTCTTCACCAATACCACGGGAGCGGAGATAGAACAGAGATTCTTCGCTGAAGCGCCCTACGGTAAAACCGTGGCTACACTTCACGTCATCTGCATATATTTCAAGCTGAGGTTGTGAATTGATGTTGGCCTTTTCGCTCATCAGCAGGTTGTTGTTCTGCTGGAAAGCGTTTGTTTTCTGCGCATCCTGGTGTACATGGATCTTACCGGTGAATACGCCATTGGCGTCGTCCAGCAATACTCCTTTGTATAGCTCATTACTGTTACAGTTAGGCACGAGATGATCCACGAAAGTGTGGTTGTCAACATGCTGGGTACCTGTAGCCAGGTAGAGGCCGTGCAGATTGGTTTCCGTATTGCTACCTGTCAGCGCTACGCTGAGGTTGTTACGGGTCAGTTCTGCAGATGGCAGGGTGAAGTTAAAATGATGATAACGGCTGTCGGCCTTCTGTGTAGTAGAAGTATGATAGATGTGACGGCTGTTCTTTACAGTGCTCTGGATATTGTAATGCCAGAGTTCTGCATTTTCTTCCAGTACCACTTCTGTTACGCCGTTTACGAAAGCGATCGCGTTATCATTGATTCCTACAGCACTCTCAATTACTTCCAGCGTTGCGCTCTTATGCAGCACGATCAGGTGACGGGGCTGAATGAAGGCGTTCGCCGAAGCAGTATACACATGAATGATATGTAAAGGCTTGTCCAGACTGGCGTTCACACCTGCTTCGATGAACAGGCCGTCAGCAAACAGGGCCGCATTCAGAGCAGCGAAAGGCTGCGACTGCAGGTGCGGATGTTTGTCGAACCATGCCTGCAATTGTGGGTTGCCGGCAGCGTCGCTCACTTTGGAAACGGTGATCTTACCACCGGTAGGCAGGGTAGAGAGGTCGGCCTGCAAGCGTCCGTTCACCAGTACAGCGCGATAGCTGTCCAGTTGTGGGATGCCGGCCGCTTTCAGTTGTTCTGCCGTTACTGTGCCCTGCTCTTCCTGTGCCAGGGTAAAAGCGTCTTTGAGGTAGCGCTGTATGTTAGTATAGCGCCACTCTTCAGTTTTCACGGTAGGCAGACCCAGTTCCTTGAAGCGGCCAAAAGCCAGCTTGCGGGCAGGAAGGATGGCGTTGTCCGCATCTACTTTCTGCTCGGGACCAGGTACCCCGTTGGATATAAATTCGTAGAATGATTTATCGCTCGTCATGTTCTTTTTGCGTTATACAGATTCTTTCTGGTGTACCTCTTCTTTCAGCCAGTCGTAGCCTTTTTCTTCCAGCTCAAGTGCCAGTTCTTTGGTACCAGTCTTAACGATCTGGCCATTGTACAGCACGTGCACGAAGTCAGGCACGATGTATTCCAGCAAACGCTGGTAGTGGGTAATAACCATAAAAGCCTTATCTGCGCTGCGCAGTTTATTTACGCCGGCAGCTACAATGCGGAGGGCGTCAATATCGAGGCCGGAATCAGTTTCGTCCAGGATGGCTAATTTCGGATCGAGCATAGCCAGCTGAAACACTTCATTCCTCTTTTTCTCACCACCGGAGAAACCTTCGTTCAGAGAACGGTTCATCAGGTTAGCATTAAAATCTACCAACTGCTGTTTTTCTTTGGTCAGCTTCAGGAATTCTTTTGATTCCATCGCAGGCAGACTATGGTAAGCCCTGATCTCATTTAAGGCAGTCTTGAGGAAGTGCAGGTTAGATACACCTGGAATTTCTACCGGATACTGGAACGCCAGGAACAGGCCTTCGCGTGCACGATCTTCCGGAGACATGTCCAGCAGATTCTTTCCTTCGAAGATCACTTCACCCTGTGTAACAGTATAATTTTCACGACCCGCTAACACAGAAGAGAGTGAGCTTTTTCCTGAACCGTTAGGGCCCATGATAGCATGCATTTCTCCTTTTTTGATCTCGAGGTTGATGCCCTTGAGGATCTGTTTACCGTCTACTTCTGCGTGCAGATTTTTAATCGTCAGCATGATTGTATGTTTCTCTGTTGTTTTTGCTTTGTAAATTGTTTAATTATCCTACGCTTCCTTCCAGTGTGATAGAAAGCAGTTTACGCGCTTCCACCGCAAACTCCATCGGGAGCTGGTTCAGCACTTCCTGTGCATATCCGTTTACGATCAGTGCTACAGCCTTTTCTGTTTCTATACCACGCTGGTTCAGATAGAAGATCTGGTCTTCCCCGATCTTGGAAGTAGTTGCTTCGTGTTCTACGGTAGCAGTGCTGTTCCTTGATTCGATATAAGGGAAGGTGTGTGCGCCACAACGATCACCTATCAGCAGGGAGTCACACTGTGTGAAGTTACGTGCGTTCGCAGCACGCGGACCTACCTGTACAAGACCACGATAAGTGTTGTCGCTGTGACCTGCAGAAATACCTTTTGAAATGATACGGCTGCGGGTGTTACGGCCCAGGTGATAGATCTTGGTACCGGTATCAGCGATCTGCTTGTTGCGGGTCACTGCTACTGAATAGAATTCACCTTCAGCATCATCGCCCTGGAGGATCACACTTGGATATTTCCAGGTGATAGCAGAACCGGTTTCAACCTGTGTCCATGATATTTTACTGCTGTTTCCCTTGCAGATACCACGTTTGGTCACGAAGTTATAGATACCGCCATTACCGTCTTTATCACCAGGATACCAGTTCTGAACAGTAGAGTACTTGATCTCTGCACGTTCCATTGCAACCAGTTCCACAACTGCAGCATGCAGTTGGTTCTCATCACGTTTAGGAGCGGTACAGCCTTCCAGGTAGCTTACGTAGGAATCATCGTCAGCAATGATCAGGGTACGCTCGAACTGGCCGGTATTTTCCGCGTTGATACGGAAATAGGTGCTCAGTTCCATCGGGCAGCGCACGCCTTTCGGAATGTATACAAAAGAGCCATCGGAGAATACAGCAGCATTCAGCGCGGCAAATATGTTATCGGAATGAGGTACTACGGTACCCAGATATTTTTTTACGAGGTCAGGATGTGTCCTTACCGCTTCACCGAAAGAGCAGAAGATGATGCCCAGTTCGTGTAATTTTTCTTTGAAAGTAGTGGCAACGGAAACGCTGTCAAAAACAACGTCTACAGCAACGCCGGCCAGTGCTTTCTGTTCGTTGATGGGAATACCCAGCTTTTCGAAAGTAGCCAGCAGCTCCGGATCTACTTCATCCAGGCTGTTAAGTTGTTTCTTTTTCTTAGGTGCGGCATAGTAAGAAAGCTTCTGCAGGTCCAGTTCAGGCATTTCAAAATGCTGCCATTTTGGGAACTGCATCTTTTTAAAGGCCTGGAAGCCTTTCAGGCGCCACTCCAGCATCCATTGTGGTTCTTCCTTTTTAGCAGAGATAAAGCGGATGGTCTCTTCATTAAGACCCACCGGCGCCATCTCCATCTCGATGTCGGTTGTAAAGCCAAACTCATACTCCCGGTTGGCTATGTCATCTATTATTTCGTTGCTGTTTCTCATTTTCCGAGTTAATTAAGTAATGCAGAAGTCCGGGTGAAGGTTTACACCGCGAAGCTCTCCCCGCAGCTACAGGTACGGGTAGCGTTGGGATTGTTAAAGTAAAGCCCCTTCCCGTTCAGACCATCGGAATAGTCCAGCTCAGTGCCGTATAGGTACAGGAGGCTTTTCATCTGCACCACTATTTTCACGCCTTTATCTTCAAAGGTCTGATCACCATCCTGGTGGTCGGTAGCTTCAAACTTCAACACATATTCCAATCCTGAGCAACCGCCGCCTTTTACGCCAACGCGTACGAAGGTACCAGGAGCGTGATTCTCCTTGACCATAAGCGCCTTTATATATTCGCCTGCTTTTTCTGATACTGTTATCATAATAATTGCTTCCTTTATTTCAGATTTCACCTTTATTTTACCATTGTTCCGATCAGAGGTCACCGGGCGTATTTATCACCGGCCGTTTTTCCCCGATCCTGGAGTCTCCCAGGAGGGAGATCATCCTGTCAAGCTTATTTTTATAAGATGCGGTGAACGTCCTGGTTTCCGTATCATATAAATGCTCTTTCATGATTGGCACTGAAAAAGGTAGTACCCATGCCCTGAGGGCTTTGGCTACCGAATCCATTGCATTGATGCCCTGCATGGCCTGAGAACCGTCTCCCCAGCATATCAAAGCTACAACCTTTCCCGTTAAATAAGGAGTACTGAGCTTGCTGGTCATTTCAAGCCAATCCAGTGTATTCTTCATGACGCCGGTCATGCTGCCATGATAGAGGGGGGTGAGCCATACGTGCACATCTGCTTTCAGAAAGACGTCGCACATATGTTTAACGGAATCGGGCATGTCACCCTTCGGATATGCAAAGAACGGAATATGGCCGTCAACAGGGCTGAACACCTCCGTAGAAAATCCTTTTTGGCGGAACTGTTCACTTAAGTAGCCCGTCAACTGGTTCGCAGTGGTATAGGGACTACTGTCCATTGTGCCGTTGAAGATCAATACGTTCATTTAATGCTCCTCTGTTTTAAGCTGTTGTTCAGGCAACAAATTTTTTTAACTCCTACAAAATTACGACATTTGAGAATAAAACAAGTAATAACTTGGAAAATTATAGACCCATCACAAAGGCGACTGCCGATAAATTTCTGCAGTTACTGAAAACGAAGGGGCCTCAATCGGCCGCTATGCTGGCAGCCGCATTACGTATGACAGGAGAGGGCGCCCGTCTGCAGCTGCTGAAGCTGGCAGAAGAGGGGCTTGTGGTGTCGGCTACAACATCCAGAGGAGTAGGCCGGCCTGTTCAAATCTGGGACCTTACACCGCTGGGCCATGCTCACTTTCCTGACACACATGTGGAGCTGACGCTGCAAATAATAGAAACCATTCGCAAGGAACTAGGGGAAGACGCACTCGAAAAGGTCGTGGCTGCCCGCGAGTTCCAGCAGCAGGAGAAATATATGAACGCACTGACAGGCATTACCGGCCTGGCAGAAAGGCTGGCGCAATTTGCGTCTATCCGTAGTTCCGAAGGTTATCTTGCAGAATGGCGGGAAGAAGAAGACGGCTTCGTCTTCATCGAGAACCATTGCCCTATCTGCTGTGCCGCTACCCAGTGCGCAAATATTTGCGAATCAGAACTGAATACTTTCAAGGCCCTGATGGGAGAAGACGTAGACGTTAAACGTGCTGATCATATCATTGCCGGCGACCGCCGTTGCGTATACAAAATAACGCGCATTAAGGAGTTGATTACCACCAAGTAAGAATTAGCTTTCGAATATATTTTGTGAGGTGTACCTTATCGGGTACACCTTTTTCTTTACATCATTTATTTCGTCCTGCATCCGTTACCTCTCGCATCGCATCCCTCAACCGGATCAATTGGCGATCGGCTTATTAAAAGGATACCATAAGGGCACCAAAAGGGTATTTATATATCAAATCGATATTGAAGTGACCTTTAAATGACCTTTTAATATAGTTATATCTACCTTACAGAAACGAGACAGCCCAGAATTGGCGAATGGGGGGGTACTGTGATTCCAGCGTTGACCTTCTAGCTCGCAGTTCGGATGGAATCACTGGCTGCAGTTATTTGAAGTTCCTTTCTATCGGGCATTTTTGGACAGTTAGGCAGTTTGTAGTTCCATTAAACCCCTGGGGATGAAACTTCAGCATACTTCAAATAACTGAAGGCCAGTGATTTCCAACCGAATGCTCACCACGGCCGGTCTCCAAAATAATAGCAGAACGACCAAATATGATATCATACTTTAATAGCGTTATGTACTGCCATATGTATCACCATATATGCCCTGTATGTATCGTCACATGTTCGCATATCTGTCGCTTATATCTATCGCTACTGTATCGCATATCTTGTTGCACATATCACGATGCCTTAATAGATATGCTATTTATGAACCCTATGCCACGATTTTACAATGTCAATCTGCTCTAACCTACCGATGTCGCGTCAGTCGCTAGATAGGTCGTATCTGGCTCAAGGCTCGTCATTAGCTTATCAGACCCGCAAAAAGGGTGTGGTTTCCTATGCACAGGCTTATTGGGCCGCTTTACAGGCCTTTTGTTTAGTGAAATCTATATAAAAGGCCTGTGGTACCAGGAATATGGCAACATGAAGAAGCTGAAAATGAGACATATATGATCGAGATACAAAAAAGCTACCAGCTCTACTATACGGAACCCTGATATTTGTTTTGAAGACCGGCCGCGGTGAGCATTCGGATGGAAATCACTGGCCTTCAGTTCTTTGAAGCACGCTGATGCGGCCTACCAGGGGTTAAATAAGTATTCCAAAGCCTAACCGCCATAAAAAAGCTCAAAAGCACGAAGCTTCAAAGAAGTGCAGCCAGGGATTCCATCCGAACTGCGAGCTAGAAGGTCAACACCAGAATCACTGTAAGCCCCATCCGCTTTTTAATAAGGACGTCTCTGACTGACAAGTTATATCCATGTATGCGTCGTGTATGAAGCATGTATACGTCATGTATAAAGCGTAGTCAAACCATATCGGCAATTAAATTTTGAGGGAGGGATAAAGTTGAAACAGGTACTACTCAGCCAGATATCTCCGGAAATAAAAAATCCGCAGCAAAGGACCGCGGATAAGTAGTAAGCTTAAACTATTGATTAAGTCAAGTATGTGCTATCGATTAATTGCCAATTAATTAGATGGTCTTCCAGCTTATTGCAGCTAGAATATCTCTTATGGTAATTGACCCCGTCAATCATTAGAAAATCAGTATTAAAGTACCCGCAATGATCAACACAGCACCGATCGCAGTTTTAATCGTCAAAGCCTCATTGAGGAAAACGACGGAAAGAATGATCGTCAGCGCAACACTTAGTTTGTCGACCGGAGCAACCTGAGAGACCTTACCCATTTGTAAAGCCTTAAAGTAGAAGATCCATGACAAACCGGTAGCCATCCCTGATAATATCAGGAAGATCAGACTGAACTTCGACAGATGCTGTAAACCCTTGCCCTCACCCCTGAAAAATACAATGCCCCAGGCCATGATCAATATGATGATCGTCCGGATAGCAGTTGCCAGGTCTGAATTCACCCCCGATACCCCAACTTTGGCAAAGATGGCAGTCAGAGAAGCGAATAAGGCAGAGAGTAAAGCATATATCCACCACATGATAAATCAATTAACTTTTATCTTAATAGATACGTTTGCCGAGGATGTTCAGGCTCCTTTCCACACCATCCAATACAGCAATATCCGGCAGGTGAGCCCATTCCTTAAATCCCAGCTGTTCAAACAAACGTAAACTCGGAACATTATGAGCGAAGATAAATCCTAACAGGGTGTGTACCTTGATGGAAGGACACTGCTCCATAGCATAACGCAGGATCGTCTTGCCATAACCCTTGCCACGGTGATCTTCATGCAGGTAAATGCTGATCTCAGCAGTTCCGTCGTAGGCAGGGCGACCATAGAAAGATTGAAAACTGGCCCAGCCAACAGTTACGCCATTGTCTTCCACCATCCATAAAGGACGTTTCTCGGGCGAGTGTACATTGAACCAGGGAATGCGGCTTTCGACCGTAACAGGTTCGGTATCAGCGGTTACCATACGGCCTGCAATAGTAGTGTTGTAAATAGCGACGATTTCCGGCAGGTCTTCTAATGTTGCGTTCCTGTAGTTCATTATACTGAAAAAGATTATATGCTTACAAACGTAGTAAAAAGCAGTAAATGCAACCATATAAAAATTACAGAAGGTTGCCTCGTTAGTGAGTAGTTCCTGCCTAACGTTAATGTATACATAGGATTTTGTACCGCTTAAAATGAGTAAACCGTTCTTTAATTTATATTATATATTTACCCGATATAACCGTATCCTTTTTCATCTCCATTGTTATGTACCTGTAGCCAGCTGTAATTCAGAACCGGAATGTGAACAACCTGTATTCTCAGAATAACCAAATACATGTAAGCATGAAGAAAATCAAACCAATTGTTCTATTGCTAAGCCTGTTCTTAGCAGCGTATGCCCACGCACAAACTCCGGTAGCTAAAAACGGTCAACTCAAGGTGGTCGGTACCAAACTTTGCAACCAGTATGGCAATCCTATCCAGCTTAGAGGTATGAGTACCCACGGTATCCAGTGGTACGGCTGGGGAAGTTGTCTGACTGCCGCCTCGCTTGACGCACTGGCGTACGACTGGGGTGCAGACGTACTGCGTATTTCATTGTATGTACAGGAAGGCGGTTACGAAACCGATCCTGCTGGTTTTACCGCACAGGTGAACCGTCTTATCGAAGAAGCCACCGCACGTGGCATGTATGCATTGGTAGACTGGCACCAGTTATCGCCAGGTGATCCAAACTACAACCTCTCCAGAGCGAAAACATTCTTTTCGGCTATTGCCAACACACACAAGAACAAGAACAACATTATCTACGACATCTGTAACGAGCCTAACTCAGGTGCTACCTGGGCGAAGATCAAAACCTATGCAGACCAGATGATCCCTTTCATCCGCGCTATTGATAATGATGCGGTGATCCTTGTAGGTACACACGGATGGTCCACTATGGGCCTCTCCGGCGATGGTTCCCTGCAAGACATCTTCAACAATCCGCTGCAGTTCCCGAACATCATGTACACTTTCCATTTCTATGCGAGAGATCACCGTACACAGTATCTGAACCAGCTGAACACAGCGTCCGACAGAATTCCTGTATTCGTAACCGAGTTCGGTACACAGGAAGCGAGTGGCGATGGCGAAAATGATTTCGCTATGGCACAGCAGTACATCGATCTGATGCGCAACAAAAAGATCAGCTGGACAAACTGGAACTACTCCGACGACTTCCGTTCAGGCGCTGTATGGCAGTCAGGTACATGTTCTAATGGTCCGTGGACCCCAGCTCGTTTGAAACCAGCAGGTGCATGGGTACGCGAGCGTATGTTAGTTCCTGCGGATGATTTTCCTGGTGGTGGTACTAACCCTGTTCCTACTAACCTGGCGTTAGGAAAAACAGTGACAGTTACATCCATAGAAGACGGTACACTTGTCGGAGGTAATGCAGTAGATGGCAATGCATCGACCCGCTGGGCAAGCGAAGAAGGCATCGATCCGCAGTCAATAACTGTTGATCTGGGCAATAACTACAGCATCTCTCAGGTGAAGATCAACTGGGAAGCAGCCTACGGTAAGAATTTCCGTGTAGAGATCTCTGCCGATAACGCGAACTGGAGTCTCCTGAGAGACGTTCAGAACAATACGTCACTGAGTAACGACTTCCAGAACCTGAGTGGTACCGGACGTTATATTCGTATTTATGGCACTGCCCGTGGTACAACTTACGGCTATTCTATCTACGAACTGGAAGTATATGGAACACAGGTTTCTACGCCTGTTGCTACCAATATCGCCCTGAATAAAACAGTAGCGGTATCTTCTATAGAAGGCGCTGAGTTTGCAGGCAATTATGCAGTGGATGGCAATAGCACAACACGTTGGTCAGCTACCCTTTATGTAGATCCGCAAACGATCACTGTTGACCTGGGAAGCAACTACAATATCTCTCAGGTTAAAATAGCCTGGGAAGCTGCCTATGCAAGGGATTACCTGTTACAGTTCTCAACTGACAATGCAAACTGGGTGACAGCGAAAAACATCCAGGGTAACACCTCACTGAATAACGATCATAGCGGCTTGTCTGCAACTGCAAGATATGTTCGCATACATGGTACGGCACGTGGATCAGAGTATGGTTATTCAATCTATGAACTGGAAGTTTACGGTACTGCCGCTGCAAGACAATCAACCATTGCACTTGCTGCTCCTAAAGCCGATCAGGCATCACAGATCACAGTTTATCCTGTGCCTGCACATGATCAGGTGACGATCAATCTGCCAGCAAGCAATAAACAGAAAAGCCAGATCACCCTTTCAGACATCAATGGAAAGGTTTATTTTTCAGGATTGACAACAGGAAACACTTATCGTGTGAATGTTAGCAAATTGCCTGTGGGTATGTATATCATACAAATTGTTACGGGAGATAAAAGAACGATAAAGAAGATCGTTAAAGAATAAAACCAGTTAACAGAAAAGGAGCTGTCTCTATATGAGGCAGCTCCTTTTGTTTATGTATGTCTTTAGTTATCAGATAAGTCTTTGAGTCTGTCTAAAACTGCATGTCATATTTATAATCTTTCTGCAACAGGCTATAAATGAATGCGTCCACAAACCTACCTTTCTGGAAGAATGCCTGTCTGACCTTGCCTTCCTGTTCAAATCCCAGCCTTTGCAGCAATTGAGAGGAGAGAGTATTGCCGGGATCAACATATGCTTCGATCCTGTTCATCTGTAACTCCTCAAATCCGTATTGCAGTAAACGATGTATACTATTGGTCATGATGCCTTTGCCCCAGTAAGCAGGGAGGAGATCATATCCCAGTTCCATTTTATAGTGCGTCCTGTTTATATGATGAAAGCCACAGGTACCGATCAGTTCATCCCGTCCATTCGTGGTTATAGCCCAGCGCATACCTTCTCCGCTGGTCAGTTTGTCGCGGAAGAAAGTGATCAGTTGTACCGCTTCTGAAACATTGACAAAACGTTCGATGTCCATAAAGCGCACCACTTTCTCGTGTGAGAACAGGCTGAATAGCGCGGCAATATCCTTTTCATCTATCGGCCGGAGACTGATGTTACCGGTCGTAAGCGCAGGTACTTCCATCTTTACGATTTATTCACTGACAGGATCCGGGTCCTTTGGGAGCACCGGTTTCTTTTTTCCCTTCAACGTTACGTCGCCCAATAAAATAGCCCAGGGCTGCATATATTCTATATGTTCAAAAATGATCTTCAGAATGGCAATGAAAGGAATGGCAAGGAACATACCCGGAACTCCCCAGATAAGGTTTCCAAAAACAACCCCTAAAATTGTGACAAGTGCATTGATCTTCACTTTGGAACCCATAATGCGTGGCAGTAAAATGTTACTGTCCAGGAAGTGAACGATCAGCAGGCCGCTGCCGACCTGTATGGTAGTGGCCAGGGAACTGTTAGTCAGTGTCAGCACCATACAGATGATGGTAGCAATATATATGCCCAGGTAAGGAATGAGATTGAACAATGCTGCCATGATACCCAGCAGGGTAGCATATTTGATGCCCAGTATCCAGAACATGGAACAGTTTACAAAGGCGACCACGATCATTTCTATCATCAGGCCGGATACATATCCTTTGATGATGTATCGTGTTTGCATGATCACGTCCAGCAGCTTATCGCGATGTTGTCCCCTGAACAGTCGTATCAGGAAGGTGACGATCAGCGAACGGTAAAGCAGCAGGAAAAAGGAATACAGCAGTACGAAAATAATGAAGATCAGCATGGAAGATAGAGAGAGCAGGGTAGTGCTTACGAACGAAGTAGCAGATCCCAGTGTGCCCATCGCCATTTGTTCCAGGTAGTCCATCTGCCGGGTGGAATCAATATGGAATTTAACGTTTACCCATGTCTGTAATGACTCCACCTGTTGGATCAGTTGATGTTGCAATTGTGGGAAATCCGCCACAAAAGCCCCCATTTGTGTTGCGAGCAGCATCAGAACGCCCACAAGCAATATCACAAAAAGAAGTACGACGGTAAATGCGGCTGCGCCACGGGAGAAACGCCATTTCTCCAGCTGACTGGCCAGCGGTAATAACATGATAGCCACAAGCATAGCAAATGCCAGGGGAATGATCAAAGTATGGCCCAGACGGGCGATATAAATGATCAGTATAATACATAATAGGGTAAATGCCAGTCTGGCATTAAACGGCAACTTCACCTCATTCATGGACAGTCGGTATTTCCCTCAAATATATATGTTAAAGAGGGAAAAGGAGAATGAGAATTGCAATTAGAAGAACAATGACATCAACTACTATGATTTCTACAGCAACTGTTTAAGATGTGGAATATAGATGACACAGGAATTCGGGGCCACCAATGATATAAAGAAGTGAGTACCACTCATTTTGAATACACCTTCTTTTACGTACCTGTCAATAAATTCGTACATGGGAATGCCGGCAGTCGCAAAGTCTGTCTGTACCGGCAGTGTGATATAATGTCCTCCGGGTATACGTTTGGCCATAAGTCGCTCAGCAACGGCCGTTTGCAGGAAGAGATTAGTAATATCCTTATTGGGGATCAATATACCGGCATACATGCTCATTCGCTCATAGTCGTTCACCGGCACAGAATCGAGTGTACTGGTGATGACTTTAGCATTAGTCAGGTTCAATGCCGAAACGATGTTACGCATGCGCATTTCCTCCCTGGTCATTTTCATGATCATCTGGGCGATCGGGTCCTGGCCTCGGGAGAGCAATGTATAGAACAGCGTACTGTCCGGCAGCTGGTCTGTTTCAGTCATCTCAAAACTGAACAAAGGCGTCATGAAGTGGCCCTTTTTATCAAAGGCCTGAACAATGATATCGACCATTTCCAGGGTACGTTTTTCATTCGGGAGAATGTCGATCTTCCTGAAGCTGCGGGGACTCTTGTTGAAATACTGCGTGAATGCCTTGGTATAGGCTGCAACGGTGGCATAACCGGTACGGTCGGCAATCTCGCTGACGTTAAATCCGCTATGTCTGAGCAAACCTGCAGAGAGTTCCAGGCGATGACGTTTGACGTATTGCCAGTACGGTTCACCCGTTACGGTGGTAAAACTGTGATAGAAGTAAGAGTACGAGATCCCAAGCCATTCCGAAACATCCTTCATCTCGAACGATTCTGATATGTGGTCATCTGCAAAACATAATGCTTTGAGTGCCATCAGCTCCATTTCATGAGCCGGAGGGTTGTGGTTCATAGTAAATGTGGATTTGAGGTGTTAAATGGTTTACGAAGGTTTTTCTAACGTTCCTGTAAGCTGTTATTACTTTAATAATAATTCACATATTAAACAATTAATTAAGTGATACGTATCGAATGTAAGATTTTGACTGAAGATTATGAAAAAAAACGTTTTAACGATAAACGTTATTGAGTACATTTTGTGTAGAAGAAAGTAAAAGTATTAGATTTGCGACCGCAACTTTAGAAATATTTAACAATTTTTATCTATTTCTGGCGTTAAAGTATAATTAGTACAATTATTGCGATTGCTTAGCCTGTTTACCCCTTATGCCTGCTGAAATACTCCGGAGTGCTTCCGGAAGGACTAAACATGATCTTTAATCAATCCCCTTAATTGATGCCAAATCTAAATTTATTGAAAAAATGCCTGTCTCGTGCTGTATGGAATAGAGTAGTAGTGGTTTTATTGATCTGTGCCCCCTTTAAAAGCTTTAGTCAATACTGGCAGGCCGGAGGTTTTTTAGGAACAAGTAATTACAGCGGCGACCTGGTACAACAACGGGTCGACCTGAAATATACCCGTTACTCCATAGGGGCATTTGTAAAACGTGATGTGAACCGTTACCTCACTTTCCGTGCGGGCTTAACTTATGGCAGGATCGCAGGTGCAGACAGTACCAATACTGACACCATGCTGCTGAAACGTAATCTCAGCTTCCGTTCTCCGATCTTCGAAGCGCAACTGGGCGCTGAATTTAACTTCCTGGACCTGGACGAAAAACGTATTACGCCATACGTCTTTGGTAGCGTAGCGCTTTTCAGTTTTTATCCTACCACCAAAGATGCCCAGGGGAATACCGTCAATCTGAGGCCGCTGAGTACAGAAGGGCAGGGGATGGCGCAATATCCTACCCGTAAACAATACAACCTTCGTCAGATCTCCATCCCATTTGGCGCCGGTGTTAAGATATTGCTTACTGACAACTGGATCGCGGGCTTCGAAATAGGCTTCCGTAAAACCTTTACAGACTATCTGGACGACGTAAGCCTTACTTATGTTGACCGAAACTCCCTTTTGAGGTCCCGGGGTTCAAAAGCCGTAGACTTTGCCTTCCGCGGCGACGAAGTGACCGGCGGACATGTAAGTCCGACCTCATATCCTACCGACGGAACAAAGCGTGGTTCTGACAGGTACGACGACTGGTACGTCTTCACCGGCTTCACACTCAGCTACCGTTTTGGCGGCGGTGGAGGTTACGGACCCAATCATTGGAAGAAACAAAAAGTATCGAACTGTCCAAGACTATAAATAATATAAAGACTATAAAAGATTATAATCCATAATCCATTACTGATAAAACAAAATAGCCTGTATCATACTTTTGATACAGGCTATTTTTATTCGGATACCTGCCAGAAACAGATGTCCATATGAACTGTTCTCAGCCCTTCATTATTTTCGCTTCATCCTTCGTTCACCTTCCACCCTTCAATTAACCCATCAACCATTAACCCACTCTCTTCTGTTTTAATAGTTAGAGAATTAATCAATGAGAAAAATACTGCTACATCAATAAAGGTTCTCAATATGATGATCAGTATCTCAATAACCATAGTGTCAACTGCAGCATAAACAGTAACATAAATAGGCGTATAAATAATAACATCAACATCTGCATAGCAATAGATGAACGACAAATGCATTGGGGCAACAGGCAATAGATAGTACGAAGAATAAGAACAAAAACGAGATCGAAACCCCAAAGTGAGCGAGCATAAAAACAACTCTTCATAATATAATATAGTGCCTGGAGGTACGGACCGTTTCAGATGGAGACTACGGGCCTTAGTCCTTTGAGAGCGTTGATACGCTTGACGGGAGTTAAATAGCGTTCAATGTCCCCACGCTTGATAACGCCCGATAGTAAGGGCTCGAAAAGGAGTACAGCCCGTAGGCCCATCTGGAAAAGGTCCGTTCGAAGCCAATCAACAAACGCATCAACAAACGCAATCAACAAACAACAATCTACTCAACAAACTACTTAATAATAAACCACACAAAACAGAGAACGATTTTTTGGCATACTTCTTGAATTTTATCAACCAGACAGAACAAAACAAATGTCTCGAACCGAATACACATACTATACATTAAAAAATACCGTTTAATAAAACAAGCGAACGCCATCATCTTTATTCATCAAATTATTATTTCTTAACGGACAACTATTCCAATCTTTATTTTTTTCCAACAACTTTAAACGACAACAGTATGAAACAGATAGTATTAGTATTACTGCTGATAGGGGGAGGTATACTCGGAGCACAAGCACAAGGAAAAAGAGGCCACGGTCATCGTCATAATGATTGCCGTGTAAAGAATTACAGAGTTCATCACGGTCGCTGGGATGATTGTGGCAGAGACTACAGAGGCGCTTATTACAGCTGCCGTCCTGCACCTGCTCAGGTAGTATATGTAGAACCAGCACCGGTAGTATATGTACCGGCTCCGCCACCGCCTCCACGTCCAAGAGTTGTCTACCAGCGCGCACCAAGAGTGGTGATCGCTACAGGTCCTATTGTAGTTGGATTGTAAGATAATTGTTCCAGGCGTCGGCGCAGTGATCAGGTTTGCCAGCACCAGGACCGGTTTCCTGCAGGAAAGCAGCTAACCGCTCGGGGTACAGGGCAGTGGCCCGGGAAGCACATCTCCCGGCACCGGACAAATCCTCCGGTCTGAACCGGCCAGCGGAATTACGAATGACGAATTATGATTGTGTGTATCTTTGCACCGATTGTAATTCGTCATTCGCATTTATCGTAATAAGAAATATGGCATATAAGAACCTGAAACACTTCATAGATACACTAGAAAAGGCAGGAGAACTGATAAGGATCAAAACTTATGTAGATCCAAAGCTGGAAATAGCGGAGATCACCGACAGGGTAAGTAAATCACCCAACGGGGGAAAAGCGCTGTTGTTCGAAAATACAGGATACGATTTCCCTGTACTGATCAATTCCATGGGCAGCTACAAACGTATGTGTATGGCCCTGGGAGTACAGGAGCTGGATGATGTGGCGAATGAGATAGAAGCACTCGTGAAATTATTGTCAAAACCTAAAGAAGGTCTGCTGGATAAACTGGCGATGCTTCCTAAACTGGGACAGTTCGCATCCTGGATGCCGAAAGTAGTAAGTGGAAAAGGCGCCTGCCAGGAAGTGATCATGTCAGAGCCTGACCTCACTAAAATACCCGTAATGCAGTGCTGGCCTAAAGATGGCGGTCCGTTCATTACACTCCCCGTTATTCATACCAAAGATCCGAATACAGGTACCCGTAATGTGGGCATGTACCGCATGCAGGTATTCGATAAAACCATGACAGGTATGCACTGGCACAAACATAAAGTGTCAGCGAAGCATTTCATGGAATATAAAAAACTGAAGAAACGCATGCCGGTAGCGGTGATCCTGGGAGGTGACCCTGCATATACCTATTCCGCTACAGCACCTTTGCCGGAAAATGTAGACGAGTACATGTTGGCCGGTTTCCTGCGTAAGCAGAAGGTGGAACTGGTAAAATGTATCACACAACCGGAAATTGAAGTTCCTGCCGATGCTGACTTCGTAATAGAAGGATATGTAGATCCGGAGGAAGAACTGATCTGGGAAGGACCTTTCGGAGATCATACCGGCTACTATTCATTGGCAGACTGGTACCCACGTTTCCATGTAACAGCTATCACGCACCGTAAAGATGCCGTTTACCCTTCCACGATAGTGGGAATTCCTCCACAAGAAGACGCCTGGATCGGAAAGGCGACAGAAAGGATCTTCCTGGCGCCAATCAAAATGACGATGGTACCTGAGATCATCGACATGGAAATGCCGGTGGAAGGTGTGTTCCATAACCTGGTCATCGCCCAGATAAAAAAAGATTACCCCGGACAAGCGCAAAAGGTGATGAATGCGATGTGGGGCGCCGGACAAATGATGTTCAATAAGATACTGGCGGTCGCGGATGAAGGGACCAATATACAGGACTATAAGGAGCTGGCCAGGTACATGTTCAAAAATCTGAACCCGGCTACAGACATCTATTTCAGCCAGGGGCCGATGGATGTGCTGGACCATTCCTGCTCGAAGATGGGCTTCGGCGGTAAAATGTGTATTGACGGTACCCGCAAATACGAAGAGGAAATAGAGAGTGAACTGATCATAGAGAAGCATCCGTTTAACAAAGAAGAGATCCTGAAACGTTTTCCGGAAGTAAAAGGGATCAATGACTCTCTGCTGAAAGAGGATATTCCTTGTATCCTGGTGTCGGTGCAGAAGGCCCGTCCTATGCATATTAAGGAGCTGAACGAACAGATATACAGTTTGCCGGAAATGACGGCTGTGAAAATGGTATTGTACGTAGAGCATACTGTAGATGTCAGCGATCTGGCTTCTGCACTGTGGCGCTTCTGCAATAACCTGGATCCCCGTCGCGATAGCTTTGTTGTACGACCTGCATTGCCTGGACATCCCGGTAAGACCGGCGCCGGTATTGGAATGGACGGAACATTGAAAACACGTCTGCTGGATAATTTCGAACGTGACTGGCCCAATATCATCGTTGCAGATGATGCTACTATCAAGATAGTTGACGAGAAATGGCAATCATTGAATATTGGCCCATTCATAGCTTCTCCATCCCATAAATATAAATCACAGATGTATGGAGAAGAAGCTGTCGTTCCGCAATAGCCTGCTAACAATACTCTGCCTGTGCGCCTGCCATATAGCAAGCGCACAGGTAAACCTGGCTGATTTTCATTTCCTGGACCGTATGGAGGGATATTGGACAATGAAGACCAGGCTGGGTATTTATGCCGAAAAATGGAAACGTGTTGACGATAATACCTGGAAGGGCAGGACTATGCGCATAGAAGGGAGTGACAGTACCAAACTGGATGATATGTTCCTGTTCCGAGATGGGGACGCTATCTATTTCACGATTGCAGCTGTAAAGGATAAAACTACGGGAGAGCCTGTCCTGTTTAAATTACGTGTATTGAAAACCGTTGGTTTTGTAGCAGAAAACCTCCAAAGCCCTTACCCCCAGAAGATAATATACCGCTGGAAAGATGAAACGCATATGGATGCTCATTTTGAAGGCAAAGAAGAGAAAACGACCCGGGAGATCATCATGCAATATTCAAAGCGATAATGCCGGATCCGGTCTGAATTCCCAATTGCGTAAATCAAATTCCCGATTGTATAAATAAGTAACGCAAAGCTGGTATAGCTTTGCGTTATTGTTTTACATACATAAGGACAGTCTGCAATTGTACTTCGATTTGAGTTGGTCGTACAATTCTTAATACGCCGCGCCTGATCACAGGATGCGGCTTTTTTATTTATGAATCTCTGATGTAAAATGGAACTCGATAGCCGGATTGTTGGTACGCTCTGTATTCAGGTACCATTCGGACTGCGCCAGGTAAACCAGGTGCCCGTCTTTATCCTCTACGATATTTGCCTGTTTGAAGCGGATGAACTCTTCCACCTTCTGCTTGTCGCCAGTGATCCAGCAAGCCTTATAGAAAGGCAATGTATTGAACTGACAGGAAGCGCCATATTCCTGCAACAGGCGGTATTGTATCACTTCAAACTGGAGGTCGCCCACGCAACCGATGATCTTACGGTTACCGCCGTGTTGGGTGAACAACTGGGCTACCCCCTCATCGGTCAGCTGACGTAATCCTTTTTCCAATTGCTTGGTTTTCATCGGATCCTTATTCACTACCTCCTTGAACAGTTCGGGAGAGAAGCTTGGAATACCGGTGAAATAGAACTTTTCTCCTTCGGTAAGGGTATCACCGATCTTGAAGTTACCGGTATCGAACAGACCTACCACATCACCGGGATAAGCGTCATCTACGATGTTCTTTTCACGGGCGAGGAAGCTGTATGGATTGCTGAAACGCACATCTTTGTCGAGGCGTACGTGTTTGTAGAATTTGTTACGTTCGAAACGGCCGGAACATACGCGCAGGAAGGCAATACGGTCACGGTGACGAGGGTCCAGGTTGGCATGTATCTTAAAGATGAAGCCACTGAATTTTTCGTCGCTCACCTTTATCTCGCGCACGCTGGATTCACGGTCGCGGGGAACGGGAGCGATCTCCACGAAAGTATCCAGGAGGTCTTTCACACCGAAGTTATTTACGGCACTACCGAAGAAAACAGGCGCCATTTTACCTTCCAGGTAATCTGTGTTATCAAAAGTATCATATACACCCTCGATAAGTTCTACGTCGTTACGCAGCTGGGCGGCATCCTGTGCACTGAAATGCTCATCAACGTAACTGCTGCTCAAGTCACTCAGTTCAACAATATCTTCGTCAGTGGCCTTTTTGTTGGGCGCAAACGATACGAAGCTCTTGTTATAGAGGTTGTATACACCCTTGAAGTCTTTACCCATGTTAATGGGCCAGCTCAGCGGGCGAACACGTATGTTCAGTTTCTCTTCCAGTTCATCGAGCAGGTCGAAAGGATTCTTACCGTCGCGGTCAAGTTTGTTCACGAATATGATAACCGGGGTATCACGCATACGGCATACGTCCATCAGCTTACCGGTTTGTTCTTCCACCCCTTTCACACAGTCAATCACCAGTACCACGCTGTCTACCGCCGTTAAGGTACGGTAGGTATCTTCAGCAAAGTCCTTGTGACCGGGAGTATCCAGCAGGTTGACCAGGGTATTGCGGTACTCAAAGGTCATTACGGAAGTCGCAACAGAGATACCACGCTGCCGCTCTATCTCCATGAAGTCGGAGGTAGTATGTTTCTTGATCTTATTTGACTTTACAGCACCGGCGGTCTGGATAGCGCCCCCGAAGAGGAGGAACTTCTCAGTAAGGGTCGTTTTACCGGCATCCGGGTGGGCGATAATGGCAAATGTCTTCCTTTTATTTATCTCGCTTGCGTACTTCATATTAGTTTATAACGGAAAATGTGTGCAAAGGTACGGAATTGTCACGTTTAATCTTTAATTTACATGTATCTATGATTGCCACGATCAAAATTTTATGGAATAGTCTGAAAATGGCTATCCTCGAGTTGCGGGTCAATAAGCTCCGCACTTTCCTGTCCCTTTTGGGTATCACCATTGGTATATTCTGTATCATCGCCGTGTTAACCGCGACCAATAGTCTTGAAAAGAACGTCCGTAATGAGGTGGAATCTCTGGGTAGTGACGTGATCTATATCCAGAAATGGCCCTGGGATGGTGGACCGGATTTCCCGTGGTGGAAATTTGTGAACCGTCCGTTGCCTAAATTTCAGGAACTGGGACCTATCAGGGAGAAGGTGCATAGCGCGGGCCTGTCTGCATTTGCCTTTTCTTCAGGAGGTAAGCGGGTAGAATACAGGGATGACTATATGGAAGGTACCGAGTTATTTGCAGTAAGTGGCGATTACGAGAAGATCCAGGCCATGAAGTTCGTAGGTGGCCGTTTCTTTGCAGGTAAAGAGAACGAGGCTGGCGCTAATGTGGCAATTTTAGGCGCCAATATCTGGGAAGGTTTGTTTGGTACTTCGGATAAGGCGCTGGGTAAAACCGTGTCTATCTCCGGCCGGCCCTGCCGCGTCATTGGTACACTGAAGAAGAAAGGAGCCAGTCTGGTGGACGGGATTAACTATGATAACTCTATTGTTGTACCCTATTTATACGGCCGTACCATCGTGGATGAGCGCCGTTTTGCCGATCCTTTCCTGATCATAAAAGCTGCTCCGGGAGCCACTTTATTGCAGCTGAAAGATGAATTGAGGGGCGTTATGAGAAGCGTACACCGTTTAAGACCTAAAGAAGACGATGATTTCTCCCTGAATGAGATCACTGCCGTAAGCGGAGACCTGAACAAGATGTTCGGTATGGTGAACCTGGGAGGAGGGTTTATAGCCTTTTTCGCCCTCGTAGTAGGTGGTTTCGGAATTGCAAATATTATGTTTGTGACCGTAAAGGAACGTACCAATATCATAGGATTGAAAAAAGCCATTGGCGCCCGCAAGAAAGTGATCCTCATGGAATTCCTGCTGGAATCCATCATCCTTTGTCTCATGGGAGGATTGCTGGGACTATTCCTGGTATATATCATCACTATAGGCGTGAACAGCCTCGGTTTCTTCGAATTTACACTCACTTTAAGCAACGTTATACTAGGATTGTCCATTTCGACGATCGTTGGTATTATCGCAGGATTTATCCCTGCCTACCTGGCATCCAAGCTGGATCCGGTGGTGGCTATCAGAAGCAATTGATAAGGCTATAATTTCCTACCTTTGCGGGCATGTCTGTAAAAATACTGGCCATAGAGTCATCGTGTGATGAAACGAGCGCTTCCGTGCTGGCTGATGGAGAGATCCTGTCTAATTTTATTGCCAATCAAACTATTCATGAGCAATATGGTGGCGTCGTGCCTGAACTGGCATCCCGAGCGCATCAGGAGAACATTGTTCCCGTAGTGGACCAGGCCCTGAAAACGGCCGGAGTTCGCAAAGAGGACCTGAATGCCATTGCCTTTACACAGGCGCCTGGCCTCATCGGTTCCTTGTTGGTAGGCAGCTGTTTTGCAAAGTCTATGGCACTGGCGCTGGATATTCCTCTGATCGCGGTGCATCATATGCAGGCGCACGTCTTAGCTAATTTCATCGGAAATGAGAAACCCTCTTTCCCGTTTCTATGTCTGACCGTTTCGGGAGGGCATACCCAGATCGTACGCTGCGATGGCCCTCTTAGTATGAAGGTGATCGGAGAGACGCTGGATGACGCGGCCGGTGAGGCTTTTGACAAGAGCGCCAAATTACTGGGGCTGCCATATCCCGGCGGACCTCTTATCGATAAATATGCTAAACAGGGAGATCCTGACAGGTTCAAATTCCCCGAACCGCAGATCCCTGGTTTGAACTTCAGTTTCAGTGGTCTTAAAACATCTATCCTTTATTTTCTGCAGGAACAACAGCAGAAAGATCCGCAATTTGCAGAGAACAATATGGCGGATATCTGTGCTTCCATCCAGCATCGCATTGTCAGCATCCTGATGAACAAACTGGTGAAAGCATCTAAGGAAACAGGTATCAAACAGATAGGTATCGCAGGAGGGGTGAGTGCTAATTCCGGTCTGCGGACAGCCTTACAACAGTATGGTGAGAAGTATGGCTGGCAGACGTACATCCCTAAATTTGAATATTGTACAGACAATGCTGCGATGATAGCGATAACTGCATGGTATAAGTACCAGGCAGGAGAATTCGTAGGACTGGATGCTGTACCTGGAGCAAGGGCTGGTTTTGAACACTAGTAACTGAAGATGGCAAATCACTATTTCCGTTTTAAACAATTCACTATATACCAGGATGCGTGCGCGATGAAGGTCTGCACGGACGCCTGTTTGCAGGGCGCCAGTACAGCTGCTCATCTGTTGGCCGGAAAACCGGATGTATCGCGGATACTGGACATTGGCACCGGCACAGGACTACTGTCACTCATGTTGGCGCAGCAATTACCCAATGCTGTCATAACAGGCATAGAGCTGGATACGGCTGCTGCTGGTCAGGCCAGGTCGAACTTTGCGGCCTCACCCTGGAATAAGCGCCTGCAGGTCCTTGAGACGGATGCCAGGGAATTGACAACTGACGTACAGTATGATTTCATCATTACCAATCCTCCTTTTTACGAATCAGATCTGAAAAGTGGCAATCACCTGCGTAATCAGGCCATGCATGCTACAACGCTGGATTATAATGACCTGTTAAAGGTTATTGACGGGCAACTGAAGCACGAAGGAGCCTTCTCTGTTTTATTGCCTTACCGTCCATTTGCTGAGTTTACGACGATGGCAAATATGGCAGGATTCCATTTGCAGGAAGTATTACATGTTAAACAGAGTGAACGGCATGATTATTTTCGTAGCATTGGGATCTTCAGCCGGGAAGAGGTCGAACCAAAGATTGGGTCAATAGCTATCCGGGAAGTGGATCAGCAAACGTATACGCCGGCGTTTGTTTCATTGTTGCAGGCTTACTATCTGTATCTATAGTTAGATACTGCAGACAGGCAGGCTGAAAGCTGCCGCCTGTCTGTAGCCGGTTCTCCCACGAGGATTATACCAAACAAAAAGCCAGCGATAAAGGAACAAATATACTAGCGGGCATCCCCCTTAACCTGCGTAATTATCTAATCATGTACCTTGTCTTGTTCTTCCACATAGTCCTTCAGGTACTCAAAACGTTCTGTCAACGTACCATTATGCGCGATAGTCGCATTACGTACGATAGTGCTATTAGCCTGCTGTAATTCATCAAACACATATTTCATCAGCTGGTCGCCGAAATACTGTGACGCATCCCGGGGAAGTTCATTCGGCAGGTTGCTAACGCACATCATGTCCAGCTTATCTGGCAGGTAGGGAGCAGTCCTCTCTCTTGTATGCCTGTCCACGCCATAAACAGGATCATCTATACTGGAATCGCCGAGGTTACAGGGAATGGACCCATTGGTATCGTCCGTAATGTCAGCAATGACCTTAATGCGGAAGTTGTCTTTCGCCAGATCATTCCAGGTGAATAGTGGCGGAATGCGTTGATCCCAGTAGATACCATTCATGAGAATGTCCGTCACCGTTACAAATGGCAGGAAGCGGCAATCATATTCTTCCGGATGAAGATGAAAATCCTCCCTGCTATAGGTCCTGTCTGTTTTCCGCAGATATAGTTCCCCAGCCTTGAGCTGTGTATATACAGGATAAGCGTAACTGTTGATCAGGAATTCCTCCGGGGGAATGTATTTAATGCCCAGGAGGCCCATCACCTCCAGTGTACCTGCTGCCACACGGCCGGATCCGGTAATAAGGATCTTTAACGGCGGCAGTTTGGCCCCGAAATAGTGATTGATCAGTTCCTTAAAATCATGACACTTGTGGACAGGTACCAGCTTATACTGCCCGGTCTTTTTTCCATAGGTCAACAAGCCATTATGAGCGCCTACTACTCCGGCAAAGAACCCAAATCCAAGTATGCGCTGGCCATCTTCATGTACCAGGCATTCATAATCGATCAGGGTAATATTGCGTTCCAGGATAGTCTGCAACATATGCCTGTTGTGTGGCTGCTTCTTACGTGTATGAGAAAAGAACAGGTATTTTTTTCCGGGCAACAGTTTTTCGGCAGGTACTTCCTTTATTCCTAATAATACCTCACAATGGGAGAGGTCTTCGGAGAGTGGAATTCCTGCAGCTTTATATTCATCATCTGTAAAACATCTCCAGGCAGATGGCTGAACAGTGATGCTTATCTGTGGGTTATGTTTAATGATCCACTGACATTGCTGTGGCGTAAATGCTACCCTGTTATCGTGCGGTTGTTTTTCCTCCCTAATAAGACCAATGTGTAACATATCCGGGTTTTGGTGTAACCAAATATAATACTTATTCGTGTTTGATCTTAATGGCTGCTGCAGAGATGCATTGGAGGGCAACAGCTGTACGGATTACCCTGATGATGATGTCTCGGCTTCAGTCCGTTCATTTTTTGTCTTGCCGAGAACATAACCACTGCTTCCGCTCAGAAGTGCCGTGACAATTATTTCTATCACTCTCATGACAATTTCTTTATTTCCGCTATAAAGACAATATGAAAAGAAAACAATCAAAATAAGCAGGACGATAACAGCCAGTGAATACGCCATGAACTTGAGCTTGAAAACATACTTAGGTGAATTCCTTAAATGTTCGGCATGTACATCGATGTTTTTCATCGAGAGCTGATGTGTCATGGTAATTTCCTTGAGCCTTATCGCTAACTCCTGTTGCTTGTATTTGAGCTCCTGCTTTTGATTGTCAGCTATCTCCCGTAGTAATTCCATATTAAGCGGATTACCACGGTTGTTAGTATTGTTGCTTTGGATAGGGACGTTGTTTTCAGACATTTCAGGCAGGTTTAATTTGAGGTATAACGATAACCTGGCTTGAATTTGACCCGAACGTGCCCCAGCACCTGATTACTACCCAATGGCGGTGGTACAAACCTGGCGGATAAAATTACATGAATGTTTGTTCTTACCAGTTTGTCATACTCGTAAGGGCTCATTATTCTCTCATTGTTAAACTTAATTTCTACAGGTTTGAATGTGATCATGTTATATTATTTTGTTTACGAATTATTAGAATATATTTGAAAAGAATAGTAAATAATATTGAAAGCATTATCAATACAATAGCATAACAGATGCCGTGCATTGTAGCCTTCTAAAGCTATATGACCGTATAACAAAACAATAAAATCTCCAGGGGGGATCAGGCTTATGCTGCCTGTTTAGAATGGATACTTCTGGTTTTTCCAAACAATACTCAAATATAATTCTCTTTCCTTGTTTTTTAGTTAACTCCAAGTTAATAAAAATATTTTTTTTCACTCATACGCCTATATAAAAGTGAGCAGGCCCTGACTACGTTCAATACGTAGTCAGGGCCTGCTCACTTTTATAACCTTTGCTTATTTCAGTCGAACTTTCAATTCAGTTCCTGCCTGCAGCATTGCTGAACGTGTTGTCGGAGTGTTTGCGATAGGATTCAGCAAACCATAGTCATGGATAGCGCCATTAAATCTTATCATTGTTACATTCACACCTGCTGCATCCATTTTACGGGCATATGCTTCGCCTTCATCACGCAGTACATCGTTTTCGGCTGTCTGTACTACTGCTGGTGGTAAGCCTTTCAACTGTTCCGGTGTTGCCTGTAATGGAGAAGCATAAATTTCTTTCCTTACCGCCAGGTCGGGAGCGTAATTATCCCAGAACCACTTCATCATATTTTTTGTCAGGAAACGTTGTTCTGCAAACTGATTGTAGGAACCTGTCTCGAAATTGGCATCTGTTACAGGCCATAAGAGTATTTGTGCTCTGATAACAGGTCCGTTTTTATCTTTCGCCATCAACGCTACTACAGCCGCCATATTGCCTCCCACGCTGTTACCTGCTACTGCCAGACGTTTTCCATCTACATTAATTTCTTTACCATTGGCTGCTACCCATTTAGTTGCTGCATACGCCTGGTTAATAGCTATAGGGTAATGTGCTTCAGGAGACGGAGTATAATCAACAAATACCGCTGCTGCACCGGAACTTACTACCAGGTCGCGTACCAGACGCAGGTGGGTAGGAAAATCACCTAATACCCATCCACCGCCATGGAAATACATAAATACAGGCAATACTCCTTTAGCGCCTTCAGGGCGTACAATATGCAGTTGTATGGTCTGGCCGTCCTGTGAGATCGTCTTTTCAGTTATTGTAACGCCGGAAACATCCACTTTCACGCTTTTCTGTGCGCCAACCAATACTGCACGGGCATCTTTCGGAGATAATGTTTCAATAGGAGAACCGCCACTATTATTTAATGCATGGAGGAAGGCCTTGGTGTGACTGTCAATATTAGGATCATTGTCAGGATTTACATTCTGTGCCATTGCGCCTACACTTAATAAGGTTGCTGCCGCGAGAGAAAGTATTTGCTTTTTCATTTTGTCTGTGTTGATTGTGATTATTTAATTTGATATCACAAAGCTACACCAGCAGTCAGGGGCGATCAATGCACGAATGGCGATTCTTATTGTACTTTTTCCCCCTCAACGTATTTTTTGCGGAAAAGCAGGGGGGAAGTATCTGCCTGGTTCGTAAAAAGACGTACAAAATAAGCGGGGTCCTCATATCCCAGCTTATAACCGATCTCTTTTACACTGAGGGTTGTATGGATCAGCAGTCTTTTAGCTTCCAGTATAATGCGTTCCTTAATAATATCATTAGGGCTTTTGGGGCTATGCCTGGATATTCGTTTACTCAGCGCCTTCGGCGTAATATTTAACATATCAGCATAATCGGCCACGTTGTGATGGGTTGTATAGTGAGCTTCCACCAACTGGCTGAATCTCCGGATAAATTCCACCTCCTGTGCCACGCTATTATCTCCCAGTTCATGCGCCTTCTTCCACATGCGGGTAGAACGTATAATGAGCTGCTTCAGGAAAATACGGATCATTTCCTCCATATTACTATCTTCAGCAGCTAGTTCATTCTTTATTTCCTGCAACAGGTGCCTCGCCTGCTGAGACGATTGTTCGTCCAGGAATACCACTGGTATATCATATACATTATTATAAAGTAACCCGTCACAGGCTACTTCTGTATCATGGATCTGTACACAGTAAAAATCACGGTTGTAATATAATAAGGTACCCTTACCGGAGAATTTGTACCATTGTCCGTCTTTGATAAAGAACAACGCATCCTGTTCAAGCGTATATTCGTGGAAGTCTACCATTACTTCAGCACCTGCTTCCAGGAAAAGGATCTTAATAAATGGATTATAGTCCTCATATTTGATACTGCCGGCCGTGTTAGCATCAAAATCAAGGCATCCCACAGTCTTGAAAAAGAAATGTTTCAGTAGATGTTCCATAACGCAAATTTATAGCTTTTTATATCTCGCCCCGAAATTGCACAGGTGGTTTAAAAATATACTGCCATGGTTTGGTTAACACAGGTAACTGCTATTTCCCTATCTTCGCTGCGAACGCTAACTGTAATTGAACCAAGCTGATTATTATGAAGATAGCTACCTATAATGTCAATGGCGTTAACGGACGTTTACCCGTTTTACTCCGCTGGCTGGAAGAAACGGCGCCGGATGTTGTCTGTTTACAGGAACTGAAAGCCCCACAGGAGAAATTTCCTGAAGCTGCTATAAAAGATGCCGGTTATAATGCCATCTGGCACGGACAGAAAAGCTGGAACGGCGTGGCGATCTTAAGTCGCAATATGCAGGTGGAGGAGATCAGGCGTGCACTGCCCGGCGATCCGGAAGATACCCACAGCCGTTATATTGAGGCCGTGATAAACGGCGACTTCGTACTGGGCTGCCTTTACCTTCCTAATGGTAATCCTGCTCCGGGGCTTAAATTCGACTATAAGCTTAATTGGTTTGAGCGTTTTAAAGCCCATTCAAAGGAATTATTGTCGAAAGATTTTCCGGTAATACTTACGGGCGACTACAACGTTATTCCTACTGAATTTGATGTATACAAGCCGGAGCGCTGGGTGGACGATGCCCTGTTTAGACCCGAAACAAGGGCCGCCTTTCAGGAACTGTTGGCACAGGGCTGGACAGACGCTATCCGTAAATTATATCCGGATCAAAAGATCTATACTTTCTGGGATTATTTCAGGAATGCCTATGGCCGTGATGCCGGTTTGCGTATAGATCATTTCCTGTTGAGTTCTCATTTCGATAAACGCCTGAAAGCCGGAGGAGTTGATCGTCAGGTACGGGGCTGGGAAAAAACCAGCGATCATGCGCCTGTATGGATCGAAGTAACCGGGAAATAACTTATTTCCTGACCGACTGCATATGTATCTCCAATACAACGCCTGCCGGGTCCTGGTAGCCGGCTACAAACCGCTCCTGGTCCAGTTTTATTACCTGGAGCAGGAGTTGTTCCCCTGTCTGCTTGTTGATGGTCAATAGCTTTTTTGAGGAATCATATTGCCAGCTGCCCTGTTCTTTCTTCCCGTTTTCAATAGATAAAACCTTGTTGTCTTTACTAAAGATCATCCTGCTTTTCTGCTGTTGTGGGGAAGGAGGCTGCTTTTTGCCATTCTCTCCGTAAAATTCAAGCTTCCACTCTTTCGAGATCATATCAGTGAATGGCACTGGGTTATTTTGTGCATAGCTCTGTGTGATTTTACCGGAAAGCATGGCTATTAGCAGGATGAAGTACCGATTCATAGGTTGTTTTTTATAAAATGTACTATTATATCTGTATATATCCTGCCAATGACAGAAAAATGAGTACTTATCTGAAATTCCTGGCACCGGGAAGTTTGATCTCCTGTATATTGGTCTGATTATCTGTTGATTTATCCTCCGTAAAGAATATGGTTTTCTGATTTTCTGCGGATTGTACTGGTGGTGGCATGTCTTCTTCTCTGATCGTTGTCATCTGATGTAACAGTTTTGTCAGGTTATAACAATGTTTCACGACAATATGTACCACTTCACCTTCACGTTGCAATCTGCCTTCTACCATCAATAGTTTGGATTGCAGGATCTCCTTTCTGAATTTCTGATACAGCTTCTGGAATACTACCAGGTTCGCACATCCTGTTTCATCTTCAATTGTAATAAAACAGATCCCGCTTGCTGTTCCGGGTCTTTGTCTTACAAGTATCAACCCTGCTATTTTCACAGGCATACCGTCGCTTATGTTGTCCAGATCTCGTGCAGAACGGATGTGCAGCATGCTGAGTTTCTCCCTCACAAAGCTCACAGGATGGGCTTTCAATGAGAGGGACATTGCACTATAATCATGAATAACATGCTCTGCTTCGGTCATCTTCGGAAGAGTTACTGGTTTTTCGGTAGTACTTTCTGATGGCCTGCCGGTAAACATACCAATAGGACGATCGCCCAGTGCAGATATTTCCCATAATGCCTGTCTGCGGTCTAATCCCAATGACCTGAATGCATCGGCATCTGCCAGCTTTTCCAGGGTATTCTGAGATACACCCGCTTCCCGTAGGGCCAGTATAGTAATATAAGGAGCTTTTCTGGCGGATACAAGCATTTCGATCTCTTCCTGCTGTAAACTTCTCACCTGACGGAATCCCAGGCGTAAAGCGCAATGTTTGTTATCCACTAATTCCTCTAAGGTATTATCCCAGTTGGAGTGATTTACATCAACCGGTCTTACTTCCACACCATGATTACGTGCATCGATCACGATCTGTGCAGGCTGATAAAATCCCATAGGCATACTATTGAGTAAGGCACAGGCAAATACATCAGGATGATGACACTTGAGATAAGATGATACATAAACCAGCAATGCAAAACTGGCGGCATGGCTTTCCGGGAATCCATAACTACCGAATCCTTCCAGCTGTTTGAAGATGCGCCGTGCAAATTCTTCTTCATAACCTTTCTTCATCATGCCTTCGATCAGCTTCTTTTCAAATCTGGCAACCACTCCTTTTGCTTTGAATGTAGCCATACTACGACGCAGTTCATCAGCTTCCGCTGGTGTAAAGTCAGCCGCAACTATAGCTATTTTCATAGCTTGTTCCTGAAAGAGGGGAACGCCCAATGTTTTTTTAAGGATATCTTCTAACTCCGGTGAAGGATAAGTAGGCTCTTCTTCTCCATTCCTCCTGCGCAAATAAGGATGCACCATATCTCCCTGTATAGGCCCTGGCCGTACTATCGCCACTTCAATTACCAGATCATAAAAAGTTTTAGGCCTTAGCCGTGGTAACATCGACTGCTGCGCACGGCTTTCAATCTGAAATACGCCAATGGTATCGGCTTGACTGATCATCTCATATACGGCCGTATCCCCCTGGGGAATATTCGCTAATGTGAAATCCTTATCATGGTGTGCTTTTGCAAGATCAAAAGCCTTCCGGATACAGGTCAGCATACCCAGCGCCAGTACATCTATCTTCAGAAATCCTAGTGCATCAATATCATCTTTGTTCCATTCAATACAGGTCCTGTCCTCCATGCGGGCATTCAGAATAGGGCATAGGTCTGAGAGTTTATCCTGCGTAATTACAAAGCCTCCTGTATGCTGTCCCAACTGTCGTGGAAAACCTACCATCTGCTCTGTCAGTTCTAATACTTTCCTGAGATGTGGGTCATTAATATCTAAACCCTGTTCTGCAATCCGTTCTGCACTCAGACTTTCATCATAATGATGCCAGATCGAAGAAGATAAACGGTTGATCGTATCCACGGATAAGCCCATCGCTTTTCCCACGTCCCTGATAGCGCCTTTGTGCCCTTGTTGGGTTACTGTAGCTACTATAGCGGCCCGGTCACGACCGTATTTTTTGAAGATGTATTGCATGACTTCCTCTCTGCGCTCATGTTCAAAATCCACATCAATATCAGGTGGTTCATTGCGGGCCGAAGATATGAATCGTTCAAACAGCAGATCAATTTCCATAGGATCCACTGAGGTAATACCCAGGCAATAACAAACAGTTGAATTAGCAGCAGAACCACGTCCCTGGCAAAGAATCTTCTGCTCTCTGGCAAAACGTACAATGTCATACACTGTCAGGAAATAGGGGGCGTAATTCATCTGGTCCATAAATTTCAGTTCATAAACGATCGCAGACGAGATCTTCTCTGGTATATTATCTCCAAAACGTTCCCTGGCACCCTGCCAGGCAAGGTGTGTAAGTTCTTCCTGCGGAGTACGTCCCTCAGTAGTAAGTTCTTGCGGATAAACATATTTCAGGCTGTCAAGTGAAAACTGACAGGCCTGGGCTATTTCCTCTGTACGCCTGATAGCACCGGGATACTGACGGAATAAACGCTCCATTTCAGCAATAGGTTTCAGAAACCTTTCAGCATTCTGATGCAGCCGGAATCCTGCATTATAGATCGTACATTTTTCGCGGACACAGGTCAATATATCCTGTAACTGTCTACGTTCAGGATGATGATAATGTACATCATTGGTAGCTGCCAATGGGATATGGTATTGAGAGGACAATTGCGAAAGACGGTATAATCTTTTCTGATCATCGCCCAGGTAAGATCGTGTGGCAGCCATGTAAAGCTGTGTGCCTAAAGCGCTGCCATATTCTTTTAAGGCCTTTTTGAATGGTTCTTCAAAATCAAAAGTTGGTGTCAGTTGTTCCGGTGGTACTACAATGAATTTAATTCCTTCAGCATGTTCATACACATCTTTTTTGTATAAATGACAGTCTCCTTTTTCTGCACGCAGATTGCCCTTCGTCAGCAACGCGGAAAGCCTGCTATAAGCTGGTTTATCAGTAGGATAGGCCAACAGGCTGGGACCATCCATCAGGTCAAGTCTGCATGCAGGAATAATACGTATATCTTTTTTTTTAGCAGCAGCATGACCCCGTACAATGCCAGCCAGTGTATTACGGTCGGTTATGGCAATCTCCTTATAGCCATAAGATGCTGCCTGTTCTACCAGTTCCTCTGGATGAGAGGCTCCCCGGAGGAAACTGAAATTAGTCGTTACCTGCAGATCAATGTAGCTCATATATCATTACTTTAACTATGCAAAAAAGCCATGAATAAACCATTGTGAATTATCACCCGAATAATGTCCTGAACGAAATAACCAGTAACGTTGTCCTTCTGCATCTTCTACATTATAATAGTCCCTGTGTTCACCGCCATCCAGCCACCATTCCCTTTCTATACGCTCCGGACCATCCGCTTTGCGGATCTCATGCAATTTGCCTTTATACCGGAATAACATCGGTGGATAATCTGGTATCGGTGCTGTGACTTCAATAGGCTCGGGCTTAAACAATAATTGTACCGGCCGGGGTTTATCTGTACGCCATGTCGTAGTTGGTTTTTCCTCAATAGCAGTTGCCGGTCTGATAGATCGCTCTGGCCAATAATGTTCAGCAGGTAGATAACGCCGGATGTTTTCTTCGCCGACCTTGCCCGCCACCCTGTCCAGCAATTCTGCTACAGCAGGTGTTTTTAAACCAGGGTTGCCTATCCATAATACTTCCTGGGAAGGGGAGACGTCTTCAACCTTTAGTGCTTCCAATGTAAAAAGCTCAATCCCCAATGCTGGTTCTATGGACGGTATTTTCAGTTCAAATAGGTTGAAAAGATGGTCTGTATTGTGTGATGGACGATTGGTACCGATCTCCGCCTGTACCATCCTGTTATCTACCCGGTATCCTTTGAGGATAGCGGTACGCAGTCCTTTGCCTTCTTTCTGTAAACGAAGACAGAGCTGTTCAAGTAAGGCCTTAACAGCTATTTCAATACCGGTAGCTGTGCGGATTGGCTCCAGACAAGGCAACCGCTCTTCATAAGGCGATACAGGATAAATAGGCTCGATCACCTCTGTTTCCTGTCCCAATGCCTGCCCAAGCCTTAATAATAACTGCTGCCCAAACCGGCGGCGCAATACAGCCCTGGGCATATTCATGAAACTACCGATCTGGTGTAATCCCAGTTTTTGTAAACGGGCAAGAGCATCTTCTTCCAGCCGCAAGGCGGCGGAGGGCAACGACATCAATGCGGCAGACTGTTCCCCGGCATTAATAATGGGCGTTACCTTCCCATAGCGGGATATAGCCCATGCCGTCCCAATAGTATCGGCCATAGCGCCACGCACGTCATAACCTATGGCACGGAGTTTTGTAACGATCTCTTTCAGATAAGGCCGTTCTCCTTCCCATAAATGGGTACAGCCGCTGACATCCAACAGCAAGCCATCTGGCATATCTATCCCTACCACAGGCGTATAACGGATACACCATTCGCCCAATGCCTTGAGCAATTGAGAACCTTTTTCAGCCTGATCATCAAATACTTCTAAAGAGCTCACTATAGCTTTTGCATCCGCGAGCGGCATGGCTGTTCTGATGCCCTGTGCTTCCGCTGCCGGACTGACCGAAGTAATGATCATTCTGTTGTGTACAGGGGCGGTAAAAACAAAGGGTTTGTTTTGCAGTCCTGGCTGTTTGCGTACAAGCCAGTCAGTCAGCAGATGACGGAACCATATCGAGACAAATCGCTTAGACATATCATCCCGCTTTTAATCGCCGCTCCTGCGTAGAAGCCGACGCTTTATTATCTGAAATAACAACACATTTTCCATCGGCCCATTCCATGTTCCAGACGCCGGGACGGCCATTGCGCACTTTTAGTAATTCTACATGCCAGCGGGGAAAACCAACACCTGGCATGCCCTCTTCCAGTTGGCTCGGTAATGGAGTGATCTTCCAGCGGGTTACACAAGCTGTTGTATTTGCATTTCTGGCAGAGGTACGGAGGATAAAACCGGTCACCTTACTTTGTTCTACCACCAGCTGCAGCCGCCGGGACTGCGTAAAGCTGATCTCCGGTATTTCAGCGATCACCGCTGCAATACCCTCACATTTGAGGGCTTCTTCCAGTACCCAGAGAGCATCTTTTATCCGTTGCAGGTCTATGAAAATGACCTTGTCCGGCTCTATACCAAAAGTCTTCAGGGAAGGAGGAAATAGTGTTCTGGCCACACTGATCCAGATACAGGCGCCGCCATGCCGCATCAGATTGCCGGTCAAGGCACTCACAAAGCCCGTTGTAGCTGCGGAATGCTCCTTTACAGCACAAAGGAATTCATGCACAGCGCCTGTAGGGAAGGTAGCATTGGGAAAAGCAGTATTTATAGGGCCCAGGTCTATATCCGGCGTACTATCGGCGGATTTCGACCTGAACCCTTGCAAACGAAGGATATCCTTCTGCAATTGTGAAATAATATCTGCTTTTTCTGCTGGCATACCTGACTGTTGATTTACGAATAACTAATTTATTTAGCAATATTACTAATAATATTAGTTTTATGAAGTGCAATTTTTACACTTTTAACAGTGCGGCTGCTTAAGCAGGGATTATCAGTTAATTAAACGTTGCTCTGAATTTGAGAGGTGTTGTGCCGGTCCTGATTTTAAACAATTTATTGAATGACTGTGGATGTTCAAATCCCAGTTCATAGGCTATTTCACTCACGGATAATTTTGAGGTCGTCAAAAACTCCTTTGCTTTTTCAATTACTTTATTATGAATATGTTGCTGCGTACCCTGACCTGTTAAAGTCCTTAACATATCACTCAGGTAATTAGGTGAAACATTTAGCTGCGCAGAGACATATTGTACTGATGGAAGTCCTGACTGCCGTACCATGCCACTATTAAAATAGTCCGACAACAGGTCTTCCAGTTTTACCAGCAGGTCATGGTTCACTTTCTTACGTGTAATGAACTGCCTGTTGTAGAACCTGTTGCAATAGCTGAGTAACAGGTCGAGATTTGCGACCATCACATCCTGGCTGAAATTGTCAATGTTTGTATGATACTCATGCTCGATATTGACCAATATAGAGGCAATCGTTGTTTTTTCTTTTTCCGAGAGATGTAATGCCTCATTAGCAGCATAAGAAAAGAAACCATAGTCTTTTATGGTTTTAGCCAGCGGATAGCCATGCAGCAGATCCGGATGAAAGATCACCCACTGTATGGTAAAATCCTTTTCATCTGCTAATTCCACGCCAGATACCTGTCCGGGTCCCTGGAACGCCATTACACCTTCGCTGAAATCATAATCGCGCTGACCATATTTCACTTTCCCTTTAAAACCCTCTTTAATACAGATCGCATAAAAGTTGATCACTACATTATCTGCCTCCCGATGCTGGTATTGCATGCTTTTGGAATACATAACAGATATCAGCGGATGTTCAGGTTTGGGCAGTCCAAGTAAATCGTGCAATGCTGAAAGAGAATTCAGTACAATATGCGCTGGTTTTTTAGATGCCATGTTACTGCGGATTTATATGCAGACAGGTTAAAATTATTAAAGTTATTTGAGCTGGCTCATAACAATCTTATCATAGATCCTGTCTCCAAACCATCGGCGGATAAAAAGCGCAGGCTTGGCAAAGTTCCCCGCTACATAGCGGATGGCAGGTTTGTCGGCTTTGATGGCTTTGGATACCACATCGGCAATAACATCAGGAGAGGAGGACTGTGCTTTTTGTATGGATTTCTCAACAGCAGTAAGCAGGGCTTTGTACATAGATGAATAAGGGCCCGCCGCTGCAAGTTGTTTCATATGCGGTATCGAAACATCCCCAAACTCCGTAGCAATCATTCCAGGCTCTATGATCACAACATCTATCCCAAATGGTTTAACCTCCAGCCGCAGGCAATCTGACCAGCCTTCTAAGGCATGTTTCGATGCATGGTACCAGGACGATAACGGTGCGTACACTTTGCCAGACATTGAAGACGTGTTAATGATCTTTCCTGATTGCTGTTGCCGCATAACAGGTAATACAGCTTTTGTTAACGCTGCCACGCCAAACACGTTCGTTTCAAATTGCTCGCGTGCTTCAGTAATATCAACATCCTCTACTGCCCCAATGATCCCATAACCTGCATTATTGAAGAGAACATCTATCCGTCCCTGTTCTTTTACAATCACAGATACGGTATGTTGAACAGCTTCATGGTCATTTACATCCAGTTGTAACACCCGTGCACCACGGTCCGCTAGCTCTTTTAATTTATCCATTCGCCTCGCGGTGGCGTAAACAATGTATCCTTCATTGATCAGCCGGATGGCTGTAGCTTTGCCTATTCCTGATGATGCGCCTGTGATCAGTATTACTTTTTTCATCTTATAACCTTATTGGTATTATACCGCAAAGGTCAATTTCAGCGAAAAAATAAAAGTAGCCTGTTTCCGGATTTTTGTAGCCTGATTTAGCGCGGATGAGCATCAGATTTTACTCGGTGCCATCCCATACATTTTCTTGAACGCAAAAGAGAAGTGGGAGAGATCTTCAAATCCCACATCTATATAGACATCTGAGGGAGCCACGCCTTTCTCCTTGATCCGGTAATATGCCTCTTGCAATCTCTTTTGCTGCAGCCATTTTCCAGGTGCCGCATTAAACTCTTTTTCAAAGTCACGCTTAAAGGTCGAAAGGCTTCTACCTGTCAGATAAGCAAACCTGTCCAGCGATACATTAAAATGGAAGTTCTTATTCATAAAAGCCTGCAGGTCGATCTTCCCGGGTTCTGTCAGATCGAACAGGATATCTTTCAGCGTCGGATTTGTTTGCAGCAGAATAGCAATTGCTTCTTTTACTTTTAATGACAGTAATACATCATTATCCCCTTTCATCAAATCATCATATGGTTGTAAGGAATCCATATAATTTTTCAAAAGAGGGTGGGAGTGTAGCAATATGGCAGGTGGCGTTTGCAGATGTTTCTCTGATGTATACCCATACTCAGTACCAAAGCTTCTGAGTGTTTGCTGGTCCAGGTATACGGAGATATTTTTATACTCACCATTTACCGGAGGCTGTTTGGTGAATTTTATCAGACTGTTTCTTTTGGTTAACCGGAAATCACCTTCCCGGAAGATATACTGTTTCTCGCCATCAGTCATGGTAAGCGTACCGGATAGCTGATAACTGAATACATGCTCGGGTACAAATTGTTCTCCCTCTCTTACCTGATCATAGTAACAGGAGTAAGTGATCTGGTTCGTTGTTTTTTGCTCATTCATATCATCCCCGGTTATAGTCAAATAGCATAGCTGCCGGAAAGCAGCTATGCGTAATGATTCAAAGCTAAGAATTATTATTTAGTATCATCCCCGTCAGTAGAATTGCTGACAGTAAGCCATTTTTCAAGTTCATCCCGTCTGATCGCATCTACCTGTTGCAATAGGGAAGTGGCATCACTACCTAATACAAGATGTATGGGAGGCTCCGGATGATCTGTCAGTTCGACCAGTACCTTTGCAGCCTTGTCAGGATTCCCTTTGGGAATGAATTGTTTGTTTTTGTACATCTCGCTTCTGCTGTCCACAGTAGATTCATAACCTTCTATCTGTTCCGCATAAGACATAGAGTCACCTCCCCAATCAGTGCGGAAGCCACCAGGTTCTACTGAAGTTACCTTGATACCCAGTGGGGCGACTTCTTTAGCCAATGCTTCGCTAAATCCTGATAAGCCCCATTTTGCACTCTGGTACATGCTTAATCCTATACTGGTTATTCGTCCGCCAACTGAACTCACCTGCAATATCCTGCCGGAACGTTGCTTTCTCATATATGGTAGTACCGCCCTTGTAATTTCTACCGGTGCGTACAGGTTGGTTTCAAACTGGCTGCGTACCTGTTCCTCTGTAAAAGCTTCTGCGGCGCCCATAATACCGAATCCGGCATTATTAACCAGGACATCTATGCGGCCAAAACGCGCAATGGTGTCTTCCACTGCTTTATAAACCTGCTTATAATCTGTTACATCCAGTTGAACGGGCATAATGTGATCGCCATATTGCTCAACCAGGTCATTTAATTGTTGAGGGTTTCTTGCAGTCGCTGCTACAAAGTCGCCTTTTGCCAGTACTGCCATTGTAATACTTCTTCCCAATCCTCTTGAACTGCCTGTGATAAACCATACTTTATTCATGATCTGTAGTTTTAAACGTTACCTCAAAATTACAGACTAATGACTGGCATAGGTTTGTTGGACGGTTCAATTTACTTTGTTATAAAGTTCAGATGAAGTTGCCCATTTGCGCCTTGAATATTACTGGGAGATAGCCTGTTACTCAAGATGGCTTTGGAAGAATTAACCACGGTAAAAGCCTGTGCAGTGTGGAAATTAAAAAATACAAACAACTTGGTATTTTTCCAATATGGTCAGGGAAGTAACTTTGTTCAGGAAGATTGCTATTGATCAACTTATGCTTTTTGTTCTAAAAGCACTTCCTTTATTGAACCAGCATTGTCAGATACAATTTTGTCATTCAACATATTTATTTAACCTCTAAACTTAATTAAATGAAAGCTCCATTTTTAGGGCAAGCTATGTCCGATATTCCGGAATCCTTTTCAACAAAATATAAGGGAATAGCTAGTCCTGTTCCGGGCGATGATCTGGAGAATCCCATCTATACAGGCCGTTATTTCATTGTGCCGGAGAATGGTGAAACTTCATTACAGGAGGCTGTCAACAGTTTCAGTCAGGCAATGGGCATGAGCGTAGCAAGTAGCGGTGATTACAGTCCTGAGTCTTTTAAAGAAGAGAACATCGCTGATGCTGATATCTTCCTTTATGAAGATCTTGGTTTCGCACTTGTTTCGGCAGATCAGGAACAGGTACAAATGATGGAAACAGTATTAAGTACTCAGCCGCTGAGAATAGAGCCGGAACTGGTGATGTATTCTATTCCGTTTGAAGGTTCTCCGTTAGTGGAAGGCATTGCTGCTACAAATCCGGTTGCTGTAGCCGCTGGTCCGTGTACATGGGGTATACAGGCAACAGGAAGTGATATCAGCATATTTACGGGTAAAAACGTCAAAGTGGCAATATTGGATACCGGCCTGGATCTCCAGCATCCTGATTTTGCCGGACGTGTTCCTGCAGCCAATCAACGCTCGCTTGTACCTGGACTTACCAGTGTGCAGGACATGCACGGACATGGCACCCATTGTACCGGCACTGCTTGTGGAAGAAAAGACAACGTGGGCACACGATATGGAGTGGCTGGCGATAGTGAAATTTATATTGGTAAAGTTCTCGATAACAGTGGCCGCGGCGCCCAGGCATGGGCTATTAATGGTATTAACTGGGCAGTTTCTCAAAATTGCAAAGTAATATCGATGTCCCTCGGTGCAAAAGTATTCCCTGGTATTTCATTTGTTACTGCTTACGAACGTGCCGCTGCCAACGCCGTAGCAAATGGCGCTTTAATTGTGGCGGCAGCAGGCAATGACAGCAGAAGACCAGGAGGACAAATATTTCCTGTAAGCAGCCCGGCCAACTGTCCTTCTGTACTGGCGGTTGCTGCTATCGACAGCGCCCTGGATATCGCTTTCTTTTCAAACAGGTCTATCAACCCCGGACAGGATGTATATATTGCTGGTCCTGGTGTGGATGTTTATTCATCATGGTTAACACCACTCCGCTACAAGACAATCTCCGGTACAAGCATGGCCACACCACATGTGGCAGGCATTGCTGCACTGATATGGGAGAAGAACCCTTCCTTTACTCCTGCACAGGTAAAAACGGAATTACGTAATTTAGCTAAGTCATTGGCACCCTTACTGCCTACTGATGTTGGCTGTGGGCTGGGAACTGCTCCATAAAAGATTTAAATATGCAGGTTGATCTAATCATAACACTGAACGAAGATTCTCTTGGTAATCTGAATTCCGTTGTGGAACGTTTGAAGAACCAGGGTGTTGCTGTTTCCGACGTTACAACTTACGGCGTGATTATGGGAAAGGGAGATAGTAGTCTTATCAACAAGTTGTCTAAAGACAAAGAGATCGAATCCGTAATAGAGGATTACTATACGCAATTACCACCTCCTGAATCGGAGATTCAGTAATAACAGTGAGTTAATAATGCAATTCTAAAGCTCAAATTATGTATAATACATGATTTGAGCTTTTTTATATATAAGCCCTTCAGAAGTGAGTATAGTTCCGGCTGGAATATTTTCAAGTGTCATCACTTGGTTTTAAATTTTAATGCATCGTTGGTTTTATAAACTCATTTAAAAAAAAATTCAAAACAAGCATTTCCGAATCATCTTATCACTTACCTTTGCAACATTAACATCCCAACGTAATTATTTAACACCAAATCTAAATTCCCAAATAATGAAAAATCTAAAGTTCCTACTACTACCAGTCCTACCACTACTACGTGTAGAAAACACAGGCAGACAGTTCATTTCCCAATTATCAAAACTTACATATCCAAATGAAACAACAAACAAATTGCATCCTGGATCTGAATGATCTCTACAACTTGCTGGAGGAGAACAATAGCCAGCATGTAAGAACAAACACCAACCTCAATACCTACCGGCCTCCCAAAGGATTCTACCTATCAAGTGTCATATCAAAGTTACCCCTGGCCGCATGTATGACACATACTGAAATCAGCCCCCACATTATAAATACAATAAGTCATCACCTAAGTCCTTGACTACTTTGATAGTCGTTTGTGTTCCATTACTGGATGACACTATGTTATACTAAACTAGCGTCAAACAGGGGAACCATATCTGATAGCGAAAAATAGTGTATCCCGTTCTCTGAATAGAGAATAAGGAAGGCTATTGCTGCCGCCGGCCAAACTCAGGCCGGGGAACATAATACTCTACTCCAAAGAATCCAATTAATAAAGATTACCCAAAACTAATTGCAATGCCTAATATAAAGAAAGCTCAATCATTCTGGATGTGGTTCATGTGTCATGAGAAGGTTTATTTGAACTTAGAAAATGTAAATGAGGAGGAAAAGGAAGCATGGTTAGACGAATTGCTTGACCAATTGCATAAATACAATAAAGAGCTGGGATGTGTGTTGAACCTTATGAATGGTATTCATGCAGAATTAATTATAACTGCAGAAGGAAATTTTAAACTGTTTGAGGATGTCCTCTTTCTTGTCAACACCTCACCTGTGTTAGAGGATTGGGATTTTATCAACTTTATATATCCTAATGATGTCTCAGGAGCATTTATCTATGAGGATGTAATATTATTTCAGGACGATATTTATTTCAAAGCAAGAAAAAATAATAAACGTCTAGGTTTATTAGATCTTCAGTTATTTATAAAAGACTTCAAATACATAAGCCAGTCGAAACATATCAATGATGCAATAAATATGTTTCTGTTAAGTCTTTTGGGGGAAATAGACTTCGCTACAGCTATTGGAAAGCTTACGGTGAAAGACATGCTGGTTGCTTCCGGAAAAAAGCGTCTTCTCAAATTGCACAAGCTGCCAGAATTTGTATCAAAACATAGTATGATAAGGTGCCTCTTTCCGGCGATGAAAGGATTTATTTTCTGAGGTTACCTATGTCGCTAAGAGTTGTTGTGGTTCGTAGTAAAACGGCGCTCCGGTATCTACCGGAGGCGCCTTTCCTTATTTTAATTACAGCAGCTCAGCCAATGCCTCTTTCGAGAATCCTTTCAATTCCGAAGTCCTCTCTTCTCTGATCTTCTTCACCCAGTTCGGATCTGCCAAAATAGGCCTCCCAACAGCTACCAAATCAAAGTCGCCACGGTCAAACCTGCGTAGCAATTCATCCAGTGAATCGGGAGCAGAGCTCTCTCCTTTAAACGCAGCCAGGAATTCACCATTAAGTCCCACCGAGCCGACAGTGATAGTGGCCTTACCGGTGATCTTCTTTGCCCATCCGGCAAAATTAAGATCAGAACCCTCGAACTCAGGCTCCCAGAAACGACGCTGTGAACAATGGAATATATCCACGCCCGCATCCGCCATAGGCTGCAACCAGGACTCCATTTCAGCAGGTGTCAGCGCCAATTTATTAGTGTAGTCATAAGGCTTCCATTGTGACAAACGGATAATAACAGCAAAATCATCACCCACGCGCCTGCGTACTTCCTTAATGACTTCAATGGCAAATCTCGACCGCTCTGCCAATGTTTTACCACCATAAGCATCTGTCCGCAGGTTCGTCTTTTCAGAGAAGAACTGATCGATCAGGTAATTATGTGCGCCATGTAACTCGACGCAGTCAAATCCCAGGCGTTTGGCATCCGCCGCAGCATCGCCATAAGCCTTGATCGTATCTGCAATGTTCTTTTCTGACATCGCCAGGCCATTCGTATTATCCGGTCTGTTAATACCGGACGGGCCTTCAAAAGGAGTGAGGGGCAACCAGCCGGAATGGTGATTGTCCATTACCCCTTGATGCCATATCTGTGGCCCCATACTGCCACCTGCGGCATGTACATTATTGATAACCTGTTGCCAACCGTTGAGGGAGCTCTCCCCATGAAAACGGGGGATATTAGGGTCAGCTGAAGACGCAGCGCGGTTAATGACCGTACCCTCTGAAAGGATCAGGCCAACCTCGCCCTCTGCTCGACGGCGGTAATAACCTGCTACATTATCACCAGGTACTCCATTAGGTGAAAAAGACCTCGTCATCGGGGCCATCACAATCCTGTTCTTTATATTCAGCGACTTAAGGCTGAAGGGCTTAAATAAGCTCAGATTACTCATTCTGTTTACATTTATGTTTACGTTGCCCGGGGAAGGCTTAAAAGATTTTCAAAACAAAGATATCGGAGATTTCCGAAATGCCAATTATATTTTATTTATGAGTAGAATGGCGCAGGTCAAAATTCATTTGAGATCTGAAGAAAATTTTGTAGTTTGCTATAGAGAGGATATTACGAACACCCCAAAAACATTTATAGAAAAGATAAGTCATTCTCTCCCTAAAAGTTAGTACCCCAAATAATGCTTCGATGAGTATTTCTCCCTCTTCACCCTTGAAAGAGCGTTACAGAGACGCTAGGGAAAAATTATTGCAAATTCCCGGAGTAACATCAGTCAGCCTCGGATATAAAGAAACCAGGAAAGGTTTGACAGATCAATTTGGCTTGCGTGTATACGTGCAGGAAAAGAAAAAGCCCGCAGATATCCCGCCAGCAGAAATGATCCCTACTCAGATCAATGGCCTTATAACAGACGTTGTCCAGTCGCAGGTATAGCCCGCCCGTCTGTTTATTTATCACACATATTTGCAATACATTCTTTGAATACCGATCTTTAGACAAACAAGTAGACAAAACAAGAATAATATGAAATCGAGAGAGCAACTGCAACGGGAAAACGAAATGATCCAGGACATGCTGAAAAACGGAGTGGAAGATGTCCTGCTCAAAATTCCCGGTGTACATCACGTTAGCATCGGCCTGAAGGAAGTCAACGGGCACATTACTGATACACTGTGTATCAGGATCTATGTCCAGGAGAAAAAACATAACAGTCTATTGTCGGCAGAGGAGGTCTTGCCGTCAGAAATTAATGGAATCCCTACCGATGTCAATATTATTCCAAGCTTTAATGCATCTGTAGATAAGAATACCTATCGCCCGCTCAAAGGAGGTATTCAGCTTACTAACCGTATTGTTGTGCAGGATCCGGAAAGCTTTGGCAATGAAATAGCCCACGGTACACTTGGTTGCCTGGCTACAGATAATGAAAGCGGTAAACCGGTCCTGCTAAGCAACTGGCATGTGCTGATGGCTAATAATGCCAAAGTGGGCGATAAAATATACCAGCCGGCGCCTCTTACGATACCGGATGTCAATTTAGACCAACTGCCATACTACCCCAAAGACGACGTCAATGCTGTAGGTAGTATCATCAAGGCTACCATTAACAATAAAGTCGATGCCGCCATCGCAGTAATAGATTATCCCCGCATCAACGGCAGTTCCCAATGGACTAATGAGATCAACGGCTTGAGTGTGGAGGGAAAACCAGAGAAGAATGTGATTGTGGGTTTGGCTACCGCCATCGCCGGACAAACAGTTTTCAAAGTAGGAGAGGTGTCTGGACGTACGGAAGGTAGAATTGTAGATATCAATTATCCTACAACCACTTTTCCAATTGAAGGTGTAAACCGCACATTCACGGGACAGATCGCCATTCAGGCTATAACCCCTTCCCAACATTTCTCAGAGAAAGGTGACTCCGGCTCCGTGATCATTGATATACATAATAACATCGTCGGTTTGTTATTCGCCAGCAACGGCAATGCAAATCCACAAATTACACTAGCCAACCACATCACCGACGTAGTAGCGGCGCTGAATATCAGCATTAATTTCTCATCTGATAATGTATCATCAAGCCAGCAAAAGCACGAACTGAGAAATGACTAGTTATAGGAAATGTTAGGTATAGCGTTAAGAATAAGTCAATAACAAATGAAACATTGACTAGTACAACCGGTGGTATGCCCTAACGCTTTTATCTTTTCAGCAGCATCAGATCTGGCTGCGCATACTTATATACCTTGAAATAGATCGTAGTATTCGTCTGGTACACGCCGTCAAACGTCGATAGCTGGTCAACGAACATTAATAGATGATCATTATCCCGGCACATGACATTTACCTCAAGATCATATGCCCCCGAAGTCATAGCGAGAAAACTTACCTCCGGTAAACCGGCAATCTTTTTCGCCACAGATTCCTTCATGGTGGCAGGCCTCACATAAACCGCAATATGCGCGTAAGACCGGAATCCAACTTTCTCCGGATCAACCCGGCCGATAATACTGATGGTTCCATCTTCGATCAACCGGTTAAACCGCGTTCGGACAGTGCCAATAGATACATTAAGCTTTTCAGCAATAACTGTAAATGAAACCCTGCCATCCTGCTGAAGGTAGGTTAAGATTGAGAAATCCAGGTCGTCCAGAGGGATCTTATCAGCGGATTTAGTTTTTCCCATTTCTCTTGAATAATAGGAGTTAAATGAAATGTGCAGAAATGATAGAAAATACGTACTAAATGTACATTTTTTTCAGTAAATTAAGGGTATCGTATAAAAAATGCATTCATAACCCAAACTCCCCAAGGCAATGAAATACGAACGGGTAAGGAATTTTATTAATGGAAGCTTTAAAGAAGTATCATCACCACGTACGCTCCCTATCATCTCCCCATCAGACGGAAGTATCCTGGCAGAAATGCCCTGCTCAACCGCTGCAGATGTTAATGATGCCGTGCAAGCTGCAAAAGCGGCTTTCCCGGCTTGGAGCAAGATGCCCATCAAAGAAAGAGTACAGGTCTTTTTCAGATATAAATATCTACTGGAGCAGCATCTGCAGGAACTTTCAGCGCTGGTTAGTGAAGAAAATGGAAAGACGATGGCTGAAGCTATCGCAGAAGTAGAGAAATGTATAGAACTGACTGAATTCGCTACTTCGCTGCCGCAATTGATCACAGGAGAAATATTGGAAGTAAGCGCCGGTGTGGAATGCCGTACATCGCACGTACCATTGGGCGTAGTCGCTTCTATTGTACCGTTTAACTTCCCGGCAATGGTACCTAACTGGACAATTCCCAATGCCATCGCCCTGGGGAATTGTATGATCATGAAACCATCTGATAAAGTTCCTCTCAGTCTTGCAGTCCTCGCGCGCTTGCTGAAAGAAGCTGGATTGCCGGATGGAGTATTGAATATAGTAAATGGAGATAGTGAAGTGGTGGATGCTATCTGCGATCATCCCGATATTGAAGCAGTCTCCTTTGTTGGATCTACGAAGGTGGCAAAAATAGTCTATCAGCGCGCCACACAGCATCTGAAACGTTGCCTGGCACTGGGTGGTGCGAAAAATCATCTGCTCGTTCTGCCTGACGCCAAACCGGGTATGACAGCACAAAATGTAGCTGCGTCCATGAGTGGGTGCGCAGGCCAACGTTGTATGGCGGCATCAGCCATGATAGGCGTGGGACAGGTTGACCATATAGTTGACCTTGTATGTGAAGAAGTGAAAAAGATCATACCGGGACAAAATCTCGGTGCCGTTATCAGCAAAGAATCAAAAGAAAGAATAGAAAAATACATCACGGAAGCTGAGGCACAGGGAGCCAGGATCCTGGTAGATGGCCGTGGTGCAAAAGTAAGCGGTAAGGAAAACGGTACTTATGTTGGCCCAACCGTCATAGACTATGTTACCGCAGACATGTCGGTCGCAAAAGAAGAGATCTTCGGCCCTGTTATCAGTATCATGCGCACCAATACCGTTGATGAAGCCCTCAGTATCGAAAACGCTAATCCCTATGGTAACGCTGCCTCCGTGTTCACACAGAATGGCGGTATGGCCCGCTATATCGCGGAAAGGGCCAGCGCTGGTATGATCGGCGTCAATGTAGGCGTGCCTGTACCCCGCGAACCATTCTCCTTCGGAGGATGGAACGAAAGCAAATTTGGCGTAGGTGATATCACCGGCAAAAGCTCCATAGAGTTCTGGACGAAACTAAAGAAGAGTACTACCAAATGGAATCCCGAAGAAGGCGTAAACTGGATGAGTTAGTATTATTGTTCAATTTAAACGACTGGTATGTCAGAGACAGAGACTATATCTCACGCGCAGGAAATTATCCAGGATAATCTGGACTATACCTTATTCTCCTGGAGTAAACAGAAAGGTATCTCACCTATTGCCATAAAGTACGCCGCCGGCGTATATCTCTATGACTATGACGACAAACGTTACCTCGATTTCTCCTCAGGGCTTATCAATGTCAACATCGGCCACGGCCATCCACGGGTCACTGCCGCCGTTATGAAACAGATGCAGGAAGTCAGCTATGTTACACCCGGATGTGTAACCGAAGTCCGTGGCAAATTGGGCCGTAAACTGGCGGAGATCACACCCGGCAACCTGAAGAAAACATTGTTCACCGTTTGCGGCGCCAGCGCGATAGAGAACGCCATCAAACTCGCTCGCCTTTATACAGGCAGGCATAAGATCATCGCCCGTTACAGGGCCTTCCACGGCGCTTCAGCAGCCGCTATGACTGCGGGGGGCGATCCCCGCAAACTACCGCATGATGCACAGCAGACGCCGAATATTGTACACGTCGAAGATCCATACTGTTACCGCTGCCCCTTCGGAAAGGAAATACACACCTGCAATCGCGAATGTGTCAGTCATATAGAAAGAGTGATCCAGTTCGAAGGGCCCGAAAACGTGGCCGCCATTCTGATGGAAGGAGAGAGCGGTTCTTCCGGTTGTATCAAATACCCGCCGGATTACCTGCAGAAGGTCAGGGCTATTTGCGACAAATACGGCATCCTGCTTATCGCAGATGAAGTCATGAGCGGTTTCGGCAGAACAGGCAAATGGTTCGCCTGCGACCTGCACGGTGTAGTACCCGATATGATCGCTACCGCGAAGGGCATTACCGCCGGATATATACCCCTGGGAGCATTGATCGTCAGTGATAAAATAGCTGCCCATTTCGATGATAAAACACTCTGGCTGGGACTTACCTATTCCGCGCATCCTGTTGCCTGCGCAGCAGCGCTGGAGGTGCTGAATATTTATGAAGACGAACATCTCATTGAGAACGCCGCAGCAATGGGCGCATATATCGAACAGGAGGTTGAACGTATGAAACAGCGCCATCCCTGTATCGGCGATTTCAGGAACACCGGTCTGCTAGGTTGTATCGAGTTGGTAAAAAACCGGAATACCAGAGAACCTATGGTGCCTTTTAACGCAAAGCCGGAAGAAATGGCGGTGATGAACAGGATCGCCTCCCGTCTCAGACAATTGGGTATGTATGCTTTTGTTCGCTGGAACTATGTGTTTATTGCACCACCTTTAAGTATTACGCAGGCGCAGGTTGATGAAGGATTGGCAATGATAGCAGACGCATTGTCTATTGCCGACGAATATGTTATCTTAGGATAACCGACTGATGATACACAGCCCCTGATGAATGGCAACCCCAAAATGCTGATAACGTCCGAAAAGCATAAGTAATCTGATAAACATGATGGACAGCCAAAACCATGATATCAACCAGCAGATTCCCCGCTCTACACTCTATAGCGAGGACCTCGCTCCCGTGCCTCCTTCCCGGCGTACCTGGAATACCTGGAATTATGCCAGCCTTTGGATCAGTATGAGCCTGTGTATTCCAACCTATATGCTGGCCAGCTCTCTTATAGAAGGCGGTATGAACTGGTGGCAGGCGATCCTGACCATCTTTGCCGGTAATACCGTTGTACTCATTCCAATGATCCTAAACGGTCACGCCGGTGCTAAATATGGTATTCCTTTCCCTGTATTTGCAAGGGCCAGCTTTGGTACCAAAGGAGCTAACATACCAGCCATGCTGCGTGCTATTGTTGCCTGCGGATGGTTTGGTATCCAGACCTGGATAGGCGGCTTTGCCCTATACCAGATGCTGCAATTGTGGATTCCCCGCTTAGCCACCTTACCGCCTGTGTTTCCTGCATCCTTCGGGCTGGCCACAGGCCCTGCTATCTGCTTTATTTTGTTCTGGTTATTGAACATGTATATCGTTTATCTTGGAATAGAAAGCATTCGCAAACTGCTTGTATTCAAAGCTATCTTTTTACCAATAGCCGTACTGGCATTACTGTTTTGGGCAATAAACGCAGTTGACGGCGGACTAGGCCCGATCCTTGAACAACCTTCGAAGTTTACTTCCAATGCTGCTTTCTGGGCGTTCTTTATTCCCGGACTAACAGGTATGGTGGGCTTCTGGGCCACGCTCTCTTTGAATATCCCCGACTTTACCCGTTATGCTGTCAGCCAGAAAGCACAGATCAAAGGACAGGCCTTAGGACTGCCTCCTTCAATGACACTGTTCTCTTTCATTGGCGTAGTGGTGACATCTGCCACAACCATCGTATACGGCATCACGATATGGGACCCCGTTGTCCTTGCAGGTAGGTTCGATAACAAGATATTGGTCAGCATCGCAATGATCGCTGTAGCTATTTCAACATTGGCCACCAATATCGCCGCGAATATTATCAGCCCCGCCAACGATTTTGCCAATCTGGCCCCAAAGAAGATCAACTTCCGCATAGGTGGATATATCACGGGGATCATCGGAATACTCATTTTCCCCTGGAAATTGGTCGCCGACCCTACAGGGTATATCTTCACATGGCTGGTTGGTTATTCGGGCTTATTAGGCCCCGTAGGTGGTATTATGATCACTGATTACTATCTGATACGTAAGCAGCAGTTAAGCGTTGATGAATTATACCAGCCCCAGGGGGCCTACAGTTTCTCCAATGGCTTCAACAGGTATGCCATGGTAGCGCTGTTGCTGGGGATTGCTCCGAACATTCCCGGTTTCCTCACTACAGTTAAAGTTATATCCCCGGAAACTGTCCCCGTCTGGATCACTCAGTTATACAGTTATGCATGGTTCGTAGGGTTCTTTGTTTCAGGCATCAGTTACTACTTCATCATGCGTTCTTATAGTATCATTACCACCACCGGAAAAAATAAGGAGGAGATCAATTATGTCACTGCTGATTAAAAACGGAAGGATCATTACCGCTACTGACGATTACGTCGCGGATATCTTAGTGGAAGGTGAACAGGTTGTCGCTATCGGGAAAGACCTCATCGCCGATGCCGAACGCGTCATCGATGCTTCCGGCCTGCTGGTCATGCCCGGAGGAATTGATCCGCATGTACATCTGGATATGCCTTTCATGGGTACCTTCTCCAGCGATACACACGAAACAGGTACCAGGGCAGCTCTTTTTGGCGGTACAACAACGGTGATCGATTTTGTGTTGCAGAAACAAGGCCACTCCCTGAGAGAAGCACTGGATGAATGGAACAGCAGAGCTTTAGGTACTGCTGTAGGCGATTATAGTTTCCATATGGCCGTAACCGATTTTAACGCCAATACCAAAACGGAGATTAAAACAATGGTGGAAACGGAAGGTATTACCTCTTTCAAAACCTTTATGGCCTATAAAGGCGCACTGATGATCGACGACCGGCAGATGACCGCATTGATGCAGGAAGTAAAACTACAGGGCGGCATGGTCACCGTGCACGCTACCAATGGCGACGTGATTGATTACCTTGTTGCGAAACACCTGGCCGAAGGAAAAACATCACCACTGTATCATTACATCTCTCAACCGGAAGTTACGGAAGCTGAAGCCTCCGCACGTTTTACAGATCTTGCCAATTATACAGGCTGCCCTGCCTACATCGTACATCTCACCTGTGAAGGTGCGTTGAACGCCGTACGTAATGCCACCCGCCGGAATCAGAAAGTCTTCGTGGAAACCTGTATCCAGTACCTTTTGCTCGATGCTTCAAACTACGACAAAGGCTTCGAAAGTGCGAAGTGGGTCATGAGCCCGCCCCTCCGGGAACTTAAAGACCAGGAAACGTTATGGGCCGGTATCAACCAGGGGATTGTCAACATTGTAGCCACTGACCATTGCCCTTTTATGTGGAAACAGAAGCTGATGGGTGAGCACGATTTCTCGAAGATCCCCAATGGTCACCCCGCCATTGAAAACAGGATGGAACTGTTGTTCAGTGAAGGAGTTAACAAAAACAGGATCTCCCTGAATAAATACGTCGAAGTAGCATGTACCAACCCGGCAAAGATTTTTGGTATGTTCCCCCGCAAAGGAACGATCGCCGTCGGCAGTGACGCAGATATCATCATCTTCGATCCTCAACAGAAACATACTGTTTCCGCAGCTACCCATCACATGAATGTGGACTACTCCGCTTATGAAGGATGGGAATTGACAGGTAAAGTGAAAACCGTACTGCTGAGAGGAAAGGTAGCAATTGATAACAACGAATGCCTGGTTTCCAGAGGCTACGGACAATTCATCAAGCGTAATAAGGTCAGCGGAAAGATCTGAAAAATTCATTACCCTAAAATAGATCCTCATGTCGCGTATTATCAAATCAGGACTTATTCAAATGAGCTTACCCAAAACAGAAGGAGAGGGGACCATCGACGAGATCAAGGAAGCGATGTTACAAAAACATATTCCGCTGATTGAAGAAGCGGGTGAAAAAGGTGTACAGATCCTCTGTTTGCAGGAGATTTTTAATACGCCCTACTTCTGTCCCGGTCAGGATACTGCATGGTATCAGTCGGCCGAAACAGTGCCCGGCCCGACTACCGACAGGATCGCAGCCTATGCGAAAAAGTATAACATGGTGATCATTGTGCCTGTCTATGAAAAAGAACAGGCAGGCGTATTGTACAATACAGCTGCTGTTATCGATGCTGATGGTACTTATCTGGGCAAATACCGGAAGAACCATATTCCTCACACTTCCGGCTTTTGGGAAAAGTTCTTCTTTAAACCTGGTAATCTCGGATATCCTGTATTCCAGACCAGGTATGCAAAGGTCGGTATCTACATCTGTTATGACCGTCACTTCCCTGATGGCGCCAGGGTGCTGGGCCTTAATGGTGCAGAGATCGTATATAATCCATCAGCTACAGTAGCGGGCTTGTCACAATATCTGTGGAAACTGGAACAACCCGCACATGCAGCTGCCAATGGATATTTCATGGGCTGTATCAATAGAGTAGGAGAAGAGAAACCCTGGAACCTGGGTAAGTTCTACGGATCGTCATACTTTGTTGATCCACGCGGGCAGATCTTTGCCAGCGCCTCAGAAGACAAGGACGAACTGCTTATTGCCACATTCGATCTCGATATGATCGACCAGGTAAGAAGTGTATGGCAGTTTTACCGGGACCGCCGCCCCGAGACATATGGTAAACTCACAGAATTATAATCATTCATAGAACTAATACAGCGTAAGGACAATAAGACAGGCAGCGATAAACGTTATTACTATCGGATCGATCATTTAAGGAAGCATACCCCTCATACTGAACAACTCATAAGTTATCAGTATTGATTAAACACACCTTATGGCAGTACATAATAACCGATTGACTGCTGAAGAATATGAACAACACTTCAGTGATATACACCCACCCTTCGAAACGCGGGATGCGGCACTGGTTGAAGCCAACCGCTGTCTGTTCTGCTATGACGCGCCATGCACTAAAAGCTGCCCTACTGGTATCGATGTTCCCAAATTTATTAAGCAGATCACTACAGATAATCTCAAAGGATCTGCCTACACCATATTCTCTTCTAATATCATGGGAGGCGGTTGTGCCAAGGTTTGTCCTGTAGAAAAATTATGTGAAGGCGCCTGTGTATACAACCTGATGGAGGAAGAAGCAATTCCTATTGCACGCTTACAGCGTTATGCAACAGAAAGAGCAATACAGGAAAAGTGGCCTTTATTTGAAAGGAAGCCTTCCATAGGTAAAAAAGTAGCGGTGATTGGTGCAGGTCCCGGTGGGCTCAGCTGCGCACATGCGTTGTCGGGAGAAGGTATAGACGTAACTATCTACGAAAAGGAAAGTAAGGGTGGAGGATTAATGACTTATGGCATCGCCGCATATAAGGTCACGCCACAATTCTGTCAGGATGAAGTAGATTATATCACTTCTATCGGTGGCATAGATATCCAATACAATAAGGAACTCGGTAGGGATATCACCTTAGCAGATCTGCAGCAGCAATACGATGCCGTTTACCTCGCTTTCGGTGTTGGTCTTGCACGTCAGCTGTATATACCCGGAGAGCAGCTGGATGGTGTTGTAGATGCTATCAGTTTCATTTATGAGATCCGTAACAGTGGTTTTCCTGCCGTTCCTGTAGGTGACCAGGTGGCGGTTATCGGGATGGGAATGACAGCTATTGATGCCGCAACACAAGCCAAAAGACTGGGTGCAAAAGAAGTGACCCTGGTCTATCGAAGAACGCAGCAGGAAATGCCTTGTACAGAAGCTGAACTTAACATCGCACTGTTGGATGGATGCAAAATTGTCTGGCTGGCCGCACCCACTGAAATATTAGGAGAAGATGGGAAGGTCACACAGCTGGTCTGCAACCTTGTAAAGCTTGAAGATGCAGGTGGCGCCCGTCGTCAACCGGTGATCACAGATGAGCAGATAATACTGCCCGTGGATATGATCATTAAGGCCGCAGGTCAGATGCCGTTCGAACAATTGGTATACAGTCACCAATTAAGCAATGATCATGGAAAGATCAGCACTACCTGTAATGGTGTTACCAGTATTGCGGGTGTCTTTGCTGGCGGCGATTGTGTAAACGGCGGTAAGGAGGTAGTAGATGCAGTGCAGGCCGGAAAAGAGGGCGCGAAAGCAATATTGGAATACTTGCAGAACGAACGTTGTTAAACTTTTAACTATGGCAGACATCTCAGCAAATTTCCTGGGTATCAAATCGCCTAATCCTTTCTGGCTGGCGAGTGCTCCCCCTACAGATAAAAAAGTGAACGTATTGCGTGCCTTCGAAGCAGGTTGGGGTGGCGTAGTCTGGAAGACTTTAGGAAGCCAGGTGAAGAATGTATCCTCCCGCTACTCTTCCGTTAATTATAATGGTAGCCGTGTAATGGGCTTCAATAATATTGAGTTGATCAGCGACCGCCCGCTTGACCTTAACCTGAAAGAGATCGCAGAATGCGTCCGGCTCTTTCCCGATCGCGCCATGGTAGTTTCTCTTATGGCGGATAACAACCGGGAAAGCTGGCATGAACTGATCAAAAAGGTGGAAGATACCGGTGCACATGGCCTCGAACTGAACTTCGGTTGCCCGCATGGTATGACAGAGCGAGGCATGGGGGCTGCCGTCGGACAAGACCCTGAAATTGCTGCCCGTGTTGTGGAGTGGGTGATGGAGGCTGCTACTACACCCGTTATCACCAAGCTGACACCCAACGTCCATTCAGTAGTGCCTACAGGCCGTGCAGCGGTAAATGCCGGTACACATGCCCTGTCCCTCATTAATACGATCCAGTCTGTAACCGGCGTAGACCTGGATACATTCGTTCCTAATCCCAATGTCGGCGGACAATCTACATTCGGCGGTTATTGTGGCCCCGCTGTAAAACCTATCGCCCTGAAGATGCTCACCACTATCAGTCAGGACCCTGTTACCGCTAAAGTGCCCATATCAGGTATTGGCGGCATCAGCACCTGGAAGGATGCGGCTGAGTTCATGCTACTGGGTGCCACAACCGTACAGGTTTGTACCGCTGCCATGCGTTATGGATTCCGCATTATCGATGATCTGTGCGATGGACTGAACAACTGGATGGATGAAAAGGGTTTTAAAACCATTGATGATTTTATTGGCCGCTCTGTGCCTACGTTGACAAATTGGGAAGAACTCGATATCAACTACCATATCATCGCAGAAATTAACCAGGAAAAATGCATTCACTGCGGCTTGTGTTATATCAGTTGTGAAGATGGATCTCATCAGGCTATCAACCTGTCATACGGAAAGCCATATAACACATACACCGTCAAGGATGAAGAGTGTGTAGGTTGCAACTTGTGTAAAATAGTCTGTCCTGTAGATAACTGCATCACAATGGTTGAACACCGCAAAGGCGACGAATACCTCAACTGGAAGGAATTCCAGCGCAGAGGGCTACCCTTAAATGACCATTGATATTAACCAAACAGGCAATTAACAAAACACAATAGGACTCCGTTAGGAGTCCCTTTTTTGTAGCCCGGGGTTGCAAACCCCGGGTTTCGTGTTAATCGTATTGCGATCGTTGTGTTATAATCATCACATCATAATCACCACATCATAATCGTCACATTATAATCATGAGATCAATCATCACCCCTCACACTACACCACCCATCAACGGGTCCGTCTGACTAACTTTCCCTGTCTCCACATGTCCCGCAAATCCTTCAAACATATCCGTTCCCTGAACGCTCACAGTATAATCATACCACTGATGACTTCTGCTTAAATTCAGCACAACCTTCACGGTCTCTTGAGCCGCCACTGTACGTTTAACAGCACCATTCTTATAACTGTTGTCCTTTATTTCGATCACATGTGCTTTGGTATCATGGTTCGTGATGCTCACAACAATATTACCCGTTAGTGCATTCTTTTTGCCCTTCTCGTAGCTGCTTTCTATCCTGATCTGAGGGTTATTCTTATTACCGGCAAATTCACGATAGAAACCATTTGGTGCATATACACGCAGATGATAATTGCTATTATCAAAAGCATTCAACGTCCATTCATCAGTCAGTGTATCTCCCGGAGCTGCGGCATATTGCCAGGTACGTAATGCTTCATGCTGGTAAGGTTGCATGGCATATACCATAAAAGGAGCGCCGGATGCACGTTCTCCAAAGGCAGTGTTGCCCGCATTAAAGCTGATGCTGAAACTGTTTTTCTCCTTGTTAAACTGTCCATTCACTAGTAGCTCATAAGGTACAGCGCAGGCCTGACGTGTCCCTTTCTCCTGTTTCGGGAAGTAAGGCGATTGTGAATGATCTTTATTGATCAGGTCAATTTCTGTATTTGTGAGGGCTTTGAAATTGTCAGGAGCCTGTTTGAACTTAGCACTGTAGATCTTCTCCATGAACGCCTGTTTCTGCAGGAACTCCGGACTGTCGATCTTCTCGCCGTTATATGGCCTGAACGCAGCAGTGAGATCACCACATATGGTTCTTCTCCACTGCGTGATATTCTCTTCCTTGATCTGTTTGTTAAACTTCTTTGCAAGGAAGTTTTCCAGGAATTGTAAAGAGGATGTATGATCAAACAACTCTGAGCACACGTAGCCGCCTCTTGTCCATGGAGAAGCGATGATCATAGGTACCCTGTAACCCAGTCCGATGGAGCTCTCTCTGATCCTGTTCGCCATGGCTGATGGGTTTGTCTGCTGGTCTTTTGTAGCGAAGTCCATCTTAGGATCGATACCGGCTGATACCTTACCTGTATTTTCCTTATAAGGATTTGGTACTGCATAAGGCGGCACGTGATCAAAGAAACCATCGTTCTCATCATAGGTAAGCACGAAGATCGTTTTCTTCCATACTTCCGGATTCTGTAGCAGGATCTCCATTACTTCATTTACATACCAGGGGCCGTACCAGGGCTCACCCGGATGGTCTGAAAAGTTGGCGGGCGACATGAGCCAGGAAACAGTAGGCAGCGTACCGTTCTTTACGTCTTCCCTGAACTGATGAAGAATGTCTCCTTTAGGAACATTCATTTCTCTTTCGGTACCATCATCCTCATACTTGATAGCGGTCAGCTCATGGTAGTGGGGATCATTACTGTTAACCGTAAATGCATTAGCATTAAGTTTCCTCTCTGCTTCAGGAAGGTTGTTATATGCCTCCTGGGTATATTGTAATTTATCTTTTTCTATGCTGACCAGCAGTTTCTTAGCTGCCGCTATTTTAAGGTTGATCGCATCTGACGCAGGCTCTTTTTCAAGGCGTTCTATCTCTTTGAGGATATTCGCTTTCTTAAGTTCGAGATTAGCAATACTGCCAGGATGCAGCCGTATATTGTAGGGCTTAAAATATTCCAGTACGTTGGTCCCGAAGTTACTGAGCCAGTCATTCTCCTCACCTTTGATGCCGAATCCCATGGTCACCTCATTCTGGTATACTTTCCATGATATACCGTTCTCTTCGAGACGTTCAGGATAAGTTTTCCAGTTCAGTTCAGGAGTAGCATAGTTGCTGATATTCCACAGGTGAGCAACACCGGCCGGCTCGTTCTTTTCACGTACAGTGCCGGTCATCCAGTAATAACGGTTAGGGTGCGTACCGGTGATGCTGGAACAGAAGTTCTGATCACATACGGTGAAGGCGTCTGCAAGTGAATAATAGAAAGGAAAGTCAGCACGGTCGCAATACCCTAATGTAAGTGGTATGTCTGCGTTCTCTCTTCTGGAAGCCCTTTTTACGTCAAGCCAACGGTCATATTTACCGTCATTGCGTGCATCTGTCTGATCTGTCCAGCCATGCGGCGTCGATCCCATCCAGGGCACTTTAGTGTTCAGGGTATTCAGACGGAAAGGAGCATAGGTCTGACCCTCCTTGTTAGATTGCAGCCATACTTTGTTCTTGTTGCTTAAGCGGATAGCCCGGGGATCATTGAAGCCCCGCACGCCTTGCAGGGAACCGAACAGGTGATCAAATGAGCGGTTTTCCTGCATAAGGAATACAATGTGTTCAGCATCATAGAATGTGCTGCCCAGCTCCGGGTTAATAGCCAGTGCACGCTGTATAGCCGGTGGCATCGCGTTGGCAAGGGCGGCACTGCCTGATAGCAGTGCTGCCTTTTTTAAGAAATCTCTGCGGGTATCCATATTATTTAATTGATATTACCTTTAGAATGAGTAGCGGGCTCCCAGTTGGACCTGATAAGGAGTACCGTTTTTAGTAGTAACTCCCACATTCTCATTAACACGATATTTATACTGTTGAGTAGCCTGATCGAATCCGTTCACGAAAAGCAGGCTCTGATCGCCTAAATTGTAGTTTACTCCCCAGTTCTTATTGAGGAGGTTTGCGAAGTTAAACACATCAACACTAAAGGTCAAGCCTTGTGTTTTAAATGTTTTAAAAGTTTTTTGTAATCTCACATCAAAGGTACCGGAGAAAGGATTAGATCCGCCATTACGGTCTGCTATCTTGCCCAGGCTCTGACGGATGTATTTCGCAGCACGGTTTTCAGGATTGGCCAGTACCTTTTCCATAGATGCTTTTACATCCGCGGCCGTGTTTGGATTTGAAGGATCGAATACAAACGCAAGGTCATTGTCATTGCCGGGACCTCCCACGAAGTCGCCGTTAATATCGGCATCCACTGTTAATGAATACCGGGTACCACCCAGTCCTCTGAACGTACCGGCGAAAGTGAACCCTTTCCAGCTGGGAGTTGCACCGTACAGGACAAGTTTATGCCTGAACTGGTTGTCAGAATAGTTCATTTCGCTCATATCGCGAGGGTCTGATTTCACTGGTCTGAAAGTAGAAGTATTGGCTACGTTACCGTTATAGGAAGAGTTATCTTTTGCGTCATTCCAGGTATAGCTGATATTAAAATAACCATCTTTGAAATATCTTAAACTCGCATCGACTATCACGGCTGCCTGTCTTAGTTTGGCGCCATTGGTCAGCATCAGGGTTCTGCCTACTTCCTGTGTCTTTCTGCCCAGTACGTTGTTTGTAATACCCGCTGCCGTGATTGAACTGGCTGGAACAAATACTGCACGGTTATCTTCATTCGTCAAACGGAAAGAAGGCTGGTCCACCAGGTTCTGATCAATATATACATAGTTGTTGCTGGTATATGAATAGAGGAAATTTACGCCTACACGCAGCCAGTCGCCGAATATCCTGTTATAGCTCAGATTACTTTTGAAGATGGAGGGCATCTTCAGGTTTGGATCATTCAGGTTGATAGTTGATACTGTCGGTACTCCCGGTATCAGCCCCGGAGCTGTAGAAGGATCGTTTCTGTAAGATGGAAAATCTGGTACCGGTACAAGGTTCGGACCAGTTGCCGGGCGGGATACATCAATTGATGCCACCATAGTACCACTGTTCTGTATGTTGTTCACCTGCGCATAGTTCACAGGATATGCAGAGAACATACCTGCGCCTAAACGTATGATATCCGTTTTATTTCCTTTAATATCCCAGGTTAACTGCAAACGCGGCTGGATCTTACCGGCGTCGGTTATTTTGCTATCAGTACGCAGGCCAAAAGACTTGTCTACGATCGGATTATAATCCGCCTGACTCAGGTAACCTGTGATGTCCCATCTCAAGCCTACCAACGCTTCCACATTCTTTAAGGGTTCAAACTGCATCTGTCCGAACAGGGATCCGTTCACTACCCATTGCTGTACGGAAGGAATACCCTTTAAAGGCACTTCCCTGGCATAACGGGAAGGGGTCAGGTTAGCAAAGTCTTCCAGACTGTTGAATATGAAACGGCCATTTTGCTCACTGGAAATGTAAGTATCCAGGTAAGTGAGTGTATTGTCAGTACCGAAAGTGAAACGGTATTTCCCTTTGGTGAGATAGGACGTGTTCACAAGCTGGATCTGGTTTTCCAGGTTGTTTTCCGGGAAGAAACGCTGTCCGCCTAACTGCACGGTTGTATTTCCCATAGTACCATTTGGCAGGAAGGAACGCACCGTAACAATAGCCCGGGGAATGTTTGCAGCCGGCAGTTCACTATTCGGTACGTAGTTACGGGTTGCACTCTGGTACTGTACCTTCAGCTCATTAAGGAAGTTAGGTGAGAACTGTGTACGCAGGGACGCCAGGGTGCTATTCTCCCTGGACTTGAAGTTTCCCCATACCTCAAACAGGTTAATGTTCGAGTTATCACTATTGCTGTTGGGGTTCTTCCAGTCGCTATAGTTATTACGGATAGTAAGACGGTTCTTACTGTTGATCTGCCAGTCAAGTCGTACGAAGAATGTATTGGCCAGTGTCTTACGCTGGAACTCACCGACCTGCGGATTATTGCTCAGTCCATATTTAGTCCTTGCAATATTCAGCAATGTGTCTAAAGCACCTCTGCTGATGCGGTTAGAAATTACATCGTTGTCATCTTTGAGATCGGCAATATAAAAGGGCTGCTTCTCATCTTGTCTGTCAAGGGCAGTAAAGAAATGCAGTTTATCTTTGATGATAGGCCCGCCTAAACTAAAGCCGTACTGGTTTGTGGTGAACTGCTGCTGGCGCTTATTTCCACGAATATCATAAGGACTGGCAAGGAAGTCGGAACGGTAGTAATCAAATACACTTCCTGTAAGTGTGTTGGTACCTGATTTAGTTACAACGCTCACAGCGCCGCCACCCTGACGGCCCTGTGTAACATCATATACGTTGGTGATCACCTCAAACTCACGAATAGCCTCTAGTGAAAGAGAGTAGGGGCCACTACCCAGCGCACCAGATGTCAGGTTGTTCCTCGCACTGGCGCCGTCAATAAGGAAGTTGGTGGAAGATGCCCGCTGTCCGCTGATGTTGGAACCATTTGTAGTAGGCGCCAATGCAGACAGATTGTTGAAATTCCTGTTCTGCGCCGGTAACTGCTGGATATTCTGTGCAGTTACTGCTGTACTGGAGCCTAAACGGTCTATACGTTTGTTTAATGTATTCGCATTGATGGTTATTTCTTTCAGATTACTTACAGATTCACTCATCACAAAATCGATCACCAGGTTGTCGCCCTGATTGACTGACAGCTGATTCTTTATCTGTGTAGCAAAGCCAACGAAGGCCGCTTTAACGGTATAAGGCTTACCCAGGGGCAACTGTATGAAAGAATATTTTCCTTCCTTGTTGCTGACAGTCACAGACTGAAACCCTGTTGATTCATTACGTACTGTGACTGATACGCCAGACAAGCCCTTACCGTCTTTGCTGGTGATCTTGCCGGATATGGAAGCGTCTGTCGACTGTGCGTAAGCGCTGTTACCAGTGAATAAAGTAATGAACAGGATAAATATGCAGGTAATACAGGTTGTGGGAATGATAAAATTCTTCATTGGTTTTACCATTCTTTGCAGAAAAAATTGCATCTTGTAGTGTTTTAATTAATTTTTTTAGTCAATCAGTTAATTAAAATATGGAGGTTGTTTCAGGACCTCTTGTCAAAAGCAAAAGTGTGTCACCACTTTTGCTTTTTTTTTTTTTTTAACAGCTCATTCCATGTGGTCTGATGTTTTAGGTTGAATAATCAGGTGTTGCTGGTTTACGATCGTGTAACTAAATCCTGTCTGTTCAGATAAGGTCTTTAATATAGCTTCAAGGGATCTGTTATTGAGATCGACTATATAAGTGGACGTGTCATTTTCCGGATTATTCAGCTGCACAAAGAGATTGAACCTGTCGCCCAGTTCCTGTCCGATCTGTTGCAACGTCAACTGTCTGACAACAGCTTTGGGCTTCACTACAGGCGAAACTGTTTTCTTTTCTATCTTATAATCTGTAGTAGCCAGATCAACTGTCAGGCATTGATCTTTTGTCATTTCTTCTGCTAATACTTTGATACCCGAGCCTCCGCTGTGTTCTATTCTGATCCTTCCGCTCACTACATCTACTTTAAAGTCTGGCTGGTCTTTGTAAGCAGAGATGTTAAATGAAGTGCCCAGTACCCTGATCAGAAATCCTTTCGAATGCACAGTAAATGGCCGGCTGGCGTCCTTTTTCACATCAAAGAATGCGGCGCCTTCTTCCAGTTGTACGCTACGCTCAGTACCGGTCCTGAACGCAGCAGTATAACAGATGCGGGAATTGCTTTTCAAGTGGATGATACTGCTGTCTGGCAGGGTTATCTTTTTAAGTTCATTAGCACCGGAAGTAACTGTCATCCACATCACAGGTCTTTCATGTGAAGCCGGACGATGGAAATACCTGTAGACTAAAGCACTGTTTATTAAAAGAACAAGTATGGCAGCAGCTATCTTTAAAGGAAGTAGGAAACGTTGCCGTTTCCGGGAAATATCCTGTTGTATGCGGTCATAGATCTCATTACCAATGCGCATCTTTTGAGCTTCACTGCTGAAAGCATCAAATGGTTGTGCATCATTTATTTGATCGTACCAGGCATTTGCCTGCTGGTCAGATTTTCTGTTACGCGAGGAGTTGTTATTGTCACCCATATAGTAACTTAACCACGCCAAAGTCGGAAAGTACTTTAACGGAATGTTATCTACAGGTTACCGATTTGTTAACAGGATCAGGACAACGCCTAAGAGATTGGCTGGTTCTGAATAAAAGAGTTGTGTTTTCTTTCTTAATCTGTCAAGTGCCTGGGAAATGTTGTTCTTAATGGTCTGTTCTGAAAGATGCAGTTCAGCAGCTATTTCCCTGATAGATTTATTTTCCTGGCGGCTCAATACAAATGCTTTACGCATGGTATCCGACATACTTGCTATTTCATTGTTGATCACCGCTTCCAGTTCCTTCGCTTCAAGTCCATATTCGGCGGAGTACTGTACCTGCTCATGCTGGAATTGTGTTTCCCGGTTTATAAGCGCAAGGTTCTTTTTGTAATAACTGATGGTCTTATTGCGTGCAGCACGGTTTAAATAGGGTGCCAGGGAGCTTTCAATAAATATCTCTTTGCGCGAGGTCCACAGATTGACAAATATATTCTGTACAATATCTTTTGCTGCTTCTTCATCGCCGATCCGGCGGTAGGTCATGGTATAGAGTGTTGCCCAATAGCGCTCGTACAATATTCTGAATGCCAGGTCATCTCCTTTTCGCAAAGCAGCCAGTAGTGAACTATCTGTATCTTGAACAACATGCATATGACGCTCAAATATATAGTTTGGAAAAAGTTTATTATATTAAATTAAGGTTAAGCACCTTACCGGAGATGATCTTCGCTATTTGTTAACGGGCAGGATATTTGCTGCCTTTTATTAAATCCCCATTTTATGAAAGCTTTCCACGTATTGTCAATCTCGATGTTGCTAATAGCTGCCAGTATTAATGTATCCTGTCAGAAAGATGGCGATAGGCCTGATGATAACTGGCCCGTGGATTCTATCCGCAGGGTAAAAGACGGACTAAACTTTCCCTGGGAAATTCTTTGGGGAAAAGACGATCATATCTGGATGACAGAACGGGGAGGGAAGATCAGTAAGATCGATCCAAAAACAGGTACTACAATTTTCTCCGCGCAATTACCGGATGTTGTTTCCCAGGGTGAAGGAGGTTTATTAGGAATGGTACATCATCCCGATTTCCTCAACAACGGACACCTGTATGTCGTATACAACTATAATAATGGAGGTGACTATAGAGAAAAGGTAGTAAGGCTAAGTTTTAGTAATAATGCGCTAGGAAGTCCATTAACAATCCTTGACAACATCGGTGCGTCATCTGTTCATAACGGTTCCCGCCTGCTCATAACGCCAGATAATAAATTGCTTATTACCACGGGAGATGCCAGTAACACCGGAAATTCGCAGAACATATCTTCTCTAAATGGAAAGATCCTTCGCGTTAATCTGGACGGAACTATTCCGGCGGATAATCCCGTGCCGGGTAATCCTTACTGGACATACGGGCATCGTAATCCGCAGGGAATGGTCTTTGTCAATGATATTCTTTATGCTTCGGAACATGGTCCTAATATACAGGATGAGATCAACATTATTGAAAAAGGACAGAACTATGGCTGGCCGAATGTAACCACCAACATTAAGATGCCGGTTTGGTCAAGTGGTAACAGGACTGTTGCCGTATGCGGTCTTGACTACTATAATCACGACCGTATCGGGCAATGGAAAAACTCATTGTTACTGTTAACACTGAAAGATGCCACATTGTACCAGTTCCCGTTAAATAATGCAGGTCAGGTAGCAAGCGTACCAAAGTTATACTTTGATGGGAAATGGGGCCGTTTAAGAGATCTCTGTATATCTCCCCAGGGACGTGTATACGTTTGCACGAGTAATGGCGGTAATGACGACCAATTGCTTGAAATTTCCGCGCCCGGTTCCTGAGATAGATTCCCTTTGAATTGTTTAATTTTGAGTCCGATTGATTAAATTGGATCAGATATGAAGGATATTATAAGTGTTACAGATCATGGCGCGGGGCCGTCACAGTTCAGAGTGGCCTCTATCGGCGAATACCTTTGCACATTAGCTTCCTATAACAGAAGGGATTTTTATAAGATCAGTCTGATTCTTACAGGCCGGGGTAAGCTGCTCTACGCCAACCGGGAGATCGAAGTGAAAGGCCCCATCCTTCTTTTCTCTAATCCGTTTGTTCCTTATTCATGGGAATCCGTTGAAGGAGCGGAACATGATGGTTATTTCTGCGTTTTTACAGATCAGTTCATCCAGGAGGGAGGAAGGCCGGATAGTTTGCAGCATTCCCCTTTATTCAAGCCGGGTGGAGAACCTGTTTATATTCTGGACGAATTCCAGGCCAGTTATATCCGGAGTATTTTCAGCCGCATGAGGCAGGAAGTAGATACTGAGTATCTATACAAATACGATGTAATCCGAAGCCAGGTGAACCTGATTATCCATGAGGCAATAAAAATGCAACCGGCAGTAGCTTATTTCACTCCTCATAATGCCGCTGCGCGTATCTCCAACCTCTTTTTAACATTGCTGGAGAAGCAATTCCCGGTAGATGTTCCCAGGTATCCTCTTGCTCTTAAGCGCGCGGGTGACTATGCTGACAAACTGAGCGTCCATGTAAACCATCTGAATGCAGCTGTACAGGAAGTAACAGGAAAGTCAACTACCGCACATATCAATGAAAAGATCGTATCGGAAGCAAGGTCCCTGCTGAAGCATACAGACTGGAGCGTAGCTGATATAGCCTATGGACTTGGATTTGAATATGCTTCCTATTTCAACAACTTCATTAAAAAACATACAGGGTTTACCCCTTTGCAGATCAGGAAAGAAAAATCATTGTTACCTGCCGGATGATCTATCCGTTGAATTACTTAATTAATACTTTGATTTGTTTAATCTGCTGGAGATAGTCCATCCTACCTTTGTGTCATCAGATACAGGGACGCGTCCTGACAAGAGAGACATCATCAATTGTAAACAGAAAAAAGTGATTCATGAGTACTATGAAAAGAATGAAGCTGGGTAGCCAGGGACTGGATGTGCCGGTAGAAGGTCTTGGCTGTATGGGGATGACAGCATTGGCAGGTAACAATATCTATGGTAAAGCAGATGAAAAAGAATCTATGGCCACCATTCACCGGGCACTTGAACTCGGTATTAATTTTCTCGATACGGCCGACCTGTATGGGCCATTATTGAATGAACGCCTCATCGCAAAAGCTATTAAAGGGAACAGGGATAAATACATAATAGCTACCAAATTCGGTTTTGAGATAGATGATAATGAACAGCTGACATGGGGTTTCAATGGGAAACCAGCGTATGTCCGTAAATCGGTAGACCGCTCACTGAAGAACCTGGGTACGGATTATATTGACCTGTACTATCTGCACCGGGCGGATCCTGACACGCCAATAGAAGAGACGGTAGGCGCTATGGGAGACCTTGTAAAGGCTGGCAAAGTGAAGTATATCGGTCTTTCCGAAGTGTCTGCACAAACTATCAGTAAAGCGCATCAGGTGCATCCCATTACGGCTGTACAAACAGAATATTCCCTGTTTGAACGCGAGCCTGAAGTGAACGGCATATTCGATGTGTTGAAAGGATCAGGTATTGGTTTCGTATCATACTCACCACTGGGCAGGGGCTTTATTACTGGCGACCTGAAAAGTCCCGATGATTTTGAAGAGAATGATTTCCGCAGAACGATACCCCGTTATCAGGGAGAGAACTTTTACAGAAACCTCGATCTGTTGAAAGAGATACAGGTCCTGGCAGCGAACAAAGGCGTTACTTCCTCACAGCTGGCATTAGCCTGGGTGCTTTCCAAAGGAGTGGCTGCTATTCCCGGAACAAAACGTATAAAGTACATAGAGGAAAATGCAGCAGCGGCTAATATTGTATTCACGCCGGAAGAGATGACACAGTTAGAATCCATCATACCGGTTGGTGCTACAGCAGGTACAAGATATAACGAACAACAAATGAAAGCAGTGAACCTGTAACAGCCAGTGATCATCTTGTTAAATGGCAAAATCCGCCCTTACAGGCGGACTTTGTCGTTTGTATGGAGAGTCATATTATATCCAGTAATGCCGGAAATATGCCTCTTTATTTATAACCCGTATGACAGTTTCTTCTATTATATTTTGTTCATTAAACGTTTTTACGATAAAAGAGATCAGCGGTTTGTCTGACAACCGGATCCGCTCTGCTATGATCGCTTCTATCGATTTACCTACCTGTTCAGGCGTAACCGTTACTATTTGCTGATCCTTACTGCCATCCGGAACGCCTTCTATGATCTTCATTTCAATGTCACAGCTCATTGTCGCTATAGGTTTTATTTATATAAAAGATAAGGTGTATTCACTACTTTTGCATTGTCATCAGTAGTTTGTTTGACACTACAAAGGAAACACAAAATCCGGCGTGCTAATATCCCCAAAAATGAGGATGCCCGATCAGGTACGTCCCCATCTTTGGGGATTTGTATATCATATTAGTTGACAGACATTTGCATACAGATAGTAATGTTAAAAGTCTACGTTTAAGTAGAAGATCTGATGGGGGATCTTTCCGCTTAATAGTCGTCCCGGTTCATGCGGGACGACTTTTTATTGAATTACCATTATCCAATCATAAAGACATGAAACGATTATTCTATTACAACAGAACAGGAACATTACTGGCATTCGTACTGTGCGGGTTATTCTCTCCTTCCCTGCAGGCACAGAAGGCGACGAATAGCGTAAACAGGAACGCTTTTGCAGCAGACAGGCTTCATAAGGACGGCAAAGAAAAAAAGGCAGGAAAGAAAAGGAGTGATGTGAAATATAATACACTTTTTCAATACGGTATAGCCGATGCATTTGTAGGTGGGGTATTTGAAGCAACCTATCCCTGGACGCAGCTTAAAGAGCAGGGTGATTTCGGACTGGGTGCTCCGGGAGAGCTGGATGGGGAACTGACTATCTGTGATGGTAAAGCTTATCAGACGCAGTCCAGCGGTCAGACTTTTGAGGTGCCAGATAGTTTTAAGACAGCTCTGGCATTTGTTACTTTCTTTAAGGCAGATACCGTTTTCTCTGTTAATGGTACTGCTGATCAGGCAGGAGTTTTCAAAGCAATTGACAGCTATTTGAAGAAAAAGAATGGTATGTATGCTATCAGGATCTCAGGTAGTTTCAACCAGGTAAAGGCAAGGGCTTTTCCTGCCCATCCTGAACGTCCTTATCCACCACTGGCAACTTTGTTGAACACGCAGCAATTCTTCGATATAAAAAATACTAAAGGAGTATTGGTAGGATATAAGTTGCCGACCTATATAAACGGTGTCAGCATAGAAGGGTATCACTTCCATTTTCTCTCCGACAGCCGCAGGCAAGGCGGGCATATGCTTGGTTTCTCGGGAGATGATCTGATGATCGAGGTAGCGGAACTGAAGGACTTCCATCTGAGTGTGCCGGACGATAATTCCTTTATGAACTTTGAGTTTAAGAAAAAGCAAAATATTGATCTTGAAAAAGTTGAAAAGGGGCATTAAGCCCCTTTTTTTTATTGCCTGGAGGATATTTATCGAAATATTTAGTTTGGTCAATAAATCATATATATATTTGCAGAGGAAATTACATTATAAGGCGGTGGGCAGAGACGTCCGCTGTCAGGCCACCCTTTTTCTTATTCGATACAACTCAAAACAACACACCATGAGCGCCCAACTTAATAACACTGCAGTAGCACCTGCTGAACAGATCATTTCACAGATCCTGACTGCATGGAACACAAATAACAGCCGTATGCAGGCCTTCTTCAATAAATATGAAGATGCTGCTTATCAGGCGGAAGTTGCACCCGGACGTAGCCGCGCCATTTATTTATTTGGTCACCTGATCGCTTCGGCTGATGGTCTGTTGCCATTACTGGGTCTGGGTAATAGCTTATATCCTCAACTGGAAAAGCTCTTCCTTACAAACCCTGACAGGACTTTTGATGATATTCCATCTCTTGTAGAACTGAAGGGGTACTGGGATAACGTGAACAGTGCACTGACAGCCAACTTCAACAAAATGCAGGTGCAGGATTGGTTGTCCAGGCACACAAAGGTATCAGAAGAGGATTTTGCTAAAGAGCCTCATCGTAATAAGTTAAACGTATTATTGAGCCGTACATCACACATTAGCTATCATATGGGGCAATTGGTATTTCTGAATAAGAAAGAACCTGCTTTGTAAGGTCTTATTTACAGTGCATTCCCATATCGGCTGATATGGGAATGCATCTTATTTCTTTACCATCCACATTGGCTTCGCCTGTTGTACTTTTTTATATACTGAACAATTGGCGGTATGAGCGCCAGGAAGGTAGCCGGTACTCATCAGAAATTCATTGACGATCTCTCCTCCGGTGAACCTGAATGTCTTCTTAAATAGTTTCACCCATTCTTCTATTGTTTTAGGGTGATGGAACTCCAGCCATTTCTCAAAAGAACCATACTCCTTTTGTAGTTGAAGGATAGTTTTGGCATTTTCTATGGCCGCATTGATCTTCAGCCTGTTCCTGATGATACCCGGATCTGCCATCAATCTTTCTCTATCTTCTTCTGTGTAAGCTGCCACTTTCTTAATATTGAAATTGCTGTAAGCTTTTCTGAAACCGGCTTCTTTTTTCAGAATGGTTTCCCAGCTAAGTCCTGCCTGGTTTATTTCCAGGATCAGGCGACAGAACAATTCATTATCGTCATGTATAGGAAAGCCGTAGTACTGATCATGGTAGGTCTTGTGTATCGCTTTTTTTTCTTCCGACATGTACCCGATTGCGCTGCAATATGACATATGTGATCCTTCTAAAGTTATATGATTAATTAAATGATTCTCTGAATTCAACGGGAGACATCTTCGTCTTGCGTTTAAAGATCTTATTAAAAGACTGAGGGTGCTCGAATCCCAGCTGATAAGCTATTTCAGCTACAGTGAGATTAGTGGTGCTAAGTATTTCTTTCGCCTTTTCAATAAGCTTGTTGTGTATATGTTGTTGTGTGTTTTGTCCGGTAAGTGAGCGAAGCATATCACTAAGATAATGCGGTGTGACGTTCAGTTGTGCTGATAGTTCCTGAACGGTAGGCAGTCCTTTCGTCAGTGCTTTGTCTGAATCGAAGTGTTCCGACAGCAGGGATTCCAGATTTGTCAGCAGATCATTATTGGCAACTTTCCTGGTGATAAATTGTCTGCTGTAAAAACGTTTGCTGTAGTTCAGCAAGAGTTCGATATGAGAGATCATCACTTCCTGGCTGAAATGATCTATGGCAGATTCCAGTTCGTGCTGAATATTTCTGAAGATGCCAACAATGATCTCTTTTTCCTTTTCTGAAAGATAGAGAGCTTCTGCTACGGAATAGGAGAAGAAACCATAATTTTTGATATTCTTTCCCAGTGGGAAGTTGCGGATGAAATCCGGATGGAACAACAGCGTATATCCGCCATAATCTGCTTCTTTTTCATTAGCTGAAATTAGCTGATTGGGAGAAACGAAAGACAATCCTCCTTCATCGAAATCATAATAGTTCTGTCCGTATTTTACTTTCCCTGTAAAGTTCTTTTTGAAGGATACTTTATAGAAATTCAGTACCATTCCTTTTGACAATGCTGTAGTATCTGTTTTGATGTTGGCATAATCGACCAGGCTAACCAACGGATGCAATGGTTTAGGCAGGCCAAGCGCCCGATGCAGCTCTGATATTGAATTAAAGATATACGGTTGTTTGCTCGCTGATTCCATACTTTATGTATTCAGGCATGAAATTCTTCGTACAAGAATTTCATGCCAAGTTAGTTAAATTACGCCTTACTAAACGGACTTTTGAGGCCCAGATAAGCAGAGAGCTCTTTTCTGTAAGCTTCCGCTCCCTGTTGTTCTCTTTTGTTATAGGTCCTTACTGCATCCGCGCCTGCCAGATAACGGGCTTGGTCTTTTCCATCGGTAGCAGCTTCGTAGACCACTGCAGCAATGATTTCAGGGTCGGAAAATTCCATTAGTGTGCCATCTGTGAATCCTTGCGCCATTTTGCTGTTTAGCGAGTCGTACGCGTTGTCAGCAACTACAGTCATCACGTTCATATAATTGCTTTTAATGCCGCCGGGAGCTACCGTTTTAATACCGATATTAAACTGTGCGAGATCGTAGGACATGCTTTCGCTCCAACCTTCCAGTGCCCATTTGGATGCATTGTAGACAGAGCAGAGTGGGTAAGTAGCCAGGCCGCAAATGGATGTAGTGGTGATAAAGAGCCCGTTTTGTTTTTGTTTGAAGTAGGGGATGAAAGCTTTGGTAACTCTAAGTACGCCAAAGAAGTTGGTATCGAACTGGTGGATCATCTGTTCTTCTGTATACAATTCCAGCGGCCCTACCAGACCATAACCAGCATTGTTGAAGACTACGTCAATATCAGCCAGTTTCAGGGCTTCCTGTACGGTAATATTTACCTGTTCTGCATTAGTTACGTCCAGGGGTAGTAGAATAACATTTTCCATCCCGGATAGTTCTGTTTCTTTTTCAGGAGATCTCATTGTGGCTATTACTCTCCAGCCTTTGGAGTGGAATAGTTTAGCGGTTGTTTTACCCAGTCCTGCCGATGCGCCGGTAATAAAGATCGTTTTCATTGCTATAAGTGGTTTGATTACAGTGCAAAGGTGGCTGATAGGAGCGGGGAGCATGTTGCCAAAGAGGAGGTTATTGTAGCCAAAATGAATTCATCTCCGGATTTCTGCAATTAATTACAGGAATGTATCTTTACATCACTATAGACGAACTATTTATTTAATTCCCTTTACCAATGAAAAAAATCTTTTTGTTAGCCGCCGTATGCCTGGCAGGCGTAAAAGTGTCACAAGCGCAACATTTCTCTCACGGTCTCGGTGTAGGCATTTTCGTAGAGGATGCTGAAAGAGCAGAGCCGAAAGGCAGTTATACATTGTCGTATTCTCCACGCTTCAGTTTTGCCGAGACAGACAAGACTTCATTGTCGGTTGGTGTCCCCCTTAACGTCGGATTTTCTGTAACTTACTATGACGGATATTCATACGCGTATTCAATTTATGACGATAGCGACTTTGGATATACGATCAATATTCCCGTTATGCTCAACTTTAATATCGGCGCCGGTTCTTCCAGTACCTGCCGTGACAAAATGGGCTATTTTATTGGAGCTGGTTATGCTTATCATGTCGGTTCGGTATACGTACCTTTTTTGAATGAATACGGGTATGAGTATAATATATCTGAAACAAGGAGTTCCACCGGTCTGGCCGCGAACATAGGTATCCGTATAGGTCTCGGCGCAAAGAAAAAGCATAACATTGAGATCCGGGCATCTTACATGAAGGGAATTACTTCATATAAGCCTGATGTTTTCGGTGCTAATTGTCTGTTTAATTTCTAATGCGAATGGAGCATCCCGGACCAGGTTTTGAATAGTTTTTTGGAAGCATAAAAAAAATGTTTGGGATTTTAAATAAAATATATACATTTGCAACCCGCAACTGAAGGACAGTTGCCTTGCCCAGATGGCGGAATTGGTAGACGCGCTAGACTCAAAATCTTGTTTCGGCAACGGAGTGCAGGTTCGATTCCTGTTCTGGGCACTTCAAAAAGCTTGGTAATCACTTGATTATCAAGCTTTTTTGTTTTTGCCTGTGTCATTTTTGTACGCTTTTTCCCGCTTCTTTTCGCCCCTTTTGACGCACTAATGACACATGCACATGACACAGATTGTAACCTGCACTTATTTCAGCACCCAACCTGCACTGTTAGCTGCACAATTACCTGCACACAATTTTGATGTACAATGTCCCCCTTGAACAGTCGCGCAACTGACAACCAACATGCATTTTGGCACCCAACTTTGGTGTAGTCCATTTCAGTGTACACCATCCTGTTAGTTTGTCAGTTGTCTGCCCAAAAAAATGTTTTTCTCAGATTTCAACGCTTCTATTCTTTTTCATCACAAACGCACTTGTTGCAAGGGCTGACGACCTGCCAATGACCCGGATCGGCACACAGGTTGCGCGCACCTACAAGTGAATTTGAAAATATTGTGCGTATGAATTATCAAGAGCGAGTGAACGAGCGGGGAGATAAGATCTACCTCTATTACGACAATGGCCGGGAAGCCGGTCAGCGAAAATCCACCGGCTATTTTTTATATACCAATCCACGTACGGACCTGGAAAAGAACCACAACGTGGAAATGCAGCGGATCATTGATGTGCAAAAGGCCCAGGTGATCCTTGACCAGCAGGCTATCGGTACCGGATATATTCCCAATCACCGGGTCAAACGCAATTTTTTAGAATACTATGAGCAGTTTGTCAGTGAAAACAAACGTGTGGCCCGGCGCCACCTGGAATGCTGTTTCTCGAGATTCAAAAAGTTCATCAAACGCGACGTGATATCTCCCCTGGATATTACCCATGCACTATGCCAGCGTTTTCGCCAACACCTGCTGGATACTCTCACCGGCGAAACGCCCCAGAACTATTTTGCCACCTTCAAAAGGATGATGGAAAATGCCACACAGGAAGGCTATTTTAAAGTTTGTCCAACAGATAAGCTACCGGCCATCAGAAATCCCAGTGTTAAACTAAAATCTATTCTGGAGGTAGAAGACTATCTGGCATTACTGAAAGTGCCACCGCCTGCTCACCTTACCGAAACTATTGAAGCCTTTATCTTTTGCCTGTATACAGGACTGCGTTATTGTGATATTGCCCCGCTTCGATTTTCAGATTTTAACGGTACCCATCTTACGACCAGACTACTGCAGGCAAAGACCAAACAACCCGTTATCCTGCACCTGCATCCGATCGCAGCAGCTATCTTACGTAAACGCAGACGGTTCTTAGGGATTACGCCGACACCAGGCAAACTGCTATTCCAGCTATCCTGCCTGGAGGCCTGTAATAAGGTGATCAAAGCATGGTGCCGTCAGGCACTGGGAAGTGATAAGGAAGTCACCTGGTCCTGTTGTCGTTTATCCTACTCGGTGCTGCTCAAGGACGCCCAGGCCGATGACGCTACGATTGCCTATTTGCTTGGACATACCACCACCAACCAGGTACAAAGGACCTATAAAAGACACCGTCCTAAAGATGCCATGGGCCAGGTGATCAAGCTGCCTGCCCCCAAACAGCTGCCACATCACCTGTCCGATCCGGACGAACTTGCGTTCGAAGAATGTGATCCGGCAGCCAGTGGCCAGGCGGTGCCGCCCGGGCCTGCCGATGAGGCGGCCGGACCTGAGATTGCTTCACCAGAAATTGACGATGATGGATGGATCGAGCTCTAAGGGTGGCCATGCAGATAAGGGGCTGACCAAAAAGGTCGGCCCTTTTCTTTGCAGAAAGAGGGCCGATTAGTATTTTTAAATACCACTCCAAAAATACTATGAGCAAAGCTAAGACTAAACAGGTATTCAAACAATACTCTCCCGGCCAGAACTTATTATTACCTCCTAACCTGGGTGAACTAATTGATTCCCATCATCTTGTGCGCATTGTAAGTGAGGTGGTGGACAATATGGACCTTACGGTCATACTTGATAGCTATGTAGGCGGCGGTACAAGTGCTTATCATCCACGGATGATGATTAAGATATTGCTATATGCTTATGCGGTTAAAATCTACACTGGCCGTCGTATAGCAAAGGCGTTACGGCAGGATGTTACATTTATGTGGCTGGCCGCCTATAATCGCCCGGATTTTCGCACAATTAATAACTTTCGTAGTGGATTGCTCAAAACAACTATCGAGGAGTTGTTTAAGCAGATGCTGGATTTCTTGCTCGCTCATAGCTATATCAAGTTTGAAAACTATTTCTGTGACGGCTCGACATTTGAGGCCGATGCCAATAGGCATAAGATGGTTTGGAAAAAGAATGCAAAACGTTATCAGGCAGCCACAGAGCAAAAGTGTAGAGAGTTATTCAAACAGATTGATCAGCTCAATGAAGCAGAGCAAATTCAATACGGCAACAAAGACCTGGAAGAAGTCGGGACAACTGGTCAAGCAGTTACTAAAGAACAAATCGCGGCGCAAAGCAATAAGCTTGATAAAGTTATTGCCGTAACAACATCCAAACGATTAAAACGTAAAGCAGCATCTCTAAAGAAAAAATTGTCTACCCATCAAGCCAGTATAGATAAATACGAACGGCAGCAGCTCATTAGTGAGAACCGCAGTGGCTATAGTGCAACAGATGAAGATGCTACTGCAATGAAGATGAAAAACGGAGAGGTTCTACCAGGGTATAATGTGCTTATTGGAAGTGAAGATCAGTTTATCACTGGCTATAGCGTGCATCAAAAGAATAACGATGGTGCGTGTTTTAAAGACCATGTTAAGCAATTTGAACAGCATGGAGAATATGAGCCTGCTGCTATTATAGCAGATAGCATATTTGGCACGCAGGAGAATTATGAACTAATGGATGATAAGGAGATTGCGGCCTATGTAAAATTCCCACTGTATCATAGAGAACGAAGTCGTAAATATGTTGAAAATCCTTTCCGTAAAGAAAACTTCATCCATGACCAGAATAAGGATAGTTATATCTGTCCTAACAACAGAATCCTTCGCTTCCGCTATGTCAAAACAGATCGTAGTAAAAACGGGTATATCAGCTTTAGTCGGTTATATGAGTGTGAAAATTGTCAGGGTTGCCCTTTTGCAAAAGACTGTAAGGGTACATCAGCATCCAATCGCACAATAAAAGTCAACCAGTCTCTTGAGCACTATAAACAACAAGCTCGCAATAATCTTAAAAGTGAAGAATGTGATATATTGAAGCGAAAACGCAGCATCGAGGTAGAGAGTTGTTTTGGAGATATAAAAAAGAATCAAGGGTTCAGGCGATTCCATTTACGAGGCAAACAAAAGGTAAAAACCGAATTTGGCCTAATAGCTCTTGCCCATAACTTGCGAAAGATCCATCTGAAAAGCACCAAACAGGCCGTCTAAAAAGATAAAATTGGCATGAATAACACCGTGTTTTTTTCATCTCGAACCCCTTTACGTTTGTTTACACCAAAAATCAACTATAAAATACGTCCAAAAGATAAGGGCCGACCTAAAAGCCTTTTTTGACTTTTTGGTCAGCCCCCAGATACCTTACAGGCCATTCAGTTTCGTTACCATAGGAACCGGCTCTCCGCTCATCAGCCGGTTAAGGTCCTCTCTGGCAAAATACCCTGCTCCGTTTTTATATATCCGGAATTCTTCACATCGTTTCGCAAACTGTGTTCTACCCAGGTTGCAATAAATAAGAGCCTCTTCGGGCTTTAAATAAGGCTTGTGGCATATGGCAACTGCCCTCATCACCAACACTTCCTCTTTTCTCATCATAACACATGATTTGGGTTTGAAAATTGTTAGCCAAGTACACGTTAATACCTCGGTTGATTATATCCGGAATTACCACTATAATTTCAGTATTGAAATAGTAAAGAAATGGGAGTTACTCGGGTCTGGGTGAGTAAGTGATCAAAAGCGGTAACTGTTTGGATGATCTTGATATAGGATCTATAGTATACAGTAATTGCTTTCAAATAACTATTATGGTCAACAACCAGCTTTTCTGCTGATGTATTCTACTGCAGGTGAACGGTTGCGAGGACGGGTTGAAGAATAGCCAATTTTTCCTGCACACTGAGCTTAGTAGGCATCGTAACCAACGGGAAATACCTGCAGCCGTCTTACCAGCGGTCTGTAGCTTATCTTGCGTCATTTTAGTTTCCGTCCCTTTGTCTTGTTGGGTGGGATCACTCTCATTTTTTCCGGGGGTAACCCACATTGTTGCCGGTTTTTGAGAATGGTTTTGGCGATAAAGGTTTGGGAGATATGTGTCGCTTTGGCAACCGGGTTTACTTCCATCATCACTTCGTTTAAATAGGCCGCATCACCTCCTTTTACCCGACCTCCAAAGGAGTTGTCGATCCGGGCGTATGATACAGGGTCCAGCCGAAACCAGGTGGGAAGTTCAATCAGGTACACATTTTTGGGTGTCCGGGTTAAATAGTCAGGCTCAATGTCAGCTATCTGCTTTTTAACTGCATCGTACCAGGCGGTGACTTTGTCGCTGGTTTGATAAAAATCTTTAAAAGAAAGACTACGTGTGAAATCGTGAATATTTCGCAATTCTTCCAGGCGTATATCCAGGAAATATTTGGTGTTCATGATATCCACTTGTCTTAAGTGCCCCGATAAACGATTTATAATGGTTTGATTGGCGATGACAAAACCGGCATTATCCTTAAAACACTGCCTGTTGATTTTGTTCAGGGTCTCATCGTCTTTAATGGGATCTTTGAATAGTATTTCCGGTAACATGATATTTGTTTCATGAACCTGGTCTGCTACTACCTTTCTTTCAATCGAGTCGGTCTTACTATTGAATACGGCATGAACATAGCCGCTTTTAGCGGTGGCGCCCTCAAAGGAGGTGGCTAGCCGGGGATTTTTTTGCGGATATACCGTGCAAGTTTTGTAGTCAATGTTAAATACGATTCCCTTAACAAAGAATTGAGCCGCGTTAGGATCGCCTATTTCATTCATCTCTATTTTCATAACGCTCATTCATTAAGTTGAGTACCGATAGGGATATTTACACAATCCCAATTTCATTGTATTGGCTGAACTAATTTGGAAGTTTTAGGAAGATGGGAATTATAATTTGACTTTGCCAAAGTTGGTTCCAATACCTACTTTGATTGTTAGCGTCGTTTTGTTGACGGTATATTGTCTGGAAAAATATGGAGTTCTATATTAAAGTGAGTAGGCACGCATCCTCTCAACGTCGCTGTCGTTTTTTTACGGCTGCTGCTTTTGTTTAGATTGTCCTTCATTGCCAGCAGTCAGGGTGGTTTTTCGTTCTCCTATATTGGACATGGTGTCGGTTGGGCTGGATTCAAAAAGCTTTCGCAAATATCTTATTATCAATTACAAATAAATATCTTCCGGTTGCCTACTCACGTATTTACTCACCGCTGCACGGTAAGAGAATAATAAAGAGCTAAACGGTTGTTTGTTTAATATTGGTCGACGTTATATCTTATAGATCCAGTAGTTTTACTGAAGCATCGATTAAAGATTCCCACCTTTTCCCAATAGGGTAAAGGTAGGATTCATTTAAGTAGTTTTTCTATATATGGAATGGTAAGTCAAAACGATTCTTTGGCTGACACAGCACCGCACTCATGTTCCTACGTAAACAGTATGTCTCTAACCAAAACAAGGATCATAAAGGTGATAATGAGTTGATGCCGACACCTAGCTACCACCCAAACGACCCGGTCATCCGCGAGCAGCGCTTAAAAATGCGCCGGGTCCCGATGATGGCTAAGGCCTGGCATACTGCGTGCCAAATCTATTATCTGATTACCGTAGGCTTGAATATCGGCTTCATTGGCGGCGAATATAGTAGCAAGGTTTTTCACTGGGTCTCCGTATGTGGGCAGTAAGAGTCTTTCAGCGAGTCTAAAAGCCTTCGTAAGCGCAGCCCGGTCGTCCAGAACAATGCCATCCGGCACATTGGCGCGTATAATTTTAGGCAGGTATCGGGCTATAAAAGCAATCCGTACCAAGGGATGAGGGTGATCTAATTCACCATAATATATTACAGGAAACTTTTTCGCAAAATGCACCATTAAACAGAATATACCTGCCTGAGCGGCGGCGGTGAGGTCTGTAACCTGTTCGCTGGTGCCGTTTTGCCAGTTATCGTGCTCATCTTTGAAATGCCCGGTGAGCAGCCAACCTACCCTGTGCGCTGCCACATGGTCTGCGTCCATTTCCAAAGCGTGTCTTACCGGAACACTGGCTGGAGGGGTTGGCAAACCTTGCCTTTCTTCGACGGTGAAAGGTACTGCCGGACTTAGCTGTAACAAATGCGCATATTCGTGCTGGTAACAGAACGATAAAACAAATTGTAAAATTGATATCGATGGTTCATTGCCTGTACTGGCCAACACCTGGCCAATTTCTGCAAATTCCGGCAGATCAAACACCTGCTGCTGGCCATCAAACAATGTGAACATGGTTTCAACTAATCCGCAATTGATGCCGATCATCTTAGGATTTCTGCCGGGGCTGGCAAATGCGTTTACTGTTGGTCGTTCCACGAATAGTAATACGGGTGGCGGCCAGCCTAACATTTGTGCCCTGTCCTGCAGGTGCCCATCCATGGCAATATAAAAAGTGTCATATAATTCATGAAGTTGCCTGTTAGCACTATAGTCATAAATCGGTTTATCGAGCGTAAGTTCCCCATTGGCAAATCTATCCAGTACATTGCGGTATGCTGCTGTCATAGTTTATATTTTTCGTTTTAAGTGCTTGCCGAATTTTTTTCAATCTCATATCTTAACCGGCCGGCGGCGGCCAATTGTCTGTCGGTTAGGCGCCTTAATATCGTTCGGGTAATAAATAATCTTTTCTCATTCCATACATATTTGATGACTGTAAGCAGAATCACTCACACGGATAAATAAGGTGTTGTCATCGAATGCCTGTGGCATTTGGTGATAATATTGGCACGCGGTGGGCTTTCTTCCGCTAGTTATTTAAACGATCATTACCAGGCCGGCGCTTTTTGTTCGCACGTTTTTTGGATTTAATATTGTTTTTAAGTCGTTCTAACCATGTATGAAAGCCAGATTTGTTCCTGCCAGATTCGATGGCCGGTATAGCCATGTTTTTTCGAACCCAGTAATGTGACCTGCAGGGAAACTGCCAGTTACCTACTGATGGGGACAACGAGATTGTCTCTCCGTCAAAGGTTAATTTCCAATCTGAGGGAGATAGGTGTATAACCACCTCATTGCCACAACCACAGGCACACTTGTGGACCACTACACTGCAGGTGATCGAAACGTATAACTTTCCATCTTCCAGTTGGTCTGGCATAAACTCAACAAATTCATGGGTTAAAATCTGAGGTATCATACTGAGAGGTGTTGATTGTGTAGGTTGCATTGTGTTCCATCATTAAATCTTGATAAAAGCCGAACATCTTTTTCCACTTGATAACTGCCATCGTTGCATTAAGCATGTTCAGATCTGCAATCTGTATATTGGAAGCATACAGATCGTCTTCTGCATCAATCAATGCTACACGGCTCTTCAGATGATCGCTTTTTGCCGCAGTGCCAACCGTCATTCTCGTCGTGCCTATCAAACTATCGCCTACTATTTCCACTCCCATTCCAACATCAATGAACGGCTTACCCTGACCCAGCAAAAATGCAGATATTACTGCCCGCGAGCTGTTGCTGTCTATACTGATGAAAGTGAAATCAAATTCGGCTAACTCGGAAATATTCTCAGATGTAATGCGAACTGAATGGGCGATGATATTGCGATGCATGGTTTCATACTGTCTTTTGAAGTAGTCCACTTTGAAATGCACCTCGGCCAGTTCATCCAAGCTCGGTGCGCCGGGAGCCCTAAAGGCGTTATGCTGCAAGAAAACATCTGCATCAAACAGATGTATCTCCGCGACCGGTGTTTTGGCGATCAAGTCTAGGATATAGCTACCCGTACCCCCCAAACCGATAATGGCCACCTTCTGTCCTGCCAACTTTTTGTTGATTTCAACTATGTGCGCACGAACTGAATTAGTATCCGGGTAACAAAAAACACTCTCACTTTCGCCTGTTTGCGTACGTCGAAAGGTGAGTGGCGTCGCTGCCTTGTCAAGGGCCTTTGCTTGTGCAGAAAGGATGCTTGCGTAGGTATGCACTTTCTCGTAGTAATCCGCATATCCATCCGGCGGTTTATTTGAAAAAGATCGATCCACAGCTATAGTGTCCGTAAAAACCTGCGGCTGTTCACTGTGATAGATACCTTTAATGATCTGTCCATCTGTATTACAAGGCTGACCACCTGCAAAGTACATCACATGGTCCGATGGACGCAGTGTTTTGCCTGCATTTTGCGTTAGTGGGCATACCAGCTTACCATAGGCTACTTCTCGCTTGGCATTGACATAGGGGATGTGGTGGGCTACCAAGTAGCCCCCACAAACCTCTATCTCGTAACCGGAATCTTGCAGTTTCATAAGATCTGCATTATGATTTATCAGTTGCTGAGACATTAATGATCATTTTTGATTTTACAAATACGACATCACCTTCAATCATAGAACCTTCAGGGTTTTGCTCCGGCCCTTTTTTATAAGTGACAGTGTATACCCTGCATTCATTCGGTAGCTGTTCTCCGTAAGCCAATATAATCGCTTCGCTATAGCTGATTTTCGACTTCTTCCAGACTTTCTCCTTGCCGTTCACCCACAGCAGAAATTCATACACCACTTCTTTAGAATAAAAGTGTTCAATTCCCGGGCGTGCCAGGTCAACAAAATCATTGTTACCGATCAATTCGTCATCCCATGGGCCCTGAATCGCGAGGTATATTTGGTGATCCCTTGGTATAGATGCCTGTTGATGTATCAGGTTTCCATTTATGTACTGGCTACGTGATTCAAAGCGAACACCGTTGATAGTATACTCCAGTGGTTGCAGTACGTAGAAATGTTCGACCTCCGGACGGGCTAAGTCTACCAGAGTGTCGTCGAGCACGGGCTCATCCTTCCATGGGGCCTGTACCCTTAGATAGATCTCAGCCTCAGGGCTGAGATTTCCTAGTTTGCGGACCTGGGCACCTGTGATATATTGCTCGGTCCAAGTAAATTTCTTACCTTCTATAATCAGCTCAAGGGTACGCTGTAGCCCTACTAAGTCATTCTGTTTCATTTTTACAAAAGTTTTGTTTTTCCTCCAATCCTACTGCCGCGTCCAGGAGAAATCGACCGGACAGTGTAGCTTCGTTTCACGCTTGTATTTTCACGAGGAAACCACTTACTTTGTAAAACGATATTTCCGTAGACTGAGGAGATGAGCCTCAGCGGGAAAAAGTTTTCAGAGGACTTTTTCCACTTAAAGGCTGGGTGCTACAACATCCAGCCTTTGGTATTTTCATCAGCTATGTAATTAAGAATTAAAAACATGTTGTAAAATTACACAATCTAAGAATATCAAGCAAATTAATTTTTAATTAGCATAAACTTAGCTGAATTTGGTAAACTGAGTAGAATCGATTACCTTTGCAAAACAGACAAAACGATACTCTTTATGGACGGTTTGGGAAAAGCATTAAAGCGTTCAAGGGAACTAATACCCATGACTTTGAGGCAAGTGGAAGAATCGACCGGTATTTCAAATGCCTACTTGAGTCAACTCGAGAACGGAAAGATTAAAAAACCCTCTGCAAACGTTTTATATAAGTTAGCTTCATTATATAACGAACCGCTAGATAGTTTTCTGGCCGCCGCTGGTATTATAGAAGATTATAAACCGGAAAAGAGCAGACTGCTTTCTGCTTCTCCGGCGTTGGCTGCAGAAGAACTCACCAATGAAGAAGAAAAGCAACTCTTAGATTACTTGAAATACATACGGTATCAAAAGAGTCTTTCGTGATCATCTTCAAATCCTACTGGAAAATTTAACGCTGCTAAATCTTGCTGCTAAATGGAGAATCCGACGGAATACCTACTCAACCTGGAATTAGAAGATGAATGGGTGGTTATTGAACGAATCAATCAAATGGAAGCCGAAAATGGGATGTTAGAAAAAACAGGGGGAAACTTTTCGATTGGCTATAAAGTTCAAAGAGGCGATGATATTGCCTTTTTGAAGGCGTTTGATATTTCAAGGGCGCTTACCGGAAATAATCGTATGCTGGCGTTAAATCAGATAACTACCATGTACCTCTACGAAAAAGAGCTCCTGGATATTTGCAAGGGTCAGAAGATGGACAAGGTGGTAAAGATTCTGGCAGCTGGTGAGGTTCAGCCAATAGAGCATAATCCTAATAAGCATTTTGTTCCCTATTTAATATTCGAGTTAGCGGAGACAACGATACGTGATCATCTCTTTGAAGTATTTGATGCAATTGATAATGCCTGTTTGATGCGCTCTTTACATGATGTTGCAGTAGGAATTTCGCAACTACATGGCGCAGGAATTGCACATCAGGATATAAAGTGTTCCAACGTTTTGCTATTTGACAAAGGCGGGAATTGTAAGGTAGCAGATCTCGGTCGCGCAGAGAATAAGGAGAATAAGTCGCCGATATTCAACATGACTATCGCGGGTGACCCGGATTATGCACCGCCTGAGCAGAAATATAGACAGAAGTACAGATACACTGATCAAGAATGGGAAACAAGACGTATCGCGACAGATCTTTATCATCTGGGGAGCTTGATTACTTTCTATTATACCCAAAGTCCGATGACGAGTCTGTATGCGACCGTCTTACCCCCGGAACTACAGTATGGTGTATGGAATGGAACATATGAGGAGATACTGCCGGACATGAAAAACGCTTTTTCAGAGATTTTGCAATACCTGGAGGAACAGTTAGAAGACCGCTTTTCAGATAAACAGATCGCAAGTGAAATTATGAAACTTGTAAAATATTTATGCGATCCGGACCCTTGCAAAAGAGGTCATCCAGACAGCCATGCTACGAGTCGTTATTCTATGGAACGCTTTATTTCAATATTCGACAGGTTGACAACCAAGTTCGAAAGTAAATTAATGTAATATGGCAATTTACTTTGATGACACGAAACGTCTCATCATACCCCGGTGGAGGAAGTATACAATGGCGCAGTCGGCAGGAGAATTCGGCAACTTACAGGTGAATGAGCCTGTGGAAGCCTCGTCTAACGTCGATTTCACGATAAAGAAAAAAATTTACGACTGGAAGCATATCCCAACGATTGGCCATGCTTGGGAGTTGGTAAATTCTGCATACCTCAATCATGAACACGAAATCGCAAAGGAGGCAGCCCGGTATTTACAGGCCCATCTAAAACATATTGCTCCGCAGCTAAAAAAGGTGGTATATGAAGTACTCGGAGAGAGCGACGAGCCACAGTTTCCGAGCATTCGAGATATTCCGTTTGAAAGTCTGTATAATGAGGTGCAAATGGAGATGAGGAATGTAAAAAACCGATTGAAATACTATTTACGTAATGATCTTCTGTGGTTGGAGCTTGGCCGACTATATTCCATTTTGGGTGACCTTACAAAGGCAGAACAGGCGGTTAATATCAGCATTTATTTCTCCAATAAGCGTAGTCGCTATTTCTTACGTACCGCGTCCCGTTTTTTTTACCATGTTGGGAAGTATGACGCTGCACAAAGTGTGATTCGTCTATCTCCTGCTCTCAAGAGTGATCCCTTGCTTGTCTCGGCGGATATTTCTTATTCAAATAAGATGGGGCGCAACCCGGTGAATCTCAAACCGGCACTTGCCATGATCGAATCAAAAAATTATTCTAATGCGGCTATTTCCGAGCTCGCCGGAGTTCTGGCCACGATGGAGTTTCATAGCAAAGAATTTAAAAAGGCGCGAAAGTTTACGCGTCAATCACTGCTAGCGCCTAACGACAACAGTCTTGCACAAGCAGAATGGCTGTCACAGAGCGTAGGCGATATTTCCGTTGCTCCCTGGATAGATAAAGTGACATTAGGATTTGAAGCTAGGAGTTTTGAGTATTTACATGCCAAAGACTATAATAAGTCGTTGGCGGAAGCCAAGAACTGGCTACTCGATCAACCTTTTTCAAAACGTGCAAGTCATTTTGTTTCGTTCTTGTGTACAGGACTAATGTCAAAATATGATCTAGCTATAGAAGTGGGTGAGTTAGGAAAACGTAGTAATCCGAACTATTTTCCTATATTAAATAACTTGGCTTTTGCCTACATCTCCAAGGGCGACTTCGTCAATGGAGAAAAAATGTTAGAAGAATTAGTCAGAAGAGCTAATAGTAATGAGGAGAAGATTTTCGCGATGGCAACAACTGGATTTTACTATTTCAGGACGAATGATATAACTACAGGCAAGGAATTTTACCAACGTGCGATAGAATGGTCGCAGCGAGCAAACTTACCAAACGTAAAGGAGCTTGCGGAAGCGAATTACCTCCGGGAAATCGCGTTGGCCGGGCAGTTACCCACCCACGTCGCAATTAGTGCCATAGAAAACTTAAAAAGAGTAGACGAAGAGCAGCGAAAACATCTAGTTGACACCCTGAAGTCGGCGGCAAGACACCGTTAGCGAAATACATTCACAAGTCACGCCTCAATAACGTTTGTTAAATTATTAAAGTCTATTTTATAGCATGTTTTCACGTGTATCATTGAATTAAAGAGGGCATCTACATAGTTGAACCTTTTTCGTTTACTTTAAATGAATACGTCCTTCTTTGCATTTCCTGTCACCTTATTTATCAACGCTGGAGATTGTTAGTCCAATCTGTATTCACAATAAAATTCCTGGTGTAATGTAACTTTCAGATGATCCGCTATTTTGTCGAATGCCTCTTTTGCCAAGGTAAAATAGGGCGTATGTTTATACCACAGGCGTTTATGAGAGACTATGTATTGGCCATTGTCAATTTTGAAATAATCAATATCCAGCATGGCCTGAGTCAGTTCTGTAGTAGCATCCGGTGTGACAGTGCTCAGATAAGCAAATAAATCACGTTGAATATTTGCATCTGTCGAGGCATGGATAGCAGCCGTGTGCTTTTCGAACTCATCAAGGTATTTAAGTGCCTCAGCCACTTCGGCCTTTACCATTTCCTTGATTGTCGCCGAAGGCCGGTGTTGTGGCAGCTTTTTAATGACCTTCAGCGGCGCGAAGTCTTCGAATCTTATTTGTTGCAAATTGGTCGTTTTCCTACTGAGTGTTTCCAGGGATATGATTCTTAAATCTCCTAACAGGTGCAATTTATAAGAATCACCCGCGTAGTTGGTTTCCTTATGATAGAGACGTTGCCCCAAATCTTGCAATTCGTTTACCTCTTGATCGGTACGTAAATAATACAAAAATACTATTGAGGTTGTAAGAAAGTGACTGTAATAAAAATGGCAACCCGGGTATGTCATATCGCTCAGTCGTATCAGCCTACCGCCATTCTCTTTCGTGGGTCCAATTAATAGGGTATTTTCCGGTCAGCCGTGTATATAAGTACCGGTATTGCTCTTTAAGGCCAATGCTGCAACTGCTGTGTAACATTCTGTGCCCCTTTCCATAAAAAGTATTACCTGGTTGAGCTTCCTGGTGATCGCCGGACGTACCATAAATTACAGGCCTGGCGCCAAGATTGAATAGATCGGTTCTATGAAAGGCAATACCATAGGGAGTGACATTCTCAGAGTCATTTCTTGTCTTCGTGTATTCAAGAAAGGAGTTGAACGGCATTTCGGTGAAGCATACGGCAGGCTTGGGGCCATAGATGGTCGGTTTGACGTCTCCTTTATGATTTTTTCTAAAAGAATAACCTGCTTTCAGATAGCCCAAAAAAATGATCTTTTTGCAATACCTGAAATGCGCCCGCATGTTCATCTAACGGGAGGTCGTCATTGCAGATTGGATATTCGTTTCTGATGGCCTGTCCATTATAGTCATAACTATGGACGAAGTTATTAATAGGCCAATCAGGATTTTCTACTGGCTCAAGAGAGGCGTTGCGATCATGCACGAAATGGATGATCCAATTTGATAGATCTGATCTATTTCTGTTCATTGGTCAACACTGATTTCAACGATGAGGTTACGGCTGTAAAATAATGAATTGTCAACACTTAGCCAGCTTAGTTTGTGAATACGTGGGTCTTTGCATTTATTCCTGCACAAAGTTAGGACGAGGTGCTTCGGGGCGGCCAAAAGACTTCGCCATAAAACGCCTGTTCCTGTCCTAACGGACAGGGGCATTTATTGCGATTCCTTCTGGCCTGGCTCGCACCTGTCCTGGAATGGTTCCATAATAAATTTTTTAATCTCTAAATGATTTTGTTATGGAAACAACGAACAAATTAGTGAGCATGCAGGTAGATGAAATTGAGCTAGTATATCGCAGAAAGATAAAAGCAAAAGATAGACCTGCCATTGATGGCGCCAGAAAAGCTTATGAGGTATTGATGGCTCATTGGGATGAGTCAAAGCTGGAGTTGCTGGAACAAACAAAGGTATTATTGCTGAATAGGGCGAACAAAGTACTTGGGATAATTGACCTGGCGACAGGCGGGATTACCGGAGCTGTTATGGATACCCGGCTGATATTGGCGGCTGCTCTCAAAGCCTGCGCTACGGGCGTTATACTGGCGCATAACCATCCCAGTGAGTCGCTGAAGCCGAGCAGCGCGGACCTGGCGCTGACACGCAAGATTAAAGAAGCGGCAAGCTACATGGACATAGCGCTATATGATCATTTGATAATGTCAGCACATGGATATTATTCATTTGCCGATGAAGGGGACCTATAGTCCCCTTTTTTGCAAAGACGTTAGTATCATGATGTAATATAAGATATTGCGTCTACTTACATTTAGCCGCCACCCGGTAGCCCAGCCGTTATTTTCTCAATTGCTTCGATCGAGCGGAATATCTGATATGCAACCTGAGGGACGATCGCATTTCCTAATGCGTGAATGCTTTGTGTACGCCAGGCTGAAAAGGTAATAGCGTCCAGATCGCGGGGAATCCCATCATCTCGGCTACAAACCGGGGATTGAGTTGGCCAGCTATCCCATGTTCGAACCGGATCACCCCACCCAGATCGTCCGGCTTGCGGTGATGGCCTCTCGGATGGGGGCCTTTGAAGTCCCTCGCCGTAGGTGTCGGTAGCCTGCCTGCGTGCCCCATCGACATTAATGTTACTGAATGCATGCCGCCAGTCAACAACGTTGAATCCTTGCGTGGGTTCTTGATGTCCCAACTGTCCGAACTTGTAGGCGTAGGCAACAAACCATATTCTGTACCGAAGGTGGGGCGCGCCAACGGCACAAGCCGGCAATACAACTGGTGCGACCTGGTAGCCTGAATTCTCCAGATCAGCCTGGACCTGCTGGAATACCAGCCCTCTTCGCCAATTAAGAAGGCCAGGAACGTTTTCTGCCACCACCCAACGTGGTTGAAGCTGTCTAATGATTCTAAGCATTTCCGGCCATAAGTAACGGTTATCTGCTGTTCCCTTTTTCTGTCCAGCCAGGCTGAATGGCTGGCAGGGGAAGCCTCCGGTGAGGACATCGACCATTCCTCGAAACTTAACTGCGTTGAATTCTTTGATGTCTGTGTTTTCTTCTGCATCTGGCCAGTAATATTTTAATATTCGTCTGCAAAACGGATCAAGTTCACAATAAAATTGATTACGCCATCCCATCCACTGCGCTGCAAGATCAAACCCGCCAAGTCCCGAAAAAACACTCCCATGCACCATACGCTCTTCCCTTATTATTTACCCACTTTATTATTTTCCTTTTGCCGGTCCTCGTTTATTGGCAGACCCCGGCGGTTTAATAACCCTTTTCTTCCCAGCATCCAGTTGTGAGATCTGCATTTGCTGCATTGCCAACTCGATAATCTCTTTGGGTATATTGTTATTGAGTATTTTGTAACCAGGATTTGCCAATAGTTTGGGTATCACGTTTTTTATAATCGTTTGTTTTAATAGCTCAGCGCCACCGGGTTTAGATAAGATGTCTTCAATGGTTCTATTCACGAATTTTACCACCTTGTATTGCTGGTTTTCAATGCCAAATACAATCCCGGTCTTTGTTTCCTTATACATTTTTCGTTGAAAGGCTTTCATCTCTTTGTCCATCAGATGCTTTCCCATCAGGTTGTCGATAAATGTTTCCAGGGTCATCTCAATTGTCAAAGGTTTGCCGTCCACCACTATGTCTTCATTGACTTCTGCGGGAAGAGATTTGCAGTATTTTTCCGCGGATTGAATTAGCAAACGGCCCTTTTCATCGTACCAGTGATAGTCAGTGCTGCCTCCTTGTCCGTTGTTGGACGCATATCCGGCTTTTTGGCCATCAATATAAATGTCGGCACTAAAAGCCAGCGTCTCTTCAGATAACCGTGCACTATATTCTATTCGTTTCAATTCTATTTGCATACACATCTGACTTTAGGAGATCTTCATTCTTGCCAATAAACCCCGCAGTGGCGTAAAATCCGTAAACGAACCATTTGCGGTTATTTGATTGTAAAAATCAGCACTTGTCTCTGTTTAAAAGGACAGATATCCGAAGTTGGGAGAAATAAGTAGTTGACAGCTCGAGCGGCGGTGGTTATGAGTATTGTGTACCACACTGCATGGAGGCACTTATTAAGATGGCACTTTGTGACATTTTAATGTGCATACGGTGCATATGTTTTGTAGCATACGCTCTATCAGATAGTGGCATCAGAAACGGCACGGCACCTGTTTCCCATATAGTTTTGTGCCCAACAATTAGGCTTTGGATAGACCCGGCTAAAAGCGATAGTTTCTTGGTCTGTTAATCAGCAACTTTTCCAGTTTATTGGAGAATTCTCGTAGACAGGATCTTTGGCAAGGAGAATGGGAGTACGGTTTATAAAAGAAACATTGGGAAAACGGAGCTGTTATAGTAGGGCAGGATAAGACATGTAGCGTCGGATGGAACGATACCATTGTTACAACCAATGGAGCAGCCGCCATGAGTAAATATACCCGGATTGTTGATTATTATTGTTGATTAAGGGTTCATTTGTATATTTATGGCGCCTGCTTTTTTATGATTGTCTTTTAGTGGCAAAAGGCTAACATTTTCTCCCACACTAGCTAGGTAATAGCATTTTATTTAACCCATATTAAATAAAGGGGAAAACTGTTTATGGACGAAAATCGTCGTCACAGCCTTTTCATGATTGAGGAACTCGCAAAGTTATGCCCGATCAGTAAAGAATTTCGTGATTACCTGCTCAAGGAACCCGCCATCTCTGTTGTTCCGAATAAAGCCATTCTACATTTTCAGAATACGGTACCATTATTCCTTTGGTTTGTCGTAAAAGGAACCGTCCGTCGTAAGGTTAGATCACCCAAAACACACAACTACGAAACAGATTTCTTTTGGTTTGCTGGTCAACTCATAGGCATTGAAAATGTCTCCTGGACCGAGCAAAGAGCAGATGTGCTGATAGACGTAGTAGAAGATACAATTCTAATTACATTTACTCATCATCAATTTGCCCAGGTCGTAGAACGATTCCCGAAAGAAGCAGCTAATCTGTCTCGAATTCTTACCGCTAATTATATGCAACGAATTGAAGAACTGCGCTATGATCTTAAGTATCTCACCCATTCCGAACGCTATCAAAAATTGGTAAATCGTTTCGAAAGACTTATATCGCTGGTTACCATAGAAGACCTTGCCGATTATCTAAGTATGTCCCGGTTTAGCTTCATGCGACAGCGCAAGCTGATTAAGGGCCGAAAGGATGGAAAGAAAAGAGGACGATAAATACTTGCAACGTGTGCGATGCATGAAGAGATACAACTTGCCCCAAAAATGCACCTTTACCTGGGTTTTAGATATATTAATATGTATTATATATGGCATTGAACATTATGCCTTCTGACCGTTATTGGCTTTACTTTTTAGGACTGCTAATCATTCTTACACATCCTTTTTACAATAGAAAAAAAGTTTAATGGGCGAAGATGAACAGTTGTGAAAAGCCGTTTGTATCTTTATAATTGGCATGTTCAACATTTAAACGTTGCACGTACCACATAAAATGGCGGATACTGCTTCTATCAGCATCCGCCTTTCGACTACAAAATATGGGTCATTTGTAGATCAGGAACAAAATTATGACTACCTATCCTGACTACAAAACACTTATCCTGGTTACAGCAAATTATTTGCTGTCCTACCTTAAACCGACGCCTGCCTTTTCGGGAAGGTTATTTTTTATACTGATTACATCACTCCTTTTTTTTGATGTTACCGTTGGGCAGGAGAGGGTTACGCTCTCTGGTAAACAATTGTCAATCGAGCATGTTCTACACGTTATCGAATCTCAGACTGGCTATCTTGCTTGGGTGGAAGATGGTGTATTCAATAAGTCAACGAAAGTAGATATCGAAGTAGTTGATCTGGAAATTCAAAAGCTGCTGGATCTGATCTTTAATAATCAACCTCTAAACTACAAGGTGATCGGCAGAACCATCGTCATCACTCGACGTAAAGATGGCACAACTTTGCATGTAATACACGGCACAGTAATTTCAGAAGGCCGGCCGGTAGAAAGTGCATCGATACAATTCAAAGGAACTTCAAAAGGAACCATCACCGGCCCCACAGGTGAATTTTCTTTGACCGGAAATATTTCAGACACCGTAATAATCGTTTCTTGTGTCGGCTTTGAACTTCGTGAATTGGTAATTCGTGACGATGTGACATTGCAAATTGAACTGTCCAAAGCAGCGCAAGAGTTAGATGAACCCGTTGTAATCGGCTATGGCACGACCTCCAGGAGAACAAATCCCGGGTCTGTTGGGACTCTAAATAGTATGCAGATTGGAATCCAACCTGTCACCAATCCTTTGCTGGCGCTACAGGGAAGAGTCACAGGATTATTTGTCCAGCAAATGACCGGAATGTCTGATGGTGAAGTGAAAGTTCGCATTGGTGGACAGAACAGTATTCAGGCTGGCAATGAGCCATTGTATATTGTTGATGGAGTTCCATTTCCTTCAGCAACTTTAATACAGGCGGGTGATGGAATTATTTTATACGGAAGTCCACTAGCAAATTTGAATCCGCAGGATATAGAAAGCATCTCAGTATTGAAAGACGCCGATGCCACGGCTATATACGGCTCAAGGGGCGCCAATGGCGTGATCCTGATCACGACCAAAAAGGGGCGTCCTGGAAAAAGTAAAATAACGGTTGCAACTGCTGTGGGCCTAGGACGCGTTGCATCTCAAATGAGATTGCTTTCTACCCCTGAATACCTCATGATGCGTTGGGAAGCCTTTAAAAATGATCAGGTTGAGCCAGATCCAACAGTTGATCATGATCTGTTGTCTTGGGATTCGACCCGGAATGTTGATTGGCAGGAAGAACTCATTGGCCAGACTGCCCGCATTTTCCAGGAACGTTTATCTGTTTCCGGTGGCGGCAAACTGACAACCTTTTCTATATCGACCAGTTATCGCAAGGAAACAACCGTATTTCCCGGTCATTTTTATATCGCAAAAGGTTTCTTGCATGCCAGTTTGCAGACGAGCACGAAAGATAAGAAAGTGACCGCCAGTTTTTCTTCGCTCGGTACGGTAGATAAAAAGGTTTTACCATCTTCTGATCCTACTTTTCCTGCCTTAACTCTGCCACCAAACGCACCTGCTGGGCAAAATGCAGACGGAACATTTAACTGGACACCTGGCTTTACAAACCCATACGCATCACTTAATCAAGTATATAAGGCGACTGGCAATAATCTGATTTTAAATGGTAATCTTACTTATAATCCTTATAAAGGGTTTAATGTTAAGATAAACCTTGGTAGGACTTCGACCTTCTTAAAGGAAATAACTCCAGTACCTGTATCGACCCTTGATCCTGCATTTGGAATAACAACCAGTTTCAGCAACTTCGCCCAGAAGAAGGTGCTCTCATGGATTGCGGAACCCCAGTTAGAATATACTCGCTACGTGGGACGCGGAAAGATCACCTTACTATCCGGCATTACGTTTCAAGATATACAAACTAACTCACAGTTTTTATCAGCCACGGGGTATATAGATCCTTCACAATTGGAAACAACTGAAGGCGCAGCCAGCACATTTGTTGTGAATAGAGGATTTTCCCAATACCGGTATAATGGAGTTTACGCACGGGTGGAGTATGACTTAATGAACCGGTACATTGCGGAAGTAACAGGTCGACGCGATGGCAGTAGCAGATTCGGTCCAGACCAGCATTTTGGGACTTTTGGCGCATTTGGAATCGCCTGGCTTTTATCTGAGGAACCATGGTTCAAGAAAAAGAGGTCTAAAATTTTTGACTTCGCAAAATTGAAATTCAGCTACGGTATTACTGGTAATGATCAGATTGGAGATTATGAATACTTGAGTACCTGGTCGAATTCTCCATATAAATATGCGAATAGATTGGGGTTTGTGCCCGAAAGACTTTACAATAGTGAATATAGCTGGGAGACTAACCGAAAATTGAATATCGGATTGGAAACAGCCCTTTTGAACCATAGGGTGCGGTTGGGTATCAGTTACTATCATGGTCGCTGTTTCAATGAGTTAATCGACTACTCACTATCAACTGTTACGGGGTTTGAATCGGTAAGAGGTAATTTCGGAGTAGTTATATTGAATAGCGCCGTTGAGGTGGAAATAAATACGATCAATATTAAAAACCGAAGTTTTAAATGGACAACTAGCTTTAATCTCACATTTCCGAGTAACATTTTAGAAGCTTTTCCTAAACTGGATAAGACTATTTACCGAGATCAATACGTGATAGGCAAAAGCTTAAATATATTTAAGGCGTACCATTTCACTGGGGTCGATAAAAATACTGGAATTTACACTTTTGAAGACGTCGATAAAGACGGTCAAATTACTTTTCCCAACGATTTAACTGTCAATAAGGTTTTGTCCCAGACATTTTTTGGCGGTATGCAAAACTCCATCACTTATAAAGGATTAAGGATAGACATTTTCATACAGTTTAATAGACAAACTGGATACAATTACTTATTTGAAGGCAGCCTCGCACCTGGCATGCAAGCCAATCAACCAAAAGTCGTTTTGAACCGGTGGCGGGATCCAGGAATAGCGACGGGTGTTCAGCAATTTACGCAACGATACGGTGTAGATGCTTATAATGCCTACTCTATTTTTTCACATAGCGATGCCAAAGTCAGTGATGCGTCCTATTTGCGATTGAAAAATCTATCCATGAGTTACGATTTAACAAGGAGTATACTAAAAACAAAATGCCTTGAACGTGTTAAATTGTATCTCGAGGGGCAAAATGTTTTAACAATAAATCAATATCAAGGTCTGGACCCTGAGAATCAAAATATAAATAATGCGATTCCTCCACTTCGGATTGTCATGATCGGGGTGGAAGTTGGTTTTTAAATGCTAAATGCGTTATGAAAAGAATTTTCTTTTGCGTATTCATTTTGCTATTTCTTCAACTTTGTTACAGCTGTAAGAAATTTTTAACTGTGAAAGTCCCAGAGAATAGGCTAACCAATCCTATGGTATTTGCAAATGATTCCACAGCCACTGCAGCCTTGGTAGGTATTTATGCAGCGATGTCATCCCAAAGGCTGAATTTCCCTTCTGGTGACCAAAGCATCACGCTTTTAACTGGACTAAACGCTGATGAATTGGACAATTATTCTGGCATGTCTGAAATAAAAGAATTTTATGCAAATGACATATCACCTACAAATACAATAAATTGGAACATATGGCGGCAATTGTATGTGTCTATTTATCAGTGTAATAGTGTGCTGGAGGGACTAAATACCTCATCAATGATCACTCCTCTACTTAAGCAACAACTTTTAGGGGAAGCTTTATTTCTAAGAGCTTTCTTTTATTTTTACCTGGTTAATTTATACGGGCAGGTGCCTTTGGCGCTAACAACCAGCTACCAAGTAAATAACGTACTTTCCCGTAGCCCAATACCAAATGTTTATTGCCAAATAAAAAATGATTTAATATCTGCTCGTACACTGCTTTCAGATGAATACATCTCCGGAACGGAGCGCATTAGAGCCAACCGGTACGCGGCAAGCGCACTACTTGCACGGGTTTATCTATATTGTCACCAATGGGAACAAACGGTAGTAAATGCCTCTCTTGTTATTAATTGTACTAACAAATATCATCTTTGTGATCAACTAACGGATGTATTTCTAAAAAATAGTCCAGAAGTCATACTTCAATTGCAACCCAGTTTACCGAAATACAATACTTTTGATGCGGAGATATTTATCCTAAATACTGTCCCGACGTTAGTAGCATGCAGCAGACAACTTCAAACAGCGTTTGAACCAACCGACAAGCGGCAAGCTGCATGGATGGGGAGCGTAAAAATTTTAGATGACAGGTTTTATTTCCCTTATAAATATAAGGTACAGGTAGGAGCCGACGTCCAAGAGTATTTGATGTTACTTCGACTTGGGGAACTATATTTGGTCAGAGCTGAAGCATATGCACACTTAGGGTTGATAGATAGTGCCCTCGCAGATCTTAATATTATTCGAGAGAGAGCGAGCACACCACCCTTTGATGCAATATCTGTTGATAGTATATTGAACGCCATATACATGGAACGACAAGTCGAACTTTTCTCAGAATGGGGGCATAGATGGTTCGATCTGAAAAGAACGCTTCGTGCTGATGAAGTATTGAATGATCTCAAGTTCCCGGGATGGAACACTTTAGATACTTTATATCCTATTCCGCAATCTGAGATTGCCCTTAACCCTCATCTCACCCAAAATGTTGGTTATTAGTATAAGTTAAGGCATTAGTTTAGTCAATGTTAAAAAGAAGTTTGAGGTGGAGGTTAAATACTGCAATTTCATTACCCTTTAGAATAACCAATCGGTTATTTAAGATGGCCATATCTCTTATTCCTCTTCCTTCGTATTTTGGTATGTAAAAACTTCCCATGTATTTTAAATTGTTGATTCGATATACATCAATGGGTGAAGATGTAAAAGCTATTTTGCCACGTTCATTGTCTGCCCGTAATCCGCTGTATATAAACAAAAGACCATTATAAGTGCAAGCATACTTATTGACCTTTAGCGGTGGAGAAGAAAATTTGATACTATTTTCGCTTTTGACTGTTTGCATTGTAATTTGTGCGACGCTGACAGTATCTATTGTCTTTCCATGAATTACATTACCCAGTTCCTTATCAAACGCGATCAATTCATTGCGATAATAATAGACATATATGAACCGCTTGGTAGCACTATCAAATAGTAACATGCCGTCGGTCGAGAAAACCCCATCCAGCTGGTTTTGTAGAAGCGCCGGGTTTGAAGTGCCTTGCTGGCCATACTGAGCACGTGCTAAAATATTCTTGCGTAGGGAAGTATCGTACATGCGAAATATAAAAAAGCTATCGAGCGGTATTATGATATCGAAGTGGTTAAATCCAGGCTGCAATAATACTCCTTCAGTATCCAGTTTGGGAAACGAAATAATATTTGGAGTCACCCCCTCTGCCAGGTAAAAAATGTTTCCTTGTTTGTGAATACGGGCTGCTCCCCAACCAAATAGAGTGGAATCCGGGATATTCAGCCAGGAGGTATCGACTTTATTTCCGTTATACGGTAATACTAGGACTTGCTGGGACCTGGCATGGTTGCCTAGATAAATAACTTTCTCTGAAAGACCGATAATATAATACGAACTTACTTGTAAGTTCGTAATGGAAGGAGAATCATGAATTGTCTTAAAAATTGTTCTATTAAATCCATTGTTAGTCGCTTCTTTTCGGCGAGCATATACGACTAAAAAGTAAACGACAATGATGCCGAAAAATAAACATCCGGAAACTTTTGTAATTATTTTCATTTCGACTAGTATGGTACAATGGGACCGGATTTTCCGGCCCTATTGTAGAAGATCAATTACCAGGCATCGCATACCGCATCCCTGAATATGGTGTTGTGCAATTTTCGAGTCCATAATATTTGTTGTCGCTAGAATTCATAGCACAAATATAATTAGGGGTTGTAGAGCATAGTATCTGACATTGGGTGGCGATTTTGCCGTAAATATATGGTCCTCTGTTTGTGTGGCCTTTCATCGAGAATGCGCCTACAGCAGTTACAACCAACAACGTGGTCATTAATATTTTTCGATACTTCATAAGGAATTTGATTAAGGATTATAAAATATGCCTACATTCAGGTTGTTGGCTTTACCTTTTTTATTAAGCTCTTTTTTAGTATAATTTTCAACGAGAAGTATACCTGCAAGTGCTAAGCCTGTAAAGGCTATATTGAAGCCCAAATGCTGTTTCCAGTTCATATTAGATAAGATGCCGCCACAGGAACATGGTACGTGCGAAGCAAACCGCATTATTGCGATAACATAAGCCGTGAAAGCAGCCATAAGAAAGAGGCTAAGATACAGCCCCAGTAGCCTCGTTCTTTCGAAATATAGAAGGCCTACGATTGCTATCTCAAACACTGGCACACCAATGGCTATAACCGGGACAAAGTAAGTCAGCAATGGTGATTGACCGATCTCTGTTCGAAATTTCTCCATATCTGATACTTTGCTGACAGCCGCATAAAAAAATAAGACCTGCAGTAAAACCGCGATGACAAATACAATCTGCTCTCTTTTCATATTCAGGCTAAGACATAAGTTGATGACTAAACAGAGATGAGCTGTTTTTTCGAAGATCCTCATTATCCATAGAAAGTGTGAACTTTACATGGAAACTGTTGGCTCTGGTTTCTCAGAAAAGCATTTTATTTAATCTTCTGCGTGGTTGTTGGAGAATGATCCATTCTAACAATTCAATTAACTGTTTACACCAAAATTACGCAGCTTACCTGGAAAGGTGGTTTGGAGCAAGTGTTCTATATATTGTGAGCAGGGGTATCTAAACTTAGGAGGCAACGCTGTTTACCGGCCATGTACCTTCATGCTGTTTTTGAGCTATGAGTAAGTCGTACCGTATACCCCGCGGTCCCTTTCCCCATTTTCGTTTAACGGCTGCCGAGAAAGTAGAATAGTCCTCATAATTGAAATTGTCGGCAATTTCCCGTAGTGGCTTATTTCGGTCGCTCAATGCGCGGTATATAGCCTCCATGCGGGCAGTTTGATAAAAATCAAGCATTGTAGTGCCGTAATATTGTTTAAATACGGTTTCTAGCTTACGAGCGTTTAATCCCACCATTCTCGACACCTTCTGTAAGGCTGGGGGGCGCCCATTTGATAAATTATCAAGTATTGCGGTCCGAACTGCCTGCACAGCCTCTATGCATGGAGAAGGTATCCAAACGTGTTTTGGTATGGGAAACATCTGATCCAGGACGGTAATAAGTAATTTTTCCAGTATCATACTGGGTTCAGGGGCGACTGTTGTATTTGTCGCCATGGTAAGTTGGTTGATCAGGTTTGCTGCCCTGCCATCGTCTTTTATGTCCCTTTCACACAGGGTTAGCAGATTTTGATCTTTGCTCCATGACAACAGGGGAGCAACCGGTGGGAATGTATATCTGTAGCGTTCGAGTATTTCTGCGGGTATGAAAAGAAAAAATAGCTCACTATTTTCTTTTGCGATAAACTCATGATCAATTGCCGAAATCATATTCATATAACCTCGAACGGCTATATGCTGATCCCTACTGGTTCGATATTCTATCGTTCCTTTAACTACGTAGTAAAATATGATGTGCCTGTCCCTGGACTTAATGAAGCAGTTGCATGGCGCCTTTCGGGTGATGAAATGTTTCGTCCAGGCGATCAAGTGATCGGAAAAAAGTTGTTTGGCTACTAAATGTCTTGTTCTTTTCAATCCCAGGTAATAGGTAGATCCATTGGGAGATAGATAGTCGGCTAACGATTTTGGTAACACTCGCTCCCAAACTGCTGGTCGCGCTTTTTTTGATAAAAACACGTCGAATGGCAAGATGCTGTTCATAGAAAATCACTTTAAATGCCAAAAAATGTATTGTACCTGGCTGTTTCGGGAAAAAGAAGTGAAGATCTAAGACAACAAGCAGTACAAAATTAACTAAAAATTATTTACACTTGACGTGCAACCTAACAAGTTCTAATTTTGTATTTGCGGGCATGGCAATAAAAAAGTGTAAAAAAAATTTGTTTGAAAATAATTTTTACTGAACTTCCCTTCCTGGGCAGGTGTTTTTAAAAAGACGAAAGTCCGTTGCAACAGGTTAGGAAACTATCGGTATAATGGAGGAGAAGTAAAGATCGCATATAGTCAACCATTAATAGTCACTCGGCTTATTGTACGGACTCATTTAACTTCGTATAAGTCATAGAACAGCTCCCATGTTAGGTGTAAGTGCTCCCTCCACTACTTTCAATTAGAACCTTCCCTCAGAATATTTTCATGACAGTTATAAGATACACAGGTATACCTGCACCATTGAAAGGACTATAAAGTTTAGCTTTAAAATACAATAGACTCCTTATATCCGTACCTAAAATTTGTAGTATGTGTGATTTGACGGACTTGGAACAAGTGGTGTTAGCATTTCAAAAAGGGGACACAGAAGCCTTTAAACAGCTCCATAAGATGTTTTTTGCCGAACTTTTCCGTTTTTGTAATAATCTGCTGAATAACGAACAGGAGGCCGAGGACATTGCGTCCGATACGCTGTATAAATTGTACAAAGGGCATAAAGGTTTTGCTTCCATACCCTCTATACGATCGTTCCTTTATATCACCGCCCGGCATAGCTGCATAAGTTATTTCAGAAAGGCCAAACTTACCCGAAAGCATAAAGCCATCATTTTGCCATCCTTGCGTGTCGAGGCATCGGCCGATGATGTGTTGGATGGCCTGTACTACGAAGCTTTACGCGCACATTTGAATAAATACCTGGAGCAATTACCGGCTAAACAGCATCAGGTGTTGGACCTATTATACCTACAGGGGTATAGTTTGCAAGAGGTAGCCGATGAAATGTCCGAAAAAGTGAATACGGTCAAACAGCTCAGGCACCGGGCTATACAGCGTTTGAGGCAACTGCTACAATCACAGACATTCATTGAAGGGCTAGCGATAATGAGTTTCTTTATCTGCCAGTTAGATTGAGATATTTCTGCTAGTTTCAAAAAAAGTTGGCAATTGTTGTCGACTTTTTTTTTACTCAAGCGTTTGTATAGTATCTAAGGGCAACAAGCAATTTTTCAAAAGACATCGATACATAAGTTTATCCAACCATGGACGAAGAAAAGGATTTATTAAGGATCAGGGACCTTATGGTCAAACACTCGGCCGGCCGGATGACTGCCAGCGAACAACTGGAACTGGAGCGTTGGTTGGAGAACCCTGTACACCGGGCAGCCTTTGAAAAAAGAACGAATGTGGACAATATTCTGACTGCCTTGGAGATGCTGGAGCGTGGGGAAAGCCTGCAGCCGGCATCTTATGAGCGCCTGGTTAATAGAATTTTATCCATCAAGACAACCATTAGAATCTGGCGATTCGCCGCGGCTGCCACTATTGTTACTGTTGCGGCGATCGTCTTTATGTTTTATCGGGGGCGACAAGGGGATAAAAAGATACCGACTGTGCTTGCGCAAGCCGTTCTTTCTCCTGGCGGGGACCGGGCATACGTAGTACTGGAAGATGGCAGGCAATTGGATCTGGAAAAGTCTGGAAATGGTGCACTGGCCACCCAGGGAGGTGCCCAACTGGTAAAGACTGACCAGGGTAGAGTAGATTATAAAACGCTGGAAGCCAATAGACGAGTGGCAGTTTATAATACCGTTGTTACGCCACCAGGAGGACAATACCGCATTGTGCTCAGTGACGGGACAGGAGTATGGCTTAATGCCGCTTCTTCTATCCGGTTTCCTACGGCTTTTACCGGCACCAGCCGCCAGGTAAGGGTAACTGGGGAAGTGTACTTTGAGGTGGCGCAAGACCCGTCCAAACCATTTTTGGTGGATTTTGGCGGTAATCAGATACAAGTTTTGGGTACGCGATTCAATATAAAATTGTACGATGGTTTCGAGCCAGTAAGCACGACGCTGATGCAGGGGGCTGTGAAAGTCAGCTCACCTGCCGGCGCCACATTACTCCGTCCTGGTGAGCAAGCCCGGATAGGAAGCACAATAGCCGTCACGAAAGCGGACACTGCACGGGTGATGGCCTGGAAGATGGGGTATTTTGAATTCAAGCAGGCTGACATTCGTCAGGTAATGGCAGATATTGCCCGCTGGTATGATCTGGAGGTGAAATATGAGGGACCGATACCTGATAAACAATTATCTGCGCGGATCAGCCGAATGAAAAATGCCAATGCGCTCCTGGAATTGCTCAAAAGCGCAGGCGTTAATTTAAAAATAGAAAACAGAACGATTACCGTGCTGCCGTGACAAAAATTGGTGGCAACATCTCAATTGGGAATTGACGGATAATTAGCGTTAGCATGTGCTTCGCCTTGCTTGTAATTGGTAGCGTATGACTGGCTGAATTTGTTGCGATTGGTAATACCGATAGCGGAAAAAACATGTTTCCTTCCTTTCTTCCCAATTTGCAGGCATATTAAGATGATTGTCTTTTAAGGCATCGATCTGAATATCCTGTCTCTTTACAGTTAAATCAACGATTTTATGGGCTTCATAAATAAAACTGGCCACCCCGGTGGCGAGAGGCCTGTTATTGCTTTGTAATGACCGTAAAATGCCGTCCTGTATAGATTTTAGTAACACACCACAACAATACGAGCCAAAACTTATGCAGATCAACCAACCAGTGCAAAATTCCTTTGCACTTTGCGAAACGCCAAAACGACTTGCTATGAAATTGTTTTTTATTCTTCTGATCGCCTTCCTGCAGGTAAACGCCCTGGCACTAAGCCAGGGTAAGATTACCCTTACGGCCAACAATGCCAGCTTTGACGATGTCCTCGCTGAAATTTCACGACAATCGGGCCTCCATTTTATGTTTTATGACAAACCAAAAGAACATACACGCAAAGTAACGATCTCAGTTCGCAGTGCCAATTTGGAGGATGTTTTAGCTGAATGTTTCAAAAACCAACCTCTGACTTACACCATATCCCGTGAGACCCAGACAATCCTAATAAAGACGAAGGAGCCAGCCAGGCGCCCCGCACCTGGCGCTCCTTTACTTTCGGCGCCCATAGATGTCCTGGGGCAAATACAGGATGAAAAGAACAGTCCCGTGCCGGGTGCATCCGTATTCGTTATCGGTTCCAAGAAAATGACGACTACCGATGAAAGCGGCTATTTTAGGTTACAAGATGTAGATCCGAACGTTAGTATTAGAGTAACCAGTATGGGGTTCTTTGATACGACGTTTCAGCTTGCGGGCCGAACGGCTATTACCGTTCAGCTAAAAAAGAGAACGCTACAGCTGGCGGAGACGGTCATTCCCGTCTCGACAGGGTTTCAACAGATCCCCAAAGAGCGCGCAACCGGTTCCTTCGCGTTTGTTGATAACAAATTATTCAATCAACGGGTAAGTCCCGATGTAATAGGGAGGCTGGAAGGCAACGTCCCTGGCTTAATTTTCAATAAGAATACCAACTCACCGAATCAATATGACATCAGTATTCGCGGACACAATACGCTTTTCGCAAACGATCAGCCATTAATCGTGGTGGATAACTTCGCCTACGATGGAGATATCAACAACATTAACCCCAATGATATCGAATCCATTACTGTATTAAAAGACGCCGCTGCTGCCAGCATTTGGGGTGTGCGCTCCGGGAACGGGGTCATTGTCATTACGACAAAAAAGGGTGCCAGAAATCGAAAACTAGCAACTGAGTTTAATGCCAATGTAACGTTTCAGGGAAAGCCAGATTTATATTATGATCCACGCTACCTCAGTGCCGGCAACTATATAGAGGTGGAAAAAAAGCTGTTTGGGTCCGGATTTTACGATGGAACACTGCAGGATCCTACAGCAATTGTGTCCCCTGTAGTCCAGATATTAAATAGCCAACGATCTGGTGATATATCTCAGTCAGATGCAAATGCGCAACTTGCTGCGCTAAGTAAACATGATGTTAGGGATGAGTTGCTCAAACATTTCTATCAGCGGTCCGTCAACCAGCAGTATGCTATTAATATGTCCGGAGGTGGCATGAACGACGATTTTATTGTGTCATTCGGTTATGATCGCAGTTTGCCCAGTATTAAACGGAATAAAAATAGCAGAATAACGATCAACTCCGCCTACAATTACTCACCGGTTAAGAACCTTACGCTATCTGTTGGTTTAAATTTTATTCAAACTCAAAGCAAGACTTCAGGAGTTTTAGGGGAACTGCAACCCTTATACCCGTACGGCAGATTCACCGATGCAAATGGGAATCCGGTTGCTACATTGAAGGATCGGTCGAACCATTATAAAGATAGCATGCAGCGAATGGGCTTTTTGAACTGGAGGTATAATCCGCTTGCCGAATTGGAGTTGAGTGACAATACCAACAAAGGCGTTGATAACCGTCTGAATTTAGGACTAAGTTATAACCTGTTTCCGGGACTATCTATTGAAGCAAAGTACCAGTATGAACGTTTGAACTATACTAACGAAAATTACTTTAGTGACTCGACTTATTATACACGGAATCTGATTAACCAATATACCCAGATTTCCCAGGATGGAGAATTATCTTATCCCATTCCTCTGGCTGGAATCTTGCAATATTCTAAGTCAGGTATATATTCTCATCAGGGAAGATTACAAATGAATTTCAATCACACCTGGAAGAATAAGTATGATGCCAATATCATTGCTGGTTCAGAGATACGGCATTCCGTAGCTGAGAGTCAGGGAGGCATTGCCTATGGATTTGATAAGAAAACCAGGAATAGTGTAGGCATTATCGACTTTCAAAATTTCTTTCCAATAAATCCTTATGGTTCAGGGCAGATCCCAAATGGAGTAGGGTTCAACCGGGGAACAGACAGATTTGTGTCCTATTATGCAAACGGTACTTTCTCATATAAATCCTTGTATGCAATATCCATTAGTGGTAGGATCGATCGATCAAATCTTTTCGGTGTAAATACCAACCAAAAGGCTGTGCCTTTGTATTCAGTAGGTGCATCCTGGGACATTAGTCGTGAGAAATTTTATCGGTTCTATTCGATACCGTATTTGCGTCCTAGAGTCACATATGGATATAATGCAAATATTAACAAAAGTGCGACTGCTGTAACGACAATTTCATTGAATACTGTTTCTCCATTTTCAGGGTTTAATTATGCTACTGTAGAGAATCCTGGTAATCCTGATTTGAGGTGGGAAAAAGTGAAAATCGTGAATTTTGGTGTCGACTTCGCTTGCAAAAACGACGTTCTTTCTGGGAGTCTGGAATATTTCTTAAAACGTGGAATGAATTTGTTTGGGTATTCCCCTCTACCACCGACTACTGGGCTTCAGTCATTTTTTGGTAACACGGCCAATACTTCTGGACGTGGAGCAGACATTGTTTTAAATAGTAGAAACCTATACACCAAAAACTTTAAATGGACGGCCAATTTTTCCTTTAGTTATGTATACGACAAGGTGACAAAATACAATGTCAAATCAACGGTATTGCAATATATTCGAAATAATAATCCAGCTGGTACGATTGTTCCTCTTGAAGGGAGGGAAATGTATGGGATTTACAGTTATCCGTGGGCTGGAATTGATCATACTACTGGGGATCCTTTGGGTTATCTGAATGGTAAATCAACGAACGATTATGCGTCCATCTTTAATTCCAGTCACCTTGATAGTTTGTTATACAGTGGGCCTGCCCGGCCAAGATACTTTGGTTATCTAAGGAATACAATTAGTTTCAAAAATATCTCCATTTCATGTAACCTGGTTTATAAGCTGAAGTACTATTTCAGGAAAAGCGGTGTAATTGATGTTACCAGCGTCGCTTTTAGTGGGTTAGCTTTAGGCGATAAAGCTTACGAAAATAGTTGGAAGGCACCTGGAGATGAAGAAAAAACAACTATTCCACTTATGCAATATCCTCCGTTCAATGCCAATAGGTCGACTTTCTACCAATATTCCTCCATTCTCGTAGAGAAGGCAGACAATATACGTCTGCAAGATATCACACTAAGTTATCAAATAGTCAAGAGCGAGAGTAGGTGGCTTCCATTTGACCATGTTCAAATTTATTCCAATATCAGCAATGTTGCGATCATTTGGCGTGCTAACAAAGAAGGTCTTGATCCTGATCTATTTCAAGGCGTCGGCATACCAGCGGCCAGAACCATTTCGGTTGGATTGAGAATTAAAATATAATTGATCGATAAACGTAGCCTAAACCAATAGACATGTGTAAACATATAAATAAAAAGTACATAAGCATAGCCCTTTCATTGCTGTTGATACTGTTATCTTGCAAAAAGGAAGACGAGTTCCTGGACGCGAAACCACAAGATCGACTCAGCACAATAAGCACGTTGCGAGACTGCGAATATCTTCTTCAGAATGAACGGGTATTTTCCAGCAATCAACCTTATATAGGAAAAGCTTCCACAGATGATTATTACTGCCGTGCTAATGATTGGCAAACAATGGAGCCATTTGATCAAAATATATATACATGGTCCAAAAGGATTTATGCTCCTGGAGAAAATGATCCGAATTGGTCTTTTGCATATAGACGCATATTTTACGCGAATACCATTCTAGATGCGATCAACTCAATACCTATAGGTTCAAATGATATACAAAGAGTGAATAGAATTAAAGCGTCCGCTAAATTCTACAGATCTTACGCATTTAACAGTTTAATGCAGATATATACTCTTCCATATGATTCCGCCTCAGCTTCAGTTGCCCTTGGAATTCCAATGAAATTGACATCTAACTTAAATGAAAATTTTCAAAGGTCATCGCAACAAGAATGCTACCGCCAGATAATATCCGATGTCTTATCGAATATTATGTACTTGCCCAGGAAACCAGAATATATGACTCTTCCCAGCCAAGGAGCTGCATATGGCTTTTTGGCCAGAGTGAGTTTGATACTGGGTAAATACATTGATGCGAGATTATATGCCAATTCTGCTTTGTCCATCACCGATACTTTATTTGATTACAATTTCGCCGAACCAGGGGAAGTTTTCTTTTATTTTATGAGTTCAGGTCAATACCCATTGCCGGAAGATATTTTTCATACAACCTTTTTGAATGATGGAGCAAGTGCATCGCTATTAAGAACCATTGTTGACACAACACTTTACAATTCTTATGAAGATAATGATCTGCGAAAAAGTTTATTTTTTATGGAGTTTTTAGGACAAATTAGATTCAGAGGATCATATGAATTTAAATTGCCGCTGGTCCAATTTGAAGGGATTGCAACCGACGAAATGTATTTAATAAGAGCCGAGTGTTCGGCTAGAATGGGCGATGTGGACAGTGCAATGAATGACTTAAATAGACTATTATCTAAGCGATATAAAAAGGGTACATACGTTAATCAAGTAACCACTGATGCTGAACATGCACTACGGCTAATTTTGAATGAAAGGCGTAAAGAAATGCCTTTTAGAGGTACAAGGTGGACGGATTTAAGGCGATTAAATAAAGAAGCAAGATTTGCTACCACACTTTACAGAAATATAGATGGTGTTGAATATACACTTCCTCCTAACGACTTTCGTTATGCAATGCCGATTCCAGATAATGAAATTCAATTGACAGGCATTGAACAAAATAAAAGATAAACGATGAAATGTATTATAAATAATAAATTCGCTAGTAGAATTTGGATTAAGTTTATTAGTCCAGGGATCTTTCTTTTGATCGGCTTTTTTCCAAGTATAAAGTCCATTAACCGTAGTGACAAAGATGTTAATTTTGTCATTAAGGCAAATGATTTAAATAGTAACTCATACGCACAGCTATTTATTAAAGAATCTGCCTTCATTGACAAAGTAAAAAAAGGTGATAATAGTCAATTAATGCTTATTGAAAATGCGAAGATTTCTAAACGTAATCTTTTTGAAGTAAAGTTTTCACATTTTACTATTGATGGGCCAAAGTATGCGGAGATCGATTGTCAAATTGCACCGAATATTTCGTTTAGTCATAAGTTTATAGTGGAGCCAGGCGATTCCATTACGTTTAGGTTTGCCAATGGAAAGCTAGGTTTCAGCGGCAGAAATGTTTCTAAATATAATTGTCAACAGGAGATTGATGAAGTTTTAACTAATTGCTCACAACAAGGATCAAAGTCTGATATTGAATATCTGATGTGCCTGGACTCCAGTGCGTTGGAAAGTATAAGTATATTGGGAAAATACAAGCACAAAGTTCATAAGAATGTGTATCTTTTGATGAAGATGAATATAATTCAAAATTATGAATACCTGAAAAATGGAGTTCGCATTCATTTAAATGGGCATGATAGTTTACAGTTTGTTTATGCTAATCCTATCTGGAATGATCAGGTGATCGATTCGTTTTCATCTACCATCATCTCCAATGCCTCACGTAGATATTCCGATTTCATGGTCGAACAGTATGAATTTGATAATTCCATATTGCCAAAACAAAAATTTAATTTAACTAATTGTTATCAATATTTAGCCAAGAACTTAAATGGCATGTCAAGGGAATTGGCTTTGATGAATTTAATTCGGCGACATAGTTTGGATTCTGAAGATAAGTTACATATTCAAGCTGTTTTTGATGACGCTGTAAGAAAAAATTACATAACTACCGATTCAATACGGCATGTAATTTCTGACTATGTTAATAATTTGACTTCTGGGAAAGAGGCTTTTAATTTTGTATTACCGAATGCAGAGGGAAAAACTGTGCGACTATCAGATTATTATGGCAAACTAGTCTTGCTGGATTTTTATTCTCATTCATGCGGTGCATGTCGAATGGTTCATCCAATTATTGAGAAAGTAAGAAAGCAATACAGTGGCGGGAAGCTAGTAGTCGTCAGCATATTTGTTCCAGGCGGAAGTCAAGATACTACAATATGGGAGAGGTTGGTTCGAGATCAGACATACTCATCCATCAATGATATTAACCTTATAGATATGCCTGCTAACACAAAATTAGACAAGGCATCAAGCAGGTATAAAGTTTATCGATTTCCAACATTGATTTTTATTTCAAAGAATGGAACGCTTATCGGTAGCCCATTCTCGCCACTTTTGGATAATGGTGCTGATTTAAATAATATAATTCAAGATAATCTTTAGCTGAGTTTTAAAGGTGTAATTGGAGTTTCAGGTAAGGTTCAAGCGTTATTTTTGTTCAAAAAATTAAATGGGGTAGCCGAAAGTTCGGCTACCCGGTTATTTAAATCATTATTTCCAAACTGTTTGGTTACTGATAAGATTGACGTATGGATGGCCGGTTGTATTTTCAACCGGGAACGTGCTTGTGTAGTTTGGACTTAAAGTATTGTCATTAAGCCTCGCAAGAGACAACGTAGTTGTGAATGTGCAGGCTTCAGTTGTCGGCACGACGGCTTGACAAGATTTCCCCTGTGCGACAATCGGAGCCACTTGCGTGAAGTAGCTGTAAGTACCGTTTGCATCTTTCGCGGCATAAACTGTAATTGTTGTGAATCTATGCTTAGGCATAAACCCTGAAGAAGCTATGCCAACACCTGCAAGGGAAGCGATTGCCATAATACCTAATTGTAATTTTTTCATAAACCCTAAATTAAATGATTAACGATGGTCGAATTTTGACAGGATTCGACATTTAACCTGATTTCAAGCGCTAGAAATATTTTAAAATATGTATGCATATTTTTAATCGAACCAATACTTAAGGAAAGATGGAGTACCTTGCTAGGGATGTATTTAGTGTTTTTACCTGCTTAAACGATATTTGCGTTCTCTATTTATTTTGTGTCATGGGATCAGATCTTCTGATTTGCTGCTCCTGTGTTTCAGTACATCTTCTACGGATTTATTGGCTTTTCAGTTCGGTTAACAAAAATATAAACGTGATCGCATGAACAAGGAGCTTCAATTGATCACTCCTTTTTGTTTGATCGAACATTGATCTCATACATGTCGAGCCAAGGGATTAACGTTTGTACATTCATAAACATTTTAACTATTTTTTATAAATTCGATAAGTGCCACTTAGGTAGTTAACATATGGGTGACCAAATATATTTTCAGGGGGAAACCATGTAGTATAGTTGGGAATTTGCAGTGGATCGTTTAGTCGCGTAAGCGAAAGAGTTGTTGTAAATGTACATGTTTCAGGGAAAGCGCTAAATTTACACGTTGCACCCATAAGAATTATTGGAAGCACTTGGGTATAATAACTGTATAATCCATTTGAGTTCTTCAGGGCATAAACTGTGATTGTCGCGAATTTATTCTTTAGAGTGTATCTTGAACCGGCAATTCCTGCGCCCGTAATGCCGGCGATGGTCATTAACAGTATCGATATTCTTTTCATAATTTACCTATTAAGATTTAAAATGTATATGTTTTTTATAGAGTCTTTTTGGTAATCAACATAGTACCCTAACTACTCAACTTTATGACATTAAATGTCGAAATAATTGATCTACTTTTGCATTCTATTAATTTTAGACGTTTTAAGTTTTCTTACTGCCAAAATCCATCCTGAAGCTGCGACAGCTAACAAGACAATATTCAACATAAAATGGTTCTCCCAGCTCATATTTCTAAATATACCGCCACATATGCAGGGAACAAACTTGAATGCGTGAATTAGCGCAAGCCCGATATATCCAGTGAACAAAGTCATCAGGATTACTGCACCTGTAAATCCTACTACTCTGGTTTTAGGTATAAATAGTAATATGGACACAAGAATTTCAGAGGATGGAATTAACCAAATTAGTACAGGCTTTGACCATTCAGGTAGTGGTTGTCGAGTCATGATCTCACTATAATCATTAAACTTGACCAATTTGTCCGACGCTGTATACAGAAAAGTTAACACGATGACGGCGCCGAGAATGGTAACTATTAGGTCTTTTTTCATGATATGTGGTTTAGAATATGGGAAAGTTCAATTCATTTGGCTCCAGGTATTTTAATAGATAATGGATTACCGCACCATTGCCTGACATCAAACCAGCCGAAAAGAGCCCACTTGTGTCAGTTGCCCAGTGCAACCCGCCTGTCGGATCGCGGATTGCTCTATGGAGTATATAATTCGTAATCCAGTCAGCTCTTTCCTTCCATTCCTCAATGCCCAGCACCTTATGAGCTTGTAGGTAGACCTCACCCATACCGGTGATCCCGTCAGAAAATCCTAAGTGTGGTGAGTTTATTCTATGAGGTATTCGCCTTAATAATTTGTCAATTTGTCTTTGCAACAGCAAATCGCCTGTTATTGCATATCCTTGTATGAACGGTATGGCTACTCCGGCGGACCCTGACCCACCCCACAATTTAGATGCTTCACCGAATAACTGGCGTTCATGCCTGATCAGATAGTTTAAGCCTTTCATTGCGCTGGAGAGTATCAGAGTATGTTGCGAATATTCATATACTTTGAATAAGAAATATATGATCCCTGATATGCCTGTAAAAAATCCGATATCAATGTTCTTTGAGTTCGTTCCAATACGGGTATAGATCTTCCATGAACCATTTTTGCATTGCTTCTCTATGAGTTCGTCGGTGATCGCATTGAGGATATTGCCCGGCCAATCTTCTTTTACATATTTGGATATTTCAATTAAGGCTAATCCCAGGCCTGTAGTACCGCTGGATAAACTGTTATTTGCGAATTGTTGTTCGGTAGACTTGCGAATGGCGCTTAGAATTCCAGGGATAGGGGACGTCCATTCGAGTTTTAACGCTTTTAAAGCCAGTAGTGTAATTCCCTGCTTGCCATGGAACAAGCCATCGTTTCCGCTGAAGGCCCCATTGATATAATTGTTAAAGACATGGTTGAAGTTGGCCTCCAAAATCCCTTTACACGGGGTAAGGTCAAATCCAAGGCTTTTTGCATCCATTAACAAGTAAATAATGCCACCGATGCCGTCGTATAGGTTATCCTTAATGTCTGTTTGGACAACTTCATTGGATAGATTTTTATCTGTGTTGAAGGATTTTGACACCCATAGGTGCTCTTGATTCAGTAACTTCGGATTAGCCAGGCCCTTGATTGCATCCTGGACAGTTGATCTAATCTGATTTCGATCTGGCACACCCAACTCAAACAGCTTCGGGTTAAAGTAATTATTAGGCCAGGTGTCTAAAGAAGCAATAATATTGGGTAACGGTGGTCGTTCCTCAGTAGTAAAAGAAAAACATTGGCTGACCAAATTAGCTTGTTGTGGCCCCATATGGAAGTTGAGCTGGCAGCACAGAGCGTCAACGTCGGACAGGTCAAACACCATTGGGGATAGTCCGGTCAGACAGCGGATCATTAGCCCTCCAACACCATAAATATCTTGGTGAATGGTAGGGTGCGCGCCGGCTTCTTGTTCAGGTGACATATAACCCGGTGTTCCCAGTTCAAATGGAGGACTTGGTTTCCCCGTTTCTCCTTGATATGTTAATTCAAAATCAATACAGGTGATGGCCCCAGAGTTATCAATTAAAAAATTACGTGGATTGACATCTCTGAATATATACCCATTTGAATGTAACTTAGATAGTTGTGTGAGTATGGATTTTAGGCCGTTTATGAGCCTTTCCCATTTGTCTGATGACAAAGCCGCACAATGTCGATTGGCATAGATTTCATCGATAAACTGGCTGAAAGGGATGCCTTTCTTAAAGTCGATTACCAAATACCAGTTTCCTGCTTCTTCAAATAAGTCTCTAGCGCCCGGGGCGGAGATGATTCGATGTAGCGTATTATGCATCTCAAATTGCCAGCGAAGCCTATCGGTAACATCCCGGCCGGCGTAATCATAGGACATGTATCTAATGCCCTCTTTTATAACACAGAACCGTAGCGTTTTTAGATCGAGCACCTTAAGGACCCTTCCTTTTGCATCATTTTTTAGCGTTTTATCGATAAGATATCTCCTGGCTATAATTTTAGGGGATTTACGCACGACTGGAGGAGTAATGGTACCAAATGGCCAGGCAAGCTGCCTTTTGACCAGGTTGTTTTGCCCTGTTGTAGTATAATCAGAATTTACTGCGGTATTTTGTTCGTGTTCCGTTATTTCAATGTCTCCGGCGGCAAAATTAGCATGCACAACACCTTTCAACTGGAAGGCTGTGGGAATAATTGACCCTTTAACACCCTCGGTAAGCTCACATAATGCCGGCGCAAGGTCGGCTACGCTTACCGCGTCCGGGTATATGACTACAATTTTACCAATCATCTCATGTCCAAAAAAACCAGCAGACAATGCCCTGACAACAGCAGGTGACTTGGCGACATCGAAAGACAAATGTCGATCCACCAAGTAAGGAACTATTCGTCTGATTAGTGACTCTACCTCGGTTACCACAACGGATATATAAAAGACCCAGCCATCCTTATGCTGCCGCTGATTTACTTTAAGGTACTTCCCATTCTCAACCAATGATACCGGAAACTGCTGTAAAATCTGTCTATATGCAGCAGAGCTATATTCGGATTCTACTGGTAAAGTACTTTCCATGAAAAGGTCATGTTCGGTTTTCATACTTCTGATGTTAAATACCTTGGAATGGTGTTTGAGATAGGAGTCAGATGCCGCTTTATAATATTCTTTACGGTTTCCAGTTTCAGGCGGTATTTTATAAAATGGGGAGCGTTGACGTATAGCATTTCAGCGTCCTTTACGGAAAAATTATCCGGATGCTTGCTTTGCTCGTGCTTAATTAATTGGTACACATCATGGGCTTCCCGAAATCTTCTAAGATGCATGAGGATCAAATAATGATAATACAGCAGCCTCCATTGGTATAACGACGGTTTTATATCCGCGACACCTGGTCCATGTGGTCGCCGGCCTTGATATTGTATCACTGCAAATGTGCTGCAGATTAAGGCGATGTGCCATTGCTGCATGTTGATGTAAAATTCAATGATAGTTTCTATAGGCTCTGCAAACCTTTTTTCCGCCTTAAATGCTTTTAACAAGCTCTCTTTTACCAGTGGCCAAGTCTCATTTAAGTCCATTTGATTAGCGGCTATATGGGAGTACAACCTGCATTGCTCGTACCGTTCCATGCCTTTTAAACCCGCCACGTCTAAATAAGATTCGTGAGCGAACAGATGCCATTGCTTTTTGCGAACAGGATCTTTGCAGTTAATAGCGGCAGCATAGTAGCTATCAGCCAGGTAAAGTAGCCACCGGTACGTTCTATGTCCCTGAGACGTGTACTCTTTTAGTTTCTCGACGTAGAACAGGTATTTTTTTTCAATATCGGTTTTCCAGCTTGCCCCTTTCATCTCATAGTTGATGATGATTTGGTTACAGTGGGACACCGAAAGCTGTTCGGATTCACAGCGCATATATTCATGTACAGGTCCTTCCCATTTAAATGGCTTTGATAAGGCGAAAAATAGTTGTTTGGAAAACGCCATATCCTCGGATATGCCCGTTACAAAGTACAGGTCGTCACTGATCGCATCTTTATCAAAATCGTCCACAAATTTCATGACCTCGTCGCAGTCAAACCAAAATCCCCAGGTTTCATTCCTATTCCAGCCCAGGCGACCTACTATCTCTATCAGCTTGTCTAAAGCATAATTACGGGAGTTGGCAAAGTCATCAAAAGGTCGCTCGAAAACATAAGTGGGAATGCCATGTGCATCTCCCCAGGTCCTGATGATCGAAATCGTATGATCGTTTGATCCGGTGTCCACCGCTACGATCAGATCAGTGATCGGTAGTGCTGAATGCAACATTCTTTCGATAATATGACTTTCATTTTTACAAATGAAGTTGAGCGCCATCCTTTTCATGATATAGTAATTTGAAGTGCTGAAGGGCTGGATTTTCGTTTTGGCGGATCAAAGTGCTGCGCATACGCCTTAATCTTAACAACTTCTTCTGCAGGCAGCGCATCTGGATACTGGTTAATACAGGCAAGTAATTCTTGATACCAGGTTTGAGCTTCCTTCAATTTCCCGATCGATAGGCAAATGGGTACATGATAATAAAGTAGCTCCCACTTATAAAAAGCTTCATTGACAAACCACCTTTGCGTCAATAATGCTTGTGCCCTATAAAACCGGTTGCTGCAAAATGAGCTGAAAATATATGCTGCTCTTGCATTGTCCTGGCGGTAGTAATGAACAATGATCTCACGCAGGGATTCTGCCCGGTACGGATAGACCTGAAAGGCCTGCAGTAACAATTCTTCCACGCTGGCCCAGGGGGTGTTTAATCTTTCCAGCAAGACGGCCATTTTCCAGTAAGCCACGTAAAGAGTCTCGTCCTGTCTGCGGGATTTGTGAATGTATTGCTTGTACTCATTTACAGCCAGGTCAAAGTGATGTTGCTTGCGACTGTCAACCATGCAGGCATTTCCCGCTTGCATGTGCAGATAGCCAAGCAAGAAATGGTCAGCATTCGATCGATATTGATTAATCTTTTTTCTGACAGGGATAATTGAATCTATATAGGTTTCATATACTTCATAGGGGCTTCGGTTTCCTGCACTCAGGTTACCGGCTATCTTATCCAATACAGATTCTACATAATGGGGACCATACTCAATGTTTTGTGCCAGCAGTTTGTAAAGATTGGCATTCATCTTAAACATATCATTGCGTTTTTATTGAGTAATTAGATGTTGGGGCAGTGTTGTATTCAATCGATCGGGAATACTGCTCTTTACCTGACTGATTTTCTTTATCAATAGCTCTGTGTTAACCAGTCCAAAGCATAGCATTAGCAGCATCGGGAATACCTGGTACCGGATAACGATGATATTTGCCGATATGCTAAAAACGAAATTGAGCAGTAATAGGAGCGTAACAATATTTGATGACTTGGTCATCGATCCCAACACTCCTTTTATTTTTAGGATCACCAGGGTCGTCATATACCAAATATTCAAGGCCAGGAATAGTAATGGGAACGGCAGCAGGATCACTCCCTGTAGGTATTTTGATACGCTTGTTGCCTGGTCGTTTTTTAGCTCGAACCAATCCACGGCAAAAGGGTAAATTTGATTTTTGCCCAGGTTGTATAGCGAAAGCACTTCCAGGGGAGGGTAGAAGTAATTCTTCGAATTCATGATGATGAAATACCGGATGTACTGTATCGGATACTGCTTAATTAATGTAAGGCCATAGTCTCCATAAAGTGGCGATACGACTCCCCATCCCAGCAGGTACTGATAGAAATTTGTGGTCTTTACATGCCGGTCCATGTAGATCTTTAATGGGGCCGTGGGTTTTCTGATAAAATAATTGGCGACATAGGCACTCAGGTTCCTTTTTTCAGGGGGTGTCGTCTTAAAGAAATTGATGGAGATATCATCCAATTCCCGCAGCGCTGGCGTACTCCAGGTGCCAGGTGGTACGCTGACGTATCCCCGCATGTATAGTGCATTGTTCGCCCATTGCCAGCCCGAGAGCATAGGAAACTGTGGCGCACCGGTCAATTGCCGGGCTACCGATCTGGAATGGATAATGAATGGTACGATGAGCGCAGGTCCGGCCAGCATGCCTACAACCTTCCACAGCATCTTATATCTTGCAAGCGCAAAAACCGACATGGCGATCAAGGGGTAGACCATGGCATTGAACCGGACGCTAAAGGCGATGAACAACAGGATGGCCTGCAACGGTATGTGGTACCACAGTGGGCGGTTCAGTATAAATATCAGTTGAATGATCCAAAGGATACTGATGGAAACGAAAAGTGTGTCACTGGATATGTAGTTGGCCAGGTAAAGAAACAAGGGGTTAAAAAACAAGAACAAATACAGCATCTGCCTGAACCCCGTTCTTAAGGCATAGAAGTAAATAATTGTAAAGTAAAACAGCAGACAACAGCATGCAAAGAACAGGAATTGAAACCACACCAGTGCAGTTGCTGAGGATGTAACCATGTGGAATATTCGTAGAAACCTGGAATATCCAATCGGCCAGATGTTGATGTCCATATTGGCATACGCTGCAAAAATGTAACTATAGCTGTCTGAGAAAAAGTCAGGGTATGGATAACATATTTTAAATAACCAAAACTCTATGATCGTGCAGAGCAGGATTGACAGCAAAAAGTGTCGGTTGGCAGTGTTGAAAAAGACAAATGTTGTAAATGACCGGTAGGTATCTTTACATGCGCCATTTGTTTGCGACCCACCCTGGATCAAATGGCTGAAAAATGAACGATATGTGGCTGACTTTTTCAAGACCACTTAATTTTTGAATTGTTTAAAAAATTGAATTTGATTTTCGGTAAACTCATCCGGGTGTTGCTCTACATATGGCCATATTTTCCGGTATGAGTTAGCTGATTCGGCTTTCATCAGCAGTTTTGAACAGATGTTGGCATGGTAATACATTACTTTCCAATTGTAGAAACCCGGGTTTACAAACCATTGACATTGCCCGGGCAGGGCGCCGTGGAATTTCTTTATCGCAATACTGCTATAAATAAAGCCAAAGGACCATCCTGATGTTGCCCGGTAATGCTGGATGACATATCGCATGGCCTCTCCACGTCCCTCGTGGTATTTGCTGGCTGATAAAAGCCATTTTTCAACTTCTGCCCATGGCGATCCTAATCTTTCCATCACCAGACCCATTTGCCACTGCGCGAAATATCTAATCTCAGGGTCGCATCTTTGATCTTGCAGGAATTTAGAGTAATGATTTGCTGAACGCAGTAAAAGCTCGTGTGCTGCCAGCTCCTTTTCGCATAGTCGTGCGACTTCCTGACAGTGATAGCCACCCAATAATTCGACGAGGGAGCGTGAATCCATTGTTTGTTCGTGAGCGTCACACCATAGCTGGATGAATTTCTGAAAATCAGCTTCGGCTAAGAGCTTTTTATTGATGGACAGTGCATCTGCTTCATCTAAGTGCGTAGTGTACACCGGCAGTTGCTCAGGTGCAAGCTCACCATAATCATCTTTTAGGAGATCTGCATTGTCTGGTAGTGGCATAAAATATGGTAAGGTTTGTTATGGATTATGATATGTTTCTGTTCGGGATACTTTGCGATTGTATAGGCTGAAAACATGTTGCTATCGGGTACGTATAGTTGATATAAGTGCAATATAGTTTGATAGCTTTGTCGAAAACAAGTCAAAATTTATAGAAATCGTGCACAGTTTTTTTATGAGACCGCTAGGCAGTTTTTCGTACCCGATACTGGGCGGGGGTGATACCCGTGTGCTTTTTGAAGAATTCCCCAAAGTGACTTTGGGAACTGTAGCCTACCTTGCTAAATATTTCTTTAATTGAATACTCGTCATCTTCCAGCATCGCCATGGCCGCCTGCAGTCTTTTTTGTTCGATATATTTGTGAATGGAGACTTTTACTAACTTTTGAAAGGCTGCCTGTAGATTTTTCACTGAAATATTAAATGAATAGGAGAGCGATTCCTGGGTGATTGCCTGGTCATAGTTGCTATCTATATAGGCGATCACTTTTTTTCCTGCCTCCATGTCTCTTTTGCTCACGCGTATTGATGAGGAACCGGCCATCGGAAAAGATTTAATGGTTTATTATTTGTATTCAATAAGGATCCAGGCTGCCTATTGCCGTAGACAATGGCACACTTAAGCATAGAAGCGTATCAGATTATTATTGGAGAATTACAATTTTTTTGCCTTCCTGGCGGTACTGGATGCCTCCTTCTTTGAGTATCAGTAAAACAGTAAAGATGTCAGCCGTCCTGGGAATTTTGCCAGTAAAGGTCTTTTTGATTCCCGGTGGTATTTCATAAGTAATATCATACCATCTGGCTAGTTCAGGCATGATTGTTTGGAGGTTTGCTTTTCGAAAGTCAAACAGCTGCTGTTTCCAGGCTGTGACTTGTGAGGTATCTGCTCTCGACACCTTCCATTTGGCGCCTGAAACGGTCAGCGCCTGCCCGGGGAAAAGCGTGTACTGCTTTTTCTCACCTGTAATCTCCACTTTGCCACGTACCAGTGTAGTACGCATTTGCGTGCCTGTGGTATACGCCTGAACATTGAATTCTGTGCCGAGTACCTTTACATTAACCGGGCCTACCTCCACGCGGAAAGTGCTGGAAGCAGCCTCTGTTACACTAAAGTATCCTTCCCCGCTAAACGTTACCCGGCGATCCTGACCCTGAAATAGATCTGGAAACTGTAGTCGGGATAAAGCATTCAACCATACCGTGCTGCCATCAGAAAGCCTAACACTAAACTGACCACCCCGCGGCGTGACTAAGGTCAGGAGTCCTATTGAACTTCGTGGCTTATTAAGAGCCGATCCAAATGAAAGCCGGTGGTTTTTATAGTCTAGGGTGGCGCCTAGCTTTAGAAATGTGTCGTTTTGAGGCGCCGTACTGTCTAATATCAGGATAGTACCATCTGCCAAGGCTAAATATGCATGCTTTAAGGTATCCGCGTATTTAACTTCCGTACGCCTTCCCTGCTTGGGGACATCATAGGGCTGCTTTTCGGCAAACCAGTACCAAATCACAGAAATCAACGCAACACCAATCAGGATCGCTGCATACCGAACCAGGTGTCTATCAATACGTCTATAAACCGGCGAGATAAAAAGGGTGGCGCCTGGATCATGCATACCGTTGTTGATTAAATCGACCAATCTGTTATAACTCTTTTCTACAAACTCGCCATCTGGAGGCACCGTGGTTTCCTGAAGTTTCGAGTCCAGGTATTGTAGTACCTGCTCTTGGTGCTCGGGCTGGTCAAGGGCAACAAGAAACCTGGCCAATTCACGATTGGATATTCGTCCATTTAAATAGCTTTCCAGCAAACGCTGGAACTTGTCAGTTGTCATGTTATGTTCGCGGCTTCTCTATTAATAAGACACTTTCGTATAAACAAAGGGAGGGTAGGTTACCAAAAAAAATCAAAAAAGCAGGTTGGAGAAAAATGATCGTACCGAAGATTTTAACGCGGCTATGGCCTTATGCACCAATTCTTTTACGGTCGCCTTGGAGATGTTCATGGACTTTGCGATTTCCTGATAGGTCATTCCTTTATCTCTGGACAAGCGCCAGGCTTCCTGTTGACGGGGTGGCAGTTGCCCGATCGCTTTTTCCAGTAGAGTGTGCCGTTGCCGGGAGATGGTCAGTTCCTCCACGTTTTCGCTGGCCTCCTGAAAGCGTTCTTTTAAATACGTTCTGTAGCGTGCCTGTACGGCATTTCTGCGGAATTCATTCAAAACGGCATGCTTGGCCATAGTTACCAGGTAGCTTTCGATATTTTCCGGCTCGATGGTTTCCCAGCCCTCCCATAGCCGTAAAAAAACCGATTGTGCAATGTCTTCGGCCTTTTCACGTTGGCGTAGCAGTGAGTATGCTGTGGCATACACGCGAGGATAGTACTTTATGTATATTTCCTTAAACACGGAATCCAGCGACTGTGACGGGCGCAAGGTGGCACGATTGGTTGTATACTAATTTACAAAGAAATGATTTTACTGACCGGCAGCGCGCCTAATTTTAATGCCTCGCTAATATTAGCATTGATTTTTATGTTTTAAAGGTGTGCTACCTTGATAGTATACACGTTCTGGTGTAACCTGATACTGCAGTTGTAGGTCTTGGGGTGTATTGACTGGCCGGGGGATATGAAAAAGGGGCTGCATCGTGTCAGCCCCTTAAGTGAGTTATTCGGTGGTTTTGTCCAGTGCACCTTGTAGCATTTTTCGCTCTTCCTGGCTAAGATGCGACCCGAATTTTTCCAGGTAGATCTTTGCTACCGGTTTGTAGTCTTTCCAATTACTTTTATTGTATAGATAAATGGCTTTGGATCTAAGGAATACCTCTTCACCGGGCGTGCCGTATGGTTGTAAGCGGCGTTCTATCAGATCCCAGTCCGGTATGGTTTCCCGGCGGGCGAATGCCGGCGCCACATGTTCAGCATATAACAGGTTAAACAGCTTGGTTTCTCCGTGGCGGCTGCCGTATAGCGCATTGATCGCCGGTATTTGGTTTTGAATTACAGCAAAGCCTGCACTGTCTTTGGCACTGTTGGTGAACTGCAGAATGTAGTCAAACTGGGTTTTAGAGTAGGGCGGATGTAGGGTACTGATATAGGCGTTGGAGATACGAGCAGCACCCGCTTTGTCGCCAACGCGCAAAGCGGTGATTGACAAAGCCTTCAAAAAGGCCGGGTTTCTCTCTCCTTGCATGAACCTGGTAAGCTGCGCGCTATAGCCAGCGGCAGGATCAGTCAGATCGGGAGATGCAGCGCTAATATCAGGAAGTGAACCTGTTTGTGGTACCAGTTCAGCATGGATGCTGCGAAGAACGCTCAGGGGAATTTTTACGATCTCCCGGTCATAGGTCATCAGCCCGTTTTCTTCACCTTCTACATCAAAGGGTTCTGTATAAATAGAGCCGCTAAGCCCTTCTGCTTCCAGCATCTTAATGTGTTGGTTCATGATCGTGTACTTTGTCTGAAGCTGGCCCGGCGTTACCTGAATGTATCCCCAGCCTTGGAGTTCGTTCCATTGGTGGCCCGGGATCGAGACACCAATACCGCCAAACTCACCCAAAATGCGGACTTTTCCCGGTAACAGCGGCGCATTCATGGGATCGGGGTAGGAGTGAACGTCGGCTATGTCACTGCCAACCCAGTTGGCCTTTCCGGTTTTAGTCTCTTTGCCGTCAATGAAAATGTATTCACCTGAATGCGCATTGAGTACCCGGGAGGGATCATAGCTTTTCATCCACTGCGTAAGCCGCTGCTGATCATAGGCGCCCCATTGTTCATTGAACAGCACCCAGGTGGTAATCGAAGGGTGATTATAAAGTTGATCAATATTTCGCGCACTTTCTTTTTCGAATATATCTTTTGCCTCCTGACTCAAACTGAAAGCTGCATTGGGCATGTCCTGCCAGACCATCATTCCCAGCCTGTCGGCATGGTAATACCAACGGTCAGGTTCTACTTTAATATGTTTACGGATCGTATTGAAGCCCATCGCCTTGATGGCCTGAATGTCAAATGCCAACGCTTCATCGGTAGGGGCTGTATAAAGCCCATCCGGCCAAAATCCCTGATCCAGCACCCCAAGGTTGAACGTATAGCGGTTGTTCAGAAAAAGGCGGGAAATCCCTTTTTCGTCGGTTTGTACAGACACCTTTCGCATGCCAAAATAGCTTTTAACCTGGTCAATGGTTTTGCCGGCCTTTTGTAGACTGACGGTCAGATCGTACAAAAATGGGTCTGAAACCGACCATAAATGAGGATTGGGGACTCGAAGTGTGAGAACGCTGCCGGATTTGCCCTTCGACCGGGAGATATCTTTACCCCCGACACTGGCCACTACGGCAATCTGGTATCCTGCAGGTGCGTTAGCCTGGATATTTAGCGTTGACTTATCAATATCCGGGGTGAGTCGTAAGTCCTGGATATAGTCTGCAGGCACTGTTTCGGTCCATACCGTCTGCCAGATACCTGACGACGGGGTATACCATATTCCTTTTGGGTTCAGTACCTGTTTGCCACGGGGATTGGGACCCTGATCGGTGGGGTCAAAGACTTTTACGACGAGTTCATTGTCACCGGCATGCAGCGCGCGGGTAATATCGATCGTAAAATGCTGATAGCCTCCCCGGTGGCCGCCAACCTCCTGACCGTTGACAAAAACGGTTGCCTGCCAGTCCACGGCGCCAAAATGCAGAAGCGTCTTTTCGCCGGGGCGTAAGTCTTTGATGGTAACGGAGGTCCTGTACCATAGATGCTGCGTAGGCTGTAATGGTTTGCCTACGCCGCTGAGCGAAGACTCTATGGGGTAGGGAACTAAAATCTGTCCGGCATAGGTGGTCGGCATAGCACTATCCTTTGCTGTGATGGCATACTGCCATAGCCCATTCAGGTTTTGCCATCTGGCACGCACCATTTGAGGGCGGGGATATTCCGGTAATACGTTGCTCGGGGTAACCTGTTTAGCCCAGCGGGTCTGCAAGGGTGTTGGTGCCTGGGCGTAAGATGACTGGGCATTTGTCGTTGTGCTTGCTAAAGCAAGGACGGCCCATAGCCATAAATGACGTGTGTTCATGCGAAAATGCTTTTTCGTTTACAATGGATTGCCTGAATTAAAATGATTAAATGTCGTTCTGTCTTCAGACAGAGATCTGTATATCCTTCAAAGTGGCAATAGCCCTATTACCTGAAGGACATGAGAGTACAAAGTGAAAGCTAGTGGGAGACAAACAATTACTTTGTTAGCGGTTCAATACTCTTGCTAATTGTTGCGCAAGATGAACAATTCCGGCAACATTACCCGGGGTATCGATGGAAAATATTTAAGTGCCGAAAAGTTTCAGTCCTGTTAACGGCTGGCAGGACGCGTTATCGGGGCTTTTTAAGCGAGAGGTTTATGGCGGTATCTAAAAGGCAAAAGACCCAATATGCACTGTTGATTTTACAGGAAAATAGCTGCATTTTTGCACGTAGCTAACTTTAGAAAAAGAAGGGGACGCCAGCTTCAAAGTGTGGAGGAGTCAATAACAGCCAGAGGGTATTATAAATTATGTTTTTTATGGAGCAATCCTATTGCTTTCGTGCCGAATGCCTGGCCGACGCGCTGGTCTTTCAACAAATGCTTCCTGAGATTGAGTTTACCATTTGTTCAATCGATCCAGAGTTGCCGGACGTAGAGGTGAGATTCAAATCGACGAAAACGGTACCGCAACTGTTAAATCTGATCGGCAACATCGAAGAAGGAGCCGTGATGGCGCAAACCTTAGCGCCAGAGGTATCCTATACCGGTAAGCGTAATTTTAGTGTGAAAATATCCAATTCTGAACAGGGTAGTGCCAAAAGCAAATGGCAAGCCTAACACTATTGATACAGTTGATATAATACCCAGGAACCCATCCAAAGCAGCTCATAATCGCTAAAATGCACCCTGAGTTCGCGCAAGGCCCGCGACATCAGTTTTTCTACCACCCCAACAGATATTCCCATCCGCTCAGCAATTTGTTTATTGGTCAGCTGTTCAAAACGACTCAACCGAAATGCCTGGCGGCAGCGCTCCGGCAGGCCGGCAATGACCGCATCGATCTGAGTAGATAGTTCCTTTATCTCCGAGAGGTAGTCCGGTGCCACAGCATAGTCCACGTCTGTCAAACCGGGGATTAAATGCAGCTTTCGCTGGGCACTCCACTGACGGTAGATATCATAACAACGGAATTGTACCGCCCTTTGCAGGTAGCCGAATAATTTACCCGGAGCGATTGTCAGCTCCTGCCTGCGCTCATATAAACTGGTAAACACATCTTGCACAACTTCTTCGGCTTCCTGCTGCAGCCCCAAACGTTTATAGGCGGCATTTAGTAGCGGCTTCCAGGTCAGCTCATAGAGCTGGCGGTAGGCCGACTGTTCCCCGGCTTGCAGCTGTTGCAGAAGTAGGCTGTTAATTAATATGGTCTGTTCATTTGGCATCCGGTAATATCGCCCGGCGTCTACCTTTAAATGTGGCAGATCAGGTCAGGCTGGCAATTTACAAAACAATCTCGCTGGCAACCTATTAAACACTAACAGCCTGTGGATAAATAAAAAGTTCCATATTTTTTAAGGCGGATGGGCGGGTAGGGCCATGATATTACGACTATATGATGGAAGTATTAACCTTTTGTAAATAATTACCATGGAAAGCCAGGAGCTGGAAAATCTGTTACAACGGCTGCATGATGGAACGATCAGCACATCAGAGCTCAAGAAGTTGCAGACCTGGGACCAACAATTGCTTGCCGAAGGGGATGATCTCAGCTCCTTGCTTTCTGATCTTGAACATGAACAAGTAAAGACGCGGCTGTGGGAGGTTGTGTCCGAAAAAATTCCTGATCGAGATCCGGGAGAACATACGGATAACAAAATCATTAACATGCGGTTATTCTGGGCGGCGGCGGTAGGCTTGGCTGTCATTGGAGGCTGGCTTCTGTGGCAACAACGAGCAGAAAAGGTTGAAGGAAAAGATCTTGTGCCAAAGTCGCTCTCGGAGCGATACCACAATGATGTGGCGCCGGGGGGAGATCGGGCAATTCTTACCCTTGATAATGGGACTACGATTGACCTTACCAGCGCCCAAAATGGGACATTGGACGTATCGTCAGGAGCAGTGGCCCAGAAAGAAAAACAGGGAGAGCTGACTTATTACGCTCGACCTATAAAACCCGGAGTACACACGTATCATCTGGTAACCACACCCCGTGGCGGTCAGTACCGGCTTACATTATCCGATGGCACGATCGTTTGGCTCAACGCCGCCTCGTCCCTTCGGTATCCGGTAGTGTTTGCTGGGCCGACCCGCCACGTGGAATTGACCGGTGAGGCCTACTTTGAAGTGAAGCCCGATGAACTCAAACCATTTATTGTAAAGACAGCTGCCTCCCAGGTAAAAGTGCTGGGAACGGCTTTTAACCTCAATACCTATGCAGACGAACCGGACCAGCGCATCACCCTCGTGCATGGCAGTGTTGAAATTAGCCGGGACAATGCGCGTCAACGACTAAAACCCGGCGAACAGGCACAAATCAACAATGCCGGCCAGATACATGTCATGGCAGCTTCAGATATTGAATCAGTGACCGCCTGGAAAGAAGGAAGTTTTGTTTTCCGGGACAGCCCCATAGGCCCTTTACTCAGGCAACTGGCAAGGTGGTATAATATCAATATTACCATCGAGCAGCCGGTTACCCAAAAGTTTACCGTGGATATCAGTCGCACCGAAAGTCTTAGCCAGGTGCTTCAGTTATTGGAAATGACAGGTGGTGTCCATTTTACCATCGACGGGAGCAACGTCGGTGTGCAACCTTGAAACGTTTTAACTAACCATATACCTACCATCTTATCCGCACTTATAACACATGCCACAAGAACGGCATAGCTATCAAAAGCACCCCGATATTTTAAACCTTGTTTTCAAGCCATTAATTTCTACCATTAACCATTGCGAAAGCCTTTCTGACAACAGAACACCATGTTTTGTAATCAGGGCGCTGTCGCCTGATGACGCCCTTTTACAAAGCATCAAAACCTCGCATCCTGAAAATCGTAAGTTGGTTTACCTGCATTAAAAAACCGTAAGTGGTAGTGACACTTACGGCAGTGATCAGGTTGATTGGCAATTGTAAGACTGCTTATCCCTGTTGTCAGACAGGGCATTCATTAACCCAAACAATGCAAAGCTATGCTTTTACATGCATTTTGTTACCGGGTCGGGATGGTTACACCCATTTTATTGGGCAGTCCACCATCCAAACTCGCCAAAACTTTTCGAATCGTGAAACTGCTCATTCTTTTTACCGTAGCCGGCTGCCTGCAGGCTGGCGCCAAGGGGTTTTCCCAAGGGATCAACCTCTCCATGAACAATGCCAACGTCAAGGAGGTATTTGACGCTATCGCCAAACAGTCTGGCTACCGCTTTTTATATACCACAGAAACATTGGCGGGCGCTAAAAAGGTCAGCATAAAGATCTCCAACAAAAGCATCACAGAAGCCCTGGACATTTGTATGGAGGATCAGCCCTTTTCCTATAATATCGTCAATAAGAAGTATGTGGTAATTAAACGAAAAGAAGTGCCTGCGCCGGCAAAGGAAGTCGGCGTGGCCCCTCCAGGTGAAGTGAGGGGTCGTGTGACCGACGATAAGGGGCAACCCGTGGTGGGCGCCTCTGTGCGTTTATCCGGTACTAGCCGGACAGTAACTACAGATGCAAACGGAGAATTTTCGATCAATGGTGTGAGTGGCAAAGGTCGACTGGAGATTTCTTCGGTGGGGTATGAATCAAAGGAGATTGCTGTACAATACGATAAACCTTTGGCGATCTCACTCAACAAAAGTTTTTCGCTGTTGGACGAATCCGTGGTGGTGGCCTACGGAACGACCACCCGTAGGAAGTCGGTCGGGAATATTGAGAAGGTGAAAGCGGTGGATATTGAGCGGCAGCCGGTTAATAACCCGCTGCTGACGCTGCAGGGTAGGGTGCCGGGTGTGATGATCGAACAAACTACAGGTGTGAGTGGCGGTGGTATCAAGGTAAGAATTCAAGGCCAGAACAGTCTATCGTCGGGAAGTGAGCCGCTGTATGTGATTGACGGAATACCCTTTGTCAGTTCAGAATCAATACGTGGCTTAACAAGTCCTTTGGGCAATTCTGGAAATGTAGTCAATGGTATATCTGGCAGCGGTAACCCGCTTAACTTTATCAATCCGCATGATATCGAAAGTATTGAGGTTTTGAAAGATGCTGATGCAACCTCAATTTATGGAAGCAGAGCAGCAGCCGGCGCATTACTCATTACGACGAAAAAAGGAAAGGGTGGTGTTACCAAGGTTGATCTAAACTTTCAACACGGTCGAGGAAACGTCAGCCGCTTTCTAAAACTGCTAAATACAACACAGTATCTGGAAATGCGACACGAAGCACTTCGCAATGATGGAATAGTTGCTGGACCAAGTGACAATGATATCAATGGGACCTGGGATACAACAAGATATACAGATTGGCAAAAGGAGTTATTTGGCGGTACAGCAATCTATAATGATGGGCAGATAGCTGTTTCAGGAGGTGGCAATGGCACGTCATTCTTATTATCTGTTGGGTATAACTCGCAATCATCAGTATTTCCGGGTGATTTCAAGGATCGTAGAAATTCTGTGCATGCTAATATGAACCACCAATCCCTCAATGGGAGGCTACGTATTGGTATGGATATCAAATATATGACCATGGACAATCGCTTGCCAGGTATTGACCTTGTTAAGACAGCATTAGCCCTTGCGCCACATGCCCCTGCTTTGTTTTTAGCAGACGGATCACTCAATTGGGCGCCTGATAAAAATAACATCTCCACCTGGAGAAATCCTCTTGCTAACCTGCTCTCCGCATACAAACTAAAAGGTAACAGTGTCATTGCAAATGCTACGTTCGGCTATCAATTGATCCAAGGCCTGGAGTTTAAATCAAATTTAGGATATACGCAAATTAATAGGCGTGAAGTTAGTCTCTTTCCCCTGGAATTTTATGTCCCCGAAAACAGAGCTTCGAGTATCCGCTCCACTAATTTTGGCGATGATGATATTGTCAGTGTCCTAATTGAACCTCAGTTGACGTATAAGAAAGGTTTTCCTTGGGGAGACATGGAGACCTTTATTGGAGCAACGTATCTCGATAATAGATCAAATAGACAAGATGTAACTGCGAGAGGATTTAGCAGTAACTTATTGATGGAAGACTTTAGGTCAGCAACCTCCATTACCGGCAATTTTAACAATGTCAGCAGTAATTATCGGTATAGCGCCGTTTTTGGTCGACTGAATTACGGTTGGCGAGGAAAGTATTTGCTCAGTGCTACAGTGCGTAGAGACGGCAGTTCTCGTTTTGGAACAAAAAATCTTTTCAATAATTTCTGGTCACTAGGAGGGGGATGGGTATTTACGGAAGAAAGTCTATTGAAAGACAAGTTGCCGGTACTGACTTATGGAAAACTTAAAATATCGTTTGGTACAACCGGTAGCGATCAGATTGGCGATTATCAATATTTGAATTTATATAACTCCGTCTCACGAACCGTTCCCTATCAGACTATTGTCGGATTATCATCCAGTGGATATCCCAATCCGTATTTGCAATGGGAGGAAACTAAGAAATTGCAAAGTGGTATCGAACTTGGACTGCTTTCAAATCGGCTATTATTGGATATCGCTTTCTATTACAATAGATCCTTTAATCAGCTCCAAACTTATGCTCTCCCTATTATTACTGGCTCCAGCGGCTTTCCTGCCAATTTTCCAGCAATAATTCAAAACACCGGGTTAGAATTCTCTGCGAACAGCGATATTGTTCAACAGCAGCATTTTAGATGGAATAGTGCAATTAATATAACGATACCTAGAAATAAACTGGTATCATATCAGAACTTGAGCACCTCAACAAGGGCAAACTTTTTACGAATTGGAGATCCTTTTACAGTGAGTCGGTTGTATGAACAAGCGGGTGTTGACCCACAAACAGGCCTTTATACATTCGTTGCGGCCGACGGTAGTATTACTTCAACACCTACCTATGCTATAGATGCCACACAATGGATTAATACAAGCCCAATTCTATATGGCGGTATTCAAAATACCATATCACTTAAGTCCTTCACATTCGATGCAAACCTTCAGTTTGTCACACAGCGTGCTTTAAACATGGAAATAGGAAATATGCCCGGTTTTTTTGCCAGTAACACCTCTGGCTTCATATTAGGCAATCAGCCGGAGTATGTGATGGATCGCTGGAGAAAGCCAGGGGATGTTGCCAAAAACCAGCAGTTCAGTGCACTTTATCCTGCCGCTATCTCTGCTCCGTATTCTAATAGTGGACTTTCCAGCGCGATATATCAAGATGCCTCTTATCTCCGTCTAAAAAATGTTTCAATTGCCTGGCAAATGCCAGCTAGTTACAGTAAAGTACTGGGTGTCGCCGCCTTAAATGTTTTTATACGGAGCCAAAATACTTTCACTATTACCAACTACAAGGGGCTTGATCCGGAAACGAGAGGGCCATATTCATCCGCTGCTCTGCCACCGTTACGAGTATTTACATTTGGTATACATCTGTCGCTATGATTTCCCAATGCTACAACTTTAAATTATTTTCATATGATTTATTTTTTGACGTCCACAAATAGATACATTCTACTAATAAGTGTCAATCTATTGATAGCTGCAACAGGATGTAAGAAGCTATTAGCTGTCGACCCTCCTGGAAATAGTTTAAATGCGGCCAATGTTTTTACTACGGACGCTACAGCAATTGCCGTGGTGACGGATATTTATGCCGGACTCAGCGCTCAAAATATTAATCAACAGAACCAAGCAATCACTTCATTGTCTTTGTATGGCGGGTTGAGCGCAGACGAAATCACCCTGTTTGACAATTCAAACTCTTTTTTACAGCCTTATTTTACTAATGACGTCATTTCAACAACAGGGTCATTACTTTGGAATAATGCCTACCAGATAATTTTCAAATTGAATGCAGCAATTGAAGGGCTGGATCAATCAACTAGTATTACGCCAGTTGTAAAACAACAATTATTGGGAGAGGCGAAATTTATGCTAGGATTTTTATATTTCCATTTGGTCAATTTATACGGTGATGTGCCTTTGGTTTTAAACACGGATTATATAGAAATTGCAAGAATGTCCCGAACGCCATCATCGAAAGTATATGATGCAATCATTGAAATCCTGACTGAAGCAAAACAGTTGCTTAGTGCCGACTACCTGAAATCAGACTTGGTAGGCAGTTATTCTGCTGGATCTGAGGAACGGATCAGGCCGACTAAATGGGCTGCCGCTGCTTTGTTATCCCGAGCTTATTTATATATTAAAAACTATGCTTCAGCTGCTGCCCAAGCAAGCGAAGTAATAGGTGCAACCTCCTACTATGGTTTGTTGCCAGATTTAACTGCGGTCTTCAAAAAAAACAGCCGTGATAGCATATGGCAGCTGCAGCCTATTGGCAATAACGCAAATGCCAATACAGGTGAAGGGAAAATATTTGTTCTCCCGAATACTGGTCCTTCCGCATCAGGTTATCCTGTTTATTTGAATACTGATTTGGTTAATGCATTTGAATCAGGCGATTTGAGGAGAGAACAATGGGTGAAATCCGTTTCGGTCGGACCGAATACATATAGTTACCCGTACAAGTATCAAGTTGGAAATGTCAGCGCTACGACCCAAGAGTATTCAACAGTTTTAAGATTGAGCGAACTCTATTTGATACGGGCGGAAGCTAAAACATATTTAAACGATGTCTCCGGTGCACAATCAGATCTAAATCTTGTCCGCAAGCGTGCTGGATTAGGCGATACTCCCGCAGATGATCAGCATACATTAGTGACGGCAATACTGAAGGAGCGACGCGTAGAGCTATTTACGGAGTGGGCTCACCGGTGGATGGACCTCAAGCGCACTGGTACAATAGATGTTGTCATGTCTGTCGCTACCCCCCAGAAAGGTGGCACATGGCAGTCCTACAAAGCCTTACTACCTATTCCGGAAGACGAGTTACGTAAAGCACTAAATCTACGCCAAAACCCGGGGTATAACTGATATACATGGTATCTCATACAGCATCTCTAATAAATAAGTAAATTATAGGTCAATGAAAATAGTAAGTTTAATAACCTGTTTATTCCCCTTAATCTCTTGGTCACAGTCAGATTCGGCGTACAAAGGTATCCTGTATACTAAAGGACTGAACTGGCAACAAATCAAAGAAAAAGCATCAAAGGAAAATAAATTTATATTCCTAGATTGTTACACTACCTGGTGTGGTCCTTGCAAAAGGATGGAAAAAGAGACGTTTCCGAACTGGCGGGTTGGTGAGGCAGTTAATCCATTTTATATTTCGGTAAAAGTGCAGATGGATTCCACGGTGACGGATGCAAACGATGTCCGGCAATGGTATGCAGATGCTGATAATATAAATCGTGTGCATGGTGTCGCGGGGTATCCAACCTTTCTATTTTTTTCACCAGATGCAAAACTAGTTCACCGTGGATCAGGGTTTAAAAACATCAAAGACTTTATTGATTTAGTTAATTTAGCAAAGGACCCACTACGTCAGAAATTTTACAATTTGTATCTCCACTATAAAAACAATAAAACTGACACCCACCATCTGCGTGATTTGGCTATTTATACGGCTGACTTAATCAAAGATAAAAGTACTGCGCAAGAAATGGCGCGAGATTATAAAAAGAAAGTGTTGGATAACAAATCAACAAATGTTCTTTTGGCTAAAGAAAATATCACGTTTGCGCTTAAATTCTCTGGTGTCTTTTCGATTCGTGACAAATATTTTCAGATTTTTAATAAACATCCCGCCCTTATCGATTCAATAGCAGGATATAGGATTGCTGCTCGTAAAGTAAATGACTGGATAGTGCAAAGTGAACTAGATAAACCACTTTTAGAAAACGGTAAGGGTGTCTTAAAGTATCCTGATTGGAAAAGCCATGAACAGTGCATTAAGAAAAAATATTCAACAGTGGATGCGGCGCGGATTGTCCTGGATTATAAAGTGAACTATTATCGCTGGAAATACCTGAATTGGCGCCTTTGGGCAAGTTGTCGTGACGAGCTCATTCAGAAATATATGCCCACGGATACTGAAGCAAAGATCCGGTTTGCTTCTACTGAGTTGAATACTTTAGGCGCTTGGAATGCTTTTTTATTCTGTAGTGATTCCCTGGTTTTATCAAAGGCGCTAAATTGGGCAGAACAATCCTGCGCCATCGATCCTTCCAACGTTCAATATCAGGATACTCGGGCCAGTCTGCTATATAAGTTGGGTAGGGTGGCAGAGGCAATGGTTATTGAGGAAGCAGCAGTTGTCCACAGATACGCCGATCAGGGAATAAAAGATAGGTATATGAAAATGCAGCAAGGGCTGTCGACCTGGCTGGACGCAAAATTTGACCGACAGTAACGCCAGAAGACAGCAGTATGAACATGAAAAACTTTCCCTCTCTCTCAATAAGGATTCAATTCTATGGTCTTATTTTCTTGAAAACAATTTTATGTTGCGTTATTATTATTTCTGCTGGACCCTCTTTTTTGTTAGTTTACAAATTTGTGTTAGTCTTTCTGTGCAATGTCAACACATAAATAGTCACTATCAAAAAAAACAATTCGATACTTGTGATATTGCTAGTTGGCCGGAGGTGAGAGTTACGAACCCCCAAGTAGCCATTAGTGATGACGGTAATTATGTTGCTTACTCCCTAGGCTCCCTACAACGCCCGCCTATCGGATACATTAAGAAAACTGCCGGTGAACTTATTGATTCCTTCAGGGAGGTTAGACAATTGCAATTTTGCAAACTTAGCCATCATGTTATCGTAACTTTCAGTAAGGACAGCCTTTGCCTACTTGATGTCCGCACTTTGAAAAAAGATTTTTTTCCGGCTGTCCGCATGTTTAGGTTGTTTAAACAAAATAGTGAAGAATGGATGATGATTTTGTTTAAAAACGGAATATTGTTATCCATCAACCTAAAGACGAGAAATCGCTGCACTCATACAGGCGTTCACCAATTCTATACATATGATGGTGGAGCGCATTGCATTTTGCTGAAAAATTTGGACGGTAAGGACGATTTGGTCTTGCAAATGTTAAATGTAAAGTTTAATAAAATGCAACCGTTATGGCAGGGCAAAGGAATTGACCAGCTCATTTTTTCGTCGTCCGGAAAGCAAATCGCGTTCAGAACTTCAAATCCTGATCACACTCACTCCGTATGGGCCGGAAAATGCACACCCGGCCAATTAAAACTAATATTTAGCGGACATATGGCGCCGGGTGATAAGGGGTACCGGATAAACTCGTTAGTAAACTTTAGTCCAGATGAACAAAGGTTGTTTTTACAAATTGAACCGCTCAAGCCAGCGAGGGTTTTACCTGGCGCGAAATTGAATGTATGGTCTTATTTGGATCCGAAATTACAGTCGCAGCAAATAAAAGAATTAAATATTTCCGAAATCCGTTTGGTTGTAATTGACCTTCAGGATTTTACACTCCGTGCCTTGACTGAGGAGGGAGAACGTCCCCTGACAAGGTGGCGATCCATTTGGGATGATCTAGTACTGATAATAAAAAGGAAAGGGCATTGGAGCGAAAGCAATTGGAACGATAGCGCAAAAGGTGCGCTGATCTTGAAGTCCTCAATCAGTGGTGTACAAACAGAAATTGATCTTAAATTACCTCCAAGCGCACAATGGGCTTTGTCACCTACTTCTAAATTCATCATTGGATATCAATCTGAGTTAGATCCCACCGACGTTTGGTCATATGAAATAGGCACCGGTATATATAGAAATTTGACAGCTTCTATCCCCTCTACTATGACAGCTGATATGAGCGATGAGGGGCGTAGTGCCAGAAAAAAAGGGGTCGTCCCCATTGGTTGGGCCGCCAATGAACAGTTTTTACTTGTCAGCGACGGATATGACATCTGGCGCATTGACCCTTTTGCGAAAGTGCACCCTGTACGATTGACGCACGCAAAGGAAAAGCAAATAAGACTTGTTCCATTTACCAATTACGAGGATGCTGCTCAAGCCGTCCGCCGCAATCAAACCATGATCTTGTATGGGTGCCACGAGATGACGAATCAAAGCAGCTTTTGCTTGATTAACCCCTATTTGAAAAATAGTGAAAAATGGCATTTTCAGGGCGATTATCAATTTGTTAAGGCTACTGGAAATGTATGGGGGGACCTAGCCAAAGCTAATGATGTTAATATGTTTTTGGTCGGTCGTGAATCAGGAACAGAGTCGCGGAACCTGTTTTTGACTGCTGATTTCGCTTCATTCTTACCAGTGAGTTTAAATCATCCTGAACGTAATTTTTATTGGCACAATTCTCAACTAGTCCATTTTGCTGATCGGGCTGGAATAGCGACAAAGGGCATACTATATAAACCTGCGTCATTCAACGCAAAAAGTAAATATCCTGTCATTATTCACTACTACGACAAGAAATCAAAGGCCGCGAACACCTTTTTGACGCCACGCCCGGGAGGCGGAGAATTAGATGTAAACTGGTTTGCCACACATGGCTATGTAGTGTTGGTCACAGATATACATTACCAGTTAGATAATCCAGGAGCAGGAATCCTAAATGCTGTATTGGGGGCTGCTGATTACATTTCTCAATTTCCATGGGTGGATTCTACGAAAATAGGCATCCAAGGGCACAGTTTTGGCGGGTTCGAAACCAATTATCTAATCTCACACTCGCACCGATTTGCCGCAGCCATCTCCTCTAGTGGAATGACGGAATTAATTGTAGACTATCTATCTATTTGGCCCGGCGGCAATGCGAAAAGCGAAATATATGAATTGGGTCAGTCTCGCATGCCAAGCCGGCCATGGACTAATACACGCGCCTATATTGATCACAGCCCTATCTTACATATTGACAGCATTCAAACACCGGTACTCTTAATACATAATCGAAATGACAGCAACGTACATTTTGTACAAGGTGTTTCTTTCTTTATTGGCCTGCGTAGAGCCGGAAAGGTTGCTTGGTTATTGGAATATGATAATGGAGGGCATGGATTAACAGGTATCGACTACATCGACGGTTTGATCCGATCATACCAATTTTTCAATCATTATTTGAAAGGCGAACCTGCACCTGTCTGGATGACGAAGGGAATTCCTGCTAGACTGAAAGGGCGGGAGTGGGGCTTTGAAATTGATTCAGCGATTACTTCACCTCCGCCGGGATTAACAAAGTAGCCGGATAGACTACAATTTGAAGGATTATTCTTTATCCATGGCAAGTCAGTACGTGATTTTCAACTGAATTTAGGATACTGGCCGCAATTCATCAAGAACCCGTTTAACGGGTTCTTGATATTGTAATTAAAATTTAAGACTGAGGAATCACCTTAGCCGGTTCGCATGGAGCGCTAGGATCAAGTATTGGAGCACAAAACTGATCATCTCCATCATTGTCTAGTACATATGAACTATTGGTACATTCTGCCGCACTAGGACCACAACGTAGATCGCCACCGTATCCTTTCTGTGCTTTAAATGCCAATGCGGTTCCAACAGTTGCTAAAATGGCTATGGCTACTAACATTAACTTTGATTTTGTCATGATAAAATGCTTTTGTTTTAAAAAGCTAACTTTAGTTTTTAGTAATTGCTTACTCTGTTATAAGGTTTTCAGCTTACCCTTCTCCTGGATCATGTGGTGGAGTGCCACTCTCATGAAGTATCTATTGCAACTCGATACCTAATGAGAATACTGATATGCCTGATCCTGGCATAACAGCTATTAAATAGTTTGTGTGTTTATGCGTGACTTTTTATTCCTTGAGCCGTTTGACAGGGGTCAACCCGTCGAAGAAATTGACCAATTTGTTATTGGCATCATAAATCGCGATGTAGGGTACAGTTTGAACTTCGAAATAATTCAAAAAGCCGTTTTGGTAGTCTAAACCCACCTTAACATTTGAAAACCTAGTCAGAGCGTACCTTTCGCTGAATTTTTTCATTTCACCAAATGCACTTGTGGTCACAACTATAATTTGTGAATCCTTGAATTCTTCGATGTCGTCTATAATATATTGTATCTGTGTTCTGGAGTATGGACAGGAGGGACGATACATAAGGACTAGCGTTCGTTTTCCCTCCTCAATTTTTGAGGTGTTCCAATATGAAACACTGTCTACGAGAAATAAATTGACTAAGGGAATAGGCTCTCCTTTGTGAGCAATGTCCTGACCGGGAACATAGCACCCACAGCATATGTAAATTAATGAAATATAAATTCGTTTCATAGTACTGATTTATAATTATTTCATTACAGAGTCTTTATGCCCTTGTAATTGTTGATTTCTGTGATGGATAGTTGACCAAGTAAGCAGGGCGGTTAACAGTAAATTCAACCAAATGTGCTGCTGCCAAGTTATTTCTTCTATAATTCCCCCGCAGCTACACGGCAGATCGCTGTTAATAGCTACTAGAAATCCTGCATACATCGTAAATATGGTCATAACTATTGTTGCTGCGTATAGCCCCAGCAGTTTTGTACCGGGTATAAATAGTAATATTGCCAGAGTAATTTCCAACAGTGGCAGTCCCCATGAAATTGCTTGTCGAAACGGTGCTAATACGGTAATATCTGCAAGCTGCTCTATGAAGAGCGCGTGATCTATCAGCTTATTAATCCCTGTATACAGAAAAAGTATTATGATCAGGTAGGAGGTGATGTGAGTGAGTAATTGCTTTTTCATTCGTTGGACTGCTTGGAGATATTTGTGTATTAACAGTGGTTACGCTGATTGACGTAATAGACGAGGGTATAATCCGAAAGTTCGTTTTGCCATAGCTGAAAATGTGGAATAATCACTGTATCCGAAGTCCTCAGAAAGTTTCATGAGTGGAATTGTCGACTGTATAATCAAGTGTACTATTAGTAGCCTTCTGAGTTCTTCATGTAACTGGCGTATAGTCTTTCCATATATCCTTTTAAATGATTCTTGTAGCTTCTTTTCATTGGTGTGAAGAATGTGTGCCAATTGCTTTATCGTCATGAGGTGGTTGCTATACAGGTTGTTCAGCATATAGGTTAGTACGTAAGTAGCGTTTTGTCGATCTCCCCATCTGGTATGATTTTCATTAATTGCAGTAATAGTTAATATCGCCCAGACTGTTCCATGGCGGTATTTCTTATGAAATAATATTTGAGAACGTTCGGTATAGGTGCCATTGTTCGTAGGCGATGCTGGGGATATTTGTAAACTGATCATAATAATGGTTTTGCTGAGGATTGTTAATGTCTAGTGTTTGATTATGGGCTGATCGACGTCGAGAATTTGCCCTATTATCGTCTGTGCGTATGTTCTTGTATGTTGATTAACCTTTCTGCCAGTTTTGGCTATTTCGATCTTCTGTATAAAGTTCTGTTTTGTTTCTTATTTGTTATTTTCTTGAAATACTAAGTATTTAATCATTTTACGTAGTTGCAAATTGTAAAAAATTAACTCTCTTTTTTTTAGCTGCTTACCGGTAAGAGGCGTTTTCGATTCACACTGTGCAATCCTTTCTTGGATTTAGGGCGTTGTCAAATACGCGAGTTAACTGAAAAGAATAAACACCCTGAATGGATATTCAGGGTTTCATTTACCATCAATGTTCGTAACATTGTCCATTGTCGTTAAGCGCAATAACCTACAGTGACAAGTATTATTCTAAAATGTTTCTTTCAAAAGTTTTATTGTCTGAAGTGTCTTCCTTTATTATCCTTAAGCTGGCTAATAAATACTTTATACTAAAAGAATTGGAGGCCGCTCTGGTTATCCCAAATTGGCCTCCCGATAAAGAACGAAAAAAGCATTGTCCTCCTTTGCATTGTCTAGTTGCGCGTAATTGGTTGCTGTTGCAGTGAATTGCAATACAAATATCTGTTCGTTTGTGGAATGCGGATGATCTTATTCGCTGTGAAAAAGCGATCATTATCGGCAAAAGTGGTATAGTTAAAGTGAGATTAACGCAAGTAGTATACGCCTTCTTTTCGTGTATATTGGATGGCATTGGTGGCTTTTAGCTGCTCCAAAAATAAGTTCAGTGGTTTGTTTCGATCCATATAGCCGCTGATTCGCTTTTGGGCGGCAATTGCATTGGTAATGATTACAGAATCACCGTACAGTCGAGGGACGTTTTTCATCACTTTTTCCAACGGTGTGTTGTAAAACTCATATATTCCCTGTCGCCAACTTAAAAGATCCGTGCTATCGAATGTAGCTGTTTTGATCTCTCCCTTTTCGTCGGTGGTGCTGGCAAGTCCCGGGGAAAGGCGAACAGTGTCGCTGTCCGCTGACACCATGACGGAGCCATGAAGTAGTGCGACAACCTCTTTTCCAGGGTCATAGCAATTCACGTTAAAGGCAGTACCCAATACACGTACGGACTGGTGAGGGGTGTGAATAATGAATGGGTGTTTGGGATCCTTGGCGACTTCAAAATACGCCTCACCTTCTAATTGTACCTCTCTGAAGTTACCTTGAAATGTGAATGGAAAATGCATACGGCTGGCAGCGTTCAGGTGTATTTTACTGCCATCGCTGAGTATGATAGTATAATCCTTACCTGCTGGTACTACCAATGAGACTTGTTCATAATTTGGTTTTCCTGCAGTAGAGTAGGAGAGCGTTTTTTGCTGGGTCTGAAACGATTTTCCTTTCAGTGACCCCGAAGTATCAACGTCGCTTAAATTTACCCTTTGCCCATCGGCCAGCACCAATTCAACACTTTTTACAGCTGTGGAACTGGTAGAGGTTTTTTCGTCGGACTGAAGCCAAAGGTATGCGCCAACAACCATGACCACCATTGCAGCGATAGCAGCTGCCCATGGTATATATGATCGGGGTGTTGCTTTTTTATTTAGAATTGATTGTTCCCGGAAATTTGTTGGTTGATATAGCTGGGGGTTTGTGTGGGGAGTGCCAATCACGGCTTTTTTTTGCTCATAGTAGGCCATTAGCATAGGGTCTTCGGCTAGCTTTTGTTCAAGCAGAAGCTTATCATCCTCAGAGATGATTCCTACGATGTATTCGGTGATTAATTGGTCAATTTGAGTTGAAATTTTCATAACCCTTGCTATACCATAATACCACAAAGTACATAAAACTACTTTACCACTTTTTTATTCTTTAACCTTGAGATGTTTACGAATGGATTTTAATGCGCTGCTGAGCTGGTTGTATACAGTCTGAAGTCCAATATTAAGATCAGCCGCTATTTGTTTGCAATTTTCATCTTCCAGATAAGCCTTTCGAAAGGCCGCCTGCGTATAAGCCGGAATGGCATGCATGGCCTCATAGACCCGCAACACACGTTCCTTGTTTTCCAATTGCTGACTGACCAAATCATTGGTATTCGTAGCCATTATGTCACGGGCTACATATTCCTTATAGCGCTGCTCGTAGCTTTGACTTCGGTATTTCTTGGACACCTGGAATCGGATTGCCTTAAATAGATAAAAACGAATAGGTACTTCGGGGTTTAGTTTCTGGCGGCGTCTCCATACATCAGCAAATACCTCTTGGGTGATGTCTTCTGCTTCTTGGTGATTTCGAAGCATGCTAAAGGCCTCCGCACGTAAGAAGGTCTGATATCGGTAGAATAACGCAGTAAACGCTTGTGCATCCCCCCGGATTAATTGCAGTAACAGTGTATTATCGTCCAATTGACTGTTCATAAGTCCCAAAACTGGATTCGTAAGCGATTGAAATTAATTATTTAGTTAGCTGTTTTTGAGGAAAAAGGCTTACTGTAACAGCGCATCTGAAAAATCAGCTCCGCTGTAATGTTGAAACATTAATTAATGAATTGCTTTGAATACTTTTTGAGGTTAATGGAACAGGCAAAACGCAACGTTAATGCTACGTACGGCTGGTACGCTGCATTAAAAGTATTACAATTTTCTCATAAAAGACAAATTTTTTGCTGCATTCACTATGCTCGGAAATCCCATTTTTTACCAGTCAGGTTAAAAAAATCAAAAAAATGAAACTTTTCCAAAGTAGCTTTTTGCTCTTCGTGGTATTATGTTATTGTTATGGATAAACCAACCGGAATGTAAACATTTATAACTACTACTTATGAGGTCACATTTACTGCATAGAAGAGTAATCTTCTGTATCTGCTCTGTATTGCTCATGATTCTAAAAATGCCGACTGTCATGGCCATCCCCTTGCAGGAGGACGAGTATAAAGTCAGTGTGTCGGCTAAAAACATTACGCTACTTGAATTTTTTCAGCGTATTAAAAGACAAACGGGACTAAGATTTACTTATATCAATGACGAAATCCATGATCAACAGCGATTGACAAAAATTGATTTTAAAAATAAGCCTTTGGCAGAAGTACTTCAAGTGATACTTACTCCAAAAGGATTCTCCTGGGTAATATTAGACAAAGCTGTTGTAGTAAAAAAAAGTGAAGTAATCCGGCAAAGCCTATTACCAGCAGATGATCCCAAAGTAATCCAAGATACTACGATAGATATTATGGGCCGGGTGATCAGCCAAAGCGGCGAGCCCGTTGCCGCCGCTACAATACAGGTAAGTGGAGGCATAGCCGGTACTGCTTCTGATAATGATGGTCGTTTTCGTTTGAAAGGAATCTCTCCCAAATCGGTAATTACCGTCACTAGCGTCGGTTTCGAATCTGAAAAAATATATGTTGGAAAGCATACCAACTTATTGATCACACTCAAAGAGGCGGTTAGCACGCTCGACGAAACCATCGTGATCGCCTACGGTGTTACCACCCGTAGAACCGGAATTGGTAACGTGAGTACAGTCAAGTCCAAAGACATCGAAAAACAGCCGGTGAACAACCCCCTGTTAGCCCTGCAAGGCCGCGTTGCCGGCCTGATGATCACCCAGTCTACCGGTCTGCCAGGAACCGGACTGGTTGTCCGCATCCAGGGCCAGAACAGCATCAGGCGCGGAAACGATCCGTTGTACATCATCGACGGTATCCCCTTCACGCCACAACTTCTGCCCACCAATACGCGCTTGATGGGCGCGTCAGGTGGCCCTTCAGTGCTCAGTGACGTCCAGGGCACCGGTAACCCGCTTAATTTCATAAACCCCTCCGATATCGAGAGCATCGACGTCTTAAAAGACGCCGAAGCCACCGCTATCTACGGGAGCCGCGCCGCCAACGGCGCGATCCTAATTACGACCAAAAAGGGAAAAGCAGGTACGACAACCGTAACACTCAATGTAAAACAAGGCATTGGTAAAGTTGCCAGTCGCCTGGACGTTTTGAACACTCAACAGTACTTGGCCATGCGCAGGGAAGCTAAATTAAATGATAACGCGGCTGTTCTTTCCACTGACTATGATATCAATGGACTATGGGATACTACTCGGCATACGGATTGGCAGAAGGAACTTATTGGCAATTGGTCCCGTTACACGGATGCCCAAGCCGCCATATCCGGCGGCAACGCTAATACCCAGTTCTCTGTGTCTACCACATACCACCGAGAAACCAGCGTCTTTCAAAATGACTTTACCGACAAAAAAGGGGCGCTACACTTATCGTTAAAAAACAGTAGCGATGATAAGCGCTTTAATTTTCAACTTACCACCAACTACCTCGTTGATAACAACATTGTCCCTACTTCCGATTTTACGAGTATGAGTATCGCCTTAGCGCCAAATGCACCGGCTCTCTTTAATGCCGACGGCAGCTATAACTGGGCGTTTAACGCAGCAGGCGTATCAACTTGGGGGACGGCAGGTAACCCTGCCGCCCAGCTACTGAATACCACCCGGATGAAGACCGCCAATTTCTTGTCAAATGCTGTTTTGGGTTACACCATTCTTTCCAATCTTGAATTAAAGGCCAGCATCGGTTTCAACGACCTGAGAACAAAAGAGGTCACATTGTTGCCGTTTGGCGCTCTATCCCCAGACCAGCATCCTAACAGAACCAGGATGTCATTATTAAATGATGGACAAATCCGGACATGGATCGCCGAGCCGCAGGTGACCTATCGTGTCGGATTGGGGCAACACAAAATCGACGTCCTGGGAGGCTTGACTTTTCAGGAAAATAAAAGCGATTACGCCGCCTATACGGCATCCGGCTTTAGAACAGATGTGATCATGGAGGATGTTAAATCAGCGGCCTCTGTTATTCCCAGCCAGTCGTTTATTTGGACTTATCGGTATAATGCAGTGTTTGGCCGCATTAACTACAGTTTCGATGAAAAATACTTGATTAATCTATCAGTAAGAAGGGACGGGTCCAGCAGATTTGGTGCTATCAACAGGTTTAACAATTTTGGAAGCGTGGGTATCGGCTGGATCTTTTCCAATGAAGACTGGTTACTTAATATTATCCCGTTTGTTAGCTATGGTAAATTCAGAGGTAGCTATGGCATCTCCGGAAATGACCAGTTAGGAGAGTATCAATACTTGAATCTGTACAATCCTCCTACCAACGTTGGTGTTCCTTACCAAGGCTCGACAGGCTTGGTTCCTGCTTCGCTGCCTAATCCCTATCTTGAATGGGAGAAGACTAAGAAACTTCAACTGGGCCTTGACTTGGGGGTTCTCAAGGACAGGATTGTGGTTGGTTTCACTTATTACCGTAACCAATCTTCCAATCAGTTGTTGCCTTATGCCCTACCTCTCATGACGGGTTATTCTTCTGTTTTTACGAACCTGCCAGCTGAAGTACGCAATACTGGTTTCGAAGGATCTTTTACTTCGACAAATATCCAATCCAAAAACTTCCGGTGGAGTACATCGCTAAATATCACTAAACAAGCCAATAAGCTGGTAAGCTTTCCTGAGATAGAAAATTCCAGCCTGGCATCTGCATTACAGGTGGGGGAATCTATTTCTTTGAATAAAGTTTATCAGTTTGCAGGCGTGGATGCACAAACTGGCACATATCAGTTCGTGGATGCAAAAGGCAATTTAACCAACGCCCCCGTTTTTGGACAAGACCAAATTGTATTCGTAAACACATTGCCAACCATTTATGGCGGACTGCAGAATACTTTTAAATACAAATCCATCGAGCTGGACTTCCTGTTTCAGTTTATAAAGCGGAACGCCCTCAATTATCGCCGAGGGGTAAACCCTGGCTCCTTCAATAGAAACCAGCCTGTTACAGTATTATCCCGATGGCAAAAAGAAGGTGATGAAACCGATATTCAGCGTTTTAATTCAAACGCCAGTTTGAACACGCCTTTTGGTAGAGCAAATACAAGCAATGATGCCTATGCCGATGCCTCTTTTGCCCGATTGAAGAACGTCCAGTTGTCCTGGACACTTCCGAAGGCCTGGTTAGGACGGTTACACATTTCTTCGTGTCAGCTTTATCTGCAGGGACAGAACCTGATCACAATTACTGGCTACAAAGGATTGGATCCAGAGAGCTTGTCCAATAATCTCTTACCTCCTTTAAAGGTGTATACTTTTGGACTAATGGTAAATCTTTGAGAATCGAAGTTTCAGGGCTGATCTGCGGATCAGACTTGCTAAAAATAATTTTTCATTTTCTGCTTAAGCATTTTTATGAATAAGACTTACATCCCGCATACTTCCTCTCGAATAATTATTGGAATCCTGCTGTTAGTGAGCAGCCATTGCCTGCTTTCATGTGAAAAGTTCGTAGATGTAGGAAGTCCTGTGACAAGTACAAACGCCGGCAATGTTTATAATAGTGAAGATAATGCACCTGAGGTACTGACCGGTGTTTATATCCGAATGAGTCAGCCAGAATTAAGCAATGGCGGATTGACCGGTGTTTCCTATTATGGTGGTCTTTCTGCAGATGAGTTTACTATGTATGATATGATTCCACTTATAGCTAATACCTATTATCGTAACGAGTTAGCCAGTGTTGATGCTGGGGGCGGCGAGTTTTGGAATAGCATATATCCTCACGTTTTTGCTCTAAACGCCTCCGTGGAGGGGCTCACTGCTGCCACTGATATCCGGGAGGCGTTAAGAAATCGATTATTGGGGGAAGCAAGGTTTACCAGGGCATTCTGCTACTTCTATCTTACAAATTTATATGGAGAAGTACCCCTACTGCTTAACTCTGACTACAAGCGAAATGCAGTAGAGCCCAAAAGTTCAGTCGGTTTAGTTTATAAGCAAATTGAAACCGACTTACTGGCAGCTCAGCAATTGTTGACGGACGCCTATGTGGAGGCGGATGGAATGACCTCCAAGGAGTCAACTGCACGGGTTCGACCTAACCGGGCAGCTGCAACGGCACTCCTGGCACGTACATATTTATATATGAAAGAATATAGTAAAGCAGAGGCGGAAGCCAGTAAAGTACTCGGTCAAACCACTTCATATAAGTTGGAACCTTTAGCGGGTGTTTTTGTCAATACTAGCAAAGAAGCCATATGGCAGCTTCAGCCGGTAAACGCCGGCTGGAATACAGAAGACGCCCGCCTTTTTGTGTTGCCAGCTACGGGGCCAGGTAATCTAAACCCTGTCTATTTAAGTGACACATTACTAAATAGTTTTTCAGTCGGAGATAACCGCCAAATAGATTGGATTGGCAGTTTGAGTGTGTCCGGGAAAGAATATAAATACCCGGCAAAATATAAGAATGCAACGCTTGGATCTCCTGTTACAGAATACAATACAGTGCTAAGATTAGCAGAGCAATATTTGATACGCGCTGAAGCGCGTGCTCAAAACGGTAACGATGAGGGGGCCATGGATGATCTCAATGCCATAAGAACCCGGGCTGGTTTGCCCGAGCTTGATTATGTCGACAAACCCACCACGCTGCTGGCAATATCTAAAGAAAGACAACTGGAGCTGTTTACTGAATGGGGCCATAGATGGCTGGACCTCAAGAGGACGGAAACCGCAGAAGCTTTGATGAAGGTAATTACTCCTAAAAAAGGTGGCACCTGGAAAAGTACTGCCCAGTTATATCCAATTCCAAGTAAAGACCTGGCGGCTAACCCCAACCTGAAACAGAATCTTGGATATTAATATGTCAAAAACGCACTATTCAATAGTTCTATCACCGATTAAAAATTATATGCATGCTGAGACGGTTGTCTATTTTTTTGTTACTATCCGTGTTAAATATAAACGTTTCTGCCCAAGGAATTACTTTCACACAAGATGATTGGTCGGGAATACTGAGACGAGCATCAGTTGAAAATAAGATGATTTTTGTGGACTGTTATGCCACCTGGTGCGGACCGTGTAAGGTGATGGATAACTATGTTTTCTCTGATAAAATAGTAGGCAGTTTCGCCGACAAGAATTTTATTACAGTCAGAGTACAAATGGATAGTACACAAAAGGACGACACCCATGTGCGCGGGTGGAGGGAACAGGCCTCCAGTATGATGCGCCAATATAATGTGACGTCTTTTCCGACAATGCTGTTTTTTTCACCGAAAGGTAAGCTGGTACACCGAGGTGTAGGCAGTTATGCGCCGGCCGACTTTATAGAGCTGCTTGCTGATGCTGTGAACCCTGACCGGCAATATTATGTACAGATGCAGAAAACGAAAGTAGATAAAATGCCACCCACTACCTTGAAACACCTTGCTACGATGGCTGACAGGTTAGGAGATAAAAAACAGGCTGCATTACTTGCACGGCAATTTATTGACGGATATCTTTTGAAAGCACCCGATAGTGTGTTATTTGAGCGGTCAAATATTATGTTTCTGACCACTTTCATCACCGATTCCCATCAGCAGGCCTTTAGCGTATTCCAGCAAAGAGGTGCCTGTATCGACAGCAGTATGGCCCAAAAAGGTTACAGTTGCTCTGTTGCTGGGGCAATTATGCGCAAAGAAACCGTTCAGCCTTATATCGAGAGTATGCGCCGTGCAGGGCTGACCCCTGACTGGCAACGCATTGGCAATGACCTGCAAATAAAGTATAAATCTCCCTATATCGGCGAAACGATGGTGAATGCAAAGATCGATTGGTTTGACGAAAAAAAAGAGTGGGACAGCGTGGTTAAATATAGCGTAGCTCGAATTGATGCTTTTGGGTACGATACCACTACCATCGGCATGGCTATGCTGAATAACACCATATTTTCTGTCATTTTTGCACATAGTCAAGATACCACCATACTCCGAAAGGCCATAAATTGGATGGAGGACATTTTGTGGAAGACCAGGCGCCCGACTACCATCGACACTTATGCTAACCTTCTCTATAAGGTTGGTGATGTTGCTAATGCAAAGCAATGGCAGCAGGTTGCCATTTTGGTAGATGAAAAAAATGCGGCACTGGACAAACGAAAACCCGACTACCGATATCAACAAACTTTGGATAAGATGAAACAGGGACTGCCCACCTGGTAGTTTGCCATAACATATTCTTTAGCTCCTTAGTAGGGAGCCAGGATTTTTGTTTATATATGCAACAACACGCAACTATGCTTGGATCTTAAAATGTATAATTGTGAAACAACTTGCTACTTTGTCCGCCCTATTGTTTTTGTCCCTGTTGGTTTCTGCACAGAAAAGACCTATTTCGACCAGCGATTATGATGTTTGGCCTACCGTCTTAAATGCGAAGATTAACAAATCCGGGTCCTATTGCCTTTGGATTGAGCTTCGCAAAAAACCTTTCGAAAGGCTATTGGTATTAAAGAATCTACGTACCCTTGAACAGACCACATTTTCAAAAGTGTCCCGCCAGTCATTTTCGTTAAATGGGGATTATCTGCTATTCATTCAGAATGGTGATAGTTTGAAAGCACTGGAATTAAGGACCGGCAAAATGATAGCATTTCCTAGGGTGAGTGAATACCTTTTAGTTTCTTACAAGGCAAAGGATTATCTGTTATTTACAGTCAAAGGACCTGAAAAGGCCGTGATTTGCTATGATTTTAAGACTGGTCGTGAACACACTTTCAAAAATGTACGTCGCTACTGGTCTGATATGAGTGGCAACATTGTGATTGCTAGGACGACTGATGGTGGGGAACAGTTGAACAAAGTTATGATCGACGATCTGGTCGAAAACAAGCTTTGGCATGCCGCAGCAACGGATAGCCTATTACAGGTAAGTGATGTGCATTTTGACTCTGAGAGCAGGCAAATATTGTTAGTTATCAAAAACACAAAAGATCCGTTTTCTTGGCAGATCTGGCTTCAGCAGTGGGGGATGGACGTGCACAAAATATACGACACTTTCAGTGCTGATACATCATCTGGTAAGTGGCGCATCAGCGAAAAGCCAGCGTTCGGGTTTGTCAATCGTGGGCGTGCTTTCGCTTTTTTCCTACGGCCAGGTGTACTGGCGGTGCAGGATAAGTTTCCTTTTGAATTGGAGGTCTGGCAAACCTCCGATATTCGACTGAAATCGCAGCAGATACAGTCATACAAGAATAATAGCGAAGAAGCACTCAAAAGCAGTCGATTTTGCTTACTTGACCTCTCAACCGGGTATTTACAAGTGGTAGATTCAAGCAATGAGTCAACACTGTTGCCATTGAAAAATAACAATCACCAGGTCAATAACTGCTACCTGATAGAAAGGCTGGCTGGAGATTACACGGAACATTACTGGAACGACGCTGCCGTTCCGCGTTATTTTCGTTTCGATGCCTCAACTGCGGAGCGTCAACCTGCGCCAATCACGTATTTAAATAACATTTCCCCGGATGGCTCATTTAACGTGTACTTCGACAGGTTAGCGAATACCTATTTTTGTTATAATGTTCAAACAGCTATTTCTTTTAACTTAACCGCTGGTATACAAACGGACTGGATAACTGATGACAATTGTGATGTGCCACGGCCCAGCCGGAATCCCGTAGGCGTTGCTGGGTGGACGGACGATGAAGAAGTGTATTTATATGACCGGTACGATATCTGGAAATGTGACCTGACTGGTAAGCGCAAGCCGGTCAATATTACCCATTTTATCGGTTCTACAAACAAGATCAACTTTAGGTTTGCAATGTCAACCTCTATAGAAACCATAGGGAACAGCGGACCAGTCATCGTTTCTGCATTTAACACTGTTTCAAAAGACAATGGGTTTTACCAAGCAGATTATTCCGGGAGGGCTGCTCCTGTTATGTTGACCATGGATCCCTTTTTGTTTTACCATTTAGACCGCACCCTCGGAGCACGGCCCATAAAGGCAACAGGTGCCGATGCCTATGTAGTAACACGTCAGAACACAGGAGAGGCCCCCAATCAATACTTTACCCGAGACTTCCGAACCTTTGTTTCACTTTCTAATTATCGGCCTCAAGCGGAGATAAATTGGATTTCTGCGAGATTATTACGTATTCCACTTAACAGTTCAAAAAGTACCGCCGCGGTTTTATATTTACCTGAGAACTTTGATAGTACTCGTAAATATCCGGTAATTATTTACTATTATGAGCGACTGAGTGATCTAATGCATGTTTTTAGATACCCAACAGCGTGTACAGGGCCGCTGGATATCCCCACATTTGTTAGTAATGAGTATCTGATTGTTACTCCAGACATATATTTTGGAGAAGGAACTACCGGTAAAGATGCATTAGATGTGGTATTAGGCGTATCGAACTATATCAATAAACTCCCCTATGTGGACTCGGCAAAAGTCGGCTTGCAGGGCCATAGCTTTGGTGGATATTTGACCAACTATATCATTACTCACACCCGCCGCTTTAGTGCTGCTTGTTCCGGATCTGGCCTCAGTAATTTAATCAGTGACTACGGACTGATCAGTCATGGAAAAAAAAGCCGTAATTATTTTTACGAAAGCGGCCAGATCAGGATGGGGCCTTCACTATGGGAAAGTCCTCAAATTTACATTGACAATTCTCCTATTTTTCGTGCCAACAATGTGCAAACGCCTTTACTACTTATGCACAATTCCGGGGATAATATTGTGCCCTTTAGCCAAGGGCTCGAGTTTTTCAATGCACTTCGCCGAATGGGAAAGCACGCCTGGTTATTAAATTATGCCACGGAAGATCATATGCTATTAGGACCGCCGGCGGTAGACTATACAACACGAATGATGCAATTTTTCGACTATTGTTTAAAAGGACGGCCGTTACCACTGTGGATGCAAGTAAAGCCTGTTTTCAGCCAAGATCTCTATGATCGCTCATTGCAAATTGATGGTGTGAAGCGGTAACGAAGCTGGAAGTAGTGGGAGTGAAAATTCATTTTTCAAGAAACTCCAGGTGGATTTTTTGGCTGTGCAGAGTACGAAAAATTTGATTTTAACTGTATAAAAAAGAGCTACGCCTGTCTCCGCAGCCGCTGGCACTTAATTGCGCTGGGGTTGCGGGACAGGCGTAGTGGGCCTAAACGGCCTACAAATTACTGTTGATTGTTTTCACTTGTTCACAATCGGCGCCAAAATCCAAGGTTGCGAATGTGTTGATACCACTGGCATCAATTTTCTTGAATTGTACCGTAACGGTACATGGTTCACCTACAGCAGGACCTGTGTAAATTACATCGGTTTGCCTTGCAGCTTTGAAGGCAAAAACACCAGCTGTAACTCCTAATACAGCTATAGCTGTTAGGATGATCTTAGCTCTTTTCATGGTTTTAAAGTTTTTAACTGGAGTGTGGTCCAGTAATGTTTGGTACGGCTTGCAAAAAAATGATGACGCTCTTGAACCTTAGTCTAAAAGTTGTTTTGAATCAATCATAGAAACGGTTTGCGTCATAAATTTTGTTGTTAGCAGCAATTTAATAAGGTCTGCTTTTTCTCATAACTTCAAGCGACGTAGCAGACTTTCACATCGATGAAGTATCCGGATAATTTCGGTAATTGAGAAAAAGAATGAAGGGAAGGATTTGTTTGTCTTAAATCTGAAGAGCAAATGACTTAATTATCGAAGCATCGATGTCTCCAATTATGACTTTGGACAGTTTTAGTTCTCTATTATAAACGGCCATGAACGGGATTGCCCGAATTTTGTACAAGCTGTAAATCTCTAATTTTGAATCGTGGGCATATTTGACATTTGGAAACTGCTTCAATTTGTACTGCTGTTCAAATCGCTTAACATCTTCTAAAGGGCTACTGGTTACGAAAAGGAATTTAATGTCTGACAACATACTCATGTTGGCAATAATGTTTTGAGTCTCTTTATTACAGGATGGACAGTCTGGATTGAAATACATCATCACTAAAGGATGACCATTGTTAAACTCAATGCTTGTTACCTTAGCTGTATCTTGTGATTGAAAAATACCATCCACCGCAAAGTGCGGAAGCGCGGCGTCCTTCTTCAAAACACTGTTTTTGCAGCTTGTTACTGCAAAAATTAATACTGCAGCGAACTTTAGGATGAATAAATGACTGTCGATTAACGATGAACTGGTTACCCGAGACTCTTTTTTGAGTGAAATTTGTTTTTTCATAACATTGGCATCTTGCTACTCAAGTGGATTAACAGCTAGTCAATACTTTCTATTATCAGCTCATTGTAAAATTGCTAATTTCTTATCAAATACAGCATTCATGAAAATCGATTCTATTGATCATTTTATGCACGGTTAATTTTTCTTTTGAATCTGTGTGGGCGAATATCCAAAATGCTTATTGAACTCTCTTGTAAAATTACCAGGATGTTCATATCCTAATTCATAGGCAATATCCTTAACTGTTTTTTCAGTTGTACTTAGCCAAACATTTGCCTTTTCCATTTTTGTCGACAAAATGTATTTTCGGACATTTTGCCCCAGATGTTTTTTGAAGAATGTCTGGAATGCTCTAGTGCCTAATCCATAGATTGCTGCCAGTCGTCTCACGCTGAGCGTTGTGTCATCCAGGTTATTTTGAATGTATGATGTAATTGACTGGATTAAAATTTGATCTGAGGCCTCTGCTGTATTTTCAGTTTTAGTTAGTTCTATTAGAGAGAGTGATACCAGTGCGACTATTTTAGCGCTTATGCGAGCTGTGGACAAAGCATTACCTCTTGAAAAGTTTCGTATGATATCCAAGACTTCCCGAATTTCTTCGGTTATGATCACATTGTTAGAGAGGATCGCCTCAGATTTGTTGGTAGCAATATTGTTCAGGACATGGCTAAGTAATTGGGAATCCGGTGCCAGCTTATTGACCCAATCTTCTGAAAAATCTATATAAAAAGTTTCGTAGATACCTGGTTCGTAGCTAATAATATGATCTCCGATATTGAATTGTAATAATTGGTACATTCCTGGGATTTCCCGGAAGATTTGGCCGTCTGCAAACTTCATGTCGATAGCTCCCTGAATGTTAAAATGTAAAATGAAACAAGGTCGACTTATCTCGAGGGCTAATTTGTGTGTTTTCTTGACAAACAAAACGTTGTTACGGATGGTCCAACCATCGATAATGAGTGTTTGATAAAGAACATCAATAACTGAGCTTTTGTCCAGTTGGGCCGGCGCAAAGCTATATTGGTAAGGTTTATACTTCTTTGGAATGGAAGCGACTGTTCTAAATGGTGCGTGTTGGTCAGTGACGCGTACATTGTCGTGGTGGTTATTTCTGAGAAATCTATGCATGGTAATAAAATGGGCCCACTACCAATAGCCGCATAAGCTTTGTTAGCTGTGGTCATACCACGTTCTGCCAAAAAAGCCCTAACGCGCGTAGTTCGATAAAAGGTTGCGTTGAAGAATGGATAAATGTTGTGTATGTAGTTTTCTTGAATTTCCCCTTGCTTTCCGAGAGGAGAGCCAAACGTTGACCTTAAAACCCACTAAATAGGATAGATATGCATTCCGCGTCAAGGGACAGTGAATCTGTTTGACAGGTTAAAAACGGTAAGCATGTGCGTCTATTACAAATAAGTTAAAGGTCATCAGCCGTAAAAATCGGGTTTAGCTGGCAGACAGACTTATCCTTAAAAGCTGAGCTTAGTGATCATTTTCTGCAACCAAGTTGGTATTGTTCCCGGCAGGGCGGGGAGGACGCTTGTAGAAGTTTTTGTATTCTCGTGTAAAGTTGCCTGGATGCTGATAGCCCAGTTTTGCCGCAATTACCTTAATGCTAAACCCAGGGCGGGATAGCAGCTTTTGGGCCTTCTCCATTTTGCTGCGTAGGATAAAATCCCGGATTGTCTCCCCAGTGCTGTTTTTAAATAACTGCTGAAAGGAGCGAACACTAAATCCAAAATTGGCGGCAATTTCTTCAACACTATAGAATCGGGTAATATTGTTTGTCATGAAACTCTTAATAGTGCCAATTTGAGATGGGGATTCCATACATAGCCTTTCCAAAGTCGGAGGTAGTTGCTCGATCGCATAAAGTGCTAAATCTCGGATCTGGGCTTCCGTGTGGGCTAGGGATATTGAATCTGCAGCTGGTTGGCGGTTGCGTATGGCCTCGATAAGTTCATAAACCTGATCTCCCATTATCCTGCTGGCGCAAGGGATAATCCCATTTTGGTTTTCTTCCATCCTGTCCAGTAGCCATTTAAGCACCTTTGACTTTGATGCCATCTGAGTGGTCCAGTCTCCGGGGAAATCGATAAAAAAGGCCTCGTACCAACGCTTTCCTTTAAACTTCAACATGTGTTTTCCGGTATTGAATTGCATGAGCCGGTACTGCCCGGGCAACAAACGATGTTTTTTGCCATCACTCATCTCCAGGTCAACATACCCCTCCAGGCTAAAATGAAGCATGAAAAAAGGCTCCTCCACGCTTAATTCAAGAATGTGCTCCTCCCGCGCGTAATTTTGGTAACTGCGTACAGCCCATCCGTCAATTAATAATGATTGGTAGAGTACATCACATTCCGCGGACCGGTCCATAAAGGCGGGGGCAAAACGATATAGTTTCGCTTCATATTTTTTGGGAATTGGCGCCGCCGTCGTAAACGGGGAGTCCTTCCCATTAATTTTCACGGGCACATATTGCTCCGCACGTAAAATTCGGTGCATTTGCAAAGACAGTTTGTTGCCTTCTCTTTAGCAGTGGTATTGTTAGATTGGTTACCGCTAGTATACTCCCTCAAAAAACAGATAGACATTAAATGACTCCCTACCTATACTAAAGTTCAGCATAGACCTTAAATAATTATTGCATCTCAGTCTGACATGAGTACATAAAGTGGCAATTTAATATATACGGCTGAGATAGGGTTGCAGCGCTCGCTAAAGGCCATTGATTTTCGACAAAATGAGTATTAACACAGCTCGTACTTTGATGGCGGCACCCGGAAAAAAATTATTCCCAACTGGGAAAAGGTTCCCGGGCGTGGTTTTGTGCACAATTACCTTTGAGCTACGATAAAGGTTAAACTATGACAGGACGGCGACGATGGCAGCTATAATGGAGTCGGATCATTAACAGTATCAATCATGCAACTGAAGATAAAGAACATAGATATCAATGAGTTGGAATGTGCGCGTTCTCTGGCATTTACGGCAGTGCTATTGGTTAATGATCAGGTTGTGGCTTTGGTTCGGGACAAGGGAGTAGGGGAAGGTATAGAAATATTGCCTTTACGCAAAAGCGATGCACAGATAATTGCTGAAGCCAGTCGCTTTTGCGCCCTACACTATACGCTACAGGTGACTTACGCGTGGGAGCTGGGAAGCGTCTATACGCAGCAAAGCGCCCTGGCCCATTTCATAGAACACCAGGTCTGTCAACTCGTGCAATCCAGGATGATGTGGCAGGAACAACCTGAACTTGCTATGATGATGGAATCGGCCATTTTGTATGGCGGTATAGATGGACCTCTATACTGTCATCAACTCTCCACGCCGATTGAAGAACTGCTGTCTTCTAAAAAGGGGTGCCAGATCTTGGAAATTGCACTTCGAGGAATCGTGCCCTACTTGAGTTCCGGAGAAAGGATATTGAATCAAAATATCCCGTTTTTCTTACTTCAGATACTTTTACAATAATGGAGTTTTCAAGACCAGGCCATCTGATCAGGTTTTGTGGGTGCCAGCCAGCCTGAATAGTCCAATTCAACTACATCTATAACGTGTGAAAATACCAGTGATCATGGCAATTAAAAGTATAGATGATCAAATAAAGACCAATATTGCCTTGCTGAAAAGTAAGGGCTACCTGGATAATGGATACGGCACGACGAGTGCAGATTTTGAACATGAGCTGCGCGGCCAAATCCACAAACTTTTGCTGAATAAACAATTTCCGGGGCAAGCAGAAGTTACCCAGAGCGGAGAATGGGAATTGTTTGACCTGCCAATCCGTGCCAATTTAAATGGACAACAAGTTGAGTTTCTGATATACTTTAAGCTTGAGACTGACACCCGGCAACTTACTATCAGTAGTCTCTCTGTAAGACTGGCAGACGGACAAACGTCACATGTACCAGTGGAGTCTCCCGCTGTGATGCCTTCCATTGATGCCGCCATCGTGTATGCTGTTGGAAAAAAAATTCATGTTCCCAATAATTTAAATCACCGCTTGGTCCAGCCTTCTAATAAAAAGAAAGGTCCGCGTAACAGGTTTTATTAGCCGTTTTAATTTAGTTGCTGTCCCTGTCCACCGGCAGCTATAACAAATATTTAGTAAGAAATCATAAAGCTAAGTGCCAATCTGTTTTCTCCAGTAACTGATCTTGCACACCTATTCCTTTCGACAAAAAATTAGGAATATTTAACTCATGATAGGAGAGGCCTTCACTTGATGTAGGATATGGCATTTATTAGAAAACGGCCTCCCCTTTTTCTTATCAAATCTCTGAGGTTTTAGTCACCACGAGGATTGCCTCATCCTATTGCGATTCCAAAAGGTTGGTTAAATAATGCTATTGCCACAACTATTTGTTCACCGCATAACAAATAATGATTTCCTGGCGATAGCCAATGTCTAGGCGCCATAGTATGCTATATATAATGGTGTCAGGCGAATTGTGGGTCTCACTGTATCAATTTCCTAATTCATCGAATGGTGGCAACAATCAATGTTATTACAATAACTATGGTCGTTTCGGCCACGATCGGTGTGTCCAGCAAGATGTACAGTTGCGCACAAATTGCGCAACTGGTTGGTGCCGGCCTTCGGTATCCGGCGCCTCAAAATCCTCCGAAGTCGGATTTTTTTAACGACAAACAACATTATGGCAAGAAAGAAAGTACCAGTGCAGGACGCGTTGTCTTATGATGTAAAGACACGGATCAATCAGCGCAATTTCCAAAAGTTGCAGCAGCTATTGTTGTCTTCACACCATAAGAATATGAGCGAACTATTACGTGCAATCATCTGTGACAAACCAATTACCCTCTATAACAAAGATGACAGCCTTGGAGCCTTAATGGAAGAACTTGTCAGGCTTCGAAAAGAAATCAACGCCATCGGTATCAATATCAATCAAGTGACGCGTCAGATCAACAGCACACCGGAAGCGTCTCAAAAGCTACTTCATGCATTATCGTTAACGACGCTACTGGGTGGGGTAGAAGCTGTCAAGAAAGAATTGTTTCCTGTCATTGAAAGGCTCGCGGAAAAATGGTTGCAAAAGTGATTTGTGGAAAAGGCATTCGGCGCTTGCTGAGCTACAATGAAGTCAAGGTGAAAAATGGTGATGCGCATTGTATCGCTGCCGAAGGTTTCGGGCTGGGACCGGAGCGACTGAATTTTTATCAAAAGATCAACCGGTTTAACATGTTGACCGAACGTAGTGAGATTGCCCAGACCAATGCCATCCACATATCACTGAATTTTCCTCCTGAAGAGATATTGCCGCTGGACACTATGCGTCAAATTGCCAGCGACTATATGGAGCGTATCGGCTTTGCTGACCAACCCTACCTGGTCTACGAACATACCGATGCGGGCCATCCTCATATGCATATCGTTACTACCTGCATTAGAGCCGATGGCAGCCGTATCCCAACGCATTACATAGGGCGCGATAGATCTGGTCCGGCAAGGATAGCCATAGAACAAGAGTATGGACTGATACCAGCAAAAGTCCGTGGAGTGAAAACTACAGGAGAGCTTCCTGCCGACTGGCTTAAAAGGGCCAGGTACGGGGATCGACCTACCAAAGCGACGATCGCTGCTATTGTTGGAGGGGTTATTAGCAACTATCGTTTTGGTAGCCTTTCTGAATATAATGCCGTTCTGCGGCATTTTGGGGTACTGGCAGATCCTGGCAAGCCAGGAAGCAGTCTTTATGAACACGGAGGACTCGTCTACCGACTGCTCGATGACACCGGTGCCCCAAAAGGCGTTGGCATCAAAGCCAGTATTTTATATAAGTCACCAACATTAGCAAATCTGCAACCGCTCTATGTCATTGGTGCCAGCAAAAGAAAAGCGTTTGCAGGGCGCCTCACGCGCACGATCGATAAACTGCTTATAGCCGGCACTTCGCTCGAGCAGTTGTCTGCGGCGCTCGAAAAAGAAGATATCAGTCTGGTAGCACGCACCAATCCACAAGGGATTATCTATGGTTTTACATTCATTGACCACTTGAGTTGCACAGTATTTAATGGCAATGCCCTGGGAAAAAAATACAGCGCACACGCACTCTTACGCAAACTTCCGCGGGGAGAGAATGCGACTCTAGCATCCAATCTCTCCTTTGTGAGTGGGCTCTTGCAGCGTACCAACTTTACCGGTAGCATCGATGCTGTTTTACAAAACTGGAAGCAAGCGGGACTACAGATTGTCATTCAACCCATCCCGGGTGAAGCGCCTCAGTTTTGGCTCGGGCGGTCAGGCGGTGATCCGACCAATTTTGTCCTGGCTGATAAATCCATCACCGCGTATTTGCTAGCTGCAGGAATGGGTAGGTCTGCAGGGAATGCTGGCGCCACAACAGGCGGTGGCAACAGAACAACCCTTCCGCCGCCGGCCGTAGTGCTACTCGAAGGATTACAAGTACTGGCCGAGCAATTCTGTGGTCTTTTTGCCGCCTGGCTGGAACCTGAAGATATCTACAATTGGGTGCCTGCAGCATTACTGAGGGAAGCGAAAAAGAAGAAAAGGAAAAAACGGCGTTTGTCCTGATCGGTCAATTGGTCAGGGTACATGCGTGATTTTGTGAGTTTGAAAATGTGTGAAGTATGCAAACTGGTGAAAATGAACAGGGCCTACGGGCTATTATTGACTTTGTCCGTAAGTCATCCATTATCCTGCTTGGATTACATTTCTTTATCTACTGTTATGCTGCATTTGTACAGTGGGGGCTCGTGCCATCCATAGTAGAACGGGTTTTAAGCAACATCGCCCGGGCGGCTATTTTCAAAGAGCCCATTTATACCAAAGCTGCAGTAATTGGTCTGCTAGCACTATCGCTATTGGGTATAAAAGGCAAAAAAGATGAAAAGGCTAGCGTCTCGACAATTATCGCTTTGCTGGTATTTGGGATGCTGCTGTTCTGGGGCGCGGCCTGGCTCCTGTATTTTCCAGTACCAGTCACTCAACTCGCGATTGGATATATGCTGGTTACCAGTTCGGGCTACCTGCTGCTGCTATCCGGAGGCGCTCGACTTTCCCGTCTCATTAAACTGCAATTGGGTAAAGACATCTTCAATGAACTAAATGAAACCTTCCCCCAACAAGAAGAACTGATCGAAAATGAATATTCAGTCAACCTGAGAGGACGGTACCGGTTCAAAAGCGCCCAGCGCCAGATGTGGATCAATATCCAAAATCCATTTAGGGGCACTCTACTCTGCGGATCCGCGGGAGCCGGTAAAACATTTTTTGTTGTCCGAAGTTGGATTGAACAGCACATCAGTAAGGGATACACGATGTTCGTGTATGATTTTAAGTTCGATGACCTTTCTAAGATCGCTTACAACGCCCTGCTACAATACCAGGGTGTTTACAAAGTGCAGCCTAAGTTCTATGTCATCAATTTTAATGATCTGAGCCGCAGCCATCGCTGCAATCCCCTGGACCCGGACATGATGACTGATATTACGGATGCGGCGGAAGCGGCGCGGACGATACTTTTGGGTCTGAACCGCGACTGGGTCCGACGCCAAGGTGAATTTTTTATCGAGAGTAGTATCAACTTCGTAACTGCTGTCATATGGTTTTTACGTGGCTATCAAGGCGGCAAGTTTTGTACATTGCCGCATGTGATTGAAATGATGTCCGTTCACTATGATGACTTATTCCCGGTCCTTGGTACCGATCCCCAATGTGACGTGTTTCTAAATCCATTTATTTCTGCCTACCTGTCCCGCGCCATGGAGCAACTGGAAGGACAGATCGCCAGCGCGAAAATAGGTATGGCCCGCCTCAGCTCTCCGCAGCTGTATTACGTCATGAGCGGCAGTGAATTTACCCTCGATGTCAATAATCCTGAAGCCCCCAAGATTGTCTGCATGGGTAATGATCCATTAAAAATCCAAATCTATGGCGCCGTACTATCCCTGTATATATCGCGGATGCTCAAACTGGTGAACCGGAAAAACCAGCATAAGTGTTCCCTCGTTTTCGATGAATATCCTACGATCTACGCACCACTTGATACCTGCCTGGCAACTGCCAGATCGAATTTAGTAAGTACCCTGCTTGCAGTTCAGTCAACCGAACAATTACGCAAAGATTATGGTCGTGAGCAGGCAGACGTGATCATCAATTTACCCGGTAATGTCATTTGTGGACAAACATTTGGTGATACTGCCAAAGTGCTCAGTGAGCGTTTCGGTAAAATTGTGCAACTCAGGGATAGCGTTTCCATTAACCGGCAGGATACCAGTGTTAGTCACAATACGCAGCTCGACTACGCGGTACCGCCATCCCGTATCTCAGCGCTTAGTTCCGGGGAATTTGTCGGTATGGTGGCCGATAATCCGGCTACCCCGGTAAAACTCAAAACCTTCCATTGTCAGATCATTAATGATCCTGACACCATAAAAGCCCAGGAAGCGGCCTATGAGCCCCTGCCTAAAGTGAGAGAGGTGTCTTTTTTGGAGGTACAGCAAAATTATGCGCAGATAAAAAACGATATCGCTTACATGATTGAAAATGAGATTGACCGTATCCGTAAAGATCCGACGCTCGCCCACTTGCTTTTTATTAAGCCTGAAGAGGAGGGAGGCGTTTCATAAAAGGAACCTTTTCGGTAGCTGCCGATGGCTGGTGCAGATACTGAGGTAAAAGAGTAAGAGTTTTGGGCAGTCACTTGAATACTATAATGATGGGGTGCGAAAGGTGGGCGATAGAAAACTGGCCGGGTCGGCAATAAAAAAGAGGCTGTATCAAAAGTTGATGCAGCCTCTTTTTATTCGGGTACCTGATGGAGTCAGGTAGTCGTTTAAGTGATTCTCAAGGCCTTCGTTTATTTTTGATACAACCTCTTTTTTTATTTAGGAAAGTTGTTGTTACTCGGTTTTTTCAAGTGTGAAGTAGCAAAGCGTAGCAATATATTGGTTAACGCCACCTTGTATCGGAGTCGCAAACAAATTTAATGTTCCATTCGCAAGCACCTCGATATTATCAAATACAGCTGTTTTCGAAGTATTACCCTGGTTATTGACTGTAACAGGATCGGATGAATTTACCCTGTAGACAGTATTACAGTTTGCCGACAAACTCTGAGCGGTAGCCGTATTAAGCGACCCAAAGAAGGTTACCCTGTATTTGCCCGCCGCAAGATTTGATACTGTTACCTGTGGTGATGCTATAGCGTAGCTGCTAATATTAAAGAAGTTACCCTGAACCACCCTTGTCGGTGCAGCAAAACCTCCACCGTCGTTAACAGTTTCACCTGTTGCATCTGCACTGTACTGCCCGACAAATGGTGTCCAGGTCCCTGTAGCGACCGTTACCGCATTCCCAGCGTAAGACACCGTTTTGCTTAGCGTTCCATTATGAGGTTCGCCTGAAACTATTTCCCAACCTGAAGATGTGAAAGCATTTTTGGAAAAAGCTACTTTTAATGTTGGGAAATTGCTGCTGGCACTTACCGTAATGGTCACATTACTGAATCCTGTCAGATTGTTGCGATCCGTGACGGTACAACGGAAGATGTAAGTCCCAGTTGTCAGACCTGTCACAGCTGTCGTAAGACTGTTTGCGGTTGTAATGGTTGCACTAGGTCCAGACACTTTTGTCCAGAGCACCGTTACCGGTTCTGCATTACCGCCAGTAATAGTAGCTCTTAAATTGGCGCTACTTAACGGAAGAATAACTGTTTGTGCATTGCCTGCATCAACCACTGGCGCAATGTTGGTTGTGGTAGTTTCTTCCGTAATAGTTAATCCATTGATCATTCCGAAAGATGCTTCTCCTGCTGGCACTCCTACAAACACTGGTATTTCCCCACTTGCGTTAGGCTGAACACCATTGAAGATTGCTACATCTGAGGTATTTCCACTGGCGTCGATCAGGCGCTTATTTAATGTATTATCGTTTACAATTAACAAGGTAGGATTTGCATCAAGTCCAAAACTATTGTCCAGGGAACTATAAATACGGATCAAATACTTTTTAGCCGGATTGAGACCAATTAATTTAAATTGACTTGACGAGGTGCCAGAATAAGTAATGTCTTTGGAATACCAAGCCGATGAAATTACCGGCTGGTCAGTAGCAAAACCGCCGGCATCACTGGTTTGCTCGCCATTGTCGTTGCCCGCGTTTACTCCGTAATATACACTGCCCCAATACGTGCTATTATTCCCAATGGAAAGCAGGCCAATGCCGGACGCAGTATGAATCCAGGTTTTTCCGGTATTTGCAGAAGCTAAAGGACCGTCACTAACATCGATCCAACCCGGTACATTCTGAGCTGTGAGATTGAAATTGAATTTAACAGCACCATTGGGGTCGGAGGTTGGGCTTACTGTTACGGTGATATCCCGGCTATTTGTGCCGCCATCACTATCTGTTACCACACAGCGGAACACATAAGTACCCTGAACAAGACTATTAATATTGGTTTCTGAATTGGTAGGGCTTGCAATGACGGCATTGCCTCCGGAAATTTTAGACCATTGGTAGCTCGCAATAGTTGACCCGGCAGGGGCGGTTGCAGTGGCTGTTAAAGTAATGGAGTTTGTTGGCAGTGTAATGGCAGAAGGCCCACTGATACTGATGACAGGCAATGGTTTTACCGGTACGTTGTTGCTCTTGGTCGCCTGTGCGACATTACTCCACTGAGAAAAATAGCCGTCACGGAAATATAAGCGTACGCGGTATAATTGACCATCTTCGGCAACGTCTAGCGTGTTTTGGGATGGGGATGTAATAGTCTGGTAGTCTGAGAAAGGGGTTGATAACCCGATGGTGCGTTGAACTACATATTTGATGACATCGGTATTTGATGTGAAATAAGCGGATAGTGTATTTCTGAGTGCTTTAAAAACGATCGCACAACCTGCATCATTGAGGTGAATATTATCCCCTACCTGTAAGGAGCTATTTAGTTGATTGGGATTACTGGGATCTTCCAGTAAATGATACACATAGGCACATCTGTTACCAAACGTTTTTCTGAGATTATCGGCTGCCGTCAGTAGTTTCAGTCGTTGCGTAGTGCCCAATTGTTGACGGGGAAAATTACTCATCACAATCAATTGCACACCATTTCGTTTGCACAGATCTTCAATAAGTAAGGTGTTAGATAGTGCTTCTTCATTTGTCATTTCGCCGCCTGAACTATTAGAAGCATAGTCGTTGCTGGTATTGATCAGGATAATGATGGTATTGCCATCTGCAATGGCCTTTGTGATATTGCGTTGCGTATCTACATAACTATTGCTACCGTCAGGGGCCAGGTTTCTCGAATTATAACCGTCCTTGCAATAATTGGTGACCGCAGCATTGGGAGATACTGAGTAGATATAGGATTGCAGCAAACCTACGATTGAATTGGAGAAAGTGCTGGCATAGCTACCAGCGCCCTGACTATCACCTATTACGCCAATCCTTGCGCTCTGATACAATTCATTGTCCGACTGCCACCATTTTAACTTTACGTTACTGCCCTCCAGTGCTCTTACTCCTAGTGATACATCAGGTGAATTTAGACTGTAACCTCCTGAGAACCTTACAGATAGTGTGTCCTGCCCAGGAATGGCAATGGCCGTGTCGCCAAGGTTAATCAGTTTGATTCTTTTGAACTGCGTACTTCCCTTGCCCGTATTGAACAGAAAGCCTGTGCTATCGCTGGTGGAGTTCTGTAGTTTAAGCTCTGCCTTTATTACACGGACGGTATCATTTGTTACTTTCAACGTTGTTTGCCCCCAGCTCAACAAGGAGGAAACGAGAAAGCATAAAAGAAAATAAAATGATCTCATGTGATTGATGTGTTAAATGCCTTGTTCATAACAAAGCCGTATTGTCCCAAATGTTTGATTGCTGTTTTTTAAAGACCGGGCATAGTTTTCCCTACCCGGCCGACCCGGGTAGTAACCCCGAGGATCGGCCCAGGAATTTCCTGGTAAATTGTTGCATTAAAAGATTACGATAGGAGCGCTGCCGGAATATCTATTCGTAAGGGATAATCTCCAGGTGCATCTTTCATGGCTTTGATCACCAGTTGATCTTTAACCACGGTGATAGACTTAAACATGTCAAGGAAAAATTCAGCGCCTGTACCGGATGTATCAATTTCGTTTTCAAAAACGGTTTCTTGACCTTTTTGCAGCCGTAGCCTGGCCGACATTTCATGTTCACCGATTAAGATCCAGATACTTGCAACGAATGGCGTACCCCCTATATCGACTTTGGTTTCAAGGGATTTAATGTCTGCCCGCAGCTCCAATTCCAAACCTTTTTGAAGTGCATACGTCGCAGCCATCTTCAGTTCAGCATTGTTAGTCTGATCACCGGCTTTAATCAGACTGTTGGTGGCTACATTCCATACAAAACGCTTTTTTGCTTCAAAGTTCAGGTTGTTGAATACGTCGAAGTCAATCAGATTATAATAGAACAGGTTGGCCCCTGCTCGTTTGACGTAGTGCACACTGTCTGGTGGTGTTATCGGATATTTATCAAATCTGGCTTGATTTCCAAATTCAATGTTGATAAATTTTATAGCAATACCATCATAGCTTTCATTGAGCAGCTGATTCAATAATGTACTTGTCCCAAAAAATCGGTTGACAAAATCTCCTACATTTCCATTCTCATCTTTTAACCAACAGAGGGTTCGTCCAATTTTGTTTGCCATATCTCGCAAATATATTTATAGTTAGTTTTTTGGATTGATCATTTTTCCAGTATTAAAATCCCTCGGATAAGGAACCTTCATACCCGGAAGTGGCGCTGTGTTGCCTGAGTTATAATACAAACTTCTTAAATATTTTTCAATAATATGGGCTTCGAATTTCGGAAATACTTTATCAGTTACTCTTGGTGTTGCGCCTGCTTCTACCTCATATCTCAGTACATCGTTAAGTCTTTTCAACTCCGCATCCGTTACGCCAAACTTAATAATTTGTCCATCTTTATCATAAATGGTATAAACTTTAGATGGTTCGTCCCCTTTTGCACTTGTCTTAATATTAAGCTTTGCTGCATTGTCCTCCAACTCACTTCTGAAGTTCCACGTGCCTTTTGACGCCGGTCCTTCCAGGTCAGTACTCACCTCAGAGGTTGCCTGTACGGTTTCCACTTTTTCGATGTTGCCGACAGTTGTTTCGTTTACTGGGTCACGATTGGTGGTCCTTGATCGAATGTATCCATTGATATATCCACTTATGGATCCGCTGGCTCCGGCGACTAAAGCGCTTGGCAGGGCATTTTTCATCGCCTCTCCTAAAGACTGATTCCCAAACCACATGCCTGAAGCTGTACCCATCACTTCTGCTCCGATTGCCTGAGAAACACCTATGTCAATAGCTGTGCGGATGGCGTCGCCTGGAATACGACTTACCAGAGGACCTATAACAGTTGATGCTCCTCTTGTAACTGCCCCACCTATGGGTGCCATTATCGTTCCCATAAGCGCTCGTCCGGCAGCATCGTTAATGGAATGTCCGCTGAGTACGTCAGCCACCCCATTTCCAATAGCAGAAATGGTGGCCGCGGCTGTTACGTTTCCGGTAGCATAAAGTCCCCCGCTTACCGCTCCAACTAGGGTGTATGAAGCTCCTCTTAAAATTGCCTGTCCTAACGTAGGAGCTGAGCTAATCTCAGACCAGTTAGAGATAACATTGGTAACTCCGCCAATAACAGCTCCGGCGATTACGGCAACCAGGGGCAGGAACCGGCCATCCGGATCTACAAACATGGCAGGATTATTACCCATTCCATTGTAGCCTCCGGCAAGCTGGCGCGCCGGATCTAAACTAATGAATCTGCCAAGCTGGGGATCATAATATCGGGCATTAAAATAATATAAAGCGACATCCAACTCCTGATCCAACTCCTTACTTTGGAATAGGAACTGATTGCCTGTTTTGTTCAACCTACGACTACTTTGAGTAGTGATCTCCAGGCCATAGGGATATACAGTGCTTTCCTGTAGCAAGGGGCCAGATTGATGGCTTACCTGTAAGTCATCGAACCATACGTCTTCGCTGCCCTCATTGCTGGTATACACGTATACAAAGCCATTTTTAGGCACATCAATATGTCCATTATAACTAGTAAGGGCGTCCGGGCCGCCGTTTATTCGTTTTACATACCCAGTGACTAAATTGAAATTTTCGTCAAACAGTAAATAATTCAGATAAGCCTTGGGAGTTTGATTAGTCTGATTATTTTGCTGATTGTCATTTACAAACGCATATAGGTCACCTGTATTTAGATAGCTGCCCCCATTTTGGCGTATATTTCCTTTACCGTTATCGACAATTTCGGAACCTGCTCCAAGAAACGCAGTGATCAGATTGTTGACGATATCATCAGGGGTTGCAGTATTAGTTGTTCCCGTCGTTTTGTAATAGGCCTTAGTTTGTATATCCACTACATCTCCAGCCATCACTTTGAGCACAATTGCAGCGCCGATTTTTTTGTCCGGTACGCTTCCATTCAGCCTGCTCCAATATTTATTGGTTTGCTCATTATACCATGGCAACTGAGTTGAAATGGCTTCTTTTACTAGGTCCAAATTCCGATACGTGGCCACCTCAATTTCACTACGATTTTGTTCAAAAGTCGCTGCGTAGAAAGAGGTGTCTTTTTCTTCGGTAAGGACAGTTCTTACATTTCCAAGATTATCCGTCTCGAAATAGTCATATACAAGTTGTCCTTTAGCTGTTCTCCGTATCCTACCCTCCGGGTGACTAAAGAATAAAAGCGTATCATTTTTATATACAAACCCGTTCAGATACGAATAACTGGTGCGACTGTTGCCATCGATGATATCCTTTTTCCATCTGAAGCCGGAAGCATCATATGTGTATTCAATGCTTTTTTGTGAATTCTGAAGTGCGATTTTGACCAGTTTTCCAATCGTGCTATTCCAGGTATAGTGCGTTCCTTTATTTTCGTCACTGATCAGGTTGCCGTCGCTATCGTAGGTATAGTCATTATTTTCCCCATTTAGGCCATCTTTGAAGTCGCCCTGCTGTTGAAACCCTGCATCGTCTATGACTTTAAGTAGTTTGTCACCGACTGACTCGTAGGTGTATCGCAGCTTATCTACCGGCTTTGTCGCCCCTAGTAGGGTCGCAGAGACATCCATGGTCTGAATGTTTCCGTTTAAATCATAGGTTAAATTGCTAACTCCATAGTTTTCGTTGCTGCTTGACCAGGTGCCATCCTTATTTAATGCGAAATCAGCTTGCGATAGCCGTCCTGCCGGATCATAATTGTATCCAAAAGAACGGTACCCGTTATCACCTTTTCTTCTCCAGGTAATACCGGATAGACTACCATTTTTCCAACTATTGGAAAATCCATGTTCATAAAACATTTCATATCCGAAATAGCCATTCCCACCGTTTCTGACATAATCTCTGTTGACAGCTATGATTTTACTGTTGAGATCATAGTCATATACCAGCTCGTCAAGGTTTCCAAGCTTCTTACTACGCAATCTTCCCAGCGTGTCGTACGCCAATTGGCTAACTAACCGTTCAACATGGTCGTTGTTTAAGGTTTGTGTAGTCTTTATGAGCCGTCCGTTATTATCGTAGAGATATTTAGTTAATACTGAAAGAGAAGGCGTCGTTTTACTTAATGGATTATTGTGCAGTAAGTGCTGTGAGAGCAATTGGCCGCTGAATTGATATTGGGAGGTGGTGACATCTGTGCCTCCATTGATGTTATCTTCGGATAATTGAATCCTTCTGCCTTTGCTATCATAGTACGCCGTAGTCGTGAGCCATTGTTCTGTTGCCGCATTGATTACCCTGGTTTGTTTACCGGTCATTACACCGGTTAGATTATAATCCGGCAATGCAGCTTCTACATAACTGGCCCCGCTAGCATCCAGCTTTGCCACCATTTCATTTCTGAACGGTTTGGCGCCTGCCCATGTGTAGTCATCGTAATGATAAATGGTGATCGGTGTAAAACTTTCAAGTTCTGGAACCGGGTTCAGATAGGAGGGAAGGCTGTTGGTCAGGTTTTTAGCCGTATCCAATGTTAATGTCAGATCGTCACCAGGTTTAAGGCTAAACCCATCAGGAACAGTGATACTATTAGATGCAGTGTATTCGGCGGCAGAAACCTCACCGGATTGTAATGTAAGATCGGCCGGCTGTAGATTCAGTATACTTAACGGAATTTCTGCAGTGCTACGAATGGTATCCATTCGCTGCTGTAGCTGTGCACGCGTTGCACCACTTTTATATTCGGCGGTCATCACCAAACGATCAAAGTCATCATAGAACATGACGATCCATTTACCATCTTTTCTTTGGTTACCATCCTGTATAAATGTGAGCCGTTCACGTAAGTCGTAAACCAGATATTCAGGCTCAGCGCCCCCTGCTTTTTTTTCTACTTCTCGGCCTTTTGCATCATATTTGACCTGAAAGCAAAGATTTTCTAGTACTTGTGCATCTTGGAAATTCCATCCATTGGCCTCATAAGCCTTGACAGCCTTAGGTGTAACGATTAGACGCAGTCCGCCCAGGTCATCATACACATAATAGGTACAAAGCCATCCTTGTGCGCCACTGCCGGGGTTATCGGCAACTTGATGTTTTTTAAGAACACTGCGGCCATCTCTTGTCTTGTATTCGATCGTTATTTTGTTATCCTCATCAGTCACCGCTGTTTTGTACAATTCACCTGTGGCAAAGACACCGAGATTCTGCGGAACCAGATCTGGGCCATCTGCTAAACCGATGATCCTTATTTGTTCGGAGATGTTATTTACCCCATACTGATAGCGTTGGCCTACGTTGTTTCCCAACAGTGCGTTTCCCGGACGAAAGGTTTGCAAGGGACGGGAAAAGCTGGAATTTTCGACTTGGCTGGACGAATACAGATATTTCTGTTGTTCCTGCCCTGGCAAACCATTGTAGAAACTCACCTGGTCCGCAAAAGGATTAAGCTTGATTAAGCCATCCTTTGGCTGATTAGGCAAGGTCGCATAACTTAAGTATTGACGTGTTTGGCGCCCGGCATCGTCATAATAGGAGAGAGAGACCATATCTCGTCCGCCAGGAGTTGCGCCTTTGAGCACGGTTTGGATCTTCCTACCTAAACCATCGAAATAGGTTGTCGTTTGTTGTACTTCTGTATTTGTTCTGGCCGAGGAGACAACACTTGCAAGATCAGTTACCGGAATCGAAGGTGTCCATTGTCTGATAAATGGAAAATTTGCTGCAGCATTGTAGGATGATGGTACAACGGGATTGTTCACCACAGGTGCCGTTGCCCCATTAGGAACATTTTGTGCCTGGGTGTCAAAGCATTTCAATATGAGTAGAAGTGTAGCCAACAATGCGGTGCGGTTTCTTAGAAACCAGCTATATAGGTGCATTAACATGATTTTATATGAGATCTAAGAAAATTTATTGAATAATGAATTCATATGGAGCATTGTCATCCTTTTGGATATCCCATGGGCTAATACCTTGCACTGCAGTGAGGACAATCTTTTTAATTGCACCATATGTGCTACCCGGTGTGGCGTTATTGGATTGTGCCGTTAGCGTCGTGGTTTCGAAGCCAATGGTGGTAGAGGTATAGTTGCCGGCACCATTTGAAGCTCCGGGAAAGCCATAGCAGTATTGGAAGTTGGGATCAATGGTATAGTTGACCACACAATATCCCCAATTAAAACTTTTTACGGTTGCAAGTGGCCCCTCATAGTTGGCAGTAAGAATAATCCGATTGTTTCCTCCCGAATAGTTGGTTAATGCAAAACTGAGCTTTAGCAATTGCTGACTACTTTTGAAAGTTTTAATGCCTGATGGCTGGGCTCTGCTACTGAGTGTGCATTCTGGCGTTATTCTTATCTCATATTCGGTGAGCAGTTCCAGGTTGCTGATGTTGACATTGGTAGCTGTTGTCAAAACCGATGACCAGTTATCTTCATCTTCTTTCCGATATTCAACCCTGTATCGCGAGCTTGCCGGTACCGCGTCCCACGACACATTCCATGTAAATGCTGCTGTTCTATTAATGGTGATGTTGCCATTAAAAACAGGGCATCCACGATCTCCGCTGACCGATTGACTATAGGGCTGATAGTCGAATGCTGCAGTAATATGCTGGTCCTTGTCCCTACTTAATTTTAGATGTTCATTTTCATCATACTCGTAGTATTTAGTATTACCATTGTCGTCGGTTTCGCTGGTCAAGCCGATGAGTGGGTCATAAGTGTAGGTTCCCATGCGTGCATTATCAGGCAGGATACGAATGTCGTCCAGTCCCTCGCGTGCCGCAATCACCATGTTCTTGGTGTAGGGGATTTTGCCGGAGTAGGTCCATTTGCCATCGGCTTTATACCAGTAGCTGACATTGTAGTGTTTGGCACTAGGAGGGTTGAATGTAAGCGTTTGATCATCCCGGCTATAGTTTCTGCCGGTGTGGCCACCTTTACCATTAATACCTGGATAGTTATAAGACTCAAATCCTTCGTAGTAAAATTCGGCAGAGGTAGCATTTGTTACTTCAGCTATCTTATAACCTGGATTATAAGAGTCCCATAAACAGGAATGTGATATGTTTCCCCTTGTTGTATAATCGGCAATGGCGCCTGAAGCGTTGTATCGGTTTACAACGATATCAGCTTCATAATTTTTGTCGAATTGTCCCTGATTGGTTAGCCAACTGTAATTGGTCATCGGCTTTTCCAAGTTCAGCACCAGTTTGCTGTCGAATACAGGAATGATTGCAAATCCTAAAGTATCCATTCTGTATTTACTGATAGCACCTGCGATTACTTTACTTTGCCCGTTCCTTTTAAGCAGCCGTACATCTTCCAGCGGTAATCCCCAAATATTGGCAATGATCAAGTTTCTATAGGCTGTCGTACCGTTGGCTCCAAAGTCTGATGGATAAGCGAATTGGTTAATAAGCGTATCTCCGTTTGTACCATTGGACGTGATTTTTCGAACAAGGAAAGGAAATTGGTTAACATACTCAATGCTTTTCCACGAAATAATTGAGTCTACCGCGTTAGTTGCCGGATATACTGTTTCCTGCATGTACTTCATTTGCGGAGTTGCAATCAGTTCTTCATATTTTGCGGCATACCACAAGTTACCATACTGAGAATTTAACTGCATCGCGCGCATCCCATAGATACGATTAGCGGTGTTTATGTAACTGTCAAACAGGTAGTTACATACACTTTGTAATTTACCTTCTGCTGAATAAATCCGTTTTTGCTTCAGTAGCCCCCTCATGAATCCATAAGATGTTTGATTCGAGTACGGGGGACCAAATCGATAGTTCCCACCTGGTGCACTGACCGCGCCTGCATCAGTTGCTCTATAGAAGTCAATGTCATCCTGGCTCCAGTCCTTTATATCACTATAATAATTAACGTCCCTGCTGCCGTCCGCATTGTTAACCTCAACTCTGGAATAGCCGATTGTGACGCCATATATGTCAAATAGGTCTGCAAAACTTTGATCCTGCGTGATTTCGGTATAGCCTGCACACTGAGGGTTCGAACCATTGCCTGGGCCAGGCGATATCCACTGCGGGGCAGCATAGACCTTGTAAGAATAATAGTTTTGCGGCCGTGGATTGTATAATAAGCCGCTTGTGGTATTATCATCTAAAATATATCTGTAGGATGTAGTCATTTTACTGCCAGTGACGGGGTCATTTACCGTGGTCGAGGCGATCCTTACACCGCCAGCTATTTTCAGTTGATTATCTACAAGGCAGCGATGTTGTTCATATCGATAAGTAGTATATCCACCAGCCAGCCAATTTGTTCTGATGAGTAAATTAGCCTGTGTTCTAATACTGTCAGGCTCTTTATTGGCGAGCGGGGGAATGCTTGTTCCTGTCGGATTGGTGTTGTAAAAGCCCCAATGATCAAATTCGACCGAGCTTCTTGGAGGTAGGTTGACAGCTTCATTATATACAAAACTGGCCATCGGCTTTCTAAGTCCCGCTGTATCCATATTATACACTGTGCTTAGTTTGAGTCTTGCATTGGAGTTTCCATCTGCGTCTTTAAAATAGCTGTACTTGAATATAAAACGTTCAATCTCTTTTAATCGGATGCCGTCTTTTTGAGTAATGCTTACCTGTTTAATACATTGACCGCCCGTAATATCCTTTCTGTTTGCATACGTCAATTGTACATAGAAACTATTGCCAGTAACAAGAGATAGATATCTCGGTTTGGTCGTTTGTATTGTTATGCTTTCATCTTTGTCATACGAGTCACTAATAAAGCATGGGTAGTCTCTTACAACGTGCGTCCTTTTGTAGTAGGAATAATTAACTTCGTCGCCGGATATGTAGGTGAAAACAATTGAGTCTTTTGTGTCTTGTGAAACGATCTTTCTAAGGTACCAGTTGCTGATGTATGTTTGGCTTTTAAATGTGCGCCCGATATACCTCACTCTCTCTGTAGCCGAGGCGCCTCCAAAATAATACTGATTTCCTTGGGGATCTACGATGATCCAGGTACTGTCGTTGCCACCGGTTGCATATAATGCATTTTTTAGCACTTTAAAACCATTATTGGCAACAAATATGGCGTCATTCTGGCGATTCATGACGAATTTGCCTCCTACGGAAGAGGTGAAAATGTCTGGCTCACCATCCACTTCGTTGGTAGCGATTTTTTTTATTAAATCTCCAAAGCCAGTCGATGTATAGTCGTTGGCAATTTTGGCAGCAGTGGCGGTTGAAATATTTTCCGCCGCGAAGCCATTGTCCTGTTCATCAGGTTTGCCACGCATTACTCTGGTGATACAGCCGCCGATTTGTAAGTTCCATCCTAGTCCTAATGGACCAGCTACATCTTGCACTTTAAAAGCTTTTCCTCCATATATTAGACTTATTGGCAGCGTCAACTTTCGTTGCTGGGCCAGATACAAGGGGATAGACACCTCGCCTGCACCAGTATAGAGGTTTACTGACATGTTCGCAGGTTGTGATACGCCAGCTGCGCCTGGTGAAGTAGGTGTAATTGGAAGTTCTTGGGCATATAGAGAGCTGTACGTTGTTATTAAAAACAACGTCAGGCTTATTGCTGACCATCTAAACATTTTTGAAGATTTTACTATTGTAATTGTACCTAATGAATACAAAATTTGCTAACACATATGATGACACTATTTGCGGGTTACCGGAAATTGTATCCGATCCGTAGCTTCAGCGGCCTTGTTCTTGGCATGTAATAACTACTGAGAAAATCATAGAGTAATATCACATTGCCTTTCACTTTATTGCTAACATTATATTGCTTACTTATTCCTAACAGTGCGCTGGAGCGCCATCCTTTCCACTGCTGTGCATTTATGGTGTTTACACTCACGATGTTATAGTTATGCTCAAATCCTGCATTTAAGTAAAATGACCGCTTCAGTTTCCAATCCACAAAAGATCGTATACCATATCCTCCGGTCCTAAGAGAGAAATGCTCCGTTGAAGACATCCATGACAACTGGTAAGCAACGCCGAAACCTGCGTGTCCGTTCTTGGCAAATTGATAGGATAGCTGTCCGGCAAGATCTGTAGCCGTTGGGTACCAGTTGGCCCGGCGCTGCATTTGGAGGTTGATGCCAAATTCCAGCCTTTGAAAAAAAGACTTTGACTTCATTTCATTGGGCTTGAACCCGGGCATATCCGCGGTGTTGTCTACATGTTGATATTTTGATTTTAACTCGTTGAAACGGGACTGTGCTGCATTCATTCGTTCGCTGACGAGTTGCCGCGCACCTAGATCTGCGCCGAGGCGTTGTTGTATCTGTTGTTCGACTTGAGCCTGTGTTTGTAATTCCTGCAGGGCAGCGGAAGGACTGGTACCCGTGGGGGGGACGGGAAAGAGGCCTGCCAGCCAGGAATTTTTAGAAACAAAATCTTTGTATTGTACACTTTCCTTAAGTAGCTTGAGCGCTTTTGCCTCCGCTTTGCGACGGTCTTTTAGCATAGCGGTATAGTTTTTAATCTGCTGATTGTAATAGTAGCTTTCTTTATTTATCTTCTCCACGTCCTTTTTGAAGAGGTTGTAACTGGAGAGCCTACTTTTTAACAGACGTTTGTGGTCTTCTAGGAACCTGTGTAAAGTCTCTGTTTGATTGAGCCGGTTATGAAGTTCGTTTACACTCTTTAGTGCCTGTTTAAGTTCTGCGTCATATTGGTTGGTTAATTTGCCGGACGCAGATAGGAATCGAAGAGTAGTCTGCATGGTGTCAAGTTCAGGCAGGTAAATCTTCTGTTGTAAGGTAGTCAGTTGCTGTTGTTGTTTAGTGGCAAAGCCAGCCCTCAATTTGGCAATGGTGTCACCTAAAGCGTCAAAGTTTAAACCATTCTCACCCTTTTGAAGTTTGGAAAATTTTTGGTTTAATTGCTGCTGCTGCCTGGAAAACCGGTCTAGCAAACTAATGCTTCGCTTCTCAAGCTTTTGCTGGAGCGCTTCAGATTTGTGATATACCTCTTGCAAATATTTGTGCATAGGTATTTGGTTCAATGTACTATCAATATGATTTTTTACCTGACCAGAGGTATTAAAACAAAGCATGATCTGGCATAGTATCATAGATACGACTCCTCGACATAATGACATATAGGTCTATTGAATTCTAGGTGCGAAATTGTTCACATTACTTTCTCAAAGCGGATATTGTTGCTTGCGAATTTATTGAGATGACAATCTTTTTAATGGCCGCAAAAGTAACATTCTGAGTTTAATAGGAAATAACATGTTGATGTTATTAGTACTTATTAATCAATTAGTTAATGGGTTATTGGCCTGCGGGGTTCATTAGGCAACGACTATCAACTGAATAACTGGCACGATAAATTCAATATTATTATCGTTCGCATAAGTTTGTAAAAATGGATATTCTTATGATATCATTCTGTATATCTATAACGGACACACGTCATTAGACCTGTTTTGATCGTAGTTGTAATTTAATGGTATATGCAACATCGGATTTGTGTCGATCGTCTTAAACATGTTAGTTAATTCATGCAAAGAATTTAAGTGCAGTGTTTTGTAAATATGAACGGATGTAAATAGAATGGGTCCATTTTTTACTCGACAATTATCGCTGTTAGGCGATATTAAACATTATGTCATAAGTCAGGGGTAAATGGATAAGGATAGAACCGTCGGGTAAAATTAATGGAAAAAATAGGCAAGTAAACCGGTACACTTCGGCTAACCAAGATCGTGGATATTAAATTTTTGCCAGCGAATATTAAAAGTTTTCCAGCGGTTATTGGTTGGCTGTTGGCGGTATGGCCCAAGTATCGTAATTTATAATTAGTTCACATCCTTTCAATATCCTGATGGAGACATTTTTAAGCAACACCAGGTCATTTAATGGAACATGAACTGCTACATACGATTGAAGAATGGGTGAATAAATCCATCCATCCGTTTGCGTTGCAAAACTCCATTGACGCCCGCCAGCGCCTGGATTGGCTTTTGCTTGTCGACCACCAGGTTAATCAACTCTGTCACGCGATTAGTGAAGCGGGGCACACTGCTGACAGTCAGCAATATATCTATTCTATCCAACTTGGTGTGCTGCGTATGCTGGAAAGATTGGGGATCTATATCCATGAGAATGCGGCACCGGTGGCTTTTGATCTGCCCGCATTCTACCTGGCTGTAGCCAGTAGCCTGGAAAGCGTATTGGAATATATCCGGCGTTATTTTCCGCAGCACTTCCAGCATAACTTCCAGGTACCTTATAGCACCTGGCTGAAATGTCACGGGCAGTTATCGACACAGCTTGCAAAGCTGGAAACAGCCTACCAGCACCCGGGTATCGAGCAGCCCTTGTTAAGAGTGGCTTTACAGCCAATTCGTGACTTTGTGAGCGCGCAGGTTGCATCCATTACGTATCGGCAATTGCATTACCTCCAGGCGATGGCGCGGGAGCTATCTTTCTTATATGATAATTCTAACCCGGAAGCCGTCAAAGATATCAACTGGGAAATCCATACAGTCCTGCTTCAACTAAACTATAATTTGCCGCGGTATGTACTGCTTTGTACCAGTCGCCTGGATGAAAAGATGCAAGGCAAAACTGACGAAGAAATGCTGGCCACCCTTCAATGGTATTTCCGGACGATGGAGCAACTTGGCCCACTACCTAATTTCTGCTACATTCCTACACTGCCCTCCGTCACCGAGCAAATTACAGCCTCCTTACGACACGCTTATAAACTGCTGATCGATAAAAGTGCCAGCCTGGCTGCATTGTCGCAGGGGCCTCCGGCCTATCAGCGCAGAATCCACCTATCAGTATCGGTACCCGTTCTTACACTTTTTATAAAATTATGCCTGAATGCCGGTATTATCACCAATCAATCCAAAGCGGAAGTCTTCCGGATTATCAGCCAGGTATTTGCTACCCCTAAATCTGCTGACCTATCACCACAAAGCGTCAAAGCAAAGTATAAGGATACTTCCCTCCATGCTATCCGCGTCACCCGCGAACTGCTCCATAAACTACTGGAACTCTTAAAGCATGAATAGCTGCAATTGAGTTTGATCTCTTTCTCTTTTTTTACCACCCACTTGAATAGGTGTAGTGTGCTCCATACCACTTTTAAAAGGTGGCGTGTGATCAGTATAACTATAATCTGTAACCTATGTTATGAGCGACTTTTTTTGTGCTTTTAACATATTGTAACTAATTGATAAATAATGATTTTGGGGGTTCCTGAAAGGGTGCCGGGGGCTGTTCTGGTATTTTTTTAAGTCGGTGATTTGCCTTACTAAACATAATCAATAACCTAAACAACCTTATTATTATGAAAGTTGCACCCGCTCAACACCTGGAGCAGCTACTTGCCAAACTGGACGCGCTGCTATCTGAAGAAGAACTCACTACCGGCCAATTACAAAAAGCGACTGATCTGACGGCTTCCACTTTGGAAGAAGTCAAACAATACGTGCTGGAAACGCCCTTTTCAACCGACGACGACGAGATTTTATTTTTCAAAAAAATCAAGCCTGAATTTGACGCAAGGATCATGCATTACATGCGGCTATCGCACCTGCTTGTACGCGAGCCTGCCAGTGGCGTGGAAGCCATCCGTGCATACTATGGGCACGAAAGTATAAAGATCGACCGGTATTTTGAAGCCCATAGTGAACTATATCTGTATCACCGCATGGGTAACACCTATTTGGATAAATATTACTTTCTTCGCCAGCCTGCACCAAATGTCCTACATACGCAAAACTACTACTGGTTACACGACCAGCATTTTAATGCACCCATGAGCGTAGAGCTGGCCACTATCCGCTTCCATGAAATGATGGCCAGCTTTATCAATCACCGGCTGTGGTTATTATCGCAGCAACAACAACTAGGCGCCGGTACGAACGCAGAAGTGCCACTGATAACCTGGACAGGCTCTAAAGCCGCGCTGGTGGAACTACTTGTTGCCCTGCAAGAGCATGGTGTCTTCAATAACTCGCGTGTGCCCTTGAAAAAACTCTCCGATTATTTTTCCAAAGTATTTAATGTCAAGCTGGGCAACATCTTTAAAATATATGAAGACAACCGCCTGCGTAAAAAAGGTCGTAAACCATTTTTGGATGCTCTTGGTAATAGCTATATCCGCAGGCTTGAAACGGATGATGAAAATAGCCGCTAAAAAATATTTTTCCCAACTCCGAGGAGCTTGTAAAAGCGTGTAGTTGCGAATCTGTTATTTGTTCCCGAGAGTTAATTATACAAGCTACAATTGTTCAACTCAAAAAATGAAAATGTATGTTAGAAGGAATTACCTGGGGAAATTTTGCAGTTTTTATGGTAGCGGCCCTCGTCTTATATTTTATTGTTTTGATCGTTACCGGGCAGCTTAAGTTTAGATATAAAGTCGAAAAGGGCGACGGTACCGCGGTGCCTGTCAAAAAATTCTGGAAAGTAGAAGAGCAACCAGCAGTAGTTACTGGCCAGCTGCCAGCCCTGCAGGGAATGGATATCCATGAACTGGATAGTGAGCGTAGTACAAGTAACATCGATAAGGACTTCGCAGCCCTTGAGTCCCTAGCCGTAGAGCTGCAGGAAATTTGTGCAGACGCCGGTCCCACTACCACCAAGGAAGTGCTCTCCGATCAAATGCGTCAGCAGATCGCCGCTTATCCTACTCTCAATACGATTGCTTTCAAAGGGGCCATCTCCAATCTGATCGTTAAGGCAGCGGCTGTGGATTGTAATATCACTTTCACTATCGCGGAAGCCGAAGCCCTCTGGCAATAGCCCACTTCAGTCAAACACTACATCATCATCAATTTATAGAACAGCTATTCTGCTTGCAACCGGCGCTGCCAGCAGCAGAGGGATCGTATGTCCAAAAATCAAGGTATGAGAGATAGTTCTTTTAAATATAAAACTCAAGTTGTGTATGAAATGTGGAGTAAGAAAATGGGGAGCAGTAACACTGAGTGCATCTCCGAAGATGACGACCATGCTGATTACGATGGTCCTCGCAGGCCATGCAGTGATCGCACAAACAGGTAGCGGTAGCGGTGGTATCAGCGCAGCCACTACTGAAGTCAAAGGATATTTTAGCGTAGGCACCACTTTAATGTACGCCATTGGAGCTGTTGTCGGACTTGTAGGCGCCGTAAAGGTCTACAATAAATGGAACAGCGGAGAGCAGGACACCTCCAAAGTTGCCGCCAGCTGGTTTGGCAGTTGTATTTTCCTGGTAGTGGTGGCCACCGTCCTGAAGGGATTTTTCGGCGTATAACGATCATGTATCGATGTAGGTTTAATCGTGTGACAATTCGGTCCAACACCAGATAACAAGGGCGATGAGCAGTATTTATGAGATCAATAAAGGCATTAATAAGCCCATTGAATTCAGAGGGTTCAAAGGGCAGTATATCACTTATCTGGCCGCAGTGTGTATGGGATTGCTGGTGTTGTTCGCGGTAGGGTATATAGCGGGGGTGTCTGTCTACTTGTGTGTGGCAGTAGTAGGTGTGAGTGGCTTTGTGCTTTTTTCATGGGTATATCGACTGAGTCACAAGTATGGAGAGCATGGCCTGATGGTGGCTACTGCTTTTCGGCAGGTGCCCCCTGCTATTATCTGTAACAATCGCCGTCTATTTGTTGAATTACTTAAGCGTGAGCAAGATGATTGTGATGTTGATAATAATGATGATGGTGATAGCAGGCGTGCTATTACTGCTCAAAGAAAGCAGCAGGGAAGGTAAGGCACTGGATGCCTTGTTGCCAGTATATAAAGTGGAACGGGATTGTATCCTTTCCAAAAATGGGGATCTGACATTTGTGCTGCAGGTAGAGCTCCCGGAAGTCTTTAGTTTAAGTGGAGATGAATATGAGACGCTGCACCAAATATGGGTAAAGGCCATTAAGCTGCTTCCACCAGGTGTGATCCTGCATAAGCAGGACTGGTTTACAGAAGATAGTTTCAGGCCGGATTTCGTTAAGTCGGCAGACAGTTTCTTTAATAGTAGTAGTGACCGTTTTTTCAATGAGCGGCCCATCCTGGATCACCAGTGTTACCTGATGATCACACGGCGTAATAACACACGCCCCTTGAGTAATGCTGCCTTTTCGAACCTATTGCGCCCAACTTTGGTAGCTCCCTCACTACTTAGTGAGCAGGCCTTTCAGGAATTTGGCGATAAAGTCTCCCAGTTTGCGCGGCTGCTATCCGAGGGCGGATTTATCAAGGTAACCCGCCTGGGTGGTGACCAACTGGCAGGTACCCCGCAAACACCCGGACTCATTGAACGGTATTGTTTCCTGCTGGGCGCCGGTCAGCCGCCCATGCTGCGGGACATTTGTTTTAAACCGGAGTTTCGTATAGGGGAAAATCATTGCCAGGTATACACGCTCTCTACACCGGATGATCTACCTGGTCTGTGCGGCAGTAGGATCACCTATGACAAGTACTCCAGCGACAAGGCCAAGTTTTCGGTCTGCTTCGCGGCCCCTGTTGGTCAACTGTTAAATTGCAACCACATCTATAACCAGTTTGTGGTGGTGGAAGATACGCAGAAGACGCTGAAGAAACTGGAAGCAAAACGTCGGCGCCTGCAGTCGCTCAGTGCCTACTCCCGGGAAAACACCATTTCCAGGGATGCTACCAATAGTTTTCTCAACGAGGCCGTCAGCCATGGGAGGTTACCGGTAAAAGCGCACTTTAACCTCATGGTATGGAGTAGCGAGCGGGCCAGGGAAAAGGATTTGCGAAATATGGCCAGCGCAGCACTCGCCCAAATGGATGTCGTTCCCCGCCAGACGTTAAAAGGTGCGGCCCAGGCCTATTGGGCGGGACTACCCGGTAACGCCGGCGCACTACCGGACAACGAGACCTTTGACACCTTTGCTGAACAGGCCAGCTGCTTTTTTACGCAGGAAACGACCTATAAAGATTCGCTCAGTTCATTCGGCATACGGTTGGTAGACCGGCAGATGGGTAAACCTATTTTTGTAGATATTACCGATGAACCCATACAGAGAGGATGGACCACCAATCGGAACAAGGTAGTATTTGGCGCATCAGGCTCGGGAAAGAGCATGTTCATGTGCCATATGATGCGCAGCTATTATGAGCAGGGGGCACATGCAGTAATCGTCGATGTCGGCCACAGTTATGAAGGGCTATGCCAATTAGTTGGTGGGTACTATTTTACCTACGATCAAAATAATCCGCTTTGCTTCAATCCTTTTTATATCGAAGAGGGTGACAGCCTCGATACCGAAAAGAAAGAAAGTATCAAGAGCCTGCTGGTGGCGCTCTGGAAAAAAGATGATGAAAGCTTTAAACGTTCAGAATACGTTGCCCTTTCCAATGCCTTACATCAGTACTTCGAGTACCTGGAAAAAAGCCCGGCTGTTTTCCCTTGTTTTGACAGCTTTTATGATTTTTTACGGGAACAGTACGTAGGGATGCTGGCCCAGGATGGGGTAAGGGAAAAGGAATTCGATATCGACAATTTTCTCTACGTGCTTCGACCCTTTTATAAAAACGGTGAATATGGCTTTTTACTCAATGCCCGCAACCGGCTGGACTTGTTTCACAAGCGGTTCCTGGTCTTTGAACTGGATTCGATCAAGGACTCCCCGGTCCTGTTCAGTATCGTGACCATCATCATCATGCAGCTGTTCATCAGCAAGATGCGAAAACTCAAAGGCATCCGCAAAGTTATCGTTATTGAAGAGGCCTGGAAAGCAATTGCCAAGACGGGGATGGCAGAGTTCATGCGTTACTTGTATAAAACCGTCCGCAAATTCTTTGGCGAAGCCATTACCGTTAGCCAGGAAGTGGACGATGTGATCAGCAGCCCAATTGTTAAAGAGGCCATCCTTAACAATGCAGACACCAAAATATTGCTGGACATGCGCAAGTTCCAGAATAAATTCGACCAATTACAGGCAGTGATGGGTATGCCTGACAAGGGCAAACCAATGGTGTTATCATTGAATAAGGCCAATGACCCAAAGCGCAAATACAGGGAAGTCTATATTGATCACGGTGGTGTCAGTATGAAGGTATACGGATATGAGCCCTCTCCACAGGAGTACTACGCTTATACAACAGAAGAAAAAGAGAAAGTGCTGGTCAAACAATTTACCGCGGCGTGTGGCGGCGATATAAAAAAGGGTATAAGGGCGCTGATCAATCATTTGCAGGAGACCGGACAGTATAGGGCGTAATAAATCAACGACTTATGTTCGGGAAAAAAAAGTTGCTTTGCGAAGTGTTTTGTATTGAAATTTTACTCTGTTTTAGTACCTAAAATACCTGTATATGAAAAAGCTCTTTTTGATCCCAGCCATAGCGGCAGTGGCAGCTTGTTCGCAAGATGCCGCCAGGTCGGCAAAAGCCGTCTCCGGTACCTACGCCCGGGAATTTGTCCACCAGTTTGGCACCTTGCGTGAGACGGTGATCATTACGCCCAGCAGCTCAGGTGTATTACAATTTGAGGTAAGGGAACTTTCCCAACACCTGGATACCGCCGCAAAACCGGGTATGCGCAAGCGACCTACTGAGAAACGTTACCATGGTCAATATGATCCCGCTCAGCACATGCTTGACCTGGGTAGTGACGGACTGAAATATTATTTTAATGCCAACGGTGATACGCTGCGATCGGGTAGTAATGTCTTCATCAAACGCTAGTAAAGACGTTTTGAATAAGATAGGGAAGGCAGGTGGATCTCCATTGGTAAATAGACCCAAAAGTGTGAAGATGAAAAAGTGTGTATGGATCTTTATGGTCTGGGTAGCTGTGTTCGCCATTTGCCCTACCCAACAAAGTCATGCTGTTGTGTGGGTGGTGGTCAAAGCAGCATTGAAAAAAGTGATCAAGGCGATGGACCTGGCGGTACAGCGGGTACAGAATGAGACCATCCGTCTGCAGGCGGCGCAACGTGCGCTAGAAAATGCTATGTCTAAACTCAAACTGCAGGAAATTGGCGACTGGGGAGAAAAACAGCGTTCTATCTTTAATACCTACTACACTGAACTACAAAAAGTGAAAGCATCCATCGGCTACTATAAACGGGTCAAATCGATTATTGCTCAGCAATCCAGCATGGTAGCCGAATATAAAAAATACTTTCATCTCTTTCAGGGGGACAGTCACTTCTCGGCCGCCGAAATAGCCCACATGAACCGCGTATATAGCGGCATGATGGAACAAAGCATCAAAAACCTTGATGAAATACTGCTGGTCATCAATTCATTTGCCACCCAAATGTCTGATGCTGCCCGGCTGGAGATTATTGATAAGGCAGCCTCCCGCATTGATAAGAACCTGGCCGATATGCGTGGTTTTTCCAATCAAAATATGGTACTTAGCCTGCAGCGTACCAAAGACCAATTGGAACTCAATAGTGTAAAGGCTTTTTATGGTCTACAGTAATATCTTCACCGCAAGATATAGGCTACTCATCTAAATACTTCGTCATGTCTGAATTATCAGCAAGTCAGCAGGCAAGGTTACTGGCACTGGTATTGTGGTTCAGGGGCTTTCGTTCCGAGTTCGATTTGCACTCCCATCGGGGTGAAGACATGTGCTTTAGTGGAAACGTAGATGAATGCCTTCAACAGTATCAACGGCGATGTGTAGAACGTTGGAATTTTATCCCTGATTTTTCACTTCGTATGATGGAAAATCGTGGGTCACCGTCGCGCGGATATCGGCTAGAGTTTAATATCATTTACTATCGTGACAGAGGATTTCGATTATACCAGGTCTCCGCCTATTCAACTGAAGGAAAGTTTTACGAGAAACAGCTGGACAGAAATCAAGACCTGCCCTCCATGGACCAGTTGATATTGGCCGTGAATCGAAGTAAGCTAAAAGTACCCCTGGTGTGTAGACGAAGAAGAGGTCTTTGACTATGAAATCATTTCTGAACAAATCAAGTCGCATTTTAAATGTCCGGATGGCGTCTCTTTGCATGGAAAGAAAAACAAATCTTATGTCAATGTTGAATATTCAACAACAAGCGGATGTACTGGTGGGTATTTTTCGGATGACAGGCTATCAGCCTCCTTTTCCACTGATATCGCTGAGTAGTCATCAGGTGCTGTCGAGTGGACCATTGGAACAGCAGTAATGTTTTTGTGTTAAAACTATACATGCAACCATCAAGTTTAGGGTATGTCAGAATTAATGATCAGTCAACAAACAGCGCTGCTTGCGCTCACACTTTGGGAAAAGGGATACCGGTCACATTTCGAACTGCAGGCCGCCATAGGTAAGCCGTTGTTCTGTTGTGGTAGTGCAGATGACTGCTTGCAGGACTATCAATGGATTTGCCGGATGCATGGTGACAATATTGCTGATTTTCGGCTCATTAGCCGTGGCCTTGGCGGGTCACCCCCTGCGATCTACCGGCTGGAGTTTGATATAAACTATAATCACGAAAAAGGTTTCCATTTACACACGCTCAATGTGTACTCGAAGGCCGATAGACTCCACGAACAGCAGCTCCGTGACACGCGGGATCTGCCACATATCAACGAGTTATTGTCAGCACTGGATAGGCGAAAGCGGATCGTGTCGCCACCAAAAAAGGGAAAACATCTTTGACAAGGTCATCAGCCAGTGAGGTAGCGTCAGGATTTTAGAGAATGAAAAACAGATCTTATGTCGATGTTGAATATTGAACAGCAAGCGGGTGTATTGGCGGGCATCTTTCGGATGAAAGGTTATCAACCTCCTTTTCAACTGATGCCGCTGAGTAGTCATCAGGTGCTGTCGAGTGGACCATTGGAAAAATGCCTGCACGAATATATATCGATGTGTGAGCGACGTAAACGCGCTATGGATGATTTTCGTTTGTTATCTGATGTGCGCCTGGGCAAACCACAACAGCTTTACCGTCTTGAAATGCAGTTGTCGCACCGTGTAGAGGAAGGGTTTCGCATCAACCATCTTACCCTACACTCGATGCATGGAATTTCAAAAAAACAACCGGTGAACGGTACCTACAACCTGCCTAGCGTACACCAGCTGCTTCCGCCCCATGGCAACAGCCACAAGCAGCGGGTGTTGCCTCCGCCACCGCGTAGGCGACGTGGACTATAGATGAATGGTATTAACTAAAACAAGCATCACCATGATCGAATTACCATCAATCGGACATATTTCCCAATTGGAATCGCAGTTGATCCTTAAAGGCTATAGTGCGCCGTTTTTCCGTGTGCTTTCATTGCCTGGGTTGAGCGTGTTGGGCGCTGGTACGCTGAAGGCGTGTTTGCAGGCCTGCACGCAACGATACCAAAGTACGCACTCGGCTGCATCGGATTTTCGATTGGCTTTTGACGCTGTATTAGGGAAAAAGGGCGAGCAATACAGGGTTGAATTTAATCTAGCTTATCATCCTTCGGCCGGATTTAGGCTGCGCCATCTGTGCTTATATTCTGCAAATGGAGGGACAGCCGAATATCACATTGGTGATGATCAATTTTTGCCGCATCTGCTTTTTCTGAAAGCACCTGTGCCGAAGAAAAAAAATAGCTATCGCCTTTCCAAGTCGATGAAAGGATACAGGAGCTTATAATCCTGGGTGTCAAATAAAAAATGTAAAAAAATAAGTGTGTATGAAACGGTGTTGTTGTATGATTTCCTGCCTGCTGTTGGTTTTGGGCGCAGTCGCACAGATTCCATCTCCCAGTTGGGACGAATGGTTCAAACAGAAAAAGACGCAAAAAAAATATCTGATTACCCAGATCGCTGAGCTCAAAGTCTACCTGGGATTATTGGAAAAGGGCTATCGCATAGCCGGTGACGGTCTTCATCTTGTCCATAGCATTAAAAATGGAGAATTTGGTCTGCATGATCTGTTCTACAAATCCCTGTCAGCTGTTAATCCCGCGCTGCGCCGGCATGCCGACGTGGGCACCGTTGCGGCCTCTCAGTTATTGCTGGTAGCCAAAGCAACAGCACTCAGAAAAAAAGCGAGTGCAAATCCGATGCTTAGTGCCTCAGAAAAAGCTACCATCACTACTACTTGCGGGCGGATCGCCCATGACGCCCTTGACGTCATTAACCAATTGGAAGTGGCTTTTGCTTCCGGCACCCTTTCTATGACAGACGATCACCGCCTATCTATTCTGGAAACGTTGCGTGCACGTAGTCGTAAACAATGGGCCTTTTTTCAGGGCTATCAGTCGGAGGCTTCAATGGCTGTACAACAGAAAACGCGGGAAGCTGTATCAGCCCAGGTCATCAAATCCCGCTACGGCATTCAATAACTCAATCGGATATATGAAAAAGATAGTTTTTGCTAGCTGGCTGCTACTGATGGCTGCGCTATTGCCTGCACGCAGCGCTGCGCAAGCAGAAGAACTGGCACAACTGGCACTCAATATAGAAAAGCTTGCGGAGCTAAAAAAAATCCTGCAAACCATGTATGACGGTTACAACCTGATCAGTCAGGGATATAACAAGGTTAAAGACATCACAAGCGGTAATTACCAATTGCACCAATTGTTCCTGGATGGGCTCTACCTGGTCAACCCCTCCATTCGCAAATATACCCGGGTGGCAGATATCATCGGCTACCAGGTGGCTATCGTCAAAGAATACAAAGCGGCTTTACGTGTATTTTCCGGCAGCGGCGTCTTCGAAACCGATTACCTGGACTACCTGTCCAAAGTGTATAAACGCCTGCTGGATGATACGGCCGAACAACTCGACCAGTTGACGCTGGTACTTACTGCCAACAAATTACGCATGAGTGATGATGAACGCCTGGCAACCATTGACCGGATCTATACCAATATGGAGCAAAAGCTGCTGTTTTTGAGAAGTTTTAACCAGCAACAAAAGCAGGTAGCCATCGCGGGCTTAAAAGAAAAAACGGAGCTATCAACCCTGCGTCAGCTGCATGGAATAGACAAGTGATTTAAATATCGTTCTAAATAGTTGAGAAAATGGAAAAGTGGTGTAGGATAATTGTATGGATATTGTTTGTCCCTGAGCTATGCTGGGCGCAGGGGATCGTCGACCAGGTGCATGGCCTGCACGGTGTGTTGGATAAACTCTATAATGAGATGCTGCCGATGTGTGGCGATTTGATCGGTGTAGGAAGGGCACTGGCAGGATTTGCAGCTACCTTTTACATTGGATACCGGGTGTGGAAACATATTGCCAACGCGGAGCCTGTAGACTTCTTCCCTTTATTCAGACCATTTTGTTTGGGATTTTGCATATTGATCTTCCCCCAAATTATTGCCCTTTGTAATGCCATTTTAAAGCCCACCGTTGTGGGTACGGAAGCGCTTCGACTAAAGGCCAATGCCAGCGTGGAACAACTGCTTGCCAAAAGGGAACAGGAACTACAAAAAACAGATTCATACAGGATGTACGGCGTCAACGATGGAGCCGGCGATCGGGACCTTTGGATGTTATATACACACGACGATGAGGTAGGCGATGAAGGTTTACTGGGCAGCATTGGTAACGATATCGAGTTTGCCATGAGTAAGGCCTACTATAACTTTAAAAGTGGCTTTAAAGAGTTTATTTCCTTTGTACTGCAGTTACTGTACGAAGCAGCGGCCCTTTGTATCAATACTGTCAGAACGTTCAACCTGTTGGTGCTTGCTTTACTGGGGCCGTTTGTATTCGGACTTGCCTGCTTTGACGGCTTTACCCATACGCTCACCGTATACCTGGCCCGGTATGCCAATTTTTACCTTTGGCTACCTATCGCCAACATCCTGGGTGCTTTACTGGGCAAGATCCAGGAAGGGATGTTACAGCTCGATATTGCCCAACTCAATCAATATGGAGATACCTTTTTTACCAGTTCTGACGTAGGCTATTTGCTGTTTATGATCATTGGTATTATCTCTTACACTACCATTCCAAATCTCAGCAATATGGTCGTTAACAGCGGCGGCGGTAGCGCACTGACCGCCAAAATTACCAGCATGGCTTCAGGCGGCTCTTCCATGGGTATGATGATGGCTTCTGGTGGCGTCGTGGGGGCTTATGGCGTCGCAAGCAGCGTAGGTGGCATGGCTGCCGACGCGTTGGGAGACATGAATGGCCGCATGAGCCAGGGAATGGCCAGTCATGGCACTAACTCCGGCTACTTTGCCAGCAAATTAAACGATAAGCCCAACACCTAAAGGGTCCAAGCGCATTTGTGAAACTTGAAAACGTGAACGTGATGATGCAGCAATTGAAAAACATCGATACCGCTTTTAGATACACCCGTTTATTCAATGCCGTACTGCTGGTTTCCTACACCTGCCTTTGCGGATATACGATTTACAGTTGTCTGGAAAAGGTAGAAAAAGCGCAACAGCGAATTTACCTCATCGCTGGCGAAAGGGCGGTAGAGGCCTTTGCCAGCAATAGAAAAGATAATGTGCCGGTAGAAGCAAGGGGCCACGTACGGCTGTTTCATCAGCTATTTTTCGAACTGTCGCCAGACGAAAATGTCATTGAAGGGCGCATGAAAAAGGCGCTGTACCTGGCCGATCAAAGCGCCAAAGACGCCTATGATGACTTAAAAGAAAAAAACTATTACACCTCCATTATCAGTGCCAATGTTAGCCAGGAGCTGAACTGTGATTCTGTGCACCTGGACCTGAACCAGTATCCGTACCATTTTAGATTTTACGGCACCTTGCGCATCATCCGCACAAGCGCGGTGGTAACCCGCAGCCTGGTCACAGAAGGTTACTTGCGCGACGTGGACCGTTCCGATAACAATACCCATGGCTTTTTGATCCAGCGGTGGCTGACCATTGAAAACAGGGATATCAGTGTCATCAAAAAATAGGTTATGAGAAAACGAGGTAGATCCCTGACACGGACAAGTGAAACGATCACTACATGGATCGCGAAAGCAGTCATTGGTATGCAGCGACGCTGGGCCACATGGATGACCCGTCGTACACGCAAGTGGGGCCCATGCCAACAGGCGCACTTTCTCTACCTGATATTGCTGGTCTTTGGTGGTGCCAGCACCTATCTGCTCGTGGATACCATTAATGGGGATAGCGATAACAGGCGCACCATCGACAAACAAACCCTGGCGCCGGTTATGCCTGTGCCCAAACGTCCGAGGGCAGATAACAAGTCTGGTAGGCACAACGACATCATCGTATTCAAACGCTTTCATGCCTATATCGATAGCGTCAGAAAAAGCCGGGATTCCGTGCGGCTGGATAGTTTCTTCGATGCCCGGCCGCATTTTATGGACAGTGTCTGGCAGGCGGAAAGCCTGCTTCGCCAATTTCATCACTAATAAACTAACAGTGGCGTATGAACCAAGTAGCAGAAAGAAAAAGGAAGTTTTTTTTGATGGTACCCATTTTTGTCATCCCCTTAGCCTGCCTGTTTTTTTATGGGCTGGGAGGGGGAAAGAAATCTGAAAGAATCGAAACGGTTACCGGGCTGAATGCATCTGTTCCCGGCGCCCAACTGGGTGAAGAAGGCTTTATGGATAAGCTTTCCCTATACAGGCAGGCCGAAAAAGACTCGCAGCTACTGCGCGAGGCTAGCGATGCAGACACCTATGCCTGGAAAGATAGTCCCGTAGTGGCGCCATATTCCCAGTCGCCGGCTTCGCCTGGCGCTGCGCCAACTATATTCTCTACTCCCGGAGCCGGCATGTCGCAAAACAGCGAGGCAAAGATCCAACAACGGCTGCAGTTACTGGAACAACTGGTCCAGCATGGGGATACCAGTATGCCATCAGCTCCTGCTGTCTACCTGCCTACAACGGACACTCCGGATCCCCCCGCATTTTCAGCTACCACGCCAAAGGAAAAGGACGTGTCTTCCGGTGACCCGGAACTTGTCCAACTGGAAGGAATGCTGGAAAAAATTATTGATATCCAGCATCCGGAAAGACTACAGGAGAAGTTAAAGCAGGCGTCCCTTGAAAACCAGGCCGCTGCTTTTGCTGTCACCACCACGGCTCACGGGCAACCTATCGCGGAGGTATTTGAAAGCGAAAAAACAATGACTACTCGGACGGTGCGCTTGGCTAGCGAACAGGAAGGCTTTTTTGAACTTGCTGCACCTGTGAGCATTGTGAACAACAATGCCGTCAGCGCAGTTGTCCATGAGAGCCAAACCCTGGTAAGCGGTGCTACTGTTAAAATGCGGCTCGAGCAAAATGCTTATGTACAGGGCGTATTAATACCCGCGGGATCATTTGTATACGGGCACTGCCAGCTCCAGTCCGATAGGTTGCAGATAGCTATCCCTTCCATACGCTACGGTAATTCGATCTTTCCTGTCTCGCTGCAGGTATATGACAGTGATGGCCTTCCGGGAATACGTATACCCGGAAGCGTAAACCGCGATGCGGCAAAAGAAGGTTCTCAGCAGGCCATGCAGGCGCTTGCCATGGGTAGCCTTGATCCATCGCTGGGCGCCCAGGCAGCATCTGCCGGTATAGAGACAGCAAAGAGCCTGTTGAGCAAAAAAATCCGGTTGATCAAAGTCACCGTCAAAGCAGATCACCCGGTACTGCTGGTCAGCAAATGATGGCAACTAGCCGATCCCCTTCATTCACTTTAAAAACTGATAATATGTATCTAATCACAGCCCACTATAGGTATTGCCTGACACTGATCCTGATCATCCTAAATACGGCTATGGTCATCGGTCAACCAACGCCGGCTTCCATGCCCACCTATAAACTGGAGGTGTCTACCAACAACACGACTGTGCTGATTTTTCCGGCGCCCATTTCTGCCGTAGATCGTGGCAAAAGCACACTGCTGGCAAAAAGTGTTGCCGGAGTGGAGAATATCCTAAAAATAAAAGCAGCAAGTGATACGATGCCTACAACCAGTTTACATGTGTTTACCGTTGATGGTAGGGTGTTCCCTTTTGAAGTGCATTACCACTCAGCTGCCACCGGCGCCACCTTTGATTTTTCGGCGCCTGAGGCCCAGATACTGCAGGCGCCACTGCAATTTTCGAGTGGACCACTGACGGAAACTGCCATTGGGGAACTTTGTCAGCAACTCACGCACACGCAAAGCTTCATGAAGGCACCTCGTTCGAAAAAGATAGGAGACGTTCATTTGGTATACGGGGGAAGCTATCTGTGTGAAGGAGTCCTTTTTATCCAACTACAGTTGCACAACCATTCACAGATTCCTTATCCCTTACATTTTAATCAGGCACTTGTACGAGACCGGCGTAAAAGTAAGCGTACCTCGCAAATGGAGGTAGAAAAACAGATCCTCAGACAAAGCAACATACATGGGCAGATCATACCTGCTAACACCAATGCGACTATCGTGCTGGCCTTTACCCAATTTACCATAGCAGATGGTAAAGTCCTTGCCATCAGCGCCTTTGAGCATGGGGGAGACCGACATCTGGAGCTGCGACTGAAAGGGAAGCACTTGTTACGCAGTCGTACACTACCATCAGCAGTTCTCAACGCTGTAAGCGTTCGTCGCCGATAGTATCAATGATCATTATTAAATCAATTGTTATGGCAAAAATCACAGATGACCTGACCCGAAACCAGGTCGCTAAAACCGTTGCAATATGGGACAGCATTGAACAGCGATTTACCAATCGCTATGGAAAGGAGATGTTGACAGATCCCAGCTATATAAAGGCCAAAGAGCAGATCTTTCAGCAGATCATCGACCAATACAAAAACAAGGATAACAATTTTGCAGAAAAAGCTGAACTGCGAGTGCTACAGGCCCAAAAGCGGGCCATGATCCGGCAGCGTTATCCCAATGGCTTTGCCAGGTTCGGTCGTAACACCGTGGTGTTGTCTGCTAACCTCGCCTTTGCAACCCTAAAACTGGGTTGGGGCCTTCTAAAAAGCGCGGCTCGTATGGGAAGTAGAATGCTTACTGAGCTATCACGCCCAGTGCAACACTTGGCGCCCGTCAGATCGATAAACGGCGGTCTGCTGTCCGAAAGCGGGGAACCCACCTATGGCCGGCGTGTTGGTACCCGGCAACCGGAACTTAAAAGCGTGCTTGGTCAAGCTCACCCTACCGTTAAAAACAACAATAACTATGCATCCACTATCCGCAAACAACAACCCAGGCGTATGAAAAATATACCCGCGACAAACAAAGGCAAATCCGTTCGCCACTAACTATTCATCAACATAAAAACAAAACAAAATGGAACAGAAAATCGAACGAGTTGACAAGGTCAAAGAACAGATTGCAGATGCCGGTTGGGGAAACCGATTTGATGCCGATATTGACCGTCACCTGGCTGCAGGAGAAAAGCGTTTCAAGTTACCTGGCGAGGAATTGATCGAAGACCGTGGCAAGCAGCATAAGCTGGCCGGTGAACTGGATTTTAGTGTGAGCGACGATGGTAAACTGTACTACAACGGCACGAAAGCAACCTTGTACAAAGAAGGAGAAACAACCGGTGTTACGCAATTTTTCCCCCACTACGACAGAATTACGGTCACCGAAGCGGCTAACCTGCTCATCGATACCGAAGTTCCCCGCGCTGTCTACAAATACTATTTCGATGAAAACAGCCAGCGCTATGGACAGTGGCAACAAATCGACTTTTCCAAGAAAACGGAAAATGGTAACCACGTTGTCAATACCTACCATGACAATTATGGCTTCAAACTATATGCAAAGTTCGACGAATATGCTTTTGTTGGCCTGGATGGCCCGCAGCAAAAACGGGAAGCCTGCAAGGCCATGGAACAGGGGACAGAACTATTGCTTACCCCTGTCAATAACAAAGAGCACGAGGTAATACGCATGACAGCCAATCCGTCCCGTCGCGGTTTTGGTATCCGGGATATGGACGGGAACTTTCTGACCCATGACCAATTTCGCACACAAGAAGTACTGGAGAAAAAACATCAGTTCAAACAGACTACTTCGGTGGATTTTTCTAAACCATCCGGTAAAGAGCATGCTAAACAGGAAGAAAGCCAGCAACGTACGGGGAATGCTACTAACGAAAAAAAAAATAGTACGCAGGCATCAGCCTCCGCTAGCAGAACCCGGGTAAGAACAGTGCAGGAAGCCAAGTCCAAGTATGGTAAAAAAGCAGGACGGTAACAAGGCCAAAGCCTGCCGGAAATTACAGGACAAAACGGAATGCAGTAGTAACGGATAGCATGGAAAAGCAAGAGATATATGTACTCTACATGGAAGGGATAAACCCGACTAATCAATATCATCACCGGTTTATCATCTTCCAGGCTTATAACTCATTCCGGCAGGCCTTTTTACGCTTACAGCACTTTAATGATCGTTACTTTGACTATAACACCGCCCGAAAATTTAAACTGCCACTGCAGATCACCTTCGCCGGTATTCGGACCGCTGGCGACGCCCACTATTTGTTGGAAAAAAAGATGCAACCAGCAGGTAATTCCCTGCAGGTGCCACCAGGGTTGTATGTGATACTTCCCCATCCAAATTTGGGCACAGATCTGTTCGATGTATACACAGAAAATGCATTGATAGATTGTGCCCGTTTTGGTAACAACATCCTTGTGGCGAGTCTTGAGCAACTTCAAAAGACAGTGAAACGTCCGTCAGTTGTAAACGAGACCGTATGGCTGCGTAATGTGGCTCACAAACAGTAATGCTACCAGCTGTTTTTAGATTCTAAATATCAGTTACTATGACCAGTGATGTTAAGGTATATGCGTTGGAAATTGAATGGTGTAGTGTGAAGCAGGCTTTGGCAAACGATCCAAATCCTGCTACCCAGGTGCTCAGAGAGCCATATGAATCTTTGCAAATTGCTTTTAATATTATGGGCCATGTTCACAAGGATCTGTTTAACCCCGTTAAAGTGGAAGCCACAGGACTACCGGCCTTCGTTAAATCAGTGGCTTTGTTTGAAAACGATCAACTGATCATGTCTCGTTTGACGCAGCAGCAAAATTCAGCCGTTGATCAAAAGCTGGATGCCTGCCTTGTAATTCCTGCATCATTACTGAACAAAGGAATGTTAAAGGCGATTGGCGGTGTGCTTACAAACCTGCAAACCAAACAGGGGCAAATACTTCCGTTACTGCCGGCCTTACAGCAAAAAAAGCGTAGTCGAAAAACTGTCCGGCCCGCAGCTGATACCATCCGTAAAGAAAATGGAACGTCAAAAGTAATTCGCCACCGATGATTAATCAAAAAAAAACGTAAACAATGCAAGTGCAGGATGACATTCTAGCAGCAGCCCACCATTATGCAGGATTGGGATTTTCAACCATTCCGGTAGACAAGAATAAACAACCTTGCGTGAAATGGGCCCCGTATCAGCAAAGGATAGCCAGTACCGGGGAGCTTGATAGGATGTTTTCCCTGCAGGCGGTGGCAGGGATTGCGCTGGTTTGCGGCATGGTTAGTGGTGGTCTGGAAGTGATCGACATCGATGATAAAAATGACCTTGATGGCCGGTTATTTAGCCGGTTATGGGACAGAATTGAGCAGTATTCTCCAGCGCTCGCAGCTAAACTCCTGGCATCATTAACCCGTAGCCAGGGACACCATATTTACTACCGTTGTCGGGAGGTTGGAAATAACCGTAAACTCGCTAGCCGACCCACCAATGTGGCAGAACAGCTGCTAAACCCGGACCAACTGGTAAAAGTACTGGTGGAGACAAGGGGCAATAAAGGTTACGTGATCGCGCCGCCGACCGCCGGCTATTTCTTTTTGCAGCAGTCGTTGGATACTATACCATTGATTAGTCCAGATGAGCGCGATGCGCTGTTAAATTTCGGCCGCAGCTTCGATCAGGTACCTGAAAAAGAAATAGCACCCCGGCTGTCTGGTCATCGCCCCAAAAGCAGCGACGATCCACTAACCGACTATGACGACCGGGGAGACGTCATTTCCTTATTAATGGCGCATGGCTGGATAATAGCCGGGGAGGATAGTGAACGCACTTTTTTGAAGCGTCCCGGTGATACGCAAAGTATTAGCTCAAGTAATTATCATTACCGGTTAAGACGATTCAAAGTTTTTTCAACAAGCACACTCTTTGAAGCAGAACAGCCTTATACACCCAGTGCTGTATTTGCCATTTTAGAGTGCCAAGGGGATTTTAAAGAAGCGGCAAGGCGATTGCTCAAAATGGGATATGGCAAGGCGCGACTGGTAAAATACCGGCCCGAAAGTGGGCGCCAAAAAAAGAACCGGGGATAGCTAACCCCAGTTTTTTGTCTTCCTGAAAGCTTAACTCAGTCAACATGAAACACGATTTTTTTGATCATTTACTTACTTTGGCACGACTAGCCTGCCCGGGACACACTCACAAGGGCGTAGATTTGGGGAGCATCATTATAGAAGGCTATCGGCGTGAGTTGATCCAGGACCTTAAAGGGCTGCCCTTTCTTCGGACAAAACAGCCAACATTAGAGATGTGTCTACTCATCGAAGAATACACGCGTAATTACGAAGGATATCTGTTTTATTGGTTGCTCCTGCAATCAATGCAAAATAAGACCAATTCCAGCTTGCCCGGTGAACGCTCGCAAGCTGAAACCTGGCGTGAAAAGATCAAGGATACTTTCGGACAGTGGCGCAACTGGCGTCATATTAGTTTATATCAACTCAAAAAGTATTGGCTGTCCCAGCCTGCGGATGTAGCTGCTAACGATACTCAAGTGCTGCTGTCTGATATCAATTTTCATAAAATGAATAATAAAAGGGTATTATGAAAGGATTAATGGGAATGACCTACATTCAGAAAGCAAAGCTGCTGTTTGACCTGTTTCCAGACGATACAGCGGCGTTTATTCCGTTTGCACTCGAAGTGGTAGAAAAAATAAAAAAAGAAAAAGAGCAATTGAAAGGGCAGGGAGCAGATACTACTTTATTTCCAGGACCATTCTGGCTGGAACTTGCTGAAGATATCAGTCGCCGCATTCGCTCAGCCGATGCGAAGCTGCAAAAAAGCAGCACCCAATTTAGTGAACTGCTTTTTGAAAGTGATCGCGCATTTTTATCCAGACATTGCCTGCTGCTATACTGTGGCAGTGACAAGCAAAAGAATGGCCGTTTTAAACTAGCGGTGGATCTATTCTTTCAGAACGGGGGATGATGTTAACGACAGCCTTCGTTATAAATGAAGCCGGCAGAATGCCAGCTTTTTATTGGTATAGTGGAAGCCATTATGCAGCTAACCATTCAGTGAGGCATGTACATTTTGTTCAATAAATCCAAAATGAACGAAAAATGAACAAAAAGCTTACATAAATGGGTAGTCGATTTTGTCGAATATTTAATAAATTAGTATTGGACTTAACGCTTACAAGTAATGCTAACCCCTGCGCTTACCGTCGTAATAGTGGAGGATCAGCCCATCATCAGAAAAAACACAGCGTATTTAATTAGTACTAACCCAGGTGTTTCCGTGTTAGGAAGTGCTGGCACTGCCGGCGAAGCCATTGCGTTGATCGAAGAACAGACCCCGGATTTGCTACTGCTCGATATTCAGCTGCCCGATGGGACAGGATTTGACATTCTTCAACATTTCTGGCCGCCGAAATTCAAAGTGATTTTTCTGACCGCTTATCAGGAACATGCTATTCGGGCAATCAAGTATGGCGCATTTGACTATTTGCTCAAACCACTGGACCCAGGCGAATTGCACCAAGCCGTACATCGGTATGCCGATCTATACGCTCCAGGCGCTCAACAATTGGACGTTGCACTGACGCAGTATGCACATCCTGAACAAGTGGGACGCTTGATCGTTCGTACTTCTCAGCAACTACATGTGCTGCAGGTTACAGATATCTGCTATCTGGAGGCAAGTGGTGTGTACACCCACTTTTATTTACAGGACGGACAAAAGATCGTGTCTTCAAAAAATATAAAGGTCTATGAAGAGGCATTGTCTGCTGATATATTTGTAAGGACGCATCAATCCTATATGGTCAATATCAAATTCATTGAACATTTTCATTCGAACGGATACCTTATTCTGAAAGGACGTCATCAGGTGCCCGTTGCAACACGAAGGAGGGAGGCTGTAATCGCCTTTATTCGCAATACCCATTAATGCCCGATGTATGAAATTCTTGCTCGTTTTACCCCTTGCCCTCATAATTATGGGGGGCTGTAGACGTAATATGCCCAACGTTACCGCTAAAAAGCCGCTTATGGATAGCCTTGTGGCTGCCAAATTGGAACAGGTTAAAACCCTACTTTATAAGCGGGAGGACCAACACGCAGCACTATTAATAGACAGCCTCCAGCCGGTCATTGGTAAACTGGATAATGTGGTCCTACATGCAGTATGGCTAGCCAGGAAAGCTGATGTGTTACAGACACAAAAAAAATCAGACAGCGCGCGGCTAGTCATTTTGGAACATATCCGGTATGCCAAACAATATGATACAACCGGAAAACTATCCTTGGACGCACAGTCACAGTACGGGGAATGGTTGATGGAAAGAGATTCCTTGCAGTCGGCGCTACGATACCTGGAGGATGCGAATTATCTCGCCAAAAAGGTAGATTCGTCTCAAATTCCAAAGATTTGCTATTCAATGATACACATCTATATGAGACTTTGGGATCATTCGGCCTCACGTAAGTATTTGGAAGAAGGGCTGCTAGTCAGCCGAATGCCTCGCTATTATTCACAAGCATATTCGGCTGCCTTTACTTCGGCCTATTTGGCTTTTTATACCCGGATAGAACAATTTGATTCAGCTGCGATGTTTTATGAGCTGGCACTAAAGGATACGGTAAGCTTTTCGCAACCTTACTATAGGGGTGTATTAGACTGGAATATGGGGGATGTATTGTTAAAGAAAAAAGATTACAAAGGGGCCCTGGTAAAATTAACCAGTGGGTTTGTCAATATTACCAGATATGATGGCCCGCAGGCGATCTTATATAGTACCATGGCTTCCATTAACGACAAGCTTCAACACTACCAGACTGCTTTGGCTTATGCTGACAGTGCAATCAAAATAGCCCACGAGCAGCGGAAGTGGGAAAGTGTTACCAATGTTTGGAAAATGAAGGGGCAGATCCAGGAAAAGTTAGGCAATTACCGGGAAGCATACCGCGCATTTGACTCGGCGCTGGCTGCCAAACAAGTGCTGATGGATTCGTCCATCGCTCAAACGGCCCAGGAAATTCAAACAGAATACCAGGTAAAGGCTAAAGATGATAAAATATTGACGCTGGCCGAGCTTAATGAGGCCAACCAACAAATCGCTGAGCAGCAGCGAACGATTCTTGCAAGCCTCGTTGTAACTTTTACACTACTAACAGTAATCAGCATCATGTGGTACAGGCGCAGGCGCCTGAAAACGGAACTGAAGGAGCATGCGCTGCGTCAGCAATTACTACGTACCCAGATGGAACCTCATTTTATTTATAATGCGCTGGCAGTATTGCAGGGCTTTATCCATAACCAGCAGACGCAGAAGGCGGCAGCATATCTAGGGCGCTTTTCCAAACTGCTGCAACTATCACTAAAAAATGCCCGGTGTCCCTTTGTAAGTCTGGATAGTGAAATTGCAGCATTAGAAGAGTACCTTTTCTTACAAGTGATGCGTTCTGAAGATTCATTTTCGTATCAAATGGAGCTAGACCCTGTTTTGGAAGAAATGGATGTATATATTCCGCCTATGTTGCTACAACCATTTGTTGAAAACGCGGTGCTTCATGGCTTTTCAAGTCTATCTGCGGCAGGATATCTAAAGATCAGTGTCAGTAAACGAGCGAAATTGCTCCACTGTATCATAGAAGATAATGGTAAAGGAATTAATGCTGCCAGTATTCGTAAGCATGGAGATAAATCCTCCTTCGCTACAGCTATCACCGTAGAGCGCTTGCAGATTTTATCACGGCAGTCTGGTCAAAAGGCCGTATTGAGCATTACTGACAGGGCAGAAGAGGGCCGCTCTTCAGGCACCCGGGTGGAAATCCTTATTCCTTACCGGCTCAGCCCCCCGAAAGACTATCAAAAAACAAACCAGTGAAAGCTTATTAACCGATACCAGGAGATTTACCCCTTTTTTGTCTGGGGCCCTGTTTGCGCCTGGTCCGTAAAGCTTCAATCGGTTCTTTACTTATCGGAAGTATCTTTCCTATTGTAACAATACTGGTAAGGTCGAGCAATGACTTGGTGCTGTTCAGATTAAATGTGATCCCCGTTTCTTTGTTTTTGACAAATAGATCGCTATTTACCAATGTTATCTGGAAGTTGTGATCTATAGCCAGTGTTACATCAGTTTTGAAATTGACAGCTTGAGATCGTCCTTCCGTCTTAAAAGCAATGTTGTGATGCACGGCATCGGCAGTAGCTTGTGGTTTATCTAAAATTGCATGGCGAATGGATTCTAAAAAACGGTCAATAACCGCATAGTATTGTTGCTTGTCCAGGTAGGCGAAATACCCTTTTTGGCCGAGTATTTCTATCCACCTTGTAATTTCATTTTCCAGTAACACCATAATAAGTCTTTTTGAACGGTATAAGTTAATTCATACTTGGTCCTCGACCTTTCTTTCTATCTGGGCCAAATAAGCGTGTCTGCTTTACAACATGAATGTCCATTTTGTCGGGCAGACAACGCCCAAGTACGAGGAATGTTTCCAGGTCAAGCAAGGATTTTTTACTGGTAATACACAAATCTACGCTTGTTTCATTGTTTTTAACAACAAGTGTACTGGATTCAAGTGAAATCTTACGGCCAGCATCTATGTTGAGCCGCATTTCTGCGGTCCATTTCATGGGACCGATCCTACCGTGTATCTCAAATCCGAGTCCATATTCCTGAGTGTTTTCAATTGGCAACGGTCTATCTGTTTCAACAGTTTCGATTGCCTGGCGAAAACCATCCTTGATCTGTGTTGCTTGCTCTTGATTAAATAAATGGAAATAGCCTTTGTTTTCCATCATTGTTAACCAACGGTTTATTTCATGCGCTAATCTTGCCATGACAGGGAAATTTGACCATTTACTTGTTGGTGTTTATCAGTCATCTCAAATATGGTAGATGCGTTTATTTCCTATGCGCGCCATCTGCGATCGGGCAAGGACCTTGAAGTCTCAATAGTAAAAAACGGGCAGGTTGCAAGTAAATGGGCTGCGTTGGGAAGACTACCTGCTTTGGCGACTGACACATAATATGGCCGCCTGCCATTAAGCAATATGCCCACTGATATTAATTGGAGGGTATGATGATAATAGTGTAGTTCAAATACAAATTCGAAGACGAGCTGCGTACCTGCTTGGCCATACTTGGTAGTAACGGACACAATGTTCCATTGATCTTTGATCGGGACATTATTTTGATCAAATCGTGGAGACGCGGCAATGCGGTGTATTTCAGCCCAAAGGCCACTGTGCAGCTCCTGTAGGGAAGTGCACCCCTCCCTGTCCACGTATCCCTTTTGGGCCAGATGATGATAGCATATCTGTATCTGTTGTTCAAAGATTTTGGTCTGCATGTAGGTTTGTTTTTTTTGTCATTATACCTACCATAAGGTAAATTGATACAAAGCTAATGTCACCTGGCAACTAAAATGGGAGATACTACCAGCAGGGAATTTTTCCACTGGCATTAGAACCTGGCTAGGTCAATGTAGCAATGACTGATTCGCTTACAAGAGCTAGTGGCAAAGTATGACTTATAAACTGCAATGCTGTGCGTGTTGTTACCGATAACTGCTATTTGGATACTCTTCCCTTTATCGCACATATAGTATTACGTAGATAGGCTGCGTCGTAATCTGTTTTCTTTGTATTGTTGTTTGTAATAAATAGTTTGTGGCGAAATACCACTAATGTGCTATATGTTTTGTCGATTGATTTGATAAACTTTAGTTACAGAAAGAAATTGATGTTGCCCTTTGTCCGTTAAATGTGTCCTCGTTTGTCCGAGCATACTCAATATTCACAGTTTTGAAATAAGCCTTTATACATATGAATAGTTGGATGATTATAAGTTTTCTTATGATACATCTGCTTAGCCCCGTTATGACTTATGGAATTGATACCGAGATGTTAGCCCGGGATAGCAGTTTTAAAAAAGTGCCTGCGTTGCTTTCCAGGTACTTATCTGTAGTAAACCAAAAATCTACTCGTATGCAGCGCCAGGTAAATAAACGTACTGGCAAGACGTTGCGTCGATTGATTAAACAAGAGCGTAAAATGAAGGATCGTTTATGGAAGGTTGACTCCACTGCTGCCGATAATCTTTTTTCCAAGTCCATAGATAGTTTAAGCCGCCTGCAGAAGGGACTTAAAAGTAAGCCAGTGGTTAAGTGGCATGCGGGTGACAGCTATCTGGACACCCTAGACCACTCGCTTCATTTTTTAAAGGGACAAAATGAGCTACTTGTGGCATCTAATACAAAACTGACTGATGTTACTGCCAACGTTGCTTCACTTCAAGGTAAGTTAGCCCAGGCCGACCAGATTAAGGCGTATATACAACAACATAAAGAGCAATTGAAACAACAGCTAGCACCTTACACCGGCTTTGCAAAAGATATCCAAAAAATTAATAAGGAAGCTTATTACTATAGTCAGCAGATCAATGAGTACAAAAGCCTTTTGAAGGATAAAAAGAAGGCGGAGGCCAAAGCAATGGAGCTGTTGCAGAAAATACCAGCGTACAATGACTTCATCCGTAAACATTCACCACTAGCTGCTCTGTTCAATCTGGGAAGCAGTGCTGTGGGTACTGTAGCTCAAAGCGTGGAGGGACTTCAGACCCGCCAGCAGGTGGAGCAGATAATACAACAAAGGATTGGAAGTGATCCCGGTGCACGCCAGGCAGTAAGTCAGCAAATGGATCAGGCTCGTTCGCAGTTAAATGAACTCAAGAATAGGTTTCCAGAGTTGGGCAGTGCAGCGGAAATGCCGGAGTTCAACCCCAATCCAATGAAGACCAAAAGCTTTTTACAGCGATTGGAGTTTGGGGGCAATATACAATTCCAAAAGTCCAGCCGTTATTTTCCTACCACCTCCGATATTGCCGGCCAAATCGGTTATATGTTTCATAAGAATGGATCCGTAGGTATCGGGGCTTCTTATAAATTAGGGCTGGGAAGCGGTTGGGATCATATTGCTATCAGCCACCAGGGACTCGGACTACGATCATTTGCAGACTGGAAAGTCAAGGGTACTATTTTTGTCAATGGTGGCTTTGAACAAAATTATGTATCAACCATCACTCAATTCGACCAGTTAAAGAACTGGAATGGCTGGCAAGGGAGTGCATTGCTGGGTATCAGTAAGAAGTATAAAGTCACTGAGAAGATGAAAGGCAACATTGTGTTGTTGTATGATTTTCTGGCAAAGAAAAACATGCCTGTAACCAGTCCGATTAAGCTGAGATTGGGCTATGTCTTTAATTAAAATATCGTTGCGATTGATTTTTATGACTGATTGGTTTGGCGTAATTAAACAAAATCAGATTGATAGCAGAAAGATGGAATGGCCCGACCTAGCCGCCTCGATACCGTAGTCTTGTTGTAGTGTTAGCTTCTGTTGATTTCTTTTTATCAAAACTTATTGTGTTGCTTGTCCCCAATCGTGAGTATGTGATTTTATGTTATGAGTTAAGATAGAACCAACTCAGCATTATATTGTCGAATAAGATGTATGCTTGAGCGTAAGCCCTGTTCCTTGAACATGGTTGCCGCCTTTTTCGGATGAAATATAACGCTGGTCTTATCCTTTCTCAATGTTGCCTATATCGTTAATCATTGTTAATCACAGTATATCATTAAACTTATTTTCCTGTACGTATGAAAACAAAAAAACGCCCCCTTGTCCGCCATTTTACGCTATTGGTTTTGTTGTCCATTTGTTTGTCCAATGCGATTATTGCGCAAAGCGTAAACTTTAGCCCGGCATTGAACAATGGTACGAGTAAGGATTTAGTGCCTGCGTCCCCTTCTGCGTCGAGCCTGGGTATATACGGTCAGATACCCGTAAGCAATTATACGGGCATCCCATTAATTGATATCCCACTCTATCAGGTCAGTTATAAAGACATCAGCATTCCTTTAGGCTTGAGCTATCATGCCAGCGAGATTAAACCGGATATTCCACCTGGAGAAGTTGGCCTCGGCTGGGCCTTGAAGGCCGGTGGTTCCATTACCAGGGTAATAAGAGGGATGACGGACTTTGAAACTTATCCCATTGCCAGCTACCCACAACCTGCACTTTTCAATCCAACTTCAAAGGCAACATGGAGCTCTGATTCGGCAATGCGCCGCTACCTCAAAGACGGTTACGTCATTGTCGATGATGTGGCTAATCCCGATGAATTTTATTTTAACATCAATGGTGTCACTGGCAAATTCTATATGGACTTTTCCGGTAAAATGAAAGTAAAAACTGCACAAGACGCATACTACCAGGTTGATGTAGAAGTAGTTAATAACAAGAAATTTAAAATGCCCACTTTGGTACAAGAGTCTCGTCCGCAGCACATTGTTAACTACAAAGACACATTGACTAAAAAGCGGGTGATCTATAAACTTACCCTAACAGATGGCAATGGTGTTAAGTATGTTTTTGGCGGCACCGATCAATCTATTGAGTTTAGTCGCCCCGCCACAGGAGTGGGAGGGACGATCGATGGCGCTTTTTTTCAGGATCCGGGAAGTTATATAGCACCGATCACGTGGTATCTGACTTCCATTCAGTCGCCGTTTGGATATAGGATCGATCTGGAGTATCAGCGCGGAATTACGGTTACAAAAACAGGATATTGCGATGTTGGTCATTATACGTGGCAAAAGCAAGGGCAGTCTCCTATATCGGAAGCCGCTGGTATCCCCATTGCCAAAGGAGAAAAAAGCGTGCTGATCAACACTTGCGTCTTGAGCAAAATCACCACGCCCAGGGAAGTGTTAGACTTTTATAAGTCGATCGATTCTGTTCAATTAAGATTTCCCACCGACCCTCTGCTGCGTGATGTCAATGGCATTAATGAAAATATCTTTGACTGGTATGAGGATGTCGCTAAAGCTAACACTGAACGGATGTATCCCCACAGAATGGATAGTATTGTTGTTAATGACAAAACCAACCGCTTGACGAAAGTGATCAATTTCCGCTATTTCAATGATGCGTTCAACACCAGGCGCTTGAAGTTATCAGGCGTCACTATTAAGGGAGGCCATGCTTCACTTAGCAGTTACGACTATGTATTGACCTACAATACAACAGTGCTTCCAACTTATCTGTCTTACAAAACCGATCATTACGGTTTTTACAATGGAAGAAACCCCCATATTCTTTCTTCTAACCCAAGTGATTATATTGCACTAGACCAGAATGCCTTTTTCGCATCGAAGGAACCAGATAGTAACTACGTGCAGGCTGAGTTGTTACAGACGATTCAATACCCCACAGGCGGTTACACAGAATTTATCTGGGAACCTAATTGGTATGGGTCTTACGTTTCCACCTGGCCATTCACAGTGGTGAAAAATCAGACCGTTAAAAACAAGATAACCGGAGGTGTGAGAATAAAACGGGTCAGCAGTTATACAGCGCCAAATGAGAAGGCCTCTGAAAAGCGCTACTATTATATAAAAAACTATAAAGCGGGTGGCGATACCTCTAGTGGCGTACGGGCTTATCAGCCCGTATATTATGAAGCTTACAACGGAACTATAACACCGCCGTTAAGAAAAGAAGGACAAACCAGCAGCTATAACGGCACCTTCGACTATTGGCAGTGGAGTAGTAATCCCATTTATCCCATGAGCGCTACCAGAGGCAATCACGTAACCTATTCAGAAGTGACAGAGGTGAATGCCGACAACAGCTTTACCGTTTATAAATATAAAAATTATGATAACGGATACAGTGACATTGCTCCGGTAAATTATATATGTGATAATACGGATCTTAAAGAATTCTTTAAAGAAGATGAAGGTTCCAGTATGGATCTCGAAAGGGGGCAACCTTTATCAGAAGAATATTTCGATGCAGGAAAGGTTTTAAAGAAAAAACGCCTGTATCAGTATAATGACGATCCCGCCAGATTGAACGACAATATTAGGGTACTTGCTCAAACGCCTAATAATCTCAACAAGGCAGATATTGCATCTTATCGGGTAATTGCCAGACTTATTTATACTTATTTCCCCTATCTAAAAAGACTGCAGGAGGTAAATTATGAGGGCAGTGATTCAGTTGTCAATACTATTTATCTCGCTTATCATCCAATATATAGAAAAATTTTAAAGGATAGCACGATTACCAGTGATGGCAGAAGTATTGTAAATCAAAGTAGGTACCCGCAGGAAATGGCCGACCAGGGAGTAGCCGAACCTTATCAGCGAATGGTGAACCGGTCAATGGTTAATCAGCTGGTAGAAAAGGAAAAGATCGTTGACGGAGCCAAGGTAAGTAAGGTAATTACCGAATATGCAAAGGCATTATCGGCCGACACTGCATTGATCCTTCCTAAAAACATGAGAACGCAGTTCAGTAATGAAGTCGTAGAAACCAGGGCGAATTTTACTAAATATGATAGTGTAGGTAATCCTCAGACCGCCACTTTGCAGGGAGGAGTAAAAACATGTTACCTATGGAGTTATGCAAGATCATTTCCAGTTGCGAAAATTGTAAACGCGGATTATGCTACGGTGGAAGCTGTTATGGGAGGCAGGGTTAAGGTGGATAGTATTGCGCGTGCATTCATTGAGGACTTTGCCTTGCTTGGCAGACTAGCCGTGTTAAGGACAGACAGTAGATTGAGCGCCGCACAGATTACGACCTATACCTACGATGGGTCAAATGGGTTGACCAGCGAGACGGATGCAAAAGGATTGACTACTTACTATAAATATGATGCACTGGGTAGGCTTAGCATCGTTGAAGATCATGAGCATAATATCCTGAGGCGTGTTTGCTATAGCTATTCCGGACAGCCGGAAGATTGCCCGATCAATAGGTACACTGTTAATGAACTTTGTTATGGCGTGAACAAGACCGATGTGTGCAACGAGGCGTTATGCCGGATCGAAACGGTATACCGCCAGGCCAATACGAATGTTCAAGAGAAAAAGTTATTTGCAACCCCGGAATTTTCTGCCTTTGCCCGGGATGGATTTTATACCGCTCGGGCAAGGCTGAATGGAACCACCGGACCATATATTTTTGAATATATTAAAAAGGGAACAACCAAGTATTATAATTACTGTGGTAATGTGGACCCTAAAGTGTTCAGATACTATCCACGCCTGCTCGGTGGGGACAGCTTATGCACCTGGAACGGTGTGGATACGGCCTATGGGTTTGGAAATAATATCGCATACGCCGGGACGTTAACCAAGGCGCCACAAGGTATACTCGATACCGGGCTGCCGGACGGATATTATGTTTACAACAATCAGTATTTCCGGTTGACAAACGGTGTGATCGGTACAATTTATAATTGTAATCCAGTGGTTCAATCAAAATCAGCGGGGTTTGGTCCCTCACAAGGAATTGCATGTGGGTCGATAGCCACACGTACCTTGTATTACAACGCAGCCGCATTTGATGTGGGGACAATTGTGTATACTAATGCGGCGCTGACTTCACCTGCAGCAGATGGCTATTATAGAGTAGGGGCAAGTGCAGTCCGGGTGCTGAATGCAACAATCATTTTTATTGTATCCTGTAACTGAGTTACCTAATTAGAATTTTATGAAATCTTTAGTGATGAATCACTTCATATCAAGATATCTATTGAGGCTTTTAGCGGTTTTGCCGCTGCTGCCTGGCACCGTGTATGCACAGGTGAAGCCGACCAGTGTAGTGGCACCTATCACGGTGCCAGCTGGCAATATTAATCCTGTTCCACCTGCTTACAGTGTTACTTTGCCCGTAAATTACGTCAGATCGTTTGTTCCCCTGAAGAAAATCACATCACCGGAAGAAGTGATCGACACGAGTTTAACGAGTCGAGAGGTGAGGATGACAACGCAATACTTGGACGGGCTTGGACGACCCTTACAGGTCGTTGCTAAAGGTGTCAGCCCAATGGGAAAAGACGCTGTTACCCCTAGCATATATGATCCGTTAGGACGAGAGCAGGTCACCTATCTGTCCTACACTTCTTTTGTCAGCAATGGGATGCTAAAGACCAATCCATTCGCTGAGCAAAAGACATTTATGCAAGCCCAATACCCAGGAGAGGCAGTATACTACGGGGAAAAGATTTTTGAGGCATCCCCCTTGGAACGGGTCTTGAAGCAGTTTGGTCCCGGAAACAGCTGGGCAAAAGGAGGCGGCAACAAGCCGATTGAATTACAGTACCAAGTCAACAAGACAGCAGACTCGGTGAGGACCTGGAATTTGCCAACGGCTGCAGGACTACCCGTTTCACCTGGTTTTTATGCTGCAGGTACATTGTACAAGAGTGTAGCCAAAGATGAAGCAGGCGCGCAGACGGTGGATTATAAAGATAAAGAGGGACGTCTTATCCTAAAAAAGGTCCAAATGGCTGCCGTTCCCGGTAGCGGTCATGTGGGGTGGCTTTGTACTTATTATGTCTACGATAATCAGAATAATTTGTGTTTTTTAATGCCGCCGAAGGCGGTGGAGCAGGTAATAGGAGGGTGGACCTTAAGCACAACGATAGCTTATGAACTCTGTTACCAATACCAATATGACAGCCGTGACAGGCAGATATCCAAAAAAGTGCCCGGCGCAGGACCAATACAACTGGTATATGACTTAAGGGATCGCGTCGTCTATATGCAGGACTCCGCGCAGCGTGCGAAGACGACAAAAGAATGGTTCGTTACCTTCTACGACGATCTCGATCGTCCGATCCGCATGGCGCTATACCCATCAAGCTTAACACGGGCGCAACTACAATCTGCCTTGAACGGACTGCCGGATACCATTAACCCGGTACCTGCGATTACTGGATACCAGGAAATTTGTTTAAACTATTACGACAATTATTCATTCTCTGGTGCCAAAGCCTATGATGGAACGTATGCGACAAAACCGCAAGCGGGTGGAAATCCTGACGCGATACCTATTGTACAAAGTAGTATGACTAAAGGATTGCTTACTGGCAAAAAAGTGCTCGTTTTAGGCACTAGTCAATGGTTATCTGCTACCATATATTACGATGCCCGGGGCCGTACGATTCAGACCAGGAGCGATAACATAGCCGGCGGTGAAGATATTGTCACGCAACTTTATGATTTCAGTGGAAAAGTACTGAGTACTTACCTGCACAATAAAAATCCACGCAGCACGCTAAGTCCTGACGTAAAAACGCTTAGCATGTACAGGTACGATGCTGCCGGACGAATGCTTTCCAAGCGTAAGCGCCTCAATGATGATCCCAGATCGGAGAGATTGCTTGACAGTTGCACCTATGATGAGACGGGAGCGCTGAAAAGTAAAAAAATAGGATTTGTAGGTAGTACTCCTTTAGAAGAGCTGGTGTATGAGCAGAATATCCGCGGTTGGCTTAAAAGCATCAACAAGCCATTTGTCACCACGGCAGGAAGTACCTCTAATTGGTTTGGGCAGGAAATTAGCTATGATTATGGCTTTGATTCCAGCCAGATTACTGGCAATATTGCAGGCATTAAATGGAAAAGTGGGGGAGATGGAATTGCGCGTGCTTATGGGCTATTATACGATAAGGGCGGGCGAATGACACTGGCTGCCTTTAACCAGCAAAACAGTGGAACGACTGCCTGGACAAATGACCGGGTGGACTATACCGTCAATAATATTCAATATGACGCCAATGGTGGGCTGATCAGAATGGACCAAAGCGGCCTAAAAGGGCCGGTAAAAGCGAAAGTAGATAGTCTGCAATACGGCTATCTTAATCAAGGCAACCGACTATCTTACGTTACAGATTTGAAAAATGACCAACAGAGCAAACTTGGAGACTTTAAGGAGATCGTCAATAATACGAGCCAGGACTATACCTACGATGGTAATGGTAACATGTTGACCGACGCTAATAAGGCGATAAGTAGCATCACCTACAATTATCTGAATCTTCCGGAGTTAATTACTGTAACAAACAAAGGCACTATCCGATTTATTTATGACGCTGAAGGTGCCAAATTAGGCAAAGTAGTAACAGATAATACCGGAGGCGCTACAAGAACAATAACGACCCACTATATCGGAGGCGCCATTTACGAAAATGATTCTCTACAGCTAATCAATCACGAAGAAGGAAGGATCCGGTTTACAAAAAAAATAAATCAGAGTAGCGGCCAGCCATACTATGCATTTTTGTATGACTATTTCCTGACAGATCATCTGGGTAATGTGAGGGCGGTGTTGACCGAAGAAACAGATACAGCGAAGTATGCAGCTACCATGGAGGCTGCTTATAGGGCTAAAGAATTGCAACTGTTTAGTAATATTACGACCACCAGTAAAGCACGCTCCTCTATTGCGGGGTACCCCACTGACAATACTACATCGCCTAACGACTCGGTGGCCGTTGTTAACGGTACCCCAGGACAATTGAAAGGGATAGGCCCCTCTCTGGTATTAAAGGTGATGGCTGGCGACACAATTACTGCTGCAGTTAAATATTTTTTCAAATCAACTGGGCAGAATAATAGCTCCAATCAAACGGATCTGCTGACACAAATTTTATCCGCATTTGGTGGGACTATTAACAATAATCCAAGTATAGATGGTAAAACTACTGTCGGGGCACAGAATGCGGCTATTTTTTCCGGAACATTTTTGTCTAGTGTAATTAACCCGCTTAAAACCAGAGATAACCAGAATATTACTGATAAACCGAAGGCATATCTCAATTATGTACTTTTTGACGAACAGTTTAATTATATTAGTAGTAACAGTGTCGTCAAACAGGTGACTACTGCAGATGCTCTGGGAACGTTATTTGTTACAGATGAGGCCATCACTAAGATGAAAAAAAATGGATACCTGTATATCTACTTAAGCAATGAAAGCCCCATGGATGTTTACTTCGATAACCTGGTCGTAGAACATAAAAGTGGACCACTGCTGGAAGAAACACATTATTATCCATTCGGTTTAACGATGGCAGGTATTAGTTCAAAAGCCTTGCTAAAACAGGAAAACAGGTATGGTTTTAACGGCAAAGAAATGCAGCGGAAGGAATTTAGAGATGGCAGTGGACTTGACTGGTATGACTATGGTGCCAGAATGTATGACTCACAGATTGGAAACTGGCATGCCATAGATCCTTATAGTGATAAATATAGTGAGTGGAACCCTTATAACTATGTCGGTAACAACCCGATGGCCCTGTCAGATCCAAACGGCAAAGAGTGGTTACTTTCTTTGAGCCAGGATGCGTCAGGGAACTATACGCTCAATATTTCTTTCACCGGGGTAGTATATGATGCGAAGAGCAAAAATAAAGGATATTCAGTAGCAGCCCTGATGAATGCGATACAAGCACAGATGGTAAAGGTATACACTAATACGGTATATTCTCCCAACTCAAAGACAACATTTACGTCTTCGATCACCGTCAACCTGCGGGCTGTTTTTTCCTTAAATCAGATTAAAGATAGAGATCATATATTTGAGGTAGTAGACAGTGATAACGAGGTCCTAGAAAAGGATGGTTATTATACAACAGGCCGGGCTCCCATGGGAGGGCTAAGGATATACTTAAGCCGAGATAATATCGCCGATATTATTTCGGGTGAGGACCCAAATTCTGCCCCTCATGAAGCAGGGCATACAGCGGGTTGGATTCACCCGGAAGACCACAAGGCGGATAAATGGTGGAGGTGGTACGATCCCCGTGCCCAGGAATTGGACGATATGGATAAGGACAACCGGTTTAACCTGATGCATACCTTTCAATATTTGAAGGTCGCTGACATTGACAAACAACATACAGCGAGCTTGACGTACAAACAATTGATGATGTTTGCTGAGAATTATAAAGATGGTAACTTAAACCAGGAAATTAATTTTGAAAGAGTTAAGCATATAGGCGTCATGAAGGCGAAAAATGGCATGCCCTTGCCATATATTTACTCTACTAGAGGTAACTTACTGTATCCAAAAGAATAGCTAATGAAAGCGATATCAATTCTATCAATTTGTTATTTTTTACTAGCTACGGTTGCTTGTAAGCGATGTGAGCATAGTATTAACTTTGCCTGTCTAGCGGCTAATAAAGGAGATACCGCTTTTATTTATCTGGATGACAGGCTAGTTTTTAAAGAGGTTTATAAAGCGTCTTATTTTAAGACATTAGAATTCATCAAGCCGCAGGTTAGAAACTATTGTTCTTCAGCTGACTCCATAAAAGTACGTGCCGGCTTTAATGATCATGATACCGTCTTTTATGTTGATCCAAAGGATGTAAAGTACTGTTATATCAGCAATAGTATGCGAGATAGTTTGATAGTTTACATACACAGTATCAGCAAACCATTAGTGGTTTCGCGTTAATCTAAAATTCACCAAGGCTTCTGGGCGCCCATCATTTATTGGCCCCAGATGCCTTGTTGTGATTTTTATTGGTTATATGACGGTGGTTTCGAAAGGTTTGCCAAAGTTGTGGCGCGGTGATCGAGTAGGAGAATTGATCATAAGCAATTATGAGTTCTATGAGCTGTAATTGCTGACGATGTTAGTTATTTATGACACTGAAGTCATTTGAAACAAGCCGCCTTCGGCAAGAAAAGTATATGTCCGGTGCTTTCGGATGTCTAGCAATTTATTGTGTAGCCCAATAATTTCCTTGTTACCGCTGTAGAATACTTCGATTCATTTCCATAAATGTTATGGTCTTGAAGCTGTTCCAGTTATTGTGCCTAATTGACAACCTACATTGTGTTATTAAAGCTGTTTTTAACGATCTAAAGCCCTAGTATGAAAGTATTCTTTATACAGTATGTGCTACCGCCTTTTTAATGTTGTTGCACCGGGTAAACGATGTGCGTCGGGCGTTAAGTCCGGTGTTTACTATGGTAATCAAAACGAGATATAGCCTGGAATTTGACGTGTCTTACTCAGCTGGCCACTTGCCAAACGCCTTCGATGGTGCACAATTGGATCAAATTTAGAATGCTTGACCGTATATTAATTGCCTGGAGAGTGAATCCGCCGACCGCAGATAGTTCATAATTGTTTTAATCAACTTACCTTGTTATAGTATGCACCCACACAATTTTTGTAAGACGATTAACATTGACGGCACGCCCATAGAGTTTGAGTTCAATACCATGAATGTACAAGCAGTAGAACTATTTCAGGTATACTTCTCCCGGAACAATGAACGACAGAAACGCCGTTTTCATATGCAGCGCAATGCCGAAGGCGAATTTTACATCACAGATAAGCATACACTCCTTGCCGGCTTAGACATACCGGCCCAGGTATTAGCCGACGCTATTTTGGACGAACATGGATTGCGTTAGATAGATCTGTATAGTGTGAACATTGTTACCCTGATATATCTTCCCAATCAATATAAGGTCGTTTTAAGGCTGGTGGCGCTGCTTCCAATGGAGCAACTCCCGACCATTCTAAGGCGCAATAACGGTAAGTATCCGGTAGACAGCATCTTCGGCATGTGAATCTAAGGCTTTACGTTTGTATTGTTTAAATATGCCCTATATGCAATCATCCAATAATTCCACGATACGTTCGTTTACGATATCAGAGAAGAAGAGTATCGCAATGCAATGGAGCCAGTCGAATGTAAAAATGCAAGTGTTTTGTGATAATCATGGAATCACGCTGTCTATGTT
>NZ_QGTG01000010.1 GCF_003182155.1 Chitinophaga sp. S165
TCCACAAAAAGTATGGAAGGCCTGCCTTCGGCAGGAATTAAGTTTTGTCGGTGGTCAAGATACCGTTCCGCTGGTCAGCATCTCCGGAATACACATCGTAGGGACAGGATTTATAAAATTGAAGATGGAATCGAGGAATTGAACAACCAGGCATTGCAAGAAAAGACGAGTGAAGTTAGTAAGGACACGAATAGTGAGTTACCGGCTAAAAAGACGCGCAAACGAAAAAAAGGATCGAAATCTGGAATAATTATAAATTCGACGTTTCCAAGTGAAATTGACTTTAATCATCCATATCGCCAAGTAATAATGGCAATAAAAACAAAACCCTTTTTACTAATAACTGGTATGTGTGGAACCGGAAAATCTCGGTTCGCGCGAACTCTTGCGTATCAAACATGCCCGAAGTACCTTCAGGAAGATGGAATACCTGGCAACTTCCAAATGATTGCTGTTCAACCAGAGTGGTCTGATTCGACTGAATTATTAGGCTGGCTTACTCTTCAAGGAACTTATAAATTTACCCCTTTTCTTCATTTTCTCATAAAATCATGGCGATATACCGATACACCATTTATCCTATGCCTTGACGAAGTTAATTTAGCGAAAGTGGAACAATACTTCGCGGATTTCCTATCTATCATTGAAAGCCGTCAATGGATAAATAACGAATTTGCCTCAGACGCTTTTATCAGCGGAAGTCAAATGAAGTTTTACTCAGATCGAGATCCAAATATGTGGGAAAGAATCGGACTTAAATTAGATAGTGGACTGCAAAATAGCTTTCTCTCCCATGGCATAAGGTTACCTCCCAACTTGATTGTAATAGGAACCGCCAACATGGATGATGCTGGTCAAAGGTTTAGTACGAAGCTACTCGATAGAGTTTCGGTACTGGAAATGAATGAAATAGACTTTTATGCAGGGATTAGATCCGATGATGTAGCGTTGAAGTTCCCAGCCACCCCTATATCAAACGACAAAATTTTGGGACGGCTTTTATCTGGTAAAGACGCTTACACGTTATCTCCACAAAACGGAGATTTAATTATATCCGAACTTCAAGCTTTAAACAAAATATTTACCGGAACGTCGTTTAGATTTGGATACCGTGTTCGTGACGCATCCCTTATCTATTGCGCCTACAATTCGCAATTGTCTGGAAATCCAAATACTAAGGAGACGATTTACAAATGTTTAGATGAGATCATCCTAATGAAAATACTTCCTCGGATTTCTGGAGAAGCCGCAAAAAAAGTGATAGATAGCCTGCTTCGATTTACAAAACTTAAATATACAAGAAGTTACCAACGGATATTGCTTATGCAGAGCGAATCGAATGAATATTTTGGTATTTCCTTCTGGCAATAGCACCACCACAACGCCCCTTCTTTTTCCAACAAGCCCTTGTCTCCTTCTCACGTAGGAACATGGGCTTCTTAGTACCTTAATACTTTCGAAGAAGACATCACCCATTATAGACGCAGTTACGCTAGATAGCGAACCCTTTTCATAGCTAATTGAAACAAATTAGAAATAAAATGATAGAAATTTAGAACTTTGGCTTATGAAAGTTGTTATATGTGGAATAATCTTACGAGACGAATTAGTCTTTGTTGCGAAAAGAAGTAGCAAAATGAGTGTACCCAGTAAGTGGGAATTTCCTGGTGGAAAAAAGAATGAACATGAATCGGAGGAAGATTGTTTAAGACGTGAACTAAAGGAAGAACTTAATATAAGCATTAGAATTAAACAACGTTTTACGTCAAATATTCATCATTATAATGATATTTCTATTAATCTAATTGCATACATAGTAATTTATACAGGAGGACAAATTCACTTAAAAGAGCATGAGGATGCAAGATGGTTTAAAAAAGAAGAGTTACTTGATTTAAATTGGGCACCCGCTGATATACCCATTTTACATAAATTTTTGAATTATAAATAATAAATGTTGATTTGGCAAACTCTTTAATTCCCTAGCGTATGTATTTTGAAGGCCCCACCCTTGATGATATTTTAAATGACGTATTTAAATCATTAATCAATCTTCCATTTGATAATCAATCTACACGTAGTAACGAAAATGGTAACTCAAGTGAGATCATCGGTCCTACACTAAAATTATTAAACCCACGGTCCCGCCTAAGCCGCACAGAAACCAAAGGAACTGTATTTAGCGCAATTGGTGAACTATTATGGTATCTGTCAGGAGACAATAGCTTGGATTTCATTAAATACTACATTCAAGCTTATGAGAATGAAACTGATGACGGAATAACTATCCATGGAGGCTATGGTCCAAGGTTGTTTAAAGCTCAAGATGAAATAGATCAAATTGCCAATGTCATAGAACTTTTGAGAAAGAAACCATCCTCGCGACGTGCAGCAATTCAAATATTTGAAGCAAGAGATTTAAAGGATTTCAATTATAAAGACATACCGTGTACATGTACTTTGCAATTCTTAATTAGACAAAATAAGCTAAGTATGGTAGTATATATGCGCTCTAATGACGCATATAAAGGCTTACCACATGATGTATTTGCATTTACAATGCTGCAGGAAATAATCGCCAAAACCCTAGGTGTGGAACTTGGCGACTATATTCATTCAATTGGTAGTTTACATTTATATGAATCGTCTAAATCAATGGTTAATAATTATTTGGATGAGGGAGCACAATCGACAAAAATTTACATGGCAAGCATGCCAGACGGTGATCCATGGAATTCAATAAACAAGTTATTGGAGATAGAAGAGAAAATTCGAAAAAATGAAGAGATTGACATTTCCAACTATGATTTACCAAATTATTGGCAGGATATTGCATATTTGTTAGTAATTTTTAGCCTCGCAAAGAATGATAAAACTAATGAGGTCAAGGAATTCAGAAGAAAAGTATCTGATTCTGTATATCATACATATATTGATAAAAAAATAAATAACAAAAAAGGTACATTATAATGCTCAATGAGGAAGTGTCGATTTTAGTTAAGCGGTTGAAGGATCCTGTAATAAAAAAAACAGCTGTAATAGAATGGGGAAGTCCTATTCCTTCGTTCGGAAACCTAGTTTCGTCAAAAATAGCTACCGTTGGCTTAAATCCCAGTAATCGTGAATTTGTTGATTTAAGCGGAAAAGAGCTAGAGGGCTCTTATAGAAGATTTCATACTTTAAATTCACTGGGAATAAAGAAGTGGGAAGAAATAGATGAAAGTCACTTGTCTTCTATCGTCAATTTGTGTTTTGAATATTTCTCTCGGAATCCGTACGATGGATGGTTTAAAAAATTAGACAATATAATTTCCGGAACAAGCATGTCGTACTACTTTCCTTCTGGTGAAGCGTGTCATTTGGATTTAATTCCATATGCTACGTCTTCTAAATGGACTGACTTGACATTAGAACAGAAAAAATTATTATTAGAGATTAGCGGAGATACCTTAGGATTATTATTAAAGCGATCTAAGATAGAAATGCTTATTTTAAATGGAAAAACAGTAGTTGAAACGCTGCAGAAAATTTCAAATGTCTCATTTGAAAAGGTTAGGATGGATAGTTGGACCCTGCCGAGAAAAGGTGGTGGAGTAGCTGGGTACGCTTATAAAGGGACAATTAGAAGTTTAGGAGGACACAAATTTAAAAAAGCTATTAAAGTATTAGGGTATAATCATAATATTCAGAGTAGCTATGGTGTAACAAAGGAAGTCCAGCTAGCAATTAGAAATTGGATAACAAATGAAGTTGGAATATGAGACCAGAAGATATAGAAATAGCAAATAGTCTTTCACAAAAGCTAATAGAATTTGCGAAAAAAACTCATCCATTACCAGGTATAGCAAAACCCCAGGCAATGGAAAGTCTTGTTGCACAAATGGTTGATAGCATTAGACGAGTAAAATATGTTGAAACAATTCGCGATAAAGAATTATCAGCATCATGTACAGATCCTAATAATCCAAATTATGATCCTGTAAAAGCAGCTGCATACTTTCGTCAAAATGGTAATATCAATGAAGCTCATTGGCAAGTTTTTTTAGCTATTCATTTTGGTAAAAATCTCAAGTCTGGTTGGAGACTTGCTCGCGAAGTATATCGAGCGGAAGGTAATGCACATCATTGGGATTGGCAACATGTGAGTAATGATATTGAGGGATTTATTTTGTGGTTAAGATTAAACACTGCTCGTTTAAAAAGGATCGGTAGTTTCGGAAATCACCGAAAATATCAAAGTTTAAATGCAGATTCTAATGCTGGTACGGGTTCTACAGTGAGGAGTTACATCGGTTGGATAGGAGACACAAAAGACCATCATGATTTAGTAAAAAATGCTGTCGAAAATGGTGGAAATAATCCACAAGCTCTTTTCGATATACTCTATCAAGGTATAGACCAAGTTAAAGGTTTTGGAAGAATGGCCAAATTCGACTATTTAACTATGTGCGGTAAACTCGGAATTGTTGATATAGAACCGGGTTCTGCATATATGGAAAACGCAACAGGCCCTGTTACAGGTGGCCGATTGTTGTTTGAAGGAAAAAAAAATGGAGTTCTTACTGAAAAAGAATTAGATGACTTATTAATGTCTTTGCAAGAAAAACTCCAATTACGTTTCGGAATGCAAGTCTTAGAAGATGCAATCTGCAATTGGCAAAAATCTCCCAATACCTACATTCCATTTAGAGGTTAATTATGAAAAATCTCTTCCCATTCATATCGACGTATATAACCCTTAAATGCACTGTAAGGCATACGCTCTAAATAATGAAGCTGGCCCACAACAATTCCCAGCGATATGTCAGCATCTTTAGCAAAGTTTTTAATCTCCCTCGCGTTAACTGGCATTGTTCTTAGGCGAACTTGAAGATTTTTAGGGATAAGAATATCCAGTGCAAACTCGTTGGCCTCTTTTTCCTCTATACTTTCTTGCGTACTAGGGGAATTTTCAAGAATTAACTTTTCTCCATGTAACAATAAGTGTCCTGCTTCATGAAAAAAAGTAAACCAGAAATTATCCTCCGACTTATGTCTGAAACTTAAAAGAATCATTGCCTTTTTCTCCGTTAGAAATTTGGTCGCACCATTAACAGCGCAACCTGTAGGAGTTTGAGCAATGATTACAGCAACCCCACATTTAGCACATTCATCCTTTAATTTCACAAGAAATTCACTTGGCTTATTAGATTTTACTAAAGCACGTAATGCTTTAAGGGTTTTCTCAAATCTTTGAGCGTCCCAATCATTACATTTAATAAATTCACTCTGAATCTCACCTTGCCTAATCCATGTAGCAACTGAAGCTGGATTTGAGCTGATCTTCTCGGATTTCCTAAATGCGGTTAAAGATGTTACAACTCCATATTTTTTTCTCCAAGCCCATACATCTGGTACATTAAAATAACGCAGGCAAGACTGAACGATATCTGAGGTTTCACCAATCCAATTGAACTTTTTCATCTCCTTAATGGGAAGCTCTTTCAGCCATTCCTTTTCCTCGGATTCTCTTAATCTCGTGATGCTTTCACGATACTGATTTTCCCTATTAACCCAAAAGTTGGCAGATCCGCCAACAGTCTTTTCCAATTTTTGAGCAACATCTCTATTTATCTCAACGAATCCATGCAAAAGTTCTCTAGCATATTCAACGTCACTATCCATTCCTTTAGCAAACTCATGGAGAGACATTTTTTTTGAACTTAAAATATCCAAAATGGTATCGCCGGGAACTGATGCCCACATTGGTTGAAAACTTTCAGATTTGTTCATATCTTTTCAATTTTCAATATTTTAATACGTGTTACCCTATTCCAATCAATATTTCCGAAAGAATTTTTAGGCTTATTTTTTATGTGATTAGAACAAAAAACAAGCCCATATCCCTCCCCGAGGTCGAGAATATATATGGAATGATCTTCATTACCAGCTTGTCCTTGATTTTCAGGAGGAAGTTCTGTTAAATTCTCAACAGCACTAATATCTGCCAGACGAGTTTGGAGATTTTTTGATATTGCCACACCAAATTTGGTTGCTGAAATAACAGGATCCTCACAAAGCGCCCGAATCTGCCTATCCAAAAAAGCTATTACCAACTGTAGTACTTTATGTTATAAACAGGTCTATTCAAGAGAGTTTACATATTAATATACTATAAAATAATGATTTTGCAAAAAATTTGCGCAAATTTACGTTTTTCCTTGATATGAGAAGACCATTTTCATGGAAAAGGTCATTTTACATTATAATTAATAAAATAATTCAACAAAAACTAAAATTAGAATAGTGAAGCTTTTTAAAGAACTAAATAGGACTTCAAAATTCATTATGTAATATAACAACCATTGCTAAGCACCATACTCCAATCATAGCACCGAGTTTTATATTATTAACATCACCATTCTTCTCTCCAGCCATTATTATTTCAAATGCCCTTAAGTCAGCTTCTTTTTCTTGTTCAATAGATTTAAGATGGTCACTATCGATAGCTAAACAATGTGATAATTCTTGATGAGCGAATTCATGAGCCAAAATGAAATTAACCGTTGAAAGATATGCGAGATTTGTTCGCTCAATAAGATTCTCATAACCAGACTTAATGTATTCCGGATTAGGCATATCAAGCTTCCAGTCACTATATTTATCAATTAAAGAAAATCCGTAAGCCCATGTAGCCTCAGCCTCCGAAAACAGAAATAGTTCATTGAGGGACATACTCTTCGTGGGAGACAATGCATTCTCAATTCTGAGTAGAACTATAGTAAGAAAACTGTAACAGTTATACCATAGATAAGATAGAAATGTTTCTTGAATAAAAATTCTTCCAAATATAGTTTTGGGACTTGCGATTTTTTCGCAATCAACTTGAAATTCTATATTTTCATCATTTTCCTTCCCCTATGAGACTCGGATTTATATTTCTAAATGACGCTAGTAATCTCTTTTTCAGTACTCTCACGGGCATTATTCCTTGAGCAGAATTATCATTCCGATATTAGTCATGAAAAGTTTTCTTTTTGATACAACTTAGCACCACAATTTAATCTCTTTATCCTTTCTTTGAAAAAATCAGTTAAAATACAAATACAATGTTTATCCTGCTATTTATTCCTTTTGTTTTGACTTTTAATACAACTGATAAGATTATCCGACTGTGTCACTATTTTTCTTGAAATATGCGATGTAGTAGATAAGTATATTATTGAAGTCTGATTTTTGCCATTCATCATTTTTAGCATTAGGTCTGATTTAAAATAGCAACATGTTTGCTTTCTTAGCTCATTAACGTAATATTAACTTCTTTTGAAAAAAAATAGCCTAACTAGTACCGAATTAAACGCTAACATTATTGTTATAATTTAATTTAACAACTAAAGGATCTAATCGGTTTAAACAGCCATGGAAACTAATCATCTACGAAAGTTTTGCTAGTTCATGTCACATCAGCTCAATATTTGAACATACTAAATTATTATAAATCTATACAATCAATATGAAATTTGAAGAAATTAAAGATGCTATACAAATTCTGTTCAACTTTAAAATAATTGAAGAAACTGAAAGCAAGGTTTTGTTTAATTTGATTTCAGATAAAAAGGCGTTCCTATTAAAGGAACAAGTAAATAATATAATAGAAGAGCTTACCTTATTTAGCACAGAACAAGATGTAGAACTATTTAACAGTAATTCGTATGAAATTTTAGTTCGTGATGAAATAAGAGTCCCTGTTTCAAAAGATGTTGAACAAAATGATGCGATAAACAAAATCGAATATAAAATAGCCGCACCTTCTGACAGATATTTGATTTTTTTCATCCATAATCTATCAAAGCAAAATACCCCAAAAATACTGAGAGGTGGCATTATACCTTACAAACTTAGAAAGATATTTGACAGAGGAGAACAGCAAAATTTGCCATATGAGCCGAACGTTATTGACGTAATTAAGGAAATCGTGCCAAGGCTCGAGACATTACAAATAAGTAGTGGAAATGCAAAACGTAAACCAGAATTTGAGCAACTTATTTATGCTTTTCTGTTTAATTTAGGATACAACCTTGACTACACATTTCTACCATTAAGATTTATGGATGAATTCACACAACCGTACCGAATTGGCCATCTAAGAAGAGCCAATTTTTCCGATCTAGAGCCGCCCAAACGAATTTATTTAAATGAATTAATACTACACTACCAAAAAGGAATTTCTAGTGAAAGCATTGATCATCAGTTTTTGTCCTTTTACCATGTATTGGAACACTTCTTTGAAAAAATATACAATGATGATATTCTAAACAGTATTAAATCAGAGCTAACGAAACCTAATTTTTCATATAAAAGGAACAAAGATGTTGCAGGTCTAATCAGCCTAATACAAAATAGACTTAAATATAAAAATGATGAATTTCAATTGAATGAACTCGAAGCCTTAGAATTAACGCTTAAGAAATTTGTAAGAGATTTACCATTTTTGTCCAGCGAGTTAATAACAATTTCAAGCACACTTGTTGAATATTTCAAGACTACTGAAGTTTCTTTTTCAAGAGGCAATAAAGTTAATTTTGAAAGCACTAATACAAATGAAATTTATGTAAATCTAGCAAAACGAATTTATTTGACTAGAAACTCTATTGTCCATAGTAAAGAAACTGATAAGAGCAAATACACTCCATTTCGCGATGACCAATATTTAACAAAAGAAATTTATCTATTAAGATTAATTGCAGAAATTGTAATAATTGACAATTCTAAAGAGCTTTAATGATAATGAAAAAGTGCAAGTCGAATTGCAATATAAAATAGAAAGTTAATTGCTTGTACTATGGACGTTTCGGATATAGTCAGAATAATAAGATTTGTAAGCTAGAGGAAGATCATCCTAATTTACACCCCAAATTGATTTTCTACGTATTCGATCGCAAAAATTTCAGTAAATTTAGCGTGACAGGTAGAAAGAGTAGGAAAGTGTGCAGAATAAGCTACTTTTCGAAAAGTTCTAAATCCGTGACACATATTTGACACACAGGCTCCATAACGACTTGATTTTCAGAACTGAACTCGTTCCAGTTCTGGGCACGTAAAATGCAAAAGCCGCTCTACGAGCGGCTTTTGCATTTTTGGTTATCTTACTAAATTTTACAAATGTTTCATATTCAATTTAAAACAGGTTCGATAAGCGGTAATAGTCTGATTGTCCTCTCATATCGTACAGTTGTGACTTTGTATAATTGATAACCGGCTGTTAGATTAAATGAGAACTTCTTCGATGGAGGTAAGCGTACGTAATGGATGGACTCGTGTTTTAAAATTTGAAAGAATTCTCGGTTGTATAATTAGCTCGGCAAATCCCCTTTCTCCTTCTACTCATTTTTCCTTTAAGTTCATTTGATTTACAACTACGGAGGCTAAATTGAATGAGCTGCGGAAAAAGAAAGCTTAATTACAAAAGCTTCAAAAAAACTATAGTTGCTCTGCAGGCTCCTCGTAACTACAACGGCTATCTATCACAGGAAATCTTCAAAATGCTTGTCTGACCTTGACTAGTGTCATATAGCTGCTCATATTAACGAGAAAAGGACCTTTTGGTTATCTAGATAAAAAGATGGAGATTGTATAATTAATATCTCTATACGATGTCATTCGACTCAGATTCCATAAAACTTTTAGTTAAAAGCTGGTTTAAGAAACTAAGTTCCATAATACATAGTCCAATTCTAATTGGTCTTGGTGGTTTTCTAATAATAATAGGTTTTGTTTACTGGGTAGCACATTTTCCCTTCTGGATTCACGATAGCAAGAACTATCAGATTTATTGTGACACAGGCCAGATTGGTGATACACTTGGTGGAATTATGGGACCGCCAATTGCTATTCTAGGAGTAATCCTAACATTTCTCGCATTTTTCATTCAATACCGGGCCAATGCCGAACAACGACAACAATTTGAGCGATCGATGGTGCAGCAGCAACAACATTTTGAAAAAACACTCAAGGAGCAATCCAAAACTCATAAATTGGAACAAATAGAGAACCGTTTTTTTGAGTTACTAAAAATTCACAAGGAGAATATTAACGAGTTAACATTTTCGGATGAAATTAATGGTAGAACTTTATTTAGAGTTATGCATCATGAACTTAGGGTAATTTATCAACTCCTTAAAGGCGGAGTGAAAGATGCTAGTGGCCAGTACATTTTCAAGCCTCATAATAGCATTTCAGAAATGGAACTTTTGGAATTAGCATACTTTATATTTTTTTATGGAATCCAAATTGCTAGTAGTAAGCAAAACATCGAAAAATTGAGCGATTTTCAGAAGGAAATGTTTAATAGTAGTATGCAATACTTCCGCAAAATTCGTAATGACCAAAAGCGAATAAAAAGACTGAACGCCTCACGGAAAACCTTTCGATTTAGCTATATAGATCCTGCTAATAATAAAATAAAAACTTGCCTATTTGAAAACGTCCCATTCAATGGATACGACAATAAACTAGGGCATCTTTACAGGCATTTATTTAGAAGCTGCCAATATATTCTCAATCAGGAAATTTTGGACTTTGAACAGAAAAGAGAATATATCAAAATGCTCAGAGCTCAATTGTCTAACTACGAACAAGTAATGATATATTACAATGCAATTGTGTGGTTCAAAGGCCAATGGGATGAACTGTTTATCCATTATCAATTTATTCATAATATTCCGCTCGATATTATTAAAATAGGGCCAGCTATTGAAGATCTATATAAGAACGAAATAATTGTTGTTTGGGAAAATTATGGCGAGTATATGTTTGAACATCAGCAATTTCGGCCAGCTGGTTAGATATATCGTATCAACTACCTTTTATGGAAAAGACGTCATATAAATGGTAAGCCAAGGAACGAAGACTGGATCCAAATTTACAAAAAGTGAGACGCTACATATATTACATTTATATAGATTTTAAGGAGTAGCACTTTTACCTAACTTATTAAATATCATTGACAATTGGTTCGAGAATAATTCGCTACTGGGCACATAAAATATAAAATCCGCTCTAGCAGCGGATTTTGTATTTTATGCTATATACAACCATTTTATAAATTACTTATAAAACTAGCGGACATTTCCTATTACAAATATTAACAGCTTCCATTTTTCTTTTCCTCTTTATAAAAAGCTAAAATGCTCTATTTATAAGAATAAAACTCCTGGGCGCTTGATCTTGACATATAGTAACTCAAAAACTATGCAAAGCAGGCACTTGCCCACCGATGTAGTAGTTTATAATAATAACCTGTCAAGGCATTTTAGTTGTTCAGCTCCGTAAAAATTGTTTGCCCGTTGAACTCAATTTTAGAGATATGTCTCTGTGAATTAGTGGGATCTAAAGGCGTCCAGTATTTCGGGTACTTTATTAAAATCTCTTTATTGATAAAGACTGCCCTTAACCTTTTTAGGTCCAACCCTTTCTCAAGCCCTCTGTTTGCATAAAATGTTCTGTCAAATCCTTGTAATTTGAAAAAAATGTCCTTGGTTCCGGATTCATTTATTTCGGTTACAAGTCCTTTTGCATGTAAAAGCTCATTTTCGTCTGGCGTAGGTATTGGTCTAAATGCTAAAAATCCAAGTACCAGAAAAAATGTCGCCCCAGTTAGTAGAATCCATTTTTTAGTTGTCATGAGTTTTCAGTTTAGCTGTCAAAACAATCCTGAAGTTACGGAAAACAAATATCCAGATAGTAAACCAGAATTACAATGCTTCTATTTAACCACATAATCATCCCATTAATATTTTATACCGAACAGGCGGAAGGTGGAATCAGTACTAGCACTGGTATGATTAAGTCACTGTTACGCCTATCCGCTTTTGTTACGGAATAACACATATTAAAATAACCCAAGCCAGCTGGCAAATTAAAGCGTATTCGAGAATGATCCCCAATCGGAAAGAGGCCATTCATAAACAGTGAAGACGTTTTTTATGTAACCAGCAATTCCTTTACGGTTCGATTCCCCGGCAAACTTTTCGCCACCACAATGATTTTACCACCCGCAGGCAATGTGGCTGCTTTATAATACCAATCTACGCCGTTCCGGCCCAAAATTGCACGCCCGCTTTCTGTAATAACACCGTCAGCGTCTACTACCTTTACCTCCACTTCTGCTACCCGGAACTCATTTTGGGCGGCCACTACCACTTCCTCCTTTTCTAACCTGATATTCTGGACTTCAGGGCTGCGGTAAGCATCCTTCACAGCTATATTATAGGCATTTTGCCCTGGTCCTGCCAGCGACTGATAGTAAGCCTTTATCTGTGGATCTTCCAGCATGAGCTGCGCACGTGCCGAGGCAATGGTCATCTTAAGCCTTGCCTCCAGCTGCTTTTGTGTAGGTTTTTTCCTTGAAGGGCCGCGTTTCTTCGCCATAATGATCTGCCCATTCCTTTCGTAGATCGTGATTTGCTTGCCGAGAGAACCCCGTACAAGCTGCATGAGGATATTGTCTTTAACAATGGCCATAAAAAGGTCGTTTTGAGGTTAGTAATACAAGTTTCCTGTATCGTTTATCTAAGGTACGTATAAGTATATTAAATGGTCATTAAAATATCATTTAAAGAGCACTTCAATATCGATTTGATATATAAATGACCTTTAAATATCCTTTTAGTAACCTTATAATAAGCTTATATGAAGCCGGTAGAAAGCCTATTCGAATACTTCAGAAGGATTAACTATACGGGCGAGGCTATTATCAGGGAAGTTCCGAATTGTCAAAACCGTTCGGTTCGAAACTGCGATGCGAGGGGTAACGGTTATAGAAATTTGCCTTGTTTGGATGTTCTGAAATCTATGCTGAACATACAAATCCCTCAAGAATTCAACATGATCCTTGAAAACTTGGGGGATTAGGAATCTAAGCAAGATTTTGATTAGTCTATAACGGAAAAATTCTACATCTCTCACACCCCGGAGGGCATTTTTAAAGGCTTTAATTTTTGCATTGAATGACTCCGCAGCCGCGTTAGTGCTCCTATTATCAAAGAAGTTCAGATGCCCAGATAGTGTTGTTGAATAGTTTTATCAAGCGTTTTAAACCAGGCCAGCCCCGAATAGCGTCAAAGACCATTCTTGCCATTAACCTGACATATAGTTTCTATGCATCGTATATCTGTCTATATTATTCCCAAAATCTTTCACTTGACTTCTTCTCTACATAACCAAAACTCATTTCAAAGAAAAAAGGGGCGATCCGAATAAGTCGGGTCTGTACAAAAAAGTTTTTGAATACTAAGGGACTTTATCGAATACGGTCTTCCAGGAACGCTCGCCGCCCCATGAGGTTGATTTTGCATTGGCCTGAACAGAAATAGACTTGCTATCATTGCTCAACTTCCAAACCTCTGTTAAGTAAACAAATGCTTGCTTCTGAACATTTATATTGAAAGGAGTGACAACCATCAGGTGTACAATTGAGTTAACAGTCATAGTTTGTCCCTCAGCTGACAACTTCACGGTAAACTTCTTTCCTCTTTCCCTGTCATAATTAATGCGGCTTTCTTTACCGTCGAAGGTCAGTTTCTCCTGCCTTGTATCCGACGCTGCTCCGGGAGACGGGTTTGGTATTTCTATGGTTAGAAAATCTGCCTGCTCTGTTATTTTCATTGTTTTTGAGCGCATACGATCACCCTCTTCATATACGCAAACAATATTTCCGCCCATACTTATCGACTCTTTGGATTTCCATTCGCCAGAAAAGTCAGCGCGATGAGTACCATTTTTTTGTTGAGCATGTACGGCAAAATAAATTACTCCTATTAACAGAATAATAAAACAGGACAAAACGTTTTTTTTATTTTTCATTTGTTTATTTTTTTGCTTTTTAATGGCGACGTGTATTTCATCCAGCGAAGTTACTTTGATACCCTTTAGAGAGTAAAACCTGGATTGTAAATAAAAATGTAACCTTTGTAAATAAATACTTTATAATCGTCATTATTTGGATGATAACAAAACAGACCTCTTACTACTGCCTGAGATGCCTTTCTATAAATGGCTTGTCATGGGCTTTCTGTTTTTTTATTCTGTAATTTCACGGGTATTCTGAAAAAAATCGATGATGGATTTAAAAAACGATACGATTCTTCTGCATCCACTGACTGAAAAAGATGCTGCGGTATATTACCAACTCTATTGCGAAAGAGCAGATGAGCAACCTTTTCTCCCGGATGAAACCCCGTGGGCATTTACAACCCGGATTCTCAATTTGTGCAATTGCTTATTCACTATACGACTTAGAGACCGCCCGGAAATAATCATCGGAGATTGCGCCTTGCATGACTGGAATCAGAAGAATAAGGAAATTGAAATTGGAGGATCCCTATTCAAAGCCTATCAGGGGAAGGGTTATATGCAGTCTACTTTTACACTTCTTATGGAATATGCAGGGAAACATTATCAGGCAAAAAAAATCATAGGCAAAACGCAGGCAGACAATAACCATGCAATTCGCCTGGTTGAAAAGCTGGGCTTTCAGAAAGAAAAGGAGGAAGGCAACGTTGTGATGCTTAGTAAAGCATTGTGACTGAATTTAGATAATCAAAAAAACGTCTCCCTTCAGTTTAGCCGGCTTGGATTTTCCTTCATTTCATCGCGCCTTTCTCAACATGGGCCGTACAATAGGTGAACTGCCAGATTGAATTTCACCGATAACCTCGAAACCGTGACGTTCATATAGCGAAATATTCCTGGGATTTGAAGATTCAAGATACGCAATTGATCCATCACGGTCAACGGCCTTCAGCGCTTCCGTCATTAGTGCGGACCCCACGCCTGCCCCCTGATGTGTCGGGTCCACACCTATCATCGGCAAGTACCAGTGCGGTTCGGTTGGATGAAACGCTTCCATTTGCTCAAAAATTCCCTGCATGTCTTTTTTTATACTATTGTCTGTATTCTCATCGAACAGCCTCTTTAAACTTTCTTCATCAGATTTCGCACCGGGCGGCAACCATAGGGCAGCGCCGCTGATATCACTGGCAATGTAAGCTGTCCCCTTCCCGAACGCGCTTCCGCCGAAAGCCTTTACTATGGACGAGAATATTGCCAGATATTTTGCCGGATCCGGCAAGCTCCATCGTGCCATCGGATCACTGCTGAACGCCAAAGTCAATACACAAATAGCACTGGCCTGATCCATTGGCGAAGCTGTTTTTATTATCATATCATAGTAATTTTAGAACTCTCCTTTTGCAAATTGATCACCTATGCTCCAGAGACCTTATTACGCCGATCAAACAGCAAGGAACTGTATCCTATGGTTGACAGGCTGATAATAGTCAATCCAATTGAATGTTGAATTACAAATGCTATGCCTATAAGAATGCAGGGACCTCCCGCTTTAAAATACTTATATCTTTTTATACCTGATAGCCGTAATGGAATGCGCGGGGAAAGTATACTCGGAAAGGTTATCAGCAAGCTTTTTCTCAATTGATGTCACTACATTCTTCGCCGGATTTTCCAGTGTGTTCATCGCGTTGATCGAAGCTGCATTCAGTTCGTATACAGCAGCAGGCGCATACTTTTTACTATCGATGCTGCGAAGATCTGTTTTGACCGCTTGCTCCGGATGACGGTTCACTGCAAAGATCACCAGACTACCATCGTTGTCATGCAGGGTGACGGCTACGTCTAATGCTTTGGAATCCTTCGATCCCGCCATTTTCAGATCGGGAGTTACCACCTGTGTTTTCAAACTTACATTACCGGCGTGCTGGCGGTAGAATTGCATCGGGTAATAGATGGTCTGACAAACAGCAGCTGTTTTACTGGTCATAATCGGCGCCAGTACATTGACTGTCTGTGCCCAGGTGGCCATACCAACCACTGAAGCCTGTCTGAGCATGATGTTATAGAAGGTAGCGGTACCTAATGCGTGCTCCCAGGTATAATATTCTTCCAGCTGATACGCGCCCGTGCCACCGGGTTCCCAGATCCCCAGTTCATCGATGGCTATCTTAACCGGATTGGCCCTGTGCGGGAAGCGGTACCATTTATTGAAGTCCGTCACCTTTTCAGGTGTCAGTGCCTGGATCTGTCCTTTTAGAGTGAGGACCAGTTTTTCCATATGATCGACCTTCGGGAACAATGACGCCGGTTTACTCTTATCAGAGCTGACATAATGATGCATGGAGATGTAGTCACATACTGCGCCCATTTCTTTCAGAACATATTCATTCCAGGTATCATCAGCACCGCAGAGTACGAGTTTTGCGTTTTTATCCTGCAGCTTGATTGCTTTGGTATACAACCACGCTTCTTTAACGAACTCTTTAACATCCTGTAAACGACCGATATCCGGACCGGCAGCTTCCTCATTGCCTATTCCCCAGTACTTTACATTAAAAGGCTCAGAATGGCCGTTTTTACGGCGCAGATTCGCATAATAGGTATCTTGTGTACCGTTGCAATATTCGACCCAGTTACCTGCTTCTTCTGCCGTCCCCGTGCCCATGTTGACCGCAAAATAGGTATCTGCCTTTAACGCTCTTGCATAGGCAATAGCTTCATCCGTACCGAAGTGATTATCTTCCACACCACCCCATATGAGATTAGGACGGCTGCGTCTTTCTGCCAGCGGACCGATACCATCCATCCAGTGATAGATCTTGGTAAAGGTGCCACCGGGATATCGTAGTATGCTTGGTTGCAAACCACGGAACTTCTCCAACACGTCTTTGCGGAAGCCTTTGGCATCAGACAGCGGAGAACCTTCTTCGAAGATACCTCCATTGATGGCCCTACCAAGATGTTCGATGAACTGGCCATAAATACCATCATCTATAGTGCCCTCCGGATGCGTGAAGTCGATCTCAATACTGGCCTCCAGCGGAGCGCCGGTAATGACGGAACGGACAGCTGCAAAAGCGCCGCCTTTCAAAGCGACACCTAGTCCGCTCATGCCAATAAGACCAATGAAATTTCTTCTTGTTACCTGTGTGTTCACGTAATTAGTTATTAACTGATGATCAACAAGATGACAAATCCTAAGCAGATTACATAGCCGCTAAAGAACTATGCCTTTACTTTTTTTTTCAGCCAGGCTCTTACAGGTTCATCGTAGTATTTCAGACTGAGATAGCCTACTAATACCGATACGACAAATGTCAGTATACCATATACGACTGCCAATGGCATGTTTGTGCCCTTGTGTGCGCTTACCCAGCCAGTATAAACGTAAATGAACGGATAGTGTGTGATGTATAACGGATAGGAAAGGTCCGCAAGGAATTTACATATTTTAGATTCTCTGTTGCTGTGGATCTGGCCGCTTGCGCCGAGATATACGATCAACGGGAATACGAGAATGATGATAAAAGATTCGTAAATACCATTCATCCAGAGGTGATCTGCACCGCCGATCCGAGGAATGGCCAACACTATTGTCAGTAATATGCCGCACCACAGGAAGGCATTATTAATACGCGTGGGTTTAGTAGCTCTGGACAACAACAGACCGGCAAAGAAAGGGAACATCAGGCGGGTAAAGCCGATGCCTAATTGCTCTGGGGTTATAGACCATCCGCCGATAACGTCGCCGGTAGGACCGAATACGGTCAGATAGATAAGCGCAATAGCGGCAAGGCCGACGAGTATAGAGAGCGCTGATTTTGATAATTTCCTGATGCCAAGTGCATAAAGAATGTTACCGACATATTCAAAGAACAGTGACCAGGCTGGCCCATCCAGCGGATGCATTTCCTGCCATCCCCTGATATCCCAGGAAACAGGGATCGGTATGAGGGTGAAACCGATAAGCATGATCAGCAATAGTTTCCATACCGGCACGGTGTGAATGGCCGGGAACAGTGGCGAATCAGATGCGTAGAAGAAAATAGCGCCTATGATCATACCCATGATCACCATAGGCTGAAGCCGCTCCAGCCTGCGTTTGAAAAAGGTACCGATAGACATTTTCTGCCAGCGGTCATCATAGGCATAACCAATAACATAACCCGAAAGCAGGAAAAAGAAATCAACGGCCAGGTAACCGTGATTGATCATCAGATCAAGATGACTCGTGGAATGCGCTTCTAATACGTGGAAAATGACAACGATCAATGCGGCTACACCACGTAGCCCGTCCAGTACAAGATAATGTGGTTTTGTAGGAAGAGGATGTGTGCTCATATGGCGCATAAGATAGAGAGAAAAATTCTGAAAAGATAGTGCCCTTTACGATGATCTGCGGAGTACCATGATAATGAAGAAAAAAATGTATTTTGTCTCAGGTGTAACCTTGACAAATATATGCAAACAAAAAAATGCCTGCTTTTATGGGGACTCATATTGTTCCACGGAGTCTTTGTTAAAACTTCTTTAGCGCAGCAACCTAAACTACCTACCCAATGGACAAAGGCTGCAATGCAGTCAACAGCTCCTTTTCCTGAATATCCGCGTCCACAGCTGGAACGCAAGGAATGGATGAGCTTAAACGGGAAGTGGGATTATATTGGCGGTAAAAACGTCGCCAGTGCATTAGCTCCTGTAAAGCCAGTGAATTTTAGTGATAAGACCGAAAAGATACTGGTGCCATATTGTCCTGAATCAGTTCTTTCAGGCATTGAGCGCAACCAGGAAATAAACATGTGGTACCGCCGCACATTCGAAATTCCTGCTACCTGGAATGGCAAACAGATCATTATAAATTTCGATGCGGTTGATCATGATGCAACGTTATTTGTTAATGGAGAAAAAGCAGGAGCACATTCCGGTGGCTATACATCTTTTCATATAGACATTACGAAATTTCTAAAAGCAGGTACCAATACGATCGTCGTTGCCGCACATGATGCAAACGACGGCACGACACCATCCGGCAAAAACGGTCCGAGGGGAGATTATACTTTTACTTCAGGCATCTGGCAAGGTGTATGGCTCGAGCCGGTGAGTGAACATTATATTAAAAACATCCGGCTATTGCCTGATCTTGCAAACAACAGACTGGAAGTATTTGTAGATGCTGATGCTGCACAGGTGCGGGCAACTGCATTTGATGGAAAAAAAATGGTGTCTGAAATTTCCGGACGATCCGGAACGAAATTATATATTCCAATAAATAATCCAAAGTTATGGTCGCCCGATAATCCATTTCTGTATGACCTCTCCATTACCCTGACAGATAACAAAGGGAAGATCACTGATGAGATCAGGAGCTATTTTGGTATGCGTGATATCAAACTTGGTAAGTTAAACGGCGTCATAAGACCGCTGTTGAATAACAAGTTTGTGATGCAGGTCGGATTACTTGATCAGGGATATTGGCCTGATGGTATTCTCACGGCACCTACAGATGACGCCTTAAAATACGACATCGAATTCACCAAAAAAGCGGGCTTCAATTTAATCAGAAAACACATGAAGACTGAGCCGAAACGCTTCTATTACTGGGCGGATAAACTTGGTCTGCTGGTATGGCAGGATATGCCGGCTATCTGGTATCAGCATGAAGACACGGCAAAGGTAAGAAGCGCTTTCCGGAAGGAATTACATGCGATGATCGATGATCTTTATAACTCCCCTTCTATCATTACCTGGGTACCCTTCAATGAGAACTGGGGTGCTTTTGACGTAAAAGAGATAACTGACTGGGTGAAAAAACTCGATCCGTCAAGACTGGTAAACGGCAATTCAGGATTTAATAATAATCCGGGGTATCAAAAAGCAGCCGGAGATCCCGGTAATGGCGATTTTGTAGATACACATATTTATGTCGGACCCAAAGGTGCTTCAAAACCTGACAGCACGCGCGCCGCATCACTTGGTGAATTTGGCGGCGTCGGTTTGTTTGTACGGGGACATATGTGGCCGGTGGAAAATAACGCATATGCTTATGAAGCAACCAGAGACCGATTAACTGACAGGTACGTGCTCCTGATGGACCAGGTAGAACAGCTGATGCGATATCAGGGTTTAAGTATTGCCATATACACGCAGACGACGGATGTTGAACATGAGGTGAATGGCATACTGACCTATGACAGAGCTATAGAGAAAATGGATATTGAAAGGGTGAAAGCTGTGAATGACGCTGTGATAAACGCGGGCAATGAACTAAACCGGAAATAATTGAAAAATTAATCATCTTCCATTTTCAATACAATAATTCCCTGCTTCAATTTAAGAAATGGTATTATACTTGCTTTAGGTAATACCCTTCGGCGGTTCTCCTGAACTTTTTCCATAAAAAGTATGGCGAACTACCGGAAGGTAACTTGTACCGCAGATAGCAGTAGCATTGCAGAATACTATATGCTGAACTGGGGTAATATTGTGAACAATTATACTAAAAGTGCCTGGCAGGCAGGAAGTAAAGGAATATATGACGCAAAGCGTGAAAGTGATTTTTGGGATTATATTTATGGTCAGTAGTCTTGTGGCGGGCGCTCAAACACCGCAGGATACAGCAAAAAAAGAACAAAAAACTGTTTATCTTTTTAGTGGTTTAGGGGCAGACTCAAGTGTCTTCATGAACCTGGAACTTCCTGGATACCATAAAGTTTACATAAACTGGATCCCTGCACTGCGAACTGAATCAATAAGGGAATATGCGGGCAGGATCAAGAGCCAGATCACAGTTGAAAATCCGGATATCATCGGGCTTTCCTTTGGAGGAATCGTTGCGGTGGAGGTATCCAAGCAAATTAAGGTAAACAAAATGGTGCTGATATCTTCCGTCAGAACAAAAAGTGAATTGAACAGGAAACAGTTTTTTTTCATGAAATTGGGATTCTATCGGATCATTCCCGGTTCACTGATACGACGGGCTAACTTTCTCACCTATCAATATTTTGGCGCCAAATCCCCCAAAGATAAAAAGACTTTAACCAATTTATTGGCACATACAGATGTATCGTTCTTTCGTTGGGCATTGAAAAGTATTGCTTATTGGGATAATAAAGCAGCGCCGGAGAGAACTATCCAGATACACGGAACGGCCGATAGGGTAATAACCCATAGGCTCGTGCATCCTGATTATCGCATTAAGGGCGGAGGACATCTCATGGTTTTTAATAAAGCAGATACCATTAGTAAAATTATCACGCATTACCTGAACGACTAATACGCGATCCATTCGGGATGTGAGGCTCATGCAATTCTTAATCCTGGCTATTTGCAGACGCTGCGTACTTGTCAGCTACTCTTTCCCGGTGGATATCTCCCCAGTCTGACATCGCTTCCAGCATTGGTCCCATGGTTTTCCCCAACTCGGTCATACGATATTCCACGCGGGGTGGGATCTCCGGATAAACGATCCGCTCGATCACCTGATCCTCTTCCAATTCCCGGAGCTGGGCAACAAGCATTCGCTCGGAAATACCTGTAATGGATTTCTTTAATTCGCTGTAACGCATCGTGGAATTGTTCAGTTTATATAGGATTGCAGGCTTCCAGCGCCCTCCAATAACATTTAATGCCCTGCCCATACCACAGCTGTCATTAATGAGCTTCTCATTAAGCGCGTTCGTTGATGTGAGTTTTCTCATTTCTTACCTTTTTGTTAGTACTGGAGAATTTCGTTAGTACTTACAAAACTACCAGTTGCGATTTAATTTTGTGCAAGAAAATAATTGAAAATTTATTCAGACGATTTATAACTACAAATTTATGAAAACGTTCAAAAACATAGCATACTGGCTTTTACTCAGTTATTACATTTATGTATTCGGTTATGCATCACTTGAAAAAGTGTTTCATACCAAATCAATGATGGAAGGAATGAATTTCCTGGGCTTTGACTACACCTGGACCACACTGATCGGTTACGGTGAACTGGGCGGCTGGCTGATAGTACTTTTCGGTTTGTATCAAGCCCCATTCAGGAACCTGGGATTGCTGCTGTTATTTCCATTCGCCGTTGGTGCTTTTACCGCCCACATGGCTCATCACGAATATAGTCACTATTTCAATGCGTTGTATGTTACCGTAACTACACCGATCATGTTATACCTTGACAAAAATTTCAGGATCATTATTAAATGATCCTGAAATCCCTGACCGGAAATAAGTTACTCTATGACATTGCTATATACCCCGTAGATTAATCCCCTGTTCCCTTTTTGAAATAACATCCCGGATATTGCCATCTGAAATTGAGCGCTCAACTTTTTTGTTGCTATCTTCATCAAAAAGTTTTCAACCAGCATTGGTTCTGGCTAAGCCAGCTACTTTTCTGTGCTTCGTTCTCAAATAATTTTACATTATTTATCAATATGATAGATCTATCTCATGCAGAGAATCAAATTCAATGTGTCACAAATTTTAATGACCTGGTTTCTACGCCTTTTAGCGGAGTAACTAATGCACTCTGTTGGGCGCGTAAGCTAACGGGCGATTTTTCTGAGATCGTTAAAAAGGTAGCGCTAAGCGGAAATATAACAACAATTGAAGAAGAGGAACTTCGTGAACTTAAGCTGAGTGAACAAGGGCAGCTTGCCCGTGAAACCCTTTTTAATGACTTCGAAGTATTGAGAGCCCATGGCGCATCACCAATCCTTAACGTGATCAAATATTATGATCGGGATGAAGCCTACCCCTTCTTTCCTACGGATGTTTATTCTTTTCATGTGGACCGTTCTCCCATACCTGTCGATACCTTTTTATGCACCTACTATGGCGATCCGAGTGAAATATTACCAAATTCACAAGTCGAAAAGAAAGTACTTATTCCGGAAATACGTGACCAACTCAAAAAGCTATATGATGGAGCAGATGAAGGATTTGAATCATTCTTAAGTGAACATTTCTTTGATCTGCATTATCAGGCCAGGCCAAATGCACATCCAATAAGTTTAGGTCTTGGCCACCTATGGAGGCTGGCGGTTGATCATCCTGAAAGTAAGGTTCCTCCCTGTGTTCATCGTGCACCAGTGGAAAAATCCGGACAGAACAGGTTGTTGATGATCTGTTGACCACAAATCCTAATCCTAACAGTCTGCCAATCAACCTGAAATCGTAGATCAGTCTGATAAGAATGGCATTAAATGGAATACATTTCCCAAAAAGCAATAAATATTTATTGTTTATCGATAATTATTTATTATTTTTGAGGTGTAGTCTAAAATTCCTACCATCATTATGAAAAGAATTTCAATAATATTTCTTCAGGCAGTCATCGTACTTATTGGCCTTGTAGCACTTGCCATTCTGATCCGGGTCCCCTTAACCGAAGGAAGAGCCACCAACTTAGACCTGTTCAGTATTTACGCTGATCCGTTCATCTTGTATGGATACGCAGCGTCGATCGCGTTTTTTGTTGGACTATATAAGGCGTTCAGATTACTTGGATATATCGGACAAAATAAAGTGTTTTCTTCCAACTCAGTCAAGACTTTAAGGAGCATAAAGCATTGTGCTATCGTATTAAGCATTTTAATTGTGCTGGCAGGATTATACATCAAGATATTCCATAATAAAGACGACGACCCTGCAGGCTTTCTTGCCATGTGTATCGTAACCACTTTTGCTGCCGTCGTAGTTGCAACTGCTGCAGCGATATTTGAAAAACTATTACAAAATGCTATAGATATGAAATCCGAAAATGACTTAACAATTTAAGTTATGCCAATTATTGTAAACCTGGACGTGATGATGGCGAAGCGGAAAATCTCTCTAAATGAACTTTCTGAAAGAGTTGATTTGACATTATCCAACCTTTCTATCTTAAAGACAGGAAAGGCAAAAGCAATTCGCTTCAGCACATTAGACGCAATCTGTAAAGCTTTAAGCTGCCAACCGAGTGACATCCTGGAATATGTAAATGACGAAAAAACAGCGAACCAATAACAAACGGTTTGGCGGTTCAACTGCCACCTATATACGCCCATCATTCCCGATTATCCCATTTTATGATAAGAACAATTCTGAGCTGATCAGTGACTATTTTGTCATTTGGAATTCCCCTACTGACATAGGGTTGTCACCTGGCTAGATTTATTTCGTGTTCAATTAAAATCCAACACGACATGAATCTTTCATCAATTCGCATTATTACTGCCGACATCAAACGCCTTGTTCAGTTCTATGAAACCGCCACCGGAATACCATTTAGATGGTACACTGATGATTTTGCAGAAATACGGACATCCTCAGGGGCATTAGCTATAGGAAGCACCCGTACATTGTCTCTATTCGGCGGTAATAGTATTGCCGATGCAGCTAGTAACAGGTCCGTTATTATTGAGTTCCTGGTTGATGATGTAGACAATAAATACCAACAATTATCAAATATAACCAGCATAGACGTTGTACAGGAACCAACAACAATGCCATGGGGAAATCGTTCGCTTTTATTCAGGGATCCTGACGGCAACCTGGTAAACTTCTTTACTCCTGTATCACAGGAAGCCCAAAAGAGGTTCGAAGAAAAATAAAGGAAGTCTGAAAACAGGCATTAAACCCTGTTCTGCTGGGTAAGGGCATGCCTCTTTTCAAAAATATCTCCGAAATAACACCGCTCACACTAGTAAGCTCAAAGACCTTCACCAATGGGGTAATATGTATGCATTATAAGAAAGCTTAAAAAGCAGATTTTCTTATTCCGAACCGTACCGGATTTGAAGATAAACAAACAACGTCTTAGAAATCAAAAGCAATAAAACCCGCTATACAAGCAGGTTTTATTGCTTTAATAACAATAGTTTTAGAAAATTACAGGAATGTTGGATGGTATATATTCATTACCTGTAGATAACAAATTTTCATTTACTGCATCCTGGTGAAAATAATTCAATGCCGGTTGCTTGCAGTAATGCGCAGTGATCGTATCAGACGTGGATGGCACTGCCGGAGTATTACCAGCTATTCTCATATCGAGTATATAAGAAGTAGTACCACTAAGTACATGATCAATTCCCCTCTTGATCGCGTCCTTAACTGCTCCGGGCGTTTCAACCACCTCTCCGTTCTCACCACCAAATGCTTTTGCCAGTGATACAAAATCGAGTTTGGGCCTTTCGAGACGCAGGTAAGGAGGGTCCATCGTTTTGGGCTTCCAGCCATATCCAAGTGAATTTCCATAAGCAGCAACCACCTGTTGTAATCCCAGCTGCAGGGTATGATACTCCTGATTATTCGTAACGATATACAGAATAGGCAGTTGCTCATGTGCAGCCGTCCAGTAGGTCTGCGGATAGAATAGCGAAGATCCATCCCCAACTGCATTGATCACAAGCTTTGTACCTGTACCTTGCGATGAGGCATTTTCAAGTTTAATACCCAGGGACGCCGGCATTGACCAACCTAATGAACCTCCGGCTACACAGTAATAACTTACTGGTTTCGCACCATTGGTACCGAATGGCAGATAATATTGAAAAGGAGCTCCATCTGATACTGCCTCATGCACATATACGAAGTTGTCCGCCAGTTGCCTTTCTTCAATTTCCTCTTTCAATGCTTTAGCTATAACGACAGACCAGATGTCTTCCTGTTCCATGGCTTCCGCCAGATACGCATCCCAGTCCGCCGCTCTCTTAACAGATAACAAGCGCATCTCTTCATTTCTGGCAGCAGCACCTGCCGGAGGATTTGGTTTAATATAACCGTTCAGAACAGGCAACGTTGCTTTAATATCACCGAATATTGCAGCCTCACCATAATAGTTCTTCCCAATATCCCAGGTGTTGTTAGTCAGGTACACTTGTTTCAGTTCAGTAGGAAATAACGGTCCGTCGGAATACTTATACACCGCCAGCTGCGCCTGTGCGCCAAACCCGATCAGGAATGCCACATCATGATCTTTGAACACACCCTGAACGCCCGCCTGACTACCAGGCAACTCTCCCTGCCAGTGATAGTCATTATTCGGGAAATTAGCCAGACTGCTAAAGGTTTGTAACACTACCGGTGCGCCCAGTAGTTCCGCCAGCTCCTGCAATTCATTCCAGGCATCTGCATAACCTACTGCATCGCCGGCTACTATGATCGGGTTTCTAGCTGCTGAGAGAATACCTGCCGCCTGTTTAATAGTCGCGTCATCTCCTGTAAAATGCGGAGAGATACGGGTCACACCCTTGATCTTATCGTCGTCTTCAATAGCAACCATAGTGAAGTCCCACGGGATCGATACGAATACAGGGCCATTAGGCGGTGCCATGGCTTCTTTAAAAGCACGTTGTAATACTAATGGAATTTCATCAGGCGTACGCACTTCATGCGCCCATTTAGTGTACTGTTTGGCAAGGTCCACCAGATTAGATGCCAGTAGCGGTTCCTGTGTAACCAGCTCATTCTGTTGCTGGCAACAAAGGATCACCAGCGGTACCTGGGAACGGTAAGCATTGAACAGATTGCCAATGCTATGGGCAATACCCGGAGTAACGTGCACAACCATTACACCTGGTTTGCCTGTCATCCGGGCCGATCCCATTGCTGCACCAATGGCAATGTTTTCATGAAGACACTCAATGTAGCGAACTTCATTTTCCGGATAAGAAGTTCCATCTATAATAGGAATTTCATTGGTCCCTGGTACACCGAAAATGTAATGGATACCCAGATCTTTCAGGATATCGAATACATAGTCACGCGTCCAGCGTGTAGTTTGGTCGAACGCATGTTCGATCATATCGTCACTGGTCTGGCGCGAAGTCTGCGCCATTTGTTTTGTTGCCATATGGGAAGTTTTGGAGTTTGGTTATTCAGAGGCTTATTGTCGTGGATATTGTTTTGGTATTCATGAATATGGTGCTGGTATTAACAGACTGTCAATTCGCCGAAATCCAAGTTGTAAACAACTGTTCATTTCCGATTGTTTACTGCCGTTTACAAAAAATCTGAAAATGTATCTGAGTAGTATTTCCCCTGGTATTATAAATATTGCGACTCACACATTACCGCTTTTAATCATTTCTCGAAAAACCTATATGCATTGCAGTCAGTAGTAAAAATACGTCCAACAGGCGCCCGGACAAAAGTAATTTTACACACTTTATTACAGCCATTTTAAGCATCAGCCTTATTTAGCGCTTTACATCTATTTCTTCTTAAATAGCAGATTGATAATAAGTTTTCCCCGCTCATCTATCAGTTTCTGGAATTCTTTCTCAGAAACCCGGAATAACGGTTTGTAAAGTGGGGCCATAATTATCGGGTATGACAATAGCGAAAATAAGTTCATCAGAAAATGAATGGGGTTCATCTTTTCAATGGTGCCTTTCTCCATCTCATTAGCAGCTTCTTTTAAATAAGACTTCACCGGTCCCGATTGTATATTACCTATGAGTTTCTTACCAAAAGTGTTGATCTCAGTAATAAGAAATGTTTCCTGATAAGGGAAACGAAGCATATCACGCAGGAAAACTGCAATAATATTCTCCGTCTTGACTTTAAAAGATTCTTCAGATAGCATGCATTCGTCAAGGCGTTGGCTCAAACCCTGCATAGCATCCTGAAATATGGCAGAGATCAGCTGATCTCTCGAACGGAAATAATAATGTAATGCGGTCCTGTTAACACCAGCAGCATCTGCAATTTCCTGTGTGGTAGCATGGAGTTTCCCTTCTCCAAAAAGCAGCTGTTTTGCGGTATCTTTTATAAGCTGTTCAGTACCCGTATTTTTGAGTGGCATATTTCTAAGTTAAACTTATGCTGTAATCAATTCCGATTTCGTTGATAAAATCATTGTCGTGTGAAATCACCAACAAAGTACCCTTAAAATTCTTCACCGCCAAAGTCAGCACTTCCAAACTCTTAATGTCAAGGTTATTTGTCGGTTCGTCAAGTATCAATAACTCCGGCGCCTGATTACCCGCTAATAAACAACTCAAAGATAATTTCATTTTTTCTCCACCACTCAATCCCGAGCACTTTCTATCAAAGGTTTCCGGATCAAACTGGCAACTAACCAATAATTCCTTTAATTCGTGTTCCTCCAATCCGCGCTTATTATATTCTTCTATTTGTTCATAAATGCTTAACCTGGGATCAATCATTGAATAATCCTGATCAAGATAGACATAAGTGAATGCCGCACTGTCATAGCTGCCTTCAAAAGGTTCGAGTTCTCTTGTGATAATTTTTAGCAGCGTCGTCTTTCCACTTCCGTTCTCCCCGTCTATCTGTACCCGCTCTCCGGACCTGATCTGAAAACTAAGATTGCTCAGTAGTGATCTATCGTTATATCCGAAGCCAACATCTGCCATGTCTATAAGCAGCTTGCCACTCTCTGATTCCGGCGCTTTGATGTCGATCTTCAGAACTTCATACTCCTCGATCTGCGCTTTGGTCTCTTCAATATTATTCCGAAGATTCGTTATTTTTTCCTCGTGTGCATTCAGCATTCTAGCAGTACTACGTTCTGCTTTATTCTTTAAACCACCGGCAATAATACGCGGTATGGAGTTACTAAGCCCCACCGACCGGCCTTTTAATTCCTGCTGTGCCCTTTGTCCTCCCATATCTTCCGCTTTTTTCTCCGACTCTTTCAATGCTTTGGATTGCGCGTTTAACCGGGAGCGCAAAGCATTTACCTTTTCCATCTTCTTCTGCTGATAAAATTCAAAATTCCCTCCAAATACTTCAATCCCCTTTTCGTTGAGTTCCAAAGTTTTGTTCATAAGATTCAACAACGTTCTGTCATGACTTACTATAAGCATCGTCGACTTGCTTTGAAGGATCAGATCATAAAGCTTCGTTCTGATTCTCATATCCAGATGATTGGAAGGCTCGTCTAACAAAACAAGATATCGGCTATTCATATCCATTGCGGCCAGAAAAACCTTTGTCTTCTGTCCGCCGCTTAAGCTTCCTAATAACCGGTTTTCATCCAGATCACCCAGCTCCCATTTATCAAGTACTATTTTTACTTTATTTTCAATATCCCAGTCATCGTCCAACGCCGTAAAGTATTGTAAATCGGTATTTCCTCTTAAAATTGCATGTAGTGCATCAAGTTTCGTATCTACACCTAATGCTTTAGCGACAGACCATGTATCAAACTCTCCCAGGTGTTGTGGTACATACCAGGGCAGCTCAGAAGAAATAATTTCTCCTGATGTTGGTTGAAGCTTTCCCGAAACCAGGCGAAGCAATGTTGATTTACCAGCACCATTTATTCCAACCAGAGCGGCCTTCTCTCCATCATTTAAAATAAAGTTCAGGTCATGGAATAGCGCTGCATTATCCGGATGAACATAATTCAATGACCTTATAATCAAGCCCACGTGATTTTGATTTAAATATTAATACTGTATTTTAATGAAGCAAATATGGTATTAAATATTTATTTTTGTTAGACAAAATTGTTAAAATAAAAAGAACGCCTAAAATTTAACGTTATGGAAGACGTTTTTTACCTGACCCGTGGCTGGAGGAATGCCACCTATATTATGTTCAGCGCCCTGATATGTGTATTCGTTTTCCTGCCGGTCTACTCATTCTCCGATCCTTTTCTCAGGCAAGGCATCTTTTTCATTTTACCTCTATCGCTTATTGTTATTGGTGTTTCTGTGTGTGGTATTTTACAGGCGGATGAGAAGATATTTTGGAATGATCATAGTGTACGTAAAGTATCCAGACTTGTTAACAGGGAAATTCTGCTGACAGACGTAAAAGGATTCAAGTTTGCCTGGAACTATCTGCATATCGTTCCACACAAGGGGAAGGGCAAAAGGATCCTGGTATCTACATATGTATGCGGTATGCGCCTTTTGCATGAAGAACTGGTTTCCCGTTATCCTGACCTGAACCGCCAGATGTAATGTGTTTATCCCCGGCATTGGCTCGGGCGGCTACCAGGCATAAAGCAAGAAAACCGCTATAGAGCGGTTCCCTTGCTTTATGATATTCACTGAAAAAAGCCCGGCTATTTATTCTGTCTTAAGCGATTTCACAGGGTTCATCAATGCCGCTCTGATACTTTGAAAACTCACCGTCAGCAGTGCAATCAGCAAAGTAACAATACCGACGATTGCGAAAACGGCCCAGCTTATTTCTATCCGGTAAGGATATTTATCCAGCCACTTCTGCATACCAAACCATGCGAGAGGTGTCGCAATGGCTAATGCAATAAGCACCATCTTCACAAAGTCGCGGCAGATAATAAAAAGAATATTGCTAACACTGGCGCCCAGTAGTTTTCTGATACCGATCTCTTTGGTCCGCTGTTCAATGATCATCAATGCAACAGCAAATAAACCCATACACGATAACAGGATAGCAACACCGGAAGCAATACTGAAAACCTGAGAAAGAGATTGTTCATCATGATACCAGGCATCGACGTTCTCGTCCAGGAACGAACCGATAAATTCTGATTGAGGTGCTACTTCTTTCCAGACCTGCTGGATCTTATCCATAGCGCCAAGCAAATGATGTGGCGTTACTCTTATAAAGATATAGGCAATAGGATCACTATGGCTGATAAACATTGTAACGGGCGTTATTTTACCCGCTGATGAATGCAGATGAAAGTCCGGTATTAAGCCTATAATTTCATATCCCGGAGCGTTTCCATCGGGTTGAAAAAATTTGCCCACCGGATCTTTTTCTCCCAGCATTCTCGCCATACTCGCTGTAACAACTACCCGGCGTACAGAATCTCCAGGATAGGCAGGATCGAATTCGCGGCCTGCCAATAGTTTTATATCCAGTGTTTTGAGATAATCGTAATCTACCAATAGCCAGTCAGTAAATACTTCCCTGTCTTTATAGGTAAACCCGAGCACGGACCTGCTGCTGATACGGTCTTTTCCCCTGCCAAGATTGACACCTGTGCCTGTCATAGACAATATATCAGGATCACCGGCCAGTCTGTTACGCATCCGCTCAAGTGCCATTCTGCCATTTACATTACGTCCTACAGGAATACTGATCACTTCCTCTTTATTGAACCCTACCGGTCTTTTACGCAGATAATCTACCTGTTGAATAGCGATTACCGTACAGCAGATGAGCAAACCTGACATCGTAAATTGTCCGACGATCAACGAATTACGTAACACACCCGGACGTTTCATGGTGACTTTTCCCTTCAATACTTCCACCGTATTAAACTTTGCCATTTTCCATGCGGGATAGCCACCTGCCATTAGCGTAACCAGAACAAATACGCCAAATATCATAGCAAATAAGCCAGGCTGAAGTACATCGGCCGGATTAAGCCTTGCCTCAAACAGCGCATTAAACGATGGCAACAAGAGATATGATAATATTCCTCCTGCAATGATGCCGATGAAACATATGATTGTGGATTCCCCCCAGATCTGTAAAAAAAGCTGTGATTTAAATGCGCCCAGAGATTTACGGATACCAACTTCCTTTGCGCGCGTAAAGGACCTTGCTATACTCAGGTTGATAAAGTTTATACAGGCAATTAACAGAATGAAAAACGCGATACCCAGTAATGCAAAGATAAGTGGTAGAGGAGCTCCCCTTCCGCCCGATACTTCTGTGTCAAAGTGAACTTTCGAAAAAGGTAATAATCTTAATGCGAAAAGGTCCCCGCGTTCATCAGGCTTAGCGCCTTTCTTTTTAAGCCTTTCCATTTCACCGGGAAAATACTTAGCAGTGAAAGGCTTTAAACGAGGCTCCAGTGTAGATGCTGTTGTCCCTGAAGCCAGCTTTACATAGGCGGTTAGCATGTAAGCATCCCATTTATTCTTATCTACCTGGTAATTGGAAAAATTTTCTATCCGGATAAGCGCATCGTACTGGATAGATGAATTATCAGGACAATCTTCCAGAATACCCGTAACCTGGTATGTTTTTTTGTTTGCATCATTCCCCAGCTGTAATTGTTTGCCAATTGGTTCTTCGGCGCCGAATACCGTTTTTGCCATACTACGGCTGATAACAATACTACTCAGGTCATTCAGGACAGTTGCACGGTTGCCCTTGATTACCGGAAACGAGAACACCTGCATGAAATCAGGATCAGTCATCGTGATCAGCTTATCAAAATATTTACCTTTATACTCCACCAGGTTCTTTCCACTCATAACTCTTGCCGCAGCAGCCACTTCCGGATATTCCGATTTTAACGCAGGAGTGAGCGGTAAGGGCATTCCGCCGCTTCTGTCGGCCTTCTCAGGTTCATTAGAGAATAAGTAAGCCTGGAAGATATGGTCTCCATCCTGATGAAAAGAATCAAAGGAAATCTGCCTGTAAACAATAAGGAATATAAAAATGGATATGCAAAACGCTACGGAAAGCCCCGTAACATTGATAATTGTATAACCTTTACTCTTCCAGATATTACGGGAGGCAATCCTAAAATAGTTTTTTAGCATGTGTCAGTATTTAATGATGCGGCTTAAGTGTATTCTCCCAGTACAATAAGACTGCCAAATCGGAATATGCTGCTACACACGCTCATCTGATCATCCGCCGGAAAGATTTCTGTCCGTATACGGATGGAGCATGTCCGCTTCCGGACAAGATAGCGCCTATAATACCTTACCAGTTTTTTTCTCTTTTATTAAAATATTCACGCATTTGATTCGTCATTAACTCATATGAAAAAATTAATCAGGGTAACTATCAAATGCCTGAAGATAGTACTTACCTTATTAGTATTATTGATAATCACAGTGTTAATATATATGAGACATCCACTATTCGGGAATAAGCCTTCGGGAGCGAGATTAGCATTGATCAAGCAATCGCCGCATTATAAAGACGGCCAGTTCCAGAACATTCACAATACGCCGCAACTTTCAGAAGGATATAACATGGGGGGCGTTTTATACGATTTTGTATTCAAAAAACGTCTGCGTTTACGTCCGGTAGATTCATTACCCTCTGTAAAAACTGATCTGTTGGCGCTTGCCCCCGGTCAGGATGTCCTGGTTTGGTTTGGACACTCATCTTATTTTATACAAGCGGGAGGAAAGCGTTTCCTGGCAGATCCTGTGTTTTCCGGCAGCGCCTCGCCCATCCCCGGAGGAACTAAGGCATTTAAAGGCGCCGATATTTACACAGTTAATGATTTTCCGGCAATAGATTACCTGTTTATATCTCACGATCATTACGATCATTTGGATTATAAAACCATGCTCGCGCTAAAAAGCAAGGTAGGTAAAGTGATCTGTGGACTGGGAGTTGGAGCGCACCTGGAAAGATGGGGTTACACGCCCGGCCAGATCATTGAGACCGATTGGTGGCAGGACGTTAATCTGGGAGAAGGATTTGTTGTACATACAGCCCCCACACGTCATTTTTCAGGCAGAAGTTTTTCCCGGAATAATACACTATGGCAATCTTATATATTGCAGACGCCGGACCTGAAGATCTATATAGGAGGCGATAGCGGTTATGATACTCATTTTGCAGAGATAGGAAAGAAATTCGGTCCGATAGATTTTGCTATCCTTGAAAACGGCCAGTATGACCTCGCATGGAAGTACATTCATATGCAGCCTGAAGAAGTCTTGCAGGCGGCAAAAGACCTGAAAGCAAAAAGACTGCTGCCGGTGCATTCTTCGAAGTTCACCCTCGGTAATCATCCCTGGGATGAGCCTCTAAGAAGATTAAAGGCAATTGCAGATATGCCGCTGGCAACACCTATGATAGGTCAACCGGTAGATCTGCACAATGATAAACAGGTATTTGAAGACTGGTGGAAAGACGTGAACTGATAAATACATTCAAAGGCAAGGCACATAAAAAAGCCCGCAAACATTAAGTTTACGGGCTTTTCTGTAATACTTTATTATTCTGATATGATAGCCTATTCAAACTGATCTAAGGTTTCATTTTGCTTAGCTACCTTATCACTGTTTTCCTTTTTCAAAGCTGCCAGCTTTTCCCTGAGTTCACTGTTGCTGGTACCGAGGATCTGTACTGCCAGTAAACCGGCATTACGGGCGCCATTAACACCTACTGTGGCTACAGGTATATCGCCAGGCATTTGTACGATAGACAGAAGGGAATCCCAGCCATCAAGGGAGTTTGAAGACTTGATCGGAACACCTACTACAGGTAAAGTTGTAATAGCAGCAACCATACCCGGAAGATGTGCTGCACCACCGGCACCTGCAATGATGACCTTCAGTCCACGCCCTTCAGCGGTAGCTGCGTACTCGAACATTTTTTGTGGGGTACGGTGTGCTGACACAACGCTAAACTCGTAGCCTATATCAAATTTCTTCAACACCTCTATTGCCTGACGCATAATAGGCGCATCAGAACTACTGCCCATAATAATGCCTACTTCTACCTGTTTCATATTTTTAGTTTAAAATTTTCCGAATGGTTTCAGCCTTTACAACAATACTTTCCATTGTACTGCCTGTAATGGTTATATGCCCTACTTTCCTGCCTAATCTATTGCCTTTTTTACCATACCAGTGAAGATGTGCACCGTCAATGTCCAACAGCTGTTGTACCTTCTCCTGTCTGTTTGAATTCAGTGCATCAGTTTCCAGTATATTCATCATCAAAGATGGGAAATGAAGGCTTGTGTCGCCCAGCGGCAAACCTAATATGGCCCGGAGCAATTGCTCGTATTGTGATGTAGTGCTGGCTTCTATCGTGTGATGACCACTGTTATGAGGTCTTGGAGCCAGTTCGTTCACCAAAAGTTTATTATCTTTTGTAACAAACATTTCTACAGCGAGGATACCAACAAGTTTGAGCGCATCTGCTATTTTTTCAGCGAGGACAGTAGCTTCTTTTAGTATTCCTTCCTCCAATTGAGCCGGCGCTTCCTGAAAATCGAGTACGAACTTCTCTCCGGAAAACACCATCTTCACAGGATCATAGCATTTTACAGCGCCATGCTCATTTCTTGCCACAATTACAGAAAGTTCGTGTTTAATATCCACCAGCTCTTCCAGCACACATGGTTCATCAAAAGCAGTGTCAATATCTGCGCTTGTCTTTAAAACCATTACTCCGTACCCGTCGTATCCGTTACGGCGCTTTTTAAGACAGCCAGGTAGTTTATGCTCGTACTTATGCAGATCATTTTTACCTTCAACGGCCTCCCCTGGCACTACAGGTATATTGTGCGACAGCAGGAATTGCTTTTGGGTGAATTTGTCCTGGATCACCTGAATGGTATCAGGAGCCGGAAACACCTTTTTCCCCTGCTTTTCAAGTTCGCGTAAGGCGTCAATATTTACCGCCTCCATTTCTATCGTAATAACATCCAGGTCCTTGCCGAATTCCAAAACAGCTTCGTAAGAGGTAGGAGCGCCACAGGAAAAAGAAGAAGTATAACGTGCACAAGGCGCATTTGCGTCTTTATCCAGTACGGAAATGTTGAGGCCGAAATCTATAGCATGCCGTATAAGCATACCTCCCAGCTGACCGCCCCCTAATATTCCTATTTTCAAATTTTCAAGCATAATCTTCAATTGGGATGCAAAGGTATGAAACTATCGCAAATGATCGTAATACCATTCCTTTATACATTGGCCTATCGGCAGTTGACTACTCCAGACCTGCCTATCATACAACTATATATCCACTAAAAACATAATGACTCGATAAGATAACTATGCTATTATCGTTTTATACATTACTTTTACCGCCCCAAAACCTTTAGACTAAAAAGCCCTATTAAAAGTACTTATGAAAGCCAGGTTTATTTATCAGGACGAGAAATCAAACAAATTCTGGGACATCGAAACTAATGGTACCGACCTTACTGTACAATATGGAAAAGTTGGAACAACAGGACAATCCCAAACTAAACACTTCGCATCAGAAGACGAATGCAAAAAAGCCGCCGACAAACTGATCGCTGAAAAAGTCAAAAAAGGTTATAACAAGGTGGATGATACCTCCGCTGCTCCTGAACAGGAAGACGCCCCCGCCAGGCCCATCCAGGTTACAGGAAAATTTGCCCCGCCAGTGGAACTATATGAAGACCTTGTAGCAATGGCAGAATACCTGGAAGCCAATTACCCGAACGATGAGCAGGAGTTCAAAAAGGTAGAAGGTGAGAACATTGAAGCGATGGAGGATATGGCCGGATTTGAACTGCCCTCCCACTTCGTAGACTACTGGCTGGACAAAGGATGTTTCCTTTTCAGGAAGGAAGATTTTAGCTGTAACGTTTATGCGTTCAATGCAATGGAAGATTACGGCAACAATCTGTATACTTACCTGCGCTTCTATCAGAGTTACTATGGTGTTAAGTTTGAGCTGGCAGAACAGGAGAAAGACTATTTTACAAAGTGCTGTTGGGTACTTGGACTGATTGCCGCCGGTGAGGAAGTCAGGTTATATGTAGCTGATCCTTTGGAAAAAGTACACATCGTCCATTTGCCTAAAGGGTTTGAACAGACTGATGACGATGGGTTTGCGGAAGCAGTGGCATCCCTCATGAACGCAAGAGCTAAATTCAGTATGATGCTTGGCAAGAGCACGGATGCCCCTGTGACCGATGATGTTGAAGCTGAAACTGAACCTGGACATGATGATGGCTTCAGAGAAATCTCTTACGATGAGGCACTTACGTTACTGGGAGTAGACCAGCTATTTGATTATTGGGAAGATGAAGACAGCAGCTACGCCTCCAACTATGAGAGCGAACGTGAATATTTCGATGACTACATTACTATCCATTATCACGATGGTGACCTGAATATTGATGGCGATCTGAAGATCCAGGACTTTATAATCGTACACGGTAATATGAATATTCAGGGGATAGTCTCTTCCCATTATTATGTGACCGGCGATACAACTGTTGATTATATAGCCCTGTCGGATTTCCAGAAGACACTTGGTAAAGAAAGCATCAGATACGTTGCAGTGGCCTCGGGCGAAGATGACGAAATGTTGCATCAAATGCCATCCAGAGACATTACAGCCCAATATTTCTTCTCCTGGTACTACGACCTCGAATGTTTTAACTTTGCACCCGAAACCATCATAACGGCTGTATACGACTACGACAAGCTGTCCGCCTATCAGACAAACAACGTCTTCTTAATGTGGCATGATTATGCGTTCGTATTCAAGCCGGAGTTTTACTACAATATCGAAAAGTCCGAATATGCTGTGCTGCAAATAAGCACCCGGTCCTTCTATCAGGCAGTAAAGGCCGGACAGACCGTATTCCTGGATGGTGTAACAAAAGAAGGCGTCAGTTTAGTGAAGAAAGGTTCAGCGCTACAAGAAGAAAATGACCATCTCGCAGCTTACCAGGCTTATAAGGAGGCTATCAGCAAGTCACCGGGGTACTACCCTGCTTACCAGGCAGCCGGTAAACTCCTGTATGATCAAAAGGCCTACGCGCAGGCAATGGAGATCTACGCTAAAGCCATTCCTCTTACCCCGGAAAAAGTGCTGTATGAATTTGACTGTATCGAAAAGGGTGGAATAGCCGCCATACAGGTGGGGCAGTACGACAAAGCAATTGAATGGTCTCAGTTGGGAGTTGAAAAGAATAACAATGCCTATTTCCCATTAAGGGTAATCGGAGAAGCCCTGATCTACATGGGAGAACTGGATGAAGCGAAATCCTACCTTGAAAAGTCAATCGAAGCAAGAAGCATTTTCACCAACAACTGGTTATTAGGCCTTATCTACTTTCTCCAGGGAGCTACAAAAAAAGCGGACACCTATTACAAGGAGGCAGCCGACAAAAACGCCAATGCTCAACCTTACTCAGAACATAAAGACCTTAAATACATTTACGGTCAACCAGTCACTGTAGACTGGGACAATAAGAAACCGGTATTGGCAGAAAAAGGACAGGAATACTGGGACAACTTCTTAGCCGAAACCCTCAGGACCTATGGCCCTGATCTTTATAAAAGGACAGGCCAGTGGCCTTCCCAATGGTTGTTTGGAAAGTTCGGTAAAATACCTGTAGAGTTTAGAACCAAAGAGATGCTGCACGCTTTACTGGATCACAGGACTAAAGGAGAACTGGATGTTAGCGGAAGCCTGATCGTATCTTTCGACCCTGCATTCCTGACGGAAGAGATCATTTTCCATGCGGTGCAAAGAGAAGAGCCTGCGCAGTATGACGATATTCCTGAACAGTTCTATTCTGAAAAGCTGTTGAGGATACATCCAAGAGGCATTGACCTCGCTCTCCTCCCAGCTGATCAGCTGAGCTATGAATTTTGTTTCGAGGCTGTCAGCCAAAATCAGCATAATTATAAATTCGTACCTAAACAGTTCCAGGACGAGCGGATGAATATTGCACTGATTGCAGGAGGATGTCTCGGAGCATACCCTTATAAAAACCTTCCATCTAAATATCACACCAACGAATACATTAAGCAGGCGATCGATATCCACATCCAGGCAATCACCAATATCCCTGTATCGCTTGTTGACAAGGAAATTTACGACCATGCCGTTGAAAAGTATGGTAGCGATCCAATGTGGCCCTTCATTGTAGAATGCTATGACAGAAACACCTGGCGCTTCGGTTCCCGTTCAACAGTTGAAGAATTAGGTAAAAAGGTACGTAAGTTTGGAATTGATGTTTTCGATCACGTAGACGCGAATTATATCTCTAAACAAAGCTATAGCTATTACAAAAAGCACCTGGGACATCTGCCTGCATTCGAAGAGAAAGTGAAGTCCTATGATTGGGAAAAGAACAGCAAAAAGACCAGTGAATACGACGAAGGGAAAGAATTCGACTACGATACTTTCCAGAAAGTATGGGCTTGTTTCTGGACCGAAGAATTTATCCTCAAAGCACTGGATAGAAAATCAGACAGGGAACGTATCTACGACCTGCCTAAAAAATACCTCACACAGCAGATCTGCGATCTCGCTGTAAAGATGGACTCCTACGACTTCGAATTCGTTCCCGAACAGTTTGTCACTGAGCAGATGTGTAAGGACGCCTGCTCCAGGGACTACGGCGCCGCACTTGAATACGTACCATTAGCGATGCGGACCGAGGAGGTTTGTGATATAGCTATTGTCAGGAGTGCAGAAAACATCAAATTTGTACCAATTAAATTTCGTACAGTTGAGAGATGTGCAAATGTGATCGCCAGGGAAAATAGCAGGACGCCATATATCCCGCACGCTCAGTATACAGCCGTGTTTGAGTGGAGCTTTAAGAATAGAAAAAACAGGTTCTCCGAAGACTACCTGCTGTTACATTGGGGATTAGGTCTGATCATAGATAAAAACTACAGCGCTGCCAGGGAAAAACTAGCGGCTGTAACTTCTGCGAACGCCGAGTACCATCAGCATGCAGTCTACTACACGGGCTGGAGTTATTTCCTGGAAGGAGACCTGAAAACGGCTAAAGAATACTTCACCCAGTCTCAGGACATTGCAAAAGCAAAGGATATTGACGGAAGAAATAAGCTGGCATTCCCTTACGCGTCTTTTCAGTTACCGCAAGTGCCGGATGTCTATCCATTCAACAAAACGCAGTTTGATGTACAAATGAAGGAAGCTTCAGCACTTGTACAGAACGGCTTCTACGACGAGGCACTCGCATTATTGGAAAACATGGAGAAACAGCTTACCGATTCACAATGCTCAGAAATGGCGTGGTGGGCTTATGTATGGGATCATCAGCGTTACGCCCTCTATGAAGCCGGCAAACAGGAAGCGTCTTATGATCTGTGCCACCGCATCATCTCTGAGTTGGGCAGTATAACCATGTGGGATTATCTTGAAGACTTTAATCCTATCCGAGCCGCACTAAGAGCCGCCAACAATAACCTGGCGTACAGATGTTATCTGACAGCAACAGACCTTGCCAGAGTGAAAGAGGGCCTCAATTATATTAAAACTACCATGAAGACGATAGCGCCTATTGAAGATAAAAGCTCCCTGAATGGGTTCTATGAAACACAGGCGTTGCTGCTGTACAAAGCAACGGGCTTCGATCCCGCATATAGAAAAGACCTTGAGAAGGTGGTCGCAAAGATTGAAAAGTTGAAACTGAAAGAAGCAGGAATGTTAAGCGACGAGTATGAGAAAATAAAATTGTAATTAAATTCCTTCACTGGAGACTATTTATTAAGCATTAAAGGTCGGAGAAATATCTCCGACCCTTTTTGTTTATAACCCCTGTCCTGTATTTAGTCCTATTAAAGCTTTGTAGTTGCGCCGGTTTTCAAAATATGCAGACGATCACCGAAACCGGCAGATGAGAACGTGCGTTTTAGTACTGAAACCGGCTCGACATACATAGAAAAAGTAGAATGATGTACCGGAATGATACTGGTAGGCTGCAACACATTCGCCAGGTGCAGACAATCTTCACTATTCAGTCCTCTCCGTCCCAGATTACCATCTGAACCGACAGCACCCATGTCGGGGATCAACAGATCTATTTTACCATAGCTGGTATAGTTGTTCATCTCTTCAAACCATACGGTATCGCCAGTCCAATATATCCGATAGTAGTTGTCGCCAGCGCTATATTCAATGATATAGCCGTTCCCATTGCCTAAAGCTGTGTGCAGGGGTTCATTAGCTGCATGAACTGTTTTCACCGCAATGATCTTCAGGACTTCCGTTCCTTTCTTCATTATTGTGCTATCGCCCCATTTCAGGCCATTGATATCTTTAAACCCCCAGTTTTTAAAAACACTGTAGTTCTCCTCCGGCCCGACCAGGTGCTGATCTTTATCCAGCTTTTCTATTGCCTGCTTATCTACATGGTCGGCATGCGGATGGCTGATCAGCAGTAGATCGATGTTGGCCAAACTGAATGAGGCGGGAGCGATCAGCCTTGTAATAGGCGCATTCATTTGTCCGGTAGTCGGATGTTGTTTGATTATAAATGCAGAATCACCTTTGGGACTTAACATCGGGTCCGTCAGTATTTTAAAGCTACCCAGCTGTAATACGTAGGTGGGACCACCGATCCACTGCATTGTTTTCTTATTTTGAGCATTTACTGACTGCATACCGGCTATTACCAGCAGTACAAGCAGACTCTTAATGTACTTCATTCTAAAAATATAATAAGGTTACTTAATCGATGATACCAGGAACAAAGAATCGGTTGATGCCATCTACATCAGAGAGATAAGTAGCCATTGCGCTAATCTTACCATCTAATCAAAGGTACAGTATACAGCTACCCACGAACATGGATAATGATGACTATTGCCTGGACAAATCTGCCACTACGGAAATCCCCGTCTTATTACGAAAGGTTTGTGGCGATACCTTAGTAACCTTTTTGAAGAAACGGCTGAAATAGAATTCATCTTCAAATTGCAACGCGTAGGCAATCTCCTTAATGCTCTGACGGGTCAGATGAAGTTGTTTTTTTGCTTCCAGTACTATCCTTTCCTGGATCAACTGGGAAGGCGTTTTGTTGAAATAACGGCTGCAGCGTTTAGAAAGATTATTGGGGGTCATTGCCAGCAACTTTGCATATTCATTGGGGCTGTGCAGTGTAAGGTAATGTTCCTCCAAAAGTTGTCTGAACCGCTCCATCTGCTCATCTTTCTGTATTGGCTTGTATGGGCTATCAATCAGTTTCATCTTGATACTGCTTGATTTTGCCAGGAACAGCTGCAGATATGCCCGCAGCACAATATCGGCAGGTTGCCCTTGTTTGAATTCCTGATCAATATCCTCAAGTACATCCGCCAGCGTATGGACGTTCTGATCCGTCAAGGCGACACAAGGCTTTATATAAACGTTATTAAATAGCAAGCCGTTGCAGGCAACTTCGCTATGGTGATACTCGATACAATAAAAATCGCCATGAAACTGCAGCATCGTCACTGGCGTCGGCTGGTTTTGCTCGATAGAAATCATTTGTAACGGAGTAGAAAACAATATAACCGGACTGGAATAATGAAAGGTGCCAAAATCGGCATGATAGATTCCTTCACCTTTCGGAATAAACAGGATCGTATATTCGGAAAATTGAGCAGGGATACGCAATTGTTCAGTGTCTGTTCTTTTCAGCCCGATTAAATACTGTCCGGTTGCTGAAATTACTTCTCTCATGGGCTGGTAGTCGTATTTATTAACAATAAAGATCTGCAATAGTCAAAAAAGAAAAATTAAGCTATCTTATTGTTTTGGAACTTTTCAAAGCAGTAACTGCTACTTTATCGGAGGCCGGCAACAGAAAGCCAAAGATAAATGAGTGATCAATTGACGCTGTATAAGATCAGATATCTTATATTTACAACATGTTCGACATATTAGAAAAATACGAAACGCAGGACCATTTCTTCCTCAAACCGGAACAAGATCTCCAAACAGTATGCAATGCACCTGCTGATAAGAGCGGGGTCTATATCATATACGCCTTAAAAAAAGGGAGAATTGAAATGGTCTACATCGGGCATTCCGGAAAACTTGAAAAAGACGGCATTCTCTCATTCAAGAAAGGCCTCTGTGGCCTGAAAGATGAAATCATCAATGGTGAACAGTTTGGTAAAACGCCCGCGCATATCGCCTGGAAAAAGCAGATGACCAGAGAAAACATTGAGGCATTAAATATCTACTGGTATGTAACCTACGATTCCGGACATACGGACTGCCCCGAAATCTTAAAACGAACCTTATTAAAGCAGCACCAGGATATCTTCGGAGTATTTCCAAAATGGAATAAATCTATTTAAGCTTACTGCTTTCACTTTCCTACTCTTCATCATCCAGATCAGATTCATCGGAGTCATCAAATTCATCGGTGAGGACCACACGCTCAATATATAGAGTGCCGATAAACGGTTTAAATGTCTTCCGCATCTGGTCGAAAATTTCAGATGGAGCTTTGTCCTTCTGATAGTATAATCGGAATGTTTCTATCGAGATGCCAAGTTCGCCGGCAATGGCTGTATCTGTCAAGGTTTTACCGGCATCTTGTGCCCGCTCTATTAATCTGTCGATAGTTGCAGGAAATACCTCTCGTACATTCTCTTTTTTTTTCCTCATTTTCAACGGTTTGCTTAGAATTTCTATCGTTCGGAATATCAGCTCGCGTCCTTCATACCCGTATGCATGAATCAGAAAGCAGCTTTACCCGTAAAAATAGTTAAAACCGTGAAAATGCAGCCGAAATTTTCCAGGACGCATTTTAGACCAGCCCAGGACATTGTTTGAGAAACTACGTTCGGCACCGCATTTTATTATGACCCTTCCAGCTATATATTATACGGGATAACGCACAACAGTAATCATATTAAATATTTATATATTTTTACAGCAGCACTACTATGGGAACATATCAACAAGTAGCTATTGGGCCATAACGGGCACATCGCGGAACCAGATTGATAATTATCCATACCGGGCTGTAATAAAATCATTTAACACTAAAAAACTCTAGCATGTTTTTCCTGGGAGGTACAGAAGTTTTATTGATCTGCACAATTATTGGAGGAGTATTTGGCTATTTCAGACGAAATAAAAGTAGAAAGAACGGCGCTCTTATAGCAATTATTTTAGGGGTAGTTGGATCTTTAGCAGTAAATCTGTTATTGCTAACCTTTTTATTTCAATCATATCTGGCAATGCCTGTCTATGCAATTTTGGGTGCATGGTTCTTTAATTACATCTGGTCAAAATTTCAAAAAGAAGAAGAAGAATCTGTTAGTTAGGAGATTTCTGCTTCACTAATAAAAGCCATTCCCACAAACGGGATGGTTTTTATTGAGCCTCACAAAGCCCGCGAAAATGCGCTTCCAATCGCAGAATTCAGCACTTTTATGAATTTAGAACATGAAGGCTTTACTATTTCTTTTGATAGTATGTTGTACCAGCTGTGTTAACAACACAAATTCCCGGCAGGAAATCCGGGACGACTCGATTACATTCATTTGGACAAATAAAGATGCAGCTTCTATAAAAAAGTATCATCTTAGTCATGATGGTAGGCAGTACCGCTATGCAAGGCCCGGTGAATCATTTTCACTATTATACAACTCCGCACAGCAACAATGGCTATTCAGAGACCAATATGACAGCGCAGTTCTGTTCCTGGAAAAAGAAGAAATCTTTACTGTAAACAGTGCCCATCATACTATAAGCAAACTTATTTTAGATAAAGGAGTAACAGATGGAGAAATGACCTACATGGTTGACCATACGGCCGGACTGTTGGTTATGAAATCTAATACATGGCCACGTGCGCTGTACCGTAAAACAGATGATCTTCAATTATCAGCACTGATATTAAGAATTGTAACGGACAACGAATTTTTTCCTAATGCTAAAGACACTTCGCGTGTGAAGCTTATGATGCCCCATGCAAAATATTAAAAGCTCTCCTCCCCTTTTTTATTGCTTTCTCCCCCCAGCGAACATCACTAATACTGCCGCCGGCTTCCTGACCATGAACGTTACCAGGTAATTCACAACATTGGTCCTATCCAAAATAACTAACGAAGAACTTGCAGAAAAATACGATGCCGCACGAATGATAAAATTGGGAATCTACCCTGACATCTGGCAAGACCAGGAAGCCCTGTATTACTTTCTTGCATACTTTATGGAAATCCAGACATTTTATTCAACCGCAGCCGAAAATAACGAGGCAATTATAACAGGCATAATCTGAGAAGTAACTCGGACTATCTCTATAGTAAGCGCGGTAGACCGCCTTTTTAACAAAGCAAATTGCGCCTTTTTAACAAAACGACTATGCTGTTTCAATCCGAATTTTGATTCATCAAATTAACAATGATGAATACAGATTCGAATACCGAAAAAACAGTTCTTGTGACTGGAGGGGCAGGTTTTATTGCCGTACATTGTATTTTACAGTTATTAAATGAAGGCTACCGGGTAAGGACTACACTCCGCTCCTTAAGCCGTGAAACAGAAGTAAGAAACATGCTGAAAGAAGGCGGCCTGGAAGCCGGAGACCGTTTAACATTCATTGAAGCTGACTTGTCTTCAGATGCTAACTGGACAAAGGCAGTAAACGGTTGCACATATGTTCTGCACGTTGCCTCACCGACCCCAATTATTAATTATAAGCATGAAGATGAAATGATCATTCCTGCGCGTGAAGGCGTGCTGCGCGTCTTGCGTGCATCCAGAGACGCCGGAGTAAGACGTGTGGTATTGACTTCCGCTATCGGTGCCGTGGTATATGGCAATCCTCCTCAAACTGCACCATTTGACGAAACCAACTGGACCAACACTTCGGGTAAAGCTCCGGCTTATCAGAAATCAAAGACTTTGGCAGAGCAGGCCGCCTGGGAATTTATTGAACGGGAAGGTAACGGACTGGAACTAACTGCCGTCAACCCAGTAGCGGTAATGGGTCCTGTATTAGGCCCCGATTACTCACATTCCATTCACCTGATCAAAAATTTGCTGACCGGCAAAATGTCTGGTTGTCCAAAGATCAACTCTGGTTTTGTTGATGTTCGCGACGTAGCAGATCTCCACCTGCGCGCAATGACCGATCCCGCCGCTAAAGGCGAACGCTTTATTGCTACTGCAGGTAAAAGCATCTGGATGGTCGAAGTTGCTAAAATCCTGAAACAACATCTGGGTGAAGCTGCGAATAAGGTCAATGCCAAAGAGCTGCCTGGTACATTGTTGCGTATTGCAGCGCTCAAAGATCCGCAGGTTAAAGCAATAATCCCATTGCTTGGTAAGGTGATGAACGTAACCAGCGCCAAAGCTATCCAAATGCTGGGCTGGTCGCCACGTTCCACTGAAGATGCAATACTGGCGACAGCTGAAAGCCTGATCCGTCTGGACCTGCTTGGTCAATAGGAAAATTGGCAAGTTTTAGGGAATTAAATCCATTTTTTGAAGGATGATTTGAATGCAGTTTTGTATTGTCAATTAATAGAAAACATAATATTCAATCAGCGATGAAAACATTTAAAGTACCAACCCGCGACGAAGTCAGTCCTGCCAACCAGTCAATATTTGATAAGCTTAAGCAAAAGCTTGGCAAGGTCCCTAACAGTTATGCATTCATGGCAAGTTCGGAAAATGGCCTGGCCACCTACCTTACGTTGTCTAATGCAGAAAGTTCTCTCACCATCAAAGAGAAAGAAGTTATTAATCTTATCGTTAGCGGTATAAACGACTGCCACTATTGCACCAGCGCACATACCGTTATCGGAAAGCTAAACGGCTTTACAGATGAACAAATTCTGGAGATCCGTCGTGGTAGCATAAGCTTCGATCACAAGCTCGATGCATTAGCTCAGTTTGTGAAAGAAGTAACCAATAAAAAGGGCTATGCCAGCCAGGAATCTATTGATAACTTCTTTGCAGTGGGATATACCAATGAAAGTCTGGTTGATACGCTAATGATCATCTCTGAAAGAACTTTTAGTAATTATCTGAACGCTATTGTGAAGGTGCCGATTGACTTTCCCGTTGCACCCGAAATTTAAGGCAATTGTTCTTATTCATTTATAACAGAAGAAGCATGCTCCCACTCAGGCATAACTGAGGGTGAAAGTGGTGTGCTTCTTCTATCTCTTCGGCCATCCCCAGCTTAATCCGCTGAAGACAATTGAATTACACCATACAGTCGGTAAAAAACACCACATTACGAATATCAGATAAGCTACCTTGCAGAAGTTTAATCACTGACCAATCTTGACGCTATTAACTACAAATTTTAAAGGCAAAATGAACTGATGAAATTTTCACACATAGATCAGAGATCAGGCGGTGTAATTCATTTTTTACAGGATGAAGTATTTTCTGGCAGGAGAACAGAATTGGCAGCAGACCGGCTTTTTACCATCGCTTTAAATAGCGGTCCTGCGCAGAAGGTTTATATCGATAATGTCGGATATACCTTTCCCTCCTGGTGCCTCTTGCCGCTATTTTCCAATCAGTCGTTCACATTTGAGGAGCCCGGGCAGATTACTGCCTGGCAATATAACCGGGATTTCTATTGTATCGTTGATCATGATAATGAAGTAAGTTGTGCCGGATTTCTATTCTTTGGTTCTTACGGCCACCTGTTCATTAAGCTGGACAGATCCAATCAGAGAAAACTGAAAATGCTGAGAAGCGTTTTTATTGAAGAGTTTGAGACGGAAGACAGCACAAAATCGGAAATGCTGAAGATGTTATTGAAACGGTTGATCATCATCGGCACCAGGTTAGCTAAAGATCAATACATCAAAGAGCAGCCCGTTGGATCTGACAACTTCGACATCGTTAGAAAGTATAACTTATTAGTGGACAGGAATTTTAAAACACAGCACCAGGTTCAGTTTTATGCCAATGAATTAAATAAGTCTCCTAAGACACTATCAAATTTATTCACACGTTATCATCATAAACTGCCGTTACAGATCATTCACGATCGTATAATTAACGAAGCCAAAAGACTCTTCTATTACACGGATAAGTCAGCGAAAGAGATCGCTTATGAACTTGGCTTTGAAGACGCAGGACATTTTAGCCGGTTCTTTAAAAGGACGACAGGCCAAAGCATTTCTGAGTATAAAAAAGGGCAGATCACACTACCCATAATTCCATGAACTTCTTGTTCCAATAAATTACTGCTAAAAATAAAGCCGCAATGACATACAGCGTCACTGCGGGCTTTATTTCTATTTAACCGGGAATCAACGTTATTCAAGTTAAACGTGCTATTCACAGCACGAGATCTGATCGTCTTAAGAAACTTCTGATAACTGTTATTCCGCTTTATCCAACCTGTATAACCTTCCCTGATCAGTAATAGCATACAAGGCTCCATCCGTACCTTGTGTTACATCCCTGAAGCGTTGGTTTTCTCCGGCAAGCAATCTTTCTTCTCCGGCAACCTTATTGTTTTCGATAACAAGCCGTACGATATGCTGGCCGCTTAAAGCGCCGATAAACAGATTGTTCTTCCATTCAGGCACCCGGTCGCCCGCATAGAAAGTCATACCACTTGGCGATACCACCGGGTCCCAGTAGTATACAGGTTGCTCCAGACCATCTTTCTGCTGAATGCCATCTCCTACTTTCTGACCACTATATTCGATTCCATACGTGATGGTCGGCCAGCCAAAATTTTTGCCCGCCTGTATACGGTTTATTTCATCACCACCTCTCGGACCATGTTCTGCCTGCCATAACTCACCCGTAACCGGATGAATAGCCAATCCCTGTGGATTGCGGTGCCCGATAGTATACAATTCGGGCAATCCGCCTTCACCAAAGGCCGGGTTACCTGGTGCTGGCTGACCATCTTTCGTAATGCGTAATATCTTACCCAGGGCAGCCGTGGTGGATTGTGCAAGAGGCCTTGTAACAAGGTCTGAACGTTCACCCGTGCTCACAAAAAGATTTCCCTGTGCGTCGAATACAATACGTCCGCCATAGTGCAGTGTGCCATTATAGGCCGGAATAGCACGATAGATAACTGTCGCGTTCTCTATTGTTTTTTCATCATTCGCCAGGCGTCCTTTGGCGACTGCTGTAACAGTACCTCCTGCAATATTTTCAGAAAACACCCAATACACCATACGGCTGGTGCTGAATGCGGGATCCAGCGTCAGGCCCAGCAGCCCGCCCTGGCCATTGGCATTAACTGCGGGCAATCCGGTGATAGGACTACTCACGGTACCTGTCTGTGTAACAATACGCATAGTACCTCCCTTTTGTGTTACCAGCAATCTTCCATCCGGAAGGCTTTTTACACCCCAGGGACTCGTTAGAGACGATGTAATGACTGTTGTATCCAGTTTAGTTGTAGTACGCACACCAGGGCCTCTGGTTTGCCCTGTAAAAGCCGGCTGATAATCAGTGTTAGGGTCTTCAGTCTCTACAGGCGGATACTTAGGTTCATTGGGTCCGTCATTGTCATTAGAGCATGCATGCAAAGCAAGTGTAGCAGTTGCAGTAAGGATCAAGAATAGGTTTCTCATTGTTTTGATTGAATTGTGACTTGAAAAGGGTTTCTATAAGTTCGCGGTTGTAGTATACCAAACACAATTTTTATGCCTTACTTTCCCCGATAAAGTGCCTTAAATCATTAGAAATATCGCGAAGAAAGTGCTATTCGGGCATGATTATCAAATATATGGACCGGCTCCTCATGATATATTGCAGCTAGTTAGGTCCATATCTATAAAATAAAATTACGGAAGCATTATGCCGGTTTAACTGCAGTTTCTATATTTATATCGGGGTCAGTTAAAAAAAATAATATGCTCAGTACCATCAAGTCAAAAGTTAGTTTGTTTTCTCTCGTGATGTTGTTATGCACCGGCAGGATGAACGCCCAGAAGAAATGTGATTGCCTCGCCAACCTGGATACCACAATAAAAAAGACAGAACTTAATTACGCCGGATTTCCGGATAGGGTCACTGGAAAAACAAGACCGGAATACCAGCAACTTATCAAAAGCCTTCGCAGGAATGCCGGATCGGAATCTGATCCGATCAAATGTTTCGCTATCATTAAACAATACGTCGTCTTCTTCAATGACAAACATTTTGACCTTGAATATAACGTCGAAGACACTGGCAGATATCAGTACGTCAGCATAGGGGAAGCCGATTTTATAAAAAAGTTCAAAGAGGAAAAACGTGATGCAGTTGAGGGCTTATGGATCAACCCGGATTCATCTGTAAAAATAGGCATTTATAAAGTGGACACTAAGACCTATAAGGCCGTTATCATACAGAGCACTGACGCCAAACTCCGGACCGGCCTTGTATACAGTACGTTGACAAAAGATAACAAAGGGTTCACATTCGATAAGTATAATTGGTTAACACCAGATTTCCCTGCGAGGCAACGCGGAGGTCTTTTGAAACTCTGGAATTTCGAACTTTGGGGTAAGGTCTATCCCGATGCAATGACTGAATCTGAAAGATCGGAGCTCTCTACCTGGCGGAACTATAACCTGGGACTTAGCTTGAAGAAACTTGACGACAAAAATGTATTGTTGACAATAGGTTCCTTTAACCGCGACAACAAAGTACAGGAGATCATTCAGAAAAATGATTCGCTCATCCGGAATACTGAAAATCTGATAGTAGACCTGAGAGGCAACGGTGGCGGCAATGCCGGATGGGCATATCTGTTGCCCTACTTTTATACGCAACCTATAGATCAGGGAAATGCTTATTTAAGATTATCTCCTGATAATATCCAGGCTAGTTTACCAGATATCAAATCTCTTTACGAAAATCCGCCTGCTGATCCAGCCTGGAAAAAATCTTTTACACCGGAATACCTGGCAGTTTACAAACGCGCTTTTGAAGAAATTCCCGGGTCGAAAGAAACGTTTTATGCGCTTCCGGCAATAAAAATATACCAGGATTCGGTACTTCGGAACCCTAAAAGGATAGCCTTAGTTTTTGATGATCTTGGTGGAAGTTCTACAGAGTTTTTCTTTTACCTCTCCAGGCAGAGTAGCAAGGTAGTACGTTATGGTACGAATACATTGGGGATGATGGACTACCTTGGCATGTCGCAGCCTACCAGATTGCCTGCCAGCGAATATCACCTTTTAATTCCCGATAGGAAATCTTCCTGGACAGACAGTGCTCCAATTAACCGTACAGGATTTCAACCTGATAAAAACCTTTCCCACTTACCTCACCACCTTTGGCTGGATTATATTAAAAGTGATCTGAGTAGCCGGTGATTGGGCATCGTTCCCTCTTCGCCTCACATCAGTAGCTTCCTTATTCTATTGGTAATGCTCACCCATGATATCCTTCTGGTGTTTCCATAAGTCCTGAAAAATAGGGCTGTTATTCCGCAGATGCTCAAACGTGCCCTCATCCACAATACGCCCTTGCTGCAACACATATACATAGTCAAATTGTGCCAGCAGGTGCAAACGATGAATGGAAGATATCACTGCCTTATCTGCAAAAGCTTTGAATAACTTATTGTAGATCATGGCCTCCGTCTTGGGATCAACGCTGCTCGTAGGTTCATCCAGCAACACCACTTCGCTTTCACGGGCCGCCAGTATACCACGGGCCAGGGCCAGTCGTTGTTTTTGTCCTCCGGAAAGGTTTACCCCTTTTTCACGTATATCAGATTCGAGACCCTGTGGCAGCTGTTTGATCACTTCTGTAAAATGTGCGCTTTCACACACCTGTTCAATGTCAGCTTCGCTGAAAGGCAGACCGAGTGTAACATTGTAAGCGATGGTATTTTCAAATATCTCAGGTTCCTGTGGGAAAAGCGTTACTGTCTCATTGAGCGTGTCCAGATCATATGGTTTTCCATCTACGCTGAGCTCCATGCCTGGCTCTGGATCATATAGTCCCCGAAGTAGCGATAGCAGCGTACTTTTACCGCTGCCACTCTCTCCTATCAGCGCAATACGTTTACCACGCGGTATAGCGATATTCAGTCCGTGCAGGCTTTGCGGCGCATGTGCAGCATCATAGCGATCACGGTGTGAAAAGCTTAAGTCCTTCATACGGATAACCTGCCAGGTATCCGGCAGATCGGTAGACGCATCCGGACGGTGATGCTGTTTGAACGCCTCATCTATATTGGTAGCAGTTTGTACCGAAGTATTGTATTGGGTGATATCTGTATACTGCCAGGCGAAGTCATAGAACACGCTGGTGAATTGGTTTACGTATCCCAGTAATGTTACCAGCCCTGCTATATAAAAGACCTTTCCCGGTTCCCAATACTGCAGAATATACCCTACCGCAACTACGCAATAGATAACCGTTATCAGCATATCGGCTACAAACCACTTCCATTCATTGATCCGGACGTTTCTTTTAAACGGGGGCAATATCTGGTGCACTTTAGCCAGCAATCCCGTTTCCATGCTCTTTTCAAGGCGTAGGGTAACAACAGTCATGATATTGGAAAGGCTATCGAATAAGGTCGCAGAAACCACATGTTCCTTTTCATTTACCTGATCAAGCGTACGGATGAAAGGCTTGTCAAATTTGAAGATGACCCAAATGTTGATCATACCGAGTACAACACCGATAGCACCAAATAGCGGTGAAAAATACAAGATCGCTGCAACAGAAAAAACAAGCTTGCCCACTGCTCGTAAATACATAAAACCCTGATCAAAGAAACTCTTCAAAGCTTCATACGCTTTGCGTATACGATTGATCGTGGCGCCGCTATGATGGTCCTGGTGCCATTTTACAGGCAGATGTAATACCTGGTGATATCGTTCCTGCAAAAAGTTACGGCTCAGATTAAAAGCAAGCTCCCGCTCCATAACCCTGGCAGGGCCATGAAAACACCATTCCAGTACCTTGAGACCGAAATAGCTGGCAGCATATAAGAAGGCATAATGCAAAACCTGCTGCGTATCCCGCTGGATCTTATTGATAAACCATCCCAACAGCACAGGGTATAATGCGGAAATAACAGCAGAAACTACAAACATGGCATATACCAATACATACTTTTTCCGTTCCTTCCGTGCATAACGCCAGGCTGTTCGTAACAGGGATATATATGGGTTGGCCATAGCAGTAAAATGTTAAGTAAGATGCAAAGATATAAGGAACCCGGATAACTAGGAAAGTAACATAGAAAATAATAATTTTATATCGTCATTTAATGACGTAGTATGAAGAAGCAGTCGGTATTAAACACTACACAAGTTTGCAAAGTTCGGATTCAGGCCATTAAAGATGCCATGGAGATCTTATCAGGAAAATGGAAGTTTCATATCCTCGGCACGCTGTTACAGGGCGATAAATTGCGTTTTATGGACCTGCTCCGCGAAGTAGAAGGCATTGCGCCGAAAATGTTGTCAAAGGAGTTGCAGGATATGGAGGTTAACCAGCTCATTAGCCGTAATGTTTGTAACACGAAACCGATAACGGTAGAATATGAAATTACTGAATATGGCAAAACACTCAAGCCAATCATTGATGAAATTGCCAACTGGGGAATAGCCTATCGCACATCCATGTTCAAAAAATAGATGCAAATATCCGCGGGATAACATACCCCGCGGACAATAAACTTATATTACATCCTGGTCCAGATAGCACCATTTTTAGTTTCAAAAACTGTCAGCTGTTTTTCCTTCACCAGATCCGTTAACTGCTGTTCCGCATCCGGAAAAGAGATCTCACTTAACTCAGCAAACTCCCGCAATGTCAGCGTCGGATACACTTCAAACAGCTTTTCCCAATTCTTCGCATAAGGTATCTTTTGGGCGTCAGAATATATTTTTCTTACACTGCTTTCAAAGCTCGCATAAGGCTTAGCGCCATAGATCATTTCGGTTTCACCGGAAGCATTGGTAACGAATATTGTTGGAAAACCTCTTACTCCCAGCTTTCTTCCCAGTGCCAGATCATCATTAAACAATTCCTTTCCTTTACCTTCAAAATCAGCTTTTAATTGTTCAACATCCAAACCAGCTTGGGTAGCGGCTTGTTCGATACGCTCCCATTTAGCAATGTTCTTCTTTCGCAGGAATACCATTTCTCTCATCAATCTGAGAAAGATAAGGGCCTTTGACTTATCCTGCAGCTGAGCCGCCTTAAATGCAATGGAAGGAGGATATGAAGAATCAAGAGGATCTGTCAGCCATACATCTCCATCAATTGGCATTTTATAATACTTACTTACTTCGTCCCAATGATGAGCTACGTCTGACGGCTTGCTTATTCCACCACTGTTGTAGCTCCAGTCCGGCAACAGGCCGCCCATATGATAACTTATCTCTACATCCCCGCCATATTCAAGCTTTAATCTTCTTAACTGTGGTTCTATTCCCCAGCAGGAAGAGCAGATAGGATCAGTAAAGTAGATCACTTTAACCGGCTTGTTTTTAGAGACAATGTTTTGCGTTTTGCCGCCGTTCCCGCTTGTTGGCATTTCACAGACCCCGCTTTCAGGATCACATAACAGAGGATTCAATTTTGACGTTTCTTTTTCCATTTTTGGTGTTTTAATTTGCCCCTGGCATCCCGGAAAGGAGACAGTAAGAAACAAAGTCACCACTAATCTGAATGACATTATTAATCGGATTTAGCGTTAGCTCTTTTCTATCAGCGCTTATTAATTCGGGGCAAACTTACCGAAGAATCCAGGTAAGAACGGTATGAGTTCCCTCCAGGTAACTAGTTACCTGGAGGGAACTTCCTTTGTTAGGGGCAAACTGTCTTTTGTCAGAAGCGGGCGATTAAAATGATCCGTTTGAAAGAATAGATCATAGGGGATGCAGGAAAAGACTGGGCTATTCTGTCTTTGAACACGCGCGCAAAGTCTGATCGCAGCGGCTCCTGCAGCCTTTCCATATATGGCTCCAGGGCAGAACCTGCAATAAACTCATACAGCGTTTCTACAGATCCAGCTATGATCGGATAAACTTTCTGATACACGACCACATCTTCCGCGCCATTACTGATCAGTAACCTCGTATATTCATCCAGTGACAGTACCGGCGAATGCCGGATCGATGCTTCCAGCAGCTCATGGAATGGTTTTTCATGTACCAGTTTATAAAGGAGCTGGTTAAGGATATTCTCCTTTTGCGATGGCATCTGTATGGCCAACTGACCTCCCGGCAATAGCTTCTCAATAATCCGCGGAAAAAGTGTAGCATGGTCCTCTACCCATTGCAACGAGGCATTGGCTACGATAGCGTCCCACTTATCCGGCAGCGCTAGCTGCTCTTCAACAGACCGCTGCTCAAAAGAGATATTCTCCTGATTTGGGACCTTTGCCAACATCTCCGCAGATGTGTCAATACCAAGTACCCTACTTACCGGGAACTTATCAGCAAGCACTTTTGTCAGTTCTCCGGTTCCGCACCCGAGATCGATCATACTCATGCCTTGCTTTGCATGAATATCTCTGATAAGGTCGTAAAAGGGTGCATACCTTATTTCCTTGAACTTGTTGTATACATCGGGATTCCAGGGCATATATATAATTTTTTATCGGGAGATAGTATTATAAATAAAGTATTCCATCCTGCTGGTGCCTGTGTTCATCTTCCAAGCGATCTCACCGGAAACGAATACCTGCCAATGTTAACTTCCATACGGCAGGTCGAAAATCCCCCCTTATAATGTCGTATCCACCCTCCTTCAAAATCCAATTTTCCAGCCATCTTTGTCGTGTCGAAGCTAATCGATAAACAAGTGGAGCAGCGACCACTCTAAAAACGGGCGAAGCCGAAAAGCCAGATGAGTAGGAGCAAAAATACATCTTATGTCAAACAATTCCGTTTCACTGCACAGGGTTCTCAAGACAACTCCGGAAAAGGTATATCGCGCATTTACTGAAGCTCCGGCAATCGCTTCATGGTTACCTCCTTATGGGTTCATTTGTACTGTACATGAAATGAATGCAGTTACCGGAGGTACTTTTAAAATGTCATTTCAAAACTTTACCACCGGCAACGGCCATTCATTTGGCGGCACATATGTGGAACTCAAACCTAATGAGTTCTTGAAATACACTGACAAATTTGATGATCCCAATCTGCCAGGAGAAATGATCACCACTGTCTCGCTCAAAAAAAATATTGCAGGCACAGAAATAAAGATAACCCAGGAAGGTATACCAGCTATGATCCCGGCAGAAATGTGTTATCTCGGCTGGCAGGAATCACTGGAAAAGCTTGCGAAGCTAGTAGAGCCTGAAATACCAGATGCCTGATGCTGTTTCAAGCTTACTTCATTGCACAAAATTAAGACGCCGGAGACCATATCTCCGGCGTCTATCGTTTCATACTAACATAATCATATTATGTCCCCCTGTATTGTCCTATGCAATCCTCCTTCAGACAAAATCTGACCGCGTCATTTACTCACTCTTATCAGCCGCTGAAGTATTGTCATTACTAAGTACCATCGCCTTTTTGATCATTTGTATAAACTCTGCTCTGTATCCTTCCTTATCTTCACCCTTCGCTCCCTCTGCAAGAGATAATGCCTGTTTATAATTCGCCTGACCTTTATGACTGGAATTCCGCAGCAATAATCCAAATGTTGCTACAGCGGCAGTTATCCTGAAATCATCTGACGCCTGGTAGATGTTTTGAGGCTTCCAGGACATCAGTTCGCTGATCAACTTACTCGAATCAACCCGTGGTTGCTTATAACGTAGTTTTACTGTCAGCACTTCTCCGGTATATCCGTTGGAAAGGACCTGCTGTTGATACTTCAGTGTATCCACCTCCGGTTTCCCTTTTTTACTCTTATTACCTGCAGGGATGATCTCGTATAATGCTGTTACAGTATGGCCAACACCCATATCACCGGCATCCTTCTTATCATCATTGAAATCTCTATCGTGCAGCAATCTGTTCTCATATCCTATCAGGCGGTATGACTGCACATACTTAGGATTAAACTCCAGTTGTAATTTCACATCTTTAGCAATGGTGAATAGTGTGCCACTGAATTCTGTCACAAAAATGCGGCGGGCTTCTTCAAAGTTGTCAATATAGGCATAATTGCCATTGCCTTTATCTGCCAGCAGTTCCAGTTTGGAATCTTTATAATTGCCCATACCGAACCCTAATACTGACAAATAGATACCACTGTTCCGCTGACTTTCTATGAGCTTCTCGAGTTCCTTGTTATCAGACACACCTACATTGAAATCTCCATCAGTAGCAAGAATGATCCTGTTGTTACCATTTTTAATAAGTGCGTCAGCCGCGGTTTTGTATGCCAGCTGAATACCTTCTCCTCCGGCAGTTGAGCCTCCGGCCTCCAGGTCTTCTAATGCATCCAGGATCTTCTTTTTCTCACTGCCCGATGTAGACGGAAGCACAACTCCCGCGGCACCTGCATATACCACAATGGCTACTTTATCGGATGGCCGTAATTGCTGTACCAATACCTTAAGCGCCTGTTTTACAAGAGGCAATTTGTTCTCCGTACTCATAGAACCGGATACGTCAAGTAGAAATACGATATTGGCTGCAGGAAGGTTCTCCAAAGGTATTTCCTTCGCCTTCAGTCCTATCTTCACGAGCTGGTGCGCAGGCTCCCACGGACAGCTGGCCATATCTGTATATATTGCAACAGGGTCGTTACCAGCCGGACTTTTATAGTTGTAGTCGAAATAATTGATCAACTCTTCAATCCTTACTGCATCTGCTGGCGGCAAATTTCCATTGTTGAGAAATCTGCGGACATTTGAATATGCTGCCTTGTCAACATCTATTGAAAAAGTACTCAAAGGCTTATCTTTAGTGGAATGAAAATCATTTTCACTGATCGCTCCATAATCTTCTTCATTCGCTATCGCCGCATTACCCTTTATTCCCTGAGATCTCACTTTTATCTTACGTGCCCGGAAATGCCCGTCACCTGGAGGTATATCTACACCTGACACTCTTCCGGATAATTGACCGGCTGGTACTGGTTGTCCCGCAGGAATTGTAGATACACTGTAGCCTAAAGGCTGCTGGTTTCTTTTGATCCCCCCTGCTGTTATAATAACGTCCCGTAATTCTTTTTGATCAGGCTGCATTATTACAACGAGCGTATCCAATTTTGCATTGACCGCTATTTCCTGTCTTATACATCCGATAAAGGAAAATTCCAGTGTAACATTTCCATTCGGGAGTGTGATGGTAAATCTTCCAAGCTCGTTTGTAGTAGCGCCTTTAGATGTGCCCTTGATTACCACAGATGCTCCCGGAAGAGGATCCCGGTTGCTATCCATTACAATGCCTTTAAACGTACGTTGTGCATGTACCTGTAGACTTATTAACCCCGCCAGTAACAAAAAAAAGTACTTTACTTTATTCATTCGGTATAGTTTGGAATATGATGCCAGTCTTTTTAATTTTCCATAAACATATGGAATAATACAACATGGTTAATAAAGCGTTTAAGCTTCAGCGCATTAAAAATGTTTGTACTCTTCTATTCTACATTGTACTTTTCCTTTTTCCGGAAGATCTGGGTAAGCCTATGCCACCAGTTAGCATGGTGGACCGTTGTACGGGATATACATCTTACCACACCGGTAGTGTAACCACCTTTTCTATAGGGTACGGACGACACCACGTCTACTTCCCTGAGGATATTCAAACTTCTCTTTAAGCTTATTGTATAAGGCAAGATATTCGACGAATCGAGCCTGAATGCTATCTCATCATAACCAATGCAGCTTATTCGGAAAACGGGTGATCTGTCAGAAACTGACTCCGGAATATTTAATTTGAAATGACCTGTTTCATCGGAAGTACACCCTGTCGCTGTACCTTTTAATAGTATTGTTACATGGGGCAAGCCATCTCCGCTTGCAGCATCAATAATCCGTCCTTCAATACTTGCGGGTAAATGCATCTCAAAAGCGTTGGTTACTGAAGCCGTGATATTTGTAACATGCTGCGCCTTTCCTACTTCGGGAATAATGGCGCTCAGTAAGGTTACCAACAGCGCCATAGGAAAGAATGGCCTCGATGGTTTGGGCGGCTGTATGATAAGACGGTCCAATTGACGATCATCAAAACGTCCGCAACCACCCTTTCCCACCGTACTCAGTGTTTGTAGGATCTCATAGTCAGACATTGCAGAAAAATCGATCACTTTCTTCTGACAGCTCAGACAAAAACGTCCGTCATTTTCAGGAAGCATTTCGTTCCAGGCTTCCGTACAAGGTTCTGGTATATTAATTTTCAACGACTTGCAATTACCCATAACTGATCATATTTTGGTTTCGTCTCCATGATGCAGCTTCAGAAGTGATTCCATAAGCCGGATATTTAAATTCTTAATACCCAAATTTTCGATATTATCGAAATCTGACCCGACTGGCATTGACCGTCATCAAACACTACCCGAATCACCTTTAAACATATTGCAACACCATTCATGTCAGTCTTAGACAACCTCTAATCGCTCCCTTCCATGCGTTCCTCAGATTATGGTAATTTTATATCTCATCAAATTCATCACTGATGGCAAAACAAATATCCATCATTCCTTTTACCGGCAAACTCGGTAACCTTATAGGTTATGAGCGCAATGGCCAATACTTCCTGCGCAGCATGCCCGAAACAGTACGGCAAACAGCTGCTACCCGGCGCGCAGCCCGCCGCTTCGGCCTGGCCAGCAGGAAAGGCGCCCTTATCCGGCATGCATTCTATGGCGACCTGGATATCCGTTGTGATAACGGCCATATCAATCGCCTCAATAAGGCCCTCATTGCGGCCGGTAGTAATTATGCCGCTATAAAAGGCTTCCGGTTCAATCAGCATGCTGGGATAGATCGCTTCTTTACCGTAGCGCCTAAACTCTTCAGGAATAACACATTGCATATTCCGCCTCAAACCCTGGCCCGACACAAAGGCATTACTGCCTTAGAAGTAAAAGTAATTGCAGCCAGTTTCTCATTCACATCACACCAGGTGAGCAGTGCAGAAGTTGTTATACTGAAGATTGACGCCAACAAGCCCTTCGAAGGAATAAACGTCCCGTTGGATGTAACCGGAGACGGAACACTTGTAGTGACCCTCCAGGTAAGAGGTATGCACGAAGATGGCTCATCCTGCAACAGGCAATACCTGGCAGCCGATATTATCGCCGTGACTGAGCAACAGGCTCCGGGTTCCCTTAATAAGCCTAAATATCCACAGGTCGGCGTATTGCCGTCCCGGACAGCTCCGTACAATACAGATGCACACGCATCTCAGTCTGTAATTCAACGGGAATAAATGCAGCCTTCAGAGATGAATTTTGCTGAATAAAACTTTATGCCCTCTTCCTTTGAATATGAATTATATTTCTTTCTATAACCTCAGTATCATACTGTAGCTCTCCTCCCATTGCCAATTCACACGCCGACACATCTTCCCGTTAAATCCACCCGCCACTATACAACAGAAGATCAATACCAGATCAACTCCACCTATCCTCCATGTTTATCCCTACCTCATAGGCATTTTGTAACAACGTCCCCCCTACGACCGGCCTGCAAAAACTTTATCCAGTCTTTCCTTTCGGGACCAATCAAATATAAATGGCGGCAGCACAATGTCTGTCCCATGAAGCTTACATACATACCATTCTAAATAGCTCTTCATACTTTGTTGATAAAAGTCCAGCCAGTATTTATAATTTTCAGGCACTGGTCTTACCGGCCCATATAAGCGTCCCGTAAAGCTCTTTCCGCCTATCTCCCAGGTGGAAATATGCGGTATCTCAGGCAAGTTAAGTTCTTCATTATACCGATCAATGATGTAATCAACGCGCTCCTTACTTTTATTCCACCATTCTAAAACATTATCTTCATTCCAATACTGGCTCCCATCAATATAATACGAACCAAAAGCATCGACCATTCCTGCAATCGCGGTTGCTTTAAGTTCTTCTTTTGTGAAAGGCTGTTTAAAGATGACTTCACGATAATCCTCATCTCCACCAACATTGTTTATCGCCTCAATTTGGCCGGTTCCGCAGTTGTCTGTACATGTTGTATAAATTGGACCGGGAGTGTTCAGCCAATGTATATCCTGAAAACAACCAGATCCGAAGTCCCCCTCCTCTCCAATAAAATCCCGTAATGCCATGAGATCAATTGAGGGTTTAAAAAGTATCTCTTCTATATCAGCAGAAGGCGCCATCAGTTTTGCATTAAGATTTGAATTGCCTAAAGTTACAAAATATGCACTGCGTACATCCACTATATACGCTACGTACACACACATTATCTGGGTTCGAATAGTAGCACCGAACCGAGGGCTTATCTATGCCAGCACCTTCCCCTGATCCAACTGCTATAAAGCAATACCCAATACAGAGGCCGGTTTCTCGAATTAGCCTGCCGGGAATATAAACTGTCGGATCAATTTTTCACAACCTCTATCATCTTCATATCATGCCCCGATATAATTACAATCGCAGGGAATTAAACTACATTTATACAGATAACCCTAGATTTCACCATTAATCTAAACCACACATGAGCAAAGTTTTACTATTTGTCACTGCATTGCTATGCAGTACAATGTCGTATGCGCAGGATTACTGGAGGCCGCACACAGACGCCGCCAGGATCACCACCGACAAAGCTGTAGCCCGGCTTGCATTCCCTGCTAACTTCAAATTGTTCGACCTTAATCTTGCCCCTTTAAGGAACGAAGTATTCAGAGCTGTAGGCAATACATCAGCACATACAGTTATTTCTCTGCCTAATGCAGACGGACAGATCGAACAATTCGAAATCGTAGAAGCATCTAATTTCGAGCCTGCATTACAGGCTAAATTTCCGGAAATAAGATCATTCTCCGGAAAAGGTATCACCGACAAACATGCCACATTAAAGTTGAGCGTTTCCCCACAGGGAATACAATCAATGGTCTTCCGTACAGGAAAGGAAAATGAATTCATTGAACCTTATTCTGCCGACCACACTGTTTACACGGTATTCAAAAAACAACCGAAAACCTTACCATGGAAGTGTTCTACACCGGAACAAAAACTGGCAACCGATATTGCCAGGCAGTTGCCTGACGTGAATGCCAGATCAACCGGCGATATGAAAACACTGCGGCTGGCCCAATCGGTTACTGCTGAATACTCGAATTACTTCGGCGCTACAAGCCCTTCTCAGATCTCATTGGTGCTGGCAGCTATCAATGCCACGCTTACACGTTCCAATGGTGTTTATGAAAAGGACCTGGCCATCCATCTTAACCTGATCGCGGCAAGCACCAAAGTGATCTTTTTCAATCCTTCATCAGATCCATATTCTGCTGCCAATCAAGGTGCCGGTGGAGCATGGAACGGCGAGTTACAGAATACGTTGACAGATTCTATCGGTGAGGCGAACTATGACATCGGTCACCTGTTCGGTGCATCCGGCGGCGGCGGTAACGCTGGTTGTATAGGTTGTATCTGCGTCAACAATCAGAAAGGAAGTGGCTTCACTTCCCCTGCCGATGCGATTCCACAGGGCGATAATTTCGATATCGACTATGTCGTGCATGAAGTAGGCCATCAGTTAGGTGCTAATCATACCTTCTCTATGGGCAACGAAGGTACAGGCGTAAATGTGGAACCTGGTTCAGGTATCACTATCATGGGTTATGCAGGTATCACCAGCCAGGACCTGGCGCCACATTCCATTGACATTTTTCATGCAGCTTCCATTGGACAGATCCAATCTAATCTGTCAGGAAAGACCTGTCCGGTAACCACCGTTATATCCGGCAATAACGCAACACCTGTTGTCAATGCCGGTGGTAACTTTACTATTCCTATCAGCACCCCGTTTGCTCTCACAGGTTCAGCTACTGATGCCAATGCAGGCGATGTGCTGACTTATTGCTGGGAGCAAAGAGATAATGCTACATCATCACAAACAGGAAACAGTAGTGTCGCCAGCCCTACCAAAACAACCGGTCCTAACTGGATATCATATGCCCCTACTACATCACCAACAAGGTACTTCCCTAAACTGGCCACCATACTTGCAGGTGGCTTAGTATCCGGTCCATTACCCGGAGGAGATGCTGTAGCTAATACAGAGGCATTGAGCTCCGTTGCCAGGACTTTGAACTTCCGCTTAACCGTAAGGGATAATGCTCCTTATAGTTCTACAGCACCTGTAAGTATCGGTCAGACCAATTTTGCTGATATGATAGTAACTGTCAGCAGTTCTTCTGGTCCTTTCGCAGTAACTGCTCCTAACACAGGTGTAACCTGGGCCGGTAATTCATCTCAAACAATCACATGGAGCGTAGCTAACACAACCGCTTCACCAGTTAGTTGTGCCAATGTAAAAATCTCCATCTCTACAGATGGTGGTAATACATTCAGCACATTAGTGGCAAGCACCCCTAATGATGGTAGCGAAGCGGTAACCATTCCGAATACAGCCACTACCACAGCAAGAATAAAAGTGGAAGCTGTAGGAAATATTTTCTTTGATATTTCCAATGCTAACTTCACCATCACATCCGGCTCTTCCTGTGCTTCTCCGGCAGGTCTGACCGCTTCTGCAATCACCACTACATCTGCTACAGTTGGATGGACACCAGTAAGTGGCGCAGTATCATATGATGTAGATTATAAGTCAACTACATCTTCAACCTGGATCAATGCTGCAACAGCTACAACAGCTGTTTCTGTGGGCTTAACAGGTCTTACGTCCGGCACTACTTACGATTACAGGGTAAGAACTAATTGCAGCAGTGGCAGCAGTACTTATTCAGCTTCACAGTTTACAACCACTCCACTGGTAACCTGCGGTACGCCAACCGGCTTAAACAGCACTACTGTAACAACTGCAGGTGCCAGCGTCAGCTGGACAGCCGTAAGCGGTGCATTGAGTTACGATGTGGACTACAAAGCTAATTCATCATCAACATGGACCAATGCTGTAACAGGTACCGGTTCTACATCGGCTACTTTAAGCGGATTAACATCTGGTACATTATATGACTGGAGAGTAAGAGCTACTTGTTCAGGTGGTAACGGTGCATATGCTACAGCACAATTCACTACCCTGACTACGACCTGTGCAAATACATTGGATAATTCAACCAATGGTACAACTGGTGGCGCTGCAACCATTCCATTTAATACCGATGTTACAGGTCTCATCACACCAAGCGGCGATATCGATCATTATAAGTTCGTAATCAGCTCCCGTGGCAGTATTACTATCACATTGCGCACACTGCCTGGCGACTATGACCTGAAACTGCTGAACAGCGCAGGTAACCAGGTTGCTATTTCCCAGTTAGGCGGCACAAGCAATGAAACGATTACCAGGACCGTTAATCCGGGCACTTATTATGCACAGGTGTTTGGTTACAATGGCGCCAATAGTTCTACCTCTTGTTATACATTACGTGTACAATTAGGTACTGCCAGCCGTAACGCTGAAGAAGCTATCACCACCGAAGCACAAAAAGTGATCGTATTCCCGAACCCTGCCAAAGACCTGGTGAATATCAACCTCACAGGATTCAAAGGAAAATCAGAGGTGAGCATATTCGATGTAAGCGGCCGTGTGGTACTGCGTCGTGAAATGAATGCGGTTAACACACAACTCGATATCTCTGCATTACCTGCAGGTGTCTATATGGTAAGGATTAAGAATGGAGCAAAAGATGTAAGTATGACGAAGATCATTAAACAATAAAAACAAGTACAGAATAAAATAAAAAAGCCAGTGCCTTTCCAGGCACTGGCTTTTTTACATTCTATCATCATTAATTTCTTGGATCAGGTTTATTCACCAGCTGATATTCCTTTGGCGGCTCTGCATGTAGCAGGTTGCGCACAAAATAATCCCAACGGCGACGCATCATATAAGGAGCATCTGCCGCAAATCCATGCCTGGCTTGCGGGAATACGATCAGATCATAATCCTTATTTGCCTTTGTTAAAGCGTCAACCACCAGAAAAGTGTTATAAGGAGGTACGTTATCATCCATCAAACCGTGAGCCAGCAACAGCTTTCCTTTCAGGTTACCTGCGTAAAGCGGGTTCGCTTGTTTGGCGTAATCGGCTTCTGAAGTAAGACCATTATAACGCTCGCCCCAATCGTCTTCATAGTTACGATTTTCATGATTGCCCGATTCTGCAATGCCTACCTTGAAGAAGTCAGGGAAACGGAACATAGCAGCGGCAGTAGCGAAACCACCTCCCGAATGTCCCCATATACCGACACGGCTGGTATCAATATATGCATAGCGCGCCGCCAGCTGACGGATACCGGTGATCTGATCAGGCAATGTATTTTCTGCCATGTTACCATAGTTCATATCATGGTAGCTTTTGCTGCGCAATGGATTACTGGTACCTTCCAGCACCATCACTACGAATCCCAGCTCTGCAAGTGCCTGATGGTCCAGACGGCCCGCCAGGAATGACCAGTCACGCACACCTCCACCCTGTGGGCCTGGGTATATATAATCTATAATAGGATATTTCTTCTTGTTATCAAGGTGCGTGGGCGTAAACAGTAAACCATAAATATCAGTTTTACCGTCATGTGCTTTCACAGAAAAAGGCGTCGGTGCTTTCCATCCTGTGGCTTTGAGGCGCGTAATATCCGCCTTCTCTAAACCAACCAGTTGTTTACCCTGCCTGTTGCGTAATACAGTCGTAACAGGGATATCTGGCTGTGAATAGCTGTCGATAAAGTATTGGCCATCCGGTGAGAAGGTCAGCTTATGATTACCCGCTTCAGGGGTAAGATCAGAAAAACCACTACCGTCGAAATTCACCCTGCAGAAATGGCTGAAATAAGGATTACGTGCGTCAAGTCCACAGGCATTGAAAAAGATCACCCTGTTCTTCTCATCAACCCGTTCAACGCTGGTAACAAGCCATCTCCCTTTAGTGATCTGATGCTTTAAACCTCCGGTAGCAGCATCATACAGATACAGATGTCCCCAGTCGTCACGTTCGCTATACCAGATGATTTCATTTGTTTTCTTCAGATAATGCCAGTTAATAGCATCCTGCCCCGATTCATATTGTGTGGCCACCTTTTCTTCGAAAACTTCGCGAACAGCACCGGTAACAGCATTAGCGATACGGAACTTCTCCTCCTTGTGATTGCGTGAAGTAGATACAAATGCCAGTTCGGTATTATCGTCACTCCAGTCCACATCGTCGAAAGTGCCGCTGGAAGAGATATCGTCGCTCAGTGTTCCGCGGTGCGCATCAGCCGCTACCTGTAAAGGAATAACCTTTGCATCCTTTACATCGATAATAACACGGTGGATCATCGCAATAACAGCATCACCCGCCAGTGGATACTTCCACGCCTTCAGTGTCGGCTTACCTATATTGGTAGTAACAAGATACATGTCGCTCACCTCACGTTGGTCCTGTTTGAAAGTGGCTATCTTACGGGAATCGTGCGACCAGCGTAATACAGGTCCGTCGGTACTCTTCCAACCGGCATTGTCAGTAGCATAACCGAAATCTTTAACACCATCGGTAGTCAACGCCCGTTCAGGGCCATTGGGGAGCTCCCGCACCCACAGGTTGTAGTCTTTTATAAAAGCAATGAGCTTGCCGTCAGGAGAGATCACGCCGCTTTCTTTATGACTTTTTCCACCACCGGATCCAGATGCCTGCTCACCGGTTTTCTGGCATTGATAAGACTGTAAGTCACAAGTCCATTCACTACCTGCTGCATTGAATGCTATGCTTTTATTACCATTCACAAACCTGAAAGAATGAAACGGCAAGGCATAGGGTTTATAGCTCTGACCAGCAGCTTTAGACAATGACGCCGAGAGTTTATCCTGATTGAAGGCTGCGCCACGGGTACCTTTGGCCGGATTGACCAGTATAAATTCGCTGCCACGGGCGGTAAGCACCCGGTACCAGAAGCGGCCGTCTTCCAGCCATTCGGGAGAGACTGCGTTATTGTCTACTAAAGGAGAAGTATTGTAAAGAAGCCTGCTTTCTGCAAAGCGGTAATCCTCAACGGAAACAGCCTGCTGTGCATTAAGCCTGCAGGCCACAACGACAAAAGATGCCGTTAAAAGTAATTTGTTCATAGTCAAATCCTGATGCTTGAGTATTTTGGTTCGATCTTAAAGGTAAGGTTGCGCATGTATATATTCATGCTCATTATTAAGGTAGATACCTCAAATCACCGGACTGGTAAGGCCGGGTGCCATCCCCAGCCATAAATATCACATTTTTTCCATTTAATTAAAATATTTCCGTCTTTCCTTCGTCTACTGATTTAAACATATTTCTATTCGTATGGCTAAAAGGCTGTCTTTGATATTATTAATTTTTTTGGTAGGCGATGTTTATTTCTTCCAGGCTGTCACTACACTTACGCAAAATCCGGAGCTGCATCTAAGCTATTGGTTTGTTGACATCTTATTGATATCCGGAATAATAATAACAATATCCATGCTCCGGTCAGGTAAAAAGGTACAGCAGGTCCTTCCGCTGCTGATGACTGCTATGTTACTGGTTTTCATTCCGAAAATATTCTCTTCACTCATCCTGATGGCCGAAGATGTATTTCGCTTATTCCGGGGCTTCCCTCCACGAAGCTTTTACGTAAGTGAAGTAACACTTGCAGTGGCCGGTCTGATCTTCCTCATGATCGTTTTCGGCGTAACACGTGGCAAGCACTTTTACAGGATAAGAAAAGAAACGATCCATTTTCCCGACCTTCCCGAGGCGTTTGACGGCTTCACGATCACGCAGATCTCTGACGTACACTCCGGGAGCTTTAGTGACGCAAAAAGCGTCCAAAAAGGCCTGGATCTCGTAAATGCACAGAACAGCGATCTGCTGCTATTTACAGGAGACCTTGTCAACAATATGGCTTCAGAAATGGACCAGTGGATCCCGATGTTTACGAAACTGAAAGCGCCTTATGGAAAATATTCTGTGCTGGGCAACCACGACTATGGCGATTATATCAAGTGGGAAACTAATGCCGCTAAAGAGGCCAATCTTAACCGCTTAAAGGACGTCCATGCAGAAACAGGCTTCAAACTATTACTTAATGAAGCGGTAGAAATAAAGAAGCAGGGAGAACACGTTGCCCTCATTGGCGTTGAGAACTGGGGCAAAGGCGGCTTCCACCAATATGGCGATCTCAAAAAGGCAACCGCCAGGGTTCACGACAACGCGTTCAAAATACTGATGTCACATGATCCGTCGCACTGGGATGAAGTAACGGTAGATCATGACCAGCACGTGCATCTTACTTTAGCCGGACATACGCACGGCATGCAATTCGGAATTGAGCTGTTCGGTTTTAAATGGAGCCCGATAAAGTATTTCTACAAACAATGGGCAGGCCTTTACAAACAAAAAGGTAAATACCTCTACGTTAACAGGGGCTTCGGTTTCCATGGCTTAAAAGGCAGAATTGGCATATGGCCTGAAATAACAGTACTCACCCTGAAGCGGGCCAGTTAACCGACTGGCCCCAACGGGTTGCTAAATGCCTGGTATCTTACTCTCTTAAATCGTCTATTATTTTGGCATCCACCCAATAGATGTCCCGTTTACTGGTATAAAAGAAATATTTCCCGTCCGCCGTCACAAAAGGGCATAATTCATGCCCGGGCGTATTGATCACGTCTCCCATGTTCTTTGCTTTTGTCCATGCGCCATCCGGCTTTTTGAAACTTATATAAAGATCGCCTGCACCATATCCATCAGGACGTGTTGCACAAAAGATCAGGTAAGATTCATCACCTGCCACAAACACATCAGCTTCATATTCTTTAGTATTGATAGAATCTCCCAGAGGAACCGGCCGCTGAAATCCCCTTTCTGCAGCAACCGAAGCATAAATGTCAAAGTTGTCCGTTCTCTTTGTATCAGCATTCCGATTGGACGAAAAATACATTGTTCCGCTCTTTGAGAAAGAAACATAGTATTCATGTTTGTCGGAATTGATCATTGCGCCTGCATTGATAGGTGCAGACCAGCCATCCTCCTTTTTCTCTACATACCAGATGTCGTAGTCCTTCTTTTTTCCTGATCCGTCCAGCGGCTTGTCAGATATGAAAAACAGCTTACGCTCATCAGGAGATAACATCGGGTCATTGTAACTGAATGTATCATCGGAGAGTATTGGCACAGGCCAGCTCCACAGCCCGTCAGTTAGCTTCATATACCTGATCTCTGCCTTCCCGCCTTCGTCAACGGCATAATAGCATTCATTCCCATCACCTGAAAATATTGAACCGAATTCATGCTGGCCAGCCACTGATACAACACCAAAAGCAAATTTAACCGGTGTCTTACCTGGTGGATCCTGACCGACATATTTTGTGGTTTGTTTTGCCGTCGTTTGTGCAGAGGCGATGCTTTGGCATAGGAACGTGAGAATTAAGAGTACTGATTTCATGGTCTTAGTATGATGTGAGTTGTTCTTTCTGGTAGTTCATAATTGTACATTCGGGAAACACAGGTGCTAACGTTTATGTATGCAGTAGTGGTAAAGTAATAAAATCCGGCGATGCAAACAACGATTACAAAGCCATTTTCCTCCTCCCCAATTCATTTGATCCTAAAAAAATAAAAAAAGTTATCCCCTGAATACCTAACAATCATTTAGAATATGATAATAACATTATCTTTTGAAAACACACAATCAGCTATCTAACCCTATAGCATACTCTACCATTCCAACATAACGGGCACACCACCCCTAACTCATTCATAGTGTAACACTTGCGTGCTATGATCATTAGCAGGAATTTGCTTATTTTCAGGTTAGAACCATATTGCTATGTCCTTAAAAACCAAGGCGACCTCAGGCCTTGCATGTACCTCTGTTCTACTTTGGGTTGTACTGCTATTGAATGTTAGAGTTAATGCACAAGTAAAGGCAGACTTTACTCCTAGTAAGACCAGCGACTGCGAAAGCCTGATCACCAAATTCGTAGACGGATCTACCGGTAACCCCGTTTCCTGGCAATGGAACCTGGGTAACGGCTTCACTTCTACAGATCAAAGCCCCAGTGCAGCCTACACTTCTCCAGGCACCTACAATGTAACGCTGACAGTGAAAAACGCAGCAGGGAATACCAGTACTGTAACGAAGACAGTTACTGTCTGGGAAAAACCTAAACCGGATTTTGCCGCCAGCCCCGCTTCAGGTTGTATGCCGCTGGAGGTGACCTTCACGGATAGATCAAACCCCGTAAACGGCGTCATTAACACTTATACCTGGGACTTTGGTGATGGCGCCATAGGCTCCGGCAGTAACCCCAGGCATACGTACAACGATGTACTGTCCCCTACTGTTACCCTCACCGTTACTAATAGCAACGGCTGTACGGCCTCCAAACGGATCAGTAACCTTGTACAGGTCTCAGCAGCATTAAAACCAAATTTTGAGGTATCTGATGAATTCCTGTGTGCCGCGCCCGGTACACTGACCATTAAAAATACAACCACCGGTCCCGGCAACCTTTCCTATTCATGGGACTTCGGCGATGGCGGAACAGCTACAGGTGTCAACCCTGGTCCGCATACATATGCTGCCAAAGGAACGTACAAGATAAAACTCAATGTCACCAGCGATAAGGGATGTACTGCCACCAAAACATCAGAAGATATTAATGTAGCCAGTTTAAGATCGGATTTTCAGCTGCCGGCCAACGTCTGTGAGAACAGCACCGCCACATTCACTCCTGCCAATACACCCAGGGCCGACAGACTTACCTGGAGTGTCGACAAAGGCACCGTCACAACGGATGGCGTTACCGCCACTTACACCCCTGCCGGCACAGGCACCGTAAAAGTGACCATGATAGCCGACTATGGAAAATGCCAGGAAACAGTGACCAAAAATATTGTAGTGATAGCTGCCCCACAGGCTGACTTCGCTAGTGAGATAAAACCCATCTGCGATGCCCCTGTTACAGTAAAGCTGACCGACAGATCACAGGGAGCTAACAAGTGGAACTGGGATTTCGGGAACGGTCAATCATCAACGCAGCAAAACCCATCTGTTATCTATAACAGCCTGGGATCTTTTAATATCAAACTTACAGTTGGCAGCACAAACGGCTGCTCAAGCGCCGTAGAACATTATGTCAACCTGGTGAAACCGGAAGTCCTCACATACGCCAACATAGTGGAAGGCTGCGTAGGGATGACCGCCTCATTCCGTGCAAACATCAGCGCAGGCGATTCTATTGTCAGCTATGAGTGGAATTTTGGCGATGGCAGCCCTGCATCGGCTGCCGCGACTCCGTCTCATACATATAACGACGAAGGCACATACCCTGTTACACTTACCTATGCAACCATGAATGGCTGTAAAGGAACAGTAAAGCTGACATCCTACGAAAGTATTCACGTTTATAAAAAACCTCACCCTGATTTCTCATCTCCGGAAGCGCCGCAGATCTGTGGTAACAACATGGTGCATTTCAACGGCACAACAGATGTAGGTAACTTATGGGCCTGGAACTTCGGAGACAACTCTTCACCAGGTTCCGGACAGAACACGCAGCATAGTTACAGAACCCCCGGTACGTATACAGTATCATTAACAGTCTCAAATAAAGGCTGCCGTGAAAAGGTTACGAAAGTAGCATATATCACAGCAGTCAATCCTTTCGCCCGCTTCAGCATGCGGCCCATTGACTGTAACAACCGCACAGAGATCAGCTTTGATGAAAAGTCGCTTGGCAATATCACCAGCTGGGAATGGAGCTGGGGAGACGGAAAGAAAGACACATACACAACTAAAACAAGCATCGTTAAACACAAGTACAGCAAATCCGGCGGTTACAATGTAAAGCTGACCGTCTCAAACGGGACCTGTAGCAGTACTGACTCTATAAACGTCAACGTATACGCGCCTTCACCCATTACCATCACCACAGACAAAACAACACTGTGTGGTAGTGACACGCTCAAAGCCAGCGTAACAGATCTCAACAAAGACATCTATGGCGTAGATGTCTGGTCATATAAGTGGACCTCATCCGATAGTACCCCGCCTATCGGAAACATCAATGATTACGAGCACACTACTTTCACCAACCTGCAGCCCGGCGCCAACGCTATCCGCTTCACAGCGTATAATCTCCAGGGATGCCCTGATACCAGCAATAGGATTGTTGTGAATGTACACGGACCAATAGCTAAATTCCTCATTCCCGCTGTTCCTGAATGCCGTGGTGCAGAGCTTACTTTTACTGACAGGACAAATATTTCCAAAGGCAAGCCGATAAGAACATGGTCATGGAATTTTGGTGACGGATCCCCTGCGAAAGAATTTACTTCACCTCCTTTCAAATACACATATGCCAAGTCTGGTTTTTACGCACCGAAGCTAACCGTTACAGATCAGGATGGATGTACCAGCACGGCGGCCGGACCTATCCTGCAGGTGAATGGCCCTAATGCAGACTTTGTGCCCAGCGCGTTACTGATACCACCGGGTGGTACCGTGCGGTTCACTAACTATACAACTGAAACAGGCGGTTCACCTGCTTACCTGTGGGACTTCGGAGATAATACTACCTCTACAGAGAAAAGCCCGACCAAAACCTATCCTGTTAAAGGTTTGTATACGGTAACGTTACTGGTGAAAGACAATAACGGCTGTACGGATAGTGCTCAGAAACAGATCAAGGTATCTACCGTTAACGCAGCCTTTAAAGTCAGCACTTCTTTCGTGAATAATAGTACATGTCCGCCGGTGATAGCAAAGTTCACCAATACATCTCTTAACTATAAGCGCTCGTATTGGGATTTTGGTGATGGCAGCTTCTCTACCATTGATGATCCTTCCCATACTTACAACGACGCCGGTAAGTATAAAGTGAAACTGAGAGCCATCGGTGAAGCCGGCAATGAAGACACATATGAACAGGAAGTAGAGGTAAAAGGGCCATACGGCACTATTATCAAATCATCCGATGGAGGATGCCTCACACAAGAGATCGAATTTAAAGTATCCGCTAGATCGGCCGTTAACTTTGCCTGGGACTTTACAGATGGTACTGTGAGTGAAACGAATGATTCTATCATTAAGCACACCTTCAAAGAACCCGGCATTTATAACCCACGTCTGATCCTCTCAGATCAGGCAGGCTGTAAAGGAACTGCCTTCCTGCCCGATCCTATTGTTATAGACAAACTGGAGGTAGAATTGACGCCATCAACACAATTTGTGTGCGATGAGGGTTGGGTTTCCTTTACACCGAAGTTCAACAGCTTCTCCATTGACCAGCTGAAAAAACCGGCAACATACAAATGGACATATGACCCGGGTGTTTCGGCAGAAAATGATACTTCCGCCAATCCCCGTTTCTACCTGAACAAAGCACAGGAATATAATTTCACGCTCACAACCACAACCGCTTACGGTTGTACGCAAACAGTGAGTAAAACGATCCCGGTGTTCCCTAAACCCGAAGCGACCATCAGCGGTCCTTCACAGGCTTGTGTGGAAACACCGGTCAGCTTTGCCGGAAATGTGACCGATGCACGTGATATTATCTGGAACTGGAACTTTGCTAATGGCAATACGGCTAACATACAACAACCTGCCGACCAGACCTACAATACGGCCGGACCTGCAAATGTAGCCCTCACCGTTACCAGTGCCAACGGCTGTATAGACACTGCATATCATAGTATCAATATAGTAGCCAAACCTGTCGTTAATGCAACTGCAGCATCTGAGTTCGTGTGTTTGGGCAAGAGTACCACGTTAAGCGCAAGTGGCGGGGTCACTTATCAATGGTCGCCCGCTGATAATCTCAGTGATCCAAAAGCGCCTTCTCCGCTTGCAAGCCCGGGCATTAGTACAAACTACCAGGTAACAGTGACCGATGCCAATGGCTGCATTAATACTGACGATGTAAGCCTCCGTGTGGTACAACCATTCACAATACAAGCTACACCGGATACAGGATTGTGTATAGGACATGTGCTGCCATTATGGGTGTCTGGCGCTGATAACTACACCTGGAACGGACAAGGGATAAATGATGTAAACAGTCAGTATCCCCTTGCTACGCTCAACACAACAGGCACTTACACATACGAAGTAACCGGTCGCGATGCTGATGGCTGCTTCACGCACGACACTTCACTGGTAGTAACAGTCAACCCCGTTCCTACTGTTAACGCCGGAATTGACCAGACAGCAATGGCGGGTCAACCTGTTAGACTGACCGGAAGAGGTAGCGCAGATATTGTAAAATGGAACTGGACTCCCGCAGAATATCTGAATTGTGCAACCTGCCCAACACCTGAAGCCCTGCCTAATTTATCTACGACCTACACCCTCGAAGCGGAGAACGCTTACGGTTGTAAAGCCACCGACGATGTATTCGTAAAGATAGGCTGCGATAAAGGCGCTATATTCTTCCCCACTGCCTTTTCTCCTAACAGAGATGGTAAGAATGAATATTTTTATCCTAAAGGCCGTGGCGTAAAAGAAGTGGTATCAATGCGGGTGTATGACAGATGGGGCAGCCTGGTATTTGAAAGGAACCATTTCCAGATCAATACTGCCACCGCAGGATGGGATGGCACCTGGAAGAACCAGGTAGCGCCTATCGGAAGTTATGTATATGCGATAGAAACGATGTGCGAAGACGGAGGAACATTTATGTTTACAGGAGCAGTAACAGTAGTAAAGTAACTTTGAAGGAAGAGCGGTTTATTGAAATACCTGAAACACCAGGTAACTGCAATAAACCGCTCTTTCCAAAGAAATTCAATGTGATTACCTATCTTTGCATCCATTCATGTGAAAAATACCTATTGCCATTTATAACTGAATATAAAACACCTATGCCCCTGATCCTGTCTGCTGAAGAAGCCGAAAACCGTTTCCAGATAAGTAAATATGATCCCGTTGGTCTCATAGACAATGAAATGATCCTTCTTTTTGAAGGTGACACCGACATCCCTGGCCATTTCGATCACGACTATGTCACCCGCGTTTTGCAGGAAGCAGGAGGCCCTTCCGAAATGGGGGAACTACTGGTGGTAGTCAATGGCAATCTGAATGTTGACGGCGATATAGTGTTCAGCGAATATCGCCCGGCATTACTGGTATTGGGAGACGTAACATGTCATGTATTGCAGAGTGCCGATGAATGTATGCTCATCACGGGTAATGCAACGATCAAATATGCCTTCTATGGCTACTACAATGACGGTACGATCACTATTGAAGGCATCACAAAAGTGCCTTATGTACTGAATTCAGATCATCATTCACAGATAAACCCTGTGGGAGCGGTATTAATTAATAAACACAGTGACTACGACGACTTCTTTGAATATGACTTCACCGCTCAGGATCTCCCTGAAGTCCTGGTACCAGAGATTTTGGGTAAGGGAGGAAGACTGGAGGCCTGGGATTTTATAGACATGCTCAAAGCAGGCAAATCACCTTTCAAACCTGGAGCAAAAACTCCCCGGCAGGTTTTTGACGAAAGACTGGAACAACTGACAACAGAAGATCCACTGTCTGTAACTGAAGTAGACCTGTCTGAGCAGAAATTTAAGGCCTTTCCACAAAGCCTGACAGCATTGCAAAATCTTCGAAAACTAACCCTTTCCAAAAACAAACTGAAAACCATTCCCGACGATATCGGCAAACTGGAACACCTGGAAGAGCTCTACTTATATGATTGTGCACTGGTAAATATATCAGCAGCAATAGGGGATCTGAAGAACCTCCGTGTACTGGATATTAGCCTCAACAGGGAATTAACAGTACTACCGGATACGATAGGTCAACTGGGTAAGCTACAGCGGCTGAAAATTGACTATATCAACATGAATTTCTCCCCGGCCTTTGAACACCTTTCCGACCTGGAAGAAATAGGCATGTACAGCTGTTACCCCGATGCGCAAGAGCCAACAGTATTTCCGGAAGCACTGACGAAATTAAAAAAGCTAAGAAAGCTTGATCTGCGTAAGAACATGTTCCAGGCACTACCGGAAGCACTCGTCCAACTGCCATTGCTGGAGGAGATACGCTGGACAGACAGTGCTACAGCATCTCCACTGCCTGACTTCAGTTTATGTAGATCATTAAAGACACTGGTGATCAGCAGATGTTTTAGTCAATGGAAGAATATAGTATTTAACATCCATTCCCTTGAACACCTGCAGATAGATAGAAACAAGGAAGAGAAAGAATACTTTGACGAAGACACACTTGCCATCTGGAAAGAGATGGCAGCAGAAGAACCTGAAAAGTTTGGGCACCTCGCAGATGTTATTAAAAACAAACAGTTGGAACCTGATGGGCGCTATTCCGTTCTAACCAGAAGAGGTATTACATTGCAGGACCTCGAAGGCCTTAAAAAGCTCCCCAATTTAAGATACCTGGACCTGTCGTTCAATGGACTGACAACACTACCTGACAGTGTATATACATTGTCTAAGCTGGAACACCTGAATCTGGAATATAATAAGCTATCTGACGAAGAAAAAGGGAAAGTCGCAAAAGTATTTAATCAGGCGAAACTGATCTTTTAATACATTTGATAGCAATAGACACAAATAAAATGTTACACCAGGAATTTGAAACTCCTGAAGAATTAAAGGATACCATAAAGTGCTTTTGGTATAACAAGAGGGACTTCGGAGAATTGCAATCGGGTTTTGAGATACTGCCAGACGGTCATGCTGAGATTATCTTCCTTTTCGGAAGCACCTGTAGCATTGCCTACAATGGAGGCCTGCAACCATTGCAATCGCCGTTTATTATGGGGTTGCTTAATCAGCCTGTTCTCTTACGTGGTAAAGGTCGCGTGGAAATTATCGGTATAAGGTGCTTTCCCTGGACGATATTCGATCTGTTGGGTCTACCCTCGGCTAAAGACGGAGTACGCTTATTTGAGCATCCTATTGCCCAAATTCAGCCTGTTCTGAACAGGTTAGTATATACTAACAGGATAGATGAAGCGCTCGCCTACCTGAAACAGTATTTCCTGCAGGTGCGGTCGCGGGTTGCTATTGACAGTATGTTGTCCAAAGCGGGAGTAGCTATGAGGGAGGCAAACGGCGCGATCCCCGTAGGCGAAGTAGCAGCAGCAGCTCATGCTACGGTTCGTACCCTGGAAAGGAAATTCAAACAATCTTCCGGTTATACGGTTAAAGACGTATCTGGTCTGATGCGCTTCGAACAGGTACGGAATCAGCTATGGCTTTACCCTGAGGCTAATATTGCCGGTTTAGCCTATGACCTGGGTTATACTGATCAATCTCATTTGAGCCGGGAATTCAAGCGCTATAGCGGTACTACGCCTGCTGCCTTTGCACGGATACATAAAGAGGGCTATCACCTGTAAGCAGATATTTTGTCGCGTTTATACAAGCCGGATGGAAGTGCATTCCGGAATTTTGTGTCTTAATCATGCTATATGACAGAGACATTTGAAAACAACAAATCCACGCAGGATCATTCTATCTACGATGTGATCATCTCGGGCGCAGGCCCGGTAGGCCTGTTCCTGGCCTGTGAACTGGCGCTGGCCGGATGTTCCGTCCTCATACTGGAAAAGGCGGAGCATCCACAATCACCATTGAAACAACTTCCTTTCGGGATACGGGGTCTTTCTACCCCTACAATTGAATCACTTTACCGTCGCGGGTTACTGGAAGAACTGGGAGTGCCTAAACGGCTTAAAACACCTTTTGGCCCACCGGCTTCCAAACCAACATCAGGTCTCCACCGTCTCGGAGGACACTTCGCCGGCATCCCGTTTCACCACGCTAATATCGATACCTCACAATGGAAGTACCGTCTGCCAGGTTCGACCGACACCAGTTTATTGTCTGAACTGGAAGAGGTTGAAATAGTGCTGACCCGCCGGGCGGAAGCCCTGGGCGTAGCAATCAAACGCGGGTTTGCCGTTACTGACTTTCATCAAACTGAAGATGAGGTGGCCGTCTATTCAGGCGGACAGTCCTTTAAAGCCAAATGGCTTGTAGGTTGCGACGGCGGCCGCAGTGTTGTTCGCAAAACAGGCGGTTTCGAATTCGCCGGTACAGAGCCTGAATTTACAGGTTACTCTGCCCTGGTTGACATTGCCGATCCTGAGAAGCTACGCCAGGGCCGGATCGTAACGCCTGGAGGCATGTACTTCCAATCCCAGCCGGGTTATCTGATCATGCAGGACTTTGATGCCGGGGCATTCCATAGTACAGAGAAACTGGTCACCCAAGAGCACATCCAGACGCTCATACGCCGTATATCGGGCACCGACGTTACTATCAACGCCCTGCATATCGGAACTACATGGACTGACCGCGCAAGGCAGGCTACGGCCTACCGCAATGGAAGGGTCCTTCTGGCCGGTGATGCCGCCCATATTCATTCCCCTTTAGGAGGCCAGGGCCTCAACCTCGGATTAGGCGACGCTATGAATCTTGGCTGGAAGCTCGCTGCTACGATTCAGAATAAAGCCCCGGAAGGCCTGCTGGACAGCTATTTTACTGAACGGCATCCGATTGGTGCACAGGTGCTGGATTGGTCAAGAGCACAGGTGGCGATCATGAGGCCGGATCCACATGCCCGCGCGCTGAACGCAATTATGCGCGACCTCATAAATACACGAGACGGCGCTACATATATGGCTGGAAGAGTATGGGGTGTCCATACGCACTATCATCTCAATGGCAACCACGCACTGGTAGGTCACAGCATTCCTGATTTTGAGTTCGAAGACAGTACTAAACTTGGAGAGTTCATGCAGGATGGTCGCGGGATATTACTTGATCTTGATACGAATGCTTCACTTAAAACATGGGCAGGTAAATGCAGCGATAGGATCAGGTATATTTCCGGAAGTGTAAAAGACAACTTGGGGCTGACCGCGGCCCTCATACGTCCCGATGGAATTGTAGCCTGGGCTACTGATAAAGACCCGGATTACAGCGAACTACAGCAGGCTGCTGATCGCTGGTTCCTATCGCCCAATCATTAGGGAATCCTTCCTCCCTATACAAACCTCGGTATAAATTCCCCTTGCGTACATCCGGGTACCGGTATCAGCAGGTCTCCTGTTTGATCGGTATGCGGATGTTTCGCCAGCTCCTGGTACCAGTTCTTCTTAAACGGCTCTTCCACTGTTGAAGGGTCAACCAGCACGTGATAGCCGCCTCTTGTCTCGATGATCTTTACATTAGCTGTATTCCCCACGCGCTCAATTATCCAGGGCCGCAGGAACTGTTCATAGCCGGCCTCTTTATAATCAATATCGAAATCAACAAAACAGCTTCTGCTTTTGGATCGTTGTATCTCATTCATCACTTCCTGGTGAGGATTGTGCGTTCTCTTCTGGTGCTGTATACATTTGGCGAGTGTAGTAAGACCACTGAATGTAGCATCATACATACTACGCGGATTAGGCATCACGTATATCGCCAGTGATTCCTGCGGAATGGGAGTACCTTTCTGCGTATAAGCCCCTACAGGACATTCCAGTTGCCAGATCTTATAAAACAGGTCCTCCTTCCGGCTGGTGAACCTTTTCAGTTGCTGCTTGTCAGATTTGATGATATCACCTTCTGCATACTTGCCTCTTGCCAATAACCCTACATAATAAGTCTCTCCTTCTTCGAGGTCAGGCAGCCATTCAATAAATTCTTTGAGGATATTTACGTCCTTGATGATCTGGTAATTCATAGGTATTTACGATTCAGGGAATACAGGGATATTCCTCGTGCAGAAAGGTATAGGAATTATTATTGCTGATAGTTTCTCAGCGTAGAAAAAGTAGTTGGCGCATAAAAAGGTGAATAACCGTTATAGGCACTTCTGCTTACACCGATGCTACCGGAAATAGAAAATGCACCACTGTTACTGATGTACATCACGCCTATTCTTGCAGCCGGATTAATGCTGAAGTTCCTGCCATCCGTTCCGCCATTATTGCCATACATCATACCATTGTTCTTACCTATTCCACGTTGATAAAGCGGGGTATTGAAATTAAAAAGAGAAGGTTCAACCGACACGCCTCCAAATGCGATTACATTATTGGTCAGTTGCCTGTTCACCTGTAATCCCATCGGCACAGACAGGAAGCTGCCTCCGCCGCCTTTAAAGGCCACAAAACCAGTGGAAATAGCAGCATACTTCGTGATAAACAACTTCTTCTGAAGGTTATTGGTATCGGTCATTTGATGAGGGTCTGTTAAGGCAGATCGTGTGCCATTCATTCCGCCATAAGACAAAGGCGACTGTGCCTTTACAACCATAGCCGACATCAAAATAGCAATAAAGAGGATTATCCGTGTCATCGCCATAAAGATAAACATCCTTTCTTATTAATATTGCTAACATAATCATAATTTATCATTCCAGGATAAGCAGCTATATGCTTAAGCCCGTTAAGAAAAGAGGGCCTTCCCATTAAGAGAAAGCCCCCTGAATGTCATTGTTTTATGATCTTCAGACGCCGTTTACCTTCGTCTATAATAACAATATACACGCCCCTTGCCCACGAACTGGCATCAATACGCTTGCCCGACTGGAACTGTGGATTGCAGTATATCAGTCGCCCGGAAGCATCAAATATCCTCACGTCATGATTCACGGCTGATAATCCCAGTAACTGGACACTTTCTGTAACCGGATTAGGCGCTATCCTCACAGATTGGCCCTCCACCGCATCATGCGTATCCGCCACCTGCATACTCGCCATGCGCAGCGCCCCGGGGAATGTAAACTTCACTGCCGCACTGAAGAACCGCCGGTTATCATGTGTCAGCATATTCAGCCTGTAATAGACCGTACCGGTTAGCACCGCCTGGTCCAGGAAGGTGTAAGAACGCGTTGTCGTTGAATTGCTGGCGGCATTGACAGTACCAATGGCACTCCATATAGTGGAATCCAGGCTACGTTCTATCGTGAAGTTCTTCGTATTCTTCTCCGCGCTTGTCGTCCACCTTAACTGAGCCTTAGACTGTTGTAACACGACGCTGAAGCTGGCTATTCTGAAAGGTTGCGCATACATAGTATCAGGCATACCTTTTACAACGGTACTGAAGAAATGAAGACCTGTCGTTGTCTCCATGTTCAACCGGTAATACTGCCGGCTCCTGTAAGTATTGGTATCGGTAAAATTATAAAAGCGTGAGCCGGGATAGTTACCAGCGGCAGCCAGCGTACCTACAGTAAGCCAATTTAATGAATCACTGCTATTCTCTACAATAAACCACCTGGTACTTTTTTCGTTATTGCTATACCATAACAATTGCAGTTTGTCTTTATTAGGCTGCACCAGGAAATTGGTGATATTAAAGTAAGTGTTGGCGCCATAACTTGTATCTGGAATCCCCCTCACAATACTGCTGTAGATGTAATGTGTATCTGCTACGATCACATCAAGCCTGTAAAACTGTTTTACTTTATACAGTGTCGTATCCAGATAAGTATATGATCGTCCGGTACTGTCATTACCTGTTGGAGTAACATTGACCAGGTTATTGAAGTTGACAGAATCAGCACTCCGCTGAACAATGAATCTGCTTACATTCCTTTCATATGAAGTGCTCCAGTTCAGCTGCAGTTTATTTGTATTATTACTGACCGTAAACGCCGTCAATGCAACAGGTACCTGTGGTGGCGGCGGAATGCCCCTCACGATACCACTATAGATATAATGTGTGTCGGCCACAATAACATCCAGCCTGTAAAACTGTTTGACCGTGTGCCGGGTAGTATCCAGGTAAGTGTAGGATCGTCCCGTACTGTCATTCCCTGTTGCAGTGACATTGCTCAGGCTATTGAAGTTGACAGAATCTGCACTCCGCTGAACAACAAACCTGCTCACATTCTTTTCGTATGCAGTGCTCCAGTTCAGCTGGAACTTATTAGCATTATTACTAAGCGTAAACGCATTCAGCACAACAGGTACCTGCGGCTGTGGTGGATTGCCATTGCAGAGTGCCTGGGGAATATTTCTGGCAACTACTCTTGTGTAAAGTACATAATGCCCCGAATCGTTGAGGTGGATACCATCACCGTAACTATATGCACGTTTAATGGAATCATTTGGCTGCGTCATGCCTGTCCAGAAATCAATTGACTTGTCTCCGAAAGAGGAAAAGGTCCAATCGCGCATTGCTTTCAGATTAGCCACCATCTGCGCAGAATAATCGTTTCGGGGCTGGGTTGATGCAACCCATACCTTCACTCCCTGCGCGGTTGCAGCATTAAGCACACGCTGGTAATTGGCCTGTTGTTCCGCTAATGTATAACCCCGGCCAACGTCGTTGGTGGGCAGATTGATGATGATGGCATGGGGCTGTAATGATAAAGCTTTCGTGATATTATGCGCCGTATCAGGCGATGGCCTTGATGCCGGAGGTACATAGCCGGTCGGATTAATATCGTAGGTTGTATAATTGCCTACTGCCAGGTTATATACCTGGTAACCTGAGTTGATACCTTTCAGGTATTGCGTGTAAAGGCTTACCATCCGCGATTGGGAGTAGCGCCGGTACCGGCGGCTGTAGAAGATCCTAATACAACAATACGATAAGGAGTAGTACAACTCTGTGCATAGATAAAGGCGCTGTAAATGGTCAGAAACAGCAGCAGAATTACTGTCCGCATTTTGAGGATTTGATTGATGAATGATTATTATGTCCGCGAGGTAGGGGTATCCGGAAAGGAAAGAATTGGCGTAACGAAATTTTGGGATTATTATTATTTCTTAAAGGTACTGAAAAACAGAAATAATATATTCTGAGAGATTAATTTTTATTTCTTCAGATGATCTGCTTTGCATTCACCTGTTGCCATTAACATAACCATACTAACGCCAGTGACGCAGTTTACACGCAGTTAATTTTATCTAGTAAGGGTATTATAAGCGAATCGTCTGTCTGCCGCCTTTCAATGGAACAGACTTACCATGCCATATGAAAGTTCCTGTCACTGAAGAAGGAAGTAGAACGGTGGCATCAATACCCTGTGTTCCCTTCCTTACAAGCGTTACGGCAATCTCTCCATCTGGATGAGGCATCTTACCCGTTGCCTCCTGCAGCTCACCCGGTTGCGGTTTGATCTGCACTTTCTTAAACCCGGGCGCTGCCGGAGTGATGCCACAAATGGTGGCAAGAAAATCATAATTAGGACTGGCACTCCACGCATGACAATCTGATCTTGTGGGATCAGGATTTTCGGCAAAGGTGGTGAGGCCGTTCTTTAACATATCACGCCACGGCGTAAGCTGTGAATAATATAACTCTCCCATCTCTGCTTTTTTCAATGCGAGGGTAAGGTAAAAGCGATAATAAAAGGTGGCCTGACTCAAGGTAGTATCATACAATACTTTGCGCATGACTGCCTGTCGCCGGGCCACAGGAATAGCACCCGTAAGCACGCCCATAATGCTGGCATGCTGGCTGAAAGTATTATGAACAGGTGTATTGGCCATTAACCCTTTAGCATTATCAAAACAGGCATCGTAAGCGCCCTTACTCAGACTGGCTGCTATCTTTCTGTATCGTGCAGCCTGCGGTTGCTTATTAAAATAACTGAACAACTCTGCCGCCTGTTGCAAAGTGTATACATACTGAAGAGTGATCACGGAAGAATTACCATCAGTAGCACCATCCGGTACACCATTGGGAAATGCATGATTCCAGTCTGTAAAGTTCCACCACTTCATAGGTCCCAGCATCTTCTTTGTAGTATCAATATGCTGTTCATACCAGTTCAATACGCCTTCGGCTGCTGTAAGGAACTGTCCAACGAATTCATCGTCCCGGCGATGCATGAAGTAATCATAGATCATCGACACCCAGTAAAGGGAAAACGGTGGTATGACCTGTAAGCGGTTGCTGGGATATCTCCCTTGCGTTAACCCTTCAGGCACACGGGAATGATAAAAGTCAAGTAATGCTTTGCGCATCAGACGATCATCACCTGTAACGTATAGAGAGATGAGCGATTGGATACGTGTATCTCCTTCGTATTGCAGTTGCTCATAATAAGGACAATCATAATAGGTCTCCCCTGCACATAAACGCGCTGTACGCCAGCCCACATTCCATATCTCCTGTAACGACGTATCACTACTTGCAAATGACGCTTTTTGCACGAAAGGATACCCGGTGTACATGCCATATAGGTCATCGATCACCAATGGTTCTTCTTTAGTAGTTATATCAAGCTGCAGGTAGCGCCATGTACGCAGCCATAGCGGGCGGAATAATCGCTTACTGCCTCCGTCCGGCTCAAATACATCATAGTTACCCATGATCTGCTTGTCTTCTATATCATTCCTGTTGCCCTTTCCATTTTTGCCAAACAGGGCTTCCGCATATGTAAGCCTCACCAGGGAACCTTTCCCCTCACTTGTTATCAGTTCAGGATAAGCTACCGTATTAAAGTTCTGGTCCAACAGGATACTTACAGTCGTATTTGCAGGAATGGTCAATGATTCTTTACCCTGTGCAAAACCTTCAGGCACTTTAATACCATTAACACGGCGTACCGTATTGATACGTTGCTTTGATTCTTCCATCAAAGGAATATTGCGCGGTTCAAGTGTCCAGAAGTTATCTGTTCCATAACCTGAAGGAGCCGGAGCCACCAGCTTTCTGGCAGATAGCCAGCGTTCATCATTAAAACCGGTCTGCTCCCATTGCCAGGGATATAAGGCAGCCTGCACACTATCACCCGGCCCGATCACCATGTAAGAGTGCAAACGAGGGCCATTATCTTTCGAGCAGGCATGATAAGCTTTGTTCTCCCAAACTTTCCATGTACCATCGGTATTGACAGTTTTTTCATTGTCTGTATCGCCCTGTAATAAAAAGGCCGTCTGATTGGATATCTGCGCCACTGCTGCCTCCTCTCCCATGTTCCAGACGAGGGCCGCAATACTGTTGTCCCCTGCTTTTAGATACTGCGCAATGTCCACCGTTTCAAAGTACCATTTGTACAAATCACCCCGGGCCGGGCCGTTACATACAGCAGTGCCGTTCACAAACAAGCGGTAGCGGTTATCGGCCGATACGTGCACGATATATTGCGAAGGCTGTTGTGTTAGTGTAAATGTTTTCCGGAAATGATAGACGCCATAGGCACGCCCCGGAACATCCGGATAAGTGATCCAACTGGCCGGCCATTGTCCCTTCAGCAATGAAGGATTGACAGGCAGCTGTTGTGCGAATACATCAACTGAAAAAAACAGGAGTAATGGCAGCAGAAAGACAGGCAATCGCATTTTGGATAGTCTTAGGTGAAACAAGCGTCTCTAAATGTATTGAAAATATTGCAAAGACAATAGTATCCACAAAAGCCCTCTCCTTCATCTTTATGCATCGGCAAGAATACCGCTCCTCCCTTCTATCCGTCCTTTCTTACTATATTTTACAGAAACAGGATAGTATAGGATACTGAGTACATGGCAGACTGTTATATTGGTCATTCAATTAATTCCACGTCCTGAATGAATAAGTTTCTTTTCTTAGCACTAACGCTTTGCAGTTTCCTGTTTCCTGCAATCAATTCCGCCCAATCTGCCGCGCAACCTGAAAGGCAATGGAATGCCCATTGGATTGCTCCGCAGAATGATCCAGGTACCGGATATGGGGTATATTATTTCCGTAAGAAAATTGACCTTGCTGCAAAACCTTCCAGTTTCATTATCCATGTATCGGCTGATAACCGTTATAAACTGTACGTCAATGGTACACTGGTATCACTAGGGCCTGCACGCGGAGATACTTATTACTGGAATTATGAAACAGTAGATCTCGCACCATACCTTACAACAGGTAAGAATATAGTGGCAGCACTGGTTTTTAACGAATCTGAGTACCGTCCCGAGGCCCAGATATCAGTAAGGACCGCCTTCATTATACAAGGCAATTCTTCCAATGAAGAGGTCCTTAATACCAATAACACCTGGAAGTTTATGCGCGACAATGGACGTCAGCCCATCGGAGGTTTCTTCTTTGCCGCCAGCAAAGGTGAGTTTGTGAATATGGATCAATCCGTGCAGGATTGGATGGCCGTTAATTATAATGATAATAACTGGCAACCTGCCGCTCATCTGTTCCAGGGCCATTTAAAAGGTGATGGCGATGGATTGGCCTGGATGTTGGTCCCCTCATCATTGCCACAGATGGAACTAACTTATGAGCGGATACCTCTCGTGCGTAAGGCGACCGGCATCACGCTTCCGTCTGCATTCCCGGCAGCAAAAACAGCCATTACCATTCCAGCCGATACGACCGTTACTTTCCTTCTGGACCAAACGCACCTGACCAATGCATATATCAACTTAAACTTTAGCAAGGGTAAGAATGCAGGCATTTCAATGCGGTATGCGGAATCCCTTTATGATAACGTAAAGAAGTTTGGCGACCGGAAAGGCAACCGCAATGATGTAGAAGGCAAAGACTTCAACGGAAGAATGGATAGCATCGTCTCCGCCGGCAGTATAGGTCAGTCTTATACAACCCTTTACTGGAGAACATTCCGCTATATCCTGGTAACGGTGCATACACAAAGTGAGCCATTGGTGATAGATGATATCTCAGGTGTATTTACCGGCTACCCTTTCAAATTCAATGCTGCATTTAATAGCGGCAATAACGAAATAAAGGATATACTGGATATAGGATGGCGCACCGCCCGCCTTTGCGCCATGGAAACTTATTTCGATTGCCCTTATTATGAACAGTTGCAGTACATCGGCGATACGCGCATACAGGCAATGGTTAGCTACTACAATAGCGGTGACGACAGACTGGCCCGTAATGCTATTGATCTGATGGACCACTCACGTATCACCGAAGGCGCTACACAAAGCAGATGGCCCACCCGCAGTACACAGATCATCTCCACCTTTTCTTTGTGGTATATCGGCATATTGCACGATTACTGGATGTATAGGGCTGACAGTAGTTTCATTAAAAATAAATTGACCGGAGCACGCGCTGTGCTGGAATTTTTCAGCAGGTATCAGGGAGAAGATGGCTCGTTAAGAAATACGCCTTATTGGAACTTTATTGACTGGGTAGGCGGCAAAGGATGGAATTTCGCAATGCCGCCAAAAGGCACAGATGGTGCATCAGCCATTCTTGACCTTCAATTACTGATGGCATATCAATGGGCAGCTGAACTGGAATCACATATGGGTATGCCAGGATATGCTGACCTGTACAGGAAGAAAGCAGCACAGCTAAAACAAACCATCCGGAACAAGTACTGGAATGCAGGCAAGAAACTGTATGCAGACACGAATGAAAAAGATGTCTATTCACAACATGCGAATTCACTGGCGGTATTGACAGGCATGGTAAATCGACAGGACCTGCCCGAGGCATGTAAGCAACTTTTAAACAATAAATCCCTGACCCAATGTACCATCTATTTCAAGTATTACCTGCACCTGGCATTGGCTAAAGGCGGACTTGGTAATGATTACCTCAAATGGCTGGATGTATGGCGCGATAATATCAAAATGGGATTAACTACCTGGGCCGAAATATCCGATCTGCCCAATAGCCGTTCCGATTGCCATGCCTGGGGCGCCAGTCCCAATATCGAGTTCTTCAGAATAGTGCTGGGTATTGATAGTGATGCGCCCGGCTTCCGTAAAATAAAAATAGAACCGCATCTGGGAGATTTAAAGAATGTGAGCGGCGAGATACCACACCCAAATGGAAAGATTGCGGCGGCTTACACTTTCGATAAAGGCAAGTGGAAGATAAAGATCCAGCTTCCACAAAAAACCACCGGCGCCTTTGTATGGAAAACGAAGAGGTTCCAGCTTAAAGCCGGAGAGAATGTATTCGAGATCTAAGTGGTGATATCAAAAAAGGAAGCCCGTAGATAGCAATATCTGCGGGCTTCTTTTTTTGAGCCGGAATCCGTACCATACGACGCTTATCCTTTCACCTGCTGGTGTCTCATTTTACTGAGAAGATAATGGATCGCGAGGGCCAGGAACGTCCAGTAAAAGGCAAAACCTATAAGAAAAAACGGAGGTGGTGTATCCGGGTCCTGATGTAAAAAGTTAATAAAAGGTAACAAAGGCCCTATCAGAATAATTTTGACAGGAGATAAAATTGTTGACACGACAGATTGCCATCCTTGCTGAGCACTTGATCCCAGGAACGCCTCTGGCGCCTGATCTAAAAGCCCGGTAGTGCCAAATAGAAAGACAAACGCGGCAACGAGAAAGAGGACTACAAATTTTATTCTTGAGGTACGCATAACAAAAGGTTTTTGGATTCTTTAACAAAGATAAATCTTTCCCGATAACTTTGCAAAACAAAGTACTTTAATATCACAAATAAAAGCGTCTTCAAGTCATCCGCCGACAAGGAGCAGCGAAAGGCTGAAGAAAGAGACAGAGAGATGTTCGGCTCCAGGGAATAAGAAAAAATAATGGCTACTTCAACCTAAAGATTAAAGTAGCCATTTTATAATTCCCTATACGTTATTTACTAACTTATCTTTTCACTTTTCCTTTTCGCTCCCGCAGGTTCGGAGGCGTTCCCTGCTCCCGCGTTCAACCCATTGTAAATGGCATTTCTATAGGCCAATGCCAGCGCTCCTGTATTATTCTCACTCACTCCATTACAGCAGGTAGATAATGTACAATTCACTATCGAATCATACATCCAGATAAATCCTCCATCAACAGGATACTTCTGACCGCCCCAGGCCTGAAACTGGTTTTGTAAGTCACTCGGGCATGCACCTCCCTCATTATAAGTATTCGTGCATTGTCCGCTTAACTCATATCCTGTACACTGAGGTGCACTTCCCCACCATGGTGCTCCTCCGAAGAATACTGCCGTATTCGGCTGAAATGTACCTGTAGGTAGTATGATAGTCTCATTACAATAGAAGAAGAAAGTTTCACCGCCTAACATGCTCTGCATTGCCGCATCGGGGCTGTTGTAAGTGCCCTGGCGGAGCATACCCGACCAGTCGGCATTTCCATACATCGCTACTGCCTGTTTGGTTACAACATTCGAGCCTGGAGCGTTATTCTGCCACCAACCGCTCGACTGCATAGCCCCCAGACCTGGAATTAACAGCGTACCGGGATTAATTCTCTTAATAATAGCACCCCATGTTTGGGGGTCCATTCCGGCGCCACCTGAATAGCATTGCAGATGTATTGCGCTAACAAAGTTATTCCCCCTTTGATTGATCAGGTCCTGAAAGGTATCACTCCAGGTTTCACTGGCGTAATACGGACAGAATGTAACAGAGCTATATCCTATATTTCCTAACATCAATCCGAAGTTCACCATAGTCGTAGTGTTCATATAGTCTTCGTTATCGAAGTCTATAGCGTCTATGTCTCCACCTGCTGCAACCATTGCCTGTTTCAACGCATTGAAGTTGTCGTATAACGGGTTTCCGGGACCAGGTACACCGTTTTGTACAAACTTCGAAATGTTCTGAAAGTCGCTGGTACCACCGGCGCCAACAGAGAAAATAATACCAATGCCTTTACTTCTTAGCTCTGCCAGACGTGCAGGTAAATTCATCGGCTGAGCTTCTGAATAAACTCCGTTCGTTACAAATGGGGTGTTGTTAAAAATAAGGTTACCGTCTGAATTCACATGTACAGACCAAAGTACCAGTGTTGAATATTCACCGGTCTGGATTGCTTCTACAGCGCCATTTTGGCCAAAGGCAAACGCGCCTCCGGCATAAATTCTGGTTTGTGTGTTGTTCATAAGAAATGGAATTTGAGGTTTGTGATGTTACTTGAGGTTTGTGATGTTACTCGATTTTTTGGTTATTGAGGTACAATTCATCTGGTAGATATATCCGGATATTCAATTTACGGAAATAATTTGATTACAGTCAATCCTGAAAAATATTTCAGGCTTCCGTTACTTCTATATAAAAATGATCTTCATCCACCTCAAAGTCATCGTCCTTCATCTGCTTCAGCGTTATCATCTGCCAATTAGCTGTTGGATAGATGAAGCCAAACCGGCCAGGCGCTACCGTTACCTTCACCGGCATTTTAAACCCTGGCTCATCTGCCTGCCAGCGGTACTTCAGCTGCAAATTGCGTCCCTGTTCTTTCAATGATATCTCCAGTTTAGGCAGGCTGGTATACTTCAAATACTGATTAAAGAATGCCGTATAATCCGTTCCTGTACGCCGGTTAATATAACCTACCAGCTCATCAGCCGAAAGTGTCTGATAACGGAAACGCGCCTGTACATCCTTTAGCAGGTTAAACCATAACGTGTCATTGTCTAACACAAAGCGCAATGTATTTAACATCAGGCTCCCTTTAGTATACATATCACCGATATCATAGTGTATGTGATTTACGTTATATATACCCGTTACCGGCTCCCGGTTACTTACCTGTTTTCTTTGTTCCCCCATGAATGCCACGCCCATCTCTTTACTGATACTGCATTCCACCATCAGACCTTCTGCATAGGTGGCAAACGCCTCATGCATCCACATGTCAGCAATGTCTTTACAGCTGATCGCATTGCCCCACCATTCATGCGCAGATTCATGCCAGATCATTGGACAATAATCCAGGCGCATCCCTTCTTTGATCTTTCCTATACATACACTACTCTGATGTTCCATGGCATACGGGCTTTCAAGCAATGTAAAACCGTCACGGGGGAAGGGATATTTTCCAAAATGCTGTTCAAAACAAGCCAGCATTGGCTTTACCTGTGCAAACATTGCTTTGCCACGTTCCAGGTTATAAGGCATCACATAATAGTCTAGTGTCAGTGTATCGGCACCTCTGATGTAGGCATCTTTAAAATGAGCGTATTTACCGATACAAAAGGTGGCGTTATAATTATTGATCGGGTAACTTACCAACCATTCATAGCGTGTTTTATTACCCCCCATCGGTGTCTTCCCTTGTAATCTTCCATTGGATATCTCAGCAAAACCATCCGGCACGGTGATCCAGATACGCATGCTGTCAGGTTCGTCAGACAAGTGATCTTTGTTCGGCCACCATAAGCTGGCGCCAGATCCCTGGCATACTACCTGTACCCACGGATTACCTTGCTCGTCCTTATCCCACAGTATACCACCCCACATCGGGATATTAAAATCGGCTGACTGAGGTATGCCCTCATAATACACAACTATCGTTTCTTCTCCACCCGCAGGTAAAGCGTCCGGGAACCTGACAAATACAGCATCATCCTGACGGGTATATGATAACTGCTGATCCCCATACAGGATCTTTTCAATGCGCATATTCGCATACAGGTCTAACTGCATCAGGTCAAACGGAGTGATTACCTTAAACCGGACCGTATTATTACCCTTGAGGAAATGGGCATCGGGGTTTATGTCTACATCAAGATGATAAAAGCTGACATCATAACAAGTACGAAGCGGAGAAAGCATACCTCGTAGTGTATCCCCACGGGTAAAGCCATTCTGACGATTAGATACATGTGTAACTTTTTTGGCAGGTGGCGCAGCTTCTTTTTGGGGCTTCAATGAATCAGCTAGTACAGGCAACAGAATATTGTAATTTTCCCAGAAAGCAGCATCGTATTCATTTCCAACCTCATTGTTCATGGATGACCTGTCGTTGCTGATGCCGGTAGCAAAACGTTGCATACTGTCCTTATTCACATCAGTGACCAGCAGATGAAAATCGCCGATCCATTGTACATCCTGCATATTCCTTTTCCTGCTGTTCACCACACACTCCCAGTGACGCTGTACGGTACTCAGGTAGGTTTTGTTACGGTACTTCTTATAGGTGATCACCATCGTGATCCTTGTAAAGTCGAGGGTCGCCTTTACCACCTTAGACATGATCGTATAGCTGATACCTCCCTTCTGATGGCTGTTCAAATAATCGACTCCGGCCGGGGTCGTCTCCATCTCACACTTTACCAGTGCCATGTCAGCTTCATCAATATAAAACTTTGCCTTTACGAGTGCTTTACGGCTCTCTTCCTTCGGCAGCAGTTGCAACACTAACAGGTTTCGATCGCCCTCCCTGATCGTTTCCTTATAGTCGCAGATATAGTACCTGAAATTGCGCTCATTCAGAATATTACGTTTTGCGTCAAGGTATTTTTGCAAGTCTTCATTAAGAGAAGAGTAAGCCGTGTTCAAAATATTACCGATCCAATTGTACAATTGCGGATCTTTACTCCAGTCCACCTTCTTCTTGCGGCCTTTAAGAATACGGACCTGATCTTTATGGTCCCGGTCGGTATGGTACGTTTTATAAATATCCAGTACAGATTCATTGAAGTTGATCGTATCTCCCGCCAGGCGGATATTCTCTCTGTAAAATGCGGTAAGGCCGACATCGGCAGTGTCATAGTTTTCCGGAATACGGCTGAGCATCTTTCTCAGGATGCCAAAGCCATCACGCATGTTTACCGATACTGCGGGCAGCAGGTAAACGGAAGGCTCCATGCGGATATCCATATCCTGTAAGTTGGCGGAAGGCAGGGGCATCTTAATGGACTTATAACCTATGCAGGAGATCAGCAGAGTGTCCTGCCAGAATTTTTCAGCTATTTTAAAAATGAACGCTCCTTCGGCATTGGCTACTGTACCAATACTGCCATTTTTTACCTGGATATTGGCAGAAATAACGGGTTGCTGATTACCGGCATCGGTTATTCTCCCGGTAAGCGTTAAAAACTTCTCCTGCGCAATAACCTGGTTAGCCAACAGGATCAATAATAACAAACAAAGACGCAAGCGGTGTTTCATCTTCCTTTTTTCCAACAAAGCAAGCTATTTCAGACTGTTATGTCTACTCAAATCCGGACTTGAATAACATTTTAGTGCTCATTTTCCGGTTTTGGCAACTTTTTCCAGGTGCCTGGTCATGTATTCCCGGGGCGACATACCGGTATTGGCCCTGAAGGCTCTTTGGAAAGTAGCCTGCGAATTAAAGCCGGCGTCGAAAGCCATAGCCAGGATAGTCATATTATCCTGCTGGAGTTGCCCGATATTTTGTTTAAAGGCCTCTACCCGGTACCCGTTCACAAATTCATTAAAGCTTTTTTCCAGGTGTTGGTTCAGCACAAGTGAAATGGTTTTCTGGGGTAGGCCGGTATGCCTGGATAACAACGTCAGGTTCAACTCGGGGTCCAGGTACAGACGATCTTCTTCCATAGCCTTCAACAATAATGGTACGGCCTCTCCTACCACCTCCTCAGAAGGAGGCGTAACACTTTTCCTGGCAACAGGCAATTCTTCCGGCGCCATCAGGTAGCCTTTTATTCCCAGGCAGTAAATCAAAACTACCAGTGGAATATATACCGGATACCAGTCTACGGCATCCAGCACTTTATTGGTCAGCGATGGTATTACATAAGGCACCAGGTAGGCGAACCATATGATCTGAAAAACAAGGAAAAGACGAATGAACTGATGCAGCCACTGGCTGTGGGAACTTTTCTCCGGTCCTACTCCTGCCAGATACCTGGCCGATAACCACAGGTATACAGTTATTGAGCCCCAGCGGGGAATATCGGCATACACATTATAATCGTCTATAAAAAGACCCAGGGTAGACGGTTCAGGCATTGAAAAGCCTAAGAATAATCCTGCGATATATATTACAGTAATTATTTCCGTCCCCAGATCAATTATTACAGGCAAAAAATGAAGCTTTTCCTTACGGGTGATCCTGAAGGCAGGATCTATTGTACTTTTAATGTAGAAGTACAACAGTGGGCCAACGGGCATAATAATAACAAGTGGAATAAGATTGCCCAACAGGTTCAGAACGGGATTATTAGTGAACCAGGGGGACTCAAAGAGATATAGGTTAAGGCAGGCCAGCGCTATCAATAATATAAGGGCGCCCAGCAGGCGGTTTGGACGCGATCGCTTTTTAGAGAAGAAAAGCAGCACGCTCATAATAGCGCCCTGGAAAAAGCCCAGCAGGATAAGGATGTGGAAAAAGTCAGCGAAAGTCATAACCCCGGGGTTTTAATTTTAAAGATAGGGATTATTGTAGTGAGTAACAATGCATCAGATGCCAGTGCTTATACAATCCGGAAAAACAATTTTTAAGTAGCTTTACACCTATGCTTACAGTTAGCGCCTTATATATTTATCCCGTTAAATCATTAGGAGGATTTTCATTGCCGGCAGCCACACTTACAGATCGTGGTTTTAAGTACGACAGGAGATGGATGCTCATAGATGAAAATGATCGTTTTATTTCTCAACGGGAAGTAGCTGTCATGGCATTCCTGAATGCCACTATCGGGGAAGAACATTTGCTTGTTACTGATAAAAGAACGGGAGATCTTATCATGATCCCTTATGAGCCTTTAACATCAGAAACCATCACGGTATCTGTATGGGATGATACCTGCGTAGCTCAACGTGTAAGCGACGAAGCCGATACCTGGTTTAGTCAACATCTCGGCATGCCCTGCAGACTGGTTTATATGCCTGATAGTACACAGAGGACAGTAGACGCTAACTATGCACATAACCAGGAGATCACCAGCTTCTCTGACGGCTATCCTTTGCTGATCATTGGCCAGGCTTCTCTTGATGACCTCAATAGCAGGTTAACATCACCATTGCCCATGAATCGTTTCAGGCCCAATATAGTATTTACGGGAGGGTTACCGTTCCAGGAAGATGACATGAAACAATTTAACATTGGGGATATACAATTCTCCGGCGTGAAACCCTGTGCACGTTGCGTCATTACCACTATTGATCAGGAAACAGGTGTAAAAGCAAAAGAACCGCTGAAGACCCTCAGTACCTACCGTGCAAAAAATCAGAAGATCTACTTTGGACAAAATCTGTTATTTAACGGGAGTGGCACTATCAGCGTTGGCGATATAATTACCTTACCATAGTTTATTTCGGATGGCGCTGGCTTTATGATAATGATATCATCATTCATTAACGATAAAATAAAGACATATGCAACATCAAAACAAAGAAACTCAAGCCCTGGGAATGCCCTGGGAAGACGATTATGGTTATGCACAAGCGGTAAAGAAAGGAGATACGGTATGGATAGCAGGACAGCTCGGCCATGATGAAAAAGGTGTACTGGCACAAGGCATGGAAGCACAGATGAAACAAACTTATGCGAATATTAAAACCTTATTATCCCGCTTCAATATGACGATGGATGATGTCGTAGAAGAAGTCTTGTACGTCCTGGATATGCAGACGGCATTCGAGGCCAGGCGGGATAATAAAGCCACCTTTTATACCAACCCCAAAAGCGTAGCCAGTACGATTGTCGTAGTGAGTGGACTGGCACTACCAGATCAGCTGGTAGAGATCAAGATTGTCGCGCGTCAATAACTCCAGGCTACCTACTTTTTCCACTTCTGCGCAATCTTAACAGCAGTTTCGATCATATAAGGTTCCCATTGCTCTATTTGCCAGTCTGAATTGGCCAGAGAAGAGTGTGTGAGCACCTGCATAGCATCTTCATAGGAAACAGCTGATTCAAGAATGGAAGAAAGTTCCAGCTGTTGCTGATATAACGCCATATCTTCAACTGCGATATCTGTTGAGAACGACGACAACGGAAGAAAGAGATCGGAGGAACCTGTGTTACTCTCATCACTGTTCTTACGAACGATCTCCTCCATTTGAAGAAAATCATCATAGAAGGCGCGCCTGCTCGCATCTGTTACCAAACCATTTCCCAGTTGTTCCATCACCACATATTTCAGTTGCGGGCATTTTCCAATGGTCATCTCAAGCAATTGAAAAACCTCAGAAGGTACTGCATCGTCATGTGTATCCCGCCTTATACTGCGTTCAGGAGCCGCTGCAGAGTCTTCCCAACTGCCACCTGAGATATGTATCTCCCGGACCCTGTCCAATGGATACAGGGCTATCATTTCATCAAATGCGATATCAAAATTCCGGAGCTGGCAGTATAGGTTGTGAAGATCAAGAATAATAAATCCGTTCACCGGCTCAAGCAGCTGTTCCAAAAAGGCGCCATGCCGCTTCACCTCATCCAGCGAATAAGAAAAGGCCAGGTTCTCCAAACCGACAGGTACCCTGCAGGCATTGTAGATCCTTTTTAACCTATCCCTCCCAATATTGAGCGTAGTAGCAGTATAAGGAATGTTCAGCGGAGCGCCATGATGAAAATCTTTACCTGTCATGAAGCCGAAGTGTTCCGTGATGTGGTCAAACCGGAACTCCGCAGCGGTCTGCTCCAGCTGCTTCAGCCAGTTTTCCTGTTCAGGCAACCACTTGCCGGAAAAAAGGGAAAAGAAAACACCATGGCCGATCAGCCGTTTCTCATCGCTAAAGGCAGTCAGTAGCTCCCGGAACCAGGAAGGCACTTCTTTTACCTTGTATAATGCATCAAAAGACCATTCTATGGCTTCTACCCTGGACTCCTCCATCAAAGGCAAACATGCTGCGAGAATGTTTGTATCCAGGTTACAGGCAACGGCGGATAATATTTTAGGCACCTTTTTGGAATTACAGCGTGAATATCAGAATACAGTTATCAACCCATGCCACATGCAGGACAGCTTCCCATGGGTTGAGGCTGATTTTGCTTGGTCTTATCTTTGGGTTTGGGCTGATCGTCCTTCCCGCAGGAAACGACGGTCGTCTGGATGGCAATGCCGATCACGATGGCGCTAAGTAGCGATTTTGACAGCTTCATTCTTTTGGTTTTAAGATAGTGAGAAATGATTAACGATTGTCTCTCAGACAGCTACCCCTACATATAGGTCCCGGGATTTCTACAGTACATCAAAGCACCTCATTCTTAAAACGGTCAAGTGCTGTAAAAGTTACACCTCACTGCTAAGCATCCGGTAATTCCGGGGGGCCTCAATCTGGGTCCGGATATATTTAGTGATCTCCCGCTTTGCATCTGATATCACTTCATCACGGTCGTTACTACTCATATCTAATCCCTGTGCGCTTATCAGGTGCATATGTTTGATGCCCATAAAACTCAATATCGTACGAACATAATGAGGTGCAATATCAGCATTCACATAAGTGATATCTGATCGGTAATCACTTCCACTGCTCTGAACATATACAACCTTCTTGGCAGGATCCAGTAAGCCCACAGAACCTGTCTTTGTGTACCTGAACGTCCTTCCCGCGATCATCAGGTTATCTACATAATCTTTGAATTTAGCGGTCACATTGAAATTATGAAGCGGACTGTATATGAATATGTAATCCGCCGCTATCCATTGATCTATCAGTTGGTTCTGCACATCGAAAATAAGTTGTTCTTCGCGGGTAATGTTATTCCCCTGTTTACTCCACATAGAGAACATCAGCTCATCCACCCGTGGAATGAATATGTCCTTACTATATAGGTTTAAAGTCTCAATCTCAACATCAGGAAGTGCCTGAAGCAGGCTTAATCCATGCTTCGCTAATTGAACTGTTGAACTTGTCCCCTTTTCAAATAAAGGATGGCTATTGATGTGTAATATCTTTTTCATAAAATCTATTTGATGTTATTAATGAAGTCAGTTCCGGCGTGTTTTTCCATTGCTCTTATTACTGGCACAAACGCCGGCTCCTGACCTGCTAATTATTTACTCCACAAAAGTAGGGGTGCAATTTTTCCTGAATCTTAATCTGGTTCAAGAACCGGTTTGATTCCTTTCTCATTCATAAACTAATCAAGATGGGTCATGAGGAGGAATGAAGTTGAAAATCAGCTGAAATAAATATAAATTTTAAATATATTTGAAGTATCCCTAACCTTAATTAACAATACATGTTAGCAGAATTCAAAGGACAAAACGGTAAAATAATGGTCTTTGACGACCACATCGCCATTTCCCGCGCAACGTTTGGAGGCTTTGTAAGCCAGGGCGGATCTTCAGGAGACAGAAAATTCTTCTTCAGCGACATAACCACTGTTGAATACAAGAAGCCCAGTTTTTTCGCAAACGGGTATTTCAAGGTTATCGTTCCAGGAACAAGTGAAACGAATGCCAAAGTAGGTCTTTTATCATCATCGAATGAAAGCATGAAAGATCAAAATACCGTTGTGTTAAGAGCATTCACCTCTAAAGTTGGCGATGAAATGGAGAAAGTATATGAGCTGATCATGAAGAAGCTCACTGAAGCTAAAAAGAATAAACAAGGCACTCCGCAAGTTGCATCAAGTAAAATGGACGAATTAAAAAAACTGGGGGAACTGAAAGCGGCCGGCGTATTGACGGAGGAAGAATTCCAGCAGGAAAAAGCAAAATTGCTGAATAGCTGATGATGATACTCTTATCTGCTTCTCTTGATACCTCTATTGTTGTCGGGAAGACACAAGCAACGATGTATCAAGGGAAGCAGACAATCATACATACACGTAACCCATAATATGACCTTATCTTATTCTTCGTAGAGCCATTCAAGGCTAACATTAACAACTGATAACAACTGGTATCGGGATTTTTGCTTACTTTCCCCGCGCCAACTACAAGTTATGTCCCTTTATGCCAACGCAACCCCGAGAGTTGCCTTTGCCTGTTCTGTACTTTTTATAATGCTTTTGTTAAGCGTTTCTGTTCGTGCGCAATTAAAAGCTGATTTTACGCCAAGTAAGACCAGTGATTGCGAAAGTCTCATCACTAAATTCGTAGATAATTCTACAGGCAACCCCGTTTCCTGGCAATGGAATTTTGGTAATGGTTTTACCTCTACAGAGCAGAGCCCCAGCGCTTCTTATACTGCTCCCGGCAACTACACGGTAACACTGACAGTGAAGAACGCCGCAGGCAACACGAGTACTGCTACAAATACTGTTACCGTATGGGGAAAACCTAAACCGGATTTTACCGCCAGCCCCGCCAAAGGTTGTATTCCCTTTGACGTTACATTCACGGATAAATCAAATCCTGTGAATGGCACTATCTCTGCCTATACCTGGGATTTCGGAGATGGCGCTACCGGTTCAGGCAGTAATCCTGTTCATACTTACAATAACGTCTTGTCCCCCACTGTTACGCTCACCATTACCAATAGTAATGGTTGTACGGCATCAAAACAGATCAGCAATATTGTAGATGCGGGTGCTTCCCTGGTAGCCAATTTTACCCCATCTGATAAATTCCTTTGTACTGCCCCTGGATCACTGACCGTTACCAATACCTCTACCGGTCCGGGTAACCTTACCTATAAATGGGATTTCGGAGATGGCAGCACCGCCGCAGGTGCTAACCCTGGCGCACATAAGTATACCGCCAGAGGAGTCTACAAGATAAAATTGACTGTTACCAGCGATAGAGGATGTACTGCTACCAAAACATCTGAAGATATCAATGTAGCGAACTTCAAAACAGATTTTCAGCTGCCTGCCAGTATCTGCGAGAACAGTACCGCTACCTTTACCGCCACTAATAATCCACTGGCCAACGTTACCTGGAGTGTTGACAAGGGTTCTATCTATGGTTATGGTTCCGACGTGACTGCCACTTACTACCCTGCCGGCGCCGGTACGGTAAAGGTGACCATGACGGCCGACTACGACAAGTGCCAGGAAAAAGTGACCAAAGATTATGTAGTCAAACCTACGCCTCAGGCCAGTTTTACTACCGATCAGCAGGCTATCTGTGACGTGCCCGCTACTGTGAAACTGACCAATCAATCGCAGGGTGCTACCAGCTGGAGCTGGGACTTTGGTAACGGACAAACATCTACCTCGCAGAATCCCACCGTTACTTACAATAGCCTGGGATATTTTAATATAAGACTTACCGCCACCAATGCTTCAGGTTGCTCCAGTACTGCTGAGCATTACGTGAATGTATTGAAACCGGAGGTCTATGTATCCGCGAATGTTACTGAAGGTTGCGTAGGACTTACACCAACATTCAACGCTTCAGTAAATACCGGCGAAGCCATCACCAGCTATGAATGGGATTTTGCAGATGGCAGCCCTAAATCGACTGCCCCAACTCCCACACACACGTATAACAAAGAAGGTACATACCCGGTAAAACTGACCTATACAACCGCCAATGGTTGTAAAGGAACAGTAGGCCTGTATTACACAAACGCTGTCCGCGTGTATAAAAAACCTACACCTGATTTTTCATCCCCCGAAGCGCCACAGATCTGTGGTAACAACTGGGTACACTTCAATGGAAAAAGTGACGTAGGCGATACCTGGAGCTGGGAATTTGGTGACTATTCTTATGGATCCGGTCAAAACACAGCGCATAGCTACCACGAGCCCGGCACCTATTCAGTGACACTGACCGTTTCAAACAATGGCTGTAGCCAATCAATTACCAAAACAGCATATATCAAAGCCGTAAACCCGTTCCCCCGCTTTTCTATGCAGAATATAGACTGTGACAACCGGACGGAGATCGGCTTCGATGAACAATCGCTCGGCACCATTACCAAATGGACATGGGATTGGGGAGATGGAAAGCAGAACGCATACACGACAAAAACAACTCCTGTTAAGCACAAATATGACCGGACAGGTAATTACCTGGTAAGGCTCACCGTTACCGACGGTACCTGTACCAGCACAGACTCCATGAACATTAATGTGTATGCTCCTGCGCCCATTACAATTACCACCGATAAATCAACACTGTGCGGCAACGAAACGCTCAAGGCCAGTGTAACGGCTATGGACAGAAGTATATATGGCACCTGGTCTTATACATGGCTATCTTCAGACGGCACTCTCCCCGACTGGAATAACAATTATGAAACGGCGACTTTCACCAATATGCAGCCGGGTAAGAATACTATCCGCTTTGTTGGGTATAACCTGCAGGGATGCCCTGATAGCAGCAATAAGGTAGTTGTAAATGTACACGGGCCTATCGCTAAATTCCTCTCTCCGCCCGTGCTTGAATGCCGGGGCACAGAGCTCACCTTCAAGGACCAGACAGATATATCCAAAGGAAAACCGATAAAGACATGGAGCTGGGATTTCGGCGATGGCACCCCTGCGAAAGTATTTACCGCACCTCCTTTCAAATACACGTATAATAAATCCGGTTACTTCTATCCGACATTAACTGTCACCGACCAGGATGGCTGTACCAGTTCCGCTGGTGGTTCCGTACTACAGGTGAATGGCCCCAATGCTAATTTTGAACCGAGCGCTTCACTGATACCGCCGGGCGGCGATGTATGGTTCTATAACTACACTACAGAAACTGGCGGGTATCCTACCTACCAGTGGGACTTTGGCGATAATACTTCTTCTTCGGATGAAAGCCCGTCAAAGAACTATCCTAATAAGGGCATATATACAGTTAAGCTGCTCGTAAAAGACGATAACGGGTGCTCTGATAGCGCCAAAAAACAGATCAAGGTTTCCAGTGTCAGTGCAAGCTATACCTTTACTACTTCGTTTGTGAACAATAGTGGTTGTCCACCGGTGATAGCCCGTTTTACCAATACGTCCGTGAACGCCACCAGTTCATACTGGGATTTTGGCGATGGCAGTTTCTCTACTATAAGCAATCCTTCCCATACCTACACGTATGCAGGAAAGTATAAAGTGAAGCTGAAAGTGGTAGGCGACGCCGATACTGAAGATGAGTATGAGGAAATAGTGGAAGTGAAAGGCCCTTATGCTACTATTGCCACATCATCCAATGGCGGCTGTCTTACAAAAGAGATCGAGTTCAAAGTAACGGCTGCGGCAACTGCTATTAATTTTGCATGGGACTTTACAGATGGTATCGTGATGGAAACAACTGATTCTATCATCAAACATACCTTCAAAGATCCTGGTATATATAAACCTCGCCTCATCCTCTCTGACCAGGCAGGCTGTAAAGGAACTGCCTTCCTCCAGGACCCTATCGTGATAGACAAACTCGATGTAGAACTGGCATCTGTGCCGGAGTTTGTATGTGATGAAGGCTGGATCAGTTTTGCACCTAAATTCAACAGCTATTCCATTGATGAACTGAAGAAAGAAGCGAAATACAAATGGACATATGAAGCAGGTATGCAGGCTGAAAAAGATACCACCGGCACTCCTCGTTTTTACCTGGAAAAACCAAAGGCATATAACTTCACGCTGACCACTACCACAGCCTTTGGTTGTATACAAACGGTGAGCAAAACAGTATATGCCTATCCGAAACCGGTATTGACTGTAAGCGGTCCTCCGCAAGCCTGTCAGGATGCGCCGGTAAGCTTCAGTGCAGCAGTAACAAAGGTGAATGATGTTACCTGGAAGTGGGATTTCGGCAACGGCAATACCGGCAATGTAAAACAACCAGCCGACCAGACATACAGCAAAACCGGCGCTGCACAAGTAGTGCTCACTGTTATCAGTAAGGATGGTTGTAGCGATACAGCCCTCCACAATATTAACATCCTGCCTAAACCGGTGATCAATGCCACTGCCACACCTGAAGTCATATGCCTGGGCAACAGCACTACACTGAATGCCGGTGGTGGTGTTGTTTATCAATGGTCGCCCGCCCTGGACCTGAGCGATGCGACAATATCCAATCCTGTGGCAGCACCTAAAGAAAGCACTACCTACCAGGTGACCGTAACCGATGCCAATAATTGCAGCAATACAGATGAGGTAAGCATCCGCGTAGCCCAGCCCTTCAGGATACAGGCCACACCGGATACCATATTGTGCCTGGGACATATACTGCCTTTATGGGTAGTTGGCGCCGATCACTATGTATGGAAAGGAGAAGGACTGAACGACGCGAACGTTCCTTATCCGATCGCGACGATCGGTGCTGTGGGCAACTACACGTATGAGGTAACCGGTTACGACGCTGACGGATGTTTTACACACGATACATCATTGTCAGTAGCTGTACACCCTTCGCCTACTGTCAACGCAGGACCTGATCGTGCAGTGATGGCCGGTGTACCTTTCACACTCCGCGGACAAGGAAGCACGGATATTCTGAACTGGAGCTGGACGCCGCCAGAGTACCTTAGTTGTCCTACCTGCCCGGCACCAGAGGCATTGCCTAACCTGTCCACAAATTATACTGTAGAGGTAGAGAACAGTTATGGCTGCAAGGCTACAGATGAAGTGTTCGTAAAGGTAACGTGCGACAAAGGCGCTGTATTCCTGCCAACTGCATTTACGCCTAACAGGGATGGACAGAACGAGCGCTTCTATCCTAAAGGGCGTGGTATAAAAGAAGTGAAATGGATGCGTGTTTATGACAGATGGGGCAGCATGGTATTTGAAAGAACGCATTTCCCGATTAATAATTCTGCTATAGGCTGGGATGGCACCTGGAAGAACCAGATTGCACCGATCGGTACTTATGTATATGCGATGGAGACAATGTGCGAAGACGGTACGACCTTCCTCTTCAGAGGCACTATCACAGTGATCAGATAACTAATAATACCAGTTAAATCAGGTATTTACTATAACATATAAAGATCTGAAGCCTTATGAATCGGATGATTTATAAGGCTTCTTTTTTTGAGAATATCTCATATAAATTGACCAAACTTTTCCAGACTATTTTCATATGCTTGCACATAACTCATTGATAACTTATCTTGGGGAGCTAAATGTAGCGTATGAAATTCCACGTATTATCCGTGATCGCCTTATTCGTGACCGTGTTTGCCATTGCGCAGACAAAAGTAGATCTGAAAAATTATAAGCAGACTAATGGCGCAATAGTTACCCGGCAAGGGCAATCACTGGAGATTAACTGGCCTGCGGGCAATTCACTTAAAGGCAAGGTAGTGTTGGATCTCACTGCTTCACAACCACTCTTCAAAACGATATCGCTCGGTCAGCAACAGATCACCGCAGGTGTAGATCCTGCATTTGTGATGACCGTTGGTAAAAGAGATCTGCTTTCACAGAATGGCTGGAATATATTTTTTGATAAGGTACCTAACAGGCCATATCAAAGTTATCTACTGAGCCTAAAAAAGACATCGGTATCTGTGAGAACGGAAGGAAGCCGTACGATAGCCAGTGTTGGCCCCATTGCGGCAGAGAAGTTTTCCGGCATGCTGGAAATTACGTTCTATAATGGAAGTCCGCTATTCAATGTGGCTGCTGTGATCAGCACGGAAGCACCAGCCGACGCTATCGTCTTCGATGCCGGCATGGTGAGCGCTAAACCCGACTGGCAAAACATTTCATGGATGAACACGGGTGATAGTCTGCAGCAGACAAAGGTCATTTCCAGTGATACTGCGCGCAATCTTGCTGTGAAGTACAGGGCTATTGCTGCATCAGGAAGACAAGGCGCTATTGCCGTATTTCCTCCTCCTCATCAATACTTCTATCCACTGGATGAAGCTTTCAACCTTGACTTCACCTGGTATGGCGATCAATACCGGAAAATGGTGAATGGCTATGGCATTGGCATACGGCAGGAACTACAGGGAGATAAACGCTTCGTGCCCTGGTTCAATGCGCCTCCCGGTACCAAACAACGTCTTAATTTCTTCTGCCTGCTCAGCCAGGATAATGATGCTGCCGCATTTACTGCACTGAAAACATTTACACATAACGATAAGTATGCTGAATTACCTGGCTTCAAGACCATGTCCAGCCATTTCCACAATGAGTTTGTGATGAATGTTATAATGGCTGGCAAGCCTGTGCCGGAACAGCCTGAGTTCGTAAAGGTCTTCAAGAACCTGGGAGTGGACATTGTACATCTTGCGGAGTTCCATTACACTGCCGATCCCCGTGGTCCTGATGAGAAACGCCTGCCGCAGCTGAAAGCACTTTTTGACCTGTGCGAAAAGCAGTCAGACAATAAGTTCCTGCTATTGCCCGGAGAAGAACCTAATGAATTCTTCGGTGGCCACTGGCTTGACATTTTTCCAAAGCCGGTTTACTGGGTAATGTCCCGCAAGCAGGGCCAGCCTTATGTAGAAGATAAACCTGGTTATGGAAAAGTATATCATATCGGTAACAAGGAAGAAATGCTGCAACTGCTGAAAGATGAACAGGGACTGGCCTGGACGGCACATCCCCGTACAAAAGGATCAGTGAATACTCCCGACATATATAACCATGAAGCCTTCTTTTTATCTGACCGCTTTATGGGCGCTGCCTGGAAGGCCATGCCGGCAGACCTTTCGCAACCTCGTCTTGGCAAAAGGGTGCTCGATCTGATGGATGACATGAACAACTGGGGCACAAAAAAGACTGTCATCAGTGAAGCTGACCTGTTCACTATAACACAGCGCAACGAGATGTATGCACACATGAACGTGAATTATCTCATGCTTGATAAACTGCCTGCTTATAAAGACAGCTGGCTGCCTATCCTCGACGCCATGCAGCACGGGCGCTTCTTTAGCAGCACAGGCGAAGTATTGATGCCATCACTAAAGGTAAATGGTCATGTTTCGGGCGATAGTCTGCAGCTTCCTGCTAATGGTATTGCGACCATCGAGCTCAAACTCAAATGGACCTACCCGATGAATTTCGTTGAGATCATCTCCGGCGACGGTGAGAAAGTATACAGGGAGAAGATAACGTTGACCGATACTGAAGCTTTCGGAGAAAAAAGTTTCCGGTTCACCAGCAAACTGGCCGGCCGGAAATGGGTACGTATAGAAGCCTGGGATGTTGCGGCCAATGGCGCATTTAGCCAGACGTTCTGGTTATTTTGATATCATACTATTATCGGTACACTGAAGACTTCTTAGTCTTCAGTGTACCATAATCTTACTGAGAGATATTCATCATATTCACATTATCACGACGGGAGGAACTTACTGCAAATCCTTTCCTGTAACCCGGTAGAAAAGTAAATCCTTCCAGCTCATCATTCCGTTCGTCAATATCAATCACTTTCACTACCTGCTGTTTACCGGTAGCAATGCTGGCGGCGAGGTCCACATATGTGAATCGCCATTTTCTTCCTTCTATCTGGTTCTGGATAAGTACCAACAGTCCGTTGTCAGCCATCCAGTATAGATTCTGCACCCACGGCGAGCAGGTGAACTTCTTATAGAGCACATCCTTATCCGAAGTCTTCTTTGCTTTTCGTAAAGCAGCAGGATCATATAAACGTACCTCATTCCCTTTGCCGCCATAGTCGGCGGTGGCTACATACCAGTTCTTCTTATATTGAACGTATTCAGGCCGTGTGCCCTGAATACAGGCGTCATCTTCGATCGTATTGAGCAGGTTACCATCAAGGGTACCGGTCCGCTGCAGTCCATTCCAATCCACGCAATAGATCACAGCGCGCCAGCTGGTACCTTCCTTATTAAGCCGGATGCTATTGCCAATAAAAAAAGGTGCATTCCTGCGATAAGCAAAACCTGTAGGATGGTTGATCACATCCGTATCATGTACGGTCAGCTTCATTTCCTTGTTTGCATAAACCAGGCTATCGCCCCGCAAGGCATACTCCCTGATCACGCCTGTTTCCCTGTCTCCATACAGAAAGAATTTACCCTCCTGGTAAGAAATACCCTGGCACGCTCCCAAAGAATCGACGGTATAAGCACGCCCGATCTTCATTGCCAGATCAGACTTCGATATGGACATCGAAGTACATAACAATGTTGCGATACCTGCAATAATATATCTCATAGTTAAGTTGTTAAAGAGAGAAAGCTGCATTCATCTTCCCGAACATAAAAGCTTTAAATATAGAAATCCCTTTCCGGAATAAAAGCGAGGTTACAAAAACTTAACGTTGCAACTGGAGCCCTGGGCGTCTATCTCGACAAGGGTTGTGGCACATATCGTTTCCTGTTCATTGATAGCCCTACCTGCCAATAAACAGACACTTTTTCCCGCGGCTAAAATATCTGGAGGGGGCGTTATGCGTCCCCTCTTGTTATTAATTAATCTCACGTCTTCGATCTGCTTATCTTGATCCTTCCGCAAACAATTTAAACTCCTCCGTGTTTAAAACAGTGGTAGCCAACACCAACATAATTCCCTCCCTTTGATCCGCAGTTGAACAATAGCCACAAACCGGCAGTGCCCCGTCATGCCGTTTACTCAAAAAATGTAAAAACGAAAACAATGAAAACAAGCAAAAAAATCCTGCTAAGTACAATCCTGGCAGGAGCTATTGCCCCCCAGAGCACTAACGTTGATGCGCAGACAACGTCTTCCTCCGGATCCACTTCCGTTGAAGAGATCCGGCCCTTCCAGGTACATTTCCCACAGGCAGACCTAGACGATCTACGGCGGCGTGTGCAGGCTACCAAGTGGCCTAAACCCGAAACAGTCAGTGATGCGTCACAGGGAGTGCAGTTTGCCACAATGCAGAAACTCGCCGCCTATTGGGCAAAAGACTATGATTGGCGTAAGATCGAAGCTAAGTTGAACGCCTTACCACAATTCACGACCAATATAGATGGAGTGGATATACATTTTATCCACGTCCGTTCGAAACATAAGAACGCCCTTCCCGTCATCATTACGCATGGCTGGCCCGGTTCGATCATCGAACAGATAAAGATCATTGGCCCGCTCACCGATCCAACAGCTTTTGGTGGAACTGCTGAAGACGCTTTCGATGTTGTTATACCCTCACTTCCCGGTCATGGTTTTTCCGGCAAACCAACAGCCACGGGCTGGGAACCTGTTCACATCGCCAAAGCATGGATCGAACTGATGAAGCGGCTGGGGTACAAAAAATATGTAGCGCAGGGGGGAGACTGGGGTAATGCTGTTTCAGAAACAATGGCGTTGATAGCTCCTCCGGAATTGGCGGGTATTCATACTAACATGCCTGCAACAGTCCCGGCAGCTATTACAAAAGCGTTATCAGCCGGCGTAATGCCTTCTGATCTTTCCGCTGATGAAAAGAATGCATATCAACAGCTGGATTACTTCTTTAAAAAGGGCATCGCTTATGCACAGGAGATGGGCCTGCGTCCGCAAACGCTCTACGGAATTGACGATTCCCCTATCGGACTAGCTGCCTGGATGCTTGATCATGATATTCGCAGTTATGAGCTCATTGCGAGGGTTTTTGATGGAAAGGAAGAAGGACTTACCCGAGACGATATCCTTGATAATGTGACCTTGTATTGGCTAACAAATACAGCTATTTCTTCAGCCCGTCTCTATTGGGAAACTTTTCAGATCGCAAAGGGTGGTTTCTTCGATCCGAGGAATGTCACCATCCCTGTTGCCGTAAGTGTTTTCCCGGATGAAATATATGCAGCCCCCGAAAACTGGGCGAAACAGGCATATCCGAAACTCATTTATTTTAATAAAGTCCCTAAGGGTGGACACTTCGCAGCCTGGGAACAGCCTAAAGCATTTAGTGAAGAATTAAGGGCAGCATTTAAATCATTACGCTGATAAAAATATTGAAAGACTTCATTAATATCTTGAAAGATTAAACGGAATCAGATCTTTATCTGGTTTCTTAAATTATCCGTATGAGTCCCGCGCTATATTCGCCAGAACGTTAGCTATAGAAGCTGAGCGATGTACCATTGAAACATCATTCAAAATACGGTCAAAGACTTTATAAGGAGATTGCTGCGAATCTAAAAAAGCTGGTATCACATCTCATCGGGAAAGGCATCTCCATATATGTAAAGACTTTTATAAAGTATATTCTGATATTTTGCGGACACTGTCCGCAAAATTGTATTTCTCTGCAATGACAAAAGAAGATCTGTCATTCCTTTGGAGAGTTCACGTGTACAATTCATCTGAAGTTATTCATTGCCAAAGCGATGAACTTCTAGTGTATAAAGTTGAGGATGCATATCCATGACGTTATTCAACAATTAACTGCATTCTGCTCATAGATGCAAAACTACACTACCTTTTAAACGGCAATTGTATCGCATCCCCATACTGCCTGCTAATCTTCCTCGTCAATATCCAGTCTTTCAACAGTCTGAAATATCCATCGGATTGTTTCCCCAGCAGCTCCTTCCCTCTTATTTCTATCATACCATGATCTGCATTCGGGAATATGATGAGGTCCAGATGCGATCCTTCTGATTGCAATTGTTTTAGTCGCGCAATGGTTTCTGTATTCGGAGCCTCTGTATCTTTCCCGGCAACCACCCATAACATAGGTTCTTTCACCTTTCTAAGTGCAGGCATCGGATCATACTCCAGGTCAATATCAAAATTGAACATTGCTTTATACAGCGACATTTGCGTTTCAGTGGCATTGGCCACGAGACCAGTGTAGTCGCCATTGAGTGTTTTATACCATTCCTCGTTCCCGTATTTACTTTTCAGCACCGCCAGCTCCTGCAAACCTTCGCGAAACTTAGTTTTCACAATACGATCGGTAACAGCAGCTACTTCTAATGCGGGGCGCAGAAAAGACGTATCTGGCAGTCCATTGATCATTTCTTGTCTGTTCTCTTCCTGCGGACTAATAGCCAATCCATAACTCGATATAACAAAATCTACTTTGGTGAGAGATGCTGTGAGCGGTACAACCCATCCTCCCTGGCTTTCGCCCATCACACCAAGAGGGATCTTCTTTACTTCCGGCTGCTCTCTTATCTTCTCAACGGCAGCAGCCATGTCTTTGGCCATCGTTATAAAGTCTGCTGTATACTTACCGGCAGACTTCCCCGTTCCTCTCTTATCAAATACAAAAACGGCTATATTATCAATCGGCAACAAATATTGCAGATAATTACTTGCAACGGCGGACTCTTGTCCGGAGCCAAATTGCAAGACCACTACAGCATTGGGTGATCCCTTAACCGGCAGAAACAATTCTCCGTAAAGACTATCTCCAAAAGTAAGCGGGATGTTCCTGGGCACTGCCTTTTTTCCATGTAGCACTTTTCCATTCTCACTGAATGAAATATCACCCCCCTTAAACCATACAAAAATATTTGGATTCTCTTTTTTCGCCCACCCCGGAGCAGATATAAAAGAACTGTCTTTCTGCCTGTATAACCTGCCAGATGTACCATCTGTCCTTCTATATCTGAAATCAGGTTTATACGAAGGACTGATGATCAGTTTACTATTATCGTCCATAGTGTATAACCCGGACTGTCCGTACATTGTAAGATTTGTAAAAAGGGCAAAAAGAAGTATCCAGTTTTTCATGCGGCGGGGAGCTTTCTCTAAATTTAAACAATAATCTCCTATCTACTCTTAGTACAACGCTACATTTTGTATTGCTCAGTTAGAATACTTCCCGGCTTAGATCAGTTTCTCTGCATGGACAACATTACCTGGAAAATCAGTCGCCATGATCAGTATACGGACACCTTTCGATATAGTATTAACGACGGTAGTTTCATACGTCCAATAAGACTTACCACCACCCGGTACAGCCTTTCCCTGTTCCACCTCATCCCCTGTTGCTGACAGAATCTTCACCTCCACTGCTTTAACGCGGACCACATTTCTGACAGCGACAGTGATAACATCGCCAATAGCTCCGCTATACTTTTCTGTGTTGATAAGAACAATCTTAGGCGGTCTGGCAGCATCCATAACAGCGACGTTATAAGCAGTTTGCCCGCCTTCTGCCGCTGCGGCATACATCAGTTTCATTATAGGATCAGCTATCGCCTCCTTCCCGTACAAAGAGGCATCTTCAAACTTATCCCTCGCAACTAATTGCCGCTCCGTAGGCGCCATCGTGTCAGCACCACGTTTAACACATACGACGGTCTTCCCTTTTCTGACCTTAAGGGTCATTTGATTAGCGATAGTGCCGGACACACCATCTATGAACATATTTCGTTTTACATAAGCCATATTTTAGTTTTAAAGATTAAAAAATAAAGATCATCAAAGCACACGCACTTGACATACAGAAGGCGCTTCTCTTCTGTCGCAAATGATGCAACTTATAAATGATAAAAAAAGTTTAGATTTATTCTGTTTTGAAAATGCCTGGGGCGCATAGGCAATTCCAACCTCTCTGCTATACTCTTGCGAAGATACGAAAAAACGGCCTTAAAAAGATCACACCAGCTTTAATTTTCTTCCGAAAAAACCTCCATAAAACATTGATTATACAAGGTTTATACAAGGCTTATCTTACGTTCATCCTACGTTCAAAGACGTAAGATGAACGTAAGATAAGCCTTGTATAAACCTTGTATAATGGGGTTAAAAAGAGCTTCATTTCGGGTTAAAATTGCGTAGAACCCGCAAAGAAAAAAGAGAATTTCAAAGAGGATAACTACATAGTTGATCATCGTGTCGCTATATTTCCAAACACAGTCAATAGAAAAAAAGCCTGCTCAAAGAATCTAACATACATCAAAACCGCAAGAACATCGAAGTATTGGAATTATATCGCCGGCAGCATATTTCATATTCATTAAACCTCTCCGCTGTCGCTTCTAAAAACCGTACAATCGTAAGCAGCACCTAGCTTACGCATTGCATAATAATGCGTTTATTATGTTAAAATGTTAAACTATTGAACCAGCTATATATATTTATATACCAATAGTAATCAACTACTTAATCAACGCACTTTGATTAAATGAAGGATTTAAAGTAAATTACACCTCATATGATCGCATTTTTTCAAAAAATAATAGATGTATTAAGAGAATCAAATACTCCGTATATGCTCTCTGGCAGTGTTGCAATGAGTATATATATCGTACCAAGAGCGACAAGAGATTTTGACTTCATAATTCATCTTGAAGAAAAAAATATCGATCGCTTTATTCAGCATTTCCAAGAAGGCTATTATTGCGACAAAGATGCAATACAAGATGCAATTAGAAATCGAAGTATGTTCAATATCATTGATCATGCATCTGGTTTTAAAGCTGATTTCGTAATTTTAAAGAACCAAGCTTTTAGGCAAGAAGAATTTAATAGAAGAAGGAAAGTAGATTTTTTGGATATGCCAATCTATGTGGTATCTCCAGAAGATTTACTTATTTCAAAGCTCATTTGGATACAGGATTTTCAATCACCACAACAGATGGACGATATCAAAAACCTTACTGCTATTGAACAACTAGATTGGCCATATATTAACCAATGGGTTAAAAAACTCAAGTTAAATCCCTTTAATTTATTAGGACATGAATGACACACCTCAACATATAAAAGAGCTGCAATTAAAAATATGGCTCTCTAAATCCCCCGGAGAAAGACTCAAACAATTTATGGAGGATAATGCTTCGCTTTTTTTGTTTTGGAACACGGTACAAAAATCGAACAACAAACAGTCCGAAAAAATCGATGCCAAATCATTTGATTTATTGCAATAAGCTTTACATATCCATATCAAGAAAGAACTAATATGTCCAATTATCCGCTGTGCTGTTATAATTGATCCATTTTAACGTCAGCCTGAATTATAGTTCCTTTCGCTTTCCGAATAAACTCAATCTCTGGTTTAAAGAGTATCTCATTTGAAAAACCCTATTGTGCTTCAGGATAACTTTCATAACGCACCTACTTTCAATTATCCCTAATATATTTTATTTCACCAACAAATAATCTCCAAAAACAACATGAAAACCTGGACAAACGAACCAGCCAAACCAGAAGTTGAAGCATTGATCTCTGAATATTTCCAACTGCTGCAAAACGGAAAATTAGATGATGCCACTGAATTGATCGGTAGTGAATATGATGATTGGTTAGATTCCCTCTTTGTAGTTTGGGAAGACCATTACCTGATCCATGAAATACCAAAGGATTCCTCTTTTGATGGAAAAGAATGGTTGAATGACCTGACCTGGTTAAAAGACCTGACTATTAAGCCCGAAATGGAATGGATCAATGATAGGTATGTGTGGGCTGATTTTATTTACCGTGACGAACCATCCGGTTATGTCGGTGAGTTTTGTATCAAAAAAATTGACGAAGGATACACTGTAAAACGTGTGATCTTCAAAATGGCTTAATTATTTAAAAGCTGTTCTCCTGCTTCTGTGTAACAACAGAAGTTGGAGAACTTGCTAATACAGTTATTTAATACTTTGGAAAACCCGTATCACTTTTACGAATCGTCCCATATAATAAGGGTTAAGCGTTGTTTCAGTTACCCCGTTCGCTTTTCCTGAAGTAGAATGAATAAATACGACACTATCGCCCGACTGCGTGATGATCCCCATATGTCCCACTGTTCTGATAGTACTATCTGTCCCGGTAAAGAGGATGAGATCCCCTGGTGTTGCATCCGCAAGTTTGACCTCCTGCCCTTCGTTGGTAAAACCAACAGAAGTACGGGGCACTTCTATCTTAAAATGATTGAAAACATAAGTGATGAAGCCGGAACAGTCAAATCCTTTCTTAGGATCGGTAGAACTGTATTTATATTTGATACCTTTCAGCGTTTTTGAGAATGTGATAACCTCCGCCGGAGTGATGCTACCAGTTTTGATATTGGACCCACTGACTGCGATAGTCGTATCAGTTACCTCGACAAGTGAATCATCCATAAGCATTACCGGTTGCTCCCGTTCTGATAGCTTATCAGGGGCATCCGCACAGGATAGAAATAAGGGTAGCAGGATTTTCAGGATAGATATCTTACACATACTCAAATATAACAAATTTGCAGTATACAATAAAGATCAAGCCGCTTGTGCTCACCTTACTGTTTCACATCAATCATGTGAGGATGTTCGATACCAAAAATGCCTTTATCGAATAGAACGGCAACAGGACCCTTTTGAGGATTGCCTTGCAGACGAATGCTTCTAATTAAAACCTCATCACCGGAATATTCGTCTGTAACGGGATCATAGATAAGCATCTGCTTTACACCAGCGGAATCATCAGAGAACTTAACAACATACTGTTTTTCTATGTCCCTGTCTGTTGTAATCAACCTGTTTATAAACAGGAGCCCGCTTAACAACAGCCGTTCAAAAATAAACGCTACTATAATAAGCACGATGAGTGAAGCAAAGGCTCCAACCAGTGCATCCTTCAACGGTTTTACATTGATAATTCTCAGCACGGCGATAATAAGGAACAATAGCATACAAAGCCCTAAAAGGCCTGGCTGCAAAATGTGACGTTCGAAATGCTTCACCGTATTTCTGAGATAATATGCTTCCTGACCGGGTATAAAAAAGATCCACAAGAGCAATAATACTACGCAGATGATAATACGTCCGCTATATTTTGAAAAAAATGATCTCAATTTCATAGGTACAAACCTCGATATGGGCTAAATTTAACCCCTTAAAACGATTTTACAAATCTACCTATATAATTATTACCTTCGCCACCATTTTGTGAACTCATCATGCCTCCGTCTGACCTGCAACATATCTCCGACGCTACACTCTGGCAGCTTGTCATGGAAGGCAATGTATCCGCCTACGGCGAATTATATGAGCGTTACTGGGAATCCCTTTTTGAGACCGCTTTCTGGCATTTATACGATAAAGACGCCGCCAAAGATATTGTGCAGGAAGTATTCGTGTATTGCTGGCAAAAGCGGGAGCAAATACAGATCAATGAATCTGTTCCCGCCTACTTTCGTGCAGCCGTCCGCTTCAAGGTCCTCAATCATCTGAAATCTGAAAACACCCGGGAAAAATACCAGCAGCTGGCAGGCCAGGCTTTACCGCAGATAACGCATAGCGCAGGTGAATACATGGCGAAGACAGACCTGCAGGCCAGCTATCGCCGTGAACTGGCACGCCTGCCCGATAAGATGCGTGAGGTATTTATAGATAGCCGTGATCATGGCCTTTCAATTGAAGAGATCGCGCAGAAACGGGGCATATCCACACAAACCGTTAAAAACCAGCTATCTACCGCCTTAAAGAAACTCCGTGAAGGACTGGGTAACTTTTTTATGGAATAAATTTTTACCCGGCATAGTACTTACCCATTTTGAGCACTGTCTAATAAACACTGGCACATATGAAGCAACCTGATGAGCATATCATAACGTCCTTACTGGAAAAGCATGCCCTCGGCATTTGTACGCCCGAAGAAAGAGCATTGCTGGAGCAATGGTATGCGGCTTTCCCGGAAAACGGGCAGGTATGGCGCGATGGCCAGGAAAGATCGGCGATGAAAGATGCGCTGAAGGCAGGAATATTCGATGTTATATCATCTGATGAAATACATTCCATAACACCTGTCACTGTAAAAAGCAGAAGGATCTGGTGGCAGGCTGCCGCAACTGTCGCCTTATTGGTAGCTACCTTTTTGATGTATAAAAAGTATAGTAACAAAGAGGAACCGGCATACGTTGTATTGGAAGCTCCTGCAGGTAAAGGCGCCATGAGACTGCAAATGCCTGACCAGTCTGAGATATGGCTGGAACCGGGTACCACTATACGATACCCGAAAGATTTCGGTAAAGCCGGCCGCGAAATAGAACTGACCGATGGGATGGCCTTTTTCTCCGTGCCGCAACAAACAGAGCATCCTTTTATAGTAAATGTTCCGGGCCGTGTGCAAACGAAAGTGCTGGGTACGGAGTTCACCATTAAAGCATACAGGCAATTAACATCTATGCAGGTATTCGTCAGTTCAGGAGCTGTACAGGTGTCCGACAGTAAACACCTGCTGGGCACAGTAAAAGCAGGAGAACAACTCAGCTACCGGCCGGATACGCACATCATCACGCCGATAGAAGTGAAAATGGCAGACTGGCGTAAAGGCAATATATCTTTAAACAACGCCACCTTTGCAGAAGTGGCCCGCATGCTGGAGAACTACTACAGCCTGCAGGTAGTTTTCAATGAAGCGGATGTTGCTGCTTATCGCTTTAACCTCCGCATCAGCAGCCAGTCTTCTGCACAAGAGGTGCTGGAGGTCCTGCATGATATCAGCGGACTAAAATACACACTCAACAACGGCAAAGTGACCATACACTAATTCATAAAAACAAACAATTTATTACAAACCATTACCGGCTGCAATAGCGGCAGGGGAAACTATGCCTTTACTTAAATACGATCTATGCGTTATTATTTAACCTTTGTACTGCTAACCATCTGGTTTAGCGCCCATGCGCAACAGACCAATCCTAAAGTCAGTATCAGCATTCCGGCCACGTCGCTGGAAGCCGCACTGAAACAACTGGAACAGGAAACCAGTATTCCGATATCCTTTGAGTTTACCCGCGTAAAAGGCTTCCAGGTGAAAGCACATGTCTATAAGGATGTTCAACTGGAAACGATCCTTAAAGAATTACTGGAAGGGACACAGCTTGACTTCAAACAGAAAGGCGGCAATATTCTCATTACACCGAAACCACGCCCCGCAAAAACACTCAGTGGATTTGTGGAAGATGCGGTAAGTGGTGAAAAGCTGATCGGTGTTTCTTTAGTAGCACAGCAACAACAGGCCGGTACTACCACCAATAACTACGGCTTCTACAGCCTCACAGTACCTGGCGACTCATTGCATATACAAGTTTCTTACATCGGCTACCAGCGACTGGATACTGTCGTTCCGATGAACGGCAATACGCATATCAATTTCAGGCTTCAAACCAGTAGAACGCAGCTGGGGGAAATAACAGTCAGCGCCACACGCGTAACACGGATCCAGGAATCATCCCAGATGAGCAGCATCAATCTGCCCGCCTCACAGGTACGTTCCATGCCCCGCCTGTTGGGAGAAGCTGACCTGTTAAAAACACTGCAGCTGCTGCCAGGTGTGAAACAGGGCACTGAAGCTACCAGCGCGCTGCTTGTACGTGGTGGTACGCCCGATCAGAACCTGATACTGCTGGATGGCGCGCCATTGTATAATCCCTCTCACCTGTTGGGTGTTTTCTCCACATTCAATACCAGCGTACTGAAAGATGTGACTCTCTATAAAGGCGCGTTTCCGGCACGTTATGGCGGCAGACTTTCTTCCGTAATAGATATCTCTACAAAGGACGGTGACATGCATCAGCTGCACGGCGATTTCTCCATTGGCCTGTTGTCAACACAACTGACTGTAGAAGGGCCATTGAAAAAAGGAAAAACATCTTTCGTGGTATCCGGCCGACGCTCATATCCTGATCTGATAGCAGGCCCGATCATAAAAGGTATGGAAGATGGTCCCGAGAAATTCCGTGCTTTCTTTTACGATCTAAATACAAAAATACATCACCAGTTTTCAGATAAGGATAAGCTTTATCTCAGCCTTTATGTGGGAAAAGATAAGCTCAGGATACGTGATAAATATTCCTATGCCATGAATCCTGCTGTGGATAGCTCCAGTACTTCAGACCTGGATGTGCACTGGGGAAATATCACCGGTACCCTGCGCTGGAACCATATCTTCTCACCGAAGCTGTTTGCTAATACAATGTTGATCGGTAGCAGTTATCAATTCAATACTGCTATTTACTCAGAAGATAAGTATGATGAAGAGATCTACAGCAATTCACTCAAGTTAAATTCCGGAATAAGGGACTATGGCATCAAAACAGATGTTGATTACCGTCCCTCTCCTGCCCATTCCATCAAGATGGGTGCTGCATACATGTATCGTGTATTTACGCCGGGCACCTTTCGTATGCGCCAAACCAATGAGACAGGTGTATCAGTGGATACAGTCAACAATAACAGCAACATTAAAGGCATGGAGACAGACTTATATGCAGAAGACGACTGGGAGATCTCCCGTCGCCTGAAACTCAATGCAGGTCTTCACTGGAGCGCCTTCAGCGTACAGCAGCGGTTTTATCATTCCTTGCAACCACGTGCCAGCATGCGTTTTCTTTTGCCCGGCGACTGGGGACTGAAAGCTTCTTATACCCACATGACCCAATACATTCACCTGCTGGCTAACAACTCCATTTCACTGCCTACAGATCTATGGGTGCCTGCTACAAAAAAAATAGCACCGCAACAGTCAGATCAATACGCACTCGGCATTTCCCGTAACCTGTTTAAAAACAAATTTGAATTCTCTACGGAAGTATACTACAAGAAAATGTACAACGTAATAGAATACAAGGAAGGCGCAGACTATCTTACCAGTAGCAAAGGCGATAGCTGGCAGGAACAGGTAACTGCAGGTATGGGCGATTCTTATGGTTTGGAACTGCTGCTGCAAAAGAAAACAGGCCGGCTTACTGGTTGGTTCGGATACACATGGGCGAAGGCGAACCGCCGGTTGCCTGATGTGAATTATGGCCGTACATTCCCTTATAAATACGACCGCCGCCATGATCTTCATATCGTAACTGTGTACAAACTCCGGAAGAATATTGAGGTTTCGGGCAGCTGGACATATCAATCCGCCTCTCCTTTCACGCTCCCCGTTGCCCGCTATGAGTGGACGACCGGACCAACCACACCGACCACTTCTCCCTTTCCTCCAACCATAGACTATATCAGCAGCAGGAATAATGTAAGGATCCAGGCCTTTCATCGTCTCGATCTTGGTATCAATTTCATCAAACAAAAAAAGAACGGCAACATACGTACCTGGAATATCAGTGCGCTGAATGCATATAATAAAATGAACCCGTTCTTTTACTTCGTGGATAAATATTCAGCAACCACTGCCTCAGTCCAGCTCTATGGTACAATACTCTTACCACTTACACCCAGTTTCTCCTATAGCTTAAAATTCTAACCATGCAGATCAGATCTCTTTTATTTTTCTTACTTATACTCACGATCAGCAGTTGCGAAAAATACATCGACATCGCTATTCCTGAAGAGTCTAACAAACCGGTATTGAACCTGCTCATGAATAAAGATAGCGTCATGATTGCCCGGGTAACCTTCTCCGGCCGTCTTCATAACTTTGAGCCGATGCAGGAAGCTAAAAATGCCACCGTGGACCTGTACGAGAACGGAACGTTCAAAGAAACACTTACACCCTTCGTGAATCAGGGCTTTACATATTATCGTGCTAACACCCTGCCCAGAGCAGGCGCATCATATCGTGTAACAGCTGCCATCCCCGGGTTTGCAGAAGTGTCAGGCACGGATAAGATTCCCGACACAGTGAAAATAGGTGAAACAAAACTGGTAGTAGCCCAGGTCAATGGCTGGCAAACACAGGCTACTGTCACCGTTCAATTGCACGATGATCCGGATGTACAAAACTACTACCGCATACGGTTGTACCAGATCTACGAATGGAAAGATAGTTATGGTAACATTGAACTACATAAACAGCTGCAATATTTCGAAACAGATGAAGCAGAACTGCCGTTGTTCAACGATGAAATGCGCAGCGATCTCTATATAACAGATGCGCTATTCAACGGTCGTAGTCCGCGGTTCGTACTCAGGTCAAACGTCTACGGTGATAAATTGAAGATGGCCGTGGAAGTAACATCTCTTACTTATCATAGCTACAATTACCTGAATAGCGCATACATGGCCTGGGAAAAAAATGAAGATCCATTATCCGAAAAAGTGATCGTGTATAATAATATTGTAAACGGTCTGGGAATCGTAGGAGGCGTAGCCCAGCGCTATTATGAGCTCGCAGAACAGTGATGTGTATGTTACCACTGTTTAACACTAATTTAATATAATGATAATGGTCCCGGCCTTGAAGCTAAACGGTATAGTTGGTAAACTTGTCCTCAAATTAATTGGGACAAATCAGAAACCATCATGCCGGATCACGGTGAAACAACGGACATAGAACTCGTTTTCCTGGTACAGGAAAGGGACCATTCAGCTTTTACCGAGATTTATAACAGATACTGGAAAGTACTGTTCATCCATGCACTGAAGATCCTCAAAGATGAAAATGAAGCCGCTGATGTGATACAGGACCTGTTTACTGTCATCTGGACACAATCAGAGCAATGGCACATCGAAAGTAACCTGAAGGCGTATCTGTATACCGGCGTTCGCAACCGGTGCTTAAAAGCGATCGCCAAAGGCAATCGCAGAGAAGCTTTCGTCGATGAGCTGACATCCCTTTTTAAAGAAGGTACAAACGCTACTGTGAATGAGTTGGATTCCAGGGAGCTTGAATACCGCCTGCAACAGGAGATCGAAAAACTGCCTCCCCGTATGCAGGAAGTATATATTAAAAGCCGCGAACAAGGGCTCTCTCATAAACAGATTGCTGATGAAATGGGCATCGCTGAAAACAGTGTTAAAACCACCATGCACCGTACTTTAACCTCTCTGCGAACTAAACTATCTCCCTTCCTCTCGCTTTTCTTCTTCTAAAATATTTTTTTCAGGCGATGTATACCTAAGTACATGTTAGGGGTCTTATTATAAACGGGACATTACTGTTTATAATATGGATAAAAAATATGTTGAGGAACTATTAGATAAATATATCAAAGGGACCTGTACACCGGAAGAAAAGATCTTGCTTGAAAACCTGTATGATGAATTGATTCAGCAGCAGTCAGATGATCTGCAGCAAATAGATTATGACACCACTAAAGCAGCCATCTTTAAAAAACTTCCCCGTCCGAAATACCGGTTAGCCGGCAAAATATTACGCTATGCAGTAGCTGCCAGTATCCTGATATGCGCTTCAATAGTTACCGTATTATTTACCAATAAAAAATCTGTTAAACAGCTGGCACAAACTGAACAACAGGATATTGCGCCGGGTGGTAATGTAGCTGTCCTTACACTGTCGAACGGAAAGAAGATCACCCTTGATGATACAGCGGAAGGAACACTGGCTACACAATCGGGTATCAACGTAGTCAAGACAGACGAAGGAGCGCTTGTTTACGACCGTGCAGCGAACAATGCAGACAATCAGCCTGCCGGCTTCAATACAGCAGAAACGCCTAAAGGAGGACAATATAAATTACAGCTGACGGATGGCACGATGGTATGGCTCAATGCTGCATCATCATTAAGATTCCCTGTCAGGTTCACAGGCAATGAACGGGAGGTAGAGCTAAGCGGAGAAGCCTACTTTGAAGTGGCCCATAATGCCGGTAAACCTTTTATCGTAAAAACAGTGCAGGAAAAAGTACTGGTCCTGGGCACTCAGTTCAATCTAAACGCTTATAGTAACGAGCCTGCTGTCGTTACTACTTTATTACAAGGTAGTGTAAAAGTACAATCAACCCATTCGGAAAAAGCTTCTGTACTAAAACCAGGCCAACAATTGCTACTCACCGGTAATCAATTCACAATACAGGAAGCCAACGTGGAAGAGGCTGTTGCCTGGAAGAACGGGTATTTCCGCTTCAACGATCAGAAGATAGAAGATATCATGAGAAAGCTGGAACGCTGGTACAACATAGAAGAGGTGAAATATGAAGGGAAATTATCCGAAGAATTATTTAATGGTAAAATATCCCGGTCCAAGAATATCAGTCAGGTACTGCAAATGCTTCAAAAAACAGAAAGTATACACTTTAAAATTGAAGGAAGGAGGGTCACCGTTATGCCATAATAGATACTAATAACCTATTCCATATTCCAATAAAAAAGGCCATCACGGGTGCCGCCGGATGACCAATTACCTGGAATGTTTAACAATTAAATATCATTAATCAATGTGACGGATCTCCATCAAGATGCCGGAGGGTCCTTCGCATGTCCAATCCAGACTACAAATGTACACAAATTACCTTAACAAATCTGTACGGCGAATACGCTGTATACGTCAAAGCTTGTTGATTATGAAGCTCACAACCTTGCTAATCATCTTAACGACGCTTCAGGTTAGCGCAACAACATTTGCGCAAAAAGTAACCTTATCAGAAAAGAACACTTCTTTAGAAAAAGTATTTGACAAGATCAGCACACAAACGGGTTACGACTTCCTCTTCACCAGGAAGACCATGCAAAATACAAGGCCCGTAAATATCCAGGTAAATAACGAAGACCTAGCTGTAGTACTTCAAAAGATCTTCGATGATCAGCCATTGAAATACAATTTGGAAGATCAGTCGATTGTAGTAACAAGAAAGGCACCTTTTACTGCTCCCGCAGAAATAAACGCTTCACTCTTTTCAGATGTATCAGGAAAGGTTACGGATGAAAAAGGGAATGCATTAATAGGAGCAACTATCCGGTTAAAAGGCACATCAAACGGAACAGCTGCTAATACAGACGGAGGGTTTATCATCAAAAATGTATCCGAAGGTGATGTACTCGTCATTTCCTATGCAGGATTTGTTACCCGTGAAATAAAAATAACCGGTGAGTCTTCTCTCTCGATAGTACTGAAAGTAGATCAGCAAAAACTGGGAGAATTTGTTGTAGTAGGTTATGGTACTGTACAACGAAAAGACCTGACGGGTGCAGTATCCAGCATCTCGCCAAAAGACATCGACAATATGCCGGTTACCAGGGTAGATCAGATGTTGCAGGGCCGGGCAGCAGGTGTGGATGTTAAATCTACCAATGGTGCACCAGGTGCAGGAACAACGATCCGTGTGCGTGGCTCACGGTCCATCACTGCTACCAACGAGCCGTTGTATGTCATAGACGGACTTATTGACGCTGCGAACCTCAACACGATAAACCCGGAAGATATTGCTTCTATAGATATCCTGAAAGATGCTTCCGCCACCGCTATTTATGGTTCAAGAGCTGCGAATGGCGTAGTATTGATCACTACTAAAAAAGGCGTGCCTAATCAAGACAAAACAAACCTTAGTGTGATCACCGGCGTACAAAAGCTCCCGAAAACACTTGATCTTATGAACGCCAGGCAGTTTGCTGAGTTCATTAATGAATCAAGGAAAGACCAGAATCGTGCGCCCGTTTATACAAATATTGATTCTGCCATTGCTATTGTAGGTGAGCAGGGTACAAACTGGACAGACGCCACAACACGCGCCGCAGTTTATCAAAGCTACAACCTGTCTACTTCCGGAGGAAGTGATAAAATGACCTATTTTATCTCAGGTAATGTTATCAACCAGCAAGGGATCGTGATTGGTACCGGTTTTAAAAAATACCAGGGAAGAGTGAACCTGAACAAAAAATTCTCTGACCGCGTTAATATGGGCCTGACCCTGAACGGTAGTCATTATCGTATCGATGATGGCAACGTCAACTATGGCGCCAACTCAGGTTGGGTGGGTTCAATGATCACACTTCCTCCTACTATGCCTGTATATAAAGCAGATGGGACCTTTGTGTCATACAACCCGATCTGGTATTCCGGTGGTGATATCGATACGCCTCCTGCAGTAGCAGCGCTGACTGAAAACTACAACACAGTAAATGATCTGCAGGCTAATCTTTTTCTGCAGGCAGAGGTTGTGAAAGGACTGAAATTAAAGTCGGCTGTAGGTACCAGTTTGTCAAACAATAAAAGTGTCTACTTCGTTCCTTCCTACATGCCTAACAAGGTAGCCACGGGAAATACAACAGCGAATGCATCTTCTCAAATGGGTACATCCACCTATGTGCTGAATGAAAACACAGCTACGTACGACCGCAATTTCGGCGATCACCATATCAATGTGCTGGGTGGTTTTACATATGAGCATCGTGAGAACAACTGGATGAACATCTCAGTAACAGGTCTTACAGACGACATCATGAAGTATAACAACTTTGGTGCTTCTATCCAGGCAAATCGTGGTGTAAATTCTGACGCAGGAGAAAATACAAGACTGTCTTACCTCGGCCGCATCAACTATGACTTCAAAGAGCGTTATTACCTGACCCTGACGGGCCGTTCTGACGGAGCTTCTAACTTCGCTGCAAATCATAAATGGGGCTTCTTCCCTTCTCTCGGTCTGAAATGGAGAGCTTCTTCCGAACCCTTCTTCCAGAAGCTGGCTATTCATAATGTAGTGAATGATCTCGCGTTCCGCTTTAGTGTCGGAAGATCAGGCAATCAGGGTATAGGTAACTATCAGTCATTAGCTACACTGGCGCCCAATGCCGGCAGTTATGTATTCGGCAGCTCCCCTGCTCCTGTATTAGGCTTTACACAGTCTTTATTGTCAAATCCTGATCTGACCTGGGAAACTTCTTCACAGATCGATATAGGCGCTGATGTGGTTTTGTTTGATGGCAGACTTAACCTGGATGCGAACTATTACAAGACGAAAACAAGGGACCTGCTGCTAAGTGTACAGATCCCGCAGCAGACAGGCTTTAGCCAGCGTCTGGTCAATCTTGGTAAGACAGAATCTAAAGGATTTGAATTCCTGATCTCCGGCGATATCATCAAGACCAAAAACTTCAACTGGAGATCCACCCTGACTATATCTACCAACGAACAGAAAGTATTGGATGTCGGTCCGCTCGTAATGGTTTCTATTGATAATAACGGGTATGGTGCTAATACAAATTATCTGAAAGTAGGTGTACCTATCGGCGCTAACTTCGGAGCAACCTATGGCGGCGTATGGCACAACCAGGAGGAAATTGACGCCGAGCTGGCAAAGGCTAAAGGTGAGCGTACACTGGTATCTCCATCAGGCTTCTATAAACCTGGTAAACCACGTTATGCCGACCAGAACGGTGATGGCCTGCTGAACATCGATGATTATGTTTACCTGGGAACACCTAATCCGAAACTGTTTGGTGGCTTCGGCAACACATTCACCTACAGAGATCTGTCACTCGATATCTTCTTTCAGTACAACCAGGGCAATACGATGTATAACTATATCGAGTTCTTCATGGGAAGCGGTGCAGAGTATACCAATCAGTTTGCTTATATGGCAAACCGCTGGACGCCGTCAAACCCGACCTCCGATATCCCTGCGGTTAACTCAAGGGACAACGTACCAAGTTCAAGGTTCCTGCACGATGCATCACTCATCCGCCTGAAATCGCTGCAGCTGAGTTATAACCTTCAACGATTCCTTCCTAAGGCCATCAAATCGGCCAGTATCTATTTTACGGGTACCAATTTATTCCTGACCACTAAATACAATGGCTTCGATCCTGAAGTGAATAAAGAAGGAACTAGCTCCACTGTCCGTGCAAAGGATGATGGGACTTATCCAAACGCAAGGACATATGCCTTCGGTATCAATGTTGGATTTTAAAATGTAATGTCATGAAATTTAAAAGTATATCAATATCTCTTATAGCCGGAACCATGTTGTTTTTCTCTGCATGTACCGATATGCTGGACGAAAAACCTCACAGTATCATTGCGCCTGACCAGTTCTTCTCAACGGAGGCACAATGTATCCAGGGAGTGAATGGCGTTTACTCTGCGCTCAATGACATTTTTGGACAGGAAGATCTATGGAAGTCAATTGAACAGGGAACAGACCTGATCATGTATATGCCGACCAACGATTTCACGCAGGAATATACCTTCACGGCTGCAGCTCCGGGTAATGTTACAGGGATCTGGACCAAGTGTTACAGGGCTATCAGCAATGCCAATATGGTCATCAATCGCGTATCTGCCGCACCGATCCCTGATGCGCTCAAGAGCCGCCTGTTAGGCGAAGCGAAATATCTGAGAGCACTCTATTACTATATGCTCGTTAATACCTTCGGTGATGTGCCTTTGTGGACGACAGAAGCATCTGTAGAAGAAGTAAGCAAGCTGCCGAGAACATCAGTGAGAGAAGTAAGGGCACAGATAAAAACGGACCTCCTGGACGCCTCTGCTAATTTACCTGCAACATGGACAGGCAGTGATGTAGGCAGGACCACCAAAGGCGCCGCATTAGCTCTGCTTGCGAAAGTGAGCCTGTTTGAAAAGGATTGGCCGAATGCACAGCAATACGCACAGCAGGTAGTTGATCTGGGTGTATATAGCCTGATCAGCTTTGCAGATATTTTTGATCCGAACAACAAGTTCAGAAATAACAAGGAATCGGTTTTTGAGATCCAGTTCCTGAGGAACGCAGCCAGCAATACTAACACGAAGGTGAACTATTATTATACCTGGTTCATGCCGTTGAAAGATGCCAACAATAAGACACACGCCGGAGTTGATTTTGGTACTACAGTATTGAGAGGCTACGAAAACTATTACCCTTCCAATGCATTCATCAAGATGTTTGAAACGGGCGATAAGAGAAAGGATGTTACGCTGGCTACAAGCTTTGGAGATCAGCCATTCACCCGCTTCTTAAAGACAGATCGTCCCTGGTTCGGCGCTAAGTTCTGGGACCTCCAGGCCAATGACCGTAACAGTGGCAAGAACCTGTATTTCCAACGTTATTCAGATGTGCTGCTGATCCTCGCAGAAGCTATGAACGAACAGGGTAAACCAGGCGAAGCGTTACAGCTGATCAATAAAGTACGGCTGGAACATGGCGGGCTGTCTGATGCACTGGAAGGTCTCGGCCAGGATGCTGTACGTCAGCAGATCATGAAAGAGCGCGCTATCGAGTTTGTAGGTGAATTCCAGCGCAAATGGGACCTCGCCCGCTGGGGAACACTGGTAGATGCGGTAAAATCAGTTGCTGACGATAATCCGATAGGCGCAAGAAATGTGAAACCAACGCATGCCATATTCCCGGTCCCTGATGCAGAGATCATTAAAAATCCAAATCTGCTGCCGCAGAATGACGGATACTAATTCCTATTTGAAAACACTAACAATGCTGAAATGAAAAGATTACTAGCTTTAAGTATCGCATCGGTCTTTGTATGCTGCACACAGGAAAGCCTGGTCCCAGCAAAAGACACTACTCAAAAAGTATCGCAATCCAGAACAGAGCAGGTAGCACTTGCTGCTGATGACTGGGTATGGACAGGCAACCAGGCCAGCAATCAGATTGAGATCTATGATCCCGCTGTTGCTGACTGGAACAGCGCCAGTGCGCTTAAATGGTCATGGAAGCCTGCAACCACGAAGGGTTATTCCCAATATGCTATCGATCATTGGGGACTTCCGACAGATTTTAAAGTACGTACTATCAGTGCATGGGGAGGCAATCATCTTGTATCTTCCTGTTCAAGCGGATTGGTTACCATCGCGAAATATCCGGAAGGCACAAAGAAATGGGCTTATAATCTCGGGTTCAATCCCCATGGTGTAGAACTGCTTCCGAATGGTAACATCGCAGTGGCAGCTACTGATAAAGACTCTGTATTGTTATTTGCTTCTTCTACCGGTACAGATAATCTGATACATGTATCCGTTCGTCTGAACAAAGCACATTCTGTCCTGTACGACCCGGTTGAGAATATCCTTTGGGCGACAGGCAATGATTTTGTGATTGCCATGCAGGTCGGCGGAACGGCTGCAGCACCTACGTTAACGGAGCTACCTGCAAGAAGAGGTAAGTTCAATACTACCAGCAGCGGTAATCCTTACGGTCATGACATCGCCAGAGACCTGAATGACAACAACATTCTATGGGTAAGCACCAATGGCGGCGTTTACTCCTTTAACAAAACAACTGAGGTGTTGACTGATGGTCCTGGTGGCGCAACAGGCATCAATAAAACGATGGTAAAAGCGATCAGCAGACAGAACTCAGGCATCTTTGTACTTACCCGTCCGGATTCAGAGAAAACAACTGAATTACCTGACCCGGTAACCGATCCTACCTGGTGTACCCGTTATGTTGATTTCTATTCCAGTACCGGTACTTTCCAGTATTACAGAACAAAGAGCGGAGCGAAGTTCTACAGGGCGAAGATCTTCCGCACACCTTACTAAGCAGCAGACAATATGCAATATTCATAGGCACTGCTTTGTTCGGGTATAATAATCAGAAGAAGCCGGAGATCATACTCCGGCTTTTCCATCTCCTCCAATTTATGCTTGCCAGTATAGATGTCACTGCCTGAATGATATGCTACTACCAGATAGTTCCTTTTCTTTCAGGTAAATATCCTCAATGGCGTCTCCTACTTTTGCCACAGTAAACCCTTCGTCGAGATTAGCCAGGATGATCACTGAGAATTTTATTTCAGGATATCTGATAATATAAGTTGAGAACCCCGAGGTACCTCCTGTATGTGATACTCTCTTTTTTCCGTATTTTGTATCTATGTACCATCCGTACCCATATCCTAAGTGCTCGTGTTCTTTTGAACTTATTGTGAATATCTCATCCAGTGTTTCCTGCTTCACCAGCACGGGTTTATAAAGTGCTTCGTTCCACTTATACAGATCTGTTACAGAAGAATAAACACCGCCATCTCCGAGTATATAACTATAAATACTCTGATCGCTCATTTTCAGACCATCTGCCTTCTGATCGTATCCGTAGGCCCTGTTATAGATACTATCGCCCATCACATTGGCGATGCTGTATGTCATTCCAAGCGGCTCAAATATTCTCTGTTTTAAAAAATCTTTATAAGGCATCCCCGATACTTTTGCTACTATAAGGCTTAACAGGGAGTAGGCAGTATTGCTGTAAGCGAACTTCGTTCCCGGCTCAAAATCAGTACTATCCAACGGCTCTATCAGGTGTAATACATCCTTGTCCGTTAGAGGGATAGTCGTTCCCTCAGGGATGAGATCTCCATAGTTCAGCAACCCGGATGTGTGATTCAGCATATGCCGGATCGTTATTTTCTTTCCATAGCTATGGATATTGGGGAAAAATTTCACTAATGGATCATCAAGAGATATCCGGCCTTCATCTTTCAGTATCATAATAGCCATTGCTGTAAATTGTTTAGTAACAGAGGCCAGCCTGTAATTAGTCTGAGGTGTAGCGGGTACCTTATGTTCAACATCAGCCAGGCCGAATGAACGGTTATAAATGACCTGGCTATCTCTAATAACCATTATGCTCACACCACTTGTGTTTATGTTGTTGTATGCGTTAAACAGATTGTCAACTTTTGTGGCTTGCGTAGCTACTATGCCATGCTGTTCTGACTGTGCAAATATTGATAGTGAGTAACAAAACGTCAGGATAATTATAACAATAGATCTTTTCATAACCGGGATTTGTTTGTTCCTTTATTTGCAAGAAGGTTGCCAAAACCAAAGATCCTTTATCACAGGGAGATTCCACATATTTTTCATAATAAAGCATGTCCGGATATGGACATCACAAGCCGATTACGGACACATTTCTATGCCTTCCCGGAAAGACCAGCTATCTCCATCCAAAAAAAATATTCACTTGTACATTTTTTTTGCCCTATCTTAATCAGTCGCAGACGTTAAAAAAACGTGTGTATATGACAATCATGCTTCCTCATATGAAAAAACTGCTTGCTTTAAAAGATCCTATTCTGGCATCACTGCTTTTCTCTGCGGCTTGCCTTCCGGCCTGTAAACAGGACAGTGGACCGGCGGATAAGCGCATCAAACAGATGGATTCCACGCTGACAGCCCACCTGGCTGACTCAATTGGTTCCATAGTAAAGCCTCAACTGGCGGACAGCCTTTCCCTTACGCTCTGGGGTATCGACTCTCTTGTGATCTCTCCCATCGCTATTGATGTAGATGATCAGGGAAGGGTTTATTATACGACCACAGACCGGCAGAAACATTCTGAGTTTGACATACGCGGTCACAGGGACTGGGAAATACCCTCCATCAGCCTGCAAACGGTAGAAGAACGCCGCGCCTTCCTGCATAAGGAACTGTCGCCCGAGAACAGTAAAAAGAACGGCTGGCTGGCAGACCTGAACGGCGACAGCTCTCACGACTGGCGAGACCTGACCCTGGAAAAGGAACATGTATACCGCCTGGACGATAAATCCGGAGATGGCGTGGCCGACCAGGCACAAATGGTAGTGGACGACTTTCATGATGAAGTGACCGATGTTGCCGGTGGCGTACTGGCCGAAGGCGATGATCTGTTCCTTGCCGTTGCCCCCGACCTATGGCGTATAAGAGACAAAAACCATGACGGTATTGCCGATGAGAAAACTTCTATCTCCCACGGATATGGCATCCATGTAGGCTTTAGCGGTCATGGTATGTCTGGTGTGGAAATGGGGCCTGATGGACGTATCTACTGGCAGATAGGTGATATCGGTTTTAATGGTAAAGGACCTGACGGACAACAATGGTCTTTCCCCAACTGCGGGGTACTGGCCCGTTCCAATCCTGATGGCAGCGACTTTGAGATATTCGCTCATGGTATCCGTAATACACACGAGTTTGCCTTTGACCAATACGGTAATATCATCAGTGAAGATAATGATGGCGATCATCCCGGTGAAAGCGAGCGACTGGTTTACCTGGTGAACGGTGGTGACCAGGGCTGGCGCAGCAACTGGCAATACGGTAAATACCGCGACGAGGACAATAATACCTACAAGGTATGGATGGATGAAAAGATGTATGTTCCTCGTTTTGAAGGACAAGCCGCTTATATCACTCCTTGTATCAGCAACTTCGTAAACGGTCCTGCGGGATTTGTGTACAATCCCGGTACCGCTTTGGGTGCGGCTTACAAGAACACTTTCTTTGTAGCGGAGTTTGTGGGCAATCCTTCCAACTCTGGCATACACTCCTTTAAACTGAACCCGAAAGGCGCCACGTTTGAACTGGGTGAACATAAGAAAGTACTGGGCGGCATCTTAGCTACCGGTATTGACTTCGGACCTGATGGCGCATTGTATGTAGCCGACTGGATAGACGGCTGGGATACACATAACTATGGCCGTATCTGGAAGCTGGATGATAAGAGAGAAGCTAATACTCCTGAACGTAAAACTACCAAATCGTTGCTGGCGGAAGACTTCAGCAAACGTAAGGAATCGGAGCTCGGAGAAATGCTGAAGAACCCCGACATGCGCGTTCGTTTGAAAGCGCAGTTTGAACTGGTGAAGCGCAAACAAAAAGGCGCTCCGCTGTTTGAGCAGGCATTGAAACAGACTGATAACCAACTGGCAAGAGTGCATGCTATATGGGGTCTTAGCCAGCTGGCCCGCCAGGATAAACAGTATGCCAAAACATTACTGCCCCTGTTAAAAGATAGTGATCCTGAAATACGTGCCCAGGCGGCCAAATGGCTGGGTGATATCAAGTATAAGGAAGCAGGACCGGCATTGGTGCCGGTATTGGCAGATACTGCCAGCCGCGCACGTTTCTTTGCTGCAGAAGCTTTAGGTAGGATACAATACGCTCCGGCAGTACAACCGCTGATCGCATTCCTGAAAGCTAATAACGATGAAGACGCCTATCAAAGGCATGCAGGCGCTCTGGCGCTTTCACGCATAGGCCAGGCGGAACCGCTGATAGCCCTGGCCAACGATCCTTCCCGTGCACTGCGCATAGCTGCTGTAGTAGCATTGAGAAGGATGAGCCATCCTGGTATTGCAGCATTCCTGAATGATAAAGACGAATTTGTTGTAACAGAAGCAGCCCGCGCTATCAACGATGATCTTTCCATTAAAGAGGCATTGCCGGCACTGGCTAACCTGCTGGGCACAACCACATTTAAAAATGAAGCACTGATCCGTCGTGCTATCAACGCGAACCTGCGCGTAGGTACAGACGCTGCCCTGCATAACCTGGTGGCTTATGCACAAAAAGCAGGCAGCCCTGCGCCAATGCGTGCAGAAGCAATAGACGCTTTAAGCGTATGGGCCAAACCATCTGTACTGGACCGTGTAGATGGCAGACTGCGTGGTGAAATAAAAAGAGATCCTGCGCCAGCAGTGAACCTTTCCACCGCACCGCTCACTACCCTCCTGAAGGATAAAGAGCTGCCGGTACGCGTAAGCGCAGCCAAAGCCATCGCAAAATTAAAGATCAAACAGGCAGGCCCTCAACTGCTGGCAGCTGTTAAAACTGACCGGGATGCAGATATGCGGGTAGCTTCATTAGAAGCACTGGTAACCCTGCAGGACGCAGGTATGGAACAAGGCATTACAGCTGCGCTGTCAGACAAGGAAAAGAAAGTGCGCGTATCCGGCCTTGACCTGCTGGAAAAAATGCATATCTCCGAAAGTGTGATGGTGAACCTGCTCACAGGCGTAATTGCCAACAAGACCATGGAAGAAAAACAAGCGGCCCTGCTCGCACTGGGTAAACTGCCGGTGCAGTATACAGAAAAGCCACTGACAGACCTGCTGAACAAGATGGATGCAGGACAACTGGACCCGGACATCTATCTGGAGCTGGGCGAAGCGATAGACAGCAGCCGTTCTACTACACTTGCCGCCCGTTACAAAGCATCGAATAGTAAGTTGTCGCCCGATGAACTCCTGGCCTCTTACAACAGCTGTTTGCAGGGTGGTGATCCAAGACGTGGCCGCCAGATATTTTTCCGTAATGAAAATGCCCAATGTATGCGCTGTCACTCTTATGACGATCGTGGTGGTAACGCAGGCCCTCGTTTAAATGGTGTTGCAGGCCGAATTTCGAGGGAACAGATACTGCAGGCACTCATTACCCCAAGCGCCCGTTTAGCGCCCGGATTTGGCATGATAACGCTCGAACTGAAGGATGGTAAAAAGTTGAATGGCATTCTGCAGGGAGAAACTAAAGCCGGGTTAACGATCAAAGAAGGACAAACCGAACGTACTATTGCGGCAGATCAGATAGCGAATAAAAAATATGCGCAATCCAGTATGCCCGATATGAAACAGATCCTGTCCAAGAAAGAGATCAGGGATGTGGTAAGCTTCCTGGCCGAACAGAAAACAGATAATTAATATTCATATCAACTACATAAAAATGGCCGCATCAGCATATGATGCGGCCATTTTTATTAGCGGCAATCTTTCTTAACTTTTCCGAAAGCAACTCTTCACTGATACACACGTCTTTAGAGGGATTTTCATTGCTCATTTATATTTCAAAAAAATGACAGCTGTTTCTCTCTTCCGCTATTTTGTAGCTGCAGGCCTGATCAATGCAGCACTGTTTGCCTTCCTGCTGTTCATTCGCAAAAAGAACAGCACCGCCGGTATCCTGCTGATCTGCTTTATGCTGGTGGTGTCCTTTCAGGCGCTGTTGAACGCTTTCGATACCCGGGAGTTCTTCCTCACCTTTCCTCATCTGAGCCGGATATCATGGTTGCAGCTTAGCCTGTTTGGGCCGCTTATTTACCTCTTTACAAAAAAGATGACGGACGGGGGCAAGCGGCTGGCGCTGAAAGATGCGGTCCATTTACTGCCCTTCCTTTTCTACCTGGCCGTCCTGTCACCCTGGCTGCTGCAAAGTGCTGCAACCAAAAGAGCATTGCTGATGGACTTTGATGGATTAAGCCGTCTCGATTTCGGCTGGCTGAACCAGTTAAGCCTTTGTATGATCACCGGGTATCTTTTACTGTCGCTTGCCCTGTTGAGGAAATTCGGGAAAACAATAGAGAACACTTTTTCAGATATCAGCAATCGCCGGTTGGTGTGGTTACGGCAGTTCATCTATGGCATACTGGGTATCCTGGTAGTATCTGCCCTGGGGTTTTATGGAAGAAAATGGCAGGTACCTGTCATTACACATTTTTATCATTATAACTACTTCCTGGTTGTGGCCCTGGTGTATTGGCTGGCAGCCAAATGTCTGTTGCAGCCCGAAATATTCAGCCCCGGCGACATAAAACAGACAACCGACGGGAAATACAGGAAGTCCGGGCTTCAGGCAGCAGCGGAGAAGACCATCTATGACAGGCTGCTGGAACATATGACAGCGGCACGTCCATTCCTTGACCCCGACCTGACCATTTTTACACTTGCAGAGCAATTAAAGGTATCCCGCCACCATCTCTCGCAGGCTATTAATGAGCAGGCAGGAAAAACTTTTCACGATTTCGTTAATTACTACCGTATCGAGGCAGTCAAACTCCGCCTGGAAGATCCCGCTTCAGCACATTACAGCATATTAAGCCTCGCGATGGATTGCGGCTTCAATTCAAAGGCAACCTTCAATACAACATTCAAAAAACTGACAGGTACGACTCCGTCGGCATACCAGAAATTGCATAAAGATACGTTCAATCCTGTCGGCGCGGTCGACGGAACCCTAAGTCCCGTCTAGTTTTGTGAAAAAAAACTTGAATTGTATGAAAAAGATGATCTTGGGATTTGGGTTGTTGCTGACAGGTCTGTCAGGCATTGCACAAAGGGTATTTTCACCGCAGGAATTAAAGGTGGACCTTACCATTATCCGTCAGGCGCTGGAAGAAGCCCATCCGGGTATATATCGCTTCCAGTCAAAAGAACAGTTGGACAAACGATTTGCTGCTACGGAGAAGCAGCTAAAAAAAGGAATGACCGAGTATGAGTTTTTCAGGCTGGTCAATCCGCTGATCGCTTCCATTGGCGATGGTCATGCGAAGTTCCACCGTGAACAAAAGCCGGATGATCTCCATGCTTTTTTTGAAAATGGCTATCTGCCTCTCCAGCTCTATTTTAAAGACGGCCATGCTTATGTACTGAAGACTTACGGCGGCAAGGAAGAACTGCCGGCAGGTACCCGGATACTCAGTATAAACGGTGAAGATATTGAGGATATCACTTCCCGCCTTTTCAGGAACATTTTTGCAGACGGCGCGGTACAGAGTGCCAGGTATGCCGCCCTGAATACCGATTTTGCCGGCTATTACGGTCTATTTACAGGTCCTTCACCACAGTTTACCATCGGTTATAAAGAAGTGGCAGGAAAAAGAGGAAAGATCGTACTGAAAGCGGTCAGCGCAAATGATATACGAACAGTAACATCTCCGGAACCATCCTACAGCATATCTTTTCCTGCAAAGGATGTAGCATTGTTACGTATTGCGGTGTTTATGGAAAATGAGGGATTGCCATCGTTCAGGGATTTCCTGGACAGCGCATTCCGCCAGATCCGGGAAAAACAGGTCCGGTCGCTGATCATAGACCTTCGCAATAATGAAGGTGGAACAGACCGGCTAGGAATGCTGCTTAATACCTTTATCGCCCGCGCTCCGTTCCGGTATTATGACAAGCTTACAGTAGCAGGTGTCGGCCCTTACTCTTTCGCTTCACAAGCTACCTTTCCTTCCGAAATGGAATACCTCAAACAGTTTGTGAAGAAAGAAGGAGATGAATATCACTTCACATATTTCAAGGAAGGGCTGGAAATGATCAACCCTGCTGAAAATGCCTTCGGTGGGAACGTCTACATCCTACAGAACGGCCGGAGCTTCTCTGTAACAGCAGAATTTGCGGCCATTGTGAAAGACAACCGCAGGGCTGTCTTTATCGGAGAAGAAAGCGGCGGTGCTATGCAGGGTAATTCCAGCGGAGGTTTTGCAATGGTAACCCTTCCTAATACCCGCCTCGGTTTGGACGTTCCATTATTGGGATACCATATGCGCCTGCAAAATCCTTATGCAGCTGGTAAAGGCATTCCTGCTGATCATGTAATTGTACCATCAGTCACCGATATATTGCAACAGCGTGATCCTGTAATGGATACGGCACTTCGGCTCGCGACCGGTAAATAACTTCATTTCAAACTTTAACTAAATTTTTAAAAACGGGCTTACATAGGATGTAATGCCCGTTTTACCTATACTTTTAGCCCCATCACAATCCGATCTGCTACGGATCATGCATTCTATGTGACAACAGATATTCTTTGTATTTGCAAACTTTGTATCTTCACCGCGCCTTACCCCATTATCTTCTTTGTTACTACCACAATAGAGCCCCACTATTTTTAACCTCAAAACAAAGCTCATGAGCGAAGCAACAACTACGCAGCCTGTTACTGCGAATCCCAACAAGGCATTATGGGAAAAAGGTGATTTCACACGCCTTGCCGAAACGATGCGTGAAAGCGGCACTGCATTGGTTAGTAAACTCGGTATCACTCCCGGCATGGAAGTACTGGACCTTGGTTGTGGTGATGGAACCACAGCCCTTCCTGAAGCGAGACTTGGCGCCAAAGTATTAGGTGTGGACATCGCCAGAAATCTTGTCGCAGCGGGTAACAAACGCATTCAGGAAGAAGGCCTCTCCAATATCACCATCAGGGAAGGCGATGCTACAAACCTCGAAGGCATCAGTGATGGAAGTTTTGATCTCGTTGTATCTATTTTCGGTGCCATGTTTGCACCAAAACCATTTGATGTAGCAAAAGAACTGGTAAGGGTTACACGGCCCGGCGGTCGCATTGTTATGGGTAACTGGATTCCGGGCGATCCTACACTTGTAGCCCAGATATTGAAGATCAGCGCGGCCTATACACCTCCTCCACCGGAAGGGTTTATCAGCCCTATCTTATGGGGCGTGGAAAATCATGTGACCGAGCGGTTTGTGCAGGCAGGTATTCCTGCGGAAAATATTTCGTTCGAAAAGGATACATATACTTTCAATGCACCCTACCCTCCTTCCGCATTCCTCGAAACATTCAGGAACTATTATGGTCCTACCATGAATGCATTTGACGCTGCGGAAAAAGATGGTAAAGCTGCAGACCTGCAGCGTGAGCTCGAAGACTTATTCAATCGTGAGAACAGGAGTGACGATCCTGGTAAGACTTCTATTCCCGCAACATTCTTAAGAGTTACTGTAAAACGATAATACCATTAAATACCAGTGTGTCTGGGACTAACTTATGGCATTTTCAAAACCAAAGTTATAAGTTTCGCCCGGCCACACTGGTATAATATATCGCTGTACTGCTTTGTTTGATTTTCTTAATTTTGCGAGATGGCGACAAATAAAGCAGCTGACACTTCACAAACTAATAGCGGAAGTTTAAGATCGAAAGGTTTTAAAGTTTACGAAGTCTCACGTACCGATACGCCCACGCATGTTCACGACAGACGCGATTATTACAAGATAGTGCTGGTAACCGGCGATATGGTGATCCACTATGGTGATCAAAGCATCGCTACAGACGGCACCTTCCTCTTTTTCGCCAACCCCCATGTACCCCATACTGTTGTTCATCGCTCGAAAGAACGGAAAGGTTATGCCTGTCTCTTTACCGAAGCCTTCATTGTAAACCGGGAACGTAAAGAGCTCTTACAAAAATCGCCCCTATTCCGGTTTGACGGGATAGCCGTCATCCCTGTAAACAATGAACAGGCCGTATTTCTAACCGGGCTTTACCAGAAGATGATAGCCGTGCATAGTGACGACGACTATCCATTCAGGAAGGAATTGCTAAAAAGCTGTGTAGAGCTCATCATCCACGAGGCATTGAGGATCCAGCCGCAAAAGGGGATGAAGGAGAAAAATGCCGCTACCAGGATCACCTCTTTGTTCCTGGAATTACTGGAACGTCAATTTCCCATAGAAGACACCAAAGCGCCTCTTACATTAAGAACGGCCCAGGATTTCGCTACCGCCCTTTCCGTGCATGTTAACTATCTTAATCGCTCGGTAAAGACCGTTACCGCTAAACCCACCTCTGTACACATAGCGGAGCGTATTATTGCAGAAGCGAAGGCCTTGCTGCAACATACCGACTGGAGTATTGCCGACATCGCCTATAGCCTGGGCTTCGAATACCCAACCTACTTCAATAACTTTTTCAAACGGATGACCAGCCTTACACCTAAATCGCTCAGAAAACATAAGGTTTGAATATCATACTTTTTAGTTTGATTCTTTTTAACAATGAGCGCCCTTTAAGGTGACCTTTGTGTCCTTACATTATCATCAATACAAAGGACATGAAAAAAAGAAAACTGAATGGATTGGAAGTATCGGCCATTGGTTATGGCTGTATGGGACTTAGCCAGGGATATATTCCCACTCCCGGAAAAGAAGAAGGTATCCGGCTTATTCACCAGGCATTTGACCTGGGCTGCACGTTCTATGACACAGCGGCAAGATATGCCATGGGCGCCAATGAAGAATTAGTTGGAGAAGCATTGAAGCCTATCCGTGACAAGGTTGTTATTGCCAGCAAGTTCTTTATCGAAAAGAATAGCGAAGACAGCTCCAGGGAACGGCTTATGCAGGACCTGAGAACTAACCTGGAAGGCTCTTTAAGAAGACTGGGCACTGATCGCATAGAGTTATATTATCAGCATAGGGTGAACAAGGATCTCCCTGTTGAAGATGTGGCATATTGTATGGGCGAATTTATCAGGGAAGGTAAGATCCTCGGCTGGGGACAATCACAGGCAACCGCCGATGAGATCAGGCGTGCACATGCAGTAACGCCATTAACCGCTATACAAAGTGAATATTCCATGATGGCGCGCACATTTGAAAAAGATGTCATTCCGGTATGTGAAGAACTCGGTATAGGCTTCGTACCCTTCTCTCCTTTGGCTAATGGCTTTTTATCAGGAACAGTGAATGCTGACGCCCAATATACCGGGCAGGATGCGAGAAGAGTGATCACGCGGTTTAACAGGGATAATATCATCGCCAACCAGCCGCTGCTCGACCTCATACATCAATTTGCTACAGCAAAAAAAGCTACACCGGCACAGGTTTCGCTGGCATGGATGTTACATAAAAAAGACTTCATTGTACCTATTCCCGGTTCACGGAACCCCGATCGTATCAGCGAAAATCTTGGCGCAGCAGATGTAGAACTGACAGATGCGGAATATAGCCGGATTGAGGATGCACTTGGTAAGATTGCCATTCATGGTAACCGTACCGATGAAGATCTTGCAAAACTGAGAGAGCTTAAGTAAAATTAAGCTCTTCTCCTGCTTCATGCCCAATTATGCCCCTCCCCGTTCCATAATCTATAATTTACCGGTTTTAATTTTTATTTTACCCGTTCTAATTGGCCGCAAGGACCTGATTACATCATATTTATAACCAGAACCATATGGATCGGACTAAAAGATTGCTTACTTCCATACTCTCTATTTTCTGTTTGTTAAACTGTGCTGCGCTTCATGCACAAACCGGAGGACCAGTTATTGCGGGCGACTTTGCAGATCCGTCAATAATAAGGGTGGATAGTGTTTATTACGCCACAGGAACATCATCAGAATGGGCGCCTTATTATCCTATTTACAGGTCTGCCAATCTTAAGGATTGGCGTCAGTCAGGCTACGTGTTCGACCAGGCGCCTGAATGGACAACCGGCTCCTTTTGGGCGCCTGAGTTTTATAAGATCGACAATACCTATTTCGTTTATTATACCGCCAGAAGAAAGTCGGACAACCAATCCTTTATCGGAGTTGCTACGTCTCCCTACCCTGACCATGGATTTACAGACCACGGCGTAATAATTGAACACGGGAAAGAGGCAATAGATCCTTTTATCTTCAACGACGGAGGACAACTCTACATTACCTTTAAGGCATATGGACTGGAAGACAGGCCTATCGAGCTCCTGGGGTATAAGCTATCGGAAGACGGTCTTAGAACTGAAGGTGAGCCTTTCTCTTTACTCAAGGATAGCAATCGCGCCGGCATGGAAGGACAAAGCATCCTGAAAAAGGATAACTATTATTACATGTTCTATTCTGCTGGTAATTGTTGCGGACAAGGATGCAGTTATGCGGTAAATGTGGCCCGTTCGCGGAACTTCAAAGGCCCGTATGAACTATATAGCGGTAACCCTATCTTAAGCGAGAATGACGCCTGGAAATGTATGGGACATGGCACCTTCGTGACGGCAGCAAACGGTGGCACGTATTATTTACACCATGCCTATAATAAGAAAAGTAACGTATTTACGGGTCGCGAGGGCTTACTATCTGAACTAAGCTGGCAGGGAGCAACAGGCTGGCCTGAATTGAAAACTCAGCCTCATAGTTCCATCGACAGTGCAGATCTCTATGATGATTTTAACCGCCGTAACCTGTCCGGATACTGGCAATGGGACTTCCGCCATGCCACTCCGGTCGTGAAGCAACAAAAAGGGGCTCTTTACCTGTCAGGAGCACCAACGAAAGAAAACCCTACAGGCATTGTTTTAACGGTTAGGCCAACGTCAGATAATTTTGAAATGACAACTACTGTTATTAACACGAACAAGGCCCTTAAAGGACTTGCCTTTTATGGTGATGCAAATGCTGCTATAGGAATTGGTATTGAAGGCGACAGTGTTAAAGTATGGAAAACAGAAAATAAGCAACGTGTGGTTATAAAAGCAGCAAGGGTACCAAAGTCTGCTATCGGATTGAAGATCGAAATGTCCGGAGGCAAGACCTGCGACTTTTCCTATAAGACAGGTACGGCAGCATGGACTAAGCTCGCTTCAGATATTGCAGCAGGCTCTTTACCTCAATGGGACAGAAGTCCGCGTTTAGGCCTGCATTACAGCGGTAATGAAAGGGAGGAAGGGCAGTTCGCTGATTTCAGGCTTCACAATAAATAATTATAAAACGATCAACCCGTATCTATCTAACTTTACATGGATACGGGTTGATAACATTTTGACGGTTCAATTAATCTTCAAAGAAAAGCCGTCCTGTACTAGCTAAATATCCTCTTGAGCGCGCCTTGTTGTTAGCTACTACATCAATAACGTGGATCGATTTTCCATTACCCAGCGGCACCTCCTTTGACGGCGTTATCACAATATAGAACTGAGGCTTGACCAGCAGCGGTTGCGTTCCCTCAACGGTAAAAAGCACACCATGATCTTCTCCGGCAGTCAGTACAAAACCAGCGCCTGTAAGGTAAATATCATCCAGTCCGCTTGCCAATACGATGCCCTTCCTATCAATGATCGACTTTTTACCATTACTTACAATAACGAAGAAACCATTCCTGTGATCGCCCCTGGTCATATCAAGGCCCTCATAAATGAAAGGCAGAACAACTGCGTTCTTTGTATTCACCACTCCCCATTTGCCCTTCTTTTTAACCGCCATCAACCCTTCTGACTCACTCCCATTTGCACAGTCAATGCTGTCATATATAGCAGGAATAACGTCACCGGCAAATGGGGCATTGAACCGGAACCCATATCTACCATCTTTACGTATCAGCTGTTCTTTAAACGTAAGGCGGGGTACTGCTGGCTTAGATCTCGATGGCAACCCGTTTACATCCACAACTTCGCCTTTCTCTTCCCATGTTCCCGGAGCAGGAGGCGGCGGAACTGGTGACAAAGACGCTACAGCCCAGTCACTCATTGGTCCCGGCTTGCCGTCACGAACTGGTATCACAAACTCCTTTCCATCTTTCTCTACCTTCACAATGGTATCAGAAACAGGATCGGCTTCATAGTATATCGCTTCTGCTATCCATTGCCGGCTGCTGACGTCAAAAACGCCCTTTTCATGCCGCTTCTTCTCAACCGTGAACAATGTACCCGCTTGATTATCTACACCGCTATAAACAGTATCCAGGATCAGGCGTTGGGAGACAATATCATAAACACCATATCTGTTGTCTCTGGTAGCCACTACTGCGTAATTGTTTGCTCTTGGATAACGCCTTTCCGCCGGAACAGGAAAATAAATCATAAAATAGTCGAAAGGGACTACCACTTCGTTCTTAGCATTAATTGCTCCCACCATGCTGCCTTTATTGACAGCTGCATAACCGTTTTGAAACAACTCGCAACGATCATATTGTGCGGGAATCCTGAGTGTACCATCCAATGAAGCATAGCCCCATTTGTCTTTCACACGGTAAGGGATCAATGCATCCTGTGCAAAACCTTGCATAACAGCAAGTTGAATTAAGGAAAACAGTAACAGGCGTTTCATATAAGCAATTACACGGTATAGGTTATAACGTAAATATATGCATTATTCTACCAACGGTTGTCACGTGAACTGTTTAGGCTTCAGTTGCTGCGCCGCAAGTACTGCTATTTCTTCAATTCTCTTTTGCCTCGTCTCAGGGCGTTTTGCAAGCACGATCCACTGCAGCATACTTTTTTTGACAGACTTGCTTAAGCCCATGAAATATTCCTTTGCCCCCGGTTGTGTCTTAAATGCTTTAGTAAGGTCTTTAGGAATCTTCAGCTCTTCTACATCATCTAAGATCGACCATGAGCCATTTTGCTTCGCCACCTCAATACTCTGGTGACCCGCCGGCATCATAAGCCCTTCTGCTATCAGCCGCTCCACATTTCCCTTATTGATCTTCGACCAAACACTATTGGGCTTTCTCCGGGTAAAGGACTGCATGAATTGATCATCGTTTACCGGCCGGGCAGTACTATCTATCCATCCGAAACAAAGCGCTTCATCTAAAGCTTCACTCCGGCTGATAGTAGTAACGTTCGCACTCTTTTTATAAAGTATCAGCCAGACAGATTGCTTTTTATCATGGTTCTTTTCTAACCACCGCCGCCATTGCTGCTTGTTTTTTGGGGTCAAAGTTTCTATATCTTTCCTCTCCATCATGGATAATTATTTCATAACAACTAAAACAATACTTACAATCGAAATACCTGTTAAATGATAAGCTCCGCTGATGATCCCATAAAGAATTGGCCGTGGAATATTGGGGTTGATGGCAATATTAACTGTATTCGCGAACAGGTATCCAATGCCAACAAGTAATGAAAACATTAAGGCATCTCCAACAGATGAGATATTCAACGCATAGATCAAAAATGCGCTGGCTACAGTGATCACAAGAGAACAGATCGCCGGGCCGACAATAAAGATAGGTTTATTCTCTAAAGTCTCGTTTTCCCGTCCCAGGGAGATCTTGTACGGCTTACTGAAAAACTGGGTGAACCACAAGGCTCCTAGTAAAAAATACACTACAAAGGCCACTAAAACACTGATCCAGTTCAAGTTCGCTAATTGACTGAGCATAAAATTAATTTTTTAAAAGTTTATGCTGCAAAGCTAAAGGGGACATATGACAGCCTTATGTCAGGGGTCAGTGATAACGATCAAAATATTCCTGTAAGGTCATTTTATGGGGGGTAAATTGCTCTGTTTGCACATGTAGCTTCTGGATCCTGTCAAGACGGAAAAAACGGAACTCACTCCGCATCCGGCACCATGCTATTAATAGCCAGCTTCCCTGGTTACTTAATAGTGCAAAAGGCTCGATCAACCGGCTGCTTGTCTCGTTCTGTTCGTTCGTATAGTCAATCTTAGTCAGATAAAAATTTGTCAGTGCATATTGCAGTTCTGATAGATTATTGCTATTCCTTTCACTGTTCAGGATCTGTGTAAACTGGGTCCTTTGAGAAAGCAGGTTCGCCTTGTCTTTCACCTGATGTCCTAATACGGCTTTTATCTTGTCAATAGCAGCTGAATAATCCCTGATAAATGAAGCATCTTTCGTTTTCAGGACTAACTGCTCTGCAAGTATTAATGCATTGGCCTGGTTCTCTGTAAACATCACGGGAGGGATCTTATACCCTTCCATCAGCGTATACCCTCTCCCTTCTTCTGTCAGGATAGGCACGCCTGCCTGCTCCAATGCTTTTATGTCCCGGTAAATGGTCCTGACGCTAACCGAAAATTTATCAGCCAGCTCGGTTGACGTTAATAACCGTTTCGTTTGCAACTGTATCAGGATGGCAGTGAGCCGGGAAAGCCGTTTGGTGTCGTTATCGCTCATTATCGGGCCTTAAAGGACGTTTTTGAGCTAATATACCCTTGAGAAGGGCAAATTCAAAATTAGGGCGTTTCTTTTCGATTTTCGACAGTCTCAAAACCTCACCCGAATGGTGGTTAATATTATCAAACCCCGCGTTACAAATATTACAAAATTCACAATATCAACACGAAGGACATTAGACAGTCTTTAATTCTCCACACAGGACCTAATGCACGGATTAGTATATCTTTATACATCACCAAAACATTTTTAATGGCCAGACAAACATCTTTGATCACTTTTACCGGCAGGCTCGGGAACGTGATCGGTTATTGCCGGGACGGCGAACACTTCCTCCGCAGTATGCCGGAAACAGTAAGACAAACAACAGGTACCCTTCGTGCCGCCCGGCGCTTCGGGGCAGCCAGCAGAAAAGGCGCCCTCATCCGCAGTGCGTTCACTAATGAGCTGGATATTCATTGCGATGGCGGTCATGTCAACCGCCTAAACAAAGCCTTCATCCGGTCGGGTAACAACATCATGGCAGCTCTGAAGGGATTCCGCTTCAATCAGCAAACCGGTACGGAAAGGTTCTTTTCCATAGCACCCGAATTATCAGGTACTGATCTGCTGCACATTCCGGCACAAGTACTGCCTGAAATTAAAGGCGTCACGGCCCTGGAGGTAAAAGTGATCGCCACCCGCGTAAACTTTGGAACACAGCAGGTAGTCGATGTCGAAACTGCTATAACCGTGCTGGATCTTTCAGAACCTTTTGCCGGCGCAACACTCCCGGTGAACGTACCCGGTAGAGGAATACTCGTAGTGACCTTGCAGGTCAGGGCAATAAACGGGGAAAACCCATCCTGCAACAGCAAGTATATGGCCGCTGATGTGATAGCCGTGTTGCTTCCACAAGCACAACCGGTCCTGCCTAAATCAGACCTTCAACAACAGGTAATATATCAGCAGTCATTCAACGCAATGTTCGCTCCTTTATATGCGCACATTTCCCTGCCTGCTGTACAACGCGAATAAACCGCCCCGCCTTAAAGATGTATTTTGATGAGTAAGAATAACCATTGAGCGTAATACCCGAACAATACATTTTAACATAGATTTTCCACATGTTACCCCTGCAGGCTTTCCCTTCAGCCGTCCTTCCCTTGCCCTAAAGCACTATCACATACCTCACCAGCAGATATCACTACTTCTACAGACAAACGGAATGCCTCCGGATCAAGTCCACGTTTACAGCTATGTTACGTCGGGTGTTATAGTATGAATCCCCTGGTAATCAGGTTGGATGAACTAATATTTCAATACCCGATCACAGACTCGTTAATTCGATAAAAAGCAGAATAAACAATCTTTAGCATTTGTTGATACAGCAGAAAGCCGCCCTCAAACTACTGAAGGCGGCTTTCTGCTGTATCACTCAGTACATAAAGATCAGCTATTAACTGTCATGCTGATTATTTTTGATTCATATCAAAGATAACAGCGCATACAACATTGTATCTATGCAAACACAAGAAGGTCTCAAACCCGCTACTGTCCTACCTATTCTTTATAATAATATTTTTCGATGCTACTCTCTTCCGCCTTCCCATTCTCCAGCACCCGGTAACAAATTACAAACTCTAACAGCGACTTCTCATTATACTCATTCCGGTACAGCACCTTCCCTATCTCTTCATTATTTTCAGGATTTATAACTTTCGATTCTATTACCTTCCCCTGCTCATCAACTGTCTCAGTATTATGACCAAGCAATTGCAACTTCGTTTTCGTGATGTATTCTTTATTGAATATCGGAATAGCAAACTCCATATGTGACCGCTTCATATAATCATGCATGCTTGCCATATCATATTGCCCGATCACCATCTCAACCTCCGGGATCAGGTAAAGTTTAATATTCCGCTCATTCCCCTTACGGATCGTTTCTTCTACTTTATATAAGTACATTTTTCCATCATACCTGCCATGATGTTCTGTCTTTTCAAGTTCTTTCTTTGCATTATAAAAAAAGTTTTTCTGCGTAGATAAGAAAAGACTTTCCCCATGCTTCAGAAATTTCTGTTCCTCAACTAACAAACCGTTTTGGTCATACCTGTAATTGATTTGATCAGAAAACCGGTCGTTGATAATGGTCGATTGTGACAACACGGTCTTGCCCTGATAGGTATAATTGATCTTTGTTACAGTACCATCTACGGCTACAGATTTCTCAGAAACCTTCACACCATTCTGATACGTATAGTGATAAGAATATGTCGTCCCATCTTCACTACGGCAATTTCTAGCCAGCAATAGCCCGTTTTCATATTTGAAATCCTGAACGGAAGCAGCTTCCTCTATCGAATACCAACCGTTTTTGCCTAATACCTTATGTCCCTGTGAAGTAAAATGCGCATAAGCTTTTGTATCATTTTTATATTGGATCAAACGGTAACTTTCATCGGTATATTCATGCACATCCAATCTGCCAAATTCATCTCCCTCTTCCTTCCCTTTGAAGGTCTCCAAAGTACCGATGATCTGATCTTTCTCATTGTAAAATATCTTTTTAATTCGCTGGAAGGAATCGTCACGATAGATTTCTTTGGTAAGCAGCATAGTGTATAGGATTATGGCAATAAATATACATAAAACAATGAGAATGCATTTTCCTATCTCAAAAACTCAGGTGTCGCCTAAAATGCAAGAGACAGATGTTTCCATCTGCCCCTTTTTTTATTCCATATCAGCCTTAATATCTATTTAGAACTCAACTTGGGTTTATAGATCAGTATTTCGGTCCAGCGGTGTTGTACCGCCTCTGCATAGTCTTTCAACCAGGTATCGAACGCACCTTCACCATAGGCTTCATCATACCTTGCGGCTAACGGTTTACGATATTCCACGGATAATTCTTTAAAGCCATCCCTCAAACGGGTTACGGCAATATAACCCGGTTCTCCGGATGCCATCACAGAATAAACTGCCACAGATTCCTTACCGGCTTCCCATACCTTTTTCAGTTTCTTTGTCAGTTCCTGCACATCAGCGATCTTACCCGGGTTAGCCGTAATATGGTTTATAACGATCTTATCGGCATAATCAGTAAGTTGTACAGTACTCAGATCCGCCTGGAAAACAAAATAACCTCCCTCACCATGACCTTCAGTAAGTGGTAATACATTATTCATCCAATCTGCCGTATGTTCGTCACTAATATCTCCACGGCCATCCAACGCATCCCAGGTACTGGGACCTTCCGTGATCAGATATCCACCATAGTCTGGTCCGGACTCAATGCTCCATACCCGCCAGCTCACATCTCCGGTATGATACTTCTGCGCATGGCTGGTCAGCGCCTTCTCAAACTGGACTGCTTTATCATTTTTAGAGAAGAGGCGGTTCGCTGTCAGCACTGTTTTCGTTTGCCCTGTTACAAATAGCGGAATAAGTAAAAAGAAGAAGAACAACTTTTTCATGGTGTATGAGTTTTTGGTTGATGAATAAAATGGCGGATGCTATAAATAGCAGACAAAAGCTAAGACTAGCTAAAGGTTATATTTCCATGCTGTAGTTTAGAACATAATAGTCCAACGCCATGCTTTCCATTAACAAAAGCATTGTCAACACGTGGATTTGCTCAATAGTAACAAATTGGTTATTCAATTCAATTGCCCATTCGACAATACGCGTACACTGTTCCGCTCAGATAGAAGTTAGTAGTTCTTTTTGGAGTTGTTTATTAAGGAGAATCTTAAAGCAAGGTACGTATTTTTTTTGTGCGTCATTACAAAAAGCGCTGCATCAGCATCTGATCAGAATTTCACAGATTCGACCTTCCACGATCCGTCATAATTTACCAGGTTTGCCATCCCTTCGAAATACCCTTTCTCACCAAAAATAGAAAATGATATCCTTGCACTATAAGTCGAAATTGATCCCGTTACGAACACCCCATAACGCTTGATCTTACCAGTTTTTTCCAATACGGTCTGATTAGCTTCGCAATAAGCCTGAGTAGCCTTAAATGCGTCGGAACGGCTAAACACTAAATATCCCGCTAAAGTCATGAGCATTAAAAATGCAAACCAGAACGTCACAAATTCCGGGAATTTCTCTTTAAGATATGCAGGCCTCAAACTGACGCTGCCCCCTAAAGTCGTCATATTCTTCCAAAGAGATTCCCCTCTTGGATAATGTCCTTTTTTTGCTTTGTAGTTCCTGGCCCAGTATACAATGCCCACGAATAAAAGTACAGGAGCAGCTATCACACCGGTCCATGTATACGTGCTGATGCCAATAAATTCAGCAACAAGGGAGATACACCATAAAACGCAAGCGGCAATAATTAAAATACGATGATTAATAGGTCGGGACATCAGTAGCTATTATTTTCTTTGAGTTGATCCGGCAACAGACTTATCCATATTAGCCGCGCCAGCGTACTATACGACAGCGTTACGAACAATTTGACAGACGGCGCAAGATAATAATTGCCGATATATTAAGGTAAATATTTCTATAATACCCGTTTTTACACTTATTACAAAACGCTGCGACCCCATCCGGTAGCCGTTCTTCAGCCATTTAAACTTAAAATCCACATTTAAAGTTGTTATTATTCAAAAAAAGCCTAACTTAATAGTATAGTCACTTCCTTAAATTCTTTGTTATGGATACTGTAAGAAATATCCTGCAAATAAAAGGGAACCTGGTTTACACAACCTGCATCACATGCAGTGTATACGAAGCACTGGAAGTACTCGAAGAAAGAAATCTAGGCGCACTTGTAGTAGTAGACGAAAGTGGACAACTGGTAGGAATATTCACTGAACGGGATTACGCACGCAAAGTCATCCTGAAAGGACGCTCCTCTAAAGAAACACTAGTCAGGGACATTATGACGGATAGCCCGGTATTTGTTACACCTGATACAGAATTAGAATATTGCATGCAATTGATGACGAATAAGTTCATCCGCCATCTCCCCGTTATCGAAAACAATCAATTGACAGGCCTTATCTCCATCGGTGACATTATGAAATATGTCATCAACAACAAAGACTTCATCATTCAGAACCTCGAGCATTACATCGTCAGCTAAGTACATCAGACTGTCTGTACAACTTCTGCGCTATCGTCAGGTATTTGGTACATCAACTGGATTTAGGACCAATTTCTTTTTATTAAAAAGGAGTGGATACGCTGTACCCCTCCCTCAGGAAAAAAATTTTACGTTATGGGAAACGAACAAAGTATTCCCTTGTGGCCTTTATTGCTCTATTCCGGCCTTGTAGTGATACTACTTGCTGCTATCCTTTCTTTGTCCTATATATTAGGTCAACGCCATAATGACCGCGCCACCAATAGACCCTACGAAGGTGGAATAGAGCAAACAGGCTCCGCACGCATTCGTTTCTCCGTACAATTTTATCTGGTCGCCATGTTATTTGTCATCTTCGACGTGGAGGCCGTTTTTATTATGCTCTGGGCACTCGGCTTCTATGAACTGGGATGGCCCGGATACGTAGGGGTAGCACTCTTTATCGCACAACTTGTTGTTGTCCTTATATACGAATGGGGTATCGGCGCTCTCAACATCGGGGCCGATGCTAAAAAAATATTAAAAGCCCATAAACTAAAACAGAAACAAAATGAAATGGTGGTTAAGTAAAGCAGGCGATCAGTCAGGCCATATCTCGGGAAACGGCAGCATGGAAGAAGCTGTCAGCAGAAGTATTATGCTGACCACCGTACAGGATCTCCTGGGATGGGGACGCAAAAATTCCATGTGGCCATTCCACTTCGGTTTAAGCTGCTGTTTCGTTGAAATGGCTACCAGCATTACCAGTAAATACGACGTTGCAAGATTCGGTGCTGAAGTGATCCGCGGTACTCCACGCGAAGCAGACGTCATGGTCATTGCAGGGACCGTGTTTATCAAAATGGTCCCTATTATCAAACGGCTTCATGAACAGATGATGGAACCCCGCTGGGTCATATCCATGGGCAGCTGCGCCAACAGTGGCGGTATGTATGATATCTACAGCGTCGTACAAGGCGTAGATAAATTCCTCCCTGTTGATGTGTATGTGCCCGGCTGTCCTCCCAGACCCGATGCATTTATGCAGGGACTGATGTTACTGGCCGATGCAGTAGGCAAGGAAGCCCGTCCGCTCAGCTGGACCATCGGTGAACAAGGCGTCATCAAACCTCATATGCTTTCAATGAAAGAAGCTAAACGTGAAGAACGCTCTAATATGACTTCCTTCCGGGGGGTCGATGAAATATAAAATTGGTATAAATATGCTGGAGACGGATCACATACACGCACAACTGATACAACGCTTCGGCCCGGATGCACTTCAACAGCAAATAACCGCCGACAGGATACTCACACTATGGACCAGTAAGAGTAACATTGTTTCCGTTATTGAATATCTGAAATCAAACAACTTTCCCTTCCTGTACGATCTATGTGGTATAGACGAACGGGACCGGGCCGGTAAAGAGAAACTCCCTGTGGCTGATTTTACCGTTGTTTATCACCTGTTCTCATTTAAACAAAATGAGTTCGTCCGGCTCAAAGTTGCATTAACAGGTGAATACCCATCACTGCCTTCCATAACAACTCTTTTTCCCAATGCCAACTGGTACGAACGCGAGATCTATGATATGTTCGGCATCCGCTTTGAAGGCCATCCACATCTGACACGCCTCCTGATGCCACTCACCTGGCAAGGTCACCCCCTCCGAAAAGAATATCCGGCAAGAGCCACCGAAATGGGACCGTTCCGCCTCTGGGACGAAAAGCAGGATATTGAACAGGAAGCGCTCCGTTTCAAGCCGGAAGACTGGGGCCTGCAATCGCATAGTGAAGACTCCGATTTCATGTTCCTCAACATCGGTCCTCAACACCCCGGTACTCACGGCGTATTACGCATCATCCTGCAACTGGATGGTGAAGAGATCGTAGACGCCGTTCCCGAGATCGGCTTCCATCACCGTGGTGCTGAAAAGATGGGGGAACGTCAGAGCTGGCACACCTACATCCCATATACAGACCGTGTAGACTATCTGGGCGGTGTCATGAACAACCTGGCCTACCTGCTCGCCGTTGAGGAAATGGCCGGCATAAAAGTGCCCGAAAAAGTAAAAGTGATCCGGGTCATGCTGTGCGAACTATTCCGCATCAACAGTCACCTGGTATGGTTCGGCACCTTTGCACAAGACCTCGGACAACTATCTCCCGTTTTCTACATGTTCACCCAACGGGAAAAGATCTTTGATATTATTGAAGCTGTATGCGGCGACCGCATGCATCCGAACTGGTTCCGTATCGGCGGCGTAGCCCAGGACCTCCCACAGGGATGGGACAGGCTGGTACGCGAATTCATCACCCACTTTCCAAAAGAACTCAAACAATACAACGACATGGTGCTGCGGAACAGCCTGATAAAGGCACGTACTAAAGGCATCGGCGTATACACTCTTGAAGAAGCTATCGAATGGGGCGTGACAGGCCCCGGATTGCGGGCCTGCGGCTTTGAATGGGACTTCCGTAAAAAACGGCCCTATTCAGGCTACGAAATGTTTGATTTCGATATTCCCATTGCACAGAATGGCGACTGTTTTGACCGCTCTCTCGTAAGGGTCGAAGAAATGAGACAAAGCCTCCGCATCATCGAACAGTGCCTCAACAATATGCCGGAAGGCGCCTATAAAGCAGACCATCCCCTCACCACTCCCCCCATTAAGAAGCATACCATGCAGGATATTGAAACCCTCATTAACCACTTCCTGAATGTGAGCTGGGGACCCGTTATTCCGCCTGGTGAAGCCATGAGCTGTGTGGAAGCTACCAAAGGCGCCAATAGCTATTACCTGGTCAGCGATGGCAACACATCTTCTTACCGTACACGCATCCGCACTCCATCATTTGCACACATGCAGATGATCCCGTATATCAGTAAAGGTTATACAGTGGCAGATCTCCTTTCCATCCTGGGAAGCGTGGATTATGTGCTGGCAGACATAGACAGATAGTGAAATCAAATTTTATGCTTACAGCAACAGAAAAAAAAGAAATAGATCACGAAATAAGCCTGGTGCCTTTCAAAAAAGCATCAGTCATAGAGGCTTTGAAGATCGTTCAGCAGCACCGCGGATGGATCAGTGATGAAAGTGTTGAAGCAATTGCAGCCTATCTGGAAATAAGCCCTGCTGAAGTAGACAGCGTAGCTACTTTCTATAATCTCATCTTCCGCCAGCCTGTTGGCAGGCACGTCATCCTGATCTGCGACAGCATCTCCTGTTATGTAATGGGCTACCGCCCGCTGCGTAAAGCACTGGAAGAAAAGCTGCAACTCCGCATGGGAGAAACAAGTCCCGATGAACGTTTTACATTATTGCCCAACGTCTGCCTCGGTTGTTGCGATCGTGCGCCGGCAATAATGATAGATAAAGACCTGTACACAGATGTGGAGCCTGCAATGCTCGACGATATCTTTAAAAAATATACATAATAAAATGGAACGCCCGCTTACAAGGAACATTCATCCGAACCGTCCGGCCCTCACACTGAAGGAATATGAAATGACCGGCGGATATGCTGCCCTGCGCAAAGTGTGCAGCGGGATGTCGCCTGCCGCTGTTCAGAAGCTGGTGGCGGACAGTAATCTGAAAGGACGTGGTGGCGCAGGTTTTAATACGGGTATCAAATGGAGCTTCGTCCCCATGGGCGACAATGCCCCCCACCCAAAATATTTGATCTGTAATGCGGACGAAATGGAACCCGGCACCTTCAAAGACAGGTTACTCCTGGAAGGGAACCCGCACCAGCTGCTGGAAGGGATGATCCTGGCCGCGTACGCCATCCAGGCGGAAGTCTCTTATGTATTCCTCCGCTGGGCCTATCATAAGGCGGCAGAGATAATACGCAGGAGTATCCAGGAGGCATATGATGCCGGTTACCTCGGAAAAGATATCCTGGGAAGTGGTTTCCATCTCGATATGCACCTGCACACCGGTGTTGGCCGCTACATGTGTGGAGAAGAAACTGCTTTGCTGAATGCATTGGAAGGAAAACGCGCCACGCCCAGGGCCAAACCTCCCTTCCCACAGATCAGCGGCCTGTTTGGCAAGCCTACTATCGTCAATAATGTGGAAACACTGTGTTGCATATCCCATATCGTCAACAACGGCGCTGACTGGTTTAAAGGACTAAGCTATAGCGAAGATAGCGGCACTAAACTATATGGCGTAAGCGGCAAAGTAAAAAGACCCGGCACCTGGGAACTGCCGATGGGTATCACCATGCGTGAACTGATCGAAGAGCACGCAGGTGGTATGAAAAACGGTGTAGAACTAAGAGGCGTATTACCAGGCGGTGCATCGACAGACTTTCTCACCACTCAACACCTCGATATCAAACTGGATTATAAATCTGTTGCAGCTGCCGGCAGTCGTTTAGGTACTGGCACCATGATCGTGATGGATAGCGATACCTGCCCTGTCGGTTTTGTACATAACCTCCAGCACTTCTTTGCACAGGAAAGCTGCGGCTTCTGTACTCCCTGTCGTGAAGGCCTGCCCTGGGTGGAAAAGATCTTGTGGTCGCTCGAACAAGGAGAAGGAAAACAGGAAGACCTTGAGCTGCTGGATATGCATACGCAGCTCCTCGGTCCCGGTAACACCTTCTGTGCGCTGGCGCCCGGTGCGATGGAGCCATTACAGAGTGCTTTAAAATATTTCCGCGATGACTTTGAAAAACATATTCATCATAAAAAGTGTCCGTACGACTAACGAAGAATAGTATAAATACATCTTCACCATGCCTACAATTTATATTGATAACAAACCTTTCGATGTGAAGGCTGGCAAGAACCTGTTGGAAGCCTGTCTTAGCCTCGGTCTTGATCTGCCTTATTTCTGCTGGCACCCCGCCATGGGAAGCATCGGCGCTTGTCGCCAGTGTGCGATCAAAGTATTTAAAGACGAAGAAGATACCCGTGGCCGGATCGTGATGAGCTGCATGGAGGGTGTAAAAGATGGAATGCGCATCTCTGTGGAAGACGCTGCAGCCAAAGCATTCCGCTCCCAGGTAGTAGAATGGCTAATGACCAATCATCCGCACGATTGCCCTGTATGCGATGAAGGCGGCAGCTGCCACCTCCAGGATATTACTGTCATGACAGGACATAACTACCGGCGCTATGAGTTTAAGAAACGTACGTATCCCAATCAATACCTGGGCCCACTCATCAATCACGAAATGAACCGTTGTATCCAGTGTTACCGCTGCGTACGTTACTATCGTGATTATGCAGGAGGAAAAGATCTCAACGTTTTTGCAGCACATAACCATGTTTATTTTGGCAGGGAAAAAGACGGCGTACTGCAAAGTCCCTTTAGCGGCAACCTCGTAGAAGTATGTCCTACAGGTGTTTTCACAGACAAGACATTAAAAGAGCACTATACCCGCAAATGGGACCTCACCAATGCTCCCACCGTTTGCCAGCATTGCAGTCTTGGTTGTAATACAATTTCCGGTGAACGTTATGGTAAACTACGTAACGTTGTAAACCGGTATAACAGTGAAGTGAACGGTTATTTCCTGTGCGATAAAGGTCGCTTTGGATATGAGTTCGTGAACAGCGAGAACCGCATCACACAGCCGCTTATCCGCAACCGTACAGTGGAAGCAGCCGGACATGATGCAGTGATGCAACACGTGCGCACTTTGGTATCAGGGCATACATTGATAGGCATTGGTTCTCCGAGGGCTTCCCTTGAAAGCAATTTCGCCCTCATGGAACTGGTAGGTAAGGAAAACTTCTACCAGGGTATAACGGATGACCTGGTATATATAGAACAAAAAATAGTGGACATCCTGCAATCCGGTACCATTCATACCCCTTCCCTGAAAGAGATTGAACAGGCAGATGCCGTTCTTGTATTGGGCGAAGACATCTGGAATACAGCGCCGGTAATGGCGTTGGCAGTGCGCCAGTCAGTCATGAAGACTGCGGCCACCCATTCCACGGAACAGGTGCCGCTCCCCGCATGGCATGATAACGCAGTGAAAGAACTGGTGCAGGAAGACAAAGGATTTCTGGCAAACATCACACTGCTACCCTCCCCGCTCGATGAGATCTCCACAGCTACGATGAAGGCAGCCCCTGATGATATCGCTAGGTTAGGTTTTGCGATCGCGCATCTACTCAACCCCTCTCTGCCTGAAGTTCCTAACGCAAGTGAAGCGCTGATCAGTCATGCCAGCAACATCAGCAAAGCCCTGCAGCAGGCCAAACATCCTGTGATCATTACCGGAACTTCCTGCTGGAGTAACGCATTGATAAGGGCTGCGTTTGATATTGCCGCAGCATTGGACATGAATGAAAAGAAGGCAGGACTTGCATTTGTAATGCAGGAATGTAACAGCATGGGGCTTGCAATGATGCGGGCGTCTTCTTTTGACAGAGTCGTTGCCAACGTGCGGAACGCAGCTAATGTAACAGCTATCATCCTCGAAAATGATCTGTATCGTTATATACCGGCTGCTGAAGTAGATGCCTTCTTCAGCAAATGCAAAAATATTATCGTACTCGATACTCTACATAACCGCACTACCGAGAAAGCGCATGTGCTTATCCCCGCAGCCACCTTCGCTGAAGGAGACGGCACTTTCGTGAATAACGAAGCACGCGCCCAACGTAGTTCCCAGGTGTTCATGCCCGCCAACAAAGAGATCAAAGAAAGCTTTAAATGGCTATCGGACATTAAATCATCAAGGACCATCACTGCCAATGGCCACGACAAGCATCCGGACGACCTGATGCTGGCACTGGAAAGCAAACTGCCACAGTTCGCAGGCGTATCCAGGGTGGCGCCGCCACACGACTATCGCGTACATGGTGCCCGTATTCCACGGGAATCACATCGTTATAGCGGCCGTACTGCTATGCTGGCGAATCTATCCGTAAGCGAGCCACAACCATTGCAGGATGATGATTCATCGTTGTCTTATACAATGGAAGGATACAGAGGTATGCCGCCATCACCGCTCATTCCTTTCTTCTGGTCGCCCGGATGGAACTCCTGCCAATCGGTAAATAAATATCAACAGGAAACCGGCGGTTCATTAAAAGGTGGAGATCCCGGTGTCCGCTTGTTTGAGCAAACAACCGCAGCACCGGTTTTCTCAAAAGATATTCCAGACGCATTTGCTCCCCGGCCAGGCAAATGGATGCTGTTACCACAGTATCATCTCTTCGGTTCCGGTGAACTGAGCATATATACAAAGGGAATTGCATCGCTTTCCCCTGAACCTTACATCTCCTTATCTAAACGTGACGCAGAAACGTCCCGGCTGAATAACGGAGATCCTGTTTCGGTAAAGACCAATGGAAAGACATACGCATTTCCGCTTTCAATCAACGAATCATTACCTGATGGCATCATGTTGCTGCCCGCAGGTCTGACAGGATTGGAAGCACAGGACTGGGGAGCATGGGTGAACATCTCAACTGTAATTGTATGACTGTAATGCAACACATATGGATCGTTCTGGGTGTACTCTTTGTATTCCTGAACATTGCCGCAGGGCTCATCTGGGTGGAACGCAGATTACTCGCTATGTGGCAGGACAGGCTTGGACCTAACCGAGCCGGACCACTGGGGCTTTTTATTGTACTGGCGGATACTTTGAAGCTCTTCTTCAAGGAAGACTGGATCCCGCCATTCGCAGACAAGTGGGTATTTATTCTCGCTCCCGCCATAGTAGTAGCCAGTGTACTGATGGGTCTCGCCATCGTTCCTTTTGCACCAGGAATTGTTGTAGCGGACCTGAATGTCGGACTGATGTTCTTCCTCGCCATGTCTTCATTGGGTGTATACAGCATTGTACTGGGAGGATGGGCGTCCAACAATAAATATTCCCTGCTGGGCGCGTTGCGCGGCGCTTCTCAGATGATAGCATATGAAGTGTTCATGGGCCTTTCCCTCATGGGCGTAGTGATGCTGAGCAAGTCTTTTAACCTGACAGATATTGTAGCCGCACAGGAGAACATGTGGTTTATTGTAACACAGCCTGTGGGTTTCGTTATCTTCTTTATCGCAGGTCTTGCAGAAACCCATCGCCTGCCCTTCGATATCCCCGAAGCAGAAAGTGAACTGATAGCAGGGTTCCACTCAGAATATTCAGGGATGAAATTCGGGATGTTCTTTATCGGTGAATACCTGGGTATATCACTGATCTCCGCCATGACTGTTACACTCTTTTTCGGCGGATGGCTTGGGCCTGCATTCCTCCCTCCCGTTGTATGGTTCTTCCTCAAAACATTTGTATTCATCGGCATCTTCATCCTGATGCGTGCTTCATTGCCACGCCCCCGGTATGATCAGCTGATAGGCTACGGATGGAAACTGCTCTTGCCCCTGGTACTGCTTAACCTGTTGGTTACCGGCGCAATTGCACTCTGGCTTAGATCTTAAATGATAATAACATAAAATCGAATAACAATGATTAGTCACCTGCGTACAATGTGGTTGGTCTTCATCCACCTCTTCAAAAAGAAGGTCACTATCGAATACCCTGAAAAAAGAGTAGAACTGCCACCGCGCTGGCGGGGACGTATCGTACTGACTAAAGACCCGGATGGTGGTGAGCGCTGTGTAGGTTGTTACCTGTGTGCCGCTGCGTGCCCGGTGGATTGTATTGCCCTGCAGGCAACTGAAACGGAAGAAGGACGCCGGTACCCGGAGTTCTTCCGCATTAATTTCTCCCGTTGCATTTTCTGCGGATATTGTGAAGAGGCATGTCCTACTTACGCTATTCAGCTCATTCCCGATTTCGAGATGGCGGAATATAAACGCCAGGACCTCGTGTATGAGAAAGAAGACCTGCTTATCAACAGCCAGGGGAAATACCCCGGTTATAACTTCTACAACGTAGCAGGTCTTGATGCAGGTGTGAAAGAAAAAGGTAAGGGGAAAGACGAAGAAAAACCTGTAGATGTAAAAAGCTTATTACCCTGAAAATACACAAGATATGTCTCTGGTCTTTTATATCTCATCATTCGTTGCGATCCTGGCTACCATTATGGTGATCACCCGTCATGATCCTATCCATGCACTACTATACCTGGTAGCATCCTTCCTGGCTATTGCCGTTACGTTCCTTTCGCTGGGCGCACCTTTTGCGGCCGCACTGGAAGTGATCGTATATGCGGGCGCTATTATCGTGCTTTTCATCTTTGTGGTAATGATGCTCAATCTCGGTAAGGAAACGGCTAACCAGGAAAAGGGTTGGCTGCGATTGCGGGTATGGCTGGGGCCATCCATACTGGTACTGGTATTACTGGCAGAGATGATCGTAGTGCTGTTGCAACCGCAACCCACTGCTATGCCGGCCGCTGTGGTGACGCCACGCGAGGTATCGCTATCACTGTACGGAGAATACATCATTGCTGTAGAGCTGGTGGGCTTCCTGCTGATGACAGGCATTGTAGGCGCGGCACATATCGGCAAGCACAAGAAAAAGAACCTGCACAGATATCTTCAAACATATCCAAACCTGAACTGATGTCAACTGTTCACGCACATACGGTCTTAATAGTCGCCGCGATCCTGTTCGTACTGGGACTGGCAGGCGTACTCACAAGGAAGAACATCATCTTCATGCTGATCTCTATTGAGATCATGCTCAATGCCGCCGGACTGGCCTTTGTGGCTGCAGGTTCGCGCTGGCAGCAAGCGGACGGACAGATCATGTACCTGTTCATCCTGGCTATGGCTGCTGCAGAAGTATCTGTTGCGCTGGCCCTGGTGTTGCAGATCCAGCATCAGCATAAGACACTGGATGTTGAACAGCTTACAGCACTAAAAGATTAAGTTTTTATGCAACAGTACCTGTATCTGATACCTGCTCTTCCCCTCTTTGGCTTCCTGGTGTTGTCAATGGCGGGGAAACACCTGTCCCGCAACCTGATTGCCGGTATAGGCGCCGGCAGTATCTGCGCTTCTGCACTCATCGCCCTGATCCTGAGCGCCGGCTTCCTGCAATCACCTCCGGAGTCAGGCGCATATACGCAGATATTATGGCATTGGTTCCTTACCGATCACTTATCGGCAGATATCAGCCTGCGTGTAGATGCATTGTCGCTCGTCTTCATTTGCATCATTACGTTCATAGGAGCACTGATCCATATTTATTCGGCTGAATTCATGCGGCATGACCGCGACTACGCCCGCTTCTTCGCCAGTATGAACCTCTTCGTCTGTGCAATGCTGACGTTAGTAATGGCCGATAACCTGGTCTTAATGTACCTGGGCTGGGAAGGCGTAGGGTTATGCAGTTACCTGCTCATCGGCTTCTGGTATGAAACACCGGGCAATTACAGGGCGGCAAACAAAGCATTTGTGATCACCCGTATCGGCGATACAGCCATGATCATCGGCCTCTTCCTGCTATTCAAAGAGCTGGGCACATTGTATATTCCTGATATCCTGACGAAAGCTACTGAACATTTCAACAGCGGTTCTTCCACCATTACGCTTATTGCACTGTTACTTCTTTCGGGAGGTATCGGCAAATCTGCACAACTTCCATTGCAGACGTGGTTACCCGACGCAATGGCGGGGCCTTCTCCCGTAAGTGCATTGATCCACGCAGCAACAATGGTAACCGCCGGCGTCTACCTGGTAGCAAGGATGCATACCTTATTTGAGCTCTCTCCTACCGCCATGCATATTACTGCCGTCATCGGTGCTGTAACCCTGTTTATTGCCGGTTGCAGCGCCATGGTGCAGACAGATATCAAAAGGATCCTCGCGTATTCCACTATCAGCCAGATCGGCTATATGTTCCTGGCGCTTGGTGTAGGGGCCTGGAGCGCTGCTATCTTCCACTTTTTCACGCATGCGTTTTTCAAAGCCTTATTATTCCTTGCCGCAGGTGCTGTCATAGAAATATTGCACCATGAACATGACATCTTTAAAATGGGCGGGCTGAGAAAGAAAATGCCTGTCATCTACTACACCTTCACAATAGGCGCAGCAGCATTGGCTGCATTACCACTGATCACTGCAGGCTTCTTCAGTAAAGACCAGATCCTCTGGTATGCGTGGAGCGCTGAAGGTGGTCATCCGTTACTATGGGCTATTGGGCTGGCTGGTGCGTTTATCACCGCATTATACTCCACCAGACTGATACTGGTAGTTTTCTTCGGAGAGATGAAAACTACACCGGGCCATCTTCCGGGAGCAGCAATGACAGTTCCGCTGGTGATACTGGCCTTCTTTTCAATAGCAGCGGGCTGGATAGAATGGCCACATAATCTGCTGCACGTTTCCATTTTTTCAGAACATGTAGCGCATGCATTGCCCGCCACGACACTGAAGGCCGGCCTGCCGCCTGAAATAGTATTCCAGCTGATCGCCGTCGGGGTATCTCTTTTCGGGATCTATAGCGGGTACGTATTGTACTACGGAGAAAGTCCGCTGCTCATGCGCTGGAAGCAATCACAAGGTCTTATGGACGTACGGAATTTCCTGTTCAAAGGATGGAAGTTCGATCAGCTGTATGATACATTACTGGTGAAGCCTTTCCTGTTCATCACCGGTATTAATAAAGCGGACGTATCCGACAAAGTATACACAGCCATCGCAGATATCAACCTGCATCTCAATAAGCTGTTCTCCGTATCTCAGAACGGCTCATTACGATGGTATGTGACGGGTGTGCTGGTGGGAATCCTGTTTATCATCACCTTACAATTACTGTTATGATACTGATATGGATGATATGCATATTACTTGCAGGCGGCATACTATGCTGGCTGACGGCACAGAAGTCCGCAGTACTGGCCAAATGGATCGCCCTGCTTACTGTCACCGCAGATCTGTTGATCGCATGCTGGCTGTTCCGTATTTACCAGGCCTTCCCGGATAACACGTCCTGGTTCATTAACTACCAGACAGACTGGATACCGGCACTAGGTATCAGCTTCCACGTGGCAATGGATGGATTCAGCCATGTATTGCTGCTCCTGACGTTCTTTCTCGGTATCCTGGCTGTACTCTGTTCCTGGAAAGAGATCAGGGAAAAAACCGGCTTCTATTTCTTCAACCTGTTATGGACCCTTGCAGGTATCAGTGGTGTGTTCATTGCCATGGACATGATACTTTTCTATTTCTGCTGGGAGGTCATGCTGATACCGATGTATTTCCTGATCACCATATGGGGTGATGCACGCCGCCGTTATGCAGGTTTCAAGTTCTTCATCTTCACACAGGTGGGTAGCCTGCTGATGTTATTGTCCCTGCTGGCCCTGTACTTCATTCATGGCGATCAGACGGGCACTTACACCTTTGATTATTTCAGCTTGCTGCGTACGTCTACTGGCTCGCCTGTAATGATGTGGATCATGCTGGGCTTCCTCATTGCGTTTGCCATTAAACTACCGGTAGTACCTTTTCATAACTGGTTACCTGATGCGCATGGAGAGGCGCCTACCGCAGGCAGCCTTGTACTGGCAGGCCTGTTATTGAAGACGGGGGCCTATGGCATCATTCGTTTTGTATTACCGCTTTTCCCCGAAAGTGCTGCCGCTATTGGTCCCTGGATGATATTGCTCGGGGTTATTGGTATTATCTATGGCGCTTTACTGGCCTTCTCACAAACTGATCTCAAACGCCTGATCGCATATACATCAGTGAGTCATATGGGTTTTGTGCTGGTGGGTATCTTTTCCTTTAGTAACATCGCCATGCAGGGAGTGGTCATGCAGATCCTTACACACGGTCTAAGCACAGGCGCGCTCTTCGTCATGGCAGGTATGCTGAAGGAAAGACTGCATACAAGAGATATCACAAAAATGGGAGGCCTCTGGACGGCCATGCCGGCTATGGGAGGCATCGCTATATTGTTTACAATGGCTTCCGCCGGACTTCCCGCGTTAGGTAATTTCATAGCAGAATTTTTTATCCTGCTGGGAACATTCACATCCCATCCAACTTTCAGTATCATAGCCACGCTCGGGCTGATCCTTTCAGCCGTGTATTCGCTGCGGATGATGCAGAAAGTATTTATGGGACAACAGACTGCCACTGAACCGATAAGAGATATCAGCGCCAGGGAATTGGTGATCATGGCCGCGCTAAGCATCAGTATAGTAGCACTCGGCCTTTTCCCGCAACCTGTTATCGACACTGTGCAACATTTATCTACTATTCATCCGTTACTCCATGAATGAGCTACAACTATCAGCCCTCCTTCCTTTCATTGTACTGGCAATGGCATCGGTAATTGTGATATTACTGATCGCTTTCCGGTTAAGTCATACTGTTATCCAGGTAGTAGGATTCCTGATGATGTGCCTTGTTGTCTTCGCCACATGGTATGTCAGGGATACACTGCCACAGGAAATACCACCGCTATTTATTGTGGATGGGCAGGCGGCAGTATTCACGGGACTTATTATCTTCTGCGTATTGGTGATAGGGTTGTTCTCGTACATCTACTTTGAAGAACGGGAAGAGAATCCCAAAGAATATTACATACTTCTGTTTCTGGCCACACTGGGTGCAGCTATCCTCACGATCAGCCAGCACTTTATATCCTTCTTCATTGGTCTCGAGTTATTGAGCGTTAGCTTATATGCGCTGATAGCTTATCTGCGTAACAGGAACAACGCAGTGGAAGCGGGCATGAAGTACCTGATACTGGCCGCATTATCATCTGCCTTCCTGTTGTTTGGAATGGCGCTTATCTATATGGAAACCGGTAGTATGAAGTTTTCCGGTATAGCCGAAAAGTTAGTGACAATAGGGTCTTCTCCCCTGTTCCTGATGGGACTGGGCACAATCATTGTTGCAGTAGGTTTTAAACTTGCGCTGGTCCCTTTCCATCTCTGGGCAGCGGATGTTTATCAGGGGTCTCCTTCTCCTGTGACAGCATTCATTGCCACTATCTCAAAGATCGGAACATTCGCAGTATTGCTCCGTTTTGCGCAAGGCATACAGCTACAGCATTATCAGCTGGCCACTACCATCTTTTCCGTCATTGCTATTGCATCTATGATAACGGGTAATATACTTGCACTTAGACAATCCAATCTGAAACGCTTGCTGGCATATTCGTCTATTGCACATTTCGGCTATCTGCTCGTAGCTTTTCTTCCCGGTAATAACGCCGGTACGGAAGCGGCTATCTTTTATCTGACTGCATATTCCATTACTTTGTTATCTGCTTTTGGAGTGATCATTATGCTGTCGCCAAGCCAGCATGAAGCAGAAGACCTTAAGAACTATGAAGGGCTTATCTGGAGGAGGCCAATTATGGGAACAGTGCTTGCCATCTCCCTTTTGTCTCTTGCAGGTATCCCTTTAACAGCTGGTTTTCTGGCGAAATTCTTTGTACTTTCTGCAGGTGTACAACAAGCTGTCTGGCTGCCATTATTGGTGCTGGTACTTACCAGTGTGATCGGCCTGTATTATTACCTGCGCATCATTAATACTTTATTCTCTACTACGGTGTCAACTGAAGCGATTCCCAAACCTGTACATCCCTTCTTTCACTTCTCCACCTATATTACACTGGTGATCATGGCGGGATTGTTATGCTGGCTGGGGATATTCCCCGGATTGATGTTACAGGGTATAAAAGCTTTTCTCATGCTGCATTAACCATAAATGACTTTATTATCGGGGGAACAATAATGGGCTTCAGTGAGGAAAGCATTTTCCACTGAAGCCCCTATAAATACTGGTTACGCTATTTCAAAACAGTTACAAAGTCAGCAACCGGTCTTCTAACCTTTTTCAGATTAACCAGCCAATCGTTCTCTGCATCCCTGTAACCTACAGCCATCATAGCAACACTCCTCAAACCTTTGGCAGGAAGCCCCAGTTCCTTGTCTACGGCAAGCGGGTCAAACCCTTCCATTGGCGTAGCATCTACCATTTCATTGGCTGCTGCTATCAAACCAAATCCCAAACCGATATAGGCTTGTCTGGCTGCATGATTAAAATTATCATCGGTTGTTTGTTCTGTATGCTTCATCAACAAAAACTGGCGATAGTCCACCAGCCCCTGACTATTACCGCGTTCCGCCACAACCTGGTCGAATACCCGGTTAACCCGTTCCGGCGTAACATTGTCCCATGCAGCAAAAATGATCAAATGAGAGGAGCCTGTTACTACCTGCTGGTTATTAATAACTGGTTGGAGCTTTTCTCTCAACTCATTGTTCGAGATAACAATGATCTCAAAAGGCTGAAGACCATTCGACGTCGGTGCGTAGCGGATGGCATCCAGGATGCGTTCTATTTTATCACTGTTCACTTTTTGTCCGTTCATTGCCTTTGTAGCATAACGCCACAGTAAAATATCAGATAATTCCATAATTATATTCTTTGATACAAAGGTCAGTGACGCGAACCCTTTAGCTTTTGTACAATCCAGCTATAAAGTTGTAAATTTATGTTATGGGAAAAATCAAGCAGTTCGAAACGCTGATCGTGGAGGAAGTAGAACAAACATCGGAAGAAGCACCTTCCGAACATGGGCATAATTTTTTTGAAATCATATACATACTTAATGGACAGGGATATCACTATATTAATAAGACCGCCTTACCTTATAAACAGGGCAACCTATTCTTATTAAGCCCGGAAGACGAACATTATTTCGATATTAAAGAAAAGAGCCGGTTCGCCATTATCAGGTTTACCGATCACTATTTTACTCAGAAACGTCATCTGACCACCGACGAAACACTTGTGATCCATCCAACAGACCTGATCCGCAGTCAGGTGCTCAAAGAGAATATCATCACTTTCAATGGACCCTGTTCAGGCATTTTAAGCAATACCATAGCCAATATCCTCGCATACAAGTGCAAGGTGGACCTTTCTGATTCGGCTATTATTTTCTATCAGATAATGACCATTTTGGGAATGGTCAGGGAAGAGTTGCTCAGAATGGATGCAGATCTGACGAATGAGCAGCCCAGCAAGGAACGTTTGCTGTCATACATTCACCAGCATATTTATAATCCTGAAGACATACAGATCAAAAGTATTGCAGGCCATTTCCATATTTCGGCAAGTTACTTCAGCGCTTATTTCAAACGCAATTTCTCAATGAGCTACCGCGAATATGTTGAGAAATATAAACTGAAGCTGATTGAAAAAAGGATCGCTACCGGGAAGACGTCCCTGAAGCAAATTGCAGATGAATTTGGCTTCACCGATGAGAGCCACTTATCCAAATACTTCAAACAAAAGAAGAATATCAGGCCGACGCTATACCGTAAGGAACACAGCCAATGATACAGTTTCCAATAGCATCATCTTACTCCTTTTTAGGAGCCATATAGCCGGTCGCCCGGCTATATGCGATTATCTTATGGTTGTCCCTTTCCGCCGGAAGATCCGTAGATCTGCCCCGTAGCATAACTACCATCATTCGCTGCAAGCTGGACATAGATGGACGCCAGCTCCACGGGTTGCCCGGGACGTTTGAACGGAGTATCACCTCCAAAACTTTTTAGCTTTTCCATAGTAGCACCGCCGCTTACCTGTAAAGGGGTCCATATAGGTCCTGGCGCTACTCCATTTACACGAATGCCTTTCTCCGCCAGTTGCTTGGCCAGCGACTTTACATAGTTTGTCGTCGCCGCTTTCGTCTGTGCATAATCATACAACTCCGCTGACGGATCATATGCCTGTTCACTGGATGTAGCAATTATGACAGCTCCTGGCTTCATGTGTGGCACCGCTGCCTTCGTAGTCCAGAACGGCGCATAAATATTTGTTTTCATTGTTGCGTCGAAATCTTCACTCGATATATTCAGTATACTTGGTTTGGTTTGCTGGCGTGCTGCGTTATTCACCAATATGTCGAGCCCACCGAGCTGTTTCACAGCTTCAGCTACCATTTTCTGACAGAAAGATTCATCCCGCAGATCGCCCGGTATGGCAACGGCTTTACGACCAGCTTTCTTAATCAGGTCAATTACTTCTTTTGCATCTTCTTCTTCAGCAGGCAAATAGTTGATCGCCACATCCGCACCTTCCCGTGCATATGCTATGGCAGCTGCACGCCCCATACCGGAGTCGCCACCGGTAATTAGCGCCTTCCTTCCTGCCAGCCGGTTTGATCCTTTGTAACTCGTTTCTCCATGATCGGGTCTGGGTTCCATTTTACCTGCCAGTCCCGGCCAGGGCTGTGATTGCTCCTTAAAGGGCGGCTTGGGGTATTTATTTATCGGATCTTCTAATACCGGAGCTACATCTGTTGAAGAAGAAGTGCCTGGTGAACTGAATGCTGGTAACGCAACCAGAGAGGCAAGACCAGCACTTATCCCGCCAATAGCCTGGCGGCGGGTGAATACATTTTTATTGCTCATAGAAAACGCTTAAATGACATAATTGATCGGGACGAGGCTCCGGACTTAACAGGAAGTCCGGCTGCTTTCCCCTATAACCATTTAGGCGTTTCGAATATCATACCAGGCATATCTATCCTGCAATAAGTGCGGGCTGGTTTACAAGTGTAGAGAAGAATACATAACTGACGTTTACAAGTAGCTACATACTATGTTTACGGAGGATATTTATCCAGATCATCCTGGTGTTACCAAAGTGAGTGAAATGTCAGGCTGGGCTGCTGCGACCTATCGCATTCAGCGTTTATCAATCCTGCTGACAATCGCGCGGACCGCTTCCATGTGGCCATTAAAAAGATTCTCTTTCGGGAATACGACCAATGGTATGTCAGGTATCAACCCTGTGACTTCATAGCACTTACTATCAGCATCTACAAATCGTTGATTGGATAATGTGACATAAAAATCGCCGATAGATTTACCTAACATTGCCGATAAGGTACCCAATGTATTCGTACCAACCAACTTGACATTGGGAAGAGATTTCATAGTCATAGCAAACCCCTCTGCTGCACTTCTGCTTATATCTGACATCAGAATATATACTGGTTTTGTAAAGCTAACAGAACCGTATGGTTTTATGTAAACCATAGATTCTTTATTGAACCGGCCATTGTTAAAAACTTCGCTCGTATAGGCGTAAACCGGCTTCTCCGTAAAGAAGCTCGCTATAGCTAGAAACGCCGCGTCATAGCCACCAAAATTAAAGCTGACATCGATAATCAACGCATCCTTGTCTTGTAATGAACGAATGATGTCTTTCATACTTGCATCAACGGAGTCTATTTGTTGTTTCCGTGAGTATTGCCGCGGAGCAAAGCCGTTAAAGGAATGAATATTTATATATCCTACAGATTGATTTAAACTCCCCCATTCAATCTGTTTGTTAGTAACCTTTTGTCCCTTCCCTTGAAGCAGACTGTCGCTTATGTTTTTATAACCGGTGTCAAAGAACTGATTAAAGTATTGGTCCAGGTTCTTTACGATGGATTGTTTATTAAAAGCCTCCGCCAGCAGTGCAGCGCTCCTCACCCCACGATACTGGAGAGTTTTTCCGTCTTCTGCAATGACCTTTGTATGCTGGTCCTTCGTCAGCGTCGCTATTTCCCCCAGCACCTTAAAAAGTTCCGCATTAGTAGTTGTATTACTTATTTGTTTACCATATTTTGACTGAATAGAATCCCAGTTTAATTGTCGCTCCTTACTGAAAGCATAATTCTCACGCATAGTTTCAATATAGAGTTGAAACAAAGTTACAGGCCCCGATCCCCTCATCTGATCGAACGTCATTGTACCTTTCGGAAGATTGGCTATACGAACGTAATGGTGCGGTGTTTGAAGATCGGCGGACCTACCTCCATAGTCTGTTGAAAGGATTGTAAGCTGGCTGCCATCTGTTTTAAACCTGGCTTGTGAATTGAGTAGCCCTTCAATGTAATCATTCTTTTCTTTATAACAGAAATGAGTAGTATAACTGTATAAAAGGATACTATCACCTGTGGCATCCAGAATATAACCGTCACCTACGGATTTCCAATACCCTTTCATATGCGGGTGGACCTTACCATCGGCTTTCAAAGGAGCATAGCCGGCCGTAGTGTATGATTGAGCATAGATAATGCTGTTAGACAATAAAGTTATCAGAAGAAACAGATTAGGTATAAAGACGCTTTTTTTCATTTCGTATACATATTGATATAATCCTGATTCATGGAATTTTCAAATTGTCACACGGTTTGCTTTTAGACTTCTTTCATATTCAACGGGGCATTGTCAGCTTCATTCTAAGCAATATATAGAAAATTTTGAAAGACTAATAGTGGGTAAATATCTTCGCTTTGTATTTATCACAGTAGGAGTTACATATATACTGAGAAAAATTGGGAAAATTGAAAATATATAGTAATAGATTAAAGGATTATTCACCATCTTGGGGAAATCTAAAAATTCAACGTTATAACAAGCAATAGAAATCATTAAAAAGAATAGTCTTATGAGCACAAAAGTAATCCCTGTGTTTACAGCGCTTATGTTTATGTTGACTCCAGGCAGTTTTGCAACCTCCTATTCACCTTATAAAAAACAACAGGAGAATAAGATAGAGAACAAGATTGTTTACAACAAAAAGAAACATAGCGTAACATTATCATGGTCGGCATTCGGGTCTTCCGGAAATTATGTAATCACAAGAGGTGGCAGTCGCTTGGCATCTGATTTTGTGCCGGTAGGTTCAACTTCCAGACTGACATTTACAGATAATAAGCCCAATGCAGACAAGTATGAAAACTATTATAAAATTACCCGCAACGATATAACGATAATAGTTTCGCTGGAGAAGCAGATTTTTGGTGACAATATGTACTTCTACGACAGAAAATATGAAAAAGCAGAAACTCCACGGAACGAAATGAATTCTCACTTTAGTTCAATTGGCCAGGGTGGGCCCAACGGCGAGTGGACTACAAAGCGTCAGGCATACTATTTCAAAGCAAATGTTAATGGTCAGACTTACGATTCCGGTGGATCGGGTTCTGCATCATCGGCAGAGGCTAATTCAATAGAATTAGGATTCTATTCTCACATTGGAGGTTTAGGCAAGATACCGGCAGATGTTAAATTGGGCGCTATTTTTACCAGACCTCACCTCTCAGGAGGAGCAAATGCTACTTGTACGTTTTGGCGTTCTATAGAAAACGTGACAGTGATGCGGGATTTTTCCTGGACAGTTTCTCAATCAACAAGTGCACGAAGAATGTTAATTGAAAGCACTTCGAAATATATTTCAGATATCGGAAGCAGTAACTTTTGGGGTAGCGGTGGTTTTATCGCCGACGCCTGTTATACATCATCCAGACCTAACTGGGGCGGACAACAACAATGGTACACAAGAAACACTGTATTCCCTTCAGGTTCGGGAGCTATGGGTGGTTCATATAACATGGTTTGGCAAGGTTGCGTCAACCCTCCACAAGCAGATAATATCAACTCTCCTATTCCTGCTACACCTATTATCAGAGAAAAACCTTTCCTTTTTATAGATGACGATGGTGAATACAAAGTATTTGTTCCAGCCTGGCAAAAGGACAGAGTAGGGCCTTCCTGGTCAACAACAGACATGGGCAAAGGCAAAGTTCAGGATCTGCTTACTAACTGGTACATTGCCAAAGAAGGCGATACCGATGTAGAAATCAACAAGGCATTAAAAGCTGGCAAAAATGTATTTTTCACACCAGGACATTACTCATTGAATGCTCCTATTCAGGTGAATAGAAAAGACGCCATATTGCTAGGCGCCGGTATAGCTTCGGTAACGCTGGAACCTACTGAGAAAAATACCTGGGGATGTATCTATGCTGATGACAAGGATGGAATTGTCATTGCCGGACTTCTTATGGATTCTTTTAATAGTACAACTTATCAGGTTAGAGTCGGTAATGAAGAAGCAAATGCAGATCATGCTGCCAATCCTATCTTGCTCACAGACATCACATGCAGAGTAGGCGGGGTTCAATCAAAAAATATCCAGATACAGGCATCTATGCAAATAAACAGCAACAATGTGGTGGGCGACCACTTCTGGCTGTGGCGTGCCGACCATGGTTCACAACGTGGCGGAAATGCGCGTTGGGTAAGAGACCGATGCAAAAACGGACTTATCGTTACCGGCGATGATGTTACACTTTATGCCTTATTTGCCGAGCATTACCAGGAATATGAGGTCTTATGGTTAGGAGAACGTGGCAGAACCTATTTTTTACAGAATGAACCGCCATACGATGCCCCAAATCAGGCAAGCTGGAGTAGTCAGGGAGGAAGAGTTGACGGTTACGCAGCATTCAAGGTAGCGAATACTGTAAAAGAACATCATAGTATAGGAATGGGTTCATATGCTGTTTTCACAGGAACTGACGGCAATGTGAATAAGAAAAATGGCTTTGAAATACCCAATAGCCCAAATGTGACCCTAGAAAAAATGTGCATCACTCGTTTTGCTGGTCCGGGTAACATCCAAAACGTTATCAATGGTATTGGGGGTAGTACGGCAACTGGTGTAAATCGTGTGCCTTCATACAACAATGGTGCGGGTACACAACCCTACGATGAGGAGTTTCGTTTGCCCAATCGTGAATCATATCCTGCGTATATAATTATGGACAAGTAACTGATAAAAATACATCAGCAAAAAATTCAAATGGGTTAGATCCCGGCAAAATCTATAAACAACGGCATCATTTGAAGGCAAATGGTGCCGTTGTTTTTTGCCAGGAGCATTATATTCAATAGCGAATAACCATATTTTATTTTCAAAATGTTCTGAAAGTTTTAAATAATTAATACCTTTGAAGTATAAAACTCCTATACGATGAAAGGCTACCTCATTTCAAACGTCTTTGCTGTTTGTGCAATGTGGCTTACTAAGCTCCTGGTGATTGAAGCCAACACCCTTGTTTTCTCTGAATTTGTAACACTGCCTATTTTGATGGGATTAATCTGTGCCTGGTACTGGCGCCATCAGCATTTAACCACTAAACAATTGATAGGTAGGGCCTTAATAAATGCCCTTATCGGCATAGCGCTCAGTGCCATTTTCCTGGGGGAAGGTACCATATGCCTGGTCATTGTATCGCCCCTTATCATCGTATTTATCTTGACTGGATTATTTTTAGGCAGAAGCATGTTCAAACAACGTAATGACACGTTACATATAAGTTTGTTCCTCTTGTTATTACTCACTTTCTTTACGGATGTACGTATGCATCATCATTTTGAGAATATGGTAGCCGATACTATGCTCATAAAGGCGCCAGCTTCTGAAGTCTGGAAATATGTTGTCGCATATGAAAGAATAGAGACGCCCGATAAGTACTGGTTGTTCAAAATAGGCATGCCTAGTCCGGTGCAGGCTACCGCTTCGGGAAATTATGCAGGAGCGGAACGTAAATGCATCTTCAGTAATGGCTATATATTTGATGAGAAGATTACCACCTATGATAAGGACAAAAATCTCACCTTCGCTATTACTCAACAGCCGCGCGACCCAGAAATTATGGGGCATATAGATATTCTGAAAGGGCAATTTATCTTGAAAGACAACGGCGACGGCACTACCACACTAACAGGTAATAGCTGGTACCAGCTGCATGTATTTCCGGTTTGGTATTATAATATCTGGGCTGAAAGCATTACGCGGAATGTACATCTGCGGGTAATGGAACACATCAAATTACTCAGCGAGCAACATTAATGTTCAGATTCGTTATTAAATATCTTGGCTTTTTGAAATTTGTACCCGGTTTGCCATTGTTATTTGACACCTGGCTGAAGGTCTACATTTTCATGACCAACATGGAGTTACTCAACTGGATGGATGAGATCTCCGAGGAAGTACGGCAGTGGCCCGATATTGTTAGCCACACGCATAAATATGGTGGTATACAGTTCGATCTTAAACACAAAGAAATTGGTCATTTACACGGCAATGGGCTATTGGATCTACCCCTCAACCGCCAACTAAAAGCGACCTTAATAAAGGAAGGACATGTGGAAGATCATCATTTTTTTAAAAATACCGGGTGGATAAGCTTCTATATTCGCACTGAAAAGGATAAACATTATGCCTTGCAGTTGTTAAGGCTGGGGTATGAATGGCGAAAAGGGGCGTTTAAATTATCTCCCTAAAAGAACGGTGGCAACCAGGAATCGAACCTGGACCTCTGCCGTGACACATGCAGCATTCTTCCCTTAAACCATACCACCAGAAGACAAATATAAGAATTATACCATTCAACTTTAACTATCATGCGAGCCAGGATCTATAGACGAAATCTATAGCCTATGATATTATCTGATCTCATGCCGTTTTCCGGCAGCTTTGTCTAATATTGGTAATTAAACCAATTAAGACATGGATATCTTCGAAGCAGCCCGGACCAACAACGTAACAGTATTAGGCGATCTTCTCAAAGACGGACAGATAAACGAAAAGGACGCCAGAGGATCGACTCCCCTCATTTTAGCAACTTATTATAATAATACAGCCTCCGTAGCCGCGCTGTTAGAGGCAGGCGCCGATACCGAAATACAGGATAGCATGGGCAATACAGCTCTCATGGGCGTTAGCTTTAAAGGCTATACAGCGTTAGCTGAGATGTTACTCGAAAACGGAGCCGTGGTAGATGCTGAAAATGGTAACGGTGCTACTGCATTGACCTTCGCCGCTACATTTGGACATAACGACATTATCAGGGTACTACTACAGCACGGCGCCTCTCCTATTAAAAAAGACAGGTTTGGCAAAAACCCTATCGACTATGCATTGCTCCAGGAGAATGCTACAGGTTATGAGACAATGGTTGCAGCAATAAAACGCTGACCCCGGATATGTCTATCTTTGCACAGGATAAAATTTTTGTATGACAATAGTACAGTTCGAATATATAGTGGCAGTAGATACGTATCGCAGCTTTAATCTGGCGGCGAAAAATTGCTTTGTCACACAGCCCACGCTCAGTATGCAGATCCAGAAACTGGAAGACTCATTGGGCGTAAAAATATTTAACAGGACCAAATCCCCGGTGGTACCGACAGAAATCGGAGCAGAGATCATTATGCAGGCGAGGGTACTGTTAGCCGAATATCAGAAAATCCAGGATCTGGTGATGGACAGGAACAAAGAGCTGACGGGAGAGCTGAAGATCGGTATCATCCCCACAGTAGCGCCTTATATCGTTCCCAAGATCATCACACAATTCATCAGCAAATACCCTGGGGTTAAATTAATAGTCAGCGAACAGAATACAGAACAGATCACACAACAACTCAAGCTTGGTGCAATAGATTGCGGTATTGTGTCCACGCCGATACATGAACCGCAATTCACGGAAACACCATTGTTCTATGAAAACTTTGTGGCGTATGTTTCTGAAGATAGCGTACTTGCCAAGAAGAAAAAGCTAAAACCATCCGATATTAATATCGAAGAATTGTGGATACTGAATGATGGTCACTGTATGCGGGATCAGGTTTTAAACCTCTGTCAGCACCGCAAAACAACCAAAGGTTCACAACATTATGAGTACAATACGGGAAGCATTGAAACGCTTAAACGAATGGTAGATGAGAACAATGGTGCCACTATCCTTCCAGAGCTGGCTTTGAATGACCTGACCGATAAACAGCGTGAGAAACTGAGATACTTCCAGGCGCCGGAACCGGCTCGCGAAATTGGGTTGATCACACCTAAAAACTTTGTGAAACGAAAAATGATAGAAGCGCTGAAAACAGAAATACTTGCATCTGTACCGCAAAAGTTGAAAACAAAGAACAGAAAGGAATTAATTGAAGCAGTATAAAAAGGAAGGCCCGGCGTTCACCGGGCCTTTTCCTTTCGCTTATCCCGTATATTCTGTGCTATATCAACACTCCATCCTGAATTACCCTACTTCTTCACGTTCTTCAATCCCTCTTCTATACGGCGTCCATACTCCTCATCACATTTATAGAAATGTTCAACCATTTTCTGTTGTATCGCAGGCGTAGCGGCTACCAGTGTCCCTACCAGATTGCTGATCAGATCTGCACGTTCCAGTTCTGAAAATGACCTGTAAAGCTCTCCTGCCTGTTTATAGTTGTTGGTACGGTCAATACTCTGACGTACTATCCTGGCTGCAGCATAAGTCGGTTCATAAACCACTTCTGTTTCCGGTACTTCTACCAGTCCATTCAGGCTGGATGGCTCGTAATTCACATGAGGGTTAGCTCCTGCAGGAACGTCCACCTTATATGTCATATTACCATCGCGTTGATTAGTGCCTACATGCTTCTTAGGCGCATTGATAGGTAACTGCAGATAGTTAGTTCCTACACGGTAACGCTGTGTATCTGAATAAGAGAAGGTACGGCCGATTAGCATTTTGTCATCTGAAAATTCAAGACCATCTACCAATACTCCCGGGCCAAACGCTGACTGCTCCACTTCTGCGAAATAATTCTCCGGATTTCGGTTCAAGGTCATCTTACCCACAGGCAACCATGGGAATTGCTCCTTAGGCCAGATCTTAGTATCGTCTAACGGATCAAAATCAAGTTCAGGATGTTCATCATCGCTCATGATCTGTACGAACAGTTCCCACTGCGGATAATTCCCCGCTTCAATCGCGTCATACAAGTCTTGCGTTGCATGGTTAAAATTCACTGCCTGAATTTCCTGCGCTTCCTGTTGTGTCAGATTCTTAACACCCGCTACCGGCTCCCAATGATATTTAACAAGAACTGCTTCACCTGCCTTATTCACCCATTTGTAAGTATTTACACCAGAACCCTGCATCTGACGATAGTTTGCCGGAACACCCCACGGAGAGAATACCCAGGTGATCATATGCATCACTTCAGGAGAATTACTGAAGAAGTCCATTACACGGCCACCGTCCTGGCGATTGTGGATCGGATCCGGCTTCAGTGCATGAATGAAGTCAGGGAATTTAATAGCATCACGTATAAAGAATACTTTCAGGTTATTACCTACAAGGTCCCATATGCCATCTTCTGTGTAGAACTTCACGGCAAAGCCCCTCGGGTCTCTCAATGTTTCGGGAGAATGACCTCCATGTATCACTGTCGAAAAACGAACAAACAAAGGCGTTTGTTTTCCTTTTTCCTGGAACAATTTTGCACGGGTATACTTTGAAGCTGGCTCATTTCCTACGGTACCATAAGCTTCAAATACACCATGTGCTCCTGTACCACGTGCATGCACTACTCTTTCCGGTACACGCTCGCGATCAAAGTGAGCTATCTTTTCAAGGAACTGGTAATTCTCCATGACAGCCGGCCCACGGTTACCCAATGTACGCATGCTTTGGTTGTTGTGTACAGAATGTCCCTGACGTGTTGTTAGATGACGATTCTCCTGATTGGCTCCCCCCTGCCCGTTCTGCGTTGTATTCAGATCTTGACTCATAAGGCGTATTTTTTTTTGTTTGGTTTACGGTTACAAAAGTATCCTTGCGCTCATCATGAGAAAAGAGAATAAAGAAATAAAATGGCTTATAGATTACCTCTATCAAAAAACGAATTGACATTGTTCAAATCAATAGACAAAATCTATCAGCCATGATATTATTCTATTCAGTATTACCAACTGAACAGAATAAATAATATTGCACATCATTTACCATTTAAACATTACAACCATGGAACTCGACATATTCGAAGCAGCAAGGGCAAACGATGTTTTCGTTCTGAAAGAGCTTGTAGCAAAAGGGCAACTCAATGCGAGAGATGACAGGGGTTCAACACCACTGATCATCGCTGCCTATTATGATCATAGCGAGGCTGTATCATTCCTACTTAAAGCGGGTGCTAAAACAGAATTGAAAGATAACCTGGGACATACCGCTTTAATGGGTGCCAGCTTCAAGGGGCATACAGACATAGTAAAACTGCTATTGAAGAAAGGCGCTTCTGTCAGCACAGAAACAGACCATGGTGCAACTGCTCTTACCTACGCAGCCACCTTCGGGCGTAATGATGTGATTGACCTCTTGCTCGATCATGGCGCCAGCCCGCTCAAGAAAAAGATCATGGCGAGGATCAGGCTGATTGCCGGGCTGTTTGGAAGAATGCTATCACCCATGAAGAAAAGGGAAATAGCAATAAATGACTAACAGATCTATCTGGTCTTTTCAAAGTACAGGTGCGTCGTTCCGCCAATGTTCAGTTCAAAGCCTTTGATCTTTTTATTAGCATCTCTTAATATCAGCATATGGTACATCAGCGGATATGGGCTTTCCATATGATCAGTGCCTGTCAATGTAATCCTCCCCGGATCCCGCTTGTGCGCATTTAAAAACAGTTGGTGATCTTTTAACGTGATATGATAGTTACAATCCAGTTCCCGGCTATAATAGGTCCCTACATAGTTTTTTAACTGTCCATCACTCATGGAAGGCACCTCATGTACTTTTACCATATGAATGGGCTCTCCCGGAGAAACAGGTGTGATAAGGTCCAGGCTTTCGGTCTTCCTGTTAAATGCATATTCTACCCGCATATTCCGGAATAATGAAAATGTATCCTTTGCCTTTCTTATCATCAGGTCATTGCCGTTCATCCACAAGCGGCCGTCCCGCACAGTAAACCTTGCCTGGTAACTATCTTCTGCGTAGTAAATACCGGTTAATGCCTTCGCCGCGATGGTATCCTTCAGTACCGCATCTGCAGAGTCCTTCTTCGTCAGGTCGGTTGTCCGGTTAATATCAGTAGTGAGTACCTCGGGAATAAAAAGTGCAGCCAATTGGTCCACCCTTCCATATACTTCACCATTGCCGGCATTAGAGAAAATAATGAAGCCTGTTTTTACATCCGGATATATAGTAATAACAGTGCGGTAGCCCGCCAGTCCGCCGTTATGTATGATCCTCCTGTTTCCCCTGTCTTTATCTACAGCAACTCCTAAAGCATAGCTAATCTCCCTGCCTGATCTGAGTTTCCCTTTTTCAGTCAGTTGTTCAATATCTTTACTGTCTCCTGCTTTAGGTGTATAAAAATTCATGATCCAATGCGACATATCAACAACATTGGTAAATAAACCACCATCTCCCAATGTGTATACATTCTGGTAACTGTTCCCCAAACGCCCTGCATCATCATTACTATATGAAGCAGCCCTTCCTTTGATCATTTCCCTGGGGTTATCCACAAAACGGGTACTGGTCATTGACAACGGCCTGAATATCGCTGAATCTGCAAATGTTGTCAGGGGACGTCCACTTACTGCTTTAACGATTTCAGACAATAACACATAATTCGAATTGGAATAAGCATATTTTGTACCCGGATCAAAATTCAGCGAACGCTGGTCCTTCAGTATGTTCAATGCAATTTCCTGCGTAAGCATTCCGTCCATTGGTAAACCCGCTATAATGGCCATATGGATGTCATCTCGTATTCCACTGGTATGGTTCAATAAGTTCCTCACTGTTATCTTCTTCCCGAAATCAGGCATCCAGGGGAGATACGTATGAATATCCTCATCCAGTTTCACCTTTCCCTGTCTTGCCAGCAACACTATACTATAACCTGCAAATTGTTTGGAAACAGAGCACATGTAGTATATACTCTGCGGAGTGTTCATAACACTATCTTCTACATTAGCCAGGCCAAATCCTTTTGAATAGATCAGCGAATCATTCCGAACAATGCCTATCACGCATCCTGGCCCATCTGGTTTATTCCATTTCTCAAAAAGCGCATTTACTTTTTTGATGGTAGAATCAGGTATTGACTGCGCATACAAGTTACTTATTGAAAAGGCGGTCAATAGTAAAAAGGTTGACAATAGTTTCATTGGTGCTGTCTTTATATGGTTTGCTTTCTGTCGTGGAACGGGATGTATCAGCAATATACTGAAAACTGCTTAGAAACAATCCCTTTAGTAAAACACCTGAATTTACTCAGGCCAATAGATCCATATAGGCCGTCTCCATAGAGATGTATATGAATGGGGTAAAAACAACAAAGCACTTGTTAAGAGCACCAAATAGGCCACTATCTTTGAAAAGAGTAACGTATACTTTGTTTTTCATCAGATCCTGTTCGTCAATTTGCCTCATCTTTGTACCATAATAATACTGAGGATTATGAAACCATACGTTATTTGTCACATGCTTTGTTCAATTGACGGCAGGATCATTACAGAGAACTGGAAACCGTTTAAAGGAGTTGAATTCTACGAACAAACAGGAGGAAAAAAGGAAAACGCAGATGCATGGTTCTGCGGAAGAGTAACAATGGAACAACATTTTGCGACTGAACTACCCGACTTATCTGGCTTTGGAAAAATACAGGATAAAACAGATTTCATTGCTGATGCACAGGCAGATTCTTATGTGATCGCACTTGATGCTGCCGGTAAGCTGGGATGGGACTCCAATGATCTTGACGGCGACAGGTTGATAGTTGTGCTGACAGAAAAGGTGGCGGCTGAATACCTGGGGTATCTGCAATCAAAAAGTATTTCTTACCTGTTTGGTGGCGCCACTGAGGTAGATCTTTCCCTTGTTCTCACAAAGCTCCAACAGCACTTTAATATCAATAAAATAATGTTGGAAGGCGGCGGAGGCATCAATGGCTCATTCCACAGATCCGGCTTGATAGATGAATTCAGCATCCTCTATTATCCTATCGCTGATGGTACGAGTACTGCTACCTTTAATGATACAGGTCTGCCTACTATTGAAAGTATTCCGTATAAACACCTTAAACTGGCTCATCTGGAACAACTGGGTGAAGATGTTGTATGGATGAAGTACAAAGTATTGAAGTAAAAGAAAAGCACCCGGCGGGAAAGGATTATGCTAAACATCGATAATTTTCAATAAATATTTCTTCGCTGCGGTGTAAATATTTACTTTTACGCCACAAATGAAGCAACCAGAACTATCCAGGCGCATTAGTCTGTTACAGGCTACTGCTATTAATATGACAGATATGGTGGGCATAGGCCCATTCATTGTATTGAGCGTAGTAGCTGAAGCCATGCACGGTCCGGGCTTCCTGTATGCCTGGATAGCCGGGGCCGTACTATCGTTCATCGATGCGATGGTATGGAGTGAACTGGGCGCTACCTTTCCAAAAGCTGGCGGTAGTTACAATTTCCTGAAAGAGGGCTTCGGTCCGAAAACAGGAAAGCTCATGAGTTTCCTCTTCGTATGGCAAACCATGATACAGGCGCCGCTAGTTATTGCCTCTGCAGCTATCGGTTTTGCACAATACACCGGTTATATCTTCCCCTTAGGCTTCTGGGGTACGAAGGCCGTCAGTGGTGGCATGGTCATCCTGATCATTTTCCTGCTTTATCGCAATATCGAGACTATCGGCAGGATCAGTGTACTGTTGTGGGTAGGCGTTCTCGTTACTATGGTGTGGATCATTGCCGGCGGCATCGCACATGGCCGCTTCCTGGAACCTGTTAAACACATAAACGACGGACTGGAGCTCAACGCTGCATTTGCAGCTGCACTCGGTTTTGCCAGTGTGAAAACTATTTATAGTTATCTCGGCTATTACAACGTCTGCCATCTGGGTGGCGAGATCAGGCAACCGGAAAAGAATATTCCCCGCAGCATGTTAATCTCCATTGCAGGCATCACAGTACTATATCTCTGTATGAATATCAGCGTGGCTTCCGTATTACCGTTTGACCGTGTTCAACACAGTCCGTTCGTAGTAAGTGAGTTCATTGAGGTACTTAGCGGATACACGGCTGCCAGGATCGCCACTATCCTGATACTTTGGGTGGCTTTCGCTTCCGTATTCTCTGCTACCCTGGGTTACAGCCGTATTCCCTATGCAGCGGCGCAGGATGGCGCCTTCTTCAAAATATTCGCACGTCTTCACCCTACCAAAAATTTCCCTTATGTATCGCTGCTTTTCTTAGGAGCGATCGCATTTATATTCAGCCTGCTATTCAAGATCAAAGAAGTGATCAGCGCCATTCTCGCAATGCGTATCATGATACAGTTCATTGCACAGGCTGTAGGCCTGATACTGCTCAGCAAAAGAGAGGGAAGGAATTTCTTCAAATGGCATATGCCCTTGTACCCACTACCGGTTATTCTCGCAATTATGATCTGGATAGGCATATTTATTTCTACCGGTCTGCATATGATGCTTGCCGGCGCCACAGTAACAATGGCAGGTATTGTTGTGTACATCATCAAGTCAAGGCTGCAAAAACGCCTGCTATAGTGTAATAACCGGCCAGCCTGCATTGTCCCATGTCAGCCGCGTGATCCTTAACTTAGATCGTCCGTTATCCCCGGCATCATAGCCGTGGAAGATCATGTAATAATGCGGATCATCATCAAACTTATAAACAGCATTGTGCCCTACACCATGCCAGGCAGCATCTCCCTGTAACAGGACCGTGCCTCCCCCTATCGCCATATCCACCCCTGTTTTATCAAGGTATGGTCCTTCGAGTTCTTTCGCGCGACCTACTATCATCTTATACGTGCTATTCACGCCTTTGCAGCAATAGTCTATAGAAGCGAATAAATAGTAGTAACCATCCTTCCTGAAAATAAACGGCGCCTCAATGGCATTCCCCCCCGCATCCGGAGGGTTACCAGGAATGGCAGGTAGCTCTTTGGCCGCTGACTGCTTCCTGCTGGCAATAGTGGGAATTGCATCAGGGCTTTCCGCAATACTCATTCTGTCTTTATTCAGTTTCACCAGCTTCAGCCCATCCCAGAAAGATCCAAAGGCGAGATAAGGACGCCCTTTAGCATCCACGACCAGGTTCGGGTCTATAGCATTCCAGTTGCTTTTCCCGGGGGATGATTGAATGATCTTCCCATGGTCCACCCATTTATAATTCGCTGTATCTGAGGCGTCCAGTGTTTTGTTCGTAGCCAGCCCGATACAGGAAGTGTTCTTTCCAAACGCTGACACAGAATAATACAGGTAATACATTCCGTTATAATAACTGATGTCCGGCGCCCATATATGCCCTTTAAAGCCTGGTACCGTTTTTACAGCCCATTGTGGAGGCGCAGTAAATACAGCTGGTTCCTTTTTCCAGGTTTGCAGGTCTTTGGATGACCAGGCAGCTATACCACGGCCTGTGCAAAACAAGTAGTAAGTGTTTCCCTGCTTTGCCATCACAGGGTCATGTACGGAGATCAGTTGTGTTGTATCCTGTGCCGGAAGAAGGTGGCTAATCAATAAAAGGAGTAATAAAGAGAGTTGAGGTTTCATGGGAACAAGCATTTCTATCCTGAAGGTACCTCCCCTTCCGGCAACATACTTCCTATATTTTCTCAAAATGCTTACATTTATTCTGGCTAGAGGAATATATCAACCAACTAAATCAGTATGAAAGCAGTAAAAACAAATATCACTGCTTCCCACTCCCCTTCTCCCCAGGAAGAGCTTTGGAACAGCTTCCGGCAAGGCAGCCGGGATGCGTTTGCCATGATCTACCAGGAGTACGTCGATGATCTGTACCATTATGGCGTCCATCTTTGCGGTGACGGAGAACTGGTCAGGGACTGCCTCCAGGAGCTCTTTCATGACCTCTGGCAGACCAGGGAACACCTGGCAGACCAACTCCTGAATATCCGTTATTATCTGCTCTCCAGCTTACGCAGGCGCCTGTTACGTACCCTGGAAAGAGACCGTCGCTTCAGAGCAGAAACAACAGAAATCCCTTTTGACTTTGAACTGATCCCAAGCCGGGAGCACGCTATCATACAGGATGAGAACCAGCAGGAACAGGTCCGGCAACTGCACGCCGCGTTGAATGCCCTGCCTTCCAGACAGCGGGAAGCCATCTACCTGCGCTTTTTCCATGAGCTCTCTTACCAGGAAGTAGCTGACATGATGTCCATGAAGGTTGATTCTGTTTACAATACCATCTCAAAGGCCATCGGTGTGCTCAAAAAAACACTCCCTCCGGCAGTTCTGCTCCTTTTACTACATCCCGGTAAATAGCTGATAATCCCCATCTTATCTATCACCCTGATATTTTTAAAAAAAAGTTCTCCAAAAGTGATGAGATTCTTTTCATCCCCGTCTCTTTATATTAAAGCGACCATTTGCAGCAGTACCATTTATATACCGCCCGCGACTTTGCCATGGATGAATATTTCCAGGAGTGGGTATTGCGCCCGGATGTGAAGAATACTTATTACTGGGACAACTGGCTGAAACAGTATCCTGAGAAAAAAGCGACCGTCGACGCTGCGGTTCAGCTGGTAAGGTCCATTCATTTCCGTGATTACCAGATGACAGTAGCACAGAAAGAACAGCTGTGGGACAATATATGGGACAGTATTGCTACGGATGATATAGCTGCACTGCAAACTCCCATCGCCCCCCAAGTCAGCCGTTTCCGCAGGCTCTTTTCATGGAAATATGCCGCAGCGGTATTCTTGTTCGTTTTCATGGGCATACTGTGGCTAACGATGAGAACTCCATCATTCCGCCCTGTTACTGCGAGTATGTCCACACTGCCGGGACAAACAAAAAGACTGCTATTACCAGATAGCTCTGAAGTATTACTGAATGCTGGTTCCCGCCTGCTCTATACACAGAAGGAAGCGCATCTAAGGGAAGTATGGCTGGACGGTGAAGCCTGGTTCAATGTACGGCATACCAAAGAGCATACAGGATTTATAGTGCACACATATGATCACCTCTCGGTAGAAGTATTAGGCACACAATTCAACGTGAATAACTTCGGAAATAAAATTGCCGTTGTCTTACATAAAGGAAGTATTAAACTGAATATCACGGAACAACAATCTGAACATCCGACACAACTGTACCTCAAACCGGGAGAAATGCTGCGTTATGATAAAACGGATGGAGAATATACCAAAAGCAGGACTGACGCAGAGAAAGTGATTGCCTGGACACGTGGGCAATTGATCATGGATGAATACACTATTGCGGATGCGATACTGTTCATGCAGCAGGTATTTGACCGGCGTGTTACGGTAAAAGATCCCAGGGCGCTGCGATACAAGGTTTCCGGATCTATGCCGATCATTTATAACGCAGATACAATGTTGATACAGTTTGAAAAAGCTTTTAATGTACGCTTTTACAAACAGGATAATACAGACCACGAGGCGAAAAACTGATACCCAGATTTTTATTAACCAAAATTAGATCGCACATGAAAAAATGTTTACGTGTGCTGCTGATGCATGTATTTGTATCAGGCGCCCTATGCTCCCATGCGCTGGCTCATAGTCCGGACGCTACGCCTGCTCTGCACTTGCTTAAACAGCAGGATAAAATATCCATCAGGCAATTATTCCGGCAAACGGAAATAAAATTCGGTATTTCCATCGCTTACAAAAGTGAACTGATCACCGATCAGAAAAACAACGTAGATATTGCCTCCTGCAAATCACCCGAAGAGGCGCTGGAACGAACACTAGCCCCTTTCAATCTTTCCTTTGAAAAAGTACGTGAGAAATTCTACCTCGTAAAAGCAAAGGAGAAAGCACCGGTCATCACCACCATGACCGCCCAACGGCCGGTGCGCGGAAAGGTCACTGATGCAAAAGGCGCTGCATTACCGGGTGTAACCGTTCGCGTTAAAGGCACCAATATTGGTGCTGTAACAACAGCCGACGGCTCTTATACAATTAATATTTCCGGTACCGGCAATGATATCATAGAAGTCACTTTTGTCGGTTACCAGTCGCAGGAAATTCCTGTAGGCACCCAATCAGAGATCAATATTACCTTAACAGAAAATACAAGCACACTCAACGAAGTGATCGTAACGGGTTATACCGCACAACGTAAGAAAGACCTGACTGGTGCTGTTACTGTCATAGACATCGGTGAAATGGTAAAACAGCCATCAGGGCAAGTCACCAGTCAGCTACAGGGACAAGCTTCCGGTGTGACCGTTATTGGCTCCGGACAGCCCGGCGAAGAACCTGTAGTACGCATACGTGGTGTAAATACATTTGACAACAACAGCCCCCTTTACGTAGTGGATGGTGTGCCCACACAAAGTATCAATGACCTCAACCCTAATGATGTAGCATCCATGCAAGTACTGAAAGATGCTGGTGCTGCTTCCATCTACGGTTCACGCGCTTCTAACGGTGTGATCATCATCACCACTAAAAAAGGTAATGGTAAAGTGAAGATCAGGTACGACGCTTATTACGGTCGCCAGTACCCGAAAGGCGGTAATGTCTGGAATACGCTCAATTCACAGGAAATGGCAAATCTGCGTTGGCTGCGTTATAAGAACACCGGCATTCCGTTAAGCGACACTTTATATGGCAATGGTGCAACGCCAGTATTACCTGATTATATCCAGCCCGTTGGATTAACGGAAGGTGATCCACGCGTAAATCCTGATCTCTATTATGTTAATCCCAACTATACTGACCAGGACGATTATAATAGTTTTTATTATATCACAAAAGCTAACAAAAAAGGTACTGACTGGTTCCATGAGATCTTCAATCCTGCCTCTATGACCAGTCATAACCTGTCTGTCAGCGGAGGCACCGACAGAGGCAGTTACCTCTTCTCATTGAACTATTTCAATCAGCAGGGAACACTGATGAACACTTATCTGAAAAGATATATCGTGCGTTCCAACAGCCAGTTCAGTATCAGTAAAAATATCCGCATAGGAGAAAACCTTTCCTTCTCTATTACAGACAACCCGACCGTAGATCTGCTTACTGCCAGTGGTGCCGTGGGCATGGCTTTACGTGAACAGCCTATTATCTCTGTATATGACATCAGGGGCAATTTTGGCGGATCTAACGGATTGGGGCTTGGAGATGCCATGAATCCCGTTGCCATGCAGTACCGGACCAGGAATGACCGTGGACAGGTGAACAGGGTATTCGGAAATATCTATGCTGATATCGACTTCCTCCGCCACTTCACCTTCCACACCAGCTTTGGCGGTGAGGTCAATTCCGGATGGCGGCATAACTTCACCTATCCGCAATACGAGAACAAAGAGAACGCGGGAGTGAATGCCTATACAGAGTCCAGCAACTTCGAACATAACTGGACATGGACAAACACCGTGAATTATCATAACAGCTTTAATAAAGTACATACACTCAACATACTGGTAGGTGCGGAAGCTTATGATGAGCGTTCCCGTCAGCAAATAGGCACCACCCAGGACTTCTTCATTTTCGATCCTGATTACGTAGATAACGGCACAGGCGCCGGTGGACAGGTCATTACTGCTAACCGCTATTCCGCGGGATTGTTATCACTCATCGGCAGAGTGGATTATAGTTTTAAAGACAAGTACCTGTTGAGTGGAACACTGCGCCGTGATGGTTCTTCTAAATTCGGTATCAATAACCGGTATGGACTGTTCCCTGCAGCCAGCGCAGGATGGCGTATTTCACAGGAATCTTTCCTCAAAGACGTCAGCTGGTTAACAGACCTGAAGATACGCGGAGGATGGGGTATTATGGGTAATCAGCTGAGCCTTACTCCTGGTAATGCCTTTACACTTTATGGCGGTAACAAGAACACTTCGTACTATGATCTGCTGGGTACGAACAACAGCATCGTACTGGGTTTCCAACAGGTGCAGATCGGCAATCCGAATGCGAAGTGGGAAAGCGATATTAATACCAACATTGGTATAGACGCGACGCTCTTTGGCGGGAAACTGGAGATCTCCGCAGACTATTATCAGAAGAATATCAAAGACCTGCTCTACAACAATGAACTGCCAGGCACCTATGGTACAGCACCTGCCCCTTACTCCAATGTGGCCAACATGAAGAACAAGGGAGTGGACCTTACTGTAAGCAGCCATACAGACATTGCCAAAGATCTGAAGTTTGATGCGAATGTTACCTTCACCACATTTACAAACAAGATCGTGAAGATCGCGCAGGGTGTGGACTACTTTGACAGCCAGCCCCGCAACTTCGCAGAAAGCATCATCCGTAATGCCGTTGGTCAGCCTATTTCCAGCTTCTACGGGTATAAGATCAATGGCTTCTGGAATAGTCAGAGCGACATTGATAAAGCTGACCAGTCAGCACAATCAACCACCGGCGATCCATCGGCCAGTTTTCAGGAAGATGCTGCTCCCGGCCGCTTCCGGTATGCAGATCTAAACAATGATGGAGTGATAAACGCTGATGACCGTACCTTCCTGGGCAACCCGAACCCTAAAGTTTCTTATGGCATCAACCTGGGACTGACATACAAACAATTTGACTTCAGTATGTTCCTGTTTGGCGTACAGGGCAATGAGATCTGGAACCAGGTAAAATGGTGGACGGACTTCTCCTCTTCATTTGACGGTGCTAAGAGTAAAACTGCTTTATATGACTCCTGGCTGCCCGACCGTATGAATGCCAAAGCTCCGATACAGGAAGGCGAAGGCTCTTTCAGCACGAATGCCGTGCCTAACTCCTACTACGTTGAAAACGGCGCTTACCTCCGCTGTAAGAATATACAGCTGGGTTACACTTTCCCTCAACAACTGGGAGGCCGGCTGCATATCGAAAGACTACGCATCTATGTACAGGCGGCAAACCTGTTCACCATTACAAAGTACTCAGGTATTGATCCGGAGATAGGCGGCAGTGATGTACGGAGTTTTGGTATTGATGAAGGCACTTACCCAAGTCAGCGCCAGTTCCTGGCAGGTCTGAATCTTACGTTCTGATGTTAAACTTGAAAACCATGAAACTGACTAAACATATAGCGATACTCTTCATAACAGGCATAGGTATTCTTATGCCTTCCTGCAGTGATTTTCTCGACAGGGTCCCCCCCTCTTCTCTGAAAGAAGAGCTCATTGCCAATAAGAAAGGCGTCAATGCTTTGTTAGTAGGTGCTTATGCAGCACTTGACGGACAGGACTTCACAGATGGCGATATGACCAATCTGTCTGGAGGCGCGGGCTTTGCAGTATCTCCCGACAACTGGATCTATGGCAGTGTGTGTGGCGGTGACGCACATAAAGGCAGCGATCATTTCGATTCCCCTCCCACCCTGGACCTTGCCAGATTCAGTGCAGGAGCTACCAACAGCTTCCTGAATGACAAATGGCGGGTAAACTATGAGGGTGTGACACGTTGTAACTCTGTACTGAAGCTACTACCTGATGTTACCGACATGACCGAAGCAGAAAAAACAGAAGCAGCGGCCGAAGCACGTTTCCTACGCGGCCACTACTATTCCGATCTGAAAAAGATGTTTAACATGGTACCGTGGATAGATGAAAAGACCACAGATATGAAGGCGCCAAATGACCAGGACATCTGGCCTCAGATCGAAGCTGATTTTAAATTCGCCATGGACAACCTCGCCATTACACAAACAGAAGTAGGCAGACCCAATAAATGGGCAGCCGCTTCTTATCTGGCGAAGACATACATGTTTGAGCACAAGTTCACAGAAGCTAAACCTCTCTTTGACCAGATCACAACACAGGGTGTTACATCAAGCGGTGATCTTTATGCATTGAGGGACCGTTTTGAAGATAATTTCGACGCTGCTACCGAGAATACTTCTGAATCTGTTTTCGCCATACAGTTTGATGCCAATGACAATTCAGGTACTTCGGCCAATGCCAACCAGGGACAAATGCTGAACTATCCCTATAACGGCCCTTTCAGTTGCTGCGGATTTTTTCAGCCAACACAGGACCTCGTGAACTCTTACATTACCGATCCCCAGGGATTGCCCTTCCTCGACAGCTACAATACGCATAATGTAAATACAGAAACCGTCGATCCGCGCCTGGACTGGACAGTAGGCCGTCAGGGTATTCCCTATCTTGACTGGGGTGTACATCCTGGTGATACCTGGATCAGGGAAGCTTCCACTGCCGGTCATTACTCTCCTAAAAAGAACGTATACTGGCAGGCAACACAGGACGAGTATTACGATCCCCGTGGATGGGCGCCGGGTAATGCCATCAACTATAACCTGATCCGTTATGCGGATGTACTATTGCTGGCGGCAGAATGTGAAGCCCAACTTCATAATTATGATGCCGCAGAAGCGTATGTGAACCTCGTCAGGGAACGTGCGGCTAAACCGGCAAGTACAGTTTACAGGTATAAGGACAATAGTAACCCCATGAATGGCTTTTCTAACGTCCCTGCTGCCAGTTATAAGGTTGCGCCCTACCCAGCAGGCACCTTTGCCTCTAAAGGCCAGGATTACGCCTTAAAAGCCGTTTATTTTGAACGTAAGCTGGAACTGGCCATGGAGGGGCACCGCTTCTTTGATCTCGTACGCTGGGGAATCGCCGACCAGGTCCTGAATGCTTTCTTCAATTTTGAAGGGGCAAGAACACTGGATATTCAGGGAGCCAGCTTTGCAAAGGGGACGAATGAATACTTCGCCATTCCGCAGCGGCAGATCGATCTTTCCACCAATGGAAGTACGCCTACGCTGAGACAGAATAACGGGTATCATTGATAGTGGTTAGTTAAGTATATTCCTTTTACAGATTAAAGGCTTTCGGGCAAATGCCTGAAAGCCTTTTTCTTTTGAAAAAACTTACATTATAATATTCACAGTTATTTCAATGCTCCTTTTTATTTTCTGTTGTTTTTGGAAGGCTTAGTTAAAAACAACGCATTTCTGAATGCCGGATGAATTTTCCAAAACAAGTCGTAGTCAGGCTGGTTTGCATCAATTGTTCCCTCCTCATCAATAAAATTCGGCGACTTATCAAAATGGATCACATCATATGATTTATCTTTAAAGTATTTCACTGGTTCTATAAATCCAATTTCAAAGAGAAATTGGATAATTTGCCTGCCGCTGCATTGAACAGATACTCCCACAATTTCAACGTTGATCTTCGAAGCTATATTTGCTTGTACCATATCCTCCAGTTCCTGATAATAGTAACTAGACTTACGGTTGCGAAACCCTTGTATAATAAGATTTAACTGTGGACATTGCGTTCCATATTCTGTAGTAAGATCCACCATCCGATCCTTTCCGTAATCGGGTAGGCGGCCTTCAACGTAGTCGAAGCTAATTGTTCGTACGCTGTTATCTTTAACGCCGCTAGTGACCGTTTTGCACAAATCGAGTAACCATCTTGGGCGTCTGAAGGAAAGTACCGAAAGGATTTTATGAGGCGGCCGATTATTCTTTCCCAAGTCAAAGTTACTAGTCGAGAATACCTGGCTGACAAGCCACTCTTCTCTTAAGGCCACTTCTTTTATCGGAAAAAGGTCAGACGCTTTTGAGTAAAGCCCTCTTCTTTCCAAATAGCTCTCTACACGTTTCGCCAAAATGGCCCGGATACCTTCATCGTTCCAAGACAGATTCACAATTAATTCCCGAATATTGGAGATATTGTCAATTTTAGATAAAAGAATCGCCAATACATTTGGTTTAATTGTTGTCCTTAAGTATAAATTAGACAAATGCCCGGTCAATTCTCTTGCCGCAAGTAACATTCCCCCCACTTTCCTGATGGAATACTCTTCTTTTGTAAAATACTGGTCAATTTCATCAAGAAAAATCCAGATATTATATGCACTCATTTCTTTCAGCCTGGCCAACATATTAGTTTGTTCCTCGTATGTCAAAGCCTTAGTATTTTTACCAAGAACCGAATTAAAATTTTCAATTAGTAATTCAAATAACCGCTTTCTCCTGTTTTGCTTTCTTTCTGATATTTCAACCACTTGCTCAATATCTACTACAGGCAATATCTTTTCATCGATACCAGATATTATTACCTTCGTGATCTGATGTTTCCAGGCCCTTATCCATTGTGTCAACGATGCGTCTTTCAAATCGGGAGAAACTTCTGTATCGAATTTAACATCACTAATAGTATTCTTTTTTTTGTCTATGTCCAACTGCCAAAGCCTGCAAATAGTTGTTTTACCTGTTCCTTTTGGAGCGCATAGAATCATAAATTGGCGTTTCTCATCGAAGAAATCCTGGCAATCAGTTCTGCGCACACTATAACTTTGCAGAAGAGATATTTCTTCGTAAGCTGCATCATGATGACCAAATAGATCTTCTGACGTAAAATCAATCGTAAATACACTTCTATTACTTAATGTGTTATTATCATCTATATTGAAGCCTAATTCCCCTTGGGAGCTATTCTTTTGCATGGGGTTACTTATTTTAGTAAATTTAAGTAATTATTAAATAATTCCCTTCATTCAATAGTTGAATAAACGCAATTTGTTATGTCCCCGGATCAGGAAAAAATGGCGGAGCAAATACTCCTCTATCATAAGTCATCAAACGGAATTTTAAACTGGAATTCAATCGAATATGATGAGACTCAAAAAATAATTATAAAAAAAGAATTAATTGAAAAGAGCCTGATCAAACCTTTCATAGAGGAAAGTACTATGCTAAGTGATGATGGTTGGCAATTCAGCGGCTTTGAAGACCTAAGAAAGAAAATATCCAGGGAAAAAGAAATGTCCATACAAAAAGAGAAGTATGATGTTCTAAGTAAACAGTTTATCTACAGGACCAGATATGTTCCATTTATATTTTCGTCTCTAGCTCTAATTGTATCGATCCTTGTTTATTTAAAGAAGCCAGAAAAGGATAAGTACTTTCCTGTATCTGTATCGAAAAAAACTCCCCCCAAAGACACTCTTATACAACCTCGTAATAAGGAAGAAAATAAGATCTCCCCAATAGTGAAGTAAGCGGGATAAAATATGCTAAGTTAGTAATGCCAGATACGGATCCCCGAACGTCGGTGTCGTATGTTATTTCGCAGGCATTTAATAATCCATCAAAATAGCAGGTTATTATTTTTTAGGGTTATTTTATTGACCCTATCAAGATTATCTTTTGGTACTTCTGCAATTTAATCTTAACGAGTTGAAAAATGCTGGCAGGAAAATTAAAAAAACAAAAGCCGGAGTTTAATAGCTCCGGCTTATATAGGTTTATATATGTTTCACTTAGAACCTGAAAGTCAAAGAAGCTATCAGCCTTCTTGTCATCTGTGGTGCGCCAAATACATTCCAGTACCTGCGGTCACCTGCGTTGTCTACACTCAGGGCTGCACGGAACTTAGGCTGATTATAGAACAGGTTCGCATTGAAAACAGTATAACCGGGTATGGTGATATCGTTGTCGTCAGTACCAAAGAAATCATCTGTATATACCGCACCAACGCCCAGTCCCAGGCCACTCAATGCTGATTGTGGCAGTGTATAACTAACCCATATATTACCTGAGTTTTCAGGTGTGCCATAAGGGCGTTTGCCTTCCTTGCCAGTGTCAGACTTGAGGAATTTGCTGTTGTTATAAGCATAGCCGGCCACAATGCTCAACCCTCTCACCGGACTTGCTATAATGTCTACATCAACTCCTTTACTTTCCTGTGTGCCATCCTGAATAGAAGTGTTAGGATTGGAAGGGTCTGTACGCACGATGTCTTTTACCCTGATATTATAATAACTCATGGTTGAAGACAGTTTACCATCCGCCAGTTCTATCTTTACACCTCCCTCTGCCTGTTGGGCCCTTTCAGGTTTAAAGGTTTTACCCGACATATCTGGTGCGACATAATTTAGTCCCTGCATATAGTTGGCAAATACAGTAACATGGTCTTTCAGCACCTGGTAGGTCACACCTAATTTAGGAGCGAGCGCACTGGTGTTAGGACCACTTCCATCGCTGCCGGGCGTATTACTGTATTGATAACCGCCATCTTTATAATGGTCGTAGCGCAAACTTAACAGGAGGTTTAGCCTGTCGTTGAAATTGATCACATCCGTAATGTAAGCGCCATATGTTTTCTGTTTGAAAGCCGCCTCATAATAAGAATCGCTGTAAGCGTCAGATGCTCTCACTTTCTTTATCGGGAAGGATGCAAAAGGACCTCGCGGGTCAATGGTATCTACCGGATAAATGGAGTAACCTGTTGCAAGCGTTTGTATATCCTGATAATCCAGACCTACCAGCAGTTTGTTCTTTACGCTGCCGATTTTGAATTCGCCTGTAAGGTTAGGCTGGATCTCGACACTATTATACTGCCAGTAGAAATCGTAGATATCGCGCAGCAGCGTATCCGGTCCCTGCATATAAAGGCCGATAGTTCCACTGTTATAATTGAAATCACTATAAGCAATGTTTGTGCTCAGGCGCCAGTTATTGCCTAACTTATAATTGATCTGCGTATAGAAATTGTAGGTTGTGCTGGGAGGATAATCAGCTTTATTAGAACCATATCCTGCAAAGTAATCGAGCGGCAATTGATCATATCGGGTATAACCTCCTGCAGAATATACCGGATATGCAATAAGTGCTGTACGTTTGTTGCTATTCAACTCGGCATCTATCAGGATATCCAGCTTGTCATTGATCTTGTAGGAGAAACTTGGTGCAAACAGGAACGTACGTTGTGTACCGTTATTCGGGAAGCTTTGCTGCCAGGTAGCGGCCGCATTCACACGAAGCAGGGCTATGTTATCTTCATTTACCGGTGTATTGATATCTGCAATCAACCTGCTGAATCCAAAACCACCGACGCTCAATCCGGCCTCTCCCGCACGGGTGCTGAAAGGTTTTTTGGTAACCTTGTTGATCAATCCACCATAACTTATACCCTGTGATCCATATAGCGTACCAGAAGGACCTTTGATAGCTTCCAGCCGCTCAATATTCTGCGGATCTCCCGACACAAGGTTCATAAAATAGATCCCATTACGGATGTATGGGTTTGTAGAGAAACCACGTACAAAGGCATTGGAAGATCCCTGATAGTCTTCTGCGCTCAATACCATACCAGGTATGGAACGCACGGCACTTTCATAACTCATGACGTTCTTTTCCTGTAAGAGTTCTTTGGTAGCTACACTATAAGATTGCGGGTTCTCAAGATTGTCAAGCTGCAAACGGGCGACATAGTCACTGCTCTTATCCGCCACTTTATTGTGGCTGTCCAATACGACAACTTCTTTTAGTTGCGTGTTGGAGATTTTCAATTGCATTTCTATAGCAACGGTGGCATTGTCCTGCACAATCACTTCTTTAATAGCGGTTTCATAACCTATCAAAGAGATCCGTACACGGTGAGTGCCAGCGGCTACATTTTTAATCTGGAAGAACCCTTTGCTGTTGGTAATGGTGTTACGCTTCATACCTTCTATCTCTACAGTAACAGCGGCAGCTGGTGCACCATCAGATGTGGTTACATAACCGGTAATAGTGCCGGAGGCTTCATCAAGCGCCTGCGCATTAAAGTTCATGCATAACAGTAAACAGAAGAATATCAGTAGATATTTTCTCATGGAGGATAATTTGCTTTACAAAATTTAATGACGGATGTATTTACACCTACCGCGAAATTCTTAAAGAAACTATCTCATGATTTACGCAAATGGAAAAAAGATTTACGCTATGCGGAAAAAGGTGGGGATAAAAAAAGGCCACCAAATGGCGGCCTTTCTAAATAATGTAATAGATTTATGTTGTTAACACAAGTAGAGATGCCTCTATTTGAGATTCTCGTTCCTTTTGCAGGTATTCCCTTTTTACTAGTTCCATATATTCATTAATGGATTCTCTGATCTCTGATGCCTCGGAAGAGTCCATTATTTCGGCTTTTCCTTCCGCAAATAATCTGGCTTTAATTTCTTCTCGCCTATTAATTTTACTTGCCATATCAGAAGCTCCTCAAGTTATTAGTATATATGTTAAATTCTCCCAAAGATAGTGAATTCTTAACTAATTCCTTACTGCCCTCATCACGATAATAAAAACAGTCATTATAACCGCTAACTATAAGTGCATTAAAATTAGTTAATTTAGGTTCCGTAGCGTCGATTATTATAAGTCCATTTGCTTTTTTTCGTTTTATTAGCGTTCTGGATGAAATTTCTCCAACCCAAATAAATTTCGGCATCGAGGTATCCAGAATGAAGTCTCTGAAATCAGGGTTAAAACTCTGATCATGCGATAAGAAATCTTTATAGGACCGGCTGGATGTCAAAAAGATTCTACAAAAAAGTTCGGTCCCCTCCGGGATATTAAGCTGATTCTCTAGCAGGAATGTTTTGATATATTTCTTTGCTACAAATGCGTCCAGATATATTTTCGGATACAATGGAACTAAAAAGTGAACTATCTCACATCCAGCCCAAACCGAATTTTGATAGTATTGTACCGGACGCTTTAATAGAGCGAGCTGATAAACCGGATGATTATCATCAACCAAGACAAAATCTCTTTCTATATCATCATTATCAATTATCACAATTTTTCTTTGCTTCAAAAGCGAAGCTATTTTAGCATCATGTTCGTTTTTTTCCTGTAATTGGTCAATGTCTGCATTAGTTGAGCCATTATGTCCGACAACTGGTACGACATGTCCTACAGTACCCCCATTATGTACATTCGATATAGCAGCTATCAAAGGCAAACCACTTTCGATATATGAGGATAACAAATTTTCGAATCTATCACCAAATTTGGTTTTGGAGTAGATCTTAGTTCCAAATCCAAACTCCCTTAAAGCATATCCCATCTGATCTATATTAAGGCCTTCAGATGGTATTTGCCGAAAATTGGAACAGTTTTTTAAGGTACTGATAATTGCCGACGGAAGTACTGGCTTATATTCCGGATATTTAGACGCGAAATATTCCATAACGGCCCAAATAGAAGTTTCTGCGCATGTAATAGTTTCTGTATCCTGAGAAGAATGAGGGAAGCCAGATACTTCAAATTTAACTGAGCATACTGTAGTTTGAAATTTGCCAGTTACACATAAAAAGTCATGTTGCGTTAATGCTAGAGGTGAAATCACGCTTCTACCAACAACATTGGGTACTGTAGGCCTTAGTATCATAAATCCGAGATACCAATCTCTAAGTTCTGAGAACTGAGCTTGATCCCTGAATTTATCTATTGTCACTTCTTCACTAAAAAAAGATAACCTGATGCAATCTTTTTTATAGTCACCTAGCTTTGAAGAAAAGTAAGAGTAATAGCTATCCCGGTAAACTCTATCCACATAAGGATATTCAATTACGAAACAGATATTAGGTTTAAACCTTCGAAAGTGTGGATCTAATCTTTTCTCATATATCTTCTCCGAAATTTGTTGAGGAACTGAAAATTCGTCCTGGATGAGTTGAATTAACTGATGACGAATTTCAGGTAAGGTACAGATAATGGTTGTAATGCTCATAAAGTGAGACTTGATTGGTTGTTAACAGTAAGAAAAATGGCTTTTTCAAGGGGTGCAATTTAATGATTTCAATAGTATAAATCAGCCTGCGTATTCAAATGCACAGATTTTTTGAATGGTCCTTTGACGTTATTTAATATTGACGATATTGTTATTTTAACATCGCGACTTTTTTTCTTACGGGCATATTACTTTTTCTCCTGACTTGAAATCAAAAAAGATAAAAGAAAAATTATCACCTTGATTTAATAGTTATAATCCTGAATACATTCGATGAAGATCGAATATCCTCATTTGAATAAACTTTATGTTAATTGGTTGGATATTGTTGTGTGTTAAGTATTCCCGGGACTCATCTCTCCCTCACAACCTCCCAAAAAACAATTGCCCTCCTGTCACTAAACCCAAGTCGCTCATACACCTTTCTCGCCCTGTCATTACTCGTCAGAAAATGTAGATACAACGCATCTCCATTCGCCACATTCCTGTTCACAATATGAGCTACTAACTGTTGTGCATATCCTCTTCCGGTAAACTCTGGATGGGTGCAAACGGCGCTCACTTCTACCAGTCCTGTTATCTTCGTGCGTTCACCGGCTATGGCAACCAGCTTTCCTTCCTGTCGAATACCAAAGTAATTCCCCAGCAAAGGAGTATCCCTGTAAAAAAATCCTGGTTGTACCAGGTTAACAAGTGCCAGCATTTCTTCAACATCATCCAGCGGAACAACATCAGGAGTTAGCAGCGATACTGGTTGATCACAGATCATCTGTATACAATCTAACTGACGAAGCAGTTTCCAGTTATCCGGCAAAGGAGGTAACTCACCAATGATGATCATTTTTTCTCCGGCAGAAGTCCAGGGTAATATTTCATTCAGATCAGCATGCAGAGGGTCAGCACATCCAACGAATTGCAGTGTACCTGCTGCATATCGCCGAACGGCAGGAGTTCCTTGTGCAAACGCCTTATGTGTCGTTTGTAATGCATGCCATACCGGGTTATCTAATGTTTCGTAATTGTTGCGCATAGTCCGGAGAAGGGGAAATAAACGTTATGCAGTGAAGAGCGACAGGAACCTTATATAATCCTCAAAAACCTCTTTATTGATCCTGTATTTGGTATTACGGCCTTCTTTTTCAGCTATCAGCAGATCCGCATCTACCAGCTGCTTAATATGATGCGACACTGTAGATTGTGCAAGGTCAAGCATCTCGAGGACCATCGTACATGGCGTCCAATCCGATTCTTTCCGGATAGCTTCTACAATCCTGATACGATATGGGTCACCTAAAGCTTTGGAGATCTTTTCAATTCTTTTAATGTCTAATTTCTTATTCATCGATGCAAATTTATCGATTATGCCCTGTCGATGGGCTGTACTCACTCTCTAATAATGTCATTAAAATGTCAAATACCGATATATTTTTTATTGCCTGAGAATGTCTTCAGACATCATATAACATTTAAATATATACTATAATAGCATGCTATAATTAATAGTACATAGATATCTATTTATACTGTCCTTGCAAATACCCTGTCATAGCGCTTTCTCAGAGATAACCCGTATATAACCCGTATATAAGCCATATATAACCCGTATATAACCCATATATAACCCGTATATAACCCATATCTAAAAGATACGGATTATATACGGGTTATATATGGGTTAACTACAGCTTATAAATGAGTTATTGGAAAGAAGTCTCAAAATATAAAGCCTTATCAGCCACCATATGAACCGGCATCTGATAAGGCTGAAATAAAGAAGGAGTCTTATTTTACGGAGGAAGGTGCGGGCGAAAGGATCTTACAATCCGTCAGCCAGTTTGTCAGTAAACTGGGCCAGGCCTTGATAGATTGCAGATTTGAACGGTAACCCATATTGAAGGCGTGATTACCATTAGCGAAGATATGTGCCTCCACAGGCACCTTTGCCTGCCGGTAGCGCTCCAGCAGACTAACAATAGGGGCAGAACAACATTCATCATCATTAGAAGCGATCAGGAAGGCTTTAGGTGCATCTGAAGGCACCTTTTCAGGAATGCCCAGGGGACCCGGATATACTAATATCTGGAAATCAGGTTTGCCATTCAGACGGTCGATCGGGTCTTTAGCATGGGGATTCCCGTAACCCGGACCATATGCCACCTGCGATACGACCTCTCCCCCTGCAGAAAATCCCCAGATACCGACCCGGTTAGTGTCAACACCCCATTCGGCAGCATGGCTACGTACGAAACGCATGGCCCGGTATGCATCCTGCCGGATCTCCTTCTCCAGTGTATAAGAAGAGTTCTCCTCCCTGAATAAGCGATACTTCAGGATGATAGCCGCCACCCCGATACTGTTCAGGAAACGGGCAGGGTCTCGTCCTTCGGAATTATAGACCAGCAAACGGAAGCCCCCTCCCGGACAGATCACAACAGCTGCACCTGTCGCTTTTTCTTTCGGTGGAAGATAAATGGTGACAGAGGGGTTATGAATATTCTTAACGTAGTAATCTTTGGCCTCTTCCGGCTCGTTTTTCCGGTTTTCATACCCGGGAGCACCATCAGGCCATAAATGGAAAGTTTTCGCAGTATCCTGGGCTATAACGGTGGAAAATGGCAATATGAAGAACAATGCCAGAAGAACATACCCTCGTTGCATAGTAAAATGGTTTTACTAACAAGATATAGTTTGCCGGCCGGAATTATGGGAAAAAATAGCCACTTACCCCTGAAAAGGAGTATCACATGCCCGTAACCGGGCGAAAAATAAAGAAAGGATAATATCAGGTAGATGTATCTGTATCGTCCCAGTCATGAATGCTCATGAAACGTCTTAGCCAGTTCAGCGCCATGTGCCGCTCAAATGAAGCCGGGACATGTACGTCAGCCCTGCTTTTCCCGCCGCTGAACAATGTATCCCTGAAATGAGTGGTAGTCAGTTCGTAAAAGATATTCTCGTCGTAGATCTCGACCGGGTCACGGAAGTTCAGGCTACTGAGAAAACCTTCCAGCCCTTCTCCCAACGCCGGCAGATGCTGGATCATGGTATTGATCTGCTCCTCTGTGGCCTCTTCACCTGGCATAGGCTTATCCTCCACCAGTCCAAGCGCCCAGGCCAGTATATAGGCAGCTTCTATCTTCCAGGAAAGGTCCAGTATCTCGTCTTCCGTTGATGTTCTGCTATTCAGGTATGCTACTTCCTTTTCGCTGACATGCGACCAGATATTTTCTGCCTTTAACCATTTAACAATCCCGTATTTCTTTGTCTCGTCCTGTATCGTGTAAGCAATAGCAGTAAGGATCATCACCCTGCAACCCACCTCTCTGGGAGTAGCAAAAAGGTCGTGATCAAAGTTCAGGTATTCCGGATAAGAGATCTGATAATTGTTGATGCCGTGTTGTGAGAGCCGTTCCTCAATTTTTGTTTTTCGTGTTGCTAGCATTTATCTATTAAACTTCTACTTTATTTATTCACAGGATTTTATGGCTATAAATATACAAATTCCCTCAATATATAATTATTTATATTAAACAACGTTGTTCCGGTCATTTTTTTATTGCAGATACTTCAAGCTTTGATCCGCGGTAAAGATCGGTTTAAAGCTATCCTCAACAACAACGGGCACTCACATGATCAGTTTAATGTAAATAACTATACTGCACTCCTACTATTTAACATCTTATTAATAGAAGATTCCGGTACACGTAACTATATTGCGCACCTGATAGACATGCGATAAGCGTGTCTCTTCATAACGTGAGATATGAAAGCTGGGTATTCTTATCCAGCTCCTTCTTCACCAATTTCAGTAGATGATCGTCCCCACATCCCGGAGATATCAGTAACTTTCTCCTACCCCGTCTTGCAAATAAGAAAAAAAAGGCACCTCAACAATGAGACACCTCCTTCTTTGTATTTCTGCCTGCATCAATTATTCCGTTCGCAGACTTTTTACGGGATTAGCAATAGCGGCTTTTATAGCGGAATGACCTATCGTAAGCCAGGCTATACCAACAGATGCCAGTAGTGTGATTATAAAGAAACCCGCTCCTATGCTGATGCCAAAACTGAATTGCTGCAACCATTTGTCCATAACATACCAGGCTATAGGGGTCGCAATCACAAAAGCTACAACGATCAGGATAAGGAATTCTTTGGAAAGTAACAGGATGATGCCCCTAATATTTGCGCCCAATACTTTGCGGATACCGATCTCCTTTCTCCGACGTGCCGCCATAAAAGATATAAGGCCGTATAGTCCCAGACAAGAAATGAAGACCGCAATGCCGGCAAAGATCTTAAAGAGCTGCGCCAGCTGGTCTTCCTGTTTGTAATAGTCAGCCACTGTCTGATCAATAAAACTATACTCAAAGACATAGTCCGGGAAGGTCTTGTTCCAGATGCCCGCCATAGCGGTCACCACTTCTTTAGCATTTTTTGTTTCAATCTTGATATTGGCCGTTCTGTAGCTCCGCTTTATAGTTGTCATGACCACCGGCGCCATAGGTTCCCGCAGGGAACTCACATGAAAGTCTTTTACAACACCAGTGATCGGTCGTGTACGCCCCCCTATTGTGATACGTTGTCCGATAGCTGCTTCCGGACTTCCGAATCCGGCCTTTTTTACCAGGGTTTCATTTACGACAAATTCACTTATAGTATCGGAAGCATAATAGATCCTGCCGGCAAGTAACTGAAACTTGTAGATATTAAAAAAACTGGTATCAGCTGGTTTCATATTCACGACCATATCAGCTACATCAGTATGATTAGTACTCAACCTCAGATCGGTCGCCCAGAAATTATTACCGGTCGGTGCAAAAATACTGAAGCTCACATCTTTTACCCCGTGTTGATGCAGCAGCTCGCTACGAAGGTAGTCCAGCTTCAAACGGTTAATACTATCATTGGGAAAACCTGCAGTAATGACAGCTTCCTTATTGAATCCCATATCTGCGTTCCGGAAATAGTTCATCTGTGAAATGACGATCAATGTGCCAATGATGAGCACCTGTGCAATCACGAACTGTAATACGACCAATCCTCTTCGCAGATTGATCCCTTTTATGCTTTCAATACCTATCTTGCTTTTTAAAGCGTTCATAGGACTGAAACCGGACAGCACAAGGGCAGGATAAAAACCTGCCAGTATGGTTACAACAACCCACAACAACACGACAAATACAATGGATGAAGCAGGCGAAAATACCAGTAATGATATCTTCATGTCCAGCAGTCTGTTTAAAGGTGTAAGCAGGATAGCTGCCAGAATAATGGCACCCGCCATGGCAATGAAGCAAGTAAAACCTGTTTCGCCCAGGAACTGTATTAATAGCTGTTGCCTGTTGCCTCCAAGTGCTTTCCTTACTCCTACTTCTCTTGCGCGATTAATGGCATTAGCTGTAGACAGATTGATGAAATTAACGCAGGCAATGATCAGCAGGAACAAACCTATCAGGCTTAATGCGGTTGCCAGTTCTTTACTGAATACACGACCAGAGAATGTCTCGAAGCGATTGTCGCTATGCATTTCTGCCAGTGGCCGCAGCAGCAACTTGTAACCTGCATGGGACGGAGGAACATGTCTCGATACAAAGCCCGTTAGTAATCCATTTAATTGGTCAGCTACATAATCGGCCCTGGGCAATACAAAGCAATAGTTGTCTGTAATACCCACCCAGTCATTCAGGTCAAAACCCACCTGTGTCAGGGTAGCATAAGAAATGACAAGCCCTAATGGGAAATCCGTATTGGCAGGCGGATTTTCCAATATGCCTGTAACCATTATGTGCAGTCCATATACACTGATGTGTTTACCAACGGCCTGCTTCCAGTCACCAAAATATCTTGTCGCAAATTCCCGGGTCAGCAATGCTGTATTCTGCTCTCTGATGGCGCTGGCGGCATTTCCTGTCAGCATTTTAAAATCAAACATCTCAAAGAACTCCGGTTCTGCAAAAAAGGTACCTTTTCGTTCCTTGAATTTCTTTCCCGTTTCTGCTCCGGTACCGGGAATAGTTACCTGGACATCTTTGTCGCCATATATAGCCGCCACCTTCTCCAACTGGGAATAATCCTTCCGCAAAGCTGCTGCATATGGGAAGGGTACACCAGTACCATAACCACCCGATGCTTCTCCCTGGCTAGCTCTCAGCACACGGTAAATACGATCCTTTTTAGTGTGGAAGCTATCAAACTCTTTCGCATATTGTACAATGACAGCAATCAGAAGGAAAGCGCAAAAGCCTACCATCAGTCCTGTAATATTCACAAAGAAATGGCTACCGTTACGAAGAAAATTTCTGAAGGCAGTCTTGATATAGTTTAAAAACATCTCGTTTATTTAATGTCATTATTCAGGATGCCAACATGCCAAGCGAATGCCAATCTACAGTTAATTACTATAAACAGAAATATACATTATCTATATACAGATGTGTTCATTTTTGAGACATCTCGTGTTCGATATTGGCTAAAGCAAAAAGGCTGTAAACGATCGTTTACAACCTTTCCTGTACATGGTCCACAGCCTATAGAAACATTCCGCCGGATACTTCTATAGCTTGTGCAGTGATCCATCTTGCTCTTTCACTACAAAGGAACGCAGTCACACCACCAATATCTTCCGCCAGGCCTACACGACCAAGCGCTGTATGTTGAGCGATATAATCTTTTGCACCGGGATGGGCTTCAAAAGCGCTCTTTGTGAAATCTGTCTCGATAGCGCCGGGAGCAACAACATTCGCGTTGATCCTTCTTCCACCTAATTCTTTAGCGAGGTATTTCGTGAAGTTGAAAATGGCTGCTTTTGTAGAAGAGTAAACGGAGTAACCGGGTGTTACAAACCTTGCCAGACCTGTGGAAATGTTGATGATCCTTCCACCATCGGCAATTACGTCCTGTAATGTTTGTGTGAGGAAATACACGCCTTTAAAGTGGATGTTCACCAGGTCGTCAAAGTCCTGCTCAGTTACATCGGTGAACATACCGTAACGGTCAATACCGGCGTTGTTGATAAGGAAGTCAATATTAGATGTATCCCATTTGTCTTTAAGCGCGTTCTGCAGCTCAGCTTTAAATGCGGGGAATAATTTAGTATCTGCTGTATTGAGTTGCAGTGCAATAGCTTCTACGTTCAATTTCTCAATTTCTGCAATGACCTGTTGCGCTTCTTCTTTTTTACTGTGATAAGTGAAGACTATGTTATGTCCGTCTTTAGCCAGTTCGATCACAGTGTTCTTACCTAATCCGCGGCTACCGCCTGTTACCAGTGCTATTTTCTTCGTTGTTTTCATTTTGTACTGTGTTTGTTTTTACAATACAAAGTTGACTCAAACAGCGGTCCTGGTTATGGTGATCATTTAAGGAAAAATGGTACCCTTTTCAGTATTTCTATCGTTGCTCATGTAAGCGCCTGAATTTGGAAGGCGTTATTCCTTCGAACGATTTAAACCATTTGGTGAAGTTGGAAGGATCATAGGTAAGTATCGCTGCAACATCCGCTACGGAATGCTTATTATCTAATAATAATTCCTTTGCCATCTTCAGCAACTTTTGCTCATAGAAATAACAGGGATGATACCCGGTATGTTCTTTGATCACATTGCTGAGATGTGTGGGATGAATGAACAATGCTTCGGCAAACTGTTTCAGTTCAAACATTTCATCTACCCTGCCCGCTATTATATCCGCAAGATGCTCATCTATCAACCGGAGATAATCCTGGTAGATCTCTTCCTTACGGCCGATATATCTGGTGGGCAATTTGATCTGCGCTGCCTCTTCCGGTGAGATTCCCAATAACAGACAATTGGTTCCGGCAGGAGTTGTTGAGACGTTGATCATGGCGTTTACGTTTAATTAGCAATTATAAGACATCCGTCAGCAAAAAAATGGTGACCATTTCAGTATTTGATGCAAAGATCGTGGTTCTTGTTGGTCTAAATCCCTTTACTGCCTTTTCGAAGTATAAGACATTGATTTTAAATGTAAATTTAATAAAACAACACCTTGTTTATGCCCAAAACAATAGCTGCACAAATAGTTGAACAATTGATAGCCGCCGGCGTCAGAAGAGTACATGGCGTAGTTGGGGACTCCCTCAACAGTATTACAGACGAGATCCGCCAAAATAAGGAGATAACCTGGATTCATTATCGTCATGAGGAAGCTGCTGCCTTTGCGGCAGGTGCGGAAGCACAGCTAACGGGAAAACTCGCCGTATGTGCAGGTAGCTGCGGTCCCGGCAATATGCACCTTATTAACGGATTGTATGATGCCCACAGGAGCATGGCCCCTGTCCTGGCTATTGCTGCGCAGATCCCCAGTACGGAAGTAGGTACCTCCTATTTCCAGGAAACGCGGCCTGAGGCCCTGTTCCGGGAATGCAGCCATTATTGCGAAACGATCGCCTCTGCCAGGCAGATGCCCAGAGTATTACAGATCGCCATGCAGAATGCCGTCGGACTGGGAGGCGTTGCAGTAGTCGCCCTGTCCGGAGATGTTGCCATGCAGACGGTGGAAAGCAACGGGCTGGAACATGACCTGCTTATAAGCCGTCCTACCATACGGCCCTCAGATAATGAATTACGCAAACTGGCAGACCTGATCAATCAGTCGGAAAAGATCACACTCCTTTGTGGCAGCGGTTGTGCCGGCGCCCATGATGAGCTCATTGCCGCAGGTGAAAAACTGCTCTCCCCCATGGTGCATGCCCTTCGTGGAAAAGAACATGTGGAATACGATAATCCTTTTGATGTGGGCATGACCGGGCTGATCGGGTTCTCTTCCGGTTATCACGCTATGGAACATAGTGACCTGGTGATTATGCTGGGCACAGATTTCCCCTATAAGGACTGGTTCCCATCCCGTGCAAAAATTGCACAAGTTGACATCAGGGCTGAGCGACTGGGCAGACGCTGTAATATCTCCCTGGGCCTCGTAGGAAATGTAAAAGAAACCCTTCATTGCCTGCTGCCTATGGTAAAACAAAAGACTGATCACTCTTACCTGGACAAATGTGTGGAACATTACAAAAAGAGCCGGGAATCGCTGGACGATCACGCTTTAGGCAAGTTCAATACGTCTCCTATACATCCGGAGTACCTGGCCCACAGGATAAATGAGATGGCGGCGGATAATGCCATTTTTACGGCAGATGTAGGCGAACCGACTGTATGGGCTGCAAGGTATCTGAAGATGAAAAAAGGACAACGCCTGCTAGGCTCTTTTAATCATGGTTCAATGGCCAGTGCTATGCCCCAGGCTATCGGCGCACAGCTGACCTATCCCGGAAGACAGGTCATCTCCCTTTCAGGTGACGGTGGTTTTGCGATGATGATGGGGGATATCCTCACCATTGCACAATATAACCTGCCGGTCAAGATCATTGTCTTCAATAACAGCTCTTTAGGCTTTGTAGCGATGGAAATGAAAGTAGCAGGTTTGCCACCCTTTGGCACCGATCTGAAGAACCCTGATTTCGCCCGCATGGCCGAGGCGATAGGTATAAAGGGTATTCGCCTGGAAGATCCTACTAATGTGGATACAGCGCTTGAAAAGGCCTTTGCACACGACGGCCCTGTGTTGATAGACGCCGTTGTAAATCCGTCTGTACTGGTGATGCCGCCCAAGATAGAATTTTCTCAGGCGAAAGGTTTCGGCATGTATGCACTGAAACAGGTATTCAATGGTAATGGTAAAGAAGTGTGGGATACGCTGACCTCCAATTTCCTGGACTAGGTCAGGCTACCACAGCCTCTTTATTGTATTTGTTCCTGTAATCGATAGGTGACAGTCCCGTGATCTTTTTGAAAACTGTTCTGAAAGATTTGGTGTCGTTATAGCCTACTTCATACATAACTTCATTCACATTCTTATGGCTGTTTTCCAGCCATTTCTTCGCGGCCTCGATCTTCACCCGTTGAATATATTCAGCGGGTGTATTGTTTGTAGCTTTCTTGAAACGACGGTCAAAATGCCTTCTGCCAATAGCAAATTTAGAAGCCAGATCATCTACAGAGATCCTTTCAGTGAGATTACACTCAATGAATTCCTGCGCCTTTTTAATAGGCTCGTCTTCATGTTTTTTCTGACCGTTGAACATCACGAAAGGTGATTGAGATTTCCTGTCAATTTCCAGTGCGAACAACTTAGCTATCCTGATGGCCAGCGCACGGTCCGTATATTTTTCAACGATATGCAACAGCAGGTTCCAGTAAGAAGAAGCACCGCCACTTGAATACAAACCCTGTTCTTCGGTAATGATCCTTCCATCCATGAGCTCCACCTCAGGGAACATTGCCCGGAATTCGGCAGCAGTAGCCCAGTGACTGGAACATTCTTTCCCGTTCAGTAATCCGGTAGATGCCAGCATGAAAGAACCTATGCACAAACTGGCTACTTCAGCCCCGTTATGATAATGATCGACGATCCAGGGAATGAACGCTTTGTTCCTTTCCAGGGTCGCTTTCAGATTACCGCTTAATGCAGGAATGACGATCAGGTCTGTTTTTTTTACGTCCTTGATAAGGATTTCAGGATGTACAGAGAAAAGACCCTGGTTCAGAGGTATTTCGTGGGTCAGGCCCACCAGCTGTACTTTGAACATGGCAGGCTTACCATCGGCCTCGAGAAATTCATTCAGCGTAGTGAACATGTAACGCGTATCAGATATGGTGCCTAATACAGCCTCATCCGGCACGAGAATGGAAATGTGTTTCATCTGGGATCAGTATTTAATAAACAGGTTGTATGGCAAAAATAAGGAAATTTAGATGTCAGAAACAACCCCTTCACAAGTCCGGAATACAACCCCTTCAACCTATCCAGTCATCCTATCTTTGAAATTGAGAAGAACTCTAACTGAATGAGAAAGATAATCGTATCTATGAATGTTACGCTCGATGGTTTCATGGCGGGGACCAATGGAGAGCTGGACTGGCACTTTCCTATGTGGAACGAGGAAATGTCCATCTATTTCTGCGATCAGTTGGGTAAGACAGATACCATCCTGCTTGGCCGCGTGAGTTATGAGAGAATGGCGCGATACTGGCCAAATAAGACATTCACCGGAATAGCGCTGGAATACGCAGATATGATGAACAATCATACAAAAGTCGTATTCTCCCAGACACTGGAAAGTGCTACCTGGAGCAACACCAGGCTGGTGAAAGAGAACGCAGGTAAAGAAGTACTGAAGATGAAACAGTCGCCCGGTAAAGATATGATCATCTATGGCAGTGGCAGCATAGTCAGATCATTCATACAGGAAGGCCTGATCGATGAATTCCAGATATGGGTACATCCTGTCTTTATACAACAGGGCGTACCGATGTTCAGGGACATGGAAGAAAATATTTACCTCAGATTCATGAAAGCCAGGACTTTCAGTTCAGGGGTGGTCATTCTATATTACAAACCGGAACAACAATAGAGATATCACTTACCATTTAATTCCCAGAAACCGGCAGCGCCTAAGAGGATCGCCTCTTCCCCGAGCTGGGACACCACAAACCGGGTGCCTTCCATATGAAACTGGAGATTAGCGCGGAACAGGTCAAACGCCTGGGCAATATTTCCACCTAATACTACCAATGAAGGAATAGGCTGCTGCTCCAGCAGGAACATGGCAAGATTGTATCCAAACTCCTGGAATACATCCAGGGCATATGACGATTGCTGCGCCATACCGGCCAGTTCTTTTACACTCTTTATTTTTTCACCGCTCAGTTCTTCATAACGGCGAAGGAACCAGCGGGTGGAAAAGTATTCTTCTGCAGTGGTATCCAGGAAAGGGGTCTTCCAGAAAGTTCCTTCCTGTGCAATGCCTTTATCAGCTACGGATGATCCGAAACCTGTACCAAGCGTCAGCCCAAGTACCTCCTTCTCTCCTTTCACTGCCCCGTTGAACAATTCTCCTTGCAGAAAACAAGAAGCATCATTCATGATCATGATGTCTTTCTTATCGATGCCCAGTTGTGCCGACAGCAATTCTTTCACATTCAGTCCATACAGGGATTCATACTTGTGCAATCCTTTGATAAGACTGATGCCTTCTTCATAATCGAAGGGGCCCGGCATAGCAATGCCAATATGATGAACACCATTGCCGGCCAGCATGCTTTTTTTCATGACATAACTCCAGCGACTGATGATCTCATCAGCGCCGGCATGCGAGTCGATATGTTCACGGTGAACAGATCCAGGCAGGAAAGTCCTGCGATGCATATCCACCAATGCAGTTGTAATATGTGAGCCACCAATATCCACACCTAAAACCACTGTCTCTTTCATGCTGTTTGTTTCACTGAGTTTTTCCAATATTGCTCTATCTGTTCAAAAGATTGTCCTTTCGTTTCGGGCAGCAGTCTGTAAACGGCGATGAACGCACAAAGACAGAATGCTGCAAAGAACCAGAAGGTCTGTGCGGTACCCAGGTTACGCAGTAGCACAGGTGTTAGCTGTCCTACGATCGTATCTGATATCCACATCACCATAATGCTTAAAGATAATGCCCTGGCCCGGATATTATCAGGGAAGATCTCCGCAGCGATCACAAATTTCAGCGGGCCGATTGAAAATGCAAAGAAGGCAAGGAAGGCCAGTACGCAACAAAGTAATGCAACACCTGTAGCGCCGGTATAAAAACAAATGCCGGTCAAGATCAGGCTGACAGTAGCTCCTGCTGTTCCCCAGAGGTATAGCGGTCTTCTGCCAAGACTATCTACTTTCCAGATCGCAAAGATGGTAAAGAAGACGTTTGCAGCCCCGAAGATGATCTGGCTGATGAATGAATTACTGAGTGTAATACCTGCATTGTTCAGGATAGTAGGCCCATAATAAATGATGGCGTTAATACCGCTGAACTGTGAGAACAAGGGCAATAATATCCCTATCAATAATGCCCGGCGCATAGCCGGTGCGAACAATGGTGCATACCCTTCTTTTTCACTGGTACGTCCGCGTTGCAGCAACCACCGCGGACTTTCAGGCACCCATAACAATCCTAACAGGAACAGGGCCGCAGGTAACATACCGAGACCGAACATACCGCGCCATACGTCCTGTACAAACAGGAAGTGTATCAAGCCGCCGCCGGTATCTGCTTTATGTGCTTCTGCATAAGACAGCAACTGTGCGTTACTGCAATAGGCCACCAGGATGCCGATCGTAACGGCCAGTTGGTAATAGGTAACGAGACGGCCCCGCTTATCGTCCGGCGCAATTTCAGACAGATATAGCGGCACAATGCTCGAAGCAATACCAACTGCCACCCCGCCTGTAATACGGGCTGCAATGATCCAGGAAAGCTCAGAAAGAAAGGAACAGCCCAGGGCCGCCAGCAGGAAAAGCAAAGCTGCCATGTAAAGCAGTTTCTTTCTACCCAGGCGGTCGCTCAGATTACCTGAGATGATCACACCCACAATACAGCCAGCCAGTGCGGACGATACAAACCATCCCTCCTGGAAGGCGGTTAATTCGAACTGTACTCTTACAAAAGGCAGTATACCTGATACGACTGCCATATCAAATCCAAAGAGGAAACCTCCCAGGGAGGCTACCACAGTGGTCATAACGAGGAGAAAATTAGATTGTTGTTTCATAACTGAATGGTGCTGAAGACCGGATGTTCTTCTTTGATAAAGGCTTTTACCACCTTTGCCTTCCCCGGTCCTTTATTAACAAGGGTATAACTTTCTGCTGCTGCTGGTATCACGAATGTCTCTGCATACTGGTACACTGTTTCCTTTCCATTAGCTGTCTTTACTGCAACAGCAGTACCTTCTACCAGCATCATTACAAGGCAGAGCCCATTTGTACTGCCGGTGATCTCACTATTTATTTCCAGGCGGTGCACATCATAAAAATGCTGCTGGTGTGTAGGCACATGCCATAACTCCCAGTCTGTACCTTTTTCTATCAGCGCCGGAACGGAGATCAATTCATTTTTTACTACCTCTCCCTGTCTGCTGAAGTCCAGGTTCTTAAAGGCATGCTCAATGTTGATCGGTCTTGGTTTGCCATCCAGTCCGGGGCGTACCCAGTCATACATTTTGAACGTGAAGATATACGGTGTGGCACTGATCTCCAGTACCATATTGTTAGCTCCTGCGCTGTGCACGGTACGGTTAGGTATCAGGAACAGGTCATGCTTATTCGCCTTATGCTGTTGTACATAATCTGTGATCGGCAAAGCTTTGCCTTCCTGCTGACTGTATTCCAGTGCAGTCCTGAACTGTACCGGATCAATATCCTTCGCAAAACCAAGATATACACTGGCATCTTCTTTACAATCCAGGATATAATACGTTTCATCCTGTGTGATAGTTTCACCGAACTGCTCCCTGATATAAGACAATGCAGGATGGCACTGAATAGACAGGTTGCCTCCGTCAAAGGTATCCAGGAAATCAAAACGGATAGGGAATTCATACCTGAAAATGTCCGCATGTTTTCCCAGCACAGCTGTATGTTGCAGGAACATCAGCCATTCGAAAGGAATCTCGAAGAGATAACTGTCACTTTCAAACAATACTCCATTCTCCGGTACGATCATTTCGAAAGACCATGCGAGGTTCACTTCTTCCTGTGGCAGCTGTGGAATATGTTCTTTCATCCACTGCCCCCCCCAGGCGCCAGGCTCAAACCATGGTCGTACACGGAAAGTATCACGGCAGATGTGCTGTATGCCGGTATAGAGGTCTGCCGCTTTTATCCATGTGAGTGTGTTGCCCCATTGCGTATCTGCAAATATGGCCACCCTGTTTGCCAGCGATTGTTTATGATCATTCAATACCACCCAGTCAACGAAGTAGGCACGTTTGTACATCTCAGCGGCTGCATCTGTTTTATTGCTGCCCAGGTTAGTCACAGCACCTGCGCGCATGCGGTATTGCAGCTCATTTTTCGGCATATCAAGATAGACCAATGGCACACCAGGTTTTACGAGTGCAGCGCCAGGGCCAATTACAATATGCAGGTCGTACCCGGCGGCAGGCTGCATAGCGGCCAGCATCTCCGGATAAAAGAAATCAGACAACTGCAAGGTAGTACGTGTACCCCACACAGCGCCACGTTCACCGAGGAAGGGAGCAACCAACTGTTCGATCGTTCCTTCTTCTTTCAGCGCTTCTGCTGCGAAATGCCATTTCACTTTTAACGCCTGTCTGCTGAAGATCTCATCCAGCGAGGTCTGCACCTCATCCCATAGTATACCAGTATAACCATCTATCTGTACCTGCTGCTGTGATATGATCCAGGCCGCCAGCGTTTCAAAACCGGCATTGATCTTTCCTTTACCTAAAGCATGCGCCGGATAAATGTTATATCCTTCTGGCGTTTCCGTTTGCTGCAACGGTAACAGGTACTGCCCGGAAGTACGCCAGCTTTCTCTTTCATCTTCCATCCTGCCAGTAGCAGGATTTGATTTTACATTGTTCGACATGTATTACAGTTATTTCGTCTCCACACGCAACATCATGATACCTTTCGCAGGCAGTGTTACTTTGTTAGTTAATTGCTGTTTATATTCTTCCAGCATGTTGCTCTCCCATATATTCAGGGCAGCAGTTTTATCTTTCGCCGTAAAGGTGACAGGGGCAGCCATGTCTGATGTATTCACCAGCCACAATACCACTCCTTTTCCATCATCGGCAGGTTTAATACTCTCTATGTATACCGGCTTAGTATCGATGCTAAAAAACAATGATTCACCGGCATTTCCTGCTGCAGCGGCAGCTATCAGCGGCCGGTGATTAGCTAGTCCTGACTGGTTTACAGCAAATGCATCATATGCATGATGTACCTGCAGATAGTAACGGAACGTAGCAGGGCCTTCCTGTGAGTGCCGAAAGTTTGTATGCCACAGGTTATTCATCACCCATGAGTATAGTGCAGGATGTTGCTCCGTGAAGCTGATCCATTTCGGAGAATCGTACAATCCTCCTGTCAGATCGGCCGTTGTTTGTTTACCTACTTCAAACAGCGGCGCATCGGGTGTTGACCAGGTAACACCGTAGTCTTTATTGGATACATCCACCCATCGCTGTACGGTATACCAGTTCCTGTTGGCATATTGTAACTGGTCTGCTTCCACATTAATACTTCCCCAGGGGATACTGTATCTCACCTGTGCATCTGCTACATTGAAAGGGAATGCGAAGTGCACGCCTTCTTTCGCAGTGACTGCTTTTTTATCGATGGTGTTAATGATCTCTATACGATCTACACCTGCTGCCAGCCTTATTTCCCTGCTTAAAGCATTAGCGCCGGGCGCGGAAGATTCCACAAGTAAACTAACTACCAATGGGCCTCTTTCTTTTATACTGATCTTCGCGGGACCGGCATACTGGATCTTCGCGAGGGAATCGCCCGGCAGATAGGAATATTGGTTTAAGCCACCGGAATCGGCCAGGTTACGGGAGATGCCTGTTCGCTCCAGGCGAATGATGTTACCTGTTGTTTCGTCGAGTGCTATTTTGTACAAGCCGTTCTGTAGTGTAGTGTTTGTAACAGCAGCCTTTGTATTGGCAAAAGCTTTACCTGCATGAACAGTGAAACGCTGTTTAGAGAAAGGAGCGATCTGTTTTACCATTACCGCCAGTTCGCCAGTGCTCAGTCGCTGGGACGGTACGCTCTTTCCGTTAATATCCTTTACCAGGTCTCCGGCAGCACTTTGTGCGGCAGACAGGACCACCACTTCGGAACGGGTATCGCCGATGGTATTATAAACATCCACAGCATTGGCAATTGCTTGTCCTTCCACAGCTTCTGCCAGCAGGGCGGCAGATTGCTCTTTTCCTTTTAAAGCAAAAGAACGTTTATATCCCCATTGTGAAACGGCTTTAGGATCGTTTGGATGAGAAATGCTATTGTAAGCTCCCCAGGTATGTTCGTTGAACAGTAGGATATTATTCCAGGTCGTGTCAAAATCTTTTGCAGGATAGCCCGGTTTGTTACGAAGCGCCCATATAGCATCTGCCTGTTGCAGTCGCTCGGAAGCATTCCTGTTGTAGCCGGTTTCTTTTGCAGCGGAAGCGATACCGTCTGTCCAGAACTCTGTATAGTCGCCCGACACCACAGGAATCTTATCCTTATAAGCCGCTTCAAAATCGCCAAAGAATTGTTTTACTGATGTGATGATCAACCGTGGAGAGGCAAACTTTTCATTCCATTCCTTTACGGCTTCCGGCAGTTCAGGGTCTATGGGTGCATTGTCGCTCATAGCCCATGTCATGATGGTCATATTGTAAGGAAACTTCTTCCTGTCCAGCTCTGCGAGATAGTCAAACAGATATGGGTTCAGGAAGTTCTCTGAAGGCTTACCGGTATAGTATGGCACAGGGTCTTCTATAGTAAAGAAGTTAGGGATCTTGCTGCCTTTCAGTGTATAGCCGATCGAATAAGGCTCGCTTTGCCAGTAGAGCATTTTCTCACCGGCGGGCGACTGCCAATAGAAAGGCCTGTCACGCCATTTAGGCGAGTTCCCGATACGGTCGCCCGCATTAGGCGCACCCCAGAAGTACCGGATACCAGTAATGGCAGACTGGCTGGATAGTCCCCAGGAGGCGCCCGGAATGTCTCCCTGAAACATCGTACTGATATCCAGTCCATGTTCTTTCGCGGTTTTAACGGCAGTATGGAACATCTGCATGAGCTGACGGGAATCGGTCACACTGGTATTGATATTTGCATATGCACCATCAATATTGATCCAACCCTTTTTAACGGCTTCCCAGAAGGCTTTTTTCTTCGTTTCATCTGCAGCAGCCAGGTAGTGGTCAACTACCCAGAAAGCCTCCGTATTCCACTTATAACGAGCATCTGCGGGGTAATCCTGTGTACGTTGGGCAATCTTTATTGCTTCGTCGATATTGTTCATATGCAGGCGCATTACTTTCTCCTGCACGTTGGTATAACCGATATCCACATGAGAGTGAGGCAACAGGTAGACTTTCCACTCGGGTGCAGGCGCCACCATACAGTGTGCGGTGTATTCTCTCCCGCTGGCAGCCAGTTTCACATCTAACTGTGTTTCGTGCTGTACAGGACCGCCTGGCAGGGGGAGTTCAAAAACGTTCATTCCTTCGCTGCCGCCATTGATCCGGATGCTGTCTTTTAGTCCGTTGAAGCTAATGAAGGCGGTAGCTGCCACATTGTTCTTTCCTCCGTGGAAGAGGAGACGCACCATCCTCGCAGCCCGGCCTTCATGTTTCAGGTAAGCGACGGTAGGTTTAAGTTCTATTGAAGTGAATGCGGGTTGTTTATCCTGTGCATTTGCAGCGGTATAGTAACCACACCACATCAGCAAAAACAGATAATACTTTGCCATATTTCTATAATTAAGCTATATGTACATACATTTTATTTATAAAACATCTAAAATGACCCCATGTTTAGAAAAACAACCGTAAATTAGGGGCTTTAAGACATTTTATATGTACAAACATATAGACTATGGTCATAGAAAGCAAATTATTTTTTGCAGCCTTTATGATCCAGTCTATTACTTTTGAGAATATGAAGTTTTCTATTGACCATAACAGTGCTGTTCCCCTCCATGTTCAGGCGGAGGAGTTATTGCGGAAAATGATTGAAGATCCTCAGTTCAGGAATGGCAAGTTCCTGCCCAATGAGGTGGAATTATCCCAGCAGCTGGAAATTTCCCGCACTACGCTCAGGCAGGCATTGAACAAGCTGGTATATGAGGGGCTGCTGATACGCAAGAAAGGGATCGGCACCAGGGTGTCGGAGAAAACCGTCAGCTCAAAATCTATGAACTGGAAAAGCTTCTCGCAGGAAATGGCTGCCAGGGGCATTCCTATCAGGAATTTTGAACTGCATATCAGCTGGGTGAAACCACATGAGGACCTCGCCCATTTCTTTGGCATCAAACCGGAGGAAAAGGTGTTAAAGCTGGAACGGTTAAGAGGCCGCCCTGAAGGTCCGTTCGTCTATTTTGTGTCTTATTTTCATCCTGTCATCGGTCTCACTGGTGAAGAGGATTTTAAACGCCCCCTGTACGAGATACTGGAACAGGATTATAATGTCATTGCCACTCTCTCAAAAGAAGAGATCAGTGCAAAGGCAGCAGATAATTTTATTGCAGGAAAACTTGAGATAGAAACGGGTAGCCCAGTATTATTCCGTAAACGTTTCGTGTATGATCAGGCGGAAAAACCTATTGAACTGAACATGGGATATTACAAGTCAGACAGCTTTATTTATACCGTTGAAAGCAGAAGATAATTTAACACATTTTAATGGATGACTACGTATTTTCTATGCGTAGTGAGTATCCGTTAACAAAGAAGGCCGTCCGCATTCGCGAGGCATTCTTTTCCATGTTTGGTGATCCCCGCTCCCCACATTCGGTGAACAAGATAACAACGCGCTTCCGCTACCTTTGATATTGTTAATCGCCCGGCTACTATGGCCATCAACAATCGGCTCAGACATTATGAAAGATACTAACTGGAACAAACGCTCAGTCGTTATATAATTAGTTATCAATAGCCTAAGTAGTAAGCGTGTCTGTTTTTTCTTGTTGAGTATATGTGCCGGCCATATAGCTGAGTGCATATACTCAACTGCGTTATTTTAACGTTTTATATCACCAGCAACTATCTACTTTTACCGCGACAATATTTTATTTCTTTGTTACCCAAAACACCCCTTTTACTATGAAAAGATCATTGTTAGCCACCCTCATGGTATTTGCAAGCATTGGCATGTATGCAAATACTAACACTCAATCTACCACTAACAGAACAGCATTAAGCACCCCCGTTACAAGTACAGTGGTTACACCGGATTTCTTTTACTTCATTCGTCCATTAGGCCAGACTATTCCAGGCGCAAGGCTTGCTTCGTTCCTGCTGTCTGTACCCGGTCCCGGTGAGCGTGACATTGTTGAATCCGTTGATTGGGATTTCGGTGATGGGACCCCGCCCGCATTGAACACACTGCTTGTAAATCACGCGTACTATCAGCCAGGCACATATGATGTGACGATGACAGTCCATTATGTGACAGGTGAAACGTTTGTGATCGTAAAACCAGTTACCATTACATTCTAAAAGTACTTTCTTAACAAAGGTCAGGGAAAGGAATATCCTTTTCCTGACCTTTGTTTTTCTGCTCTATGTTAACTCCTCTCCATATTATAAAGTGAATAGTTAAATAACGTTAACGCGGCATAAAAACTAACATTGTTTAACTTTTCTTTTAGAACGATTGGCTTACTTTTCCACCAACATTAAAACCCATACGTTCATGAAAAAAATTCTACTGTTAGCCTTGCTGTTTGTCAGCATGTTGCCCACCTATGCCCAGACGTCCATAGGCATTATAGGAGGATATAACCGGACCGAGGTACATTTTAGCAATTCGTATTCAGTTGGATATTTGGACAAATCATCAGCGTCCCTATGGCGCGCGGGCCTTATTGCAGACCATCATTTATGGAAGAAAATCTACCTGCAGCCACAATTATTATTGAATGCTAAAGGCGAAAATTCCAAAGCGTTTGATGACACAAGGCCCGGATATGTTTATTTCAATGAGTCAATTTCACGATTATTGTATCTCGAATTACAAAGCAATTTTATCTTTAAGCAGCAATGGGGCAAAGGTTCATTTTTTGCAGGAGCAGGGCCATATATCGGCCGTGGTATAAAAGGTAGGGATTATGATAAAGGTTATGTAATAATTGACAATCAGAAATCAGATTTCGATACGAAGACAGATATAATCTTCAGCAGCAAACAAGGTGAAGAGAATAAAGCTGCTTATCAAAAACCTTATGATGCCGGTCTCAGTTTCCAGGCTGGATATGAACTTCAGAATGGTCTTTTTTTTAATGCTGTCTATAGTCTTGGATTATCCAACTTAGGTTATGATTCGGAAGTAAAGGTTAAGAACAATTATTTCGGACTAAGTGTTGGTTACTTCTTTAAAAAATTCAATTAGCTGAAAGTTTGCAATTATAATCCGATCAAGTCAAAACATCCCATGAGAAAAATTATATTGTTAGCCTTGCTGCTTGCCTGCATGTCACCCACCTATTCCCAAACATCACTGGGCATTATAGGAGGATATAATTTGTCATCGATCGTCCCTAAAAGAAATTTAGAAAGTTGGGGGTATGATGTATCGTCCAGATCAGGATGGCGCGCAGGCGTGATAACTGACCACCACTTGTGGAGTAAATTTTATCTGCAACCACAATTATTGCTCAACAGGAAGGGCTACAATTATTCCTTTCATAACGAGGTAAATGGCGACTACAGCAAGAGAGAAAGACAATTCCTCTATCTCGAATTACAAGCCTCCCTAATATTTAAACAACAACTCGGTAAGGGGAAGCTAATTGTTGGAGCAGGCCACTATATTGGCCGTGGCATAACCGGTAAAGAGAGATTAACAGGTTATATGGATATCGATGGAAGACAAGTCCACTTCATCGATCACAATAACATAAAATTCAGAAGTAAAGAACCTGCAAATAGTACTTTTCCCTATGACACTTATGCAAAACCGTATGATCTGGGCATAAACTGTCTGGTAGGTTATGAACTGAAAAATGGTCTCTTCTTTAATGTAACTTACAGCGAGGGCATCACCGAGTTGGGGTATTACAATGGACCAGGTGGTAACACATATTGGGGACTAACTGTAGGATACTTCCTGAAAAGGTTCAATTAATAAAAAAATAGTCCGCCGATGGCGGACTATTTTCTATCTTTCGTTTAAAAGGAATTTATTTGAGATCACTTTAAATGAGATCTTCCTGTCTTTCGACCGGATCACTAATCCTTCCCTTTCTACTTCCTTCCCTTTCGGGCTTAACACCGACGCGCCATCTGCGATAGTCAGCATCTCATCCAAAGATGCAGGTAAAACGTACTCCTCATCCAGGATAGGTACTGTTTGCAAGCCCAATGACGCAAACAACGCTTTAAACTCATCCAGGCCCAGGTATTCATATCGGTCAATATCAAAAGCATTAAAGAACCTTACTGTTTGTCCTCTCAGGCCGTAGGCATTACCTTGTACGCCCTCTCCGATCAACTCTCCCTGTATAGCAAAATTTTTGCCCAGGGCAGCCAGTTTCTCTTCAAGTTTTTCAACTCTTGCTATCTTCCAGAAGGTGTTATCTTCTGTTTCTTCCAGGTCCAGGTTACGGGAACATACACCAAAAACGCCCTCGTTCAGGTAGAACGTCGCAGAAGAACCGTCCAGTTTTTCTGTAACATAAAATGTATGTTTCCTGAACTCTTCGTACTGACCGCTCAGGTTCTGTATTCTTTCCTCGTCGGTTTTAGGCATGAAAGAAGGGAACAATCCCTTTGCGATGCCACCTAATGCAGCCGGTACAGGTGGTTCATATTTAATGACGCCTAAACGAGCAGATACATCCTCCCCTATCTGGTAAGTATACCCTTCCAGCAAACTAACAGGCAATAATAAGCCCTGGGAGATCTGTCCCCTTAGCTTCATTGTTTTCAGTCTGAAGCCTTCCTGCTCTCCCATCTTCCTGTAAGAGCTCTTTCTTAGGAATTCGAACTCCTCCCTGATTGGCAGGAATGAATCTATTTCACAATACACCGCATGATCGCCGATGCTGAATTCATTTTTCTTAACAACTAATTTCCACCCCTTAACGGTAGCCACCTCAATAAGGTCGGCCCCAACAATAGGTTGTATGTCGTCAATGACAACGGGGGATACCAACTTTCTTTCCATTTCTTTACTTCTGAATGTGAAGCCTTTTGGGTTACGAATCTGATTTATTTCATCTATAGAGGCCAGGTATATAGATAAGCGCCGCAAATATAAACATTTTTAATTATCCATCAAGCAGCAATTGACCAATACTCCCCTCCTATATGCCGCATTTGCCCCCTGTCAGGCCCATTTATTGATGTTAACTTAGTACTCACCAAACCTTAAGACTATGTTCAGAAACACCAAAGCATTCAGTGGCTTTTCCGTAAATGACACAGACAAGGCGAAGGAATTTTACGGCCAGACTTTAGGGCTTGATGTAGCCGTAATAATGGAAGACATGTTGCAGCTTAACATAAGTGGTAATAATCCCATCATCATTTACCCGAAGCCGAACCACTCGCCTGCTACGTTTACCGTTCTCAATTTCCCGGTGAACAATATAGACGAGGCTGTAGATGCACTCACTGCAAAAGGTGTCCGGTTCCTGCAATATGACGAGCCTATTAAAACGGATGAGAAAGGTATTTGCCGCCAGAGTGGCGGACCGTTGATAGCCTGGTTTGAAGACCCCGCAGGCAACATCCTGTCTGTGCTGCAGGAAAAAGAAGATTAAGTATATCTTTGCCGGGAATTTTTATGACTATGTTGTGGTATCCTTATACACAAATGAGGCTGGTAAGTGAATTACCGAAGATGATTTCCGGAGAAGGCGTGATCATGCACCTGGAAGATGGCCGTTCGTTAATTGATGGCATTTCTTCCTGGTGGGCAGTTATACATGGCTATAATCATCCGGTGCTTAATGCCGCATTACTGACACAGGCAAATAAGTTTGCCCACGTGATGCTTGGTGGCATGACACATAACCCTGCACTGGACCTCGCAGCCAAACTTGTCAGCATTACGCCGGCGGGTTTGAATCACGTTTTCTTTTCCGACAGTGGTTCCATCGGTGTGGAAGTAGCGCTGAAGATGGCCATTCAATACTGGAAGAATATTGGATACAGTGGTAAAAGCAAGATCATATCATTACGTAATGGCTATCATGGCGATACTTTCAAAGCAATGGAAGTAAGTGATGACTCTGACTTTACACGCGCTTTTTCAGATGTACTGAAAAGGGGTTTCATATTGGATATCCCAACAGGAGGATTTGATGCGGATGCTGCACAGGTAAAAGAAGCAACTGATGCACTGGAAGCGCTGCTGCAACAAGAGCATCAAAATATTGCCGCTTTTATTGTCGAGCCGATAGTACAATGTGCAGGCGGTTTTAATATCTATTCTCCGCTTTACCTGAAAGCAGCACGCGACCTTTGTACAAAATACAACGTACTCTTTGTCTTTGATGAAGTGGCCACAGGCTTTGGCCGTACAGGTAAATTATTCGCGGCGGAACATGCAGGTGTTACACCCGATATCATGATACTCGGTAAAGCCATGACAGCCGGTTACATGGGACATGCGGCCACACTTGCCACAACAGCAGTATTCGACAGCTTCCTGGGTAACAACTATGAGAAAGCATTGATGCATGGCCCGACGTTTATGGCCAACCCACTTGCATGTGCAGTAGCATTGCAAAGTATAACCCTCATTGAAGAAGAAAACTATCTGCAAAAAATAGCACGCATACAGACTATCATCAGGGAACAGTTTGACACCTTCTCCTCTCCTGCTATTGTTGCGAAAAGAACAATAGGCGCAATAGGCGCGCTCGAAATGAAAGATGCAGCCTGCCTGTCAGGATTCAAAGAATTCTCGCAACAGAAAGGTATATGGCTTCGTCCTATCGGCAACGTGTTATACCTGATGCCACCTTATATAATAAGTGAGAAAGAACTGCTAACTATTCTGCAGGTGATGAAAGAATGGACCCAACAAATAAAATAAATCAAGGGGCTGATCAGATAAGATCGGCCCTTTTTCATTCCTCCTTCCTTCCGTGATCTGGCATCATTGTTGCCTATAGAAACCGAACGCAGAAATATACCGTAATATATCTTTGCACGGGACTATGCCAAGAGACACAACAAGACCTTCCGATGGAATAGATAACCATACATTAAGAACCTGAATTCAATTAAAACAACAAAACAATGAGAAATTTACTTTTCAGCGCTATTGCTGCTGTAGCACTTTTGACTGCTTGTGACAAAGATGACAACAACAACAATCCCACTCCCAAAAGCGAATTCACTATTGACGGACAGGATGGAAAAACTACTGAAACTCCTTTCGGATTCCGTGTACAATGGAGTGTTGAAGAAGGAGGCAGGATGCTGGTTTCCAATGTAAATATCAATGATCCTGCCTTTTCGGGTAAAATCGATGGCGTTTCATTTGCGGTAGACACATTTGTGAACGGACAAACCTATACGTTCATGCCGGCAGATTCTTCGGCATTCGACAAAAAGGTGAACTTCAGTGCTGCCGATGTTGTAGTTGGCGCTAACTTCACAAACAACGCTATTGTTCCCGGCACCGGAAAACAACTGACAGACCTGCAGAGTGGCAGAATAGCTATTAAAAAAGATCCGGGCGAAAGCTACCGGATAACATATATCCTCGATTATGGCGATGCCAAAGTATCAGGAGAATTTAACGGACTAATGCCAGTAGTCAATAAATAAACAGGAAAAAACCATATCCCCAAATGTGGGGATATGGTCCCCCTTTTATGGGGATGTTGCCATCAATCGTGCTTATCTGAAAGTACGTATCATACTGAGACCTATAGCCCCCTGCTGATACGTTGGTACAATTATATTTTCTCCGTCTGATTTCTTGTTCTTAAACAACTTCTTTATAGATGGATACACCCAATAAGCCAGGTCTGTAGATAATATGCCCACACCCGCTCCCGCTACTACATCACTAAACCAGTGCCTGTTATTCGACATACGCATATATCCTGTAGTCGCTGCCATAGCATAACCTGCTACTCCATACCATATAGACACATCCTGATACTCGCGCCGCATAAATTCAGCCGCGGCAAATGCAGTAGCCGTATGTCCTGAAGGGAACGACATGTAATTAGAGCCATCAGGCCGAAGTTCGTGCGTAGATTTCTTGGTAGTCATAACAACCGCTCCCATCATGGCATTAGCCATTCCATAAATGATCGTACGATCTATAAAATTGTTTTTGCCTTTTACACCTGCAGTATTTAAGGCATACACCATAAAGGCCGGTGCGTATTGCAGATAGTTATCCATTTCATTGATCTCCCGCTTTCCATCTTCATGCATTTCTTTTTTGAAATGATGATTTACTTCTTTCAACTTATTCCATTTCAAAGAAACAGCACCATATACAACAAATGTGGCAGGCACCGCCAGCAAACCATTACAGGCTTTTTTCGTCTTTTCAGGATAATGCGGATAAAGCGGATCTGGCAACGGTGCTTCATTCATAGCAGTAGCTGTGTCCTGTGCTATTGACAAATCAGGAAGCAGAAATATCACAGACAGTAAAAGACACAATACAGCATTTCGCATGCTGTGCGTAGGCATAGGCATAGTCATAGGTATAGCAATAGTTGTAGGTCGTTCCCGGATTCTCTCGAAAACCCGGGAACTGGATCTAATAAGATTTCAGTTTCATATATTCAATATTGGCTTCTCGGCCTTTATTCAATTTATTAGGACAATATAAAGAAAATAAATAATATTTTACAAGAAAGCCTGAATAATTCTCAGATTAACCCTTAATGCCTATCCGAAAATGTGTACATGATAAGATGTATAACAGTTGTAGGAATAAGAAAACACCAGTTGAAGGTCATCCTGTTTTGACCGTACAAACTTAAATAGTAAATCTGTAGAGAAACTGGTGAACAGGATTTAATTAGACCTGATTTCATTTTTCAGGCGTTCGATATTTGTCTGTTTTCCCTGCTCCAGTGTATTGCGACAGTAGGTAGTGAAGAAACGATGCGTTTCTAATAGTTTCAAAGTATCATTGCACCAGTTAGTAAATTTTTTCTTTGTCCTTAACTGGAATTCCCGCTTTACAAGTTTGTCAGTTATTTCAAACTCTCTCGTCCCGAAGTGGTAAGTATCTGCATCACATATAATTTCTTCGAGCAGCGTTTTAGGCGCCGGCGGAAATTTGGTTACCATTATACAATCAGAGATCACGTCAATCAATCTGGCGTCAACATCCTTGTCCATGAAAAAAGTTTTCATCAACAGTACGCCAGCTTCTTCATGTGAATCAATATCAGCTACCAGGTGGCCTGTATCATGAAACCATGCCGCCATACTTAAGACGAATCTGTCCCTGTTATTCAGCTCATAATAGTCGGCAATTTCCATGGCCCGGACCACCACGCGTTCCGTATGTGAAAGATTGTGATATACCAGATAGGCGGATGTCAACCTGGTAAAAAGGTCAACGACATATTTTTCAGCGAGATACTCCGTATATGTTAATTCCATTGTCCTTCAATATCTAAGTTCCCGAATGACTTTAACCAAATATCGGGGCTAATTCTGTAAACATTCTGTCTTTTTCTGCGTCCGGCTTTACCTATAAGCCTTTCCGGATGGCGATAAATGTTAATTTCCAGGCCCGGCATAAGGGTATATATCTTCTTTCGTGTTGTTCAAAGAGGTGTCAACTGTTAAAGAGTGACTACTCTGTATGGAAAAATCTTTCAGATTATACGAATATCTTATTTCATGCGTTTATTATTGCTATCAGCGATTGCCTTCATATCCTCCCAATCACCGAACTTTATTGCTTTCTTTTATACACCTGCTGACTGGGTCGTATTTACCGATGTCGATATTGCTGATACCTATATTTTAACAATTCATCAACATTAAATTTATCTGCTTACACATGAGACCCAAATTCTACTTTATGTTAAAGTACACTGTGCTGCTATCCTGTTTAGGTACAATACTTTTTTTATCCCATTCCTGTAAGAAAGACGGTACTAACAATCCGCCGGAACCAGGTCCAGACACCACCAATCACGAAGAGACCTCCCCTTTTTATGGTAAAACACTTACTAAAAGGCCCCTCCTGGTAGAATACTGGGGAGGCTGTTGTTATGACAGGTCGTCCGTAGGTCCTTTAGACGCCATTCCTGACAGCGTAGACGTTGTTAATATATTCACCCTGGGCATTGGGAGAACAGCCGAAGGAACATGGGAATTTGAGCACAGAGGCGTATCCGGTCAGAATGAGTGGAGCGACGTGCTGACCAAAGCTCATGCCCTCCAAAAGAGAGGTATCAGGATAGTAGCGACTTCTTTTGCCGGCGGACTGGTAAAACTATCTGCGGCTGCTGCCGATTCTATGGCTAAAGTGGTAAAAGATTCCCTGGACAAATGGAAATTCGATGGTATAGATCTTGACCTGGAATATGGTAATGTCAGGACGGCAAATATTGACAGTGGCCTCATTGCCCTGGGCAAATATGTTGGTCCCGCGTCAAAGACCGGCAGGATCCTGTCCGTAGTTGATTATAACAATTATAACCTGGCCCAGATCAAAAGGTCAAAAGAATATATCGACTACGTCATGACCATGTCTTATTGGAATAAGGCTGCTGATGTTATGAAGTGGGTACAGTCATACGGCGATGGCATTGGCAATCGTCAAAATGTGCTGATCGGTGTGGGCGCCGGTTGTGCTATCAATGCCGGGCAGGCCACATTACCCGGTGAAGAACTGAAAATAGCAGATACATTGCGCGCTTCTGCCCCTGGCAGTGGTATGATGGAATTCATTTTCGGATGTAGTTATAATAACAAAGATCAGAACGGAAATATTACAAAGGATGTGAGTTACACAACGAACATTATTAATAAGCTGAAGAAATAATCAATGGAAACGCCGGATGGGTACGCACTATCCGGTGTTTTATCTGATATTATCTGTACAAGGCCACCATTTCTTTTAAAATACCTTTCAACGTTTTCACAGGGATGTCCTTCTCGGGATCAAACAGCATTATTTTCATTCGCGCACGTTTTTCAATTATGAGCTGCGGATGATCTATCCTTTTACCTTCTACTATCCCAATATATGGCTGCAGATATTTTTTGTGCGTCCAGAGATAACAGCACATCTTCTTATTGTAGCAGTAAAAAGGCATTCCGTATTTCCAGGCCTCTGTAATGTTCTCGTCATAATGAAGGATGATTTCCCGAAGCGCCAGCAGGCAGCTTTTCACAGGTTCATCCTGTTTCATGAAATAGTTATCCGCTTCTCTTAACATTGGGGATGGTGGTTATGATGTAAATATATTGCCATATTCCTCCATCTCCCAATCTATTCCTGATTCGTCTTACCTTTGCGGCATGGATTATTTCAAAAAGCTGCTTGAATTACTGAAAACAGAGCGGGAAGTAGACAGGAAAGCATATCTGGAGATGACAGCATCAACGTCCGTAGCCGAACGCAGGGCCAATGGACTTACCTGGTACCCTATTGCCATCAGAGGTTCCGAGATGAGCCGGGGAGACTATCTCACTGTCGAAGTAGAGCGTACCACGCACCAGGATATTGTGCACCAGCTCCGTTTTGGCGTGTCAGCAGTCCTTTTTTCGAACCATGATCCTAAAACCGACCGGGTAGAGGGCACCATCTCCTACCAGGGCGGTAATCGCCTGAAAATAACGCTTCGTACAGATGAACTGCCGGAGTGGGCCAATAATGGCAAACTAGGCATCGACCTGCTGTTTGACGATAACAGCTACGACGAGATGCAGAATGCCCTTAAACAGGCTGAAACACGCGTTAGTAAGGAAGATAATGATCGTCTTATCCGGATCCTGACAGGTGAGAAACCACCTACCTTCCAGGAAAATCTCCCTTCCGTTACCGTTCCCCGCCTCAATGAGTCCCAGCAGGCGGCTGTGAACAGGATACTGGCGGCAAATGACCTGGCCATTGTACACGGTCCTCCCGGTACCGGTAAAACCACCACCCTCGTACAGGCCATCAAAGCACTGATCAAACAGGATAATAAACAGATACTGGTAGTAGCGCCCAGCAATACCGCCGTGGACCTGCTGAGCGAAAAACTGTCCGACGAAGGGCTTAACGTGCTGCGTGTGGGTAATCCCGCCCGTGTTTCCGAGAGATTGTCAGCCCTGACGCTGGACAGCCGGATGGCTGAGCACAACAGCATGAAGGAGATCAAACGCCTGAAAAAGCAGGCCAATGAGTTCAGGGATATGGCCCACAAGTACAAGCGGAATTTCGGAAAGGCTGAAAGAGAGCAACGCAAAGCTTTATTTGACGAGGCCCGCAGCATCATGAAATCCATCGAAAATACCGAACAATACATCATGGACGACCTGCTGGCAAAGGCCCAGGTGATCACTGCTACCCTCGTGGGCGCCAATCACTATACAGTACGCCAGCTGAAATACCATACCATCGTCATCGACGAGGCGGGACAGGCCCTGGAGCCTGCCTGCTGGATACCCATCCTCAAGGCGCAGAAAGTAGTGCTGGCGGGCGATCATTGCCAGCTATCTCCTACTGTCAAATCCGACGAAGCAGCCAGGAACGGCCTGAGTACCACCCTGCTGGAAAAATGTACTGCCCTGTATCCTGAAGCGGTGGTGCTGCTGGAAGAACAGTACCGCATGCACCAGATGATCATGGGTTATTCTTCTGCTATCTTCTATGAAAATAAGCTGAAGGCGCATGCCTCAGTAGCTGGTCATACGCTGTTCCCTGAAGACATGCCGCTTTCCTTCGTGGATACCGCCGGTTGCGGATTTGACGAGAAGACAGAAGGTACCAGTACCACCAATCCGGAGGAAGCTGCCTTTCTGTTCAAACACCTGACACAGCTTGTGACGGGCTTTAATACTCATTACCAGCAACAGGACCTCCCTTCCATCGCCATCATTTCGCCATATAAACAGCAGATCCATCTACTGAAGGAACAACTGCAACATTCCCCGGAACTGCAGTCTTACGGGGACAAGATCTCTGTCAATACGATCGACAGTTTCCAGGGTCAGGAAAGGGATATCGTCTATATCAGTATGACAAGGAGTAATAACGACAATAAGATCGGCTTCCTGTCCGACATCCGGCGTATGAACGTGGCCATGACAAGGGCCCGTAAGAAGCTGGTGGTCATAGGCGACAGCGCCACACTTTCGCAACTGCCATTCTATGCAGGGTTTATTACCTATGCAGAGCAGCAGAACGCCTACCAGAGCGCCTGGGAATTTATGGATAACTAGGCCCGAAATTTTGATACCTTTATACTCCGAATACTATCCTAACAACTGAACCTATGAAAAGAACTACCCTATTGTGCCTGTTCACGATCTTGCAGGCGCTTGCCTATGCGCAATTCAAAACTGTTGCTGAAACACCTTTATTTGACGAACCTGAATCCGGTCATGCGAGACTCCTCCAACTTAAAAACGGCAATACTGTTGTAGTACGCCTGAGCAACAGAAGCGGGATCGACATTACAGTTTACAATCCCGACCATAAACTTGCCGGCAATAAACACCATGATCCATCCTTCGAGAAGCTGAAAGGAGGACGCGTGAATGCTATTTTCGAAACCAGTGGCAGCACCGTTACTGTTCTGATCAGCGAGATCCAGGACCGGACGCCGGTGCTTTACAGACTGTTGTTTGACGGTAATAACGGCAACCTGGACAGGGAAGAAAAGATCGCGGAAGCGGAACGGTACCCGTTCAAAGATGTACGCTGGATCCCGGAGTTTGATCCGGTAAATTCCTTCTCTGTAAGTAAAGATCCGGCCAGTGATAATTATGCCATATTTATCCACCGCTTCAAGGATGAACTGGCAGATAAAAATCAGATGGAGGTAGTGGTATATAGCGGAGAACACCTGGAAATAAGCCGGGCCTTTTATCAGCCGGCATATAAATATGCATCCTTCAACTACCTGGACATGGCCGTATTAGGTGATGACCGGGTGTGCATCCTGGGATTTGCATACAACGAGATCGCGTCCAATGACAGGGAAGGACAACTGGTGATGACCACCCTGACCAAAGGAGGAAGACGTATGACATCTGAATTGCTGGACCTGTCCGACAACCGGATCGCCGATAGCGCTGTCGTGCGCTTCAATCCCGTCACCAAAAAACTGATGCTGCTGGGCACTGCTCATATTGAGGATGCCAACCCGCAGCCTTATGGAGGATTCCTGGTCATTATAGACCCTTTTAAGGCAAAAGTCGAGCAGGAGGTGAATATATACCCGACAGAGGCAGATGTTCAAAAAAAGAAGCTGTATGGGGCCAAAGAAACGTTTACAGGAATGCCACAGGATATTGTTATCAACGATGACGGCAGCTTTTCTATCATTTACGAAGAGCTGAGTACTGAAAAACATACGCCGAGAGATGCCACCCCGTATACTTATTACATGCTGGATAATGCAGCAGTGACGGCATTTGATGTGAATAGCAAGGCTTTGTATACAAGCTTCATTCCTAAAAAGCAGTTCCTTAAAAACAGTTCCTATCCATCTTTTTATATCGCTCACAGAAAACTGTCCACACAACAGTTGATCGCGGCAGACCAATACCGCTCATTCGCTTATCTGGCCGCAAAGGGCAAATTGTATATTTTCATGAATGATGCAGAACAAAACACACATCCGGAGAAGGGAGATTTAGTGCCCTTGCGGGTACCTGCAAACGGACAGGCCTTTACCTATGTAACCGGAAGTCCGGCACCCGAAAGGAGTTTGTTTTTTGGCAAACTGAGAAAAGATGAAACGCATGCATTAGCCGTGTTCAATCTATCTGACTATAACAGCACGACCAACACCTATGTAACGCTGAAACTGGAAGCTACACGCAAAGAAAGGAAAGCGAGGCTGGTGTGGCTGACACCGGAAGAATAAAAAAAGGCTAAAGTAAGAATACTCCAGCCATTGCTAAACCTACAACTGTTTACACTGTTCATGTAACATAAGTTCTCTGTCACAGTTGTCAAGACAGCGGGGTGTTATCAGCTACTATTTTTTAGGCGCTGATAACGTTCCGTTGTTATTGATCGGCCAGATGCCAGGTGTCGGAACGCTCACACCTTTGGTGTTACCCCTTTTAGTTTCGTCGTCACCGAAGAAATACAGTGCCCAACCTCTGTAGGCAAGCTGTTTCTTACCGTGTACATCTATCACTCCAAAGTCAGCCTTTTTGAGGATAGTAGGAATATTTTGTACTGCAGTCTGCTGGTAAATTGGCCATACGGCGTCATTACTGAAGTCAGGCTTAGTGTATTTGTTGATGTTGAAAGAATCTTTTGAGAACTGATATAATGTTCTACCATATGCATCGGTGATGAATTCAGTCAGTTCTTCTCCTGCTACATACTTACCGGTGTATTTAACACCATCTTTACCCACCAGTTGCGCTTTACCCAATGCTACGGAGTAGTCAGGTTTTGCAGTGAACCAGGTACCGCCTACGCTGTCACCTTTGATATCACCGGCTTTAGCATCGTTCTGGAAATAATACAACGGCCAGCCTTTATAAGTTGACTGCTTTGCGCCGTCTGCACGGGTGATCACACCAAAATCTTTCGCGTCCAGACCTGTTTCAAGGCTAGGATCCGCTTTGTAGAATACAGGCCATTTAGCGATACAGTCGCCGCTACAAGCTGACTGCCCGCTTACGTCCAGTGCAAAGGAATACAGGGTACGTCCCTGGGCGTCTGTCAAAATTTTTCCAAGCTTTTCATTGGTCTGCAATCTTACATCTGCAGTATTGGTTGGAGGTGTGTTCTGATCATCATCATCGTCACAGCTTACAATACAAGTTGCTGCTAAAACAAAGAGGGACATCGCAGCTAAGGTTTTTCTAAACTTCATGTTGAGTTTTTTGAATTTTTAATGATTACTCTGATTTGAGTATGCAAAGCTCAAAATATCTGTGCTCATTAAAAATTACCAAACCTGGTCATTTCCATCCCCTATTTTAGTGATTTATGTTATGTGTTCACCCGGAGTACTCACTTTTTGAGATGGCAAAGCTACAATTCGTCACATCAACAGAATTACACATAACAAAGTATTAATGATAAAAATCAAACAATTAGAAAGATATGGGGCAGTGGAATGAGATAATAATAAACAAAATGGCGAAACGATATCCCGCCATTTTGCACTGAAAGATTTAACTATACTTCCGTATAAAGTAACACGCGGCGATCAGCAATGCATAGACGGCTGTTGAGACAAAATATCGGCGCAGATACTTTCGCCTGTTCAGATATGTTGGCCGGTGTTTAAATAGCTTACGCTTTGACACATTTTGATCCAGTAGGATCTGACTCAGCACACAGGTAATCACAAAAACAACAAACACCAAAGCAGTGGGCGGTGCAAAGTTAAATATTACAAAAATGGGTGCGCTGATGTATAGGACCAACGCGAAGGCCAGCGATTGATTAGCACGATAAAAATACGCTTTACTGGTCTTGAACGTGCCGCTCTTATACATAAAGTATATCAGCGAATATTGAATCTTTTCCATGCAGTGATGTCAGCTATAACGGTCATTCCTCCAGGGGTAGGCAGTACTGGAATACCCCCGTTCTTCCCAGAAGCCCAGTTTGTTTTCTGTGAGGAATTCAATCCTGTGGATCCACTTCGATCCCTTCCAGGCATATAACTGTGGCGTGATCATTCTTACAGGACCTCCGTGTTCAATTGGCAAAGGTGCGCCCTCATAAGTATGCACTAATAGCACATCCGGTTTCAGCGCCTCTTCCAGTGATACGTTGGTAGTATAGTCGTCATATCCATAACACAGGATGTGGGTAGCATTTTCTTTCGGCTGGGCCAGCGCTGCCAAGTCAAGTAAACGCACGCCTTTCCAGTTCATATTCAGTTTGGACCAGGTAGTGACGCAGTGGAAGTCGGAAGTATCTTCTGTTTGCGGCAGGGCTAAAAAATCGTCCCAGGTCAGTTCCACCGGATGTTCCACAGCGCCGTCTATGATCAGCCGCCATTCATCCAGAGGTATCTCGGGTTCGATGCCGAGGTCCAGTACAGGCCACTTATGGGTAAGAATCTGCCCTACTGGTACGACCGGCATACCATGACGGTTAGGATTACCTGACCCCATAGGCTTATTATCAGCCACGGAAGGCGTTTGGCGGATCTTATCCTCAAAACGGGCCTTCAGCTTCATACGGGCCTCTACGACCCTTTTTAATTTGTCTGATTCTTCCATAAGCTGAAGGTAGTAATTATTGAAAAACTGGCAGATATGAATATCAAACATTAAAATTGTAGCCGTAATTTTTACTACGAGCAGCAATATTGACCGGACGATCGTTATTTTTTGTATCGGCCCTGATCTTATCTAATGGCTAACGCCTATACGGACTGAACTATTTATAACCCTTCTCCTTAAGATAAACCCTTCAGTTACAATTCCATTGCAGCGAAAAACGGTATACTTGTTTTAACGGAGGAGCTGCGTTCGTGATGGTTCACCGGAAACGCCCCCGGATTGAGGTATCAGCGCATTGAATTATGGTAATTTGATAGCTGGTAGATACCCATAAATAATATAAATTTGATACTGTACTTAACCATTGCTGATGCTTTTGACTTCCTCCTATGAACTGAAGACAGCATTTGCCTATGCCAGGACTTTTAGCCTGGAAAGGAAACTTTTTTACATAGATAGCCAGATGATACTGCTGGGTATCCTGGACTCTTATGCCAGCGATATCGCCATTGATACCGCCGACCGGGAAAAGCTGATCCAGTGGTTACACGCCCTGAACTGGGAACAACGTCCTGGCACTCCTATCCCTACCGGTAACAGGCCTAAAGTGCCTATTATGACGGAGGCAGAAAGGATGCTGGAGAATGCAGCCTACTACCAGAAAAAGCTGGGCGATGAACAGCTTCATCCTCAACACATTATTCTCTCCCTGCTTAGCATAGAAAACCGTTGTCAGTACAAATTCCAGTCACTCGGCATTATCTTCGACGGTTACATGGAACAGATCCGGGCACTTAGAAATATACAGACAGATATCCCTTTCCGTAGTCCGCGCATCAAAACTTCTCACATCAGTTTCTTCCATCCGCTGATCCGGCTGTTTTATGGCCCGCAGCAGAAGAATGCCGCCGTTGAGAGATATTTCAGGGAAGCACAATCGCTGCTGCAGTATAATGATACACATAAGTGCCGGGCGCTTTGTCACCTGGTATTACAGATGCAGCCCGATCATATCAATGCGTTATGGCTGTCTGGCGTTACATGGAGAGTGGAAAGGAATTTTCAGAAGGCCCTCCCCTTTTATGAGAAGGTGCATAAGAAACATCCGCAGCATACAGGCGTACTCGCGGAAGTAGCGCATTGCCATAGTGAGCTGGGTAACCATGCGTGGGCGCAAAGATTATACGAACATGCGCTGTCGTTAAATCCGGGATCGTCCGAACTATTGAACAGTCTTGGCTTTGAGTGTATTAAACTGGAATTGTACGTAGAAGCGATCTCTTATTTTGATCAGGCTATCGCATACGATGAGGAATGTGCCTATGCGTACAACAATAAAGGTTATGTGTTGATGCATCTGGGTTTCCCCGTGGCTGCCAGGGAGCTTATACTTAAATCACTACAGTTCAATAAAGGTAACGCCTACGCCTACCGGAACCTGGCATTGCTCGCCCTGAAAGAACAGGATGAAGACACTGCCAGGGAGATGCTCCTGAAAGCAAAGCGTTTTAACTTTAAACGTAACTATGGTAATGAGGTAGATGAATTGTTGTGCAACCTGAATAAGCAGAAAGTTACTTCGTAACAGCTGCATAATACTTACCGATCCGCTCATTATAAGCAACACTTCTCATCAGCACCAGTCTGTATAAAGCAATCCCTGCACTGGCACAGGCAATACCTGCCAGAACGTCCAGTACATAGTGATGGCTGGTATAAACAGCTGAGAACCAGATGCCCAATGCAATGATGCCGAACACGGTCGTGAAGAACAGATTAGTGGTCTTCCTGGCGTAGAAGAATACGATCAGCGGATATGCAGAGTGCAGTGATGGCATAGCAGCAAATACGTTCGATCCCTTTGCATATAATGATCCGAAGATATTAACGTTCAACGCGGTATCAAACCTTGCCAGTCCGGCTGTATTACCCGGCGTGCTTGCAATAAAGTCAAAGCCGTGCAACTGTACATACCATGGCGGTGCAGCGGGATAAGTATAGTAGATGATATATCCCAGCCAGTTTACAAGAATAAAGGTAAACGCAAAGTGAAGGAATGCGAGCCTGTCCTTATAGAACAGGTAAGCAGCGAATGCCAGTGGCACCGGCACCCAGCATAGATAAAATGATCCGGTCAGCACATCAAGCCATACCTGGGTATGATGTAACCAATATTCGTTCGGCGTTACTCTCACTCCATCCATCATGACACCGAACCATGCTTTTTCCGTTTCATAAATGTCCTTGATATGAACTGGTCCCGTCAGATAGTTCGGGAAAGCCTTCATATAATCGAACACGATCCAGTAAAAGATGAAGATCGAAAAACCCAATATAAAGCGGCGGGTAGGTCTTGATGCGTAATAACATCCATTAAAAATCGCTATCAGCCACAGCTGATCAGTCTTAAAACCAAGCAACCAGGCTGAAAGCAACAGATAAGCGATGCTGATCGCCGTAGTGATCAGCATATTTCGCCTATCAAAAAAAGCAGTTGTAGGCCCGGCAGGAACTGGTGCGTCCATCTTATCACTTTTGAAAATCAGATCCGAAGATCTTGTCCCAGAAATTAGAGCTAACGCCATATCCTTTGGTAGCATCGGCATAGTGATGCTGCATGTGGTGTTTCTTTAGCTTCTTCCAGAACTTAGCTTTAAAATTGAAATGGTGCAGCGCGTAGTGGGAGATATCATAGAAAAGATATCCGCCGATGAAGCCTGCATAAAATCCGTAGAAATATACTTCAGGTATAAAACTCTTGTACAAAAACCAAAAACCGAGCGCCAGCGGTATGCTCACAGATGGCGGCAATACCAGGCGCAACCTGTCATTGGGATAATCATGGTGCACGCCATGGAACATGAAATGCAGCTTTTTGCCCCAGGCAGATTCCGGTTCAAAATGGAATACAAAACGGTGCATGATATACTCTGTAAGTGACCAGATAAAAATACCTGCCAATACACTCAGCAGCCATATAACTACACCTGCATTCACTGGTACCAGTGCTGCCCAGCAGCAATATGCGATAACCGGAATATATATGAACAGCGGAACGCTGAAATGTACTTTAGATAATTTCTCCAGCAAGCTGTTTTTGAACATAGGTACCGACTCTTGCGAGTTGGAAACGTACTGTCTATTACTCATTTCGTCGTGAATTTAACAATCAACCTTTTATGGCTTGAACTGCTCCTTTATTTCTTTTCCGGTAGCAGGGTCAATCCCTTTCAGTTCCACGTATACTACATTTGGAAACCAGAAGGTACCACCTTCGATCTGAAGATAAATCCTGTTCAGCTGCGCCATTACACTACCGATCTGTGTGTAGATATGGTAATCGCCTTCGGCAGATTTCATCAGGAACAACTTTTTCTTATCATAGGCTACGGAACGCAATTCATATTTGTCTTTCGCCAGTTGTTTTACCTTCAGTCCGTATGCAAATTTACGTTGTATATAATTTAATCCCTTCTTTTCATTATTTTCTGTGTACCTGATCCAGTAAATATTTACCGGCTCATCCTCATCCAGTGTACCATCCTTCTGCAGGTTCAGGTCGTAGATAATGGTGTTAATATTCGGCGTACGCTGCATATAGAACAGCATATGCGGAATATTCTGCGGTACCGGAAATACCGGTTCTACAGGTTTTGCCTGTGAATTAGCCATTGCCATTGCTGGTAATACCATCATCAGCAGAGCGATCACCGGAGTGGTGGTTGCGCTTCTGATAACACGGGTTACCTGGTCCTGCTGGTCTATCGCTTTCTTAGCGTCCTTCAGGCGGCCTACCGCTGTAATATTGGTCATAATGGCCATAATGAACAGCGGGAAGGTAAAGATAGAAATGGTCTCAAATACATGGAAAGGAACACCTGGTATGTACAGTTTATAGTCCCCGCCAATAAAATGTGATGTGATACCACAGGCGATGGCTGATACGGAAATGATCACGATCCTTTCCGGGCGTTGCATCAGCCCTCCTTTACATTCAATACCAAGACCTTCCGCACGTGCCCTGGTATAACTCACCATCATAGAGCCAATCAGGGCTATAAAGGCAAATATGGAACTCAGGAAGTAGTGATGTCCGATCAGGTAATAACAGATACCCAGGAACAGCACCATTTCACTATAACGGTCCAGTACGGAATCGAACAGGGCGCCGAAGCGCGAGCCCATGTTGCCCAGACGCGCCACCTGGCCGTCCAGCATATCAAATAATCCGGCAAAAAGGATCAGGGCGCCGGCCCATCCTACATAAGAGAGGTCTCCCCTGTTGCCTTCTTCGACTCCTGTCACAAATATTATAACTACACCTATATTTAACAGGAATCCGATGAGGGTGACCGCATTTGGGGTCAGTCCCATCTTGATCAAGCCTTTTACCAGAGGGTTGATCACCACATAAATTGCTTGCTGCAGCTTATCTCTGAATCGTTTTTTCATGGCTTACGATTAAAAATCATTAAAAATCAAACCTAACTCTTCCCCTGATACCCCAGTTGGCGATCAACGGGTTATCCAGGTATGTGAACCTCTTCACCAGGTCTAACCTGAGAAGTTTAAATATGTTAGCAACGCCCACACTAGCTTCCACATACGGGTCGCTACCCAGTGTATAAGTGATCGGCGTTCCATCTGAATAATTTGAGAACTGGATCTTTGACGGGTCCAGCCTTGGATCATTCCCTTTGCTCAATCCTCCATACAGCACCTTCACGGTAGCCACCTCACGGAGTTTCAGTTTTTTCAGCAAAGGTATCTTATTGAAGATAAATCCGTTGAAGCTATGGTCAATATTTATACCAGCATAGCGGTCACTCACAAATTCCAGGAAGTTCATGAGGTTATAAGACTGTAACTGGTATGCATATGTCTGGTTCGCTCTGTGGATGGTTAACAACGGATAAGGAATATGTCCGAAGATGTAACCACCTTCCAGTACCACCTCACTATACCCGAGCTGTGACAGGTATACCATTTTATAAATATTCAGGGTGATGTTCTGGTAATTGTACCCGCTGTTGAACAGCCCCTTCACTCCCGCGATTGCTCTGAGTGTGAAGATAGGATATTTGTTGGGGATGGGTATTCTGAAGTTCTTTCCCTGGTAAAACTGCTCGTGCGGAGCCCAACGCAGTTCCAGCGATAATTCTGCCGTAGTGATCTTCTTTACACTGTCCAGCAGGGGTGATCCCTTATAGTAAGACAGTGTACCGGCAGGCGTTTGCGCCCAGTGCTTGAAACCTACCTGGAATGAGGAATGATTGTCAAACTCATGAAGGTAATTCAACCTGTAAATGTCATTATACAGCCACTTATCGTTGTTACCGCGTTTGAAGGACAACAGGAAGTTATCTTCCTGTACGAACTGCAGTTCCTGCCCCGGAATCTTGGTATCGTGCTGATAGCTCGCTTTAAGGGCACGTACCGGCCAGTCGTAAATAGACTTATGATTAAAGGCATAAGAGCCTCCGAAGTAATATTTCCATTTCTCGTCTTTGAAACCATAAGCGCCGTACCCTTCCAGGTAGATGCTCTTGTTGAACTTAGGCGTGGTCCTGCCCCCTAACCTCAAACGGAAACCTTCCACCGGGTTAAAGTTGTAGAACGTGTTCACAGGCCCTATTTCAAATTTCGGACCTACAGACTTCCAGCCGGCCAGCAGCAGGGTGGCAATATCCATCGTGCGTTTGAAGGATTTCATTTTCTGCAGGCTATCAATATTGGCGTAAACCTTCGATTCTGCGGTGGTCAGCGTGTCATGCCTGTTCTGCTCCCAGAAACTTTCAGGTTTCTCTACCTCTTCCGTATTCTCCACGATAGAGCTTCCCGCATAGAAATCATCCGCCATTTTCTTGTTCGTTACCATGTTCTTCAGGGACACTGTACGTTCTCCGTAAAGACCGCTTTTGCCTTTAAAGAGACCGAAATCGGCCATGAGGGTGTTCTTGTTCATGAAGTAACGGCCATCCGGTGTTTTCTCAAAATCCATATAGAGGTGGAAATCACGGATAAAGTTCAGATTGATCTCTTTATTAGCCGTCATATCTGCCTTCTGTATAGCATAGTTACCATCGAGTGTGATATACAGTTTACCTTCCAGTAACCTGTCTGTTTTATTCCTCGGGTAGAACTCCAGCACGATCAGTTTGGAACTGTCGGCCAGTTTGATGGTATCGGCGATATAGTACTTGTAGAAAGTAGGACCGGCATTGGCAATTGGACTGAGGAACTGGTTAGTGAACAACATCATGTTGTTGTCGTAAATGTCCACGTCCTGGTAAATGTGGTTCAGATAAGCGCTCAGACCGCGGTTATCGATATAGTTCTCAAAGCTGACCTTTTTATCGGCAGTGATAATTGTTTTCTTCTTTTCAGGGTCCCGGCGGTAATATACATCTGCCAGTTTCTCTTCCAGGTACATCGGCAACAGTGAACGTCCGGCCATTTTGGTCGTATCCTGGTTTTCGAACACAAATTTATACTTCCTGGTAAAGCGGCTGTTGCTGACCTTTTCCGATACATTACTTAATGCAAACTCCAGTTTCTCGTACTGATTGTACTGGGCATAGTCATAATGTTCCATCCTGTTCTTTGACTTGTTGTCAATGACCAGCCGGATCAACTCCACAGCGGGATTATCTTTGTTACGGTATCTTTCTTTCTTACGCCTGATCACTACTTCGCCCAGGTTTCTTGCACCACTTTCGAGGTTCATGTTCCTGACTTGTTCAGTACCGTTCTTTATGCGTATTGTAACGGCCTTATACCCCAGGAGGGAAAAGCGTACACTATCTTTTGGGCTATCAAACTGCAATTCGTACCGGCCTGCGGCATCAGTAGAGACGCCGAAGGAAGTACCAGGTACAAAGACGCCTACAAAGGGCAATGGGGCACCGGTTTTATCGGTAACCACTCCCTTCACTGTCGTTGTTTGTGCAAATACTGAACTAAAGCCGAGCGTAAGCAATAACAAAAGACCTAAACCTATATTTTTACTACCATTCATCTATCTAACATCATTTAAAAACGAACCGCTTCTGCATTATATAACTATAAGTAAAACCAATCAGTAAAGATACCAGCACTTTAAACAGTCCCACCATTTCCAGATCATCCTTCCATCCTGAAAAATGCAGTATCACCCACATACAAGCTGTATTTAACAGCATATTCCCCACCCAGGTAATACCATATCGCAGTGCCTGCCCTCCAAATGCTCCTTTCTCCTTGTTAAAAACCCACTGCCGGTTAATTAAAAAGTTAGCAACTCCGCCAGCAATGGCGCCGGCTATATTTGCGCCGGCAGACCATGCCCCTGCAAATACTGAAAGCAAAAAAACCGTGGTCCAATCCACACCTGTTGCTATCAGCGAAGAAGCCTGAACTTTCAAAAATTTAATCATCCTGCAAAAATGTTACTATGGTAAACAATCTGCAGTAACAAGTTGGTATATACTCCTGCTACCACGTCGTCCATCATGACACCGAGGCCTCCGGGCAACGCCTCGGTACGACGGATCAGTAATGGTTTGCGGATATCAAAGAATCTGAACAACACCAGCCCGGCCAGTACATAACCGGGAGTCACCGGCAGGAACAGTAAGCTGAAACACATGCCGGACACTTCATCTATCACTACTTTCTTATCATCCTTGCCCCAATGTGGTTCAACTTCTGTACCGGACCAGATACCTAATAATGTAACTCCTATGGTTATGACCAACGGCCACATCCAGGATATGTGACCACCAGCCTGCGCAAGGTACCAGCAAAGAGCTGTCACGGCGGCAGCAACCGTGCCCCCTCCCTTGCCTATGTAGCCTATGCCCAGGCTGGTAGCGATTATTTTATGAACTCGGATCATCCTTCGTTTAAAATTCCTTCGTAATAATCCAGACCGAGGTGCGTGATCAGATCTTCGCCCATCAGGTAACGCAGTGTGTTCTGCAACTTGATCAGCTGTTTGAAGATGTCATGCTCAGGACGCAGCCCTGGCGCTGTTTGTGGTGATTTCAGATAGAAGGACAGCCATTCCTGGATACCGCTCATACCTGCACGTTTCGCAAAGTCAATGAACAGTGCGAGGTCAAGTACGATCGGTGCAGCAAGAATAGAGTCACGGCAAAGGAAATTCACCTTTATCTGCATTTTGTATCCCATCCATCCGAAGATGTCGATGTTATCCCAGCTTTCCTTATTGTCCTTACGCGGCGGATAATAATTGATCCTGATCTTGTGGTACATATCACCATATAGTTCAGTATTTTCATCCGGCATCAGGATATCTTCCAGTACGCCCAGTTTGGATACTTCTTTTGTCTTAAAGTTATCCGGATCATCCAGTACCCAACCATCACGGTTACCCAGGATGTTGGTGGAGAACCAGCCTTCCATACCCAGCGCGCGAGCCTGTAAACCAGGGGCCAGGATGGTTTTCATCAGGGTCTGACCTGTTTTGAAGTCTTTACCTGCGATCGGGGTTTTAGTCTTTTTGGACAATTCCACTAATGCAGGAATGTCGCAGGTCAGGTTAGGCGCCCCGTTCGCAAAAGGCACTCCTAATGTCAGCGCTGCATATGCGTATATCATGCTCGGAGCGATACGCGCATCATTGTCTTTCAGACCCTGTTCAAATGCCGCCAGTGATTGGTGAACATCTGCAGCTTCATGATAAATTTCTGTGGAACCACACCATACCATTACAACACGGTCACAACCCTTCTCTTTCTGGAAGTTCTTGATGTCCTCAATAACAGCCTGTGCCAGGTCATAACGGGTCTTATAATCCTTTACGTGTGTCCCGTCCAGATTTTTAACAAAGTTTTTATCAAAAGCGGCCTTCATTGGAACGATTGATTCCAGTTCAGGTCTGATCGCTTCCAACATAAACCTGTCAAGTACTTCAGCCTTTACAGCTGCGGTGTACACATTGTCTTCATACACATCCCAACCACCAAATACCAAGTCATTCAGGCTTGCTAAAGGAACGAAGTCCTTGATAAGCGGATTCCTGTTCTCTGTTCTTTTTCCCAGGCGGATATGGCCCATCTGTGCTACGGACCCGATCGGCTTGGATAAACCTTTCTTAATTGATTCTACTCCGGCGATGAAGGTCGTTGCTACCGCGCCCAGGCCCGGCATCAGGACCCCCAGTTTCCCTTTTGCTTCTTTAATTTGATGTTTCATAAAAATGTGAGACTTTTATTTAACTGTTTTAATCAAAACCATTTGTTGGTGGTGTACCAGTCCAGTGTTTCCCGCATACCTTTTTCAAGGTCATACAAAGGGCGGTAACCCAGGTCCCGGCGGATCTTTTCTATGTTGCAATTCCAGTTCTCCGCTGTCAACTCGTTTAATTTGTCCTTATTCAGCAACGGAGCACCACGACTCACCATTTCTGAAATAGCGGCAACGATCCTAATAACAGGCAGAGGTAGGTGAACACGGAAAGTACGTAGCTTCAGATATTGTTTTATAACACCGGCCAATGCATAACGGTCATACCCGTTACCGTCCGAAATGTTATAGGCAGTTCCCGAAACCGGCGCTGTAAGCGCCAGAATAGCCGCCTGTGCGAGATCCTTGACGTAGACAAAACTCAGCCACTGGGCGCCTTTGCCCATATAAGGTTCCAAACCCCGTCTAAACGTCTTGAACAACACGAAAAGGTCCCGTTCTCTTGGCCCATACACTGCGGTGGGCCTTAATATTACCCAGGGGACATCTGAAATAACTCCCAGGTATTCTTCAGCCAGTAATTTACTTTTTCCGTAACTGGTCACCGGTTGGGGTTTGACCACGTCCGGTACAGGCCAGCTGGCATCATACGCGATGGGGCCTACGGCGGCCAGACTGCTGATAAATAAAAACTTTTTGATCGGTACCCCCGACTCTCCGGCTGCTACTGCCAGGTTAAGGGTATACCCTGCATTGATCCTGTTATATTCGTCCAATGATTTCGCTTTCGTAATTCCTGCGCCATGAATGATATAATCGAATCTGTGCTTTTCAATCATATCCTTCAGGTCATCCTTACGGCTAAAATCAGGATAAACAAAATTTACCGGCAAATGTTTCAGGTGGAAGACATTACTCGATGCCCGAACAGCGGCGTACACCTCCATTCCTGCATTTAAGGCTGCCTCCACCAGATGATATCCTACAAAACCGCTGGCACCTGTTATCAGTATCCGGGGTTTCATATCTCTTTTTCGTATATCCTGTAGGTCCTGTAACGATCTGCATTGATACCCCGCATAGCGGCGTTCATCATTTCGTTCGTTTCCAGGATCCAGGACCCTTCGCCATAGGCAACGCCTTTCGCCCTGCCCACTTTCATTAACTCACCGTAGAAACAGGCGTCAATTCCCAGTTTACGGTGAGATTCCAATACTCCCAATGCCAATATCCTCAATCCATTTACTTTCTTCTTACCCAATAATAATTTCACTATACCGGTCGGGAATAACCTTCCCCTTTTGATCTTGATCAGGACCTGGTTGATATCCGGGATGGCCAGTGCAAAACCTACCAACTTCCCGTTCTCTTCTGCTACAATACCAAAATCGGGGTCAAGGATCATTTTCAGATCTTTCGCCAGGTACATGAATTCCGCTTCTGTCATCGGCACAAAACCCAGGTTCTTGTCCCAGGCGCTGTTATAGATCGCATGGATGCCTTTCACCTCCTGTTCGAAATTCTTCATATTGACCTTGCGGAAAGTGATATTTCGTCTGGTCATTATTCTCTCCTGCAACACTTCCATCACCCGGAAAGGCCGGTCGTTCATATATTGTGGAATGATCTTCCAGGCATACATGGTGATCTTTGTTGCAAAACCCGCTTCTTCAATCAGTTTAACGTAGTAGGGATAGTTATAGGTCATCATCACTACCGGCGGACCGTCAAAACCTTCTACCAGTAACCCGCAGGCTTCGTTGGTAGAGAAGTTAACGGGGCCTATCATCGTACCCAGCTTACGTTCCTTCAGCCATTGCCTGGCTGCATTGAACAATGCCTGGCTTACTTCTTTATCATTGATGCAATCGAAGAAACCAAAGAACCCATCATTCGTCTTATTGAAAACGTTAGCGTTCTTATTGTCGATGGCAGCGATCCTTCCCACTATTTCATTACCGCGAAAGGCCAGGAACGTCTGCAGTGCTGAATGTTCGTGGAAAGGATGTTTTCCCGGAGTCAGGAGGTCACGTTGAGCAATAAACAACTCAGGTACATAGTTCACATCGTTCCTGTACAGATCGTGCGGGAAATCGATGAACTGCGCCAACTGTTTCTTACTGGTAACCGCCTGAATGGTCACCTTAGGTAAACCGTTGGTTTGTTGTGAAGCATGTACCGTTTGCTGAGATGTCTGCAATGTTTCCATTTATATTTTTTGCTTTAAAGGTATTCCCGCACGTGTAAATGTCTCCGTTAACTTATCTACCGCAGTTTCGATCTGAGCAAACGTGTGCGTTGACATCAGGGAGAATCTGATCAGGGTAGCATCTGGTTGTACTGCCGGAGGCACCACAGGGTTCACGAATATACCTTCATCCTGCAGCATACGGGTAATGCGGAATACGCTTTCCTCGTTCCTGATATAGATCGGGATAACAGGCGTTTCTGATACGTGTCCGGTATCAAAACCTGCTTCCTTCAGTAAGTTTCTTGCATAGTTGGTATTGTCCCACAGGCGCTGGATGTGCTCTGGTTCAGACTGGATGATATCCAGGGTAGCAAGTACGCTGGCTGCTGATGCAGGCGTCATGCTGGCGCTGAAGATCAGGGAGCGGGCGGCGTGTTTCATGTATTCGATCACATCACGTTCGCCTGCGATGAACCCACCCAGGGAAGCGAAGGATTTACTGAAAGTACCCATGATAACGTCCACCTTGTCAGTGAGACCAAAGTGAGCGGCTGTACCGGCGCCAACAGGCCCTACTACGCCTAATCCATGAGCGTCATCCACCATGATATTTGCGCCATAGGTGTCAGCCAGTGCTACTATTTCAGGCAGGCGGGCGATATCGCCTTCCATGCTGAACACACCGTCCACAACGATGAGACGTACGGATGACTGCGGAAGTGCTGATAATTTAGCTTCCAGGTCTTCCATGTTGTTGTGGCGATACTTGATAACCTTTGAAAAGGACAGACGGCTGCCGTCAATGATTGAGGCGTGGTCCAGCTCATCGAGAATGAGGTAGTCATTACGACCTGTCAGGCAGGATAATGCTCCCTGGTTTGCCAGGAACCCTGTGCTAAATACAAGAGCGGCTTCTTTGCCTACGTATTCCGCCAGGCGCCGTTCCAGTTCCAGGTGGAGGTCAAGCGTACCATTCAGGAACCTTGATCCTGCACATCCCGTACCATATTTGTCAATAGCACGTTTTGCGGCCTCCTTTACCTTGGGATGGTTTGTTAGTCCCAGGTAGGAATTTGATCCGAACATTAACACTTTTTTACCGTCTATGTCAACTTCAGTGTCCTGAGAAGAAGAGATCGGTCTAAAATAAGGGTAGATCCCCTTTTCTTTGGTAGTGTAAACTCTGGCCAGTGAGGCTTCCTTTGCACGTAACAATTTGCTCATTCTGATATATCTTAAGCTGTTGTATAATCTTTCTACTTTATGCGAAAGTATAAGATTATTGTTCTGAAAACGTTTTCAGATCCAAATTTATATATTGAACACTAATAATTTGCAGTGGAGTTTTTATGACGGTATATGATAAGTCCCCCGCAAACAAGCTAGTGTCTAATAATATGTCAATCAAATTACGAACACTCTAATACGAAGGTTTCGTAACTCTAACAGTATGCTAGTTGCGGTTTAAACATGTAGTTAGTGGGTTGTAACTAACAATAGGTGATAATAACGGTGGTCTAACAGTATATTCGTTGTGGTTTAAGGCGTATCATTAAGCCGGTTTCATCATCAGCTAACCGGAATGACGGCACCAAATTAGGAAAAAATTTCAATTAAAACCCAAAAACATTAGGGATTGACGTCAAAATATTACATATATACAACAAAGTGGTAATTTCATTATCTGTATGAGCAGTGGTCGGCTGACTATTTTAATAAATTAAAAATGAACATTTTCCACATAGAAATAACAGATAATCTGTCTTATCCTCCCTCCTCCTGCTCCTCCTTATTAAACCCTGCCCGTTTCAGGTAGTCTACTTATGTATACTCACAGTAGTCAGAGAAAAGATAACCGGGCCTGGCCCCTCCGGATTATCAGCGGGAACAGGGAGTATTTCACGTAAATCCAGTATATGAACATTCGCTACCACCTCACAGCATGCATCTTATGCCTGGCGATAACCTTTACGGCTTCCGCCCAGGAACAACAGGAACAGGATTCTACCGGTCTGCCAGGCGATAATTTCAGCCTGCCGGGCGCCCTCGACCTCTTCAAAAGATCAGCATCCCCCGAAGAATTTGAAAAGCTCCTCAACGCTGAAGACAGCAAAATTAACAATCTCGACCTCAATGACGATGGTAACACCGACTACATCCGGGTCATCAACAAAAAAGAGAACGACGTACAGGTATTTATCCTGCAGGCGCTCATCTCTTCTACAGAAAGCCAGGACGTCGCCGTTATCGAACTGGAGAAAACCGGGGATAACAATGCCATCATCCAGATCATCGGCGATGCCGATATCTATGGCGAGTCCGTCATTGCGGAACCTGAAGAAGAATCGGAAAATGCCTTTAACTATACCGGCGCCAGCCATGGTCCATCTGCATCCTCACCGGAAGGTGTGATCGTGAACGTATGGCTATGGCCCTGTGTCCGCTACGTATATGCACCTGCTTACACCGTATGGGTGTCTCCCTGGACATGGGTAAGCCGTCCCGTATGGTATCATCCATGGCGCCCGATGCCCTGGCACGTATACCGCCCTATCCGGTACTCCTACGCACACAGATATGTGGTAGTACCTGTACGCAGAATTCCTCCGGCCCGCGTCATTTACCGGCCGGTAAGAACAACCTCCGTCACTGTTATTAACCGCAACCGGGTGGTTGTGAACAACTATCGCACTACCAGAAGGGTGGAACGTGTTACCCCCAACAGGTCCAATAATAGCGGCAGACAGGCGCAGTCCTACACTCCTTCAAGAAATGACAGAAACGGGGCTGTCAGAGGTTCAACCAGGGCAGACAGACCTACCAGGGTAGACAGACCTTCCAGAGGAGACAGGGGCACAAGGGTAAGCGGCAACCGTTCTGGCGGACGTACCAGTGGTAACCGGACCGGAAGTACCCGTGGCAGAACAGGCAACCGCAATTAAGCCGTCCACCGAAAAAAATTATCATAAACGGAAACTCCTCATTATAGTAAGGGGCTTGTAATATGCTGTTTCACAACAATATATTACAGGCCCTTTTACAGTTTTTAACCCACCTTCCGTTTAATTCAGACCCAACATATAATATTAATAAACTATTTGTACATTCATCTCGCTATACCAAACATTATTGTCATGAAGATCAGCCATTCCTTACCTGCACTGTTCATATCCCTGCTACCGGTATTAAATGCCGGCGCGCAGGACCAGACCGCCCGGCAACAATTACAGGAACAACCTGATGAATGGGATGAAGCCAAATGGTCTCCTCCCGACCAGGACTCCACCGGACTACCCGGAGATAATTTCAGTTTGCAGGGCGCTCTCACCCTCTTTAAACAGGCCAATACCCCTGAAGAATTTGAAAAATTACTGAATACAGAAGAAAATAAGGTCAACAACCTTGACCTGAACGGAGACGGCAATATCGACTACCTGCGGGTGATCAATAAAAAACAGAACCAGGTACAGGTCTTTATCATCCAGGCGCTCATCTCTAACCAGGAGAGCCAGGACATTGCTGTTATTGAGCTGGAAAAGACCGGCGAAGGCACGGCAGTTATCCAAATAGCGGGCGATGAAGACATTTATGGGGAAACGACCCTCGCCGAACCGGTAGAACAGGCAGACAGCCTCTATTCCGCCGAAGACAATTCATTTGATTATACGCCTGCCCGTCCGCAGGGGCCCGCAGCAGAGACAGGCGTGTCCCGGATAGCGCCCGCCGGCGTCATCGTAAACGTGTGGTACTGGCCTTGTGTACGCCGGGTGTATGCACCTGCCTATGTGGTATGGACATCTCCCTGGTCATGGATCAACCCGCCTGTATGGTGGAGACCCTGGCGCCCTATGCCGGTATATGCCTATCGTCCGGTGTGCCACCATTACAGATATGGATATGCCTATGCCCCGATCAGAAGGATCCCCCCTGCCAGAAGGATGTATTATCCCGTAAGGACCTATTCCGGCATGGTTTACAGCCGCAATCGCGTGGTAATGACGAACTATCGTTCCTCCAGGGCAGATCGTGGCCGTTACTCCGGATACAACGGCGGCAGGTACAACGGATACAACAGAAATGGCTATTACGGCGGCAGAAACAATTATAACGGTTACCGCAACGGTTACCGGGATAATTACGGCCGGAATAACAGCCGCCCAGGCGGACGTCCCGGATACTATGACAACAATAACGGCGGACGGCCTCAAAGTGGTGGCAGACCTTCCGGAAATTATCAACCTACCCCAAGAGGTGGCAGCTCCCAAACCGGCGGAAGACCTTCCGGCAGTTATCAGCCAACTCCAAGAGGCGGCAGCTCCCAAAGCGGTGGAAGACCACAGGGCACTTATCAACCGGCTCCCAGGGGTAACAGCTCAACCGGCGGCAGGACCAGCACTACCCGTGGTGACAGAGGTGGCCGTACCAGGGGAATTTAATAACGTTCAGACAGTGCTTTTTTGCTGATTAAGCTTCGCTTAGATACCGCTTAGATATCGCTCATCCTACGTTAATCTTACGTTCATGAACGTAAGATTAACGTAGGATGAGCGATATCTAAGCGGTATCTAA
>NZ_QGTG01000011.1:0-39209 GCF_003182155.1 Chitinophaga sp. S165
GCCATCAGCAAAGAGGCTGTTACTGAGGTGCCGGACGGCCCGCAGTCTTCCGACCTTGCTTATGTGATCTATACCTCGGGATCGACCGGCCGTCCCAAAGGTGTGCTGGTAGAACATCAGCAGGTGTTGAATCGCTTATGCTGGGCGCAACGCCATCTCGGATTGAACGAACAAGACATTCAGTTGCATAAAACCACCTTCTGTTTTGACGTATCAGTAGGTGAGCTGTTTTCCCCCTTACTCGCCGGAGCAAAAATGGTAATTGCAGGCCCTGAAGATCAGAAAGACCCTGAAAAGATCAGGGCACTCATAGAAAGACATCAGGTAACCTGTGTTCACTTTGTTCCTTCTATGCTGGATACTTTCCTGTTGTCCATTCCTAAAGGCGCCTGCAGCTCCTTAAAGCATGTGGTATGCAGCGGAGAGGCGCTCAAAGTGGGGCATCTTGCCCAATACCGTGAAAAGCTTGCACATGCGGCTCTTTATAACCTGTACGGCCCTACAGAGGCTGCGATAGATGTTACCTGCTGGGATGGTAATACACCGGATCTGCCCGCGAACGTGCCCATAGGTAAACCGATCGATAATACGCCGATCTATATCGTGGACAGTGAGTACCGGCTGGTACCTGTTGGTATTACCGGACAGTTGTGTATTGGCGGAATTCAGGTAGCCCGCGGATACCTGAACAGACCAGAACTGACGGCAGAGAAATTCAGATGGATCTCAATAGATGACCAGGCCCCTGTCAGGGTATACTGCACAGGTGACCTGGCAAGCTGGCTGCCAGATGGGAACATCGCTTACCTGGGCCGCAAAGATGACCAGGTGAAGATAAGAGGATATAGGATCGAGCTCGAAGAGATCGAAAATGCAGTAAGATCATTGCCAGGAATAAAGCAGGTTGCAGTAGTGGTAAAGAAAGATCAGCAGGACAATAGTCTGCTGATAGGATATGTCGTGATGGATGGAGGACTGCAGGCACAATGGTTGTCGGCAGAACTGAAGAAGCGTCTGCCTGACTATATGCTGCCCGCTGCATGGATAGAGTTAGATGCAATACCCGTTACGGCTAATGGTAAGCTGGATAAAAAAGCATTGCCGGAGGCGCAGTTGGGCAATGCCGACAGGTACGAGGCTGCCGGAGATATTACAGAACATCAGCTGCTTAAAACCTGGCAGGAATTGCTGCTGCCCGCGCGCATAGGCGTGCGCGATAATTTCTTTGAACTGGGTGGTAACAGCCTTAACCTGACTATACTGAAAAATCGTATCAGGCAGGTGCATGGTGTAGATATCAGTTTGAAAACACTCTTTTCGCTTACCGATATTGCTTCACAAGCCAGTTATATAAGAAATGCAAAGTTATCCGGTGGATATCAGGATCTTCCACTAGCTCCAATTGCTGAAGATTATCCTTTGTCATCGGCACAGCAAAGGATCTGGGTCCTTTGTCAGGCAAACCCGGAGATCACTACAGCCTATAATATGCATGCGTCCTACCAGATCAAAGGTATTCCTGATCTGGACCTGCTTGAAAAAGCGTTCTCGCTGCTGATCGCAAGGCATGAGATATTGCGTACAAACTTTGTAGAAACACCTGCCGGCGTTCGTCAGGTAATAAGAGAACCGGAAGCAGCGGACTTCAGACTGGAATATGAGGATCTGCATACGGTTATGGACTGGCAGGAACTGCACCGACAGGTCACAGCGCGTATTACAAGGCCAATGGACCTTGAAAACGAATGCCTGGTAAAGGCAGCAATATGGCGTACCGGTGAAGAGGAATACTTTTTTGTTTTCCAGACACATCACATCATTAGTGATGGCTGGTCCCTGCAATTAATAGTCAGGGAACTGTTCTACTACTATCAACGTCTTGCCGGCGGTGCAACCCCCGTTCCGGCTTCGCTACCCGTGCAGTATAAGGACTATGCATGCTGGCAGATCAGCCGTATCGGAGATAATCATCTGAAGAGTGCGGAAGCTTACTGGCGTGACCTGTTTGCAGATGGAATCCCCGTCCTTCAGTTGCAATGCACGTTCGCCCGGCCATCTAAAAATTCTTTCAAAGGGAAGGTCTGCAGGACGGAGTTAAATAAAGAGGTTGCCCGGAAATTACAGCTGTTGTGCAAGGAAGAGGAAGTCACTCTTTTTATGTTGATGCTGGCAGCATTGAAAACTGTATTGTATAAATACACAGGCCAGGAAGATCTGATTGTAGGTACGCCCGTTGCCGGGCGTGTACATCCGGCGCTCGAAGAACAACTTGGCTTCTACGCCAATACATTGCCGCTGCGCACAACGTTCAACGGAGAAGAGGACTTCCATACGCTGTTGCAAATCATTAAAACAAATGCCCTACAGGCTTTCGAATACCAGGAGTATCCTTTCAATGAACTGGTGAATAACCTGCTGAATGCGCCTGATGCCTCCCGCGCTTCCCTGTTTGATGTAATGCTTGTTTATGGTGATGATCCGTACGTACAGGACCAGCTGCAGCTGAATGGACTGTCAGTATCTCCTTACCGTTCAGATCTTGACAATGGTACGAGCAAATTTGATCTCTCCATGATTGTGCAAACAAGGCAGGAGGAGATCGCACTTGCACTGGAATATAATACAGGCCTCTTTGATGAAGCTTTCGCCTCCCGGATGCTGGCACATGTGTTGCATATCCTGGAACAGGTATCAGTAAGTACAATAATCCCCTTATCACGTCTTACCTGTTGTACGCCCGAAGAAGAGGCCTGGCTGGCTATGCAGAACGATACAACCGGTGACTACGGTCCGGCTTCCGGAACGGTGATGCACCTGTTTCATGCACAGGCGCTCCGCTCTTCAGCTGATATTGCGCTTACCGACGAAAAAGATGTATATACCTATCAACAGCTGAAAGATGTAGTGAATGCTTATAGCCGCTATCTTAATCAGCAACATGGAGTGGGACGGGGGACGGTGGTCGCAGTGATGTTGCCGCGTTCCTGTTGGTCTGCAATAACGGTATTAAGCATTATGGACCTGGGAGCTGTTTATGTGCCGTTAGATGCATCATTACCTGCTGCCAGACTCGAATACATGCTTTCCGATTCCCATGCGGATGTGCTCATTACTACAGAAGAACTTTTGCCGGCTACTGCAGCTGTAACTGTTTCGCTGGTAGCTGATTTTGATAGCAGCAAATGGACAGGTGAACGTTTGCCGGATATGATAGAGAACTCCGCAGCATCTTATATTATCTATACTTCAGGTACCACCGGCGTTCCGAAGGGAGTAAAACAAACATATCTCACGTTATACAATTTGATCAGTTGGGATCTTGCTTATGGAAGCATAAACGGATATGCAAGGCATCTCCAGTATGCTTCAACGGGATTTGATATGGCACTGCATGACTTGTTTGCCACACTTTGTTCCGGTGGTGCATTATATGTGCTGGCAGAAGATCAGCGCCGTGAGATCCCTTCCCTGGTCAATTATATTTTACAGCATGGTATTACCAGTATTTCAATGACCTATTCAGCCCTGCAAACACTCTTTACCGACTACAGCCGCAGCCGTTTCAACGGGCATCAGCTGCGGCAGGTAATCGCTGCTGGGGAACAGCTGTATGTGACGGGCGGGCTACGCTCTTTTTTACAGGATCATAAGGAAGTGATATTGTATAATTACTATGGGCCAACAGAAACACATGTAATTACCGCAACAAAGTATTCCTTTTCACAGGGAGACATGCCCGTAAAAGCGTCTATAGGCCGTCCTATCTGGAATAGCAGTGCATACATCCTGAATAAAGACGGACAATTGTCTGCTCCGGGCATAGAAGGTGAGATCTATCTCGGTGGATGGAACCTGGCCATCGGATACCAGGGAAATCAAATGCTGACAGATCAGAAGTTTGTGCCAGATATGTTCTCACCGGGCAAGCGCTTGTATAAGACAGGCGACAGAGGACGATGGCTGCCTGATGGTAATATTGAATATCTCGGAAGAACGGACGACCAGGTTAAAATACGCGGCTATCGTGTAGAGCCGGACGAAATAACCCGGGTGCTCTGCAGTTACGAAGGAGTGTCAGAAGCGCTGGCTGTTGTGCACATCGCAGAAGAAGCGATGATCATCGCATACGTGGTAGCCGAAGATGGTGCGTCCCTTACAGCTGATGATGTGGGAGCTTTTTCCGCAACCCGTTTGCCGCATTATATGCAGCCGTCTGCATATGTCTTCCTGGAACATTTTCCGCTTAATGCCAATGGCAAGATCAATAAATCGTTACTGCCCCTGCCGGATCTGAAACATATGCTGCTGAATACTGCCTATACCGCTCCGGCCAGTGGAATTGAAGAACAGTTGATAACACTCTGGCAGGAAGTACTGGGAAAAGAAGGAATAGGAACTGCACATAACTTTTTTGAGTCCGGCGGACAAAGCCTTAAAGCAGCTTTGTTGTCAGTAAAGATAAATAAGGCCTTTAACTGTTTTATTAAAGTAAGTGATCTTTACCGTCATCCGACAATAAGTGAGCAGGCGATCGTGATCAGCCAGACACAGGGAACCCGGCTGCCGCAGATAACACCGCTGAAAGACGCTGGCAGATACCAGGTTTCCGCCAGCCAGGAAATGATCCTTACTTTCAATGAATTTAATCCTGCTGCTACCGCCGTATATAATATCCCCCTGTCATGCACCGTTAATACAGCGCTTGATGTAGACCGCCTGCGGCAGGCATTGTTATATATAGTAGAACGCCATGAGTCTCTCAGGACCTATTTTGGGAAGGAGAACGGTAAATATTTTCAGGCTGTTGAGATTAGTCCGTGGGTGGCGCTTCCGTTGGAAGATCTTGCCTCGCTTCCCGAGGCAGAGCAACAGCAATACATAACAGCTGCCCAGGACCAGGAACGCTATCAACCTTTCGATATAGGAACATATCCGTTATATCGCTTCAGGCTGATAAGAACAGCTTCTGAGAAGTTTGTATTGATGGCCACCTTCCATCATATCATATTTGATGCGTGGTCAGCGCAGGTCCTGCTGAAGGAACTGGCTGAGATCTATACTGCCTTTAGTGAGAAACGCCAGCCGCTATTACCTGCTTTAAATATACATTACAAAGACTATGCACATTGGCATGGAAAGATGCTTGAAGAAGGCCGCTTCGCATCGAATGCCGGTTTTTGGATGAATAAGCTGCGCAACGCCAGTTTCCCCATGAAGTTGCCGGTCGACTTTAACCATCATACAGACTATACTGGTGCGATAATGAAAATGATAGTCCCTGCAGCACAATTGTCTGCTATGGATACATATTGTCGCCAAGAAAAGATCAGCTCATTCGTATACCTGCTAAGCTGCATTTCACTGGCTTTAAGTAACTGGGCAGATACTGACCAGATAATGGTCGGACTACCTGTAGCTGGCCGCTTTCATGAAGAACTGTCCAATCAGATCGGGTTCTACGTGAATATGCTGCCGCTTTACCTTGATATCAGCGATATACAGGATTTTAAAACGCTGTCGGGAAAAGTGGAAAACGGCTTGCTGGCAGCGATCGATAATCAGATGGTGCCTTTCACGCATATCATGCAACAGTTTTTAACTGAAACCAGAAACGCTGATCATATTTTCAATGTTGTTGTTAATATGGGTAATATCGATGTGCGCACCTCCGGGCTGGCCGATGAACAGGAGATCAGGCAATTGTTCAGGATCAGCCGGGCAAATGACGATACCCGGATTTTCTATACGAAAAACCAGTTGACGATCACCCTTTACCTGATTGATGGTGATCTCCATGTTTACTTCTCCTATCTCAGCAAACTATTTAAAGAGGAAACAATACAAATATTACATCACCGCTTCCGGAGTATATGGCAAAAACTCGTCCCAGGCAAAACAATGCTGTTGGAAGAACTGAAAACGGATCCGTTGGTGGTAAAGGAAGACTATGGAGATTGGGTATTTGATTTCGATAACTACTAATAAAGATGATTAAAATATTTTTATGATAGAATCGGCAATAACACAAAAAGTAGCGGAAGATTACTGGATAAAGCACCTGAACGGAGTTAGCTATAGTCAGTTATATACCTATATGGTCGCTTCACCTGTTTTCGCAGATGCTGTCGGAGAATACGCCGAAATACCTCTTGCACTTTCCGGAACAATGCTGAACAGTCTGAAAGGCATTACAAAGGGCGACCGGAAAAGTATATTCGCACTCCTCATAACGGCTTTAGCTATCTTACATAGCAGGTATACAGGTGCTTCAGATATATTGTTGAACAGCCCCGATCTCCCGGCTGACAACGCAGCTTCAGCGGAGAAGAAATTATTCTATAGGATCAATATACCGCCAGATTGCACAACGCGTGGATTGCTTAATGTAGTAAAGCAAAACCTGCTGGATACTTTTGAGCACAGAGATTATAACCCCGGATCGCTCCTGGAACGTTTCAGAAATAATAACACAGGAAATGAAAAAGCATTATCGCAGTTAGGGATCTACCTGGAATCACTGCATATGCAACCGGCCTATGACAATAATAACGAGATCGATTTTATATTCGACCTGGAGGACACAAGTTTTATCCGCTTCAAAAAGAAATTATTCGACGAGAAACTGATCCTGCAATACGCGGGACACTTTCTCCGGATACTGTCGGATATATTTACCGGCAATAATGCCATAGGTGAAGTGGAGCTGCTGGACGAAGAACAGCAGCATATGTTGTTGCATACATTCAATAATAACAAGCGCCCCTTACCTCCGGACACTGATGTGATCAGTCTTCTTGAACGTATATGTTTAACATACCCTGACGGCATCGCTGTTCAGACACTTGAAAGGAAGCTGACCTTCGGTGAACTGAAGCAATATTCAGATAACCTCGCGGCGCATTTGAAGCAGCAGTTTCACCTGGAAAAGGAACAGGTGGTTGGGCTTATGTTCGATCGTAACGAATGGGCAATCATAGCGATGGTAGGGATATTGAAGGCCGGCGGTGTATATTTTCCTCTGGACCCAAAATATCCGGACGATCGCTTACAGTATATGATCGGCGATAGCGGTTGTCAGCTCGTGCTTACGGAAAAGAAGTATATAGATACACTTGAGGTGAATGCCATGCTCGATATCAGTTCCATTTGCTCGCATGCGGCTGCAAGCAGACAAGAGACCTGGATAGCAGTGCCCTTCCAACTGGCTTACGTAATTTATACTTCCGGTTCTACAGGAAGACCCAAAGGAACACTCATTCAGCATAGCAGCCTCCTGAACCACATTGCGTGGTTCAACCGGCAATTTTCAGTGAATAGGAATGACAGCACGCTCCTCGTTACTTCATATAGCTTTGATGGTTCTGTGACATACATCTGGTCCTGCCTTACTACAGGGGCCACATTGCATATGTTACCGGACGATAAGATCATTGATCCGTCATACCTGTTACGATATATACAAAGTGAAGGTGTGACCTTCCTCAAGCTCGTCCCTTCCTTTTTTGCTTTGTTGATTAATAATTCCCTGTTTGAAGAAGCCGATGTAATGAAATCAATACGGTTCATCAAACAGGGCGGAGAGGCCATCAATGTAGCACATGTGAAAAAGTATATGCGCCGTTATCCTCAAACGCTGTTGGCAAATCACTATGGAGCAACAGAGGCGACCATTGGTTCTACTGTTCACCTGATCACGCCGGATAGCATACAGGACTTTGAACGCGTACCTGTTATCGGTAAGCCATTCGATAATTGCAAGGTCTATATATTGGGCAAGCGGCAGGAACTATTGCCGCCTGGTGTTATTGGCGAAATCTATGTTGGAGGAGCAGGTGTGGGCCGCGGTTATTTGAACCGGCCAGCATTGACGGCCGAGAAGTTCGTTGAATTGTCATACGCAAATGGAGAACGTGTATATCGTACTGGCGATATGGGCTGCTGGACTCCCGACGGAACAATATTGTTTAAAGGCAGAGAAGATTTCCAGGTAAAAATAAAAGGATACAGGATAGAACTTCCCGAAATAGAAATAGCATTGCAGCAATACGACGCAGTCGAACAAGCTGTGGTCCTGCCTGGTGAAGACAACCAGTCGCTGACAGGGTATATTTGCGGAAGCCCGGAAATAAAGCTGACAGCATTAAGGGCCTTTCTGCTTACCAGATTGCCTGAATTTATGATACCCGCCACTTTTGTGCTCGTAGACCACATCCCCATGACTTTAAACAGAAAGGCGGACAGGTCGGCATTAGCGCTCATCAAAGGCCGGCGGCTGGAGGCTTCAGATGCATATGTTGCACCCGAAACAAGAGCAGAATTGACACTGGTGACTGCCCTCGAAAGCATTTTCAGGAACAGGCCTATCGGGATTGAAGATCATTTCTTTTCACTGGGAGGAGACTCTATCAAAGCCATCCTGTTAGTTTCAAGAGTAAAACAGGCGGGGTACACACTCGGTATACCCGACATTCTGAACTTTCCTGTCGTAAAGGAAATGGCTGCCAGAATGGTGAAAAGCGATGTAAGTTATAGCCAGGAAGCTATTACCGGTAGTGTGCCGCTTGGACCCGCCCAGATTGCTTTTCTGGAAAGTAATATTGCTGACAGGAATGCCTTTCATCAATCAGTAATATTGTTCAATAAAGGTGGTTTTGATGAAGCAGTTATAAGAGAATCGCTTTCCGTATTGTGGACACACCATGATGCATTGCGAATGAAGTATAGCCTGGGAACAAATGGCTGGGAGCAGATCTGTGAAGAGACCACTGCGAAATTCGGTTGGGAGGTAGGAGAACTAAAGAGTGAGGCGCATTGGGAAAGGATAGTGACGGACCATCATCGGAAGCTGATAGGCGCACTGACTATCAACGGGCCGCTTTTGCAGGCAGCACTATTGCATTGCCCTGACGGAGACCGCCTGCTGCTGGTTATACATCACCTTGTTGTGGACGGTGTTTCCTGGCGTATTATGCTGGAAGATCTGTCATCGTTTTACCAGCAGGGAATACAGGGACAAGTGCCTCAGGCACCAAAAAAGACGGCGTCTATTAAGCGCTGGCAGGAAAACCTGATCGCTTATGCGCATAGTGAACAACTGATGGAAGAAGCTCCCTACTGGGATAAAGTATTGTCTGCCGGTGTATCACCTTTACCGGTAGATATGCAATACACGGCCAGTGAAGTGGAAAAAGACACAGTGGGAAATTTTACCCTGGATGAAGAGCATACAGCTAAATTAACTTCGGGAATACATACGGCCTATAAAACGAATGTCAATGATGTTTTACTGACAGCTTTGGCAATAACCGTTAAAGAAATATTCGACCGTACACAGTTTATGATCTTGCTGGAAGGCCATGGCAGGGAAGATGTCGGTGAACCACTTGACGTAAGCAGAACTGTGGGATGGTTTACTGCCAAATACCCGGTATTGTTGGATTTGGGCAGAGCCATTTTTCCCGAAGAGCAATTAGTGGCTGTAAAAGAAACCCTGCATAATATTCCCCTTAAGGGATTGGGATATGGTGTGTTGCGTTACCTGAACAGATCTGCACTTAATACTAGCCAGAGGGATACTTTCAAACCTGCGGTTGTATTCAACTATCTAGGCGATTTTGATGCTACTTCGACAACTGGTATGCCAGCATTATTCACCATTACCAATGATCTGCTGGATAAACAGGTGATGAATACGGGAGATGAACAGGCTCCACTGCGTGTGTCCGCTATTATTGTCCGCAATTGTTTACAGCTTTCTGTTTCCTATTCAAGCAGAATGTATCAGCCTGCTACCATTAACAGGCTTTTAAGCCGGTATAAGGCGCACCTCATGCTGCTTATCGAAAGCTTGTCCGGCATTCAGCATAACATCCTTACCCCGTCCGACCTCTCATTTAAGGGAATGTCGGTGCAGCAATTGAATAGCCTGAATAAGGATGGACAGGTAGAAGATATTTATCCGCTTACTCCCTTGCAGCAGGGACTCTATTTCTTCTGGTTGATGGACCCGTCTTCGTACTTGCAACAGATGGTCTATTCCATACAAGGTGCACTTGACCTTTCATTGCTTGAGAAGTGTTATAATGCCCTGTTGCAGCGTCACGACGTATTACGTGTTTCTAATGCATACCTGGATTCAGATCATGTTGTACAGATAGTGAAACATCATAGGCATGTACCTTTAACATACATTGACATGTCTGTTGAGGACATCGGGCAGGAGGAGCTGCCCCAATCCCTCGAACAGTATAAGCGGGATACACGCCGGCAGGGGATAGACCTGCATCAGGATAATCTGTTTGCGCTTACCGTTATAAAATACAGTGATAAACTTCACGGCCTCGTCTGGCGTTGGCATCACATCATCTGTGATGGCTGGTCAATGTCAATTATCATGGCGGAATTTATCCGCATGTACGCAACATGGTCGGCAGGACGGCAACCTGCGCTGACTGCAGGATATGCCTATGGTCAATACATTAAATGGTTGCAGCAGGTTAATAAGGAAAATACCCTGATATACTGGCGGAAATATCTCGAAGACTATAATAGCCCCGCAATCCTTCCGCTTTTAGACACGCGTTCAGAAAGTGATTACCGGTTCCGGGAAATGTATCTGTGGCTGAAAAATGAGAAAGCAGATAAAGTACGGGAATTCTGTAAGCAGAAGTCAGTTACAGAAAATACGTTCTTTACAGCGCTTTGGGCCATCCTGCTGGCAAAATATAATAACAGCAACGATGTCGTTTTTGGAACAGTGGTATCAGGAAGGCCGCCGGAAGTACAGGGTATTGAACACATGGTAGGCCTGTTCATTAACACTATACCCGTTCGGGTACGGCTGAATCTGCAAGGTACTGTAACCGACCTGATGTCGCAGATCCGGGAGGACGCACTTGCAAGTGCCGGTCACCATTATGTACAGTTGGCTGATATTCAGTCCTGCAGCATATTGAATAAATCGCTATTAAATCACATCCTCATTTTCGAAAACTATCCGGTGGATGAAGAACAACGGAAAAGTGTAAACGATATGGAGGTAAATGCAGGCTTATCCATTCGTGCAGTGAATGAAACGAGGCAAAATCAGACCAACTATCCGTTCAATATCGTTATCAGATCTGATATGTCCGGTATAGAAGTGGCCTTTACTTTCAACGAACTTGTACTTGCAGAAGAAATAGTGAAGCAGATAATGAGCGACTTGGAGAACTTAACGGAACAAGTGTTGCTTTTACCAGAAAATAAACTTTTAAATTTTCAGTTTAATTTATATTTTAAGAACGCATTTGCCAACGAGTTGATTGCAGGAGACGATTTGGAAGAATCGTTCTAAATTTAACCCGAACCCAGACACAGAATATTTACATCCACGATTGAAACAGTACCTCTATTATGAGTATGTTTGATAAACTCGAAAAGATCAAGTACCTGATTGGGAATACTCCTGTTCATACTGTTGAAGTAATGAACATCACATTAGGTATTAAACTTGAATATTTTAACCTGTTTGGCAGTATAAAAGACAGGCCTGCATTCAATATCATCTATGAAGCCGTGAAAAGCGGCCGTATAGGTCAGGACACCACCATTATAGAGTCCAGCTCCGGAAACTTTGCTATAGCGCTCGCAAATATCTGCCATTATCTGGGACTGAAATTCATTCCCGTAGTAGATCCCAATATCAATAAAGACTATCTGCAGTTGTTAAAGGTATTATGTAGTGAAGTGATAATGGTGACGGATAGAGATGCTACAGGCGGATACCTTTTAACCCGCATCAGAATGGTAGAGTCCCTTTGTTCAAAACATCCCGATTCATTCTGGACCAATCAGTATAATAACCCGCATAACTACCTGTGTTATTACGATAGTCTCGGACGGGAGTTGTTGAACCAGCTAGAGGGGCTTACCCATGTATTTATTGCCGTAAGCACAGGAGGAACGCTGGCCGGTCTTTCGAAACGCATTAAAGAAGAAAAACCGTCTGTAGAAATAGTTGCAGTAGATATTGAAGGGTCTGTGATCTTTAATCAGCCGCCTAAAAGCCGGTACATATCAGGTCTTGGCTCAAGCATGGTGCCCCCTTTACTTTCACATGCCCAATACGATAAAGTCTTGCACGTAACACACGAAGAGATCATAGACGGATGCAGGGCGCTGTATAATGATACGCACATTTTCGCAGGAGGTTCTTCCGGTGCTGTATACCAGGGCATACGTCAGTATTTCTCGACTCATGCCTCTTCGCATGAATGTGTAGTCGCGATGTGTTGCCCTGACAGGGGGAATGCCTACATGGATACACTTTACAATAATGAATGGTGCAATAAATTCAAAAAAACGGAACAATTATGTTGTATTTGAATGAACAGGATGTCCTGCAAATAGGTGTAGAATGGCCGGCTGTTGTATCGGTGATCCGCAATGCCTGTGAGACAATGGGTACTGAAGATTTTGCACAACCGGTTAAACCATACCTGCGGTACAGGAATAAAAAGAACCGCATCATAGCAATGCCAGCCTTTCTGGGTGGCAATACCGAACTGGCAGGTATTAAATGGATCGCAAGCTTTCCAGGCAATATTGAGAACGGCATAAAACGCGCTCACTCCGTTACAATACTCAATGATGCCGCTACAGGTGTACCCGTTGGTATCATCAATACACCAATAATAAGTGGCATACGGACTGCAGGCGTTTCCGGCCTGATGATCGATCTGTGGGCAAGGTACAATGACAAAACCGGATTGAAGATCGGCCTGACCGGCCTGGGACCGATTGGCAGGTTGCATATCGATATGTTATTTAACCTGCTGGGGGATCGTATTGAAGCAGTCAGGGTGTACGACATCCGTTCATACGATAAAGAAACAATTGCGCCTGAATGGTCAGACCGTATTGAGTTTTGTAGCAGCTGGGAAGATGCTTTCGTTGATGCAGATATCTTCGTTACATGTACAGTATCTGATAAACCTTATATAAATATACCTCCACGTAAAGGATCGCTGCACCTCAATGTTTCACTGAGGGATTACGATGCCTCCTGGGTCACACATGCAGATGTGATCATCGTAGATGACTGGGAAGAAGTATGCCGGGAGAAGACAGATATAGAAATGATGCACCTGGAATATGGTTTGCAGAAGGAACAGGTCTATAACATAGTGCAGGTCGTGGCCGATGATGGAATGGAAACGCTCAGCCGTGGGAAAACGGTCATGTTCAATCCTATGGGAATGTCAGTGTTCGACATCGCAGTAGGGGGATACTTCCTCAATAGGGCTGAGAGAACAGCTGTTGGTGTTGCCCTGAAATAAGAACCCAAATCTTAAAAAGTAGTGATGAAAGAGTCAATCTCAAATAGAATGGTACTCGGACATTGGGAGAACCTTTCCTTCAGTGGCCTCTTTACAGATATTATTACCCCGTTCAGACGGTTTACAGCAGTTGATAACAGTACTGGTGAAAAGACGGTCACAATACCGCTTCCTGCGGAACTGGTAGCCGGAATAGCCCGTCTGTGTAACTCATCAGATCTGTTGATTTATAATTTCTATACCAGCGCTCTTGGCCTGCTGTTATCCAGGTATTGCCAGCGGAACGCGTTGTTAATGATCACGCCATCGTTATGTAAAACCAGTCTGTCTGCAGATCACTATCAATATGTACAGTTCAACGCAGAGAAAGGAACCTCATTTAAAGCCCTCTTCACTAAAGGTAAGGAGCAGCTGCCTGCTGCAATGGACAATGCAGTTGAAGCTGCAACCCTTCGTGATTTTCCAGCCGGAATGAATATTACGGCAGAAGTGGGATGTGTGGTCAGCGACATTACAATGCCCTGGGGTTCATTCAAACCACCGGTCTCAATAGAGATCGTTTTAAAGGAAGCTCCGGCTGTCGTCGTGCGTTTTGATGCAGGACAGTTTTATGAAGACTTGCTTGAATTACTCCTGCTTAACTACCGGCGTCTGCTCGGATCGATCGTGGACAATCTTTATGCGCCGCTGGAAGATCTGGAGTTTCGCTCGGAGGAAGAGTGTAAACTGCAACAGAAGTTTAATATGCCTGTTCATACTTTTCCGACGCAAAAGCACATGGTGGCTGAGATTGAAGAATGTCTCGCCGCGATGCCTGAACATATTGCCATTGATTTTGAAGGTAAACGCGTATCCTACAGGGAACTGAATGCACGGGCGAACAAGATTGCGCATTTCCTGCTTAACGTTCATAAAGTTACCCGCCATGACGTGGTGGGCGTATGCATGGACCGCTCCGACGAAATGGCGGCCGTGATACTGGGAATATGGAAAGCAGGAGCGGCCTATGTGCCGGTCGATCCTGCCTACCCGGACCAGAGAAAAGAAGAGATCATCACCAACTCAAATGTAAAAACAGTATTTGAAAATAACCTGCCGGCGGAAATTGAAGACCAGCCTGACAATAATCCTGGTGTTGCTGTGCGGATGGAAGATCTCGCCTATGTAATATACACATCAGGTACGACCGGGAAACCGAAAGGGGTAATGATAACGCACTTCGGGATGCGTAATCATATCGGCGCTAAAATAGCAGACCTTCATATTGGTGAAGGTGCGCGTATCGCGCAGAATGCTCCGCATTGCTTCGATATATCAGTATGGCAGTTCTTCGCGGCATTGGTCCGCAAAGGAACCACCTGTGTGTATGGTAACGATGTGATCATGGAGCCGGGGGCATTCATGAAGAAGCTGAGTGCCGATGGTGTGAACGTACTGGAACTGGTACCCTCATACTTTGCCCTCATGCTGGACGCACTGGATGAACCGGAAGCTGATTTTGCCTTTCCTGACCTGCAATGCCTGTTGCTACAGGCCGAACCATTGTTGCCGTCTATGGTGAAACGCTGGTATCGGCATTTCCCGGAAATAGTGATCTATAATGCATACGGAATTACCGAAACCTCTGATGACATAGCTCATTACCGTGTATCACATCAGGAATCAACGTTGACGATACCGGTGGCACAGGGAATGATACAGCATGCCCATATATATCTTGTAGACGAAGATCTGAGACCTGTCCCGCTGGGTGCAAAAGGTGAGATCCTGGTGGCAGGGGACTGCGTGGGCAAAGGGTATCACAATAACCCGGAGGAAACGGCACAACGTTTTTTAAAGGGACCGATCGGGCGTGTTACCGATCAGGAAAAGATCTATCGCAGTGGAGATGTGGCGCGTTACCTGGCAGACGGACGGCTGGAATTCTTTGGCCGGAAAGACGCCCAGGTAAAGATAAGAGGCCAACGCGTGGAACCTGGAGAGATAGAGGTAGTGATGGCCGCCATTGAAGGAGTGGAGCATGCCGTGATATTGCCGGATCCAGGCAATCAGCGCCTGCTGGCTTATTATACAGGGGCGCAACTTGAAAGGGATGTACTGGAAACCGCGCTGCGCGCAAAACTGGCAGAGTATATGGTTCCCTCGGTATTTATCCGGGTAGAAAAATTTCCGCTTACACCCAATGGTAAAATAGACAGGAAAAAGCTGGCCGCAGAAGCCGTGGACATCAGCACCTCATTGCCGGAAGAAACAGGGGAAAGGGATGCGATCACTCTAAGGGTTACAGACATATGGAAAGAAGTACTGAAACGGCCTCATATAGGCTTAAATGAGGACTTTTTCCATGTGGGTGGCACTAGCCTGACCGTCATGAAAATGGCGGCTGTTTATAGCCGGGAATTCAATGTAAAATTACCTGTCAGTTTGCTGTTTGATCGCCGTACCATCAAAGCCCATGTCGAGGCCATCACCCATACCGGCTCAGAGAGTTGGGAAAGCATTGTAAAAGTACCGGTGCAGGAAAGTTATGAACTGTCAGATGCACAACGGAGATTGTGGATATTGAGCCGTTTTGGCGAAGGGAACGTTGCTTATAATGTACCGCTTAGTGTTGGCTTAAAAGGTACGCTTGATATTCCCGTATTCAGAAAGGCCGTCCGTTACATCATCCGGCGGCATGAAATACTGCGGACAGTCTTTCGTGAAGACGCTGCAGGCGTGCCTAAACAGCACGTGGTGGAAGATTGGGATACTGACCTCGAAATCTTTGATCTGCGGCAGGAACAGGATCTTGAAAAGAAAGCTGCTGCTTACAGGTCCCAGCTGCTGGGTCACTCCTTTGACATGGAGAATGGTCCCCTGTTTAAAATATGGTTGTTACGTCTGGGGGACGAACGTTTCCTCTGTTGCTTTAATATGCATCATATTATTTGTGACGGATGGTCCCTGGATATCCTGGCCAATGAGGTGTTGTCGGCTTATGCCGGCTTCCTGGAGGGAACAGCGCCGGATCTGCCGGAATTACTTTTCCAGTATAAAGACTATACGGCATGGCAGAATAAAATACTTAACGGCCCACAGTTAAACCGTCATCGCGACTATTGGTTGAACGCCCTTTCGGGCGACCTGCCGGTTCTGGACCTGCCTACCTGCCGTCCGCGACCAGCTGTTAAAACTTATAATGGTGGTAAGGTCCACTTTGAATTGCCTTCTGCAACGCTGCAGGCGCTGGAAGCATTCTGCCGTAACCAGAACAGCACACCGTATGTAGGCTTGTTATCTGTTATTTATGCCCTGCTGTCCCGTTATACCGGACAGAATGATATTATACTCGGAGGCCCCGTCGCCGGAAGAGAACATCCCGAATTGCATAACCAGGTCGGCTTCTATGTAAATACCCTTCCACTCCGTGTGCGGATAGATGGGAGCAGGAATTTTTATACGCTGTTTGCAGATGTCCGCAAAACGGTGGAACAGGCGTTGCAACACCAGGTATATCCATTTGATCTTTTAGTGGATGATCTGAAGCTTGAACGACAGACCAGCCGCTCGCCACTATTCGATGTAACTGTGGTACTGGAAGGTGCAACCGGTAAGAACACGCTTCAGGAGACCGGCAGCACGCTGGAACTGGGCTATCTGAAGGAAGAACAGCCACATGCCAAGTTCGATCTCAATATCATGTTCAATGATACAGGTGCTGGTATGCAGGTAGCTATTACCTTCAACAGTGATCTGTTCGAAAAACCTTTTGTTGAAAGGATGGCGGCGCATATGTTGCAACTGATGGAAAAAGTGCTGGCAGATAGTAACATCGCACTTGACAAGATCGACTACCTGACTCCCGCCGAACGTGCGCAATTGTTAGCCGTGCCTGTTCAAAGCGCATATGCATCGGTTAGCAATGTGATAACACACTTTGAAGAATATGTGCATACAAGTCCGGACGCTGTTGCCGTGGCCTTTGGTGAACAGCAACTGACCTACCGGGAGCTGAATGAAAGAGCGAACTATATCGCCCACGCATTACTGGAAAGGAAAACAGGTAACGATGCTTTTGTTGCTATTTACCTCGAAAGAGGAATAGCATACGTTTGCGCAATACTGGGCATCTTAAAAGCAGGAGCTGCTTATGTACCGCTCGATGTGAACTGGCCCATTGAAAGGACCAGGTATGTCCTGGAAGACAGTGGCGCCGGTATCATTATTAGCACTAACAATTGGCTGGAAGGGTTGACACAGGAGGAAATAAATAATTGCCTGGTACTTGATCATCACTTCTCTGACCTTCCGGATGCGTGGCGCTTTGGTCCGCGTATTGAACTGTCTGACGCGGATACCGCTTATGTTATCTACACATCAGGAACTACCGGCAATCCGAAAGGAGTATTGGTGTCGCATGGCAATCTTACTGCATTGTTGGATGCTGCACAGATCAAGTTTGATTTCGGACCACAGGACGTGTGGACATTATTCCATTCCTTCTGTTTTGACTTCTCGGTGTGGGAACTTTGGGGTCCCTTGTCGTCAGGTGGAAGGGTAGTGGTCATTCCGGAAGCATTAGCCAGGGATACAATACAGTTTGCCGAATTATTGGCGGCTGAAGGAGTGACGGTGCTCAATCAAACGCCTTCCGCATTTTATGCGCTCACAGAAGTACTCAAAAACGATGGAGGCATTTCATTGCCGCAGATGCGCTATCTCATTTTCGGTGGTGAAGCCCTGCATCCCGGACGTTTGCAATGGTGGAAAGAAAATTATCCTGCTGTTCGTAATATCAATATGTATGGTATCACAGAGACGACCGTACATGTTACCTTCAAAGATATAGGAGAAGCCGAGATCAGGAATAACACCAGCGCCATTGGGCGCCCGCTTCCGCAATGGAGCTGTTATATTCTTGATCAACATCAGCTGCCTGTGCCTGTGGGCATCTCCGGAGAACTCTATGTAGGTGGTCCCGCTGTAGCTAAAGGCTATCATAACAGGAAGGAGCTCACTGCACAACGTTTCGTCGAACTGTCCGCCATACCTGGCGCCCGCCTTTACCGGTCAGGCGATAAAGTAAAACTTCGTGAAGATGGCGAACTGGAATTTATCTCAAGGCTGGATAATCAGGTAAAGGTCCGTGGGTATCGCATTGAATTGGGAGAAATAGAAAACACGCTGCTGAAGTCAGGATCTTTCACCGATGTAAAAGTGAGGGCCGTCAACATCGGAGAGGAGGTAGAACTGGCTGCTTACTATACAGCCAATACACCTGTAGAAGTGGCGGCCTGCCGGACCTATCTGCGTAAGTCGCTGCCGCACTACATGGTGCCGGCCTATTTTGTCAGGTTGGACAAAATGCCCGTTACATCTAACGGTAAGCTGGATGAAAAAGCACTTGCCAGGATAGAGCCCGGAGAAAGGATGGCGATGACAACCTTCGTGCCTCCTTCCAATGAAACAGAGATCAAACTCGCAGGCATCTGGAAAAATATCCTCAACATAGAAAATGTCGGCATCCACGATAACTTCTTTGAGATTGGTGGCCATAGCCTGAAAGCTACTATGCTGCTGGCAGAGATCCATAAGACGTTCAATATCAAACTTAAGCTGGAAGATATTTTCAGTGATCCGACCATCGCCGGTCTTTCTACCCTTATTCAACATATAGAAGGTTTATTATCACCCGGCGCAGTAAATGGCAGGCGTAAAATAATCATTTAGGTTATGGAGAATATTTCGGCATTATTGGCCCTACTCAGACAAAGCGGAGTGACACTGGGACTGCAAGGTGAAAACCTGGAGATAGAAGTGCCAGAAGAAGGTATATCCGATTCATTACTGCATACATTATCAGCCTCCAAAAAAGAGCTGGTGGCTTATCTGCGCTTAATGAAGGACAAAGCGCAGGAGTACACCGGTATTGCACCCGCTCCGCCGGCGTTATCATACCCCTTATCGTCCTCACAATACAGGGTATGGCTTACAACAGAACTGGAAGGCAGCACTGCCGCTTATAATATCCCCTTCATCGTTGAACTGCACGGTAAATTAGAACCTGCATTGTTATTACAGGCTATCTGTAATGTAACAGAACGGCACGAGATCCTCAGAACGGTTTTCCGCAAAGACGATGCCGGTGAGATCCGCCAATGGATACTTGAAAATAGTACCCTGCAACCGGTGTACTCAGACCTGCGCGCTGTCAGCAACAAGCAGGATGTAAAAGAACAGCTCCTTTCACGATGGGGAAGCAAAATATTTGACCTGGAAAATGGCCCTTTACTCGACGTTATACTGCTTCAGCCGGAAGACACGCTGTTTATAATGGCGTTAAATATCCATCATATCATCTGCGATGGATGGTCTGTAGAGGTATTGATCAGGGATATAGTTAAGCAGTACCGCCATCTGCAGGGTGCTCCGGACACTGATTCAGGAGCACTCAGCTTGCAATACAAAGACTACGCCGTATGGCAGCAGGAACAGTTGAAGAATGGTAGCTTCAATAACCACAGCGACTACTGGCGCGAAAAATTAAGCGGGCCATTGCCCGTTCTTGACCTTACGGTAGCAGGAACACGCCCCGCCGTAAAAACATACAACGGTGACACGATGCTGTTTTCTTTCAGCCCGGCCGCTTCTGAAAACATCATGAAATGGGCCCACCAGAAGAATGGTCTGCTCCTGATGCCTTTGCTCGCAGCTGTAAAGGCTGTGTTGTACCGGTACTCCGGCCAGAATGATATCATCGTAGGTACACCTGTAGCGGGAAGGAACCATGCTGCACTGTATGATCAGATAGGATTCTACGTAAATACGCTGCCTTTGCGTACGGTGATAAATGGCGCCGCTTCATTCAGCCACATGTTCGGAGCTGTAAGAACGACCCTCCTTGAGGCAATGGAGCATCAGGAATATCCGCTGGACCTGATGATCAATGATCTGGAAATTAAAAGGGATACCAGCAGAGCCGCCCTGTTCGATGTATTGGTTGGTTTGCAAAATATTGCAACCGAAACCTTGCAGGCTGGCCCTGGCGATGTAAGTATCAAACAGGTCCCGCTGCTGCATAACAAAACCAAATTTGATATGACGGTGATGTTCCGGGAAACCGGCAATCAGATCACTTTTTATATCGACTATAATACTGACATCTATACCGCAAGCACAATTGCCCGCCTGGGAGAGCACATTATCACTTTCCTTGAGAATGCTATCAGTGATGAAGAGGTCCCGGTAGAAAAGATAAATTATCTCTCAGATGCTGAACGTGATCACCTTGTCCGGAAGGTGAACAATACCACCCGCAACTATCCCCGCCACGAAACCATCGTTTCCCTCTTTGAAGAGCAGGTGAAAAAGTTTTCAGATCGTATTGCTGTAGTATGTGGACAACGGCAGGTAACCTATCGGGAACTTGACGATCTGTCCTCACAGCTGGCGCATTGTCTGAGGAACGAATATCTTGTACAGGAAGGAGATTTTGTGGGAATTATGATAGACCGGAATGAGTGGCTGATGATATCCATCCTTGCAATATTAAAGACCGGAGCGGCATTCGTTCCTTTCGATTCCAGCGTACCGGAAGAAAGGAATAAGCTTGCAAGAGAGGACAGCGGTTGTAAGGTTGTGATAGACCAGCAACTGGCTGATAGATTTTTAGACAACCTGTCAAGATATGCTGCAACGCCGGTATCCGTGAAACAGACATCAGATGCGGCTGCCTATCTGATCTATACATCCGGAACAACAGGTAAGCCGAAAGGTGTTATTACCAGTCATGCCAATATCATTAATTATCATTACTGGTTTATCAATGCATTCGGTATTACTCATACAGACAGCTCAATTCTGCTATCCAGCTATGTTTTCAGCGGAGTGTATACCAGCGTATACTGTACTATACTAAGCGGAGGTACGCTCCATATAGTGCCCAGGATGTTTATGCAGAATACACCGGAACTTAGCCGTTATATAGCTGAACAAGGCATTACCTTCCTGAAGATCACGCCTTCTCATCTCGATATGCTGATCCATCTTGGCGATTTCCTGGAGCTCGTGAACGACCGGCTACGGCTGCTTGTAATAGGAGGGGACAGGATAAAGACGGCCGATCTGCAGCTGTTTAATGAAAGACGTCCGCACACAAGGCTCGTATACCATTACGGTGCTTCTGAAACAACAATGGGATCACTCTTTCACGAGATTACTGACGCCAATATAGAGGAGTTTTGCCGGCAGCCACGATTAGGAAAACCTATCGATAACGCAGGTGTGTTCATAGTGGATAATAACAGGCAACTGGTACCGCAGGGTGTCGTTGGTCAGATCTGTGTCACAGGTGCAGGGCTGTCTCAAGGCTACCTTCATAACCGCGAACTGACAGACGAAATGTTTTTCTACCCGGATTTTAATCCTGGTGCCAGGGCTTATGCAACAGGTGACATGGGCAAGCTGCTGGAAGATGATACCGTGGCATTTATGGGAAGAAGTGACAGTCAGGTAAAAGTAAGGGGCCACCGTATAGAGCTGGCAGAAATTGAGCGCGTATTGCTGAATTACGAAGGAGTTAACAGTGCGAAGGTGCTGCCTTATGATGCAGGCAATGGTGAGACAGAACTGGCTGCATACGTCATATCTCCTGCAAGGCTACGTGTAACCTTACTCAGGGAACATCTGAAAAAGCATGTGCCTGAATATATGGTCCCTTCAAGGTTCTCCCAGTTGGAGGCATTCCCGACCGGCGTCACAGGTAAGATAGATACAAAAGCCTTTCCGGCTCCATCTGCATATCCAATGGATAGCGATCTTGGCCTTGCAACTCCCAGGAATGAAACAGAAGCCGTGCTGCTCGGAATTTGGAAAAACGTGCTTGGCAGAAATGAGATCGGTATTGCTGATAACTTCTTCGAGTTGGGAGGGCACAGCCTTAATTTTGCGATCCTCAACAACAGATACGCCAGTGAGTTGCAGGTCAGGTTATCCATGAGAGAAACGTTCACAAACGCTACCATTGCAGCACATGCGAAACTGGTTGACCATGCAGCGAAAGATCTGTTCGAGTCTGTTGCTCCCGCCCCGGTGCTCGCAGATTATCCTCTTTCCAACGCACAGCAAAGATTATGGATGATCTGTCAGTTCCATTCGGCCGGCACCGCATTCAATATTCCCGTTGCGTGTGTCTTCAAAGGCAATCTGAACCTGCCCGCATTTGAACAAAGCCTGCATGCTATAATTGAAAGACATGAAGTGTTACGCACCACATTCAGAATGAATAAGGAAGGTGAGGTGAGGCAGGCGATCCTTTCAGGTCCTGAATTTGACTTCAGGCTTGAATACCACGACCTGTCCAACATCCCGCACAATGCAGCTATACTGAAGGAAAAGGTCCAAAAGGAAAGAACGCATCTTTTTCGCATAGATGCCGCCCCGCTTCTTAGAGCCGCCCTGTTCAAAACTGCGGCCAGCGAGTTCGTTTTTTCAATTGTGATCCATCATATCATCTGCGACAGATGGTCAATGAATATCCTGATAAAAGAACTGATGTTCCTATATAGGCATATTGATAGCGGTACGCCGTATCAGTTGCCCGCACTAAAGATCCAATATAAAGACTATGCTGTCTGGCAACGTCGTTTGCTGGAAAATCACATGCTGGAAAGTAGCCGCGACTACTGGCGTCGTCAGCTCTCCGGCGACTTGCCCGGATTGAACCTCCGTTCTCAGCTGGAACGTCCTGCCTTGATGTCTTATAATGGTGCTACGGTAAGAACGGTAATAAGAGAAGAACAGTATGCAGGTTTTCTGCATCTCCTGCATCAGCAGCATGGCACGCTCTTTACCGGCCTTACTTCAATTACCGCAATGGTATTACATCACTTTTCCGGACAACAGCACCTGCTGATAGGAGCACCGTTTGCAGGCAGGTCACATGCCGATCTGGAAGACCAGGTAGGATTCTATGTGAATATGCTTCCGCTTTCTATCAGGCTCGCCCAGGAGGACACTTTTATTACCCTGCATCAAAAAGTAAAAACAGTGGCGCTGGAGGCTAATCAACATCAGATCTATCCGTTGGATGAACTGGTAGACCAGCTGGGCATACAGCGGGATACAAGCAGGGGAGCGCTTTTTGACGTCGTAGTGTCACTGCTTGATAACCAGCTGCCGGTAGATCAGCGGGAAAAAGGCTTCGGCGATCTGCATGTTACAAACTATACGGATGTAAGTGTAAATAAAAGCCGCTTCGACCTCCTGTTCAATTTTGAAGCAGCAGCAGGCGTCTTGCACATGGACATCAATTACAATACCGATCTGTTTACCGAAGGATTTATAAATGACCTTATTGATACGTTCTCTGCCCTCATGCGAACGGTGATAGCACATCCCCTTGCAGGCGTGAACGAGGTCATCTTCCTGAAAGATCTTTTACCTGCCGGAAGCCAGGACGGGCTGCAGAAAACAGTCACAGCTGCTTCCTCTTTTATTAACGATCTCAGTGAATTTAATTTTTAAAGTCACCTCCCATGAATACAATAGAAACCCTGAAGGACATACGTGAAAACGGCGGACAAGGCCGGATGTTATTGTTGTTATTACCCTTTTGGGATCCATTAGTACCCCCATTAGGGCTTGCTTCCCTGAAAAGTTACCTGCAACGACATGGCAACTATGCAGTAAGCGCCTATGATGCCAATATTGAAGGTGACTTCACTGATATTTATGACCGCTACTTCGGCGCCCTTGCCGATTTTGTGCCGGAGAAGAAACGGAAGCTCCTGTTTAATATGGGGCATGAAGTGCTAAAGAATCATACGATGGCCTTCATCAACCGCACAACCGAACCCGATGAAGTATACTTCGGCCTGATAAGTGAAATAGTTTACAAAACCTTCTACACACAATTGTCGCAGGAACAGCTGCAACATATGGAGGAGATTATAAAATTATTCATTGGCCGTATCGAGCGGTACGTGATGAACTATGTTGAAGAACTGAAGCCGCACGTATTCGGCTTATCAGTATACAGCGGTTCTTTACCAGCATCCCTGTACGCGTTCCGGTTCGTGAAACAACACTATCCGCATATCTTCACCGTTATGGGAGGCGCTGTATTCAGTAATGAACTGAAACCCGGATCGCCGAATTATCACAGGGTATTGAACGAAACGCCCTATATAGATAAGATCGTGGAAGGAGAGGGCGAGATTCTGCTGTTACAGTTGTTAAATGGCGAATTGCCTGACGATAGGAAATTTTATACGAAGAAAGATATTAAGAATGTCAGTGTAGACCTGAACGCCGTACCGGTACCTGACTTCTCGGATATTAACATGGATGCTTATCTCACAGTATCCAGTTCTACCGGAAGGAGCTGTCCCTTTGAATGTAGCTTCTGCTCGGAAACTATTTTCTGGGGAAGATATACTAAACGTGCGCCCGCTACTATCATCGGTGAAATACAACGTTTGCACCGGCAGTATAATAAGCAGCTGATCTTTATGTGCGACTCCATTCTGAACCCTGTAATGGACCCGCTGACAGACGCTTTGCTCGAAATTGACGACCCTATTTATTTTGACGGCTATTTCAGGATCGATAAGAAATCACAGGACCTGAAAAACACAATAAAATGGAGAAGGGGAGGATACTATCGTGCCCGTATGGGAGTGGAAAGTGGCTCAGAGGCAATGTTGAAAATGATGCACAAGGACATTACCGTTAAGCAGATCAAACAGGCGGTAATAAACCTGGCCACAGCAGGTATCAAGACCACTACAATGTTTGTTGTCGGCCACCCGGGAGAAACAGAAGAGCAGTTCCAGGAAACGCTGAAGCTCATAGAAGAGCTGCAGGACTTCATATATGAGGCGGATTGTAACCCTTTCCAGTTTTACTATTCCGGTCAGGTCGACTCCGCCGCCTGGGAAGCACAGTTTAAAAAAGAGTCATTGTACAACGAAAAATACGATGACCTGATCTTCAGTAAAACATGGACGCTCGACGTATATCCCGTGCGTGAGATCGCCTATGAAAGAGCTAACCGGTTTGTGGAATTCGTGGAAAAATTAGGTATCTATAATCCCTACAAACTGGAGGATATCAGAAAAGCAGATGAAAGATGGGCGGCCCTGCACAAGAATGCAGTTCCCTCTATGCTCGAGATCCAGCATGGTAAAATTCCGCTGTCCGAAAAAAGAAGTATCGCCGAATACAAGATGGCCGATACCAGTGATCTGAACCTTAACCTTGACGAATGGAATTTCTAACGTTATGAGCGTGCAAAACCTGGAATTAATACTTAAAGGAAAAGACTATTGGAATGGCGTCCTGTCAGGAGAAGCGGCTGGCGCTTTCCCCGCAGATAAGAATGGTACGGCAATTTCAGGAACAGGGGAATTAGATCTCCGCCTGTCTGAAAACATTGCTGCAACAGTTATGAAACTTTCCAACGGTTCGCCCGCCCGTGTGCATCTTTGTTTGTTGGCCGGTGTCGCTGCGTTACTTTATAAATATAACAGCGGACAAGAGATCTTGATAGGCGCGCCGGTTTACAAACAGGCGTCAGGAGAGGACCTGCTGAACAAGATCCTGCTCTTCAGAATGGACCTGACAGGAAAGGGTTTTAAGGAGCTGTTGATGGGTATCAGTAAAGACATGAAAGATGCGGTGGCTCATCAGAACTTCCCCCTGAATACACTGCTTTTTCAGAAGAAGATAGCAGACAAGGAAACCGGTATATCTATGATCGACGTCTTTGTGCTGCTGGATGAATTACATGAACAGGAATATGTACGTCCTCTCAGACCTGGTATCATGTTCCTGTTCCGCACACATGAGGATAACAGCATCTCCTGCAGGATTGAATACAGTACAGCCAGGTTTTCTCATGCCGCGGTCAACGATATTGCCAACAGGCTGTTACTGTTGATGGGCGCCTGTTTGCAGGATATGATGCAGGACCTTGCAGGCGTTAGCCTGCTGTCTGATGAAGATAGAGAACTAATAAGCAGTCCGCCGGCACCCCTTACATCGCGGGATACACGTAGTATTATTTCCCTGTTTGAAGAACAGGCAGGCAAGACGCCCGGAATACCTGCACTGTGCTTCGAAAATCAAGTGATCACTTATGGCGAGCTTAATGGGCTCTCCAATCAGTTCGCTGCTTACCTGCAAGAGCAACACGGTATAGTACTGGGTGATCGGGTAGCTATCAGGCTGCCTCGCAGCCCCTGGATGATCGTGGCTATCCTGGGCGTTCTGAAAGCTGGTGCTGCCTACATTCCTATTGACCCGGAATATCCGGCTCAACGTATCGCTTATATAGAAGCAGACAGTCAAAGTAAGTTGCTAATAGAGCAGGGAGTCATGGAACAGTTTGCGGACTGCCGCCACACAATCAGCGAAGAACGTATTGACTGCAGCACTGCTCCCGATCAGCTGGTTTATATTATATATACGTCCGGATCAACCGGCGCACCTAAAGGTGTGGCAATAAAGAACAGCAATCTCGTTAACTATATAGATTGGGCTAATAGCTACTACTTCGACGGACGGAGCGGATATTGTTTCGGTCTCTTTACCTCGCTATCATTTGACCTTACTATAACAAGCATCTTCACAACCTTGTTAAGAGGTGACAAAATATTTATTTTCCCCGAAGGGAATATTGCCGGTATTATTACAGATGTATTCTCATGCCATCCGGAAGTAAATACGATCAAGATCACGCCATCCCATCTTAACCTGGCCAGACATCTCGGCCTGGAAAGATCAACAATTGACACCATTATCCTGGGAGGAGAACAGCTTAAAAAAGAGCAGGTGGCATTTCTGAAGCAGTTAAGCCCTGATATAAAAATATATAACGAGTACGGTCCGACAGAAACAACAGTTGGCTGTACCTGCGTATTGTTGACCGGTAATGAGGACGATATCTCTATCGGCCGGCCAATACGTAATACGAACATCTATATAACAGACGCACACGGTAATCTGTTACCACCCGGCATTCCCGGTGAAATTATCATTGGCGGTGCTGGTGTGGCGGTCGGATATTATAATAACGAGGCGCAGACAAACACGAAGTTCTGCGAAGATCTGTATGCAGAAAACGGAGGCCGCGCCTATAGAAGCGGTGATCTTGGTAAATGGCTGCACGATGGTAATATCCTGTACATTGGTAGAAAAGATGGTCAGGTAAAGATCAATGGGTTCCGGATAGAAACAGACGAAGTAGAATATCACCTGGTATCTTATCCCGGTGTTACCGCAGCAGTCGTACTCGCAAGGCATACCGGAGATGAACAGGAAGGACTGTATGCCTTTTTTGTTTCGGACGATGTAATAGAACCGGCTGTTCTTAGGGAATTTATGCAGGCATCCGTACCCGCCTATATGATTCCCCACTACTTCTGCCAGGTCAGCGAAATTCCGCTTACGCCAAATGGAAAGGTGGATGAAAAGGCGCTGCAATCAATGTACGTAAGTTATAACACTACGACCGCATATACAGCTCCCCGCAATGACCTGGAAAGTGAGTTATGTCTTGTCTGGCAGGAGATCCTGGGCAAAGAGCAGGTGGGTGTACTGGACGATTTCTTTTCAATGGGTGGTCACAGTCTGAAAGCTACCAGGCTGATGACGAGATACAGAAAACAATTCGGCGTACACTTGTCCCTGCAGGAGATATTTATGAATGCCAGCGTTGCCAGGCATGCAGCATTAATTACACAGGCGCGCAGGGAACAGGCAAAAGAGATCCCTGTTGCCGCTCCGGCTGATAGCTATCCGTTGTCCAACTCCCAGAAGCGTCTCTGGTTGCTGAGCCAGCGGGCCGATAGCAATACCGCCTATAACATCCCGGCCGCATTTCAAATAACTGGCGAACTTGATCTGACCGGTTTTAATAATGCGGTTGATTATCTTATTCAACGTCACGAGATCTTCCGGACAAGCATAAGAGAAACAGCGTCCGGTGAACCCGCCCAGTGGATCACTCCTGCGAATGAGTTTTCATACAATGTCGGGTATCATGACCTTACCGGAGAAGATTCCAGGGAGTCAATGTGCCGCCGCCATATAGAAGAGATGATGGCCACAAAGTTTGATCTGGCAGCGGCGCCGCTTTTCAGGTTAGTGTTGTTAAAGATGGAGATAGACAGGTATGTGTTGTTGCTCAACATGCACCATATTATCAGCGATGCATGGTCAATGGAGGTCTTTACCCGGGAGCTCTTCGATTTTTATAATCACTGGAAGTCTGGTATAACTTATCAATCTTCACCGCTTCGTATTCAATATAAAGACTATGCCGTATGGCAGAATCTCCTGCTTGACGGTGAGATAGCTAAACAGTCAAAAGAATATTGGTCAAATCAGCTTAACGGAGAATTGCCAGTACTGACAGTGCCTGCAAACAAGAGTAGTGCTGTCTCAAACGGAAATGCCGCTGTGCTGCATATGAAACTGGAACCCACTGTAACTGCTGCTCTGAAGCAACTTACCAGGCAACACGGCGCGACGGTATTTATGGGATTGCTGGCCGCGGTTAAAGTCCTTTTACATCGGTATACCGGACAGGAGGACCTGTTGGTGGGCACACCGGTGGCCGGCCGGGAGCATGCAGATCTGGAGAATCAGATCGGGTTCTATGTGAACACCCTTGCCATCAGAACGATCATCGATAATGAGTGTTCATTCAGTCAGCTCCTTGATACAGTTAAAAACACCACACTGGAGGCTTATGCACATCAGGATTATCCTTTTGACCTGGTGGCGGAAGATCATAAGGGGCTTACACTGAATATCATGGTCGATATGCGTTCAGATGCATTCGCAAAACAACAGGACGATGCGTGGAAAGGACTGAAAATAAGTGCTTTTCCTACCGGTCCTGATAAGGTAAAGTTTGACCTTAATTTTTCGTTTGCAGAATCAGCAGACGATGTATACCTCACTATAAAGTACAATACAGACAAATACACACAGGAATTTATTGACTGCATGGGCAGGCATTTTACAAATATCACTGAACGGTTATGTGCCAATGCCCGCATAGCAGTTAAGCAGATAAATATGCTCGGTGCAGAAGAGCAGGAAGCTTTATTACAGCATTATAGTGGTACCGCTGCTTCATTTGTAGATGTAACGGTAGTCGATCTTTTTCGCCTGCGGGTGGAAGAACGACAGAATGAAATTGCAGTAGTATATAAAGACGATACGCTCACCTATGGAGAGCTTGATGAACGCTCCAACAGGCTGGGACATTATTTGCAACAGCAATATGGAATAAAACCGGAAGAAAAGATCGGCATACTGCTCGACAGGTCGTACTGGTGGGCTGTTGCAGTACTCGGCATCCTGAAAGCCGGTGGCGCCTATGTTCCCATCGATCCCGACTATCCGGAAGAAAGAGTAAAGTATATCATGGAAGACAGTGGTTGCCGTTTGCTGCTGGATGAAGAGGAACTATCCCGCTTCAAAGCATCTGAGAGGGATTACTCCGCAACCCCTGTAACAGCAGATCTTCACCCGGCAAACCTGTTATATGTTATATACACATCCGGCTCGACAGGTCAGCCTAAGGGAGTTGAAGTAGCGCATCGCAGTGCGGTTAACATCTATTACGGTTGGAAGCAGGTATATGGTCTTGAGGGCTTCTCAGTAAACCTCCTGCAGCTTGCCAGTATATCATTCGACGTGTTCTTCGGTGACGTTTGCCGCTCTTTGCTGATGGGCGGGAAGATGGTGATCTGTCCCAGCGAAACAAAGGCCAATCCGGAAGAACTGTACAGGCTTATGGAACAGGAAAGCATTAATATCCTTGAAAGTACGCCAGCCCTGCTGTTGCCGTTCATGAGCTACATAAGAGAGCAACTGCTGGATCTCAGCTTCGTAAAGGTATTGATCCTGGGTTCTGATACGCTCAATATAGCCGCATACAGGGACCTCGTGAAAGATCTCAGTGGCAGTATCCGTGTTATCAACAGTTACGGTACCACAGAAGCCACGATAGATTCGCTTTATTACGAAGGCCGTGAGGAAGATATGGTGGTGTTAAGCGGCCATACACCAATAGGTTATACATTCCCGAATATCTCTGCTTTTATACTTGATGCGAGTTTTATGATGCAACCCGCAGGTGTGGCAGGAGAGCTTTGCATAGGAGGTGCGGGATTGGCAAGAGGATATCTGGGCCGCCCCGAATTGACCGGTGAAAGATTTATACCGCATCCGTATCGCCCCGGAGAACGTTTATACCGCACCGGAGATCTGGCGTTCCTGATGGACAATGGCGCGATCGGGTTCCTCGGCAGAAAGGACCATCAGGTAAAAATATATGGGTTCCGCATAGAGCCTGCGGAGATTGAGAATGCTTTGTGCCGTCATACGCTGATAGAAGATGCGCTCGTTATAGCACATGAATCGCCCGGCGGCAGCAAAGAGCTGGTAGCGTATATTATCAGTGAAGCAGAAAGCGGGCAACTCACAAGTGCCGTACTGCGTGCATATCTCGCAGAAAGCTTGCCGGCTTATATGCTGCCGGTGGCCTACATTCAGTTGAAACAGTTCCCTTTGACACCTAACGGCAAAATAGACAGGAAGGCTTTACCTCTTCCTGCATTATTTGCAATATCTGCCGGAACGGAATATGTAGCCCCTGCAAATGAAAAAGAGCGCCTGTTAGTAGAAATATGCGAACAGGTGCTGCAAAGGAAGGCGATCAGTACAAAAGATGACTTTTTCGTAATGGGCGGCGATTCTATTAAATCGATCCAGATCGTTTCGCGGTTACGTCAGCGTGGATATCAATTGCAGGTGCGCGATGTACTAAGTTATCCCTGCATTGCAGAAATGGCCCGGCATATGCAGAAAGCTAAACGGGCAATTCCCCAGCAAGCCGTTCAGGGCCCCATGGTATTAAGTCCGGTCCAGCGCGCATTCCTGGAAAGTGGCCGGCCGGATAAACATCACTATAATCAGTCTGTAATGCTCTATAGCAGCCAGCGCATAGATGAAAAGGCCCTGAAAGTAGTACTGTCGGCACTGGTGGCGCATCACGATGCGTTGAGGATCTCCTTTAACAGGAATGCCGGTGGCGCATGGGAACAATATAACAACGCAACTGAGTTCGGGTACAGGTTTATTTCGCATGAAATAGCTGATGAGGAGAACTGGCAGCAGGTATTCAGGAAGAAAGCAGATCTGGTACAGGCAGGATTTGATCTCAGCGGAGGCGCACTGTTTCATACAGGGTTGTTCCATTGCCCGGATGGTGATCATATACTCCTGGTGATCCATCACTTGCTGGTAGATAGCGTTTCGTGGCGTATCCTGCTGGAAGACCTGTCTTCACTTTACAGCCAGATTGAAGCAGGCAGGAAACTATCACTGCCCGCAAAAACAGACAGCTTCCAATATTGGATGGAACAACAACAGGCTGATTCCCGGAGTGGACAGTTATCTTCTGAACAGGCATTCTGGAATGCTGTAGAAAAGCATCCGGTGCCTGTTTTTCCGGTGGATCTGCCTGAAGGAAGTAATTATCATGCAGACAGGCAAACGGTTACCTGCAGCCTGGAAAACGGCATTACGAACGATTTGCAAACACGTTGCCATACAGCCTATAAAACAGAGATCAATGACATATTGCTGACCGCCCTCGGTCTGGCCGTACAGGAAGTGTTGGGCATCAATAAATTTCACGTTAACCTCGAAGGCCATGGCCGCGAGGCAATGGGAAGAGATGTGGATGTAACCCGTACCGTCGGATGGTTTACCAGCCAGTTCCCTGTGCTTATTGAGGCGGAAGATCATGTCAGCATGACCGGTACACTGGTAAAGATAAAGGAACAGCTGCACCGCATACCCAACAATGGTATTGGTTACGGCATGCTCCGCTATCTTGCAAGAGAGAATGCCGGAACTTCAACCTTTATTGCTCCCGTTACATTCAATTACCTGGGCGAGTTTACGCCACCTGTAAACAATGAGGGACCAGCAGGAGGTTTTACTTTTTCCGCAGCGCCTGCAAGTAGTGAAGTTAGTCCACTGCAACAATGTGAAGAGATCCTTGCCGTTACCGGCATGATCATGCAGGGTAAATTGCAGATGTCTTTCCATTATAGTAAAGTCCAGTACCAACAGGATACCATAGTGGCTTTGTCTGCAGCTTATAAACGTTATTTAATAGAACTGGTAGAGGTCTTAAAAGTCGCAGCGCTGGTAACAACCCCTGTGGACCTGACTTATCAGGGTTTAAGTATAGCGGAGTTGTCTGAGCTGAACCGTTCAGGTGAAGTAGAAGACGTCTACGAGCTCACGCCTTTGCAACAGGGCATGTACTATCACTGGATGTCGTCACCCTCGTCGACCGCCTATTTTGAGCAGGTCGTCTATCATGTAGAGGGGGCGCTGGACCGTGCCTCACTTGATCATGCATATACGCAGATAATAGCCCGGCACGGCGTGCTCCGGACAAGCTTTACAGACCGGTATAGCGGAATACCCTTGCAGGTAGTGCGTAGGGAGGTTGTACCTGCCTTTACCTTCCTGGACCTTCGAAATGACAATAGCTTCGACCTGGAGGCATACATCAGCGAGGACCTTAACAAGGGTTTCAACCTGGAAGAGGGAAGCCAGATGCGGTTATCTGTGCTGCAAACGGGTGAAAGAGAGTTTACATTTTTATGGAGCCACCATCATATCCTGATGGATGGGTGGTGTACAGGGATCATCATAAGAGATTTCTATCAGCTTTATCACAGCCATCGGCAACCCAATGTACCGACGTTGCCTGATGTAACTTCTTACCGTGAATATATCCGCTGGTTGCGGTCTGTCGATCACCGGGAGGCAATGGACTATTGGAAGGGATATCTCGATGGATACGATACGGCGGCCGTTCTGCCTTTCCCGCAACCGGGTATCCGGGAAGCAGGTCCGGTTGAGCAGGAAGAAAGGCTTGTGTTCAGCAAAAACGATACCGCCAGGATCAAGGCCTTCTGCAGCAGCAACAAGATAACCGAAAATAGCTTCATGCAAACAGTATGGGGTATTTTACTCAGTAAGTATAACAACACCAGGGATGTTGTCTATGGCGGAGTCGTGTCCGGGCGCCCGGCGGAATTGACCGGCGTGGAAGAGATGATCGGATTGTTTATCAATACAGTACCTGTACGGATAAACTATGAAGAAGGAACAACTGCTGCAGATCTTCTTCGCCAGGTGCAGCGTAATAATATAAACAGCCTGCCTTACCACCACGTACAGCTGGCGGAGATCCAGGCGCAGAGTAAGCTTGGCAATAATCTGGTCGGCCATCTGTTCACCTTCCAGAATATTCCTTCACACGATCTGATCGCAGAAGGTATCGTACAGGCAGGAAGCGATAAACTGTTTACGCTGAAAGAGAGCCTTACTTTCGGACAAACAAACTACGACTTCGATATCACTATTGTGTTGGGAGAATCTATAGAGGTGATCATAAAATATGCTACAGCACTCTATTCACCGGCAACAGTGTCTCTTATTAAACAACACATCAGGAATTGTACCGAAGACATATTGCAGGACCCCACTAAAGCCATCACAGATATCCGGTACATCACTGACGAAGAAATACTGCAGCTGAAAAATGAAATAGCCGTTAATACAGCTACGGTCCCATCCCGTACGGTACCGGAATTATTCAGTGAACAGGTTGCCCGTCGCGGGGAACAGATTTGCCTGGTATATGGTGATCGAATGCTTTCCTACAACAACCTGGATGCCCTTTCTAACCGCTTTGCCCATTTCCTGCAGCAACAATATGGTTTGCATCCCGGAGATCGTGTGAGCATGCAACTGGAGCGGAGCGAGTGGTTGATCATCACCATGCTGGCAATACTCAAACAAGGTTGCGTATACATACCTGTTGATCCATTCTATCCGGCAGAACGTATAACCCACATCCTGTCCGACAGCGGCAGCCGTCTGAACATCACAAAAGAGATCATTGCAGCATTTCAGATGCGGCAGGAGGAATATCCGGCGACGCCGCCGGACGTACAGCTGAGTGATGACGACAGCCTGTATATGATTTACACGTCCGGTTCTACAGGCCGGCCTAAAGGAGTAACGGTAACACACCGCAACGCAGTGAATATTTGCGAAGGATGGCGCCAGGTATATCAGCTTGACCAGTTGAATGCATGTCTGCTGCAGATGGCAAGTGTTTCATTTGATGTTTTCTTCGGTGATGTTTGCCGCTCCCTGCTAACCGGTGGACGTATGGTCATATGCAGCGAAGAAGAAAAGCTTGATCTGCCGAAGTTATATTCACTGATGGAACGTCACGCTGTGAATATAGTAGAAGGAACGCCGATGCATATCATTCCATTTATGGAGTATGTGGAAGACGAAAAGCTGGATCTCAGTTTCCTTAAAATACTTATCCTGGGTTCCGATACGCTGACTCCCGCTGCTTATGAGCACCTGTGCGGAAGGTACTCGCCCGGTATGCGTATCATTAATACGTATGGTACAACGGAAGCAACAATAGACACTACTTACTTCGAAGGAGATATTACACAATACGGTGCAGTAAAAGGAAGTACGCCTATCGGCCGCCCCTTCCTCAACAATTATGTATATATACTCGATAAGGACTACAATATACTGCCGTACGGTGTACCGGGAGAGATCTGTATTGGAGGGGAAGGAGTGTCGCAGGGATATTGGGACCGGGAAGAACTGACCCGGCAGAAGTTCAGGGACGATCCCTGGTTCCCCGGAAAAAAAATGTACTGTACAGGTGATATAGGCCGCAGGCTGGAAGATGGGACGCTGACATTTACAGGGCGCATCGACAACCAGGTAAAGATCCGTGGATATCGTATTGAGCCTGGTGAAATAGAAGATGCAATCCGTGAAATAGACGGCGTTGCAGAAGCGGTGGTATTGGTGCGCAGGCGGCATGACGATCAACAAGAGCTGATAGCCTTCTTCTCGGCATCGATGCCTATGGATGCCGGAGAAATAAAGACCGGTCTGCGTGAAAAACTGCCGGATGTGATGATCCCTGCAGGTTTTGTACAGGTAGAGGAATGGCCTTTGACGGCTAATGGCAAAGTAGACAGGCAGCGCCTGGAAATACCGGAAAACATCACAGGTGAAAGCCGCACTGAATACATGGCGCCATCAGGCGAAATAGAACTGAAACTTGCCGCTATCTGGCAGGAACTGTTACGCGTAGAGCAGGTAGGTGTAAAGGACAACTTCTTTGACCTCGGCGGACATTCCATCACTATCATGAGGCTGATTTCAATGGTCCGGAAAGAATTTGATCTGGTCATACCTATCAGGACCCTCTTTGAACTTTCTACTATAGAACAGCTGGCGCAGCACATCAGGATCAATCTGGAAGATGCCGCATTTGAATCCGAAGATTACGACGTAATAAAATTATGACCCACCCAAAACTTATATAAACAATGTCTGACAATAGCTTAATGGACGTGATGGCATTAATCGATAAAGCGGAAGCCGCCGGAGCCAGGATTTCATTTGAGAACGAAGAATTGCTTATACAGGTGCCCAGGAAGAAAAAACTGGATAATGACCTGTTGGTCGAACTGAGAGCTAAAAAAGAACAGCTGACTGCTTACTTCAGAGATCATGGTGTGTACGCAACAGTTGACAGTAAGAATATTATCCGTAGCTATGATAGAAAAGAGGGTGACCATATCCCGCTGTCACATAACCAGGAACGCCTGTGGTTCATAGATCATCTGGAAGGAAGTGTGCAGTATCACATGTCGTCAGCTATCAGACTGACCGGTCAGCTGGATGTGATTGCCTTGCAGCATGCGTTTCGCCAGATCGTACAACGTCACGAAATACTCAGAACGGTTATCAGGGAAGAAGGTGGGAAAGCATACCAGCATATCCGCAGCGGTATGGACTGGGAACTGCAATTGGTAGACGGAGCCGCTTATAAGAACAACAGCGATGAGTTGAAAGCACGTATCGCAGCATTGCGGGATGCACCTTTCGATCTCTCCGCAGACTGGATGTTACGAGCCTCCCTTATCAGGTTGTCAGACCATGAAAATGTACTGCTGATAGTGGTGCATCATATTGCTGCAGACGGCTGGTCCGTTTCTATTATCGTAAAGGAACTGGTAGCGCTCTATGCGGCCTATGTAGAGAAAAAAACACCGGCATTATCGTCCCTGCCCCTGCAGTACGCTGACTTTGCACTTTGGGAACAGGAATACCTTGCAGCGCCGGCCTGGCAGGCAGATCTTGCCTACTGGCAGAAGAAGTTGCAGGGCGTTGAAAATATCAGTCTGCCCGCCGATCATCCGAGACCCGCTATCCAAAGCACTCGTGGCGCATCCGCAACGTTCCGCCTGGATAGGCAGCTTACAGACAAACTCAATTCCCTGTCAAGAGAACACGGCAGCACTTTGTTCATGACACTATTGTCGGCATTCAAAGTACTGCTGTTCAGGTATAGCCGTCAAAGCGATATCTGCATAGGTACAGCTATCGCTAACAGGCGCCAGTGGGAAGTAGAAGGACTGGTGGGGTTCTTTATGAATACGCTGGCCCTGAGAAGCTCTTTATATGAAGACATGAGCTTCATTGAGCTGCTTGAGCAGGTAAAAGAAACTACATTGAACGCCTATGAGCACCAGGACGCTCCATTTGGTAAACTGGTGGATGTTGTTGTGAAACACCGTGACCCCAGCAGGAACCCGCTTATACAGGCAATGTTTGTTCTCCAGAATACACCGGCAGTACCCGGACTTCGCCTCGGTGAGCTGTCATTGTCTGAAATGCCGGTAGAAGACAGGACCTCAAAATTTGACTTGTCGTTTTTGCTTACAGAGTCTGGCGATGGTATCCATGGCGTCATGGAATTCTGTACAGATCTCTTCAGCCCCGGTACAATTTCTCTGATGTTAAAGCAGTATGAAGCCCTGCTGCATCATATTGTGAAACAACCGGCACAACAGATCAAAGCATTACAGCTGATAAGCCAACAGGATTACCAACAGCTGTTATCAGGTATTACTCCTGATGCCACAACCTATCCTGCTGATAAAACTATAATAGACCTCTTCAGTGAGCAGGCAGCTGCTACACCTGGTAATACCGCAATTGTCTTTGAAGGCCGTAACCTTACCTATAAAGAACTTGATGCCCGTTCTAACAGTCTTGGCTACTATCTGAAAAGTAAAGGCGTGAAAGAAGGCGACCTGGTGCCCCTATGCTTGAAACACGGACTCGAAATGATGATCGGTATGCTCGGCATATTAAAAGCCGGAGCAGCATATGTGCCGGTAGATCCTGAGTATCCTGCAGAAAGGATCAGCTACATGCTGGAAGATACGATGGCGTGTCTTGTATTGTCAGATACCGCGGCTCTGAAGGATGTGCAGGTTGCAGATCATGTAACCGTTGTACGCATCGATGAAGAATGGGATGAGATAACAGCCTCTCCGGCAGATGCCGTGAATGCAGTTATTACCCCCGATATGCCCGCATATGTGATCTACACCTCAGGTTCCACCGGTAAACCCAAAGGAGTAATAGTAGAGCATAGAAATGTTGTACGCTTGTTCAAAACAGACATGCCGTTGTTTGACTTTAATGAACAGGACATATGGACAATGTTTCACTCATCCTGCTTCGATTTTTCCGTATGGGAAATGTATGGCGCATTGTTCTATGGTGGTAAGCTCATTATACTGTCCAGGGAAGCTGCCAGAGATACTATTGGCTTTGCTGCCTTACTTGCAACCGAAGGCGTGACGGTGTTGAACCAGACGCCCGGTGCATTCTATGCATTGCAGGATATAATGGTCAATACATACAACCGGCACCACATACGCTACGTAATATTTGGTGGTGAGGCATTGAGCCTCATGTTGCTGAAACCCTGGAAAAATAAATATCCGTCGTGCCGCCTGATCAATATGTATGGTATCACAGAAACGACGGTGCATGTAACCTATAAAGAAATAACTGCTAATGATATTGAGCTCGGACTGTCAAATATCGGTAAGCCCATTCCAACGTTGCACTGTTACATTCTCGATAGCAATGGTGCATTACTGCCACCGGGAATAGCAGGTGAGATCTACGTTGGCGGGGCCGGTGTTTCAAGAGGATACCTGAACCGGCCGGAACTGACAGCTGAACGTTTTATTAAGAACCCGTTTGGTGACGGAAGGCTTTATCGCACAGGCGATCAGGGCAGGTTGCTCGCTGATGGGAATATCGTATACCTGGGGCGTATTGATAACCAGGTGAAGATCCGTGGATACCGTATTGAATTGGGAGAGATCGAGAACGCGTTACAAAAGACCGGCCTGGTAAGCAGGGGAGTAGTGCTGCCTGTCGCCGACGGACAAACAAGCCGCTTGATCTGCTACTATGTTCCTGACAAGAATGCAGACAGATTAAACGACGACCTCGGAAAAGAGATCAGGGAAGTACTGGCCGGTCAGTTGCCTGATTATATGGTGCCTGCCGACTTTAGCGCACTGCCTGATTTGCCGCTCACCGCCAATGGAAAAGTAGATAAAAAGCTATTGACGGAGATCTACAGAACGACGTTGGATACGACAACAGCGGCGTATATAGCTCCGGTAGAAGACCGTGAACAGGTCTTGATAAACATCTGTGAGGAGGTATTGCGCCGCCGTCCTATCGGTATGCTGGACGACTTCTTCGCATTGGGTGGAGATTCCATCAAATCGATCCAGGTAGTGTCCCGCCTTCGTCAGCATGGATATTACCTGTCAGTAAAAGACGTGCTGATGTACCCGCAGCTGAAACAGCTCAGTGAACGCATCCGCCGTAGTGAGCGTGAAGTGAGCCAGGGCTTGGTAGAAGGACCTGTGC
>NZ_QGTG01000011.1:39306-216367 GCF_003182155.1 Chitinophaga sp. S165
AAAAGACGTGCTGATGTACCCGCAGCTGAAACAGCTCAGTGAACGCATCCGCCGTAGTGAGCGTGAAGTGAGCCAGGGCTTGGTAGAAGGACCTGTGCAGCTGGGCGCTATCCAGCACGCGTTTTTTGAACACGGCTACAAACATCCGGGTCACTATAACCAGGCCGTCCTGCTGGAAAGTTTGCAACCGTTAGAGGAGTCGACACTGCGTGCCTTACTATCTCGTATCATCGCTCATCACGATGCCCTGCGCATGGTGTACCGTATGGATGCAGACGGTAACTGGCAGCAGCACAACCTGGGGCTTGAACAGGAATATGGCCTGCATGTGTATGATCTGCGCGGCGTAGCCGATTGGGATAAACAGATGCTGGTCGCATGTAATCAGATCCAGTCCGGCATAGACCTGCAAACAGGTCCCTTGTTGCAGGTGGGCTTGTTCATCTTTGAAGATGTAAGCCGGATCTTGCTGGCCGCCCATCACCTTGTCATAGATGGTGTATCGTGGCGGATCCTTTTTGAAGACCTGTCGATTCTGATGGGACAGCATCAACGTGGAGAAGCATTGCAGTTGCCACGCAAAAGCGATTCTTTCCAATACTGGCAGGAACAGGTTCGTCACTACAGCAACAGTGAAGAGTTGAAGCAAGAGCATGCTTACTGGTCTTCGCTCGAGCAGCGTTCCATAGATGCTATTCCTGTAGATCATCCTGGCGGTAGTAACCTTTACCGCGATGAACGCAGTGAGCATTATGTATTGAGCGAAACATTAACACAACAATTGCAGGGCGGTTGTCACCAGGTATATGGCACCGATATCAACGACCTGTTGTTATGTGCATTGGGACTCAGCTTTAAAGACGTATTCGGGGTGCGTAACTTGCTGATAAGACAGGAAGGTCATGGCCGCGAACAGTTAGGTACATCTGAAGTGGATGTAACCCGTACTGTCGGATGGTTTACAAGCGTATACCCTGTTTTGCTTAACATGGGAGAAGGCAGCGAACAGGATGTATTGGCCAGCCTCGTAAGGGTCAAAGAACAGTTGCATCGTGTACCAAATAAAGGCGTTGGTTATGGCATCCTGCGTTATATAAGCCCCGCTGAAGTGCGAGATGAGCAATCTTACCGCCATGAACCGGAAGTGACATTTAATTACCTGGGCGATTTTGGAGTAGGTGTAGAGGACAAAGAAGGAGAACGTTACTTTACATATTCAGGGCGCAATAGTGGCAATGCCGTCAATGAGGAAGAAGAGCGGGAAGAATTATTGAGTGTACAAGGCATAGTAGCAGGAGGCCGTTTACGGATCACAGTATCTTATAGCGGTTTACAATACGATACATCAACCATCCGGCGCTTGCTGGAGAGCTACAGCCGTCATCTGGAAGCGGTTATTGACCGATTATCGAAAGAGGAGGGCCGTTATAAAACACCGGTAGACCTCACTTACAAGGGACTGACCATAGCAGAATTGTCTGAGCTGGAACGCTCCGGCGTAATAGAAGATGTGTACGAGCTTACGCCCCTGCAACAGGGCATGTACTATCACTGGTTGTCTTCCCCTTCATCAACCGCCTATTTTGAACAGATCATCTACCGGATAGAAGGAGAACTTGATCGTGCCTCACTCGAATATGGATATAAGCAGATAGTAGCGCGGCATGCAATATTGCGCACGAGCTTTACAGACCTGTATGGAAATGTAGCGTTGCAGATAGTGCGCAAGGAAGCTACACCTGCTTTTACATTCCTTGATCTGAGAACAGACAGCAACTTCGACCTGAAAGCATTCGCCGCGCAGGATCGCAGCAAGGGCTTCAATCTCGAGGAAGGAAGCCAGATGCGGTTAGCAGTACTGCAAACCGGTGAAAGAGAATATACATTCTTGTGGAGCCATCACCATATCCTGATGGACGGATGGTGTACTGGGATCATCATAAGAGAATTTTACCAGCTCTATTATGGTCACCGGCAGGGCCGCATGCCGGTATTGCCAACTGTAGCACCCTACAGTCAATACATACGCTGGCTGCAGAATACAGATCACCGGAATTCACTGGATTACTGGAAGCATCTTCTCAACGATTATAATACGGCCGCCCGCTTTCCTGCAAATCCTGTCTCCCGGACAACAGCGAAAGAGAAATGGTATAAAGAAAAGGACATCGTTATAGATGCAGCTCTTTTGAAACAGCTTCGCAGCTTATGTGCTGAACTGGCTATTACGGAGAATACCTTTATACAGGCCGCATGGGGCGTTTTACTCAGTAAGTATAACAACACAAAAGATGTAGTGTACGGAGCCGTAGTATCAGGCCGCCCCGGCGAATTGGCAGGAGTGGAAGACATGGTTGGTCTGTTTATTAACACCATTCCTGTAAGAATTAAATACGACGACGATACTTCAGTTTCCGGACTGCTGCGGCAGGTTCAACTCGATAGTATAAACGGGTTGTCCCATCACCATGTACAGCTGGCGGAAATTCAGTCACAGAGCGATCTGGGACGTAATCTGATCGACCATATCCTTGTATTTGAGAATTACCCCGTGCAGGATATGGTACGGAAAGAAATGGAAGAGCGTTTCGAACTGAAAATAAAGAATACGGATTTCTTTGGCAGCAACAGCTACGATCTGACAGTACTGATCGTATCAGATGCCATCATGAAGATCCAGCTGAAATACGATACAGGTTTATACTCAGATCCGTTCATGGAGCACCTTGCAGCTAATCTCTGCGAAACATTGTCCTGGATGCTAAACCATAGCAATGAACTGATCTCAGATGCCCGCTATTTGAATGACAGTGAGCATAATGAACTGCTGTCTTTCGAACACGCAGCATATAAAGGAGAGGCACTGAATGTAGTGAGCCGGTTTGAAAATATTGTTAAACAGGTTCCGGGTAACCGGGCAGTTATAGCCGGAAACGGTACCCTGACATATGATGAACTGAATAACCTTGCAAATCAGTTATCTGCTTATCTCATACAACAACAGGGCGTTAAGAATGGTGATGTCATCGGCATCAAACTGGATCGCGCAGATAAGTGGCTGATTGTGGCTATGCTGGCAATACTGAAATCTGCCGCAGCATTTTTACCGCTGGATGGTGATGAAGACAATGCACGTTTCAATGCCATTGTAGAAGATGCTGGCTGTAAGGTGATCATTAATCCTGCGCTGATAACAGCATTTGAAAATGATCTGGAAGTGTATCCGGTAGAGAACCGGGAACTGCCTGTAACAGGAGCCGATATCTGTTATGTTATTTACACATCGGGTACTACAGGAAAGCCGAAGGGAGTGATGATCCATCATCGTGCGGTGTTAAATTACCTGGAAGGTATCGTTGGCGTAAGCGGTATAGGTATGAACGATAGCTCGGTGATCACTTCCAGCTACGCATTTGATCTCATTTACACCAGCTTGTTCAGTACAATATTCAATGGGGGTGCTATCCACCTCATTCCGGAAGATGTTGTTAAGACGCCGGTACAGCTGGCCAATTATATCATAAAGGAAGGTGTAACATTCCTGAAGATGACACCTACTTTGTTCAACATATTGGCTAACTATAGCGACATTGCCGAACTGCTGGGAACATCGTCCATCCGGCTGATTTTCCTGGGCGGAGAGCCTCCGCTGCCATCTAACATTAAGCTGGTCCGCCGTTACCCGCATATCCGTTTATTCAACCATTACGGACCTACAGAAACGACGATCGGAGCGTGTGTGCATGAAATTACAGATGATAATCTGGCTGGTTTCTTGGCTCGCCCTGTTGTCGGAAAGCCCCTGGCCAATAACTATGTTTATATCCTTGATAAAAACTACCAGATGCTCCCGACCGGAGCTGTAGGAGAGATCTGCATAGGAGGGGAAGGTGTGTCATCAGGTTACCTGCACCGGCTGGAACTGACCGCTGCAAAGTTCAGAGAGGATGCATGGAAGCCCGGACAACGGATCTATTGTACCGGCGATCTTGGACGTCGCCTGGAAGACGGTACGATCATGTTCCTGGGTCGTATGGATGATCAGGTGAAGATCCGCGGGTATCGCGTGGAGCTTGGAGAAGTGGAAGAAGCAATGCGCAGCATTAAAGAAGTGGAAGAAGCAAAAGTGATAGTCCGTAAATATGACTTCGGTGAACAGGAGCTGGTCGCCTATTGGATAGGTGATGAAACATTAAGCGGCATGTCCTTGCGGAACGAATTAAGCCGCAGCCTGCCTTCCTATATGATCCCAGCTTACTTCGTACACCTGGAAAGCTTCCCTGTTACCGGAAACGGAAAACTGGACTATTCGGCCCTGCCGCAACCTTCCGATGAGGATTGGTATGGCCAGGAATATATAGCTCCGGTAGAAGACCGTGAACAGGTCTTGATAAACATCTGTGAGGAAGTATTGCGCCGCCGTCCTATCGGTATGCTGGACGACTTCTTTGCATTGGGTGGAGATTCCATCAAATCGATCCAGGTAGTGTCCCGCCTCCGTCAGCATGGATATTACCTGTCAGTGAAAGACGTGCTGATGTACCCGCAGCTGAAACAGCTCAGTGAACGCATCCGCCGTAGTGAGCGTGAAGTGAGCCAGGGTGTGGTAGAAGGACCTGTGCAGCTGGGCGCCATCCAGCACGCGTTTTTTGAGCACGGCTACAAACATCCGGGTCACTATAACCAGGCCGTCCTGCTGGAAAGCCTGCAACCATTAGATGAGTCAACACTGCGTGCCTTACTATCTCGTATCATCGCTCATCACGATGCCCTGCGCATGGTGTACCGTATGGATGCAGACGGTAACTGGCAGCAGCACAACCTGGGGCTTGAACAGGAATATGGCCTGCATGTGTATGATCTGCGCGGCGTAGCCGATTGGGATAAACAGATGCTGGCCGCATGTAATCAGATCCAGTCCGGCATAGACCTGCAAACAGGTCCCTTGTTGCAGGTGGGCTTGTTCATCTTCGAAGATGTAAGCCGGATCTTACTGGCCGCCCATCACCTTGTCATAGATGGTGTATCGTGGCGGATCCTTTTTGAAGACCTGTCAATTCTGATGGGACAGCATCAACGTGGAGAAGCATTGCAGTTGCCACGCAAAAGCGATTCTTTCCAATACTGGCAGGAACAGGTTCGTCATTACAGCAACAGTGAAGAGTTGAAGCAGGAGCATGCTTACTGGTCTTTGCTTGAGCAGCGTTCCATAGATGCCATTCCTGTTGATCATCCTGGTAGTAGTAATCTTTACCGCGATGAACGCAGTGAGCACTATGTATTGAGTGAAACATTAACACAACAATTGCAGGGCAGTTGTCACCAGGTATATAATACCGATATTAACGACCTGTTGTTATGTGCATTGGGACTCAGCTTTAAAGACGTATTCGGGGTGCGCGACCTGCTGATAAGACAGGAGGGGCACGGCCGCGAACAGTTAGGCGCATCAGAAGTGGATGTAACCCGTACCGTCGGATGGTTTACAAGTGTATACCCTGTCCTGCTTGAAATGGGAGAAGGCCACGAACAGGATGTATTGACCAGTCTTGTCAGGGTCAAAGAACAATTACATCGTGTACCGAATAAAGGTGTTGGTTATGGTATCCTGCGTTATATAAGCCCCGCAGATGTACGTGGGGAGCAATCTTATCACCATGAGCCGGAAGTGACATTTAATTACCTGGGCGATTTCGGAGTAGGTATAGAGGACAAAGAGGGAGAACGTTACTTCACATATGCAGCACAAGGTGGTGGCAATACAATCAATGATCAGGAAGAACGGTCGGAATTATTGAGCGTACAAGGTATAGTAACAGGAGGCCGTTTACGGATCACAGTATCTTATAGCGGTTTACAGTACGATAGATCAACCATCCAACGCTTGCTGGAGAGCTATGGCGGTCATCTGGAAGCAGTTATTGACCGTTTGTCGAAAGAGGAAGGCCGTTATAAAACACCGGTAGACCTCACCTACAAGGGACTGACTATAGCAGAGCTGTCTGAACTGGAGCGTTCGGGTGCAATAGAAGATGTGTACGAGCTTACACCCCTGCAACAGGGCATGTACTATCACTGGTTGTCTTCCCCTTCATCAAGCGCCTATTTTGAACAGATAGCGTACCAGATCAAAGGTGAACTGGATGTAAAGGCATTGGAAGATGCATATTATTTCATTATCGCACGTCATGCTATTCTCCGCACAGGCTTTACATACGATTATGGAGTGCCTTTACAGGTCGTAAGGAAAAACGTGCACACAGGCTTCGTATACCGGGATGTAAGTGCCGAAAAAGGATTTTCAGTAGCCGCTTTTGTATCAGCCGATAGGATGGCAGGCTTCGATCTCAATGGCCATTCCCAGATGCGGCTTACGGTGATAAAAACAGGCGCAGGTGAATACAATTTCAGCTGGTGTAATCATCATATCGTGATGGACGGATGGTGCAGCGGTATTATTATTAACGAGTTCTATCAGGTATATAACTATTTCTCCAGCGGTAAAACACCCGTTCTTGACAAAGTATATCCATATGCATCTTATGTTCGCTGGTTGTCGCGCGTAAACCCCGATGTGTCGCTGAATTACTGGAATAACTATTTGTCTGGTTATTCTTCCGTTGCATCAGTACCTGCTGCAAAAACAGGAAAGTCAGTGACAGGCAGGGAAATGAAGAACAAGAGCACCATATTAAGCCCGTCAGATGTAAGCAGGATAAGAACGCTCTGCAGCGAAATGGGAATTACGGAAAACTCTTTCTTCCAGACTGCCTGGGGCATCTTGTTAGGCAGATACAATAATACACGTGATGTTGTATTCGGTGGTGTAGTATCAGGCCGGCCTGCAGAACTGGAAGGCGTGGAAAGGATCGTAGGTTTGTTCATCAATACGGTGCCCCTGCGACTAAAATATGAAGCTGATACGCCGGTTTCCGTATTGCTGAAAGACATGCAGGCGGCTAATATCGAGGGAATGGGCCATCACTACATTCAGCTGGCGCAGATCCAATCCCGTCACGAATTAGGTGCAGCACTGTTTGATCACGTTTTCATTTTTGAGAACTATCCTGTCGAAGAGATGGTGGAAGCCGCCGGAAAGGAACAGGGAACATCCATCAATATTTTATCGACTGAGGTATTTGCAGAAAATAATTATCCGTTCAGTATCGTGATCTTACCCGGACAACAGGTAGAAGTGAGGTTTATGTATGATGCGGGCAAATATACAGATACTTCCATTGAACGGCTGTGCGGGCACTTCCTGGAATTGGTCGGCAACATGATCGCCGATCCGCTGCAGAAGGTGTCAGGGCTCAGCTATATTCCGCTTGCCGAAAGACGGCAACTGTGGAACGATTCCAATGGCCCCGAAATTACCTATCCGGTCAATAAAACCTTACCGCAGCTGTTCACAGAACAGGCAGTAAGAAGAGCAGATCATCCTGCGGTAGTATTCCGCGACCATACGCTCACATATGCAGAATTGGATCGTCTGTCGGATCATCTGGCTTGTTATCTCTCATCATATTGTGGGCTCCGGCCGGGAGATGTAGCAGGCATGAAACTGAAAAGAAGCGAGTGGGCCGTTGTATCAATACTGGGTATAATGAAAGCAGGCTGTGTATACGTCCCGATCGATGTGGCTTACCCAGCCGACAGGATCGCCTACATGGAAGATGACAGTGCCTGCCGCGTTATATTGGATGAAACATTCATCAGCCAGTTCAGGAACTGGTCTGCTGCCAACCCTGATGCCCGGAAAAATGAGGTACCGTCAACGGCTGCGGATCTCGCCTATATCCTTTATACCTCCGGTTCTACCGGCATGCCTAAAGGCGTCATGCTGGAACATGGTACAGTGATCAACACCCTGTACAATATACGTGACATCGTAGGCGTGACCGAAGAAGACAAAGGACTTGAATTCTCTTCGCTTTCTTTCGACTCCTCCATTGCAGAGATCTTCATGGTGCTGCTGTCAGGTGCAACCCTGCATGTGATAGATGAAGAGGTGAAGAGCGATCCTTTAAAGCTCCGGGATTATATCAGGCGGCATCAGGTCTCTTTAGCATCCCTGCCGCCCGTTTACCTGAAGGTGATGGACATCGCAGAGGAAGACGGCTTAAGGAAATTGATCAGCATGGGAGAGGCTGCCGTGAAGAGTGTAGCGCAACGCTTCAGCCAGTTCGGCCGCTTCTTCAACGGTTATGGTCCTACTGAAGGAAGTATTGCAGTCTCTATGCACTATATGCCCGCCGAAGCCATTACGGAAGATCTGGACATTATCCCTATCGGTAAAGCATTTGGTAACGCAGAGATGCTGTTGCTCGATGATGCCCTGGAACTTGTGCCGGTAGGAGTTATTGGTGAGATATGTATCGGTGGTACAGGCGTATCAAGAGGATACCTCAACAAGCCCGGTCTCACAGCAGAGAAATTTATTTCGCATCCTTACAGGTCCGGAAAACGTTTATACCGTACCGGTGACCTGGGCCGCCGGAAGGAAGACGGAAACATAGAGTTCATCGGCCGGAAAGACGATCAGGTGAAACTCCGTGGTCAGCGTATCGAATTAGGGGAGATAGAAAAAGTATTATGCGCATACGAGAACATTACCGATGCCCTCGTCGTACTAAAAGAACAGCCGGAAGGAGACAAATACCTCGCTGCTTATGTTGTAAACCCGCCAACGGAGAAACGTGTATCTGTACAGGCGCTCCGCGACTACCTGTCAGGTAAGCTGCCCGTTTATATGGTGCCCGCAGCGTTCTCTGTACTCGATAGTTTCCCACTCACCCCGAATGGAAAGATAGACCGTAAGGGCTTACCGGAACCACAGGAAGGAGATACCGCCGGTCAGACAGCGTATGTACCTCCCCGCACAGAACAGGAACGTTTGCTGGTGGAAACTTGTGAAGATATCCTGCGACATAGTGGTATAGGCATGCTCGACGACTTTTTCGCCCTCGGAGGCGACTCTATAAAATCAATTCAGCTCGTATCCCGCATGCGGCAGCAGGGTTATCACCTGCAGGTGGGAGATGTGCTGGACTATCCTTTACTGGAAGAGATGTCCAGGAAGATCAAAAAAGGCGTTCGTGCTATTCCCCAGGGACCGGTAACAGGAGATGTGTTGCCCGGCCCTATCCAGCTGGCCTATCTGCTAAGTGACCAACCTGATAAGCATTACTACAATCAGGCGGTACTGCTGCGTAGCAGCGAACGGCTCGACGTAGAGATCCTCCAGGCCATCTTTGCCATTATTGTCAGCCACCATGATGCATTGCGGATGGTATTCCGCTACAATGAAAATAAATGGGGCCAGCATAACCTGGGACTTGATCAGAGATATGGTATGACCGTCAGAGACCTCCGCCAGCAGGCCGATTGGCGCGCGCAGATGGAACAGCATTGCGTAGCTGTACAATCCGGCATCTCATTGTCCGATGGCCCCTTGTTCCATGCATGCGTGTTCCAATGCCCTGATGAAGACAGGCTCCTGCTCGTTGCACACCACCTGGTAGTGGACGGAGTATCCTGGCGTATCCTGCTTGAAGACCTGGGTACCTTGTATGAACAAGGCATTGCCGGTCAGCCAATGAAACTGCCGCAAAAGACCGACTCACTGCAATACTGGATGGAACAACAGCACCGGTACGCTTCATCACCCGCCCTGCTGGCAGAAGTGCCGTATTGGAAAGCAATAACCGGCCAGGCTTTGCCTTCCTTCCCGGTAGATGATGCTACCGGTAGCAACAGCTTTTCAGACGAAAATACCGTGTCCTTTGTGCTGGGTAAGGAAGATACCACCATGTTGCAAACACGCTGTTATCAGGCTTATAATACCGAAATAAACGATATCCTGCTCACCGTACTGGGACTGGCAGTGAAACAATCGCTGGGAACAGACCGCTTCCTGGTGCAGCTCGAAGGCCATGGCCGTGAGCATATAGGCGCCGATATAGACGTTACACGTACCGTGGGATGGTTCACCAGCGTATATCCGGTACTAATGGATTACTCAGCGCAACACACTGCCGTGCGTCACCTCATAGAAACCAAAGAACGCCTGCATCGTATCCCTAACAAAGGGATCGGCTTCGGCATTCTGCGGCATCTTAGCCCCGCGTCGCTGCACGGTGGTCTTACCTATAGCGTAGCACCGGCAATAACGTTCAACTACCTCGGCGACTTTAACAGCGGAACAGGCAGCCGTACAGATAAGGCTGACCCGAGATTCAAACTTTCCGGAGAAGCACATGGCAGCGCTGTCAGCGACCAGCAACATAGAGATACCCTTCTCGCTGTAAGTGGTATTATCGTTAACGGCGAGCTGCGGATCTCCGTTTCATATAGCAGTAAACAGTATCTTAAGCCTACCGTTGACAAGCTGCTCAATACTTACCGACAGGTATTGCAGGATCTCATACCGGTGCTTACACAAGCTCAAAAGCAACTTACGCCGGTCGATCTTACTTACACCGGCCTCCGGATAGATGAGTTGTCTGCCCTCACAAGTCGTTCTGAAATAGAGGACGTCTACCAGTTGACGCCATTCCAGCACGACCTTTTCCAGTTGTGGAAGAATAAGACGGCGCCCGAAGTATACTTCCTGCAACTCAATTATGACATCAGGGGTAATCTGGACAAAGAGCTGCTGCAACAAAGCTATCATTACGTTGTAGCCGGAAATGCCAATCTGCGTACAACATTCACAGACGATTTCGGAGTGCCCCTGCAGGTAGTGCATAGATCTATACCCGGCGGTTTCCACTATGAGGATGTAAGAGATAATGACGATTTCGTGCTGGAAGACTTTTTGAAGAAAGACCGGAACGCCGGGATCGATATTAAAAACAGCTCGCCCGTTCGCCTCAATATCTTCCGGACAGGAGAAGACGCATACCACTTTGTATGGAGTAAACATCACATCATTATAGACGGATGGTGCGGAAGTATCCTGGTAAAAGAGTTTTACAATGCCTATGCCAGGTTGACAAAAGGACAGCAGCTGTTGCCCGGAAAGCAACACCTCTATTCCGGATATCTCAAATGGTTGTCCGAAAGAGATGAAGCCGCAGAGATCTCTTACTGGACAGATTATATCAATGGATACCGGAACCCGGTTAAAGGCCGCTGGAAAATAACAGACGCTCCCGGAGCATACGAAGAGCAGGAAGCCCACCTTCTTACAAGTACAGACCTTGCACAGAAGGTGAAGGAAAGATGTGCAGAGTTAGGGATAACGGAAAATGTAATGCTGCAAACTATCTGGGGCCTCTTGCTCACAAAACTGCGTGGTACGGACGATATCGTGTTTGGCGCCATTGTATCAGGCCGTCCCGATAGCCTGGAAGGTATAGAAACAATGCTGGGAGCTTTTATCAATACTATTCCTGTAAGGATAAGCTATGATCAGTCTCCGCTGTCCGCCTTCATGAAAAAAGTGCACAGGAATAATATAGCAGCTACCCGGTATCATCATGTCGACCTCGATAAACTCGAAAAGCAATGCGGCTATAACCAGCCGTTGGTGGATAATCTTTTTGTGTTTGAGAACTATCCGGTGCAGGACCTGGTAGAAGAAAAGATCCGGAAAGAAGGAGAGGACCTGCATATGGAAGTACGGTCCACAGAACTCTTCGAAGTGAACCGCTATCCGCTTTCACTCATTATTTTCTCATCCCGCACCATTTTTATCAAATTCAAATACAAAACGACAGTGAAACCGGAACTGGTGTCACTTTTCATCACTTACTTCGAAAAAATGATCGCAGCCGTTGCTGATGATCCGTTCCAACAAGCCAAAGATTACACCTGCTTACAGGAATTTGAAATGGCGCTGAATGAAATAACACAAACAACAGGTATATGACAGGCGATTTGTTCAAGATCCTTAAGATGCGCGATTACCTTCGCTTCCTCCTGCTGAATATTTTGGTAGGAGGAGTGAACTTCGCATTCCTTTCCTTTATTAACTTCCTGATGAACCGGACAGTGTTGGGAGAAATGCGGGAGATCAACTTCACCTATATAGGTGCTTTTGTTGTAATTATTGCTGTCTTCCTGCTTTCCCGTAGAGCATTGTCGTTACAGATCATCCGCTTCTCTCAGCATTTCTTCTGGTCCCTGAGAAAGGAAATACTGCAGCTCATCGCAAATGCGAAGTATGGAGAGATGAGTACACAGAAAGACAAAATAACGGCCGCTTTGGTAGGTGATGTGAATGTGCTCTCCGCCGCCTCCGTCACCCTGATCTATTTCTCAAGTTCCTTGGTGGTTACCGTATTCTGTCTGATCTATCTTGCCGGTATATCCTGGATCTTATTTGCTATCACCATTTGCGTAATAGTAGCTGGAGCAATGATCTACCTGTCCCGTAACAAATACTACAGCGCATTGCTGAAGCTGGCCAGGCAACGGGAGAACGAGTTTGTATCCTATTTCAATATGATGATGGGAGGTCACAAGGAAATACTCATTAACAGGGCCAAAGGGAAGGATATTTATGACCGTAAGATCGTTCCGGTCGCAGAACTGGCCACCGAACAAAATACCATCGCCCTTAACGGATATCTCAATAACCAGATCATAGGACGCACCTTGTTGTATTGCCTTATAGGTATCATCTTGCTGCTGGTTGCAGTTATCTTTAAACTTCCTTCTACAGCTGTGGTGAACTACCTCGTTGTACTTTTATTCCTGCGTGTGGAGATCGAAAATATCATGAGCAGCTTTCCGGCAATTGTACAGGGTAAGGTGGCTGCTGAACGGGTCATGCAACTGAAGAATGACCTCGCCCCCCTGTATGCCCGGAATTTACCTGCTGATCCGGATGCCGCTGTAATGGAATTTGAAAGCCTCTCACTACGGGGAGTGGAATTCTCTTATAATGGAGGTTTTAAGGTAGGTCCCGTAAACCTCGATGTGAACAAAGGCGATATCATTTTCATCTACGGCGGCAATGGCAGCGGTAAGACAACACTGATGTTCCTGCTGCTGGGACTATTGGGCAGATCGGCCGGTACCACATCCGTTAACGGACAATGTTTAAAAGACGATGAATACGAAAGTTTCCTGCGTTTATACGCCGTCGTATTCAGCGATTTCTATTTGTTCGATGAATTCTACGGCATCAATGACCTGGATGAAGAAAAATTGTCACGCTACCTGCACCTGTTTCAAATGGAATCGAAAGTCAGCTTCCAGAAAAACAAGTACTCTGCTACGAACCTGTCCACAGGACAGCGTAAGCGACTGGCTATTATTGCGGCGTTAATGGAAGGCAGGCAGATCCTTTTGCTGGATGAATGGGCCGCCGACCAGGACCCATTTTTCAGAAAGAAATTTTATACACAGATCCTTCCAGCATTAAAAGAAGAGGGAATTACAATAGTGGCAATTACCCACGACGATAAATATTATTCCTGTGCTGACCGGATCTACAAAATGGAGGAAGGAAGATTAAGCCACGAGATCCTGCAAAAAAAATAAAAGAATATGAGCCCTGAGAAATATTACCTTAAGCCTAATGTAGTAATTGAACCGATGGTAGACAGATGGTATGCATGGAGTCATTTGATCTCTCCTGCAACAGCTGCGATGAATATCGTAGGCCGGCACCTGTCAATTATGGAGTCATATGTTATGGCCCCCGAGATCCACGCAGAAGCCGTACTGAACCCGCAGATGAAAGGCGGTCCTTTTATGGACCTGGCCGGGAACAGGGCAGAAGAAGTAGCTGCGCTGAAAGACAGTACACTGGCTAAACGTCATAATATGGTGCGTTTCGCACAGGCGGTTAAGGAACTGGACGACCTGCTGCGCAATGAAGCCAAAGGGTTCGCGCTGGAACAGCTGTATAAAAAAGTACCCGATATCCTGAAAGGATATGTAGAGTTATTCTATGACCGTAATAACAATCCTGACTTCCGCTTCTTTGAAGCATTGCTGTACGAAAGTGAATTCTACGACAAGAGCGCGCAAAGTATCGCCTTATGGGTAACCGACAACGATCACAGGCCCTTTTGTCTCAGCACACCGCGCCTGGAAGAAAAAGATGTATTGCTGCTGGATCTTCCCCTCGCAGACCCGGCCATCGATGAACTGGCCCGGATGAAGAAAACACCGCAGACGATTGAATACATCGCAGATCTTTTAAAAATACCTGCCGCTAAGATGGACCTGTTCCACAGCTTTTTTACAACTGAAGCCTTGCCGGAATATAGTCGCTACCAGGGCGATAAGATCCGCATGCGGTATTTTGGACATGCCTGTATCCTGATCGAAACAAAAGACATCAGCATCCTGGTAGATCCCTTGATCAGCTATTATGGGTATCAGTCAGACGTAGCTCACTATTCAGATATTGACCTGCCCGACACGATAGACTATGTCCTCATCACCCATAACCATCAGGATCATATCTTATTCGAAACGCTTTTGCCGCTCAGGCACCGTATAAAAAATATAATAGTACCCCGCACTTCAGGTGGGAAGCTGGAAGACCCGAGTCTGAAACTCATGTTCAATAGCATCGGGTTCAATAACGTAACGGAGATCGGCGAAATGGAAAACATCCGCTTTGCGGATGCCACTATTACCGGCCTTCCTTTTACAGGTGAGCACAGTGATCTGAACATAGCCACCAAAGCCTGCTTCAAGGTACAGATAGACGGGTTCAAGCTGCTCTTCATGGCCGATTCCCGCGTTGTTGAGCCGGCATTGTATGAGCATGTGAGTAAGATCACCGGACCCATTGACGTACTGTTCCTCGGCATGGAATGCGATGGGGCGCCATTGTCATGGTTATACGGACCTTTGCTGACAAAGAAGATCCAGAGAGAACAGGATGGCAGCAGACGCCTGTCAGGATCAGACTGTGCCAAAGGAATGTCCCTGGTGGAGATCTTTAAGCCGAAGGAGTTGTATGTTTATGCAATGGGACAGGAGCCCTGGCTTGAATTTATCAGCAGTATTAAATACACTGATGAGTCAAATCCTATTATTCAATCACAGAAACTAATAGATCTTTGTAAAGAAAAGGACATTATATCGGAACGTTTGTATGGAGAGAAAGAACTCTTCTACGAAAAGAATTGAATAATTAAAGATAGTTAGTATGAATTGTAAAAGAAGCATTGCACTGATTGTTCTTATGCTGATGTATCTCGCATCCTGGTCACAACAACGGCCGGTATACATTTACAGGAATGCTAAAGACAGCCTTCAGAATTTTTATACGGTGCGTCAGCCGGCAGATAAGGTAAAAGGAGCTATTGTCCTGATTAGTACAGGGCTGTCTGAAGCCGCGAAGAAAGCCGCCTACGAAAAAGGGGTCCTCTTAATGACAGCAGTGCTTACAGATAATGATCTCGACTTTCTGATGGATGACCTGTTACTGAAAAGACTGGATTCAATGATCAATGAAGCAGCCATAAAGTACCAGATCCCCGCCGGTAAAATAGTCATAGGCGGTATGTCGGCTGCAGGCGCTACAGCAGTCCGGTTCGCAGAGTATTGTGCGCGCAATGAAAGCGCTTTTAAGATCATGCCCGTGGCAGTATTTGCCGCCGACCCTCCCTTAGACTATGAGCGGCTCTACAATGAATCGGAAAGTTCTGTTCTCAGGAACTATAATGACGATGCCGTTACTGAAGGCAAACAACTGATGGCATTATTTAAAAGTAAACTGAAAGGTTCACCCGGGGAGAACAGGAATGCATATGAACGGGTATCCCCGTTCAGCCATACAAAGGAACACGGAGGGAACGCCGCTGTCCTTAAGGATATGCACGTGAGAATGTATTCCGAACCCGATATCAACTGGTGGATCAATAACCGTGGGAAAGATTTTTACGACATTAATGTATTGGATATCGCCGCTTTTATTAACCAGCTGAGATTACTCGGCAATAAAAATGCAGAATTAATAGCGACAGACAACAAAGGCTATAGAAAAGACGGAAGCAGACACCCGCATTCCTGGAGTATTGTCGATGACGTCGCACTGCTCGAATGGAGCATCCGTTTATTTGAAACCCGTTAATACCATTAACCCGCATATGAAAGTGTTTCCTACAGCTGCATCCGGAACAGTAATTCCGGGCATGGGAGCATTTGATGACGGCGATTACATCACACCCTTTATCCGGAAAGGATTTGACGACAGGATCTTTGATCATGTCGTCAAAACTAGCAAGGATGCTGCTGCGCTTGGAACAAAAGACCTGAAAGAGGCCGGTATCTTTTGCGGCCCTCAAACCGGCGGATTACTGGCAGCTGTAGTAGAACTTGTCCGGCAAGGCATACTCACAGGAGATATCGTTCTTATCTCCGGAGATGCAGGATGGAAGAATCTTGATAAGTTGTCGGTCGGGCATTAACTACTTTGTCTGCAACAGCCTGAACGAGGCCGTATCTGCTACCAGCACGTCCGGCCCTCCTTTCATTGGTTTGAACGCCAGTTTTAGTATGCCCGTCATACGCGGTGAAACCTGCTCTTCCGAGCGATGAGTATGCATGACATAGTGCATGCCGCCTTTTTTATCAGTGAATACATCACCATGACCTGTTCCATTATATCCGATGTTTTTCCGGCTGATGATAGGATTGCTCTCATATTTCTCCCAGGGGCCGAGTGGGGAAGAAGCTGTAGCATATCCCACCGCATAATCCTTATTGCGGAAATCATTCGCAGAATAGATCAGGTAATAAGTGTTCTTGTGCTTTAACACTGTAGGCCCTTCCGTTACAGGCCAGTCCGAATTGGCAGTATTTTCCCACGGTTCCATACCTGCAATGCATTCCTTTTCTGTTCCTGTAATTACATCCGACAGGTCAGGTTTCATTTCCGTTACAAAGATCCGGTTGCCTTGTTGCAACTTGACATGATAGAGATACACTTTTCCACCTTTATCAAAAAACAGGAACGGATCGATCTGTTTGCCGCTACCGCTGAGTGCAACGGGCTTCTCCTGCCTGAACGGTCCCGCAGGATCAGGCGCTTTGGCAATCGCTATTTGCTCGTTCGCGGTATATGCCATGTAATAAGCGCCTTTATACGAAATGATCTGCGGCGCCCAAAAACCACTGGTACCAAAAGACTCACCCTTAGTCAGTGCTAACCCGCCGGCGCTTTTTGTTGCAGGCTTCCAGGTTTCAAGGTCTTCAGATTCCAGGACAGGAAATCCCTGGTTACTCCCCGTTCCATATAAGTAATACTTCCCCTTGTCCTTAAATACCGTCGGATCAGCAAGGAATACGGGTAGCTGCTGCGCCATGCTTACGGATGTCATGCCGCCAGCGAACAATGCAATGCAAAAAGTTCTCTTCAGATTTTTCATAGTCATTAAAGATAATATAGCAGTCGCATACTTTCAGCAATAAATAGCGTGATTGCTTGTTGGCCTACCCGTGACATTTGTCACAGGTATTTTGTGTCATATATCCTTGTATCCAGGCCCCTGATTGACGCAACTTTGCCTTAGTAAAACTTACAGACATGAAACTAAAAGGCAAAGTAGCAGTAGTTACCGGTGGTAACAGCGGCATAGGGTTCGGCATTGCAGAAGCGCTTAAAAGCGAAGGCGCAGTAGGTAGTATAACAGGCAGGAATCAGGCAACGATCGACAGTTCTGTCAAAGAATTAGGTGCTGGCTTCATTGGCATCAAAGGAGATGTAACCAGTCTTGATGATCTGGAACAGGTATTTAAGAAAACATTTGACCAGTTTGGAAAAATTGATACCCTGGTGGTGAATGCCGGTGGCATCGTAGATGGTGTGCCATTTGCCGGCATTACCGACGTGACAGAAAAGAATTTTGACCAGTACATGGACCTGAATCTCAAGAGCACTTACTTTACAGTGCAGAAAGCGCTTCCATATATGAACAATGGAGCCTCTGTGATATTGATCGCTTCTAGCGCCGCGCATCGTGCAGCTCCGGGTATGACGGTATACAGTGCGGCCAAAGCAGCTGTAGTATCATTAGCTAAAGGCCTGTCCCTCGATCTGCTGGAAAGAAAGATCAGGGTAAATGCACTATCTCCAGGTTCGGTTGATACTCCGGTATTTGCTAAAGTGGTACCAAAGGAACAGGTTGAGCAGGTAAAGCAGATATGGAAAGATCTGACACCTGCAGGACGACAAGGCAGCCCGGCCGACATCGGAAAAGCAGCAGCATTCCTGGCATCGGATGATTCATCCTTCATACTAGGCAGTGAAATTCTGGCGGACGGCGGTCTGACAAATATCAGCCTGATGAAATAGAACATCTGTAAAGCAAAGCACCTTCACAAGCAAGCCGGTTGATATAGCCGTATTTTTGGATAACTTTGGCAAAAGTTGTTCAAAAATGTTTGATTCTTTAGCTGCCTACCTTGTCGAAAAAGGCGGCCTGACCAATGACGAGCTGAAACTGATAGGTGACCTGACAGTACCTAAGAGACTGCGCAAGCGACAGTATTTGTTGCAGGAGGGAAATGTGAGCAACTACATCAGCTTCATTGTTAAAGGATGCCTGCGCCTGTATCTGGTTAGTAAAGATGGTCAGGAGCATATCATGAGGTTTGGCGTTGAAAACTGGTGGATGAGTGACTACGAAAGTTTTCACTCCGGTCTTCCTTCTAAATATAACATCGATGCACTGGAAGATAGTGAGTTGTTGATGATCGATAAGAAGAATTACGATCTGTTGATGGAAACGGTCCCTGATTTTAAGCGAATGGTCGACAAGCTGGCCGCCAGAAACTACGAAGCGCACCAAAGCAGGATCCTTAGTAATATCAGTGAAACGGCAGAAGAGAAATATGAGAACTTCATAAAAACGTATCCTGCAATATTCGATCGTGTGCCCTTGCACATGGTGGCTTCTTTCCTGGGTTTGTCCAGGGAAACACTTAGCCGGGTGAGGCAACAGAATGCCAGGAAGCATGGAAACAATTCTTAAGGAAAACAGGCGCGACCTCGGGTTGAGCCTATATGAAATTAGAAACTGATAAAAAAGGAGGCTTCTGGCCTCCTTTTTTTATGGGATCAGGCATGTTTTTTTCCACATCAATCCTCATTGTCTGTGGATAATATCTGACTATTTATCCATTGATACCCATTGAATTATGTTAACTTTATGTAACTCAAAATAATCGCAGATGGCAAAACAAAATTCGCTTATCCCCTTTACCGGGAAGCTTGGTAACCTGATCGGTTATCAGCGTAATGGTAAATACTTCCTCCGCAGCATGCCCGAAGTTGTAAGGCAAACCGCAGCTACCCGCCGGGCAGCAAGACGCTTTGGCGTGGCCAGCAGGAAGGGAGCGCTGATCCGCAACACCTTTTACGATGACCTGGATATCCATTGTGACAGCGGTCATATCAATCGCCTGAACAAAATGCTTATCGCGGCCGCTGGCAATAATGCAGCAATGAAAGGCTTCCGGTTCAATCAGTACGCAGGAACAGATCGTTTCTTTACGGTAGCCCCCAGGCTTTTCAGGGACGGTACCCTGTACATTCCCCCGCAAACCATCGTGCTACACAAAAACATCACCAGCCTGGAAGTAAAAGTGATCGCAGCGTGTATCGACTTCGGCACCGGGTATGTTACCGGTACGGATACCTTTACATTGACGATAGACCCCGGTAAGCCTTTCCAGGGAACTAAAATCCCCCTGGATATAACCGGTAAGGGAACACTTATCATAACCTTGCAGGTGAGAGGCATGCAGCAGGATGGCCCCTCCGGTAACAGGCAATACCTGGCAGCCGATATTATCGCCGTACAGGAGCCGCAAATCCCGAAAGTCTCTAAAAAGCATACTTACCTTCAGCAGGTCATATCAGGGCCGGAAATCGCCTTAAACTGTCTAAATATGTATACTTATCAGCCCATGACCCAACGGGAATAAGTCATCCTTGCCGGAAAGCGATATTTTGATGAGTAACGGTCCTTTGAACATACCCCATACATTTCTTCAGATACTGGATCCCCGCCTTATAGCTACAGCATAGTCCTGTAGCCGCCCTGCCATTGCCCGGCCCCATCCAAATACATCTTCTTTTCCTGTTTTACAGTAATTATAACGCCGGGACCCCGGTCCTGATCAAGTCCGCCTCTCCTCCGGTGACGCTCCATGTATACGCCATGTCTACGCCCCCTGCACGGCAGGTATCCCGGCTGCATGATCCCACCACATCCCTTGAATGTCACAGGAACCCAACCTGCTCCCGGAACTAACACTTCAATTCCCTGCATGCAAAAAGCGCGGCCTGAACCGCGTTTTTTGTCAACCTGTTGGCTCATGAAAGATGATTTTAAGCCCTTAGTCAAGGAACCTGCTACTGTGCGTTAAATACCCATCGCTGGTTGCCATCTCCGTTCCAGGGGAATGTGATGACCTTAACCCCATCATCAGTGGATGCATCATATACATCCAATACCAGGCCGTTAGCCCGGCATTCTATCGCAAACTGACCTGGTTGTACGCTCGTCACTTTCCATTGTTGTACGGTACTACCTGACCAGTTGAGCTGCATTACCTGTGGAGATAAGAAAGGGCTGATCCGGAAATACGACATTGACAGTCCGCTATGCAGCGCATCTATCCGATAGTAGCCGTTACCCAGGAATGTAAACTGCCAGCGCTGGTTATTATCGCCGATCCATGGATACTGGATCACAGCTGCACCCTGGCTCAGAGAAGCATCATAAACATCGAGTACCTTGCCGCTATGCATCGCAGTGATGCTGTAAACCCCGTTAGGTATTGGCTGTACGCCGCCATAGAGGTAGCGGAGTGCAACGATGTCATTTGCGGTAAAAGGACGGTCGACGTTTTGGACAAAGCAAGCCAGCATGAAGCTGTTCAGATCTGCAGCTGTAGGTGTACCCGGAATGTTAATAGCGCCTTCAGCGTTTTCTCCTTCATTGGGTTGGGATACCGGATTGCAACTGGTATTCCTGTTGAAGTAGTCTGTGTGACGCAGCCCTATACAATGCCCCATTTCATGGGCGACAATAGCGGCTATATATCCCTGAGGGGCGAAATTGCCGATGGCATCTACACTTATTCTGATAAGATTAAACGGATTTCCATCAGCTGTTGGGAATCCGGCTATACCCAGCCAACCATCCAGCCATTCGTTAATGATCCTTATTTCGCCATTGGCGCCAACACGGCTGAATGTGAGGTTCATAGCCAGCGCATTATACCGGGCTATAGCTTCGTCTACAGCCTGTACAAACAATGGAGGAAGGCCCTCAACGGAAACGGTGATCTGCCTGTTGCCATTAACAGCAATTAAGTTGTATGTCTTGTACTGTTCCGCTTCTGCGATCCGTAGTTTTTTAACATCCCCCTTTTGTTTAAACCATTCGTCCGGCAGGAAGATGTCTCCCTCTACAACATAGCCATCTTTTAACTTCTTAATGTCGTAGGTGCTCAGTCCCTCGCTTTTAATCCGGGAAAGGATTTCCGTTGGAATGCCGGCTTGTTGCTCAATATCGGGTTTACTTTCTTTCGTACAGGAAATGAGAAGGAGTGTGCATGTGAAAATGCATAAAAGGGTTTTTAACATGTGTTTCATCGTGGTAATTTGGAGATTAGGGTTATGAAAAATAGTTCAGGTTGAATTATATGGGTGTGCTCTTAAACGGGATAATCAAATCGTAACGCTACAGTTAAAGATAAATTGGTGTTCTTATAAAATGGTCTGAATATAGGCATCTCCGCCTTTAGACAGAGATGCCTGATGATAGTTCACAATAGAACGCAATAGTTAAAGAACGCCGCCGATGAACTCCAGGCAATAACCGGAAGAACAAGCCGTGCTGATATGGAAATAGACACCCGCAATGGATGTCTGAGCTTTCATCGCCAGCCCGCCCGCAAGATAATTTCCGGGAGAGCTTAAACTAAACGGATAAGTCCCTAACGAAGTCCCGCTCAGCGTACTGAATGTAATAGCATACGGGCTCGTTCCGCTGCCGCTTATCGAATAAGCAATGGTACCAGCTGGTTGACCCGCTCCCGGTGTACCGAAAGTGGTACCGGTGATCGGAAAAGAATACGTACGCACGCTCTTTTTGATCACAGGAACATTTGGATGGAGAGGAGCGAAGCTGGACAAGGAGAATAAAAGGCATAGCAGCAGTGAAATGGGAAACAACTTTTTCATAGCTAGTGGTTATTTACGTAAGGGTTAAAAAATGTCCTGACGAATATAAGTGTTTTTCGCGTTGCTGTAATTGCTAAAGATTGGCTAACGTGATAATAAAGAATATCAGCTTGTAAGTGAATGGACGCCAGATATAAACAGTGAAGCCTGCAAACGTTGCAGGCTTCACTGTTTACTCATATTTGAATAGTATCTGTCAAATAATATTACTCGTTGACTTTTGCAGCATTTTTCTTATCTACCGCTATCGCAGCTGCAAGATTCTTACCATGACACTGACTATAAGGCTTTGAGCTCTTACAGTAACATGGAGAACCGAACTTCCCGCCTTCGGTCAGAAAGAGCATTACGTTATTGGATAAGGTATCGTAATGATTATACATGTTCCCCGTGTAGGTATTGAAATTAATGTTATCGCCCTCAACTTCGGTACCATATTTCAACAGGTACTCTTTCATTTCCGAGATCATGATAGCATGTTCAACTAAAGGATTACTGGTAATATTCACCCTGATGTTACGCACCTGTTTATCTTCAGATGTGTATCTGTCGTCAGGGATAAACATTATTTTATCTAAAGCAACACGTGGTGGTGTGATGTCAATCAGATTCCCGTTATTGTCTTCCCATACAGCATAATGCTCGCCCTCACAGATAAAATCTCCCAGCCATATGGCCCAGCCGTAAACAAGATTCCCTCCATCTTTAGCAACTTTATCCCTTACGTTGCTGTAGGATTTTCCGATCTTGGCCCCGGGCACCGGCTGCACAGGTATAATTTCATGCTCATACGCTGACCCTATACGGTCAATAAGTTGCTGAACAGGTGTTGTAATCTCAATTGGACTTATCATGATGCAAAAATACAACACAATAGGTAAAATGGTATACTAACATTCGGCTAACCATCGGTATTAATTCAGCTCATACTTGCGTACCCACTTTAAGCTGTCGGGAAAGTTCATCCAGAATTGATCAAAGTCCCGCCTCGTGATAAGTATGCTGCAAAATGATGGCTCACTTTTCCTATATGCAAAGGAAACCGTTTGCCTATAAAAGAATCTACAAAGGCTATATGTACACCTGTGCGACCAGAGACGCTTTCATATTTTTTTCTATCAACCTCGTAATTGAAATGGAAACTTAGCTTGCGTTCTCCATAGTCCGAATATTTATAGGCAGTTATAAGACCTGTAGTTATCTGATGATTGTTTCGCAGGGAAAATTCCTTACAGATGCCGGCAATTACAAAAATAATGACAGGTCCAGCTACAAGTGTCGTTATGATTGCCTTACGTATTTTCCGTCTTCTCGCTGTTCTGTACATGTGCGCTCGTTAATAAAATTGATCGTCATGGCCGGTATCGGCATTTTAGTGAATGGCCGGTCACAGACATCAAATAATTTATCCGATAAAACTACAGAAACCTCTTAAATGATCTTCCCGTATTTCGTATTCAAAGAATCATTATCTTTGGCGAAACCACAGTAGTAAACAATAACCCCAAACCCCAACATCCGGCCTGATACTCAGGCATGAAAAATCGATAATGCTCAATTTACCATGAAATTTGTTTCTCGGAATCCATCCCGAACCCAAACCCGACCTCCTCAAACAAGTAATTCAGCGCCTTTCTTTTCTAAAGAAAACGGTCAGCATACACAGGCTGAATCTGATAATACGCCTTTTTTTACACCGGCGGTGAAAGAGCCGTTGTTACAGATGAAGGAAGAAGACACCTTGCCAGACAAGAAGGAAAAACTGCAACTGCAAACCATGGCTGCAGGAGGTAGCGACCATCCGGAAGATAATGATGCTGCATCTTCAGCAGTTGAGAGCCGCATCAACAATTCAAAAAATGGTGGTACGCCATTGCCGGAATCAGTCAAAGGTGACATGGATAGTGCTTTTGGCGCTGACTTCAGCGCTGTAAAGATCCATACAGATAGTGACGCAGTGCAGATGAATAAAGATCTGAATGCAAAAGCCTTCACTCATGGCAGCGATATCTATTTTAATGAAGGTCAGTACGACACAGGCAGTCAGGAAGGTAAACATTTACTGGCGCATGAACTTACACATGTTGTGCAACAGGGTGGTGCTACTTCCGCAAAACAGGAAGCCGTTACAGAAGCTAAATCACCCAAAATACAACGCAGTATCCTTGATGACGTAAAAGAATACCTGTCAGCAGGCTGGGAATTTATAAAGGGAATAGGCGCCGGTATCCTTGAATGGTTCGGCGATCTCTTTTCCGGCATTGCCAACCTCGTAGGACAGGCTTTTGAAGGTAATATAGGAGCGCTGCTTGCTGTTGCCGGTATCATCATCGTTATTATACTGGCAATTGTTTTCCCGGAAGTGGTCATTCCCGTATTGATAGGTCTCGGTATAGCCATGGGCTTTATATCGATGTCCTACTTCCTGTATATGATGTTCAGACCGGGACTTACCGCATATGAAAGAGGGAAGTACCTGGGTAAGGCCATTGTGGAAGCTGCCTTGATGGCTTTCAGTATTGCAGAAGCGCTTCGTTTCGTACAGGTATTTTCACAGATAGCAAGGTTGACGGAAGGAGTGGGGTTACTCCAGAAACTCCGGTTCGTAAGGAACCTGCTTCGTTTCGGTGAAACCGCCAAAGTATTGGAGCTCTTAACAGAAATAGGGGACATACAGAAAACACTCGATCTGCTCACTATGATCAAAGATGTCAATAAGGTCTCCAGCCTGATGGCATTGGCAAGAGGTGCAGGCGGTGTAGATGTCTTGCTGGACCTTCTCCGTGTGCCCGGCGTAACTGCAGATGATATCGTAGAATTTATGCGCTTTGCCGGAATGACCTTGCCCGACCTCAGAACATTGGCTCGTACCCCCGGTATGACGCTCGATAAACTGAGAGCACTGCTTGGTTCGGAACACATGACCGTTAACATACTGAAAGAATTGCTCGGTCGACCCGCTGTTACGGTCGACACCTTGCTTGAAGTACTCCGTCATCCCGGCATGACGGTACCCGACCTGAGAAGTTTACTGGCAGAGATGAGCATGACCAAACTCCGGCAATTGCTGAGTGTCAAAACCATGACCGTTGCAATATTAAAAGAGCTGTTGAGTAAACCCGGCGCCACTGCCGATTCCTTGCTTGCTATGTTAGGAAGGCCAGGCATGACCGTCAGCAGTCTGAGAGAGTTGCTGTCTGCCAACGGAATGACAATGAGCAAACTTGCAGATCTGTTGGCCGTTGATGGTATGACGATCGCAGAATTGAGAGCACTGCTCCGCCGCACCGGCATGACAACCGATCTGTTGACAGACCTGCTGACCAGACCGGGCATGACCCTCACTGATCTCAGGAACCTGTTGGCACGACCGGGTATCACACCGGAGATCTTACAGGAATTGCTGGCCCGTGCCGGCATGACCGTAGCAGACCTGAAAGACTTGCTGGCACTGACAGATGATGTTACGCAACTCCGTAGCCTGCTGAACCTTGTGCCTGATATCCCGACACTGAAAGACTATTTCGCATTGGCTGGTGGCCACGGACAAGGGGCCCCTTTACTGAACATTTTACAAAAGGCACATGCGTTCGGAGATGTAGCACGGGCAGAAGATCTGCTGATCATTGCCGGTGGTAGCGCAAATAAATTTACCGAACTGACAAATGCACTAGGTCACTTCGGACTGGCTACCGCTCCGGGTGGCACACCTGCTGCACTGCACGGATATAGTGCACTTAACCTCCGGCATTTCCAGGCAAGGCATACTTACGAATTCTTTGATTTTGCAGGCGTTATCGAAAACAATCCTATCAAGGCATCCAATACGCTCTGGCCTCGCGGTACCGATGTAGCCGTAAAAGTAGAAGAAGCTTTAGCGATCCTGGATGCGACTACGCCGCCAACAAGAATAATACCCTTTTCAAATCCACCGTTAATTGTTACTTTGTCCGACGGTACACGCGTACAGATCGGTGCTAATAACGCCAATGCGGTAGGACAGTTCTTCCCGGTACCTGACGCCTCTAAAGGTATTATTGATTTTACCAGAGATGAAATGCGTGCCTTTAAAAAACTATTATTACCATAACGATGATCAATATAACATTTCATATTTACCTCGCCGGTGGCGAAACCTGGGATGACACGACCCCGCTGCCTGCTCAACTGTTTGATGGTGCTGTAGCATTAGAAGGCGTTTTAAGGATTTTTGACAACGGTATACTTACCAATGAGATCGAAGACGAGCTTCCTGCCTTGATCAGAAACCTGTGCTTTTCCGTTAGTCGTGATCTGCAACATCAGGATCATGCGGCATATCACTTTCATAGTTATTTCGGACAGATTGATTTTTCAAAACAGGGAGAACATATATCAGTTGCGGGAAAGGGCATAAATACTGTTACCTATGATGCCCAGGATTTAATCGGGGCCTTGCAGAATTGTGGAGAGCGTTTTGTAAGCCTGTTGGAACAGTTGAAAGATACAGTTGAAGAAAAGGCGCCGATAGATAGTATGCTGGAAGCGATCAGGCTCCCAGGTTAAGAGTAGCATACGCAATTAGAGAGGCTAGACCTTACAGCTAAATAATTTTGTCACTTTCGTAAAGTTGGTAAGCTTTAGAAAAAAGCATGGCGAGTGATAAAGACCTGACGCTGAAGATAGCGGTATAATTTCAGAAGGCGTACGTGGAAGCGTACGCCTTCTGAAATTATCGTCACAGCTTCTATATGTCAAGCCCGCCGCTTAATGTCTTCACCTCCCTGGAAAGCACACTTTCATATTCCCGGTCCCGGGTTGCTATATCTTCGTATGACCAGATTTCGTAATGCTCTTTGGTAAAGTAAAAGCGTATCTGAAAATCGCCGGTCTCGCCGTTTCCGGCATTAATATGTGTTACCAGATCAAGGTTAACAATTCTTCCGGATGTCTGCTCTGTTGATGATTTAATGAAAGTTGCCATACTAATAATTTTAAGGGTTCACGAAACATCAGCTTGGTAACGCTATTTACCGTTATGCTAATTGTTTCTCATCATTCAAAGATGATACCAAACCAATCATGCCAGGTCTTATAAAGTATCCAGGAAATCCAGATATTGCGGCACGCTCTTTTCAATCCAGTCGGCTGAAGTGTTCAGTTCAATCCCATAATACGCAAACAGGGGCCGGTAATCCGCCTTGACATATTCAAAACTAAGTTCGAAGGGGCGCGTCAGATCTTCCAGGGTATACTTGTACCGTTCCGATGGCCTGTATTCATGCTCATCAATGCCTGCAGATATAGCCAGCGCGACTTTCTTCCCCGAAACTTTATAATCGCTTTTGCTTCCATATGCCCAGCCATAAGTAAGCACCTCATCTAACCATTTCTTGAATAACGGCGGACAATTGAACCAGTAAAAAGGAAACTGAAATACAATTTTGTCATATTGTTCAATCAGTTGCTGTTCAGCCTGGACGTCAATTCTTTCATCAGGATAAACTTCATAAAGCTGATGAACTGCATATTTCTCAGGATACTTATTGAGTGCTTCAATCCATCTTTTATTAACCGCCGAACTTTTAATATCCGGATGTATAACGACTACCAATGTTTTCATCTGATTACAATTTTCTGCAGCATATCCTTACCCTGGTACCTGGGATATATGGAAACCTGATCTAACTGTTTTCAACAATTACTCTTTTATGCTTTTTACCCCATTCGATCATGTACGTGATTAACGTTCCATATTCCTTTGCATATTCTGTGAATTCATACTCAATATTGGTAGATGCATCTACATCAACCTTACGTGTGATTAGTTTGTTTGCCTCTAACTCTTTTAAATTTAGAGATAACATTCGTTTTGTAATGAATGGAATACTTTGTTCAATATCCGTGAAACGCTTGTTCCCGTTACATATTGAATGAATAATGGGTAATTTCCATTTACCTCCGATCACATAGATGGTATCCTGTAAGGCCTTCACGTCTGCTTCGTCTATGTGAATTTTAACATGGTCTTGCATATTCTCTGATGAATTACTTATTAGTGAAGTTAGAAAGTTATACCAGCAAACTGATATTCTGATTTAACGTGTTGTCAGGTTAGGTATCAGCTATGATACTGGTTACAAAGTTATACCAATTTGATGATAACTTTGTACAAGAAGCTTATATAGAAGATATAACAATAACAATGAAAGCAATCATATTAAAAGGACAAGGGGGTGTAGACCAGCTATCGATGATAGAACTGCCTGTTCCTGAACCGGGGGAAAATGAAGTACTGATCAAAGTTAATGCTATTAGCATAAATCCTACAGATATTTACGCCAGACAAAATCCTGCATTGAACTATATTTTTAACAATGAAGATCCAAAAATATTAGGTTGGGATGTTTCCGGTGTCATAGTAGCTTTAGGAGATCAGGTTACCGACTTTTATATTGGTGACGCAGTATTCGGACTGCTGAACTTTCCAACACATACCACCCCTGGCCATGCCAAAGCATATGCAGAATATGTAGTAGCTAATAAAGCTGACATTGTACTAAAACCAGAAAATGTTTCTCATAATGAAGCCGCAGCTGCAGGAATGGCTGCATTAACTACCTGGCAGCCGTTGAGTAGAAAACCGATAAAGCCCGGCGACCGTGTTCTGGTGACCGCAGCAGGTGGTGGAGTAGGGCATTTTGCAATACAGTTTGCCAGGCATTTTGGTGCTTATGTTATTGCTTTGGCATCTGGATCAAAAAAAGAGTTGGTAATGAGTCTTGGTGCAAATGAATTCGTTGACTACCAAAAGACCAGCTTTTTGGATGTAATAGAACCGGTAGATTATGTTATTGAGGGACTGCGGGATGAACATATAGAGAAAACTCTTCGCATTGTAAAAAAGGGGGGCACATTGTTGAGCCTATGGTCCCACATTGAAGGAAGTAAGTGGGAAAAACAAGCTAAAGAACTTGATATACATGCCTTTTATAATGCTGTTGTATCAAGTGGAAAAGATATGATGGCCATTGCCGGTCTACTAAAGGATGGAGAACTTAAGCCTCATATCTCGAAAACATTTAAACTCGAAGAAATGGCTTTGGCTCACATGGAAATCGAAAAAAATCATACCGCTGGTAAAATTATTGTCAATCCTGCCTGATTTAAAAACAATAGGTTGTCGACATAACAACCTCATTTGTCTTACATAATTATCTGAAATAAACTATAAAATACAGCATAAAAAATTAATTAAAATGTCAACATTAAAAGGAAAAGTAGCCTTCGTTACCGGAGGAACCCGTGGAATGGGGAAAGCAATTGTAGAACGCCTGGCGAAAGAAGGTGCAATGGTAGCTTTCACGTATGTAAACTCAAATGACAGCGCCCGGAAAATTGTATCTGAAATTGTTCAGGCGGGGGGAAAAGCGTTAGCTATAAAAGCCGACGGAGCAATTAAAGGTGCTGTAGCGAATGCAATTGAAGAGGCAACAGCTACATTTGAAAAGATTGATATATTAGTAAATAATGCGGCAGTATCTGTGAACGGTCCCATTGAAACGGCTAATGAACGAACCGAAGCATATAATGCCCAAATAGATGTAAACATTCGTTCAGTTGCAGAAGCAGTAAGGACAGCACAAAAGTATATGCCCGATGGAGGCCGCATTATAAATATTGCTTCCGTTGGAGGGATCAGAATTGGGGGAGCGGGTATGTCAGATTACATTGCGACTAAAGCTGCGGTTTCGGCTTATACCAGAGGTCTGGCATGGGATCTTGCCCCGAGAAAAATAACGGTGAACAGTGTGGAACCGGGAGCTACCGAGACAGATATGCTGATCAACGCTGATAAGGCTATTCGCCAGCACCTTATGAATTCTATACCACTGAAACGCTTTGGGCTCCCTGAGGAAATAGCGGGACTGGTTAACTTCCTGGCAGGAGACGAAGCAGGATATATCACAGGAAGCAGTTTTAAAATAGACGGTGGAATTACTGCCTGATTGCGATTGAATTTAACTTCGGTTATATTACAGCGCCCAATAGGACAAAGTTTACTCAAAGCTTTGTCTTATTGTCATTGAATTTCGGACACTTTAAAAATTCAGCAAAATAAAAAGAATTGAAAATAAAAGTTACAGTATGTGAACTTAGTAATGATAGAAATCAATTTGCAAAAGATTGGCAACAGCTTCGGGGCTACCTCGCAAATAATAAAACTGATCTGTTACTTTTACCTGAAATGCCTTTTTATACTTGGTTTGTCAACAATAAGCAGGTATCAGAGAAAATACAGAAGAGAAGTGTGCAGGAACATCAGCTTTGGATAAAGGAAGTAGAAAAACTTGAAGTAAAATATGTTATTTATTCTGCTCCTGAACTTGCAGGCAGAAAATTCTATAATACAGCCTATATATTCCAAAAAGGGAAAGGACATCAGAGAATACATACAAAAGCACTATTTCCAGAGGAACCTCATTTAAAAATCCCGTCACTACGGAAAGGAGAATGTAGATATATTATTATGCCCAAGAGCTACAGGAAAGTCATCTATTGAACAGTGGCTACTTTGTGGAAGAACTTCAGCAATTGTATCAGGAGCATATTGCTTAAGTTCCAACCGATCCGGACACGGAGATAATTATTTTGAATGGGGAGGTACAGGCTGGATTATCGAGCCCAGGACAGGTAATTTACTTGATTCTACTAATCAGGAAAGGAAATTTGTTACACTCTCAATAGATCTGAAAAAAGCAATTGCGGCAAAAAAAGAATATCCACTTAACGTCAGCAACCTTTAGAATTGCACGTTTTCTTTAGAGTAAACTTAAATCTGTATTCATATCCACCCCTAATCTTTACTTTGTCTGACGGTCGGTTTACAAATAAATATCTTACATTGTTGGAAATCCATAAATTCCTTGTTCGTGATTAAATCTATCACTCTTTCTATTATAGCAATTTTAATATTCCTGTCTGCGATCGGGCAGGTGAAGAATTTTTCCGCTTCGGGACAGCAGATCACGAAATTCGATCATGCGGGAAATGCAGTGGACGCACATGATGGAATGATAGCTTATTTCAATGGTACTTATTATTTGTATGGGACCAGCTACGATTGCGGCTTTGAATGGAATAATAAAATAGCGCCATTTTGTGGGTTCAAAGTATATTCTTCAAAAGATTTAGCCAGTTGGAAGGATGAGGGGTTCCTGTTCGATGCACAGAACCCGGTTTGGCAAACAAGGTGCGATGGTAAAACTTATGGTTGCTTCAGACCGCATGTGGTCTACAATCGAAAATACGGACAGTACGTACTTTGGATCAATGTTTACGATAATGTTATTGGCTATCGTGTGTTCACTGGCAAATCGCCGCTAGGGCCGTTTGTAGAGGTGGCGGAACCTGAACTGGCCACTAACAACAACATGCCTGCAGCCGGTTTAAATAATGGCGACCACGATCTGTTCGTAGATGACGATGGCACCGCATATCTGGCCCTTACAGACTGGAGGGCCAAAGGGTCAATCGTTATAGAACAGCTAAAAGACGATTATTTAACTGGCACCGGCAAAATAACAGCTGTAATTACAGACGGTCAGACGGAGGCCCCGGCGCTGTTTAAACGAAATGGAACTTACTACGTCACCTATTCTGATCCGAATTGTGGCTATTGTTCAGGAACAGGCACCTCATACAAGTCTGCTTCATCGGTCGCTGGGCCCTGGTCGCCTGCAAGAAAGATAAGTGACAACTCCTGCGGTGGCCAACCCTCATTTGTATCAACTATAAAACTACGTGAGGATACTATTTTCCTCTATGGAAGTGACTTGTGGAATAACGCGGCTAAAAACGAGGCGCTCGCTAATTTTTACTGGGCGCCCCTGTCATTTGATCCAGATGGATCTATTAAGCCGATGGAATGTTTGAAATTTTTCAGGGTAACGAATAAGAATACGGCTCGAAATGAAGACAGCTCAAAAATATTCAAGGCGGTTTGTGAGATCAAAGGCCAGGACAAAAAAGTACAATCCTTTACAGCAGATCGCACTGGAAAAATAAACCGCTTCAATTTGACAGTCCTGAAAAGTGGGTATCCAGATGCCGGGTTAATAGTCGATTTCTATGATATTGAAGGCGGTCAGCACCTTTTTCTAAAATCATATCAGATTTCGACAGATGCGATCGGATGGTCCGCTAAGAACGTAGTTCTCAATCCAGGCATTGAAATAAAGAAAAACAGATCGTACCAGTTTGTTCTTCGTACTGAATCAACCACTGGCTGTTTCGGTTATGCGAAGCAGGTGGCGGGCTATGATAGTAACAGCGCACCTGGTGTCAGGTATAGTTACATAATTGAATAGAACAAATGCTGCAGGGAATATCCGATCCTTTTATTACTTTTATGGCATATCTATCGCCTGACCATGAACTATAATATCTCCGTACGGTATATCTTTCTGTCCTTTATTTTATTTGCTGTATCCTGTTCTGAGCCGGAAAAGCCAGTCACAAAGGAAGAAGCTGCTAAAGTCGCTGCTTCGCTGGCACAAGCCGTTGCGCGTCATAGCGACAGCCGGTTTAACGAGCTGCTGGATGTGGACGCCATTGAAGAAAGGATCTTGGACCAGGCTGGTAAAAAGGTCGACCGGCAAATGGTGACACGGGGTATGAAAACGCTGAGATCTGGTGAATACGGTAAAGAAATCGTACGGAACATCGGCAACAAAGGGTCTTACGAGCTGGTAAAACAATACGAAAAGGACAACCATCAGCACTTGATTTTCCGCCTGTATAATGACCAGCTGAACTACCACGATCTATTGCTTATAAAAAAAGGGGATAAGGTCAGAATAGCAGACATTTTTATTTATACTACAGGAGAAAACTTAACCACCACAATAGCAGAATCACTGCGATATATAAATGAACAGGCAGATGCATCCGACGTACCTAAAGATATCCTCCCCAGGGTGCAGCTGATAAAAAAACATGTCAATACAAATAACTTTGAAGTTGCTGATAGTCTGTTTAAGACACTGCCCCCGATACTTACGGAGCAGAAACTCTATAAGATCATGTATATCCAAATTGCCAGTGGCCTGAGTAGTGACAAATACCTTTCTGCATTGAACAAGCTTCAGCAGGAATATCCGGATGCGCCCAATATGTACCTGCTTATGATCGACGCCTATTTCCTGAAGAAAGATTTCGACGGCGCAATGAGATCTGTTAATAGCCTGGACTCTCTTATCAATAAAGACGCCTTCCTGGATTACTACCGTGCATTGATCGCCAAAGAAAATATGGACAAGGCTCAAAAGCTGGTTTATCTGGAAAGATTGCATAAAAACCTGCCCGCTTTTGACGCCGGTACATTGGAGCTCATCTTTGCCTATTTAGAAGACGAACAATGGGACAATGCAGTGCCGCTCACGTTACAATACAGAAAAAGTAAAAAGGCCAATACAGAGGTCCTTGATATTTTGTACGGGAACTATCCTGTGTTTAAGAAGAAAGTTGACGCCGCCGCAGGTGCAGCATCTTAATTCATCAATTCTATCCTTACCAGCCAACTGGCAAGGAGGGAACCCGATGCCACTGCTCTCATTTTTATACCCATATTCTCCGTTCTCCTGAAATTGAGTGATGTGATTTTGTGATATTCCTGTAGATGATAGGGCTATCATAACTGTTAATACCAGTAATTTTTTCATAGGATATAAGTAAGTCTGCGAGGCTGAAATATACCTCGCCGTTAAAGAAAAGCTAGTGTAGGTAAAGCGCATCACTTCAGGATGTAAAGGCGCCCCTTTCCCCAGTTGATGGTTGAACGTACGATTCAGACACATAAGTAGTTGTTTATGTATTGATAACAGACAGTACGAGGTCTTCTATTGTAATAATGTTTATTTTAATGAACATTTCGGTATATTTGTCAATAGTATTGAACATTATGAAAGAGTCTGTTACTATATTACCCAGGGCTCGCAAAGTGCTGCAACAAATGGGGGAAAACATCCATCTAGCCAGAAGAAGGCGAAAAATAAGTGTTCAGCAAGTGGCTGATAGAGCTGGCATAAGCCGGGCTACTCTTTGGCAAATCGAAAAAGGAGCACCTTCTGTTGCCATAGGCAATTATTTTATGGTATTACTGGTACTAGGATTAGAAAAAGACTTCTTAAAACTGGCAGAGGATGATAAACTTGGTCGTAAACTGCAAGATGCAGGATTAGTGACCAAAAAACGAGCACCGAAGCGAGGTACAAAACAAACTGGAGAAGATGCAGAGTGATAAGACCATATATGTATATGCAGATTGGGAGGGGCTTACTGGAGCACCTCTATTAATGGGCATGCTAAATAGCGTGCATAGCAAGGGTAAAGAGATTTTTTCCTTTGAATATACAGAAGCCTGGCTTGCATCTGGCAATGGCCAAATATTAGACCCGGATCTTCAATTTTACGAAGGTCGTCAGTATAGTGGAGGCGATAAATTAAACTTTGGTCTGTTTCTCGATTCTTCACCCGATAGATGGGGCCGGGTATTAATGAAAAGGAGGGAAGCTATCGTTGCAAGGAAAGAAAATCGTAAACAGACTACATTGTTCGAATCCGATTATTTATTAGGCGTATACGATGAACATCGCATTGGTGCATCGCGATTTAAATTAGATCCGACAGACAATTTTGTAAGCTGGGAGCAGGAATTTGCAGCGCCCCCCTGGACATCACTTCGGGAGCTTGAACAAGCCAGTCTTCAATTAGAACAAGATGATTTCGATGATGACGAGGCGCTAAAATGGTTAAACATGTTGATGGCGCCAGGATCATCCCTGGGTGGTGCCCGACCTAAAGCAAGTGTAAAAGACCCGAACGGTCATTTGTGGATTGCCAAATTTCCCAGCGGAAATGACATTGTTGATATTGGAGCATGGGAAGCAGTCGCTATGGAAATAGCTACAAATGCAGGGGTAAAGGTAGCGCCATTTAAAGCTCAGAAATTTTCTAATAAGCATCATACTTTTTTAAGTAGACGCTTTGATCGCAATACTAATGGAGGAAGAATTCATTTTGCATCAGCCATGACCATGCTTGGCTATACTGACGGTGCTGATTATACTACAGGTGTAAGCTATTTGGAATTGGCAGAATTCCTTATAAAAAATGGAGCGAATGTAAACAACGATCTGGAAGAACTTTTTCGCAGAATTGTTCTAAATGTATGTATAAAAAATACAGATGATCATTTACGCAATCATGGATTTCTATTAACGGACCGGGGTTGGACACTTTCTCCTGTATATGATGTTAATCCATTTCCTGATGGAACAGGGCTTACACTAAATATTTCCGAAGAGGATAATTCGTTAGATCTGGATTTAGTGCGGTCAGTGTGTCCATATTTTCGGATATCTGCTCAGCAAGCTGAATCGATCATCAAACAAGTATTAACCGCAGTCAAAAATTGGAGAACAGTCGCGCTACAAATGGGTCTGCCTAAACGGGAACAAGATTTAATGGAAAGAGCTTTTACAGATCACATATAATCTAATAAGAGCTTAGTAAAACGATGTATAAAAAGAAAACCCGCCACTATGGCGGGTTTTGTCCTCTTTCGTGAACCGGATTGGATTCGAACCAATGACCTGCTGCTTAGAAGGCAGCTGCTCTATCCAGCTGAGCTACCGGTCCGGATTCTCCAAATTTCCCTATATTTATCGTTTAATTTGGGAGTGCAAATCTATGGAAAATTCCCTTAATAATTCAAAATAATTCTAAAAATAGATTCTATGGAGGTTAAAATCGAGCCTAGCTGGAAGGAAGTCCTGAAAGATGAGTTTCATAAAGCCTATTTCGAAAAGGTCGTAGTCGCCCTCAAACACGAAAAAGCTGCCGGACATACCGTTTATCCTCCCGGGAACCTGATATTCAACGCTTTTGAGAAAACCCCGTTCGACAAGGTAAAGGTAGTTTTATTAGGCCAGGACCCGTACCATAACCCCGGACAGGCCCACGGATTGTGCTTTTCCGTACAGGATGGAGTTAAACCGCCGCCCTCCCTGGTAAACATCTACAAGGAAATGAAGGACGACCTGGGATTACCCATCCCTCCAGGTGGAAACCTGACAAAATGGGCGGAACATGGGGTACTGATGCTCAACGCTATGCTCACGGTAAGAGCCAATGAACCTGCTTCCCATAGCAAAATAGGGTGGGAGGACTTTACCAATTCTGTGATCAAAAAGGTATCTGACCTGAAGAAAGATGTCGTTTTTATCCTCTGGGGACGTTTTGCCCAGGACAAACAGGTCCTGATAGACGCAACCAGACATCATATACTGAAAGCAGCCCACCCGTCACCGTTTAGTGCGGACAAGGGCTTCTTTGGCTGTAAACACTTTTCTAAAACGAACGAAATACTGTCAAAAGCCGGCATTGAACCGGTCGACTGGAGCCTGTAAAGGAAAATAACGGCCACCTGTGGGGTGGCCGTTACCTCACCTATGCCTTCTTGTATATAGGATATTTGCAATATCTTCGCGCCTTATCCTATATTCTATGCATAAACGAAGCATTCTGATCCCATTCTTCATTTGTATAAGTATTTTTAAATGCTTCTCCCAGGCAGGTACTATCGATTCTTCATTCGGTCAAAATGGTAAAATAACCGCCAACTTCGGATTCCCTTATTTTAGTATCAACGCCGGATGTATACAGCAGGACGGGAAAATCATAGTTGCCGGCAGCGTGTTGAACGAATCTTTAGATAATCTGCTGATACGCTTTCTACCGAACGGACAACTTGATAACTCATTCGGAAATGGTGGTATAGTCTATACTGATATCTTCGACGATGATGGAGTAAAAACAGTTATTTCATTACCTGATGGCAGTATCTTCACCGCAGGTTTCTCCGATGTACATGCTGGAAGCATCTGTAAATATCATGCAGATGGTACTGCCGATAACAGTTTTGGTGAGAACGGCAGAACGTATGTTGGAACCGCAGATGTCGGTTCGCAACCGGATATTAAGATACAGGCTGACGGTAAAATACTTTTTAGCGGCAACGATGGGTCTTTCAGGGTCCACAGACTTAAACCCAATGGCTATGAAGATTCTCCGTCGGAATTTCTCGGAACAATACCTGATTCTTATGGCAAACATGCATATGAAACTAACGCGCTGTTCCTGCAGGCAGATGGAAAGATAATCGCCAGTGGCATAAGGCACCTTGCCAGTTCATATGAAGCATTTATTATAAGACTTGATAGCAAAGGTATCATTGACACCAGCTTTGCAAACAAGGGGGTGGCAACCGGAAACATCTCTGCTGCGACATACGGCAGTGCATTGGTACATATGGATAATGAGGGCCGGTTTGTATTAACTGCAGTCAAAGTTATTGGTGAAGATGACACTGATACGATAGCGATAATGAGATTTACCGCCGATGGTCAGAAAGACCTTACTTTTGGCGATAACGGCAGCAAAAACTTTGAGAGAATTACTAACAACATATGGTATCATAACTATGTGAAAAGTTCCCTGCAGGATAATAAAATTCTCCTGGCCGCTACTATACCCGGACAAAAAGGCCCCACACAATCCGCTGTACGACGGTTAAATGAAGATGGAACTATAGATGCCGCTTTCGGCGCCGGAGGAACAGCTATACCCTTACAGCTTCCGTTTATGAACGAAGCTGCTCTGGCGTTATCTCAGCCAGATAAAAAAATAGTGGTTGTTGGATATGGCTTCGTAAACGGACGTTTCTCAGTGGTAATGACCCGGTTTCTTCCCGATGGAGCTCCCGACCTTAGTATGGGTACAAATGGCGTCGCATCCGTAGCAGTAGGTACCGGTATTTTGCACAATAGCGTTGCACAATGCGTAAAACCATTGGATGATGGTAAAATACTGGCGGCAGGATATGCCCGGAATGGCCCGGGCTTTAGTATCGTGCTTACCAGGTTTAACGCCGATGGCACTACTGACAACCAATTCGGCAATAACGGATATACTTATGAAAGCGTTAATGATATGAGCCTCTCATCAAGACTGGAGTTTGAATCGCTCGGCATTACAATGGCGATGGTTACAGATAAGAGTGGGAATATTTACATACCGGCGGGCTCTATCAACAGGTTCACAGGCGAGTCTGAAGTGATGCTTTTTAAGTTTACACCGGATGGAAAACCTGACCCCGAATTCGGTAACTACGGAAGAAGAGAGATAAATATTCAGGAGCGAAAAAGTGAGCATCCCCTTGGCCTCGTACTACAATCTGATGGAAAGCCTGTAATAGCTGTTGATGTAGCAAGCGGAGTCGCATATCACGGAGATCTTGATAATATAACGTATGAAGCGCTCATACGCCTGAATACCAATGGAACTATTGACAGTACATATGGCGTCAATGGTATTTACAGGGAAATGCGGCTCAAAGAAACCGGAAATATGCACCAGGGGAATCAGTCTGCAAGACTTGCAATTCAGCCGGATGATAAAGTAATCTTAACTGGTAGTCTGGAAAATGATCTCATAAGCAAATACGCCCTGGGAAGATATACAAAGAATGGTACACCCGATACAACTTTCAATGGCGGACGCCTGATGGCGGAATTTGACCTGGGTGGCGGTCGTGCTAGGATTTCGTCTGTCGCCGTACAACCCGACGGCAAAATATTAGCCGGCGGATTAGCAGATCTTACACAAATATGCGTTACGAGATATCTGGCAGATGGAAATTATGATGCTTCTTTTGGCAACAATGGAAAACATGTCGTAGCATCTTATTCAGATGTTGCCAACAATATTGTCCTGCAGCCGGATGGTAGAATACTGGCAATGGGTCGCAGAATAGAAGAGAGCTCACCGGTATTCGATAAGTCATACCCGCAGATACTCAGGCTTATATCCGATGGTACTCCCGACATAACATGGGGGTATGAAAAAGGCCTTCTTACCCTGGAAACTCCCCCTGATAACTTTATCGCCACCAGCTCACTGGCAATAGAAAAGGACGGACGGTTATTACTGGCTGGCGCTACCCTTACCGACAATTTCGTCATTTATGCGCTCAGAAATGAAATGGTGTATTGTAACACACATATTGCTGATGCCGGCCCTGATACTGTAATGTGCCGTGATAGTGGTACGAAGATCGGTCTGATCGGTGATAACCTTAATTTATATAGCTGGAGCCCGTCCTATGGCTTGAGCAACCCTGATATCGCGCAGCCTGTTGCAAACCCATATAGTGACTACAGTTACGTATTGACAGTTACCTATCCCGATGGCTGTAAGGCAAGCGATACAATGCTTGTAAAGGTATTGGACAGGCCGGTTGCAACAGCTGGTCGCAGCTTTAGTATATGTGCCAGCGACAGCGTAACACTGGGAGGCAACAATACTGATACATATACATACTCCTGGACATCTTTACCTGCAGGACTTGTATCTTCCGCAGCCAGACCAGGCGTAAGACCTCCGGCTACTACCATGTACTATGTTTCAGTAAATAATGGGAAATGTTCAAGGACGGACAGCACCATCGTAGAAGTTGCCAATCTCACTACTCCCCGAATTGGCAGATATAATCTGGATTTGATAGTCTCAGGTATCGACGGCTCAGCAAGTTATAAATGGCAGGTAAAACAAAGTGATAATACATGGAGAGATGTTGGTACCGGTACAGTTTTCAGACCTGCGGCTGACGGTACTTACAGGGTAATTGCTTCTGCTGGTGATTGCAGTAAAACCTCCGAACCATTCATCTTATCTCAGTCTGCAGCTCCAGCTGCAGATATGGTTAATCACCTGTATCCTAACCCTGCCACAAACGTATTCACACTCGAAGATATCAGTCTTTCCGAAAACTGGGAAACACTGGACGTCATTCCGTTGGCTGGTGGCCAGGTGTTGTTAACTTACGACATAGCCGGAAAGACTGAAATCAATGTAGATATCAGCCGTCTCAATAAAGGTTATTATCTGGCAGTGCTGAAGCGAAAAGGAGGATCACCGGAAACAATCAGATTTATGAAATTGTAATAACATATAAGTTTAAGGGCTGACCAACCGGTCAGCCCTTTTTCTGTTTACGATCTGGTATAGCTAGGAGTTATTCTTCGTCACCACTATTTTTCATCTTCATCAGCAACGCATAAGCATTCCTGGTCACAACCCTGGTACTGGTATCAACCCCAGGGGCGGAGAACTGTTCCTGACCCTCATGGATATTCCCCGGAGTAACCTGTACCATCTCAAAAGTGTGCTGCCCCTTATCAGCAAATACATAAAAGTTATTCTGCCAGCGAACGATCGCCGCTTCACTAACAGTTAAGGCCGTGGCATTGTTTACCGCCACTTCCGCATTCATGAACATCCCTGGCAGGAGGGAGGCGTCAAACTGGTGGAAATGACAATGAACGGTAGCCATCCGGTCCTCGTCAAGGTTTTTGCTGATCAGCAGGATCTCGGCGGTATACTTTTTATCCGGATGCTCATTATTGTATGCAACCACCTTTTGCCCTACGGAAAGCTGGTTCACGTCTTTCTCGAACACACTTAAGGCCAGGTGAATGTCATTGGGATTTACTAATTCAAATAGTACATCCGTAGGAGCCGTGTACTTGCCGATATTGACATTCACCTTGGATACAAACCCGCTGATAGGCGAAAGGATATTAACGCTCTTGGAGATGTTCGCGGCATTCAGGTGCTGCGGATTGATCCCGATCAGCTCCAGTTTCCTGGCCAATGCCTGCATGGTGATCCGCTGACTCTCCATCTCTGCCTTACTCTGTTGAAGCACTTTATCGCTGCTGGCTTTACTGGCGTTCAGTTCCTGCTGACGCTTGAACTCCGTATCTGCAAAGGTGAATTTCTCTTTAGCGAGGAGGTAATCCTGTTGCAGCTGGATGAACTGCATATCTTCCAGCACGCCTAACACCTGTCCTTTACTGACGTGTGCACCCGGCAGCAGGTCTGTCCTTTTCAGATATCCGCCTAAGGGAAAACTCACGCTTACGGTACTCTGAGGAGGTACGTCGATTGTACCCTGCAGGCGCAGGGTACCGCTAACGGCCATAGTTGAGGGATAACCGGTTTCAATGCCGGCATTTTTTATCTGTTCACCGGTAAGCGTAACCACACTGCTATCGACAGATGCTTCTGCAGCCGGTTCCTCGGTGGTCTTATGGCTGTTACAGGCAACGAACAGAAGATATAAGAAAAGATATTGTCGCATGTCTTGATTGAATTAAAGATTTTGCAATTTCAGTACCTGGATGGCGGCCTGATTATAATTGTTCAGCATATCAAGATATTCGTTCCTGATACCTATAGCCTGATCCACCAGGATGACCCATTGCAGATAGTCGATATCCCCGCCTACGAATTGTTTGTCGGCAGTGAAGATGATGGCCGCCGCATTTTCCAGCCCTTTGCCCTGGTAGTATTGTAAACTGCCCGCATACTTCTGCAGCTGTGTCAGGGCGTTCTGCCATTCCGTACGCACCTGTAACTGTGCATAATCCAGCTGCTGCCGGGAGAGTTGCCAGTCTACCTGCGCAGCTGCTGCCCTGGAACGTTGTGCGCCAAAGAACAGTGGAATGCTGATGCCCGCATTCACATAGTTGAACCGTTTGCTGTTGTTGAAATAAGTCTCCCGTCCGTCTACTACCTGCGTTCCTGAAATACTCTGGTTGTTATACCCGATAAAGAAATCAGGCAGCAGCTTCGACTTCTCCGTACGCCAGCGCCAGTGAGCAGCGGCCGATTCATGTTCCAGTGACTTTATCTGTGGCAGTTGGCTTTGCGCTGTATCCGGCAGGGAAAGAGATAGTTTGATACTATCTGCCTGCGGCTGATGGACCACGCTATCTCCCAGCAGAACATTGAACTGCTTCAGCGTGATCCGCATGTCCGCAGAAAGCATCTCCAGCTGATTGGAGATCTGCTGCCGGTGAGACTCCGCCGTGGTCTTCTCCAGTATATTGGTTTCCCCTGTCTTGAACCGGAGATTAGTCTTCTCTTCGAATAAGCGGTAAATGCTGTCAGCATACTGTAACAGTACCTGTTTCTCATGCAACCAGATCCAGTCATAATAAAGCCGCCTTACACTGCTCCTGATGTCCTGTTCCATCACCTGGGTTTTGGCCTGCGCCGCAAGGTAATTCTCGCGTAATGCCTTCTTCTGATTACTATACACAGAAGGGAAGTTCAGCGCCTGTGTAACGCCAAAACGGTTATCCTTCTGAATACTATTGATCTGCCCATAGTCTGCACTGATCTGTGTCTTCGGAATATCGACCCCTGTTTTTTGCCGTAAGTTCTCCGCCTGCTCATGCAATCGGGCACTTGTAGCCTGCAGGTTATGGCTCAACGCAATATTAATAGCCTGGTTGAGATTTAAAGGGCTGTTCTGGGCCTTAACAGATGGAATAGCAAACAATACCAATCCTCCTATCATTACGGCCTTATTTAGCCTTATTTTGGCTTTTCCTTCGAATAAAAGATACAACGCAGGGAGTACAAATAAAGTCAGCAGGGTAGCGGTCAGTAATCCGCCGATCACCACAGTCGCCAGCGGACGTTGTACCTCCGCGCCTGCACCATTGCTCAAAGCCATCGGCAGGAAACCTAAAGACGCCACGGCGGCGGTCATCAATACCGGCCGCAAACGGTTACGGGTGCCCTGCATCACCAGTTGTAAACTATCAGTCACTTTTCCTTCTTTTTTGATCCGGTTGAATTCAGAAATAAGTACAATGCCATTCAATACCGCTACACCGAACAATGCAATGAACCCTACTCCGGCGGAGATACTGAAAGGCATTCCACGTAAGGCCAGTGCAAACACACCGCCTATGGCCGATAGCGGTATCGCCGTATAAATGAGCGCCCCTTCCTTCACGGAAGAGAACGCGAAATATAACATCACGAAAATAAGCAGTAAAGCTACCGGCACAGCGATGCTCAATCGCTTCTTCGCCTGTTGCAGGTTCTCAAATGCGCCTCCGTAAGTAATTGTATACCCCGGTTCGAGTTTTATTTTCCGGTTGATCTTTTGCTGCAATTCCTCAACGATCGACTGCACATCACGCCCTCTTACATTGAAGCCGACAGTGATCCGCCGTTTGGCGTCTTCACGCTGTATCTGGTTAGGGCCTTCAATTTCATCAATGGCGGCTACCTGGTATAACGGTATCTGACTGCCGGTGCCTGTGGCGATCATCAGGTTACGCACGTCCTCGATATTCCGCCGGCCTTCATTACCCACTCTGACCACCAGGTCAAAACGTTTCTCTCCTTCATACACCTTTCCCGCTGCTGCTCCGGCAAATGCGGCATTGACCGTACGGTTGATCTCCGCAATATTGAGCCCGTACTTCGCGATCTCGCTCCTGTTATACCGGATCACCACCTGCGGCATCCCGGTCACCTTTTCCACATACAGATCAGCTGTACCACGTACTGTTTTGCTCACAGCCCCGATCTGCTCTGCATATTTCGCCAGCAGATCAAGGTCTTCGCCAAATATCTTACACACCACGTCCTGCTTGGCGCCGGTCATCAGTTCGTTGAAACGCATCTGCACAGGGAACTGGAAACTTAAGGTCACACCCGGTATCGCCTGCTGTACAACATCCGACATCTTCGTGGCCAGCTCCTCAAAGCTTTCTGCACTCGTCCATTCAGACTTATCCTTCAATACAATGATCATATCACCGCCTTCAATAGGCATCGGATCAGTCGGCAGTTCTGCTGTTCCGATACGGGAAACGATCCTGTCCACTTCAGGGAACTTATCTTTCAAAAGACCACATATCTGTTTAAAGGTGGCAATGGTTGTATTCAGATTTGTTCCCACCAGCAACCGCGTTTCCACCGCAAAATCGCCCTCCTCCAGCTGTGGGATGAATTCTCCGCCCATCCTGCTGAATATGAACACCGCAATGGCAAACAAGGCGAATGCCATGGCAACAACTCCCTTTCTGATCTTTAACGCGCGACTAAGCGCTCTTTGATAAACACCCTCGATCTTATCCATCACACGATCAGACAAATTCGGTTTGTGAGAGATCTTTTTGCTGATGAATAAAGAGCTCACCATTGGTACATAAGTAAGAGAGAGAATGAATGCACCCAGAATGGCAAAGGCCACCGTCTGCGCCATCGGCTTGAACATCTTACCTTCAATACCCTGTAGTGAAAGGATAGGCAGGTAAACGATCAGGATAATGATCTGCCCGAACACCGCCGCATTCATCATCCGGGAAGAGGAACCCGCTACTTCAGCGTTCATATCGTCCTGCGACAACAGATCAACATGTTGATACTTCTTTGAGAAATGTAAATGATGAAGTATAGCTTCCACAATAATCACCGCTCCATCCACGATCAGCCCGAAGTCCAGTGCACCGAGGCTCATCAGGTTACCGCTTACCCCGAAAGTATTCATCATGATAATAGCAAAGAGCATCGACAGCGGAATAACAGACGCTACGATCAGCCCCGCACGCAGGTTGCCCAGGAAGATCACCAATACTAAAACAACAATAAGCGCTCCTTCCAGCAGGTTATGCTCCACCGTGCCTATTGCATTGTTCACCATCTTGGTACGGTCAAGGAAAGGCTCTATCAGCAATCCTTCCGGTAAGGTCTTTTGGATCTCCGCAACACGCTGTTTAACATTCTTTATTACTTCGGATGAATTTTCGCCTTTCAGCATCAGCACAATTGCACCGGCTACCTCACCTGTATTATTGTAGCTCAACGCGCCATAACGCGTAGCTGCGCCCATTCGTACTTCAGCTACATTCCTGATCAGCACAGGAACACCTCCCGTGGTATTTTTTACAACGATATTTTCGATGTCCGTTATGCTGCCCGCCAACCCTTCACTGCGGATGTACATAACAGTCGGTCCCTTTTCTATATAAGCTCCGCCTGTATTCTGGTTATTGTTCTGTAAAGCAGTGAAGACGTCACTAATGGTCAGTCCCAAAGACTTTAACTGGTACGGATTGATGGCCACCTCATACTGCTTCAGCTCCCCGCCAAACGTGGAAACGTCCGCCACGCCCTGCGTGCCTAAAAGCTGCCGCCGCACTATCCAGTCCTGTATCGTACGCAGGTCCGCCAGGTTGTATTTGCCCTCATAACCCCGCTTCGGCTTCAGTACATACTGGTATATTTCTCCCAAACCCGTAGTAACAGGAGCTAATTCCGGTTTACTGGCACTCTCGCTTACTTCTACCTGTTGCAGCCGCTCGCTCACCTGCTGGCGTGCCCAATACACATCGGCATCATCTTCAAACACAATGGTGATGAGTGACAACCCGAACCTTGACATGCTGCGGCTCTCCTTCAGATGAGGAATATTGCTCATCGCCTGTTCAATAGGAAAAGTGATCAGCCGTTCCACATCCTGCGCACTTAAAGCCGGTGCAGTGGTAATGATCTGTACCTGGTTGTTGGTAATGTCAGGCACGGCATCTATAGGTAACCGGCTTACTTCAAAGATGCCATAGATAACCCATAGCAGCATGAAGAGGCCAATCACCAGTTTATTTTTAACTGAGAATTGAATGATCTTATCAAGCATTACTTGCTGTTGAATGAATTGCTGGATGGATCTGCAGAATGACAGGCATACACCGCTTTGCCGCTGCATACGTCAATCATAGATCAATAAATAAAATTGAAATGCAACTCAGGCACAGGGAGGCCGGAAAGGGGAGGTAAGATCGGACTCAGGATGATATTGGTCCTTATAGATGGTAAAAGTGTTTAATACAGTCTGCTCGGTAGCAATGATCTGAGGCGCTTTGGTGAATCGTGCGAAAAGTACCTGGTGTGTGTTGATATTCACCTTCTTAAACGGCAGCTGCATGTCCCTGTCATTATCATTGTCGTCAAGGTCCGTCCCCCAGTAGTGCATAGACAGGAATTCCAGTAAGTCCACATTCTTATCTCTCTGCTGATGCTCCTTGAAGTGCTCGAATAGCACAGGCAGTTTCAGCAACTGATCGAATGAGGTACTCTCCATCGCCATAAAAAACACCAGTATGTAGAGGCATACTTTTCTCACGGGGGCAAAAATAAGGGATATGCTGGTTTAAGCAACACCGCTTATAAAAAAATATAACCGATAGATATGTGTCTGGTAAACATTTATTGTGTCTGATTTCCTTTATGGTAAAGAAAAGAGTTTTAAATATCAGGATACATTTACTAACTTACCCCCGCTTGGCATCCAAAAGTGCGCCCGTGATGATGAAACGAATTCCACTAAGATCTCTTACCACATTGCTGGTTTTAATAGCCTGCATACATAACGCTGTTGCACAGTCTACTGAAATCAGTTATCTCTCCGGTACCGGTAGCGATCACACCGTAAACTGGCAGTTCTATTGCACCGCTGGCAGCAATGCCGGTAAATGGACGTCTATTCCCGTTCCTTCCTGCTGGGAACTGCAGGGCTTCGGTAAATATGACTACGGGTTCGCGAAAGACAGTCTCCGGGGTAAGGAAAGTGGCCTGTATAAATATACCTTCCAGGCGCCTGCCCACTGGAAAGGCAAAAAGGTGAACATTGTTTTCGAGGGTGTTATGACCGACGCTACCGTAAAGATCAATGGAAAATCTGCCGGCCCCATACACCAGGGCGCCTTTTATGCTTTTAAATATGATATCTCCGGATTATTAAAATATGGCACAGCCAACCTGTTGGAGGTCACCGTCGCTAAACATTCCGCGAATGCTTCTGTGAATGATGCTGAACGTAAAGCTGACTTCTGGATCTTCGGCGGCATCTTCCGCCCGGTATTCCTGGAAGCCCTTCCTGCTCAACATATTGCCGCCCTCGCAGTGAATGCAAATGCAAATGGTGCTTTGCACGCCGTGGTAAAAGTAAATGCCCAGCAAGGGAAACAGCTGTCGCTGCAACTGTATGACAAAGATCATCAGAAAGTAGGCGGACAAATTATAAAGACACTCAATACATCTGAAATTCATATCGATACAGTCTATGCCGGTATACGCCCCTGGTCAGCTGAATTTCCCAATCTCTATGATGCCGAAATATCTCTGCTCGATAAAGGGAAAGTACTCCATATCCTCCATCAGCGGATCGGTTTCCGGACTGTCGAATTGAAACAGCGCGACGGTATTTACGTCAACGGTGTTAAGATGAAATTCAAAGGTGTGAACCGCCATTCTTTTCGCCCGGAAACAGGCAGAACCACAAGTAAAACGATCAGCATAGAAGATGTACAATTGATCAAAGACATGAACATGAACGCCGTGCGCATGTCACACTATCCGCCCGATGCACACTTCCTCGATGTCTGCGATTCACTTGGATTATATGTAATGGATGAATTAGCCGGATGGCATGGTCATTACAACACAGAAACAGGCACCCGTCTCGTAAAGGAAATGCTGGAACATGATGTAAACCACCCATCTATTGTACTCTGGGCCAATGGTAATGAAGGCGGGCATAATAAAGAACTGGACCACCTCTTCCCGGAACTTGATCCGCAACAACGCCCCGTTGTACATCCCTGGCAATTATTCAACGGTATTGAAACACAGCATTACCGCGAGTATAACTATGGCATCGGTAACTACGATAATGGAAAAGAGATCGTCATGCCGACCGAATTCCTGCACGGTCAGTTCGATGGAGGCCATGGCGCCGGACTGGAAGACTATTGGGCACATATGTGGCAGAATCCATTAAGCGCAGGCGGCTTCCTCTGGGACTTCTCCGACCAGGGCGTTGTAAGGAAAGATAAACACGATTCACTTGATACCGATCACCACAGAGGTGCAGATGGTATCGTAGGCCCGCATCACGAAAAAGAAGGCAGCTTCTTTACCATCAAAGAAGTATGGAGCCCGGTATTCATTGAACGCCGGGAAATAACACCTGCCTTCGATGGTACACTGAACATAGAGAACCGCTACGCTTTCACAAATATTGACCAGTGCCATTTTACCTGGCAGTTAAAGCAACTCGAAACATCGGCAGTATACAATGGCACAGCTCCTGCTCCCCATCTGAAGCCTTTGGAAAAAGGTATCTTGCAACTGACTCTTCCTCCCAACTGGAACACATACGATGTGCTGTACTTGTCAGCTAAAGATCCCCACGGAAAGGAACTGTTTACCTGGAGCTTTCCTATTACAAGTCCGGTAGCATTAACAGCAAAGAAGATTGACACTATCGGTACAGGCAAAGTAAGCATCCGTGAACATGATTCGTTATGGCTGGTATCAGCCGCTGATATACATATTGCATTCAATAAAAAGAACGGCCTGTTACAGGAAGTAAAACATGGGAATACCGTCATCCCTTTTAACCACGGCCCCATACTCCAGGAAGGAGAAAATAACTTTGCAGATTTTTCACATCACTACCAGGGAAGTAATCTTATCATCACTTCCTCCTTCGATAGAAAGAACAGTTATAATACACTGCAGTGGACGATCTATCCATCAGGTGTAGTTAAGATGTCTGTACAATATTTCCCCGCCGCTTATTTCACTTCCCTGGCCGGCGTGAACTTTTCATTCCCTGAAAAAGAAATGCGTGCAATAGAATACATGGGTAGCGGCCCTTACCGCGTATGGAAGAACCGCTTAAAGGGTACCACCTTCGGCATCTGGAAGAAAGAATACAACGACACTGAAACAGGGGAGAGCTGGAAGTATCCTGAGTTTAAAGGCTACCATGCCAACATGTACTGGTGTAAGTTTATCACTGCTTCACAACCATTCACAGTATACACAGAGAATGAAAGCCTCTTCCTGCGCTTGTTTACGCCCGCCTGGAAAACTGACCAGTGGCATAATTATGAGCCCATCTTCCCGACAGGAGATTTGTCCTTCATGCAAGGTATCAGCAGTATCGGCACGAAGACACAAAGGAATGAAACTACCGGCCCGATGGGCATGAAGAATATCTTTTACGACTATGAAAAGGAGCCTGAAAGGGCCCTGCAAATAGTGCTTTATTTTGATTTTTCAGGGAAGTAGACAGCATAGGATGATCACCCTGTGATTTTGTTTTAGATTCCCATTCGTTTAATGCCATGTTATGAAAAGAACGATCCGATTCCTCGTTCCCTTATTAGGGTACCTGCTATTGTTGAACGGCCCACAGTTGTATGCACAGCAAACATCAGACAGCGCATATAAGCGGCCGCTGAAAGCCGTATTGACTGACATTGAAAAACGGTTTAACATCCGCATAAAATATACCGACAAACAGGTTGCAGGCAAATTCGTTCCTTATGCAGACTGGCGTTACAGGCCTACCCTGGAAGCTACGTTGGATAATATCCTGACGCCCCTCGACCTGAAAATAAAAAAAGATAAAGACACCTATAAACTGGGTGAATACGAATACTACCGCTGGTCCGTACCAGAAGGCTGGGCTGAACTGGACCGTATCGCTGCACAGTATACCAATCAATCTGAATGGGAACAACGTAAGGCAGAGCTGAAACCCTGCATCCGTGAAGCTTTGCAACTGACGCATTTGCCGGCTGCTCCTGCTTCCCAGGCTATCATCACGGCAGAAAGAAAGTTTGATGGTTATACTGTCCGGAACATCGCTATAGAAATATTACCTGGATTATACATCAACGGCTCATTATATAAACCAGCAAAATATAAAGGAAAAATACCTGTTATCCTCAACCCGGATGGGCACTGGCAGCAGCAACGTTACAGGCCCGATTGCCAGTACCGTTGCGCTGCGCTGGCCCGCATGGGCGCCATGGCTTTCAGCTATGATCTCTTCGCCTGGGGAGAATCGCTCTTACAGTTTGAAGATGCCGATCATCGCCGGAGTCTGGCCATGACCATCCAGGCCCTCGGTGCTATCCGCATCCTCGATTACCTGCTGGCGCTTAAAGATGCAGATACTGCCAGAGTCGCTATTACAGGCGGTTCCGGCGGTGGTAGTCATACCGTACTGATGGCAGCGCTAGATGATCGTATTAGAGCCAGTGCTCCCGTAGTAGCCATCAGTTCTTATTTCTATGGTGGTTGCCCTTGTGAAAGTGGTATGCCTGTTCATGCTTGTGGCAACAGAACAGATAATGTGGAAATAGCTGCTATGGCAGCTCCTCATCCACAACTCCTGATCAGTGATGGAGGCGACTGGACAGATAAAATGCCCGAGCACGACTTCCCATACCTGCAGAAGATATATAACTACTACAATAAAAAAGATAACGTCACCAACGTGCATCTGCCAACAGAAGGACACGACTTCGGTATCAATAAACGGAAGGCCATCTATGATTTTATGGCTAAAAATCTCGGACTGAATATCAATGCTGCCGACGAATCAAAAATAACCATCGAAGAAGCACCTGCTCTTTATGTGTTCGGCGACAAAGGCGAACGTCTGCCTTCCGGTGCTATTCATGGTTTCGCACAACTGGAACAGGTATGGAAAACAGCTATAAACGCAGCAGAATGAGGAAAGTGTGGTGTATGATAACATGCCTTTTCCTGTGTATGCAGTATGCTAATGCTGCAGACATTTACGTAGCTGTTTCGGGGGATGATCTGCAAGCCGGTACTGCCCTTCAGCCGAAAGCTACACTGGCCGCTGCATTAAGACAGGCAAGAGAATGGAGACGCTTAAATGATCCCGCTATCAAAGGTGGCATTCACATCATCATCAAAGGAGGTACTTATTTTCTCTATGAACCCATCTTCATCCGTCCTGAAGATGCAGGCACTGCCGGAAATCCTACCATCATTGAAGCGGCGCCCGGCGAAAGACCTGTTTTCAGCGGAGGTATCCAGCTAAAGCAATGGAGACGGTTCAAGGGAAATATATGGGTGGCAGAAGTGCCGGATATGATTGCCGAACCCCTGAACTTCAGACAGCTCTGGGTAAATAATGTAAAAGCTATCCGCGCTAAAGATACGAACGGAGACAGCATGCGCCGCATCCTCTCATGGGATCACAAAGCCGGTAGCTGTTGGATTCCCACACCCGTTATCCGCGGACTTGAAAACACAACAGGACTTGAAATGTTCATCCATCAATGGTGGGCTATCGCCAATCTGCGTATTAAGACAATGGATGTTCATGGCGACAGTACCCGGCTAACATTTCATCAACCGGAAAGTAAGATCCAGTCAGAACATCCCTGGCCTGCTCCCTGGATCTCCAAAGAGTCCGGCAATTCCGCCTTCTGGCTCACCAACGCATTGCCCTTACTCGATGGACCAGGCGAGTGGTACCTCGATGTAAAAGCACGAAAAGTATACTACTGGCCGCGTAACAACGAAAACCTGTCAACAGCCACCGTCATCGCTCCGGTACTGGAATCATTGGTAACCATCACAGGGACTATTGATCATCCCGTATCTTACATACATTTCAAAGACATCGGCTTTCAACATACCACCTGGCTGCGTCCTTCTAAAATGGGACATGTACCCTTGCAGGCAGGGTTGTATATGCTGGATGCCTATAAACTGGAAATACCCGGCACGCCCGATAAAAAGGGATTGGAAAACCAGGCATGGATAGGCCGTCCGCCAGCCGCCGTGGAAGTATCTTATGCACAACATACCACTTTCACTGCCTGCCGTTTTGAGCACCTGGCTTCTACCGGCTTAGACTATGAAACAGGTAACCGCTACGATACTATCAACGGCAACCTGTTCAAAGACATCGGCGGCACCGGTATTCAACTTGGCTTATATTCAGACGAAGCTACCGAAACACACCTGCCTTATCATCCTGTGGATACACGGCCTGTATGCAGTAATATCCTCGTCTCAAATAATCTCATCACAGATGTTACCAACGAAGACTGGGGCACACTCGGTATCAGCGCAGGTTACGTGAAAGATGTCACAATAGCGCACAACGAAATAAATGAAGTGTCCTATACAGGCATCAGTGTAGGTTGGGGTTGGACCAAGACCATCAACGTGATGAGCAATAACCGGATCATCAGCAATAAGATACATCACTATGCACGCCATATGTACGACGTAGCCGGTATCTATACGTTATCTGCACAACCGGGTTCTGAGATCATCGGGAATTATATAGACAGTATCTATAAAGCTCCCTATGCCCACATTCCAACACACTGGTTCTATCTGTATACAGATGAAGGAACTGCCTATTATACCGTAAAAGATAACTGGTGCCCTGCAGAGAAGTTCCTGCAAAATGCCAACGGGCCAAATAATATATGGCAGAATAACGGTCCGCAGGTAACGGACAGTATCAAACAGTCCGCCGGATTGGAAGCGCCATACAAGCAGCTGTTAAAAGAGAAAGCACCTGCACATCATACACAACCTATCAATCAATATATCACCAACGGACACGGATCATGAAAAACATTGTTATAAAAGTCAGCCTGTTATTTTTCACTTTACTCTCTCTGTGTCAGTATGCACTGGCGCAATCAAAACCCTCCTGGATCTGGTATCCCGGCGATTTTGAAATATGGTTGAGTAACCAGATGCAGAACCGCCGTACTGACAGAGGTACCTTCTTTCCCGTATTCTGGAAGTTCGATAGTCATTATCCGCTGATCGATTTTCATAAAGACTTTTCACTGACAACACCTGAAGAAGTGAGCATTTATACAGAAGGGATCTATAACGTAAAGCTCGACGGACAGCCACTGGAAGGTATGCCGGCTAAGATAACCGTACCCGCTGGTAAACACCGGATCAATATAAAAGTGTTCAATCAGGCAAGTGTACCCGCTATCTATGTAGCCGGTAGGACGATCGCTTCTGATGCCAGCTGGCTCGTAACCTTCGAGGATAAAGAATGGATAGACGAAACAGGTAAAACCTCCGATATCTCTGCCACAAAATGGCTCAACGCAGGTAGCTGGAATTTTAACAACATCAACACCCGGCCCTCTGAATGTAAACTGCCGGTAACACCGAAAAGTCCTGCCAGTGTAGCAAAAAGCAACACCGCTACCCTGGTGGATTTTGGTAAGGAAACGTTCGGCTTTATTCACCTGCATGGCATAAAAGGTAATGGCAACATCGCACTATACTATGGTGAAAGTAAAGAAGAAGCGCTAAGTGAAAAAGGCGCCATCACATTAGACAGGCTCTCTTTTCAGTTATCTGCAAAGAGAGATTCTATCATGCCGCTGTCAAAAGCATTCCGCTATGTCAACATGGTAACGGATGGAAACATACAGGTAGATTCAGTCTCTATGTTATACGAACATGCAGATGTAAAGGAGAAAGGTAGCTTCCGTTGTTCAGATGAGGAGATCAACAGGATCTATGATATCGCAAAATATACCTTTGAACTGAATACAAGAGAGTTCTTCATTGACGGTATCAAACGTGACCGCTGGGTATGGAGTGGAGATGCTTATCAGAGTTATCTGATGAACTATTACCTGTACTTCGATAACAATACGGTATCAAGAACAATGCTGGCATTGAGAGGGAAGGACCCGGTAACAAGTCATATCAATACCATCATGGACTATACTTTCTACTGGTTCCTGGGTATTTATGACTATTACCTGTATACCGGCGATCAGACATTCATCAAACAGTTCTATCCACGTATGCAAACGATGATGGAATACTGTCTGGGCCGTAGAAATAAAGACGGTTTGATGGAAGGAATGCCGGGCGACTGGATATTCATCGACTGGGCAGATGGATTGAGTAAAAAAGGAGAGGTAAGCTTTGAACAGTTATTACTTTGCCGTAGCCTGGAAACAATGGCGCTCTGCGCGGATATCGCAAATGAAAAGAAGGACGCCACTAAATACAAACAATACGCAACTGAACTAAAAAAGAAACTCTTCGGCCTTTACTGGAACCAGGAGAAACAGGCGCTTGTGCACAGCAGGGTAGAAGGGAAGCAAACAACAAATGTTACCCGTTACGCAAATATGTTCGCCATCTTCTACGACTACTTCAACCAACAACAAAAGGAAGCAGTTAAGAAGTCCGTACTACTGAATAACAACATCCAGCAGATCACCACACCATATATGCGCTTCTATGAACTGGAAGCATTATGTGCGCTGGGAGAACAGCCATATGTACTGAAGGAAATGAAAGACTATTGGGGTGGCATGTTAAAACTGGGAGCGACGAGTTTCTGGGAAGAGTACAATCCTTCAAAGAAAGGAGCAGAGCACTACGCCATGTATGGAAGAGAATTCGGAAAGAGCCTTTGTCATGCCTGGGGTGCCAGTCCAATATATCTCTTAGGGAAATATTACCTGGGTGTAAAACCTACGTCACCCGGTTATGCCACTTACATGGTACAACCGGTATTGGGCGGACTGGAATGGATGGAAGGACGTGTGCCGACACCTAAAGGAGATATAGCAGTGCGATGCAGTTTAAAGGAGATGAAGATCACAACAGCGGAAGGCGTAGGTACACTAAGGTTCCGCAGTCAGACAAAGCCGGTATGTAAAACAGCAAGTATTGAAAGCAAGGAAGGCGATTGGTACGAGATGACTATGCAACCTGGAAAAAACTATGTTGTCAGTTATCAGCAGGTGAAATAGGTTGACGCTAAGTTAAAACAGTAGGTTAAAACAGTAAACCGAACCAGTAAGTTCAATAAGTTATCTGCAGGAAAAAGATTAAAAGATGCAAAGAGTTAGAATAATACTGTTGATCCTTGTATTGTCAAATGCGCTGGCATTCGCTCAGAAGGGATTAGTCAACACGAACGCCAGTCCGTACGCCCGTTTGCAAAGTGTGGACATGGGAAGCGTACAGTGGACAAAAGGTTTCTGGGCGGAGCGTTTCGAAGTATGTAAAAATACAATGGTGCCGCAGCTCTGGAACACCTACCACGATGAGCACCTATGTCATTCGTTTAAAAACTTCGAAATAGCCGCCGGACTTGACACGGGATCTTTCATCGGACCGTCTTTCCATGACGGTGATTTCTATAAGACATTGGAAGCAGTAGCCGGCATGTACGCTGTAACAAAAGATACAGCCCTGGACCGTATGATGGACGATGCTATCCGTGTAATAGCCAAAGCACAACGTAAAGACGGCTATGTATACACCAAATCCATCATCGAACAAAAGCAGACAGGCAAGCAGAACGTCTTTGACGACAAGCTCAGTTTCGAAGCCTACAACTTTGGCCACCTGATGACGGCCGCCTGCATCCATTACAGGGCAACAGGTAAAACGACCTTACTGAACGTTGCAAAGAAGGCAACGGACTTCCTGATAACATTTTACAATAACGCCACTCCTGAACAGGCGCGTAATGCCATTTGTCCTTCACATTACATGGGCATAATCGAACTATACAGGACAACCAACGACAAGAAATACCTGGCGCTCGCGAAGAAGCTGATCGACATCAGGGGAATGACAGAAGGCACAGACGATAACTCTGACCGCGTACCATTCAGAGATATGAAACGTGTAGTAGGCCATGCAGTAAGAGCGAACTACCTGTTTGCCGGTGTAGCAGACGTATACGCTGAAACGGGTGACGAAAGTTTGCTTCACACCCTCAACATAATGTGGGATGACGTGATCAATAAAAAGATGTACATCACCGGCGGATGCGGCTCCTTGTACGACGGCGTATCAGTAGATGGAATTTCATACAATCCTGACACTGTCCAGAAGGTACATCAGGCATACGGCAGGAATTACCAGCTACCCAATCTGTCAGCGCACAATGAAACCTGTGCAAATATCGGCAACGTACTTTGGAACCGCAGAATGCTGGAGCTCACCGGCGACGCACGTTATGCAGACATTGTTGAACTGGCATTATACAACAGCATTTTGAGCGGCGTAAGCATGGATGGCAGCAAATTCTTTTACACCAACCCACTGGCCGCATCAAAGGATTACCCTTATCAGTTACGCTGGATGGGAGGACGGCAGCCGTATATCGCATTATCCAATTGTTGCCCTCCCAATACGGTACGCACCATAGCAGAAGTCAGCAATTACATGTACAGTTTAAACGACGAAGGAATATACGTAGACATGTACGGAGGCAATACCCTCCACACAAAACTAAAGGATGACGGCACCATCAGACTGGAACAACAAACAGACTATCCCTGGGATGGAAATATAGCTATCACATTAAAGGAAGCACCATCAAAAGAAATGGCCTTATTCCTGCGCATCCCGGGCTGGTGTCGAGAAGCAACAGTAACAATAAACGGCAAGCCGATACAGGAAACCCCTCAAAGTGGTACCTACCTGAAAATAAAGCGCCGTTGGAAAGCAGGAGATCAGCTCTCGCTGAAACTTGACATGCCGGCCACATTGGTAGAATCCAATCCCCTGGTCGAGGAAACCCGTAACCAGGTAGCCGTAAAACGTGGCCCAATAGCATACTGCATCGAATCGACCGACCTAAAGGAAGGCCAGTCATTATCCGACATCATCATACCGGCATCTATTCATCTGCAACCCAAAGCCATGCAAGTGGAGAACGGCAAGATAACAGCCCTGGAAGGAGAGGCCCGGCTCCTGCAACATAACAACTGGAACAATACATTATATAAACCCCTGAACACCACCTCAAAGCCTGTTACGATCAAACTTATACCTTATTACGCCTGGGCCAACCGTGGCCCCAGCGACATGAGCGTATGGCTTCCCGTAAGCCGTTAAGCTGTCAACCAAAACAGTGACTAAAACAGTTACTAAAACAGGACTAAAACAGGACCAAAACAGGACTAAAACAGGACGAGACAAGCTTTATACAAGCTTTATCTTACGTTCATCTTACGTTCAAAGACGTAGGATGAACGTAAGATAAAGCTTGTATAAACCTTGTATAGTCCTGTTTTAATTAAATATCAATACAAAAAAGAGTAACCATGGGTTAAGGTAGCAACCCGCAATCTCAGAAAGCGGCATTTTAAGCCTCATTAAGGCGCTCAAATGATTCACAAGAAGTAGAAGACTAATTTGCCTTTTTGGGTGAAATTAAGCTCTTTTAACGCATAACAATCGCAAAGGGACCTGAATATTATTTGGGCGACCGGCCGCGGCGAGCATTCGGATGGAAATCACTGGCCTTCAGTTATTTGAAGTGGGCTGACGAGATGCACAGGGGTTTAATAGCCTACCTAAAGCCCATCCGCCTAAAAACGCTCAATAGCAAGGAACTTCAAAGAACTGCAGCCAGTGATTCCATCCGAACTGCGAGCTAGAAGGTCAATGCTCGAATCACTGTAAGCCCCCATCCGCGAAAAAACACACCAATCCACCCGCAATATAACCTCAGGGTAGCCCAAACACCCTTTCCGCCAATCCCACTTAAAGTTACACGTTACAAATCCCCATATATGTTATTTTCACATGAACTCCAGTAAAATTTCTGCAGCATAACCCCATGAAATACGCAGAATTTTGAGTAAATTGTATGGTGTTGTTGGGGATTAAAAGCATTCAGAGATTGTAGCAATTACTTACCCAATTTATAAAAGATGCATCAACCAAATCTAACTAAGCTATTAGGAAGCTTATTCATTGCCTGTATTCTATTCTTTCAAGCACAAGCCCAGGTAACGACCGCCACATTGAGCGGTATCGTTAAAAATCAGGCAGGACAACCGCTGCCCGGCGCCACCGTACGCGTTGCCTTTGCCGATGCAGGTATCAATAAGGGATTGGTGACCAAATCGGACGGAAGCTTCGTAGTACCGAACCTTCGCGTAGGCGGACCTTACACCGTGACAGTATCATTCACCGGTTACGGTACCGAAAATGCGACAGGTATTTATCTTACCCTCGGACAAAACACCGCGCTGGACCTTCGATTGATCGAAGCCGCCGGTAAGTTGAATGAAGTGGTGATCAGCGGCCGCTCTACCATCTTCAATGACCAGCGTACAGGGGCTTCTACCAACATTAGCTCTGTGCAGATCCGGCAGTTGCCGACGATCTCCCGCTCCGCGGATGATTATCTGCGTATCACCCCTTCCGCTTCCCCTACCTACAATGGTATTTCATTTGCCGGAAGGAACGGTCAGTATAACAACTTCTCACTGGACGGCGCCGTGTTCAATAACCCGTTCGGACTGGATGCACCGGCTCCCGGCGGACAAACAAACGCGCAGCCTATATCACTGGACGCTATCGATCAGATCCAGATCAATATCGCGCCTTATGACGTGACACAGTCAGGGTTTACAGGAGCAGGCGTGAACACCGTAACGAAAAGCGGTAGTAATAAATTCGGTGGTACCGTGTATGGCTTCTACCGTAATGACGGCCTTACGGGCGATAAAATAGACGGGGAGAAGGTAACAGTACCTACCCTTAAAAGCTTCCAGGGAGGCTTCTCGCTGGGAGGTGCTATTAAGAAGAATAAACTGTTCTACTTTGTCAATTTCGAAACAGAACAACGTAAAGACGGCGCCAGCGCTTATGTGGCAAGGAACAACAGTAATGCCGGAGGAGTGACGACATCCCGCGTGCTGGAATCAGACCTGAACGCAGTCAGCACAGCGCTCAAGAACCGCTTCGGATATGACACCGGCCCTTTCCAGGATTTTGAACTGGAACGTAAGAACTACAAATGGCTGGCTAAAATTGACTGGGTGATCAACAGCCAGCATAACCTGTCCTTCACCTATAACGGACTGGATGCATCGCAGGAGAAAACGGCACACCCCAATGCTATCAACCGCCGCGGGCCAGATGCCATCACCCTGCAGTTCCGCAATTCCGGATATAAGATGATCAACAAACTGCACTCTTTCGGACTGGAGCTGAAGTCTAACTTCAACGATACCTATTCCAATAAGTTCCGTGCAGTGTTCACCAGCTTCAGGGACAAGCGCGATCCGTTCTCTTCGCCTTTCCCCGTACTGAACATCACCAAATATAGTGTGCCTTATATAGTAGCAGGATACGAGCCTTTCTCCATTAATAACCGCCTCAATCAGGATGCGTTGCAGCTGACAGATAACTTCAACATCATCCTCCCCAAACATACCCTTACCATCGGAGCATCCTATGAACAGTTCAAATTCGGTAACTCCTTTAACCTGACAGGGTTTGGCTTTACCGTATTCTCTGGTGTGGATATCGCTACCTTCCTGAACAACGTAGCTGCCGGAGACTATGACGGCAATGTTGAATATGCCAAGAACCGCGTAGCGGCCGACGAATGGACATGGTACTATCTCACCGTAGGACAGCTTTCAGCTTATCTGCAGGATGAATTCAGCGTAGCCAATAACTTCAAGCTGACCTACGGCGTACGTTTTGACAAGGCGCTGTACTTCACATCCAAAGCCAGTTACAGCAGCCCTAACTTAAATCCCGATGGTACGTTCGCCGGTACATTTACAACGGGTTCTCCGACCGTACCTAATACGGACGATCTGAACCTGTTCGATAAGAACGGTGTTCCCGTACAGAATGGCCCTGGACAGGAAATTGACAATACCCGTATGCCAAGTGGCAAAGTACTGGTATCGCCACGTTTAGGTTTTAACTGGGATATTAAAGGTGATAAGACCGTACAGCTGCGTGGTGGTACAGGTCTGTTTACCGGCCGCTTCCCATTTGTATGGCTGGGTAATGCGATCGGTAATCCGTTCACTGGTTACTACAATGTAACCGCCCGTAATTTCAAATGGCCGCAGATCTGGCGTTCCAATATCGGACTGGATTATAAACTCCCGATCGGTACTGTGCTGAGTGCAGATGTCGCCTACTCTAAAGATATCAATGCCATGATGGTGCGCGACTATGGCCTGGGTACACCTACAGGTGTGCTCAACTCAGGCACCGGCGATAACCGCGCTGTGTACCAGGCATCCGATAAAGGAAATACCGCAACTTATGTATTCACCAATGAGAAAGTAGGTTACTCCTTCAACGGGACCTTCCAGGCGCAGCAAACTTTTGGCAAAGGATATTTCTTCATGCTGGGATATAACTACCTCGTAGCGAAAGACGCCAGCTCTATCTCTGCCGAGATCTCCGGTGATGCATTTGACCGTAACCCCGTTATCGGTAACGCTAACAGGGCAGTGGAATCTACTTCCCTGTATGGTAACACCCATCGTATCACTTTCGCCGGTATCAAGAAATTTGAATACTGTAAAGGAAAGTATGCTACCACCGTATCGTTCTTCAGCAACTGGACAAGCGGTAACCGTTACTCTTATGTATATGGAGGAGACCTGAACAATGATGGTTCTTTCGCCAATGACCTGATGTATGTGCCTACAGCTGCTGAAATAGGGAACATGAGCTTCGCTCCGCTGATCGATGCAGAAGGCGCAAGTCAGTCAGAGCAGGCGCAAAGAGCAGCACTGGAAAGGTTCATCAACCAGGATGAATACCTGAGTAGCCATCGTGGTCAGTATACCGGTAAATACGCAGGTACTACTCCCTGGTTCAGCCAGATAGATATGCGCGTATTACAGGACTTTAACTTCAAAGGAAAAGAAAAGGTGAGCACCATCCAGTTGAGCCTTGATGTAGTGAACCTGGGTAATATGATCAGCAGCAAATGGGGACTGCGTAAGTTTGCAAGTACCACAGGTTATTATCAACCCGTAGGTGTTGTAGGAAGGGATAATAATGGTAAAGCTATTTACCAGTTCGATCCTTCCCAACGCGAAACTTTCATCACCAGCCCTGATCTGATCTCCAGGTGGCAGTTACAGCTGGGTGCGAGATATATCTTCTGATTAATATCCGGTTATGATAAAAAAGGGGTGTCGCATCTGTTTGCGGCGCCCCTTTTGTATTATGCCGCAAGCGGACACCATTGTATCAAAACCGGACATTATTACTGCATTGTAGATGTGAAAGTTGCTGATTATCATATTATTCCAAAGTTGTCACTATTTTTGTTCCAGACCTGGCAGCAACTTTATCTCCTATGTTTAAGAACTACTTCAAAACTGCGTTAAGAAACCTGTTACGGAATAAGATCTATTCGGTCATCAATATTCTGGGACTAAGTATAGGTTTGGCCTGTAGTATGCTGATCATCTTATACGTGAAAGATGAGGTCAGTTATGACAGGTTTCACGAGAATCTGAACACGATCTACCGTGTAGGTGCGAAGAGTTATACGGTGGATGGTGCTGTAGAGGGAACAAACGGAACGACAGGATATTTACAGGGACCGCGATTCACGGCAAACATCCCTGAGATCAAAGCCTTTGTCCGCATACAAAGCGACAGGAAAGACATACGGACAGGCGTAGATATTAACTCGCAGGAGATACATCTGGTAGACTCGAATTTCTTTTCTCTCTTTTCATTCCCATTACTGAGTGGTAATCCCAAAACTGCGCTGCTGGCCCCTGATGCAATTGTTATCAGTGAAGACCTGGCCATGAAACAGTTCGGTACAAGAGATGCATTGGGTAAAACCATCATGATGAAAGGAGGAGACGATGCGTTCAAACCATATACAGTAACAGGGGTAGCGAAAAGATGTCCACAGAACTCTTCTCTCAAGTTCAGCGCTTTGATGCCAATAAGGGTATCGGCACAGGACGAGGCAAACGATGAAAGCTGGTTCAATTCTTTCCTGAACACCTTTGTTTTGCTGCAGCCAGGCGCTGATGCGAAACAGGTGGAGGCAAAGATGAAAAAGGTATATGCAATGGACGCCAATGAAGCCAGAAAGAGAATGGTAGAACGGTATGGCCCTTTCGGTACAGTGGAGTATACCCTGCAATCCCTGCCAGACCTGCACCTGAGTAAAGCCTACAGTGCAAACAATGGCCTTACCGATAGCAGCAATCCTGTTTACTCTTACATCCTCTCAGGTATCGCATTATTTATATTGCTGATTGCTTGTATCAATTTTGTTAACCTCACAATAGCCCGTTCGCTGAAACGTGCAAAAGAGATCGGCATCCGTAAAGTAGTGGGTGGCGACAGAAGACAGCTCATGATGCAGTTTATGGGTGAATCTTTTATCCTGAGCTTTGCTGCCTTTACACTGGCATTGATCCTTGTACAATTATCCTTATCGGTCTTTAATGACCTATCAAATAAAGCGCTTGCCTTATCCTATCTGTTTGATGTAAAACTGGTTGCCGGATATATTACACTTTTCCTGTTCACCGGTCTGCTTGCAGGCTTTTATCCTTCATTGGTATTGTCCGGTTATAATCCGGTGAAAGTATTATACAGCAGGTTCACGTTAGGAGGTAAAAACTATCTCCAAAAAGGACTGGTTATTCTGCAGTTTACACTGGCATCTTTTTTAATCATAGGCACCTTCACTATTTACTCGCAGTTCAATTATCTGACGAATGAGAAGCTGGGTTATGATGATACGAACCTGGTGACCGTCGGTCACAACAGGATCGTCGCTGAACAGACAGAACATGTCAGATCAGAATTGATGAAGAGCAAGGCCATAGCAGATGTGGCTTTCAAAAACGGTGGTACCTGGGGAACGACAGCCCATATCAATGGTGAGACCAATATCCATTTTAGTTATGAAACAGTAGATGAACATTACATCCCCGAACTGAAAATACCAGTTGTCAAAGGACGTAATTTCTCTAAAGATTTTCCTGCCGATTCAATACGGTCCGTTCTCGTAAATGAGGCATTTGTAAAAGAGGCCGGCTGGAAAGATCCTATCGGCCAGGTAGTGGATTTCTGGTATAAGGAAGGAGAAAAATATACAGTGATCGGTGTGGTAAAAGATTATCACTATGCCTCACTGACGGAAAAGATCGGTTCGCAGTTATTCACGATGAAACATAGTAATGGGTACGGCAAGACATTTATTAAAATAAGACCCAATAGTGAAACTGCTGCACTCCATGATATAGAGAAGGTATTTAAACAAATATTCCCTCTTAGTCCGTATGGTTATGAATTCAAAGACGTCGATAACAGGGAGAACTATGCAGCGGAAGCGAAATGGAAACAGATCATCCTGCTCAGTGCTATCCTGACGATCTTCATCTCATGCATTGGTCTCTTCGGATTATCAGTACTATCCGCAGAGAAAAGAACAAAAGAGATCGGGATCCGCAAGGTACTGGGCGCTTCGGTTGCTTCAGTGGTGACGATCCTGTCAAAAGATTTCCTGAAGCTGGTCATTATATCCCTGGTACTGGCTATACCAGTAGCCTGGTATGCAGGTAACAAGTGGCTGGAAAATTATCCATACCGTATCACGATCAGCTGGTGGATGTTTGCCACAGCCGCTTTACTGGTAAGCGCTATTGCACTGGCAACGGTAAGTTTCTATGCAGTAAAGGCAGCTGTAGCTGATCCGGTAAAAAGTCTGAAAAGAGAATAGCGTTACTGCTTGTTCAACGGGTCCACTTCACGGAAACAAGACTGTATCTGATCGGCCGAAAGCCGGTAGAGCTGCCTGATAGCGGGTTGTGTGGTATCATAGCCGCTGATCTCCGGCTGATGTTTTCCCATCCAGGCAAGTGCATCATCCAGTATTCTCCTGTTGGCCTGACCATGTCCCGAAGGACCGATACTGCTGACGATCTTGCCGAATATATATACCGGGAAATCAGCACAGGTCATTTCAGATAGTTTGGCGCGGTATTCCCGCTCGCTGCTGGGTGCATTTTCAAAGTCTTTCGCAAAATAGATCTGGTCAATACTATGTCTGCCTTCATGCGCGAAGATAGAAGCATCTTCCTGCCTTCTTTCAAGCGTATTCATGAACTGCAATTGCAGATCGCTGCCACGCAGTCCCTGTCTGTATAACATGGCATAGAGGCTATCCATCGCATTCAGGCGCAGCAGACCGTTGATACCGGCCAGCAGGGTGGTAGTATCAGGTGTAATGGTACCGGCAATAGCATTTTCAAAGATGGATAATTTCTCTTTTCGTACAGTGCTGTCTGTGATCATTGTCCAGGCCTCCATCGGTTCTCTGATATATGCTTCCCGTACTCTGTAAATAGTATCATTTACAGACCAGCCGCCGTTTCCCATTCTTTTATTGGTGAACCAGCTGATGAAGCCATTGGAGGTCATCAGGTCTATTTCAATAAATGTAAGAGAGGCTTTATATCCGTACTGTAATACTTCCTTGCGGGTAACATTAACGATCTGACCCAGGCAGATCTCTTTTGCATGAAAGCTGGATGTAGTCCCAAGAAAACCCATTGCACCGAATCTGGGCTGCACTAACTCCAGGAACTTTTCATATGTCAGTGTATCTTTTCCTGCGGATAGTTTCAGCTTTTCTAACAGCCGTGCACAGGTAGATAGTACCTGCTGTTCAAACAGGCTGTCGCTGGTAGGAGCATGTACTGCCAGTTTCCGGTAGTAATCATCCGTCAGGGTTGTTGTTTCCTGCAAATACCTGGCATAAGCAATGATGTCTTTCTGTGAACGTCCTGCCAGCAATGCTGCATACTCGTAAAAGCCCGATTTAGCCAGTGCGGCGGCTATTTGTTCATTCTCGGCAGATGAGGCCTTCCAATGAGGTAATACGGCTAAAAACACGCCCGCAGGCTCCTTTAGATAAGCATAAGCACTGTCAGCCGAAGCAAAATGAAAATAGGCATTCCAGCCATCTGACAGGAACCTGCCGTCTTTTTTAAGGACGCCTGTCCCTACCAGTAGTTTCGCTGCCTGCGGATGTCCCGGCATCTGGTCCAGCACTCCCTCAAGCAACCGGCCTGCTTTACCCAATAGGGTCGTATCCTGTTTCTTGTTGTTTTTTGAAGAAAGATAAACAGTGTTGGCATAGGCTATGGCCGCCTCTCTCCATTCGGCGGCATTGGCCGCGCTGGCCAGCGCTTTATCCGCAGCTTCCAGTGAAGCAGGGTAGTGGCCCGCTTCTGTTGCGATATTGCTGAGCGCCACAAGAGAAGCATTACTGCCGGAACGAAGTGCCAGCGCACTGTCCAGGCGTTTGGCCGCCAGTTCATAGTTACGATGGAATTGCCAGTCGCGTAGTGCGAGTGTGCTATACACCTTGGCGCTATCGCTGCTACTGGTACGCGGATCGTTGAGGATATCCCTGAGAATGACCGCCGAACCATCAATGTTAAAAGTGAAGAATGTCTGGGCAGCTTTCTGCCACCGCATGTCTGTTTGTTGGGCAGTACAAAGACTGGTTATCAGCAGAAAAAGTATGGATAATGTGGTGATGTGTTTCATGTTTTACGGGTGCTTACTTTATGAGCAAAGTAAGTGCGCCCGTAAGGGATAAACTTGTACAGAACTAACCTTTTATCGTTTTGCTGAAATCGCGTGGAGAGACGCCGAAATAACTTTTGAAACTGCGGCTGAAGTGGCTTTGATCATAGAACCCGCTGCTATAACTGATGCCCGTCAGATTATCATGACCGGCTACAATACTGTTGGCCGCCTTCTCCAGGCGCACCCTCGTAATGTATTCTGACAGGCGCAGGCCTGTCTTCTCTTTGAATTTCCGCAACATGTACACCGGATGTACATTGGCTTCTGCCGCCAGCGCGTCCACCAGGTGCTGTTCATCCGGCATATCATGGATACGCTCAGTAATTGTCTTTATCCAGCTGGCCTGCCCATACCTGCTAAGCTGGTCCTGCTCAAACAGGCTGGTCACGATCTCGAAAGAAAGCATATCCAGCGTATCAGCTGCATGTCCCGTTACAAACCGGTAGTGCAGCAGGAACAGATCAAGAAAAGATTGTTTGAAGATCATTGTATCCTGTGCCTTCATCTGCCGGTTGAATGTGCCTGCAAGGTTGTTTTTCAACTCCAGGTTAAAACATCTGGCGGGCTTACCGTCAAAAATATTGGCATGTTCATGATCATCAGGTCTGAAAATAGAATGGCCTCCGGCTATAATGGTCTCGCCTTTAGCACCCTTTTCTACGTAGTTACCTTCCAGCAGCAGACTGAGATAAGGATTCTCATGATGGTGTTTAGGCAGATGAGCATCTGAGGCATAAACCGTCAGCGTGAGATTGAAGTGCTCCAACTCAAGACGGTGAACCGTATTGCCGTAATATTTTCCATCGGTTAACAACATAGCGCGATAGTGGTGTTTAAGAGGTGGCCAGTGCTTCCTGCCGCATCCGCTCCTTGATAGTTCTCCGGTGCATAGCGCCCCAGGCCTGTAATGACTTCAGGACATCCTGCAAGGTGTCGGCATAGTCTGTCAGCTTGTACTCCACAATAACAGGAGAGCCGGTTTGTACCGTTCTGGTCAGGAAGTTGTTCAGTTCAAGGTCTTTGAGCTCGTTTGACAATACACGGGCAGAAATACCGTCCACCTTGCGTTGCAGCTCATTGAACCTGGTATGTCCTTCAGACAGGGCTATGATGATCCTTAATTTCCATTTTCCACCTATTACATACAAGGCGTCACCTACAGCTGTTAAAGCCTCTGTACATTCCTGTGCCCCGATACGGTTTTGAGATTTAAAAGACATTTGTATCACATTTAACTAACACAAAGTTACTACTAACTTTTTATTAGTTGCTAACATTTTATATCATATAGCATTCTGCCCCGCTGGCCATTCTTCCTACGGATGAAATGGAGCTCTACCTCGTTGCCGGGCTGGACTTTGGTGCCCAGGTTCTCAATAGGTCTGACAAGGAACAGCTTGTCGCTCACCCGGTAATAGACATCACCGGTACCCTGATTGTGCCTGACAGTAGAGATGATCTCCGTCACTTTCCCACGAACAATGATCTTACTCTCGGCCCGGGTATAACTGTTATAGACATAATAAGCAGGCGTCGCCAGCAGGAAGAAGATGATATAAATGATGGCAATAACAATATAGAGGTTAGAATAATAACCTTTGGCAATGCCACCGAGTAGTAGGATCAATGCCAGACCGGTACAGCCGGTAAGGAACAGCTTGACCAGTGTGGACTGTTTTTCCTTCATCAGCAGCAGATCATCCGCAGAGATCTTTGCCGTTGTCTCCGCATACGGCGTATACGGGTATTCAGCTTTCAGCAGGATGTTCCCGCCGGCACTGATATGGAGCACCACCTCCTGACCGGTTAGTCCGCTGATGTTGCTGACGTTCGCATGGTGATAACTGTTCCTTTGTTCGTAGAAGAAGCTTTTCTCGGGCAATGCAGCCTTCACCTCGATGATCTCATGATTGGTGCTCACATACTGCAGATTGTCCCGTTTATGAGAAGCATGAAGGGCTTTTATCTTTATGCGCACCAGGCGTTTTCTCCCGCCCTGCAATCCCGACCTGATAATACGCCGTTGTTTCAGGGCACGGCGCCACATAAAAAAACAGATAGACATTATTACAAGCCAGGCTACAGAAACGGGAATGTAAAGGGAAGCATGTCTGCCGCAGGCAGCCATTAGCAGGAGGGAAGCTAAAACAAGTGTAATAGCAGTGAATAATAATAGCAGTAACCACCGTAATCCTGTGATCCTTGCCGCAGTTTTGAGGAGCCGGATATCTTCATTGGTAAGAGGGGTTTCTTCCTGTATCATATATCTAAGATATAGAAAAAGGCTATTCCGTCCGCAGACAGGAATAGCCTTTCCTTATCATGATTAGCCAGGTACTATCTGGCTAAATCAAACCTGTCCAGGTTCATCACTTTATTCCATGCAGCAACAAAGTCTTTTACAAGTTTGCCCTGCGCATCACTGCTTCCGTATACTTCAGCAATAGCCCTCAGTTCTGCATTAGAACCGAACACAAGATCAGCACGGGTAGCTGTCCATTTTGTCTTACCGGTAGCACGGTCAATACCTTCATAAAGTTCCTGATCAGCCGATACTGCTTTCCATGCAGTGCCCATATCAAGGAGATTTACAAAGAAATCATTGCTAAGCACACCGGGACGTGTTGTGAAAACGCCATCGCCGGAACCGTCGAAATTAGTGTTTAGTACACGCATACCACCTACCAGCACAGTTAACTCAGGTGCTGTTAATGTGAGCAGATGAGCCTTATCTACCAGCAGCGACTCAGTAGAAGCGCGGAACTTCGCTCTACGGTAGTTACGGAAACCGTCAGCAATTGGCTCCAGGTAACCAACTGATTCAACATCAGTTTCTTCCTGTGAAGCGTCCATACGACCCGGAGTGAAAGGAACTGTAACAGCTTGTCCGGCGTCTTTTGCAGCCTTTTCAACACCTGCACAACCTGCCAGTACGATCAGATCAGCCAGTGAAACTTTCTTACCGGCAGTCTGCGCACCGTTGAAGTCTTTCTGAATACCTTCCAAAGCATTCAATACCTTCTGCAGTTGTGGCGGATTGTTCACTCTCCAGTACCGTTGAGGCGCCAGGCGAATACGTGCGCCATTCGCACCACCGCGCTTATCAGTGCCACGGAAGGTAGAGGCAGAAGCCCATGCGGTAGAAACCAGTTCAGATACACTCAGTCCTGATTCCAGCACTTTAGCCTTCAATGCAGCAATATCACTTTCATTGATCAATGCATGATCTACAGCCGGAATAGGGTCCTGCCAGATCAGTACTTCCTGTGGTGCATCAGCACCGAGATAAAGTACGCGGGGACCCATGTCACGGTGTGTTAATTTAAACCATGCACGTGCAAAGGCATCTGCAAATTCATCCGGATTTTCCAGGAAGCGCCTTGATATCTTTTCATAAACCGGGTCAAACCTCAGAGAGAGGTCGGTAGTAAGCATACCCGGTAAAATTTTCTTTGAATCATCAAAAGCATGCGGAATAATATTGTCTGCATTCTTCGCTACCCACTGGTGCGCACCGGCAGGGCTCTTGGAAAGCTCCCATTCAAAGCCGAACAGGTTTTCGAAGAAGTTATTGCTCCATTTGGTCGGCGTAGTGGTCCATGTTACTTCCAGACCGCTGGTAATAGTATCAGCACCTTTACCGGAACCGTAACTATTGCTCCAGCCGAGGCCCTGTGCTTCGAGTCCTGCAGCTTCAGGCTCTTTACCTACATTGGAAGAAGGAGCCGCACCGTGTGTTTTACCGAAGCTGTGACCACCTGCAATCAGCGCAACAGTTTCTTCATCATTCATCGCCATACGGCCAAAAGTATCGCGGATATCTTTAGCAGCAGCAATAGGATCAGGATTGCCATCAGGACCTTCCGGGTTCACATAGATCAATCCCATTTGTACAGCGCCAAGTGGTTTCTCCAGGTTACGTGAGTGGATGTCGCCATCTGCATCGTCGTCAGATACAAGTACCCCATGTCCTTCCACACCTGGTGAACCGTGCGCATAACGCAGATCGCCACCCAGCCAGGTGGTTTCAGAACCCCAATACACATCTTCTTCTGATTCCCATTTGTCTTCACGCCCGCCTGCAAAGCCAAATGTTTTGAAACCCATTGACTCCAGGGCTACGTTACCTGTAAGGATCAGCAGGTCAGCCCATGAAAGGTTACGGCCATATTTCTGTTTGATAGGCCACAGCAGTCTGCGGGCCTTATCAAGGCTCACGTTATCAGGCCAGCTGTTAAGCGGGGCGAAACGCTGCTGTCCGGAACCGCCACCACCACGGCCATCAAATACGCGGTAGGTACCTGCACTATGCCACGCCATCCTTACGAACAGCGGACCGTAATGTCCAAAGTCGGCAGGCCACCAGTCCTGAGAATCCGTCATCAGCGCATGAAGGTCTTTTTTAACGGCTTCCAGATCGAGGCTTTTGAAAGCTTCGGCATAGTTGAAATTGTCCTCCATCGGATTTGACAGGGATGAATGCTGACGCAGGATGTTCAGTTTTAACTGCTCCGGCCACCAATCACGGTTCCTGGTACCGCCACCACCTGCATTCTGTTTCAAAGTGCCATTGTGAAACGGGCATTTACTGATGTCATTAGTTGTTTCTGTTCCCATTTTTACAAGTTTAGGGTATTGTAAGAAAGAAGTTGCTTCCTAAATGATGTGTCTTAATTTTTACGTGGATTGCTAAAATAGTAATATTGAAGATATAAATGAAAACAATTAAATCTATATTTTAATAGTTTAAATCTATATAATGTAATTGCTCACCTTTCATTCAAAGATGAATAATAGTTTCCGGCATTTGTCTCAACAGCCGTTATTTTAAAGTTAAGGCTATAATTTTACGCCTGCCGTAATGGAAGCTGTACGCCCGTCAGAAGGCCAGATACCCGGACCCGGATAGAACTGCGGACGTTTGGTGAAGTATTGCTTATCAAAAGCGTTATTGAGGTTTAACCTTATATGCAGATAATTAGTAAGATATGCCCGCGCATTAAAGTCAAATATATTATAGGAAGGAACAAGACCTGAAGATCCTGTAGCATTTGGTGTTACGGTGTTCAAGGCATCGGCAAAGGTGCTGCTGGTATGGCTGTGCAAGGCTGTCAGACTAAAACGTTTGAACTTAATTGTTGCGCCGTTACGGCTTTGCCAGGCAGGGGCGCTTTCTACTTTATTACCATCGACGTCCACATTCGTATTGCCGTTACGGATAACTGCATCTTTGTAAACAGCATGCATGTAAGCAGTGGAAGTAAAAAGTGTAAGCACCATATATTTGTTCAGCTTCATTTCTGCCTGTGTAAACAACTCAATACCATTGTTGACAGCGTTGCCAATATTAGTCCTGTAAATGATCTCATCGCCGTTGGTTTTTGTCTGAGCGATAGTACCCAGCCTATTCTTATACAGCAGCCTGAAATAACTGAGGTCCCAGGTAAGGATATGCCATTTTCCCCTGAAACCACCTTCGATGTTATATCCTTTTGCATCCTTCAGATTTTTGTCGCTTACTTCATATATAGAAGAAGGAATAATGTCCTTAAAAATAACAGGTCTGTATGCCTGTGACCAACCGGCGTAAAGACTCATTTCATTGGTCAGCCGGTATTCCGTACTTACACCGAAAAGAGGAAAGTGATGTTTGATGGTATTGGGAACATCGGCCGGCTCATAATAAGATATAGTACCGGTCATATGGGTAGTACCGCTTTCAACACGTACGCCCGTATTCACAGATAGTTTTGACGTCAGCGCCCAGCTGTTCTCAGCAAAAAAGGCAATATTACTGGTCTTGAAATACATATCACGGCCAAAACCCGGTGTAACGAGCGAGAGGTCATAATCACCACCGGTAGTCCCTTTACCAAGTTGCTGGCGGTGCAGTTTATTGTTCATGTACTGTATCCCGGCAGAAAGGCTGTTTGTCCTTCGAAATAACCGATAATGCTGCAATACCCGCAATTCAGACGTATAGCTATTAAAATGGTCGATATCAACCTGCCGGTTATTGTATTGTAACGTCTCACTATTGATACTGTCAGCAGTAGTTGCCGGTTTGTCAAACAAAACGCTATTCCGGACACCAATTACGGCGGAAGTAGTGAATGTAACCCGTGTATTCTTACCTGGCTGCCAGTCAAAGCTAACGGAAGGTACATGAATGGCAGGGTTATAATAGTTCCTCGACCGGGTAGCCATTTTGGGGTCCTGTTTAAACATAGCGTCGTTAAGCGGGCCTGCCAGGTGAATGGTATAATCAGATCGCGTCCACTCGGTTTTCAGTAACAGCTTAGCGGAGAAACGGTAAAAGAACGTAATGTTCTGTGCATTGTATCTGGAGTCGCTATTCTTACGGTAACCATTATTCGTTTTATTATTGAACCAGGCATAGTAGCTGAACTTTCCTTTAGTACCGCTGATGGAGTTAAAGGTGCTCAATAATCCGTACGACCCGGCGGTATTGATACTCTCGAATGAAAAAGGCTTTGTTGACGGCTGCTTGCTGACATAATTGATCATCCCGCCAAATTGCGCCCCGTATTGCAGCGAGCCGGTACCACGGACAAGTTCAATATTTTCGACGGCTTCAAAGGGAATGTTGTAATGACTGGCGGGATAACCGTACATATCTGAGTTGGTGATCACGCCATCTTTACGTACGTTAGATTCCCAGCCCCTATGCGGATCGAGGCCACGGGTAGCGATGTTCACCTGATTGCCGGTTCCATCCATATCATAAACAAAAACACCGGGGATCTTCGCGAAGATCTGCCTGCCATATTTCTCTGTAACAGCGGCATCGGTTGCTGTAACTTTTATAACCTCATTTTTTTTACCCAGGAAGATATAAGTCCCGCGTATACTATCCAGCCTGCCGATATTAACATCACGGCGGATATCATATATGGTCACTTCATTGAGCGTTCGTGCCGTATCTCTTTGTTCCTGGGCATAGCTGTTGACTGATAGTAATGACGATAATAAGATGAGTATGGAATATTTCATCAAAATGTATTTGGGATCGATATTAACATTCACGTTCACATTGTAAGAGACTTTGGTTGAGTCTACCTTAAGTTAATGAATTTTTGTGAAAGGCTTAAGATTATTCCGGTGCTGGCGTCGTTCTCAGTGGCGGATTTGTATGCTATAACGCCCTTTGTTATGGTTTGGCTGGTATTTGGACTTACGATTATTCCGGCGTTGACCTTCTAGCTCACGGTTGCAGGTGGGATCACTGGCTGTCGTTCTTTGAAGTTCCTTGCTATGTAGCTTTGATTGGCGGTTAGGCTTTGGGAATTCTATTTAAACCCCTATCTGTCGCATCAGCATACTTCAAATAACTAAGGCCAGTGATTCCCACCTGCACCGCTCGCTGCGGGCGGTCTCCCCAATAATAGCATGACAGTATATATTCATGTACCTATCCGTATGCATACTCTTTACATAGTTACTGTTATATTTGCTATTATATTTACTATCACATATAGCCCTTATACGAAGGCATTCATGATGTCCGTTTACATTGAAGTTATCCGAAGTACTACAGCTAGAACTACAATTACAGCTATAGCTGCATACATATAATCTTAGCCGTTCTCTATTACATTTAACATATACGTCATTAGATTTGCCGGTATATTTCAAACTATGTTCATTATAATAGTCGCCATCGTTTTCCTTATAGACTACACCTGTATGTTCACTACAACATTCATGATATTCGCAACATACATTGTACCCATTAGTTTCCCTACCAGTTATGTTATCCATTGACTGAGACAGATAAACGGCTTCCATCATAATAACTACATCATCTGCATTAAAGCCTTCTTTTAAGAGGGACATTGCCTTTCCAGTAAGTTCGCGATATTGTTTATATACACGTTCATCGGCAGGTATTTGCCTATATATGTGTGAAGCAATACGTGCACCCACTTTAAGCCATCCCGCATACATCATTGTTTTAGCAAAAGCAGGATCATGTTTAATGCGCTTACCAGTAAGTGAACTTTTAGTACGGATGATATACTCTCCGTTCATAAGATATATTGTGAGATTGTCTCTGGTACCTACAAAAGGAGGTACACCACCGGCAATTTTGGGCATGTTATTTAGTTTATGCAAATGTAGCATACTAGGGGTATACGTCGTAGTAACGTCGGGTTAACGTCCTGTTTAAAGCGTACTTTATTGCCGTTATTGCCACTTATGCCGTTTTTGCCACATGTTGTTCATACCATATGTTGTTCATCTCACATGTTGTTCATGCCAGACGTTGTTCACATCACATGTTGTTCATACCCTTTGTTATTTACATCATCAGCTATTTATACCATCATGCTGTTTATACTGATCCATACACATAACATCTGCCATCACAAAACGTGACAAGTCGTCCTGCTATAGGTTGGGAGACCGGCCGCAGCGAGCGGCGCGGGTGGGAATCACTGGCCTTAGTTATTTGAAGTATGCTCAATACGATGCACCAGGGGTTTAAATAGAATTCCCAAAGCCTAACCGCCAATCAAAGCTACATAGCAAGGAACTTCAAAGAACGACAGCCAGTGATCCCACCTGCGACCGTGAGCTAGAAGGTCAACGCTAGAATAACCGTCAGCCCAAATCAAACTGAATAGCAAATACCAAAAGCTAAATAAGAACAGTGATCTCAAATGCCGTTAAACCCACATACGCATCCCCGCACAACATGCAGCAAAAATCCACACATTTAACGGTAACCTCCGTAAACGTCAAAAAGAACCCTAACATCAAATTTGGAAAAAAATAAAAATGAAGAAATCATTTCCACGTACGCCCCGAAGGACATTTGAAATTACAATTATCGCTGGTGATTCCTCTAACATCAAGACCAACAGGCATTTCGTCGGCAATTACACAAAAAGGCACAGTTGTTTTTATGGCATAGATCAACGCTAAAAGCAGTTGTAAAAAATAAGCCGCCCTATAAAGAGCAGCTGTCTGATATCCCTATACCTATGAAATATATTGGCTAAGTTATAAAACAGGATGATTGTTCTCGTTAATGAGATGTTAACAGAATCAAAATAGTTCCGCCCAGAGAAAACCTATTAATTTTGTAGGGTATTAAGAAGCCATTACCTTTGCAGCCAAACCAACTTTACCTGTGATAAAAAAATCAATAGAAAGTCTTCAGCTGGAAGCTGCTCAGAGCGGGGCCAACACATTAAGACGTAATCTCGGGGGAATTAATCTCATTGCAATAGGTATCGGCGTGATCATAGGCGCAGGTCTTTTCTCGCTGACAGGCATTGCGGCCGCCAATAATACCGGCCCTGCCGTTATTCTGTCGTTCATACTCGCAGCAGTAGGATGTGCCTTCAGTGCGCTATGTTACGCAGAAATGGCCTCTATGGTGCCCGTTGCCGGTAGTGCCTACACATACGCTTACGCTACGCTCGGAGAATTGTTCGCCTGGATCATCGGCTGGGACCTTGTGCTGGAATACTCCGTAGGCGCAGCCACAGTCGGTATCAGCTGGTCTAAATACCTCGTAACCTTTCTTGACAAATTTAATATCCACCTGCCGGCACAACTGGTCACGTCACCGTTTGAACTGGTTAAACTGGCGGATGGCACGCAGATCCACGGGTATATCAACCTGCCCGCAGTACTGATCATCGTCTTTATTACCTCCATCATTATCTTTGGAACAAAAGGCTCTGCCTTGTTCAATGCCATCGTAGTGGCATTGAAGATCAGTGTTGTACTGGTCTTCATTGCGTTAGGCTGGCACTATATCAATCCGGAAAACTACAAGCCGTTCATACCACAGAATACGGGCGAGTTCGGACATTTCGGCGTGAGCGGTATTCTTAGGGGCGCCGGCGTAGTGTTCTTTGTGTTCATTGGTTTCGATATCGTAGCTACAATGGCGCAGGAAACGAAGAACCCTAAAAAGAATATGCCCATTGGCATCCTGGGTTCTCTTATTATCTGTACCATTCTCTTCGTCCTGTTTGGCTATGTGATGACAGGATTGGCGCATTATACCGAGTTTAAGGACAATGCCGCTCCTGTGGCAGTGGCTATTGCACACACGCCGTATGAGTGGTTGTTCCTGGCGGTAATAGCAGCGATCCTTATCGGTTATACGTCCGTGATCCTGGTAGATCTCCTGGGACAGTCCAGGGTGTTTTATTCCATGAGTAAAGACGGATTGCTGCCACAGGTGTTCTCCAAATTACATCCCCGTTACGCCACTCCCTACAAATCGAATATCGTACTATGTGTCTTCATCAGCCTTTTCGCAGGACTGGTGCCTATTCACGTAGTAGGGGAGATGACCAGTATCGGTACCCTGCTGGCCTTTGTAATGGTCTGCCTGGGCGTTATTATCCTGCGTATCAAACAGCCGGATATCCACAGGGCATTTAAAACACCATTTGTACCGTTAGTGCCGATACTGGGTATCCTTACCTGCCTCCTCATGATGTTCTCATTACCGCTGGATACCTGGATACGGCTTATCGTATGGCTGCTGATCGGTTTTGCCATCTACTTCGGATATGGCCGCAAACATAGTAAACTGCGGAACAGCTGACGACAGAAGAGGTCCATCAGGAAAGAAAACCTTTTATCATTTCGGAAATAAAGGCGGCTGTTAAATTTGCTATCTTGGATAGTGAATTTAACAGCCGCCTTTATTTATGAGAAAACTACTACTTGCTCTTACCATGTGCTACGCTGCCACAACGGCTTACGCACAGGAAAACGCCTTATGGTTACAATACCCTGCTATCTCGCCTGACGGCAAGACCATCGCTTTTGGCTACAAAGGAGACATCTACCGGGTAGATGCCAATGGCGGTGTGGCCATCCCCATCACCATTCATGAAGCCCATGATATGATGCCTGTATGGAGCCATGACGGCAAATCACTGGCCTTCGCCAGCGACCGTTACGGCAACTTCGACGTATTTGTGATGCCTGCCACCGGCGGTACACCTGTTCGCCTGACTTACAACAGCGCTGGCGATTATCCGTACGACTTTACGCCTGACAATAAACAGGTACTTTTCGGCAGTGCCCGTAATGCGCCTGCTGCTAACGTACGCTTTAGTTCAGGCCTGTTCGACAACCTGTATAATGTGCCTGTTGCTGGCGGCCGTTCTATCCTGGTCAGCGCGGCAGGTGCAGAATGGGCCCACTATAATAGTAAAGGCTCACAGATCATTTTCCAGGACACCAAAGGCTATGAAGATCCCTGGCGTAAACACCATGTGTCTTCCGTAACAAGAGATATCTGGGTGTACGATATAGCCGGGAAGACCTACAAACAGGTATCCGGCTATGAAGGCGAAGACAGGGAACCCATATTTGCCGACGATAACCAGGTGTTCTACCTGAGTGAAAAAGGGGGCATCGCTCAGAACCTCTTTAAAGGTTCTCTGACAGATAAGACTAAACTGCAACAACTCACCCGTTTCGAAAAACATCCGGTACGCCATCTGTCCAAATCAGATGACAACCTGCTTTGCTTTACCTGGAACGGTGAGATCTATACATTGAAAGAAGGCCAGCAACCGAAGAAAGTGGCCATACAGGTCTTCAATGACGGCCGCTCTTCCGTGACCAAACCACTGTCTATAAGTGGTAATGTGACCGGGTTTGCCATGAGCCCTAACGGAAAGGAAATGGCCTTTGTAGCGCGTGGTGAGATCTTTGTTACCAGTGTGGAAGGCAATATGACCAAACGTATCACCAACACGCCCCAGCAGGAACGTTCCGTTGCCTGGGCGCCCGATGGGAAACATATCGTTTATGCCGCTGAGCGCAAAGGTAACTGGGACATCTACCAGGCTTCAATCGTGCGCACAGAAGAGCCCTATTTCTTCGCATCTACCATCCTGAAGGAAGAACCGCTCATTGCTACGGAAGCAGAAGAGTTCCAGCCGCTGTTCTCTCCCGATGGTAAGGAAATAGCTTACATGGAAGACCGTAACATATTACGTGTGTTCAATGTCGCCTCCAAAAAGAGTCGTACACTGTTACCTGCAGGCCGTAACTTCTCTTACTCCGACGGTGACTGGCAGTTCTTCTGGAGCCCCGATGGAAAGTGGATCGTAACCGACGATCACCAGGGATATTTCAACGTGAGTAATGCTGCTATCATCTCCGCAGATGCCAAAGGACAGACTATCTACCCGGTGATGAGCGGCTTCGGAGAAAACAATAATAAATGGGCGGCAGATGGTAAGGTGCTGACCTGGCTGAGCGATCGTAATGGTCGCCGGGGACTGGCTACACAAGGTAACAGGGAGTTGGACATCTTCGGTGTATTCTTTGACCAGGAAGCATATGACAGGTATAAATTATCGAAAGATGAATTTAACCTGCTGAAAGAGAAAGAAGACAATGCAAAGAAATCCGGTAAGGATTCTGCTACTACGAAAAAGGACACTGCAGCTACGCCTAAAAAGCCCTTTAATCCCGACTTCAATAACCTCGATGGCCGGATCATCCGTATGACCATCAACAGCGCCTCTATCAGCGACTATGTGCTGAATAACGACGCGAGTAAGGTATTCTATATGGCAGCCTTCGAAAAAGGATATGATCTGTGGGTAACAGAGCCAAGAACAGGAGAGACCAAGATACTGGCCAAACTAGGCGGTACTCCAGGTAGCATTGAGCTTAGTAAGGATGGCAACACCGTATTCGTCAACAATCGTGGTAGTGTGGTGAAAGTTGATGCAACTTCTGGCAAGATCACACCAATATCAATCAGCACAGAGTTCCTGCTTGACCAGGAAGCAGAACGCCGTTACATCTATCAGCACGCATGGAAACAGGTGGAGGATAAGTTCTACGACCCCGCCGTTCTGAAGAAAATAGACTGGGAAATGTACGCGAACAACTACGCACGTTTCCTGCCACATATCAATAACAACTACGACTTCCAGGAATTGCTCAGTGAACTGCTGGGTGAGCTGAATGCCTCTCATACCGGTGGCCGTTTTAATGCCAGCCGTGCTGATGGCGATAACACAGCCGCGCTGGGGTTACTGTACGATGAAACCTTTATAGGCAATGGCCTGAAAGTGGATGAAGTAATTACCGGAGGACCATTTGACAAAGCATTCAGCAAACTGAAAAAAGGATACATCATTGAACGTATCGACGGTAACGAGATCTCTGCACAACAGGACTGGGCCATGCTGCTGAACCGTAAGACAGGTAATAATATCCTCGTAAGCATCTACGACCCTGCTACACAAAAACGTTGGGATGAATCGGTAAAACCTATCTCCAACCAGGAAGAAGGTAACCTGATGTACAAACGTTGGGTGAATAACATGCGTAATATGGTAGACAAGCTGAGTGGTGGTAAAATAGGGTACGTACATGTACAAGGCATGAATGACGCCAGCTACCGTTCCGCATACGATGAAGTAATGGGTAAGAACAGAGAGAAGCAGGCACTGATCGTAGACACCCGTTTTAACGGTGGCGGATGGCTGCATGATGATCTGTATAATTTCCTCGGTGGAAAAGCATACATCAACTTCGCTCCGCAAAGCCATAGAACAAAAGCGTGGGAACCACAGACCCGCTGGACAAGACCAAGCTGCGTACTGATGGGAGAAGGCAACTACAGCGATGCCCATATCTTTCCTTTCATCTACAAACAGGATAACCTGGGTAAACTGATCGGTATGCCGGTACCTGGAACAGGTACAGCAGTATGGTGGGAAAGGCAGATAGATCCGACATTGGTTTTTGGTATTCCAATGGTAGCAGTGTTCGGAAGAACTGGCGATCATCCGCTGGAGAATACACAACTGGAACCGGATATCCGTGTTCCACTGCGTTACGAAGATGCGTTGAGTGGTAAGGATAATCAGCTGGAAGCCGCCGTGACAGAGATGATGAAAGAGATCAAATAAAACAACTTTATATCAATGAAAAGGGTGCATCAACGGCGTGATGCACCCTTTTTTATTATACCGTAACAGTTAAATGATCAAACGGATTGCCATCCCGGAATCGGGACGGCTTTTTTCCTTTTTGCTAAAATGACTGCATGCAGATCCTTTAATCATTTCCGCTCATCTGCATATTCCTGTTCTGGCCATTAGAACTGTATGTCAGGCTATTCTTAGCAAAGCGGGGGTATTTGTCCTGGTATTTTTTGTGCACAGCATCAGGCTGTTTAATACCATTCACAGTAATTTCAGTAGGAGTGAGGGTCAGCAAACGGAGGTCGGCAGCACTGTTGATCAGTTTATCACTCACCATATCGGCCATCATTTCATCCAGCAGTTTTCTGTCTGCCGCCGCCTGTGCACGGTCTTTCTCCGCCTGAACACGGTCCCTGGCAGCTTGTTCCCTGTCTTTCTCAGCCTGCAAGCGATCCCTTACAGCCTGTTCTCTGTCTTTCTCAGCCTGCGCACGGTCCCTTACAGCCTGCTCCCTGTCCTTATCAGCCTGTACACGATCTCTCTCTGCCTGCTCTCTGTCTCTATCTGCCTGTAAACGATCGCGGTCAGCCTGCTCTTTGTCCCGCAGGCGCTGGTTTTTATCCTGATCGGCCCGTGAACGGTCTTTAATGGCCTGTTCTCTGTCTTTCTCAGCCTGTGCACGATCTCTCAGTGCCTGCTGTCTGTCTTTATCGGCCTGAAGACGGTCGAGCCTTGCCTGTTCCCTGTCTTTCTCCGCTTGTATACGATCAAGTCTTGCCTGTTCACGGTCTTTCTTCATTTGTGCAATAGCACTATCGACAATTTTCTTGTAGTCGCCCCATTTTTCCTGCGGAACAAGTATACCATCAACAGAGAGGAAGCTCAGTTTATCATCGACAAACTCCATGTGATAAGTCTTATCATCATCATTGATAGTGATGCGCGACTTCCCGTTTCGTCCATCGCTGGAATAGTTACTGGTCGAAGATGTTGATTGTTGCGCGTTTACGGAAATCGTCAATACCAGCAGGCATGCAGCAAGCAGTATGTTGCTTGTAAAATAATTTGTTCTCATTTTCTGATGAATTTAAAGTTTGTAATAAGGCCCGGGATGTACAGGCAATAAACATCCTGTTACAGCTTTAGCTGTAAAAAAATGATGGAAATAGCTCTCCTGTCACAGTGCGGACTGTGAAAATTTTCAGGTCATATCTGTTATTTTAGAATGGTAGCGGCAATACAATGCCATCCGTGTTTATAGCACGGTTTTTAAAACGATGGTCTGTTGTTATATAGCTGGAAATTGTGTTTGTCGTCTCTTATCTGCCTCCGCCTGTGCACGGTCTTTCTCACCTTGCAAGCGGTCCAGTATGGCTTGTTGTCTGTCTTTTTCAGCCTGCATGCGATCCCTATTGGCTTGCTCCCTGTCTCTGTCTGCCTGCATACGGTCTTTAACGGCTTGCTCCCGGTCCCTCTCCGCCTGCATACGATCTTTAACGGCTTGTTCCCTGTCTCTCTCCGCCTGTGCACGATCTCTGATGGCCTGCTCTCGGTCTCTGTCTGCCTGCTCCTTATCCCTGATGCTCTGTTGCCTGTCTTTCTCTGCCTGTACATGTGCGAGTCTTGCATCTTCTTTCTGACGTTCCCTTATTTCACGTGCAGTACGTTGTTCGGCAGTTTCATTTACAGTGAGGGAAGCAGTTAATCTGTTCAACCTGGGACTATTCTCCGGATGATATGGCTTTCTGATGACTGGCTGCCGGCGTTGGCGGGGACTATAAAATGGGGCCTGTGATCTGCCTTGTATTTCTCCACCATACTGACCTCCACCAGACTCACCTCCACCATACTGGCTGCTACTACTATACTGGCCACTACCATACTGACTTCGACCATACTGGCTGTTATCTTTCGCCTTGTCCTGATGGGCATTATATCTCTGAGTTACTTCCATTCCATCGTTCTGAACGATATTGGCATTTACTACCTCCATTGGCTGAACTGTCTGATCGCTCGTTGCGGAAGATCTATCCGAAGATTCATCAGTAGGATGTTGATATTTGTTTTCGATCACATTATTGGCAGTACTTCCGGCTGGCTTATCAGCTGCACGGATGATAGCAGAAAACTGTTGCTGTACAGGTGGTGTATAATAGTACGCCTTTGCTGTATGTTTACTGCTGAAGATATCATGTTCTATCTCCCGCAGTTGTGTAATAGCGGCGGTCGATAAAATAGCCGTCAGCAAAATAATACCGGCAAGGAAGAAGACTTTTTCGCCTGTTCCCAGCGATTGATTTTTATTATTGATAATGCGGCTGACCCTTTGCAATAACTGGTTCTTTTTGCCAGGAAATGCTACTGCAGATGGATAGTTGTACATAGCATGTTCCTTGAAACTGATCAGTGCCTGTATGAACTCTCTCTTGTTACCGGTTTGTCCGAGAGCAATATCATCACAACAGTGTTCCCGTTCATCGCGCAGCAATGCGGACATCCACAACAGACCCGGATTAAAGAAGTAAACAGTTTCACAAACCGTTTGTAGAAGATTAACCAGGTAATCGTGCCGGCGTATGTGTGCCAGTTCATGCAGCAGCACAGCCTCTATCTGTTCCACCGGCAAACCTGTCAGCAATCCCGCAGGCATCAGTATCACCGGTTTCATATGGCCTATTACCATAGGCACTTTCACGCGGGCAGATTCGAGTAAACGGACATAACGCCTGATATGCAGTTTCCTGCAAAGGAGTACCAGCCGTTCCTGCCAGTCTGCCGTGGTAATTGTGTAGGTACTCCTGGTCTTTTGCAGATAGATCAGACCCTGTACCATCCTGAGAGAACGGAAGGTGAAGAAAATAGCCCATATCAGCACCAGCAGTGGCGCATGATCGGATATATAAGCGGCACAACTATCGGTAAACAGTCTCACATTGACAGCATCAAGATTCAGCAGCTGTGAGGCATTCTGTCCGATAGCACCTGCCAGTGGTACCATGCTCCTTGAAGGCCCGCTTAAACCATGAATGAAGGTCCATGCACAGGCCAGTATAAATAAGATGAACTGGATGAATACAATGTTATACCTCAACTGCGCCTTCACCCTTTTAGCGGTTTGCAGTAAGACGGCTGTGACAACAGCCAGCAGCAATCCCTGCCAGAGAGAATGCACCAGCATCCAGCTAAAGGCCTGAAGGAACCGTTCAATACCAGCATTTATGTTGAGGTACGGGTACATGGATATAAATTGATTTAATTGTCGTCTTATTTACCTTCCATATTTTTCAATAACTCTTTCATTTTCTTCAACTCTTCCGGAGAGGTCTTATCATTACCCAGTAATGCCACCATCAGGTCGCTGGGAGAGCCGTTATACATGCTATCCATAAACCGGTTCAGCAGGGTGCCTTTCACCTTTTTCTCCTCAACAGCAGCACTATAAACGTGCTTCATGCTGCTTTCGTCACGCTCCAGCATCCCTTTTTCCTTCATAACCTGCATCAGTTTCAGAGTACTGGTATAGATCACCGCCTCCTTCTGCTCGTTCAGCTTATCATGAACAAAGCGCACAGTAGAGGGGCCATACTGCCACAGGACCTGCAGTACGTCCATTTCTGTCTTCGTCGGCACCATTTCCGGGGATGTATCTTTCTTAAATAAACTCATGATACCAAAGGTATGTATTAAAAACGTACGTTGCAATAGGTAGGCTTATTTTTTTTCCCATACCCCGTCATCTATGTACCAGGAAGACCAGGTAATGCAGCAAACGTTCTTATAAAGTTCCTGTCCTTATTGTCTAAAGCTGTCACCACCGTAAATAAGCATGAAGTAATTATAGGGCCCACATATGTATCCCATCATTTATATACTGGGAAGACCAGCCAGCAGAGGCTCAGGTTGGAGTTCCTGGCCTCAGTTATTTGAAGCATGCTGATGCGATGCAACAGGGGTTTAATCAATAACCTAAAGCTCAACCGCCAAATAAAAGCTAAATAAAAAGGAGTTTCAAAGAACTGCAGCCAGAAGCCGAAGCAGCTGAACATTTCCTGCCTATAAGAATAACCCGGCCATAACTTCAACTTGCGAATTGACTGCTTCAACCCTCAATTCGTCCACCTATGCCAACTCAACATTGATGAACGTTAATAACGGCTATACTTTTGACACACGAAAAAAATATCCTTACATAAAACAAAATGAAATGAAAACGAATATAGTAAAGACATTGGCCGCCGGAGCGCTGATGTTATTCACAGCAACAGGTTTTGCACAAAGTAAATCCGAAGCCATCCGTCCTTTCCACATCAACGTTCCCGAACAGACATTAACAGAACTTCGCCAACGTATCAATGCCACGAAATGGGTGGATAAAGAAACCGTGAACGACCAGTCACAAGGTGTTAAACTGGAACAGATGCAGAGGCTTCTGAAATACTGGGGCACTGATTATGACTGGCGGAATGTAGAAGCTAAGTTGAATGCACTGCCGCAATTCGTAACTAACATTGATGGCCTGGACATACATTTCATACACGTACGTTCCAAACATAAAAATGCAATGCCATTATTACTGACACATGGTTGGCCGGGTTCAGTCCTTGAAATGGTAAAAGCTATCGGCCCGCTGACCGATCCTACAAAATATGGCGGCACAGCTGATGACGCATTTGATGTTGTAATACCATCCATGCCGGGTTATGGTTTCTCTGAGAAACCTAAAGAACCAGGATGGGGTGTTGAAAGAATGGGGCGTGCCTGGGATGTATTAATGAAACGTTTAGATTACCAGCACTATGTATCACAGGGTGGTGACTGGGGTGCAGTTGTCGCAGATGCCATGGGACGTCAGGCGCCTGAAGGTTTACTGGGCATCCATGTGAATATGCCGGCTACCGTACCTGCAGATATCGCCAATGCACTGAAGAACGGTGACCTTGCACCTGCTGGATTATCCGATAAAGAAAAGGCAGCTTACGCTTCACTCAATAAGCTTTATACTAGAGGTGCCGGTTATGCGGGTATGATGGTAACACGTCCTGAAACTTTAGGCTTCGGATTGACCGATTCTCCTGTGGCCCTGGCTTCTTTCTTCATGGATAAATTCAACGACTGGACTTACAGTGGAGGTAATGCAGAGAAGTCACTTACCAAAGACGAAATACTGGATGACATTACATTGTACTGGGTGACCGGAACAGCAGCTTCTGCCGCACAGTTGTATTGGGAAAACAACAATAACAACTTCAACGCGGTAGAGCAGAAGACGAATGAGATCAAGGTCCCTGTTGCTATAACCGTGTTCCCTGGTGAAATTTACCAGGCGCCTAAAACATGGGCAGAACGTGCGTATCCTCACCTGACCTATTTTAATGAGGTGAAGAAAGGTGGCCACTTTGCTGCATGGGAAGAACCACAATTATTCGCTGAAGAATTACGTGCAGCATTTAAACCACTGCGCAAGTAACAATCGGATCGCTTTTTCTTTTGGAGGTTTTATATAAAAAAGGACCGCCCTGGAATATTCCGGGGCGGTCTTTTTATCCGCTATAGCTGTTATCTGTTTACGGCTGTTTGTTATTACAGGCCTGGTACGTTAAAGTGTGTATAGGAGGTGAAGCCTAAGAATGTTCTGTCGTTAGGCACATACAGCGGGTCCTGCAGTTCCCGGAGGTACTTCAGGTTAGCTGTTTTGTAATAGCTGTAAGCCACTTCGGTACCTGGGAATACAGGGCTGGACGTAGTACAGATCTTACAGGAAGTAGTTCTGCCGTAAGCAGCTCTCATATAATCATAGCCTTTGCTGAGCAGGTTTGAATTGAAGGTATACAGGGAGTTATCGCCCTGTATCCTGGCCAGTTCAGCAGCATATGAAAATGCTGTCAGTGAATACTGGAAATGTACGCAGTCATTTCTGTCGCAATATTCAGGAATAGAGCCATCCGCCTTAATGATAATAGGCAGGTGTTGCGTAATGATATTGTAACCGTTCTGATAAACAGTCTTGCTGTTCAGGAAGATCCCAATAGCCATTTTCGCATAACCGGCAGAAGCGTTCCAGTTGTTGTTGTAGGCAGGTGTGTTGTTAATGTAGTTGTTCTTCACCAGGTTCAGATAGTTGTTGAACTGGTTGATGTCGGCGGTAGCCCAGCCGGCCGACTTTCCAAAGGCCTTGTAATAACGCATGATCTCTGCCGCAGCTACGAAGCTCGGAGTGGTCCAGGATGCCTCCAGGGAAGGCTGGTACTGGTTAGCGCCCGACATCAGTGCGTAGTTTTTGAACGTGTAAGACCAGCCGTTCAGAATGGCGATACATTGCTGAGCATATGTAGCTGTACCCGTCTTAGCCCAACGTAATGCCAGTGCGTACGCCAGTACGGCGTCTTTCCTGATCTGACTTTTAGATTCTGTCGTTGCCCCGTTTGAACCTACAGTTACGGTCGCCCAGTATTTAGTAGGAAGCGGATTGTTGTTTACATAGTCCAGTACTTTCTGGTAAGAGGCAGTACGTACCGGTTCTCCGCCATTTACCTCGGAACCTATGAGGTCAAGGCTGGCTTGTGTATTCAGTACACCAGGATGTACAAATGTATCTATCGCTGCAGCAGCTGCTACCAGGTTGTTAGCCAAAGCAGGCTTCGCAGCGTTTTCATCTTGTTTTTTGCACATCAGCAATAGCGTTGCCATGGCAAACGTAGTCATGCAAAGGAGGAGGGAATTTACGGTCTTCTTCATGTTTAAGAGGGATTTATCAGGCTATAGCGGAATTCGTTGTGGTCTGATAGAAGTATATAATGGTTATGCGTCTGTTTTACGTTGGATATGAGGGAACCAGGTGTAAATAATGTCCAGAAACGACGGTTGTAGGGTTATTATTGTATTAAGTTTACAATAATTACAATATTTTCCTGTTCTCTGGAGAACAAATTTTCTGAGAAGTCTTGTGTATGGCAACAAGCTACCATACACAAGATCTTTTGTTACTTGTGTAATTATCTGAATAACAAAGGAACATCAGATATTAAGCCGGGTCGCCTTGTTCACATAACATCATGTAGGCGCCTGCGGGGTCTTGTATTAGGCCATACCAGTCATTCCCCATTTTACGTTTATCGCCGATCACCTTCCCGCCCAGGGCTTTAACCTGCTCCAGGCTGTTATCCAGGTTTGCCACGGCTACATACACCAGCCAGTAGGGAGGAATGTAACTGTTAGACCCTTTCGCATGACAAACACCAGTTGTGCCGGTTGCCTGATCCCCATCGGGGACCTGCATAACGAAGTCCTCGTAATCGCCCATACTGAGCCCTGTTTTTTCCCATCCTATTACCTTCTGATAGAATTCACTGACTGCAACGGCATCAGGAACTGCGAGATCATGCCAGAGAATGGTGCCTGGTTTCTTTTTTTCCATAATTGTGGTTTATATATTGCCCGGCTCCTAAGATACGGATTGTAATCTTTTCTAGAATAACTGAGAATGAGGCTGGAAGGGTGTATTTGGGACAAATGTCGTAACTTGACCAGCACTTTGTTTAAAACCTGAAATCATGATGAACCTGGCACTGATGCTCACCTACAACCACCGGCTAATCAGCACGGCAGCCATTCTGGATGTTTTTGAATCAGTAAACAATATGTATGCTGCAAACCAGCAGGCCCCATTCTTCAATATTCAGCTGGTATTGCCCGATCAGGAAGGAGTGGATATATTACCTCATTACGGCCGTTATGCAACGGTTGCTTTAAAGGACGCTGTTAAACCGGAGCTGGTGCTGATCCCTGCTTTCATTGCAGGAGATGTGGATGGCGCCATCGCCGCCAATAGCACGCTCATCCCCTGGATCAGGCAGCAACACCATGCAGGAGCAGAAATTGCCAGCTTCTGTACCGGTGCTTTCCTCCTGGCCGCCACAGGGCTGCTGGACGGTAAACCTGCTACCACGCATATGAATGCATGTACCGCTTTTGCTAATCATTTTCCGGATGTATTGCTGCAACCTGATAGAGTGCTGACAGCTTCATCCGGTATCTTCACCAGCGGAGGCGCTACAAGTACTTTCCATTTGCTGTTGCACCTGGTAGAGAAACACTGTGGACAGGATATGTCCGTAAAAGCTGCGAAACTATTTGCTATCGATATGGACCGTGAAACACAATCCTACTTCGGTATGTTCCTGCCGGAAAAGAAACATACGGACCCGCTGATATCAGAAGTACAGCAACGCATGGAAGCCAGTTTCCAGGAGGCGCGTAACGTGGAGTCGTTCATGGAGAACATTCCTGCCAGCCGCCGGAACTTCGTACGCCGCTTTAAACAGGCTACAGGCATCACCCCGATTGAATACCTGCAAAAGACCCGCATTGAGGCCGCCAAGAAGATGCTGGAACAGACCAGCAACAGTATCCTGGCAGTGATGCTCGACTGTGGTTATAACGACATCAAAGCATTCCGTAAAGTATTCAGAAAAGAGGTAGGGCTCACCCCCACAGAGTACAGGGTTAAGTTTGCAGGCAACCGCAATGCAAATACCTCCCTGGCACTTGAGATGTGATCTTTTTGTGTATCTTGATAACATTTCACGGAGGGAAACGGGAATATACTTTATCAACCAATGGTAGTGATTCAGGCATTACCAGCAATCCCGTGTACATATGTCTGCTCAGCAAACAACTGTTTTAAAGAAAGTAATAAAGCCCATACACCTCTGGGCCATCGGCGTCGGACTGGTCATCTCCGGTGAATATTTCGGCTGGAACTATGGCTGGGGTGTAGCCGGTACAGTCGGTTTCCTTCTGGCCACGCTCATCATCACCTTATTGTATTTTACCTTCATTTTCAGCTTTACAGAACTGACCACGTCCATTCCACAGGCAGGCGGTCCCTTTACTTATACGCACAGGGCTATGGGACCTTTCGGTGGCCTCATCGCAGGATACGCCACCGCTGTAGAGTTCCTGTTGGCCACACCGGCCATTGCTTTTGCACTTGGCAATTACCTGCATTTCCTGCATCCTTCATTGCCGGTACTGGGATGTGGTGTCGCTTTCTATGTACTGCTAACAGGGATCAACCTGTTAGGTATTAAAGAGTCCGCGCTCTTCTCACTCATCATCACATTACTTGCGGTATTTGAGCTGTTGGTATATATGGGCATTGTAGGGCCATCTTTCAAGGCATCCAACTTCATGCACAATGCTATGCCTGCGGGATGGTTTGGCGTATTTGCCGCACTGCCTTTTGCTATCTGGCTGTATGTCTGCATTGAGGGTATCGCTATGGTAGCAGAGGAAGTAAAAGAACCTTCCCGTAATATTCCTAAAGGATATATCTCTGCCATGTTAACGCTTGCTTTGCTGGCTATCGGCGTGATGGTACTTACCGGTGGGATCACAGACTGGAAATCATTATCTGCTATTGATTACCCTTTGCCCGAAGCGATAGGGGTCGTACTGGGTAAACAAAGTGGCATCACGAAGATCTTCGCAGGTATTGGTCTCTTCGGATTGATTGCATCTTTCAATGGCATCATTATCAGTTATTCCCGCCAGCTTTTTGCACTGGCCCGAAGTGGTTATCTTCCCGCCGCGCTGGCAATAGTCAGTCCCAAAAGAAAAGTACCGTATGTGGCATTAATTGTCGGAGGATTATTGGGTGTGGTAGCACTCTACCTCGGCAAAACAGACCAGCTGGTGATACTGTCCGTAATGGGTGCAGTGGTCATGTATATCTTCAGTATGATCAGCCTGTTCATCCTTCGAAAAAAGGAACCTGCATTAGAACGTCCTTTTAAAGCGCCCTTCTATCCCTGGTTTCCGGGCATCGCATTGGTATTATCAGTTATCTCATTAATAGCGATCATTTACTATAATCAATTGCTGGCATTATTATTTTTCACGGGACTGGTCATTGCGTTGATCATATTTGTCGCAATGGGTAAACACCGTATATCAGCCCCTGTAACACAACAGGAATTGATCATATAACAAAACAAAAAAAACAAAACACAAACAACAAAACACAATAGGACCCTTAGGGGGCCCCTGTTTGTAACGCGGGGTGTTAACCCCGGGCCCGGGCCCGAGCCTGGGCAGGAGGCCTGGGACGGAGGCCGCAGACGGAAAAACAAACAAAACAAACAACCGTGGCATACCATCACACCATACATAACAAAACATACCAGTTCGGCAACCTCCGCACCTTACTCGCGAAGGCGACGCCCTTCCGTTCCGGCGATGCCCTCGCCGGACTCGCTGCTGACAGCTATGAAGAACGTGTAGCCGCGCAGATGACATTAGCGGATGTGCCTTTAAAAACATTTCTTCAAGAAGCGATCATTCCCTATGAAAAAGACGAGATCACCCGTTTGATCATAGATACCCATGACCAATCTGCTTTTGCGCCCATCAGCCATTTCACTGTCGGTGAACTGCGTGATTGGCTGTTAAGTGATGAAGCAGATCCGCAAACGCTGCAAAGGCTATCGCCTGGGTTAACACCGGAGATGGTAGCGGCAGTATCTAAACTGATGCGTAACCAGGACCTGATCAGTGTAGCGCAAAAATGCGAAGTAGTTACACGTTTCCGGAATACGATCGGTTTGAAAGGACATTTATCGGTGCGCTTGCAGCCTAATCATAATACGGACGATCCCAAAGGCATTGCTGCCAGTATCATAGACGGGCTGTTATATGGTAGCGGAGATGCGGTGATAGGGATCAATCCGGCGACCGACAGTCCGCAGACGGTTATCAGGCTGTTACAGATGCTGGACCAGTTACGTACACAATTTGATATCCCTACACAGTCTTGTATCCTTTGTCATGTAACGACAGCACTGGAAATCATGCATCGTGCACCGGTCGACCTGGTATTCCAGTCTATCGGAGGAACAGAGAGGACCAACAGCAGTTTCGGTATTCAGTTATCATTGCTGAAAGAAGCGCATGAAGCAGCGTTGTCGTTACAGCGGGGAACGATAGGTAACAACGTGATGTATTTTGAAACAGGGCAGGGCAGTGCATTATCGGCTAATGCGCATGAAGGCGTAGACCAGCAAACCTGCGAGGTCAGATCATATGCAGTGGCGAGGCAGTTTTCTCCATTACTCGTGAATACCGTTGTAGGATTTATCGGCCCTGAATATCTGTTCGACGGCAAACAGATCATTCGTGCAGCGTTGGAAGATCATTGCTGTGGTAAGCTGCTGGGACTACCGATGGGAGTAGACATCTGTTATACAAATCATGCGGAGGCTGATCAGGATGATATGGATAACCTGCTCACGCTGTTAGGAGTAGCAGGATGTAATTTCATTATGGGAGTACCGGGCGCAGATGACATCATGCTGAATTATCAGTCCACTTCATTTCACGATGCATTGTATGTCCGTAAGGTATTAGGATTAACACCCGCGCCTGAGTTTGAGGCCTGGCTGCTGCGGCAGGGTATCCTGAATAGCAAAGGCCAGTTGCAACAGGTAGGAAAGATGCATCAGCTCTTAGGTTATAATGCGGGAGAGTAATTAGAATATCACACGGAAAGAAAAAGAAAACATAAGGATGAATAGGGAATTACAGCATAGGAACCCGGTACAGGAAGACCCCTGGTCTTCATTGAAAGCTTTTACCACAGCACGTATCGCGATTGGACGAACAGGGACTGCCATACCGTTGAAGGAAGTATTATCCTTTAAGCTGGCGCATGCACATGCCCGGGATGCTGTTTATTCACGGCTGGATACGATGTTGATACAGGAGCAGCTGCAACCTTTCCATATAGACATGTTGTTATTGCACAGCAGTGTGGCAGACAGGCAGGAATATCTGCAACGCCCTGATAAAGGCCGGCGGCTGGATGCACATAGCATAGAAACACTGCATACATTACCCATATCATCATTGCAGAAAGACGTAGCTATCATCATCGCAGACGGGCTCTCTGCTACGGCCATGAATATACATACGCTGCCATTGCTGGCACAGTTGCTACCGATGCTGAAATCTGCAGGTATATCACTAAGCCCCGTTTGCCTGATAGAGCAGGCAAGGGTGGCCATCGGCGATGAAGCAGGTGAATTATTAAAAGCCAGGATGACACTCGTATTAATAGGAGAGCGGCCCGGACTTAGTGCGGCAGATAGTATGGGCGCTTATATCACATTCAATCCACGCATAGGAAATACAGACGAATCAAGGAACTGTATATCGAATATCCGGCAGGAAGGATTGCAATACGAGCAGGCCGCAGGGAAGATCTGTTACCTGTTGCAAGAGGCTGTCAGATTACAGTTATCAGGTGTTGGTTTAAAAGATAACTATGACGCCACAGCGCGCCTGGAGGGCTGAAACGGACATTCAGCGTTACACCATCTACAATCAATATCTCCGAAAATTCCCAACTATTATTTAAAAAAAGATAATACTTTGTGCGGCATTCGTATAATGAATAGATGACGCAAGACGGATACCATATCTCTGCCGAAGAAGCTACGGACGCGCTCCGGGGCCTTAATGCCGATGTTTTCCGGAAAATTTATACCGCATATAGTGAGGAATTGTTCCTCCTGGCTTATCGTTGGGTAAAGGACAACGATCTGGCTAAAGAGGTCGTGCAAAGCCTGTTCGTTCATCTGTGGGAGAAAGGACAACAGATCACGATCACCGGCAACGTGCGGCACTACCTGTACCGTGCAGTGACCAACAGAAGTATCAATGAATTAAAAAGACGTTCAAGAAATGTGAGTGAAGAAGCTTTGCAATGGCAGGCCGATGATGCCTCATTACATGAGATCACCGACCACCTGCTGTTACAGAAAGAGATCATGCGCCTGGTGCAGGGATTGGCCCCCCGCTGCCGGGAGATCTTTCTGCTTAGCCGTTTCGAAGGACTCGAACCGGTACAGATCGCAGAACGCCTGGGTATCACACTCAATACAGTGTATTTTCAGCTGGCCATGGCCCTGAAATACCTGCGTACACACTTATTGGACGGAAAAAAATTGCAGTAGCATCAAAGTATCGGGGTGCTGAATTGTCATCATATTATAAAGCAATGAACAAGAACGATGTAACGGAGTTTGTCATAGATTGTCTGACAGACCCCGGTAACAGGGACAAACAGGCTGCATTAAACCAATGGTTGCAGGAATCGGAAGAGAACCGCCATTTGTATGCAGAACTGAAGCAGCTTTGGGAAGCCGCCGCAGATGTCCCCCCTGTGCCTTTTAATGTACAGGAAGGCTGGCAGGAATTATCAGAACAGATAATACCGTCCGCGCCTGTGAAACACCTGTTCCCGTGGAAGATCGTAGCAGCAGCTGCGGTCCTGTTGTTGCTTGTCGCAGGCGGATGGTGGTGGCAAACATCACGCGACGGCTGGATCACTTACACGACGCCTGCATACTATGTGGATAGTATAGGCTTGCCGGATGGTTCCAGGATATACATGAAAGCAGGCAGCTCGCTGGCATACAGAAAGTCATTCAAAGAACGCGAAGTAAGATTACTGAAAGGAGAGGCCTATTTCGATGTTGTGCAGGACCCGCAGCGGCAGTTCCTTGTCATAGCGGATAAATCTACCGTAAAGGTGCTCGGAACGGCATTTAACGTGCGCATAGATAGTGCTTACACAGAAGTGATCGTCTTCGAAGGAAAAGTGAGCCTGCACAGCGGAGGAAAGAAACTGGTGCTGAACAGTGGCGACGGTAATCTGGCTACGGTTAACCGCAAGGATGATGAGATGAAACATCCCGAAGGTAACTATAGCAATAAATGTGCATGGGCCACGAACGAACTGGTATTTGAAAACGAAGAAGCTGAATACGTAGCAAAGGTAATATCCGCGCATTATCATATCAGTATCATAAACATTGCAGAAGATTTACGGCATAAACGGATTACCTTACGTCTGCATAATACACCCCGGGATGAGGCAATAAACATATTTGGGGCCGTCCTGGGGCAAGAATAACTGAGCTCCATTACCCTTATGAAGGTCCTGGCCACTTTAGGTATAGTTACCCTCTTATTGTTTGCTGTCCTGACCAGTACAGCGCAAGAGTCTCCACTACTCCAGCAGCGTCTGAATATCCGGACGAGGAAAATGTCCGTACCTGATTTTCTGAAATGGATAGGACTGCAAACTGGTGTGTCCTTTGCTTATCCTAATGAGATCATCAACGGGCATGCCCGCGTTACAATGAATGAAACTCAGATCACCATACAGGCAGCACTGGAACGTATTTTTCCTGCTACGCAATATGATATCCGGACCATCGGGCATCAGATCATTATCAGATTTAAAAAAATTACCCCTCCCCATAGAGATACACTGACAGCTGCCCGTATCATGCAGATGAACACTGTTGTGGTAACCGCACTTGGCATCAACAGGGAACAATATTCTCTCGGGTACGCACATGCTGAGATCAAAGGAAAAGAACTGACAAGGGTGCGGGACATCCATCCCATGAATACACTGAGCGGGAAGATCGCCGGACTGGATGTTAGTCCTGTGAACAGCGGCGCCGCAGGTTCCACAAAACTGACCCTGCGGGGAATGCGCTTACTCGGTGGGAATAATCAGCCCTTACTCGTTATAGACGGTATCCCCGTTAACAATACTTCCCCCGGTCAGGCGGAAAGATATGGAGGGTATGACCTCGGTGATGGTACTGCCATTATTAACCCGGATGATGTAGAGACGCTCTCCGTGCTCAAAGGAGGGGCTTCCGCGGCCTTATATGGCAGTCGCGCGGCAAATGGAGTCTTACTGGTCACGACCAGGAAAGGTGTCCGTAAAGGGCTGGAAATAGAGTTTACGTCGAATGCAGTGCTGGAACGATTCAACAGTCAATACGATTTCCAGGAAGTCTACGGCAGTGGCCGGGATGGTATGTTGCCCGGAAATGTTGTCCAGGCCCGCTGGGATACCCAATACAGCTGGGGACCGAAAATGAATGCCGACAGCCTCGTACTGCTCTGGAACGGACAGAAAGTCCCCTATATGAAAGCAAGGCATTCTAAAGAGCAGTTCTTCCGCCAGGGATTTACGCTGACCAATACACTGGCACTGTCTACAGGGAACGAGAAGACCCGCCTGCGGATATCTTACACCAATACACGCAACAATGACATCGTACCCACCAGCGGACTGCAAAGACATCACCTGTCCGCCAGGGTTACGACCCGCTTTTCCCGGCGACTGGAGCTCGATGCCCGCATGGCCTGGCTCAATGAAGATGTGCAGAACCGCCCGGCCTTGTCAGATAACCCCAACAATGTCGGTTATGTGCTGAGTGGTATTGCTCCGAATATTGATCTTAACTGGTTAAAGGAATATAAAGATCCGGCGACGGGAAATTATATCAACTGGAACAATAACACCTATCAGGTCAATCCTTACTGGGCTATTTATGAACAGCCCAACTACAGCGATCAGGACCGTCTGAATGGTTTTGTCCGCCTGAAATATAAACTCTGCCCGGGCTTCTCGGTACATGTACGTTCGGGTATAGATTATTCTGCATTCTCTTTTTATGAGCTGATGAATTATTCTACGCCTGTCAATCCGCTCGGCGCAATGGCGCTCAAAGACAGGAAGCTGTGGGAGATAAACACTGACCTGCTGCTCAGTTATACCCGTCAGCTGGATCAATTCCGCTTTTCAGTGAATATGGGCATTACCCGTATGGACTATGAAGAACGTGTCCGTAATACAACGGCACGCGAAATGAACATCCGTGGTGAAAGAGGTCTTGATAATTTCCAGACCCGTATGCGTCATGAAATGATCCTCCGGAAGAGGATCAATGCTGTTTACGCCTCCCTGGACATTGATTACAAGCGGCTGTTATACCTGTCGCTGACAGGGCGTAACGACTGGTCGTCTACCTTACCGAGGAATCATAATGCTTATTTTTATCCCTCTGCATCTGCCGCATTTCAGTTTACAGAGCTGATCAAAAACAAGCAGGTACTGTCGTTCGGTAAATTCCGTTTGTCCGTGGCACAGACAGGTACCGATGCTGTACAGCCTTATCTGCTGCGTCTCACATATGGTTACAACCCCGACATTCCCAGCATAAAAGGATACTCCATTGGTGGTGTGGCTGTGGATAATGTACCGTTTGCAGATCTGCGGCCGGGTGTTAATTATGCTTACGAAGGAGGAGTGGACCTGTCTTTTTTCAAAGACCGTATACACCTGGATGCTACCTGGTATCATACCAGAACGATTGGCCAGGTGCTGAATGCGCCGGTGTCTACCACCAGTGGTTACACCAGTGCCGTGATCAATTCAGGTAAGATCCGTAATGAAGGCATAGAAATAGCATTGGGAGGAACACCTGTGATACATAAAGACTTCAGCTGGGATACACGCATCATTTTTTCACGCAACATGAACAGGATACAGTCGCTGAATTCATTGATGTCTCCCTATTACCCCATGGCAGTGGCGCGCTGGGGCAATGTTTCCGTGGTAGCAAAGAAGGATGCGGAATACGGTATGCTGACAGGCCGCCACTTCCTGCGGGATACAAAAGGACGGTTGGTACTGGATGGAAATAATCTGCCGAAATATACAACGGCCGATAGCCGGCTGGGCACTAACCAGTATGCCTGGACAGGTAGCATCACCAACCAGTTCTCATATAAACGTTTATCGCTAACCGTACTCGTAGACGTGAAATATGGCGGTAACATCTATTCCATGACTAACCTGTTGGCATATGAGAAGGGAAATCAGAAAGGTACGCTCGAAGGACGGGAAGGCTGGGCACGTTCAGAACAGGAGAGGATACGCGCAGGAAGAACACCGGAACAATGGACGGCTACCGGCGGATTACCGATCACGGGTATAGCCGCAGCTACCGGCAATGAGGTGACGGCATACGTGAATCCGCAGGCCTACTGGAAAAGACTGGCGGAGAACATTCCGGAAGCATTTGTTTACGATGCCACCTTTGTAAAGGTCAGGGAGCTGCACCTCGATTACGAACTGCCGCAAAGCCTCTTCAACAACGTATTCCGTGAAGGAACGGTTTCACTGATCACGCGCAATCCGTTCACGCTTTACAAAGCGGTACCTAATATAGATCCTGAATCGAGTTATAATAATACGACCGCGCAGGGACTGGAATATGGCTCCCTGCCAACACGAAAGTCTTACGGTGTTAAACTGTTCGTCAAGTTTTAACTGCTGCCAATGAAAAGATCTAGATGGAGTTTGCTGCTTATAATATTGTTGTCTTCGTGTACTGCCGGTTTTGAGGAGATCAATACCAACCCGAAGACGAAAGAACGTATTCCCCCCGGCGATCAGCTAACGGCTGCCGCTTACTTTATGGACGGAGGCCGTGAGATGGGATATCCTAATCTTTATCTTTTCCAGCCGATGGTGCAATACCTTACAGGACCGGAAGAGATGGGTAGAGGAGGGAAATATATTCACGATGAATTTTATAACAACTGCATGTGGGAAAACCTCTATGGCAAGAGTTTGAAACAACTGGTAGACCTGCTCGAAAATTATAAGAACGATACCATTTACGTGAACTACCTCGCGGCAGCCCGCATATTACGGGTGTATGTATTTTCCCTACTGACGGATGCCTATGGAGATATTCCTTACTCACAGGCTGGCCTGGCGTATTATGACAAAATATACACACCCGCGTACGATAAACAGGCAGACATCTATCCTGATTTTTTTAAGGAACTGTCCGAAGCAACAGCACAATTCGATCCGTCAAAAGAAGGCATCGCAAATGATATCGTTTATAATGGCGACCTGGGGAAATGGAAACGGCTGGCAGGTTCATTAAGACTACGTTTGGCAATGCGGCTTACCAAAGCGAACGGTATCGTTGCAAGAGAGCAGGTAAAGGCAGCAATAGCTGCCGGTGTGATGCAAAACGCGGAAGACAATTTCCGCATGTTACACGATAATTATGCATACCCCGACTTACGGGGAAACGGTTATTCACAAGCCTTACAGGAAGATAATGTGCATGAGTGGACCAGGGGATGCAGCACATTTGTAGAGTATCTGAAAGCAGAGAAAGATCCCCGTCTGTCCACCTTTTTTGTCAATAAGGATGCCTCCGGGAATGATATAACAGCTGTTACAAACTATCTGTCTATGGCGCCGGGATTGTACTATTGGGATGATGTGGAAGATTATGTCAGCCCGGAAGGAGTGGTCATACCTGCCACCAACAAGTACTGCACGCTTAGCCAATCTTTTTACCACTTGGGAAATCCTTTCCTGCACATGGGGTATGCGGAAGTAGCATTCCTGCAGGCGGAAGCAGCCGCGAGAGGCTGGATATCTGACGATGCCAATACCTGGTATCAGACCGGTATCCGGTCAGCGATCGAACAGCTGAAATACTATCCGGAGATAGCCTATATATCCGAAGAAACGGTAACAGAATTTATCAGGGCACACGACCTGACACCCGGAAAGGAACTCGAACAGATCAATATGCAAAAATGGGTGGCACTTTTCCCTAACGGCTTTGAAGCATACGCCAACCAGCGCCGCAGCGGCTTCCCGGTATTGGCGCCCATTACCGATATGGGTAATGAATCCCAGACCAATGGAACACCTCCTAAACGTTTGACCTATCCTTCAACAGAGGCCTTCAGCAACGCTGAACACTACCAGGACGCCGTGAACAGGATGGGAGGATGGGACGATTGGTTACACCCCGTATGGTGGAACAATTAACATCATTGTACAGGAACCTGGGGTGTAAACCCCGGGGACGGAACCGTGAACGGGTGCGTCACCCCGTGGTCGTGGGTGTTCAACAACCATCCCCCATAATCGCAATTATTCAAAACCGTTGATAAACCCGATCATCATCCGATCCGGCAATCATCTCACATCGTCTCTGTCTCTTCCGGATGTCTTGGTTTATGCCAGAGGTAATAATACCCCAGTATCAGCACGCCCGTTAAGAACGGAATCAGCGCGAGGTGTTTATAAGTGATCCATCCGGTAACGATCTCTGCATCAAAATGAAGGAACTCACTGATCATCCAGTAGGAGTTGGCGGTAATCCACACCGCAATAGCCAGATTATGGCATAATTCGGACATAAACTGTCGTGTGCGGTAAGCAATGACGATAGCAATGATCAGCGTGGGGAAGATCATCGCAATGCCCAGTGGTTTCCAGATCAGGCACCAGCCTATATCTTTCAACAACCAGAAAACAATATGCAGATTTTCCATTTTCCGGTATTTCAACGGAATGCTGTAGACAGGTGTGGTTTCGGGCATTTGGACTTAATTGTGCCGGCAAAAATATAAAATCTGTTGCCAATTGGTATAACTCTTGTATTATCCCCAGTGTAACCAAAAAGAAGGATTATGAAAAAAGCATTGATAGCCGCTTCCATTGTCGGCGCAGCAGCAGCAGGAGTGATCATCTATTTGACCAGGAAGAATGGCGGTATGCAACGCCTCCTGGATGGAGCAGAAGCCACCGCGGATGATGCCCGCCGTATGGCAAACCGTCACCTACGCAAAACACAGAAGAAAATTAATGCGATGGTCAGTGAAACCATGGAATAGTGAACACAGGCATTTTACCGGAATGGCAGGCCATATGTCTTATATGCTCCGGTAAAATGCCTGATCTTTTACGTATCAAGTCCACGTATGAAGCATGTATACGCCATATATACGCCATATATAAAGCGTACTTTACCCCCCGGATGCCCCTGACAAACTACCCTCCAGCCGCAGCTCACTTACCACTACCAGTACAGGAAAATTACTCGTACTCACTTCCTTTGCAATGATAATCAGTCACTTAAATAATATTATATAGAAAAGTATAATATGGTTAATAAAATGTTACATTTGTTTTATTGTTAATATTAAGGGACGACCCATCCTGTTGACCGATGAAGCACAACAACCCTATACCTGTACTGGCAGTATTGTTTTTTTTGTTGTTTTTCCTCAGGCCTCTTGACGTAAATGCGGCGGATTCCACGAGCACTTTACCGGCAGATACGGCCAAATCCGGATTAGTTGACCATGCTATGGGCGTGTTCAATAAGATCAAGGAAAACAATAAGTTTATAAGTTTTCTGACCAACGAATCGCTCGGCACACTGCCGGTCGGTCTTGTCCGTGAAATAAACGGTAAGGTCTATGTCATTGCTATTGACAGCATTCGTATGACACCGCAAGGCGCCTATCTGAGCGCCTATTTCCGTTTTACCTTCCCGGGTACCGACCGCGACCTCATCTTTGGTGGAAAGGACATCGCCTTTACTCCCGGAGGAATAGGTGTTGGAACATCTACCAAACTGGTCCTGCTCAATGAACAAAAGGTTAACATGAATGAACATGTGGCGATTACCTTCCCCGGTAATGGCAGCAACTTCGTCGAATGGGATTGCAACGGCTTCAAATCGGCCAACTTGAGCGGCGTATTTGATTTCGATAAAGGCTGGCTGGAACCTGATGACCCCGCACAGCAAACGGTGCGTGCTAGTCTGAATGTGAACGTCAGCGACCTCAGTAATATCATGGCCGATATCGACATCCCCACATTCCGCATAAAGGGGTTGAACGACTTCAACTTCAAAGTCAAACATGCCGTTGTGGATATGAGTGACGTGATGAACCCTACCGGCCTCAAAGTAAGTGCCGATATGCTGGACGATCCGGCCAGTCCCTTGCTGTGGAGAGGTTTTTACCTGCAGGAGCTGGAGGTAGGATTGCCCCAACAGGTGGCCGCAAAAGGTGGAAGGCCCAAAGTCAACGTTACAAACTTCATCATAGATGATCAGGGGGTAAGTGGTACCCTCACTGCTGATAACATCGTGAAACTGGGTGATGCCAGTGCAGGCGGTTGGCCAATGTCCATCGAAAAAGTGGGATTAAGCTTCAGTAAGAACAAACTGAATGGCGGCTCCCTCGGCGGACAGCTGAAGGTCGGTTTCCTGGGTGATGATCCGTTGAATTACGACGCCTCCATCAGTATGCGTGGCAGCGATACTTACTATTCCTTCGCTTTACAGACCACCGCCGATAAAACATTTAAATTCTTTGCAGGCAATATTACCCTGAATAAGGATTGCCGCATCGAAGTGACCAAGACAGATAAAGACTTCATCCCGAAAGCAACCCTCACGGGTAAAGTAGAACTCAATAAAAGCGTGCTGAAGGTAAAAGGTATTGCCTTCGAAGACCTGACCCTTTCTACACAAAAGCCTTACGTACATAGCGGCACCTTTTCTTTAGAAACAGAAAAAGGTGACTCAAAGATGAGTGGTTTCCCGATCGGGTTTGACGACCTGAGCCTCGGTATTTCAGATGGAAAAGTGGCCATCGGCGCTACCGTGAAGCTGAACTTCATGAACTCAGAAGACAAAGGCTTCGCCGGCAGTGCCGGATTTACCGTAACAGCAGCCCAGGAGGAAATAAAGGAAACTGTGATGGTGAATAATGTGGCTGTTGAAAAGATCGATACAAAATGGAAACTGGATAAAGTAACCGTCAGCGATATCGACCTGACAGTGAAAGTAATGGCCTTCCAGATGCATGGTATCATTACCCTGTTTGATGATCATCCTGTATATGGGAACGGCTTCCGGGGAATGCTTGATTTCTCTCTTCCCGGCCCCATCCCGAAAGCAAAGGCGACCGCCTACTTCGGTTCCAAAGATGATTACCGCTACTGGCACGTGGACGCATACATCGGTATACGCATTCCTGTACCGCCTATCCTGCAGATCACCGGTTTGATGGGAGGCATGTCATATCATATGGAACGGCCTGCAGATTTCGACCCTTACGATAGCAGGAACGTTATAGATAAAAAAGGAGGTCTGAAGGACGTGAACGAGATCTTCCAGTACGTACCGGTCAAAGAAGCCGGCCTCGGTTTCATGGGTGGCGTATCATTGGCACTGGCCACTGAAATGCTGATCAATGTGAATGTGGCGCTTGAAGTACAGTTTGGGACAAATGGTGGGTTACGTTATGTACAGTTTGACGGTGCAGGATATGTAATGCACGAAGCCTTGAAGGCCAAGAGCAAAAATGAGGCAAAAGAGGATGACTCCGCACCAATATGGGTTCAGTTCAAGATGCGTTACGACAACGTCAACAGCACGTTTGACGCAAGCATGAAAACCTACATCAACATCCTCGGTATAATTAAAGGTATCCATGAACGTGGATTGGTGGGTGAATCGGTGCTGCACGTCGGACCGGACGACTGGTACGCATACGTAGGCCGTCCGTCAAAAATGAACGGGCTTTCTGTGATAGGCGTAGCGGAAATAAAGAACTACTTCATGATGGGTACCAAAGTGGAAGATATGCCACCCGTACCTGCTGAAGTGAATGAAGTGTTTGATGATGTGAATACCGACTTCATGGCTATGGAAAATAGTATGAGTACCGGTAAAGGCTTTGGTTTCGGCGCCCACTTTAAAGTGGCCTTCTCGTTTGACTATGGCGTATATGGCGAGTTTGCCGTAGGCGCTGGCGCGGATATCTTATTGCGTAACTACGGAGAAGCCAGGTGTAAAGGCAGCGGTAGCGTGATCGGCTTTAATGGATGGTATGCCTCCGGACAAGCATATGCTTATCTGAAAGGGGACGTAGGTATCCGTGTGAAAGTATTCGGAAGGAAGAAAGGGTTCTCCATCGCCAAACTATCAGCAGCGGTATTGTTACAGGCTAAACTGCCTAACCCTGCATGGTTCCGTGGCATGGTCGGCGTGAAATATTCCATCCTCGGCGGCATGGTGAAAGGAAAGGCCAGCATCAAGGTGGAACTGGGCTCACAATGTGAGATCGTAGGCGGAAAAGAGATCAACGTTGAAGTGATCAGCGATATTAAACCGGATGATCAGGGCACAGATGTGAGCGTGTTCTCTTCGCCGCAGGTAGCATTCAACATTGCGATAGAGAAACCTTTCTCCATGATGAATGAGTATGATCAGGTAGCTACCTACCGTGTTAAGCTGGATGAAGTAACGCTGATGAACGATAAGACACCGATCACCGGTACTATCGTTGTGAACCCTGATGGTATGTCTGCTTCTCTCAATCAACGCGATGTGTTGCCGGGAGAAAGCACACTGACAGCTGCTGCAAAGATCCACTTCGAGAAACAGAATGGTGCAGGCTGGGATGTATTGAAAAGCGACGGCAGGAACATAGATTATGAAACGAAGTCAAGCACCTTCACTACCGGCGAAGAACCGACAACAATCAGCTGGGAGAATATCCTGTACGCTTACCCTATAAGAAGCCAGTATAACTTCCTGCCAGGTGAGTATAAAAAAGGGTATATCAAACTGAAGTATGGTCAGCCGAAACTGTTCAGGAAAACAGATGACGAAGGTAAAAACTATAGTGTAACGGCCGCATTTACTTCTGCGCAGAAACAGGCTGCTGCTTCGAATGTATCCTATGATGAAGCAATGACCCAGGTCAACTTTGATATTCCCTCCGGATTGTCTAAGGAAATGATCTACACATACAGCATCACCCGCACCTCCCTCGATGGAGAGAAGGCCGCTGACAACGTAGTGAAAAATGAGGACCTTACTGTGGGAGAAGATGGCGACAGCACAACTATTACAAGCTCCTCACTGAAAGGCGATGCGAAGTCGGACGTCAACAAAGAGATCATCGCATACAATTTCCGCACCAGCAAGTACAACACCTTTGCAGAGAAAATGAGTGCCGTAACCAACGCACAGGACCTGTGGGATATCGCAACAGGTTATGTAACCGTGATCGGTACCCGCTTCAATACAGATGAAACCTTTGACAGGTTTGACATCAACGGAGACGCCACCTTTAACAGCAAACCGCTCATATTACTGAAGGCCGGTACGAACAACGCCTGGTTGCAGAACAAGGTCCTGCCATTGATGTACAACGGTTATCCATTTGAATCAGGCATGAAGCTGGAACGTGATCCTGCTACCACCGGCGGCGTACCGCCACTGGAAGCTGTGCGCATGTATAACAATGATAACAATTACTACCAGCTGGAAAGCAATCATGTGACCGATGGTATTGCACCTTTAAAACCAGGTGTGTGCCGCTTCATGTACTACGTGCCTTTTGCTGCGCATGAGGACTACATGGAGCTGACTGCAAAAGCAGGCAGGTCATATCTGACTGGAACTACGGCTACACCAGCAGGTAATCTGTTACTGCATACATTCCCTGACCTGCAGGGTAACATCTATTATCCTGTAGAACTGCAGTACCGTTTACCTGGATTGAACCAGATCTCATCAACAATTACAAAGAGTATCTACTATAAATTATAAGTGACATGCTTCGTTTCCTATTATCCCTTTTAACCTCGGTGACGTTGTTATTGTGCAGCACAGGTATTTCCTATGGACAGGATAATGAACATAAGGTCGTGGGGATAGCTGATCCCAAAAATGGTAAGGTCCGCCTGCGCTGGTCGCCCGCCAGCTTTATAGCCTGGGAGATCGGTAATAAGTATGGTTATACCGTTGAACGCTTTACTATATCGAACAACGGCGTATTGATTAATCAGCCGAAACCTGTACTGCTAACCCGTCAGCCATTGAAGCCATACACCTTGCAACGTATGGAAGCGTTGGCAGAGAGGGATGATCGCTTTGCGATGATCGCAGAACTGATCTACGGTGAAGGCGGTAAAAAAGTAACGCCCGAACAGGGCTTCGGCGCCTACCTGGAAAGTAAGAACACTAATGACTGGCGGATGGTAATGGCCTTGCTGTCATGCGATCTTTCCATAGCCACCGCTCAAAGTGCAGGTCTGTACCTGGAAGACGAAGAGGTAAAGAAAGGAGAACGTTACGTTTACCGCATTGCAGTGGCACAGCAACCACAGGGCCTGATTATCGATACGGCCTTCGTAGTAGCCTCACTGGATGAACCGGTTGCACTGGCGAAACCGGCGGAACTGGCCATTGTTTGTGGCGACAGTACTGCCACTCTGGGCTGGCTCACCACCTATAGCCGTAGTATGTATAGTGCCTATATGGTAGAACGTGCCGTAGATGGAAAAAACTTTAAACCAGTATCAGATCTTCCTATCCTGCCCACCTCGCCGGATAAGAACGGCTTTTCCTATTACCAGGACTCCCTGCCGGATAATGATAACAGATATACCTATCGAATAAGAGGTGTTACGCCCTTCGGCGAATATGGGCCCTATTCACAGACCGTAGCAGGTATAGGAGTACCGGCAGTTTCCGACATGCCTGTCATGGACACGATCATTGTCGTGGACAACAAGAAGATCACCCTGCAATGGAGCCTGCCAGGTAAATTGTCACAGCAACTGGATAAACTGATCATCACCCGTTCAGATAAAGGGACAGGGCCTTTCAGCCCGCTGGCAACCTTAAAGGGTACAGCAACCACCTTTACCGACGATAAGCCCGAACTGTCAAATTACTATCGCATAAAGGGAATTACCCGTAGAGGCAAAGCCATTTATTCATTCCCATACTTTGCACAACTGATAGACAGTACGCCGCCTGCCATTCCCGTCGGACTGGCAGGTAAAGTAGATTCTACCGGTATTGTCTCTTTACTGTGGACGGCAAATACAGAAAAAGACCTGCGCGGTTACAGAGTGTTCCGGGCTAACAGTACCAAAGAAGAATTTATAGAAGTAACACGTGAAATCCTGATGCGCCCGCAGTTCACAGATACCATCACCCTGCATACCCTTACCTCTAAAGTATTCTACAAGGTGATCGCGGTAGATAAGAACTACAATCCATCTGAATATTCGCCTTACGTGATGTTGAAACGACCCGATACCATAGCGCCTTCGCGGCCGCTTATCACGAAGGCTTACAGGTCTGACAGCTTGCACGCTGTCGTACTCGAATGGGTAAATAGCTCCAGTGCCGATGTCGTAAAGTATACGCTATACAGCATCAATACAAAAGACAGCAGCCGGAAAGAAGTGGCCGTGTGGGATACCGCCTCCAAGCGGGAAAGCTATACCGATACAGCATTGGTAGCAGGTAACACTTACTACTACGAACTGGCCGTATACGATGATTCAGGTAATCATGCTAAAGAACTAAGCGGCGATATCTGGTTTGAATCAGGTAAACGCCCGGGAGTGAAAGGCCTCAAAGGAACAGTCAATACAGAGAAGAAACAGATAGAACTAAGCTGGCAATATAATCAACCGGAAGTAAAACAATACCGCATCTATCGCGCGAAGAACGACAATCCCTTTATTCTGTACACTACTGCGGATGGCACTAAACAGGACTGGACCGACAATGAGGTGTTCATTGGAAATGTCTATAAATATAAGATCACCGCTGTAATGAAAGGAGATGTGAAAGCAGAAATGAGCAAAGTGGTGGAAGTTAAATATTAAGCACACACCAGGTGCTTGTTTATTATCTCCCAAATAAAAGTATTGCGTTATGAAGCATTGCTACATATTTTTTATTACAACGGTCAGTATGTTGCTGATCTGCATCAGTATGGCAAACGGTCAGGCACTTGACCAGCTTGGCGTAAAGAAAGGTGTGACCATGAATGGCTCCGTAAATGCGAGTACCACCGCTTATACGGCCAGTGGCATTGACGCCAGAAGAGACCCCTTTGCATGGTACCTCAATGGTAATATCAATATCAACATGTTCGGATATGATATGCCTTTCTCATTCAGCTATAGCAACCAGGGAAAGAACTACTCTCAGCCTTTTAATCAGTTCCGCTTTGCACCAAGTTACAAATGGGCTCGATTGTACGTGGGAAGTTCCAGTATGAACTTCAGCAATTACACCCTGGCAGGTCATATGTTCAATGGTGTGGGAGTGGAGCTGACGCCTTCGAAATGGCGTATCTCCGCCATGTACGGCACCTTGCTGAAAGCCGTGCCTTTTGATGTACTTGTGCCGGAAAGCTATAGCAGGGCCTCTTTCGAGCGTAAAGGCGCAGGTCTGAAAGTGGCATATGAAAATGAAGGCAACGCCTATGGCATATCGCTATTCCGCGCTAAAGACGATGCGGCTTCTCTGCCCTTCATTCCCGACGACGCAACCATTACACCTAGAGAGAACGTCGCGGTAGCCTTCAATGTGAAGCAAAACATTATTCAGCACATCTTCGTCGATGTAGAATATTCAGTGTCTGCCATCAACCGGGATGTACGTGGAGAAAAGAATGCGTTTGATAGCAGCAGGGGAACGTCCAACCTCTTAAGCCACTTTTTATCACCTACCAATAATACCCGTTACTTCGATGCCATACAGGCAGGACTGGGATATAACGGATCGTTTTATACAGTGCAGCTGCGCTATGAAAGGGTAGCGCCCGACTATGTAACACTGGGCGCATATAATGTGGTGAACGACATGCGCAACATCACCGTAGCTCCTTCCTTTAAACTGTTCAATGGCAGGGTGAACCTCTCTGCTAATGCAGGTATGCAGGTCAATAACCTGGACGACAGTAAGAGCAGTGATGCCAAACGCTGGGTAGTGAACGGTAATGCCAGCGTTGTTGCTGGCGACCACTGGGCGTTGAACGGAGGATATTCCAACTTCAGTAACTATACCCGCGTCAGACCACAGGCCGATCCTTATTTCAACAACCCAATGGATACGCTGGACTTCTACCAGGTGAATAATACCTACAATGCCATGGTGATGTATCATACCGGCGATAAAGAAAGACAGCAGGCAATTACGCTGAACTCTTCCTACCAGTATGCAAGCGACAGAAGCAGCAATGATACGACTGCACCGATACTTACTAAATTCTTTACGTCCAATGTCAGCTACTCCTACAGTCTGCCGCCGAAAGACCTGACCATGAGCGCCACCGTGAACTATTACAAGAACACAGCAGCCGGATTGAGCACTACTTTCATGGGACCCGGTATGAACGTCAATAAACAATTCCTGGAGAAGACATTACGCACAGGCGTTTCAGCAGTATACAATGTAACATCTGCAAAGAATACAACAGGCGAAGGAACGGTCATATCAACTAACAGTACGCTCTTTAATACAGGGCTGAATGTTAATTACAGTCCGAAAGGAAAACAACCCGATGCCGCTGCGGAAGGGGAAGGAAAGAAGAAGTTATTCAGTAAGCAGACACACACGATAGGCGCAACTGTTTCATGGGTACTTCGTGGAGCTACCACTTACCAGCCCGGTTACAATGAACTGACAAGTACGATCAACTATACCTATTCATTTTGACAATAACGTTTAATCATATCCAGAGGATGTCCCATATATACCGATCCGTTCTATGCCTGTTGCTGTTTGCATTAGGTATAACAAACGTTCATGCCCAGCAATACCCGGTTACTGCCAGCACGCAGATCATACCACCGTACAGTGTTTATCTTCCTGACTATGCAGTAGCAGGTAGCGACAAACTGCGCGTGATACTTGTGCAGAATGACCTGACACTGCCCAGCTACAATATCCGGTTGCGGATGACTGTTGAACAGAACGGTACGGTTATTATGCGGACAGCCGCTATGTTCAATCCCAAGCCACTGTCATTGAGCGCTGGCATTCCTACTATCATCGGAGGGATTGATCTGGCAGATTATCTTAACCCCGCCAATATTGAATACAGTGGTGGCTTCAGCAGGGACCAGTACGAAAAGACCCGTTCCCTGCCGGAAGGGGCATACCGCATATCCTTCACGGCGTTTGACTATAGCCGCCCGCAGGTACAGGTAAGTAATATGGGATCGAACGTGTTCTTTTTCCGGAAGAGTGATCCGCCCTTATTAAACCTGCCTATCTGTAACAGCCGCGTGGAGAAACTGGACCCGCAGTTCGTCACCTTTAACTGGAGCAGCCGTAACTCGCCTAACCCTTTGCCGGGAAGCGGAACAGAATATGTCTTCTCCCTGTATGAGGTAAGACCGGCCGGTAGCAATCCCGATTACATTCTACGTAGCGCCAAGCCTATTTACACAGTGGTTACACAAAGTAACACGATCGCATATGGTCCTGGCGAACCGCAGTTGAGGGACAGCATGCAATACGTATGGGTGGTACAGGCACGTGATAAGAGCGGAAGGGATATGTTCAGCAACCAGGGACTGAGCCAGAGTTGTACGTTCACTTATCTTGGTAATAATCCTTTTACACAGGGCAATATACAGAAGCCGTTATTGAAAGGACGTTCTACCGGCGAACGCAGCTTACGTTTTAACTGGGAACCTGCTGATGCGGTTTATAAGGTGGAGGCTTACCGCGTGCAATATCGTGCGGCCAAAACAGGCGATACGGAGTTCGACTGGCAAACAGAAGAAAAGAAAGGAGATACTGCACTTAGCGTGAATAGCCTCGAACCGGGCCGTGTGTATGAAGGAAGAATGCAATGGAAAATAGCCGGTATCTATGGACCTCCCAGTGATGTAGTAACTGTAAAAACAGATTCTGCTAAGACCTTTGTATGTGGTGATGCCGGTAGGATACCTGTGCCCACTAACAAAGAACCGCTGGCAAGTTTAAGTATCGGAAAGATCATTCGCGTAGGCAACTTTGATATCATACTGACAGAAGCAAAGGGTAGTAACGGTAAGTTCTCCGGTAAAGGCCGTGTAATCACGCTTGGTTTTGGTATTGGTTTGCAGATGGAGTTCAAGGATATCTCCATCAATACAGACATGGTGGTGACAGCGGGCAATGTGTATGCTTCAACAGAAGGTATCGACAAGTTCGTAAACGACAAACTGGATGAACAACATGGTGGTAATGACGTAGGCGATGTGAAGAACGGGGATATCGTTCCTGATATCGTAACAAAACTGAAACTCTTCATACCTGCTAATATCAAGGTAAATACGGACGAAGGTACCATCACACTTAAAGACAATGAGACCGGTAAGGAAGAAGTGATAAACTACAAGGACAAGGGTAAAACCTTACCGCTCGTCCTGGAAGATGGCGAGGGTTATCTCTTTAACATTGATAAAGGCGGAAAGGTAACTGCTATTGGTAAACGTGATAATTCGATCACACCGCGGGTACTGGAATCCTTAAAGAACCTGCAGCTTGACAAAGGAACAGTAACGTTTACTGCCGGTCAGGGCAATACTTACGGATTTGACGCATGGAAAGACAGTTACGCAGGTAAAGAGATGGTAGCCCGCGAATATGAATCGCTGGCAGATGGTAAGTACCACGTTAGTGCAAAAGCTATCGTACCGGGCGAACAGGAAGAAGTGATCGCTACATTGACAAACTCAGCAAGTGATATTACAGCCGCTAAGCTGAAGTTTATTACTGGTAAGGGCATCGTGCTGGAAGCGAAAGATAATGGTAACGGTCGTTTCTCTATTAAGCTGACAGGTGGCCATGGCGGTGATGCACAGGAAATATACGCAGTTCATCCGGATGGAAAAGGTGGTTACATCAGCCTGGGTAAACTGTTATTGGTAAGTTATACGCCATTGCCAAAGAAACTGGTGCTGGTGCCGGTAGGATCGAAGGTGGCCGTGCCTGAAGCAAAAATAAAAGCAGCCTTACAGCAGGCTTATGGCAAAGTCGGTATCACCTATGAGGTGAAGACAGATGAAGGCTTCCGCTTTAACAGAACATGGGACAGCAATGGCGACAGCATCCTGCAGGATAAGGGGAGTGCATTCCTCAGTAATGGATTCACGGGCGAAGAGAAGGCCTTACAGAAGGCTTATAAGAAGGCCGTTAAGATCGATAATGATGCTGTGTACCTGTTCCTGGTAGACGAAGCCGCATTGTCCGATGGCGACCTCGCAGGTAAGATGCCGCGTGAAAGCCAGTTTGGATTTGTATTCACGAAAGGCGCCGGTGATGATAACGTTGCCCGCACAGTGGTGCATGAAATAGGGCATGGCGATTATACACTGGAGCATACGTTCAGCAATGTTGTTGGCCTGGAGCGCAGCTCTACCGACAACCTGATGGACTACGGTAATGGTTTCGGCCTGTTGAAATTCCAGTGGGATATCCTGCACGATCCGGGACATGTATGGGGCGTATTTGATGAAGATGGAAGCAGTCAGAACTACATAGGTCAGCAGATCAACAGTACCTTCATGAACAAGGACGATAAGACGGTTTCCTTCCTCTCATTATCGGGTACAGCTGTGTCAGTGCCGTTCGACAGTCTGGGCAGCGTACAGTTCCAGTATGGTGCGATCAGGGTGGCAGGAGGTAAGGATACGTATGATCCTCAGATCACAGTAGGGGCAGTAAGGGCTTTCCAAAAGAAGAACAGCGCAGGCACCATGGAAGAATACCGTTTCGTTGATGCGGAAGGTGTATACAGGAATTCAAACGGTGAGCGCTTTATACAGATTGCGGATACTACTTTGGTTGATGGATTTGTATATCCTGTACAGTGTGATGAGAAATACAAGCTGTTTAAGTTCGCCAGGATTGGTGTTCCGGCTTACAAGGGAGGAGAACCGAAGCTTAACTTTACTGAGTTGGTGGGACGTTTCAATCCGTTCAAAGGACGGATGCCGATGAAAGGTGTTTATGGAGGAGTGCTTGAGCAGGAAGTTCCAATGACTGTAAATGGCGCTTGTCAGTACTGTATCTCGCCTGTAACGATCAGCATGATCAAGGGGCATTGTTCGACAGCAGAATATATCTGGGTAGACAAGCTGGCGCAGATGAGAAATGTTTTCCCTGACTACTTTGATAAGTTTACCCAAACCAATTTTGAAGACAGAGGTAACTGGGAAATGCCACAGACGGTATCGGAGGTGCACGTGATAGGGGATCCTAACCAGCAAATAAAGGATACCAGGACCACGTACGATTATCAGTATCCGTGGGGTGCATACCTGAAGAAACATGATAGTATTAAGGTTGCGTATAACGGAAACAAGGAACTTTTCTTCGAAACCTTCTATACCGAATTTGTTAAGTTCATCAATACCTCAGTAGCTGAAGATGATCACTTCTGGGAGAACCTGTATGACGGAACACCGGCTAACGCAATATTTGCCCAACTGGATGGCGATCCGGCATTTCATCTGCGATCTGTACCGCTGGAGAAAAGAGAACTGGCGCTGAAACTGCTGACGAAGCATTACAACACTGCAGTTTACTTTAACCGGAAGGACCTTCCATATTTACGTTTGCTTGCAAGCTTCAAGGAGGAAGATCAGTTCCCGGCGCTGGTATACATAGAAGATAGTATCACCATCCGAAAGATCTACGAGCTGTTTGACGAGATGAACAAGACGGAAGACGCTCAGATAGGTGTATTGATGGCCCTGAGTAATATGATCACGGGATCGGGATACTTCTATGAAAAAGAGGAAAAGGTCGTGGACGAGCTGGAAGATCACAACATTATCGCACAGGTAGAAGCTGACATGTTGCAGTTCAAAAATGTTGAGGTAGAACTTTTCGACACGAGCCAGCTGCTGATAAATAAAAAGTTGTTCAGATACAATGATATCGTAACAATTAAAACCGCAGGTAAGTTCGCAATTGGAGATAAGGTGTATGAGAGAGGGGCTATACTACGTGTACCGGCCTTGCAGGTAGCATTGATGGCGTCTGTAACTAATGCACAGGTGACGGAAAAAACGGCGTGGCTGGCAGTCGATATCGGTACGATGATAGTTGGTGTCTGGGGCGCGAAAGTCTTGTTTACTGCAGGTAATTATTTAAGGAAGGCCATTGTATACGCTGATCTGATTGGATCTGCGGGGGGCATTACATTACAGTTGCTCGACAATGACGCTGTCTCGGATGATACAAGGTTCTATCTGCAACTTTCCTGTTTTGCAGTATCCCTGCCAAACATGGTTGCGTCAATACCGAAGATTGAAAGGACATTGGCTCAATTGGATGTAGAGCTGAATGCAGCACGGCAGGCAGGTAAGTCGCAGCAGAAGATAGAAGATATGCTGAAGGTAAGGAAACAGCTGGCAGATGCCATTCACCTGGACGACCTGGTAGCAGATGCAAAAGAGATAGAAAAAAGAGTGGTGGCTGTAAGTGGCAATAGAACGGACGAGGTGGTATCCTGGCTGGAAAGCACGAAAGCAGTTGATGATAAGAACGTCTACCTTGTCGTGCATGCTGATGGTGACATATTCAGGGTGATGCATAAGGGGCAGGATATCGAAATGACACATAGGTCCCTTGCTCAATGGATCAACAGTACAAATAATATCCCGGCTGACGGTCAACTGGTATTGTTGTCCTGCGTTGATATCGAGACGGCAAAGAATCTTAGCCGTAAACTAGGCCGTTCGATAGTAGCAAATGATGGAGCGGTAAAAGTATATAAGAACGGACTGATAGAGGCGGATAACGGATTTAAGTACATAGACGAGGCGGGCAATGTAGACGATAGTAAAAAACTAATCATTGGAAAGCAGCAGCCAGCGGAAGGGGATATGATACTGCTGGGTAAGGCCACTATCAGAAAATGGGATGTGAGCTCACTCGCAGAAGCATTTGGTATTAATAGCGCACTAGCGAAGAAGTTGCTTGAGAACAAGGAATTTATAACGGCATGCGAAAACAGCGATAGGCTTATTCAGGTTATTAAAAAGGAACTGCCCCTGGGTGTAAACGGACTAGTTGGTAACAGGAGGTTTACGAATTACAGGGAGGCTCTATTGACGGTGTTCACAGAAGATCCAACACTGTTCACCAGGCTTAATAAACAGATAAAAGACGCTGAAACTATTCTGAAGAGCGGTAAACTTACCACGGAAAAGTACAAACAGTTCAACGCTATCAGAATTGAAATAGAGAACCTTTTGCAGGCTGCTGATTTTGAAACCAGCTTCTTTGCCAACTCAATATTTACGACAGCGATCTATCGCAATGCAGCGCTGAGTGATGAGGCAATGAAAACGTTGAAGGCGGCAAGAACGAAGTATGGTATAGGTGCAGACCAGAACCTTCTTGTTACCGAAATGGAAATGGCAAATGGTGAAGTGATTGAACAAGTGTCGCATAGCGGGAAGAATCCAAGACCAACAAATCCTCCTGCTGATCCAAAGTCAGAAGTGATCATTCCGGATGCTGTCCCCAAAGACCGCCATTATGATCAGTTCAACACCGGAGCTATTGATCGTGTACAGGATTCCGAATCTAAGTACCTTGAGTATATCTGGAATAAGATAGCGAGCGGAAAGATGAATGCAACTGACATTAAGAAGATCAACCTTTATAGTGAGAGACCCGTTTGTCCTTCCTGTGCCAACGCAATAAGGATCTTTAAGGAGAAATTCCCTAATATTGAGGTGATTGTTTACGAAGGAAAATATTTAGAATAATGACGAATGCTGATTTGTTGTACCTGGATTTCTTACTTGACTACAAGAAGTATTTCGATATCCCTGAGTCATGTACGGAGGGTGAGGTGAATAAGATAGAGAAAGAGCTTAAGATAAAGTTTCCACGGGCGTACCGGGAACTTTATCTTTTACTTGGAAAAAAACGGGCGTTCAGGATCGCACCTGAAAATGGATATAAATTCCCCGAGTATAAAGAGATGCAGGCCGGAGCTAAAGAAATTACAGATAGAAACGGGATAACGCTCGATTATGACAACATATTTGTATTCGTGGTTTTTAAAGAAAATGCGGTAGTCAGTTTTTTCAGACTTGATGAAGGAGATGATCCGCCTGTCTATGAGTATGAAGGAGGATCGGAAGAATATGAGCAGGTGACGGACCGTTTCTCTGATTATATCAAACGAATGGGCTGGTACGAAGGGTTTGTTCTTTTGAAAAGAGATAAAGACGCGGGAAGATTATAGAACTCTTACCTTATAAATAAAAGCTGACTGAAAGTAATAATGGAAATCTCCATTTGCCTTCAGTCAGCTTTTGTTTTAACCGGCAGGTGCGGTAGTTATATTTTAGTTAGTAAGATAGCGTATCTAAGATAAAACAGCGATCAGAAATCCCAATCCCAATCCGAATGAGAGCGCCTGTGGTGCCGGTGCCAGCGATGGGCCCGTTCACATTCCATCGCACTTTGTTCGTTGTTCGCACCGCTGATCACCTTGTAGAACTCAGTGATTTCATTTAACATTTGAATGTCGACGATCAGTTCACGCAGGTTGGTGTTCATATTTAATGACATCTTTATCTCCCGGTTAGCGATAGATTTTATCACCTTTAGGGCCACTTCCGCATAAGCGGTACGGAAGTCCAGGAACTCACCGGGCAGATAATTTAGGTTAGTGATTGTCATTATATTGGTAAAATCAGGCAGCTCCATAAAGTCCATTGGCTCATGCATTACTATTTTATAATGCAGTGAGGCCAGTTTTGCTTTCTTTTCTTCCAGGTAAACAAGGATCTGATCAAAGGCCTGTTGTCTGTGTTGGTAATCCAGCAGGATAGGATTCGCCGCTACGTCACTCATCAGGTTTGTATCTTTCAGATCAAGCGCGCTGATGGTGGCTTTAACATATGCATCCTGAAAATAAGGAGAGATAAATGTCACAAATGCAGCCTCCCTGTAGATTGCCTGCTTGGCAAATCTTTCACCACTGCCCATAGTCCCCGCCTGAAGGAAGTGGAGCAGCACAGGGTCATTGCTGATAGCGGTGCGGAATGTCTTCTCATGTTCGGATATGCTGGCAGTGAGGGTTTGTTCGTATTGCATGGGTTATAAAGTATATGAAGCTGACTGAAAGCAATAATGCGTTTCAGTCAGCTTTCGTTTTATCGGGAAATCAGATCTTAGTTTGAAAACATCAGTATCAACTTAATGATAATAAGAATGAAACCAATGATACCCCATATAGCCCCACTGTTACTACCGCTACCGCCGGTTACACCTTGTGCAGCACTTGACTTTTGACTTGCATTTTCCAGGGTCTGATACAAAGCATCATTATCATATGTTGTCTGCGCATCACATTTCAGCTGACGCAGGTCAGTGGCAATATTCAATGCTGCGGAGAAATTCCTGCTTACCAGCCAGCGTACCACTTTGAATATCTCTTTGCCATAGCCGGAACGGAAGTCCTGGAACTCAAGAGGGAGATAGTTCAGGTTGGCAATAACCATTATACCGGCATGTTCTGACAGTTCGGTAATGGTAACGGAGCCTCCAAGCTGCAGTCTGTTGTTGAGTGAAACCAGTTTCCCCTTCATTTCCTCCAGGTACCTTCGGATCTGATCAAAAGCCTGTGTTTTATGCGCGTCGTCCAGCAGGATAGGGTTCACTGCCACGTCGCTCATCAGGTTTGTATCTTTCAGATCGAATGCCCTTAAGATAGCCTTTACATAGACATCCTGAAAATAAGGGGAAATGAATGCCAGGAATGCAGGGTCCTTATAGATCTCTTCTTTAGAGAATTTAGCGTTTTTACGCATAGAGCCCGTTTCGAGGAAATAACTCAGTGCAGGGTCGTTGCCGATAAAGGTGCGAAAAGCCTTCTCCTGCTCGGAGATATTCGCAGCCACGGATTGTTCGTATTTCATGGGTAATAGGTATATAGAGCTTAACAGTTTGCGGGATACGTAGCTTGTCCTGCTGCAATATACCTTTATTTTTAAATATGTAACCGAAGGGAATAGGCATAAAAGCACAAAGCGAATGACCGGGATAAGTCATTCGCTTTGTGAAAATGTTGTATTACAGTAAGTTAGTTCTTCTTTAACTTATCCTTAAATACTTTCTTGAATTTTTCCAGCTTAGGCTGAATCACAAAGTGGCAGTAAGGTTGAGAGCCATTCTCATTGTAATAGTTCTGATGATAGTCCTCCGCTTTATAGAAAGCCGTCATCGGTGCTATTTCAGTTACTACCGGTTTATCATACGCGCCTGACTGTTGCAGTTTCTCTTTATACAATTCGGCCAGTTTATGCTGCTCTTCATTGTGATAGAGAATAACAGACCTGTACTGTGGGCCTACATCGTTACCCTGTCTGTTCAACTGGGTAGGGTCGTGGCTTTGCCAGAACGCCTGTAACAGTTCTTCATAAGTGATCTTCGCAGGATCGTAGGTTACCTGGATCACTTCCGCATGACCGGTAGTGCCGGAGCTTACCTGTTCGTATGTGGGATTAGCGACGGTGCCGCCGGCATAGCCGGATTCCACTTTAGTCACCCCATCCAGGTACTGAAACTGGGCCTCTGTACACCAGAAACAGCCACCGCCAAATGTAGCCTTCTCAGTTTTAACATTGTTGCTGACTTCCATATCTCCTGGTACTTTGTCTTTTGATTTTCCGCCCTGTGCACAGGCACTGATAGTTAGTGCCAGTAAACAGCTTAATAATGAGTATCTTCGCATGATTTAAAATGTTGAATGTGGCATTAATGTCAAGGGCTCAGACACCCCAACAAGTTAAATTACGATAAGATTGACGGATTAGATCACCAAGTTAAGTAACTTTAACATTCCTTTTGCCAGACCGTATAAGGTACGGAACGGCATCAGCCAATTTTAACCGTCTGTAAACAAAGGGTTTACAGGCTTTGTATGGATAAGTAAGATGAAATATTTTCCCGATTCAGCACTGGTACAGCTGGAATTTGACAAGGTACAGGCTTTGTTAAAGGAGCATTGTAAAACGGAGTTGGGTAAACAAATGGCAGATGACCTGCGTTTGCACACCCACATTGACTATGTAAGAACGGCCCTGCAACAGGCACATGAATACAAGCAGCTTACTTTGCTGCAGGAGCATTTCCCAAACGATTATGTACTGAACCTGAAAAATGAACTCCGGATGCTCGGCATCCAGGGTGCAGTACTCAGCGGTGAACAGATTATGCTCTTGCGCAAGCTTGCAGAAAGCATGCACAGTATTGTACGTTTCTTTGATCACGACAGGCGGGTACAGTATGCCGGCTTGTTCAGCGTGATCACGCATACCCATTATGAAAAGAAGATCACCGCCCTGATCGACGATGTGCTGGACGAAAACGGCGACGTACGCGATAACGCCACACCCGAACTGGCTAAGATCCGTATGAACCTCTTCCGTAAAAGGAATGAACTGCGTCGTGCGTTCGACCGTTGCCTCAGTAAACTCAGCAAACTGGGTTACCTGGCCGACACGGAAGAGGCGTTCCTGAACGGCAGAAGGGTAGTAGCCATCTACGCGGAAAACAAACGTATGGTGAAAGGTATCCAGCACGGGGAGTCTGATACCCGCCGTACTACCTTCATAGAGCCGGAAGAAACGATAGAGCTGAACAACGACGTCATGTCCCTCGAAAGAGAGGAAAGCAAGGAGGTTTACAAGATCCTGCGCACGTTGACAGCAGCCCTCAGCCAGCATGCACAACTGCTTAACAATTATCACGAGATCCTGGGGTTATACGACTTCATCAGAGCAAAAGCTAAGCTGGCGCTGGATATGGATGGTAATTATCCCATGCTTTCACCGCATGCACAGCTGCACCTCCAGGAAGCATATCACCCGCTGTTGTTATTGTATAACCGCCGCAACAAGAAACCGACTATCCCGGTAAACCTGACCCTGGATAAGGACAGTCATATCCTGGTGATCAGTGGTCCTAACGCCGGCGGTAAAACGGTGACCATGAAAACAGTGGGATTGATCCAGCTCATGTTACAGGCAGGCCTGCTGGTGCCGGTACATCCCAGTTCACAACTTGGTATTTTCCGCCAGCTGATGATCCACATCGGTGACACGCAGTCCCTGGAATTTGAGTTGAGTACATACAGCTCACACCTGAAGAACATGAAGTACTTCATGGAAGAAGCCAATGGTAAAACCTTGTTCTTTATAGATGAATTGGGAAGCGGTTCCGACCCCAATCTCGGGGGCGCCTTCGCAGAAGTGATCATGGAGGAAATGGCCAAAAAACATGCCTTCGGTATTGTCACCACCCACTACCTCAACCTGAAGATCATGGCCAATAAGGTGAGGGGTATCATTAACGGTGCGATGGGCTTTGACGAAGAAAACCTGCTGCCTATGTACAAACTCATCGTAGGCAAACCGGGTAGTTCTTATACGTTCTCTATCGCACAGCGTATCGGGCTAAATCCTTCGCTGATATCCCGTGCCAAGAACCTCGTAGATGAAGGGCATTTCCAGCTGGATAAACTGTTAAATAAGGCCGAACAGGACCTGCAGAAGATAGAGGCGAAGGAAAAGGAACTGAAAATCCTCCTGAAGGAGAATGAAAAACTCAAGCGGGAATACGAGATCCTCTCCGATAAAGAAAGGAAGACGCAGCAGTTCACTACGCTGAAGCTTCAGAACAAGATCAAGGAAGAGGAGCTGCAATACCTGAAGGACATGGAACGCAAGATGAAACAGATCGTGATAGAGTGGAAGCGTACCGACGATAAGCAGAAAGTGCTCAAACAGGCGGAAGCACTCTTATTCCGTAAAAAGGAAAAGGCGATCAATGAGCGTTTTGAGAAGAAGGTGCAGGAGCGGTTCCTGGAAGTAGTAGGAAGTGACCTTAAACTGGGCGACCAGGTAAAAATAAAGAGTAACGGTCAGGTAGGTAAACTCATTGAGATCCGTGACAAACGTGGTATCGTGAAGCTGGGGAATATCCCGATGAACGTTCTCATGTCAGACCTGGTGCTGGTAAAAGAACGGCCAAAAGAACCGGCTACGAAGTAGTTATAAAAAGGGAAAGCGACCGCTTTCCCTTTTTTGTTTTATGATACAGTTCTAGCGTACCGTGAGTTGGAACACTGCCGGACTATAACTGCCAGGATTGCCCTTACAGTTCTCGTCGTTACTCTCAAAAGTACCCAGGACAGTGATGGTTTTATCAGCATTGTAAAAGATGTCACAACCATTGTCGGACCCGGTGCCTCCGAATGATTTTTGCCACTGAATAGCTCCCTTATCATCAACCTGGAATACCCATAGATCATTATCTCCCAGGTTAGTCTTCACGTCCCTGTTTTCGCTCCAGGAGTCGGCCAATACGAGATAACCATTATCAACAATTCTCACAGAATAAGCCTGGTCTGAAGAAGAGCCGCCCAGCAGTTTTTGCCATATTTTATTACCTCTCCGGTCTATTTTAAGCAGCCATGCGTCACGGCCGCCACGATTGGAAATAAAATCGCCATCATGACTTTCATTACTACCGGCGAGTATGAAGCCGCCATCAGCAGTTTGTACACCACTTGTAAGCCAGCCAAATTGTGACCCGGCGTAATTAACATGCATTAACTTATTGCCATTAGCATCAATTTCTCTTATAAATGCGTGGTAATAATTGTTGGTGACGTCACTGGCAAACTCTCCGTCGTTACTTGCGGTAAGCCCCAGCAACAGATAAGTATTCTGAGTAGTCTTTATAATGCTTGTGCGGTCTTCTCCACTCATACCTCCAACAGTTTTCTGCCACCTTGAATTACCATCTTTGTCAAGCGATAAGAGCCATATATCAGATGGGCCTTTCAATTGTCCCGCCATGTCTCCGTCATTACTCTCACTGCTTCCTGATACGATGAAGCCCCCATCTGCTGTTTCTGCCAGCGCGTAGGCTTGTTCGTTCCGGCTTCCTCCCCATACCTTCTTCCATATTATATTGCCGGAAGCATCCAACCGGATGATCGCGGCGTCATTCAAACCATGAATGGCAGAAATATCTCCGTCAGAACTTTCTTCAACAGTTCCCACTACTGCATAACCTCCATCCTCCATTTCTATAACCCTACGGCCGATATCCTGCCCCCTGCCACCAAATGCCTTCTGCCATACTAAACCGCCATTTGCATCTGTCTTAATAACCCATATGTCGCTTCCGCCTTTCAGAGAGAGACCGGGACCTTCAGACCCGACCATACCGGTCATAATAAAACCGCCATCTTTTGTTTTAACAGCATTATCCCAATAGTCAAACCATGACCCGCCTGAAAACTTCGCAGGTGAAATATTGATCTCCACCGCTTGTTGTACTACGGTAATATTGACAGGGTGGATCGAGGTGTCCGAGGTCGATTTAACGATCAATGTAGCGGTCCTGTAGGTAGTTGTTGTGTTTGTCATAGACGCCTTTACCGTTATTAGGGCATCTCCTGTACCGGAAGACACGTCAGTGGTGACCCAGTCTTCGGTGCTAATGATCTGCCAGCCGCCTTGCGTCTGGAGGTTGAATGAGGTGGTTGATCCGGCCAGACCGAACAGGCTTAAGTCGGGCTGGTCAGCCGTTAAAGTCACTTTTTCTGGTTGAGCGTCTTTTTTACAATAGGAGAAGAGTAACACTATTGCTGCAAGTAAGCAGGCAATTCTTTCAGTCATAAGTACAGGTATTAGGACATATTTAGATTTCAAATATATTGACAATTAATAAAAGCACAGGTTATTTTAGGAACAGATAATACACATTGAGCCTTTTTAAGAAGCATGTATGAAAATAAAAAGACATGCAAAAAGATAATTTACTTTTATTTAGCCGGCTAATTATTATATTTGACCCATGAACAGACCGATGATGTGTAGTACCATCAGCCATTTGCTTGTGCAGATCTGTAAGGTGCATAGGAATAAGGGCAACCAGATGCTGGCTGCCTATAACCTCCACGCAGGACAGGAACATTTCCTGGCCCAGGTATTATGCGGAGGAGCGATGACGATGAATGAACTCACGGAAAATCTGGACGTTACCCCGGCAACAGTGACAAGAATGGCCGAGCGGTTAGAAAAGAACGGTTTCCTCACGAAGGAGAAATGCTGTTCCGATCAGCGGGTGGTTAGGGTGAAACTGACGGAAAAGGGGACGGAAGCCGCAACTAAGATCATAGATACTACCTGGAATAAGCTGGAACAACAGATCGTCAAAAATATGAGCACGGAAGAGAAGGTATTGCTCAGGAGATTACTAATGCAGGTGTTAGAGAACATCGAAGAGGAAGAATAGGGTCATTTTTCCTTTTTTTAACCATATTTACTTAGCCGGCTAATTAAATATGGCATTGAAAAGTAGCACGGATCGTATAGAATAAATTATCAAGCTCTAAATTAAAGTTCAAAGAATCATTACAACATGTGAGTGGAATTTATACTTTTGTACGGCCATATTGTACTATACGTTAATACTACTTGTTACCACCTGCTTCTGTCCGATCAAATAGTCTAATCAGATCCTGATCTGCCTGATCACCTTATTTACTGTAGTGAACCATTATTAATAACAAACCGTCAAGTGTTATGAGGAATAATGTATTGATACCCGTTTACAACTATGCCGACGTTAACAGGCCAGATAATCCTGTGAAAGGATTCCATATAGATCGCACCACATACCTTGTACAACCGGGAGATCTGACAGAGCCGCACAGACGCTCGAATTACAGCCTCACCCTATTGTTGTCAGGAGAAAGCGTACAATATATTGACTTTGATAAATACACCGTGAAAGCACCGGCGCTGATCATGTTATCGCCAGACCAGATACATCAGCATAGCGGTGATAGCCTGTCAGAAATTGTCAACATCTCTTTCTCCCCCGAGTTCCTGATACCTGAAACATCCGCCAGTGGCATGATCTGCTGGGCCTGTGTATTTGAACAGGCAATAGTTGAACTGACCGATGGCCAGTTAAAAGAGTTGATGGGCTTTGCCCGCTTGATGTTGAGGGAAACGGAAAATCCGCAGCCACTCAGTGAACTGATCATCCGCAGTCAGTTGAAATCACTGATGGCAGCAACCGCCAGATTACCGCAACTGGATATAGCCTCTATTCAGTCAGATACCCTGCCTAACCGCATTGTAAGACAGTTTAACGAGCTGTCTGACCTGCATTATAAGGACAAAACACAGGTAGCACATTATGCAGATATGATGTTTGTAACACCGGGGCATCTGAATGATACCATCAAATCAGCCATGGGAAAAACAGCAAAACAGATCATTGATGAGAAACGTATAACTGAAGCAAAACGGTTACTGTACTGGGGGGAACATAGCATTAAGGAAATAGCAGGGCAGCTTAATTTTGAAGACGACGGCTATTTTAACCGCTTTTTTAAGAAACACACGGGTGCAACTCCTGCCTCTTTTCAGAGAAGCATCCGGGAAAAGTACAACTAATACCGTAATTTGTTAAACGATTTTCTTTTTCATACGTTCTATTTTTGTGCATTGATAGGATTAATGTTTTAGCAACCGTCAAACTAAAACCGAAAGCTCATGAAGTTCAGTGTCTCTATCTGCTAATCGCCAGGAACCAATTCTCTTAGCAGTTTTTATTAGTCATTAAGTTAAGCGTAAATCTACCCCGTAGTGCGAACTACGCGACAACTATATTTCCTTTCCTCCAACCTCGGAAAGGGCTAGGCAAGATTTGCCCGTAGCTCCACGATGTATCTGAAATCGCCAATAAAGATTACAGTCTGGACCGCTATTGTCAATAATCAAGAAAAACAAATCGTATGAACCACTTATTTCAGATCATTTACAAACAAAAGCCCGCTGGCTTTCTCTATAGCTTAATGGTTATGGCAGTATTATCAGGTTGTGCCTCTTCTTCCGCCAGATCAGATGGTGCGCCTCCTCCCGCTGCACTGCCGGTGTTCAAAGCCGTTGCATTGCCTGCTACCACTTACCGTGAGTTTAATGCTTCACTGGAGGGTAAAGTGAATGTGGAGATCCGCGCACAGGTTGACGGTTACCTCGATAAGATCTTCGTTGATGAAGGTGCTTATGTAAAAGCAGGTCAGCCGTTATTCCGTATCAACGACCGTCCTTACCGCGAACAATTAAGCAATGCGTCCGCCAGCCTGGCTGCCGCTCAGGCCAACGAGGAAAAAGCTGCGGTGGAAGTATCCAGGATCACGCCATTGGTTGACAATAATGTAGTCTCTGATGTACAACTGAAAACCGCCGTAGCTGCTCTTCAGGCCGCAAAAGCCAATGTAGCGCAGGCACAGGCAGGTGTCAGCAACGCGCGTATCAGCCTGGGATATACCTTAATTACTGCACCGGTTACCGGGTACATCGGCCGTATTCCTTATAAGATAGGTAGCCTTGTGGGCCGTAGTGAAACACAGGCACTCACCATGTTATCCGATGTGCACGAAGTATACGCTTACTTCTCTATGAGTGAAGTGGATTTCCTGCAGTTTAAAGACAAGATAAAAGGTGCTACCATCGCAGACAAGGTAAAACAATTACCTCCTGTTGAACTGGTAATGCCCGATAATTCAGTCTATCCTGAGAAAGGCCGTATTGAAACCATGGAAGGCCAGTTCGATAAGACAATGGGTGCTATCAGCTTCCGCGCTGTATTCCCTAACCCTAACGGTTTACTGCGTTCCGGTAATACCGGTAAGGTGAAGCTGTCCGAATCCTTCCCCGCCGCATTAGTGGTGCCACAGGAAGCTACTTTTGAACTGCAGGACAAAGTATTTGTCTTCACCGTTGGCGACAGCAATAAAGTAGTCAGCAAACCTATCAGGGTATCTGGTAAGAATAACGCTTATTATTTCGTGGAAAAAGGTATCGCTCCCGGAGAAGGTATTGTCTATACCGGGTTAGACCGTCTTCGCGATGGCGTTGTTATACAACCACAACCAATGTCTCTGGATAGTCTGCTGAAGGTAAGACCCCTTTAATTGACTACAGGCAGGCAACGTATCCCCCTATGACGGCCGTATAGGCCGCACAGGATCGCTACGTTTCAGACATCCGGATAAACAACTAATGCAACAAGATTATGTTAAGAAAATTCATAGAAAGACCTGTACTGGCAACGGTGGTTTCCATCATCCTGGTGTTACTGGGATTATTGTCCCTGGCTACCTTGCCCGTTACACAGTTTCCTGATATCGCGCCGCCCAGCGTAGCTGTTATTGCCGCTTACCCTGGTGCGAACGCAGAAGTCGTAGCCCGCTCTGTGGCTACACCCATTGAAGAAGCCGTGAACGGTGTGGAGAACATGACCTACATGACCTCCACTTCCAATAACGACGGCTCCATGACGCTGACCGTCTACTTCAAACTGGGCACTGATCCCGATCTGGCTGCCGTGAATGTGCAGAACCGCGTTTCAAAGGCTACCAGCCTGCTTCCGGTGGAAGTTGTGAATGCGGGGATCACCACACAGAAACAGCAGAACAGTATGATCATGGTGGTGAACCTGGTCAGCGACCAGGAAGAATACGATGAGAAATTCCTGCAGAACTATGCGAAGATCAACATCATCCCGGAAATACAGCGTGTAACCGGAGTAGGACAGGCGATGGTGTTTGGTGGTAAAGACTATTCCATGCGTATATGGCTACGTCCCGACCGTCTTGCCGCCAACAATCTGTCTCCGCAGGATGTACTGGCCGCTATCAGGGAACAGAACCTCGAAGCCGCTCCCGGACGCTTTGGCGAAAGCAGTAAGGAAGCATTCGAGTATGTGATAAAATATAAAGGTAAACGTAACGAGAACGCACAATACGAAGACATTGTGCTGAAGGCAAATGCAGACGGTTCACTACTGAGGTTGAAAGATGTGGCCCGTGTTGAATTTGGTTCGTTTACTTATAACAATGATACACAGGTGAACGGCAAACATGGTATCGGTATGGCAATATACCAGACTGCCGGTTCAAATGCGAACGAGATCCAGACCCAGGTGAATGAACTGATGGAAAAGGCGTCAGGCCTCTTTCCAAGAGGTGTAGAATACTTTAATATCTATAGCACCAAAGAATACCTGGATGAATCTATCGACCAGGTAAAACACACGCTCATAGAAGCCTTCATACTGGTATTTATCGTCGTGTTCATCTTCCTGCAGGACTTCCGCTCTACGCTGATCCCTGCTATTGCAGTACCTGTAGCAATTATTGGTACCTTTTTCTTTATGCAGCTGTTCGGCTTTACGATCAACCTGCTGACATTGTTTGCGCTGGTACTGGCCATTGGTATTGTGGTGGATGACGCCATTGTGGTCGTCGAAGCCGTCCATACAAAGATGGAGCATATTAATATGTCGCCGCGTGTGGCCACGATCACCAGTATGCAGGAGATCTCCGGCGCTATTATATCTATCACCCTGGTAATGGCGGCCGTGTTCATTCCGGTGGGCTTCATGCAGGGACCTGCAGGTGTGTTCTACCGGCAGTTCGCCTTTACGCTGGCCATCGCGATCCTTATCTCCGCATTGAACGCGTTGACCTTAAGCCCTGCGTTATGTGCGCTGCTGTTGAAGAATAATCACGCTAAAGATGTACATGGTGCTGCTTATACCAAAGGGTTCGGCAGCCGTTTCTTCAAGGCTTTTAATACGGGCTTTGAAGCAGTGACCAATAAATATATCAACAGTGTCCGTTTCCTGGTAAGACGTAAATGGATACCTATCGGTTTATTGGCGCTGGTGTTGGGCGTGACGATCTGGTTAGTGAAAAGAACGCCTACCGGTTTCATTCCCGGAGAAGACAACGGTTTCGTGGTATACTCCGTAACTATGCCTCCGGGTAGTTCCCTGCAACGTACGCAGGAAGTCGTGAACAAAGTAGAGAAGGAAATGAAGGCGATGGAAGCTGTGAGCACTTACCTGAGTGTGACGGGTTTCAACCTCTTGACGAACTCCAGTAGTTCGGCCTATGCGGTAGGTTTCGTGAAGCTTAAAAAACATGAGGCCCGCGGACAGCATAAAGACCTGAAGGATGTGATGAATATGATGCAGGGAAGACTGGCCGGTATTCCCGAGGCGAACATCTTTATGTTCAACATGCCGACTGTACCCGGTTTCAGTAACGTGGATGGTTTTGAAGTGATCTTGCAGGACCGTGCAGGCGGTCCGTTAGATAAGCTGGCAAATACAGCCTATGGCTTCATCGGTGAACTGATGAAACGTAAGGAGATCGCTTTTGCATTTACCACTTTCAATGCAGGTAACCCGCAATACGACCTGGAGATCGATGAATCGAAGGCCAAACAGTTAGGTGTATCTGTATCGGATATCCTGCAAACAATGCAGGTGTATTACGGTAGCACATTTGCGTCCGACTTCAACCGCTTTGGTAAATACTATCGTGTGATCGTACAGGCGGAAGCGCCTTCCCGTGCAGCACCAGCATCACTGGATGAGATCTATGTGAAGAACAATGCAGGTGAGATGGTACCGGTGAATGCGGTGGTAAAACTGGAAAGGGTATATGGCCCTGAAACAGTGACCCGTAACAACCTCTTTAACGCGGTGACCATCAACGGGCAGCCTAAACCAGGTTACAGTTCGGGCGATGCGATCAAAGCTGTAGAGGAAGTAGCTGCGCAATACCTGCCAAGAGGATATTCTTATGAGTGGGTGGGTATGACAAAAGAGGAGATCGCGGCGGGCGGACAGGCAGGTATCATCTTCCTGTTATGTCTTGTCTTCGTATACTTCCTGCTGTCAGCACAGTATGAAAGTTATATCCTGCCATTCTCTGTAATACTGTCTATCCCGCTGGGTATCTTCGGTGTGTTCCTGTTCATTAACCTGTTTGGTATTGATAACAATATCTATGTACAGGTGGGGCTGATCATGCTGATAGGGTTGCTGGCGAAGAATGCGATCCTGATCGTGGAGTACGCCGTGCAGCGACGCCGTAATGGTATGGGACTGCTGGCGGCGGCACTGGAAGCATCACGCTTGCGTTTACGTCCTATCCTCATGACGTCCTTCGCATTCGTGGCAGGCTTAACGCCGCTGATGCGTGCAACAGGTTCTTCAGCATTAGGAAACCGTTCCATCAGTACGGGTGCTGCCGGCGGTATGCTGACAGGCGTGATACTGGGTGTTTTTGCAATTCCGGTGTTGTTCATCGTTTTCCAGTATCTGCAGGAGAAGATCAGCGGAACACCGCAGCAGAAGGCTGCAGCTGCCGAACTATCAGCAGATGGAACTGTATAAGCGCACTTAATATTAAAGCATAAAGAAAAACAGGATGACACTAAAATATATAAGGATTCTAATCGTCTCTTTCTTTATAGTTGCAGGGTTTGCAGCGTGCCGGGTCGGCCGTAATTATGAACGGCCTGTAGTCGCGTTGCCAGCTCAATACAGCGATACGGCCGTTGCGGGTAACACGGCGGCAGATAGCAGTATAGCAACAATAGAATGGAAACAATTTTTTGCAGATACTACGCTGCAGGGATTAATAGGAAGGGCGCTAAGCGGGAACTATGATCTGCAGCTGGCATTGAAAAGAATAGAAACGGCACAGGCATACCTGAAACAGGCGAAACTAGGCTGGCTGCCTGCTGTGGACCTCCAGGCGACAGCGTCTACTTCCATCCCTTCTAAGAACAGTTTAAATGGTACCAGTCTGAACGTATTCCTGGGTACCAGTCATATCGAAGACTATACCGTCAGCGCGGGACTGTCATGGGAGATTGATGTATGGGGAAAGATCAGGCGCCGTAAGGAAGCGGCACTGGCCAGTTACCTGGAAACGTACGAAGGCATGCATGCCGTACAAACAGGACTGGTAGCTGATATTGCTAACAGTTACTACAACCTGCTGATGCTTGATGCACAACTGGAAATTGCCAGGAGCAATGTTGCCTTGAGCGATACCATTGTACAAATGATACGCCTGCAAAAGGCTGCCGGTGAAGCGACAGAGCTGGGTGTACAACAGGCTATTGCACAAAGGCAGACAGCGGCATTGCTGATCCCGCAACTGGAGCAGGCAAAGGCCATTGAACAGAATACACTTCGCATACTGGCGGGTGAACTGCCAGGTACTATCGTGTATAATACTACACTGACAGGCACACCATTGCGTGAGCTGTTGCCAACAGGTGTACCGGCAGCATTGATCAGTAACCGGCCGGACGTAAAGGCGCAGGAGATGGCACTGGTAGCAGCTAATGCACAAGTAGGCGTAGCGCAGGCCAGTATGTACCCATCATTGAATATCACAGCGAGTGGTGGTGTGAATGCCTTCAAAGCGAGCGACTGGTTTACATTGCCTGCTTCACTGTTTGGTACGGTGGCAGGTGGTATTGCACAACCGTTGTTTCAGCGCGGACAGTTAAAAGCCAATCTGGAAGTAGCGAAGGTACAACGTGAAGAGGCAGTGATCAGGTTCAGACAGATAGCCCTGGACGCAATAGGAGAGGTGTCTAACTCTCTTGTGAAACTGGATAAACTGAAAGCACAGCAACAGATAGCATCCGATCAGGTGAGTACGTTGCAGCTGGCAGTGATACAGGCAAGAATGCTTTTCCGGAGCGGTATGGCCAACTACCTGGAAGTGGTGACTGCACAAGGCAGATCTCTCGAAGCTTCGCTGACACAGGCTGATATCACCCGTCAGCAGCTGAGCGCTTCTGTTGAATTGTACAGAAGCCTGGGTGGTGGCTGGAAATAGTTTAATTGATCAAAGACAGTTGTAATAGGTAGATAAATGTTTGTAACCCAATAGCGCCACAACCCAGTGGCGCTATTTATTTTTATTGTCAATTATAAAAAAAAAGCTGTTTCTGGAGAGAAACAGCCGTTTGGTAACCAATGCCAACTTGATAAAAATATCAGGTTTAATTTTTCGCTGATGATCCGATATCTTGTTGATAACAATGCAAAGATGAAAAAACATACGTTCTGTAGCAATGCACGATTCGTGGTTTCATTTGTATTAATCATGGACTGCATTTATCCTTACTGACAGCTAGCCAACACTGATCACTACACATTCTTTTCTGAAGTCAGTAAAGGTTGTACCCGTTGCATTTTTAAAGAACTTGCTGAAGTGTGCAATGTCTGAAAAGCCCAGGTACCAGGCCACTTCCTTCATACATTCGTCGGAGTATACCACTCTTCGTTTTGCTTCCAGTATAATGCGCTGACGGATATGATAACTGGCAGGATAAGCCGTGATCTTCTTAATGATCTCATTCAGATAATTAGGTGTTACTGCCAGCAGCTTCGCATAGTCCGCTACTTTTCTATGTGTCTTAAAATGCTCTTCTACCAATGATTTGAACTTCTCCGCCAACTCCAGGTTCCTCGTTTGTATAATAGTTTGTAAAGGACTTTGAAGTTGCCTTGTAATATAGATCAGGAATATCTTCAGATAACGCCGCAACATTTCTGTCCGGAACAGATATACGTTATTACTTTCCTTTTGCATTTTCATCGCGATTTCCTGCATCTCACAGGCAATATCAGCATCTAGTCTGATGCCTGCTGAACGCGACAGCGCCTGGAAAAGACCCGAGTTATACATCAGGTCAAACTCTTGTTCACCCATATGCAGGAACGAATCCGTGAATGATAATACATATCCTTCCGTTTGTTCATCGTGCTTCAGTTGATGCAGTTGTCCTGGTGTAACACAGAAGATACTGTTAGGCTGTAACGTGAACTTCTCCATGTCCATAATAAGGGTGCCGCTTCCTTTAGTGATCCAGATGATCTCAATATAGTTCTGCTTATGAGGGAACGCATTATGCTCTGCCATTTCTGTCCGCTGAAGGCGGAGGGGATGGATCCTGAATGGCAGCGTAGCATCCGCGCCGTCTGGTCTTAGCAAGGGGTTGTATTCCGGAAACTTCATAAAACAGTGGCTTTATGTCTCACTATGACTAATTATATGCCTGATTGATTATTGTTGATAATCATCTGTTTATGATATTTCCGGGAAGGCCATAACCACGATATTTCGTTATATCACCGTTTCGTAAGCGAAATCTCGCCTTAAAGCGGGAATATATGGAAGATTTAAGGTGCGACGTTCACGAAGGTCTGTTCGGCGAGGAACAACGACCGTTATTCGTTAAATAAAACGAAGAAAAACAGTGAAATCACTAAATATAGTTAATTGACAAATGGTGGAAAAATATCAATTGGCTATTTATCAATCAGTTATGTCTGTGGTATGTGTTTTGTTTTTCCAGGATGACGAAAAAGCGCCATCACATTAGGAACCATTATTAACCACACATATGCCAAAGACTATTCATTGTTGCAGTACGCAACCCGCTTTAACTCCCAGTGCAGGACATGCTTCCCTTCAGGGGGAGAAGACCAATTTATCATTTGAGATCTATAAATTGGAAGATAGATCCGGTGGAAGCCATTTTGTGAATAGTGAGCCCCATCAGCATAACAGTTTTGAGCTGATATGGGTATTGGAGGGCGGAGGCCATTATTGGGTAGATAATGAACAACATGAAGCGGCCCCGAACGAGGTATATTGCCTTACCCCGGGACAGCTGCATATGTTTAAACCCAATAAGAATATAAAGGGTTATGTAATCACATTCAGCCATGAATTCCTGCTGATGCCGAAAGAAAATGCCGGATTGATCTTTCATTCCAATTCTTCTCACCAGTTGTCTGGCAGCACGGTTATCTCTCTTAGCGAAGAAGTACGGACCGAGATGGAAGACCTGGTGATAAAAATGCTGAAGGAATTTGACAATTTTTTCCTGTTACGTTCTGAAATACTGAGAGGCTTACTGAATATCTTCATGATCTATCTTACCCGTCAGTACAGACCCGTAACGGTGCCTCCGGCGAGGCAGGGTAACAAAGCGCTGGTCAATAAGTTCTTCTCCACAGTTGAGAAGAAATACATGGTGTATAAACTGGTAGCGGAATATGCCGACGAACTGGCTGTAACACCTAATCATTTGAATGAAATGGTTAAGAAGGTGTCCGGCTTTCCTGCAAGTCATCACATCCGTCAGCGTGTAGTGCTGGAAGCGAAAAGACAAGCCACCTATTCCGGTTCAAGCATGAAAGAGATTGCGTATAGTCTTGGCTTCGACGACATCGCACACTTCAGTAAATTCTTTAAGAACTTTTCCGGCAGAAGCTTTACTGATTATAAGAAAGAAGCTATGCAGCAATTTCTCTGCATATAGATAGTGTAAAGAAGTCTTATGAGGTTATAATATTACTTTATTAAAGGCTGTCCGTCTTATGGCTGACAGCCTTTGTTTTATGTAGTGCGGTTGAATTTCATATCCTTGTGCCTATTATTGTATAAAGTAGATACCTATATGTAATAACCCAATGCCCCCGGAAATTTCCTAACTATAAAAACTGATAATCATGAGAAGCCTTTCTGTCAAAGCACTCGCTTTGCTAATTGCTATTGCTGGTGGTTTTGCTTCCTGTAAAAAACAATCCGCAGGAGAAAAGTTGAAACCCACCGGAACCGCAGCTGCCGCCGCATTAGAACCTAGTAAAGATGCTAAGTTGTTAGCAGACCTTCTAAAAAAAGAAGCGCCTAAATCACAGTTTTTCACTATTCAGCCCAAAGAAAGGAACACGATCAGGACCCAGAATGGTACCACGTACACTATTCCTGCACAAGCGTTTCGTAGAAGAGACGGTTCATTTCCTACCGGCCCTGTAACCGTTGCAGTGAAAGAAGTATTAAGTCCTAAAGATTTTGTATTGTCTGACAGACCTACCGCCAATGCAGGCGATTACCTGGTTTCTTATGGTGAGTTCTTTGTACGCGCTACAGAAGCCGGTGCCGACCTCGTACTGGCAGCACCTGTTACCGTGCAGGTTGTTGTAAGAGGAGATAACCGTCCGCAGCAACGTGTTCCCATGTGGCAGGGAGACACTACTGTGTTTACCACCTTTAGCGGTTATGACTATCAGAACCAGTCTGTGACTGTAACACAACCTGTGGCCCAGAATCCGGGTGTGGACTGGAACCAGTCGTCTGCTTATGCATTGTTTAACTCCACAACAGGTACATTGGACTTCCAGTTGTCTGATCTCATTAGCTGGAGGAACTGTGACGCCTTCAATAGTGTAACCGGACCAAGAACAACCGTACTGGGTTATTTCAATATCTTCAATGACGATACCCCGAATTCTTCTCCCGAACAGCCAAGCATGCTGTTCTTCAAACCGAGAAATATCAATTCCGTTATCAAATTTTATAACATTATCCTGGATGCGCCTACCGGATTCAAAGGGTTCCTGAGCTACCAGAATATCGTTCCTATTGGACAGCAGGGAACGTTCCTGGCCGTTACAGCATTGAACGGGCAGTTTTATGCTCAGTTAAAGGATGTTGTAATTGGTGCACCTGCACCAGGTACAAACTATTCTCCTGTCGCATTTAATCTGGTGCCTGTATCGGGCGCAGATGTGCTGGCAATGATAGCAGAACTGAACAACCGATAATATAAAAGAAATAGTGTGGCTGTTTGCAGCCACACTATTCACAGCAAGGGCGGACCTGTTACAGCCGGCTGAGAAGCTGTTTCAGGGCCTTTATACCTCCCTGGTTGTCCGGGTTCAACTCAATGGACTTCTGATACATAAGGATGGCCTCCTGGCGCTTGCCCGCCTTTGATAAAGCCTCCGCATAACTATCATAAGCATTATAGCTGCCTGGAAATAAAAGCATATTGATCTTAAAGGTCTCTATAGCTAATTGCAGATGTTCGGGAACAGGAGAGAAATAAAGGAACTCATAACCAAGCTGGTTCATTTCACGCTCGCTGAAATAGTAGTTATTGGTGTCGCTTTTAAATGCAGTAAGACCACTGATAGCATTATCTATACCACGTTGTATCATGGTTGCAGCAAATAACCTGACAAGAGATGTTTTCTTTTTCAATAGCATTGGCGGCTGATCATTCATCATATAAAAGGCGGATGTCACAATGTTCCCAAAGGATGGTCCTGCTACATTGTCAAAGGCAATGATTGTTTGTTTCCTGCTGATATTCCTGAAATAGAAGGTAGCCAGGCCGAAATTGAAACCTCCATGTCCCACGGACTTACCAAAGCCTGGTTGGTCAAAGATCTCCCAACCAAGACCATAACTGCCTTTCCCTTCTCCAAGCATCGTATCCATATGCTCCCAGTAAGTTTCTCCACTGTTAAGTCTGACAGGTGTCAGCGCTTCTTCAATTGCTGCTGCATTTAATAATTTACCATCAAAAAAAGCCTGGTCGAACAACTGCAGGTCACTTATAGTGGTGACAATATTGGATGCTCCGGTAGCAGCACTGTTATTGTAACTGGTATAACGATACCGTTTTACCTTAAAGGCAGAAGTGTAGGCAGTGTCATAATACAACGCTTTCACATGTGGTGTAACTACTCCCTGGTAAGTATCCTGGTACGACGTTTTTGCATAATAGGTCTCCAGCATGCCTGCTGGTTCGAAAATATATGTATGCAGATAGTCACGAAATGAAAGCCCGCTGAGTTTCTCCACAAGCATCGCCAGTAATGAATAATTGGTATTGCAGTAACTGAACTTATCGCCGGGATGAAAATAAAGCGGCCTGTTCTCCCGTCTTAATACGGGAATGATAATATCATTCGTAATGATAGTGTCCGGAAACTTTTTAACAAGCGGTTCATACAATTCAAGGTCGGGCAGGCCGGATGTATGCGTGAGTAAATGCCTGATGGTGATACCAGGATAAGGAAAGTCAGGGAAATAATGCCGGAGCGTATCTTCCAGATGGACCTTTCCTTTTTCATTTAACTGAAGAATGGCTGTGGCTGTGAAAACTTTAGATATCGAGGCGAGATTATAATGTACGTTAACGTCATTTTCAGTGGCGGAAGTAAAGTCTGAATAGCCGAAAGACCGGCGGTATATGGCACGTCCATTTTCTGCTAGGAGTATATTCCCGTTCATGTTTTTCTCCCGCGCAATGTTATTAAAGTAGATGTTTAATTTCCCCAGCCGGTTTTGTGCAATGGAAAGCATGCCGCTTAGCAATATGGCTGCGAGGAAAAATATGCGTTTCATAGTAGCAATCAATTTGACAGCAATACTAGCGAAGAAGAGAACGTGGATGGAACAAATGTGACGAAACGCATGGGATAAGTGATAAAGAGAAAAGCCTCCCCGTTTAACGAAGGAGGCCTTTATGCTAGTCAGCGCTTATTGGGGTATGCTGTCTTTACGCCATGTGCTGTCTTTTTTCATTTTATGTTTCTTCATCTTATGTTTTGAAGTGTCAGTACGCGGAGTTGTATCCTGCCTGAATGATTCGCTATAATTTGTATATTCCTGACCGGAAGCGGTCTTAGCCGCATAAGATGGTGTCGGTGTGTTCTGGAAGTAAACAAACCCACCAGCCACGATCAGTAAGCCGATTGTTAAAAGATGCTTTTTCATGACTGAGAATTTTTTAAGAGAATTAATAATAGCTTTTACCACTAAAATCCTGCTTGTTTCAGGTTTTCAGGAAATCTCGTTATATACCACATCATTATATCTCTGGAATAATTAAGTATTGAAGCGTAAATAATATGTTGTTGTGGACTTGTAGACGAAAATGGGGAAAATAATTATACAGCCACATCTATAACACCCTCGCGAGAAAAGGAAGGTAAACCACTGATTCTGAACTTAAATTCATATATTTGGAATGGACAAACGTCTTTTGTTGTCGGTTGGAGAATCATTTTTAAACAGATCATCACACGTTAACAGATCAGAATAGCTTTGAGATAAGTATCAGCAATTAACTATCATACATACCCCAATATTAAATTTAACCTCTACATGAGATACGACTCCTTACCCCAGATCGAGGCTCGTTTCAAGAGTGAAGCGGCTCCATTCCTTACGCCATTCTCCTTGCAGGTCCCCAATGAACAGCTGATCCTGAAAGGGCAACTGTACAAACCAAACCGTAGCGATTATTTCTATCCTGCCACTCATACAAAAGAGCGGATAGTATTGCATTTTACGGCCGGGAATCTCAGGTCCGACATGCAAAGCCTGACCACGCAGGGAAGGCATGTTTCGGTAGCTTTTGTAATTGCCAGGGACGGCACTATTTACCAGCTATTTCCATCGGCTAACTGGTCAGGCCACATCGGTGCCGGCGTGGGCAACCAGGGTACTCAGAATGCGCAGGACAAGGCGACCATCGGCATCGAGCTGTCCAACTATGCATACCTGGTACCGCGTGACGGCAACCTGGAAACCATCTACTCACGTGCGCCACAGAACGGTAAGCCCGGTCCTGTTGATGAATATTGCTCCTTAAGCAATACTGCCGCCTACCTGAAGATCGACAAACCTTTCCGGGAACAGTCCTATTATGCTTCCTATACACCGGAACAAGTGGAAAGCACTGTTATACTGCTCCGCTACCTGACGGCTAAGTACAACATCCCGCGTCAGTTCCTGCCGGAAGATAAAAGATACATTACTACCAATGATGTGCTCACATTCAAGGGCATCGTTTCCCACGTTAACTACCGCCCTTCGGGAAAATGGGACATCGGCCCGGCGTTCGACTGGCCAGCGCTGATCAATGGGGTGACCGCTACAGAGTTTACGCCTGCCGCCACTGTCCGTTCACTGAATTTCGCAGCCCGTGAGTTATCTATCGGACTGACCACTGAAGGCGGGATCGCTGCTCAGTTTGTTGAAGAAAGCAGTACGGAAGAAGGCGCTCCGGAAGCCAGCGACAATGAAGGTTATAACCCCAATGATTTCGAAGAAAGCAGTGCTAAACAGGTAACACCATCCAGCGGAAAAGTATATGCACTGCTGGCGGGTATCAATGAATATGACCAGGTCCGTAAGTTAAGCGGTTGCCTGCATGACCTGCAACAAGTGGAAGACTATCTGAAGAACCGCACTGTGTTCGATTGTAAGATCAAAAAGATCACAGACTCCGAAGTAACAAGGGCGAATGTGGTAAAGGCATTTGAAGAGCACTGCGGACTGGCAAAGAAAGACGACACCGTATTGTTCTATTTCTCCGGTCATGGTACCCAGGAAGACGCTGCGCCTATGTGGAATGAGACAGATGGTAAACTGGAAGCGATCGTATGTTATGACGGAGGTACTTCAAAGGCGGCAGAGTTCCTGCTGACCGACAAGGAGCTCCGTTACCTGATCGGTAAGTTATATGAAAAGACAGGGGCACACATTGTAGTGATCTTCGACTGTTGTCATTCGGGGGATAATACCCGTGGTCAGCTGATCAATGCGGCCTTTAAGAAGGATAAGGTGACCAAACGTATGATCTACGATAATACCCGCTACTCAGGTGCTTTCCCTCAACGTGAATGGAGTGAGTTTATATTCAGCAATGAGATCAAAGAAGCGGACATCGCAGATAAGAAGGTGGACGAATTTTTACCCGAAGGCATCCATATACAAATGGCGGCCTGTGAAAGTAACCAGTCGGCTGTTGAAGTAAACGGGGAAGGTGTGTTCACAAAGAAACTACTAGGCGCACTGGACGCCTGTACAGGCAATGTGTCTTACAATGACCTGAGTAGCAGGATCAGGCAATACCTGCGGTTCAGTTTTGAACAGACGCCACGGATCTATGTGTCCGGCGATACAGACAGGCTGTTGTTCACCGGTTTCCTGAACCGTAGTCTCACAGACAATATCACCATTGCTGAAGCTACTTACAACCCGAAAGGCTGGCAATTGAATATCGGTGCTATTCATGGTGTAGACAAAAACATAAAAGTAACAGTCGTAAATGCCGCTGATGTTAATCAGAAATGGACTGCCCGGATAGACAATGTTTTCATCGATTACAGCAGCATCACCATTGATGGTACTCCTGATCCTGATAAGGCCCATAAAGCCTTTGCTGAAGGATTGATGAGCGGAAAGATCTTACTGGAGCTGGACAACAGCAACGGTAACCCCGCTGAAATGGCCGAGTTGCTGGACAGCATAGAAAGCAAAGCCGGCGGGCATTTTGAGTTCCAGTCTGCCGCTGCAGAGAATGGGCGCAGTGCGGATTATACACTGCATATCAGGGGAGGAGAGGCTGTCATTACCAGGGCCAATGATCCCTATCGTCCGGTGGTGCGTCCGCTCGACCTGTTGAAAGACAAAGGAGATGTTGAGCTTGTGGAGACTCTCAAGCACATCTCTCAATGGCACTTTATCAAACATCTGCAGAACAGTTCCATTCCGGAAGGCTTCCCGGAAAACCCTGTACAGATCGACGTATCACGGATCTATCCTGACGGAGGAAAAGAAAAGATCAATACCAGTAGCGGTACTGCCACCTTTAATTTTGAGCAGGGACAAGGTTTGTGGGAAGGTGCGATGGAAATAAAACTCACCAATACCACTAACCAGCCGGTATATGTAGCAGCCCTGTACCTGGGTATTCAGTTCAGCAGTTACCTGGAGTATCTGTCGCAATCACCCTGGTTGCTGGAACCTGGTAAAGAACTGATCATGGCCAGAAAGGGTAAGGACAGGATCAGCATCCGGCAGGATGAATTTGTGAGAGAGTATAACTGGCCGCTGAGCATGGAAACGCTGAAGCTGATAGTGAGCACAGACGAATTCAATGTCAAGGCGCTTTCTCTGAATAACTTGCCTGCGCCATATGTATTGTCTGATCGTGAGAAGAGAATATTGAGGGGTAAAACAGAAGTGTCCAAAGGGGCTATCATGGAGGATGAGGAACCTGCAGAATTCAAAGGCTGGATCACCCAGACATTATACCTTGTCTTCAACAATCCGGACTTTAACGTTATAGATCGCAAGACGCTGAAAGAGCTGATGGAATATGATGAGACATCGTACTATGCCGCTGGCCTGTACTATGACCTCGTACCAGACGAGAACGGACAACCCACAAGGCTGAAGCTGAAACCTGAGATCAAAGTGCCGGAAGGCGAAAAAGGTTTATGGGGCGATGTCATACTATGGGCAGCTAATGCCATAGAAAGCCGTCAGCGCAGAAGGTTGTACAAACGTTTGAAGAATACTGACAGATTACGGATCGTAGCTGAAGGTGATTCCTGGTTCCAGTATCCTATCCGTGTATTAGATACAATTGATCATCTGTATAAGCTCTATGCTATCCGCAGTTTTGCGGAAGCAGGGGATACGCTGGAAAATTATATGAAGAAAAGGGAATACCTGGATGCGATCAAAGAGGAAGAAGCGCAGATCTTCGTAGTGAGCGGCGGAGGTAATGACATCCTCGGGGAACAGTTCCAGCACTCATTAAGAGATACACCTGCGGAAGACGATATCACACCTGCCCGTTACCTGAACAAGACGTTCTTTGACAAGCTCGACCGTCTGGAAACATGGTATACGGACATGTTCACGGAACTGCATAACAGGTATCCGAACCTCCGGATGCTGGTGCACAGTTATGATTATATTATCCCGGTTGATACGGACCTGTATCCACGTAAAACCAGCTGGCTGGGCAAGTACATGATCCGTAAGAATATTCATCAGCAAACGGTACGGGAATCACTGATCCGTTTTATGGTGGATGAATTTAACAAGCGGCTTGAAAAGGTTGCAGCGGCATTTCCTGGTGTGGTGTATTATATCAACGTAAGGGAGATCGTTGAGCGGGGTAGCTGGTATGATGAGATCCATCCTACAAATGCAGGTTTCCAGCTGGTAGCTGACAAGTTTGTAAATGTGATCGAGGAACTGAGATCAGAGCTTAAACCATTCGCTGAAGCATCGGTAATGTCTGCACCACATTAAAGTAACTATCCGTTCATAATAAGAAGAAAGGCTGTCCACCTCAGGCGGACAGCCTTATTTTTGCCGGCAGGTTTTTACCTGTTCGAGATGATCAGTTTAAATACCTGTCCATTGAATTTAACAAAGTATACGCCGTCAGGAATGCCGCCAATATTAATGGCATTAGCGCCAGCTTCGAGCCTGCCGTTCTTTATCACTTTGCCTTGCAGGTCGGTAATGGAGAACAGGCCCGTTCCTTTAGACTGGACCTTCACCCAGTCTTTTGCGGGGTTCGGATAAAGATACGGTTGATCGGCCGTTGTCTTAGTTGCCATTGAAAGAGCAGCAGGCAGCAGCGCAGCGCCGGTTGAAGCGGTACCACATACTTCCAGTTCATAGATAGAATAGCCCCATTGTGTAGTCCTTGCTGTACCATTCATACGGATATAGCGGTAATTGCCATTCAGGTTGTCAATAAGGTCCGTTCTGTTGCCCGATGGCATATTGGTCCTCGTGGCAATCGGAAGCCATGTATTGCCGTCTGTGGAGCCGGTAAGGGTATAGTCCTTCGCATTGGCTACTTCCCATGAAATGGTGATCTTATTCACTGTAGATACTACGCCCAGATCGACAGTCAGTTGTTGAGGATCAGTGAAGGCGCTTTCCCAGCGGGACCCCAGGCTACCATCAATAGCTGCTGATGCGTTGCCGCTTGTTGCAGTAGCTGTGGATGGCAATAAGCCATAACAGCCGGTAGGTTGTTGTCCGCTGGTTGACAATGTAGGATAAGTCACCAATGTTCTTGCAGGAACGCTGAATGATGCTACGACAGCGCCTGCGTTATTGTATACATTACAGGTCTTCGCACTGGCTGTCGGGTTGTAGGCTACTGCATAACTGAATGCGCCGTTCTTTTCAAACACGCTGCTGGACGGGAAGTTGGTGCGGAAGTTAAAAGAGAAGAATCCCAGGTTTTGATTGGCATGAGTATAGAAATAGGTCATGCCACCCACTTCATAGTCCATGATGTAGCGGGTATCGGTAACGGGTAATGCGAGGTTGTTGGCCATAAATGCGCTGACGTACTTCGCATCGAACAGTTGTCTGAAACCCAGTGCCACATGCGCCCAGTCATCGCCGAACTGTGTTTCACTGGTATGACCGTCAATAGCTGCTGATTCTGTCAGCATATCATTGTACTCTCTCTTGGCCCAGGTGGTATCTTTTGCCAGGTATTTAAAGCCGGGATTTACAGGCAGGTATTGTATACCGTGGATGTGCACGGGACTTGCACTGAAGTAGGTACCATAAGCAAAGCCCTGGTTAGAGAGAATGCCTACCACATTGTGCGAATAGGCGGGAGGCAGGTTCCTGTTCTTCCAGTCAAACCAATATTCCAGCGTAGCATAGGCTTCACTGATATAGCCGAATGCGCCCGCATCGCGGATAGCTTCGTCGTTCAGCATATCGCCCAGCAGGAATAGACCTATCCATGATTGCATGGCCTCGGAAGTGGATTCCTGGTTGTTGCCGGAAGAGGAACTGGTACCTCCTGCATAACTGTGCCCGATCCATGGATCGAAGGTCCTGAAGGAAGGCAGGAAGTTATCTGTTTTATCCCAGTTGGCATATTGTTTTGCCACTATCCTGATCATAGGGCCATATTGTGACAGGAAATCAGGGTCTGTCATGCCGTACAGTGCGCAGGCATAGATGAGATAACCATAGTGGAAATGGTTGTCGGTAAATTCTGATGATCCGTAAGATTCATTGAACCCTACAACAGCTCCCCAGCGATCATAGCGGGCGAAGAATTTGTCCTGTTCACCGGGAGTGTATGTAAGCCAGTTGACGAGGGCTTCCCTTGTTTTAGCTTTGAGCGACTGATATGCCTGGTGATTCAGTTCTTTGGCCATCAGGGTATACTTGGCATAGTTCACCAGGTCTTTACCGCCCCAGTAAGTATCTCCTCCATAACCCTGTTTCTTGGAGAACTTCGTCAGCAGGTCGAACATAACGTTGGCGTTGTAGGGATTAGCGTCTGCTGCATTCCTGTAAGGCGCATTGTAAGTAGGAAGGATGCCGTTGAAGTCGTACGTAAATGAGAACGATTTACCGATGGCCGTTTTCATTGATCCTCTTGGTGTAACATAGTTAACCGGTGTGAAGGCAATGGTGTTAGCTGCATTCTGATAGAGATGCGGCAGGAACCCTTGTATGGTATTGCCGGCAGCTTGCCCTTTCAGGTTAACGGTGGTAATATTCCAGTTCACATACACCTTACCGGCGGTAGCGTCATAGTCGTACGTAACTGCTGTATTGGACGGTTTGTTGAACGCATAGGTTTCGTAGGCGCCAAGATCGGCAGGGGAGGGCAGTGCAGAAACAACGAAGTAGGAGTTACCGTTATTGGTGTTCAATACCAGTTTCTCTACCTGGTTGCCATCGGACGCCCAGCGGGAGCCGGCATTGCCGTCATTAACATTGTTGCCGGTAAATGCGCCCTGTACGGAAGATACTTCCACTGGTTTATTCCTGGAGAGCAGTGTGCTGCCATTGAACACTTCCATTTCCCATAGTGAGTAGGCGTAGATAGTGCCTTTCTCTGCAAGCGCGATCTTTACATACCTGGCGGATGTGTTGAAGCTTAAGCTGTCAAGACCGCCGTTGCCGTTCACTTCAGAAGCGACTGTACTCCAGGTGCTGCCATTGGCGGAAACCTGTATGGAATATCCTTTTGCGAAGGCAGTTTCCCAGTTCAGCTTTACTTTGGTGATGTTCTGGATAGCGCCCAGGTCGATCCGCACATACTGTTGTCCCTGCAATTCTGCGGTACTGCTACCGTTGAGATGTACGCCAAAGTAGCGGCCATCAGTCTGTACCACAAAAGAGCTGGTAACAGGGAACTGCACTGCGGCGCCGCTTTGGGTAAGATAGGAAGCGCCCTGATCGAATGAGAATTCGGGATTGATGCCCTGTGTTTCCAGCCACATGAAGGGGATGCCATGCACCATAGTGACATCCATATTCTTGTTATGGACACTATCCGGCAGCGACATTACTACACCCCAGTCATTCCAGTCTTTCGCGATGGCTTTGGAAGGCGTGTAGCCTGTAGCCCTGATCATCATACTACCGCCGTAAGCAATGTTAGAACCATCTGCTACAAAGCTGTTCGGGTAGTACAGTTTAACGCCATAATCCTCCGGATCGGCGGCTAACGGATAGGCCCACATCATACCGCCATATTGCGATACTACCAGGTCCGTCCACCAGTCGTTGGTAGGGATAGGCTTGTTCAATTTATCTGCTGCTACATAGATAGGCCGTTCGTACACGAACTGATACAGATCTCCTTTTCCATCGTTATTCCAGTCGAAAGTATTTTCTGTGGCGGGCGGGAAAGAAGCGTAGCTTCCGGCGCCTACGGGAACGGGCGTTTGTGCATGCAGTTGTAATGCACTTGCAGCCAGCAGGAACGCTGACAAATACAGGTTTTTCATAGTTACCGAGGTTATTTTGAGTTAAGAAAAATCGTGTCAGGGAAATGTTGGCGCTTTAACGTGAAATCCGGGCATAAGGCTGCGTACTATCAAATATACTATTTAATTGACAGTACTGAAACGCTAAATAATAGGAATATACCGTTATACTTGCAGGAGAATTATTGTATCATGATCGAAGCAACTGACGTGCGCCCCGGCAACCTTGTATGGTATTATGATATGTACATGAATGAAACGGAGTTTGAGGTGGAGGGTATTTTAGATGGCTTCATTTATTGTTCTACACTCCCTAAAAGTAAACTGCCGCTGGCGAGTGTACATCCGATATCGCTGGATGCCGGCTATCTGCACAGCCTCGGATTTGTACGGGGAGAGAAAGAACATGGTGAGGATGAAAATGTTTTTTCCTACAAGTACAATCGTAATGATAGTGTATACGTGCGGGATGAAGGATATTCGTTTCAATTTCTGGCGGCTGCCCAGGGGCAATTGGTGCCTTATGGACGGCCGGTCGTACATGTACACCAGTTACAGAACCTGTTCTATTGCCTGACGGGTAAGGACCTGTAAATAAGGGGAGTGCCCTTTTTGAAAAGACATCCCCTTATTTAAAATTCGTTTCTATACCGCAGGCAGCATTTCTCATGGGTGAGGGCCCATACAAACGATCTCCACACCACTGAAGGTGCCTTTCAGTGATATCGTTTTTTCAGTCCCTGATTCGATATCATTTTTACCGGTAAAGTCAAAATGACCTGAGATGTAGGCTTTTACATCATCAAACCTGATCTCTGAAAGTGTGAAGCTTCCTTTCTCCGAATTGCAGGATACATCCTTTCCGGAAGCATCATCGGCAGTTTCTGCTGATTCGTCTTTCGGATAGTTGAGGTACTGCGCAATGTTGGATGGTTCTTCTTCACTTGCAGGTTTGTCGAAAGTGACGGTCACCGGCTTGAACTCTCCGATCTTGTTCAGATCGAATCGGAATGACAGGACCCTGTTTCCTTCCTTCAGTGTACACTCAAGGTTCATGATAGCCATTTTACTGGTACCAATGGTGGCTTTGCCCTTTATCTCCTTTGTGGAGATCACTGAGCCATTCTTTTCGATGTTAAATGTACCCGGATTAGGCACTTTCTTTTGTGCCAGTATGGTCGTGGAACCCATACAGAATAAAGCGATAACAGCACTTGTTACCAGTGGTATTATTTTAGTTTTCATGTAGGTTTGGTTAGGGATGGCTGATTGTCTGAATATTGCCGAAGATATAAAAATATTTTTAAAACTGTACCCCCTCAGTACTATCCCTTTACAATTTTATAACAACGGTCTGAGGAATGGTCTGAACGGTTGATGTAAAAACTGCCAGTTATAAGGAAGTGTTGATAGTGAGCGATTTAAGCGCCAGCATGGCTTTTTCCGCATCTGCAACAGGTACAAAAATATGATCGTGGTAGTATGCGGCTACTACGTTACAGCTGATGCCGGCCCCCGCCAGTGCGGCGGAGAAGGCTGCTGTGAGCCCAACTGCTTCCAGTGAAGAATGTATGGTCAGCGTGATCCAGGCAGCGATATAAGTGTATGGAAGCTGAAGACGGTCGGCGGTTTCACGGGAGAGGATAAGTGTTACACCTTCTTTTTCACGGAAAGTACAGATGACGTCCTGCAGGTTTATCTGCACCGGATCGTTAACTGTACAGAAGACGTACGTTCCCTCATGTAACTGAGGCGTCATGTGTTTGAGTAAGGTTGTGATGTCTGTAATGCCGCTCATAGTTGTAAATATACAATACCAGATTTTACTTTCTTTATATATATTAGCCCTATGAATCAGGAGTTGAAAGTCCCTATACGGCGTCCCTTTGTCCTTTCCGGTGGTGGCGCCCGTGGTTATGCCCACATTGGTGTTTTAAAAGCATTTGCTGAACAGGATATTTATCCCGAAGTGATAGCCGCTACCAGCGCAGGTTCTATTGCAACTGCATTTATATGTGACGGTTATAGTACGGATGAAGTAAGAGATATCTTCCAGCATACGAAGATGGGATTGTCTATGCAGTGGACAAACCTGAAGGCGGGCTTCCTGTCGCTGAAGACCGTAGAGAAGGCGCTGATGCAGCATTTACGTCATACTACTTTTGAATCGTTGCCTATTCCGCTATATATCACGGCGACTAACTTCTCTACCGGGCAGCAAACTATTTTTGATAAAGGACCATTGATACCAGCTATACTGGCGGCATCTACGATCCCTATGTTATTCCCGCCTGTGGAAATAGAGGGTGTTCCTTATGTGGATGGAGGTATTTCAGGGAATCTTCCGGTTGAGCCATTGGTAGGAAAGTATAGGTCTATTGTGGGTGTGCATGTAAATCCGCTGACGCCTTATAACCCTGCAAGCGGTATACTTGCAAACATAGAACGGACATTGCATATGGCCATTCATGAACCCGTACTGAAGAGCAAGCTGCAATGCAGCCGCTTTATAGAGCCGCAGGAACTGGGGCAGTTCGGTATGTTCGATTTTAAGAGGTTTGATGCTATCTATAACGTGGGATTGGAATACACAAGACAAGTATTGCAGGAAACGCCTGAAGCGGTTGAGCTATAACAGGTTGTTTATCATATAGCGATCAATGTGAGTGTAAGAAAAGTTAGCAGGAATGAGCAATGGACGTACGAAAATCGCAGTAATTGCGTTTTATAACCTGAGATCACTGTTCATCTGCCTCCTATTGTAAACCCACTCACAAAAATGAGACACTCGCTTAAAAATTCCATGATTATCGGTACCCTGGGTATCTTCTTACTGTCCGCTTGTAGCAAATCTGAATCCGTTGCGCCTGATCAGCAACGTTCCAATGAAACAGCCCTGACTGTCAATGATGCCATCGCACTGTCGCCTGTACCTGTAGGGACGGTTACTTACAGCAGCAATGGTTACACATTAACGTTTACTAACAATGCTACTAATTTTGAGGACTCGATCCGTCAGAAATTTGTAGACATCTTTTTCGGTACTTATCCGCAGCTGCGGACCAGGTTCAATACTAACGCTACTAAAACAGTAAAGTTTGTGATTGATCCGAACTACACTGGCGTGGCCTATACGTCAGGTACAACAATTACCTACAGTTCTGCATGGTTCGTGAACAACCCGAATGATGTAGATGTTGTAACGCATGAGATCATGCACGTTATACAGGCTTATACTGGTGGTACACCCGGCTGGCTGACTGAGGGCATCGCTGACCTGGTACGTTACAGGTATGGCGTGAATAACGGCCCTGCAGGCTGGTCTTTGCCTAACTGGTCGTCATCCCAGTCTTACACGAATTCTTATCGTATCACTGCACGTTTCCTGGCCTGGCTGGAGAATCACAAAAGCGCTTCGATCGTTACAAATCTGAATACTGCTTTACGTAACCACACTTACACTGCGAATACCTGGGTAACGCTGACCGGCAAAACAGTCGATCAGCTGTGGGCTGAGTATTCTGCCAGTCCTGCGTTGTAGCAGCTTATTCATTCAATTGTAGCATTGCCATCATTTAACAATCATCAGGAGCGGATGGGCAGCGATCTGTCACACGCGATGCTATATAATATCCCGGCTATTCCATATGGCCGGGATATTTTTTATTTAGTCGAAGAATGGATCGGGCGCTCTTCTGTCTATATGGAAGGCCTGGTCGAGATAATAGATCACTGTCTCCGGTGCTTTTGCCGTGCGTACAAGCTCTCTGAGGGGAGTGACTATCTTCGGATATTCATCAATGAATTCCAGACCTTCTACAAAAGGTAAGCGGAATGATTTCATCAACAGCTTAAAGCGTTCGAGTTCAGCACCCCAGTAACGGATGTACTTACTTTCACTGATACCCAGTTCTATAAGGATGTCTTTTGTTTGAAACAGCAGGCCTGCTTCCAGCTGGCATTCCTGCGTGAGTTCGTCCCGGTATTTTTCCAGTTCATTGAGCACAAACTGTTTTTGCAGCAGGGGAGTGGTGACGTTGTCTTCTTCATATAATCCGTACACACAGCTCACCTTATCGGGCAGGGTGGCTGCCAGCGCCTGGAATAAGTCCCATAAACGGCTATTGCCGATATTGACCGTAGCCTGGAAGCGGTAGGGCAGGCGAGGGTTCTCATTGAGGGTAAGGTCATATCCTTCCACGATCTTCGCTTTCCTCCGTTTGAAAAGGATCTCGTCTATATCGGGACGGTAGTCTATTTCCTCATCTGAGGGAATGCGTACGGTGATGGGCAGTTCTAACATGCTGTAAAGATAACACAGCCGGGCATGCTTTAGGCATGGTTCATGCATCATAGGGGTATGAAACATTCCGAAAGGCCATATCAACGTATTGAGAACTATGGTATTATCGGTAACCTGGAGACGGTTGCCCTGGTTTCGCTGACCGGGTCGATAGACTTCATGTGTTTTCCCCGGTACGATTCCCCCACTATCTTTGCTTCCCTGCTGGACTCCACCAAAGGGGGCTACTTTTCCGTTGAGCCGGAACTCGTGGACTATAATTCCAAACAGCTGTACATACCCGGTACGGCTATTTTGTTAACACGCTATTTTTCTGATGCAGGTATTGCAGAGCTGACGGACTATATGCCCATTGCAGATGTGGAGAAGGATAATGATTGTACGATCGTACGGAAGATCAAAACTATCCGCGGAAATATAACTTTCAAAGTGAACTGCGTGCCCCGTTTTGATTATGCAGGGGCGAAACACGAGGCTGTACTGAAGAAGACAAAGAACGAGATCATTTTCACACCTATAGATGATGGCAACGTACAACTCAGACTGATCGCAGACGTACCCCTTAAGCTGAAACATAAGAACGGATATGCGGAATTTACGCTGAAGGAGTCGGAGGTGGCGCATATTGTATTGCAGGCCGCAAAAAAAGACCATAAGGAGCCATTAGAGGGCATTGAATATTATGCGGACGTCTATCATGATACGATCGTGAAATGGCGGGAATGGGTAGGGAAATCGACTTATAAGGGACATTATGGGGAATTGATACAACGGTCGGCCATTACGCTGAAATTGCTGACCTCTACAAAATACGGCTCGGTAGTAGCTGCACCGACTTTCGGGATCCCGGAAACATTGTCGGGTAACCGTAACTGGGACTACCGTTTTACCTGGATAAGAGATGCGGCTTTTACCATGTATGCCTTCCTCAAGCTGGGCTTTTTTGACGAGGCGACTGCCTTTATGAAATGGATATTCAATTTATGCCAGGAGAGTAAATTGCAGTTGCTGTACAAAATTGATGGCAATAAAAGCGGGGATGAACAGGAACTGAAACACCTGGACGGATACAAAGGGTCCAAACCTGTGCGTATAGGAAATGCCGCTGCCAGTCAGCGGCAGACGGACATTTACGGAGAGCTGATCGACACCATCTATATCTATAACAAATCTTACGAGCCTATTACTTTCGAATTCTGGGAGCTGATCAAGATGCAGATAGAATGTGTGATCAGTGATTGGAAACTGCCTGATCACGGTATATGGGAGATCAGGAATGAAAAGAGAGAATTCCTGCATTCCCGTTTAATGTGCTGGGTAGCGATGGACAGGGCTATCAAGATTGCGCAACACCGGTCTTTCCCTTATCCGGAAACGGAATGGCAGACTATCCGTGACGAGATCTATAACGATATCTATCATAATTTCTGGAATGAAGAACTGCAGTCGTGGGTACAATACAAAGGCGCCAAGACCGTGGACGCTGCCGCTCTTCTGATGCCACTTACCCATTTTATTACGCCACTGGAGCCGAGATGGTTATCTACAATGCAGGCGATAGACAAGACATTACGTTTGGATGTGCTTATTTACAGGTATCATAATCACCTGGAGAAGATAGACGGATTGGATGGGGAAGAGGGGACGTTCAATATGTGCTCATTCTGGTATATCGAAGCGCTTGCCAAATGCGGGCAGCTGGACCTTGCGATAGAGAGTTTTGAAAAGATGATCGGGTATGCCAATCACCTGGGATTATTCAGTGAGGAACTGGGTAAGAAGGGGGAGCACCTGGGGAACTTTCCCCAGGCATTCACGCACCTTGCTTTGATTAGTGCTGCCGTTGAGCTCAATAAACAGCTTAGTCGTGTGTAAAGATCATTTTCCTATCGGAAATATCGGATACAGCAATTTTGAGTTGCTGATAAAGGCAATGCGTTTGCTGTCGGGCGACCATGAAGGCGTATTGATCGTGCCTTGTCCGCCATACAGGTATGCGATCACTTTGGAGGGGCCACCACTGGCAGGCATCAACCGTAAATAAACCCTTTTATAGAAAGGATGGTCGGAAGGTTCAACTTCTTCTTTCAGGAATGTCAGGAATACGATCCATTTGCCATCGGGAGAAATATGCGGGAACCAGTTATTGAACTGGTCATTGGTGATCTGTGTCTGTTCTGAACCATCTGCTTTCATCCGCCAGATCTGCATCAATCCACTACGCACAGAATTGAAGTAAATGTACTTTCCGTCGGGTGTATATTCAGGGCCATCGTCCAGTCCGGGGGCAGTGGTTAAGCGTACTTCTTCACCACCGGCAGCGGGAACACGGTAAATATCAAAATCGTTATTACGTTGCCCTGTGAACACGAGATATTTACCATCGGGCGACCAGCCATGTATGTAGGAAGGACCGATCTTATTGATGCGGGTAGGATCGCCACCGGTACGCGGTACGACGTAACCTACAGAGGCGCCTTTTTCTCCGTCGCCACTACTGATTGCCAGCATTTTTCCATCGAAGGACAATACGTGATCGTTGTTGTTGCGTTTAGCGATACCGGTATTGATGAGGGAGGGTGTTTGCTTCGCGAGGTCAAACTGGTAGAGCAGTCCGTCGGCATTATAGATCAGTGATTTGCCATCGGTGTTCCAGTTAGGCGCCTGTATGGAACCGGGTGTCTGGTAAACAATTGTACTGTTCAGCGTATTGATATCCAGTAACTCCAGCAGGCTGCCAATATACTGCCGGTAGGCTACCAGTGTATCCGGCGCAGGTACTGCGATGCGTACATTACTGAATACGGCTTTTTCAACAACATCTGCGTTGTGTGAGCAAACGAAGAGACCTGCATATACTTCATCTCCGAGTGAGAGGTTATCGAGTTTTTCGCTGATGAATGTTTGACCGTCTTTTGCTACAGAAAGCGTAAAGGTGTTGCCTTTGCGCTCCAGTTGTACAACATCGGCGGCGGTGAGGGACGACTTTATTTCTTCGGTCACAGCGCCGGGTGTTTTCCTGTATTGCAGGGATGTCAGGCCGTCGCCGTGCACAACACCATTCACATGGGTGGCGTTGGTGTCCAGCGAGCTGCGTATCATCAGTCCCCATTTGCGATGTAATTCTGTGCCCTTACCGAGGAAACGGGCATTAGTGCGAAGGATGAAATCGCCCTTCATCTTTTTCCAAACGAAGTGGAACTCATCACTGCCGAACCACATGTTATTACCCGCGCCACTAACAGTATATTGTTGTGTTTTCGGATCGTATCGTAAACTGCCGGTGTGTTTTACTTTTCCGACGTCTGTTTGTCCGTCGAAAATGCCGAGGTGCTGTGCGGAGAGGCCTGCGGCCTGGCTAACTGCCAAGATGAAAATGGTTAATGAGCGTAATATCTTACCCATAAGTAAATAGTATAACGTGATCAACTAAGGCAAGGGTGCCGTGGAATCTGATCTAATTTACAGATTTCTGTCAGTAGCTATTGCTATTAATTTACATAGTAGGTATTTATTACGTCACCTGGTTTAGTCGCCTCTTTCAACGGGTGTGACGCGCAGTTCGTGCTTTTCGTTGTTGCGGATCACGTTGATATACTGGAACTGGCCTATTTTATCGGCGGTCATCATTTTAAAGAACTGGTCGGCCGTTTCCACCGGCTGGTCATTGAACTGGTAGATAATGTCGCCGCTTAAGATGCCGGCTTTGGCAGCTGGGCTGCTACGTTCAACCGTAGAGATGAACAGTGCCTGTTTGTTCTTGAGTTGGTGAATAGTACGTAATCTGGGTACGAGATCGATCTGCTGCATGGCAACGCCGATGTAGGCCCTTTTCACTTTACCGAAACGGATCAGCTGGTTGGCGATGGCTTTGGCCGTGTTAATGCTGATAGCAAAACAGAGTCCCTGTGCGCCTCTGATCACTGCGGTATTTACACCAATGACCTCTCCGTTGCTATTAATGAGCGGGCCGCCGGAATTGCCGGGATTGAGAGCGGCGTCTGTCTGTATCATGGAGTCCATCATCATTCCGTCCTGTCCCTGCAATGATCTGCCCAGGGCGCTGATCACGCCTGCGGTAACGGTGTGCTGGAAGCCCAGCGGGTTACCTATGGCAATGGCCATCTGGCCGATCTTCAGTTCGTCGGAATCGCCCAGTTTTACGGTGGTGAACTCCCTGGCGTCGATCTTCAGGATGGCCAGGTCGGTAGACGGGTCCTGGCCGGCCAGGGTAGCCGGATATATGCGGCCATCCTGCAACATTACTTTGAGGCTGGTAGCGCCATTAACTACGTGACTGTTTGTGAACAGGTATCCGTCGGAGGAGAACAGGAAACCGGAACCAGATCCGGAGGCGACTTCCTGATTGCCATTTGTGTTAGCTCTTTCTATTTTGACAACTGCCGGACTTACTTTTTCAACAGCGTCAATGATGAGTTGAGAATATGCGTCCATCATTTTAAATTGTATCGATTTTTTTAGATGGATCAAATATCTTACCTCTTGTAAATCTGGACAGACTGGCAGGAGGAGGTGATATACGGGAGCAGCATTCTGTCAGAAAAGGAGAGGGGCTGTCATTTAGGCTAATATAGGCCGATGATTTAAGGGTATTTTAAGCCTTATTGGTGCGTTTAGATTATTTTTGTAGCCGTAATGCGTTGTCGGGAATGTTTGCTCAAAAATCGGCTTATTAGGCCCTGTTTTGTTGTTTCTCTACCAGGCTTCCTCCTAATTAGCTTACAGCTCCTACTTTGAGGCTGTCTCAAAAATATTGAGTAGCCTCTTTTATTCGGGTATCTGATGGGATCTGGTAGTCATTTAAGCGATCCAGAGAACGTTCGTTTATTTTTGATACATCCTCTGGTTCGAGTATCTACCGCTACTGGGCACACTAGTGGAAAGGTCGGAGAAATCTCCGACCTTTCTTTTTTTCTCTTCTTCTGAGCCCGCTCTGGGCCTGCTTATCAGCTCAAGGATTACGTTCGGTTCCGTGGTTCGATATTTGTTTTCCGAAAAAATCAGCTTTTCAGCGAAGATCGAACCAATGATTTGTTTTTTGCCGATTGGGGAAGCTGCGATGTAGCGATTGGCAATGTTTCTTATTATCTCGCCCCCTTGGGACAGGTATTCCTGGTGTTCATCTGCGACAGACAACAGCTTGGTTTTCTTCTTTTCTAGTCCTTCTATCTTTTTTAAAAGGTCTGTCTTCATCTCCTTGAATTCTTCCGCAGTGAATTCTTCGTCTAATCTCATAGATCTAGCATTTTGTATCCTTAAGGATAGCTTATCTATTTCGGATTGTATTTCCTTTAGCTCCTTTTCCTTGCCTTGTTTGTCGTTCTTTAATGAATTACTGATAAGTTGGCAGTAATAATCAATTATTGGTGCATTGATAGCTATCTCGCTTAATTGCCTTACAAATGCCTCGTTGGCTGTATCTGCCCGGAAACGCTCTTTACATTGCTTGACTGACTGACAATGATAATAGTAATAAATTCCCCCGTTGCCCCTAGAACCGCTTCCACTTATCTGCCTTCCACAACGTGGACAGATTAGAAAACCTCTAAGTGGCAAATGCTCGTCGATTTCTGTAAAAGAGTTCACCCTGATACTACGTTTCCTGCCTTTCAAGACATCCTGAACGTCGTCAAACAAACTCTCAGGGACAATAGCCTGATGAATACCCTTTACACAATGAGCAGGTTCATTTTTATAAGCAGCCAGGAATACCTTCCCGCAATAGACTGGATTACGGACTAAGCTCCAAAACTGGCTACGCCCAACTTTTAGGCCTTTCCTATTAACCATTCGGCGAAGGGTATCTATATCCCATATACCTCTGGACAACTCTTCAAACGCCCAGCGGACTATTTCAGCTTTTTCATTAGGTATAAGGAAAGGCTTATTCTGAGCATCACGTCCGTTTTTGTAGCCAATAGGGGCAATCCCTAGGTATCTCCCCTCTTTCTTAGCTCGTCGCATACCATGAAGCGTATTTAACGCTCGCCGGTCATTTTCTACCTCCGGCGTAGTAAGATAGATGGCCAGCATGATCTTGCTCTCTGGTATATCCATGTCCAAAGGCTGTTCGATAGACTGAGGCTCTACGGATAGCCTTTTCAGTTTGCCTATCATTTCATAGGCAGCTGCGACATTTCGGGAGAAACGATCCCATTTGGAAAATAGGATTAAGTCAACAATACCTTTATTCTTACTGATTACATGCAGCATCTTTTGGAACTCCGGCCTGTCAAATGTTTTGGCAGAATGGTCTTCCCGGTAAACACCAACTACCTGAATATTCTCTTTTTCACAATAGCGCATCAATACGTCTTCCTGATGGGCTAGACTATAACCGTCAGCTTGCTCGTCTGTGCTGACTCTTGGATATAGAAATGCTTTTCTTTGAGTAATCATTGTTATAATCCTTAATATGAATGACTTGTGTGTTTGTCTTTATTAGCTCTTCATAGATATTCAAATCAATAGCAGCCAAACGATAAAGGAAGTCTATGATTACGGAAACTTCCTCGTCTGTATAGCCATATTGATCGGCCTGGACTATTCGCTTCGATTCTTCCATTGAGGGTTTAGGAGGCAATTGATGTTGGACGTCATGCTTCATATGCTTATGATAAGCAGGCAATGTATAAACATCTACAAACTTGCTATCCCACTTTTGCGCGGAAATGTCCAGATTGTCCAAAAGAAGTTAAAATTTATCCGAATTAAGTGTTTCCGGATGATGTTATTCGTAAAGTAACTGTAATGCATCCGTATAATTCCGTATGTTTGATCTGTCAACTAATAACAGGATTAAAAAATCCGGCTGTAAACTAAAGTCCGGATTACCAAAATCTGGTGTAAACTAAAACCAGGATTATCTCACCAAGGTGTAAACCTATTTCCGGACGAGACAAAGTTTATTTGCTCACCATTTGATTTCTATTTGATTCCCATTTGAAATCTATTTGATTTCAGTCAAGAACCGATTAAAAGCGTACAAATTTGGGTTAACAAACATCTGACTTACACTGCTTTGCTTATCGATGGAACTCTAAAAACAACTGAAAGGAATCACTGTTGCCAAAAAGAAATAAAAGAATGCTCTTGACCTTGATGCAACATATATGATAATCGTTGAAAACTGCGTGGATACTTATTTTTAATCAAACGGAGTAAATCGGATACAACCTCTTTTACAACTTTACCACTGCCATTGATCCGAGGAAGTATTTTCATCAAAAAAATTTCATCCAGACATTTATAAATAGCCTCTTCATTATATTGATTCTTATATAATCGAGAATTATGAGCACAATAGATAAGGGCTGCATCGCGAATACGATACCCAAATCTGAAAGGTGATTTGGTAAGTATTTTATCTATTGCTTGAAGTTCGGATATAATTAAATCCCCGTTTTTCTGAGACAATTCATAAGCTTCCTTGCCATATAATAATCTCCCCGAAATCGCGTCAAGAGATATTGGAGTTATTGGAAAGTTAAAATCTGCATCATCTGATTTTATTCCGCTATAGAAATCTATTTCGGTCAATTCCAATACTGAAATTCTATCTAACACCTTCATACTAAGCGTATGACCGCTTTCATCCATGTTGGCGGTTCCGATGACAATTAAATTAGGAGGCAATGTTATGCCATTGGTTAAAAATCTATTTCGCAGACCATCATCGAATTTGAGCCCAAACCTTGCCCATATATCGCGATCCCTTTCAGCATAAAACTTTAATTTTTCTCCACTTATAAACGCGTCTGATACTAACTCGCCATTTATCCATCGACGTGTTTCAAGAATTGATAAAAAGTCAGCGAAGTATTGTTCGACTTTAGCCAGGTTCATTTCATCTAGGCATAATACGAATGGTGTATCAATGTGCCTCCAAGCTTTTATTATAAATTCCATAAACGTAGTAAAATAATAAATTCCTCTCATGCTAAACCAACCAATTATTTCGTCATTAGCGCACCATTCAGGTTGAACTGATATCATTAGGAAATTACCTGCCTTACCAGCCTCTTGAAGCTTTTTCGGACATGTCTGATATGCTAAGATTCTTGCAAACCGGGATTTTCCCGTGCCACACATTCCGGTCATGATTATGAAGGGCTTTGTCTTTATGGCCATCAATGCTTGGCGGTATGGATGATTGAAATCAACGTCATTGGGAAATGTAGAACTTAAAGTAATCCCAGACTTTAGCCCTTTTTTGGCACTGCGCCTTTTCTTAACGATCTTGCTATTAGCAATGCTCTCATCAATATCACCAATCTTTCCTTCTGGAGATTGCTTATCCAATCCCAAGATTTCATCTTCAGTTCTATAAGCCCTATATCTACGTTCCTTTAAACTTTTTATAGCAGGCTTGTTAGATATTATATTTCTCATGGTATCATTAATTTGTGATAAATATGATTTTACCAAACGAATGCTTTATTGAGGGATCATAACCTGCCATAGAAAGCCACATGTTACCAAATTCAAGCAGAGGCCGTTAGTTAATCTCTTCGTTTTCTTTAAACATGGATTTTTGACCAGTTGGGGATTTACTAGGTATTTATAACGTTGGCATAGGTTATGAATCTCCAGGAGTTACTTTTTTCTGTACTTCTCACAATATTCCCAAAAACTTGCGTACACCTCATCAAGAACAGCAATGATCTTTTCTTTTTCTGCATTGCTTAAGTTCGGCATCATTGTATCGCCGCCAGGCTTTAAAATGTTACGCATCTTGCGATAAAATGTAGGGATGCTCCAAGAACATTCCTCACATACACGCTCCCGAAAATAAATCGGTAAATTAATCATCCTTGAATGCACATCCTGTAATAAATTGATTGGTAATACCTGCAATGGCTTCGATTTTTTCATTTTATGAAATTTTTATTTAACGATTAAAAATTTGTAAAAGCATAAACACAAAAAATGACAATAAACAGCCGCTCTTTGAGGCTTCCATGCTTTAGAAAATCTTTGACTTATCCTAGATTATTGAATTTTTCGCATGGGATGCTTACTGTAAAACTTGTAACCCCTTTATTGCTTGTGACCTTTATATTCCCACCAAGTATTTCAGTATATACTTGACACAAATACAATCCCACTCCATCCCCGGCACCACCCGGCCTTACCTTATAAAATAACTTTAAAATATGCTCAAGTTCCTCAGACGGAATTGTGTGGCCGAAACTGATAACTGAGAAAGTTATGTAATCGGCGAAATCAGTAACCACTAATTGAACATCCGTTCCTCGGCTATATTTATAAGCATTGCTTAAAAGGTTTTGAATTATTTGCCTGAGTTTTATTTTATCAGAGATTATAGATTTATGCTGTAATTCACTATGTTCGATAAGAAGTTTTCTATTCAGGGTTTCATTCATAAGATGATAAGGTGCTGTGCAATCATCTAAAAAATCAGCTACTTTAAATGACTCTTTAACAGCTCTCAATGAGAAATCTTCCTCTTTGAAGCGTACGGTTGTAACCATATTAGACAATACCTGATTACTATTAAAAAGAATGGCTTTAAGGGAAGTTAGATAATATGCAAAGTCAGTTTGACATAGAATTAATTTATCCATTTTATCAACAAGGGCTTCAATGGCAATTGAAGCACCCGCAAGTTGAGTTTTTATTTCATGTGCAAATAGCCCAAGAAACCTCTCTGTTGATATTTCTTCCATCGTTTTGCGCTCAGTAAGTATAAATGAAGCTTCGATCAGCCGTCGATATTCTGTATCCACCAATTCATGGCAAAGCCGATTACTTTCGTACCCCGATCTGGAAATTGCTTCCAGAACACGATCAAGTCTATGAGTTTCTGTTCTTAGATTGGAATTATTGCAGAATGAATAAAATACGTCCATCGGATTTACCATTTCTTCATCTGACAAACAGAACGGAAATTTGATTTTTTGAGTTAACCTTTGATTGTTGTTATTCATAAATGATGATTGATATAAGCTGATATAAATAGGACAATTAGAGACTATGGAAAGAAGTTTCCACATGCCGTTTCATTCGAATAAACCCAAATACATGATTCTACCAATAATTAATCTTACCGACAATAGTCATTTACGGAACTCCAAATTAGATTTTAAATAATCTGGATTGACGGTGGTCAAATTGCTTGGCGACCAAGCATAAGGAGGTGCCAGGGAATTTGAGTTGCCCTATTTGATGCTGCTATAAATAAGGAGTGAGGTCAGATAGAGTAAGAAGGTTTCATGCAATACTCAGCAGAGGAAGCATTAATGGTACGGGAAATAATAAGGGCTGGAACCCACCCGCATTGTCTATCTGGCTCTGACAAAGCCAACTACCTTTCGGTAGTCAAGCACAATACGTAAGTAGGCCCAACCCTTTTTATCTGGATTGGGCGCCTTAACTTACACTCGTGCTTTAAACTGTCAGATTCGATAGACGAGATTCGTTAAACGCTTACCTTCATATCTTAAGTAGCGCAAAATAATGATTTCTTACAAAAAAGTCAACTCATTATCTATAGCTATATACAAGTACGATTATTATGTAAGCAATTTAATAAAAAACATGTACAATCCAAATAAATAAATAAACAATCTGTATATAATAATATCTATATTGTATATTAATATATTGACATTCAAAGTGTTTCGTCATTTTTGCTTTAACTGAATATTTCTTTAAATGGCGAAGAAAACTAAAATATCACCTGTAGATGATCCGAAGAAAGCACGTGGTCGTAAAACAAAGAGTATTGAGGAATTAAAACAGGATATTGCATCGAAGCGTCTTTCTATCAAAACACTCATTGAAACAGGTAAATTAACCAGGCTACGCGAGTTAGAGCCGTTGTTTTCAAAGGCTATGGCCGATGAAATGGGGGTTAATCACACTAGATTTTCAAGCAAGTTTAGGAGTCCTGTGGATTTTGGTGTTAAGGAGGTTTATCGATTTGCTCTATATATAGAAACTGACCCACAATTGTTTTTTAAGCACATAGGAAAAGAGGTGGCTATTAGTAATGAACTTCTTTTAAAATTGAAGAAGTTCAAAAATGTCGAAGATATGAAGCAATATACTTCTAAGAGCTAGTCTTATAAAGAACTTCCTTATATGGGCTCTCCATCCAGATGCTGTAGAGTTTAAAAGAATTTGTTGAATTTTGCCCCCTAATGAATTGTTTCAATATGCTAAGGGTTTGAGATACAAGAAAGACTATATCCAAAAATGGATGCAGCCCTCTTGTTGCTAACATCGTCTTAATTAATATTTTCATTTTAACTTAGTGTCGGTCGAAATAGACTACCCCTATATGTTACAGCTGAAGATGAGATCTGCTTATAACAGCTCCAATTTTATAAAACTATGGCCAGCTAAATAATGCGATTATAGTTTCATAAAGCAATGGTTTATCACAGATTGAGAGTATTTTCTTTATAACCCGATAGCATCTATAATATAGAGACACTAATATTCTGTCAGACACCCAAATTTTTCTTGAATTTGGCCCCCTATAATCGATAACACTATAAGGGCCATCACTTTTTTTTTATTAAACGATAAATTACACCGAGGTTATAAACAAGAAGACCGGCACAATCCTGCATTAGTTGGAATTTCAATTTAAATAAATAATGCAATATGTCTGAACAACAAAACGGGCCTAATCACACCGATATTTACCTGTAAACTAAATCAGAATTACAAAAAATCTAGTGCAAACTAAAACCAGGATTGTCCAACTGAGGTGTAAACCTATTTCAGGGCTAAACAGCTTACCGCTGACGGCAGACTGGATGATTCAACCCATGAAACGTGTTTATCGTTTAAATAGAATATGAGCAGATGTGCGGACTTAGGGGATTCAGTTAGGTTCATTGAAATGAGTTTGTCTAAAAAATATGCGTTTAGAAAAATTCAGCAAATTGGTAGTAGAGATTGATAATATTATTTCCGGAAAAATTTATTATATTCACTTACAGTTGCAATATTGTTACGTTAAATCAGACGTTCGTGAAATCCTTAATCCGCTTTGCATTTTCAATAAGCTTACTGTTTGTACTGCAAAACGCACTTTGCCAGGTTAAGCAGGAACTTCCTCACGAGTTGCTTTCGTTGACAGGTATGCTGTCTAAACCCTTAGTGGATCTGAAAAATAATCTTGAAAGGCCCATCAGCCAATCGGATGTTCCGGCAAGAACCTTTAGTCTGTACGAAACCGGATTTTTTATACTTAGGCAACCGGATAGCATATGTGTATTTGGATCAGAAATCAGGAAAATAATGATCAGTATTGACGAGGACTCCACTGTTAACGGCGTTTTTGTAACCCTTAGCAAGCAGGATGCATTCTTAATGACTGCCAGTGAAAAACTAGGTGCAGAAAATGGAAGATGGAGGTATGAATCCAGCTTTGGATCGTCTGAGCTCACCGAGGACCTCGATCATATCTGGAATATAGGACACTATATCTTATCTATTTATAATTCAAATGATTACGACGGCACCCCTGTTGATGATAAAGATCAGTACGTAATAACCTTAAGAAGAAAATTGAGCATTTAAGTTTGATTAATTTCTCTTATCTATGGCCCCTTCGTTGGTCCGTCAGTCAGGCAAGAACCTGCAGGAAAGGATATTTTTTGCACTATTGCTGATAGGCCTTACCGTATTAACGGGGATTAATTACGGCCATACTGCTATTAATATGGCACTGACGGAGAGCATCTCTGGAGCTTTAGTTTCCGCTGTGGTTTTACTGTGCGGCATGGTATTATTTGCTAGGAAAAGAGTTGTAAGCGTAACCCTTTCCGATGTCTTTGCTTCAGGGGCAGTTGTATACTTTACTATTCACACCTGTATATGGGGATCAGACAACATTGCCGGTGGCTTTTTAGTGGTTGCCACCTATTTATATGCACTGATATTACGGTCACAACTTCAGCGCGCAGATACATTTTATAAAATTTCTATATATCTGACCGCTGCTGGGGCAATGGAAGCTACACTCGGGATTTATCAGGTAGTAGTTGGTTCAAAAGAGCTCATCAGTGGTCACCCACCTGGAACTTTTAATAGCCCCGCTATTTACGCATGTTTTTTGGCCATTACTTTCATAGCTGCGCTGTTCGTACTAAGTACACCGTATTATGCCGCCTGGAAACCAGTGGTTAAAAGTTGGATAGCGGGAATATTGCTAACAGTAATGGCAATTGCACTCGTTTTATCAGGGTCCAGGGCCGCAGGGCTGTCTTTGATAGTCGCTCTATTCATATTCGTTCAAAAGAAACTGATTGTTTTACAGCTGCCCAGTTTGAAGAGCATACGAACTGCGGGGATGGTATCGCTTACTACTATCATGTTGACTTTCATCTGGGCCTTGATAAAGGTAAATCCGGATTCGCTCAGGGGCAGGCTATTGATATGGAAAATTACTTTACAGATGGTTAAAGAACATCCTTTTACGGGTGTAGGTGTAGGTAATATTAATTTCGCGTATGCAAAGATGCAGGCACGGTATTTCTCTTCGACCAGGAGTGGGTATGAGCAATTGCTGGCAAGCCTCACACAAGAAACTTATTCAGAACCGCTTCGTTTGTTAGCCTGCTTTGGTTGGGTCGGTTTCGCACTGGTACTAATCTCATTGGTTCTCGTCTTTTCATCAGGGAAAGATACCTCTTCCATCTGGACCGATACCGACATGGAGAACATGGTGAATGCACAGTTATGTTTTATTGTCTGTTTTTCATGCTTTAGTTTCCCGTTTTCAAATATAGTAATTACACTCCTGGCCATCCTTTTTCTGTCCATAAAATTAAAAAGTAACCGGCAGATTTTCGGTTTCATGATCAACAAACCAATCGCACTGCTGCTTATATCAATTACGCTGATAACGGGATTGGTCAATCTGGAAAGAGCATATTGGATGAGTAAATGGCGCAGTATATCGATAGCCAGGTCATCCAGGCCACCTCAGTTAAACAATACGTCCGATTTCACCCATTATTATTCACATCTTAAATGGAATTCCTATTTTCTATACACCTATGGTATTGACCTTTATAACAACGGCCAATACCAGTATTCTTTAGACGTACTGGAAGCGGCCGCAAGAAAGCAGCCTAACGCTGACGTGTTTCTCTATATCGGAAGTTGCTTTGAGCAGTTGGGCGATTATGGCCGTGCAGAATCGACGTATTTGTTCGCAGCTCGTATGCTGCCACATCACTTGATGCCTAAATACCGCCTGCTGACACTTTATGAAGATTGTAACCAATGGGTGAAGGCAGTATTTGTAGCGAAGGAGATTCTTGGCATGAATGTGAAAGTTCCCTCCAAAGTGACCAACCAAATTAAGGATTATGCAAGGTCTTTTTTGCATAAAAGAAGTATCATTTAGCAATCACGATTAAACCCAAAATTTCATGAGAAAAAAAGTCTTAGTAGTCGTCCTTTTTATCGGCGTTCTGGCAACCGCTGTATTCGTCGCCTGCAACAAAAAGGACAGTATTTCAAAAGAAGCCGCACAACCTCAAAAGTTCCCCGATGTCCAGGCATGGTTTATGCAAACGATCACCACCGAATATGCCGCTACAGAGGCTAAAGTAATGAGTGGTGAAATCCCCGGCAAGAAATTACAGTGGAACGATGGCATAACATACCAAAAGGACAGCACCATCGTTTATCAGATCCCATTTTTTTCTAAAGGATTAAGGGCCTATGAAATCTCCGACACGAATGCAAAAGCAAGATTGCCGTTGAATATTCTTGATAAAGTGGGATACCGGTACGTTGTTTTTAATAAATATAGGACTGGCGTTACCAGCTTTGCTCTAATGACCATTAAAGGCGATAAAAGCTATCTGCAACGGCATAATCATTCGCTGGAAGGTGTTAATTATCGTTCAGTGACAGCCGATTTTTCCGGATACATATTGTTTCATACCTGGGATGAACACTTTATTATTGGATGGCGCTATCAGAATGGTAGGCCCGTGTCAGGGATCTATCCGACAACATTTCAGGTTAGTGGCCGGATAGTTGATAATAACAATGTCGCTGCAGATGAAAGCTGCCGTACTTATGTGTTGGACCAGTGGTGTCAAGATTGCACGGACTATTACACGAACGGTGAGTACACGCATACTGTGTGCCAGCCAGCATTTATCTGTGGAAGTGAAGTAGTAACTACCTGTTCCGAAGTAGGGCCTCCGCCATCTGGCGGTTCTGGAAGTTATCCTTCTTATTCTTTGGGAAATGGTGATCCTGTCCTTTGTCCACAAATTTTTGCCATGAAGCTTGTTGGCAATTCTTATACCGGGGCCATCAGAGGCCTTGGAGTTAGCTTCCTGCCGGATAATGGTGGCGGATCGCCATTGCTATTTAACTGGCAAAAGTTTTGTGTCACCATCCCGAAATATGGCATAGGCCCAGAGGCTGCCTCCGAAATATTCAGGGAAGCTTATAACAAAGCCTGCAAACAAACGGAGCTGGCCCTAGAAGCAGGCATGCCACCGCAAGGCGCCAAGACGGCACTTTATTTTAAAGAAACTCTATTAACGAATTTAAAAAAACACAACGTAGCGGCAACGTTTAGCGAAGGAGAAGCGACTTGCTCAGGCAACATTCCGGTAACTACTGCAAAATATGGCCCCAACTGCCAGTAACGAAAATTAAACCTGTGTATATTACATACACAGGTTTAATTTTACACATTAAATAATTGCTAATGACTAACGAACAAATTTCTGAGCTTATCCGGGCTGCGCATTCGTATTATCCCATTGGTTTTGCTGACTACAGTGATATGTACACCGGCAAACAAGCGTGGCTCCAAGTACTGGAGAACAAAATAAACAATTTAGATTCCGCGCCCCCACTAGAGTGGGTTGGTCTTGTTGATGCGTTGCGGCGACGGTACGGGGCTGATAATGTATTTGACAATGCCTTCCGTCAGTTTCCTAGTTATTCGCTAAGTGTAATACTGTCAACCCACATTCAGGTAGACAATATTAGTTTTACTAGGAGCATGATAACAGATATATCACTGCTTTGCAAATGTTATACAGTCTTTTTTGAGGACCGGTATGTGGTGAAGGCCTATGCCGACTATTCTGGCAGCGTAATGGATACGTCCTTCACCGTGCTTTTTACTTTATCGGACAAGGAAACTGCTGAAACATTGGCCTCTGTGCAGGAGTTAATATCTACCGCTTATTCTGGCTATGTATACGTTTCGCACCACACGTTGTTCGACATAAAAATCTCCGGTAGTGAGCCTTATCACGTTCCTTTCCTGGTCGACAGGCAGTATACAGTATATGACCTTCTCATGAGCGATGGGTATCATTTATCAGTGCCCAGGGTTCTTATTTAAACAACCATGCGTTATCCAGCATATGCAGCAGTCATCCTTTCAGGTATCTGCCTGGCCTCTGGCCTCCTGGTGAGCTCTCTCCGGAGCAGAGGGAAGGAAGATTGGATTAGAAAAGCCCAACTTGACTCAGTGAAGGCATCTTCATTACAATTTTTATTGGATCATAGCGAAGGACTTCTAAGTTATCAGCCCTCCATTGATTCCTTCTTGCAAGATAATCCTGAACAGCAACTACCCTTTATCGTTTCCCATATAGTAGATGCCCATGAAGCTTGCGGGCGGCGGCTTGGAAAAGGGATTAACAGGGAGGTTTTTCTTAACTATGTGCTCCCCCACAAAATATTTTCAGAGCGGGCAGAAAACTGGCGGGCTGCGGTAAGAAAGGAATATAAAGAATTACCGGCTGTTCCCGATAGCAGTGATTATATCCGCTACACCCGAAAAATTGTGGACGATCTTAAACACTGGTTCAGGTTTAGCTCCAAGGTAGGGGCGGTCTATAGTCTCACCTATTCTGATCTCCGGAACCGTGGAAAAGGAGATTGTATCTCCGAATCTCTGTTGGGCGTATATACGCTCAGGAGTCTGGGTGTCCCGGTTGCGATGGATTTCACTTGCTCATTCGGAAACTTCGACGGATCGATGCACATGTGGAACAGTATTGTTTACAATAATCACCACTCCGTTCCATTTATGGCCGCGGAATCTTACCCTATGGAATATGATCCTTTTGCTATTGTGCTTGACAAAAGCCATCCTGACCTGACTACGTATAAAAGATGCGCGAAGGTCTTCCGCCGCACCTATAGCCTTCGTTCAGATGGTGGCAACCCCGTGAATTCCTCCCTCGAAATGCCAGAAATTCTGAAAGATAATCGCTTTACTGATGTTACCGACTCATATCTGAGTGTATCTGACATTCGATATTCAAATCGGTTAAAATGCTTGGTGCGTGCTCCCGGCTATATCTGCGTTTATAACAACGATAGCTGGAAGCCTGCCTATTGGAGTGTTACACTGCGTGAAGGATCACTGCTTTTCCCTAAGATGGGCAGGGAGCTGCTATATATGATAGCAGCCAGTAATAATGGGCGCATAGTGCCTCTCTCCCATCCGTTTATACTTACTAAAGAAGGTAAAATCCACCAGCTCGATGGAAAAGGCAACACCATATCCAGCCTACCTATAGTGTCACTTGCCTCTCCTATACAGATGCAGATGGACACGATGGCCCGAATCACAGACAAACATAATTTTGATAAAATAATGAGAAATATAGCTACAGAGAAAATAGTGTGTAAGCCTGTAGTTGGAGATGAATATACGCTTGCTATATGGAGAGACAAATGGGTAATTTTCCAGAAACAAGTTTGCACATCCACGGGGCTTTACTTTCAAAATGTTCCCACTCAAGGTCTTTATAAAATTCTTTTGCCAGGCAGCCAAGGGAAGGCAACAAGGGTATTTACCTTTGATAACAGTTTTTGGGCGCAAGTTTGGCTTTAATAACAATCATGCAAGGGCTTGTATCCATTATAGGGCGCATTAGCCCATCATCATATCTCAATATTTTAAGTATATCTTCGAAATATTGCGAAGAATCCCAGAAGGCGGTGCTTTGACGACACTTTCATACCCCCCGCTTTCTCTTGTAGCAATCTATACGTTTTGTAATGCCTCCGCACAACGGATGTCTGTCAACGCGACCGGTGCCGCAAGGATATCCTAGTCATTAAGGAAAGGCCTGCATGCTACTCAAACACACAGCTTCAAGCGCCAAGTAATAACGCAGCAATACCATTGTCTGCGCTAATCAACGTGTTGGCTTGTGTATAGTTGGTACTAAGATTATTTTGTAAGCAAAATACTATTCAAAGTATTCATTTATCAAACCAGAGAATACTAATCACATAACCATAGCTATCTGAATAATAACACTGTTCGTGCATTTTACCGGATACAGACCATTTATCATAAAACCAGATTGAGGGGTCCATCTCTTCTGGTTTGGTATATTTTATTTGTCTATCAGAATAGAACTCTCCCGCAATGGTTGTTGATGGAAGCGTTTGCCCTATTTTAAAACGGAAAGCCCAATCAGGAAAATCCACACTTTTTCTATACCACTTCACAATATTGTTTTGTGAGAATACCACGCAAACCGAGTGCGTTCCTATTTCGCAGAACCTCTGAACTGTTGATAGAAAACTTGTTTGAAATTCCTCTGAGAGCTGTATGATTGTGTCTGCCGAAAATTTTCTTGGCGTTTTAACTGCCCGAAAGCGTTGAGCTGGCATTAACAGAACACTGGCGAAGTGGTCTGCTTCTCTCTCCCTGGGATCACTGCGGTTAACATCAAACTTAGAGGCGTGTAGAAATTCTCCACAAGCAATACCCCGTTGGTGTTCGTCAATAATGTAATGCGCAAGTTCATGGGCAAGAGTAAAACGGCCTTTTCGAGTTCCCTGTCCATTGCCTCCGTCATTATCAATATGTATATGCCAGTAATTACCGTCCATCACCAGCATACCATCAAAAGCATTTTCATAGCTGTCATAACTGATCTGTAGGTCTTCCATATCCGCTATAGCATCAAGACGTGTAATATTCCGAGTGCGAAATATGGATGCACTATATTCGGCCAGTTCACTCAGTTTTTTCTTCGTTGGTTCTGTCATTTCCTTCTTCAGGTTTCTTATGGTTTTTCTTCATTTTATCCAATATGTGCTGAGGGATGCTACCGTTACCATTCCGGGCGGCCATGCGTAGGTTATCAAAACTGTTATCATTAATTCCACGGATAGGAAGCTGCTTTCTTGGCTTATTACCCAGTACGACTTCAGGATCGATTAACTCCTCTTCAGGAATAACTATATCTGCATGGAGACGTTCAAAGCGGGCAACTTCTCCGTGTGAGGTGGGAAATAGAAAACCCAAGGATGCCATCCATACATGAATGTTACCTGGTGTTATTGCTGTTTTATTTGTTGCCATAAATTTTCAGTAGTTGTTCAATCTGTACGTTTGCCTCTTCCTTGTATTTACGAATGGTAGTCTGAGCTAACCCTGTCTGTTCCCGCAGCTTTTTCAGAAGGTGGCGGGGCAGATAGTACTGGCGCGGCTTGCCGTCCTCAGTACGTTCCCGCCTGTATAAATCGAGTTCATACTGCTTATAAGTAAGATAGATAATTTTGTGCTTGTCTGACAATCTGGATAATACCAACTTTACTACTTCGTGCTGCTTCCGCAGAGTTGCTAGACGCTCAGGATCTCCTACAATATCATCAATATCGGGGAGGTCGTAAGCGAGTTCTTCAGAACCATCAAAGGGATTATCATCGGTTTCATTCCTGTGGAAATCCACCATCGTTCTGCTTGCCGTAATGGCAAGATAGTACTTTATGCATGCATCGAGGTCCGGGGAACTACATTTATCTGTTCTGAACGTTTTTGATGTCCTGAACTTCCGGAATGTTTCTTCTGCAATCTGGTCACCGACATCAATATCGTAACCATAGTTGGAAGCAACGCTTCTACATAACTTCTGCACAAATACGCGGAATCTTAAAATAAACGCCCTGAATGCATCATCCGCCGAAACCTGATCACCTGGGCCGCTAACCATCATGTATTCAACGAGGTCAGCCGTTGGTTCTGCCTGAAATTCTTGCCAGCTCATACAATCGCTATGGTGTATACGGAAAAGCGTGGGGGCGCATTTCCGTTGTTAGTGTGAGCCGCAATTAAAGGAATTTTTCTGATATGTGGCGGATACAAACAAATGGGGTTAATAAATAACATTAGAGTCATGAAAATGAACGAACTACAAAGAAAACAAATTTCATCAGTATTAAATGGACTGGGAGCGGGCCTGGATATTACGCCCAGTGAATATCAAAGAGCTGTAGATAGCTATCAGGCTGTTGGTAGGTGGCTGGCGGCGGAAGGGTCAACATTGGCACCTTACGAGCCTGAAATCCTACCCCAGGGTTCATTTCTGTTAGGAACTATGACCAGGCCAGTTAATGAAGAAGACGACCTGGATATTGATCTGGTCTGTCGTTTTTCCGGTGTGAAAGCTGGGTGGACGCAGTATGACCTTAAGCACGAGGTTGGAAAGCGGCTTAAAGCACACCGGGTATACGCAGAGCTGCTTCGTCCTGAAGGACGCCGCAACTGGACCCTTGGCTACTCGGAGGAACGTAGATTTCACATGGACATATTACCGGCAGTGATTGGTCAAGGCTTTTTCACGCTACTGGAGAAACGTATGTCTGATGAGGATTTACAGAAGGCCCAGGACATGGCGATACGCATAACAGACATACGCCACCGGTATTATAATACAGGCACTGATGTGCTTAGTTGGCCCTCCAGTAATATGTTCGGTTTTGCTGCCTGGTTTAAGTATCGCTCTCAGGTTACCGCACTGCGTAAGGCACTGGTACTGAATGAGGCTATTCAACCGGTACCCAAACTGGTAAAGAACAAATTACCTCTTCAGGTTATAGTGCAGATACTTAAACGTCACAGGGATATCATGTTCCATGGTGATGAGCATAAACCTATCTCCATTATTATCACAACGCTCGCCGCCTGGGCTTATAGTGGTGAAGATGATGTACTTACTGCATTAACCAATGTGGTAGCTAAGATGGAACAATATGTTGAAAGAAGATATGATGCATTCAGTCAGTCATATCACTACTGGATCGGAAACCCCGTAAATCCGGCAGAGAATTTTGCTGATAAGTGGCCATTATGCGTCCAGAAAGAAAAAAAATTCTGGAAGTGGCTCGATCAGGTCAAAAAAGATGTAGCACTGATGACACAGCAGCAGGATCTGTTTACATTACGGGAAGCTATCGAAAAACCGTTCGGGCAGGATCTGGTTAAATCGGTATTTACCAGTATAGGCCAACAAACCAGAGAACAGCGTGAGAACGGCGGGCTTTTCATGGCAGCCGGATCAGGGCTACTGGGAAACGTGGGCAGAACACAGGTACCTAACCATAATTACTTTGGCAGTCATGAGTAAAAAGATCAGTTTATTACACCAGGAGGGCGCTCTGCTCTCTTATTTTCCTGACAGCGCTGTTCTCCGGACGGGAGAACAGCAGCTTGTCTGGGAAGGAGAGCTTCAACCTACCGCTCTTAGTCGTCGTTACCGGGTCAGACTTACCTATAACCGTACGAAGGGAATAAGTGTAAATGTGGTATCGCCTAAACTGGAGCTTGCTGCGGGAGCAACTAAACTTCCTCACGTTTATAGTACAGCCGAACAGAAACTGTGTCTGTATTATCCGATGGATAGAGAATGGCATTCCGGTCTTTTAATGGCAAAGACGATAATACCCTGGGCCTCCGAATGGCTCTTTTACTATGAAACATGGGTACTTACTGGAGGCAAGTGGCTTGGCGGTGGAATAGAGCATGAGGAACCACTTACCCATAAAAAAGAAAACAATGATTTAAATGAACAAGAGAATGGAAAATAAGAAACCGTTTAAAATTTTAAGTATTGATGGTGGCGGTATCCGGGGTGTTTTCCCCGCGAAGTATCTGCTGGAACTGGAAGCTACTCTTGCACAGGAATTCCCAGACAGGCCCCACATTTATCAGCATTTCAACCTGATCACAGGTACCTCTACCGGCGGTATAATTGCCCTGGCCCTGGCACTGGGTATTCCGGCAGCTCGTATACATAAGTTATACATGGAAAACGCTTCCGCTATTTTTGGCGCTGGAAAAAGATGGATAGGCTGGATTTCCCAGGCAAAACATAAGCGGGCTGTCCTTGAAGGACTTCTGCGTGAAGTATTTCAGACAGGTTTCAACGGCGCAGACCCGAGGCTAGCAGATGTAAAAACCAATGTCTGCATTCCTATTTATGATCTGATGGAGGGAAGACCTGCCATATTGAAGAATAAGTACAATGCTATCTTCGTAAGAGATTACCACCTTCCGGCATATATGGTGGCTCTCGCAACCAGTGCGGCACCTACATTCTTTGATCCCTACACTGCTGCGTATGAGGATCTAAATGGAAATACACAGTCGTTTAATCATAAAATAGATGGCGGTGTCTTCGTTAACAACCCTGCATTAATGGCTATTGTGGAGGCACAGAAGGCGTTTGGGTGCTCCCTGGCAGACCTGAAAGTACTCAGTATAGGAACCGGGCATCATAAGTTTGCTGATGGATGTGCACGAAAGCGCTGGGGATTGGCATACTGGCTTAATAAAACCAGAATTATGGATCTGTTTATGCAGGGGCAGTCTCAGCAAGTTGAAAACCTTATTAGCCTGCTTCACCTGGGAATAGGTAAACAGGAAGGCGAAAACTTTAGTTATATGCGCATTACCACAGAGTTGGATAAAACATGTCTGGTCGAACTGGATGAAACAGATGCTGTTAAGCTCGAAAAACTCAGCGAAAAAGCATTGCAGGTATTCGAATATAACAACCATCATGTTATGAACAAAATCATCAGGTAGGTAGGGAGATAATGTACAAAGGTGATGTGCATTGTATGGATTAACAATTTAGTCCAGGTGCCGGTCTCTGTAGGCTTTACACCAGCTTCTTACATCTCCGCCATTTTTTAACGTTAGCTCATGCTTCCGTTCATTCGAAAAAAGGGTCGCCGGCATAGTAAAAGCTGATGTCGTAAACATAACCGCTTGTGTAAAGCTGCCGTGAACCTTTACCCCATAAAGCGATCGTACCGCTTCTATTCCAACTTTTCTCCACCTATACCGCTTGCATTGAATAGCATGCTTTTGTGGTCCAGTTGTCGTTTCCTTAGTTAAAATAACATCGATACCTCCGTCAGCTGCTTTTCCGGTAAAGGAAACATGAAATCCATCATGCCGGTACAGCTCTCCTATTATTTCTTCAAATGCACGCGGGCTAATAGTCTTCATAAAAAGGGGATTGTCCGCGATACGGATAATCAAACTGCGACATTCTTCCAAAGAAAGGTGTCCGTTACCTATCCACGGGACATGCAGAATATGAGGATTAACCAATGTCAGAAAAGGTCTCAAATCAGGACGAAACGACAGCGTTCTTGTAAACGCCAACACCTTATTTCGACAATCTGCGATGATATCGGCGAAAGTCATCCTGTGAATAGAATTCATTCTATTCTTTAGCCCCGACATGATATCGTCAACAGAAATACTATCAAAGTCCTTTCGCCTACGCTCAGAAACCAAGTAATAATCCTGTATGTGCTTCCAACAAGTTGATACCTCATTATTAGAGGAAATGAGATGATCAACTTCCATCAATTGCGAAGTGTGAAGACCTCCAGTTAGTTTTAACATTAAGAGCTCATGGATATCCGAACGACTCATGGTTACTACCGAATATTTGACCCTCAATTTAATAAACAGATTAACATATAAAGGTTAATGTTAGGTTAATCCCCCTGCTAGATGAGTTCCCACAATACCAGTATAAAGCACACCAAATTTTATTTTCGCTAAATATTTCTCAAACCATACATCCAGGAAGAAAAGATTGAAGACGGTAGCCTAAAACAAGTTAATGTTCCCTGCATTAAATACCTGTATTTCCTTTGAGGCATAGCTTCAAGACTATAAATTGTTACTTCTCGGCTTAATTTCGGTTAAAAAAAAGGATCTATAAAACATATACTTTTTCCAACTTACTAATAATCAACGCCATTTGGTTCGATAACTTACCGCTACTGGGCACTATATCTGGCTTCTTCTCGACCCAATTTCGGTACGATCCCCCATTGTGAAGAAAATCCCTGCAACTAACAGGCTCGAACTACTAAAAAATAAAAAACTACCAACAAGTAAAAGAGGGCCAATTTAGCAGCTCTTTTTACTTGTTGATGAACGCTCTTTGTTAGCCAGAACAGCAGTACCCAATATATCTCACACCCTCGTTAGGGCCATATAATCTCCTGGAAGAATAGCCTAACAAGTGTTAAACATCTGAATGTGAACTCCTATTATGCGTAAGAGTATCTACCTTCCTCTTCCTACTAAGGCTCCATAACCGAGAAAACAGGATAATTCTAAAAAGCGACGGCCCTTTTAAGGGCCGTCATTTTTTATCGCTTTACTTTAAATTAATCAGTTATGAGCTAATTAACTTAAAGATCTTTTCTTCCTGCAAAGCTGGTGTAGTTCAGTCATTTATGCCTTGGCAAGGCTGGCAAGCAACACTTGCACCTTTTGAAATTCTTCAAAAGTCTCATCCATCATATCATACTTCTTTATTCGTTTTGCATATGCCTCTACCAGCTTTGGATAATTGCTGTTGCCAGCCAGCCTGGCAGCTATCAGCCCTTTTACAATCCGGTAGCGTTCATTGGCCATATGTATGGAATCTTTATCAGGCTTATTATTGAGCACCGCATCTATCCCCGCTGCTTTTTCATGTGCGAGAAAATAAGGCAGTGCCTTGCTTTGGAATATTTCTTTTAGCATATCGCACACAGCAGCAATATCCTTTTCCTCAAAAATCAGCAGCCCGTACGATTGGTTTATATGTTTAGCCACACCATCAGGGTTGGCATCCAGGTCTGCAATGGCTGCTCCTACTGTTATAAACTGTGTGGCTTTTTTGAGGTGTTTATTTAAAGTGATCTGCTTATACAGCGCCTCAATAGCCTTTACATGTACATAGGCTACCGGTTCTATTAAAAAACCTTTCTGCCCGGTCTGTAAAACGGTCCGGTCATAAAACCGGATATCGAAATTGAACAAAGCACTGTCAGTATCCTTTAAAAAGAATTGATTTCTCAGATCGGCCCTAAAGCCCGCAGCCGCCAGTGTGGGTGATAAACACTCAAAAATTTCTTTGATGACTTCTTTTTTTTGCATACCTGCATTTTTATTCCAACACAAATGTACCTGTTTGGGAATTCCAGCGATAAATGCCTGTTTTCAGTTTTGAAGGATCGATAAGAATTCCGTCGAAAGCGCCGCCATTTTTACCGGATATGATGCCTTTAATTCCTTCTACGAAAAGTCACTCTGTCCACCTGACAACTTACTGCCATCTACCTTCGATTCAAAGGGCAGCTATAACTTTGTCCTTCTTGGTAAGCAGGAAATCAACTCTTAGGTTTACACCGTTATCCAGCTAATTCTATCACAACATAACATCTTAGATGCAAATGATAAAACAGCAAATCCAGGAAATAATCCGATTCATTTATTTCCAGTTTATATTGGCGTCCAACAAATGCAAAGCCTTTCCCAAGCTCTAACATAAAGTCCATAATTCTTCGTGTAAGAGCCTGTTCTATTTCACGTTCTTGAGCATCATCCTCTAAACCGAGAAAGTCAAAATGATACGGGTCTTTTATACTTTCTACGGCCAAATCGGACTGAGGCTTAGGAAGTGTCGTTTTAAAGTTTTTGCTTCCAAAATATCACGGGACCAACTATTTTTATGAGTGGCATTTGCATAAATAATGGCGACATCTATGTCTTTTACTTTGGAAATCAACGTTCTTTGATACGACCAAGGCAATTGTGCCACAGCCTGTGGCACAAATTCAAACTGTTGAGAAAAGAATAAATACCACTGACGTATTGTATACAAATTCCTACGGGAGAATCCATTTACTTGAGGAAAACTTGCTTTTAAATCTGTTGACAACTGTTGAAGAAAATTATCGCCCCATTTAAATTCTGCCTGCCTGGACACGATTTCTTTTCCTAAATCCCAGTAAAGTTCAATCAGAATAGTATTGAAATTACTAACTGCTCGCAACTGCGCCTGTTGAACTTTATGCTTAATTTGTGAGAACCATTCATTATATAGTCTGTCCATAAGAATATCCACATACTAGTTCAGTACGAACTTCAAAAATAACCTTATGTTAACGTCGGGCAGGTTAATCCGATGTTAATTTCTATAAATAATACTGTAACAGCTACACGCAAACGAATAACTTTTTAATTATCAATACTATTGGGTTCGTAAGCGTTCCGCTACTGGGCACAAAAGCGGAAAGGTCGGAGATATCTCTCCGATTTTTTGCTTTTTTACGTGCAAAGGTCCGCTCTGAGCTGGATTATAAGCCTGCATTTTCATCTGCTATACTTTTTTGAAGCATTAAATCATCCACTATTTTAAGGATGGCCAATACGAGCAGCTTCAGAAGAACGTAATATTCAAACTCATGTTCTTTTTCGGAACCGCCGTTCGAGCCGTGCAGATATTTATTCCGTATATTTAACCCATTTGTATATCCCTTCTTGTTTAGGTAGTAGTTATAATAGCTAATCTCAGGTCTGGAAAACAGGGTATTTTCGAAGTCTATTAAACCGTTCTTTTCCATTTCATCTAGCACTTGACGCACTTCTTTTGGAAAATGCCAGTAACTGATCACTTCATCACGGTGTAACTCTCCAATGAGGTACATCATGATGTCATCCGTCATTTTCACATTGCTTGCACTGTCAATAATGAGGTAGCCTTCAGATATTAGTTGTTTAATAATATCTTGCTGATAAAGAGCAAAGGTTTCCATCTTTACATCTTCATTTTCGAGCAGATCGTATAGATTCGAATATTTGTCATTGAATGGTTCTACGTAATGCAGCAAGCTCTGGTCTGAGTAAAAGTGATGCTTCAAAATGTCGGTCTTGCCATATTTAGAGTATGCATACTTTCTTTCTAAAAGACTCTGAACATCGCCAAACTTAAGTGGGCTTGAATCGATTTCAATCAATTCAAAATCTATTTTCCCTTCTGTAGCATAAATCTGGTACTGTTTTAATAAAAATTCCAATTCCGGGGCCATCGTTCGTATCTTTTCCAGGAAGGTAGAGTCTTTCGATGGAAATCGAAGGTGTAGGCCGTCAATTTTGAGCTCATTATTCAACGCTAACCGGATGAAGGATTGAATTAATTCTTCGATGGATCTACCTTTTTGACTAAGGTAATGACTGAATGAAAGAAGCTGTACTATGGCAATTTGATTTTTTTGCCGAAATCGCATCCCGTCCGCATATTCATTTTTCGATTTCATCATTACTCTTTCAAAAACACCGATTTCACTTTGCCTATTGTATATCGTTATTCGACCAGTGTGATCTGTAAAATCGAAAAGATTCCGGAACAACATGAAAAGGGCAACGTCATTGGGTTGATCGTCCAGAAATCTATGGCTGTACGAGAACTTGAGACAATACTCTTCATGGGATATCTTTACCGGCTCGCCCTGATCCCTATCCAGCGTGATCTCCACGCCCGTCCGCCAGGATAGGCCTTCCTCAAAAATCTTATCGTTTAATTCCTCTGATCTTTTCTTTGCCTTTAATCTGGTCCTTAACGAAAGTTTTAGATCATTTGAATCCTTAGAGTGCTCAATAAGCCGTATATAGTTCAAATTGGGCTCGTGCTGATCGATATAGCGTAAAATAATGTCTTCTTTGTCTGCAATTGAAAGGCTTTTGGGGAATATATAGGAAACTTCTCTGGAATTGTCGTCTTGTTCAAATTTTGACAACAATAGTTCTGCGGCTTCATCGCAACCCATCAGGAAGTCGCGTAGTTCGTTATCAAAATGGTTTACAGTATTCAGGTGCTTCAGTATGTATCTGATTTGAACTGCGTGTCGCTCCAGTAATGCTGAAAAAGTCTCATTTTTTATTCGGTTATATACCTGAAGGTAGTTGAAAAGATGCCAAAATGCGCGCCGATAGCTAAAATCTAAACTTTCAATAGCTGGGAATATATTTTCATCGTTAACGATAAGGAAGAAATCTCTTATCTTCTTTTCGGCTTGAGCAACCTTCACTTTGTAACTATTCTTTGCCGCGTCATCCCAGGTCAGAAGAAAAAGATCATTTTCGAAGTACTGTTTAATGTTGTAAAGTTCGAGGAGGTCATTTATTTCCATGTCAACCGCGAGATCTAAATTGTCAAGCAGCTTTTCAGCTTTCTTCAGATTATATCCTGCGGACATGTCTTCCTTGGAGTGAAATATGACACGATCCTGTCGCTTTGTACTCATGCTCATTCTTACAATTTTCTAAGTTTCAAATTTACAAATAACAGAGGTTTTTAATCCAGACACCAGTTCAATAACGATATCCACAAGGTTTTTTATGCCCGGTAGTCATGGCTTCGCGTACGGTAACGGTATCAATACGGTGGGTACACTTTCTTAATCCCTGGCAAAGCCTATTGTGATAGGCATAGCTGCTGCCGGATCTGCATACATATACCTTGTCGGATTGGAATTTACCAGCAGACGTGAACAACATTAGTAATAAGATAAGTTTCATAGCAGAATTGATCGTTAATTATAAAACGGGGTATGAGGGAAGTTACTAAATTATTTGAATCACTATGAATATGTCGGTTTAATTCCAGGGAATGTCATAAGTATTAATACCTAGAGTTTCGACCATAGGATGTTAATGTATTCGAGGTACGACACGTTGAAAGGGCGCAGTAGCATGCGTCTATATTCCGATGGCCAGGGTTTGGAATGAATCGTTCGAAACGACAGCCGTAAGACTATAGGCTCACTCCAGTTCTGAATTATTATTTTGTAGTTTTTAATCAAAAAAAAACGCGCCCCGGGTAACCGGGGCGCTGATTCACACTTCTAAGAAATCGTGGATATTCTCTCGGATGTATTACCGGGCAAGTCCGTCGCAGTGACGACTATCCGGGTCCCCGTGAGCGCAGCATTGACAGCAGTCACGGTATAAGTCCAGATACGTCGGTCATTTGTCTGGAGGACAGCATCTCCCTGTTCCAATACAGTGCCGGTCTGTGAAGAGATGACAACTGTTACGGATTTCGGGGTAATGACGTCTCTTGCTTTGACAGTGATCAGGTCGCCAACCGTTCCTTTATAGCCACTGATGTTTACATCATAGATGTCCGGTGGATTCATTGCATCCCTCAAAGCTACATTATATGCAGTCTGACCACCTTTTGCAGCCTTCTGATACAGCGCCTTGATTACCGGATCTTTTATTGCATTCTGCGCGAACAGCGATGCTATTACAAACTGTTCGCGTGTTTCCTGTTGTTCTTCAGTCGGCGGTTTGGTACTTGGACCGCGCTTCATACTGACGATGGTTTTTCCCTTTCTAACACGGAAGTTCATCATATCTCCGACAGTGCCGGATGTTCCTTTCGTGAAGGGGTTCGATTTTACATATGCCATAATGATAAGTTTTTAGTGATTAAAAAATGTTGTTTAACCACAATCCTGATCACCAGGTCAAACAGGAGGCGCCTCTCTCCTGCTTTAGGCGCAGCCCCGTTGATCGCGATTGCTGACACAATATTAGCGAGATTAATAACGCTGACCCGGACGATGTATCCAAACTGCAAATACATGTATCTGAACTGCAAAAATGTGAGGACGAACTGCAAAACCGGAAAGACGGAAATGCACCGGTGTTATCAGCAGATCCGGAAATGACTGAGAAAACGCTCCTTGTATTCCCGGCCGATGGGCAATGGATCTCCTACAATCATAGTGACTTCACTATCGACAAATCTGATATAGCTGATACAAACGACGTATCGCTTATGTATGCGAATGAAATGATTGGGAGTAAGTTCTTCCTGGAATTGCTGCAGGCTTTTTCTTATTCTAAAGATGCGGCCATCTACGAGCTTAAGGCATATATAGTTTTTTTCCACTGTCGCGTAAACGATCTTCTCTTCTAAGATCATCTCACGAACTGAATCTTTTTTAAGTATAAGAAATGGGCGGTTCTGCATGCAAATGAACAATAAAATCAGATAAAATCAAATGGATATGTGGGGATGTTAAAACACCTGGTAGTAGTACACCTGGGACAGGTAACAGGAACAGATGGGATAGTCGATATCTAATAGTTAATAAACTAACTATGGGCCTTACTTCGGATGCAATCATTCTTAAGTAATTCATGATGTAAAAAGTTATTTTGAGTTTTAAATAGCACACAACGCTGGTCATGCTTACATATGCTGTTACAAAGTTATGAAGAGCAATAATCTACAAGTCATTTTTAAAGCACCCTTTTTTCCCAATTTCCTCACAAAAAACGGCACCGACCTACTCGTTTTAAAGTACCATTATTATCGCTTATATACCGCTTAGATACCGCTAATCCTACGTTAATCCTACGTTCATGAACGTAGGATTAACGTAGGATTAGCGGTATCTAAGCGGTATATAA
>NZ_QGTG01000012.1 GCF_003182155.1 Chitinophaga sp. S165
TTTTGGCTTGGCGGTAATAATCTGCATGGTGAGGTTTTGCCCAAAATTCTGATTATTTCAGCGCATTTCTGGAACGCTCAAGACCGAATCATTACCATCTACCAGCTTAATACATATATAGTTCTTTTCCACGGCCACATAGACGATCTTCTCTTCTAAGATCATCTCACGAACTGAATCTTTTTTAAGTATCAGAAATGGGCGGCTCTGCATGCGAATGGATAATAAAATCAGATAAAGTTAAATAGATATGCGGGGTCGTTGAAACAACGGATAGGTGTAGGCCTGGTAGTCGATATATAGCAGTTAATGAACTAACGATGGGTACAATAATTCTTAAGTAATTCATAATGTATAAAGTTATTTTGAGTTTCAAATGCGCATACAGCGCTGACACAAAGTTATGAATAACAACAGCTTACAGGGCATTCAAAAGCAACACTTTTTCCCCAAATTTTACACAAAAAGGGCGGGTGGCGGACTACTTGTTCTAAAGCGGCATTTTTACCGCTTATACACCGCTTAGATAACGCTAATCCTACGTTAATCTTACGTTCATGAACGTAGGATTAACGTAGGATTAGCGTTATCTAAGCGGTATCTAAGCGAACCTTTTCTTAATACAGAAAAACTTTACAGTTTTATTGTGGAAAATCAGGATTGACTTTACAGATGCGTTAATCAAGCTTTACAAAAAATACGGAAAAGTCGGGATACTCAACAATGTAAGAGCATGAACACTGCCATGCACACGTAAGGAGAAGAGTAGAATGCAGGGGCAAGTAAGATAGTAGTGTAGCGGGGCGCGTGCTGCACTACTATCTTTGCTTCAGATAATCTTTAATAGCGCTGTGATATACCGTACTTCCAGGATGTGCTTTATAATTTTGCTTCCGTACCGGATCATTAACGATTTCCCGGGCATAGGCCACAGCTGCTGCAAATCTGGATTTTTCCTCTAATTGAGGTGTGGATGGAACGACATTACTCATATCAGGATTCTTAGCCAGAAAGGTATGTCCCATTCTTGTCTTAACTACAAATTGATTTTCTAATACTGTTTTACTAACCTTAAATCCGGTTAATAAAACGTTTTTTGTTTTAGCCATAAGTAAATATTCCTTTTAAAATTAGAGAAAAATGATCGCTTGTTTTACGCAATTTCGAGGATGGCCGGGCAAGATTACCCGGCCGTTTTTTCCGTAATTAATAATCACACTACTACTTCCTTTTATCCCGCGAATCCGGCTGAAAAGCAACCACGTTAAACATCTCACGCATGCGACTACGTAAGAGATCTCCATAGATTGCGCCCAGCTCTGCGGCGTTTAATCGTGTTATGATGTGTGTGATCATCCCATGAGAATGCATCAGATTATACCTGGTGAAAAGGATTTGCGCCATGAGATTGATCTTATTCCCCCAATAGTTAACCAGGGGCTCAAAGCCGAGATCATCGAAGCAGTGGACATGCGGCATTCGTCTGTAAGGATTAAATGCCCTTCTGCTATACTTCAGGATCACGTCAGTACCAAGGTCCGTAAACTCGAGACTTATCTCCTGGGAAGATTTAATAAAGGGACGATGGTCCGGCAGACTGAAATTTGACAGGATACGGATGATCGACGTTTTCCCGCAGCCCACTGGTCCCGTTAAAAACAGTCCCTTATGCAAGTCGAGTTTCTCTTTTGCAGCGACCTCTCCATCACGAAGGAAATAAGCGATCAGCTTCGTTACAACGGGCCGGTCGATATCGTCGATAACAAAATCATGACGATACAGATCCCTACCCTTCTCTTCGACCTGCTGCAGCATGTAATGGTAATCAAAAGGGCTCATCGTAACGTTTGTTCTTTTCTGATCGGAGCCCTCCGACTGTTGATGTTGTATTTGCAATTGCATTGTTTTTTATTAAAGGAATGCGGCTGATCCATTTTTCCGCGGCGGCCGTCCAATCGAGGATCGGCATGCCACCCATAGTCCAGCCTATGGCCTTGTAATGAAAATAAAACAGCTCGGCTTCCCTGTCTGATTGTGCGGCGGCACGGAAATAGGTACGTATTGCTTCCAATTCCGGCGCCGGAGGCGCCTTGATTTTATCTTTACTTTTTTTTCGTGTGTGTGCTGTTTTACTCTCGTTTATAAAATTGTTTATTTGTTTATTATTAAAGTGTGTCAAAATTGACACCCTATCGGTGTCGATTTTGCTACCGTTAGCCGGGTCTTTATTGCTACACGCATGCGTGTCATTTTTAGCACCCTTATCTTTTTCCAACGGGAGCATTTTTATCACGCTACGTGAAAAAAGTTCGTCAGACGGTTCATAAGTCAGGAAGCCAAAATTGTGCAAACGCTTCAGGCACTGGGTGTATGTGTGGAGCGATCCTATTTTGCAAAGTTTCATGGCTAAAGCTCTGTTGACGACTAATGACACAGGAAAACGCTCAAGGTTCCATAACTGAAACAGTGCCACATAAAGGCTAATATCGCTTGCACGTAGTCGCTCGTGCTCGTGGACAACTGTATAAAATGCGTTCAGGTGACGGATGAAATTGATGTTAAGATACTGCTTATCCATACTTTGGTTATTTGAGTTTTAATAAAGGGTGATTAACAATTCTATTTGCTGATCATTTCGAGGTCCAACATTCTTTTCGTGTGATAGATTTCCCATTTCAACCACTCGTCCAGCAATGCTTTCAGCGGCGTCTGGCCAACACGGAACGATGTTCCATTTTCAACCAACTGATGAGCAATCTTCTTTCGCCGTTCGATAAGCCATACATACCTTTCCTTGTTACCGGTGATGCAAGCGATTTCTTCTCTGAATTGCGACGTTAAATACCGGACATATTCTACACTGTTGAAATCAATGTATTGCAGCCGGTTGTGAAGTCGCCAGACATTGTCATTTCCTTTCTTTACAAATGCGAGTAATTGATTAGCCAATTTTTCAATGTAGTCGCGATTACAGTAAGAAAGATCGTTATCGCCTGATGGTGACACTGACAATTCCAGCGGAGCAGTGACGATACGCTGCAGACGGCTGTTAAGAGAGCGGAAACGGGGCGAACATTTTAAGGTAACTAAAGTCTCCATAACGAACTCGTAAAACAAATGCCTGCTGTACGCCGGGATCTTGTATTCATCGTCCATGTACTCGTAGAAATTCTTCTCCAGGTACAGATGCAGATCATACAGCAGCCTGTGAAGAAATTTAAATAACTGGCTTCCCCGATCATCACGATCAAGGATGTCCATCCGCCTTACCTCATTCTCCGGAAGCCATCCCATCAACTTGTCCATCAGCGGCACAATGCTGTACTGACAGGACTTTACAGCGATTCGAATGGTTTCTTCCTTTGTTGAGTTTTTGAGTGATGACAAGAACACCCGGTCCAGAGATTCCAGCTTCGGGAATCTTCCGAACATTATCTGGTTGATAAATTTCGGATGGAGAACGGGCGATCTTCTCAATTGCTTTGGAATTTCCTCGTTGATGAGGAATGCGACATGACTTAACATTTCCATGTTATTAGATTTAGTTATGAAAAAATGATTACAGCTTCAAGGCAAATAAGCGGGCGCAAAAAAACTTTGCACACGTACGTACATGCGTTGAATTATTTTATAGTAAGAAGTTGTTAAAAAGCTATGAAAGTCGGGGTAATGAGTCCTGGGGAATTATAGTAGGACCGGTAGAGATAGTAGGGATAGTCGGGGTAGTAGGGATAACAGGGAGAAGTGGGTTGTAGCAAGGACATAAGTTGAGTTCAAACCTGAGAGATCAGGTAAGTCGACCAGATCGGCCAACGGCTTGTTTAAAAGGCGTTTTGTGTACATAATTTTCGTTTTGAAATTAACGTTACTAAAACTATAATGAAGTGCAAGTTAGTGACTTTGTCAATATCATTAATCAAAGTCTGAAAATTTTTTTACTATAAATACGATTATTCTATAATATATATAAATTCGTTTACAGGTGAGGGAGAGACGATTTTGTGTTGACGAATGATATTTTCTGATAGTAAAAACGAGACCGGGGTTTTAGCCTGGTCTCGCTCTTTTTATCCGGAACAAACATATCAATAATGATAAAATAAACTTTTCCCTTCCTCAAAAGTGTCAACAAAATCCCGCTGAAACATTGCGACATTATCCTTATCGGAAGAATCATTGTATACGTAGGTAACTGCTTTCAGGATATCGGTCTTTTTGAAGTAACATTTCAACTGCTCAAAGTCCTGATAAAAAGTTCCACCCATCCCATATTTCATCCACCCGGCCTGCTCATAGTACATGACTAACTCGCTGTGATGTCCCAGCGGCCTTCGGACTGCCATGTATGCTGATATTAAGCGCAGCCATCACCCTATGGATACAATTGGCATAGTTGCCGTCATTTGCCGGATCACCGTTTTCTTTGCTGGCCATCAGCAGGCCCACCACCTGATTAAGATCGTTGATGATCACTGAACCAGAGTCTCCTCCTTTTGCAAATTCATTACCACCGTTCTGCGTATGAGGAACGATATACATCTGATGCTCAAAGTTAGCCGGTTCGGTTTTGGGAATGCCCACCCAGGCATTAGTATCTATTCCTACTGCTCTGCCGATCGTTCTGTCGGTTGTCCGCCCTACTTTCCTTACGCGTTCACCGGGGAGTACAGTAGTCCACACAATGGTCTGATCTCCTTTGTGATATTCCTTCAGCGGAGCGACACTATAGATGGGTGCATCGTCAGACGTAAGCTGTTCAGCAATTCCTGGATTAATGTATTCCCCCAAACCTCTCACAACATTGCTGATTACGTAATTATCTGCAATGTTGTGCATTCCTATTGTGGCGATGGCTCCATCTACCTCTTTAGTTAAAACGCCTTTCGTATTGTAGGCTATGATATCGCAGGTGCAACATGCGCAGCAGGTGAGGTCAGGCTGTCCTACCTTATCGCCGTCTGTCTTACTATCGTTATACAAAACATGATGGTTGGAAAGAAGCACCAGCTTTCCGGTTTCGTTACTGGTAGCAAAACATCCCAAAGTACCGAACCATGAACCGGTGTTGGGAGCTATCTGTATGCCGGCTTTTAAAGGACGATATTGGCTCTTATCTTCCAGTGGTCTGGCGGTTTCAATTTCCACTACATCGGTAGGAATACCTGCAATCTCCGAAGGGATCATTTCGGATTCATCCAGCTCTGCTGCTGCCATCTTTTTACGCACATGTATTACATAACACATTGTATCTGTATACCTGCCCGCAATCTCCTTACAAGCTATATTTACCGATACGACATTTTTCCTGCTGTGAAGCAGCGCTTCTGCTTCCGGTAAATGATACACCATCTTTTCAAATTCTTTCTCCCTTTCTTCCCGTGATTTGGTGATCTCCATAAATGAAAATTATTTAATATGTGTGAATTGCAGTTATTATTTCCTCTAAAGTATTGTGGTGGTGCAACGCGTTGAAGATAGAAAGCCTATGTTCGCGCACAGCGGCTGCCAGAGGCGCGCTACCTTCTTCTTCGATCACTGTAGCCATATGCTGCAGCAGTTGTTGCACAGGAACGTTATTAACTTCTTTCGGCAGTGGCGCACCTTCTATGCGGATAGTTCTAAGATACTGGGCTACAAAAGCAGGTCCTTGCTTTCGCTGCCAGGCCACCATCACTTTACGATTTTTATTTACCAGCTGTTGTATTTCATCCCTGAACTCTTCCACTAATGCAGCCATCGCTTTTCCTTTTTCAGAAGTCTGGATAAGTGCCTTCAGGTCACTCAGCAGTGCTGCGGGAGCCTGGTTCCTCACACGCTGTCCTGTTTCGGGTACCAACGCAATTACCTCACCTGTATCGCCGCCAGCGGGCCATCCAACCGTTATTTCCTTCACTATACGATCGCTTGTGCCGTTGTTATCGGTCACCTTGAGCGTGATCTTGTATTTCTCGCCGGGCGTATTGAAAGTGTGCGCACACATCACACCGCTATAGGTAGTAACAGCGCCGCTACTATTAGGATTGCCCATATCCCATGCATACGTTACAATGGTACCGTCGCCATCTACCGAGCTGCTGGCATCGAAATAAAAAGTGAGTGCATCTGTTTGCTGACTAATGGTAAAGTCGGCGGTAGGTGGATGAAATATCCGGATCTTCATTTCCCTGAGCACATCGTGGATGTTATTACAGGTGCTCATATAGGGCTTTGCTTTAAATTTAGAGGACATCAGTAATCCTACTATGCGGTTCTGATCATCTATCAGCACAGAACCTGAATCTCCTTTTATTGCAAAAGGCTGATTAGGGTCTTTCGGCTTTACACGGATCTGGTTGACATACTTACGGACATTGCCCTTGTCATCTTTCACCTCTACCGGCGCGCCTACCACCATTACTTCACCTATAGTACGTCCTGTTGTGCGCCCTAGGTGGAGGGTAATGGATTGTGGTTGGCTGGGGGATTAAATAAAGTTTTTATATAATAGTGCGGTAGAAGATAGAAGTGTTCAACTATTTGTTAAATTTACTGTTATCAAACCCCTACTGTAATGCTAATAGTAAATCGCGAATATTCAAAAGAAGATCTGTATAATATTTTTGACATCCCAATTGAAAAACGTAAAGGTCCTTGGAACACTGGTTATGTAAAACACAATGACACTGTATTCTTATTTGTAAATATCGGTAATGCCGGAAGAACAGGGCACAATTACGCGAATAAATGGGAAGAAGGAAATTTGATTTGGTATGGCAAAACTGATAGTCACCAGGGACAGGCTTTAATACAAACAATGATCGACGGTATTTGCAATGTACTAGTGTTTACTCGAACAGAAGATCGTAGCCCTTACACCTATAAAGGCATTGCCCACTATATATCTCATGAAAATACAACGCCAATTTGTATTACTTGGAAAGTAATCCCAGATATCCCCCCCAAAAAAGCCCCCTTTATAAACATTCCTTTGGCATGGGAAATCTTCATAGAAAACGCAGGACTGGCTGCAAAAACTAAGGAACCCTTCTATTCTCCACTTGATGGCGAAGAATACTGTGTCCAATCTACTTTCGACAATAAAGTGTGGCTTGAAAGAGTGAGTGCTGCGCGACGAAATAACTTGCAACCGCCCTTTCCGAAAGAAAGCTTCACTTATGAACGGTTCATCAAATGCTCCAAAAAGTTTAATCTCACTGATGGAAAGGCACCCAAAACCACTATCGATAACACAGTGCTATATGAAACAACTTTTGTTGAATTCCTGCCCCTGCTGGAATGGGACACGGAAAACAAGAACATAATTTTTTCGCCATATGCTGATTCCGAGATGGAAAAACTCGAAATACCTGGAACGTCATTTGAAGAAGCTCCCAATGACATTCTGCTTCAGCAAATTAATTTGTTAAAAAGATCACGGAAGGGACAACGTCACCTTAAGAAAAACTTGTTGATACAATATAACAATAAATGTTGTGTGACAGCATGTGATGTAGAAGCAGCATTACATGCATGCCATATTCAACCGCACAGGATTAATGGTGATAACGATTCAAAGAACGCTTTGCTTCTTCGTGCGGATATTCATGTGCTATGGGACAAAAATCTAATCGGTATTCATCCTAAGACGTTAGAAATACATATCGCTTCGAAACTGAAGAGTAGTCATTATGCGTTCCTGGTAGGTAAAAAATTGGCAATAAGAAAAGATTTAATGCAACCTTCAGAAAAATTGCTAAAAGTGCGGTGGAGCGAGTTTAAAATCCTGAGTAACAATGCATTTGAGACCAGGAATCCCTAGACAAATATCCATGAATTTTCAGTCAAGCAGTTATCTAATGTTCAATTACTTCATTTCAAATTCAGTTCTACTCAAGTTGTGAGTTTCAACAAAATTGAGGATCTATTTATCCAGTCACTATATATTAAAAACTTAAGAAATACCCAACATATTACATACGACCAACAGTCCCTAAAATGAGCAAGTCTGCTATAACCTCCTAGCAGCTATACAGCCCGACAGGAAAGAATAGAAGTCGTTGCCTGTTATCTTTATCCGTGATCTCCAAAGTTTAAGTTTCCAAATCCTAAGTAAAAGTATAGCCATCACTCCTACCTTTGATTAAGAGATGTAATGATCTCTCACCATTAATAAGAAAATGCTCAACATGCTACCATTGCAATTGTTAAAGAAAAAATATTCATGAAAAATAAAAATTGTTACCCGTAAACGTTTTTCGCATAATATAGTTTAATGTCTAATCTACAAGTAACCTTGTGTCTAAATGACTTTGAAAAGCCTGTAATCCAGTATTATGCCAATAACATACCCTTATAAATATTAACAGAAAAATACCGTCCTGGCCAGACATTGCCCCTTTGTGGGTATTACTGGGAAAGCCGAAAACCAGTAGAAAAGTATCCGTATCGATGGCCCGATGCTTCGCAGATAATAACTGGCGAACAGAGGAATTTGTTAAGACGTGTTCTTTGAAATAAATTAGGGAAGGTCTTCTGCAGTAAGATCATCCTACTAAATGAGCACAAGCTCATAGAAAAGTGTGGTTCTTCTGACTAATTGAGTTTCAAATTGGGAGTAAAACCCGTAGGTAAGATTAAACATGAGAAGTCAGGAGGCGGCAGACTTAAAATAAATTATAGTACATGCCTCAAAAAAGAAACACACCAAAATAGGTTCAGACGTGGTTACTATGCCACTTGTGAATCCAAACGCTGCAGGAATTGATATTGGCAGCACACTACATGCAGTTGCAGTACCAGAAGGTAGAGACATTAACAGGGTGAAATCCTTTGGCGCAATGACATGCGATCTTAAAGCAATTATAGAATGGTTGCGGTATTGTAAAATTGATACTGTGGCGATGGAAAGCACCGGAATTTATTGGAAAGCATTGTTCCGTTTGCTCGTCAGACATGGATTTGAAGTTTATCTGGTTAATGCTAAAGAGGTACGAAACGTCTCAGGACGAAAAACAGATGAAGATGATGCACTGTGGATACAGAAGCTTCATAGTTGCGGATTGTTGAAATCCAGCTATTTACCAGGCGACGAACAGGAAACGTTACGAACAATGGTACGGTATAAAAAATCACTTATTGACGATGCCAGCCGCTTTATTTTCCGGTTGTAGAAATCACTCGACGCCATGAATATTAAAATACATAGTGTTATTAGTGATATTACCGGTGCTACAGGTCGAAAGATCATAGAAAGCATAATTGAGGGAGAGAGGAATCCTGTAAATTTCCTTGGATTCATAGATAAAAGGATCAAGGCTGATAGTGAAACAATTATTAAGTCACTACAAGGAAATTGGAGAGAAGAACATCTGTTTATTATAAGTGAGAGCTATGAGTTTTATAATATTTATCAGGAAAGAATTTCATCATGCGATAAGCAAATAGAAAAACAACTGAAGGTTTTGGAGCTGTTGCACAACTATGGAGTAATAGATACTGAAGAGCCAGAATGGAAATCCCATAAGAAAAAATGTAAAAATCACCCAGAGGTAGATATCCGAAGATTTCTTTACAAGATTCATGGAGTAGACGTAATGGAGATCTATGGATTGAGCCATATCGGAGGATTTGAAATATTAGCAGAAACAGGAATCGATCTAAGCAAATGGGAGACAGAAAAACATTTTGTTTCCTGGTTAAATCTGAGTCCGAATAATAAAATATCTGGCGGAAAACTGATAAGTAGCCAGATTATGAGAAAGAAACCAAATCCTGCCAGTATAGCGTTTAGAAATGCAGCAAATGCAGTACAAAGAGGAAACCACTGGCTGGGTGACTATTTCGACGAATGAAATCCAAGGGCGGAAACAAATACGCCATAGTAGCAACAGCAAATAAAATGGCGACTATCTATTATAAAATGGTAAGATACAAACAGGAGTTTTGAGTTATATCAGGAAAAATATAAACTGGCTAAAATAGCTTTTTATGAGAAAAAGCTTAAGGATTTGAATCGGTCAGTCGATTAATCAGATTATATACATTCTTAATTTCCAAGAGAGTGTTTAAATAAAATATTCTCTTATGGGCGAGGTATGTCCCGCTTATAAGAAAGGTCATCCTGATCAGGTACTTCACGGAAGGTCAATGCCTACCACCTTTACAGTGAAGTTATAGATAAGAGTAGGCATAAATTATTTGTTAACTAAAGTTTAGCCTTTTAACATTATAAAGGCGAATTAACTATGAAAAAAGCAAGAATCGTTCTGAGCGCAGTAGCATTGTTCGCAGTAGTTGGCGGCGCGTTAGCGTTTAAAGCATCAAGGCAGCCAGCTTCATTCTTTTCAAACACAACAACAACAACAATTGGTGGTGCTCAAACTACAATTTGTACCTTGCCAGTTCAAGCCGCGCTGACAACTGAAGATCAGGGTCTCGGTTCTACCATAGTGTCTTACTCAGTTGTTGCTAAAACAAATGCTTCTTGCCCTGCTAGAACTTTGTATTTTGCAGAATAGTATTAGTGACTGAACTATCATTTATAGGCATGCAGTTTTCGACTGCATGCCTTTTTTAAAAAAGTTGTTAAATTCGCCAGTTTTTAGAACCTTTTTAGTTCATCTTCATCCAAACTGGAGGTAAAGAATCTTTCAACAAATAATTAAAAAATTGCTCCATGCGTGTATTGAAATCTTCACCATTTCTTCCATATACTCCATGATCACTATTCTCATATGATAAAAACCACACTTTTTTTCCCAGCCGCCGTAATGCTAAAAAGAACTCTAAAGCATTGGCATATGGAACCGTTGAATCATTCTTAGTATGCATTAATAAAAGAGGAGTGGTCACCTTATTAGCAGAAAAAACAGCTGAATTATTGATGAACTCATCCCGCTTCTCCCAAAGTGTTCCTCCCATCTGATAAGGTCCCATTTCAAATTCGGGTTGTTTAATATTTCCGTTATTAATGCTGTTGTACCCGCTAATAAAATTAGATAGCCCTGAAGAAGAGCATGCCGCGGCAAATATATTAGTATGTGTAACTAGATAATTGGTCTCAAATCCACCAAATGATATCCCTTGAATACCCATCTTATTTGAGTCGATATATGAAAACTCCCTCAGGTAGTCTGTTGCGCTTACAATTGCGTCCAAACAACTTTCTCCTGGTTTTCCAGCCATATAATGAATATCGGGGGTAAATACAAGAAACCCTTTGCTGACATACCAAGGGATGTTCAACCGCCCATCGGAAAAGGAAGGCTTCAAAAAAGCATTTAAATTATCTGATAATTTCCTGTAATAATAGAAAATTATTGGATATTTCTTAGTTGAATCAAAATCTTGGGGTTTATATAAAACTCCCTGAAGCCTTTTTTGTTGAAAGTTATTCCAAGTATGTAATTCAGTTGTTAACCAATTATATTCTGTTTCTGGATGAATATTTGTCAGTCTTTTAAAATTCTTAAAGTCATCAGATAAGAAATAGTTAGGACTTTCATTTGCTCCCATTCGTTGTATTATATATATATCAGCATCTTTTGCTCTCAAAGGCATAAATCCTCTTTCTATCCCGAGCGTTGCATGAGGATAGTAGAATAACTTCGACTGCATAGTCAATAATTTAGGTTGCTTCGAGCGCCCGAAAGAAATTGAATAAAAGCCATTTTTCTTAGTAACTTTGTCAAAAGCACTAAGTATAATTTTTCCATTAGCATTAATGAATTTATTCTGATATGCATCCCCGAACAAACTGAAAACAACTCCGTTCTTACGACCATAACCATTTGTAATATTTTGAGGGCTAAATACACTATTTAAATTGCATCTCCATATATCAAACTGGTCATAAATAAGTACATCCCCCTGGTCAGTCCATCCTGCGATTCCTCTTCTCATCGGTTGAAGTGCATCATAGTCATCGTTATATTTCTTAGTCCAAAAAGAAGAAATAGACTCTGTCATGTTTGTTCTGCGCTTACTTTCGATATTAATGCTGTAATAGTACCCATTTTTATTGTCGAAACAAACTATGTATTGCCCGTTGGGGCTTAGCACCCCATCGTTTTCCAATTCCATCCTGTCACCATTAATTGTAGACACGAGATCACTTTTTTTCTCAGATTTACCTGTTTCGTTGATAGTCTTATACGTCTCAATCGCCCAATCACCATTTCCAGATTCTGGAAGTGCAAGTGTTGAACCATCATGGGCAATCAATCTAATCACCTTTCCATTGTCTAAATTTAAAGAGATTAATTCTTCATTTACCAATGAAACATTAGGCCGAAGCAGGATAGGATCTTTAAACGTCCAAATGCTTAATTGCGGATCGATGTTCTCCTTTTTATTAGAAATGATCTTTTTTAATCTAATAAATATTCGCGAACCATCCAAACTAAAATCATTGATCCTATCAATGTTATATATTTCTCCACGACCTAGATCGATATCGCCTAGAACTAATTTGCATTGCGATGAGTCCAACTTATAATACCATATTTTTTTGTTTCCATCCTCAATAGACATCCCAGAAAAAACTACTTGCCTTTGTTGATTATCAACTACAAAGTCAACAAGGGATTTACCTTTCCAAACTACCCTTGTCCTTCCATTTTCAAGGTTTACCGTATATAATAGTGTTTGTCCGACAGAATCTTCCATTTGCAACAACTTTATACTATCGTTATCATCAGTCTCTAGTCTACGCACACAGTGAAGATTAGGGAAAGTAATTTTCTTCGTTCCTCCCATGCTTTCCAATACAAATTCACGCCTCCCTTTATTAATGTTATGTCCTATCCAGACTAAATCTTTGGAGTCAACAAATATCAAGGTTAAATCGGGCAAGTATTCAATCCGTTCCGTTCCTAACTCTGCGACAAAAACACTGTCATTAACGGCAAAGACTGCAAACTTAGAACAACCCAAGAAAGAGAACATATTTCCCTCTACTATCTCTTTCTGCCATTTGCCATTAACTGATTGAATAACCAAAGTTTGACTTTTCGTAGGCACATTCTTCAAAGTAAAAGATACATACTTCCCATCATCCCTTATTGATGGAAACTCCAATATTGGCCAAGACTTCAATGCATATTCATCAAGTGGCTTGTTTTGAGCACTTACAGTTAAGCTTGTTACGACTTGCAGTACGATTAGTATATAGAAGATTGCTTTATTAAGCATAAAATGAGTTTACGCATCACAAAATAGCCACACTGAGTTGCATTATCGCCGCGGTGAGAATTCTCGCTTCCTTATTACTTCCATGTTGGTACTCCATCGATCATTTTTTGATAATTAACTCTTATAGGTCTTGAGTCTTTTGATAAATCCATAGCTTTTTTTTGCCATTCAATAGCTAATTTTTTATCTCCAACTTTATACAATAGGTTTGCATATGTATCAATTTCATTAGCATCCTTGGGACCAAAGTGCTCAACGCTGTACTTTGACGCCTTCACTGCTATTGCCAATATAAGAGGATCATCAATCTTTTCAAAAACTGTCCATGATAAATTGTTAATATGATACTCACTCCTACCAATTGCAGTCTTGTAGTAAAGCGCATAATATTGTCCAAATTTCTGCCAATCACCCTTGCCATGATAGTATAACATTGCCATTCCCGCCGCCTTTTCCGATCCCAATACCCCAAAATCATTAGACAGCTTTCTAACTAGCTTCTCCCAATCCGGAGCCACAATATCATTGTCCAATTGTGGCTGTATTTCCTGTTTACCAATAATATTCTTTAAAAAATTCTCCGCTCGATTATTTCCCCAAAACTTATTGGCACGATCAATATTCTTAAATATTATAGTAAACCCAGTGTCCCGGGTTGTGTAGGTGTACCTTTTAATAAATCTAAGATTACTTTCCGATAATGGCGCAAACAAAATACGAAGATATTCTTTAAGAAATCTCTGTGTTTTAGCGCTGTCCAAGCGAGAATCAGCCATTGTAACTAATGACCTAAGAAGTAGGGAATCTCTTGCACCACTTTCATATTTTTTCAATCCAGCGATATATGTACCTTGCCCTTTTTCCAGAGATAGCGCATCCAACAACTGGTAAGGTTCAAATTTAAATGCCTTCGATCTATATAACTCAATATTCAAATCTCGTATTTTATTAATTGGGATCTTAATAACCTTCCTATCGTATGTTATGAGGCCATTCTGTTCAGTTTCCACATCGAACGGTTGAGTATAGATCGATGCACTTAGTCCTTCAGCTTCCATTTTTTTTAATGAATCAATAATTTCACTATATTTTAAGATTAATGTCCCAGGGGTATTGATTCCATCATAGCCCCATCCCGTAGTAAGGTCATCCCAAAGGTGGCCTTCAATTGGTACGCCAATTCCTCCAAATTCTCCAATAGCAGTTGCCATGCCGGGGCGTGTTTGAATGTTTCCCGGCATTGGATATGCATGCACATCAGTGAGATCCGATCCGATCCACGCATCCGGAGAAGGACTTCTAAGTTGATTGTTTACATATAACATTTCTCCTGAGTGGCCATTTATCAATCTCGTTGGATCTTTTGCTTTCATCCATTTCGTAAGTCTCCCCTGATCATAATATCCCCATTTTTCATTAAAGAGTACCCACGTAACTATTGAAGGATGATTAAATAACTGTTGCATTATTTCGGCGCTTTCCCTTTCAAACTCAGATTTACTCCCTTCCGGTAGTCCCTGGTTAGGATTTACCATATCTTGCCATACTAATATTCCCAATCTATCAGTATGATAATACCATCGCGCTGGCTCCACTTTTATATGCTTTCTTATTGTATTAAATCCCATTTTTTTTATGACCGATATATCAAATTGGAGAGCGGAGTCAGTAGGCGCAGTGTAAAGACCGTCAGGCCAATATCCTTGATCCAAAGTCCCAAGGTTGTATGTGTATTTATTATTCAGATAGATTCGGTCTACTCCTTTTGAATCTTTCTGAATATCGATCTTCCGCATTCCAAAATAACTCTTTACTTTGTCTTTGTTGATAGCCACCTCTAAGTCATATAAATAAGGATCATCAGGGCTCCATAATCTCGCATTAGGGATCTTTAACATAGCATTAATATGGTCTTTATCCTGGACCTTTTTTAGAACTTCACATGTATTGCAACCCGGAACGTTGATGGATAACGTTGACTTGTCAACTATTGTAGATGAGATCTTAATTAACAGGCTTACAACGCTCTTATCAATATCTGTAGTAATTCTTATACTTTCTATATAATCAGTAGGTACGGTTTCCAGCCAAACAGTTTGCCAAATTCCCGAACTGGGTGTATAATAGATATTGCCAGGGTTGAGCACTTGTTTGCCGTGAGGACCAATTCCTTGATCTGTAGGATCAAATACCCTCAACACTAACTGATTATCACCATTTACTAAAAATGAGGTGATATCAAATGAAAATTCTGTATACCCTCCTGTATGAGATCCTACTTCTTTTCCGTTCACGTATACTGTAGCCTGCCAATCAACAGCCCCAAAATGAAGCAAAAGCCGTTTGTTTTTTTCAATGTTCACATTGAATGAGCGTTTATACCATAAATACTCATTAGGCTTAAGACTTTTTTTTACACCAGACAAAGCGGATTCTAAAGGGAATGGAACTAAAATATTTCCTTGAAAGTTGATAGGCATATCATTGACCAGGCTAGTTATTGTATATTGCCAAATCCCATTCATATTTTGCCAGCTATCCTCACGTACCATTTGGGGGCGGGGATACTCTGGTAGCGAATTATTTGGAGCCACTTGCCTAGCCCACCTCGTTTCAATTGTTGTTGGTTTCATTTGCCATGAAGAGTCTCTTTGAGAGTATCCAATGAACGAGCAAAAAAAACAAAGAAAGGTAATTCCTAAACATGATTTATTTAACATCAATATTTATTTTTATTCTGTTTTTGATCCCTCGAATTATATTATCATGACTATGCTTTCACGAATCTGCCAAATGAATTGTCAGGCGAGCGGACCACCTACAACTCGCAATCATTTTATGATAGTTATCATTCTATTTCAAGCGAAGTTTCTAAATAAAGGCACCATCCCTAAAACAAAAAGTAATAAGTTGGCAAGACATATACTTTGAGTTCTCAAACGAAAAACTGCCTCAATATCCTGGATTTTGGTGTCCTATAAGGTTCGGGTTTCCCAACAAGTCGCCTTCAGGTATTGGATATAAGGCATCTGTTATTTGCCACGTACTTTTTAGTTCTGACATCACATCATCTATACGCTTTGTTCTTTTAAGATCAAACCATCGGTGCCCCCATTCAGTGAACAACTCACTTTTACGCTCATCCTCAATTGCACCAAGCGCGTCATTTTGATCAAGATTCAATGGTAACTCTGGTAATTGTTCAGCTTGGGGTTTGCTATAATCCGTTGCACGCCTTCTTATCGTATTCAGATCCTCAATTCCTTCTTGAATTTTCCCTAGCATGACTCTCGCCTCCGCTCTTATCAAATATTGCTCAGCCAATCTTAATACAGTTGAGTATTCCTTTGTCGCAACCGGCTCTTGCCCAATCCTATACTTTGTTGGAAAATAATATACCAGCCCATCCGTTTCTATGCTATCGATCCACTTACTTCTGCGCATGTCTCGCATATCAAATTTTGCTGCGAATTGCGCTGACATTTTTACTAAATAACTGCTGGGAGTCGGCAATACCGATAGCTTAAAAAGAGCGCCTTCTTTTGAATTTGCTGATAAATCCGCGATTGTCCCGACTGGTTGCAATTGCCAAATGGCCTCTTTATTATTCATTTCGAATACTTTATCAATATCCACGATACTGAATAACGTGCTATTATTAATCACTATCGACGACATTTCTTCAGCTTCGGTATATTTCTTGGTATATAAGTACGCTCTTGCCAATAATGCAGTGGCCGCCCACTTACTTGGCCGAACTCTCTCGCTTGTAACCGAAACCCCATCTTTTCCCACAAAACTGTCAGACATGCTTAATTGAGCATCTTTCAGATCTATAATCATCTGATTATAAACTTGCTCTTCAGAACTTCTTGGCAAAACCCGATTTATTTGATAATCAGTTGACAACGCGAGCGGAATCGGCCCGTACATGTTTACGAGGTAAAAATTACATAGAGCCCTTACGAATTTTGCCTCTCCTATAAGTTGGTTTTTAAGCTTCGGATTAATAGAGCTTTGGGGTAAATTTTCAATTGCAGAATTTGCAATAAATACCATTCTATATATATTACTCCAAGTTGACAAAGAAGCTGCCTGGATATCGTTATTAAAGTATTGCCCAAACGTTATATCTCCAGCATTTACAGGTTGAAGTTCATCGCCAGTTAACCCTGAAATTAAACAGATATTTGTTAGCCAACCATCCAATGTAGCAACAGGTGAATTGCTCATGTTGGTGTATATTCCAGTGAGAACTGCAATCGCAGTCGACTCATCGTTGAAAACATTTTCACCGTTTGTGCTTGTGATTGGTGGATCGACTTCAACTAGCCTAGAACATGAATTTAACGTCAATCCAAGAAAGCAGAAAACTGAATATATATGTAATCTTAAGTTTACTGTTATCATATGCTTATCTTATGTGGTTATATTGTAAGTTGAAGACCAAATGTTACAACTTTCAATGGAGGAAGCCCCGTCAATGTCCGTATTTCAGGATCACCTCCTTCGTAGTCCGTGATTGTTATTATATTTTGTCCTTGGATATACAGCCTTCCTGATTTAATCCGCGCCTTATTTATCCAACTTTGGGGTATCGGGTATGATAATGAAATGTTTTTTAGTCGGATAAATGATGCATCAGACACTGCCCTATCACTTGTTAATACTGCGGTGCCGGTTGTGTTTACAGTTGTAGAGAACTTTTGTATCGAGGCTTGATCTCCGATTTTTTGCCAACGGTCGAGTACATATGCGACTTGGTTTGCAGCAGCAACTCCCGGCGCTACACCAAAATATGAGTTAAAGGATTTTTGTTTTACAAATTGGAATAAGATATCTAAACTTACCCCATTGTAGGTAAATGAATTTTGAACTCCTCCATAATATTTAGGGTTAAGATCTATATAAACTGTTCTATCAATGCTTCCATCAGGATTGGAAGTCAGCTTCCCTTCATGATCCTCGAATGAATATAATCCCGTTGTCGGATCAACCCCCATATATTTATATAACTTTGTTACCGCCAGTGATTTGCCAATTAAGTCACTGTTTACATCTGCGTCAACATCACCATAGCTTACTAACTTATTTCGTGGTATTGTAAGATTAATCGAACTCGTCCATTTAAACTTTGACAGCGCTAAATTTATGGAATTAAAACTCAACTCAAATCCAGAGTTTTGAACTTTAGCTGGACGATTCTGAATTAGGTTAGTTCCACCTGTAATTGTTACTATTGATACATTTAGAAGTTGATTTGTACAAGTATTCCGGTAATAAGTTCCACCGAATAGAAGTCGATCGCTTAAAAATCCTAATTCCAACGAAGTCGAGAACTTTTTAGTTTCCTCCCATTGAAGATGTGGGTTAGGGAATCCCGAATATGGTTCTAGACCGATGATTCCCTGGTAAGATGTTCCACCGGTTGATGTATTGCCATACAAGTTCAAATAGCCGTAGTCTCCTATTTGATCATTCCCCGTCGTTCCATAACTAGCCCTCACCTTTCCAAAACTTATGGCTGGAATATTCTCTTTCAAAAATGTCTCGCTTGAAAATATCCATGCTCCCGCAATAGAAGCAAAGTTGTGGAATTTGTTTCTTCCTCCAAATCGACTAGAACCATCCCGACGTATAGTACCATTTATGATATACTTATTAGCCAAGTTGTAAGTTAATCTACTAAAAACAGCATTGTATTTGTATTTTGACAATATTACAGCATCTGTTTCCGGGTCGACAATAACCGTAGATGCAGCCTTAATATTCAACATAGATTGGTCTGATGTGAATCCAGAAGCGTTGAGGTATTGTCGATCCCTACTTTCATGCTGAAGAGTGGCTCCTACTAAAAAATCGATCTTATTATCTTTAAAGCTTCGAGAATATGTCATTTGTGGTTCTATTATCCACGATGAGATTTCTGCATTATTGAATCCAGCCGTTCTAGTCACATTCTGCCGAACATTCGGAGGAAATGAAGACAACGGATTTGTTCTTATTTCTTCAGATTCTAACTTATTATAGCCGAATGAACTTTTTATTTCTAATCCAGCAATTGGCTGATAGGTGATTAAAGCATTTGATATTAAGTTACTCGTTTTGTTTATATACTTTCTTTCTAAGAATACCAATGGATTCGTTAACGACCCCACCATGGTTGGCGTTATATTATTGGGCAAATATGCCCAGTTAAGTGTACCGTCAGCGCTACGCAAATCAGGCGCATTTGGCGGTCTGGTAAATGCTGAATTTACAAAGGCGTTTACAGATGCAAGTTGGTTGTTATCGAAAACATAATTTCCTATTAAATTAAATCCAAATTTTTTGTTTTCTGATGTATTGCTGAGATTGAAGTGAACAGACGCTTTCTTATCACTTAGATTACCTGGTGTAACACTCCCTTGATTAAGATAAGCAAAGCTAGCTAAAACATTAGTATTCCTACTTCCTCCTGAAAGGCTCAATTGGGCATTCGTGTAATTTGCTCTTCCCCCTATTAGCTCCTTTTGCCAATCTGTATACTTATTTTGATCCCAAAAAGTCAAATCATACACCCCTGGGCCTGGAACCGTTGGAATCTGCTTGTTATCATTTATGTATCCCTCTTTCCTCATTGCAAGATATTCTTGGGTATTTAGTAACTTGAGCATTCTCGGAACTGTTTGCCATCCCTGCTCAAAAGAAGCGTTAACCGAAGTTTGTCCAGCTCTTCCTTTCTTCGTCGTAATAATAATCGCACCATTTGCGGCCCTGCTGCCATATATAGATGTGGCATCTGCGTCCTTTAGCACACTTATATTTTCAATATCTTGAGGGTTTATGAAACTCAAAGGATTACCCTGCGTAGAAGTCCGTATACCAGAGGTTCCCGACCCGGATTGTCCTAATTCATTCGCTAAACTTGGCAAAAGTTGTGAAGTGTACGGTACTCCGTCAATTACATAGAAAGGGTCGTTATCGTTTTGCATGCTGTTTTGACCTTGAATTAAGACCTTAACTCCGGCCCCTGGCACTCCAGATGATTGCTGTATAAAAACACCGGGAACCCTACCATTTATTGCAAGTAGTGGATTCGAAACTGGCGATCTTGCAATTTCATCACCACTAACTGTCATAATATTACCGGTACTAAGTCGTCGACTAGTTGTTCCATATGCCTGTACTTGCACTGCATCCAATACACCCACGTATTCTTTCAGCCTAACGACACCAATAGAAAAACGGCCTTGCACAGCTACTTCCGTGGTCAAAAATGATACGCTTGAAATTATTAATGATGCGTCGGAAGTGACTCCTTCCAGAATGAACTCGCCCTTAGAATTGGTCATAGTTCCTAGACGAGTATTACCTTTCATAATAATCGTAGCCCCTGCTATACTGCCTCCCTTTTCATCGATAACTTTCCCCGAAACCGACAGAGTATCAGCCGGTGCAAACAAATGAGACTTCTTCAATACCTTTCTCACCCCAATCTGCTTCTCACTTATCACCTCATACAACAAATCCCTTCCCTTGAAAAGCTCCGCTAAAATACTCACCACCTGTTTATCCTTCGCATCGTAATCAATATTCGTATATGCGGCAAGATCATTATCAACAAAATAAATTGTAATCCCGCTCTTTTTACTGATCTGATTTAAAATATTACTAAGACTACTCTTCTTAACCGAAATACTTATTTCTTTCCCTTGTAGCGGCGTTAGTCGCGCAGTTGATTGTAGATAAGTACACAAGCACAATATGACCACAAGTAAAGCGTGTAGGCTAGGTCGTTTTACATTACATCTGAACATAATGACAGTATTTTGGTTTCAAATTCTGGTTGGTATACCTTCCTTTGCAACCCCTTGTGCTATATTGTACACTACAGCTCAACAAACAGATCCCCGTCAAAAACGTTCAATCGGATCAAAATCCAATAGAATGCGCTATTGTGCTTGGCGATCTGTTCTTTAAGGTTACGAGGAAATTGATAAAAAGCAATAGCTAGTCGTATTATTTACATTCTAATAAATAACATACATCATCAGGTATACGGGCTGGTTAGTCAGCGACACTTTTTGTGTTCCCCCGTCGCTGCGGTAACATGACAGTCCTATTCCTATAACCCTGATTTAACAAAAAGGTAATGTTCCCTCTTAAACTTTTTTTTGAATACGCTCTGAACATCCGGGTTAACGCAATGAATGGCAGACTGTACCTGACATCCTCTACTCATTCTACTCCCGAAAAAGGAAGAATTTTTTCTTATTTTTTGGCCGTTTTGCGCTACTTTAGACAAAGAATTAGCGATCTGAATACAGCTCTTGGAAATTTGGAATTCTACTCAAAACACCTTTTCCTTTCAAAATAAGTGACACTTTGTTGGCCGAAAATTTAGTTCCGGCCTCTACTTTTTATTCTTAAACCTAAGCACCAGGTCATGCCGGCTTGATATATGAACGAAAAGACTGCAAAATATACGGATCGAGAACTATTTCAACGGGTTAGTAAAGGTGATCAGGCATCACTAACAATATTATATACCAACTACCGTGACAGATTGTTGCGGGAATCCTATTTTATTCTGGGTGATATGGCTGACGCGGAAGATACCGTGCAGGAAGTCTTTGTGGCCGTATGGAACCTCAGACAATCGATCAAAGTAGAAAACTCCTTTCTTCCCTATCTGCTACAGGCAACCTGGAACAAGAGCCTCACTAAAATACGCAACAGAATGAAAAAGGAAGAGCTTGAAGAGATGTATCATTATGTTGCAGAAAAAACGATCGAAGATCAGCCATTCGAAAGAGAAGAACTCGCTCAGCTGCTAGACAAAGCGCTACAGCTTGTACCTCCTGCTGCCAGGAGATCTTTCATGCTGCAATATATGGAAGGCCATAATCAGCAAAGCGTGGCTACACAGCAAAATATCAGCCTGCAGGTCGTGAAGAACAACGTAAGTCTGGCATTACGTATCCTCAGACAAGCGCTTGGAAACAAAAAAAGTTTCTAAGCGGAACATTACTTTTTAACAAATTTTGAGTTATAACGATACATGGAAAAGCTTAACAATATACACTCATTGGTAATGCAGGAGATTGGTGGTGACCTGAGTGAACCCGATAGGGTTCATTTGTTACAGCTTGCGTCAGAAGATCCGGAAGTAGCCGAAGTTCGTGATTATCTGTGGAAGACGGTTGGATCGGACGAAGTGGCCAAATATATATCTCAGCATCCAGTGGAAGAGCAAACAGCCAAACTCCTCGGACAACTAAATACACCTAGACACACGGGCAGAAGAATAGTATATATCGGCACCGCCGTAGCAGCCGCTGCCGCTATTATAATAATGTTTAATACCGGCGTATTTACATCAAAGAAACAGTTAGAGTTAGCACAAGGGAACAACCAGCCCGACACCAATAAAAATGTACAACTGGCATTGTCTACTGGTAACGTTTATGACATCAATAACGACACTGCCATGTCCGCTGCCAATAGCAAGTGGAAGATCACCAATAAAACACTCACGCTCGAAGACAACCGCTCAGAAACAGAACAATATGCGACCTTACGTGTTCCGGCAGGAAAAGACTATTCACTCGTATTGCCAGATGGATCACGGATCCAGGTAAATGCTGCCAGCACCGTAAAATTCCCGTTAGCATTCAAAAAGAACGTAAGAGATATTTACGTTACTGGCGAAGCATTCATCCATGCAGCAGCCGATCCTTCCAAACCATTCCGCGTACATCTCTCCGGCTCCGTAGTAGATGTCCTGGGCACTGAGTTCAATGTCAATACCTACGATTCATTGGCAAAAATTGCCTTAGTCTCCGGTAGCGTAAAAGTGAGTTCATCAAAAACCAACACCATATTAAAGCCGGGATCCATGGGTATCGTATCTTCTTCGGGAATATCCGTTTCAGGATTCGATGAATACGAGACATTAAGCTGGCGTACTGGCCGGTTCGTCTTCCGTAATGCGAAATTCGAAGATGTTTGTAAGGTGATCCCACGGTGGTTCGGCGTTCGTGTTGTACTCGACAATAATCAGCTATCAGATAAACGCTTCTCAGGAATGATCGACCGCTATCAGCCGCTGGAACTCCAGTTAAAAGGGCTGAAAGCCACTGGTGCGATCGATTATCACATTACCGGCGACAGTACCATTCACGTTAAGTTCATGTAACAATTCCTTTCAACCATACCATCATCCCCGCCACCAAGACCTGTTTCATCCGCTGTCCGGTTCAGTCTCAAACCGGACAGGTTTGTCCCTTCCTCTATTTCGCAGAAAACAGCTATTGTATAACTGCGAAAACCAGAACTACTTATAAAAAAACAGGATGGCTTTCACCATCCTGTTTTAATTATCTAAGTCATCACTACTCTACTATCATCAGAGGTCTGCTCATCTTATCCGTACCATTCCTCCACACAATCCTGTACGTTCCTCCGTGCAATCCATCCAGCACAATATTCACTTTTCCTGTACCCGCTACGACCTTAATCGTCCGCAGAACATTTCCATTGATATCTACCAGTGTCACCTCTGCGTCTTTGTCTGTAACAGGGAATTGTATCGTTATTGTATTGCCTGAAGTAACAGGATTCGGATACAACGACATTGCACTTCTTGCTCCGGGATCCGGCGTGCCTATATAAGTAAAGGTACCTAAGGTAGCAGTATCGGTGGCAGTCATTACACTTACTTCGCCAGTACCTCCAGCTCCTACGATCGCCATGATAGTACTATCGTCTACTATCACAAAACTACTTACTGCAGTATCTCCGACACTTACATTTAATGCTCCTGTAAATCCGCTACCGTTAATTGTTACTGAAGTACCTAATCCTCCACTTACAGGACTAAAGGATTTTATAGCTACCGGTGTAGGAGGAATAATATAAGTAAAGCCATTCAAGCTGCCTGTACCATGTACCGTCTTCACTTCTACGTTGCCTGTATTTCCCTCTCCTACAACAGCCTCAATCTTAGTGTCAGATACCACACTGAAAGAAGAAGCAAGCACTCCGCCGAAACTAACTTTTGTTACACCCAGGAACCACTTGCCCTCAATAGTTACTGTTGTGCCAACTGCCGCCGTTGCAGGATAGAATGAACTAACAACTGGCGTACTGTCTATCACCGGAGGTAAAGGAATGAACACAAATCCTCCCAGGCTGTCTACACCTTCTGTACCTGATACTTTCACTGCACCACTTGCACCATTTCCTACTACCAGCGAAATCACGCTATCTGATTCAAGGATAAAGCTATTCACCGGCATTCCACCCAGTGTCACTGAAGATATGTCATTGAAGTTCTTTCCTCTCACTTTTACGATGGTTCCGGTGCCACCTGAAACAGGACTGAAGGAATAAATATGTGGTGTTTTATCTATTACTACAGGTGGGATATAAGTAAATCCTCCCAGGCTGTCCACACCTTCTGTACCAGATACTTTCACTGAACCACTTGCACCATTTCCTACAACCAGCGATATCACGCTATCTGATTCAAGGGTAAAGCTACCTGCTGAAGTACCACCCAATGTCACTGACGACACATATCCGAAGTTCTTTCCTTTCAATGTAACTACTGTTCCTGTACCACCCGAAACAGGATTAAACGAATAAATATGCGGCGTTTTATCTATCACTACAGGCGGGATATAAGTAAACCCTTCCAGGCTATCCACACCTGCTGTACCAGACACTTTCACCGCACCATTCGCTCCTGTTCCTACTGTCAAGGTAATTACGCTATCCGATTTTATGGTGAAGCCAGCTGCAGGAGTACCACCCAATGTCACTGAAGACACATGCGTGAAATTCTTTCCGTACACCTCTACCACATCTCCGGTAGCTCCTGACACAGGATTGAATGAACGGATGACAGGCGTCGTATCTACCGGTTCATCATAAACAAATTGTCCGAAAGACAATGAACCATTTGCAATATACAGCGTCACTGATGCCGTTTTTCCTACTGGCACTATAAAAGAAAGCTCGTTATCGGATATCACCTTAAAGGAATCCACCGGCACATTCCCGATAGCAGCACCTGTTATAAATTGAAAATATTCGCCTGTCACCGTCACTTTTGTACCTGCAGTTCCGGACTGCGGCGTAAATCCTGCTATATTCGGTGTCGGTGTAGTGTAGATAAATCCAGATCTTTGACCAATACCTCCGGCAGTAGTGACCACCACATTTCCGGTTGCGCCATTTCCCACATATGCCTGGATCGTGGTAGCGTTCAGTACATTGAAATAAGCCACCTCAACACCACCGAGTGAAACAGACGTTACATTCGTAAAGTTCTGTCCATAAATGGTGATACGATCTCCCGTGGTCGCCTGTGCTGGCAGAAAAGCAGTAACAAGTGGCGCAGGCAGGAATGTAAACCCATTAGCTTCTGCACTATAATTTGCAGTAGCCACCTTTACAGCACCTGTATTTCCGTTGCCTACAACTGCTCTTATCTCAAAATCAGATATGATCTGATAAGAAGTTGCCAGTACATTACCAAAGCTCACACCCGTTACACCAGAGAGTTTTGTTCCACGTATAGTTACGGTCGTTCCTTTGGCTGCAGTTACGGGCGAAAACGATTGTATCGTTGGTTTTTCCAGATAAGTGAATCCGGTCTTTACATCAGTACCCCATGGTCCTGTTACAGTAACCGCTCCTGCGCCGGCAACTCCAATTCCAACTACTGCAACGATCCTGGTATCTGACGTTATGGTATATGAGGCAGCAGCATATCCACCACCAAAATATACGCCGGTAATACCCGAAAATCCTTTACCATTAATTACTACCGTATCTCCTTTAGCAGCCGAAGCAGGCGTGAAGTCGTTTATCTTCACCTGCATGAACACGAATCCGCCTAATGAATCAGCTCCCGAAGGCGTTACTACACTCACCTTGCCACTTGCACCTGCTCCCACCATCGCGTCAATTGTAGTATCTGAACTGACGATGAAGGAAGTCGCCGGCACATTGCCAAAGTTAACTGCCGTTGCTCCGCTAAGATGTTTACCAAAGATCCTTACCTCATTACCTGATCTTGCGGTATCCGCTGCAAAGGATGTTATTACAGGTCTTGTTACAGGCGCCAGCTTATTCAATAATATAGAAAGCTGTTTATTACTATTGTTAGATACTACCAGGTCCAATCTTCCGTCATTATTGATATCTGCCATCGCTACACCGATAGGGTTAGTGCCTGCACTGTAATCTATCTTCGGAGCAAAGCTGATACTGCCTGTTGTACTGGTATTCTGCAATACGGTTAATTTACCATTCGCAGGATCAGGCAAGGCCACTTCCGGTTTGCCATCTCCAGTAAGATCTCCTACCGACATCTCTCCATTAGTACCGCTGCTCATCGGGAAATGAGCTGTTTCTGTCAGCGAAATATTTCCCGGAGTAGAATTATTCTTGAATACGTTCAGCCACTTTTTGCTGTTTGCGATCAACAGCTCCTGTTTACCATCTCCATCAAGGTCGGCCATTTTCAGCCTGTTGAAATTTCCGCCGTCGGTTATCCTGTAATCTATCCTGTCAGCCCAGTTAGACGCTCCTACATTCGATGTATTCCGGAATACGGAGAACATACCATAACCATCGTAAGCTGTTATCAGTTCCGGCTTTCCATCACCATCCAGGTCGCCCAACAGCATGTCATATGTACGGTAAGGGATTGCAGGCGTCGCTCCTTTTACAAAAGAGATACGCTTGTTGTTGCCATTATAAATACCTGTACTGAGCGTATTAAAATTAGTAAGTGATAATACAAAATCCGTATGCCCGTCACCATCTATATCTCCCGTTGTCATTGCGTAATTGGCAAGTCCGATGTAACTGAGCAGTGTATTACTACCGAAAGCAACATTATTATCGGCAGACAAATTACGCACCCATGCCACGGCATACAGGTCTGAATTTGTCTGCATGAACAGATCCTTTTTACCATCCCCATCCATGTCATGCAGGAACCCGTCGAAGGTATAAGCGCCTACCTGCACTGGTGCTGCCGCAGTTAAAGAATCGCCTTTGCTGGTATTCTTCACCACGCTCATAAAATTAGAACCGCCGTTCACTACCAGCAGGTCAGTATTCTTATCGCCATTCACATCGTTTGCCAGTATTCTAACAGGATTATTACCGGTTGTAAAGCTGCCGGATATCGTAAAGGAACTATCTGTAAGATCACCGCCGGTAAAGGTTAGTGCGAAAGGCTTGGTTGCATATCCCGTCGCGCCATTGGCTGTTACGCTCAATGGCTCATAAGTAGCACCAAACGGTACCTGTACCTGTAACGTCGTAGCAGAAGCTGCTATCACATCTGCCTTCACAGCTCCAAAGTATACATAGTTACTGTCAGTACGCTGGTTAAATCCAAGACCGTTGATCGTTACAATTGAACCTGCACTGCCGCTTTCAGGTGAGAATGAACGTACTATAGGATGCGGTGGCAAACAAACGATCTGTTTAGCCGAAAGACCGCTACCCGTAGCTGTTGTTACGCCTACCTGTCCGGTTGCACCCTGTCCTATATAAGCGATCAGCGTATCCCTGTTAACAGCCCTGAATGAATCTGCGCTTACGCCACCAAAGGTTACGCCTGTTACATTAATTAAGTATCTACCGAAAATACGTACCTGCCCAAGCGTGCTCACGGTATCGGGGGTGAAAGAATTGATGACAGGAACCGGAGGTATGAAATTAAAACCTGGCAATGAGTCGGTTAATCCACCGATCGTTACCCTCACATAACCTGAATAACCCTCTCCAACTCTTACCGTCATACTAGTGGCAGTAGAAGATACCACGGTGGCAGCAGTAGCCCCCAATGTTGCAGTACCTGCACCTAAACCTTTTCCGGTAATAGTGATGAGGTCATTCACTCTGCCTGAAGCCGGGCTAAAGGATGTGAGTTGCGGATATAACTGGAACCCTGGCAGGGCCACAGTGGTCACGTTGTTTGTAACAAATACATTACCATTACTGCCAGTACTCACGACCGCTTTTATCAGCGTGTCATTCACCACTGTGAAAGCCACAGCTGCTGTATCACCAAATCCAACGTTAGTAACACCTGTAAAGTTGCTGCCTGTAATAGTAATGGTATCTCCTGCATATGCCTTCGCAGGAGCAAAGGATTTAATAACAGGTTCTCCTTCCCTGCTACCATTATTCCTGAAAATAGACATTTTACTGAAGTCGCCGGTCACCAGTCCTATAAGATCAGGCTTACCATCACGGTCCAGATCACCGGAAGAAATACGTACGTACCCCTGATCAGCCAATTCTACAACGGGTGCAAATTCAAATATGCCGCCACTGGCCGTTTTATTTTTAACAAGCGCTATCTGATTTGATGCTACGCTCAGGTCGGGCTTTCCATCTCCATCCATATCTGCTACGCTCACATCATAAACATAATTGTTCATTTTCACGTTCACCCTGTCCGTAAAAGATATATTCCCCGGTACGCTATTATTTCTAAATACTGATATCGTCTGGTTATTATGCCCTGCGATCAGATCTATTTTGCCATCATCATTCATGTCGGCAGCGGTGATAGAAGTAGCCGCTCCGTCTGTTGTATTGTAGATAGCCAGATCTCCAAACCTGATGATGCCGAGATAACTCATATTCCGCCATACATACACACCTGCGGGATAATTATTTGCCCAGGCAATATCTGTTTTTCCATCCCTGTCAAAGTCGCCTGAGACAAGCTGCAAATTACTTGTAGGCGTAGAAATGGAAGCATGTTTCAAAAATGAAATATTCGAACCGTTGGAAGTATTCCTATACACGGCTACGTAGGCGCCGGAATTGGTCGAAACAGCAAAGTCTACTTTTCCATCGCCATCGTAATCTCCTACGGTGATGTCATTATATGATCCAGCATTATCCACCATATATCCCCCGTTGAATTGTATATTGCCGGGAGTGCTTACATTGATGAATGCATAAACTGCTTTAAAGTTGCTGCTCGTACAAATTGCCAGTACATCCAATCTTCCATCTCCGTCAATATCCCCCATCTTCAAAGTCCGCGCATTGACGGACATGGAACGGTCAGTTCTGGCAGCCATTGTGATCGCGCCATTTTTACTTGTATTCCGGAATACGCTCAATACACTCGTCAGTCCATTATTCTGCACTTCTATGATATCGTTCAGTCCATCTCCATCCACATCTGCTAAAGCCGGTCCACCAGGATTAGGACCTGAAACATAATCAGCTCTTGTGAAGGAATTGGCAGTAAACGCGCTATCCTTACCTTCATAACGTGGCAGTAGCTGCTGCGCCGAATAAGCTGTCAGCCTGCTGTTTGTTACAGTCAATGTATTCAGATTGCCACCTGCCGGTACGTTTACAGTAAGTGCATTCTCCGACGCCGCAGTTACATTTGCTTTTATGCCACCAAAGTAAACAGTATTATCAGCCGCAGTAGTATTGAAGTTACCGCCACTAATAGTTAAGGCATCGCCTGCCGCTGCTGTCAGCTTAGAAATGTTATGTATAACTGGCCCCGAATATAAGCCGCTGTATGTGGCTGACCCATTCGGAGAAGCAACTGCTACCGGCCATATGCCAGGGGCATTGGTTACATCCCCTACCACTGCATTGATAACCGTATCTGATTCAACAGTAAAAGATTGTGCAGGCACACCGCCGATTGTCACGGTACTACTATCCCTGAAGTTGGCTCCTACTATTTTAATTGTTGAACCTTTAGTTCCATAAGAGGGTCTCAGCGCTACGACCTGTGTTCCCGTGGAATATACAAACCCGCTCAGCGAGACATAGCCGTAATATCCATATACTGTTATAACGCCTGATTGCGTTTTTGGCACCACAGCCCTGATCAGAGACGGAGAGATAACGGTGAAGGAAGTAGCTTCAACACCACCAATGAATACGTTTGTTACGTCGGCAAAGTTGATACCGTAGATGGAGATAACCTTGCCACTATCAGCGGCGACAGGCGAGAAGGAGGTAATAGCACTTGGTGTGTTAAAGGTAAAACCTCCCAGGGTATCCGTTCCATAAGGCGTTGTTACGCTAACGGCGCCACTGGCATTATCTCCCACGTTAGCATCGATGATATAGTTTGAACGTACGCTAAATCCGTCTACCGGTTTTCCACCTATCGTTACGGCCGTAGCTCCTGTAAACTCCTTTCCGTAAATTATGACGGCGGTACGTCTGCCACCTGAAGTAGGCGTAAATGACTGAACATCGGGAGGCCCGTCATAAACAAATCCTGGTATAGTAGCAGATCCCGAGGGATTTCCCACCACGATATTCCCATTAGACCCTGCGCCCACTACAACGGAAATGCTGGTAGCTGAATTAATGGTATAAGAAGCCGCTGCTTCGCCGCCTATTGTTATTGAATTGACATTTTTTAAACTGTATCCACGTATCTCTATCACATCGCCAGTCTTAGCCACCATAGGCGTTACACTGGTTACAACCGGATTTGGTATATAAGTGAACCCGCTCAGTGTAGCCACGCCTGCAGGCGTCGTAATCGTAATATTTCCTGAATTACCATTTTTCACATAGGCGACTATAGAATCATTGCTGATCAAACGGAATGAATCTGCCGGTACCCCACCGAAACTTACATTTGAAGCCCCATTCAGGTCAATACCTTTGATACTCACCTGCTGTCCGTATCCGGCACTCGCCGGGGTGAAAGCATCTATAAATGGCAATCCGCAATCATTCCTTGAAAAGCACAGCGATGTCATGCTTGCCATCACATCCAGCTTGCCATCCATATTCATATCTACCATCCTCAGATCCTCTGCTCTGACACCAGCTTTCGACTGATTCGCAGGTGAAAAAGCGATCGTACCGGCAACACTTGCATTCTGTAAAGTGACGAAACCATCAATATTAGCAATAACCAGGTCAGGCAGCCCCTCTCCTGTCAGATCACCAATACTGACACAGCCGGCATTGCTGATACCTGTAATATCCAATCTTTCGTTAAAGGATATATTACCTGGTACAGAAGTATTTTTCAATACGGTCACTGCGCCTTCGGAAGCACTGGACACTACGATGTCAGGGGTATTATCACCATTCAGATCGCCCGCCGCAATGCGTTCAGGCTTATTTACTACGGTAAACCGGCGGGAAGCGTCGAAGGAAATAACGCCGGCCGCGCTGGTATTACGTAGTACCGATACCGTATTCGAATTGGTGTTGCCAGACATGATGTCCTTTAATCCATCCCCATCAATATCTGCTACTGCAACATTGATCGGAGACGTACCTGCATTGAATCCAGCTACGAATACCCATGAAGGCGTTCCCGGCGTACTTGTATTCTTATATACCCGGAGGCTTGTATTACCGGAACCTACGATCAGTTCAGGTAAACCATCTCCATCCAGATCTCCCAAAGCCACTTCTCCCGGCGCATCATCACCTGAAGACAGGTTGATATCTGTCGTCGCAAAACTGAGACTTCCGATACCAGAAGAGGTATTCCTATATATATTAACGCTGTAGATACTCGGATAACTGACCACCAGGTCGGGCTTTCCATCCCCATCCACATCTCCGGATGCCATTCCTCCGGCAAAACCGGTATAGATATTCTCAGATATATTTAAGGACATGCTCACATTGGCTGCTCCCGGCGTACCATTGTTTCTGAGTACAGCAAAATGAGTGGCATTCACAGTACTGATGGCAGCAGCATCCGATACCCCATCCATATCAAAATCAGCCGTTGCTATCCGCGTTGCCCTGGATGGATAACCGCTCCACATATCGGTTAATGCGAATGAATTCGTGTAAGTAATGGAGTGGCTATTCAATTTGCCAACCGGGCTGTAGGTGAGGTTAAACGCCTGCCTCGAACTGGCTGATTTCCCGTTTACCATCACGCTTACCGGCTCCGCATTAGCCCCCAGCGGCGCAGTCACGGTCAGCATATTAGTAGTCGCAGCTGTTACCGTAGCTTTGGTAACGCCAAAATAAACCTTGTTTTCAGTCGGTACCGTGCTAAAATTACTCCCCGTAATGGTTACCGAAGTCCCCGGTGGACCAATTACAGGATTGATCTGGGTAATGGCGGGTTGAGCGAAAACCGATACTGCACTCAACAGCAATAGGTTAACAATAAACAAGTACTTCCTGACAGTAGACCTGCCAGGCATAGGTAGCGGATACGAACAATTCATTTTGTCCCCTTTTTTATTAAAGATGCTTATATGGTATATTTTCCATATTAAATACAAATCTAAATTAACAAAATTTATAAATCACTTTTCCGGTCGGGATACCTGAAAATAATCCTGGATTACTGGCATAAGCGTTGATGTAGCTTGGTATGGCCGAAAAAAAAAACATATCTAATCGCCTGCTACTGGTAAAAGCCAAAGAGGCAGAATCTCTTGGCGATAGTACTAAGGCGCTGGCATTATATCAGCAAGTGGTTAACAATGATCCCCTTGAGGAGATGGCATGGCAACGCCTGATGGTGATATATCGGAAACAGCGGGACTATAAAAGCGAATTGAAGATTATCAACCTCGCATTGAAGAGCTACGAGGCACATAATAAAGATGCGCAAAAGCAATGGCTGCTGAAAAATAAGAAATCGGCCACCCTTTTCAAATCCCTGGCAAAAAGCCTGGGGCTAATGGATAGCAAAGGCATTATTACGAATAATGATCCTATTCTTGACAAATGGAATTACCGGAAAGAATGGGTAACAGCAAGGTTGAAAAACCGAAACAAGAAAAAGTGATCACTTCCAGCCCTCTTCCATATGCTCATAGCTCTTCTTATCAACCGTTTTCTTTTTCTTAGAACGAGAGATCCCTTTTTTCTTGCGGGCGTTGATATTATTAACAAGTGAGTTTTTTACACCCAGCCTGTTCCGTTTGGTAGTCTTTGGCTTTTTAGCCGCCGTTTTCTTACTACGGGGTTTTCTTCGCGTAGTCTTCTTTTTTGCAGCCATATTGTTTTTACCATATCGCTACTATAATTGTGCCGCAGGCGCCGTAGTCAGCAGTCGTATGTTGAAGAAAAAGGGTCAACCTTTAAAGTTGACCCTGGTCTTATTTCTTATTTGAAGTCCACCCAAACAATATAGGCTTTTTTATGCCTCCTCCCTTTTTTCTCAATCATCATCGTCGCCATAGTTTTACTGTCCTCTGAAGTGGTGATCATTTCCAGCTGACAGAACTTGTTCTCATCTTTAGCTGCCGGTTCTCCGAACAGATAAGCTTTCGTCACCTTCTTACCATCAAAGGTGGCACAAGCCGTATTCGCATTACTTATAGCTAACGACCTTTTTCTCGTCAAAAAATCATTACGCTCATCTTCTATCTTCACATGACTATCATTGAAGAATACATATTCCCGACCATTCACGAATAAGTAATCATAAGAATAAAAAGCAGGCATAACATCGTTAATACCGCCTGCCCTGAAATGCCAGCTGGACCATTTTCTACGGTTGATCAGAAACATATCCAGTGTTCTTTCCACAGTCTGACGCTTAGCAATCGTAAAACTGCTCAATTCTTTTCCATCCAGGCCCGCGTTCACAATGCCGATATCTCCCATATGAGTGAGCCACACCGTTCTGGTGGTAACTGATGCTGACTTACCAGCTTCTCCGGTACCCATTGTCTTAGAGTCATGTTGCATGTATTCAAATAAATAGGTGATGGTTCCGTCATCCTGCAATCTAAAGTCCTGTATGAAACCCGTGTATCCTGCCTGTCTTTTCTTTTTGGAAGCAGTGTTTTGTTCTGCATAGGCAGATAGCTGTGGGTGTTTAATGAGATAATGGTTTTTTACTTCCAGCGTAACAGGGTCAAGTACATTCATTTCCAAAGCGTAGTTCGAATTAGCAAACCCCATAATGCCCTTGTCTTGATCTTCCTTTTTCGTTTCAAAGGCGTTAAGCATGTATACAAGCCCGTCCTCTTTTCTGTGTTTTAACACCAGCATCGAAACATTATAATCATCTGTATAATCCAAAATCTTTGATTCAAAACTTTTATTCCCCTTTTGCAAACGGCCTATAATTACATGGGAACCCTGACCTCCGGTTGCCTTTGTGTTGTAGCCCTGACAAGCGATAAACACATACTTATCCTGATTGACGTAAATGTCCGGAAATACCAGGTATCTGTAAGTACCTCCTGGCGATTTAAAAAGGGCGCGGCTAATCACCTTATGGTCCGGTGCAAAATGGATAAGCTCAATGTGCTCTTTCTCTTTAGCAGAAGATTCAACATTACAAACGCCTATTGCATAATATTCTGAAGCTGGATCTTTCCTTACGATAAATTGGGCACTTTGAAAATTACCGTAACCTCTGTCACGCGTCTCGCTCACTGGTATCTGATGATTTTTCGCCAGCTCTTCCTCCCGCAACAGCTTTCCCGTTTTTCCATCAAATATTAAGCGGTAAAGCGTAGGACGTCTTTCGATCAGTTGCTCTAAAAAGACTACTGCGTTGCCATTCACCTCAAAAAGTGCCTTCAGGTCGGCATCTTTCATTTTCTTGGGTTTCCATGAACCGATACGGTTATTCACAACTCCTGCTGACTGATGTTGCTGATCATAAACAGTTACATTAACTCCTTTAGACCTGGTAAACTGGAAAAACAATGTATTTCCATTCTTCATGAGCAATAACCGGCTTGCGCCCATTTCGGGTTCTTTAAACGCGTTACTTTTCGTATATGCCGGCGCTTCCGTTTGCTGGGCTATTGCTGTGTGCAACCCAAAGCACAGGCAAACAAGTAAGATTGTCCTCTTCATAGGTATGTAGATAATTTCGCGCGCAAAAGTAAGTGAAAGACCGAACAAACCATGACAATTATTAATAATATCTCAGGGAGTAATAAAACGGGTACTCAGCCTGGGCCAAACGCCAGGCATAACAAACCTCCAAAGATGGAATCAGGGATCTTTAATGATGATTGCTATTGATAAATTTGATCTCCATAATTTTCTGCTCGAAATCATTTGCCGGAACCAGGGCGCGCGACTTGATCCGTGTCTTATAAGTATAAACAGTGCTCACACTATAGTCTAATATCTTGGCTATAGCCTCATGCTCATTTATTCCCAGGCGCATCAAAGCAAATATCCGGAGCGTGGCATTCAGTGTTTCATCGGATTTGGGCCAGATCTGATCTTCCTTTTTAAGCATTTCATTAAACGAGGTGATAAAGTTGGGGAACATCGTTAAAAAAACAGTATCGAGCATATTGTATAAATGCTCCTTTTCTTCTTCGATATGTACTTTGTTCAGAAACTGATTGACGTCTTTATATTTCCCCAGCTTGATATCATGCAGGGTTTGATGTTTAATTTTATCTATGGTCTCTATATATGATGAACAGGTTTTAAAGAACAGTCCTATCAGCTCCTCTTTTATCCTGGAAGATTCCCATAGCTTCTCATTGACTCCTTCCAGTTCGTTGTTCTTTTCCTTTATTAACTGTTCATTGGCTTTGATAAGTAATATTTGTCTACGGTAAACAACCAGCAAAAAAAACAGAACGATGGCGACAATGAAAAAGATCAGCAGACCAATGAGCAGCTTATCTTTTTCATGTTGCTTCTGATCGATCACTTTACCCGCAACCAGGGGTAACATCGATTCGATCTGAACAGCACGATTTCTGGCGCCATAAAATTTAGCGTTGCGGGAAGCCTCCTGCAAACAAACATAGGCGTCGTTAATCTTATCCAGCTTGAACAACTCCTGTCCGAGTAAAAATATGGCCAATGTTTCTTTGGTGGATGAGCGGATGTCGTTTATCGCGGCAAGCGCCAGGAAAAGTATCCGGTCCTTACCCGTATAGGCAAAGCTGATCCTTGTCGCAACCATCGCTATCCCATGTTCGGGCAGGTTGCGTTGTATAATAACATTAAAGAAGAAGTCGGGCGTTAATTCTTTGTGTTTTAAAGAGTCCGGTCGAAAGGCCAGGTTAATGGTCTGCTCAAAATCGTTAGAGGGAGTGACGATTTCTGCCTTCTTAAAAGCCTCCTCCGATTGCCTGCGGTAGTCACGCGAAAAATAGGCGTCATTGTCGTATTCTGCAATACCGGCATTCAGCCGGGCCTGCAAGACAAAATAATCCGTTTTCAGGACTTTTGTCAACCCACTGGTATCAATTTCTCCTGTAACGTCAAAAGCCTCCTTATAAAATCCTGAATTCAGTAAAATGCTCCCGAGCATCATTTTGCTCCGGATCAGGTGATCATTTTTATTAAACTTTCCTGCAACCCTGATCATCTGTTTGATATAAACAAACGCGGAATCAAATTTGAAGGAACGGTATTCCTCAAAGATCTTTGAGTAAAGATCGAACTGCGTATCAAAATTTAAACTATCCGTATGAAGCAACTGGGATCTTAACTGGTTTATCCGCTTTTGTTTATTCTGATCATATGAATGCGCCCTGGCAAGCTCCGATTTAAGGACTGTTACCAGACTGTCAGATTTACCGTTTTGAGAATATCCATTAAACCATAAAAACAAAAAGAATGATACAAATAGTATTTTATTCATATAGATCTGAGACCTAATTTAAGTAGTGCGTAATTTCCCGCCCCTGTATAGCGGTTGTCCCTAACAAATTCTTCCGTCCGAAAATTAGTTAACCTGTTTTAAAAATACATCATCGGTCACCTATTAAATTGGTACGAAACTCCTGAAATCTGTTACCAAAATCCCTTTTTTCTTCAAAAAATCGACCATTAAACTGATCAAACCCTGTCAGATAAGCCTAGATTTTTCCATGCAGCAATTCTATCAATTTATTGATTATCAGATAAATATCTTTTGAATAATCTAGATTTTTCTATTCCAACACTCCGCTCCGGCATCAGACGCCCGATTAGTGATTTAATTTGACCCGTCAATTTAAACGCCTAGACCGGCGTTTGTCCACGAACATCAGCTGCAGCGATGAACGATGAAAATGTCCGCGTTTATGAACAAATTAAGCAGTCCGTTATGCTAACAAAAATTCTACGAGTATTAAGTTGTTTCACCCTGATCTTTGGCCTCGCCTACACGGCCTATGCGCAAGACAGGGTTATTGAAGGGAGAGTAATCGATTCCGCAAGTACAAGTCCACTGCCCGGGGTAACTGTCAGAATTGCAGGAACCAAAACCGGAACTGCTACCGACGTAAACGGTTCATTCCGGCTAACCGCTACAGCAACAGCACGTGAACTTATCATCTCCTCTATTAATTACGCCACTAAAACGGTTGCCATAACAGGTAGTTCCATTACGGTGAAGCTGGCCCCATCAAGTCAGTCGCTGGAAGGTGTCGAGGTAGTAAGTGTCGGTTATGGCACTATGAACAAAAGGGAAGTATCGAGTGCAATAACACATATAAGCGCCAATGAGCTGAAAGCCGTTGGAAGTAACAACCCATTAATGTCTTTACAGGGAAAGGTTGCAGGTCTCAACATTTCCAATACAGCCACCGCCGATCCCAACTCCTCTCCCAGTATCCAGTTGAGAGGCGTTTCATCACGCAGCGCGGGTCTTGGTCCGCTATACGTGGTGAACGGCGTTCCGGGCGGTAATATCGATAACATCAACCAGAATGATATCGAATCCATCGACGTGCTGAAAGGTGGTGCGGCATCAGCTATTTACGGTACCCGTGGTAGCAATGGCGTTATCATCATTACCACCAAGAAAGGCACCGGTGTATCAAAAATGATTTACAGCAGCTATGTCAGCCTTGACCGCCTCAGTATGGCACCGGAAGTGCTCACTGCTGACGAATTCCGTCAGTACAGGGTTAAAGGTACTCCAGTCAGAGGTATCGACTATGGGGGCAATACAGACTGGATGAAGTCCGTTACCCGTTCGCAGGGATACGCACAGAAACATACCTTACAGATCTCAGGAGGAACAGCGAACGATAACTATTTTGCTTCCGCCGATTACCGGAACGCAACAGGCGTTGACCTGCGTGCATCTAAAAAGGAATACGGCGCCCGTCTGAACCTGAATCATATATCAAAAGAAAACGTTTATACAGTTAACCTGAATGTTGCTCCCCGTTATATGGAGACCAGCAACGCCGATCAGGGTAATTTCAATAACGCCATTACGCTGAACCCTACTATTCCAATCTACGACAGCACCGGCTATCGCTACATCAATACTGGTTTCTTCTCTAACAACCCTGTTGAAAATGCAAGGGTGATCAAAAGCCAGGCAGAAATAAAACAGTTGGACATGAGCGCCTCCTTTAAGGTGAACATTCTGAAGAACCTGAATTCCGCAATAACCGTGTCGAATATCAGATCATCTTACAAGAACCTGAATTTCCGCCCGTCTACCCTGACCACCATCGTTCATTCCGGTAATGTGACCAAGACGAACTATGCGTCTCAGGAACAAATAGACAACGACCAGCGGAACCTCGAGTGGACGTTCAATTACTCACTGAACCTGGCGAGAAACCACTTTAAAGTACTGGGTGGTTATTCATACAGCTACTTCAACTACAAGCAATTTAACGCCAACAACTATGATTTTCCATTTGATACATACTTATGGAACAATCTGGGATCCGGTACCTGGAATGGCGGCGATAAGGGTAATGCGCAATCGGCTGTAGGGTCAACTCAGAACGACTCCCGCCTCGCAGCGTTCTTCGCAAGGATCAACTATGATTTCGATAATAAATATATCCTGACCGCGAGCCTCAGGCATGAAGGTTCATCTAAATTCGGCCGCAACAATAAATGGGGTAACTTCCCGGCTGTATCCGCTGCATGGCGCATTTCCGATGAAGGCTTCATGAAAGATGAGATCAGCTGGTTAAACGACCTGAAACTGAGAGTTGACTACGGCGTAACAGGTAACCAGGATTTTGACAATTACAAGTCATTGCTTTTATACGGCGGTTACGGCTATTTCACTTACAACGGGATCACCTACCAGGTGTATGGTCCGGCACAGAACATCAACCCTAATCTGGGTTGGGAAAAAGCCATCAACTTCAACGCCGGCATCGACTTTGAATTATTCAACAATCGCGTATCAGGTTCCCTGAACTACTACGTGCGCACTAATGAAGACCTGCTGGGTAATTATAAGGTGCCCCTTCCTCCTAACCCTCAGTCAGAAACATTCACCAATGTGGGTACAATGAAGAACTCCGGTTTGGAGCTACAGTTGAGCGCCCAGGTGATAAATCATGGTGACTTTAGCTACAATGTATCATTTGCAGGTGCTTTAAATAATAACAATTTCGTTTCCTTCTCCAACAAAATTTATCAGGGAGCTCCCTTCCAGGACCAGGCAGGATTGTCTGCTCCGGGTACACCAGGCCCTATCCAACGTTTACAGGAAGGCCACCGTATCGGAGAATTCTATATGTTAAAGTCTGCGGGAGTGGATGAAACCGGCGCACTGTTGGTGTATAAAAAGGATGGCACTATAGTAACTGCCAACAAGGCGAATGCGGACGACAAACAGTTCGTAGGTAATGGTCTTCCTAAATTTACAGGTTCGCTCGGTAATCAGTTCCGCTACAAGAACTGGGACCTGAACATCTTCCTCAGAGGAAACTTTGGATATAAAGTGTTCAACTCACAGGCTTTCTATTTAGGTACTGCCGCCACACAAACCGATGCTAACACTTTAAAATCGGCTTATGATCCGGGCAGCAAATATTCCAAGCTGACCAATTCGTCTACTGCATCACTTGCGTCAGATTATTTCCTGGAATCAGGGTCTTTTGTTAAGATCGATAACATAACACTGGGCTATAATTATTCCATTAATTCCAAATTCCTGCATGGCATCAGAGTGTACGGAGCAGTAAGCAACCTGCATACTTTTACCAGCTTTACCGGTGGCGATCCAGACCTGTACCCGGTTAACGGGCTCACACCCGGCGTTAAGGGCGATCCGACTAATGGTTATGGTTTGAACTTCTATCCGGCTACTATCCAGCTGTTGGGAGGCTTACAGGTTACATTCTAAACAACTAACTGGTACAAATGAAAAAGAATTATAGAAAATATATAGTAAATGCCGCGTTGAGCACAGCGCTCATCATGGGCGGTTGTACAAAGCTTGACGAGCATGTTTATGATAAAGTGGATGAATCGCAGGTCCTCACCAGGCGCGATGATGTGATCAGGGACTTCCTGCGGCCATTTGAACATGCTTACTGGAGCATCCAGGGAAATGATATCTTCGCCGTAAATGAAAACTCCACCGACGAGATAGGCACCTACAACCGTCAGGGCGACTGGCAGGACGGTGGCTATTATCAACGTATGCACTATCATACCTGGACGACGCAGGACAACTTCACCAGTGGCGCCTGGACAGCATTTTATCAGGGTATCGTACTAGCTACCAACTCCCTGCAGGACATGGAAGGCATTGCTGACCCGACTAAACTGAATGTTACGCCAGCCGAGCTGGCCGACTTCAAAGCCGAACTCAGAACTCTGAGAGCATGGTTCTATTTAAGGGCATTCGATTTTTACCGCAATATTGTAATCGTTACAGACGTAAAAAACACTACCACCAGCCCGAATCAGACACCGCCCGCAGAAATGTTCAATTACATTGAAGCTGAGCTGAAAGCTGCGCTGCCTGACCTGCCTAAACGCGAAGCGCTGGGTGATAAAGGTATCGGCCGTTGGACACAGGCAGGAGCTGCAGGATTGCTTGCACGCCTGTATCTGAACGCAAACGCATACATTAAGCAAGACAGGTACAACGATTGCGCCACCGTTTGCCAGGATATCATAGACGGCAAATATGGTAACTATCAGCTTGATAGCCGTTGGGATGCTCCTTTTGATTATACCAACACTACCGTTAATTCAGAGACCATCTACGGTTTCCCTGCTACGCTTTCCCGTACGCACTGGCAATATGACGGCGGCATGTACTTCTGGGCAATGACCTACGATGCAGCCCCACTCTATTGCGGCTTCACCGATTATAACCAGGCAAATCCAAGATATGCACTGCAACCCGGCAGAGACGTAGACAGCGTTGAATACAGCTTTGCACTGGGCAAACCTTTTGTTAAGTTCCAGCGCTATCCTGACGACTATCGCCTTAAACTATACAAGAACCTGGGCAACAGTAAACGTGAAGGCATGTTCCTGTTCGGTTACCTGCCATTTGAGCGTAATGTGAATGGTGTAATGAAACCTGATACCGTTCGTGGTAATAAGGGTCCTTACCCGCTGTTCATCCGCGACCAGGTGGGTTGGTTCCTCGATGCCAAACCAGGACAGCGTATTGCTGATAAGGAATCGAACATGAACCATGCTGATCATAACTCAGGCGTATTCTTCCTGAAATATCCGTTATATCCGACACCTGATCCGAACCGTATCACATCGGCTTATGCAGAGATCCGCTTATCAGAGATCTATTATATGCTGGCTGAATGTAAGTACCGTGCCGGTGATAAGGCAGCTGCAGCAGGGCTGCTGAACGCAGTACGCGTAAGAAACTATCCTGCCGGTTCTCCAAGCCTGTATAAACCAGATGGTAGTCAGCTGAACGACCAGGAAATGTTAGATGAATGGGGCCGTGAGTTCTTAGGAGAGAACCGCCGCCGTACTGATTTAATCCGCTGGGGCGTGTTTAACACCGGTACATGGTGGGACAAACAACCCGATGGTGATGATCACACAGCTATATTCCCGATAGGCCGTGACATCATGGGTGCTAACCCACACTTCAAACAGAATCCGGGTTATTAATAAATACCTGCGGCCCCAATACCAGCGATGGTGTGGGGCCGCAGGTTTTAAATACAATGCCGGAGCTGTTATTTTTTCCTTACTACAATGTTTACGCCCCGTTCAGGAGCGGTATCAATATCTACCGAATAATTAATATACGCCGCACGATACCGCATGTTCTTTAACCCGTTCCCTTCTGTAACAGACATCAATTTCGTATCGAAACCTATACCATCATCAGAAATATTCAGAGACAATTTAGGATGCGCTGAAATGGAAATACTGATATTTCTACATGTGGCATATTTGATACTATTATTAACCGCTTCCCTCGCAATCAATAACAGGTTCCGCTTTTCAGCTTTAGAAATAATACGGTCTTTCAGCTCCTCATCTACCTTACAATCCAGGTGGATGCCTTTCGCATTAATAACGGGCAATACAGCATTACAGATACGTGTCATCAGGTCCTGTAATGTATCTCCACTATCATCCAGTACCCACAGCATATCCCTTAATCCTGTTGAAGCACTGGTCAGGGACTCTTCTATCTTATTCAGATACTCCTCCCGTTCTGTGCCGTTCCTGGCAAGATGCGTAAGCACCTTTACGGTATTCAGCGTACTACCCAGGTCGTCGTGAAGGTCATTAGCAATTTCACGGCGGATGGCATGTTGTCTTTCCAGCTGCGCGATCCTGTACCGGTAGAATGCAAATAATAGTCCTACCACGAAACAAACAACCAGGCCTTTGAACCAGATCGTCTGATACCATTTAGGCATGTACTCAAGGCTGAGCTCAACAAAGCGATCAGTCCAGATATCATCTTCATTACCTGCTTTTATCTGGATGGTATATTCACCGGGGTGAAGGTCCATTAAGGGGATATAGTTCTGACTACCGATGTCCGTCCATTTATCGTTCACTTCTGGTATCCTGTATGCATACTTTACTCTCTCAGGACTATTAAAATTCATGCCCGAGAAAAAGATAGTGGTCTGATAAACATCTGAAGGGATTCTTAATGTTGTCATCTGCAGGTTGGTAGTATCTCTGCTACCGGATGTAGCATCCATTTTTATCCGGTTAATATACAATCCCGGCGGTGTTGTATTCATAAAGAAATTCCGGGGGTAAATAATAGAAAAGCCATTCACACCACCTGCATAGATAGTATCCGGACTGCTGTTATAACCGCAGAACTGTTCGAATGAATTTGACTGCAGACCATCCTGTTCATAGTAGTTCCTGATCCTGTTGTTATGTACATTGACGACCGCCAGTCCGTCGTTCGATGTAACCAGGACAACACTATCTCCAACTGCAAAAACCTTGTAAACTCCATTATTACACAGGCCGGATGTTTTAGACATGATACGTTTCAGATGCAATTGTTTATCGGTTTCCACCAGGCCTTTACCGTAAACTGCAAACCAGTAACTATCATTTGTCTCGCACATATCCAGCAAGATGTCGGACGTTTGCGAAGAGGCAGCACCTGTTATTACATGACGGGAAGACTTACCCGTTAAGGGATCGAACTGAGAAAGAGAATTCGTCGACAGTACCCATACCCTCCCCTCTTTGTCTTTATAAAAAGAGCTGATATTTTCCTGGTCCAGCTGTAATCCATTTTCACTGTTATGCCTTGTTATCTTTTTGCTCGCTTGATCCCATACATACAGGCCTTTTCGTAACTGACTTCCTAAAAGAATGATGTCGTTATTATACCTGGTCATTGTGCAGAAGAGATCATTCTCTATTCCTGCTAACTCCGGGTATAGCTGTTTTGCGCGCAGTAGTTTTCCTTTAGTGATAATAAACAATCCTTCACTATTTGACACCAGAATATTGTCGGGAGTAACGGCTGCAATAAGGTAACAGGAAGCGCCTGCGTGCAGCTGCCGGATAAGGTCAGTATTTGTATTGACCTCGTATAATCCGTTGGCAGCGCCACAATAAACAATAGAATCATTTAACGGATAAATAGAAAATGCATGCTGGATCTTAGTTGTAGAACCAGCGGAACGATAGAACTTTTCAAAGGGTTGTTTTCGCAGTGAGCAATAGGACAATCCTTCCTCTGATCCCATCCACAAGCGGTTATTATCGTCGAAGTATAAAGAATAGATAGCAGTTTGCCATGCGTCACTTTCATTGTTTCGTTCACTTATTTTTGTCAGCCGTCCTGTTTGTTGTTCTTCTTTGTAAAGATGATGAGCATCTGATATCCATAGATTACCTGTAGTATCCAATGCACAACTGAATACTTCTTTTGTATTGATCACGTTTGACGCATTCCGTTGTTTGAGCGACAGCTTATTATTTGCCGCACTAATTTGCCGCAGGCCCCAGTTCGTAGATACAAACGCCTCGTTTTGCGGCGCGCCGGTTATATTCCAGAATAAGATCGATTTGCGGGAACCGGCAGTGTTCATGCCTTCAGCAGGCAACTGGCTTAATATCCTGCCTGTTTTTCCATCAAGCAGCAGCATACCTGCTTCATCGCAGCAGGCCCATATTCTCCCTTGATCATCTGCCAATAGTTTACCTATTTTAATGTCAGATAACGATGGAAAATTATCCGCCAGTTCTGGCAGTTTAATGAATGTATGTTGTGAAAGATCGTATGCGAATAACCCTTCGTAAGCGCCAATCCATAATACGTCACCGCATATCGCAACACTATGTAACCATTTGTCATTAAAAGATAATGCGGTCTTGTCTTTCTCTTCCAACGACACCACTGTCTGGGTACCTGTTGCTACCGATTGCAGTCCGCCGTTAGATGTGATCAGCCATATCAGTTGTCGTTGACGGTCTTCCGCCATATCCATGATAGTATTACCTTTCAGGCGGTGAGCGGGGTCTGATTGCTGGTTAAAAACAAGGAATCTTTTGCCATCAAAACAGTTCAGACCATCCTGTGTACTGATCCAAATAAATTTATATTGGTCCTGCAAAATTTTAGTAATATTGTAACTACTCAAACCATCTGTTTGACTATATTTGCGGAAGTGATAAAATTCCTGTAGTTGCCCCAAACAATTATTCAGGTACCCCGGAGCAAACAAAAATAAGGCGAGAAGAATACAGATTTTGCGCATTTTATAAAATCTCTTTAAAGATACTCAAAATGGCAGGAATGCACAAGTGGACAGTGATATACCTCATGGACTGTCCCGGTAACACCACTACAGCAGCAAAAGCAATGTTTGATGATATATTAAGCCTCACCATTCCCGATGAAATTTGCATTAGCATTTGTCTTCAAATACCGATAGCTGCTATTAAAAAGGTAGATCCGCTTTATCAGGGACCTGCCTCCGGACCTGGACAGACAACGTTATTCTACCAGGTTGTCCGGAATGCAGGAGGAGGCAGTAAACTTAAATTGCTGAATCAAGACGGGGACTTCGATATTACCAGTTCACATGATGTGAGGCTATTCTTCCAATCAATACATACAGGTGAACAAAGGGCAGAAAACTATATGCTGTTTACCTGGGGACATGGCGCGGCCATTAGTGTTTTTGTATCCGGCACTATGCAGACTGAAAGCCATAAGATGCTTGATATGATGGAACTGAAGGAGGCTATTCTGCATACATTCTCCGGTAAAATGAAGCTGATAGTTATGGTGGATTGCTTTATGCAGTACTTTGATACCGGCTTACTACTCCATCAGGCACAAGTTGAATATCTGGTCGCTGCACAATATGGCATCACCTTCTTCGGTTATAATTACAGGAAGATCTTCGGTGAATTATACACTAATCCCAACATATCTTCAAAGCAGCTTGCAACGCTGGTTATACCAACACGCCCTCTTTCAAAGGAATTGAGGGACAGGTTAGCATGTGCGGCATTCTTTGCAACAAAGCTATCATCGTATGACGAATTGGTTAACATCATGAACAAACTGGGCAAACGGCTAAGCGAGGAAATGGATGAACAACCTGATGTTATTCATTCAGCCATCAGGAGTGACAATTACCTTAACGGAGCAGGCAAGCTAATGGATCTTTTTGTTCTCATATATGGCATAGCGGATGCGCTCGGCGATAACTGGGAGGCTCAAACCATCGCACAACTACGCTCCCTGCAGGAAAATATGTTCATAGCAAAGTTTACAGGGCATGAACTCAACAAACTTGACCCCAAAATAGCACTTGGTCTTTCTGTTTCAATCCCAGATACATCGGACAATCATTTCTACAACGGATTTGTAAGAAACAATCCCGGATCAATTTCCGGGATTGCAGTCGCTTGCAAAGAATGGGCGACATTCGTTGATAAATATGTCGAATATGCCGATGGTCTGAAAATACAAACCGTGTTATTAACTAGATAGAAAAGGCAATTTCCACCTCTATATCGTTGTTGTCCCTGGGCTTCGCATTCATTTTTATGTTCGAACCGGTTCCGATATCCATAGGACTTTGAGGGAACTCTATCATGCGGAACCTGGTTCTTTCAAAGGAGTCGTATTCCCTGTCCTCATATGCTTTGGCAACGATCACAGCATTGATGGTCACTTTTACCTGTCCATCAATGACCTCCCGGGTTACACTGGTTACTCTCGGTTCAGTCGTTAATTCGAATATGCATGCCCTCACTACTTCCAGGTCCAAAGCAGAAGGTCCACCGGGAACTTTTGTTTTGCCATCCTCTTTTAGAATGGAAGCACCTGCTACGCTAACAGGACTTGTATCGGCGTCTTCTGTATCTGTATCCTCTTCTACTTCACTTAACGTGATCGTAAATGTAGTCTCAGGATTTTCCAACCTGGAAGAAAGTGCAATAGTGGCTGCTAATTTCACTTCTGCAGCAGCAGTCTCAGTAGCTGTACTTGTAGTTGTACTTGTAGCTGTAGTTGTTTCTAACATCTTATTAAAATTTAAGGTTAAAAATATATTGGATGTGATGATGCTTTTTGAGAGGTGTACGCGGTAAAAAGGAAAAATGGTATAATGACAGGAATGTTCCTGTTGGCCAGCATTCTTCGGAATGGAAAGATAAACGCAAGGTTAGACCAGGACAATACCAACTAGTTTGTATTTTTTATTTCCTACGGGAAAAATACGGTATGGGGAACTATTTTTCCCATTGCCGGCTCCTGCCTCTAAAAGTAAGTTTGTGTCGCACATGTAGAGCACAAACTCCGATCAATAATCCGGTTAATCTCAAAAATCAAAAACATGAAACCACTTATCCTCTTTTCACTTTCGTTGATCTGCCACCTCTGCACTGCGCAGAAAAAAGACGATGGTACAATCCAGATAACGTACAATATGCATAAGGGAGCATTCGAAAAAGATTTTCCACTTTTGATAAAAGAAGGTACTACCATAGCGCTGTCGTATACCGCTATCAATCCATTTGCCTTTAAGTCGAATGTTACTTTTTCAGATATCAACCATAGTTTTCAGGATGGGATGGATATTGTTCAATCTGCATTAAACGGCATTTCCGGACCTGAAAAAAAGGCTGCAGATGATGCAGAGTCTGAAGCCCTGGAAGCAACTTCCTCGGGTAAAAGCATATCTTCAGCTGGCGATTACCTTCGCAAGAAATACAGAACGCTAAGTTCTATGCAGCAGCACTTCGGCCGGATACAACAAAGTATCCTGGCGATTAACGCGATCATTACTATTGATACGCTAATAAAAATAGCAAAGAATGATCCTGCTAACTATTCAGGTGAGGTAATGGAAGCCGGTATTCTTAAACCAGTTGCTGCATATGGTATAACCAAAGATAACATACCCGAAAAATTCCAGTCGCATCAACAACAGATCTACAGAGGTCTTGATAGCATCTCGTTTACATTGATGGGATTGAAGACACTCAACGACAAGACTATTCAACCCTTAATTGATTCCCTCGAAAAAAAGGTTGCTGCACTCAATAACCTTTATACAGGATCTAATGCTAATGTACTTCTGAAAAACATCAGCATCATCCAATATAATCTTCACAAAGTCCTGACTGCAGATTATAATCTGCCGCCTGGTAACATCAGTACTGCTAAAGGAGACTTTATTGTCATCAGTGATGAACTGAAGGACAATACCGGTAAAGTCGCATTCACCATTGCGCCTCACCCCATCAGGACCTATGGAGGCACGCGGGTGGACTTCAGTGTTGGTCTTGCCGCCAACATTGGTGGTAATGGTACTGAATATTCGCTACGGAAAAACCCTACCGATGCTAAGACTGGCGAAGATACTGCCCATGTGATGCTGTACAAAAGCAATAAAAACAAACTGATCCAGTTCAATCCGGTCGTATTTGTGCATTGGTACAAGACTACTTCATGTAACCTTCAATGGATGCTTACAACCGGCCTTGCGCCCGACTTCTCCACACTCGCTAATTCAAGGCTGTTTATTGGTACCAGCCTGGGATTCCCGTCTTCAAACGAATTGAGCAGGCGGCTGGTACTTAGCATTGGCGCGAGCGTCGGATATGCGGATGTTCTTAAGAACAAGTACCGCGACTGGAAAAATTATCAACGATTTAGTGATCTTGATGATATTGATCTGACAGAGAAATCCCTGCGTGTAGGAGGCTTCTTTGCAATTTCCTACAATCTTGGTGGTTCCGGACATGAATAACCACCTCAGGGTATTGATCTATGATATAATACTATGACTTTATCACCTGATCCCATTGTTTATTTTCCTGCCTGTGATGATTTTCCAGTCAACTTAATTAAAGTAACTTTATGGACGAAGAACTGAAAATCGAACTTTTACAGGCCCAGATCGAACTACACCAGTATTTATACACCCGGTTAGGAATTGCCCTGCATGACAAAGTCGCTCAGTTGTTGGGTAGTGTTAATATGTTATTGGGAGCGACCATGAATGATATATCCCTGGCATCGGATACGTTAAATATTGCACAGATGTCCCTGTGTACTGCAATACAGGAGATACGCAAGTTATCGCAACCCATGCAGGACATATTCAGTTTCAATTCACTGGAGCACCTGCAACGGGAAGTGAATGATATAAATGCGTCAGGTACAGTACCGGTAGCGCTGATAAGCGTTAGAAGAGCATTATCGCTATCAGCTGAAAAACAGGTGATGTTATTCTGCATTTTACTTGACTTGGTGCGAAATTATATGGCATGGGGAGTGAGCATCAGGATTGCTGCTAAAACAGTGGAAGTAACGATCACTGATGCCGCTCTCCCCTTACCGCTGTCAGAGAAAATATTAAAGCGCATACGCCTGTTACAGGGAACATATTATTGCGGCAATGGTGTCCACATCCTTTTACCCTTTTAATTGTACAACACGATGAAAATTGCAGTAGGTATAACAGATGATCATCAGCTTTTCCTGAAGTCGCTAAGCGTTTTAATCAACACTTTCAGTGATTTCGAAGTAACGCTGGAAGCATTGAACGGGCAGGAACTATTGAATAAACTGACGGTGGCCCCTGCTTTGCCGGAAATAATCCTAATCGATGTAAATATGCCTGTTATGGGTGGGATAGATACGGTGTCAGAGATAAATAAAAAATATCCGCTCATTAAAATGATCGCCCTTTCCATGAAGGATGACGATACGACTATCATCAGGATGATCAAAGCAGGATGCAATGCCTATCTACAGAAAGATATCCATCCGGAAGAGCTGGAAAAGGCGTTACAGCAGGTATATGCGAAGGGGATCTATAACGGCGACTCGCTCAACATAAATTACCGCCGTTTGCTCACCCATGAACAGTTGGCAAAAAACCTGCAACTCACGGATAAGGAGAAAATATTCCTCCAGTTGGCCTGCAGCGATTTTACATATAAAAAGATAGCGGCTGAAATGAAAGTAGCTGAACGGACAGTGGATGGATATCGTGAATCATTGTTTGAGAAACTGAATGTACAAAGCAGGGTGGGAATGGTCCTTGAAGCGATCCGGAGAGAATTGGTATCGTTATAACATTTCACTACTGTATTATCCTGCTGCTATATACCACAGGTTAACCGGGTTATCCTTACCGGTATTCCGCGTGAATTGACCTGCATAAATCTCTAGCCATAGGCAACCATTGTAGTACCTGTTCTGGTCTGTTCTATTTACCCTCTTCTCAACGGGAATTGCGCACCCCTAAATTGTATTTTGACGCCCGTTGAAAAACCACCTTTATCAAAAAAAACAAGACCCTCCCATGAAAACGCTAAGACTATTTAGCTTTGCTATAATGGCTTTATGCCATTTTGGTTGCGTAAAGACCCAGTTCACAGAGCCCACTGCAATCAGCAACAATGATCTGACAACAGCAAAGCTAACAGCCAATGCCGCTGCTGTTCCCGGCGACCTGGCCGATGGTAATATTAAATACTTCGGCCGCTGGGACTTCACCAATCCGGCAGAATATGCCAGCTATTGGGGTGGCGCCTACTTCCGGGTAAACTTTACTGGTACTACGGTGAAGATCAAAGTAGGGTACCCTACCCACTATTATGCAAAGATTGACGATGGTCCATGGATAAGCTATTACAATGCTTCCGGCACCATCAACCTTACGCCTGCACCACTAAGCAATGGTACTCATACGCTCAGCGTGGCACAAGGCAAAGACTATGACTATCAATTTAAATTCCAGGGGCTGATACTGGACGCCGGTGCTACTACCAGCGCCCCTCCGGCACTGGCAGCGCTCATTGAATGGATAGGCGACTCTATTACCTGTGGTTACACGGACGAACAGGCTAACGTATCAGGTTATGGCTGGGTATGTTCGGAACAGCTATTACATACGGAGCACACCCAGATCGCTTACCCTGGTATACGGCTGGTTAGTGGTGATAATGGCCCCGGTATGGATGTACAGTATTTTAAGCTCCAGAATCCCGCTTTTAATGCTACCCCCTGGGACTTTACACGATATACGCCCAAAGTGATCGTTATCAACCTAGGAACAAACGATAACGGCCACGTACCAGAGGCGCAGTTCCGTGACAGTTACATCACGTTCCTCTCAAACATCCGTGCGAAGTTCTCTAATGTGGAGATCTTCGTAATGCGCACCTTTAATGGTTACCTGGTAACACCCACAGTAGCGGCAGTAAATGCCCGTATTGCGGCCGGCGATACTAAAGTACATTACGTTGATACCGACGGCTGGATGACGGGTGCAGATTATACTGACGGCCTGCATCCCAGCGTTGCGGGCAATATCAAGGCGGCTAACCTGTTACAGCCTATCCTGCAACCTTATCTGACCGGCACTCCAACAAGCGGTGTTACGTTCTACAGGGATACGGAGTATGGTGGCCCTGCCAGCCAGGTATTACCTGTCGGCAATTATACCATTGCGCAGCTGGCAGCGAAAGGCATGCCGAATGACTGGGCATCTTCTGTAAAAGTACCTGCAGGAAGAACCCTGATCATGTACGCTGATGATAACTTCAGCGGCACATCCTGGACCAGGACCAGTGATACACCTAACTTTACTACACTAAGCCCGAATGCCAACGACCAGGTGTCGTCAATACGGGTACAATAGTGGCTACATGCCATGATACTATCCTCACCCGTATAAAACAGGGTGAGGATATTTTTTTCAATCAGTTGATTTTCAATACTCAAAACATATTTATAGTAATTGGGCAAATATTATTGCTCACTTTATTATCATTTTAAAAATCCGGACTATACAATTTAACGTACGTACTGTCGCAACCACTACTCGTTTAAGTATATTGCATATACCCCATGTGCTAGTCATTAGCATTCTTAATCTATCCCATGCAGATCTTCCTGATTGTTCTCTTAAAGTGCATACAATGTGCTTTAGGGGTAAGTTATTTTATTCAATTGAAAAATAGTGATTGAAATAAAATAGATTTTTTTCATAAAACATGCAGTTAATTATAAAGGTCTTCCTGCATTTTCGGCACAAGTAGATGGGGTATGTTCAAGAAGTTCTTTTTCGGCTGGTTGCTTTATAAGATGTGTTTTGTTTCGCTGAGTTTAAAACATTAACTGATGGCAGTGATTCAGGTAAATTACGATCAACCAGATAAGATGACAATTCCGGAAAAGGATAATGTCATTTTATTATGTGATTACAAATCTTATTTTGACCCCAACTATCGACACAAGCTACTATTTGATAAATCAGCTTCCGGGAAAATAGATCCCAGTCATGTTTGCTCTCCTTTCGAAGCTATTGCCGCATATATTAAAAGCAGAAATCCGGATATCGAAGGAGATGTCCAGGTTATCGACCTTGAAGGTGATATCTGCCATGCAGCTACCATCAATTTTACTGCAGGCAGATATTCATTGAATAAAGACAGCATCTGTCGCGATGTCCCACTTATTCCTCTCTTCGAACGTTATTTCAATTATAATTATCAAGACATCAAAGCGTTTGATCAGTTCCTGGAACAGCCCGACCCAAACGGAGCGACTATCGGGTATTCAGTAGCAAAAGCGATCCGAGAGCAGTCTAATGGTGACAAGCGTTACAACAAATTGATGGAAGTATTCGATCAGAAATTATGGGCGGATATTGAGATTGATCATATCCTCGCTTTCAAAAATGAGATAGCCAGGCAGCTGTCTATCGATTTGCAGAAAAGCCATTATTTTTTTGGGCTGCTTGGTTCAGTGCTGTCAGGAACTTACGAACCTACCTGCCGGATAGCTAAACTCCAGGGGGCTGCACAACTACAACAATATGGAGCATCGTTCTATGCAGCGGCTGCAACAAACGTAAAAATAAAGGTACACAGCTACCCCGATGACAAGGATCTATATTTAGTACCGGCTGATACCCCTTATGAAGAGTATATACGTCCCAAAAAACTTCCGGTCCTGTATGCGGGAGCAATAACTTTATATATAGGCAACCATCCGGTCGATCTGACCTGTGACCACCAGGTATTCAGCAACACTGAACTTTTTTTTTACCAGGATGGTAACCAGCACATCTGGGCTACAATAGGTGAAAAGTCTTATCTGTTATAATGACGTCGATGATCAACCCCAGCGCAATCATAGAGTACATCGAAAACCTGGAGCCCAGCGATGCCCTGGCACAGGCACAAATGACCAGGGATGTCAGCTCCATTATGGCCGCGCTGATCAGCTTTAGCGATCGGTTCAACGCTCCAAGAAAGCTGCAGCTAATGAAAGAAGAGACCGACCGGCTGAAAGAGCTGATCGCCCAGCTGCAACAAACGATTGCGCAAATGGATCGCGAGCAGGAAGAGCATCATACCATTATGGAACAACTCCAGGAATTACGCACCCGGCACCAGGAACTCACTACACTCGAGAAACAACGCAGCGAGATACAGGAATTAGATCGTCTCCTATCAGAGAAAGATCCGGCAGCGATTCAGCAGGAATTAATGTCATGGCAAGAGACGCACCAGGGGGATATAAACGAGCTAAACAAATTACTCAGTGAGCTAGATACCTTCTTTTCCGGTTTAGAAAATGACTTCTTACAGGAAACAAAAGCTCTCTGGTCCAACATACAGAACAAACGAAATCGCATTGACACTAACCTACAGGATATTACCGATGAAATCAAACAAGAGAAAACAGAATTGTCAATATTAAGCAAGCAATATTACCAGGAGCTTGATAAAGCAACAATATCATATACCGAAGTACACACGCAACTCACGACGATTAAGGAAAAGCTGATAGACATCCGTGACCGGCACAGCAAGAACATATCGGTATATCAACAGCACTTCGAGCAAAATCAGGCCATTTACGGCGCCTTAGGCAAGCGCCATCACCTAGATAGTCACATGAAAACGCTTTTTGACCGGGTAGGGGAACAGTTAAAACAGTTTGATAAAGAGATCAAGGTACTGGTAGAAAAAGCGGATAAGATGACGATTTTCTGATCTATGAAAAGAAGAAACCCCAAACCCGTAAAAACCGTATTCAGGAGCTACTTTCGAAAACAGTACCTGAACCGGATGATCCGCAATTTATTGGTGGAGATACCTGAAGTTCCAGGGCTTATGTTGCGCGCCAGGAATAAATGGAACACCATTGCCTCGCCGCTACTGAAATACCTGAACAGGTCAGGTGTCCGCAACCCTCCAATACCGGTTGTAGATCTTGACGTGCTGCGTAACATACTAGCAGCCAGACTACCCAAAAACCACCGAAAACTGATCAACATTTCCGACAGTTTAAACATCGACTTTGAACAGGTCAGGTTAAAAGATATACTGGCAGATCAGGCATCCATACTACAAAAAATGATTCAGCAGCAGCGACGCATACTAGACGAACAGACTGAAAAATTTATACAAGAAGAAAAAAAACGACGTGAAAAACACCATTCAACATCCCGACACAGTTAAGAAGATGAATCCACTATACCGTTTCTTTTGCTGGGCAGGAGGTGCCAATACCGATGTACTGGACGAACTGCCTACTGAAAAAAACCGTTTCTTTTCTTACGGTACGGTGATCTGCACGACAGCCCTATTCGCCTTTTTGTCCTCCTCCTACGCGTTTACGGTATTACTGAAGGATGAGATCGGATATGCAGCATTCCTTCCGGCGGTAGCCTGGGGAATATTCATTTTTTGTCTCGACCGTTTCTTTATTGTATCAGTATCCAACCGCGGTACCTTCTGGATGAAATTGAAACTGGCCTGGCCGCGACTATTATTGGCTGGCTTCATCGGTATCATCATTTCCAAACCCCTTGAATACCGCATCTTCGACCAGGAAATACGTGATGAACTCCGCATAACCCAAAACAAACTGTTAGCAGATCTGGACACCCTGGAATCACAGAAAAAAGTTCTATTGGAAAAAGCCAGAACAAAGGTGATCAATCAGTTACCGGAAACCGAAGAAATGCAACCACTACAGAAACGCTACATAACCTTAGTAGAAGATCTGGCGATTAAAGATTCAGCAATTTTTGCGCGGACGGATAGCGTAGCGTACGAAACTGATGGGAAAGGAAAATCCAGATTAGTAGGATATGGAACCAACGCAAAGCTTCACAGGGCATTCCGGGATTCTTTGGTTGCTCAAAAGAATCTGCTGAAGTTAGATACCAGTTCCACGCGAATAAGAATCGACGCCATCGATGCCCGACGTCAGGTAAAGATCAATGGCTATATACAAAACAACCACCAGCAGGCGCTTGCAAAATTGGCGACAGAGATGGACCTCCAACGAAAACAATTGTTGGAAAATTATCAGCCGTCTATTCTCAATCAGGAAGTAGCACTAGGCAATATTAGCAAAAAGGACCAGACGGCTTCACATGCCATACTCTTCGTCACACTCCTCTTTATATTTATTGAAATGGCGCCGATGATACTAAAACTGATGACCAAGCCCGGCGCATATGAGAATCGCATTATGCAGATAGAATCTTCCTACAGTACGGAAGACAGATTACGCCGTTCGCTGGATATGGAGGAATATAAAAGCAACAGAGGCCTGGTAAGACACTTGGCACACTCTCAACGCGAGATCATAAAAACTGCGATGTCAGGCTGGCACGAAGAACAGATAAATAAAGCGAATAACGATCCCGATTACCATAACGATATGTTCAATAACAGTCATGACAACTAACACCCTACAGCCGCGAGTAAGTGTAAACCTGGTACATGCTTCTCCATTGGAAAGCATCCGCGTTGCCAGTGAGTATATTGCCAATCACAATGCATCCCTCGCCTCACAAATCGAAGAGATCCGTGACGCAATTAAGCAGTCAAAGGTCGATACCGCTGCAGCAAGTCTGGCTTACGCGTCAGCCACAGAGGCGGAAACGGCATTAACGAAAGACATTGACTTCCTCATAAAGCAACTAGAGGGCAAGCAACAGGAAAAAGAAAATCTGGAAGCATCGATACAGTTGCTGGAACTTGAAATACATGATAATGACATGTCAATAAGACAGATGAGTTCCTTGTATAAGAACTTTCCAAAGAATGCACCTGCAGAGGTTTTACAGTTACAGATAGAGGGCAGTAAGATAATTGCTACCAGCCAGAAAAAACTAAATTTCCCTTGTGATCTTATTCTGGCATTGACTGACGCCAAACAACCTGTTACCCAGACAACAGGAAAAGCCACCTGCCTTTTTTTAATCGGGCGTGAAGACTGGATTGTTGTAACACAAAATAAATGGTCCTGCGATTGGAAGAAAAAAATAAAAGGACTTAACGCGGGTAGCTACCAGATATTTTTCAGCCATCTTTCTGTTGAAGAATATGATTGTAAGCTCAGTTCTCCCGCCCCAAAAATAATTATTATATAATGGAGCATGTTAGTTTCACCCTCGATGTAACATGTCCCGTTTGTAAATATCCGGTCTGTTACCCTGATCAGAAATCCTGTCAGCATTGCCACTGGCCGGTATTGGTATACACAATGAGGCCGGATCCCGATCACCTGAAAGAACTTGATAACAGACTTGCGGGTCACAGACAGGCATTGAACTTATATAAGGAATATACAAAAAACCTACCGGGTATCAGATCTCAACTGGATGAAGCGTCATCTGCTTGTAGTGATCAGGAAAAGCGGTTTGAGCAAATAAAAGAAAAACTGGCGGCGCTGGAACAACAAAAATGTGCATTACAAAAACATCCTCTACATACAGAAGATTTGGTTGTGCTGCGCAATAAATTACAGGACCTTAATAAAAAAAAGAAACAGCAGGAAAAAAAAATGGCAGCGATCTCTGATATACCTCACCCGCCGCTAACCATACGTTGTACCTACGATCAGTCATCGAATGAAATTAAAGCACAGGTAACAGCACTCCGGCGCAATGAACCGGTCCGAATAGAGCCATCCCTGGCGCTTGCCGTCTCGTCACAACCGTTTGCACATTTCAATCAGGCAGAACGTATTATACCCGTACAGGATCAATTCAGCGAGGTCAAGATCTATGAGCTTGATCAGGAACTGAGTTTTCCACTGGCACATGTACCACCAGGACCTGTTAAACATTTTCAGATTATTCATCTATACCATCACACTATCTCAAAATTTGTTATCGATGATGAAATGTAACCGTTGTGGTAAACGTCAATATACCCATGTGAAATGTGAAAGATTTGACTGCCTGCACCCGGATTATGCCGAAGCTATGAAGAGAAGATTCCCTTACGAGATACCACCTAAATGCCTTTTTTCTCTGGTCGGCGGCATCAATGCTGGTAAAACATACTACCTGGTATGCCTCATTCATGAATTGCTCCGCCCTTCTTCAGCTAACAAAATACTGCTAAAGAAAATGGGCATTATAAATATTGAAATGATTGATCCCGAATCAGAAAACTTATTAGACCTGCTCATTAAGTTTAGTAAAGATGGTGGGATGGAAGCGACCAAACCGGACATACTTGGCTTTTTCAGTCTGATCATCACGATGGAAAGCGGTAAAATATATGAGCTTGTATTATTCAATTCTTCGGGTGAAAAAATAGAAGACGAAATAATAAAAAGAAAATTCTATACAGATTCACATGAACTGAAAGGAACTGTTAGCCTTTGTTTCGTAAACCCCAGAAAGGATACTGGGCTCAACCGGATATTGGAACGACCTAACCAGGAAGTTCGTGCTAATTTCAATTTTGCAGAACATTTCCATAAGGTCATGCAAAAAGTAAAAGATAATAATCAATATGTAGATACTCCAACAGCGATCTGCATCTCAAAATTCGATCTCCTTTTACATAGGAGGCCCAAAGATATCCCACCCGAACCGTTTGTAGACGCTACCTCCAAATCCTTTTTCCGAGATATCAAGACAGTGTCCAAACAACTGAGAGCGTTTTTGGAAACACATAGTGATACCATTGATCCCATCGATCTCGATTCAAAATTCAGCAACAGTTGTTATTTCGCAGTCGCTCCTTTTGGGAAAGATGAAAATTTTTACTGGGACTTTAGAGAACCTAAAGGATTACTAGCCCCATTTCTTTGGGCATTGCAACAATCACAAATAATAAACGATACTCATGGAGTACACTGATCAGGATATAAACGCACAGGCGCCCTTATCTTCCACAATGGATATACCCGAGGAAGAAGCCGTATTCGCTTTAACATCTGCCACAGTGCCGGGAGTAACATCATCCCCCATCCCCCGTTTAAGCTTCATAGAAAGAATAACGGAGGCGTTCGATGTCATTCCCGCTTATTTCGATACATTATTTAACCGGTACCAATGTCCCTATTGTTTTGCCAATGTCCATCGCCGGATGAAGGAGTACAATATACGCACAGGACATAGGAAAGCCGTTAAATTATACCGGTGTGCAAACTCAAGCTGCAGATCAGAACTTCCTTCCGACTTTTTTGCCAGCCGAACTACCAGCCTTGCTGTTGTCGGAGGATTACAGTGTGGAAAGACTTCCTTTATCACATTGTTTTGTGAATTGTTGATGCATCGCAAATCCCTGCTGGGCGATTTAGGTATATATGGCTCGATTATCAACCAGGAAGGCAGAGACCAGTTCGAGAAAAACCGCTCTATACTGATACAACAGGAACTCAGCCTGGACGGTACAACCAAAGACCAGCATCCTACTATTGTACGCCTTCATAACAAACATCATAAGAAGGTTACCTACATCACACTGCTGGACAGCCCCGGAGAACAATTTAGTAAGATCGATATACTCATACAGAAACATCCCAACCTTCAATACGCCCAGGGCATTGTTTTCCTTATGAATCCTCTTGATATAGGTGAATTACTTCGCCTGATCCAAAAGGAACGGCCAGGCACAATCCCTTCAGGCTCCTACACTAACAATAACAATTTCGATATCCTTGAAACACTTTACCAGTTTTATCTCAGAACCGGCAGAATAAAACCTAACCGGAAAATAAAAGCGCATACAGCTTTTTGTCTGTCCAGAGCTGACCTGATCGCAGAGATCGTCAATTTGTATATCCCTCCCGACTTCGACCCCGACATGGAAAGTATACAGGATATTCTCTCTGAGGTCGATCTGGTATCTACCGACCTCAGAGAACTATTGGAAGAAACCGATAAGAAACTACTCAATATCATGGACAAACAGTACCAGAACTACCGGCTGTTCCCTGTATCCCCATTGGGCAAAATGCCCCGTCGGGATGGTATGGATCTAAGGGTACCCGGAGGCGTAGACCCTAAGGGTGTACTTCAACCACTTATCTGGCTTCTTCAACAAACCAAATTCATCACTGAACAATGACCAGCAACGTTATTACATTCAGACAACATATCAAAACGTCCTCGCGTGCAAGAAAGGGATACCGTACCTACCAATATACGCCTCCAATGGACGAACAGACAGATGAAAAACTTGGCGGTTACGGCGTCTACGTGTCTACTGCTTATTCTGACATGTCTTCTATCGGACTGGGAGAACGCCCGGAATTATTTCTGTTCTATAACCTCGATCCAAAAACAAAGGTCGTATCAAGATCAACATACGTTGGTTTTGACCTCCACTCATATCCGCCCAGACCGGGTAATTATGTTTCACATGCGCTCGTTACAGATAGCCAACACCGGTTCAATCCTGTAGAACTATATAAGAAAGCTGCCTGGAAAACCGGAGACATTATAGCGGCGGAAGACAGTTCCAACGATCCTATACCTATCAATATATCTCCATTGTCAATGCAGGTGGACCCTGAATTCATATACCTGGATTGTTTCGATGAGCTACTACTTCCAACATTCTCCGATCCGGGCATTTCCGGCGGAAAAACCGCTTCCCGGCAGAAAATGTTTATGGCGGTGGTTGACGCCATCATCAGGCGGCAGAAAGTACTCATTATTGACGATAAGTCGACGCTATTGAATTGGGCGATGTGCCTGTTGCAATCCTTTCCCCTTGATTTTGTACACCGGCATCTCTCCATTACCTCCTTTGCCAACTCCCATACCTTGATGGATATCTGTCAGGTATTATGTTTTGAAACAGAGAACAGTGAGCGGGTCAAGCGCATGGCCGATAGAGCAACGGTGATCGACATCAATAATGCGGGAGTTGAAAATCCTGGCATCTATGCACGTTCGTTGCTTACCGCCATTCAGAAAGGTGACTTCGCCCACTTCAGGGATGAAGTCTTCTCGAAGATCTCAGCAGCGGCCTACACTCCGGAGCTGTTCAATAAATGCGCCGACCTTTTCCACCAGATGCCGGAAGTACCCTATATGCCGGCACAAAAATTTGAAACGTTCTTTACCTCCCAGGCAGACGATGCACAGAATGTTGAAAGGATCATATCGATCGTGCAGCGATATGAGCGGGCTGACCTTTGTAATATCATCTGGCGCACATTGCTCAAAAAAAAACCGCCCACTGCGGATGATCTCAGTACCTACAGAGTTATCTCCCAATATATAATATCGCACCTCACTGATGACCTGTGGATCAAGCTGGAAAGTGAGGTGGCAGATAAACTATTATTTAGCAGGCTTGACCAGGTAAGCACATTCTTTTCCGTAACGAATATCTTATCACCAGACAGGAATACGCCCTTCATTAATAAAGTGATACCACTCATTAACTCCAACCAGCAGCAGACGATCAAAGAAAGAGGCATCTGTATGATCAAAGATTTTGTTGTCGGAGAGATCACCGCCGATCAAAAAAGCCAGCTGGAAAAGATACAGGATCAGATTGATTTCATGGACCAACTTGAAAAAGCGCCCGCATCAGAGCAATATCCCTTATTCCTCCGGGCCTATGAATATGAAAAACTGGGCAAAGCGTTCGTTCTTGGCTGTGTGTCTCATCTCAAACAATTTACCTGGCACTTGTTTTTCAACTGGCCGCAATGGGATATCAATTCATTAAGGTCCCTATTCGAAATAGCCGAGTTATCTTTCAAACTTCCTGACAAAGCCCTGGCGCTTTGTGTTTTACAATCGGAATGCAGTCCGAAAACATTCAGATTCCATTTTGAGCAGTTAACGGACAACGAACAGAAAGATTTTGTCAACGTCATTCCTCTTCCTGTGCGCGACCGGCTGATGGATTCCCTGTCCTTGGAAAAGGTCCTGACATTCGTCCCACATGTTAACGTCCATGATGCACTGAACAGATATATTGCACGATGTTTTCGTGATTCTCAACAAAGTGATCTCTGGTCTCTTTGTAACTTGATACACAATCCAACGGCTGACAAATCGAAATTTCCAAATACCATCATCCACATAAACGGCTCGAACCTGAAACCCGTATATGACGCTCTTGACAACGACGTTGCTCATATACCAATTGAACATATAAGGATAGCCAGGTTACTAAGCGAAAAGGGGAAAATTAAACGTCCGGTACCTGCTGCACATATGGATATTACATTAGACCATATCCGGGCAATCGGCAGACTGGATCATATGGGACAAGTTGCAAAATATGTGAAGAATAAACGTTTCGACGAACAAGTCCTACGTTCATTAATAAAGCTTCCCTGGCCCCATTATGCGTGGGAAGTCCTTTTTAATGAACTGGATAATCGAAATAAGGAGAAACTTCCGGTAATGTTAAAAAACATATTAACTGATTTACAGCAGCGATACCCAGCCTCCTCCAAATCTGCCGCCGCAATAAACACTCCGTTGCTACAATGGCAACACATCATTTACCAGTATGCAGTATTCCTGATCGTCAAGGACGAATATTCACATTATCTAACGTTGCTTAATACCATCCGGCCTTCCTGGGAAGATTACAAGATCATCAGAGATCAGTTAGTGTGCTTAATGCCGGAGGAAAATAATACATATACAGCATTCAAAAGTCCGTCAAATAAAAAAGGTTTTCTTTTCACTAGAACACATGGCCCCACCTGGAGGTAATGCATATGACACCATCCCGTCTCAATATCGCACAGCTTTGCCCGGCTACCAAGACACTCGGTCCTGGTGAACGCTTTGCCATATGGGTGCAAGGTTGTCCATTCAATTGTAAAGGATGTATTTCTCCTGATTGGATCCCATTTAAGATAGCTACCCCAATGCCAATAGATCTGCTGGCAAAGCAGATCATAGCTGAGCAAAACATTGAAGGCATTACTATTTCGGGAGGCGAACCCATGATGCAGGCAGGTAAATTATCCGGTTTGATCCGGCGGATATCAGCAGAGCGTCCCGAATTGAATGTGATCGTTTTCACAGGCTTTACACACCGCCAGTTGGTATGGGATGAGGCACGGGAATTATTAGCCTGTATTGACCTGCTTGTTGATGGTCAATATGTACAACATCTCAATGATCAGACAGGCCTGCGAGGTTCAGCCAATCAGCAATTTCATTTCCTGACCGATCGGCTGCTGCCTTTTAGGGAACAGATCCTTAACCGGCGATCCGATATAGAGATCCATTTATTAAACGATGGAGCACTGATGGCAGGTATCCCTCCATCCGGCTTCAATTGGTAACGATAAAAGAACTAACCATGAGCGGAGAAAAAAGAACGCCCATACAGATCCTGCAAGATCAGATGCTGGATAATCGCCGGCAGTTGTATGATATCCAGCAACAACGGGACCGCTTGCAGCAATCCCTCAATAACATGCAAACAGAGAATGCTGCAAAATATGCCGCACTGCGTACCGAACTGGAAAAACGCGACCAGAAAATGGCTGCCGTAGCCAACTCCCTTAAAAGCGAATTGCGTAATCAAGCTGCAGAGCATCAGCAACAGATGGCTCAACAACGTCAGCAAGTATTGCAGGAAATGCAGGACCTGGAAGTTCGCGTAGATCAGAAAGTAGAAAACCTACGGAACTGGACAAAGGGAAAACTTGATGAACAGCGCAGGGAATACCAGCGTATCTCACAATTGCAGCAACAACAAATCAACAACCTTAAGATCGATATTGAACAGATCAACAGGCGCGAAGAACATCGTGAGAAAAGGGCCACCGTGTACTTATCCGACCTTGAACAGCTTATCCAGGCAGCAGATCAGTACCTGCCACACCAACGTTTTGCACCGGGGCATCTGGACAAGATAAAACGCCAGCTGGAAGCTGCCCGCCGCCAGTTACGGGAAGACGTTCCTGCTGCTGCTATTGCGACTATTCAACGGGCTCATTTCGAACTGATGGATCTTGAAGAAGATATCATGAACAAAGAAATGGAATTCGAAATGACCTACCGCACCGTAGCTGATGCAGTTGGCGCACTGTTCACCGCTGTCAGGCAAAACCGCCAGATCAAACTGGAAAACAATGCCACACTCCAGGAAGCGGATTTCTGGACCAATGGACGTTACCAGGTACTGGAAGACAAAATAAAAGCAGTGAGGGAACATATCGATCAAAACCAGTCAACGCTCACTACCGTACAACTGAACAATTATCTCAACGATCTTGAACAGTTCTCGCGGGAACAGGAAACGCTCGTGAATGAGGCAGTAGAACGTATCATTTCTTCGCAGCTCCGGGCAGAGATAGGCGATGTGGTAATAGAAAAACTGGAAGCCCAGGGATATAGGGTACAAAACGGACAACGCGGTTACTCTACCAGCGACCAGCGTGAACCTTATATGATAAAGCTGTCAAATGTACTCGGCACCGAAATCGTGACGGTCATCTCTCCCAATGAGAAGACCTATGAAAACACACTTTCTATCAATACCTATAATGAAGAACATATGGACGATGAGGGAAAGCGCAAACGCAATACTGATCTCCTGGTAGCATTACGTGAAGGTGGCCTTCACGCCGGTGAGACCATTTGCAACGACCAGGGCATCCACGAGTTCTATGATGTGGAGAACCTTATCAAACAGGGATCAAAAAAACTGCCGAAACAGGTAGTACAACAAGCATCCGACCTGTCTGTACCATCGTCTGCCAAAACAACCAACAAATAACGGAATTACATGCCAGTTAAGCGTATTACCAGCCACTTTGATCTTTCTAACAGTGACACTGTCGTACTGGTATATGGACAGGTGAATGATATCTTTATCACCGAAGATCTGAGGATGCATGATATCGACGGCATTGAGAAAATACTCGCGTTATATCTGCATGAACATGGATACGACCAGATCATTTTCTACTCACCGGAAAGACAACTTTATGCCTATGATGAGACTTCCTATACGCATTGCTTTCCAACCGAACATACACCTGCTCCGGTAACTGAAGAACATACTGTTACAACTGGCAATACAACCACCAGAGACAACCGGCCTCTTGGTACACAGAAATTCCTTCGCAACCGCCCTGCTGCCGGGAGTAATGGCCCCGGAAATAACGATGGCAAACAACCTTTGTGGAACAAACAGGAAGGATATATATCCATCGTCCGGGGAGGAAGCGATGCAGCTGTTATTGATATCATCCGTGCGTCCATGCGCCGGACGGATGGCAGAACAGCTGTCATTTTAAGCCAGTTCGACAACCCACGTAGCAACTCGGAAGTACTTCGACTACTGGAACCACTGATCAGTGGGTTTCGTCGTCGCCATGTTGAGAACAAAATATTTATCATCACCAATGCGATCGACCTGGAGAAACTGAAAGAACTGGTAGACGGTATGCCTGCTCTCAGCTCCATTGTAGCAATGAGAGATGCAGCGAAGGGACTGGATTCCTTATTACATCTGGGATATCCTCAACAGGATGAAATACGTTCTATCATCCATCGTCAACGCATTCTGAAAGCAAAGGAAGTTGACTGGCTTCAACTTAACCGTATTGCCCGCGCCCTTGACTTCGACCGTAATACACTCAAAAGATGGGAAACCATGCTTCGCAAAATGGAGATCATCAATGTAACAGAACTCAATAAACAAAAAGTATTAACCTCCTCGCTCAGTATGGAAGAAGAACCACCTTTAAAAAAACTGGATGCGCTGGTAGGGCTTAGTAATGTGAAGCAAGCCTTACGCCGCTATATCCGCCAGTTGCAGGAAATGCGCGAGCATAATCCCAATGATAAACCACTGATGCATATCATGCTGAAAGGGAATCCGGGTACCGGCAAAACAACCCTTGCGCGGTTGATAGCCGCCATACTGTATGAATCCGGATTACTGGAACGCGGACAACTTATTGAAGTAGACCAGGCACGTTTAATAGCGGGTTATGTAGGACAAACGGCCATCGCCACAGATAATTGCTGCCGGGACGCGCTGGATGGGGTACTGTTTATCGATGAAGCCTATGGCCTCATGCCACGAAAAGATCCTAACAACACTGCCGGGACGTCAAATAGCTTCGGTCAGGAAGCCATTGATACCCTTATCAAACGTATGTCCGACTGGCAGGATCGTTTCTGTGTCATCCTGGCTGGTTATCCTGCGGAAATGGACAACCTGTTGGAAGCCAATCCCGGATTTAAAGGAAGGATCGGCCTTACACTTACTATAGAAGATTATAAACCCGAAGAACTCCTGCAGATATTCAATGGCAGAGTGAAAAAAAGTAAACTTACCGCGACAGAGGAATTTGATCAGGCCCTTGATAAGGTTTTCAACAGTATTTACCGGACGCGCCAAAAGAAATTTGATAATGGCAGGACAGTTGAACAACTATTCGCACGGATCAATGAAATGCGGATAGACCGGTGTGACCGCTTACTCCTCGATCCCCGTCAAACAAGTTTTGAAGTAGAAGATATTCCCGCCGAGCACCTGAAAATTGCCCAAAAACATACGCCGGAAGGGAATGCAATGGAGAAACTTCAACAAATGATCGGTCTTCAAAAAGCAAAAAGACAGATCAAAAGGCAGCTTGCTACCGTTGTAACCAGCCCTTACCTGGAGCCGGAACTCAATGAAGGCAGACGCCTTCACCTGGTATTCACGGGCAACCCCGGTACGGGTAAAACCACAGTAGCCAGACTTGTCGGAAAAATATATCAGCATCACCAGGTATTGAGCAACAATGTCTTTGTAGAGGCCAGCCGGGTAGATCTCGTTGGCCGCTATGTTGGAGAAACTGCGCAAAAAGTAACAGCTAAGATAGAAGAGGCAATGGGGGGAATCCTCTTTATCGATGAAGCATATTCACTTGTCAACGGCGACAATGATACCTACGGTAAAGAAGCCATCGATACCCTGCTCAAAAAAATGGACGACCACAGGAATGACCTTTGTGTCATCATCGCAGGATATCCGGATCAGCTCAGGGAGTTTCTGAAGAGCAATCCGGGACTATCCCGCCGCTTTCCCACCACCATCGATTTTGAAGATTACAACGCAGAACAATTATACCAGATCTTTCAATTCACTTTCGCTAAATACAGGCTTACACTTGAAGAGGGTCTTGATAAAAAAATACAGCAGATCATACAACACATGTACGATCGTAAGGATAAACAGTTTGGTAACGCCGGGAACATAGAAAACTTTATTCAGCACATGATCGAAGGCCATTCTGTTCGTTGTCTTGAACAGGAACTTGTGTACAGGGACACTCCCATCATATTGGCTGATCTGCCGGAGGAAGCAGTCAATCTACTGCCTGTTGATAATGACAAAGAGACCATCGATCAGGCACTGAAAGAATTGAATGAACTCGTAGGACTGACGCCTGTAAAAAAATATGTAACGGATCTTGTGGCAGCGTACAGACACCAGCAAAGACGCGCGGCCACTCATCCTGATTTGCCAGCCACGCCGCAAAACTACAATATGCTGTTTACCGGCAATCCTGGCACAGGTAAAACAACTGTTGCTAAACTCATGGGCAAGATCTTCCGGGCACTTGACATATTAAAACGCGGTGAAGTGTTGCCCGCAACGAGAGATAGTTTTGTAGCAAGGTATCAGGGGCATACAACATCAAAAACGCAGGAACTGGTCAGGAATTCGCTGGATAACATACTGTTCATCGACGAAGCTTATTCTCTCTTTCTCGATGGAAGCGATACCGTAGGACGCGAAGCTATAGATGCCCTCGTTCCTATGATGACAGAACATCGCGACCGCCTGGTAGTTATAGCAGCCGGATATCCCCGCGAGCTGCAACATCTCATGCGTGCTAACTCAGGTCTTTCTTCCCGCTTTCCACAGGAAAACCGGATCAGCTTTCCTGACTATAACGGCAAAGAAATGGTCCAGATCTTTAAGAACCTGCTGAAAAAATGGAGGTACGAGCTACAGGATGGCTTGGACAAAGACCTGGAAAATCATCTCAACTATTACAGGGTACAGCGTGGACATGAATTCGGCAATGCACGAGATGTGGAAACCTGGTTAAACAATGTCGTACTGCCCAAACATCGTGAGCGCGTTGCACGATTGGATACAGATGACAAATGGTTCTCCACCATTATCCGCGAAGACCTTCCGCCCCTTGAAGGTTCTGAACAAACAGCAACCGGCGATACTCATAACAAAGCGGCTGAAGATTTCAGCCCTTTGCGTGAAAAGAAAGAACAGGGGCAAAACACTTCCGCTATAAACAACTATGGTTCCGGCGATATGCTTTTCGGTCGTAGTATTAAGACTATTGTCAATCACTATCATGACTCTAATGAGAACGGTCAGCTACTCACAGATCTGCCACAATCCGAAGGACAGCTATTTGGCCGTGACGAAGTACTAAAAGAGATCTACACACAATTAACAGATCCAAAATCCAATGGCAAACTGGTTCTGCATGGCATTGGAGGAGTTGGTAAAACCAAAACGGCGCTTCATCTCGTAACTGATTATCGATACTCTTTTTCGCACATTATATGGTTGGAAGCAAAAACCAATCTTCAAAAGTCTTTTATTGAGAACGGTGTGCTGATTCAAAGACTGGGTGTAAATCTGGGAGAAGCAGACGATGATGCTACACGTTATGCACACATCATTACAAAGATCAATAGCCTGAGAAAAGAAGTGTTGCTTGTTATTGACGGATTATCATCAAGCAGTGCCAAAGAACTGGAATCGCTGTCATTGACGAATACCAGGATATTGATCACCAGCAGACAACAATTACCAGGTATCAAACCTATCAAGCTAGATCCTCCTGATAAAAATGCAGCGATGCAATTATTTAACTCCTTTTACCAGGATGAAACCAGTGCAGATGTTATCGACAAATTACTTAAACCGGTCAGTTATCATCCTTTAGCTGTCGAGATCCTTGCGAAGATGTTGCAAACCAACCCCAATATGACCTTTGACAGACTATTGGAGCATATTCACGGGTTAACAATAACGAGAGGTGAGATCGATATTACTTACAAAGAAGGTGGCGAAAGCAATGACGAGGTCATAGAGATCTTCAAATCCCTGTTTGATATTGCCGGACTCAGTGAAGAAGAGATCAACTACCTTGTCTACTTCTCGGTACTGCCCGACCGTCCAATACCCCGCAGGCTGATCTACGATCTGTTCCTACTCGATGATGATGACAAGAAAGACCATTTCAACAACATTGTCATTATGCTGCAACGGAAAGGGTTCCTCTCGGTTGACAACAGTCAGGGATTATTCTGCCATCAGATAATACAACAGGTTTGCCGTAGTCAATATCCGCCTACCCTACAAAACTGTGAAGTATTGTTCATTTCATTGGGTACTAACCTTTGCAACAAGATCGAGTATTCGGTATTCGGAAAAGCCATCTTCAGCCTGATCTCCGACTATCTTTATATTTTAGAGACCTTTGTTACACATGTCAATGAAGCCGATCTTTTTGACTATCCGGTATACATTAACTTAAGCCAGTTATACCGCGCCAATGGTCAGTTCAACCAATCCCTGGCAGTTTCTATCAAAGAAAAAACAACCCTTGAATCCGTAAAGGATGAATTTCCCCTCTGGTATTCTCTTATCAATTTTAATATCGGCATCATTCAAACTATGATGGGCGATTACAGTGATGCAGAAAAATCATTTGAAGAAACTGGCCGGTTTATTGAAAAAATAGACCTTAAGGAACGTAAAGACCGCATCCAGCTTGAAAACATGCTCATTTCATCCTGGTCGCAATTAGGCAGCCTCCAGATGAGAGTAGGAAAAAATGATCTGAACAATGCCATTATCTATTTTGACAAAGCATTGGATATTGAAAATAATTGCGAAGTACCTGCTCCACTGGCACTTGTTTCATTGAAACAAGGATTAGCACTTGCACAGATAGAGCTGAACAAATACAAAGATGCCATTGTCAATCTGAAGCAGGCCCAAAGTTTGCTGATCGATGAAGAAGGAATGGAACGTGATTCCCTATTGATCAATCTGATTGATGTAAACATAGCAGTTGCGTATGCCAGCGACAATGATCTCTCCAATGCGCGTTTTTATTCCAACCGTGCCATTGAAAATATTGTCAATCACCTGCCGGAAGACGACATCCAGTGTTATGAAGCTTTCTATGTTGCAGGAGTGATTGACCTGCAGGATGGGCTGAAAAAACTTGATGAGACAGAAGAAGTGGACCTTGATCTGTTCATCCAGGCTGCCAATCGTTTTGCCAGGTCAATCAAAATAGTGGAACATCACCGGAAAGAAGATCATGAAGACCTATTCCTGATATACAGTAATTATGCACTGGCATTGAAGTACTCCAACAGGGAGGAAGAAGGCTTCCGCATACAAAAGAAGAGCCTTGACATTTGCCAGAAGCAGCCCGTTAAGAATGTATTGATGATGTCGATCTTTTTCCGCACGATCTACTATTTTGGTAACCTTCCTGAAGTGGATACCGATGCAGAGAAATATATTTATGACTGTCTCGACATCCTACCCGATAAACCGGATCACTATCTTGATATTGCATGTGTTAACCATATACTAGGGGAATATCGCGTCCGGGAAAACAGGGCCAGGGAAGCAATTACCGCCCATTCAAAAGCACTGGAGTATGTACAAAAAGCGTTTGTAAAGGATAAGGAAAATCCTGATAATGATTCTCCGTTGGAAGTGGTATGCATGCAAGCCATTGCCGGCAGCCATTCAAGCTTACATGAACATTTTCAGGCCATAAAATGGCAGAAGCAGGCTGTCCAACTCTGCGAAAAACACATGGCGCCGGACGATAAAGAACTGGCAGACCCGTATGTCGGTCTAGCCCGCATCTACCTGAATGCCGCGATCGACGAGCAGGTAGCCAGTGATTCAATGGAATATTATGCATTGTCCCTGGAGTATAAAACCAAAGTTGAAAAACTGAACGATAAACTACTCCAGGACAATCCACAGCTTGACGAATCGGGAAGGCTGTACCAGGTATTAACGAAAAATGAAAAAGGAGAAGCAAGGAAAGAACTCATCATCATTCCATACAGATGCTATACACAGTTTGAAACCGAATATGCAGCCAATACATTGGCAGAACCAGGCCAGTATGGTTATGTACTGCCCGAACCGAAAGGATTGAAAAGAGACGAGATCATTGAATATTATGTAGAAAAATATGGCCCTTTAACGGACAAAACAGTCAAACTGAATTAACGGGCCATATTTCCCAACCTCCTTCCGGCTATTTCTGGCCGGAAGGGTTCTTTCCATAATGGTGATGGGTTTCATTTTTAACTCCCTGAGAAACAACATCTCCTGTGCCATAGTTATAAACAACGAAAGATGGGGAATGCCCATTGTCGGTTTGATCGCGCTGCAGGGTATCCATAGCCTTGTTATGCCGATCATCTTGCAGGATCGGCTTATCAATCTTATGAGCTGTCGCAACATCAATCTTCATCTGCTCTTGCAAAGCTTTACGCAAAGCACTGAAATCCGTCTCCTTGTGAATTTCGGGCACCAAGGTATTCATTTGGGAAAGCATGTTGGTGAACCTGTCAAGCAAACGCTCTATTGCAACAAATGTTCTTAGTTCGTCATGCACACTGGGAATATCTGAGAGGCTCGGCGCCTGTCTTATTGCTTCTTCCAGTGCACACGTCTTTCTATGCCAATAGTTAATATAGATCTTTAACACATCCTCTTTGTCATAGATCCTGGCATCTGATAACACAACCGGAAAAATACGTTCGTACATGTCTTCATGTTCACTGATCTTAAGCACTTCATACATACAATGTTTAGACCTCAGGAATTTGTCACTAACTACCAGGATAATATAATTCCCCGCCCCTATTCTGTCTTCGAACTCCCGGATATTTCCCTTATAACCCAGGTCTTTCTTATCGCGGATAATGTTCATTCCTAATGACAGCAACTTATCATAAATGAGATCAACAATAACTTCTCTGCTCTCATGGGGTTCCTGGTCGTCTCCCCAGGCATAAGAAATAAAAATCTCGTTCTTCATTTGGTGGTTTGTTTTGGAGTATAACTTGATTTTTTCTGAGGTACAGCACCAAATCTATAAAAAATAACGCAAATATCTGGCACCTGCTCAATCAGTCCGTTATGCCGCACAAAAAAAGGTTGTAAGCCAGCAGCTCACAACCTTTCTTATTTAAGCCAGCGAAGGGCTTACCCATTCATATCACCCACTTATTCCCCGTAAAGATTTATAGTAGTTGTTCTTTGCAGATCATCGATCCAATCCTGCACGTACTTTATCAGATCTTTTTTCTCCGGATCAGATTTATTTTCCCCCTGTGCTGCAAGTGTGACCAGCCCCAATGTAATACTGCGCGGCATATCAAGTTTCAAAGCCAGGCCGATATTAAATCCTTCTATAAAATTTAAACGTGCATTCGCACCAACTTCTACATCATGTTCCAGAACTTTCCGGGCCAGCACAAGCTGCTCGTCTTCTGAAAATAACATGGTAGTAGTGGTTGAGTAAATCAGCACCCGTGCAATATTCATCGTTCTGAAAATTGAATAATATTTTTTCCGCAGATCGACATAGGTCTGCTGTCCTAACGGCGTCTCTTTGCTTACACCATTAAGTATCTTCCACAGATTGATAGCTTCATTTTCATCAAGTGCGAAAGTTACGTGTCCGTTTAATGAAAATTCACTTACGATATCCAGTGCTTCTCCGACCAGGAAAGATAACTTTACCATCGGGTCACCCAGGTAGAAGATAAATTCGAGATCATTTCTTTCAATGGGTTTGATCACATCCATCAGCAGACCGTCCCACACGTGCGAAGCACTTGCTATATCCGCCCAGTTATCGAAGCCCACTGTACGGCAATGCCTGAATAATAACTGTAACTCTCTGATCACTTCGTCCTTTCTGATCGAAGGCCAGATATACTCTTCTTTTGCGGTATCCGGCAGGTCAATACGTAATGCCCTTAACGACGCCAGATTATAGCTGCTGCTGACGATAAGGCTACGAATACCCAATAGCTCTAATATCTTAGGCATAGGCTCTTCTATGATACCTAAAGCATTTCTTTTACTTTCTACAGCGGAGCGGCTCAGGTAAATATGTTCCGGAATATCATTTCTTTCTATTATTGCCCGCAGATCTTCCAATACCGGGCCTGCGCTGACAATATCCATATTATCCGTTTTCATCAGGTGAGTTTTGAATGGGTGAGTTTGGATTCTAATTTGTTCAATCATCCGCAACTGCTATGCCACCGGCATAAAACATGACAATCAATAAGTTAAACAAAAAATCCCCACTCCTGGTTCACTAAATATCGTGTCCTGACGCTCAGATTTACGAAATATAGAGATCTGTTATCTGGCTCTATTGCTTATTATACTGTTTTGTTGGCTACGGCTGCTTATCCAACTGTTCACGTACTTCCTTATATACAGTGGCCATTAGATGATTAATGAGTATGCCTTCAGCATCCCGATGGGAACAGAAGCCTTTAATAGTAAGGTTGCCGTTTATGATGATCATTCCGTTGAGCAAATAGTGCGTATGCAGTACGCTATCACCATATTCGCGATATGTCTGCAATCCACGGTTAAGGGAAAACATACATTTGAAAGTAACATTTTTGTATAGAGGTATCCACAGCGGACCGTGGTTAATTCCCTCAATAAACACTGATACCGGGTAACAACCTGGCAGTGGCTCTTGTCCATAGCTATTACCCCGGCAAAACACCATTAATGGCATATCTTTTACTTTTACATACCGGGAGCAGGTGTCCCGTATCAGGTTTTCCTTTGGAAGAATAACCTGTCCTGTGTTGTTAGCCCAATGGGTATTAATGGCTGAACTAATATTACTGTTATATAAGCGAAGATTTAACTAACCACTTTCGCGTAAGATGATAATTACGAGGGATACCAGAAGCAGGATAAGGATCATTTTTCCTTTACGGGTCATGGGTAACAGGTTGTTAATAAGCTAATATACATACAGCCACATATATCTCATAATTTCTCACTCTTAAGCCAGTACTATTACACAATAGTGCATAAATTGTCAAATCATAAAAAAGGGAAGATATTTTAAATGTCAATTTCACACTTTTATTACTATTTTAGGGTAACGATCTCCGGATCTCCCGGGCAAGTAACTAATTCCACATATGAAAATGAACTGGTCATTCCTGGTAATAATATTGTACCTGACAACGCAAACAGCGGCCGCAGCTACGCATGCTCCGGATTCCGCCTACCTCTTTTCTTATGCTACCGATAAAAATAACAACCGGAACGGATTGCAGTTTGCCTGGAGCCAGGACAAACAGCAGTGGCATGTGATCGGAAACGGATATGGCTTCCTGAAGAGCGACTATGGCCGCTGGGGATTAGACAAGCGAATGATCAGCCCCTGGTTGATGCAAGGCGCCGATGGCATATGGCATTGTATATGGAGCCTGAATAACCGGGACCATACCTTTGCACACGCTACATCCGCCGACCTGGTTAACTGGGACCGGCAGAGCTACCCGAACGTCAGTGCTGGTAACAACTTCCTGCGTCCTGTCGTATACTACGACGCCCAACAGCGATCTTATGCCATCACCTACACCGGTGGGGACGGGAAACAATTCCGGATCAATACCAACGATTTCAGCACTTACACTCCAGCAAAGGAAGCCGCCGCTCCTCACTATACAGCAGCCGGCGTCAACATTACCCTGCCTGAAGGAGCAGTTACCGGACAGGTACACCGCGTAGCCTGGGAAGTAGTGGACAGATTGATCAAAGCCAATGAACTCGTGCAGCATAAATGGCAACAGAACGCCGAATCGGCCGTCACAGACAGTATACGTTTCGCAGGATTGCAAAAGCCCCTGCAAGCCAATATCACGCTTCAACCTGGGAAAGCGATACCTATCAGCAATTTGCTGCTGGGCATCTTCTTCGAAGATATTAACTACGCCGCCGACGGTGGATTGTATGCAGAACTAGTCCAGAACCGCGATTTTGAATATGCCTTAAGCGATAAAGAGGGACGTGATTCAGGCTGGAACAGCCGTCACTCCTGGACACTACGTGGACAGCACACTTCCTTTACTATTGATGCTACCACACCTGTCCACGCTAATAATTCTCATTATGCGTTGCTCAATACTGAAACGCCCGGCGCGGCACTGGTGAATACCGGCTATGACGGAATCCCTCTTAAAAAGGGCGAAAAATACGATCTGTCATTCTTTGCAAGACAGCCCGATGGGAAGAGCAGCAAAGTGCTGATCCGCCTCGTCAGTCCGCAAGGCAAGGCCCTGTCAGAAACTACGGTAACAGTATCCGGTGATTCCTGGAAAAACATCAAAACAATACTTACCGCTACAGCAGATGCTGACAGCGCCCAGCTGGAATTACAACCGCTTACTGCCGGCCGTTTAGCACTGGACATGATCTCACTATTCCCGCAACAAACATTCAAAGGCAGGAAGAATGGACTACGAGCCGACCTGGCCCAGACCATCGCTGATATACATCCCCGCTTCGTACGTTTCCCTGGAGGATGCGTAGCACACGGCGATGGACTGGACAACATCTACCTATGGAAAAATACGATCGGTCCGCTGGAGGCGCGTAAACCACAACGTAACCTATGGGGTTATCATCAGTCGGCCGGTTTGGGGTATTTTGAATACTTCCAGTTCTGTGAAGATATCGGCGCAGCACCAGTCCCGGTTGTCGCAGCCGGCGTTCCCTGTCAGAACTCAGGCCCTTCCGATAAAGGCAGCGGTCAGCAGGGCGGCATTCCCCTGAATGAAATGGACGACTACATCCAGGATATACTGGACCTGATAGAATATGCCAATGGTGATGTTCATACCACCTGGGGACAGAAACGTGCAGCAGCCGGACACCCGGAGCCTTTTCATTTGAACTATATCGGCATCGGCAATGAAGACCAGATCACAGACGTATTCGAAGAACGGTTCGCCATGATCTTTAAAGCAGTAAAGGAAAAACACCCGGAAGTAACCGTAATAGGCACAGCTGGCCCTTTTTATGAAGGTACCGACTACAGGGAAGGCTGGGACATCGCCAATAAATTAAATGTACCGCTAATAGACGAACATTATTACGTTCCGCCCGGCTGGTTCATTAACAACCAGGACTACTACGATAAATACGATCGCTCCAGGGCCAAAGTATACCTGGGAGAATATGCAGCACATCTACCCGGACGCCGCAGCAATATTGAAACAGCGCTTGCTGAAGCTCTCTACCTGACAGCACTGGAACGGAATGGCGATATTGTAAGCATGGCATCGTACGCTCCCCTGCTGGCCAAAGAAGGACATACGCAATGGAAGCCGGACCTCATATACTTTGATAATACCGAAGTAAAACCTACCGTAAACTATTTCGTGCAGCAACTATATGGCAATAATGCAGGCGACACATATCTGCCAAGCACTGCCACCATTTCCAACGACATGGGCATAGAAGGCGTAAAGAAACGTGTAGCTGTTTCAATTGTGCGCGATACCAAAGACAAAGCGATCATTATAAAAATGGTAAACCTGTTGCCTGAAGCAGTGCAATCGGCCATTGACCTTAACGGCATTGAGATTGCCAACAGCACAGCCGTTAAGACCGTGTTGCAGGGCAGACCAGACAATGAAAATGCCCGGCCCGTTACATTTGATTTTACCGTTGCCGGAAAGTTCGATACAAAGCTACCTCCCTATTCTTTTACTGTTATACGAATCAACACAAAATAAACTGATGGTATGAAACAGCTATGTACAATAGTAATGATGGCTTTCAGCCTGACCATGAATGCACAGCAAAAGAGTGATTTTCATGATTGGGCACCTACCCCTCCTATGGGTTGGAACAGTTGGGATTGTTACGGTCCTACAGTAACGGAAGCAGAGGTTAAAGCGAATGCCGATTACATGGCGAAACACCTGAAGCAATACGGCTGGGAATATGTGGTGGTCGACATCCGCTGGTACATCAGTAATGACAAAGCGCATGGTTATAACGAGACAAATGCTGAGTATAATATAGACGAATATGGCAGATTCATTCCTGCTGTCAACCGTTTCCCTTCTTCCGCAGATGGAAAAGGCTTTAAGCCGCTGGCAGATTATCTGCATAAGAAAGGGCTGAAGTTCGGTATCCATATTATGCGCGGTATCCCTGTGGTAGCGGTTAAACGCGGCCTGCCCATCAAAGGCACGAAAGTAACCGCGAAGGATATCTATTCAGAGAAAGATCAATGTAAATGGTTACGGGATATGTATACCATTGTTCCGGATAAGGAAGGCGCACAGGAATATTACAACTCCCTGTTTGAGATGTATGCATCCTGGGGACTGGACTTTGTAAAGGTAGACGACCTCTCTGCTCCCATCTATCACTCCGGAGAAATAGAAATGATCCGTAAAGCAATAAACCGTACAGGACGTAAGATCCTGTTAAGTACTTCTCCTGGTGAAACACCTATCGATCACGGGGCGCATATACAACAGCATGCAAACATGTGGCGTACTGTCGACGATTTCTGGGATGCATGGGAACCTTTAAACGCCCATTTTGAAGTATTTGAACGCTGGAATAAATGGCGCACCAATGGTGCATGGCCTGATGGCGATATGCTGCCCCTGGGCCGTATCGGCATCCGTGCAGAGAGAGGTAATCCACGCATGACAAAGTTTACCAGAGACGAACAGTATACCCTGATGACACTATGGAGCATTTTCCGGTCTCCCCTGATGTTTGGTGGTAACCTACCGGACAATGATGCATTCACTCTTTCCCTGCTCACCAATAAACATGTACTGGATGTACTGAAATATAGCAGGAACAATAAGCCTTTACTGAATGATACAGAAAAGGCCATATGGACAGCCGACGCACCTGCTAAAGGCACACATTACATTGCCGTATTTAACAAGACGGCGAACAACGCTAAAATTACTGTTGATCTCAATCAGATCGGGAATAGCCAATCCTGCACCGTTACTGACCTGTGGACAGGGAAAGTCCTGGGAAAATTCTCCGGCACATTCAGTCCGGATATTAACGCACATGGTACAGGATTGTATAAGATCACTTTATAATCCTGCATCAGTATCTAAAAACATAATACCCTGTATTCCTTTTACGGAGAGGAATACAGGGTATTGCATTTAATGGAAGAACGTCTAACCGTATTAGTCCTTCAATATCTTTACCTGTTTCTGAGTGCCGTCCTTACGTTCTATCACGACAATATAAAGTCCTGGTGCCAGTGATGATACAGAAACTGCACTGCCGGGATTTTGTACCCGCTTAACTTCGCGACCAGTAATATCGTAAATACTAAGCGTCTTCACTTTATCATTGCCACGAATATTCAGCTGATCTCTCACAGGATTGGGCGAAAGCGCAAGCATCTTATCATCCACCACCTGCTGTTGCTGCATCGCTATTTTCCCTGATGATGCATTTGTAATAGTAAGATAATTCAGATTGAAACCACCGGTCGATGTAGCAATACCAATATCATAAGCGCCTGCAGGCAATGTTACGGTATGCGATACATTACTCCAGTTCTGCCAGCCACCGGTATTCGGTACGGTAACAGTACCAAGCTGTGTAGTCCCTGCATCTTTTTCCAAACGCAGGATAGTGCTGGAATTAGGGCTGGCTATACGATAGCTCACCTGGTACGTGCCTGCTACAGGAATATTCACAGGATAGGACATCCAGTCTCCTGCATCTATCCAACCCACATTCTGGCCTCCACCGGCATCGGTTGTTGTTTCCACATCTACACCAGACATATAGTTGTAGCTCTCTGCCTGAATAACAGTTGAGGAAGCAGTTGATTCCACTTTCAATGATGATACCACATCATTCCAGCTATTATCAACAAGGCATTCATCATTTGCTGTCAACACCAGGGATGCGCCACTGAAATTGTCATCCTGGTAGAGTGTCACTTTATATCCTGCTGTTACCTTAATAGAAGAAATATCATTGTTCAGAATGCCCAATGCATTCAACTGGCTGGTCGTATAAGTACCTTGACCCAGTCCCACGGCATAACCACCGTAATTACAATCTTTATAAGCAATTGCCGCGCCGGATGGGGTTGTACCTGCATATCCGCCAATGGCGACAGTTACCCGTTGTGGCGAAGGCGCATTGACTGTTGAAGAATGGTTGAATACATCGTCATAACAAAACGCATACGTCAGGCTGTTATAACTGATGTCGTTACGGTGCCAGAATTTGCAATACCAGTTGTAAGGAGATGTCTGGTAATACTTCGATGCTGTAGCAAAATCCTGCATGGCTCCTGTAGCCAGGTTCAGATCAATGGCATGGCGGTTGATCGCGGCACATATCTGCGCCTGTACAACCTTGTCCCATTGTCCGCCGGCAGCCATTACCCCACTGCCTTCCATTACTTCAATGTTGGTAGGCTTACGCGATATCGTTCCTACCTGACCATCGGAGCTTCTGGTAAATGTGAATACATTCCCTGATACCCGGCCGCTCCAGGTACCGGCATCACCGGCATTGAACACCAGATTACCACTGCTGTACTTTGACCAGATAGCATCTACATAACTACCGAAATAATTAGCCTGTGCACCACCGCTCTGGAAGGCAGGCGTCTTTGAAGGGAATTTGATAATACCATTGGCAGCATCGTAACACCCAGCAAAATTAGCCGGTGCAGTAGCCTGCCATTGTGAAAGGATCTGAGCATGCGGGATCAGCTCACCCACCTTTTGATAAAACCCGCCATTGCCCCATACTTCAAGGCCCATTGGGTATTGATAACCATCCACGCGGGTCGTATTTACCCAAAGACCGTTCGGTGCGTTGGTCAGTTCAATGGTCTCATACCGGATGCCCTGGTTAGGATCTGTCGGATTGGCCAGGTTTGGTGCAGCATATCCGCTCGGCGCACCTGAAGCTCCAAAGAAATAGAGGTACAGTTGCGAGTTGAAAGAGATCAGGATGCGGCATCCTTCAATACCGGGAATGTTGATGATCTTGTTAGGGATCTCACTGAGGCGGGCAAAACAGTTGGCATACAGACCGTTACCGCCCGGTCCCATGTTGCCGTTGATGACTGGTCCCGGCACTGTGTTATTGGACACATTCATCAGGTTGACCGCGCTTGTTTTCGGATTGATCCATACAAAGTTGCCATTAATAATACCTATCACCGCCACAAATACATTACCATCCCCATACGCGGAATTGTTATGTAATGTGAAGGGAACAGTGGTCTGGGCGTGGACCGTGTTGGCTACCGTAAAGGTTACTGTTAGCAGAAAAGCTATGCGGATACATAGCGATTCCATGAGGGAAAAGGATCTGGTCTTCATAGATTATGGGTTTATGTTAAAAGTGTTATACTAACTTAACTCATTTGCCCGGTAGCCTCTCAGCAGCCACTACTCCACTTCCACGATCATCTCTACTTCTACTGCCATATTCAGCGGCAGTGAATTCGTACCAAGTGCGGTACGTGCATGCCGGCCTGCCTCTCCAAACACCTGGATCATCAGATCAGAAAAGCCATTTATCACTTTTGGCTGATCTTTAAATGATGCGTCGCAATTCACATAGCCATTTACTTTCACTATCTGTTTCACCTTACCCAGACTACCCAGGGTCTTTTTCAACACCGCCAGTTGATTCACTGCAGTCAGCTTTGCCGCATCATATCCTTGCTGGATAGTTAATTCCTGTCCCAGCTTGCCCGTTACATATTCGCCATTACTGTTACGCGGGCCTTTACCGGATAAATAGATCAGGTTACCAACTCTCCTGGCATCTACATAACTACCAATAGCCGGTGGCACTTCCGGTAGTGTGATCTTCAATTCAGCCAGCTTCTCTTCCGGCGTTTGTGCAAATACAACCGAGCTTATTAAAAGCGACATTGCTAACATTAGAACTTTCATTTGTTGTGCGATTTAGTGTTAGGATAAAATTCAAAATCAATTTACTGCTTTCTGACTTGTCAATAATGCCTGTCTGATCATGCACTATGTGCACAGCAATTGATGACGATCACTTTAGCTGATCATCAGTTCAGCACAACAAATGTATAATGGAGAGAAGGTTTGTAAAATGGTACACTGACGCTTTCAGATGGATAATTTTCCTTTTGAGGGGAATAAGGCCAATTGAAACAGCACAAATGCTATTTCGTACCTATGTGCAAGTTAAGGAAAATATTAATATCTCACAACCGGCCGCCAAACCTGCTGATAAGCTGCTCTTTATATGTCAATCCGATCGGCAGCGAGGTTTCTCCTATCATTACCTGGTTACCTTCGATGTATTGAATAGATTTCACTGATACGATATAGGACTTGTGTATCCTTACAAAGAGACTGGAAGGAAGGTTCGCTTCTATACTTTTCAGCGTTTCATTTGTGACGATCACCTTTCCTGCTTTTAGAAATATCTTCAGATAATCTCCTATCGAATTAAGATAGACAATATCATCAAAGTCGATCTTATGTAATCTTTTATCTGCTTTCACAACAATGAAATCCTGCTGGTCATTGCCCTGTATTATGCCTGTAGCCAGCGCTTCCAATTCAATCTTCTGACAGGCCTTATTAACTGCCTGCACAAATCTTTCGAAAGAAAATGGTTTTAAGAGATAGTCTACTGCATTAAGTTCAAAACCTTCCAGGGCATGCTGTGCGTAAGCCGTTGTAAAGATCACACATGGAGGTGAGGATAATGACTTCAGCATATTAATGCCGGACAAAGAGGGCATTTTTATATCAAGGAAGATCAACTGAATATTTTCCTGCTTCAGCGTTTCCAACGCTTCTATTGCATTACTGCACTTCCCAACAAGCGTTACCAGTGGAAAATCTTTTATATAGGTTTCAATTACATCCTGGGCGAGGGGCTCATCGTCAACGATCATACAGTTTATCTTCATACGTAAGGATTAAAAGTTAGGGGATTAGACAAGTCCAGTTTCAACTGTACATTAAATCGTTCTCCATCATTCCGGATGGTTAACTCGTGTTTCTGAAAATAAAGCAGTTCCAGTCTTTTCTTTACATTATTCAGTCCTAAACCTCTGAAGTCGTCGTTTTCAGTTTCATCTACGGCCCCGATGTTATTCGCTACTGTCAATATCAGTTCGTTTCCCGACAGGTCTATCCTGATATCAATAAAGGTATCATTTATTCCTCCCTGTATACCATGCTTGAATCCGTTCTCAATGAATACTATTAATATAAATGGCGATATTCTTTGTGCACCCGGCTCACCGTTCATTTCAAATAAAATATGCGCGTTGCTTCCCGCGCGGAGTTTCTGGAGTTCTATATAGTTCCTGATGTACTGAATTTCTTTTTCCAGTAACACATGTTCTTCATTTGTTTCATAGGTCATATACCGCATTACTTCTGCCAGTTTTAACAACACGGCAGGAGTTTGGGCATCCTTCTTAAGGGCCAGAGAATAGATGCTATTCAGGCTATTGAACAGGAAATGCGGATTGATCTGTGTTTTAAGGAACAACAATTCGGCGTCCTTCTTTTTCTTTTGCGCCCGCACCTGATAATTCTCTGATTCCAATAATTTAAACCATGCACGGGAAAGTGTAATTAACGTTGTCAGTCCGATATAAACGATAGAGAACTGTGCCAGATCTGCAAGCTCATAATATGAAATGAAATAATAACCTGGCAAAAGATAGTCTATCGCCTTACCGAATATAAAGGCAGTCAATAGCGCTGATAGTATCACCGTTATGCCTAATAACACAGCATACAACACATATCGTTTTCTGCTTAATAGCCAGGGGATCAACAGATAGAGATTTAAATACACACCGGCCATTAATGGAAAATGGTATACCGCCGTATAGATCAGATCTATGCTTTTAATATCTTCTGCAGAGAACAAGTGAAGCAGGTAGTAATAGGATAAACACCAAAACAAGATATGTTGTAATATCTTGTTTTGAGCGAGTATTTTTAAGATGTTCATTAGCCGGTTCACAAACTCAGATAGTTTTCTTAAAAGTTACGGGAGACATAAAAAAATCTTTGTTATCAGCATACTTCGTTACAAACTTCTGTAAATCTGCTGTTGAAGCTGTAATGACCTTATAGTAATCAAAATCCTCATGCTGGATCTTTATCCTGTTTTCACTTAAGAGCTTGTAAATTTGCTCACCATTAAAAAACGACAATTCAAAACCATTGCTACCTATCTTAATTTTAGCGTATGAATGAACGGGCAGGTAATGGTCTTCCAGCAATTCATTCTTTTCCTTTAATGGGCCGGGATACAGATCAATATACAACTCATTGTCCAATCGTACCAGGTTCAGTAAAAATTCCGCTTCCTTTCCCTTTTCGCTGCATGTGAGCAGATAGGTATTCCTGTTAATAAACTGGCTTTTAATGTTTTCCTGATCCTTTCTTTCTTTTGGGTCTTTGTACCGGGACAGCTGTTTCTCCATAAGATTTTCGATTTTCCAGGTATCTCCCGAACCGTCCGGATGCCATGTCCCGAGGAGACGTGTATCGAATGTCAGGTCTTTACTGGTGTACAATGGATGCAGGGAGGTAATACAGCCCTGAAAGGCAAATGCTGCGAGCAAAATGAAGCATGATATGATAAACGTTCTCATTTTACAAAAGAATTTAGGTGAAGAATCTATTTCTCCTGCAAAGTAGATATCGGGCGGATCCCCTGGAAAAAAATACGATAAACATCAGAAAACGGGGGATAAACTAAACGATCTGCTACACAATGATAAGGAAGATCCCGGCGCAGTATGAAAGAGTGTCCCTGAACTGCAAAATTCGTATACTGAACTGCATATAAACTGCATAATGAGAGACCAAAATAGGCCCATGAGCTTACCAGACATGAGATATTCCCGCTAGAGCTTCCATATAGCTCTGATTTTACAAGGTTCATACAAGCTTTATCTTACGTTCATCTTACGTTCAAAGACGTAAGATGAACGTAAGATAAAGCTTGTATAAAGCTTGTATAGTCCTGTTTTAGTTGACACTGTATAAGGAGCGAAGCGAAGCCCGAACTAATATATAAAGAAAGTCCATATCAATTGAAGATATGGACTTTCTTTACATATTAGTCAACATTCTTGGAAGGGATTTATTGCATCTTGACGATGCGGATCGTTTTGGGATTGTCCGCCGACAGCAGGCGTACAAAATAGAAACCCCCGGTAAGATGTCCCAGATCAAGTACAAGCGATGTAGTGCCCTTAATAACTGTATTCCTGTATTGTATCCTTCCGTTCAGGTCTACGACTTCTACTGCATTATAAGAGCCGTCTGTTCTGATATTGAAATTACGCTCGACCAGTGTAGGCCAGTAGGAAACTATATTCCCCTCTTCCGGCTTACTTGTTGCCACTGTATTTTTGGCGCCAGCGGACACCAGTGTTCCGGCCGGATAGGCCGTTTGTGAAGTACCTTTTTCCTGACCTGTCACGTTGAGTGAACCATCCAATGTATAGCGTGTGCCAGGCACAGTATTGATCTGCCTTACTATATCTCCGTAACGTACATTACATACGCCACCTACTGTTGATGTAATGCCGGCCTTCACTAACCTGTTATTCGCCCATACCAGGGAATCTACCACGAAACCACCACGCGCCCTTAATCCACTGATAGACCCTGTAGCCCATACAGCAGGAAGCGCGGGCATCAGCTGGATCTCTCCATTCTGACTTTGCATCAGCATTTCATCAATGCCTGACACGGCCCCGAAATTGCCATCTATCTGGAAAGGAGGATGGGCGTCGAACAGATTATTGTAGGTCCTTTCAGGCGTTAACAACAACCTGATGAGATCATAGCAGTGATTACCGTCTTCCTGTCTTGCCCATAAGTTGATCTTCCACGCCAATGACCATCCTGTACTAAGATCTCCTCTTTGCGTCAGTGTCGTTTTTACAGCATCAGACAATGCGGGTGTACCGCGTTTCGTGATCTGGTTACCAGGGAATGCGCCGTACAGATGGGAAACGTGGCGGTGGTTATCTGTCGGATTATCCCAATCATTAAACCACTCCTGCAATTGTCCGTACTGACCGATCTTATTAGGCGGCAATTTTGCAATGGCAGCTTTGATCTGGCTGCGAAGTGCCGTATCCAGATTCAGCTTTTCTGAAGCCTGTACTGTTGAATTAAAGATATCGCGGATGATCTGGATATCCATTGTAGGCGCGAAACTCAAGGTAGCCCCACCATTAAAAGTATTTTCAGGAGAAGCACTGGGACAGGTAACAAGGTAGCCGTTACCACTCAACGTTTCAGTGACCATACTACTCAGAAAAAACTGTGCCGAGGCTTTAATAGTTGGATAAACATCCGCCAGGTAAGTTACATCCTGGTTGAACAGGTAATGTTCCCACAGGTGTTTTGACAACCATGCCCCCCCGGTAGGCCACAGTCCCCAGGGACCGTCTACCGGTGCGGTATGGTTCCAAAGGTCCGTCTGATGATGGGATACCCAGCCATTATTTACACCCCAATGCGCCTGTGCGGTAAGCCTGCCCTGGGGTACCATACTCTTTACCTTTTCGATCAGTGGCGTGGCACATTCCGGAAGATTCGCAGATTCGGCCAGCCAGTAATTCATTTCAGTATTGATGTTGGTCGTATAGTTACTTCCCCACGGAGGACTCATCTGATCGTTCCAAACACCCTGCAGGTTTGCAGCCTGTGCTCCCGGTTGAGAGCATGAGATGAGCAGGTAACGCCCGAACTGGTAGTATAACTTCACCAGTGCCGGGTCATTAGAAATATTGAAAGTGGCAATACGCTGATTCGTCGGATACCCTGAGAATGCTGTATTAGCCGGACCGGGATTAAAGTTCACACGATTGAATAATTGCTGATAAGAAGTGATGTGGTCCTGCCTTAACTGTGTATACGGCTTGAGATCAACATTCGTGAGGTATTGCGCAGCTCTCGCCACCTGATCGCCGCTTACGTTATTATAGCTATTGAAGTTTGTTCCTATGACTATGGCGATGGTCGAGCTGTTTGCCCCTGTCACTGTGATGCCTGAGCCATTCGATGATATGGTACCACCATCATTCTTAATCTTTGCGCGTGATTGAAAGCGGATGGCGTCTGCTTCACCATTAAGCAGCAACACGTCATTACCTGCAACTGCAACACTGGCAGGCGTATGCGGTGTATTCATACCGGCAGTATAAGTTATCTTTCCCGGCTGATCGGCGGTGAGTCTTATAATGATCGCCTGATCAGGATAACTTGCGAAATACTCCCGCGTATAGTTAACACCATTATACAGGTAAGTAACTTTTGCAATGGCCGTTTTAAGATCGAGTTCCCTATAGTAATTGGTCGGCGTATGGCCTGGAAAGTTCAGCGTCAGGTTACCTACAGGCTGATATACCTGGTTACCGGAACTGATCATATTACTGTTTACAAGAGCGTCGGCACCTGTATAGTTTCCGGAGAATACCCTGTTCCTCGCTTCCGCCAGTGAGTTTGCAGCTCCGTTCTTATTGTTGGCGCCGGGGCTTCCGCTCCATACAGTACCCTCGTTCAGACCGATCCTTTCCTGTGCAATATTGCCATAGATCATTCCTCCCATACGTCCGTTACCAATAGGCAATGCATTGGTAAATTCGGAACCGGATTCTGTATTGTACCACATGGTAAGATCGCCTACCTGTGGCAAGACGGGTGGGGTAATACCATTCATCTGCATGATCTCTTCGTAACTCAACACCCGGTTGTAAACCCTGATGTCGTCCAGCAGACCGCCAAAAGCTTCATTGCCATTGCTGGCAGAAACACCGAAGCGTAGCGGTGAAGTAGTATTCGTGACGGTTTGAGGGATGTTGATCTTTGTACCGGCGATTGCGCCATTAATATATGCGGCGAGATTACCATTCTGAAAAGTAAAGGCAACATGCACCCAGGCGTTCGCCTGATAAGCATTGGCCAATACCAGGTCGGAATGATTTGCCTCACTTCCGATCCTTATCCATATTTCCCCGTTATTACGGAGCTTCACCGACCAGCCGGCAGTACCACTGGCGGGGAGTTTGTCGACCGGGATCTGGTACTTCACTGATGAAGCATTCAGCCAGAAAGCAACAGATATTACCTGGGATGAACCAATGGTTGTATTGGTGTTGACAAAATCGGACGTACCATTTAACAACAGTGCGCCATTGATCTTACCGCCTGTTGGTCGCCAGGCGCCTCCATTAAGGCTGCCGTTCTGATTATTGCCGGAATTATCAGCAGCTACAGTTCCGCTGCTTTCATCAAGCTTCCAATGTGCTACAGGTCCTGTGCTTTGTGCAGATACATGACTCCACACCACAGCATTGAGCAAAAATGCAAGTAATAGGTTTTTCATAGTTATTATATTTAATCATGGATGTAAGACTTTCGTCTTATTGGTTTTCATAGTAATGGATTTCATTATGGGCCAACTGAAATAAATATACGTTCTCTTTTATGGGTTTTGTAAAAGATAGAGTATAGGTATTTTTGATAGTTATAGGGCAAGTTAATGGTAAAAAAAAGAATATTGTAACCCTTACGATGTTAACTTTTCTTTTGTCCTGTCTGGCAGGATATAAAGGCATTGTTCATATCGTTATTGTGTTTTGTTAAATGATCAGGAAGTTATTACATTTGCTTTAAGTAATGTAGTAGCAAACAAGGAGTTAAATCAAAAACCAAGCCCCAGGCCATCAAATTATCAACCAAATTTTATGATCATGTGAAGTATAGACTTTCACGTCCCCTCAATCAGCAAAACACCACATTGTTCACATTAACAAATATCAATATATACGTGAATAACATACTATGATTAAAAACGTACGACTGCTTTTTACAGGCGCCACCTCTTGTTGTAAAATAAACGGACCTGGTGCTCGTCTCACATTTTTAGAACCTAACAATTTTCCTTCATGAAAAACAAACAACGACTAATGCCTACAAAAGCCGCATTGCTTTTTGTCCTCGTACCTCTGATTGCCCTGATGCCGTTTATCACTTGTTCCGCTCAAACGTCTGAAGCCACAAAAGTGCCGGCAAAGAACAAAGCTTATACATTAAAGATCAGAAAAGGCGATTACTGGATCGGCGGAGGTTTAGGCCTGAGTGGCTCTGTAGCTCCTATGGGACAATATATCGGTACCGCGGCGACGCTATCTGCCAAAGGGGGATATCATGTTATTGACAAATTATCGATCGGGGCCAGCCTGACAGCGGGTATCAGTATCTCCGACAAAAAGAGCAAGGGAATATATACCCGTGGCATCAGTATGCTGGTCGGTCCTATTGTGCAGTACCAGATCCCTCTTTCAAAAACATTCTTCCTGTCGCCCATCATAGGCTATACCTGGGGGCCAATTAACGTGAAGTCCATGACCTCTCAGCCAGGTGCTCCTGAGGAGTATGTCAAAATAAAAGGGCATGCATGGTGCCAGCTGGCCGGTATAGGCCCCTTCTTTGAAGTAATACCGGAAAAAGCTAGTTTTGGAGCACAGATCCTGGTATCCTCGCTGCAACAGACTACTACACTCTACACCAATAGCGGTGAAGGTATTCCGGGCACCAAAGTTAAGGATGATAAATCCGGACCGGCGTTGAATGTTGAGTTCAGGCTACATTTCTGATTATCCGAAAAAAAAGGGCGTAAACAGAGCTATGTCAGCAAATAACGATCAGTTTTATTCCAGATTGCCCGTCAATCGTATTCCACTCAGTGATCTGTTGACGGAAGATCATTTATTCTACAGTGTTCCTGACGACTGGTCTGTTATTGTAACAGATATTAAGGGCTCTACCGCCGTAGTACAGGACGGATTGCACGAGACCGTCAATTTCATTGCCACCGGAAGTATTGTTGTAGTGCTGAATATTTGTTTTAAAGCCAATATTACCGTTCCCTTCTTTTTTGGAGGGGACGGTGCTTCTTTTATCGTCCCTCCCACTGTGAAAGACGCAGCCATGGGTGCACTTTTATTATACAGGGACCACACCCGGGAAAACTTCGATATTGAATTACGGGCAGGCACCGTTAGCGTCCGGGACATCTACGACCACGGACATGCTTTGCAGATCACTAAATTCACCAGTTCCGGCAATTTTACTATCCCGATCGCATTAGGAAATGGGCTTAGTTACGCCGAAAAGCTTATCAAAGGAGACGATTACCTGTTTCCTGGCGAGGCCTTTCCCGGAGATGAACTGGACCTTAACGGGATGCAGTGCCGCTGGGACAAGATCAAACCACCGGAAAACCATTACGAGGTATTGAGCCTGATCGTTATGGCAACAGATAATGTCAGGCAGTCTGAAGCATTTCAGAAGGTCATTTCCTATATCGATGACATATATGGCACACCTGAGAAAAGGCAGCCTATCTCCATTTCAAAGCTCAAGCTTAAAGGTACTTTCACTAAACTGGGATCGCAAATACGCGCAAGGTTCGGGAGCGCAAAGCTTTTCAGGTACATACAGGCATTTTTCTCCAACACGGTTGCCTATATCTATTTCCAGACAAAAACCGGCCGGACTTATCTTAGCAGGCTGGTAGAGATGTCTGATACACTGGTGATTGATGGTAAGATAAATACTGTCATTACCGGTACCGAGCAACAGCGATTGCTGCTGGACGACAAGCTGAACAGACTGGAGCAATCGGGAGAGATCCACTATGCCTTTTATGTCAGCAAAGAGTCGGTAATGTCCTGTTACGTCCGGGACCTGAAGGATGATCACATTCATTTTGTAGACGGCGCTGAAGGTGGATATACGAAAGCAGCCGGCGTTCTTAAACTAAAATGCAGAAAGGCATAGTCCTGATTGTTCAAGTACTTAGTTGTCCACTTCAAGCCTTAATCTGTCCGGTTAACCCCGTCAACACTGTTCATCCTGTGACGGGAGCAATAACTTTGCAATAATAAGAGGCCATCACTGAAGATATAAAAAGGCACGTTTGTAACCAGCAGGAGAGAATTAACTATATCTTTGGCCCAGGGGCTTCAGCATTCCCATAAAGCAATCAACAGTAATGATGAATAAGCAAACATTTAAAGTATCACCCTGGATCATATGGGGTAGTTCCCTGCTCCTGGGTATACTTGCATCCCTGCCTAAGATGGCCGAGCGGCCATTTAATGCAATGGAAGCAATGGTCAACTCCGGAATAACATTCCTCTTTTCCATATTCGTTTGGTACTATAATATTTACACGCTGCCTACTTATTCCAAAAGGGACATTAACCGTGGTATGTCCATGTCCAGGTTAATGATCAGCCTTGTTATCGGGATGGGCGTTATGTTGCTGCTTGCTTATTTACAGCAGCTGCTGATATCCTATATGGAATTCGGTCCGGTAATGCTGATGGTAGAGGTAAGAGGCATACTCATTAGCCTTACCTTTTATATGTTCCTTCACCTGCTATATCAGAACTATCAGAACCAGCAGGTAGGCATAGAGCTGGAGCGTACAAAGGCGGATAACCTGGGGGCACAGTACGAGCTGCTCAAACAACAGGTGAACCCGCACTTCCTTTTCAACAGTCTTAATACACTGAAGACGATGATTGAAATGGAGGATAAACAATCCGTAGATTTCGTACTGAAGCTTTCCGAGTTTTACCGCTTCACCCTCGAAAGCCGTAAACTGGACCTTATTCATCTGTCGGAAGAAATTGATATATTGTCGTCCTATATGTTCCTGGTGAAGGCGAGATTCGAAGATGGCATCCATCTGACCAACAAGATAGAGCCGGCATACCATCAGTCAATGATCCCTCCGTTTACGTTACAGTTATTGGTTGAGAATGCGATCAAACATAACATCGTATCGCTGGAACGGCCTTTAGAGATCAGGCTTTATGTTGAAAACGATACCATCGTGGTCGAGAATGATCTGCAACCTAAGATAGAATCAGAAGTATCGTTGAAGGTCGGACTGAATAACATCAGTGAGCGGTATAGTCATCTTCTGGAAAAAGAAATAGTGATCGAGGCAGACGAAAAAACCTTTAAAGTAAAACTACCCGTGATACAATGAATGTACTCATTATTGAAGACGAGATAAAGGCAGCTGGTTCACTGGCTGCTTTAATCATGAAAATAAGGCCTGAAGCAAAGGTTGTGGCGCAGCTGCAAAGCGTTACGTCCAGTATTAAGTATCTTACCGAAAATGAACAGCCTGACCTGATATTTATGGATATCCAGCTTTCTGACGGTCTTAGTTTCAACATCTTTAAATCAGTCAAAATTTCATGCCCTGTAGTTTTCTGTACGGCATTTGACGATTATACGCTGGACGCTTTCAAAGCAAATGGCGTAGACTATGTACTGAAGCCATTCTCAAAAGATGATATTATATCTGCTTTCAAAAAGGTGGATGAGCTGAAGAACTTCTTTCAGCAGAACGCTAACAGTGTTCCCCAGTTAAATGATCTGCTGACCAAGATCAACACGCCTGCGGGCAAGAAGAACTTCCTTGTTTTCAGGCAGAATAAGTATATCAACATCCCGACAGACAGTATCGCGTTTTTCTATATAAAGCATGAGACCACTGTTATCAAGACCTTCGATCAGCAGGAATATATGCTCAACCAGTCCCTTGACCAGATCCATGCTATGTTGTCTCCCGACCAGTTTTTCCGGCTTAACAGGCAATACCTGGTCAATTTTGCAGCGATAAAGGACGTGGAGCATTACTTTGCAAGAAAGCTGCTGGTAAACCTTCTTGTACCGGCACCGGACAAATTGTTGGTTAATAAAGAAAAAGTACAGATATTTCTGTCCTGGCTAGAGAACAGGTAATGCTTTTTTACATATGACAACAACTCCCGATTTTGTCCTCACAAATCCCATTGACGGTAGTCTGGGTTTCAGGATGGTCCATTTTGAAAGTGACGCGCATTTTAATGAACTGCAAAGGGTTTCTCATTTTTCCATTATATGGCTTTCTGAGGGAGAAGGGACCCTGAAGGCAGAGTTCACTGAGTACAAAGTATCAAAAGGAACGATGCTTTTCTTTGCCCCCTTTCATCCTTTTATGATCAGGGGTGAGAACATAAAAGGTGTAATGCTGAATTTCCATCACGACTTCTTCTGTGTGATCAAACATCACAAGGAAGTAGCCTGCGATGGCATTCTTTTTAACAATATCCATCAGACGCCACTGGTACATATTCCTGCGGATGAAAATACCATGATCCAGCAGCTGATAAACCAGGTGGCCAATGAACTACAGGTGGCAGGCCTCGCCCAGCATGATCTGCTGATCTCCTACCTGAAGATCCTCCTGATCAATGTAACCAGGATAAAGGTTTCGCAAAATATTGTCAAACCACCGTTGAAGGAACAAACAAGCGAATCGGAAGCACTTTTACAATTCAAGGCTTACATTGATAAACATTTCCGTGAGAAACACAGTGCCGGTGAATATGCTGACCTGCTTAACATGACGGTTAAAAACCTCGGAAAAATTGTCAAGGAGCACTATGGCAGAACGCCTACAGATATGATCACAGAGCGGATCATTGTAGAAGCCAAACGGGACCTCTATCATACGAACAAGCCGATCAAAGAGATCGCATATGAATTGGGCTTCAAGGATGAGTATCACTTCAGCAGGTATTTTAAAAATGCTATCAATACATCTCCGCAGGCTTTCAGGACATCGCTGAAAAAGGCGTGGGCATAAGTAAATAACAGTTTTTATAAAATGGAACAGGGCCTCTACGGCCCTGTTTTTCATTGTCCCCTATAATGGTTACTATGTCTGGTTTTTCAGAACTATTTACCTTCAGCCGCAGCTATGATCACTTTCGCAACTGCTTCCGGTTGGGATATGAAAACTACGTGACTACCTTTAACTTCTGTTACTTTATCGCCACCACGTTTGTACATGTTACGCTGAATGCCAGGCACGATCGCTTTGTCTTCAGTCGCAACGATAGCATAGGTCGGCTTGGTTTTCCAGGCAGCTTCAGCTACAGGTGCTGTAAAACTTGCACCGAAGATAGGCGCCTGGGATGCATACATGAAGTCAGTTTCTTCTTTGCTCAGATCACCGGCAAAACCGTCATGGAACTTAGCTTTATCGTAGTAGATAAATCCTTTTTCATCGGGAGGCAGCAAACCAGCTTCTGGAGCAGCAGGTAAAGATGTTGCCCACTGGAGGGTAGTTTCACCTTTGTCAGGCTGGAAAGCGGCTACATATACCAGGGATGCTACATTTGGGTGCGCACCTGCTTCTGTAATGATTGTACCGCCCCATGAGTGTCCTACCAGTACAGATGGGCCATCCTGTCTGTCCAGGATACGTTTGGTGGCTGCTACGTCATCGGCCAGAGAAGTAAGCGGATATTGAACTATTGTTACATTGTAACCTTTTTTAGCCAGGATATCATGTACCTTTTTCCAACCGGAACCATCTACAAACGCTCCGTGAACAAGTACTATATTTTTAGCTTTCTTTACCTGCGCAAAAACAGATACAGAAAGAAGGTTGAAGAACAGCGCGAATGCCGCTACCAGGATGCCAGTTAATTGCCATTTTGAAGTTGATGTTGTTTTCATTTTTTGATTATTTGTGTGTGATTGTTTTTGTTTCGTTTTGTGATACAAAGATGGTTCAAAATGCATCCGCAGAGAATGACAGTATTTCGCAACCTGATGGACATTTTTCCCCGGACCAATAAAAAAGGCCGGCATATGATGCCGGCCCCTCTGGAAAACAATCACTTTGTGCAGCCACTAGTCTACTGTTTAGGGTACCAGTCGCGCTGGCGCACTTCTATGTTCTTATTACCTTTATTGACTATATCCTTAAAAGCATTGACATCACTCAAGCCTTTCTGGCCACGGTAGTGGTAAGGATAAACGATCCGTGGCTTAAATGCCAGTACTGCATCTGCCGCCTCTTTTACATCCATTGTATATGGCAGGTTCATACAAACGAAGGCTACGTTAATATTCCTGAGTGAACGCATTTCCGGAATGCCCTGTGTATCGCCTGATATATAGATACGAGCACCACCTACTGTCACGATATATCCGTTGCCCCTACCCTTTGGGTGTTTCGAATCGGGCGTTTCAGGCAAATTATACATGGGAATAGCATTAATAGTAATACCATTTTGAGTAGTAACACCGAAATTCTTCAACACGGTCACCATAGGTTTATATGATGCCGGTAATTTTTCCGCTACTACAGCAGGTACGATGAGACGTGTCTTTTCTGTTCTCAGGGCAGCTACAGCGGCGGAGTCGAAATGGTCGCCATGGATATCTGTGATAAGAATGATATCCGGTGCTGCCAGGCCTTTGAAATTATCCTTTTTACCCGCAGGATCAGCGTAAATAACGGTGCCGCCTATGGAGAGGACCAGACTAGCATGTTCTACCGGCTGAATGACCAACACTCCTTTTGTTGTTTTCAGACTATCCGGTGTGCTGATCTGGGCATTCGCGGTTCCAATAAAAGCAGCAAGACACAATGTTAATATGCTGGATCTCATATTCATAGCATTTGATTTGTAATAAGGTGATCTTTCAGACGATAAATTTAATCTTTATCAACACGTTGGCAAACAAGACTTTTTTAAATAGTGGCAGGCAGAACGGCTATGATATTCTTTAGCCGACATAAATAAATTGACCGTTGATATTGCACTTATCATTATTTTAGCAAACGATTGCATTACCATATCAGACGACTCAAAATACCTATAAGAAAGACGAAAAACCGTACCCTTAAAATAAACTGTATATGACTAAGTTTTATTCCCTCCTGGTAACCAGCACATTGAGTGTTGCCAGCCTTCTTGTGCAGGCGCAGAACAAGCCTTTTCCACAAGCCATTACTTATCCGAACTGTATCAAACCTAACAATGTCACGCAGGCGGCCATGAACACCAGCGTAGCCAGCTACTATGATTACTGGAAATCAAAGTACCTGAAAAACAACCTGGCATCTCTTCCGGGAGGTTATTATATAAGGGGAGAGATCAGTGGTGACGCTGAAGGTTATGTACCATTAGGCACCTCTGAAGGGCATGGTTACGGTATGGTGATCACCGCCCTTATGGCGGGTCACGATCCTAATGCAAAGACCATCTATGATGGATTGTACAAAACTGCGAGGGCCTTCCATAGCAGCATCAACACCAACCTGATGGGATGGGTTGTTGCAGATGCGAAAGGTGCCCAGGGACATTTTGATTCCGCTACCGATGGCGATATCGATATTGCCTATTCGCTGATACTGGCGCATTATCAATGGGGTTCTGATGGTGCGATCAATTATCTCGCTGAAGCAAAGAAGATGATCACCAACGGCCTGAAAGCAGCCAATGTGACCAGCACTAACCGTCTGAACCTGGGCGACTGGGACAGCAAAAGTACCCTGGATACCCGTCCTTCAGACTGGATGCTGAGCCACATGCGCGCCTTCTACCAGGAAACAGGAGATGCGACCTGGCTGAACCTGATCAACAACCTGTACGCAGTGTACAACCAGTTCAGTGCGACTTACTCTCCTTCTACCGGTCTTATCTCTGATTTCGTGGTAAAAAATCCGCCGCAACCTGCACCAAAAAACTTCATTGATGAAGGTCCGCAAACAAACGAATATAACTACAATGCCTGCCGTGTACCTCTACGTGTAATAATGGATTATGCGCTGTATGGTAATACCAACGCACTCACCATCTCAAACAAGATCGCTACCTGGATCATTGGTAAAACAAGTGGTAATCCTGCTAACGTGAAAGATGGTTATCAGCTGAATGGTACTGTTTCCGGCAGTGATCCTGAAGCTGTATTCGTAGCGCCTTTTGTTGCTGCTTCCGTTGTGAACAGCAATAACCAGGCTTTCCTGAACAGCGGATGGAACTTCCTTAAAACGGCTAAATCGGGCTATTACAGCGATACTTACAGTCTGTTATGCCAGCTGTTTATCTCCGGTAACTGGTGGAAACCGGAAGCAGGACCTGTGACACCTCCACCACAAACCTGTGTGCCAGCCAGCGCCAGCAGCGATGACGGTAATGTTGCTGCTAATGTGCTTGACAACGACTTCAATACCCGTTGGTCTGCCAGCGGCGACGGACAGTACATACAGCTCTGCCTTGGCGCAGACACTACCGTAACTGGTGTTGACATTGCATTCTACGCAGGCGATACCAGACGTACTTTCTTCGATATTCTAACCAGCACTGATGGCAGTGCATGGATACCGGCGGCAACAGGTTTACAGAGCAGCGGTACTACCACTGCACTGGAAACATTTACGTTCACCGCAAGAACGTCCAAATACGTGAGGATCTTAGGTTATGGTAACAGTGCAAGCGCATGGAACAGCATTACTGAAATAAGAGTAAGAGCTGGTCAATCTTCATCGCCGGTCACAACGACCACACTGACTGCAACGAAAGACGCTTATGTAAGAAACGGTGATTTCGCTACAACTGCATATGGCACTACCGATGCATCTATCCTGTCAACCAAACTGAATACAGCTGCTACCACAGGCTTTGACAGGCAAACATATATCGGTTTTGATCTCAGCAATGTGAGCGGTACAATATCCAGTGCAGTATTAAAAGTATATGGTAAACTGGAAGATATCAGATCTACCAATATCCCGGTGGGGGTATTTGCTGTTGCTAACAGCACCTGGACAGAAACAGCCCTGACCTGGAATAATAAACCAGCTACCGGTCCTTCATTAGGTGCAGTAACTGTTATAGATAGTACAGCGAGATATTATACGTTGGACATCACGGCTTATGTGAACAGCGAAAAAGCAGCAGGCCGCAATGCGATATCCCTGGCTTTGATCAACAGCGCTATCAGCACACCGAGGATCGTTTTTAACTCAAAAGAAACAGGGTCAAATGCGCCTCAGTTAGTGATCACAGCGACAGCTCCTGCAGCTAAAGCACTAGCAGCTGCTGCTCTGGAAAAACCGACGACTATTCAAACGCAGTTCAGCCTGTATCCTACACCATTCTCTACCAATGCGAATGTTTCATTTACATTGAAAGATGCAGGTGTAACAGCATTAGTGATATACGACATCAATGGTAAACAGGTAGCGGCAATATTCAGAGAAAATCTTTCCTCCGGAACTTATAACAGATCATTCTCTGCAAGTCATCTACCTGCAGGGATGTATGTTGTTAAGTTGATCCATAACGGAGTTGCTACGACTAAAAAGGTCATCAAAAACTAATCATCATTAACAACAAAAAGCCGGCTCGAATTAATTGAGCCGGCTTTTTTATGAAGACATTTATGGTTATTATATTAGCGACAGCAGCACCAAAAAATCACACCGAAAAGCAATAAAAAAGATTCCGTTATCCAGATAAAACCGGCTTTTAGCTTGTCTTCTTTATCTCTCAGGAACGCTCTGATGATGATATCTACTGCCAGCGCAATAACTATACAGGGAAATAGTAAGACCAATAGCAATCCCGCGAAGGCCATTGGTTCTGGACTTCCGCTTAGCACATTTGCACCAATGACCACACATGCAAGCATAATTATTGCAACTATGCAGGGGGAGAAAATATACGCCCAGTTCCTTTTAATCTTTTCCATATTTACTGTCAGTTCTGACTTTTGAAGAAATAATACAAAAGGATCGCGCAGCAAATCAGTAAAACCGATTCAATGGCCCAGATATAACCTGCTTTCTGCTCCTTGTTCCTCAGAGACCTCTTAATGAACATATCTATGCTCAACGTAACCAATGCGTACGGAATTGATACCACGACGAATGCAGCGAGGTAGCCACTTGATTGTCCACGCCTAATCATAGCATACTGATAAATGAAGAAACCTGCAAGCAAGCCTATTATTACTATACAGGGAGAAATTATAAACGCCCAATTTCTTTCTGTCGTTTCAGGAGTGTTATCTGAAGACATCGGTATAGAGATTTTCACTCAATATATGACATTCAGCAATACATTAAATGGTTATTATTTAAAATATCGTAACTTCCAATACCCAGATCATTTACCTAAATAAATAACCTAATAGGGCAGCTCACGACTGCCCTATTATTATTTTTATAACTTCAAATCAATTTTCTTTCCTGTTTTTACAGCCTCATAGATAGCATCCATCACTTTCAGGTCTTTCACTCCCTCCTCACCAAACACAGACACTTCAGGTTGTTTACCATTCAGGATGATATCGGACATTTCCTCCATCTGCAAGGTCTGATGCACTACAACAGGCTGATTCAGCTCTCCTTTATGCGTACGCCCTTTGATAGGTCCATAACCGGTAGACGGCTGCATTTCGGCGAATCCCTTCTCACCATTCAGGAAGAACCTATCGAGATTATTCATGTTGTAAGTAGACAGGCAGGACGCGACCGCACCACTGGGGAAACCGAGTTGGAACTGGATCGTTTCGTCTACGCCGGGTTTGAATTTCTCAGGATTGGTTTTCGTCTCCTGTGCCGTTACCCAAATAGGGTCCTCTCCTATCATATAGCGGGCGCCATTCAACGCATAGATACCGATATCCATCAGGGAGCCACCACCGGCCAGTTCTTTATTGAGGCGCCATTGTTTAGGGTCTCCGGCAGTGAACCCGCACAGTCCCTGGAAGAAGAGCACCTTACCAAACTCTCCAGCCTTCCGCATACGGATCACTTCAAGTGTGTGAGGCTCGAAGTGCATGCGATAACCAACCAGCAACTTTACATTGGCATTTCGGCAGGCGTCTACCATTTCCTGGCCCTCCTTTGCATTTATTGCCATTGGCTTCTCACAGATCGCGTGTTTGCCCGCTTTTGCTACGCGGATCACCTGGTCATGATGCAGGGCATTAGGCGTGATCACATATACGGCATCAATGTCCGGGTTGTCTTTGATCTTATCAAAGTTCTCATAATTATAGCAATTCTTCTCCGGGATATTATATTTCTTCTGCCAGTCCTTAACCTTGGAAGGCGTGCCACTTATAACACCTACCAGTTTAGCCTTTTTACAGGATTGCATAGCCTCTGCTACCCTTGAACCATAACCACCCAATCCCATGATAGCCACCCGTAATACAGGGCCATCATAAAGCTGCTCAAAAAAGTCCGGCCGGCCAGCTATGCCCAGGCGGGGAAGGACTGTCAATGCGATTGCGGAAACAGTAAAGTTTTGCAAAAAATGCCGACGGGTATTCTGTTTGCGAGTATTCTCCATAACAAGGGTTTTATAACAGATTGAGAGTATTGGTAAGATATTCATAAAAACGGGCTCCTGCAACCCGCTCATGTAAAAGTGCTTCCGCAATTTTCATACCCGACCATCTCAATAAAAGCGAACACCACTATGCCAAAACCGGACACTTACCAGAAGTCACACACCCCTAAACAACTCATTATCAATAGAATTACAAATTGGCATTCTCTTGGCGCCGCCAGTATCGTATATTATTGCCACCGACCTAAAAGAAATGCAATGTTCAGGTACTACTACAAGATAGCGATACGTAACCTCTGGAGAAATAAGGGCTTTTCTGCCATCACTATTCTGGGACTGGCCATTGGACTGGCCACCTGTTTATTGATTACATTATTTGTAACAGACGAGTTAAGGTATGAGTACTTCAATGATAAAGCGGATCGCATTTACAGAATAAATGCAGATTTCCTGGTAAATGGCAGTGCGTTCAAAGAGCGCAACACTCCTGCTCAGTTCGGGCCTGTACTGCAACAGGATTATCCGCAGATTGAAAAATATGTGCGCTTTCTTCAGCAGGACAATATCCTGGTGAAAAAGGGAGAAGAAACTTTGCTGGAAAGCAATGTCTGCATCGCCGATTCCACAGTTTTCGACATGTTTGCATTGAAAATGATTGCAGGAAATCCTACTACAGCCCTGCGTAATCCCTTTTCAATGGTCATTTCGGAAAGGATGGCTAAAAAATACTTTAACAGCACAGACGTTGTCGGCAAAATATTACATACCGACAATATCAACCAATACACAGTTACAGGCGTGATCAAAGATGTACCGTCACAGTCCCATCTGCACTTTGATTTCATCAGGGCAATGGCACAGGAAGAGTACAGCCGGGAGGCGCAATGGATGGCCGACAATTTTGTAACCTATGTTTTATTGCGTCCTGGCACAACTCAGCAACAACTCGATGGTTATCTGAAGCAGGCTACTAAGAGATACATGGAAAACGACCTGAGGAAATTGACGGGTAGTGGTATTGCTGATCTTGAAGCGAAAGGCGGTCATTTCCGCTATAACTCCATTCCTCTCAAAAAGATCCACCTTTATTCTGACCTGGCTAACGAAGCTGAACCATCCGGCAATATACAATACGTCTACATTTTCATCATTACTGCTATTATCATTTTGCTGATAGCCTGCGTGAACTTTATGAACCTGTCTACCGCCCGTTCAGCAGGAAGAGCCAAAGAAGTGGGCTTACGCAAGGTGATGGGCTCTCAGAAAAGCAGTCTGATAATACAGTTCCTTGCAGAATCCGTATTGACCAGTTGCTGTGCCATGATCATTGCGATATGCCTGGCTGCAATATTATTACCCTATCTGAATGATCTGTCAGGGAAATCACTGAGTATTACTCCGGCATCCCTGACGTGGATATTCCCATTGTTGTTTGTGATAGTGATTATTGTGGGATTGATGGCCGGCGCCTATCCCGCGTTCTTTTTATCCTCTTTTGAACCTGTAAAGGTGTTGAAAGGAAAACTGTCTACCGGCTTTAAAAACAGCTGGCTCAGAAACAGCCTGGTCATCTTCCAGTTTGCGGCAGCCATCTTGTTGATTGTAGGCACACTGGTTATTTATAACCAGCTTAGTTTTATCCGCAATAAACAGCTGGGATATAACAGGCAGCAGGTATTGGTGCTGGAGAACACACAAGCCCTATGGATCCACGCCAAAGGCTTTAAAGAGGATGTCATGAAAGTGCCTGGCGTAACTGCGGGCACTATGACAACTACATTGCCTACGACCATCAATCTGAATACAAATATTTTTTCCAAAGATGCTGCCAGAAGTCCCGGTCAGGTGCTTGGACTTACCGAATGGTATGTGGATGCTGACTACATTCCTACGCTGGGCATGCAGATGGCAAGCGGCAGGAATTTCTCTCCGGATATGCCGACTGATACCAGCGGATCACTCATCATTAATGAGACCGCGGCGAAACTGCTAGGGTATACTGATATCACTGACAAATATCTCTATCGTGGTGAGCAAAAAATGAAGATCATCGGCATAGTGAAAGACTTCAATGCGGGTTCTTTACGCAGCAAGATACCTCCTGCCGTGCTTACACTAGGCGAATACACCGGGAAAATGGCGTTCCGTGTCCAAACGGACAATGTGCAGCAGGTCATTAAAAAGATCGGTGCTCTATATCATGCCCGACCGGCAATGATGGGACAACCTTTCCGATATTTCTTCCTGGACGATAGCTTCAACAAATTGTATCAGTCGGAAGAACGTACAGGCAAGATCTTTATATCCTTTGCCATACTGGCAATCCTGATCGCATCCCTGGGGGTGCTCGGGCTTATTACTTATGCAGCGGAACAACGCACCAAAGAGATCGGCATACGTAAAGTATTAGGGGCATCTGTATCCGGCATAGTGGCTATGTTATCAAAGGATTTCCTCAAACTGATCCTATTTGCTGCTATCATTGCCGCACCATTGGCCTGGTTCCTGATGAACCAATGGTTGCAGAACTTCGCATACCGCATCAATATCAACTGGACGGTATTTGTAATCGCCCTTATACTGATGGCTGTCATTACCATGCTGACTATTAGCTTCAAGGCGATCAAAGCCGCTATGAGCAATCCTGTAAAAAGCTTAAGATCTGAATGATCAAAAAAAGGGCCGTCCGCCTGCGCGGACAGCCCTTACCTCCATATATCAGTCCTTAATTCTGTAATGTCCACTGGCCGCTTTCAAAGAATGCCGGTACGTTCGTACACTGAGCAAAACCGCTCTGGTTCTCCAGATTCAGATACGTATTCTGCCATTCATTTTTCAAACGGGTATAACCATTGTAACTTTCCAATACCCAATAACTGCTGTAGAAAGTATTCGGTACGGCGGAACTCTCAACATAGCTATACAGGTGTTCTATGTTCAGGTAATGTCCGGTAGCCACATTCTTAAAGCGGATGTGACCATTCACCGTTTCCTGTACCCATCTGTATTGATTGCCGCTGTTATTGCCGTTATATTTCACCTGGCCGTTCTCCTCGTACAAATAAGTGTTCAGCCATTTGTTCTTAATCAGTACACCGGTTCCGGTCGGAGGAGGATTTCCACCACCGCCAATACTGTTTAACAGATTTTCCGCATTGCTGATCTGCAGATTAACCAGATAGTTGAACACCTGGTTCAATTGCTGCTGTACACTACCGTTGCCTGCATACTGCTTCCTGTATTCGTACAGGCGGGAGATCACTTCCAGTTCATGTTGTCCATAAGGTACACCCAGCTTCTGCTGCATGATGGTCAGGAACGAGTATCCAAATTGATCCGTAGGTTCAATGATAGTACCTTCGCCATAGTCATTCCAGGTAGCAAACTGGATGATGCTCACACTGGAATTCAGTGCTTTGTCCAGCATGGTAGAAAAAGTAGAAGTGCCATTAAAAGGGATCTCCCATGTAGGACCGTCAGCACCGCCTGCTGCATAGAAAGACTTGAATCCAGGATACACTACCCCTATAGACAGCGGGAAGCTGGCCGCCTGTGTATAATAGCGGTCCACCACTCCCGGATGTTCCTGGTAGATCCATGGGAACTCGCCACCAGCGTTATTAGCGCCGACTTCATTTGTAAATCCAAACAATGGTATGATCTTAGGACGCGGATTAATACCATTCAGGATAGTATTCCATTCTGAAGGCTGATGAAAGGTGATAGGGCCAAAATTCAATACGACAGGTGCATTGCTGGCGTTACGCAGATAATTTCCCTGGTTGAAATAGTTGTTCTGCATATACACGAAATCGCCGTTGGCACTGGAAGCCATACCAGGGTCCCAGTTACGGTCTTCATGTACAATAGAGAACTGGAGCCCTACCGCATTTAGTTTACTGATCAATGCATTGGAATTAGCCAGGTTGTCCGGATAGTCGTAACGCTGTCTTGTGCCCGGCCAGTCGATAAATACACCGTCAGCACCGGCATATTTCATCAGCAGCAACTGATACTCAATAATATCCGGATCACCGGAAGCATAAGGCCCGGTTTTAGGATAAAAATAAGCAGCTATCTGTCTCTTGCCATTAACAATGATATCCGGGTTCTGGTTATTCATTTTCCAATGATAGCCCCAGGCACCTCTGGATGCCGGCGTTTCAAACCAGGGCATCCAATGGATAAAGATCTTTTTGTTAGTTGATTTGTTGATTGCAACCGCATTAGCTGAAACATCCGCCTTTAGCTTACCGGATAAAGAAAGTTCTTGTGGCTCAAGCGACGATTTGTTACACGCGAACAGGAACAGGGCACAACAGGCCCATAATAGAGTTCTCATTTTGAGGGAGATTTGATGAATAAATAAATGGTTCTTTTGAGAATTGTGATATGGCTTTTCCGGTTCGAAAATACTCACGGCAGGTTAACCGGCACAATTATATGTGGGAAATATAGAAGAAAAAACGGCCTTCAATGTAGAAGGTTCATGATAATCAACCTGTTGAGACAGGAGCGATATTATGAAAATATAGACGTTTTAGTTACAGAACATAAAGACATCCACAGAAGTGAATGCCTTTATGTTTAAAGAATTTCAGGGATCAATACCGCAGGGACAATACGCGCAAAGCAACATCCCGGCCGGTTTGTGCTCCTATCTCGCTATCGAATTGGTAGTGAATACCACCATAGACCCTCGAAATGGAAGCCTCATCGACCATTTGTTGAAAACTGCTGAAAGAACGGGGAGTAAAGCCATCGGACACTTTCTGGTTATCGGTGAAGGACTCGTTACTACCGAAATAATCAGCCAGGATAGTACCTGCGGCGCCAGAGAAACTTGCATGCCCTGACGTATAGGACGGGAATGGAGGTGTTCCTATCAGCGAAGTCCAGCCAGCAGATATGTAAGTCTGTATGTAAGTTATTGGCCGCAGGAGATTATACCTGTATTTATACTTCCAGCATACAATAGCCGCATCGTTTTCGCCAATGCCTACCTGGGCAAAAAGTTTCGCCGCCTGCGTTAAACTAAGCCCGTTCTCAACGATCAGTTGGGACGTGATTGCCAGCATGTGGCCCGGAGGTGTAAAAGTACCACCACCGTCAGCCCAGTAACGCGCAATGAGGTTCTCTTCCAGCGTCAGCGTATTTTGCTTATTATAGACGAAATAAGCGGCTTTATAGAACGCCGAAGCCGTATCTGTAGAAAAGGCAGGATGTGCGATATTTGCCGTCTCTGGATGGCGTGGTTTCACTATCAGACGGTTGTTGCCCCAGTAAGGCAACAATGCACGCTGAAAGGCCGGAGGTGTAGGTACCCAATAAGCAGAACCTACCGGTGGCACGTAATCGGTCGGGAAGTTATTCAGATAACCGTCTTTTCCACCGTCAGTAGCCGACCATGCATAGATAGCAGCAGCGACCTGTTTACCAAAATTTACAGAGCGGATGATTTCATCCTGGCCGCAGCCACCTGATGCTGCAGCTTTATTTGTACTATCCAGTGCAGCTATGAGCAACAGATTTGCAGCACTGGCATTGGGATACAGGCTTCTGATAATATCGGCCATCGCGCTGTTGGCTACGATCTCCCAATTATATCGTTTACCTGTTACCGGGCGTGGTACATTGCGCAGGCCATCTAACTGACCACTAAGGGAATGACCATACCTGTCACTCCATATCACAGCTTCGTGCAGCGCTATACCGGTGTATGCAAGTGCCCGCGCAGCTACCGGCGGACTAAATCCCGGCGTTTCCTTGATTAGTTTGAATTCCAGCTGATACCATGATACAGGTATAGCAGATGCCGTGTTACTTTGGGGTCCAGGTTGCGCAGTGGCAAGTGTTGTTTTTGGGGGTGCCTGATCTTCCTTGCTACAAGCGGCGATAACAAGGATCATAAAGAGGTAGATGCACCACGAACGTAGGGAACGAATGGTCATATTCTTGAGTTTAGAGGGCGGTAATATAGCGATGCCCGGTAGAAATATGCCAGCAGTCATCTAACATGAAAAGTTGCCAAAATACCAACCACTTGGTATAGGTCTTTAGCGAAAAAGCCCGTATCTTCGAGCCTGTTGTTATAACCTCGATTACAAGCACCCCAATATACTATTATTCAAAAAACACCCATAAACCACAACCCCATTATATAACCAAATAACCCTTCCAAACATCATGGAACTTAAACTGATCAGGATCAACAGCCAAGGTCCTCTGGTAACTAGCTGGCAATTCTTCTTAACTGGCCAACAGCTGTATTCCGGTGTCGTTGATGGCAATTTCACAAGTGAAGTACAGGATGCAACTATCGAATTCCAGCGCAGGAACAATCTTCAGCCCGATGGCATCGTAGGCAACAAAACATATGGCGTAGCCATGCAGCTCGGATTTGATGGTGCCGTCGACGATCGCACCGATAAATCGGGAGCAGACTTTCCTAAACCACCGTCATTTAAGCCCCTCGTTTCTAATGAAGAACGGGCAAAGGTATTTGGCAAGTTCACTTTTGTATCCCAGCCCATTCCTGGTAATCCCGAAAATATTAAGGTCACCGGAAACTGGGCAAGTAAGAACATTGTGATGACTTCCATTCCGCAGCTGATCAACATCAAAGGTTCAGATAAAGTACAATTCCATACGCTGGCAGCCAATCAGCTTGTTAAGTTATGGAAGGACTGGGAAAAGGCAGGACTGCTTCCACTCGTACTAACCTGGGGCGGATCTTATGTGCCGAGATTTATCAGGGGTAGCCGCACCACTTTGAGTAATCATGCTTTCGGCTCCGCATTCGACATCAATGTAGCATGGAACCAGCTCGGTGCCGTTCCTGCATTGGTCGGTCAGAAAGGATCTGTCAGAGAACTTGTGCAGATAGCTAATCAGAATGGATTTTACTGGGGAGGTCATTTCTCGCGAAAGGATGGAATGCACTTTGAAATAGCACAAATAAAATAACACATATGCCGGGCCGTTCCGTTTACCGGCATGGCCCGGTATCTCTTTACTTACATCGGCAATATCGTGTTCGTCGTTCCATAGCGATATTGTTATCGATGTAGCTCTGCTGTTCTGTTATGCAATAAAGATTTTGTCCGCAAATGAGGGTCAGTATTTCCGTAAATGAGGCGGTAATTTACAGTCCTCGTACGAAATTACAGGAGTCAACAAACTTATACCTCAAATTTCCTCATCCCCAGATGCGAACATATAATCTATAATCATTAAGTACTATGCAGACTGAATATAACAGGCTCGCTGATATCAAGCGATTAGAGTTTATCATAGACAGTTTAAAAAAACACCTTCCTGATGGCGCCGTTGTACTCGACGTAGGTTGTGGTAACGGGATCATTGCCCGCCAGCTTGGCCGCGAAGGATTCAATGTCTACGGCATTGACATCAGCACTAAAACAATTGAGAAAGCAAGAGCACTCACTGACCTTCCCAATGTCAGCTTTGACGTTATCAGTGCTGAAGAGCTTGTGGCTGATGGCAGGAAATACCACGCCATCATCTGCAGTGAAGTGCTCGAGCATCTTAATCAGCCTGAGAAGCTGTTAGATGTGCTGTATCAATCGCTTGCAGACGACGGTGTGCTCATAGTTACCGTACCTAATGGAATGGGGCCCAGGGAAGTACTGATAACAAAACCTGTTATTGCCTTACAGAAGAAAGACAACTGGGTATGGCGAAGCATACTGAAAATAAAATCTATGCTTGGTTATAAAGGCACTACTGTTCAATCAGATGCGGATGACCTGACCCACGTACAGTTCTTCAGTAAAAATTCTCTCGAAGTATTAGCACGTAAAACACGATTTAAGATCATCAGGTTTGGTAAAACAAACTTTATTGATGATGTTTTTCCTTTTTCTTTTTTCACCAAAAAGATAAAAATTCTGCAGAAATGGGATGGGGCACTTGCCGAAGTCCTTCCTTATCAACTGACTGGAAGTTTTGTAACAGTCTGGGAGAAAACTCCATAAGAAAAACAATATAATTTATTGGCAGAAAAACCCCGTTTCATAGGCTTTCAGGGCTATATTCTCGTGGTATTTACGTAACTTCGTATTACCTATACCCGTAATATAACCTATGAAAACCTTCAGTGTCCTATTCAACATACTGAAAACCATTCTCGTATCTTTATTGATCATGCTTCCGATTATAGCCAGGTCACAAACGATGCCGATATACCTGGAAAATCCATCTTTCGAAGGACAACCAACAATGAATGGAATTCCTGCTCCATGGTATCAGAGAGGTGTTAATTTGATTGCATATACATTACCGATGGGAGGCAATAATGAGATCCCCCCATCAGATGGAAAAACATATGCTGCATTACTGGCTGCGTCAGAAAATAATGCATCTGTAGGTCATCCTGTATGGACGTCTATCGGACAACAATTATCAAAGCCAATTGAAGCCGGCAGGGCTTACCTGATCTCTTTTGATATGGCATTGATGCCTGAGGATGATCGCAGTGATGAATCAGCTGCAACATCTACAGCACTGGCCATTCTGGGAAGCAGTTCTGAAAGCGATATCGGAGAAAGGATCTGGTTTTCAGATATCTGTTATGAAAGAAAATGGAACCGCTTCACGGCAGTATTAAAACCTAAAAAGACCTACACACATCTTCGTTTTGAACCTTATGTTACGGACTATGACGACACATGTTATGTGGTAACTTTCCTGGATAATATTTCGATGATCGAAGAAACGCTCAACTTTGATGTAAGCGCAGAGAATACATGTTATGGCCTGAACGATGGTAAAGTTGCTGTCACAATAAACAGCCTGGAAAAAGACACCTACACTTATCTATGGGAGCCAGGTGGTTATACTACACCATCAGTAGCCCATCTTCCTGCAGGAAAATATACTGTCACTGTGACAAGTGGTAAAGGCAACAGAAGATCTGAAAGTATTCAGGTAAAACAATGGGATATAAATATCGATGCTACAGTAACCGGCATTAGCTGTTATGGGGATACAGATGGAAGTATCCTGGTAAATGCAAGCGGAAGCTTAACCCCATATAAATATGCGCTGGTAGATCAGTTCCCTGACCAGGATACACCTGGCTTCAGTAATCTCCGCGCCAATTACTACACACTGAAAGTAACAGATAGTATGGGCTGTTATAAAATGGAAGGAATCAACATCGGCAATCCAGGTCTTTTACAGATAAAAGATCTCGTGGCAAAGCCGGTATCCTGTAGCAGTGTACAGGATGGTCAGCTCATCTTCACACCAACAGGAGGTACTATTCCTTATTCTTACAGCATTGCTGATACCGGATTTCAGAACGAGAACAGGTTCCATCACCTGGACGCAGGAAACTATCGATATACTGTCAGGGACAGTCATAACTGTATAGTAGAAGGCACTGCAACTGTCGAAAAAGAGTGGAGGGACTGCGCCGTTTACATGCCTACAGCTTTCAGCCCTAATGGAGATGGCAAGAATGACATTTTCAAGGCCAAAATGCAGGATGATGTAACCGGATTCAGATTAGCCGTTTATGGCCGCTGGGGACAGCTCGTCTTCGAAACATCCAATCCGGAGACTGGCTGGGACGGAAAACAAAAAGGACTTGACCTGCCGCCAGGAACTTACATCTGGGTGGCCGATTATACAGACAGCAAAAAACAGCCGACACGACAGCAGGGAACTGTCACTATGTTCAGATAAAATAAAATGATTGTGCTCCGATTGCAGTTAAATAGCGTAACTTGATAAGAGTTAATCTCTTAGCAAATGGAACTGGTAGTATTCGCAGCACTTCATTTTCAGCTGGACGCCCGGCCTTCCGGTGGAGAAACGGCAGATAACCGTCCTCCTTTGCAAACACTGCTTGACCTGATCAAAACAAAGCAGGGTTCGGCACAGGCATTACAGATCAATACAAGTCCCTACTCCTCACCGGTGCTGCCGCAGATAGCGGTTAGTCCGAGTATGACCCGCTACCTGAGTCATCTATCCGGCACTATGCAGGGTAATGACGCAACATGTGATTATGAGCTAAGCAATATTGTGGTAGAACTGCTGACGGAATACCAGGAAAAAGAAGCTTCTCCCGGCAACTCCGAAACTGCAGTAACTACTACCATGATGATCATACGGAATGAAGTGATGCTAAATCCCAACATTCACGAGCACAGCCTGCGGATACTAGCCAAAAAACACTTTATTAATGAGAAGACACTGAGCAGGGCATTTACCAAAGCATTCGGGATCAAGATCAGCGATTTTATATTGACGCAAGTCATGCAAAGGGCTAAATATCTCCTGGAAAATACAAAGAGAACAGTTGCAGATATTGCTGAAGAATTAGGGTATAGTAACAACTATAATTTTGCGCGTACGTTCAGGAACGTATATGGTATTTACCCTATGGAATGCCGTAAAAAGAATGCAGCAGCCAGTCAGTCTACATACTAAACTCTTCGTAGAACGCCTGTCTGGTTTTGGGATTATACCACAGATATTGCCAGAATTCATCCTCCTCCCCTGCTTTATATGGGATGAGTTTATCTATCGTGTCTTGTTTCCACCAATTGAACATTCCCGGATAGGATATTCCATGTAGTTCATCTTCTGCACATAATTGCAGACCATTCTTCTTCACGATCCTGTCAATCGTCGCCTGATCACAGCTAAATGACATTAGAACAGAATAATCGATCCCTATGAAATCGCCATAGGTATAAAGATTTTTCACATCACCTGTCAGCTCGATCTGCAAATGTTCCTTAAAACGTTTTTTATTATGCTCTGTGTCGGCATCATGAGCATTGTAAGTAGGAAATACCTGATCAATTTGTGCTGTCACCACATCATTGGAGCTGTTCAAAATCTGAGACCCTTTATTTTTGATCTTCCTGCAGGAAAGAACGGTCATTGACAATGACAAAAAGAAAAACGTCAACAATAACCGGACTGAATACTTTTTCATATGACAAATTGAAAGGGATACACAAATATCATTGCAAATGCTGCAACCTACCTGCTTCGCGCTTTAGCATAGTTCAATCATAGGCATGTTCCCGGAAGTAGAATTCACTGACTTTACAGTACAAATATACATATGAAAATTTAGAATATCACTAAGATATGGGGTCCTTTTTGCAAGATTTAATTTGACCTGACCCGCGCGAGTACTCAGGTATTATATTCCGGTATCATATTTGCTCAACTCTCTGTAATAAAGCATTATTTAAATGTTCACGAGACCAATACTCATACTGTCGCTCCTGTTTGCTTTCGTTATTTCTTGTACAATAAGTGCATGTACTTATCATGCTACTCCTCACGGAAACCCTCACGGTTTACCTCCCGGGCAAGCTAAAAAATTAACGGGTTCTAAATCCGCCAAACCTTATGCACCGGGTCAACAAAAAAAGAGATATTGATCTGTTTACCTGCTTTCCAGCAACACCCAGGGGCTGCTATCTTCGGAGAGAAGATCGCAATGAGCGCCATGTAGTTCATCTAGCTGTTCGAGATCACCACTCCACATAGCAAATCCCATCAGGTAATTTTCTCCCAGGTTAGTCCAGGTTGTATAATTATGCAGTAATTCTTTACCGAATTTCCTGATATGGGCAATCGCTTCGTCTCTGGAAAGGAAACCGGCGTCATACCCCCAACGGCAAAGATTAATAGCACGGCCGAGGTCCCAGGTCAGGGCATCGAGTTTGCACTTCTTGCCTTCAAAGCAACTGGCCTCTTCACGCAGGTGTTTATATCCATCTGAAATGTTGGATGCATAGAGGTCCACGGATATTTCATCTCCCTTGGCAGTGAACTCTTCCTGTAGTTTTTCCAACGCTGCCTGCCTTTCTCTTACAGGTAAAGTGGTCAGTATATGCCAGATAGGTTTGAAATAAACACGATGGCCATGGTTCACTAACCAGTCGATATTAGTGAGCAGTTTGTCTCTGGAATTGATATGCCATTCTCGTCTTAACATTCCTCTGATCTCATCCTGGTCGCCGTCTGTTTCTAAGGTATCCATCCGGTCTCCATGCAGATAAGCCAGATTAGCGCCACAGGCAATGTATTGCCTGTCATGCAGCGAAAGTGTTCCGTCTTCAGGTAGTTCGGGGGTATCATACTTTTCAGGTTGCATTTCACGTTCCTGCGTTGCCCGTAGAGCAATCTCCTTTGCCCGGCGATTCAATTTCATCAGTTTTACAATAACGAGCAGGATGTAAATGGCGGCTACGCTGCCGACGATTATGAACGTTTTCATGTGGAATTTTTAAATCTGACTCAGTTCGAAACCTGTTTTCTCTCCCCGATCTAAAGTAAATATGTTCTTACCTGTATATTAAAAAGTGCTTCCTGATCTTAGGGAATGATTGTTGTTCTCTTTATGCAATATCGCATTTTTAAAGGGAATATTCTATTAAAAGAAAAATCTATCTTTGCCATCACTAACATTTATGAATGTAATACAATCTCTTATGAAACAAGGCTTTTTTGCATGTATTGCAGCCGCACTTCTTTTAACCAGTACTGGTTGTGAAACCTCACAACAAATCCTGAACAATCTGCCATCCAATCTGCCTACTGCCGGAGGATTGAGTTCCGCACAGATCGCCGCCGGTCTGAAAGAAGCACTGACCATTGGCACACAGAACAGTGCAAATAAACTTTCTGCTGCCAACGGATTTTTTGCCAATGCAGCACTTAAAATCCTGATGCCTCCTGAAGCCCAGAAGGTAGAAAGCACCTTACGTAATGTTGGTCTGGGTAGTGTAGTTGATAAAGCCATCCTGTCTATGAACAGAGGTGCAGAAGAAGCTGCTAAATCCGCAGCCCCGATCTTCGTAAATGCTATCAAACAAATGACCATTACTGATGCCCTGGGCATTCTCAAAGGTGGTAATTCCGCCGCCACTAACTACTTCAAGGACAAAACCACCGCAGCACTTACCAGCGCATTCAAACCTGCTATCAGTGATGCGTTGAAGAAAGTGGACGCTACTAAATATTGGTCAGATCTTTTCACCGTATACAACAAATTCTCCTCTACTCCCGTTAATACCGACCTTACCGCTTATGTAACTGAAAAAGCGGTTGCCGGCATCTTCCAGGAAGTGGCGCTTGAAGAACAAAAGATCAGACAAGACCCTGCCGCCCGTGTAACCGACCTGCTGAAAACAGTATTTGGCAGCGCACAGGCACAAGCGCAAACACAAAAGAAATAATTACCTCACCAGGTAGAAAATAAAAATAGGCTGTCTCAAATTGAGCAGCCTATTTTCTTTTCATACAGCTTTTAGCATGTGTCATTCTAATGATCTGACCCGCTATTCTAATTTATAATACTTTCTAATCCTTCCGGAATGTGCCCTGGTCGACACGTTTCATAAACGAGATAAGTCCCGGATAATAATGTTTCTGGTCGTCCCAGCAGCTGAAATGGCTACCTTCCGGACAATAGACATTGCTCCCGTTCTGTACCTGTGTGCTCATCCACTTCATATGTTCGGGGTCCATGGTATCAAACTTTGCTCCTATGGTCAATGTCGGTACCTTGATCTTAGGAAGATCGCCGGTACGGTCCCAGTTAATAAGACGGCCACCTGGTTTGAACTCACTAGGCCCTTGCATGGTAACATAAACAGCCCCGTTAAGATGTTTGAAGGTCCTGTTCACGGCTTCCGGCCATTCAGGCAGTACACAGATATGTTTTTTGTAGTACTCAGTCATTACGAGCGATTGATATGTACTATCTCCGTACTGATTATTGTTTTCATATGTTTCCAGTGAATCGACCAGCGATTTTCTCATTTGCCCTCTCAGCACTTTGTTATACGCAGCATATGCGGTCATACTTGCCATCATATCTGAGATAATGAGACCTTTCAAATGCTGCTGGTATTTCAATGCATAGTCTATTGCAAGCATACCACCCCAGCTGTGTCCCAACAGGTAGAAGTTCGTGCTGTCAAGTTGTAATGCCTGACGTACCTGTTCTACTTCTTCGACATAATGTTCCATTGTCCACAAACTGCTGTCGTTAGGCTGTTCGCTATAGTAAGATTCCAGTTGGTCGTATTCGATCAGTTCAATGCCTTCCTTCGGCAGAAAGCTCTCGAAACATTCAAAGAATTCATGCGTTGCACCGGGGCCTCCATGCAGAAGTAATATTCTCATCCTCGGATTGTTGCCTATTCGTTTTGTCCACACATGAAATTTACCTTTAGGCGTTTCTATCTCCACCATTTTAACACCGCCAGTCTGGACACCTGAATCATGGGGTGTAAAATATTGTTCATAACTGGTATTATTCGGTTGTTGATTACATGCGGCAAAGAGCACTACCAACAGATAAACAAGATTTTTCATTAGTCGCTGTTTAAGTTTAGAGCTATGTCTGTATTTACAGATCGCGAAGGTCAGCAGAAATACGCTTGCTACATATCCCCGAATGAGGGGATTTTCACTAAACACCTATCCCCTGATCCGTTGACAGAAAAGGATTACACCAACATGCAACGTAAGAAAAACCAGTAATAAAAGGCCGGTGGCTTACACAAATGGAAGGATCAGTTCTTCCTTTGGATTTAATAACGAACTGATAAAAGACAAACTTTCCCGCGCTGCAAGTGTCAATAATCCTTTTACCCAATATCGTTACAACCGCACTACGCTGTCTGGTATATTATTCGAACAAAATACCAGCACACAGGAATACTTCCGTACGGTGAACATGAGCATCAATTACAATTTCGGCAAACTCAAGCAGGGTATTAAGAAGAATAAACGCGGCATTAAAAATGATGATGGCAACTAATTTATGAGATAGCGTCAGGCGTCAGAACCGATCTGCATATTAGTTTGTATCTTTAAAGGACTACATTGTAGGAATACGTAAACAGAAACGACGATCTCATGAAATTCAGGAAATTAGGTAACACAGACGTCCTGTTATCAGCAATAGGACTGGGCTGCATGGGAATGAACCATGCATATGGCGAAGCAAATGATATTGAATCCATCGCCACACTGGAAAGAGCGCTTGAACTGGGCATCAACTTCTGGGACACGGCTGACATTTATGCCAACGGGAAAAACGAAGAACTGGTAGCGAAAGTCCTTAAGCCAAACAGATCAAAGATATTTATTGCTACCAAATTCGGGTTCACCTTCGATGGCCAGTCTTCAGCCTTCAACGGGTCTCCCGCTTATATGAAAAAAGCAGTAACAGACAGTCTCAGAAGGTTACAGACGGACGTCATAGATCTTTATTATGTGCATCGTGTTGATCCGAACGTGCCCATTGAAGAAACAGTAGGCGCTATGGCGGACCTCGTGAAGGAAGGAAAAGTACGCTACCTGGGATTGTCCGAAGCCGGAGTAGGCTCTATCCGTAAAGCACATGCCGTACATCCCATTTCAGCATTACAGAGCGAATACTCTCTTCTGACGCGTGATGTAGAGAAAAACATCATTCCAGTCTGCAAAGAGCTAAAGATATCCTTTGTTCCATTTAGTCCACTGGCGCGTGGCCTTGTCACAAATACACTCGATGTTAATACGCTGAAAGAAAACGATTTCAGGAAATCCTTACCACGGTACCAGGCTGAATACGCAGAAAATAATAAGAACCTTGCGGAGGAATTTGCAACATTGGCTGGCAACAAAAACTGTACAGCAGCACAGCTGGCATTAGCATGGGTGTTAAACCAGGGTGAAGACATTATTCCGATACCCGGTACCAAACGAAGAAAATATCTTGAAGAAAATGCAGGAGCGGTAGATATTACCCTCTCTTCTTCAGATAAACAACAGATTGAAGATCTGCTGGAGAAATATCCAAACACAGGTAACAGATACAGCGAAGCACAGGAAAAAATGGTTGATAAAAGTTAATAAGAGGCGCCGTTGGCTATAGCTGATCAAACAGATAATCCAACGGCGCTTCTTCGAGTACTATCCTGTTAACATTTTTGCCTTCCTGTTCCCACTTCACAAGACGAATAAATCCTCCTGCGATCTCTATGCCTGTAATATCACCGTCACTAAAACAACAACAACCTGTATTGAAATAACTGGGGCTCACCATTGTTTTTACATAGTGCTTTCCTGCATACTCCGCTTTTCGCTTTTCCAAAGCTGCCTGCAATGCTTTCGTTTCCTCTTCATTCTTTTGCGCTGTTGCCTTGAGCAGCTGTTTGGTAAGCCTGTCAATATGATCCATAGAAGCAAACACCGGCTTATGCGTATGTCCTGATATCAACAATGTCTTTTTGTATTGCTGGCTCCATTCATACATAATGACATTATGTTCATCCACCAGGTCAAAATTATCAGAGAGCGTATCCAGCTTAACGTCAAACATACGTTGCACAGGCGTCCAGATAGCAGCTACAAACCATTTGCTAAACGCATTCCCATCACTTCTAAGATCGCCCTGATGACCATGTGCCAGAAAGATCGTTTCATCAGCCTCTTTATACTTCATCTTCAGTATAAGCCCCTCATAAACTTTCAATCCTTTTCCGAATATTGGTTTAAGATACTGATCTCTCGGTACCTGGTAGTTCCACTCCAGATCATGATTCCCAACTATTCTGTAGTAGCGGTCCTGTTGCAGAAAACGGGCCTCTTCCAACAATGCGTCCTTATTCTTTTCCACGACTACCGATGGCTTACTCTCCCATAGTTCCTCACAATCTCCCAGATTTACCAATGTAAATCCATTCTCATTATAATAACGTAAAGCGGCAAGATAAGAGGCTTCGGCCAACATAAAGTCATCTGCGCCATCCTTACTCCCTTTGTGTTGATCTGAAAATATAATGATGGATGTAGTTGCATAATCGCATGTTATTATGAGCCCCTTGTCCTTCTTCCCATCACATATTTGTTTATATAACTGCGTTAACGACTCGAACACTAACTTCTTATCCGGCCTTGATGAAACTGAGTTTGACAATCGTACGATGATGTTCCTTATAAATTTCTTCATATAACTAATGGCTAAGATTGCTTATCGTTCTGGCATAGTTTTCAGGGAACTAAGTAAAACATAAAACAATGAACCACAAAACATTTTATATCACCTATAATGGGGAGAAAACCCGGGTAGACGTTGACGAGACCTCCGGTACACGAGCATTCCTTGTGTATGTGTCGGGCGAAGACGGACATCTGAACATCAGCATTAAAACAGACGGGAATGGGAATGAGAACTGGTATGAAGGGGAACAGCCTACGCCCCGCGCAAAAGAGATCGGGGAGTTGATTGAACTGGAAACCATGTGATCAGATCCGCTGAAAATCTGCCGGCCCTACCAGATACCATTCTCCGTCCAGTTCAAATACATCTCCCGGTGCTACAGACCGTGTACCTTCCGCCACAGCGGTATCGGGCGTCACCTCAGTTCTGGCCGTCCAGGGTTGATCCGCATTTTGACAAAGCTCGAAAGCTTCGCGCAGATCATTGACGTCTACATCTGCAACATGCTGCAGATTTTCAATCTTTACTTCATTACCAGTCAATGGGAAATCCAGCGTATAATCAGGATTAAAATATACACGTACCATATTAATGCTTTTCCATTTTATCTTCTGCTTCCTCCTGATCGTCTGCATCAGGGACATCTTCAATATTCCCTGCTTCCTTTATATATCTTTCTGCTCTTTCATCAATGGGCTGCTGCCCTTCTGTTTTTTGATCATTGGTTTCCTGATCAGTCCTTTTTTGTTGATCCTGGTTCGATTTATCTGGCATCTTTACAAGTTTAGACTTTTTCAGCAACAAAAAGGATTCCAATTAAAATCGCCGGTTCCCTTTCGACTTTAACATTTCTTTTACGGGTTACCTTTTACCAGTTTATGGTATAAAATGTAAACACCATTTTATGCGCCGTCCCCTATATTATATAGCACCAGTGCTACTGGTAGCTGCATGCTCTGCTGGTCCGTCCAGCTATATCAAAGAAGAGGATTCACCCGCTGCGACAGCCGATTCCACGAACTTTTCCAATGACATTACAGCACTTAATTCTCCTTCCCGGAAAAGGGTTAGGACAGCAGATGTCCGGTGCCGTGTTAACAACGTGTTCAATGCTGTATCAGTTATGGAGCACACCGTTCTTGGCGTAAATGGTATGATTGCAGAAAGCACTATGCAAAATGAATTAGGCCAAATACAGGATGTGCCTTATTCTGCAGATTCGCTAAAGCGCGTACAGTTGTATACACCTACAGCTAACCTTACTTTGCGTATCCCCGTAGCAAGTCTCGATTCTGTTGTACACACGCTGACATCAATGGCCACGTTTATTGATTCCCGTACACTAAAAGAAGACGACAGAACACTGCTTTATCTGCGTAATGCGCTGAAAAATGATGCGCCGGCACCTGCTGCTATAAATCCCGCAGCAAAGGGTACTACATTAGACGTTGTTACCTACAAGGACGAACAACATGACGCAGCTACCGATCGTAGAATTGAGAACCTGGCTATTCTGGATGATGTACACTATGCCACTTTCTCTGTTCAGCTATTTCAGTCGGAGCGTGCAGACATACAGGTGGTCGTTAATCCGGAACGTATTACCAGGGCCGGGTTTGGTACAAGAATATTAACAGCGCTGGCTACAGGAGCCAACGTGCTAAGCAATCTTTTCCTATTCATTCTTTCCTGCTGGCCATTCGTTATAGTGTTAATCGCTGCTTGGTTCGGTTACCGTAAGATCGCCGTAAAGAACTAATATGCTTCCAAAGTGTCCTGTGATCGGGACACTTTTTTAGGTTGTTTGTAAAGATGACTTTCATCATATTCTGATAGATAGTGTCATCTTACATTCACACCATGTAAACTATTACCATGAACAATTTATTCCGTACCTGTGCCTTGCTGCTGCTGTTAGCGAGCTGCAACTCTTTGCCGTCGCTACCACCCCTGCCGGCAATGCTTAATACAACCAAACTTCCTTCTCAATTACTGAACATCAATACAGAAAGGGACACCACATTAACGCTCAAAGGAGGTACCGTCATCACTATTCCTGCAAATGCATTAAAAGCGGAAGATGGTATAGCACGGCTGGAAGTGAAAGAAGCGCTCACTATTGAGCAGATATTAATTGCCGGTTTGCGTACACAAAGTAATGGAGCACCCTTGCAAAGTGGAGGTATGATCTATATCGATGCCGCTAAAGATGCAAAGGTCAGCATACTTAAACCCATTCAGATACAGGTCCCCACTAACACGATCGTTGATGGCATGCAACTGTATAAAGGAGAAGTCGAAAAGAATGGTATTAACTGGGTAGATCCACAACCCTTGTCCGCTAAAACCGATACTGCTATTGCGCCCACTGCGTCAGCAGCACCTGTAACACCGGATCTCGCTACAGGCAACGCGCAAAAAGGAAGGGTACTATTTTACCAAAATTGTGCAGCCTGTCACAATGTACATAAAACAGTTATCGGCCCCGCCTTAAAGGGAGTAATGCAGCGCTGGAACAATGATACATCAGCCGTTTATAGCTTCATCCATAACAGCGGCGCCATGATTGCAAGCGGTCATCCCTATGCTGTCAAGCTTTTTCATGAGTATGGCAAAGTAGTCATGCCGGGATTTCCTTCTTTTACATATTATGATGTCAAAGATATACTAGCATATATACAAGACCCTATCTGTTACGCACCCGCACAATCTCAACCGGATAGTTGCCAGTACTATTGCGAAATGTTGAATATGGCCTATAATACTTATGATGAGGACCAGTTCATAAAGATAACAAACTCTTTCGCAGATACAGCGAACGAGCTCTTAACCGGCAGCGAACTAACAGATACCACAGATTGGACAGATACAACTGATCTGGCAGAAATAGTTCCCGTCACGCCTGATGTACCTATTCCAAACTTTGTCATTCCAAAGTTTAACAGATCTTATTACTATAATATTGAGATCGACAAATTCGGATGGTATAATCTGGACATGTTATTAAAAATGGACAATGAGGTTTTTCAAAGTGAATTGAGCATCGATATCCAGGAAACGGAAGAACAAAGCATTTCGGTATTCCTGATTATACCCTCCCACAAAATAATGGTGGAAGGAGGATATCTGAAAGATGGTAAGCTGTATGGATTTGATGACGAAGATGGCATCACTTCTCTTCCCCAGGGTGTTAAAGCCTATATTGTAGCGATCGGAGAGAACAAATACAAACCTGAACTGTATTTCGGCCGTACGACTTTCATTACATCGAAAAAGCAGGCACTTCATCTCACCCTGGAAGTTTCATCTGAAGCAGATATACAAAAGCAGATCGCAACGCTGCAGCTACCCGATTTTTTGATGAAGACCAATAAAAAAGAAGTTAGCGCCCAAATGCAGGCACTAAGGCAGGAGGCCTTACGGATACAGGCTGACGCTTTGAATGCGCCCTGCGATTGTGGAGGCTACGGAGATACATCTTCCGCCTTGTTACAAGCCAACAACTCGTCCTTTGAAGCTATCTACAACTGAGAGGACAACACCAGAAAGACACCCCGTTAAATAATCAGAACCCGGCTAAAAGCAAACAAGCTTTTAGCCGGGTTCTTCTCTCCGCCCCACACAACAACCTAAAAGCCATCAACTTACATTTTTCCTATCCCATTTTATGGAATCCAATTTCTTCCCGCATCATACAGCCGGAACATGGACCAGCGGAATTACTATATTTATATCACCTAAAATCTGATACCTTGAAATGTACTCTACTCCTTCTCTTATTCCCTGCCCTCGCATTTGCACAGGTCAAACAGAATGTTGAACCTGTAATATCCTGGGATTATATGGAGCAGGTAAGAACGCTCAGAGGTAGCATAGACCCTGTAGATTCTGTCAGTAATAGCAGAAATGTGCTTCTGAAGCTGAAAAGCCAGTTCTATCCGGGTATCCCAATCAAGCGCGTAAAAACATCTGGTGAATACGTGCATATATTGCCACAATCCACACGTTATATTTCTCTTTCAACCACATATAACGGAACAATAGAGATTAAAACCCATAACCGGTTGCCGGAATTGCAAACAGATTACGTACAGGGCCGTTCACTTAACGGAGCCGCCACCTGGAGAGGCCCTGAAACCAGAGAACTGTTTAGTTTTGGTCCCGACATCCACACACTTGAATTTGACGGAAGCAACTATGCCTACGACCAGAACGGCAGATTGATACCGATAGGCACAGGTAATGGGAAACCTGCCACAGTATATAATAACAGCATTTTCAGAACTGCTGTCGCTCACTCCCACCAGTTAAAGGTAAATGGGGAGCTATTCAGATATGGCAAACGTACCTGGAACTTTGGTTTAAAGCTGGGGCAGAACAACGAAAGCACGATCATCAAAGAAAATAAAAGTAAATCCCATACCCTGGGAGCCGACATCGGTACAAGCATCAAATGGTTAACGGTTAAAGGCTCCTACCTATATAACAATCACACGCTTTCAAACGGTAACCGGGCTGGTTTTCTGAACAGAGCTTACCAGAATGCACTGCTGACGCCTTCGTCTTTCAGTAATGCACAAGGCACATTGATAGGGACCGTACAACGTAGCTATAGTAGTATGGCCGATAATCCCCTGTTCCTGTTAAAAGACAATGACAACCGCTACCGCTTTACTGAACAAAATGCCTCCCTCCTTTTAAACCTGGTTTCCGGGACATTCAACGTTAAACTCACCCAATCCCTCCAACATGTGCAGGAGAAAACAATTGAGAGTTATAAACCCGGCACCGCAGAATGGATTACCGGCATGTATACAGACAGGAAAAAAAGAGACCTTAACTATCTGTTACAACTACAGGGTGTTTACAACGTTCAACACAATATTGACGACCTGAATTCCGAATTGGCGGTCTACTATACCTATGGCAATGCGAACACCCGTATAAGGTATAAACCGGATGAAAGTCTGTATAATTATCAGCGGTCCTCGCAAGATATATTCCTCAACCTGCACAATCAATTTACTTGGGACAATGCTCAGTTGAAGGTTAATACTGGAAATAAAGCGTACTTGTCAAACACGGCATCAGAGAATCTCTTTCTCTTACCGGCAATTGATGCCCGCCTGGTATTAGTGAATATACTCCCCAGGTTTGTCGTGAATGTATTATCCTCCTATCATGAAACAAGCAGTGAAGCCCCCATTGATAAATCAATGGCCTATACCAATCTGCTCCACTATACTCCAGGCAATGTATTCAGCTATCGTCCTGTTATAGAAATATCGGGTTATAATGACCTGACGCCGGTCAATCACAGAGAATGGGACGGAGGATTCAGCCTGGTCTATAATTCACGGTTTGAATTCAGCGCCAATGCTTACATAAAGAATACCCGTAATGACGTCTTCCCTGTTTTCGGGAATGGAACGCTTCACCTGAAGAACATGGCTGACCTGCAAACTAAAGGCATTGAGCTTTCACTGCAAGCCTACCAAAGGAACTATATCGGGAACGTCGCCCTTGCCGGTACCTTCTCATTCTTTGCTTACAACAGCAGGGTAACCAGGGTTAATGAAGAAGATAACTATACGCCGATAGCTGGTTTCAGCAATGTACATAAAGCCATTGTACAGGGACAACCACTTGGCGTGATCATGGGGAATGCGTATTTAAAAGATGCTTCCGGCAACGTAGTGATCGGTAACGATGGCTTTCCCCTTACAAACCCTACCCCACAGATCATTGGTAACCCGATACCTGACTTTGTAGTAAAGTTCAGTAATACAGCCAAATGGAAGAACTCAACACTACAGATAAACTGGGAGTGGAAAAAAGGTGGTGAAACCTGGAATGGTACACAGGCTGCACTGGACTACTATGGCAGATCTGCTACTACCGGCACACAGAGGATGATTACAAATTATGTGTTCCAGGGCGTACAACAGAATGGTCATGTAAACGATATTCCCGTCAGCTTTTACGACGCAGCCCAGCCAGTTGAAAAAAATCGCTGGATCAGATACGGCTTATCCGGCGTAGCAGAAGCATATGTGCAGAAAACGGATTATCTAAGGCTAAACAACATTTCGCTTGCTCAAAAGTTCAATCTCAATCGCAGACAACAGGTGCTCACCCTCTCAGCATATGTGACCAATATCCTGCTATGGTCGCCTTACAAGGGAGCAGATCCTGATCAGCTGTTGTTTGATCAGCCCAATACCTCAGGTCTGGACTTTTTCAACCTGCCTGCACTGAAGACCTATGGACTTAACGTTTCACTCCAATTTTAAGACCGATGAACAATTATACAAAAGCTTATAGTTCACTGATACTATTCCTGCTTGCTTTTATGGGCAAGGGGAATGCGCAGCTGGCAGCATATAACGATAATAAGGAAAAGATCTACATACAGACCAACCACGTCTTTTTCAAACCGGAGGAAGATCTGTTCTTTAAAGTCTACCTGGTAAATGCAAAGAACCAGTTGATCTCCGTCATCAGCAACGTCGTGTATGTGGAGATTGTCGGTCCTTCCGGTAGTGTATTACAGAAGATGAATTACCGGATTGAAGATGGATATGCCGAAGGGCACTACCAGTTCAGTAAAGAAGCCACGGGAGGATTGTATAAAATAAGAGCGTATACAACCTGGATGTTGAATGAAAAAGAAACAACCTGGTTCACAAAAGAGATCACTTTACAAAAGGTGATCTCTCCCAGGGTATTAATGAAACTCGATTTTCCCAGAAAAGGTTATGGCCCGGGCGATGAAGTAACTGCTGCTTATTCCATCCGTGATCTGTCAAATAAAGCCATTCCCGACTATGAAATAAAATATGCCGTATCTATTGGTGGGAAAGAGGTCCAGAGAGAAAAATTACGGACTGATGCGGCAGGTAAAGCAAATATCCGGTTCAGATTACCTGCAGGCCTCAATACAAACGATGGTATCCTGAATGTGACTGTTAACTACGCCGCATATACAGAAGCCATTTCCCGAAGTATCCCGATTGCTCTTAATAAGATTGATCTGCAGTTTATGCCGGAAGGTGGTACGCTCGTTGAGAACATCACCACCAACGTCGCATTCAAGGCCATTAATGAATATGGTAAACCCGCTGATGTAGCTGGAGAAATACTTGACAACCTGGGAAATGTAGCCGCTACATTTAACAGCTATCACGATGGTATGGGACAGTTCTCTTTTACACCACAGGCAGGAAAGATCTATAGTGCGCGGGTAATTTCTCCTTCGGGGATAAAACAGCCTTTTGACTTGCCTCCCGCCGCGAAAAAGGGCATTGTCATGAACATTGACAGAAAAGAAAACCTGCTGCAATTTAAAATAAATACCACGCAGGATATGAAGATAAGGCTGACCGGCCAGAGTAAGGACGATGTGTATTACAACAAGGAGATCTCACTTAAAAAAGGCGAACAGCTCATTGAAGTAGATCCAGCAAAATTCCCCACTGGTATTGCACGGTTCACCATCACTGACGAACAACGGATGCCGCTGGCTGAACGGATAGTATTCCTGCATCCTAACCGGATCTTACAGGTAAAAATAACAGCCGATAAAAATAAATACCAGCCCCGGGAGAAGGTAACGCTTCACCTTAAAACGCTGGATGAAAACGGCAGCCCTGTAACATCTAATTTTTCACTGTCCGTAATAGATGATAAGTTATGGTCGCTTGCAGATGATAAACAGGACCATATCCTCTCCTGGTTGTTAATGAGCTCAGAACTGCACGGTAAGATCGAAGAGCCTCAGTTCTATTTCAAGCAAGAGGAAAAAGCGGCCGTTCCTTCCCTTGACCTCGTGATGCTTACACATGGCTACCGCTATTTCGATTACATTGACTATATCGAGAAAACCGGTAAACCAAAATATAGCCCGGACCTGAATAACATACTGAGTGGAATAATACTTGATAAGAACGACCAGCCGGTCCGGTCAACGGTGTATCTCGTCAGCAGTACGGACAAGTCCATTTATACAACTGGTAATGTTGTGGAACAACACACAGGCGATGACGGCCTTTTCTTCTTTACAGATATCTCTCCCGCGATGAGTTATCATCTGATAGCCCGGCCTGAGAGTAAGAAGAAGTCGGTTACTATCAAGGTATTGGAACAAGGTAGCGGTTATGCACCGATGCCTGCCAGAAAGACAAGAGATCCTTTCGATGATGATGATCGCCTGCCTCCTCCTATGCTGGCATTAAACAATCCTGTTGAAAACAAACCTGCCAAACCTGAAGTTTTCTGGCAGAACAGGGATGGTCTCCAGAATAACCAGGGACTTAATGAAGTTGTTGTTGTGGGCTACGGTACGCAGAGAAAAAGCGAACTATCAGGCGCGGTAACTCAAATATCATCCAGTCAGGATGTCGTAACCAGTGCACTGAATTCTTTACAAGGCAGGGTTGCAGGTGTGAACATTTCCCCTGCTACAGGAAATCCTGGTGGAGGTGCCAACATAACGATCAGGGGGGCCAAAACGGTTTCGGGATTAGATCAGCCATTGGTTATTCTGAATGGTATCCCCGTCAGCAGCCTGGAAGACGCTATTAATGTTGCTGATATTGAAAGCATCTATGTACTCAAAGATGCAGCTGCCACCGCCATATACGGCAGCAGAGGCGCCAATGGCGTTATCCTGGTTAATTCGCGGAATGCAAAGTTTCCAAAAACAGTTATTAATCTGGATCGCAATTACAATTATACCTCACAGGCCGTACAGGTTAAAAACAATGCATACACAATTGCCAGACGTTTCTATGCACCTAAATACTATTCTCCTGAAACAACAGAAAGAAATGACTTCCGGGAAACCATCTATTGGAACCCTGTAGTTCAAACTGACAAAAACGGAGACGCTACAGTTGAATTCTATAACTCAGACGCCACAACCACTTTCCGCGCTATTGCCGAAGGCATTGGCTTTAATGGAAAGATCGGCAGAACAGAAATGACCTATGCTGTAGCACCACCTATGAGTGTGGACGCCAAGATCCCGCCTTATATGACTGTTGGCGATAATGCGCTCATTCCGCTTGTTATCAGGAATAGCAGCAACAAGGCCATTCCGGCAAACATCAGCACACAGTTACCCAATAACATAATAGCAGGCAGCTACCGGAATACAGTTGAAATCCCGGCTGATAGCGCAATACAGGTACTTATTCCGATAAAAGCCACTGCTGCTGTAAAAGGAGATATCAGGTTTATTGTCTCCACAGCAACAAATACCGAAAAGCTGTCACTGCCTATTACAGTGAATAGTAACGGCTTCCCTGTTATTACGACTATTTCGGGGAACAAGTCAACTGCTACCAGTTTTACGATCGGCAACATGATGGAAGGTAGTCTTGCAACCGACCTCAAAGTGTTCAATAGTCTTGAAGGACAACTGTTAAATGATATCGAATCGATGCTGAGAGAACCTCATGGGTGTTTCGAACAAACATCCTCGAGCACTTATCCTAACATTTACATCCTAAAATATCTTCGGTCGTCCAATAAGAGCAATCCTGACATTGAGAATAAAGCACTGACCTACATCAAAACCGGCTACCAGCGGTTGATCGGATTCGAAACCAAAGAACAGGGCTTTGAATGGTTCGGCCGGACACCACCACACGAAGCCCTGACGGCCTATGGTTTACTGGAGTTTACTGACATGCAGCAGTTCCTTGATGTCGATAAACAGATGCTTGCACGTACCAAAAAATTCCTGTTAAGTCGCCGGGATGGTAAAGGCACCTTCAACATCGTTAAGAACGGATTGGACGCCTTTGCATCTGTACCTGATAAGATTGCTAATATCTACATCGTCTATGCACTCACACAAGCCGGCATTGGCAACGAGATACAACTGGAATATGAAACCGCAGTCAAGCAGGCATTAAACAGCAAAGATGCTTATCAGCTGGCGATGATGGCACTTGCAGCCAGCAACATGAAGAATGAAACAAACTTCTCTCAATTGATGAAAGCCTTGCAGGAAACAAAACTGAAATCAGAAACCAGTGTAACAAATTCCAGGGAAACATCACTGAGAGTAGAAACCATGGCCCTGTATACGCTGGCGCTTACAAGAGTAAAATCACCTGACCTCGGCGAAATTGCCAAAATGGTATCCCGCATACTTAGCGAAAAAACCTACTATGGTTATGGTTCCACACAAGCTACCATACTGGCATTACAAGCGATCGTTGAATACAGGCGATTAATAGGTGAAGTCGCCGCCGCATCTAAAATGGAAATAAAAGTAAACAACAAGGCAACCCTCGCAGGGAAAGATGTAATTACTAATATCAAAGAAGGCGACAATACCTTTTCTGTAATATACACCAATGAAAAGGAGACCATCCCTTACCAACTCGAGTTGGCGTATTATACGTTACTACCACCGGACAATCCGGAAGCAGAACTGAAACTGTCTACACAACTTTCCACCAATAATACCAAAGTAGGTGAAACGGTGAGATTGCAGATAGAAGTGAAGAATACCAAAAACAGCCTGCAGCCAATGAGCATTGCGAAGATCGGCATACCGGCAGGTTTAACAATACAACCCTGGCAGTTAAAAGAGATCGTTGAAAAAAATCAGATAGCTTACTACGAGATCTTCGATAATTATCTGGTATTATATTGGATGGGATTTTCGGAAGAAGAAACAAAGACTATTAACCTCGACCTCAAAGCAGAAATCGCAGGTAAGTACAGAGGAAAAGCAAGTACTACCTTTTTGTACTATACTCCTGAATACAAACATTGGAATGCTGGTACCCAGATAACAATAACAGAGTAATCTGTCTTGCATTGATCGCAAAGAAGGCTGTTCTGCTCCGGCGGACAGCCTTTTTTCATACGTACTTCGGTGATATATAACGCTGACAATCGGTTGTCATATTCACAGATATCTGATTTGAAGATAGGGGCAGTCAAGGAAACTAACGGCTATCAAAATTTGCCTCCCTCACTATATATATATTTAAGATCACATAAGTCATTAGCTAGCGTACAGAGCCATGTATAAATTTTTTGTTATGCACAAGATTGTATCATGTAATAAACCAGATAAACGGTTTTAGTAATCCTTTAACTAATATTATTTTATTGCAAACCAATATAATCCTGTTCCGTATTGCGGGGCCTATCCATACAAGGTAGGCGCCAGCAGCTACTCAGGCAGTGGATCGCGGGCACAATTGTCCTTCTGCAGACAGGACCTCCACTACCGCCAATTCATCAACTTTCCTGATGACCAATATGATCCCACAGGCGCCACAGAATAATCAACAGACATGGGAATAACCTTGAAATGTACATCCGCACGCTTTTAACAAGCGGTAATAAAGTATATGTAATAATGGGGAATTATGGTACCGGAGGCACGGGAAGTAATGGAGGGACTACAACCACTATTGATAATGGTCATGTAACAGTACCGGTATGTGTATGGAAAGTAATGTTGTTATCTCTAATGGCAATAATGATCTCAGCAGTATTACCACATCCACACGGGTATGATCTGTTATCCAATGTTTCTGTAACTGTATAACAGGTTGTAGAAGCACAGGTAGATATTCTGTAACAGAAATTAAGAATTACGGTTAGCATCATGATTTGATACGAGGATCACCCATAGTATTCAAATCATGATGCTATTTCGTAATTATTGGCCTACTAGAGTTTTTTCACAAACCCGGCAGTGTAACCGCCAGTAAGCGTCTTGTTTGTGATCTGGTACAAGCTGCTGGCAGAAGTACCGGCTTTAGCCACTGTAGGGAACTTGAAGTTCGCCAGTGAGCCTGTTCCTTCAGTTACAACTGCACCATTCTCAAGATAGATGTAGTATTTAGTGTAGATCGTACCAACGCCTTTTACCGGAGCGATGAACACATTGCCATTCACAATGTTCTTACCGGTCTGGCCGCTGTAACCGTTGATACGGAGGTTATTACCTTTGGTGTTAGCAACAGTATTGTTCAAAAACTGTACGCTAGCTCCGGCAGCACCTCTCATGCTTACGCCGTCACCTTCATTATCAGCGAACAGGTTGTTCTTGATAATGTGAGCCGTACCTGAACCATAGAACTGGCACAGTTCACCCCAACCGTTACGAACGATATTGTCGTGCGTATTGGTACCGGTTGTACGTCCGCCGATCAGGATACCACCATTGTGAGCCGAGTTGTGCTGTGTAGCCCAATTCGTCACGGTGTTACCATAGATTTCAACGTTGTCCATCGCAGATGTCTGAATACCATCCAGACCACTGTTAGATACAGTGTTGCTGTAGATTTTCACACCATTCCATTTGATTGGCTGTACGTATGTGTGACCTGCAGTCATACCTGCTGTAGTACCATAGTAAGGCACCCACGCCGTAAGGTCCCAATAGGTTGCAGTGTGACCGAGATACATCGCCTCGTTCCTGGTATTGTTGATGGAAATACCGTGGATGGACAAGTTGTACATAGTTGAGTTAGGATACGCAGTAGATGCATCGCCTTTAACTGGTTCTGTCTTCGCTACGATACCTGTACCACCATTGTTGATGCTCAGATTGTAGATCTCGAAGTTGTCAGTATGGTTGCCCAGGTGAATGTTGAAGTAGGCTTCTCTCGCAGCGCTGGTAGAACCATTCACTACGAAATAAGCTTTACCATTCGGGCTACCTAGTTTAATGTAGTGGCAATTTGAAAAGTCAAGTGCGCATGGATAACCACCACCACTCCATGAAGGATCTCCAAAATAGGAAATTACGCCTGCTGGATTACGGAAAGTGATCGGAGCTGCTGCCGTTCCACTCATGTTAGAAATAAAAACCGCTTTAAATGTCCCTTTCAGGTTTATAATGTCACCCGGCTTGTAAGTACCATTCTTATTGTCTATGATCAATCTTCCGTTCGCATCCGGTACCAACGTAAAAGTCCTTCCAGTTGTAGCGGTAACACTCGTTGCTGAATTTTCGATCGTCTTATCAATGCTTTCGTCTGCTTCTTTTTTACATCCTGCAACAAACGATAATAGTGCTGCTGCGGCAATAAGCGTATGCCTGCGGTAGTTGTGTGTAATTTTCATGGTTTTTCTATAATGTTATGGTCATGCAAGCCGCCATCTTGCGTTTTTCCCCCTGCAAGCGGCTCTAGTGATATGGTTTAAATATTAAAAATACCTCTAATGTTGTTTTACTCTAGATTTTCTCAAAAATTTGGCAAATTTTCTCTGCAATGCATTTAACTTATAACAATACCCCCTTTTTTTTTAGATGTTTTCAAAAAATAAGCAAAAGTACTTTCTCCAAAACGGGAGCGAAGTTAAAATATTATGCCCGGAATAAAACTTTTTTTTCGCCCCAAAAGCCAGACTATCAATAACTAATATACAAAATAAATATACATAAATTTATATAATGTGTTAATTTATTCTAAACTGATTTTGACTTGGAAAAATTAGACCGCTTATTCTGTAACGGAGAAGAATATATTTAAAATCAGCCATTTTCTAACGGCAAAGTCTGTATTTATTTACACTCACTTCTAACGACAAGGGATATACAAAAGAAATATATAATACATAACTGAATTCTAATAATTGCTGGTCTTTATACGAAAGATCCAGCCTTATAGACCAGAACAACGTAGACTATACACGTGAAATATGAGCGTCCCGGAAACCACCTTTTTGTTATCACTATTTATATTCCGATGAGCAATAGTTTATCCTCTTTTGAAGTAAATAATTTAAACAAAACGTAATAAAATTGCATAATCCCTAATGAGCCATTCGGGAAAGATCTATCAAACTAATCTTCTCAACGAACCATAACGAACTGATAATTAACAAACAACACATCTGGAACCGTTTTTGCAAGCACTACCGTATAATCATTTTTGAAAAGCCTTTTATTCAGCAAAACATCTTTATATGAGGACGAAAGCGCAATATGTCGTTGCAGTTTGGCTGGCAAATTTTAACCACGAGAAAGAACTGCATCATTACCTGGAAGTAACATACGATGAAGATGGCAGCCGCCAGTCAGGATTTGGCGATGCTGTCGGCTTGAAACACTTTGACAGTGACTTCCTCGAACATACATCTTTCACCGATACAATGAAGGCTGAAGAGATCATCAGTGGCGTGTCCTTCAGTGAATACTTCAAACAGGACCTCACACCGCTTCTCAATCATGCATCACTATCAGCGCACAATACGATCATATTCCTGTATGGCAAACAGGATGTATATGGCACCATCAACGAGCATATATTCTCGCTGGTTGAAATGCCCAGGAAACCGCTGCCATTCAGTTTTATTGGTACTATAAAATTTGAGATCGAAAACCAGTGACCTGGTTCTAAAAGAGGGTACTAATAAACGAAGGTCTCACTATATGCGAGACCTTCGTTTATTTAAGACTAATGCCATTGTCCTTTATTCTTCTGAAAACTGTAGATCAGGTAAAATAAGGCCGGTAGGATAAAGACGCTGCCCAGCAACAACGCCATTCCTAATGAGTAGATCGTTTTCTCCTGTCCTGCGTGTTCCATTAACGAAAGATACTTCCCTCCTTTCAGGATCACAATATTTGGATAATGCCTTAAGGTAATGGCCAGGAGTATCATAGTTACCTGAAATCCCGCCAGCACACGGATAATATATACTTTGCCTTTCTTCAACAACAGGTACCACAGCAGTGCCAGCGAAAGCAACGCTGCGACCAGCGCAATCACGCCTATTGCACTATCAAACAGCCATTCGTTAAGAGGGATCCCTTCACTATGCGCTACCCAGAATACCAATGCACCTAATATTCCCGCCGCTACGTTCATCTGTTTGGCCTTCCTGATAAAACGGATACGACTGGCATCATCTTTTGTTTCCCCGATAATAAAGATGGCCGCCAGGTAACCGCAAATGGCTACCGTAAAAAAGCCGACCGTTACAGAAAACCAGTTCAGCCAACTAAAGATATAAGCAGCGCCAAAGTCTGCTGCACTGGTATCTATTTTACCCGATACTGCACTAGCGGCGATCACTCCCAGGAAAAATGGCGTTACAAAACTTGAATACACAAAGATCTTATTGTAGACCTTCTGCATATTATCCACTACTGCATCATAATTCCTGAATGTAAAAGCAGTGCCTCTGGCAATAATACCGAACAACATAATCACCAGCGGAATATGCAGATGCGTAGACACTGTTGTATAGATCTCCGGGAAACCAACAAATAATACAACAATGGCAATGATCAGCCACATATGATTTGCCTCCCAAACCGGGCCTATCGCCTGGTACATGGTCGTACGCGTATATTGTTTATTCTTACTTGATGTGAATAATTCAATGATCCCCGCTCCAAAGTCTGCTCCTCCCAATAATATATATAACAAAATGGCTGCCCATAAAAAAGCGATCACTACGTAAATCATGATACTGAAATTTAAGCTGTCGGTGAAACATCATACAATTTATCCACCATTTTGATCTGCCGGTACAGCAGGAACGTTACTATCAGCGACAAGGATATATATACTGCAGTGAAAATGTAGAAAGAATAAACGATCCCCGGCATTGGCGTAACGGCATCTGCTGTGCGCATAATACCATTAATGATCCACGGTTGACGTCCTACCTCTGTTACTGTCCATCCTGCCTCTACTGCAATGAATCCCATTGGCGTAGCCAGTACAAATAAGCGTAACAGCCATTTATGCTGTAGCCAGCTTTTCTTCTTCCAGATTGCTACAAAATAACACAGGGATATTAGCAACATCAATACTCCCAGCCCCACCATTATCTGGAATGCGAAGTGTGTGATCGCAACCGGAGGCTGGTCCTGCTCCGGAATTTTATCCAGTCCGGTTACCGGTGTCTGGAAGTCGCTGTGCACCATAAAGCTCAACATCCCCGGTAATTTAAGCGCATATTTTACTTCCTTCGCTTTACTGTCCGGTATACCTCCTACTATCAGCGGTGCAGCCGCCTCCGTATGAAAATGCGCCTCCATAGCCGCCAGCTTAGCCGGTTGCCTTTTTGCCACATCCTTCGCAGAGATATCTCCGCTCAATGGCTGAAGCAATGCCGCCACACAGGCAAAAACAGCTGCTATCCTGAAAGACTGCATATGAAAACGTACGTTCTTTTTCTTAAGGATCATTAACGCATGAATGCCCGCCACTGCAAATCCCGTGGCCACAAAGGCTGCAATACACATATGCAATGCCTGAGAGAACCATGCATCATTAAACATTGCCTGTATAGGATCTATATTCAGATACTGCCCATTCACATAATCAAATCCCGCCGGACTGTTCATCCAGGCGTTGGCAGCTACTACCAGTATTCCCGACACCAATCCGCTTACTCCTACTACCACACCGGTGAACCAGTGGAACCACTTATTAAATCTTCCCCATCCATACAAAAAGAATCCTAACGCAATCGCCTCTATGAAAAACGCTGTTCCTTCCAGTGAAAACGGCATGCCGAATATCGGGCCTGCATGTTTCATAAACTCCGGCCATAACAATCCCAGTTCAAAAGAGAGTACAGTGCCAGATACTGCCCCTGTGGCGAAAAAAATAGCCACCCCTTTGCTCCATGCTTTCGTAATGTTCCTGTATACAACGTCGTTGGTCCTGAGCCAGTAAAAGTGCGCAACCGCCATAAAAAAAGGCATTACCATACCGATACAGGAGAACACAATATGGAAACCTAATGACAGCGCCATCTGAGACCTGGCAGCTATAAAATCATCCATTGGCAATTTCAATTTACATGTCAAAACTACTAAATACACAACAGGCGACTATGACAAATATCATTTCAGTACAAACAGATATAAAAAAAGCGCTAAGTTGTATTAGCGCTTTCATATTAATAATCGTTAAACTCCAATTTCATTACCTTTTCCTCTTCCCTTATCCGGTTCACCAACGGGATCAGATAAATAGCCATCCCTATCAACAACGTACCCCATGCATGAAAGAATATCGCAAAACCGACCAGTTCCGGTATCACACTTAAATAATAGTTAGGATGTCTTACGATCCTGAACAATGCTGATTTGTTAATTGTATGATAACCGGGAGGAGCGAGGATCAGTTTCAATGTCCAGATATGCCTTATAGAATAGATTACATAGTATAATACCGCTACAGATGCCACAAAGATAGCCAATCCCGCATAACTTATATTGTCATAAAAGAATGCTCCTTTTAGTGCCCCCTCGGTGATACAGGAAAGATAGAACAATATGTGGGCTACTATCAGGAACATCGAATTCCGCTTGCCATATTCCACAGCTCCCATTTTTTTGAGCTTGCGTTCATTGATCCCGGAAATAACCATGCTGACAAGACGTAGAAGAACGGTTAAGAAAAATACGGTTAGAATAATGGTATTCATGAGTAATTATTAAACATTTATATCACAAAATAACGTAATTCTTTTCATGCACTGACATGTATCTGTCCGGACCAATATTTGCACTATCAGACCAGCAATTAAATCGTTTACACGAGCAGCACCATAAAAGACCATCCTCCTTATTAAAGGCATTCAAAACACAATAACCATGAAGATTAAACAATTTGAAGATAAAGCACTATCACAGTATTCATACGCTGTTCTTAGCGAAAACCAATCAGCTGTTATCCTTATCGATCCGGCCAGGGACATCCGTCCTTACCTGGAATACGCCACCGCCTGCCATGCAAAGATCATTGCAGTCATAGAAACACATCCACACGCTGATTTCATCAGCAGTCACAAGGAATTACATGAACAAACAGGCGCCATTATTTATTGCTCGGCGCAAACGGGAGCAGCTTATCCACATCAGGCTTTTGACGACGGACAAACCATTACATCCGGACCGGTCTCCTTTAAAGCGATCAATACTCCCGGCCACTCTCCCGACAGCATTTCCGTGCTCCTCACGTATAATGGAAAAGATCATGCGGTATTTACCGGCGACACCCTTTTTATTGGTGATTGCGGCAGACCTGACCTGCGGGAAAATACCGGTAATCAGAAAGCACTGCGCATGGAGCTTGCCAGACAGATGTACCATTCCCTCCGCGAAAAACTAATGCCCCTCGAAGACCATCTGATCGTTTATCCGGCTCACGGAGCCGGCACGCTTTGCGGAAAGGACCTGCGGGATGCCAATCAGTCTACCATTGGCGAGGAAAGGAAAAACAACTGGTCATTGCAGAAAATGAATGTTGATCAGTTTGTGGCCAAATTATTGGAAGACCCGCCATTCATTCCGCAATACTTTCCATATGACGTGGAGGTGAACCGGCAGGGCGCACCGGCGTTGCAAGCCTCCCTATCAACGATCCACATTACTAAACCGGACGCCGGCTTCATACCCGATGAGATCGTGATAGATACCCGGCCTGCGGCTGACTTTAAAGAAGGACACCTGTCCGGCTCCTTTAACCTGATGTTGAAAGGCAAATTTGAAACATGGTTAGGATCTATACTACCTCCCAATGAGCCGTTCTACCTGCTGGCCGCTGATATGGCTACCCTGCAGCAGGCCCTGGAACGCGCTGCCAGTATCGGCTATGAGCCCTTCATCAAAGCCGGGCTTATTATGCGCACCAGTTCTGAAAAACAGACGCCTTTTGACGCAGAATACTTCAAACAGCACCTTGATGAATTTACTATCATCGATGTCCGTAATGCTTCCGAGGTGAAACACCGGCAGATATTCGACCATGCCATCAATATTCCCCTTCCGGAGTTACGGTTGAGGCTGAAGGAAATACCGCTGGATAAACCTATCGCCGTCCATTGTGCCGGAGGATACCGCAGTGCGGCAGCCAGCAGCATTCTGGAAGCTGCCTTGCCGGATAATATGGAGATTACCGATATCGGCGAACATATCAAATCCTTCTGACAACCGTATTGTGATGAGTGTTATGGTTACATAAAGCGCGCTTTTACCTCCTCAAGTCCACCCATGAAGCATGGATACGTCATGTATACGTCGGGTATAAGCCATGTATAAAGCGTACTTTTAGTCCTGTGCACCTCCTCAAGTCCACCCATGAAGCATGGATACGTCATGTATGCGTCGGGTATAAGCCATGTATAAAGCGTACTTTTAGTCCTGTACACCTCCTCAAGTCCACCCATGAAGCATGGATACGTCATGTATGCGTCGGGTATAAGCCATGTATAAAGCGTACTTTTAATCCTGAAGCATATTCATTTCCTGTGCAGCCACGGAGTATTATCTAACCGGACAGTATAACTATACTGCGGCAGCATTGCCGGATGGTCAGTTATATTGCCAGACTTAAACCACCTGCACTTTATAGATGAAACGTCTTGTAAAAACCATTCTGCTGTCAGGCCTCTCCTGTATAATCTATGCCGGCAGCTATAGCCAGTCCTCCTGGAAGATGCAGCCTGTCGCTATACAGACCCGCTGGGCCAAGGAGGTCACTCCCACGAATGTGTTGCCGGAATATCCCCGTCCCCATATGGGGCGCAAACAATGGGTCAACTTGAACGGACTATGGCAATATGCTATTACAGACAAGGCAGCAGCGCAACCTGCCTCCTTTGACGGGGAGATCCTTGTGCCTTTTTCTGTAGAATCAGCCCTGTCAGGCGTTAAAAAGCCGGTATTGCCAACCCAACGCCTATGGTACAAGCGCAGCTTTGACCGCCCGGCCAAAAAGGACGGAGAAAGAGTATTATTGCACTTCGGGGCAGTTGACTGGCAAACGAAGGTGTATGTAAATGGGAAGGAAGCAGGGCAACATACCGGCGGCTACCAGAACTTCTCTTTTGACGTCACCCCGCTACTGGTCAATGGTAAAAACGAGCTGGTATTAGATGTTTACGATCCTACGGATCAGGGACCCAATCCTCACGGCAAACAGGTATTGGCCCCGAAAGGCATCCGGTACACTGCGACTACCGGCATCTGGCAGACGGTATGGCTGGAAACCGTACCCTCTGTTTCTATTACCGGCCTTGCGACCACTCCCGAAGTCGACGGCGGCTACCTCTCACTCACTGCTCAGACCTCCGGCAACAGTGATTATACCATTGAAGCCACAGCCAGTACGGCAGGAAAACCGGTCAGTACTGTAAAAGGCCCCGCCAATAGGCCCCTCAAACTGCAGCTGCAACATGCGCACCTCTGGAGTCCCGAAGATCCGTTCCTCTACGACTTATCGGTTAAACTACTGAAAAATAATGTCGTAGTAGACCAGGTGACATCCTATTTCGGCATGCGTAAAATAGAGATCAGGAAGGACGACAAAGGACAGGAACGCATTTTCCTCAATAACACCTATACTTATAATCTAGGGGTACTGGACCAGGGCTTCTGGCCGGATGGAATATATACCGCCCCTACCGACGAAGCACTGCGGTTTGATATTGCCGCAATAAAAGGTATGGGATTCAATACCATCCGCAAACATATCAAAATAGAACCGGCCCGCTGGTATTATCACGCAGACAAACTGGGCATGCTGGTTTGGCAGGATATGGTTACCTGCGCCAGCCTGGAACCGGATGCCAAAACTGCTTTTGAGGCCGAAAACAAAGCCAATGTAGACCAGTTGTACAACTATCCTTCTATCATCTGCTGGGTATTGTTCAATGAGGGATGGTACACTTACGATCAGCCCCGCCTCACGCAATGGCTGCAGGAAAGGGACCATACCCGGCTTGTCAATGGCCATACCGGTGAAAACTATGGGAAGGACGGTCCGCAGGACATGGCAGGCAAATGGGCTAACAGTGACCTTACGGACATACATGACTATCCTGGTCCGGGCATCGCTCCTCCCCTTCCCGGTAAAGCCAGGGTACTGGGCGAATGGGGCGGCGTAGGCGTACCCGTAAAAGGACATCAATGGAATGCTGCTGCAGGATGGGGATATGTTAAGATCACCCCTTCCGAGATGACCGATAAATATTCTTCCATGGTTAAACGCCTGAAGGAATATGAAAGCGCTGGACAGTCGGGATCAATCTATACAGAACCTTTTGATGTTGAAATAGAAGAAAACGGGTTGATCACCTACGACAGAGAGGTCGTGAAAGTTCCATTAGAAATACTACGTAATATCCATGCTCCTTTCATCGCCCAGGACCGTAGCAAACTGCTGCTGCCAACGCTGGCGTTGAAAAATGCAGATACGACCTCTATTCCCGATCCACACCGCCGTCAGTTCCTTGCACTGCTGGAAATGGATGCAGATGTAAAGAAAACCAGGAATTACAAAATACTGACTGATACCCTGACCGATTATCTAAGCAGTGGCGGTACCAGTTTTTCCCCGGCTAAGATCAGCAGCATTTCAAAGAAAGTTTTCGAAGGCACTGATGATCCTACCTTGTTGAACCAGGCACTAAAATGGATGGAAAAAGCGGTAGACATGGAAAGAAACTCCTTTACAATGAGCACTTATGCTAACCTGTTATATAAACTGGGCAATAAAGAAGAAGCCTTGAAATGGATGGATAAAGCAGTTGTCCTGGCGCCTGAAAATGAACAACCCGATTATAAGGTGGTAATGGATAAAATGCAAAAAGGAGAAAATACCTGGCCATAACAGCAACCGACATATAACGAAGAAGGCGCCCCGTTACAAAGGGCGCCTTCTTTATGCTCATTCTTTTTATCGTTTTCTCTTTGGCTTTGCCCCTCTGGTTTTGGGCTTGCCATATTTCAGCTTCATCTTATCCGCATGCGAGATCTTTACATTCACTTTTTTATTCTTCGCTGACTTTTCATGAAAAGCAGGCCCTGATTCATCCATAGAAGGCAGTTTGATGAGGAAGTTCTTCATCTTCACCTCCGGCTTTTCGTCATCTGTCAATACATCGGAGATCACCAGGTCTTCCGGTAATGGTGCCATAGGTATCTGGTAGTTCATCAACGCCTCTATCTTCTCCTGGCGCTCCCTTTCTCTGTCAGCAATAAAAATGATAGCGTTTCCTTCTTTATCCGCACGTCCTGTTCTACCGATTCGATGCAGATAACTTTCCGGTACTTCCGGCGTATCAAAGTTGATAACATGCGATACTTCTGCGATGTCAAGTCCGCGGGCTATAATATCCGTAGCAATAATGAACCTGTAAGTGCCATCCTTGAACCTTTTCACCGTATTGAAACGGTGGTTCTGTTCTTTGTTAGAGTGGATCACACCCGCCTGTTCAGGATACTTTGCTTCCAGCTGTTCATATAACTGGTTCGCCATTTCCTTTGTAGCGACGAATATCAACACTTTCGTCATGGAGCTGTCTTTTACAAGCAACAGCTCCAGCAAATTAACCTTCGTATAAAAGTTAGGAACATGGTAGCCTGTCTGGGCGATATTCTTCAGCGGCGTACCTACCGGCGCAGCTTCTACCGTTACCGGGAAATTAAAATGCGTCTCTATCAGTTTCTCTACATCTTCAGTAATAGTAGCAGAGAAGAGCAGATTTTGCCGTTTTACAGGCAACAGGTCCAGGATATGCTGAATCTGCGGACGGAATCCGAGGTTCAACATCTCATCCATTTCATCTATCACAATCCTTTTGATAGCCTTTAGCTTCAGGGTGCCGCTCAACACGATATCCACAAGGCGTCCCGGGGTAGCCACTACAACGTCCAGTTTACCTGCCGCAATGTCCATCTGCGGATTCATATTCACACCTCCGTAGAAGCCCGCAACCTCCACACTCATATATGGCGTCAGCTGTTTTACTGCATCTACAACCTGCACCACCAGCTCACGGGTAGGCACTACGACCAGCAGCTGCGGAAAACGTTCTTTGGAAAACTTAAACTGTCGCAGACAGGGTAACAGATAAGCGAATGTTTTACCTGTACCGGTCTGGGCTATTCCACATACATCCTGCCCGGACATTACCACTGAAAAGACCTTCTGCTGAATGACCGTAGGCGTTGTATACCCCAGATCACTCAATGCATTTAATAAAGGCCGGTTCAGGTTTAATTCATCAAAAGTCATAATACTGATAAAAATGAACGGCAAAGGTACTGCTAATCCTGCACATTCATTATTGGACGGGCATTATCTGTCAAACCGGAGCCAGGAAGGGAGGTAATGTTCCAGGAAAGCCGCACCCGCCTTTGCCCTGATCAGGGGACTAAATATCTGAAGGACCAACAGGAACCCAATGGTCATGGCCAGGGTAATACAACAAAAGATACCTGCTGGTATCTCCCTGGAATACAGGTACATATTCCATTCCTGGGTATTCATCAATAGAAATACCACTGCCCCTGCGGCGTAAGCAAAGATCACTGTCAACAGGGATTTCATAATCCGCAACCAGTAACGGTCTTCTTTGGAAGATAACAGTTCCGCAAAGTTCAGCATCAGCAATATAATACTAAGGCCATAGGTAAAGATGTGTTCCTGGTAAATAGTTTTTCTGTCTGCCTCCAGCAAACTGCTCTTGAAACCCAGGTATAAGATATTGTTCGGGATCATCATTGTTAACCAGTAAATTACGCCAAACCCCACAACAATGCCGATATAAGGAAGAAACCCGCGGAATGCCATTAAAAAAATATTTAATACAAATATATAAACTTAAGAATATATATGTTACTCCCGGTTGCTGTTTAGTTATACAGAACTTATCCCGATCCATCTGTAATGGGGACCCGATTTCCACCAAACACTTAACTATCCATGATAATCAATTATTTAGCTCAGCCAGGCTAACAAAAAAAGGAGCCTGACTAAGCTCCCTTCTCCATTTATAGTACTCATAGATCTATTTTTGCTGATAGCTGCCTGCAACCTTTACAAGTCTGTCAGGATAGTCTGTAATGATTCCGTCTACATGAAGGGAGATCATTTTTTCCATATCCGCCACCTCGTTTACGGTCCAGGGTAATACCTGTACCTTTTTGTCATGCGCCTCTTTTATCAGCTCCGGCGTCACTAAAGAATAATACGGGCTATAGATAGCGGGTGTGAATCCCAGTTTCTCCAGGTTGCCTGCAAAAGTTTCCTTATTCATGATGAGCAGCGCCAATGTCTGTTTCGGATCAGTTTTATGGATCACCTGTAACGTACGCACGTCGAAAGATTGTACAGTTACTCTTCCGGCAATCTTCTTTTTCTTGATCACGTCCATCAGCATTCCAGTAAACACAGCTGGTGCAGGATGATATTTTCCATCACCCTCCGGAGAACATTTCGTTTCAATGTTATAATATACCGGCTTCAGATGATGCTTCTTCACATAGGTTTCAACGCTATCGATCAGGTCTGCCAGCAAAGGCTTATATGCTTTCATTTTCACCTGTTCAGGGAACTGCGCATGAGTTTTCGTACCAACATCAAACTTACGGATGCTATCATAGGTCATCGTGTACAATGCATATCGTTTTTCCTCTTCCTTTGTGATATCTGTACCATCCGGTTTCCGGATAAAAGCGGAAGACATGAATACATCATGAGATACTACGACCTTGTTATCTGAAGAGATCACACAGTCCAGCTCCAGTGTCCTGACACCGAGATCAATGGCATGTAACATGGCAGGAATGGTATTCTCAGGCATTAAACCTCTTCCGCCGCGATGCGCCTGTACATCTGTTTTCTGTTGAGCGGAAGTATGTGCAGCAATCGATACAATTGCAATCAATGAGAGAAAAGTACGTTTCATTATAGTCCTGTTATGTAAGCAAGTTGGTATTTAAAAAAAGAAAACTGAAATTATCTTAATGTTAAGTGTATGAGCAAATAATTTTCTATAGTTTTGTTTTACTATGTAAAATATAATATTTTTGAATCCGCTGTTATAGCGAATGCTTTCTCTTTATTTCCCCTAATTAGTATTTATTGAATTGTTAACTGACAACTATGGGGAATAAATCTTTTTATGATCTCGATTACATTATCGAAATCAACGAACAACGGCTGGAGCAATATGCAAATGCTCATCAGAAAAGTGTCGAACGGTTTACGACTTTGCTGGTGATCTATTCTGCATTATGCATTTTCCTGGTACCGATCATTCAGACATTGTTTTTTACGAAAGAGCAGTGGCACTGGTCCTATTACTGTTCATTTTATGTATTCTGCATTCTTTTCAGCATTTCTATTGTTAATTGCATATTGTTGTTGTCACCTGTATCATCAGATGTACTGCGAGCTCCGCGTATATACTACAGAGAACTCAAAGAGAACTACGAAGAAGCAGGTATCCTTCCTCAAAAAACAGACACCATCATTAAGAATTCGTACATAGTAGAACTTGAGAATGCTATTAATAAAAATGAGAATAAACTGCAACGCAAATTTGCATATTATAACCGGGCATTTCATTATGCAATACTAGCTTGCATTCCTTACCTGCATTGCATTTGGATGCAAATAAACTATGATAAAAAAACGATTAGCAAAAGCGAAATTAGTACAGATTTAAGTAGTTTTACCAAAAATCAATCATATATGTGGAAGTGGAAAAAGAAACCAAAATTCAAAGAAATAGATGAGGTTATGCTTACGCTTGTAAAGTATGGAGGCTTGGGAGGAGTGCATCCAAAAGATATAATACGCGTTGAACCAATACATGGGAAAATGTATTGGTTCGGATTTGTACCTAACAAATTCCAGCCAAAACCAATGCATGAAATTTTATTAGAGCAATTGAGGGAAAGGAAAAGAAATAGCCGCACATAAAACGGCTATTTCTTTTTCCTACTCTGTACAATAGGCCCAAAAGGCCCATACCTGTGTTGCATGACAGAGAATGTATCAGGAAACGGACCAGTAGCTACATCCGCGGGTTTAGTAGACAATACCGGCCAATCGCCTTCAAATATCTTTACAGGCCTCGGCTGAGAATTAATAAACGCCGCTACATCCCAGGCTTCTTCCTCACTCAGATGTGCATCTCCAAAAGGCATATTCGCTTTAACGTATCCGGCCAGCTTTGATAACCTGAAAATACCAGCACCTGTATTGTAACTATGTGGTCCCCACAAAGGAGGGTACAAATAATTTATTGCCGTTGAATCGTATTTCCCCGCGCCATTACTTCCATGACACTGCACACAGTTGCGCTCAAAAACGAGGCGCCCTCTTATTGTATCAGCAGCTCTTTCGAGATAGCGTAGTTCTTTAATGCCACTACCCGGTGGTTTAAATCCTTTAGGCACATCCTTTCCCAGCCATTGCATATAGGCTACTATCGCCCTCATCTCCCTGCTGGTACTGTCGAGCGGACTGCCGTTCAGACTTCTGATAAAGCAGTCGTTGATTTTTTTCTCCAATGATTCTATGGTACCGCTCCGCTCCCTGAACCGTGGATAATTTGCTGCTGATGCCGCGTAATTATTTCCCATGAACTTCGTACCCGCATCGAGATGGCAATTCTGGCAATTCATTCCATTGCTGATATTAGCGACCTTTCCAGCAGGTCCCAGATAAACAGCCGTACGCGCTATCAGCTCCCGGCCATATAAGATCAGTTCACCACCGGCCGTTTGGGGCAGATCGGCAGTGTCAGGAGGAGTCCAATACGTTGCAGTGTTCCTGCAAGTTTCATGCATGACAATCACAACTACTGCCCAACAGATGAGCAGCATCAGCACAACAGATCGCATAGGTCGTGATTAACGGATCAACCGGCGAAACAATAACCACAGTTCTTTTCCTGCGCGCGGCTAATAGCCCATATACCGGATGGAACTATTTGTATGCCCGGCAGCAGTCCTGCTATCCATTCCTTCTTTACTTCTTCGGCTTCAACTCCCATCTGCTGGGCTACGACAGCGCTGTAAACTGTTAATGCCATGTTGCACACACAGAACATTACGCCGCTTGCCTGTAATTCATTGATACCGATGTTAACGTTGCCAACTCCCGGTACTTTAAAATCGCCTTCCTTAGGCTGCCAGAAGGGGTTCCTGGTAGAGGGAGCCTTTGTAAGCGGATCATCTGCTTTAAATACCTCACCTAACTTATACTTCGCCCAGAGTTCATCTTTCATCGCGTAAGGAATGGCATCATGCCGCAACACCACAACCACACCACAATCCTTTTCGGGTACACCTGTCGCCTCATTGGTTAACAGAAATATCTTTGCCCATGCAAAAGGATATATAGCATGCGGGCGGGGCACATCCAATACCAGGCGATGTTTTCCCTTGATGCTGTTGATCCAGGCATCGGGATCTTCTCCCCCCGAAGTAGTAGCATCAGCAGAAGCAAGCGCTTCCGCATGTAATGGTAACGATGCAAATGCAGGCAAACCAAATGCGGTTGCACCCAGCATCATCTTACCCAGGAAGTCACGACGGTTCGTGAACAGTTCTTTGTCTGAATTTTCCATATGGTCAGTATTTAGATATTGTCGTGTTGTGGCATACCAATACCTCGCTGTTTGGGGAACAGATTATATCGGTTTTTCTGAAATAGGCCGGTTACATGTGAAGTGTAGGATCGATGTGATTAGCAGAACAAAAATAGGGAACTTTGATTAAAGTATCAATATTTTCACCAATTGAAAAAACAATCTATCTGTTTCAGTATTACTATCTTATGTAACATTACGCCGATCAATCATACATACGGAAACAGCACGATATATTGATCGGTTTTGGTAACAGCGTATAACCAATACAGGGAGTATCAAAAAAAAATCCGCCGGACTGTATATACTCATACAGTCCGGCGGATGAATATTCACTTTCTATTTAGCGCCGTCGATAGTACTCTGTTTATAATTTGCACTTACCGGACGGTATTTCACGTTTTCAATCTTTATCACCACAGGGTTCGGCCATTTCCTGTCGGTATAGAAGCGTTGTCCGTTCACAGCACTGATCAGCAGTCCCACTGGCGTTGACTGCGAATAGATCCCCGCGTCAAATCCTTCCTTATACTCGACCAGTTCACTGGCATATCCCAGGATGGACACTTTAGTTTTCGGCGTGCCTTCCAGTGAACGGATCACCAGGTCTTTCCTTTCTCCATATTTCCAGTCTTTCCCGCCGGGTACAAATGCGTATACAGTACTGGTATCCGTTCCCCGGGTGAACCATATGTTTCCCTCCCGTGCAATATTCCAGGGTCTTACTCCCTGTACCGACTCTCCGTTTGCCAGGTTCCAGAGCGCCAGTTCACGCAGCAGCGCTTCCTGTTCTATCTGGATCTCGCCATCAGGTTTAGGCCCCACGTTCAGTAACAGATTTCCTCCTTTGGCGCGGGTTTCGATCAACATATTGATCATTTCCGTTCCCGACTTCTGCGGGTCATTGGTAGGCTTGTATTGCCAGTCCGTACCCATAGTAAAGCAAGCCTCCCAGGGTCCCGGCATTATCGCATCAGGCAGTTCCTGTTCAGGGGTGTGCATTTGTCCGCGGGTCACTACAATATCCGGCTGTAGCTCCCAGGCATATTCCTTCAATCCTTCGGCCGGTCCATCAAAGAAAATAAAGTCGATCTTACCATAGTTGGTCAGCAATTCCTTTAACTGCGACTTATCATAAGCCATCAGTCCGGGGTTCTTTTCAGGGAAATGTTGTGGTAACTGCATTCTGCCAATAGGCACCTTATGTTTGTAGAGATAATAGAAATCTTCCGGAGAAAAATAGACGCCTATAGCAATACCCTGCTTACGGAAAGCATCGAAAATAGCACGGGTAGCATCCTTTTTGAAGGGAGTATTCATGATGTTGAAAGGCGTCGTCTTGGTATCCCACATACAAAATCCCGCGTGATGTTTGGCAGTGAAGACGATATATTTCATCCCGGCCAGTTTAGCGAGCACCGCCCAATCGTCCGGATTGAACTTATGGGGATTAAATGTTTTGGGCAATTCGGTAGTAAAACGTTCCAGGTAATCGTCTGAAGCACCAGCCATAGAGTGGCTGATCACCGCCCCAACCTGTACATCTACGCTCCAGTGAATAAACATTCCCAGGCCCAGGTCCATAAACCATTTTTCTTTCGCGGGATCATTGGCCGTTTTTTGTGCGTTCGCATTGATACACATGACAAGGCAGCAAACTGCCGGTAAAATTCGTCTCAACATATTTCGTTCACTTTTGCATGAATGCTAATAATACACAGAAATACCAGCAAATACAAGCAAATTCGGGTGTGCGGATGGGGGTTGTGACAGGGATGTCCGTTACCTATATAGCTGGAAGGATTTTAGTGCATATACAACTAAAATACATTGCTTTATATTAATTTTTAATTTGTATTTTTGGGCCAATGCTGACTTATTATATCGTATTACCGTTTATCTATCTTATATCCCTATTACCGTTCCCGTTATTTTACGGTGTCTGTGATATAATGTTCCTATTGCTTTACTATGTAATCGGTTATCGTAAAAAGGTAGTACTTCAGAACCTGCAAAACGCTTTTCCGGAAAAATCAGCGAAGGAGATCGAACAGATCCGCCGCCATTTTTACCGTTATTTCTGCGACCTGCTGCTGGAGACGTTTAAAACGCTGACCATCTCCCGTAAGGCAGCTATCAGACGTTGCAAACTGACACCGGAAGCACAGTCCCTGTTTGACAAGTTTGCAGCCGAAAACAGAAGCATTATGATCGTAATGGGTCATTATGGCAACTGGGAATGGGCAGGTAACACATTTAGCCTGCAGGGCAAACATCATCTCTACGTGGTATACCATCCACTCAGCAATAAATACTTCAATGGGCTGATGTACCGCATGCGTACCCGTTTTGGTACAGGTCTTATCAGCATGAAAGATACCTTCCGTGATATGGTCGCCCATAAAAATGAGCTGGATGCAACAGCATTCATAGCCGATCAGACTCCGGCACCTAATAGCGCCTATTGGACCAACTTCCTTAACCAGGATACGCCGGTTTTCCAGGGAACGGAAAAGATTGCCCGTAAAATGAACTATCCCGTGGTATATGTGCGGGTACAGCGTGTTAAACGTGGATACTATGAAATTTCCGCACGTACCCTATTTGACCAGCCGGCATCCACCAAAGATGGTGAGATCACCACAGCCCATACTAAAGCGCTGGAGCAGGACATCTGTGCTCAACCTGAAATCTGGTTATGGAGCCACAGAAGATGGAAGCATAAACGTCCGGAACCTGTCAGAGAACCAGCAGCCGAAGCGACCGCCGTCTGATTATCAATACACTATCCAACATAGATTTTTTACTTACAGAACCAATGCTAACCGGAAAACAACTGATCCTTGCCACAAAACCTTTTGCAAAAGAAACCCGTTGGAAAAGCTGGTATTATACCTTCTCCACTGCGGTTATCCTGGCAGGACTTTTTGCAGGGACCGCCTTTCTTCCCTGGCTACTTTTGCGTATTCTCTGCAGTATACTGTCAGGGCTGGTGATCGTCCGTATGTTTGTGATCTACCATGATTATCAGCATCACACCATCCTTTACCAGTCAAAGACTGCAAAAGTACTTTTCAGCGCCTTCGGCGTCTTTATTCTGGCTCCTGCCAGCATATGGAAACGCTCGCATGACTATCACCATGCGCACAATTCCAAACTGTTTACAGCCAGTATCGGTTCCTATCCGATCATGACGCAACAGAAATTCCTGGAATCCACTCCCGCTGAGAGGCGCTCTTACCTGGCTGCCCGTCACCCGGTAACCATCCTGTTCGGATATTTCAGCATGTTTATGATAGGTATGTGTGTACGCTCATTTAGAAGCAGCCCTTCCAGACATCTGGACTCGCTGCTGGCATTAATCCTTCATTTCGTAGCAGCTACCCTGCTGTTTGTTTATATGGGCTGGCTTAGCCTCGTATTATTGTTGGTCGTGCCGTTTTTCATCGCCTGCGGTATTGGTGCTTACCTCTTTTACGCACAACACAACTTCCCCGGAGTGACCTTCAGGGACAAAGAAGGCTGGTGTCATGACAATGCCGCTATGGCTTCCTCAAGTTATATGAAAACGAACGCTTTCTGGAATTGGGTGACCGGTAATATCGGCTATCACCATATTCACCACCTGAACTCCCGTATACCATTTTACCGCCTGCCCGAAACAATGGCGGCAATTCCTGAATTACAGCAGGCTAAAACAACGTCCTTTTCTCCGAAAGCGATCGCTGCCTGTCTGAAATTGAAAATATGGAGTCCGGAAGCAAATAAAATGATCACTATCAAGCAATTACAGACGCTTTCTGTGCCAACACGCGCAATGGCAGTTTGAGCGAGCCACTATACGTAAATAGTAAGCGAGCCGTTCCTTACTGGTATTTTTCGTTTTGAATAGGTCCAGATACCGCTTATGTACCGCTTAGATACCGCTCATCCTACGTTAATCCTACGTTCATGAACGTAGGATTAACGTAGGATGAGCGGTATCTAAGCGGTATATAAGCGGTAAAAAACCGGTCAAGCCTTAATACAGAAAAACTTTACAGTTTGTATTCCCTTTCTCACCTACCCTCCCGCACTTTCTTTTCACGTATAAATACGCTGAAGTCACGTATTTCCTACCTAACCGGTTACCTTTCAGCATCTTAACTTTGTTCTCATCGTTAACAACCAAAACAACCCCAAAATGTCTAAAGAGAAGAAAAACCAGGTATTGGCGGATGAAAAGCAGGCGCTTGTTGACCTGCAACATATCCGCACACAAGTCGTACAGGACAGGACCATCTTCAACCTCGAAGCCGTGGGCCGTAACTATAAACTCGGACAAGCCTATAAGAGCGTCCGTAACCTGAAACTGACTGACAAAGAAAATATACAACTGCAAACCTATAGCGACTACCTGCTACGTTATAAGAAGTTCCTGGACCTGACACCATTGATAGAAGAAAAGCCCCGGCCTTCTTTCCCTGCCGGAGAAAGCTATCTGAACACCTATAACAGGCTCCGGTTTACCCGTGGAAAGGTATTGGTGATGGTACATGCAGATATCTATATACAGGTGAAAGACCGTATTGACCGTTATGTACTTGACCTCGGCCGGGACGGATTCTGGGCTACCATTCACGTAGTAAAAGGTGGCAAACCTGCCTACATCCGGAATTACATCCGTGACAAAGCGCCAGCAGGCGTCGTAATGGTAGGCGCTATTCCTGTGGCCTGGTTTGAAATGGACGACGATTTTTACGGCGCGCATTCCGAATTCCCCTGCGATCTGTTTTATATGGATACCAATGGTACCTGGACAGACGCTGATGGCGATGGTAAATACAATGCCGTAAGTGGCGATGTTACACCCGAAATATGGGTAGGACGCATCTGGACGCCAACGTCAGGTGGCAATGATGTAGCCCTGATCAATAATTACTTTGACCGTAATCATTTGTTCCGTATTGGCTCACTGGGTCATTCCCGTTCAGCGCTGGCATATGTGGAAGATGACTGGACTGGTTTTGACGATTGTGAGATGGACCTGATGACCCCTTCTGCCTATATCACCAAATACACCAACCCTGACATTACGGATGCTGACCTGTATAAAACAGAAATTAACAGGACCCGCTCCTTCGTGCAATTATGTTCACATTCATCTCCTCACGTACACTCTTTCCGTGTTCCGGCAGAAGGTACTACAGAATGGATCGACAGGTCCTATTTCAGAGATGAACGTTGTCCAAACGCTAATTTCTTTAATCTGTTCTGTTGCAGTACGGCACGTTTTACAGAGAACGACTATCTCGGCGGCTGGTATATTTTTGACAAGACAGGTGGAGAAACCAATATGGGATTAACTGTTGTGGGCAGTACTAAAACGGGTTCCATGCTTTTCTTTGCAGACTTTTACGAGCCTATTGGCAAAGGTAGCTGTATAGGTACGGCGCTGACAGAATGGTGGCAGGCCCGTGGCGCAGATCATGACCTGGGAGAAAGACAATGGTTCTACGGCATGAGTATATTGGGAGATCCTACATTGACCTGGTGGAAAGGTGCGGTACCAAGATTACAGGAACCAGTTAACGGATCAGTATTCAATCACTATCCACGGTCAATGACCTTCCGCTGGGCGCCGGTGAATATACCCGGAGTTACCTATTCTCTGGAAGTAGATGCCTTTGGCGCAGTCAATGCCGGTCAGTGGGCAGCACAATCTTTCCGCAGTTTCGGCGTATACCACAACATTACAGGAACTACTTTTAATCACAATTTCGTTGGCGCACAACCCGGACGCTGGCGCGTAAGAGCAAAAGTGGGCGACCGCTATTGCTCCTGGTCCGAATGGTCCTATTTCCGATTCACCATCTGATAATCACCACAAAGCAGGCAAATGCCGGTTGGCCGTTCCTAAAAGGGACGGTCAATCTTTTAATAATCGCCAGAAGCACCACCGCCGCCACCTGAACCACCACCAAACTGCATTTGGTCAGGGCGTGGTGTAGCAGCATGGCTCATGGTTTGTGCTATTATCAGCGATTCTATCTGTATTGCTTCTATTGCATGCCTTTCGTCTGATGATGCTGCAGTAAAACCGTGACGAGGTTCCTTCAGATAACGGATCAATCCATAAGCAATGCCGAGCATCACCATACCGCCCAGCGTCATTGCTACTTCTATCGGCGCTACACTATGATAATAACGGATAGTATACACCATAGCGGCAATCAGCAACAGGCCTACACAAATCAGTATCCTGTCTTTTTTCCGGATACCTGCGTAAATATATACCAGTGGCAATGCCACTGTCAGTATCCAGAAGATCCATCCTCCGGGAATACTTTGTCCGGATTGCAGGTCCAGATTGAACATTTCAATACTTACTTCCCTCACCACGAAATAATTCCCTCCCAGGTACAGGGTGATCAATGCACAGACCTGCAACATCTCCAAACATCTTTTATAATGCCGGTAGGTATGTATTCTTGTCAGTATCACTGATTGAAAATATACACCCGCTGAAGTTATGATCACCATAAACGGAGTGACTACCCTTGTCATACCACCACCACTTTCACAGAGGGAAAAGACCAGTCCGAGCAGGGACAAATGAGCAATGATGATCATGCTGACATCTGCGAAGCGTAATACAAAGAAGATGGATAAGATCAGTGTTACAAAACACCATACCCAGCCGGGGGCATCAAGGTCTGTCGCCACTCCCAGTCCGGAAAGTATGCCGATACCTGCGGCCCACAACAGGGCAGCATCTGCTCCTGATTTATAATGCTTTTTGTCACGTACCATGAATTCCGCTAAAGCATAAGCGCCAGCGCCAAAAATGAAACATAATACGCCCATGGCGGCCTCTCCTCCCGCGTTGAACATTAATGCAAAGAGCCCGAAAGAAAACATCAGGATAATGATCGTTAGAATAAAAATGCCAATACGCATATAGGGATTAGGCATATAGAGATCTACCGGATAGGCAGCTTTGATAGCCTGGTATTCCTCGGGTGTGACACAGTTTGTCTCCCTTGCCTTCTCAGCCTGCTCCTGTACATGCAGGTTATCCAATGTCTTACTGTTATATGCGATCATGCTTTTTTCAGTTTTTTGTTGAGGTTAATCAGTAATAGAATAGCGCCTATTCCAGACACGATGAAATATAACAGGCCAGCATAAATACTGCCCTCATCACCCGTTTCTATCAACAATCTTACTATCATAAAACTCAGGCCTATGTATGCATATAAAGTAATGATCAATACGAAATAGAATGAGCGCTGTTTTATAGCATAGTAATAAAAAAATACTACTGCAGCAACAAGCAACAGGAACCATAATCCGTATGGACCATCATAAGCCGTAAACATTCCTGCAAGATTTGCAATAAGAAAAATATGCGTCCCGAAATTGCTATAGGTAAATGCATAGTGAGCTTTGAAGTTTGACTTGTAACTCAGCAACGCGGTGCCTATCAGTAAAGCGCCCAACAATAATCCCGTGTATATCAGCGTATGGCTGGAAAAGTCGTTAGCGCTTAGTAATTGAAGCGGTGTAACCGTTACTCCCATCCAGGCAGCCAGGTTAGTAATACCCATACTTAATACTCCCAGATGATCAAAGTAGTAAGCCGAGAAAAACAATATCAGCATCGGGATAAAAGTAGCAGCTCCGTATCTGGTACCAAATACGTTGTACTGCACCTGCAGATAAGTGATAAAGGTGAGCATCAGCAAACATCCCAGCAACAGTATATAATCGAAAAAACCATTGGGAGCCGGTACCTTCTCCCGGGAGAAAGGTAACTTATGGCGGAAGCTATAATAAAAACAACCGCCACATGCTAATGCTATCGCCGCCAGGATGGCCTGATGACCTATGGTGTCTATGTTCTTATATATCAGTATTCCCAAGCCACCGCTTAGTAATAAAACGCCCAGGTACAAGATGGTCTTGAGCTCCCAGTGTACAGAGAAAAGCCTGCTGGCTGTGATGGTGCGTACTTTTTCCGCTGATTCAGCTGAAATAGTCCCCTCTTTTTGAAGTCGTTCAAACAATTCAATATCCATAACCTTCGAAATGATGCGAAAAAGTATAACAATAAATTCACATGAACAAGTAGTGATACTAAAATGCCTGTTTTCAGCTACCAAAACCTCCACCGTGATATTTTCTGCAGCAACCAACGCGGCCAGCAAACTTTTCTTTATCAAGACGCTACAATAATACGCCTGACAGTATTGTTCAATAATGCTTTGATCCTTGCTCTCTTTTCGTTAAGTTCTTTTTCCGGGAACTCGTTATAACGTTGGTATACATAATCAAACAGATCTACAAAATCCTGTCTGGCCTCTGCCCGTGTCCTGCCAACGGCGATCATTGCCAACATATCATTCAGGATCATGTATTGGCCAGCTTCTTTGGTCATGACGGAAAGTAAAGGAAAATTTAAAACGTACTTCCTGCCCTCTCCATTTAACACTTTTATTGAAAAGAGATAAGACTTAGGTCGTTTACGTTTGGGTGTGCACTTTTTCTTTTTTACTAAGGCATTTTCCATATGTGTAGTTTTTATTTACGGCATTCGGGAACCTAACAATTGGAAATTATTGCAACAATTGCTGCAGACAAATCTTTGAAAAAAATATGGCATGCTGTAAGAGGAAACCGGGTACAATGAATATCAGCTCTTCATCTTACAAACAATGGCGTTCACGTTCATTCGTTACAGTTACAATCAAACTGTACACAATTATAAAAAACAATTTACAGGATTTAGTTAATTGGAAGTTAATAAGTATTTTATTTTTTCCTCCTGCGATCCATACCTGTCGCAGGCTGCCATGCGCCCGACAATCTTTGTAATTACACCACATCCTTGCATCAGAAATATATTTTACCGCCTGCAATCGTTAGCAATTAAAATTTATTTTTTAAACTTCTGACAATCATATAGCTTTGTTGATACGAGAATGGAAGTATCCCCTTTTTAAGCAAAACCACATCAAGAACCTTATTTTTCTTTCACTAGCTACTCAATCAGAAACACCAGACCGGCAGCACACTGAATAGTTTCCTTTGTGAAGATGATGATATACTCATCAAGAGTAAATCCTGCACGTGCATTCCTTTAGCACTTTTACTTACTTCAAATTCAACTTTGAATTTCGGATCGTTATTTCAGTTCACTCCAAAACATCACTACTCAAATGTCTAAGATCAAGATCTCAGAATTGGTAGCCGACCTTCAAAAGGCCGATACCCAGTGGCAGGCAAGAGAAACTACTGTTTCCCAGCTGCCCGATCCTCAGCAAAAAGCGTTACTGGGTGTTGTCGTAAACACTGCGGAACTCGCATCTGTTATGAACAAGCGTGCTGCCGCAGCTCCGGTAGCCAATTTTGCACAACAGGTGGACTGGCGCAATCGTAATGGTAATCACATCACTCCTGTTAAAGATCAGGGTGGTTGCGGCTCCTGCGTATCATTCTGCGCTACCTCCGTTACTGAAGCAATGGCGTCCATTGAAAAAGGACAATTGCTTAACCTCTCAGAAGCAGACCTCCATTTCTGTTCTTCGCATGGCGCTAATTGTAACGGATGGTGGCCTACTGATGCTTTCAGCCAGATCAAATCAAGAGGTATTCCAGATGAGCCCTGTTTCCCTTATGAATCAGCTTTTCCGGATAATAATATCTGGAAACAACCTCCCAGTTGTAAGGTAGGCCCTAACCGCGATGCAAGGGCGGTAAAGATCACCAACTCTACTACTATTGCAAACATCACAGAAAGGAAAAACTACCTTACCAACAATGGTCCCTGTTCTGCCGTTATGCATGTTTACGAAGACTTCTTCTCTTATGCAGATGGCGTTTACAAACATGTCAGCGGTGCTGACTACGGTCTGCACTGCGTAACAGTGATCGGTTATTCTGAAATAGAAAACTGCTGGATCTGCAAGAACTCCTGGGGCACCGGATGGGGTAAAGGTGGATTCTTTAAGATCGCTTACGGACAAGCAGGCATAGATACAGAATTCCCATTCTGGACTGCAAGCGGTATTAAACTTCCTGCTCCTGCACATGGATGGCATGGATATGAAAACCTGGGCGGATTATTATCATCCAGACCAAATGCTGTATCATGGGGACCAAACCGCATAGATGTTGTTGTACGCGGTATGGATTCTGCCGTTTACCACAAATGGTGGAACGGTACTTCATGGCTCGGTTGGGAATCACTGGGTGGACAGATCCAGGGCGCTCCTGCTATCTGCTCATGGGCATCCGGACGACTGGACATCTTTGCGCTGGGCCTCAATCACCACCTGTATCACAAATGGTATCAGGGTGGATGGAGCGGATGGGAGGATCTCGGTGGATTGTTATCTTCAGAACCTGCCTGTGTTAGCTGGGGGCCAAACCGCATAGATATCTTCGCCCGTGGCATGAACTCTTCTATGTGGCATCTTTGGTGGAACGGCGCATGGCATGGCTGGGAAGATCTCGGAGGCGTTATCAACTCAGCGCCTGCAGTGTCTTCATGGGCGCCGGGACGGCTGGATTGTTTTGCCCGCGGCCTGAACAACACCCTCTGGCACAAATGGTATGATAACAAATGGAGCGGATGGGAAGATCTCAAATCCAGCATGTTTGGCAGTCCCGGTGCAGTATCATGGGGAGCAAACAGGATAGATGTATTCTACCCCGGACAAACTTACAACATGATGCATAAATGGTGGGATGGCTCGAAGTGGAGCGGAGACGAAAACCTTGGAGGTATACTTTCTTCTGACGTAGGTGTATCTTCATGGGCAGCTGGCCGCCTGGACTGCTTTGTACAAGGCACTGATTCCGCCATGTACCACAAATGGTATGTATAAATAGTAGCTTATAATTGCGAATTACGGTCTGCTATATGACCTTCTGGCCCGATGATTGCCGGATGTTATATAGTGACTGTAATTCGCATTTTATCAAAACCCAAAACTATGGAAAGCGAGGCTAAAGAAATAAAAGCTGGGAGTACCCTACCTGTTATTCTGCCAGGACTTGGCACTGCAGGCTTTCAGTGGTTTTACCAGGTCAGCGATACGGCATGTGTTGAGGTAAGACCGTACGACCATGCAGTTGATACCTTCAAACAAAATGTTGGCACCAGTAATGAAGAAGCCTTTGTCATCCTGGGGAAAGCTCCCGGACGGGCGACCGTTACCTTTGAACAGCGCCGTGTCTGGGAAAAAGAAGGCCAGGCCATTAATGGAAGAAGATTAGAAATAACCGTAACCTAATCATTTTTAAATCCTACACCCTTTTAAAAGTGCCCGCTTTAGAACCCGGTAGCTGTAAAAAACAGCCTATCCCTTACCCGTTTTAACTATTGAAATAAAAAATATATATCCCCCTACCCACCCATTTTTCTCTTCTCCGAGTATTTACTGGTGAAAGTTAACTGTTGCTGGCGGAAGCTTCCTTCAGGGGCCTCCGGCGTTGTGCATGGCTATATGCCTATACCCTGCCAATTCATAGAGTTGGACAAAAGCTATAAAAGACCGAAATCTATAATGACCGTTCATGAAGCGTATCTTTACCCTATTATTATTCATCCATACCGGCACACAGCTACTGTATGCGCAAAACTATACTCCGGTGCCTGTTACCGGGTTCAATGCCGACATCGTAGCTGAAGCAGGCACCAATGCTGTGGCTGTCACATCTACCGTTATAGATGGCAGTAATCACATTCTGCATACACAGGCCTTCGCTGCTACTAATTTCATTGGCGGTGGTATCATCAACTCCGGCACTTTTGTAAGTGGCACGCGCACCTACCAGATGAATCCCTATACCGGTCCAAACGCATTATATCTTTCTGCAGGGGGTAATGTGGCGAACTCTCTACCTGCAGGCACACTTACACTGGCCACTCCGGGCAGTTTCAGCAAACTGAGTATCCTTGCTTTCGGCACAGAAAATAATAGTACCGTTACCGTGACATTGAATTATACAGATGGTACGTCCGCGAATGCAGGCAATCTCCAGATCAAAGACTGGTTCTTCGGTACGCCTTTTATATTCAGTGGTATGGGGAGGTTAACCCGCACTACCGCTTCTCCCACTGTAGATGGTCTTCCTTCTAATCCGCGGATGTATGCATTTGATTTTAACATTCCCTGTGCTGATCAGGCGAAACAGATCAGGTCTGTTTCGTTCCTGTATGTACAAGGACCTAATATCAGTTCGAGAGCACTGATCATGGCACTTTCCGGTGTATCGTATACGCCGCTTACCTATACACATACAGTAACGGATGCCATTTGCGGAGGTGCCAGCGGAAGCATCGCTGTAACAGCTGCAGGTGGAACACCGCCGCTTAACTATTCATGGAATACAACTCCGGTGCAAACAACGCCTACTGCCACAGGGCTGGGCGCAGGTTTCTATACGTTGTCCATCAGAGATGCTAATAATTGCATCACTACTATTACGGATACCGTGGAAATGTCATCGCTGGTAAGCCTCACTGCAGCGGCCAATCCTACAAAGATCTGCGCAGGAGAAACGGCTACTCTATCTGTCACGGCGACAGGTGGCACTGCAACGAATTATTCATGGACGCCGGGAGCCGGTACAGGAAGTACCGTATCCGTTAGTCCTGCTGATACGACAGCTTATATTGTTTCCGCGCAGGATGCCTTTGGCTGCCTGATAAAAGATACTGTGGAAGTGGATGTTAAACCTACACCTGTGGCAGACTTCTCTGTGTTACCCGATGTTGTATGCCTCGGTTCAGGCAACACATTAACATTCACCGGAACTGCCGGTACAGCTGCAACCTATGACTGGCACAATTTTTCAGGAGCTACTATGCAAAGCGGTACCGGTGCCGGGCCATATGACATCCGCTTTGATGCAGCTGGTGTTTACCCCGTACGACTACAGGTTACGGAAGATGGTTGCGTATCTGACATTGTCACTCACGATATCAATGTAGCACGGCCGCCAATTGCCGGTTTTACTGTCAGTAAAACGCCTGTTTGTGCAGGTGAGTCCACCACTATTAATTTCAATGGCAATTATACCGGCAACGCTACTCCTGTATGGGATTGGGGAGGTGGCGTCGTGCAAAACGGAAGCGGCTTCGGACCATATACTGTTACTTACCAGCAGAGCGGCACAATACAACTCATCGTACGGGATAATGTATGTACGGATACAGCCAACCCTGTTACGGTTACTGCCATTCCTATACCGGTAGCTGATTTCACCACAGATCTCACCACGGGTTGTGCTCCGGTTGATATCAGTTTTACCAATCGTTCACAACTGGCAGACAGCTATGAGTGGTCGCTCGAAAACGGCTACAATACAAACGATACGGATCCTGTGTATAGTTACAATACTCCAGGAACTTATACTATCACACTGACAGCCACCGCACAGGGCCAATGCTCTACAACCGTTACCAGGACAGCTTTGATCAAAATACTGGCACCGCCTGTGGCAGGTTTTACAGCTACACCAGGAGAGAACGTTCCTGTAGAATTTAAGAACGGCAATTTCGTCTTCAACAACATTTCACAATATGCCATAGATTATAACTGGGATTTCGGAGATGGTAATACCTCTGATGCCGCTGCTCCACAACATAAATATGAACTGCCAGGCAGCTACCGGGTAACACTATATGCAAAAAATGAAATTGGCTGTACCGATAGTGTCAGTCATGCATGGTATATCGTTACGCCAGACCTTGTACTGGAAATACCTAATGCGTTCAGTCCGAACGGAGACGGTATCAACGACCGCTGGAATATAGACGGATTGAAAGCAAGACCGTCTGCTACGACAGAGATCTACAACCGCTGGGGCCAGATCGTGTTTACAGGTATCGGTTATGCTCCATGGGATGGTACCCGTGCGGGCAGGTTGCTACCGGAAGGCACCTATTATTATGTCATCAAAACATCGGCAGACGAGAAGCCTTATACAGGATGGCTCGCACTGCTACGGTAATAAATTTAGTATCAACCAAAAATACAATTGAATGAAACGTGTTCTTATTGTTGCCTCCATGCTGGTAATATGCGCCTGCAGGTTATACGCTCAAACCTATACGCCCATTGCCGTAACAGGTTTCAACAATGACGGAGTAGCCGAAACAGGCGTCAATGCTACAGCTGTGACCACCACAGGGCTTGACATCCAGGAAAAAATACTCTACACATTTGATTTTGCTGCCGCCAATAGTTTAGACGCAGGGATAGCGAACGATGGTGTTTTTTCTACCGGATTGCGTACTTATCAAATGGCGGGTTTTGCAGAAAACAATGTACTGTATCTGTCCAAACTGGGCGGCGTCCAGAATACAGTCGGTACAGGCACCCTGGCATTTACTACGCCCGGTGCATACAGTAAGATAAGCCTGTTATGCTTCTCTACCGAACAGGGAAGTACGCTGGGGATTACGTTCAACTATACAGACGGTACAACATCACCACAGGTCGTTGCAAGCATCCTTGACTGGTTTGGCGGTATCAATCCTGTTTTTGATAGTTATGGCCGTATCAAAAGACAGCCTGCCGGACCGTATGCAGTAGAAGGACTTACCTCCAACGATCCACGTATTTATTGTATTGACATTGCTCCTGCATGTGAAAACCAGGCAAAGCCAATAGCATCTATCACTATAGAATACCTCATAAGCGGCGACTTCAATAACCTGTCCAGGGCCGTCTTTCTTGCTGTATCAGGATTGGCTTATGTTCCCGTTGCTGTTACTCCAGATGTAACGAAAGCCACCTGCGGCAACAGCGACGGTAGTATTGCCATCACCGCTACCGGTGGTGCATTCCCGCTTACTTATTCATGGAATACCACGCCAGTGCAAACCACAGAGGTAGCTACCGGCCTGCCTGCAGGCACGTATACCTGTACTGTTACAGATGCCAATGGTTGTAACGCCGATTTTGCTGCTGATGTTAGTGAAGAATCCATGACGCTGCTGAAAGCCCTTGCCAAACCGGCCGATATTTGTTCCGGCACCACTACAAAGCTGTATGCAATACCTACCGGCGGCAATATGAGATCATACACATGGGAACCAGGCAATATAACTGACTCCAGTTTTACCATTACACCTGATACCACTACTACCTTCAAGCTTACTGCGGAAGACCAGAATGGTTGCCGTGTAATAGACAGCATCAAAGTGACCGTTACTAAAAAACCGGTTGTGCCGCTTGTATCAGCACTGACCATCTGCCCCGATAGTACAGCTACTTTAAAAATAGATAATGCCACAACACCTTTTACCTACAACTGGTACTCCTATCCTTCCGGCGGCGACGTGGAAGGACAGGGAGCAACCTATATCACACCGGCAGTGGGAGCTGAAACCACATGGTATGTGGAAGCAGTAAATGGTCCCTGCAGCAGCGACAGAACAGCGGTAACTGTTACACCGTATGACCGGGCTATCACGCCGGTAGTGAAAGCAGGAAATATTACTACTAACGGTGTTACCTTCACCTGGGAGCCAGTACCCGGTGCAACCGGCTATATTGTTTCTGTAGACGGCGGTACATATGTAACACCAAGCACCGGAAACAACGGTACATCACATCTGGTAACCAGTATTACTAACCAGGAGTCGATATCTATTAAAGTGATCGCTCTTGGCCCTATAGCCTGTCAGAATAGTTTGCCAGGCCTGGCTTCCGCAAAACCGAAACCAGGAGAAATATTCATCCCGAATGCCTTTACGCCCAATGGCGACGGTAAGAATGACAATTTCAAACCGGAGGGCACTACGATATCCGCCATTGACATGAAAGTATTCAATCAATGGGGAGAACTGATCTATCAGACTAATCAGCTGACTGGCTGGAATGGTACCTATAATGGTAAACTGCAGCCTACAGGAGTATACACTTACACTGTAAGAATTACACTGAATAATAAAACCGAACTGACAAAAAAAGGCGCCATAAACCTTCTACGATAGACACTGTTAAAGATCCGTTTTATTCAAGGGCATTCTGAAAGTAGTATACTTTCGGAATGCCCTTCTTTATTATAACACCGTTAGATAATGAGGACCGTACATCATTCCGCCCTGAAAAAACATTCAATGTATCTGAAACACAATCATTCATATAGTAATAGCCCAGACTACTAAAAAAGATAGTACCTTGCCGGGGGAATATTTAACAGCGGGATAAGCGTTTTCTACTCATCTTTGCGCCGTTGCATTTATTAACCTCCCATCAGGTTAAACGTCATGAGAATAGACACAACGGACATGTTGCAGCATATAGAAACCACATCCACCATTAATCATTATAAAAGAAACAACATTAAAGCAGTGTGTATTGAGCATCATGGCTTCAATCTTCTCCAGATGTCTCTCCGTGCAAACACTAAAATTCTGAACTAATCTGACAATGAAAAAAGTAATTCTCGTTACCGGCGCATCTACAGGCCTGGGTTTCGCTACTGCCAAAATACTGGCAGCAGAAGGGCATACCGTTTATGGCACCAGCCGGGATATCAAACGTATTAAAGATGCTCCTTTCAAGCCGCTGCAGATGGACATTACCGACGATGCTTCTGTAAATACTGCCATTGCCCAGATCATCAAAAATGACGGCCAGATAGATGTGGTGGTTAACAACGCCGGTAATGGCATTGTTGCACCGCTGTATGCAACGCCTGTGGACGAAGCCAAAAGACAATTTGAGGTAAATTTCTTCGGTATGGTGCGTGTGAACAGTGCTGTTCTTCCCGGAATGATCGAACGGAAAAGTGGCATGATCGTGCAGATCAGTTCATTGGGCGGTCTGTTCGGTTTGCCTTACCAGGGCATGTACTGTGCTTCCAAATTCGCGGTGGAAGGATACTCAGAAAGCCTTCGCATGGAACTATTATATACTGGCGTTAAAGTAGCTGTTGTAAATCCGGGCGACTTCAAAACCTCATTTACAGACAACCGCGAGAAATTACCGTTTTCCCTGTCGCACGAGAAATTGCAAAAAGACTTCGATGCCGCCGTCGCCTGTATGGGAAGGGATGAACAGAATGGCAGTCATCCGGATGTAGTGGCCAAAAAGATCAGTAAGATCATCTCCAAAGCCAATCCGGCACACAATTATCTGGTAGGCGCCCTGGGACAGACCATAGTACCGACGCTGAAAGCCATCCTCCCCGGAAAGATGTTCGCGAAGCTGATGAACGGCCACTATGGTATTAAATAGCCACATGCTCCTTTGAAGCACTCAGGAATTAGTATATTTTGTAATAGGGTTGATTAATAGCCATTGCGCTTAATCAGCCCTATTTCTTTTCAGAGGCCCTTAAGCAACCCCGTCCGTAAAAAACTTTGATTTTTACAACTATTCATTTGAATGAAACAATAAAACGAACAGGATTCTTGCCAACTTTACATCGTATTTGAAGGTACTCAACGGACAGAAGACAGTAAAAAAGAACCACGTTTGACGGGTGGTTCTTTTTTTATAGAATGTAACAGATATATAAAGTCATTACTTCAAGATTCCTTCAAAGTTTAAAACGAATTATGCAGTTGATATGAAAGTACTGCTCGTTGAAGATAATATGGAGCTGGCCGGCAGCATTAATAATTTTCTCGAAAAAGAAGGTTATCTGTGCGAAGTGAGTTACACCAGCAATGAAGCACATGATAAATTGGTTTCGTTTCAATATGATTGTGTGCTGCTGGATATTACATTGCCTGATGGCAACGGGCTGGAACTTCTTCAGTTTATTCACCTGGAGAAGATTGACTGCTGTGTGCTGATCATTTCTGCAAGGAACTCTTTAGACGATAAGATAACAGGATTGGAGGGCGGCGCCGATGATTATCTGACCAAACCATTTCATCTCACCGAATTGCACGCCCGCCTGAGAGCGATATACAGGAGAAAGAAATTACAGGGTAACAACATTATTACATTTAACGAGATAACATTGAATACCGATACCCTGGAAGCCGTCGTGAATGATGTGAGGCTGGACGTGACACCAAAGGAATTTGACCTCCTGCTTTATTTCCTTGTCAACAAGAACAGGGTCTTATCGCGTCAGTCTATTGCCGCGCATCTGTGGGGCGACTATACCGACAATCTGGCCAATTTTGATTTCGTATACCAGCATGTTAAAAACCTCCGCAAGAAGATACATGCCGCAGAAGGCGGAGATTATATTAATACGGTATATGGATTAGGGTACAAATTTAATACTGCCATGTCATGAAACTGATCAACAAATTCACCTTGTGGTACCTCTGCATCACACTGGCAGCAATGCTTGTAGGAGTGGCGATCGCTTACAATAAAGTAAAGTCAGGGATTGACCAGGCAGAGATCAACAGGTTGAAAGTATTCAATGACCAGATGGCCCGTCAGATGCAAAGAGGCGTATCCCCTGATACCTACATGCGTGGCAGGCCTGCAGAAATTACGCTGTTGCAAAATGAGATACCGGTGAACAGGTTCGAAGTGCATGAGCATACATTCTACAATACCATGTTACAGCACAGGGAATGCCGGCTGACTGTTACTTCTTTTTATAAGATAAACGGGCAGTATTATAGCATCTCCTCCTATAATTATATCACCAAAGCAAAAGAGATCCTGCAGGGATTACTAAGTTCCTTCATCTGGATCTTTGCCATACTCCTGGCACTGGCAGTATTGTCTGCCCGCTTTGTATCACGGTTGATACTGGCGCCTTTTCATCACACGATGAAAAAAGTCCGCTCGTTCAACCTGAAAGATAAGAAGCCATTACAACTGCCGGAGGTCAATGCAGCAGAACTTAAAACGTTGAACAGCTTTCTGAACGGGATGACTGACAAGGCGCTGGACGATTACCGCTCACTGAAAGAATTCACCGAAAACGCATCCCATGAATTACAGACGCCGGTGGCCGTACTGCGGAACAAACTGGAACTGATGACAGAAGCCTACCTGCACGGGAAAGAACCAGATACTATTACGGGGCTGATCGCGGATATGCAAAACGCCATTGACAAGCTATCGAGAATAAACAGTTCACTGACCTTACTAGCCAGGCTGGAAAACAATGAATTTGGCAATAAGCAGTCTATTTCCTTCAGTCAGCTAACGACAGATGCGTTGCAAAGCTTTTCCGAGCTGATAGACATGAAAGCCATTACACTGGATACGAAGATCACGCCAGGCGTATCTGTACAGTTACATCCCGCGCTGACAGATATTCTGCTGGGCAACCTGCTCAGTAATGCGATCCGGCACAATGTACAAGGTGGTACTATCAGGGTAAGCCTGGTTAAATCAAGGCTGATCATCAGCAATACGGGAAACCAGCCGGATGTACCTACTACAGAGCTGTTCAAGCGTTTCAAGAAAGGCAGGAAGAACAGCGACTCGATAGGAATAGGTCTGGCTATCGTGAAACAGATCTGTGCCGTCAACCATTTTAATATTAAATATGACTATGCCGGTGGATGGCATACTATGCAAATAATTTTCGAGGAATCAACAGAGAGCACAATGTCAGATAAGGAAAACGCCAACGCACTATTTCCTGAAAAGCAACATTAGTGTTCATGGTCTAATGTTCAAGTATTATCATGCAAACAAAAAGAATCGTCGTGATCCTGTTCCTGCTGTTATGGCACGGATCGATGGAAGTTTTACACGCACAACAGGTACTGACGTTGAAAGAGGCTGTACAGACAGCACTAGCCAACTACGGATCAATTAAGGCCAAGGCTAATTACCTCAATGCCTCAAAGTCCACCGTCACACAGGCAAAGCGGGACTATCTACCGAACCTTAACCTTTCGGCCCAGCAGGATTACGGTACAGTAAACGGACAGTTCGGTCCATCTTATGGTCTGAATGGGCTGGCGGTATCCTCATCAGGTCCTACCCTGCCATCACAAAACTGGAACGCTGCATTTGGCGGCCTTTATCTTGCCAACGTAAACTGGGATTTCTTTGCTTTCGGCCGTGCCAAAGAGAAGATCAAAACAGCACAGGCAGTAGTAGCCAGAGATCAGGCGGATTGGGAACAGGAACAATTCCAGCAATCAGTAAGAGTAGCTGGGGCCTATCTCAATCTACTGGCAGCACAACGCCTCACCAGGTCATGGTGGAACAACCTGGAACGTGCGGATACATTTCGTGCAGTGGTCGTAACAAGAGCCAAGAACGGATTGATACCAGGTGTTGATTCTACCCTGGCTAATGCAGAAGTGTCCAATGCAAAGATCGCTTATACAAAAGCAAAAGATGTGGAACAGACACAGGCAAACCAGTTGGCAGTATTGATGGGCGTACCTCCTACTGAATTCACACTGGATACGCTGTTCATTGCACGTATTCCCGCAGCACTGACGGATAGTGTGAATACGGCAGTACAGGGGCATCCTTTGCTGAAGTATTATGAAAACCGTATCAAACTGAGTGATGAACAGACACGCTATATACACACACTGAACTTTCCTGCGTTCTCCGTATTCGGTGTTATGCAGACAAGAGGTTCAGGCTTTGACGCCAACTATATAACAGACCAGACAGCATATAACAAAGGCTACTGGGATGGTGTAAAACCCGATCGTAGTAATTATTTACTGGGCGTAGGCGTAACCTGGAACATTACTTCTCCGCTGAGAGTGAAACACCAGGCAGCTTCCCAGAAATTCATATCTAAGGGCCTGCAGGATGAATATGAACTGGTACGTCAGCAACTGACAGCACAGTTATCACTGTCTGACACCCGGATCCAGAATGCACTTGTTAACTATGCAGAAGCTCCTATACAGGTCAATGCGGCGACAGAAGCCTACCAGCAAAGGACTGTCCTGTACAGGAACGGGCTGAATACGATCGTAGACGTAACACAGGTCTTCTACACACTGAACCGTGCGGAAACAGACCGTGATATCGCCTACACTAACGTATGGCAGGCACTGTTACTGAAAGCTGCTGCTACCGGCAATTTCTCTCTATTCATCAATGAATTCTAATTAAATGAACCTGATAAGATCAGCATTACGCAAACCAATATCCATACTGGTAATAGTGGCTGCCCTCTTCTTCTTCGGCATAGGCGCTGTAAGAACGATCAAGGTAGACATCTTCCCAAAACTGGACCTGCCGGTGATGTATATTGCCCATCCATTCGGAGGATATACTCCTACCCAGATGGAAGCATACTTTGGTAAACAATATATCAACGTCCTGCTTTACGTAAATGGTATCAAAACCATTGAAACAAAAAATATACAAGGGCTTACACTCATCAAGGTGAGTTTTTATCCAGGTACGAACATGGCACAGGCACAAGCAGAACTGAGTGCCTTCTGTAACCGTATACAGGCCATTTTCCCTCCAGGCTCACAACCACCCTTCATTATCCGTTTTGACGCCTCTACCCTGCCCGTGGGCGAGCTGGTATTAAGCAGCGAAAAACGTAACAATAACGAGTTGCTGGACCTTGCCAACACTTATGTACGTTCCTCTTTCACCTCCATTCCCGGTCTGGTGTCTGCACCTCCCTTTGGTGGTAACTTACGTACTGTAGTGGTGAAGGCAGATCCTGAACTGCTCCGTTCTCATAATATGACGCCGGATCAGCTGGTAGAAGCATTGCGCATCAACAACCAGACCTCACCATCCGGTAATGTACGTATCGGCGATATTAACTTCATTACACCCGCTAACACCGCGATTCGCACAGTAAAGGACTTTGAGAACATCCCGATTTTCAAAGGAGGTGTACAAAACCTTTATCTGCGTGATGTAGCGACAGTAGAAGACGGAGCTGACATCACCACAGGTTATGCACTGGTGAACGGACGCCGTTCTGTATACTTAAGTGTGGCAAAATCCGGTGATGCGTCTACCTGGGATGTGGTTCAGAAACTGAAAAAAGCATTGCCTAAATTCCAGTCACTGCTTCCGGAAGATGTGAAACTGACATATGAATTTGACCAGTCGGTATATGTGATCAACGCTGTAAAAAGCCTTATCAGCGAGGGTGCTATCGGTGCGATCCTTACAGGGCTTATGGTACTACTCTTCCTCGGAGATCCGAGAGGAGCGCTGATCGTGATACTGACTATTCCGACCTCCATCATAGCGGCAGTACTCTGCTTGAAAGTAGCAGGACAGACCATCAACATCATGACACTAAGTGGTCTTGCACTGGCTATCGGTATCCTGGTGGATGAGAGTACGGTAACGATAGAGAATATACACCAGCATCTTGACATGGGTAAACCGAAAGGACTGGCCATCTGGGATGCGTGTAAGGAAATTGCCTTCCCGAAATTGCTCATCCTGTTCTGTATCCTTGCGGTATTTGCACCGGCGTTCACAATGGGTGGTATTCCGGGATCACTGTTCCTGCCACTGGCGCTAGCTATTGGCTTCGCAATGATCATTTCTTACTTTCTGGCGCAAACCTTTGTTCCTATCATGGCTAACTGGCTGATGAAGGAACATCCGCATACGGGACATGAGCCGGACCATATCCTGAGTAAGAAAGAACTTGCAGAAAGAGCTGATATAAACAGTAACGGTAAGCTTTCGATGTTCGAGCGCTTACGTAACCGTTTCATGCGTTTCATGGAGCGGATCATGCCGGCCCGCAAACTGATCGTATCGGTATATGTTATAGCGGGTATAGGATTGGTTGCGCTGATGCTCAATACTATCGGAAGGGACGTACTGCCGCGTGGTAACGGCAGCCAGTTCCAGTTGAGATTGCGTGCGCCAGAAGGCACCCGTGCTGAAAGAACAGAAGAGATCACCATAAAAACGGTCAATGCTATCAGAAGCATTGTAGGACCGGAAAATGTATCTATTTCATCATCTTACGTGGGACAACACCCCGGACAATTCTCCATCAGCCCGATCTACCTGTTCATGCCAGGACCGCAGGAAGCAGTAATACAGGTTGCGTTGAAAGAAGACTATAAGGTGAATATGGACGAACTGAAAGATAAGATCAGGGAAAAGATGAGGGCAGAATTACCGGGTGTTAGTCCTTCATTCGAGCCGATAGAACTCACCGATAAGATCCTCAGTCAGGGTTCTCCTACGCCAATAGAAATAAGACTTTCCGGCAGGAACAAACAGCTCAATGAGCAATATGCTGCGAAGGTAATCGACAAACTGAAAAAGATCCCTTATCTCAGGGATGTGCAGCTTGGACAGTCTACCAAATATCCTTCTCTGAGGATCACTATTGACCGGGTACGTGCAGCACAGCTGGGAGTGGATGTAAGTGACATCTCCCGTTCGCTGATCGCGTCTACTTCTTCCTCCCGTTACACAGAGAAGAATATCTGGATAGATGAGAAATCAAACTTAAGCTACAGTGTTCAGGTACAGATACCGGAAAATAAAATGACCGCTATTGAGGACATCGCAGAAATTCCTTTGCTGAAGAACGCCAGCAGACCGGTATTAGGAGATGTGGCTACAATAACGAGAGACACTACTTACGGTGAAGCAGATAACCTGGGTGCTATTCCTTCACTTTCTGTTACGGCCAATACAAACAATATTGACCTGGGTACGGCGACTGACGATGTAAACAAGGCGATTGCTTCTATCGGAGAACTGCCACGTGGTCTCAGCGTTGAACTGATCGGTCTGAGCTCAACACTCACTGAAACACTGGACAGCCTGCAATCAGGATTGGTGGTAGCGGTGATAGTGATCTTCCTCATGCTGGCAGCTAATTTCCAGTCCTTCAAGGTATCAATGGTAGTACTGGCCTCTGTGCCGGCAGTATTGATCGGTTCACTGACCTTACTGATTATCACCGGGTCTACGTTGAACCTGCAGTCTTATATGGGTATCATCATGTCGGTGGGCGTATCCATCTCGAATGCCGTGTTACTGATCACGAATGCGGAGCAATTACGATTGGGCAACGGGAATGCTTTACTTTCTGCAAAAGAAGCAGTAGCATTACGTCTCCGTCCGATCCTGATGACCAGCCTTGCGATGGTAGCAGGTATGATCCCGATGGCGAGCGGCCTGGGAGAATCCGGCGACCAGACATCCCCGCTGGGACGTGCCGTGATCGGCGGGTTGATCGCCTCAACCTTCAGCACCCTCTTCATACTACCGCTGGTATTCGCATGGGCGCAGGGCAAGGCTAACACACAATCGGTATCGCTTGATCCGGAAGATAAAGAAAGTAAAAACTATGTACCATCCTTACATGAATAATATGAACAGTCTAAAAGCACTTGCTATCACGATAATATGCAGTTTACCTGCTACTATGCTGCTCAGCAGCTGCAGCCACACAGAAGGTAAATCAGAAAGTAAAGAGGCCGCCGCGCCTGAAGAAGCAGCCATTTCCGCTATCACCCTGCAAAAAGGCAAATTGTCTTCTTCTCTCCAGATACCTGGTGAGCTGATCGCCTACCAACAGGTAGACATCTATGCAAAGGTGAGCAGCTTTGTAAGAAAGCTGCATGTGGATGTAGGCTCGGAAGTAAGCACAGGCCAGTTGCTGGCCACCATGGAAGCGCCGGAGATCACCTCTCAGCTGTCAGGTGCGGAATCAAGATTAAAAGCACAGGAAGCAATATACCTGGCCAGTAAAGCTAATTATGACCGTCTGTACTCTACCAGCCTGACACCGGGAACTGTGTCCAAGAACGACCTGGATATTGCACTGGCCCGTCAGAATTCAGACAAGGCACAACTGGATGCTGCAAGGGCTTCCTACAGGGAAATTACCGATACCCGGAACTACCTGGAGATCAGAGCACCATTTTCAGGCGTTATAAGCGCGAGAAATGTCAGCGCGGGCGCTTATGTCGGTCCAACGGGAAAAGGCTCTGAATTCCCTTTATTTACCCTTCAGGAGCAAAAGAAACTGCGTCTTGTGATATCTGTGCCAGAGGCATACACTGCCTATCTCAATAATAACAGTGAGGTAAACTTCAATGTTAAGGCGTTCACAGGCCAGTCATTCACCGCCAAGGTGAATCGTCTTTCCGGCGCTTTGGATACCAGGTTACGTTCACAACGTATCGAAATGGATGTGATCAACAATGATAAAAAACTGCTTCCAGGTATGATCGCAGAAGTGAACATTCCAATGAACAGTGCTGACAGTGCATTCCTGGTTCCTAAAACAGCAGTCGTAAATTCTACCCTGAACATATTCGTAGTGAGAGTGACAAACGGCAAGGCTGAAAGAGTACAGGTACAGACAGGACGTGAAGCAGACGGAAAAATTGAAATATATGGAAGTAATCTCAACGAGGGCGATACGATCGTAACTACCGCCACCGAAGAGTTAAGAGACGGCGCTGAACTAAAGCATGTAAAAACAGGCAAGTAAGTAAGGATGTAATCAACGAAAAAGGCTGTCACTTGCGGACAGCCTTTTTACATATATATAGGGAGCCGAATACTATTGGATCAATACTTTCTTTGTATATACTCCGGAACCGTTTGTTACCACCAGGATATAGAACCCGCTGGCGATATTACCGGTTGCAAGCGATACACGCTGTGTATTGGTTTTCTTATAAGCCGCTACTTTCTTATTCACATCCAGTAACTGTACCTGCACAGGTTTTGTGGCATCATATTTCTCTACGTTTACAGTCAGGGTCCCACCGCTTACAGATGGATTTGGGAATACACTGATACCGGTACTTTCTTCATGTTGTACATCTGCTGGCGACAATGCAGCAATAACTACAGAAGAAACCTTATCATTCCAGTTAGTCGGATCCAGTAAAGACACATCTGATGTAATTGTCGTACTGGCGCCTGAAAAGTTATTATTAGCATACAATGTAACCTGGTATCCGGCTGTTACTTTCAGTGAAGTAATATCATCATTACGCGCGCCATATGCCTGTAGCTGGGCCAGGGTATAACTACCCACAGGTAAGTGCACACCATAGCCACTGTAGTTGATGTCCTGGAACATGCTCACAGCAATTGGCTGTGGTGTAGAATAAGTAAACGGATACGTTTGTTGTGCCTGCACGAATTGTGTTTCATACTGGGTGGTCCATCCGAAAGCGGTTGTAGCCAATGATTTCAGGTTCACGCCCGCGGCAGCGCTCCAGAAATGTACGAACTCGCCCATATTCATGCTGTTGTAATTGTTACCTGACCTTGAGAAGTACAGGGACAGCTGATTGAAGTAACGGTTCAGTACTTTAGCACCACCGTATTGGTTGTAGATGGGATAAAACCAATCTTTGAACCAGGCAGTGTTAGCTCTCGGGAAATTGTCGCGGGTAGCGGTGAAATCATTGTAAGCTGAAGTAGCCCTGCTTTCCAGACCTAACCCTTTGTACACATCATAAATAAAGATCTCGGCCCATTTGCTGTCGCCCCAGATGCCAAAGGCAGGTGAGCCGTGCATGTTCTTGCCTCCTATTTCCACAATATGGGCTACTTCGTGTGTAAGCAGGTTGTAATCTCCCTGAGTAGCGCTTGTCCACGGACCAGCGCCGGCATCGATCACGTTTCTGTTGTCGTGACTTGCATCGAAATAAGTAGAGGGGTGTCCGCCGCTATATTTGTTCGTATGCAGGATGGCGAACAGGTGCGGGTCGGTACCAAAAGAGCCATAGGTCTTTTTGGTATAACGCCATACATCGCCGAGGTACTGGCGCGGCCAGGTAACAGACGTGCTTACGTCATTGTCAAAATAGAGGGCCAGGTCATTGTCATAAAAAACGCGGGAAATAAGCTGGTTGTGTTCAAACCAGTGCTCCTGCCAGGTAGCAGGAGGTGTTTGTGCTTTTACCTGGGTAACGGGAAATGCCAGGCAGGTCAGGAGTACCAATACGTAGAACTTTTGCATAAAAACGGATTGAATGTTGAAAAAAAACTGACGGACGGTCTGTCCTACAGTGTTATATGAATAAATGATCTTATTGCATAACTACTTTCTTCTTGTATTATTTCTTGCCGTTTACTGCTACCAGTATAAGAATAGCACCGGCCATCACGCCGGTGCTAAAAGGAAACGCAGGATAGAATTGCTTTCTTATAAACCACTGCGGTCCTGCTGACACCCATCAGAAATTTATTTCTGATCTAAACGCTTAAGCGAATCGGGTGCCGGTTGGTCTACACATAGTAATGGTTGAATCTTGAGGGAAAAGCTGCCGGACAAACGTCCGGCAGCGGTATATGAAATCAGGAATATGTCATTACTGAATCAGTACTTTACTGGTATATGTGTTGATACCATTGGTTACTGTCAGTATGTAGAATCCGCTGGCCATGTTACCGGTACCGATATTCACTACAGCAGCATTAGCCTTTTTATAAGCTACTACCTTTTTGTTCACATCAATAACAGATACATTTACCGGAGCAGATGCATTGTATTTTTTAACATTCACAACCAGTGTGCTTCCTTTTGCAACCGGGTTTGGATATACCAGCAGGCTGCCATTAGCTTCAATACTCAGATCTGTGGTTTCAGGCACATGTACAGCTGCTACTGTTCTTGGCGTTGCAAGACCAACGATGCCATAACTGAATTTTTCCCAACCATCGATAGCGGGCCTGGTACAGGTCATTTCAGCTACACCGTTCTCGGAAGAAACATACATACCGTTGTTACCACGCAGGGAAACAGTACCGTCGCTATTAACGATCCAGTCAAACGCCTCCCATCCCTGTACAGATGGCCTGTTGCAGGTGATACTTTTTACGCCGTTCTCAGAAGAAACGAACAGACCGCCATTGCTCAGTGCCACTTTGCCGTTACCTGCATCTGTTACCAGGAATTGGTTCCAACCTTGTACAGCAGTAGCATTTGTCCACATAGCCCCTACACCGCCTTTTGAACTCAGGTAACCGCCATTGTTACCTCTCAGCCACACAGTTTGTCCGACAGGTGCGGGATTTTCAGTAGATCTTTCAACGATAATAGAAGACACCATGTCGTTCCAGGAAGCATCAATCGCGATAGCATCGGCAGTAAACGTTTTGCTGGCGCCGGTGAAGTTATCATCAGCATAGAAGGTCACTTTGTAACCTGGCAAGACTTTTATTGAAGAGATATCGTCATTGCGACCGCCAAAGGCCTTTAACTTAGCCAGGTTATAACTTCCTGGCTGCAGGTATACGCCATAGCCACCGTAATTGATGTCCTGAAACAGACTTGCAGCTGTAGGTCCCCAGGAGGTGTAGGTAAAGGGATATTTCTGTTGCGCTGCTACAAACTGGTTTTCAAATTCGGCCGTCCAGCCAAAGGCGTTTGTCGCCATCGGCTTCAGGTTTACGCCAGCTGCGCCGCTCCAGAAGTGGACGAATTCTCCCATGTTCATACTTGGGTAGTCAGTACCTGACCGTTGAAAATAGAGTGCTAACTGTATAAAATAGCGATTCAGCACCTGTGCTCCGCCGTACTGGTTATAGATTGGATAAAACCAATCTCTGAACCAGTAGGTATTAGGTCTCGGAGAGTTATTCGTTTGCGGATTAAACAGGTTATATGCGCCTGTAGCCCTGCTTTCTAAACCAAGTGCTTTATAGGCGTCATAAATAAAGATCTCTGCCCACTTGCTATCGCCCCAGATGCCGAAAGCAGGTGAATTATGCATGTTCTTACTGGCCCCCTCCACGATGTGTGATACTTCATGTGTAAGCAGATTATAATCATTTTCCGTAGCACTTGTCCAGGGACCGTATCCGGCATCGATGACATTTCTGAAATCGTGACTGCCGTCAAAATAAGTTGAAGGATGACCACCGCCATACTTGTTTGTATGCAGGATAGCATATAATTGCGGTTCAGTTCCGAATGAACCGTAAAGTCTTTTGGTGTAGCGCCACAATGCAGACAAGTGCTGCATGGGCCAGGTAAGAGAGCGGCTTACTTCACTGTCATAGTAAAGGGCCAGATCATTATCAAGGAATACACGGGATACCACCTGGTTATGTTCAAACCAATGCTCCTGCCAGGTAGCGGGAGGCGTTGTTTGCGCCTGTGTTGTTTGAGATGTGATTGCCAGGCTGCCGGCAATCAGTGCCAGCATAGAAAGTTTACGCATTATACAGAGGAAATTATGAGGGAAAATGAAAACTAATAAAGAAGAAGGACTACCATAACTGTAGCCCTTCTGTAATAAATATTACTGGATCAGTACTTTGCTGGTATAAGTGTTTTTACCATTGGTTACTGTCAGTATGTAGAATCCGCTGGCCATGTTACCGGTACCGATATTCACAACAGCAGCATTAGCTTTCTTGTAAGCTACTACTTTCTTGTTCACATCAATAACAGATACATTTACCGGAGCAGATGCATTGTATTTTTTAACATTCACAACCAGTGTGCTGCCTTTTGCAACCGGGTTTGGATATACCAGCAGGCTGCCATCAGCTTCAACACTCATACCGGTAGCAGGTGTGTGTGCAGCCGCTACTGTTTTAGCTGCTAAACCAACAACGCCGTAGTTGAATTTCTCCCAACCATCGATAGTAGGTCTGGTGCAGGTCATTTCAGCCACACCGTTCTCAGAAGAAACATACATGCCGTTGTTGCCACGCAGGGAGATGCTGCCATCACCGTTATCGATCCAGTCAAACACTTCCCATCCCTGTACGGTTGGTCTGTTACAGGTCATGCTTTGTTCTCCGTTTTCAGAAGATACGAACAGACCACTATTGCTCAGCGCAATCTTACCATTACCAGCGTCTGTTACCAGGAACTGGTTCCAGCCCTGTACAGTAGTAGCATTTGTAAACATAGCGCCTACACCGCCTTTAGAGCTCATGTAGCCACCGTTGTTACCTTGCAGCCAGATCGTTTTTCCGATCGGAGCTGTGCCCGGATTTGGATCAGTACCTGGATCTGTACCAGGATCAGTTGTACCGCCTCTCTGTACTACTACTTCATTGATAGCGCTTAAGAGTGAATTAGCACCGGTAACGTCCTGAGAAAGTTCCCAGATCATGATACCACCACCCTGATCGAATGCCAGGTTAGTTTTAGCCTTGATAGTTGGAATACCGTTGTAACCTACGCCCTGGTAAGTATCAGCATTAGGGCTTGCGCCTCTTGCCAATAACTGAGCATAAGATTCCCAACTATCTCTACCATAGAAAGGCACACCGAGGATCGCTTTCTCTTTAGGCAAGCCACGGCCAACCCAATAGTTCAGGGAACGCTGTGCGTAGCTGTAGGTAGAGTGCTGATATGTATTCTCATCATAAGCCATCAGTGTCAGGTAATCTACCAGCGGGAACACACTACTGAGGATGCTACCGCCATTCTCACCAACAACAGCAGCTGTCAGCGCCTTACCACGGCTATGCAGCTGGGTAGACAGTTGAGTCATCAGCAATACATAGTTATTGGCAGAAGCACCATTATCAGGATATTCCCAGTCGATGTCGGCACCGTCCAGGTTATATTGATTTACGAATGCAATTACAGCGTTTACGAAAGTAGTACGACTGGTTGCATTAGCAGCCAGGTTTTCAAAGCCCTGGTCGTTACCACCGTTCCATCCACCGATAGAGATAGATACTTTTACGCCGGCAGCATGTGACTGGGATACCAGCGCCTGCAGCGCAGCCGGGTTATCCAGCGCCTGTAAAGTACCGTTATTGTTAGGCAGGAGGAATGCATAGTTGATGTGTGTCAGTTTACCATAAGGCACTTTTGCAGTGCTTGGGCTACCTGCCCATCCTGGCCAATAACCAACTACTTTGAATTTATTCGGAGAAGGATTATTTACGGAAGTATCAGGAGTTTCCGGATCTTCAACAGGAGGAGTGCCTGTTACGATACCGAAAGAAAATGCTTCCCATCCCTGTACGCTTGGCCTTGTACAGGTCATAGCAGTTGTACCGTTCTCAGAAGAAATGTACAGACCATTGTTACCTCTCAGCGCTATCTTGCCATCGCCGGTTTCCATCCAGTCAAATTGCTCCCAGCCCTGAATTGTTGGTCTGGTAGCAGTAATTGCCTGTTCGCCGTTTTCAGAAGAAACATAACCGGAATTACCTTTCAAAGCAATCTTACCATTACCGGCATCAATTACCTGGAAGAGTTCCCATGCCTGAGGAGCGTCAGCGTCGCACCACATAGCACCTACACCATTCTTGGTTGTAACATATTTACCATTGAAGCCCTGCAGCCACACGGTTTTACCAATCGGCGCATTCGGGGAGCTTTTGCCAGGAGCAACAGCTGCGATGGTATTCGTATTCTTTACGTTATTGGCGAATTTGATGTTGTTCAATACTGCATTCATGTTACCTGCACCATCCACCAGGTATGGAGGAGGGATACGCAGCAGTGCAGCATTTTCACCAGCATCAAAACGTTTGTAAGTCCAATGGAACCAACCCACTCCGGCAGCATTCATTGCAGTGATATTACCGCGCAACCAGTCGCTGTTATTCTCACCGGTTTCACCTACTACAACTGGTACATTATGTGTGTTACGGAAATTGCTGATATTACCCAGCTCATTGATCTGGTTAGCATCGCCATTAGTAGTGGTAGTAGAAAGAGAAGTGCCATAACGGTGTGCATTGTACACCAGGTTACTTCTGTTGGTAAAGGTGAAAGGCTCGAGGTAGTTGTACTGGTTACCCCAGCCATTACCTTCGATCATGAGCAGGTGAGTATCACCTTGAGCGCGGATAGCGTTGATCAGTCTTTCAAACAGTGCATGGATGCTCTGATTAGCAGGCACGTGGTTAGGCTCGTTGATCAGGTCATAAAATGCGATTCTGTCATCATTGATGTAACGGGCAGAAATACGTTGCCATAAACGTACGGTGATGTCCTGATAGATCGGCTTGTTCCACAGGTCATTGCCTACAAATGCATCAGCGATGTTTGCGTCAGTACCAGCGGCGCCAGGAGCAGCATGCAAGTCTAATACAACATACATATTGTTGGCAGAAGCCCATTTCAACAAACTGTCAGTCAAACGGAAACCTTCCAGGTTAGCGTCGTTGAACAGGCTGTTGCTGTTATACCAGGAAGTCAGCGAGCTTACATAACTGTTGTAAGTGTTGAAGTTACGCGCTACACCATTCCTTACTGCACGCTGTGCAGAAGTCAGGAACAGGTCATAGTGCAATGGCAGGCGGATACTGTTGAAACCGAGGGACGCGATGTAATCAACGTCAGCTTTGGTGATGAAGTTATTACGCCAGTTCTGATAGAAAGCTTCTACAGCTGCATCACTCTGGCCCTGATCATACAGGCCCTTTTTAACGGACCATTGGGTGCCGCCACCACCAGGTCTCATCATGTAACCTTCCTGCAATAACCAGCCACCAACGTTGATCCCTTTAAAGATCACTTCCTGGTTACTGGCATTAACAATACGTTTCCCATCGGCCCGGAGGCGGGACAACTGGGAATAAGCCTGCCCGGCCCCAAGACACAGGGCAAGCAAAAGCAGTGAACAAAATAGTCTTAGTTGACGCAAACTTCGTGGAAGGACGCACAACCGGTTTGTGTAATGGATCTTCATAGAGGGTGTTTAAGGTTTTCACATAGAATAATGGTATGGCTACCGGCTCGGTAAAGCCAGACTAACATAGATGTCGCGTCAAAACTCAACAGGTACTACGCAAACGATTGCTTTTTTTTCAAACATTAGATCGGGGGATCACATTACACTGATGTACAGCGGTATAAAGCGTCAAAAGGACACACGCATGTTGCAACAGGTATCAGGCAGTAAAAAAACCTAGACATGAGGTATACATGCCTTATACCCGACGCATACATGACGCATACATGACGCATAGGTGGAGTTGATCGGTCCGAAGTAACAGGGAGCGCAGGAGTAACACCGGTCCAGGCATGGGGAAACATGCGTTCTTTACTATAAAAAGCAACTCCTCCGGAACCGATCGTTATCATTCCTGGAGGAGTTGTTTAATTGAATGCTATCCGAAGAATTTTACTCTTCATCAATCAGTTTAATGCCCGTCTGGGTAAAGATGATCTTACGTTGTTTATACAATGCACCTGTGGTCATCTTAAATGTCTTCTTACTCATACTAAAGAAATCATAGATCTCTTCAGGGTCAGACTTGTCGTGGTAAGGCAGGTAACCATCATTCTCCTTCAGCAGCCTGAGGATCTTATCAGCTTCGCTTTCCACCCTTTCATAACCGGGTTTGCCGACCACTACATCTATCTTATCTCTTTTGATAGATTTTACAAAGCCTTTTAGTTTATCTCCGATATCCACAGTGCCGAATACCTCACTGTAATGTAAGATACCGGTATGTTGATTATTGATGATCACAACAAAACCGATCTCTGAACGCCGGTAAACGATCATGTCCACAACATCCAGTTCTTTTACAGTCAGGTTTTCGTTGCTTAAATAAGGATCAATTTTTTCTGTAGCAGCAACCCTTCCTGTCAGTTCGTCCAGATAGATCTTCACCAGGTAATCCTGTCCGGGATGCATTTTGCTGATCTGTTTGGAAGCGGGTACAAACAGATCTTTCATCAGTCCCCAGTCCAGGAACGCACCTTGTTCCGTAACACCGGTTGCTTTCAGGTTGACAATGTCGCCTACTATGCCATATGGTTCCTGATTGGTAGCCGTCAATCTGTTCTCTGAATCGTGATAAATGAATACTTTGAGCTCATCTCCTTTTTTTGCATCCTGCGGCACAAAACGTTTAGGCATGAGGATCTCCTGTTCTCCCCCATCCAGGAACAAACCGAACTCACTCTCCTTTTTAACCCGCAACAGGTTGTATTCACCTACTTTATACATGTAATCTCTTATTTAGCCGCAAATGTACAATTACTTTCCCTTGTTCGATCGGATCATCGTTCCGTAATCCTGTTTCCGGGCCAGGGCAGTCACCGCCTGGGCAATACGTTTGGCCTTTGTAGGCTCAGTTTTGGCACTTTCTATCCACTTCATAAAGTAGTTCCTGTGGCCTTTGGTGAGGGTATTAAAGAAGGCCAGTGCGTCCGGCTCGTCGTCCAGGCATTCCATCAATTCCGGGCAAGTAACAGGCTCGGGATTGTCATCCTCCATGATCTGTACAACGAGCTGCGCCCCTACCCTTTTAGCAATCCTCTTACGGATCTCCGCATTCAGCGGCATGATAAACGAGCCATCCCCCATGGGCATCAGCGCGACGGCCTCAATAGCGTATTGGTCCAGTTTACCTTTTACGCGAAATGACTTCTTGTTCCCTGGTTTTAATTCCTGCGCAATATCTTCCGGTATAACGATATAGGTCCATCCGGTCTTCTCTCCCTGCTTCTCAAACCTCAACATGGTAGCGGTATACTTAACCATCTTGCTTTTTTTTGCTAACTTACTTAATAGCTATGAATTTTAACAATCTATAGAATACCGTATTATGCTTGTCTGTGAAACATCCAGGTTAATTATCCGCCAGTTTACCATTGATGATGCCTCTTTTATTTTCCGGTTACTTAATTCACCCATCTGGCTGATATATATTGGCGACAGGAATATCAGGGGCATGAACGACGCGCGCAACTACCTTGTGAACGGGCCACTGGCCAGTTATGATCGTTTTGGGTTCGGGTTATACCTCGTAGCGCTGAGAGAAGGGAATACCCCGGTGGGTATGACAGGATTGATCAAAAGGAACGGATTGGAGGAAGTTGATATAGGATTTGCCTTTCTCCCTGAATATACCGGCCAGGGATATGCTTACGAGGCAGCCAGCGCGGTTAAAGAATATGCTTTAACAACCCTGAAGCTGCCCCGTGTAGCAGCTATTACTACTGAAAAGAACCAACATGCCATCTCCCTGCTTAACAAGATAGGCCTTCACCATGAAAAGATGGTACGGCTACCCGGTAGTGACACTGAATTTATGTATTTCATCAATTAGCGTATCTGTCAGTGCATGAGTGTGTGCTTCAGGACAACAACGGAACGGGCATCTACATTTAATGTCTCTTCAGCGTTATATTCCTCTTCTCCACCGTTTATCCGCCGGTCTTTCGTATCCAGCATCTTTGTCCAGTTATGACCATATTTTTCAGGCGGTAATTTAAAGTCGATCGGTTCATAATGGGCATTGAAAATGATATAAAAACTGTCGTCCACGATCTGCTCACCTTTTGCACCGCTTGCATGTAAACCCTTTCCGTTAAAGAATACCGCCATAGACTTTGCAAAATCATGGCTCCAATGCTCATCAGACATTTCAGCGCCATCCGGAAGGAACCAGGCAATATCTTCCAGTCCGATACCTTTAATAGGTTGCCCCTGAAACCAACGTCTACGGCAAAAGGCAGGATGCGCCTTCCTCAGTGAGATCAGCTGACGGGTGAATTGCAGCAGATCGTGATCGATCTCATTCCAATTAAGCCACGAAAGCTCATTATCCTGGCAGTAACCGTTATTATTACCCTGCTGTGTACGACCCAGTTCATCACCTGCTACGATCATCGGAACCCCTTGCGACAGTAGAAGGGTTGCAAAGAAGTTACGCTGCTGTCTGCTTCTCAGGGCCAGCACCGCTTCGTCTTCTGTCGGTCCTTCGGCGCCGCAATTCCAGGAACGGTTATGATCTTCTCCGTCATTGTTGTCGTCCTGGTTAGCCTCATTATGCTTCTCGTTATAAGATACCAGGTCACGCAGTGTAAATCCATCATGAGCGGTCACAAAGTTGATACTGGCTGTAGGGCTACGATAGTCATTCTTGTAAAGGTCAGAACTTCCGGTGAACCTCTCTGCAAACTCACCTAACATACTGTCGGCGCCTCTCCAGTAGTCGCGGATACAATCCCTGTATTTACCATTCCATTCCGCCCATCCAGGTGGGAATTTGCCTACCTGGTAACCTCCCTCACCGATATCCCAGGGTTCAGCTATCAATTTTACCTGCGAAATAACCGGGTCCTGGTAAATGATATCAAAAAAGGCGCTCAACCGGTTTACTTCATGCAGCTCACGGGCAAGTGTAGAGGCCAGGTCAAACCGGAAACCATCCACATGCATCTCCAGGATCCAGTAACGCAGGCTGTCCATCATCAACCTTAATACGTTGGGCAGATAAGCATTGAGGGTGTTACCAGTACCGGTATAGTCCATATAAAACCGCTTATCTTCTGTTAAGCGATAATAAGCAGCGTTATCAATTCCCTTGAAAGATAAAGTAGGTCCAAGATGATTACCCTCCCCGGTATGATTGTACACCACATCCAGAATAACCTCTATACCTGCCTGGTGTAACACTTTCACGAGCTGTTTGAATTCGGCCACCTGTTCGCCCAATACACCACTCGCGGCATACCTGGCGTCAGGAGCAAAAAAACCGATGGTATTATATCCCCAGTAATTTGTCAGCCCTCTTTCCACCAGGTGCCTGTCCGCCACGAAATGATGCACAGGCATCAGTTCGACAGCTGTCACTCCCAGTTCTTTCAGATAATTGATCGTAACAGGATGTGCCATCCCGGCGTAGGTACCTCTTATTTCTTGGGGTATGTCCGGATGCTGTTTAGTGAATCCCTTCACATGTGTTTCATAAATGATGGATTCATTGTATGGTATCTTTGGCGCTTTATCATTTTCCCAGTCAAAGTAGTCATCGACCACAACACTTTTAGGAATGAACGGAACGCTATCCACGTCACTAAAACTCAGGTCTTCTTCCGGGTCGCCCAGTTTATAGCCAAACAGCGCATCACTCCAATTAATTGTACCGGCAATAGCTTTCGCGTAAGGGTCTATCAGCAACTTTTTTGCATTGAAGCGGTGTCCGTTCTGAGGCTCGTAAGGACCATGTACGCGATAACCGTACAGCTGCCCTGGTTTCACATCCGGGAGATAGCAATGCCACACCTGGTGGGAACGCTCTTTGATCTTTATTTTAACGGCTTCAACCTCATCAGCAGTGGTATTGAACAGACATAACTCCACACCTGTAGCATTATCTGCATATAAAGAGAAATTCACTCCTTTCCCGTCCCAGGTAGCGCCTAATGGATAAGGGCTACCGGGATAAACAACAGTCTGGTTCATAATAAATGATTGGCCTCCCACTTTCTCTTCCCTTGATGAGGAAGAGAAAGCAAGGAGTGTTATTTACTTAATAAAAGTGTCAGATAGCAAGTTCATTTGACTCCAGACTTGAATTTTGTTCCTTTATCTTAGTTGCAGGCAATCCTTCTGCAAAAGCTTTCGCTTCATCCTGCAAAGGCGGCAAATCTGTTGGCAGCGGACCAAAGATCAGGGCCTGGTAAGGTGATAGTGTCACCGTATCATTTTCAAGTCTGAATGAGAGTGTGTTATTCACCAGGGGCTCAGTGCCGGTGTCCAGCACAAATGGCAATTTATATAACACTTCCTCCTTAGAAAAGTTGAGTACTATTAGCAGCTTTTCTTCATCCAGTGTGCGGGTATAAGTATATACCTGCGGATGATCGGCATCTAACAGCTCGTACGCGCCGTAAACCAGCACTGCTTTATGTTTTCTCAACAGTACCAGCTGTCGGAAATACTGAAGAATAGAACGCTCATCCTTGTCCTGAACGGCAGCATTGATCAGTTTATAGTTGTCATTGATCTTCAGCCAGGGTTCCCCTGTGGTAAAACCAGCATTAGGTGAATTATCCCAGGGGAAAGGTGTCCTGCCGTTATCTCTGCCGGTTATCTGGGCATCTTTTAGAAAACGCTCCAGATCTCCACCCTGACTTTTCACATACTTATACATATTGATCGTCTCAATATCCTTGTAGTCTTCTATTCTTTCAAAGCGGATATTGGTCATACCGAGTTCGTCCCCATAATAAAAGATAGGCGTAGCCCTCATGGTAAGCAGGAAAGTGATCAGCATCTTTGCAGAGAGCTCACGGTATTGTTCGTCATCATTTCCCCAGCGACTTACCATCCGGGGTTGGTCATGATTTCCGAGATATATAGTTCCCCATCCCTCCTGTTCGAATACTTTATCCCAGCCCGTATATAGTTGCTTGAATTTCTTAAGGTCCAATCCCCCCGGTTCCAAACGTTTATATCCTTCCTTCGCAAACCCGAGCTGTACGCCTTCAAAATGATATAACATATGCAACTCCTTACGATCTTCTTTCACAAACAACAGTGCCTCATCCTTTGTAATACCGGAAGCTTCTGCCAGCGTGGTTACATCCGGCCTATTCAGCGTTTCCTGATGCATCTCCTGCAGGTATTCATGAAGATGTGGACCGTGTGCATAATACCCCGCCCAGTCCGAATGGTATTTCTCTTTGACGATCTTTTCTACATCCGGCCAGGAGGTATCTTTTGAGATATAACAGATGGCATCCATTCTGAAGCCATCTACGCCTTTGTCGAACCAGAAGCGCATGACATCATAGATCGCTTTGCGGACCTCCGGATTCTCCCAGTTGAGATCAGGCATCTTTTCGGAGAAATAGTGAAGATAGTAGGAGTCAGTAGCTTCGTTGTACGTCCAGGCACTGCCTGTTGGATCGAAATGGCTGTACCGGTGTGGAGGTTTTCCTTTTTCTGCCGGCCACCAATGATAGTAATTATAGTAAGGATTTTCCCGCGATTGCCTGGCGTCTGTAAACCATGGATGTTCATCGCTGGTATGGTTTACTATGATGTCCATCATCAGGCGGATCTTCCTGTCATGCAATCCTTTTATTAATACCTCAATGTCTTCTATTGTACCCATCTCCGTCATGATATCATAAAAGTCACTGATATCATATCCATTATCATCATTAGGAGATTTGTAAACAGGATTTAACCATACCATATCTATTCCCAGGCTTGCTATATAGTCCAGTTTAGATATGATGCCCTGTAGATCTCCGATACCATCACCATTGCTATCTTTAAAACTCCATGGATAGATCTGGTAAATTATCGACTCTTTCCACCAGTTTTTATCCCTGATTACTTTATTTGACATAGACCTACATTTCGGGTTAATGACATTATCATCTGCAAAAACCCTGCACAGGTCACTTAACTATATGAATACCGGAAGAAAGTTGTTTTTTTCCCGTCAGACTGTAGAAATAGCGCCGCATTGCTTCCACATTCCAAGTGGTCGATATCGTTTCTATCGGTAGGCGTTTGTACTGGCATACTATTTTCGCTTTTCATGCAAAAAAACATTGGCAGAGAATTATACTTTTGCAGGGGCCGCTTTGCAGCCTGATAACACATGCAAATTCAGCGTTTGGGCGCCCTTTCGTAAACAAATGGTGTTGTCTCTTATTCACCCTCAGGAGACGACGTATTACATGGAACGTGATGACCGTGGTTACTGGCATGTGCAGGCAGATAATGTACAGGCAGGCACACGTTACAAATATTTTCCGGATGATGACGATCCTCTTCCTGACCCGGCCTCCCGCTGTCAACCGGAGGGAGTACATGGCCCATCCGAAGTGGTAGATACCCTTTTCGAATGGACAGATGGGGACTGGCAGGGACTTGAGCTGCATGAACTGATCATCTATGAATTGCATACCGGTACTTTTTCACCTACACATGACTTTCAGGGGATTATTGGTCGTTTGGAATACCTGCGCTCCCTGGGGATTACTGCAATAGAGATCATGCCTGTCGCCCAGTTTCCGGGAGACCGCAACTGGGGTTATGATGGTGTTTACCCGTTTGCCGTACAACATTCCTATGGTGGTGTAAAAGGATTGAAAGCACTTGTAAACGCGGCGCATCAGCATGGCATTGCGGTTATTCTTGATGTTGTGTATAATCACCTGGGGCCTGAAGGCAACTACTTCTCCCAATACGGCCCATGGTTCACGGATAAATACAAAACACCCTGGGGACCTGCCATAAACTTTGATGATGCCTGGTGCGATGCTGTAAGGGGCTATTACATACAAAATGCATTGATGTGGCTGGACGAGTTCCATATTGACGGTTTACGCATGGATGCCGTACATGCTATATGGGATTGTAGTGCAAAACATTTTACGGCTGAGTTATCAGAAAAAGTGGATGAACTGCAGACACGCCTGGGTAAGAAGAAATTACTGATCGCAGAATTGGACCTTAACAGTCCGCGGTACATCACCCCTCGTGAGCAGGGAGGTTATGGTATGCATGCGCAATGGATAGACGAGTTTCATCATGCATTGCGCAGTCTGCTGACAGGAGATGTAAACGGGTACTATGCTGATTTCGGCGGACTTGCACCGCTGGCAAAATCATTCCGCGACTCTTATGTATATACCGGCCAGTATTCAGTAGTACGTAAGAGAAATTTCGGGATCGATCCCTCGGGAAAGGATTACCATCAATTTATTGTCTTCGCTCAGAACCATGATCAGATCGGTAATCGCATGTTAGGCGATCGTCTGAATACTAATATTCCTTTTGAAGCACAGAAGCTGGCGGCAGCCGTACTGTTATTATCACCACATGTTCCGATGCTCTTTATGGGCGAGGAATATGGAGAAATGCGGCCATTCCAGTTCTTCACCAGTCACAGCGACAAAGACCTGATAGCGGCAGTCACAGAAGGCCGCAGAGAAGAATTTGCTTCATTTGCGTGGGAAGGAGAAATTCCCGATCCTCAATCGGATGATACCTTTAATAATTCAACACTCAGCTGGGACACAACGTCTGACGAGGCGAAAGCATTAACCGAGTTGTATCGCTTTCTTATCGCCTTCAGGAAAACCCGTAGAGCGATGGTAGAAACCTCCCGTGACTGTGTGGAAGTACGTACGCCATCAACACATCTATTGGCAGTAGAACGTACCGCAAAAGGCGACAGGCTTTTACTACTCTTCAATTTCAGCGAACACACTGTTCAATACATACACAACGGCGATGAAGCACTGGAAAAGAAATTTGATTCCGCCGCCGCTATATGGAACGGACCCGGGAGTGACGCTCCTGATGAAGCTAAATCATCAGCAGTTATAACATTACAACCATACTCAGCTATCGTATATGAACTCATATAATCCGCCTTCAGCTACTTACCGTTTACAGCTACATGGAGACTTTACTTTCGATGCCTTAAAAGACATCCTGGACTATCTGCATATGCTTGGTATTTCCACCATATATGCGTCTCCAATATTTACTGCAACACCAGGAAGTATGCATGGCTATGATGTAACGGAACCTCATCAGATCAATCCGGCGATCGGCACTATCGAACAACTGCGTGAAATAAAGAAAACTCTCCAGCAAAAAGGTATGACGTGGTTACAGGATATCGTGCCTAATCATATGGCGTTTCATCCATCCAATGCCCGTTTGTACGACGTAATGGAACGAGGCCCGTTATCTCCGTATTATGAATATTTCGACATAGACTGGCAACACCCGGAACTATCAGGCAAAGTAATGACGCCTTTCCTGGGAAAACCATTGGATGCCTGTATAACAGATGGCGAAATAAAACTTGTCCTAACAGATCAGGGGTATGCCATTAGTTATTTTGAACAGACATTTCCGCTGTCTATCTCCGCATATGATTGTTTACAATCTGTTCTGACAGACAGTGACGTTAAACCCGTATATGAATTGCTGGATGCCCTTTATCAGCATGCCACTACAGGCGGCGCGCTAAAAGACTGGCAACAGATGAAACATCAGTTATATACATCTGCAAACCAAACGTTCCTGAAGGGCATTGCTGACCGTGTTAATAACGATAAGGCCTTACTGACCAACCTTATGCAACAGCAGTATTATCATTTATGTAATTGGCAGGAAGCTGATAAACAGATGAATTACCGCCGTTTTTTTACTGTTAATGAGTTGATCACGCTTAGAATGGAATCGCCTGCCGTATTTGACGAATATCATACCTTCCTGCACAGTCTTTACAGGGAGGAATTAGTCCAGGGGCTTCGTATTGATCATATTGATGGTTTACGGGACCCGGAAACCTATATTCAACGGTTGCGGCTTCTCTTTGGCAGCAGCTGTTATATCATTGCTGAGAAGATCCTCGAAAGCCAGGAAAATATACCTTCTGACTGGGCATTGCAGGGTACCAGCGGATATGAATTCCTTTCCATCACCAATCACCTGCTGACTAACCCGGCAGGCGAGAGACAACTACAGGCATTCTATCAGGAGTTGTTTCCTGACACCGCCAATTACCAGGACATCGTATTCGAAAAGAAGAGACTGATCCTCGAACGATATATGGGTGGTGAATGGGAGAACCTCGTTCGCTACTGTTATGCCTTAAAACTGGCTGATGCACGCACTAATCGCGATCAATTAAAAGAGGCACTTGCCCTGTTTATTGTCTGCCTTCCCATTTATCGCCTCTATCCTGCTCATTGGCCGCTGGATAGTTATTCAGAAGAGATCATCCGAACTACCTTCGCCAGCATGCGTTCCCTGAACCGCCTTGCCGAGACGGAGATAGCGTTGCTTGAATCGCTATGGGAAGATATTCCGGATGGTGACAAAGCCCGTAACAGGCTCCTCTTTCTCCAGCGACTGATGCAGTTTACCGGCCCTGTTACAGCCAAAGGCGTGGAAGATACCACCTTCTATGTGTACAACGCCCTACTCTCACACAACGAAGTAGGTGACAGTCCGGCGATAACCGGTTATTCCACCGATACTTTCCATCAACGGCTGACCGCCCGGCAACAGCACACACCTTCTTCTCTGAACACTACTGCGACCCATGACACTAAACGTGGCGAAGATGGCCGTATTCGCCTGAATATGCTGTCGCTCATGCCGGATGTCTGGCAGCAACAGGTTAGCCTGTGGAGAGACTTAAACGGCCCTTCTACCCTCACTCCCGGTGATGAGTACTTTATTTACCAATCCATTGTTGCAGGTTTTCCGGCAGATGGCATTGTTACTCCAGTCTACATTGAACGCTTGCAACAATACTTTATTAAAGCCATCCGGGAAGCGAAAGTCAATACCTCCTGGGCTGCTCCTGAAGAGGCCTACGAGACTAATGGCACCAATTTCATCCAGCAAATCCTGACAGATGAAAATGGTTTTGTTGAAAGCGCCCGCTCCTTAGTTGAAAAAGTCAATCAGTATGCCTTTATCAGCTCACTCGCTCAAGTGTTGATAAAAATAACTGCTCCTGGCATTCCCGATATCTACCAGGGCTGTGAACTATGGGATTACAGCTATGTTGATCCGGACAATCGTCGTCCGGTAGACTATGCCATTCGCAAACAATACCTCGAAACGATCATTGCGAAAGAAAATACACCAGAGTTCTTCAGTTATCTTTCAGAACACCGTCTGCTCGGATTCGAGAAGTTATTTGTGACCTGGAAGGCGTTAAACTTCCGTCGTACGCATGCTGATCTATTTCTGACAGGCGATTATATTCATTTACAATGCAGTTCCGAAAAAATAGTTGCATTTGCCAGGGTGCTACGGCAACAATGGGTGGTTGTTATCGTTCCCCTACCCGGAGAGCGGGATACAACCGGTTCTGTCTCGCTACCAGCAGGCGCTCCGTCGTCCTGGCGGAACATTTTTACCGGTGAAATGTTAGATAGTAAAGGGCAGATATTAGTGGCGGATATCTTTAAAACTTTTCCAATGGGACTGCTGACAAATGAAATTTGAAAAAAAATTTGTTGGTTTTAAAAAAGTTTCTACATTTGCACTCCCTGACACGGAAATCAGTTGCCCAGATGGCGAAATTGGTAGACGCACTGTGTTCAGGTCGCAGCGCTCGCAAGGGTGTGCTGGTTCGAATCCAGTTCTGGGCACGTAATGGCTCTGTAAGTCTTTGATTTACAGAGCTTTTTTTATGCCGTGATGTCAATAATTCACTGATTTTAACGCTTTCTACCACTATTATTGACACTCAATTGACACACGGTATGACACACAAAAATTGTGGTACCTCTCTATCGATTAGCCATCGAAAAGAATCCAAACAAAATTCTCTCAGCTATGGTTTCCACCTGCAAGGGTATGATGGCTACACGCTATACTCCATTAGCTACTTGAACTCTGCCAAAAAGAATACGACTCATATTTATGGCAGTTTAAGAATCGCCGTTCTGGCAGTGCATGACAAACTTGTCTCGTTTTTTTACAAAGTTTTTTACACCCTCTTTTTGACACTATTTCACTTACTTATTCATTGCGGTTTAAAAACCACGTTTGCCCTGCTATTGCCAGATGGTACGGCATATTCGTTGTGCACTAAATTCTATAACCTTCAAGCCACAACGATATGAACATATTAGAGCGCCCAAATAGAAAAGGAGATAAAATCACCTTTTATTATGACTATGGTCGTGGCCGTGGTCAGCGACCTTCAACTGGTATTTTTGTTTATACCCGTCCCAAAAACCAAACTGAAAAAAATCACAATAAACAGGCGAGAGACCTACTTGAGGTTAAGAAAAGTCACTTAATAATTGAACAACAGGCCATAGGTACGGGATTTATACCAGCCCATAAGTTTAAAGCTAATTTCCTTGAATACTTTGAGGAATATGTGAGACTAAATAAACGAGATGGAAATCGGCACCTAGCTAACAGCCTTGTCCAATTTAAAGAATTTATTGCCTGTGACTTTATATCTCCTGTAGATGTGACGGAGAATCTTTGTAAGCGGTTTAGGCAGTTCCTTCTCGATAAATTTACTGGGGAGACACCTGCCAACTATTACGCAAGATTGAAGTGGGTTCTTAAAGCGGCAACAAGCGACGGCTATTACAGAGTAAATCCAACAGAAAAAATTAACTCAAAATCAAATCCCAGCATTCAACTGAAAGAAAACTTAGAAGTTGAAGAATATCTTGCTTTACTCAATACTCCTTGTTTAAATGAGGAAATACGAGAGGCGTTTGTTTTCTGCTGCTATACTGGCCTTCGTTGGGTTGACGTTGACTGTCTTTTCAATGATCATATTAAAGAGGGTATACTTACCACTCGGATTATCCAGGCAAAAACAGGACAGCCAGTTACACTTACGCTACATCCCATAGCTCAGGCAATTGTGGCAAAGCAGAGGAAGAAAAAAGGTAATCTCTCTAGTAATACCAAACTTTTTCAGATTCCAGGCCGCAATGGCTGTAATAAAACATTGGAGAAATGGGTTAAATCCGCTGACATAAAGAAACATATTACTTGGTCTTGTGCTCGCCTTTCTTTCTCAATACTCCTTCAGGATAAAAATGTAGACGATGCCACAGTCGCAGCCCTATTAGGCCATACAACTACTACTCAGGTGAGAAAAGTATATAAAAGACACAGACCTAAAGATCAAACCGAAACGATTAGCAAATTACCATCACCTAACATCAGTCAATACTTTCTGCACTTGCCTGAAGGAGTAAAAGAGGAATAAAAGAAAAATGGCTGTCCGCATTGGACAGCCATTTTTCTTTCAATGCAAATCTCAACGTTTCTTTTTCAGATCAGCCTCCATCACTGAAACTTTTTCACCGGCCAACATCTTTTCAAGATTTTCTCTTTTGTAGTAGCCATTGTCGTTCTTATATAGGCCAAATTCCTCACATTTTTTGGCAAACTGCGTACGGCCAAGATTGCAGAAAATTAATGCCTCTTCCGGTTTTAAAAATGGTTTGAAACAAAGGGCAATAGCTCTCATAGTAACTAATTCATCCTGTTTTATCATAAAACGGTTTTGAAAGCAAATATGAAGTATTCGGAAAAGACAGTTTCCTACTATTACTCTGTATTGCCCACTTTGGCCAAACAAAGTTGAATTATACTTAGTATTGCTCAAAACTATTTTTTATAGCCATTGGAATTGACAAGCTGATAGAGGAAATTACTCAATTCCTATGCATACTAATATAGTACACCAAAAATAAATTATTTTCAAGGTCATAATTATATGTTTATGAACCAACCCCGTCCGGCTGATCTTGGCACACTCTATAAATATCGAATATGGAATGATAAATATGCGAAGAAAACGTTGACTGATTCAGAAGTCTTCCTTTCCTCCCCCGACCAATTTAATGATCCCTTTGATGCAACTTTTCCTTTTCGCTACAAAGAGGAAGATCTTACTCCCGATAACATATTCAAAAAATTGTATGAGTTAGGGAAAAGAGAATGGCCAGAAATGAAAGACGAAGAATTGCACCAACTATGCTATGAACGTCAAATGAGCGTGGATTTTACAGCAGATGCATTTTGGATGGATGAGTATCCAAGCTGGAAAGCAGATATTAATGCAAAATTCGGTATACTATGCTTGACTAAATCGAAAGATAATTTGTTAATGTGGTCACACTACGGTGACTCCCATAGAGGGTTTTGCGTTGGATTTAATCCGGAAATTTTATTTGATTGCATTCAAGGCCAATTGGGGCCAGTTATTTACTCAAATGATTTTCCAGTTTTGGGGCTTTTTGATAATACACAGGAGGGCTTGACAAGAATATTATGTACTAAATCGGAACATTGGCAATATGAGGATGAACACAGATTTGTAAAGATCGACGGATCCCGAAAGATCATTAAATTACCAGACGAGGCTATAACAGAAATTATACTTGGCTGTAATATGCCTGACGCCTTCAAAAAAGAAATTATTCTATTAGCAGACCAGAAATTTCCAGGGGCAAAAATATTTGAAGCGACAGTAGATTTAAAGGCATTTAAACTAAATATGATTCCGATAATAAGAGCCGTTGCCGCCTAGTTTTTTTTATTTAAAAGATATTAACAAAAAGTGCGAACAGACGTCCACGTTTTGTTAACAACAAACTGTTAGTTTTCTTAATACTTTCGAATTACATGGCTTGTGCATAGTTATCATCAAACACGTCCAACTCTCCTCCTTGATTGTATCTGCCAAATTGAATTGCCTTTCCCGGCTGTGGCAGCTCAATTACCACATCCACATCATGCTGAAAATCATTCGCCCCTCTGAACTGCCCCCCCTTAGTAACCTGGAAAATGTATATGAAGGATTTACCTGCGTTGGTCGCTTTCAGCCTGCGCAGATCATCAGGTGTCAAACCGAGACGAGTAACACTGTCAAGGAAAATGTACTGGAAGGAACTAAGATCTGCCGGTAAGGAAGATGCTACCATAAGGCGAGGATGCCTTACCCTTTCCAGCTTATCCCGAAGTGTCTTGCTGAACCCTTCTTCTTTGGCAACAAATAAAACTGGCCCATGTGAACGGGCAAGATACCCAGCAAAGTCAGCGCAAAGAGTGGATTTCCCAAATTTGGGACGTGCAGAAACCATCGCAGTAAAACCAGGAGAAGGATCACCTATAAAATCCCGCCACTTCCCAGTAAAACCAATTGTAGGAAACTCCTTTTGTACAAAATCAACGCTACTTATAACTTCCGGCACTTCATCAAGACCGTTCAAAGAATGATTGCCACAGGCACAACCGTCTAGGCCGGATAATATGCCCTGCAGTCCGAATAATATTGCAGGTTCAATACTTAGTACTTTCGTATTTCTATCTGCTATGAAATTTTGCAGATTCTGCTGTATCGTGAGCATATGAGAAGTATAAGGGTCGCTATTCGTTAGACTACCCTTATTATAGGCGCGATCGATCTGCGCCAGCAAAGCTGTAGCCTTATCCTTTACACCGGCCTTTTGATGCAGACCAATATACCGTTTGATAAAGCCTACAGAAGATAATAATTTTTCGCCTGTCACAGACTGTTTAAACTGTTCCCGGGTTTCTGGTGTCAGTATAATGGTTATTTTATCCTTCATTGTATTGTGGGTCTCTATCAACCGGTTCTGTATGTAGGTGATTTGCTCCGCCCACTGAGAAGTCTTTCGAATGCGCTTCTCTACAATAGCTTTCTGTAGCGCATTAATAAACCTGAGTATCTGCTCCTTAACCTGTGTTTTCTCATGCATATTTAAAAAACGCCTGATAAACCTCAACTCATCCGGTATACGGGATACCATCAGAGGGGCTGTATTGTTATCCTCCTTTGCAGCTTTCTGCTTTAGTGAGTCAGCTTTCGTTTTTTTTTCTTTATTGGGTTTTGGCGTTGCCCCCTTGGCGGTTGCTACTCGCTGCTTCGCCTCATACTGCTGCATTTGTTCTAAATGGAGGTCAATGGCTTCTTTTATGGCTTGACTACTTTGATAGCCTGCCCAGCTTGTACCATTTTTCGTTGCCTTCACAATGAACTGATGGCTTTCCTGTAATAATGCTGGAAGACTGTTTATACTGACAACCTTAATCCGGTCGAAATAATTGTCTGTTGTAAACATGGAGTAGATTTTAGAGAAGTTGATCGTTATGCAGCCATGCGCATACGTGATTGCAACTTTAGTTTTATAATAAGCGCTTCAGCTTCCAATTCCAGTATATCCATATCTGGCTCTGCTGGAAAAATATTTACAGGTTCCTGCTGCTGATTTGCTCTCATCTCAGCGCTTTCGTCCAAAGGTGGTGGGATGGCAATAACCCTACGCTCTGCAGTGGTAGTAATTTCTTGCTCTATCTGGCGGAACTGAGCACCATTCAGGGTTACAGAAACGCCATGTTTATCACCCAATATCCGCACAAAGTCATTTATTCGGTTCTCATCCAGCCAGGCGCTCATATTATTGGAGACTTTTTCAAAATTGTTCCCCTCAACCAGTGCAAGTAGATCTCTATCTAAGTAAATATCCCCCGAACGCTGACGAGAACCGGATACAATAACCCGGAACTTACCCACCTTCTTAAAAAAGGAAATCCCGTTATCTGTAGTAAGTTGAGCGCCGTTGACAATTGAACGGATAAACGGAAGCGCTTTTAAGATAGGCACGGTAACATTGTCAGCAACTTCTTCCCCAGGATTCCAGTGTTCCGGCATTAAAATGCCTTTCTTAGTTTGTCCATCTATTGTCGTATAGCTTACCAATTTTCCCCGGAAGTCCGAAAAAGCTTGTAGGAGATTGCCGGTAATGATATGGCGGGTTGTACGGTCTACACTGCTTTGTTTTACATATTCAGCCCAATTGTCCAATAACGCTTCTTTGCCGGATGGTTGAATTATATCACTGCTCGCTCCGATAATCTCCAACAGGTTTGCGGACATAGAGGCCGGGAAAACTATGTACTTGGTGCTACCAGCAATAGCAAATCGTAGCCGCACCTGCGAAGGGGTAAATGGGTTTTTCTTTTTATTATCAATGGCCACACCTAAGAATACAGCCGGTAACATTTCTTTCCCCCCTGAATAGCTTTCTACCGGGTAAAGAAGCGAACGAGAGATATGAAAAAACTTAAACAGGCGCAGTAGATAAACTTTCCTATTGTATGCGGTTGTTTCAGCATTGTGTAATTTCTTCTCCCTGGCCTCTTGCAATTCCGTTTCTCGTGCCGTTACTGCTTCCTGCCATTCCATAGTGCCATTCTCTATCTTTTGTATCTTCTTTTCGTTAGGAATGTCACGGATTATGCCCTCGTAGTAGTTCCGTATTTCATCCAGCTCCTTATCCAGGCGTTGTTGCCAGTCTGTTTCATAAGTATTAATGAGAGACTGTTTGAGTGCATCCGACGTTCCGTCCTTCAGAGCATCAGCCAGAAGATTATCCAGTTCCGTATGGCTAAAAGGTTTCTTTAGGACGTTCGCCTTAACTGTTTCAAGTACACTGTCTGTACCAAACACGCTGCCCGCTCCATTACCCATTTTCACCACACGGGCGCTGGTCGTCTCTGCCTGTAAGGCCATAGCCTCGACTTCCAGATCATACTCGCCAACTTGCTTTAGATATTCCACGTAATCACCGTACCGCTCCGCAATTTCGTTGTAAAAATCTGTCTGCATTTTTGTTGACAACACCGCTACGCGCCCACTTACACGCATAGCCGCATCTTCGCTGTTAGAGGGGGTGGCACCTTCACTATCCTCCTCAGAACGCAATATATGAAGGGGATCGTCCAGCAGTTTGTTTACGTCTGGATTTTCTATCAGGTATTCCTTTACGATCTTATCACCGTATTTATTCAGGAAGTCCGGCACGTCGAGTATTTTTGTCGATTGCTTCTGGTTGCTAGTAGTATTGGCATCCAGGGATTTTAATTTCTTTTGGAGCATCATCATGAGACGTTGCTCTGCCGGTATTGAACTTATAAGGTAATCGTAGATTGGTTTAAGTATCTGTCCCGTGCGGTTGATACGTCCACGCTTCTGTACCTCGGTCGAAATATCTAGCTCTGCCTGCAGCACAATCATTACACGCTGCCGTACCTCCTCCCTTGATACTCTACCTGTAGGTATTGCGTGTGCGGAGGCACCAGTACTACCAGATTGATTAATCATCAGCACATCTACCTCGTTATTATTGAACCTGCGGAATGCATCATTTACATTCAATCTCCTGCGGGAAAGTACCAGTCCCATACCCGTCTGCCTGTTGAGTTGTAGTTCATATTTCCTGCCGGTAACTTCTGCAACACTGTAACCTTCTGCTCTAAGTCTCTGTACAATAACATCAATGGGAGAAATAGTAATACCAGTCGATACATCACTTATACGTTCGCTAATACGCTGGTATTCCAATGAAGCTGCTTCTCCTAGTTCATGCACAGCAAACTTTTTATATACCGGTTTGCCTGTAACATCTTTTTCAGTGTATCGTAAAACACCATCCAATCCCCGCCAGAGCACCTCGGAAAAATCTGCGTTGATTGTGTCGCCGTCTGACACAGGCATACCCGTCTCAGCTTCCAATGTCTCAATGAAACTCCCCATTGTACTGGCAAACGCAATCACAGGTTTTTTGCCCTCTTTTAGTCGCATGATGGTACGTTCAGCAACCGCGTCTGCTTTCAGGGAGAACAGCATTTGATTGATAACCTGAAAGATCTTCGAAAAGTATGGGAGATTATCGACGCCAGCCTGCGAAGTCCCTTCCCGTAAAGTAGTTTCTTTACCTTCCGCTGCTGCTATTTCATCAAGTGCCTCCACTTGTGCGTCTACGTAATTTTTCTGGAAGGCAATAATATCACGAAGTATCTCGGTAATATTATCAGCTATAGCCTTATGTTCTTCGGACATATCTGCCAGGGTAAGATAGTTCACTTCTACTCCCTCAAATGATCGCTCACGGCGCAACATCTGGCCCTCACTTACGAGTTGTGCACTCAATACCTCTTGCAATGCTACGCCACCTCTTGTAATAGCCTCCACTAATGCCTCCTTGCTCATGGTACAATCGGCTATAGCCGTCTTCATGGCATAGATCGGCATATTATCTGCGCGTTTGGCAAAAGTCGCAGATAGGAATATTACGCCGCGCGTTTCAGCCACTACACCCTGCATAAATCTACCGGTATTAGATGCGCCGCTGGAGTTATGCGCTTCGTCCATGATAATGATATTATCCTGCGCGATGTTTTGTAAAAAACGCGGCTTCTCCGGCTTTTTATCTGCACTGTTAAACTGGCTATAAGTGGCAACCACAAAGTCATAGATCGCAGGAAGTGTACCACTGGCAGTAATATTTTTCTGTTGCTGCAATTCGGGGGCCTGATAGATCACATTGCCATCCTCATCTTTTATATCCGATTTTGATTCTCGGTTATTGACAATGAATGGGCGAAGATGACCACTTCCGATAGCAACCAAATCACGATATATGTCAGAGAATAGGTTTGCCTTCTCCGTCAGAAATACCGGCTTCAATCCTTGTTCGGTCGCATACCTGATAATGGAGGCGGCAACTCGCCCTTTCCCGATTCCGGTTTGATCGCCAATTATCATGCCCTGTGCTCTCGCCTCGATATTGTAAATAGCCACACCTACAGCGTCGATCTGTTCCGCACTGAGCGCACGGCATAATGCTACTTTGGTATCATAGCCCAGCCGGTGCCGAACAAAGTTATCCATGTCGCCACCCACTTCTCTGCGTATCCTGTCTACTGCGGATTGTGTCTCAAAGGCCATACTATCAGGCACTTGTGTATTCAGTACCACGCAGGCCTGGGAGGCTGGCGAGTAGGGAGCACCAAGTGTTTCACCAGCGATACTTTTACGGAGCTTGTTTACCAATTTCAAGGCTTCATCTTCAAGTTTCATATCGAATGTCTTTATCACCGGAAATTCAGTAATAGTGTGCATATGTTTCTTAATCGGTGTCACTACACGATCAAAGAGTTCATCAAATCCACGTACTACAGTATCCCGTAGTGGCTGATGGAGCGGGGCTACACCTTCAGGGTGAGGTTTACGTCCGTTTATCAAAATCAATCGAACGTTGAAAGCTGTTCCCTGCCTACTGTACAGTTTTCTGCCATCAATATTGATTACATCTTCAACATAATATCGAGAGTACAGGTAATTAAAAAAAATGCGGTTCTTACCCGCCTGTATCCTTCCCCGGTCATCCCATGTTGTATGACCACCAATTATAATCGCCGCTTTTCCATTGCTGACCATTGTATTTAAAGCATATATTGCCATTACATGTTCAAGGCTTGAAATCTTGTAACCATCAAAGTATATTCCCACGTCCAGGGTGCCAAAGGGAGGATTAGTTAATACTGCCTGAAATGTATTCTCTAAATCAAAGAAAGGCTTTGTTGCATCTCTGCTCCAAACATTCGCGAATCCTTGTACTTGCAAATTTCCACGCCGGATAGCATCGATTTCATTCACATACACCTGATTCGGCATTGCAGCAATAGTAAGCAATCCGTTGCCTGCTGACGGCTCAAATGCAAGCCCACCAGTAGACGCTAATTTGTCCAAGCCACAGAAAACGCCCATCAGGTAACCAATTGGCGCGGGGGTACTATATTGCTGTAATAATATGCTCTGACTTGTGCGGTGAGAAAGGTTTACCTGCCTCTGGTATAGTTCTACAATCTTTTCAAAACGTTGTCGTACAGTACCGCTACTGCTTGCATAGTGCCGGGCTGCCTTCACGATTGCCAATTCGGTCAACTCTTTTACTTCCGTTTTGTCTGTAATGCCGTATTCAGAAACTGCTAACTTCTCTAAACTAATTTTTGTATGCTTATCATTTTTTTTTTGAAGTAATTCCTTCATTACTTCCCGCACAAAAGATTGCCCTTTAAAACCTAATGACTTTGCTTCGTTCGGCATATTACGTGTATTGACGTTGGGCTAATGGTGATCTGTCATCAAAGAGGACCGGATATATTCGTATGGTATTTATTCCATTTCTATTCTGTTGGCAACTGATTTGTTGATTGGCCCACTCATACGCTCTGCTAATGCTTCACCTATCAATGTTCCTAAAAATGCACCTACCATAACATAGGGTACCGCTTCCTTTCTGGCAGCCCTGGCGTAGGAATAACACAATAGCGAGGTGATAAGCGTTGAGGTTGATATTATTACTTTCTCTGTATTTTCCATGTTTTATAAAATGCATACCTACTTTCAGTGCCGCACTACCATATATGTCACCGTGCCGCCTAGTATAAGCAGGCACGTAGATAGTAGCTTACTCCGTGCCCTATGCTGCTTTACCTGCTTTTTTAAGTCAAGATTGTCAGTAAGTAATATTTGCTGCTGCACGAGATTACGATCATAGTTCAATTGCAGATAATTATACCGTTGATCCTGTGCTGTGATTGTGCTATCTTTTATCGCCACTTGTTCCGTCAGTGCAGACGTTAGGCTGTTATACAAGCTATCCTTTTCCATACACGATACAACAAGATCACTGGTCAAACTTGCAAGGCTATCACAGTTCGTCAGTCGTTCCTCAGTATCAGTCAGTATGGCATTGTCTTCAATTCGTTGGTGTAGCTGTTTCTGTAAATTGGTATTTGATTTGATTGAACGAGAAAGGGCATTTCTCGCCTCTAAAACCTGTTTTTCTAGTGTGGAGTTTTGCGTGCTTAGATTCGCTATGCGTCTATTATAATTAGAAATGATTTTTTTCTGTTCCTTTAGCTCATCGTTGGAAGGCGTATCTGTACCTACTACAACCTCTTCATGTACCCCTTTGTTGCAGCTCTTGAAAAATTGTGTTGTGCTCAATGTGGTGAGTACCCCCAATAAAAAGAAAAGGGTGCGGGCAACCCCAAACATACGCTTGACAATAGGTGTTTGTGTAATCTCTGTTATCTTTTTCATTCTGTTTTTTTTGAGATGAGAGATGAATTTGTTCCTATTCCTGTTTACCTGGGTTTGAGGTGGTAGGCTTTTTTCTAGGCTATAGCCCAACAAACCAGCTGCGATAAGCCCTCCAATGGTGAAAAACATGAACTCCGGAACGGATTTATTAAAAAGCTGTTGGATTATCCAACTGACTATCAGTGCTACCAATAGTGTGCACACTGTCATTTCCCTAATGGAATACTGTCCGTTCTTATCCTGCAATAGCGTCAATAAAAATTTCTTCATAATAATTTTGATTTAACAAGCTTGTAAGAAAGTAGTGCAAGTGCTGTTGCCGCCAGGGTCCCCGTAACAATAATCACTGGCACAGCAGTTATGCGGCCTCCCCCAAAGGGAGAGGCGAGAGACGGGATGCCAATCCTGCCGGTAACTCTGATTGTTCAATGAGTGTATAGGTGAATTTGTTGCCATACAACTTTTTGTGCTGGTTGCAGAGCTGCATGAATGCTGCGAAATCTGTAGCGTTAGCGAAAACCTGACACCCTGCAGAATGGCTGGAGACATATTTGGTCGTACCGGCTGTCTCAGCCCTGTGTATATTGATACCGAACATGCCTGTTTGTTCTTTGCCAGATTGAAAATCCAACCGTCCGTCCTTGTTAAAATCCCTGATCACTGTAACCGGCGATTGCTGTACTAGCGCTGTATATAACCCGCGATGCAGCCCAGTGGCATAGCAGTTAACGTATTGTCCAGGTTTGAGAATGGCAGTACCGGCATTATTTATAGGTTGCTTCAAATAGTGCATACCAGGATCGGTGGTTGCCGGATAATTCAGAAGTTGCCATTGCGTACCATTGGAGTAGAAAACAAAGATAGTATCATCAAAGGCATTTGGCACATTTGTAACCGCTCGGATTCCTATTATATTTAATTCATATGGGCGTGAAAATACCCTGTACCCTTTCGCAGAAAGGGCCTGCTTTAATTGTTCGATCATAATATAATTGTTGTTGGAATGAAGAGTGCGTTGCGGAGATGTCGAAAGTCTTATGCTGCACGTAGAACGGCAGGAACGTAGTCCGTTATCCATTGAAACAGGTTAAAACCTGGATTCGGATAAGCGTATAAATAGACTTTGTCGGCAGGTACAACTTTTGCATTTGGGTGTTTTTCCAAAAGCTGCACCAGCTTATTAAACAGTGTCTCATTCTGGCGTTCAGTACGGCAATCCAGTCTATTGCCTTCTTTGTCCAAACCGCCAACGAGTGCAATTTCTATAGTTCCCTCCGTGCTTAGTGTTGGCCGTAGCTTTAGCAACTTTCCTGCCCTGGTCACAATGAAATGATAAGGGAGCTTGTCCAGATCACTCAGTAACATATCAGGCTTTGTTCCTGTGCTATGTATGACAATATATCGAATGTGGCTGGTTTGATATCCTATTCTACCTTTGCCTGTAGCTATACGGGAGGATCGACGGTTTACTCGTGAAACTTGTTTTTCTGTGAATTGAATTCTTTGTCTTTTCATAAAAGAGTTGATTAAAGATGTTTTATACAATTTGAGTGTACAAGAAAATGATGACCATTATTGACGAACAACACATACTGAAGCCGCCTCGCCACTTCGTTGCCTAATATCGTATGCGGAGGTACTGTTACAGCTGTTGTGGCGTTAACCCAAACTTTGGCAGGAACAGTAGTTAGTATAGGAATGCCGTCTATACCGGAAAGGCTCCATTTACTACCATCATAAGTAAGTCCCATTGTAGCAAACGCAAGACGTAGTTGTTCCTTCTGTGTGGTGGCGCTGAAAGTATCGAGTAAGCCAGTGACAAGAGTTTTTCGCACCCCGCCAATACGGTACTGTTTAAAAGCCTCGCTCACGGTACTATAATCACCACTGCTTTTTATGCTTTTTAGCAATGATAATACAGTGTTAAAATCACGTTTAAGTGTTGCATTGTAAATTTTAGTGGCGAGACCTGATAAATTTGTACTGCTACCCGCCGTAGTATCGCTTCCCTGTGTCAATACGTTAAAAAAGGTTTCGGAGATACTAACCGGCATCTTTAGTTTCACAAGCGCATTGGCTGTCTCGGAACCAAAATCACCATCTGCACCATATTTGGGAAGCGTTTTACTACCATATTTTCGGATGAGCGCCTCTTGAAATTTACGCACATTGTCGCCCTTGCTACCCTTTTTCAACGGGAAATCATCGGTTGCTTTAGTACTCTTGCCGCTGCCCCTGTTGGGTATGGATATTGGAGGAATATTAACGTTGTCTGGTATAGAACTACCGGCGCCGGGTACTATAGGTTCTAATGAAATGCCTGAAGGAAACGTATTACCTCTGCCGCTCCCGTTATTCTGAAGCAAGGTTTCATCGAGGTTCGCCCCCTTTTTTGATTTGCGGGATTTCATATACTGCCAGCCCAGATATCCTAATATTCCGATTGCTCCAAGAGAAAGCGTTGTCAGAACAATCTTGCTGCCGGTTATCCTGCTAGTCCTTGTTTTACTGGATCGCACCCGTCCTTTAGCAGTGCGACCTCCCGCTGTCTTCTTTTCCTTTTTTACTGCCATACTACTTAGGCTTTTGCGTTATGATCTGCATGTATGATGGATATTCCCAAAATTCAAGTTCTCGTTTCAAGTCAGCAATCAGATCACGGCCATACAATGATTTGTAAATGACGCCAGTCTGAACAAATGAAGACTGTGTTGGCATTTCGTTAAACACTGCACTGATCGCGTCCTCGTCCGTACCAGGCATCGGGCCATAGCTTTTGTCAAATGCGGCTTTCAGACGGGAGGCCCAACTTTGATAGTGGACAACAGTCAATTGTTGTGTAGGAGTGCCCGCTTCGTATTTTTCCGGCTTTACAGAAATAATAGCAAGCATTTCGTTGTACTCCGTACTTTGCAACTCGTTTTCCATATCACGTAATAAAGAGCGGTTGTATAACTTTTGGTAACTATCGATTACCTGACGCATTACTTGTTTTGATGGTAACCGAGTTATGGTTTCTCTCATGGCATTTATATTCGTCCCAAACCATCCATCATTATTAAATGCCATTCTAAGTTGCTTCGCATACGTTGCAGCATTACCATCTACATAGCTCTTGTTTTCCTCTGCATCTGCCTGTCTCTTACGGATCAGGCCACGGGCAATAATAACAGCTCCACCAATAAAGATGACACCAACCAACCCAAAAGCAAGTTTTTCCTTTAGCGTAAGGCCACCAACTTCAGACTGGATACGACTGGTACGATAATATTTCGGATACTGTGAATACATGCCATCGATTATGAATTACACCATTACTTTCTCAAGGCCCAATGCGAGGCGCTAAAGACCCAGATAGGTTTTTGCCATTGCTGTTTTTACCGGATCATATGTTACAACCTGTGCTAACTTCGCAAGTTCTTTTGCTGATAGCATTGCTGCTAAGACCGTGAGTGCCTTTACCTTCTCTTCTGCATCTGTTTCTGTCTTAGCTTCAATTGTTACCTTAAAATTGTGTTTTTTCATGTTTTTAAATTTTCAGTTAGTAATGCAATGATTGTCGGGATTTCTGCAGGATGTTCTGTCAAGTATCCGATGATATTTAGAACCCCAATGATCTGCTGCTCACTTAATCGTTGTTGCATTTGTTCCAGTAGTGCAAGGCGGCTACGCGTGTGTTCGTCAAAATCTTCCGTTTTGCTATAACTCGCTCGCCCTTCTTGCGATTCATTCAGGCCACCGTCAGTTATTTTAGGAGTAGTATCTAAATCAAATAGCCCTGATAGCCCCTGTGGTAGTTTGTGAGCGTGATTGCGTAAGACCCCCATAAGGATAGAGGCACCAAGGTCACCCCATTTCATCATCTTACCCTTACTTTCCTGCTCTAGTTCTGCAATGCGAGCCTGCAATGTTCCGCTATATTCCTCTGCTTCTTCAATTTGTTCTTGTGCTTCTTGCAATTTCTCTCGCAATCGGTTAAGCTCATAGTCCCTTTCACGATCTGACAGCTTCTGTGCAACGATTTGGTCTATTTCTCCTAATGTTGCAGGTTGTTCTATCGACTGTTGATTATTGTGAAATGAAAATGAATAACGGGTGTTTCTGTTCGTTCCAGGGCCATCAAATAATAGGAAAGAAACATTGCGGGTATTTGTTCTGATCTCTTGTTCGTAATCATCGAATTCATTCAGGTCACTTGTGCGTGGCACTACCTTAAAACCATCAACAAAAATTTCATAGTCTCGTGGTTTGCCTTTATCTGATTCTCGTTGCAAACTGCGACGGAGGCTATCTACGCGAGTCTGTTCATAGCGCTCTTCTACAATAGGCATATAATAAATTTTTATTTGGGAACTGCCTGGACAAAACGAACATGGACTGCTCTGTCTCCAGCATAGCTCTTAATTTCAATTATCCCCGTGTGCTCGTATTGTAATTCATTGCTAAGATTTAGAGACAAATCAAAGTAGCCTGTGTTGCTGATAATTTCCACCATTTCTACAGGTTCAATCAGTACCCAAAGTTGATTATAGGCATCTATATCGATTTTACTTCCGGAGGACAACACTATATGGCGAAGCAATAGATTGTATCTGTCCCCATGTCCTAACTCAATCATTCGCTTTTTTATGTATTCTATAACTATGGCGCTATTCATGGAATGGAACGTTATAAAGGTCATTGACAGTAACCCACAAATGAATGGAAAGCCGGTAGCTCAAGTTACGGGCCATCGTGACGCCCCACATGTCGGTATATACACCATAAAGTATGCTAGGGGCTGCTATATCCAGCACATCGGGTTCTTTCGAAGCTGATTGTGGAATAGTTGATGTGCCAACGAATGACCACGGGATAAAACCAGCGTCGAACACGCGATATCCAAGATCTGTTGGGAGTAGCGTACTTTGCTCCACCATTACATAATTGCTATAACATCGATCCGCGCTGTCGGGAGATTGTAACGAGAGCAAGCCACCGGTAAAATCCCACCGCCACGGCATGAAAGCGCGGCAGTACCTGCTACGTATACTTGTTTCTATTCCTAATATTCGAATAACGTCAGGCGGAATTTTTATTTGGAAACATACCCGTTGTCCTTTTTTTCGGATCAAAACGTTTGAGCAGATGACGGTACTCAACAATTTATTCGACATCTTAATCAGTTTGAAGACAGTTGAGATATAGCGAAACTCGATACGCTTCAAATGGCACTCGGTTGTCTTCCCGATCTGTATAGGTCATCTTTACTTGACCATTGCCTGCGGGCATATCGCCGATCTCATAGAAGCGCAAATTCGGTGAAAGATTAATACCGGACATGAGCAATTTAGATTCATAGTTATCCGGAACAATTTCGCCCTTGTTCATCTCTATACGTTGACTGCCTCTGTAATAGATCAAATCATCCTTGTCAGATGTAATCAAAATACTTTTCACATGGGTGATGTTTTTATCAAGTTCAAAGGTCTGGCTGACGGTCTGAAGCGCAGCAGTTATGTTTATATCAAATCTTTTTTTAACGATACTCATGTTTTTCAATTTATTGTAAGTGAAAGCGCTAAGATTAACAACAGAAGGGTCGATATAAATAATATAATGCTAGGAACTGCTGTTTGCCATGCCAAATACATAGTTTATGGCGTTGTGATAGTGCCGTGTAAAGAACAATAGATATAAGTGTTTGCCGGTATTCCGTCCTGTGTTCCTAATTCTACAGTGGCTTCAATAAGCACATCATCAACGATTAAGCGCGGATTACTTAACTTGTAATAACCAATAGGCACAAAATGGAAACTATTGGTTTTAAACATTGCAATGGAAGTTTCCGGTACCAACTGCTTTTTATTTGCCTTCAGGTTAAATTCTCCATTGACAATAGCGGGAAAGCCTTCCAGCGCCTTAAAGTCGGTTGCAACTATCTTATCTTTTGTTGCATCGGCAGAAGTACCTGCCAACAATGTGATGCCACTGACTAATAGCGCTTGATTTTTGGGAAGTTTCGCATTACTAATATTACGTAATCCTACTTCGCGATCATCCTGCGGCTCCCATAGTTTAATAGTCCGGCTGGAGACAGGTTTTATGCTATAAATCATAGTATCTGCAAGACGTAAGTCACCACTTTTTAAACCAGCTTGGATATAAGCAGGAATCTCATTAAAGTGCTTTTCCATTTCTGCACGGCTACCTTTGGAGGGAGAAGCAGGAGACGCTAGTTTATTAATTGTACGCTGGCGTTTAATGGGATTCATTCTCTTAAGTGCTCCTAATAGCTCTTCGCCTTCAAGACCGTCCAACCCGAACAGTGCTCCGGCATTATTGTATTCTTCAGCAGCTCCCAAGCTGCTAAGTCCATCTAGTCCTAACATATATACAAATTTTTGATGATTTTTGTTACGTGTGATTATTATACTTTTAAGAGCAGTTTTTTAGAAGTTATAATCAGAAACATCTGCAAAACCTATAGCACCATCCAGTTCGGCACTTCCTACAGTTGGTCCTTGCAGCTCCAATTCTGATAAAGCACCAATTGTTCCTACTTCTTCTGCGCCTTGTAATCTCGCCATCCCGACATCCGCCAGACTTTGTTCAATCTCATCAAGCGCTCCCATACCGTATAACTCTGGATTATCAGATGTACCAGACACTTGTCCGTAATCGAAATATTGCAATGCCCCTACAGTACCGTTAACTGTCTCTTTCTTAATAAATTTGTCCAGATAGGTACGTTGAAGCATGCTGTCTTTAAATGCCTGCATCCGTTCTTTAGCGCCTTCCAGCCCATCCATGCCACTTACCGAACCTCCCACGATGTTACCGCCTGCCATCATACCAAGACCGAAAGTGCTGGCCAGCGTATTACCCGCAAAATGACCAATACCTGTAACACCCAGACCAACCAAAAAAGCTGGCTTTCCGATCAGTGCTGCAACCAGCCCGCCACCCAAGACACCGATAAGCAGATCCTTACCTGTCTCCATTGCAGAATGTTTCACATCACCTTTTGTTTCGAGCCGGGAAGAAAGTTTAGCCAGTGTAGCCTGCTTAGTCGCAGCTTTCTGGTATCTGTTCCTTTTCGCTTTTGCCATTGTAAATTTTTTAAATGAAAAGATGTGATATTTACTCCTACATTAATGCTATTGGAGCTTTGCGCTTCCTTCCTTTACTCTTACCTCGGTTGCTATCTCCGCGTGGTTTGCGTCGGTAGTTTTTTGAAGCTGGTGGCCCATTCAGTGTTCTTGAATGTGCCGGGGCCGGCGAGGACTTTTTACGGGCTATTACATAAGCACCTATCACCCCGACGCCTACACCCATTGGAATTATCCATTTTTTGTTATTACTCCAGAAGCCCTTTGGTGTATTAGTAGAGTTGGGCGCTGATGTACTATCTTCCATAACTGTCCCAGTGTCTGATGCAGATCGCACCATTGCTGTAGAAGGAGAAGAATTGCCACCATCTTCGGATGCTAAAAATGTAGATGCAGCAGTAGCAGTAGCCGGATTTGTTGCCGCAGCAGTGGGGGCGGCTACTTTGACTGCTTCCACGTCTGTGTCCGCAGCTGCGGCAGCTTCCTCAGAAAAGTCCTCGCTACCTTCTGTCTTTTTGCCCTTGAATATGTCACCTATCTTTTTTAATGAAGCGGCTATAGCAGCAATAACAGAAGAGGCAGCAGCAACAGTAGCTAAAGTGGCTGGTTCTCCTAGTTCGCCAAAACCTTCAAACCCTTCCATGCCACGCACGTTTTCGTCATAGTAAATCTCAGGGCCTAGTAACTGAGGAAGAGGCGTATAGATGTTCATACCCATAATGCCATCATCTTGCATGATAGCGCCCAATCCAAGCAAACCATTAACCGCATGGTCTTTGTTGCCCTTTCCCTTCAGAATAGCTTTCTTCATATTGGCCGGATTACCACCCGCGTTAGAAAATATATCTTCCAGCTTTTGCCGCGTTTTTACGAGCTGCTGATAACGTGCTATGTCAATTCCCTTCGCTTTTGCTGCATTGGGAGAAAGATAGCTCCAGCGTAAGCGGCTGCCGATCTTTCCGATATTGAGTTTCATAGCGACCAGAACACCGTTACGCAAAGCCAGTGTTACAGGGTTAACTTTATTGGCGACATTTAGTATCTTTTTGAAAAACCCTTTTTTCTTTTTCTTTCCGGTTCCAGGAACGGCATCGGGGGTTTTCATCGGGTCATTATCTTCTGCCTGCTTTTTCTTCTTTTTTCCAAACAGTCCCAGCTCACCGAAATTCTCATCGCCATCCAGGCCATTTACGATGCGGTCATCAGCGCTTGAGTAGGGCAATAGCGTGCCAAGTCCATCTAAATATTGTAAATCCATATACACATCTTTTTTTTCTGAGTAAGGAACTTCGTAATCAAATTTGTCCGTAACACAGTCCACTGTAATGCACCTATCTCCATAGGGAACTACCGGATATATATGTTGAAAATGCGGCCTGGAATATTTCGTTATCCTCAGTATGTGCGGTATTCGCAGGTTACACAGAATACTACTGATAAACGTTGTATAGCAATCACAGTCAACACCCATTTTGCGATCGTCCCAACTACGACGTGGGCTGCGTACTTGCTCATAACCATCTTTGTCTTTCTTATATCGAATATGCTTATATACAAAGTGCCATATATTACGACAGGTATCGTATGTATTGCTTCCTTTCAGAACGTTGGCGATACCACTGGTTTGTTGTAGCGTTTCTGGTACAATCTTCTGGATAAATGTCAGTGTATCGCCAACCGTCGCATCTGTTTTAATCGTCTTTATAATACCGGTTGCAATAGGGAACAGATGCGCATACTGCGCCCCATCCTGCACCTGCCTGTTGGTTGCTGCCTGCATTGCTATGGTTTTAATGTTATCTCTGATGCGCTGTTGTAAGGTATCCTTGACCAACCAAGATCAATGGTCGTGATAACAGTTGCAGATAGTTTCACAGACTTTTTATCAAACAGTGTTTTTATGATGCTGTATGCACTGGATGCGATGCTTATCACTGGCAGTTCTACCATCATACTATCGATTACAACCTGTCCAAACGATGGAATTTGTATATCCTTATTTATAACCTGGCTACTGCCAAGCAGTGAGCCATCGTATGTAACTCGGATATACGGGAATTTGACTTTAAAACTGGCGCGAGTAGGATTCTTTAGGAGTGCGTCTACTCTCAAAGTCAGAGCCGTCCATGAAAGACTGTGTATATATGCTTTTGGTATGACCTCCAATTGCACGCTTGCGCGGCGCATGTTGTAGAAATAGCTCCCACCAGCAACAGCACCTCCGATTACAACAGCTCCAGCCAGTAGCTTACTTACAGTCATTGTCCAGTTGATTTGCGTTTACGATCATAATAATCTGCAAGAATTTTAAAGCCCAACCAAATGCCACCGCCTACAAGTGCTTTTAATCCGTAATCAAGTAGACCGCTCACATCAACATTCGCCAGCAAGAGCGTACCAGTAAGAAGTACGTTACTGAAATAACCGCTTGTTTCTGTTTTCATATCTAACATTTTGAGTTGACATTTACGATACAAAGATGCAGCGATCCTATTCCCCTACTTTCCACCATCTGCCTACAAATGCTCAAATCCCACCAACTCTTGCAATTCTGTCCACTTCTGCTCGGTTAATCGTCCAATGGAATTTCTGATGGCAAGCCGATTTTATCAATAATTATCTGAACCTGACGAATGTTATAATAGTAGCCTTGTCGTTCCCCGATCTCTGACAAGAAAGGTCGAAGCCACCCTTTAAAAGTCCGCTTATTAACACCATATAACTTTGCAAAAGCCACAATTGTATATGCTTGCAGCTTGAATGTTTGCCCAGATTCGGCCATAGATTTCACAGTAACCATAAGTAATTAGATAAGTTTGGAATGAAAAAAACTGTAATGGAATATCGTCCTGTACAAAAGAGATAGTAAATCAAAAGCATTCAGTCTTAACAAAATTCTTCGGCAAGTAACCAACGTTGAGCGTCTATTCCCATAGCTGTATTTGTAGTAATTGGATACCAAAATAAAATAGTCGCTACGGTATCCGGGAACATCCAACCTTTTATACAAAAGCCGCTGATATTTATTGTTGGTGGCACTATATCCTTCCAGATAATGTGGCTGCAACCACACAGATGGCTGTGGCAAACAGTTAGGCTGCCCAAGATTTATCGCCTCATGTGCAAGTAATAATCGCTCATAAAATTCGATGAACCGGGCCTCCATAACTATAGGATAGTCAAGATGCGTTCTGATAAGGACAATGGAGCGCTTATGTTCCTCATCATCAAATGACTGCTCGGGCCAAAGAACGGCACACATAAAATGCCATGCGGCATTACAAAGGCGACCTGATATCGTGCGATCAGCCAAGGGCAAAGGAATAATTCGTCTCATGCGATGTTTTTTTATGAAAACAAAGATGAGGGACCGACAAATTGTAGGTTCTCAGATTTAACCGAATATTGATAAAGCAGATACTTTTAACAATAATCTGTCAGCTTTGGCAAATTTTTATGAGATTAAGCATAAAATTGTTCAAATTCGATTAGTACCTGTTGGCTAAGAAAAATTAAAGCGTAACTTTTTTTCATATTACGTTATGCAATTAACGACAGAGAGACGTCCGTACAGTTAAGAACTGTTTGCCTACCATTTACCTTTCATTTGACCGGGTTTGAAAAACATTAATAAGATTTGAATTAAGTCGAGATTGTTTTGTCCCGAGACAGCGAGTGATTGATTTTTATTGCATAATTGTTACACTACAAGACAATTTTAACAATTGTATAACGTTAATATAAATTGATACAATGGGCCAGATTGACACAATATTTATTAGGCCAGATTGTTGTATCTTAATAGCACCTATTTTCGTATAAGCATTAAAGAAGTAATACCTATTGGAACTAAAACGTAAACCGATGTGATTGTTACACCCATTTATAGCTGTTGTCAGGTTTTCTTACTTCTAACCAATGAAGGGGGATATTAAATATACTAAGTTTTTGTTAAGACCATTTCCTACGTACTATGGCATTATTGAGAAGGTGGAACACCATTTTATTTTTTGAACTCGACAGAACAAAAATCATTCACGATCAAATTTTGAATGGAATAATCCGCGAAATAAAAAATGGACATCTGGAAGCTGGTATGCTATTACCAAGCTATAGAGAACTCGCTAACTTATTGAAAGTAAACAGAAATACGATCGCACAGGTTTATGAGGAACTTACAGACAGAGGCATTCTTCGAACTGAAAGACGTAAAGGAACCTTTGTTAGTGAAGGTCTACTACCGAAGCGAAATCGGCTAACTCATCTCATAGCTTCGACAGTTCCATCACATTCTGAAAGCAACTTTTCTTACAACAAATTCCCGGAACCAATTGTTAGTTCCGAAATTCCACCTGGACACTGGAAGATAAAGTTTGACGACGGATATCCTGATCCTCATTTGGCTCCCAGCAGTAAATTTATAAGTGCATACAAGCGTATGTCTTCTCGAAGTACAAGGCAGAAGAAATCAGATTATGACGGTGGCTACAGTTATTATTTACTAGCCCGCGAGATATGCAATATGCTACGTAACAGTCGGGGTTTAAATTTGCGAGAGGAAAATATCTGCACTATACATAGTACACGTATGGCATTGTATATGGTTGCAAGAGTTATTCTACTTCCTGGAGATAATATAGTAGTTGAAGACCCTGGCAGCTCAATTAGCTGGCAGACTTTTGAGCAGGTCGGAGCAAGCCTTATTCCCATTTCAGTTGATGATGAAGGCATCTCGACCACCCGACTGGAACAAATATGTAATGAAAAGAAAATCAAAGCCGTCTTTGTTACACCGGGGTGTCAATACCCAACAACTGTGACACTTTCTCAGCAGCGCAAAAAACATCTGCAGCTATTATCAGAACAATATGGATTCGCAATAATTGAAACAGATCATAATCATGAATTTTGCTACAACATTGGATCTACATTGCCAGTTGCTTCCGCGAGTATCGAGAAAAACGTTATATACATCAGCAGCGTAAGTAGGTTAATGGCACCATTGAATTTGATGGCGTTCGTAGCCGGCCCTCGCGAGTTCATTCAGTCGCTACGGGGGTTCTATAATACTATATACCAACGTGGTGACGCCATTCTAGAGCAAGCAGTAGCCGACATGATGAAATCCGATATAATAGGACAATATGCCCGTAGTAGTTTAAAGATCTATCAACATAAAAGGGATTTCATGGCATATGTATTAGATAAAAATCTAAACAAGCATGCAAATTACAACATTCCAAATGCCGGGCTTGCGTTCTGCATACAGTTAGACGCTAAGCATGACGTCAATACAACGCGCAAAAAACTAATAACATGTAATATTTGGATTCCGCCGCCAGAACTTATCATATCGGGAACTGATATTCCAAACATCCTGCGTATTGGGTTTGCATCTCTTTCAAACTATGAACTAGAAAAAGGAATAGAAGAAATAGCAAATTCCTTAAAATAACTACCGTCAGCATACTGGCGCAAACATGAACTAGCTAAATAATGTCCTTATTTAACCTACAATATATAGTATACCCATTAAACACCACAGTATGAAAGAGAAAGAAGAGTTTCGAATCAAAGCTATGAATACAAAGGAGCTTGCTAATTCATATGGAGTAAGCAGACGGGTTTTCAACACATGGCTTCAGCCTTTTATATCAGACATTGGACCCAGGCGCGGATATTATTTTACAGCTCTACAAGTAAAAATAATATTGGATAAATTGGGGCCCTATAATTTAGCAGCTGAATAGACTATCAGCATACGTTAACTACTACTCAATTCTTCCGCGCTTACTTTCAAACATTAAGAAAAACACCACAACTTAGAAAACTTAGCAGATTGACTTTATATCAGTTAACAGGCAGCATAAAATCACACATTTAGGAGAAACACTACATCCTTGCTTATATGTATTCAACTTATTTTGAGTTGTATTGCTTCATATCTTGAACACTCTTAAATTTTTTCAAGTCAGCTACAAGGGTACGGTTAGTAGAAATCTCCTTATCTGCCTGCTCGGAAATTAACTTTTGGTCGATACCGATATAATAAGCGAACCTATACATCTCTTTCAAACTAAACTCAACAGGATTCTTAAACTTGCCTGAGAAATTCGTGTGACTAACGCCCATCTCATTGGCCATCGCTTTAGTGAAAAGAGATTCCAGTTCCCGTAGACTGGTGAGACTTCCAGACTCAAATATGGATTTTATCGACAAGCGTTTCGTAGCGATGTCTTGCTTCAAGTCTTCAACAGTCTTGGTTTTCCTTCCTCCACCTTTTTTTGGAACTTCCAACGGAGCGCTTTTAGTTCTTTTAGCCATCCCGAGTGATAATTTTTATAAAAATGATAAAAGAAGTTGAAAAACAACTATTTATCCACTAATAGAAAATAAATATCCCAATCAATGTATTTTTATCCACTATACGTGGATTTTTATCCTTACTTTGCAGACATAATTACTGAGTTAGTATATAGCTATAAATAATAAGTTCGCTTTTGGGCAGAAAATATTATTTTGCGCTACTTATATGATATTAAGTAAGCGTTTAACGAATCTCGTCTCTCAAATCTCACAAGTTTAAAGCACGAGTGTAAGTTAAGGCGCCCGATCCAAATAAAAAGGGTTGGGCCTACTTACGTATTGTGCTTTAGCCACCGAAAGGTGGTTGGCTTTGTGAGAGCCAGAGAGGCAGTGCGGGTAGGTTCCAACCCTATTTATTTCCGCAAAGAAACGCCACTCTATTCTCTATAAGTGACGCCAAATTTAGATACATCTCACCCGAATCAGCTTCATATATTAACCCCTAATCCTGAACAATAAGTTTAAACTAGTAAAAAGCCTAGTTATCTGGACGCATTTACTTTATTATAGGCATGTCCTTATATGAAGGAATCCATATACGATCAAAAGATAAACCTGACATTTCAAATAGTGTAAGGGAATAATTCTATACTACTATGTAATATCAGCAGTAAATCGAATACTGCCATATTAAATACTTGAACCCATTATTCTTAACAATAATTCTCGTTTATGAATAAAAATCAAAAGTTGACTCAGAAAAACAGATTTCCGTTCTGTCTATCAGATGAGGAAATGCAAAACCCAATGGATGTCTTTTATTTATTCTGTGGAAGTTCTGATTTAAGAACAGAAACTCATAAGCTTGATCGGGTTTTAGCATCAATTTCCCGATCGGGGTATGAATATAATCTTCTGTGTTATGATCTAGTGGATAAAGATTATCGACGGTTAATCGAAGCGGCATTCTTACTTACCGATCGTAAAACGTTGGAAGAAGTATCAGTAGAAAGATTTCTTGGACTATTTGCACATGAAATTAAAACTCAGTTATCGGGTGCCTCAATCGCCGTTGAAGCACTTATAGAAATTATGAGTTTATTTTTTCCCTCTCAACCGAACGTTTCATACTATTTAGATACCCTTAAATCCATCCTTTTCAACAGTACTCAGATACTATCAAATATGATCACTACTGTGCAATTCAAAGATGGATGCTTTTCGCTAAGGCCTAATAATCAAACATTTGGAGTAGTTGAGTTTATAAATGAATGTACAATGCCCTATCTCCTTATGAATGATGGCTTAAATAAAAATCTTGTTGTCGAACACAATCAACTAGATGCGAAATCTATTGTCACCGATAAAGCGAAACTCAGACAGATAATTCAAAACCTTCTAAGTAATGCCTATAAATATAGTACCGGAGAAGACATTCAGCTAATTGTTACAGGTTTTGCCCACTATATATCTTTCTCAGTTATCAGTTTCGGCCATACAATTCCGCCAGAAGATACCACCAAATTATTAAAACTATATTATAAAGTAAATCCCGGCGGTGCAGGAGCGGGAGTTGGATTATATCTATGTCAACTATACGCCGAAATCCTTGACGGAGATATAAAGATCACTAGTAACAACGGTGTTACAAGCTTCACAGTGAGCATACCTTATGACATAATAGACTATAATGCAGCATAGTTCATAAATGCTGTCCGATTGTATTCATGCTAAGCCGCGTTCATCCATAATTAATTCCTATCTACTATTATCACAAAAGAACTTTACTCTTATCCGTTAAACGTTAATGCTAAAATTATTAAACATGAAAAAAACGATGCCCTTGTCGCAACCGGTTAATTTATTACAGGATGTGCATTCAAGAATGATCAATTTACCAATTTATTTTCGTGAGCGTGTTTGCGAAGAATGTTCATGGAGTATACCCACCTTTTATCGCAAGATGCGCAACATCTTAAAACCAGGCACCAACAAGGAAAGAATCGTTCCAAATCTTAGCAATGCAGAGAAAGAAAAGATCATCGCAGTTGTTGATGAAGTGTATGGTGATTTCGCGACATACTGTGAGAAGTATAGAAAAAAGAAATAGATATTCTGGAAGATACATAGTCAATCCATGCAATATTATATCAACAAAACTACAAGAAAATGCAATCTAACAAATCTGTTTTATCAAGTCTTAAAGATCGTAGTGTGTATTACGCTTGATGTTGACCACCCCTAACGCTCATCTTGACCACCTATTTCCGGATTCGCTCATATTAACAATTGATAATCAACCTGAATC
>NZ_QGTG01000013.1 GCF_003182155.1 Chitinophaga sp. S165
CCTTGCTTGACCAATACCAGAAAAGAAATAATGAATTGAAAATAAAAAGATTAGAAAAAAGACTGGAGCAACTTAAAGCGATTGTTGTATAGAAGTAATAATAGTAGTAGCAGGTAAAGAGGGACTAGTGGCATATCGGCAGTTAAGCAATAATAGTTAAAATGCAAAAGGGACAAACCATACTTTTGATGATTTGTCCCTTTTTGCGGACCAGACGGGACTCGAACCCGCGACCTCCGCCGTGACAGGGCGGCATTCTAACCAACTGAACTACTGATCCTTCCCTTGTTTTCGGGGCAGCAAAGATAGCAACAAAGCCATCAATTATGCAAATCTTTTTTAAAAAATATTTTAGCGTTTATCTTTACATCGTTCTTTAACCAATTTTATACATAAATATGCAATTCCTGGATTTTGAGAAACCTATTGAGGACCTGTACGATCAGTTGGAAAAACTGAAGGAGAATGGAGCAAAGTCAGGTGTAGACGTTACAGCCACAGTCAAGGAGTATGAGCAGAAGATCGCTGATACCCGCCTGGAAGTGTACGAACATCTTACCAGTTACCAGAAGGTCCTGCTCAGCAGGCATCCCGATAGGCCCTATACCCTGGCGTACATTGAAAAGATGTGTACCAATTTTGTGGAGCTGCATGGCGATAGGAATGTGAAAGACGATAAGGCCATGGTGGGTGGTTTTGCTGACCTGGACGGAGAAACTGTCATGTTCATCGGCCAGCAGAAGGGGGTCAATACCAAAATGCGTCAGATCCGCAATTTCGGTATGGCTAACCCGGAAGGTTACAGAAAGGCCTTACGCCTCATGAAACTGGCTGAAAAATTCAATAAGCCTATTGTTACCCTGATAGATACACCTGGAGCCTATCCTGGTCTCGAAGCGGAAGAGCGCGGACAGGGAGAGGCAATTGCCCGTAACATATTCGAAATGGTGAAATTACGGGTACCCGTGATCTGCATCATTATCGGAGAAGGCGCTTCCGGTGGAGCATTGGGTATCGGTATCGGAGACAGGATCCTGATGCTGGAAAACAGTTGGTATACTGTGATCTCTCCGGAAAACTGCTCTACGATCCTCTGGCGCAGCTGGAACTTCAAGGAAAAGGCAGCAGAAGAACTGAAGTTGACATCTGACCATATGAGCCGCTTTGGCCTGGTAGACGGCGTAATTAAAGAGCCTTTAGGCGGTGCGCATGTTAATCCGGACGAAATGGCGGTAATTCTGAAGCAAACCATTAAGAACACCCTGGCAGAACTGAGAAAGATCGATGCCGATACCCGTATCGAGCAGCGTATCGACAAATTCAGTAATATGGGCTTTTTCGAGGAACGCTAAAATTATTTTGTCATATACCATTCCAAATTGTCATCTTTGCACCACTTTTAGATTGATAAAGAGGGCGATTTGGAATTTGTTATCTGGAATTTTAACAGAATATGGAACAATTGAGAGGCACCGGTGTAGCACTGGTTACGCCCTTTAAAAAAGACGAAAGCATCGACTGGAATGCTTTGGAAAAAGTGATTGATCATGTGATTTCCGGCGGGGTTGACTATGTAGTATCCCTGGGGACAACCGGAGAAACTCCTACACTAAGCTCAGAAGAGAAGCTGGACATCATGAAGTTCACCTTCGAAAAGGTGAATAAGCGTGTTCCGGTGGTGATAGGTATTGGCGACTACAATACCCGTGACGTTGTCAAGCGGCTGGAAACCTGCCCGCTGGATGAAGCAGCAGCGGTATTGAGCGTTGCTCCCTACTACAGTAAGCCAAGCCAGGAAGGATTGTTCCAACATTATAAAGCAGTAGCAGCTGCCTCTCCCAAACCGATCATCCTGTACAATGTACCAGGCAGGACCGGCCGTAATATGACGGCGCAGACCACCCTGAGACTGGCGAATGAGGTGCCTAACGTTGTTGCAATGAAAGAAGCCAGTGGTGATATGATGCAGTGTATGCAGATCATCAAGGATAAACCAAAGGACTTCCTGGTGGTAAGTGGTGATGACGCATTAGCATTCCCACAGATCGCTACAGGTATGGACGGTCTTATCTCTGTTGCAGCTAACTATTTTGCGAAAGATGTAGCAGGTATGGTGAAGGCTGCACTGGCTAACGATGTTCCAACAGCACGTGCACTGCATTACAAGCTGCAGGATTCATTTGACATGATGTTTGAAGAAAACAATCCTGCCGGTGTGAAAGCATTCATGGCAGAAGCAGGTCTCATTGAGAATGTGTTCCGTTTGCCGGTAGTTCCGGTAAGTGCCGGACTGCAAAGCCGCATAGCTGCTTTCAGAAAGAATTACAAGTAAACCAAACCAGTATTGGTAATGATAATGGATCCCCGTTCTGCTTTGCAGGACGGGGATCTGTATTTTAAGCCCATTAGACGATGTAGGAGGCGCCTTCGACAGCCACATCGGAATTAGGGAATATCTCCCGGCATTCCGCCTCAAAAGGCGTCAGATCGGTATACTTTGAAGAGAAGTGTCCAACTATCAGGCGGTGGGCATTGGCTTTTAATGCCAGTGTCGCAGCCTGCACAGTGGTGCTGTGATATCTTTCAGCTGCCCGCTCTGCCAGATTATGCAAATATGTCGTTTCGTGATAGACCAGATCGGCATCGTTTGCAAACCTGACCAGGTCCTCAGAGTACATCGTATCTGCATAGAAGACATACTTTTTTCCTTTCGGAGGAGGAAGGGTGACCCAGTCATTCTTCACCAGAAATCCGTCTTTCCGTTGATAATCAGCCCCTTCCTGGAGTTTTGAGAAGTAAGCAGCTGGTATTTCATATGCTTTGGTCTGTTCCAGGAGGATCTTACGTCTTCGTTTCTGAACTTCGAACGTAAAACCGAAACACGGGATACGGTGTATGGTAGGGAAAAAGGTGACATTCAGATCTTTATCGCTCAGAATAAGTCCCTGGTTTTCTTCGCGCAGGGCGACGAACTGTAATTCGAACTGGAGGACCGTACCGGAGCATTGCATCTGTAACTGGATGATAGCCTCCAGTTCCGGGGGAGCGAAGATAGTCAGCGGGTCTTGTCTGCCGAGGAGGCTCAAGCTGTTTAAAAGGCCGATTAGGCCAAAATAATGATCGCCATGAAGGTGACTGATGAAGATGTATCTCAGGCGGCTTCTTCTGATCTTGTAACGCGCAAATTGTAACTGTGTTCCTTCTCCGCAATCAACCAGTATCAGCTGATCATTACAAGTTATAATCTGAGCTGTTGGATGTCTTTCTAACGTGGGGAGAGCCGAATTGTTACCTAAAATGGTGACTGCAAACATGAACGAAAATAAATAATTACTAAAATCTGCAATTTATTCCGGAAAATGGAATCTATTTCCACATTCCGGAAAAATATGGCACCAATATGTGAGCGGTAAAAAAATTATTCCTCATCCTGCATCAATTCTCTTTCGAGATCTTCCATCATCACCAGGTCAATTGCTTCTAACATAGTAGGGGCGAGGTTATAGACCGTTTCATCCGCTGCTTTTATGGAATTCGTTAAAGTGCTGTTAAGGCCGGTCAAAGCACAGGACATTCCGCTGTCATACTGCTGGTGGTATACTGTTAAAATGGCTTTAATCCCAATGTCATCGGCTTTTTCAACTAATGTCATGTCCAGTATAAGGTTGCGGCCTCCGAGGCCTGGTAATTCTGATACCTCTTTAGTAAACCTGGCTGACAAATTAGCATCTAGTCCTGTAATTTGAGGCTGCACAACCAGTATTTTTTCTTTGGTATCAATTTTGAATTCCATAGACAAGATTTTCTTTTATAAGTTAGTAAATAAGTAATCGGGAATCCTGCCAAATAACAGCCTTCTTTCTTACTTCACCAGCCTTAATTGTAAACTTATACTATTAAAGTGTTAGGGTAAAGGTAAATCAAAATTATTTGCTAATATTGTATAAGCAAGTCCCCGTAAGGGTTTTAATAATTTAATATTCTCACAATGGACCAGAATTTTTCACCGCAAGTAAAGGAGATCATTTCGTTTAGCAGGGAGGAAGCTCTACGCTTGGGGAATGATTTCATCGGCACAGAGCACCTGCTGCTAGGCATTATTCGAGAAGGGGAAGGGACAGCTGTTAAAATTCTGCAGGCTTTAAATGTAGACCTTTATGAACTGCGTAAAGAGGTTGAATTGGCCGTAAAAGATAAGACAGGAAAAAACATCGCCAATATCAACAGTCTACCACTTACAAGGCAGGCAGAAAAGGTAATACGCGTTACCGTGCTCGAAGCAAAGGCCCTGAAAAGCCCTACAGTTGAAACTGAGCACTTAATGCTTTCAATCCTCAAGAATAAAGAAAACGTTTGTACACAAATCTTACAACAGTTTGACGTGGATTACGACACTTTTAAAAACGAGCTGGGCTTCGTAAAATCTGCCGATCCAAAGGCGGAGTTTGATGATCCTGGAGAGGAGGAGTTTGAAGATGAGCGCAAGAGTTTTGCCTCCAAGGCCAAGCAAACTAATACGAAGTCTAAAACCCCTGTGCTGGATAATTTCGGCAGGGATATTACCAAGCTGGCCGAGAGTGGCAGCCTTGACCCGATAGTGGGTCGCGAGCAGGAAATTGAGCGTGTATCGCAGATATTGTCCCGCCGTAAAAAGAATAATCCAATCCTCATCGGGGAACCGGGCGTGGGTAAAACAGCGATCGTGGAAGGTCTCGCTCTGCGCATTGTGCAGCGTAAGGTATCCCGCGTACTGTTCGACAAACGTGTGGTAAGCCTTGATCTGGCAGCCCTCGTGGCAGGTACTAAGTACCGTGGACAGTTCGAAGAAAGGATGAAAGCCATCATGAACGAACTGGAAAAGAACCGCGACGTTATACTTTTCATAGACGAGATCCACACCATCGTAGGTGCTGGTGGAGCTTCAGGTTCCCTGGACGCTTCCAACATCTTTAAACCGGCCCTGGCACGTGGAGAACTTCAGTGCATTGGTGCATCTACTCTCGATGAATACAGAATGTACATTGAGAAAGATGGTGCGTTAGACCGTCGTTTTCAGAAAGTAATGGTAGATCCTCCGACCGTGGATGAAACTATTCAGATCCTGAATAACATCAAACCACGTTACGAAGAATACCATAACGTAAGCTATTCAGATGATGCGATTGAGGCATGCGTAAAACTCAGTGATCGCTACATGACAGACCGTCTGTTGCCCGACAAGGCTATCGACGTGCTGGACGAAGTAGGCGCAAGAGTGCACCTCAAGAACATCAATGTTCCTCAGAATATCCTCGACCTTGAAAAACAGATCGAAGACATCAAGCAGGAAAAGAACAAAGTCGTAAAGAGCCAGCGTTTTGAAGAAGCTGCTGCGCTGCGAGATACAGAAAAGAAACTTGGGGAAGATCTGGAGCGTGCGAAGAATGTGTGGGAAGAAGAAGTGAAACACAAACGCTATCCGATCGATGAAGAGGCAATCGCAGAAGTAGTAAGCATGATGACAGGTATTCCTGTTAAACGTATGGTACAGGCCGAAACTGAAAAACTCCGTCGTATGGGTGAAGACCTGAAAGGCGCTGTAGTTGGACAGGATGAGGCAATCACCAAAGTGACCAAAGCGATCCAGCGTAACAGGGTAGGGTTGAAAGATCCGAAGAAGCCGATTGGTACCTTTATCTTCCTGGGACCAACCGGGGTAGGTAAAACTGAGCTGGCAAAATCCCTCGCACGTTATATGTTCGACTCAGAAGATAGCCTGGTGCGTATCGATATGAGTGAATATATGGAGAAATTCTCCGTAAGCCGTCTGATTGGTGCGCCTCCGGGATATGTAGGTTATGAAGAAGGTGGTCAGCTGACTGAAAAAGTTCGCCGCAAACCTTACTCCGTGATCCTCCTGGATGAAATTGAAAAAGCACACCCTGATATTTACAATATCCTGTTACAGGTGCTGGATGATGGTATTCTGACTGATGGTCTGGGCCGCAAGGTAGACTTCAAGAACACACTCATCATCATGACCTCTAACATCGGTGTTCGTCAGTTGAAAGATTTCGGTGCAGGTGTTGGTTTCACAACATCAGCAAAAGCGACCAGTGAAGAAGACAATACAAAATCAGTAATTGAAAAAGCACTGAAACGTACCTTCTCTCCTGAGTTCCTGAACCGTATCGATGACGTGATCATATTCAACTCGCTGAGCAAGGAGCATATCTATACGATCATAGATATCACTATGCAGAGCGTGCTGAAACGCCTGAACAACCTGGGCTTCAGCCTGGAACTGACAGACGAGGCCAAAGGCTTCCTCGCAGAGAAAGGTTACGACCAGCAGTTTGGCGCCCGTCCACTGCACAGAGCTATCCAGAAATACCTGGAAGATCCTTTAGCAGAGGAAATACTGAATATGAACATTCATAACGGAGATGTACTATTGGCAGATCTTGACAAGGAAAATCAGAAACTGATCTTTACTTTAAAGAATTCTCCAAAGAGTAACAAATCTGAAAAATCAGAAGCATAAACAATAAGCCATAGTTGATAGAAATTGTTTTTGATAGAGATCCCGGACGAAAGTCCGGGATTTTTTTTGCCTCTTTCTTATCCAGAACCCTCTTTTATTTTCCTGCAACCACTCCCGCCAATCAGGTAATGTAACATGATGGTGTTATCTAAAGGCTGGTTCTCTGAGATGAGAATGACAGTGATAACATTGGCTTAATACATTTAGAAAAGAATTAAATGAAAACCAGATAGATATAAAACTACATTGTACGTCAAAATGCTACGTTCATGTCATAAGAATAATATTATTAATATTAGATATTTGCACTATGCAATAAGGAGTAAAATCCTACCATGCGGCATTGAGATTTTCGTAAGCGGACATGTGAACACATCCAATCTTTTTAACCAACCTCTTTTAACCAGTTTCTCATATTAGAAAACCTGCCCTGCGCAAACGGGGGAATAGTCGATTAGGTTTGCCTCAAAGCGGATAAACATAACGGCTGCTGTATACGCATGATAGGTGCGTGGTTTTCGTTTGCAACACTCATGGTTATTATTATTAACGGATAAATTTTAAAATCTATCTATCCCTATACACTATGAAAGCAGTTATACGTAACACTTCACGCACACTTTTTTTAGCTGGTGGTTTAACACTTGCAGTTACAGCGGTTCAGGCACAGATGAAGATCGGTGACAATCCGGCATCTATTACTAAATCAGCCATCTTAGAGTTGAGCAGCAATAAGCAAGGTCTCTTACTGCCCAGAATTCCAAATTTCACAGCTATCGACGCCGCTATCGGAACCGATCCTGTAGATGGAATGGTCGTATACCTGGCCAGCGGCACTGCTGCTAATGATGGGATATATATGAGAAAGGCAGGCGCCTGGGTAAAAATTGCCAGTTCAGCTGATGCATCGGCAAACTGGAGCCTGAAAGGAAACACAGGTACGACAGCAGCTGATTATATCGGTACTGCTGATGCTAATCCGTTGTCTATCCGTACAAATGGTGTTGAAGCTATTGGAGTACAGGCTGACAGACAATTGAAATTCTCTACTGTAAACGCAGATAATACACTGTTCGAAGTGCTGATGCTGAGTGGAACTGGCATGGTTTCAAAGAGAACATTACCACAGACTGCTTTCAAAGATCTGGCAGATAATATTTTCGCTAACGCAGATTCTGCGCATGCAACTTTCAATATCGGAGAAAATACAACTACAGGAGAAGTAACGATAAATGCGCCTATTATGGCTCCTACAGCTACTGCTCCTTATGGTTTCATGAAAAAGTCCGACTGGGACAAATTACAAGCCTTGTCGAGCGGTACAAACCTGTCTATCGCTGACTTCATCACTGCAATTGCTGCAGGTCAGGAAAACAGAGGTGGCCGTATCACTTATGATCCGCTTACTGCCAGCTATAAACTGGAACTGGTTGCTGCCAGCGCAACACAGGCGGGTATCGTAACAACCGCTCCACAAACTTTTGGTGGCGATAAGACCTTCAGTGGTGCAGTAAACGTAGGTACTACATTAGGTGTTGCCGGTGCTGCTACCTTGAATAATACGTTGACTGTAGCGAATACGACAACCTTAAATGGTGCAACTACCATTAACAGCACATTGGGTGTTTCCAATGCAGTTACACTGGGTAACGATCTGAGTGTATCTGGTGCTACTACTTTAAATACACTGGCAGTATCAAATGGAACTACCCTTAATGGTACACTGGTATTGAACAATGTGGCAAACGCTGCTACTGCTGCATCTTACGATGTGCTGGTTCGTGAAGGAAGTACTGTTACAAAAAGACCCTTCGATTTGGATGCTATTGCCAAAGCGATCCGTACTATCCAGGCAGGCACTGGTACTACAGACAATGTGAACGTAGCCTTCAAGACTGATAGCATTGGTGCTAACTTCGATGTACAGGCCACAGCTAATGACGTTTCTTTCAACCTGCCAAATGCAAGTGCAGTTGATGCTTCACACACTGCTGTTCAGCGAGGTGTGGTATCTACCGGCAACCAGAGCTTCGCAGGTAATAAGAGCTTTGCTGCAAGTGTAGCTGTAGGTACTACTACACCAGCTAATTCTACCCTGCAGGTAAATGGTTCTGTGCAGATGAGAATTACAAAGACAACATCGTCTTATGCCATTAATGATACAGACAACACCGTACTGGCGGATGCTACCGGTGGCGCATTGACCATTACACTGCCTGCACCTTCCGTTGCTATTGCGGGCCGTATCTATACTATCAAAAAGATCGGCACAGGTGATATCAACAATCCTGTAACAATACAGCCTAATGCTCCTGCTGTTACTATTGAAGGCGGTGCAAACTATATGATCTACAACGACTGGACCTTTGTCACTATTCAGACTGATGGTGCCAACTGGTACATTATCAGAAAATAATAAAAAGTTATATAGCAGGGGCAGTCTTTTACTGCTCCTGCTAATTCTTTTATTATCTGATGTTTCCGTGTAACCTGCAATGACCTATGAAAATACCGGATACGTTAACCATTAACATTATTACTGGACCTACTGATTATCCCTTCGTATGATAGTTGGATCGTTGCGTTAGTTAAACACTAATTACAAAAATGGTAAGTGAGACGAAACTAAAAACATAATACTGCATGAAGAGATGTTTACTCATATTATGTTTTCTGGTTCTTTCTATAAACATTATAGCTCAGAATGCGGCCTACATCCCTCCCGATGGAAAGGTGTGGAGCTTTGGTAATGTTGCGTTTTTCGGAGATGTTACCAATGATGGTATGCTGGGATCCAGTCCTGCATCCGTACTTTATTTTCTCGGCAGGCAGTGGACGAATAGTTATACTGCATTGCTATCTGATGAAAGTCCTTCCGGCCTTAAAGGTACCGGGGGAACTTTTCGTTTTATAAATAATAGCAGTCAGCAGATCATCGCCGGCGGTTATAACGTCGCTACTAAAACAGGCGCCAGTTTTCCCAATCTGGAAGTCAACAATCCGAACGGCATTGTGCTTGCAGATCTGCACGACCTGCACATAAGAAATACACTACAGTTAACCAACGGTCATGTTTTCCTGAATGGATGGAACCTGATGGTTGGGGCTGATAATCCGGGCTCTATTACAGGGTATAGTGATCAACGTTTCATTGTTACCGGAACAGAAACAGCAGGTGGTTTCCTTTATCGTGCAAAACTGGATAGAAATGCCGGACAGGTAGTATTCCCTGTAGGGACGAGCGCTACGAACTACGCACCTGCCGGTGTACGTTATGAAGGCGCTCCGGAAGATTTTAAGGCAAGAGTTTTTGATAGTGTATATCTGAACGCTATTAGCGGTAGGATACTTTACGACAGTGTGGTATTTAAAACCTGGAATCTGGGACAAGAAGGGCATGGTACGGGGCTGACAAGCGTAACATTGCAGCACATGAATGCTGATGAAGCACCGGAATATACTGTAAATCGTGAAAGCAGTTATATAAGCCGTTTTTTCCCTGGTGATGGTTGGGAATTACGCAAAGCTGTGAATGATGGAATGGCGCCAGGTACCTTAACGACGCAGCCTATGCAGCAGGAGGCTACCATGCACTCCCGTGGTACTGCGGGTATCGGTACGAACATTTACTATGCTAAGCTTACCTCTCTGTCATATAGTTATCTGCCGGCAGATATTATTCATTTTAATGCCTATCGCATAAGTTATTCATTGGTGGACCTGGTGTGGACTACCAATCGTGAAACCAACAATGCTGTATTTGAAATAGAACGGATGCTGGATAACGAAACTGCATTTAAGAAGATCGCTACAGTGGCTACAAAAGCGCCTCGCGGTTATAGCACAACAAGGCTTGATTATTACTATCAGGATACAAATGACTATGACGGATGGAGCTATTATCGTATTAAAGCAGTATCAACTACCGGAAAATATGTATACACAGACGTTAGAGAAGTCGGACCGCTGGTGCAGGCTACTGTGTTCCCGAATCCGAACTACGGCGACTTTAAAGTAACTGTCAGAGGTATTAAGGCACCACTGATCGTACAGGTATTTGATACATGGGGACAACAGGTCCGCAGGATGGAAATGATAGGCCAGAGTGAGGTACGGATCAAAGATATGCCTACGGGTACTTACTTCCTGGTCCTGACACATAAAGAGACGAAGAAACAGGCATATGTCTGCAAAGTGATCGTAATAGATCATTGATACTATGATTAATCTGTTTGAAAAGATATCGCATGAAACATTGAGGAATGTACACTGGTAATGTTACCTGTGTACTTCCTGTTTGATTTTTGAAATCGTTCAGAATTATGAAGAAGCTATTAGTACTATTATTGCTTTCGGTAACTACATCTACTTACGCGCAGCAGTTGAAGCTGGGAAGTAATCCCAGTGTGATAAGGAAATCTGCATTGCTGGAGTTGGAAAGTAGTTCACAAGGATTGTTACTGCCGCGTATCAGCGATACTACATCGGCGACAATAAAAAGTTCTCCCGACGGCATGCTGATCTACCTTCCAGGCAATAACAACATGGCGGTACGTTCACAGGGAAAATGGCTGATCCCGGGTACAGGTGGAAGTTCCGCTTTCACATTGACAGGAGATGTAACCGGGACCGGAACTGGTACAGTTGCCAGCACCATCAGTAATCAGGCGGTGACCTTCGCAAAAATGCAGAATATCAACACACAGAAACTACTTGGAAGATTTGCGGCAGGAGCAGGAAGCACACAGGAAGTAGGTCTGGACAATAGTCTTAAACTGAATACCGGTGGTACATTGTATGCAGATAGCGCCCTTGCTATCTGGAATGCTGCTAAGCTGGTAGGTTTGAGGGTATCAGGAAAAACACCTGCAAGTGGTGAAGTACTGAAATGGAATGGTACTGCATGGGAATCAAATACGGATAATGATGGTGGTGCTACATACGGAACGCTGGCCAGTAATGATGTTGGTACCGCAGATGTTGCAGGATCTACTACCCGCATGAAAATATGGGCAAGTCCTGTAACCGGAGTGGTGACCAATGGCCCGGCTGGGGCAACTGCACACGCCTGGAGCGTAATGGCCTTTAAAGGAAATAACGGTGGCTTTACTACACAGTTGTACTTCGACAAGAACACGCTGGCATTAAAAGAGTGGACTGGTATTACAGCTCCACTGGGTACGACAGCCATCAATGGTTGGTACAAGGCGATTATGACCAATGGAAATACCAACATTACCAATGGATCGATCATCTTCGGTAACATTACCAGCGACGCTTCGACTGAAGTAGGGCAGGACAACACTAATTTCTTCTGGGATAATGGGAACAAACGGTTAGGGATTAAGACAAATACGCCTACATCCACATTGGTGTCTAATGGCAGTTTCAGTCTGCCCATCCGCACTTTTAATGGTAACACAACATTAACAGAAAATGACTATACCGTTGTGAAAAGCGGCACCGGAAATTATACGGTGACGTTGCCTGATGCTGATGATTGTCTTGGGAGGATATATGTGATAAAAAAGCCTGTCAACGGTTCGCTTACAATTAATTCAAACGGTGGCCAGATCGATGGGGCAAACAATCGGTCAGAGAATAGCGCGTCAAGGTTTTCATATACCATTCAATCAGATGGGAATAATTGGTGGATCATTTCAGGGTTGTAACAGGTATCCTGTTTCATTTTTCCATTTTTCCTTTAACTTTACACCGTCTATTCCTAACACAGCTATTTAATTAAAGGGTTTTGAAAAAAATAATTATTACGATAGATGGTTACTCTTCATGTGGAAAGAGCACGCTGGCCAGACAATTGGCTGCGCAGCTGGACTATGTGTATATTGATAGCGGAGCAATGTATCGTGCAATAACGCTGTATTTTATTCAAAACCGGGTGGACTGGGCTGATCATGATGCGGTAAAGGCCGCACTGCGTGATATTCATCTGGAATTCGAATTCAATCCAATGAGTCAGGTGTCTGAAATAACGCTGAACGGCGAGAATGTAGAACACCTGATCCGGGAAATGCTGGTAGCTGAAAAAGTAAGCGAAGTAGCTGCTGTAAAAGAGGTGCGTGAATTTGCTGTAGCGCAGCAACAGAAAATGGGCACCAGAAAAGGGATTGTAATGGATGGCCGTGATATTGGTACCACTGTATTCCCCCATGCCGAATTGAAGATCTTTATGACTGCGGATACTTCTATCCGTGTAGAACGCAGGTTTAAGGAACTCTATGCCAAAAACAAGAATATCAGCATTCATGAGATCAAAGAAAACCTGGAGCTGAGAGACTATATAGATACCAATCGTGAAATCAGCCCTTTACGGAAGGCTGAAGATGCTATCATCCTGGACAACAGTCAGTTAACACAGGATGAGCAGTTGAAACTGGTCATGCAATGGGTAGACGATGCTGTACTGGTGCAATCTTCCTGAATTTATTTTTAGTTTTAAGAAAACCTTTTTAAATTTGTTATGTTCCTGGTGCAAGCCAGGGAGAAACCCATTGGTAATTTTCCACATCCTCTAGAATTTCCTGCAATTTATTGTATTGTGTTGACCGGTTCATACAGTGCGCCGGGTACTAATATATTATTCCCAACGTGGTCAAGAGAAGTCATAAGAGATCAGCAATGATCCCTTTATAACTATATCCAAAGACCTGTTGCTATTAACCGTTTCGAATTTAATAACTACATATATATCCAGGCTTTGTGGGCTGATATTTATTAAACTTAATGTGGTGCAGGGCGGGGATGCCTGCCTTGTTCCATATTTTCAGTAGGTGTATTCGGTTAATAGGAAGAAGGGGCGAATTCTTTCGCCCTTTCGCTTTTTTAATTAACTTGTGGTATTACCTGGCTGATGCATGTTTAAAGGCTATTTCTATCTACTTTTCGTGCTTTTGTTGGTAAAGGGGAACAATATACTGGCACAGGACTCCGCGCTCGTATTCAGGACACTGGATTCTGCGAGAAAACTTCCGGCCGATACCAGTAGAGTAAACTGGCTCGTAAGTAAAGGCAAGTTGCTGGGAAGATACTTTGACAAACGTGGGACAGAAAACCTCTTTTTCCAGGAAGCAATAACCCTCGCTCAGCGTATTAAATATACGCGTGGGCTTTTTGACGCGTACAATGAAACCGGAAATTCCAAAAGGAATAAATCCGAATACCTTCTCGCAGCTGATTATCATCAAAAAGCTATCAAATATGCAGAGGATGCCAGGAACGATCTATGGCTCTGCATCGCCCTGAACAATACCGGCGTAGATTACCGCAGAATGGACGATCAGCTGGAAAAAGCATTTGATTATCATTTCAGGGCTTTACAACTTGCTGAAAAGATCAATGACATCCGCAATATTTGTATCGCTATCAACAGCATTGGCAATATTAAACTCTCCACCGAAAAATATGCAGAAGCCATCAATCACTTCGAGAAGGCCCTGGAACTTGAAAAACAAAGTAAGAACCAGCTTGGCGTAGCTATTAATCTAGGTAACATAGGCTATGGATATCAGGGGCTGGGGAAACTTGACCTCGCTATTGATTACTATAAGAAATCGCTGGCAGTGAATCAGCAGCTAAATAACAGCATCGGGCTCGCCATTTGTTATAATTCCCTCGGATCTGCTTACAAGGAGAAAAAGGACTACGCCCGCGCACATGAGTATCTGAATAAGGCGCTGGAAGTGAACGATAACGTAGATGACAAAGTGCATGTGGCAGAAAGTTACCTGAACATTGGTAAACTGTGGAGCCTGCAGGGGAACCATGAAGAGGCAAACAAATACTTCCAGGAATCAATTGGTCTTAGTCTGATATGGCGTTTCAAATACCTGTTAATGGAAGCCTATAAGGCTATGGCCGACGATTATAAAGCCCGTGGAGATTTTAAACGTTCCCTTGAGGCTATGGACAGATCACTGGTTTATAAGGATAGTCTGCTGGAAGAACAGTCATCACTGGCATGGGCGCAAACACAGGCTATCTATGAAGTAGACCGTAAAGACAATCAGATCAAGCTGTTGGAACATGATAAACAGATGAGTGAGTTACGGACCAAACGTAACGTAGTATATACCCTTTCCATGGCAGGGTTCGTACTTATGGTAGCGATAGGAGGGTTCTTTTATATCCGGCACAGGAACCTCGAAACGAATAAGCAGACCTTACAGCTGGAGTTGCGCTCATTGCGTGCACAGATGAATCCTCACTTTATTTTCAACTCTTTAAGTTCTATTCACCGGTTCATCTGGAGCAATAACCAGGAAGAGGCTTCAGACTATCTGACGAAATTTTCCCGGTTAATGCGAATGATCCTTGATAATACGCAGTACACCTTCATATCTTTGAATAAGGAACTGGAGTCTTTACGCCTGTATGTAGATCTTGAAAAGTTGCGTTGTAATGATGTATTCGATTACCAGATCATCGTAGCAGAAGATATTAACGAGGAAGAAGTCATGATCCCGCCGATGATAGTTCAACCATATGTAGAAAATGCTATCTGGCATGGCCTGGTACATAAGTCCGGGAAGGGATTATTAGAAATAGCCGTTTCTTTGAAAGGGAAAACCCTGACCTGTACAGTAACGGATAATGGAATAGGACGTAAAAAAGCCGTAGAAATAAAGGAGAAAAAGGGACAGACCCATCGCTCAATGGGTATGAAAGTAACGGAAGGAAGGATAGACCTGATCAGGAAGATCAATAATACCAAGGAAGCGGATGTAAACATAACCGACCTGGAAGATGAAGCAGGGAAAGCAATAGGTACACAGGTGAAACTCATCTTACCGGTAGAATTCATATTTTAAAAAAACCTACAAAGACAGCATGAGCGAAATTAAAGCAATCATCGTTGATGATGAGCAGCACTGTATAGATGCTCTTCAGACAATGCTTCAGAAAAAATGTCCTGAAGTAACCGTACTGGGAGGAGTTAATAGCGTAAAGGAAGCGAAAGACCTGATTACCGAACTACAGCCGGACGTAGTTTTCCTTGACGTTGAAATGCCTCATCAGAACGGTTTTGAATTGCTGAAACTGTTTGATAAGATCACGTTTGATGTAATATTCACTACAGCCTACGAGCAATACGCATTGAAGGCCATTAAGTTCAATGCATTGGACTACCTGTTGAAGCCGTTCAGCATAAAAGAACTACAGGATGCTGTGCAAAAATGTGTTAGCCGCCGCAACGGACAAACAGAGAATTCTACTTCGCCATTAGAAGTGTTTTTGCAGAATATGAAGACACTGCACCAGACACATAAAAAGATAGCACTGCCTACTATTAACGGATTGGTATTTATGCCTGTACAGAATATTGTTCGTTGTGAATCTACAGGGAATTATACCCGTATTTTTTTTACGGATAAAAAGAACCTGATGGTCTCAAGGCCATTGAAGGAATTCGAGGAGTTACTGACTGATGTGGATTTTTTCAGGGTCCATAATTCGCATTTAATTAATCTACAGCAGATGCAGTCATACATACAGGGTGAAGGCGGATTTGCACTGATGAGCGATGGAACGCAGGTTGAGATTTCCCGTAGGCGGAAAGCCGATTTCCTAAAAAAGGCGATGCAGTTCTAACCAAATTTAATCTGTTTTACGCCACTTACAGGAAATAGACCACCGGATAATAAGTCTCTATTGCACGCTTATGCGCTAACAGCTAATTTTGGTTCAGGTTTAAACTAATTACGATATAAAATTTTTTTTCTCTGCATTACTAGCATTGATTAGCCCCAAAGAAAAAAGACACCAACTGGTGTCTTTTTTGCTTTTATAATATCTTCCGATAAGTTCAGTCTCAGGCAAAGGTCGCCGCTACTTCTTCCATCTTATATTCCAGGTCGTAGAACGATAACAGTTTTCTGATCACCGCTTCCACCAGAGCATCCGGGCAGGATGCGCCGCTTGTCAGCAGGATCGTCACAGGTTCATTTGCCGGCAGGAAGGAAAGGCTGTGCAGTTCCTGTTTGTGATGGAAATCCCAGTGATGGATTTCGGTGGCTGCTATCAGCTTTTCTTCCGAGGAGATAAAGTAGGTAGGCAGTTTTACTTCTAATAATTCCACGAGGTGAGACGTATTAGAGCTGTTATAGCCGCCCACTACAATGGCGAGGTCAGCTTCTTCCTGCAACAGGCCGGTTACGGCGCTTTGATTGTCGTTCGTGGCATAACAAAGCGTGTCGCGGGTATCGGCAAAATGTTCGCCTGTATTTTCAGGACTAAGTGCATACCTGTCCATGATCACGTTTTTGATATAATCGGCGATAGCCTGAGTTTCGGTGGCCAGCATCGTAGTCTGGTTTACAACACCAACGCGCTGGAGGTCTTTTGTTACATCAAAGCCTTCAGAGTATTGCCCTTTGAACAGGGTATAAAACTCGTCAGCCTGTCTTTCACCGGTAATAAAGGTCGCCAGCACCCGGGCTTCTTCCATGTCTTTTACCACTACGGTAGGCGTATTGCTACGGCTATGGGAAAAGGTGGCGCGGGTTTCTTCATGTCCGGGTTTACCATGTACGATCACGGTATAGGACTGCTGTCCTATCTGCTCTGCCTTGTTCCATACTCTTTCCACGAAAGGGCAGGTAGTGTTGTATTGAAGGGGGGCGATGCCCAGTGAGCTCAGTTTGGCTTCTATTTCCAGGGTGGTACCAAAGGCAGGAATGATGACGATGTCTTCCGGGGTCAATTCTTCCCATGGAACCAGCTGTTTGCCGGCAGTATCCATGAGGAATTGCACGCCTTTCGCCAACAGGTCGTTATTCACATGCGGATTATGGATCATTTCACTTAACAGGAAGATCCTTTTGCCAGGATTCTCTTCTACTGTTTTAAATGCGATCTCGATCGCATTTTCCACTCCGAAGCAAAAGCCGAAGTGGCGGGCCAGCAATATCTTTAAAGGACCAAAATCCAGGACTGTCGGTGTAAAATCCTTCTTCATGCGGTCCTGCTGCTTACGGCGGTTTTTGATGGCCGTGATCAGCGGACTGCGATATATAATCGGAACGTTGAATGTTTTCATCTTGGCGGCAAAGTTACATATTTTGAATGGCTGGTATACATGGCCATTTATTCCTGGCTCATTTTCTTCAGCCATGCTTTTTCTTCAGGACTCAGGCTGTCTATGCCATTGTCGTTTATTTTATCGAGCAGCTGGTCCAGGCGGAGTTGTTTATTCTCTTCCTGGCTGGGTTTTACAAGCTTAAGTGGAGACTTTTTAGGTTTAAAAGAGCGTTTGGGCGCCTCTACATGCAGACGGCGGTTAAACAGCCAGATAAGTGGCTGGCAGACATCAGTACCGTTGTTCAGCAGTTTAATGTAAAGGAAACCGGTAAGCGCGCCTCCCATGTGGGCGACAATACCGCCTACATTTCCCTGTGTGAGGGAGATCAGGTCAAGTATAATAACGATCAGCGCCAGCCATTTCAGGCGGATGGAACCGATGAAAAGCAGTCCGATCTCGTAGTTGGGCAATTTAGTAGCACAGGCAATGAGCAATGCCATTACGGAAGCGGAAGCGCCGATCATGGGAGCGTTGATACCACCAAAAGCAAGATTGTACACCAGCAGATAGGCTATACCGCCTGCTAAACCACCTACCAGGTAAAGGGGAAGTACACGCTGATTGCCAAGAAAAGATCTGAATATATTACCAAACCAGTAAAGGTTCAGCATATTAAAGAGTATATGTAAAAATTCCAGATGTGTGAACATGTATGTCAGTAGCCCCCATGGCTTTCGGAGGAAAGCATACACATTCGCATGCAGGGAAAGATTATCAAAAAGAAAATTGGAGAGGAAGCCTGTAGTGGGTGCAATTTTTCCAATCAGGTACACAATTCCCATCACGAGGAAAACAATTACATTCCAGAAAAGAAGATGATTAATTGTATTTCCTTGTCTAAGCCAGTAGCGTATATCAGAGCTGAATGAGGTCCCGTTCATACTTGAAAATTAGTACAAAATCCGCAATCATAAATCTATTTAGCGGCACATTTTTTTGGAGCAAACAGCGGCTGGCGGATGATGAGAAGGGGAGAGGGGACAGGACTGTTAAACATGTGAAAATTACTTATTTTTTAATGATTATTAAGTATCTTTGCCCTCCAATTAAAACTTTCGGGCCTAAAATCCGGGAGAATTTATAACAAAAGGAGGAACCAAATTTTGGCAGAAAACAACATTACTAACGAACAAAACGCTGAACAACAGGTACCTGCAGCAGCAGCTCAGGTAGAAACAGCGACAAAAAAGGCGCCTGTTGTGGAAACCGCTCACGATGATTTCGATTGGAGCGTAGACAAACGCAATGTCTCTTCTTATAGCAAAGAAGAAAAAGCGAAGTACGACGAAACGTACGACAACACTTTTAAAGTGATCGAAGAAAACGGCCTGCTCACTGGTACCGTAGTTGGTCTGACCAAAACGGACGTAGTGATCAACATCGGCTTCAAATCTGACGGTCTGATCTCTCTGAACGAGTTCCGCGATCTGCAGGGACTGAAAGTAGGTGATGAAGTTGAAGTACTGGTTGTTGAAAAAGAAGACCGCGATGGTAACCTGCACCTGAGCCGTAAACAAGCTCGCCAGCAACGTGCATGGGAAAAAATCGTGGAAGTTTACAAAACCGGCGAAGTGGTTACTGGTACTGTTACCAGCAAAACCAAAGGCGGCTTGATCGTGGACGTTTACGGTATGGAAACATTCCTGCCAGGTTCTCAGATCGATGTTAAGCCTGTTACAGACTACGACCAGTTTGTAGGCAAAACAATGGAATTCAAGGTGGTTAAAGTTAATGAGGCCATCAGGAACGCAGTTGTTTCCCACAAAGCGCTTATCGAAAGCGATATCGAACAGCAGAGAGTGGATATCATCTCCAAACTGGAAAAAGGCCAGGTATTGGAAGGTACTATCAAAAATATCACAGATTTCGGCGCATTCATCGACCTCGGTGGTCTGGATGGTCTGCTGTACATCACAGATATCAGCTGGGGACGTATCTCTCACCCAAGCGAAGTGCTCCAGATGGATCAGAAGATTAATGTGGTTGTACTGGACTTCGACGACGAGAAAAAACGTATCAGCCTTGGTTACAAACAACTTACTCCTCACCCATGGGATACCCTGCCTGCACACATCACTGAAGGTGCGCGCGTAAAAGGTAAGGTAGTTAACATCGAAGATTACGGTGCATTCCTGGAAATTCTGCCTGGTGTAGAAGGTCTGGTACACGTATCTGAGATCTCCTGGGCTTCTACTCCTATCAATGCTAAAGAATTCTTCAAATTAGGCGAAGAATACGAAGCAGTGGTAGTGACACTGAGCAAAGAAGAGCGTAAGATGAGCCTGTCTATCAAGCAACTGACAGAAGATCCTTGGGCTACTATCGAAACTAAATTCCCTCTGGACAGCCGTCACAAAGGTATCGTGAAGAACATCACTCCTTATGGCGTATTCGTTGAGCTGGAAACTGGTATCGGTGGTATGATCCACATCTCTGACCTGAGCTGGATCAAACGCTTCAACCACCCAAGTGAGTACACTAAAGTGGGTAGCGAAATCGAGGTGGTAATACTGGGTATCGATAAAGATAACCGTAAACTGAGCCTGGGCCACAAACAGATTGAAGAAGATCCTTGGAACACTTTCGAAACTATCTTCCCGATTGGATCCGTTCATGAAGGTACCGTAGTGAAGAAAGATGAAAAAGGTGCTACAGTTCAACTGCAGTATGGTCTGGAAGCTTACGCTCCTGCCCGTCACCTGCGCACTGAAGATGAGAAACCTATCAGCGTTGAAGATGTGAAAGAATTCATGATCATCGAATTCGATCGTAGCGAAAAACGCATACTGGTATCTCATACAAGAGTGTGGGAACAGGCTAAAAACGAGGAGAAAGAAGCAGTTGCCAAAGAAAAGAGAGCTGACGCTGACAAAACTCGTAAGGCTGTGAAAACCATCCAGAGCAAGGTAGAAAAAGCTACACTTGGCGACCTGGGTGCACTGGCTGAACTGAGAGAGAAGCTGAAGAAAGACGAAGGCGACGAAAAGAAAGGTGAATAAGCTTTTTTAGGTTGTTGAAATACATGAAGGGTGTTCCGGTCACGGGACACCCTTCTTCATTTACAGCTTATCCGTTCTGTACCTTTAGTGGAATTCCCTGTTTGGGATTGCTGGAAATAATGAAAGCCGTTATTACTTCAATAAATAAAAAGAGCAGGCATAACCGCCTGCTCTTTTCAGATAAATGGAATATTGTATGTTTAATGTCGTAGTAGCGATGTTCCGCGTATGCGTCGTATATACGCCCTATATGCATCGGGTATAAAGCGTAGTCAAAGGTTGCCGGGGCAGAGCAGCGGATTCATTATCCGGAAGCCCCATCAATCAGAAATTACGCTTGTAAACGGGCCAGTATCTCGTCATTGAACTCCAACAAGGAATTGAGCTGTACGTCTGCAAGGGCATACCGTATATTCTGGCGGTTATGTGCCTCAGGTACCACTACAGTCTTCATGCGGGCTGCTTTGGCAGCCGTCATGCCTGTTACTGAATCTTCAAAAGCTATGCATTCCAGAGGAGTACTGCCCAGTTGTTTAGCACAAGTCAGATATACAGCCGGATGCGGCTTACCATGTGACTCAAATTCGGCGGAAGAAATAACATGGAACCTGTCCCTGATACCCATGTGGTCAACAGCAGATTCTATCAGCCGCAGAGGAGAAGAAGACGCCAGACCTATCTTAAAGTTCTTTTTTGTAAAATAATCCAGTATATATTCCAATCCCTCCATAGCCTCACCTTCTGCAACGATCTTGTTAATAACTGCATCTATTATCTCGTTGGTAACCTGGGTATTGTCTTTACCCTCCCATTTGAAGTAATTATGCCAGTAATCCACTACTTCTGCGGTACGCAGACCGGTGGTATGGCTGGCCAGTTCCATGGTAAGGTCTACTCCGACGGTAGCAAAGACTTCTCTCATTGCTCTTCCCCAAAGTGGCTCGGAGTCTATTAAAAGCCCGTCCATATCAAAAATCACCGTATTTATCATACACTTTTCTTTTGTTCTGCGACGCAAAGTTAAGACAGAGTTTGGAGAAAGTGATATGGCTTCCGGTCCCGCATAAATAATAGTTATGCAGTATAATCAATGGTTATGGCGTCTGCCCGGTCTGGGAAGGCTCCTTTCCAGTGCAGGTATGCATAATGCCACTTTTTTGGAGCATATACCGTTCCGGCCGGTCTGGAAAAGGGCCGTTCCTTCACGTTTTTAGGGTTAAAATTACTTTTGGAATTCTCCCCTATATTTTTACCTTTGTATTAGTCTACTAAACTAATGGGAAATATAGGAATGAATAGTGTTTTTTTGTGTTATGGGCGCCATTGCTCCTGTGCAATGGTAGACGAGGAGGCGTAGATGTATAAGGAAAATTGATCGATCAGAATCAAATAAGATATACAGAGCCTCCGATTTAATACGCGGGGGCTCTGCGTTTTATAAAAGATAAGGAAGTATAACGTTTTAATATCTGATAATTTACCACCAAGAAAATATTGACTATGCAAAGCTTCAGAACCGAATTGGAAAATCCCGTGGTTGAGAGAGATATCATAGAGTTGGAGAAGAAAATCCGTTTATTCCGCGAAGGGCAGATCCCGGAAGAGAAATTCCGTAGTCTGCGTCTGGCTAGGGGTATTTATGGCCAGCGTCAGGCAGGTGTACAGATGATCCGCATCAAACTGCCTTATGGTAAGATGACGCTGGAACAGTGGAAACGTATTTCAGACGTATCCGACGAATATTCTACCGGCAATCTGCACCTGACCACCCGTCAGGATATTCAGATCCACTTTGTAAGCCTCGAAAGGACCCCTGAACTGTGGAGCAAGTTAGATTTGGACGATATCACGATCCGTGAGGCATGTGGTAACACGGTGCGTAACATTACAGCGTCAGACAAAGCCGGCATAGATCCGGAAGAACCGTTTGATGTAACTCCTTATGCAGATGCTGCCTTCAGGTATTTTCTGCGTAACCCTATCTGCCAGGATATGGGGCGTAAATTCAAAATGTCCTTTTCCAGCAGCGTTGCAGATACCGCCTGGGCCTTTATGCACGATCTTGGCGTGATACCTAAAGTACGGATTGAAAACGGACGTGAAGTGCGTGGTTTCAAGGTAATGGTAGGTGGTGGTCTGGGTGCGCAGCCTTACCTGGCGCATGTAGGGCACGAATTCCTGGAAGAAGATCAGCTCATTCCATATATAGAAGCTATCCTGCGTGTATTTGACCGTCATGGCGAAAGGGCCAGCCGTCATAAAGCGCGTATGAAGTTCCTCATTCAGAAAATCGGTTTCGAAGAATTCCAACGTCTGGTAGAGGAAGAATATACCGCTATCAAGTCCAAGTCTTTCCACGTGGATGCTGATGCCTGGGCTGACCCTGAACTGCCGGCTGCAGATGCAGTATTGCCTGCATATACTATTAAAGATCCGAAGAAATACGAGGCATGGAAACAAACGAACGTTTTCCAGCAACGCCAGGCTGCCTACTATGCTGCCTACGTACGTGTTCCACTGGGTAACATTAGTTCGGTAATATCCCGCCAGCTGATAGAAGCGCTCAGACCTGCCGTCGCTAATGACGTGCGTGTTACAGCGAATCAGGGATTACTGCTGAAGTACATTCAGCCGGCGCACCTGCCTTATGTATTCAGTGTATTGGATGCAGCAGGTTTTGGTGAACCTGGTTTTGATAGTATCGCAGATATCACAGCTTGTCCGGGTACCGATACCTGTAACCTGGCTATATCCAGCAGTACTGGTATTTCTACAGCATTGGAACTTGTGATCCAGGATGAATTTCCTGATCTCGTATATAATAAAGACATTAAGATCAAGATAAGTGGTTGTATGAACTCCTGTGGCCAGCATGGTATTGCGGCTATTGGTTTCCACGGAAGCTCCCTGAAAAGTGGTGGTAAAGTATTACCGGCTTTGCAGGTGCTGCTGGGTGGTGGTATCGTAGGTGATGGTGTAGGTCGTGTTGCCGATAAGGTGATCAAAGTACCAAGTAAAAGAGGCCCGGATGTACTCCGTACCTTGCTGAAAGACTTTGAAGCGAATGGCCAGAAAACTGAGAAGTTCAATGATTACTACGATCGCCAGGGTGAAAGATATTTTTACGATCTGCTGAAACCCTTGACAGATCTGGCTTCCCTGATTGATGAAGATTTCGTGGATTGGGGCCAGGGCGACAAGTTTGCAACAGCTATAGGTGTAGGTGAATGTGCTAGTGTGGTGATTGACCTGGTGGCTACTCTCTTGTTCGAAGGCGAGGAAAAGCTGCAGTCAGGTAAAATAGCACTGGATGAGAAACAATATGCTGACGGTATTTATCATGCTTACTCCACTTTCGTACAAACTGCGAAAGCGCTGTTACTGGGAGAAGGCGTAAGCTGTAACACACAGACAGGTATCATAAACGATTTTGACAAGCACTTTGTAGAAACTGGTAAATGGTCACTGGAAGGTAGTTTTAAAACCCTGGTATTGCAGATCAATCAGAATGAACCAACTGAGAGCTTTGCTAAACAATACTATCAACAGGCATCAGATTTCTACCAGCAGGCGCATTCATTCAGACAACAGCCAGCGGCAGTTGTAGCACAATAAACGCTTGCGGTTATCACATCTTTTAAATGTACACTATGCAGAATATACATCCGAAATTGACACTGGTGGGCGCGGGACCTGGAGATCCGGAGCTGATCACTGTAAAAGGCCTGAAGGCCATACAGCAGGCAAGGGTGATCCTTTACGACGCACTTTCCAATAATGAGCTGCTGGAGCATGCGCCTTGCAATTGCCTGAAGCGCTTCGTTGGCAAACGGGCAGGTATGCATGTGTACTCCCAGGATGAGATCAACCGCATGATCGTGAAATATGCGCTGACTTATGGTAGCGTGGTACGCCTAAAAGGTGGCGACTCCTTTGTGTTTGGCCGGGGACAGGAAGAATTAGCCTTCGCCCAGCAGTTTAACATTGATACGGAAGTTGTGCCAGGTATTACAAGTGCGATCTCTGTACCGGGTATCAACAGGATACCTGTTACGGCGCGGAACGTGAGTGAAGGATTTTGGGTCCTGACCGGTACCACACAGAGTGGGAGCTTATCCCGTGACCTGGCTTATGCTGTCCAGGCAAATACTACCGTCGTAGTACTCATGGGGATGGGCAAATTGGAAGAGATCTCAGCAGCATACATAACACAGGGCAGAGGCAATGTGCCTGCCGCCATCATCCAGAATGGTACACTGCCAGACCAGAAGATTGGTATAGGAAATGTGGCCGATCTGAAAGAAATAGCCTTGCGTAACAATCTGCGCAACCCGGCTATTATCGTAGTCGGAGAGGTGGTTCGTTTTCATGAAGCTTTCCAGGCGGTACAGGAAAAGATAGCAGAGCAGCTGAAAATAGCAGTATAACTTTATATATTACACATGATGGGTTACGTAACAGCACGTAATCTGTCATGTGTAATCAGTAATAGCACCATTATGGAAGAAAATCATCTTTTCCCGGTATTTTTCAAGTTGAACCGCCTGCACGTACTTGTTGTGGGAGGGGGAAACATTGGACATGAAAAAGTAAATGCGTTACTGGAGAATTGTCCGCAGGCCAACATTACAATTGTCGCTACATGGTTCCTGCCAGAGCTGACTGAACTTGTGAGGCATGCACCTAACGTGGAGCTGATCCAGAAACCATTTTCCTGTGGCGATATGTTGGGAAAAGATCTTGCCATTGCTGCAACTAACGATCGCGAACTGAATATGTACATATGGGAAAAGGCAAAGTGCAGCCGGGTGCTGATCAATGTTGCCGATACTCCCGAACTGTGTGATTTTTATTTAGGTTCTATTGTCCAGAAAGGGCATCTTAAAATAGCCATATCGACCAACGGGAAATCTCCTACCGTTGCCAAACGCCTGAAAGAAGTATTACAGGAAGTGATTCCTGGCTCTATCAACGACGTACTGGATAAATTGCAGGTGATAAGAGACCGGCTGAAAGGTGATTTTACCGAAAAGGTAAAGCAATTGAACAGGATCACTGACGTATTGGTTCGAAAAGATTGACCCCTTAACCCTTAGTTTCTCCGTTTTCTTACATAACAAATGAATTATTGGCTGGTATAATGATATCAGCCTGTCTTGTTATACCCCATTTGTTTCAGTTAAAAAGGAACGCTGTTTCAACCTCTTTCGACTACTTATAAGTACTTTCTATTTACATTATAAATAAATATATGTATTTATTTATAATGAGATTGATGTGAAATACGGATGATGATTCCTATTTTTATATTGAAATTATAAATGAAGACATTTGTTTGTCAATATTATTACTGGTTATTTGAAATATAGTAATATTTAATATATAATGGTTCTATGGTAATAAAGTAATTTCTTTACAAGGATCGATCATCAAAACAGTAAGAAGAGCGGCATTCGTCTTGTAACCTGTTAATCGCTCCTTCTTACAACATCGATAAACTGAAAGGGTTTATTTCGAACATCAACAATTCAGCGGTAAGAGACGGGATAGCTCCGTACTAGGGTCAGCAAGGCCAACGAATTTTTTTGACCTCGCAGTAAGGGCTTTGTTTTTCCCGTCTTAAGCCGCGCCAATAATATTCCCGCTTCCCTGAAGTATATACCTTATGCCAGAGGCCCAAAAGGGGCCTCGGTAAGGTATTCTTAAAAAAGAAGCCGTAAAAGATCTTTATAGTTTTTTATCAACCAGAATTAATATCGCGGTCGTCCCCTTTTAAGGGGACGTTTTAAAACCTGATTGTCGGCCATTATTTCAACCTTATAAGATGGCTAATGCACCAAAATTGATCAAGCGGATTTTAGGACCATCCAGAAAGAAAAGCGAAGAAGATCTTAGTGAAGCAAGATCCCTGATCATTCTACATTGCATGCCGGAAACCAGGGGGGAGAAACCGAAAGAAGGAAGGAGGGGTACAACAATTTAAAATCTAAACCAGTTTATGCTATGAGCCTCCTTATCAGTTTCTCCTTTTCTTCGTTTTTCCTGTTATTGTAACCCCACTATTGCTGCAGCCATAAGAAATGATATATTTGGCCCTTATGAGCCAATACAATGTTGACGCACAACAACTGATCCGACAAACCGAATTATTTGTAAAAAAGGAGCTGGCAAATGCCGAAGGCGGACATGACTGGTGGCATATTTACCGTGTGTGGAAGCTGGCTAAGAAGATCGCCGCCGGAGAACAGGTAAACTTGCTGGTGGTGGAACTCGGCGCCTTGCTACATGATATCGCCGATTCCAAATTTCACGACGGCGATGAAAATGTTGGTCCGCAAAAAGCCCGTACCTATCTTGAATCGGCTAGTGTACCGGAAGATGTCATCCGGCAGGTGGTAAATATTATCGAACATATTTCTTTTAAGGGAGGACATAATGTAGGTGCATTCTACTCGCCCGAACTGGGAGTAGTGCAGGATGCCGACCGTCTTGATGCGCTTGGAGCTATCGGTATTGCCCGTACGTTTAATTATGGCGGCTTTAAGAACAGGGCTATTTATGACCCGGGGATTGCACCCAACCTGCATATGACTAAGGAACAGTATAAGAATAGTACAGCCCCTTCAGTCAATCACTTTTACGAGAAATTGTTATTACTGAAAGACAAAATGAATACAGAAACTGGCCGTAAAATGGCAATGGAGAGACATTCCTTTATGGAGACCTTCCTGGAGAAGTTTTATAAGGAGTGGGAGGGGGAAAGCTGACTGGAAAAACTTTCCCCGGACATACAGGATCGCCCGGGGAGAAGCAGATAAGTTTATTAAATGAACAATGCTCTCAGTTCTTCCGCGTCCTGGGGTTTCATTTTACCACTCAGTATCAGGCGTAACTGACGTCTGCGCATCGCACCTTCATATAGTTGTTTTTCTTCTTCAGTATCAGGGATGATCTGAGGTACTTTTCTGGACTTCCCATTAGGATCAAGCGCCACAAACGTCATGAATGCTTCATTAGATTTATAACGGTATTGCTGTACAGGGTCTTCTCCCCATACCCGCAGATGGACTTCCATGGAAGTGGAAAAGGCCCTGCTCACTTTTGCTTCAATATGTACCACATTGCCCAGCTTGATGGGCGTTTCAAAAGAAATGTTATCTACGGATGCAGTCACCACGGGAGCACTACAATGTTTCATCGTGGCCAGCGCAGCGGCTATGTCCATCCAGTACATAAGGCGGCCACCCATTAGGTTGCCAAAAGTGTTAGTATCGTTGGGCAAAACCAGTTCCGTCATTTGGATTACGGAGTCCTGCGCACGCTTGGGCGTTAATGTCATATGCTGATTTGTTACGGCGCAAAATTATGAAGAAGTTTCATGACAGGCACAAGAAATGCGAAGCTGTACCAGTATTTCATGGTATGTAAAATTATAAGAGTCGATTTTAAATCGAAGTGATTTATTATGAAACTGTTATATGTAGAATTACAACAGAATGTGAAAATCCCTTTTGGAGCACTTTAAATTTGTCTTAACTTTGCATGACCTTCGGAAGTTATTTTTACTTGACTGGTTACACCAAAAGTCGTCCGGCGCTTCTTCTTAGGTCAAGTATATTCTACAGAATTTTTAGATCTTATGGCAAAATATATCTTCGTTACGGGAGGTGTGACTTCCTCGTTGGGTAAAGGAATTATAGCTGCTTCGCTAGCGAAATTATTGCAGGCTCGTGGCTTTAGAGTGACTATTCAGAAATTTGATCCGTATATCAATGTGGATCCGGGAACATTAAACCCTTACGAACACGGTGAGTGCTTTGTAACTGAAGATGGCGCCGAAACAGACCTGGACCTTGGGCACTACGAACGTTTCCTGAACACGCCTACTTCCCAGGCAAATAACGTTACTACAGGCCGTATTTATCAGACAGTTATCAATAAGGAGCGTGAAGGCGCGTACCTGGGTAAAACTGTACAGGTAGTACCGCATATTACAGACGAGATCAAACGCAGGATCCTGCTGCTGGGTAAAGATGGCAAATATGACATCGTTATTACCGAGCTGGGTGGTACTGTAGGGGATATCGAGTCCCTGCCTTACATCGAGGCGGTTCGTCAATTGCAATGGGAACTGGATGAGCAGGATTGCCTGGTAGTGCACCTGACCCTGATCCCTTACCTGCGTGCGGCGAAAGAATTGAAAACCAAGCCAACGCAGCACTCCGTGAAAATGATGAGTGAGAACGGTGTACATCCTGACGTGATCGTATGTCGTACGGAAGAGCCGATGTATAATGATCTGAAAAAGAAAATAGCGCTGTTCTGTAATGTGACTGTGGATGCAGTGATCGAGGCAACAGACATGAGCACTATCTATGAAGTGCCGTTGGAAATGCTGCGTGAGAAACTGGACGTGATCTGTATGAAGAAATTGGGCATTCCTATTGAAAGAGAGCCTGATATGACCAAATGGCGCGCGTTCCTGGACAAGCTGAAATATCCGAAATCTAAAGTTACCATCGGTCTGATCGGAAAGTATGTGGAACTGCAGGATGCTTATAAGTCTATCCTGGAGTCATTCATTCATGCCGGAGCAATGAATGAATGTAAAGTCGTTGTACAAAATATTCATTCTGAATTCCTTACTAACGAGAACGTAGCAGAAAAACTGCGTAATCTGGACGGCTTGCTGGTCGCTCCTGGTTTCGGTCATCGTGGTATCGAAGGAAAGATCGTAGCTATACAGTATGCGCGTGAGAACAACCTGCCATTCTTTGGTATTTGTCTCGGAATGCAGATGAGCGTTGTGGAATACGCCCGTAACGTAATAGGATGGAAAGATGCACATTCTACCGAAATGAACCCTGATACGCCTCATGCAGTGATCGGGTTGATGGAAGAACAGAAAAAGATCACCGTGAAAGGTGGTACAATGCGTCTGGGCGCTTATACCTGTGAGTTAACGCCAGGTTCAAGAGCTGCCGGCATCTACGGTAGCACTACCATCAGCGAACGTCACCGCCATCGTTATGAATTTAACAGCCAGTTCCTGGCGGATTTCGAAAGGGCGGGTATGATCCCTTCCGGCCGCAATCCGGAAAGCGGACTGGTAGAAATGGTCGAATTGCCTGATCATCCTTTCTTCGTAGGCTGTCAGTTCCATCCAGAGCTGAAAAGCACTGTGGAGGCTCCTGCACCACTGTTCGTACACTTTATTGCTGCCGCAAAACAGTACGCAGAGGACAAGACCAATAAGGCAAAAGTTGCAGAAGAAAAGATTGCCCATCAATAATAAATATTTATAAGTCGCAGGCTTTCAGTAGTAACGGTGAGGTATTAACTTTGTCGATTACAGCTGAAAGCTTGTTGCTTTTACTTACCTTTGCTGCCTAAATTTTAATTGAATTTCATGGACAGAAACTCAGTCATTGGCTTTGTACTACTGGGAGTGTTGTTTGTCGGTTACATTTTCTTTAACCAGAAACAACAGGTTGCTGCTAAAAGAGACAAGGACCGCCAGGATTCCATCGCTAATATCAACAAGCCGAAACCTGTTGATACCGCCACTTATACCACCGCTACAGGTACACCTGATTCCAGCAAACTTGCCGGTGTATACGGAACCTTCGCAGGTGCTGCCAGTGGTACCCAGCAAACTGCTGTAATGGAGAATAAAGTGCTGAAAATCACTTTCTCTAACCACGGCGGACAGCCTTCACTTGTACAGTTAAAACAATTCAAAGACTTCCAGGGTAAACCGTTGATGCTGGTAAACAGTTCCTTCAACCGTATTTCCCTGCAGGTTCCTGCTAATAATACCACACTGAATACTGCAGACCTGTACTTTACCGGTGGTAATGTACAGCAGCTGGCAGATGGTAGCCAGGCTATCACTTATCGCCTGTCCACTTCCAATCCTGCACAGTACCTGGAGTACGTGTATACACTGAAACAGGATGGTTATGCAGTGGATTTCGACATTCACGCTATCGGCCTGGAAAATGTATTGCCTTCTAACCAGAAGACCCTGACCTTACAGTGGGATTCTCAGAATGACAAACAGGAAAAGGATATGCAGAACGAACGTCTGAACAACCAGGTGCATTACCGGGATACAGACGGGAAACATGATTATTTTACCCTCGAACGTACCAGCCACCAGAAATGGGATACAAAGCTGGAATGGTTGAGTGTGAAACAGCAGTTCTTTAACACAACCTTCATCGCCAGGAACGATGCCCGCTTCGCCGGTGCAGAGATCAATACTAAAGTACCTGAAAGCGGTAATATCGTGGGACAAACATTTGCAACCCTGGATATTCCTTACAGCCGTGCACATGACTTTACCTTCCCGATCGAGATCTACTATGGTCCTAATCATTATAAGACCCTGAAATCCTTCGATATCGGTCTGGAAAGTATCATTCCACTGGGTTCAGGTATATTCGCTTTCGTAAAATATGTGAACAAATGGGTGATCATCCCTGTGTTCAACTTCCTGAGCGGATTTATCGGTAACTACGGTATCATCATTATCCTGCTCACCTTGTTCATCCGCTTGCTGATAGCGCCTTTCACTTACCAGAGCTACGTATCTCAGGCTAAGATGAAAGTGCTGAAGCCAGAGATCGATGCACTCAAAGCTAAATATGGCGATGACCAGCAGTCTTTCGGTATGGAACAAATGAAGTTATTCAAGAGTGCCGGCGTAAACCCACTGGGTGGATGTTTACCAGCCCTGATGCAGTTACCTATCCTGGTAGCGATGTATAGCTTCTTCCCGTCCTCGATAGAGCTGAGACAGGAAAGCTTCCTTTGGGCGGCAGACCTTTCCGCTTACGATTCTATCCTCGACCTGCCGTTCACTATTCCGTTCTACGGTAACCACGTGAGCTTGTTCACTTTGTTAATGACCGCAACCAGCTTAATGCTGGCGTTCAATAACCGTGGTATGGCTGATCAGAGCAATCCGGTAATGAAATATATGCCGTATGTATTCCCGATCATGCTGTTGGGTATATTCAACCGCCTGGCATCAGCGCTGACCTTCTATTACTTCCTGTCTAACGTGATCAGTATTGGTCTGCAGTGGGTGATACAAAAGTTCTTTGTGAACCATGATAAGATCCATGCACAGATCCAGGAGAACAAGAAGAAACCGGCCGGCAAGTCCAAATGGCAGGAAAAACTGGAAGAAATGCAGAAGCGCCAGCAGGACATGCAGCAACAACGCAAGAAGCAATAGAATCCAATCTTTTTAATATAGAATATTAACAGAAGGCTTCCCGCAAAGGAAGCCTTCTGTATTTTCAGGGCTCATGCACTTAATCTGACCTAATGAAATACTTATTGTTTCTGGGAATAGCCGCAACTGTCTATTCTACTTCGTATGCACAGGACTATCAGCCATCAGCCAGCCGTATACACCAAACGGTGAGCTATCTGGCATCCAACAAATTAAAAGGCCGTGGTACCAATGAAAAGGGGAGTATCAAAGCCAGTAATTATATAGCAAAACAGTTTAAGAAATTAGGACTGAAGCCAGGGAATGGTAGCAGCTACTTCCAGGATTTCACCTTCGATCGTAAAGAGCATCACAATCTGGTGAGCAGGAACGTGATCGGTTTCCTGGATAATGGCGCCGCTAAAACCATCATTATTGGCGCGCATTATGACCACCTCGGCACAGCCGCATTATTTGACGGGAAGTACCCTGTGGGGCAGATCCATAACGGTGCTGACGACAATGCCTCTGGCGTAGCAGGATTACTGGAGCTGGCCCGGTACTTCATAGGAAATGAGCAAAAAGAACCATTTAATTTCTTGTTCATCTCCTTCGGAGGAGAAGAAATGGGTTTACAAGGATCAAAATACTTTACAGCCAATCCCACTATACCGTTGACCAACGTACATTTCATGCTGAATATGGACATGATAGGAAGGTATAATGAAGAACGGGGTATCGGTATAGGTGGTTATGCCACAGCACAGGAATGGCCTGCTGTATTCAAAGATGCACAGGAGCCGGGTATTCATTATTTCACAGATGGATCAGGCAAGGGTGCTTCAGATCATCATAACTTCTTCATGAACAAGGTACCGGTGATCTTCCTGCATACCGGTCCACATGATGATTATCATAAGCCTACCGATGATATTGAAAAGCTAAAGGCGAAAGAGGAAGCACTGATCCTTAACCTCGGCATTCAACTGATCGCTAATGCAATGAAATATACAGAACTGCATTATGTAGGAGAGGAGAAGAAAGAAGGGGAAAAGAAATAAGCGAAAACCAGATATAATATAAAAGAGGCGCCCGGTATCAAATCGGGCGCCTCTTTTATATTATAAGTTCGTATTTACTGAGGTTTGACAGGTGCCGGATATGCAGCTTTAGGCATGGTCGAAGGAAGCGGTTTATCCTTATTCGCCTCTTTCTGTTTTTCCCTTTCTCTTTCCCTGGCGGCTTTGTCAGCTTCAGGCTCGTATTCATTTACGTCCATGTATTCATCGGCCCGGCCATTACCCTGATCTTCAGATTCTGCGGCTGGTTGTTGATTAGCTTCAATGTCGCTATAAAGATCTGCTTTGAAAGATGATGGGATCGTGAAAGTTGCCTTATCATCGATCTTCAGCGTTTTATCCGCATATACTTTCTGGAAGAAGTATGCCCAGATCGGCAGACCTGTATTAGCACCCTGACCATTTGTAGTCGTACTGAAATGGAGGAAGTTGTTTTCACAACCTACCCATGCACCAGCCAGCAGCTGCGGTGTGAAGCCGAGGAACCAGCCGTCAGTGTTATCGTTGGTAGTACCTGTTTTACCTGCTACTTCACTCTGGATGCCATAACGGAAACGCAGACGCGCAGATGTACCACCCGGACCAGTTACGCCCTGCATCATTCTAACCATCGTGTAAGATTCATTCTCACTGATCACTTCACGTTTCTCAGGTGCAAATGTTTGCAGGATGTTACCATTCCTGTCTTCTATACGGGTAATGTAGATCGGTTTTGTAATGATACCACGGGCCGGGAACATCGTGTAGGCCTGCAGCATTTCGTATAAAGAGATTTCCGGTGTACCCAGTGAAATGGATGGATATGGAGGAATATCTGCACTGAATCCGATCTTGTTTTTCGCAAAATCAGCTACAGCCTGTGGTCCTAACTGTTTGATCAGATAGGCCGATACCAGGTTGAGTGATTTGGCCAGTGCTCCTGCCATAGTGATGCTACCGCCTACGCTACCTTCAGAGTTGCGGCTCAGCGTCCAGTTATATTTAGGGAATGATACCGGTTCGTTGGGCAGCATCGTGTTGGGCGACATACCATTCATGATCGCAAAGCAATACAGGAATGGTTTAAAGGTAGAACCTACCTGCCTGCGGGTTTTGGCTACGTGGTCGTTCTTGAAATAACGGAAGTCCGGACCACCTACCCAGGCTTTGATCTCACCACTTTCAGGGTCCATCGCCATGAAGCCTGCCTGTAAGATTGCCCTCATGTACTTGATAGAATCTATCGGTGTCATGATGGTATCCAGTTCATTCAGTTCCGGCTCAGTAAAGCTTCTCCAGGCAAACACCTTCATTTTTACAGGTGTGTTGAAGGCTTTCTTGATCTGGTCGTCACTGGCGTCTTCATCTTTCATCGCCTTGTAACGGTCAGACTCCTTCATATAACGGTCAACGTATGTCTGCCAGTTTTTCCATACGCTGCCAGACTTAATGTTTGACTGTGCTGCAAACACTTTCTGCAGGTCTTTCAGATGATGATCTACCGCCTCTTCTGCATACAGCTGCATGCGTGGATTGATGGTAGTATATATCTTCAGACCGTCGCGGTACAGGTTATATTCTGAACCGTCAGCTTTTTTATGTTCTTTACACCATACTTTCAACTCGTCACGTAATACCTCTCTGAAGTAAGGAGCCAAACCCTTATTGTGATCTATCTTATTGTAGCGCAATACGATAGGTTTACTCATGGCTGCACTAGCCTCTGCTTCCGTGATAAAGTCATTCTTCGCCATCAGACCTATCACCGTGTTACGGCGATCCAACGCAGCCTTCGGGTTACGGCGTGGGTTATAAAGATTGGTACCTTTCAGCATTGCCACCAGGGTAGCTGCTTCTTCGATGGACAGGTGACCGGCATCTTTACTGAAGAAGGTACGTGCCCCGTTTTCAATTCCGTATACGTTATCACCAAATGGTACTGTATTCAGATAGAGAGTGACAATCTCCTGTTTTGTAAAATTGCGTTCCAGTCTTACGGCGATCAGCCATTCCTGCATTTTCTGGAAGCCCCTTTTTATCATATTGGAAGCACGTTGCGCACCGGTATTATCAGCCTGCAGGTTCAGCGCCAGCTGTTGGGTGATCGTACTGGAACCTCTTTTTTTACCTTGTAAGAGATAAAAAGGGATGGCAATCGTTGCATAAGGATCTATTCCTGAGTGGTCGTAGAACCTTACATCCTCAGTGGCCACAAGTGCATTGATAACGTTCTTGGAAATTTCGTTGTAGTCAGAGCTTGACCTGTCCACCTGGTAATATTTACCCAGGATGGTACCATCTTCAGCAATTACTTCAGATGCAAGGGCAGCCCTCGGGTTTTCCAGGGTCTCCATAGATGGCATGCTGCCAATAATGCGGAAATTCACCAGCATGATCAATAACAGGGACACTCCAGTTATCGATAACACTGTGATCCACAATATTTTAACCGATTTTTTCATACTTGCTTTAAATATTTGATTTGCGCAGCCAGCAACGCTCTCATTGGCTTATACCCCAGTTATAGCAATTTACGGGCCTTATTACGCAACGCACGTAATAGCGGGCAAAACTATTAAAAAAAACGGGTTGATGTCCCCCAAATATTGTTAAAAGACTGACTTATGTACATTAATGAATTAATATGTGTTTCTATCTTATTGCCAGTTACTGTGTAACGTAGTTGTCGTTGAAGAATTTCCGGTACCCTTCAATGTCTTTGGTACTGTTCATCTGAATGAAGTTATCCCTCGAAATAATGAACATTGTGTAGTCCGACGGACGGATACGCGGAATGATCTTCTCCGCATCTATCCTGATCTCGTCAAAATAGTCCAATGCCTTATCTTCATTAGAGAAAAGCCTGAAAATCAGCATGACTTCCTGTTGCGACAGCACAAAATTGGCTACCTGAATGCCCTCGCCTTTATGTTTATCAGCATTATACCTGGTAAACTGTGTCAACGCTTCGTCCATAATGGCTTTAGATACACGCTGGAAGGAAAGCACAACAAAATGAGGATTTTCGGCATTCAGCTTATAGATAGTGATAGGTTTTATTGGCGGCGGCAGCGGTGCTACTTTTAATGCTGCATTAGCTGCCAGTTTGATAGAATCAGCGATGGCAGTTTTGATCTTCACAGAATCCAGTTTCCCGAAGTTGGGTTCAGGATTCTGCCATGGATAGCGGATAGAGATATTTTCGTCCACGGGACCATTGTTATCCCGGTTTTTATCAATTTCCAGTCTCGAGAGATACACAACCAGTGCAGCCCGGTTGTCCAGTGCTTCCAGCAATGATTTTGCTTTCTCCTGCACTCCATCGTCCTGTTTATACTTGTTGATCACATTTACAACTGCCTGACGTCCATACTCGCACGTATCCATTTTCATGATGATCATGGCTTCCAGGAGGTCAAACTTGGGCTGCATAAAGTTGAGCCCATAGGTGGAGTCAGCCGCTTTCTTAAGTGCCATAGCTCCCTCAAGGTTCCCTTTGCTATAGTTTACATAAACGGAATCATATGCTGTAGAGATCTCTTTTTTCTTTTCCTGGTTAATATCCTGCAGGGCGCCGTACTTGATGATGCTGGCGAACTTAGAATCTCCGAACTGGGTCACTGCTTGTTTGTATTTGTTAGCCAATGCAGTATGTCCCAGTTTGGTATGCCAGATATACAGGGAATACACCACCTCGGTTTTGTGCGGATGTTGCGGATATCTGTTCAGCAGGGTATCGTATGTTTCGATGGCCAGCTCGGTATTATCCAGCTGGTCATTATAAAGTTTACCCAGGTCGTAGTAGGCGTCTTCAACGATCACATTTGATTTCAGGAGATCATCGGGCGTAAGTGGCAGGCCTGCAGCCAGTTTTTTGGCCGTAGCACTGTCTGACGGGATCTTGGAAGGGTCGTTAGCACCGATAGGATTCCCATTTGCGTCTTCCGGTTGTAAAGGCTGGTTAGCGGCAGCAGCTCCGGACTGGCTCCTACGCCAGTTATCGGCCAATGGCCTGTTGCCCCAGCGCTTTTTAAATTCTGAGAAGCCGGCAGATTTGCTGGCGTTATTATAGAAATACCAATCACCCTGATCATCCTTTTTAGGAGCGGCAGGGCTGTTGTTCATATTATTAATAAGTGGATTGTTATTGGCCATGGACTGTTGATCCATTCCATTTTCAGCGGCTTCCTTATCTTTTTTCGCTTGTTCTTCCGCCTTCTTACGCATGGTCGCGGCCATTTTTTCAAGGAAGATCATCCTGTCCGATTCCGGCATGGCAGCAATACGTTGTAAGCTATCTTCCTTCTGGATAGCCTCTACCCGGATAACCACATCGTTCAGTACCCGTTTGCGTTTATTGACGATGGCGGAATCTGTGAATTCAGGCGGCATAACAGTAGCTGTACTGTCATAGAAGTTCCTGGCCAGGCGGTACTGACGCTGACCATAATAAATATCGGCTACCGCTTTGAAAGACAAGGCTTTCTGCATCGTGTTGGAGCTTTCCACCTTCAGTGACTGACGCAGGTATTCCAGGGCCAGATCAGGATCTTTAGGCAAAACGATGTTAGCCATGTTATAATAAATGGCGTCACGGAACTCAATATATTTCTCCCGGCGGGCCATCCTTTTAAGACGGGCCAGGCTTTCATCTAAAGAACCGCCTTCCCTTGTGGCGTCCAGTTTAGCGATCTGCATACGCGCCTGGAAGTCCATCATTGGGTCGGGCTTCTGCTTGATCACTTTGTGGAACATCATTACAGCGGAGTCCGGGCGACTGTAATTGGTATAAAGCTGTCCCAATATGTAGAACATGCGCGCCCGCTCGTCGCGGTTACGCTTACTTTTAACAGCTGCCTGGAGGGGAGTGATCACTTCAGCGAAACGTTCCTGTTTATAAAGGGCGTAGGCCCTTACTTCAGCCAGGTCGCCGGCAAGTCTTTTAGGAAAGTAGGGGTCCTGCTCAACGATGTTCATCAGGGAACGGGCCTGATCGAACTCCTTCATTTCCAGGAAGGTTTTGGCCTGCCATACAAAGGCGTCGTTGCGGGCATAAGTGTGTTTAAAATACCCGAACGGCGGTTTGCGTTTTTCACGGGAGGCAATGCTGATCTGATCTTTGGCACTGGAACCGACTATCGCTTTATTATCCGATTTCTTCTTGGGGGCGAATTTGGTATTAATGAACTGGAACGTCCTGCTGGCCTTGTCCCACTCACCCTGATAAAAGTAAGCCTGACCTATCACAAGATAGCTGTCATCAATCCATTTACTGCGCGGGTCACGGATCTGTATGTTGATGGAAGCTTTTTCTATGACCGTATCCAGGTCGCCGGCACTAAGGCCAAGGTTCTGAAGACTGTAAGGATAGAAGGGGAGCAGGTAATTATAATTATCCTGGCCCTGGCGGCTTACATTGTGGGTAATGAGACGTAATTTCTTCCTGGCATTAAACAAATAGTTATACCTGGCCAGCATGTTCTGTACCAGCTTACGTTTTATGGTCCACCTTTTTTCTGCAAGCATTTCCGATGGTGGGCGGCGGTCTTCTACCTTTGGTTGCGCTACTTTTGGTACAAGAGGTTTCTGCATGGTGCGCTGAGACATCCTGCTATTGCTATTCTTGGACTGATTAGTAACCGTGGTATCCCTTCGCTGGGCGTGGACCCTGTTAATACTCAAACAGCACAAAAACAAACTTACTAAACAGGTATATGGTAGATATGTGCGAACTGATCTGTAATAATTCATGGATGCCAGGGTGTATAGGCTTACCTATATAACTTATATGTCAGGAAATTATTTTTTAAAGATAGGATAATTTTTTTGAGGGGGATAAGTGGGCCGACGGAATAAAAAGCAGTCCAGCCCAATTTTTTAAATACGAAATAATATAAATGTTTAACTTTAGCCGGTTGATAATCAGAAAAATTATTCAAGTTTTATAGCGGCTATGGCTAATAAGCGTGATAGAAAAGGCAGAAATGTGGGGCGGATAGGGAACAGGTACCGCCTGGTAATTATGAATGACAATACCTATGAAGAGGTTACCTCGTTCAAATTATCACGTATGAGCGTGTACATTGCTTTGAGCACTTTATTTGTGCTGCTGGTGACGATCACCGTCGCCACAGTAGTGTTCACCCCTTTGAGGTACTATATTCCCGGATATGGCGACCTGAAACAGCGAAGGGAGTTCATCCGCCTGAAAATGCGCACCGATTCCCTGGAATCGGCTATCAACGCACGCGACAAATACCTGGACAATATCAAACAGGTAATAAACGGGGACTTTTCTTCCAGTAAACTTGATACTACCATGATCAAGGTCCCTAAAGTAGATAACAGCACTTATTAATATCGGGTCGGGACACTCAATTTATTGAGATTGAAAAATATATTGTCAGGAAACATACGCAAAGTGGCCGCAGCGCCGTTAAGGGGGTAATGTGGAAAACTTCTTAAAGGAAGTGATTGTCAATATGTAATAATATGTTAATAAATAATACTATCTTACATCACACAAAAAGCTGAAAAACCTAGAATCCTATGTTTAGCAACAACAATCGTAATGCCAGAAGCGAAAGCAAATCAGTAATGCCTACTTCTAACGTGAACATTATTGGCAGTGGAACCTCCATCCAGGGAGATATCGTGTGCGAGGGTGATATTCGCATAGACGGACAGGTGAATGGCCTGGTATCAACAAAAGCTAAAATTGTAGTAGGTCCTGAAGGGGAGATTATCGGTGACCTCGTATGTCAGAGCGCTGACATCCTGGGAAAAGTAACTGGTATTGTAAAAGTAGAAGATCTGCTTTTCCTGAAAGGCAACGCCCTGGTAAAAGGAGATCTGTATACAGCTCATTTCGAAATGGAGCCAACCGCAAAATTCAATGGTCGTTGCTACATGGAACCTGAAGAGGTGGCAGCTGCAAACGCAAACCTGAAAGAAAAGAATGGAAGATCCGTTGTCACAGAAGAAGCCACGGAAGAAGCCTGATAACAAACTGCTTTTAAAGTACACCGGGCTGGCATTCCAGATGATGGCCACATTAGGTATCGCGGTATTTGCTGGTTACAAAATAGACCAGCGGACAGGATGGTCGTTCCCTTTCTTTCTGATCATTTTGTCTTTATTAGCTTTAGTCTTAATTTTGCGCCAAATTATCAAAGATACCAGCAGGAATGAGTGACAGGTTCTACTTTAGAGTCATTGGCCTTTTCATAATATTGAATGGCGCGTTATTATTATTAAAAGCCTGGTTGTTGGACAATGGAGCACATCATAATGTATTGCTCTTCGGCAACCTGGCTTTAGCTACAATCTCCGGCATCACCTACAATATGAGCCGTAAAGGGGTACAATCCGAAAACAACAGCATGTTTATGCTAAGGGTGTATGGCTCCATGATCAGCAGAATGATGTTATGCCTGGCCGGCATTACCATATATGCCGTAGCAAACAGGGCACATACCAGCAGAATTACTATTTTTATACTGATGTTCTTCTACATCGTATACGCGGTATGTGAGAACATAAGTCTGCAAAAAATTACCAGAAAGAAAAATTAAAGATCCGTGAAGCAGGAGGCTCCTCTAAATGCATTAGCTGCATACCTGCCCGAAGGAACCTTCGAGCAGGTAATGGCCTACCTCACGGAATTTAAGGTGCACTTAACCGTGACTCGTGAACGGCAAAGCATACTGGGGGACTACCGGCATCCTGACCGTAGGGGAGGACACCGTATCAGCATCAATGGCAACCTTAACAGGTATGCTTTCCTGATCACACTTTTGCACGAAATATCACACCTCACCACCTACATGCAGTACGCCAATACGGTAGCCTCGCATGGCAAGGAATGGAAGCAGCATTTTTCCAACATACTGAAACAGTTCGTTGGCAAAGGTTATCTTCCCCATGATGTGGAAATGGCCTTACGGCAAAGTATTCAGAATCCCGCAGCCAGCTCCTGTGCTGACGATGATCTTATGCGTGTACTGAAACGCTATGACCTGCAAAAGGAAAATCACTTTCTGGTAGAACAGCTTTCTCCCAATCAATTATTCCGGACAAAAGACGGGCGGATCTTCCGCAGAGGAGAACGTATACGCAAGCGTTACAGATGTGAAGAAATAGCAACAAAGCGGATGTATCTGTTTAGTCCCGTTTACGAAGTGGAACTCGTTGCTGCATAAGGACTTATAGCCGTTCAACGAGTCCCGTCTCACAGCTATAAGTCTTTCAGAAGTTTCATATTTACCGGCAGCATGTCCGGCTTTAAGTCCAGGGATGCGTCGTATATGTCCCGTGTATGCGTCGTATATGAAGCATGTATATCAGGAGTTAACGGCCGGTTGCCCTATCATCATCCGCTTATTATATTCCCTTTCTCTCTTTTCTATCGTTTCCTTCCGGAAGATAATATAGGCATGTTCATGGGCCTCCAGCAGATCGTCATATGGTCCGCGGGAAGAGATCAGTTTTACGAACACAGGCGCCGTTTCTATGGTAATGAACAGCAGTATGATGAACCAGTTGGCCCAGCGCACCGGTACACTGCGTTCTGTGAGGTGTCCCAGTGCATCCAGCCTGGATGCCAGTCCATCAATACTCGTCCGGTTAAGTCCGCCTACCGTCGCCTTCTGGGTGGAGTCAATAGACGATAGCTCCTGTCTCTTCTGAGCTATTAGCGCTCCATTTTGTTCCGAGATCCTTTTTAGCATAGCTGCTGCGGTATCGGCATCAGCCTTTTTAGCCTTGTAGATCGGTCCCAGGTTTTGCCGGCGCGATCCGCCGGTACCGTCTGCTTCCTGCTGCGCGATGATCTGCAGCGTGTCAAGCTTGGCCGCCTGGGCCTGGGTAGCAGCATTTAATAGTGAGATCTCCGAATTCAGAACATCGGTACGTTGCTTGAAGCGGTCCTTTACCCTGTCTTCCTGTGTTTTGAATACCTGCTGCTCCATAACGATCAATTCCTGGTTGATCTCTTTCTCGAACACTTTCAGTTCCAGCGGTTTGGAAATTACAATAGCAATGAGCACGGCCAATGCCAGCCTGGGTACCGCCATCCCGAACTCGTTCCAGAAATTCTTACGTTTTTTCATGCCCGATACGATGTACCGGTCCAGGTTAAAGATCATCAGTCCCCAGACAAGCCCGAAGATAATGGCTCCCCACGGGGAACTGAATACCGTCCACAGGGCATATCCTCCCGAGAAGGCCGCCAGTAAACCGGTAAAGAAGATAGTAGCACCAATACCGCCATATTTGTTGGTCTCTGATGGTGCCCGGGTCAGCATAGGCACATGTACCCCTGAACAGAAGAGGAAAAAGTCGCGGAAGCGCTTCATGGTAATTGTACAATTTGATGGATATAATAAAATGTCACCCGCAGGACGCAGGTATAATAGTAAGGATGGATAATGAAGGTACGACTTTTCGTTGGTTACGAACCTATTAAGTGACCAAATGCAGAAAAAATGTGATGGAAAGATGGAAGGGGAAGCGGAGCAGATATTGGAATAACAACAGGAGTAGAATAAAAAACGAATCCCCGGACAACGTCCAGGGATTCATTTTTCTATTTTCTAGTCAATCACTACTTATAGTTATTAAGCGGTTACCGCTTTATTTACCAGTGCAGCAGCTTCGCTGAGCAGGATAGCTGATTGTACGGTCAGGCCGCTTTCTTCGATCAGTTTCTTTGCTTCTTCAGCGTTAGTACCCTGCAAGCGTACAATGATCGGAACGGAGATGTTACCGATAGATTTGTAAGCGTCGATCACACCCTGTGCAACACGGTCGCAACGTACGATACCACCGAAGATGTTGATCAGGATCGCTTTAACTTTAGGATCTTTCAGGATGATGCGGAAACCTGCTTCTACGGTCTGTGCATTTGCAGTACCTCCTACGTCCAGGAAGTTAGCAGGCTCACCACCGCTCAGTTTGATCATATCCATGGTAGCCATTGCCAGACCGGCGCCGTTTACCATACAACCTACGTTACCATCAAGTTTTACGTAGTTCAGGTTGAATTTACCTGCTTCTACTTCAGTTGGATCTTCTTCGGAAATATCACGGAGTGCTTCCAGATCAGCATGACGCATCAGCGCATTGTCATCCAGGTTCAGTTTACAGTCAACGGCAATGATCTTTTCGTCGCTGGTTTTGAACAATGGGTTGATTTCCAGCATAGCAGCATCCAGACCTACGTACGCATTGTACAGATTGGTCACGAATTTCACCATGTTTTTGAAGGCTTCACCGCTCAGACCGAAGTTGAACGCTATTTTCCTTGCCTGGAACGGCTGGAGGGTAGTGTTCGGCTGTACCAGCTCTTTGAAGATCTTCTCAGGAGTTTTATGCGCTACTTCTTCGATGTCCATACCACCCTCTGTAGAGTACATGATCACGTTCTGACCATTTGCACGGTCTAACAGGATGGACAGGTATAATTCTTTTATGGGGTTAGGACCAGGGTAGTACACATCCTGTGCTACCAGTACCTTGTTCACTAATTTGCCAGCCTCACCGGTCTGGATAGTTACCAGAACACCACCCAGGATGTTACCGGCAATTGTTTTTACATCTTCGGCGTTCTTTCCAACTGCAACACCTCTCTGCTCTTTACCACGAATGGTACCTTTACCACGTCCACCGGCATGGATCTGCGCCTTCACAACAGCAAACTCATTACCATATTGCACTTTTAATTGCTTGTAAGCTTCTGCCGCCGCTTCAGGGGTATCTACCGGAATCCCTTCCTGTACCGGTACGTTATATTTCTTCAACAGTTCTTTAGCCTGGTATTCATGTAAGTTCATCTGATAAAAATTTGCCGCTAAAATAGGTCATTATGATTTAAATATAAAACAGTAGTGTTTTGTGAATTAAAAATAACTTTGCGGCAACCTGTTTTAAAGACATTATATAATGAGTGATCTCTTACAACAAATAGCTGCTGCCGCGGACTATATCAGAAAATCATGGTCCGGGACGCCTGAAGTGGGCATTATACTGGGCAGCGGATTAGGCAACCTGGCCGGCGATATCACTGACAGCAAGGAAATTCCTTACGAACAGATCCCCCATTTTCCTTCTTCTTCCGTAGAAGGTCATAAGGGCCGTCTGATCTTAGGAAAAATGAACGGCCGTCCTGTAATAGCTATGGCAGGCAGATTTCACTATTATGAAGGACTGTCTATGCAACAGGTGACCTTTCCGGTAAGGGTTATGAAAGCGCTTGGCGTTCATACATTGCTGGTTTCCAATGCTGCCGGCGGAATGAATAAGGCATTTAATGTGGGCGACCTGATGATCATCCGTGATCATATTAACCTGCAACCGGAACATCCGCTGCGCGGACCTAACAATATTACTCTGGGCCCACGCTTCCCTGATATGAGCGAGCCATATTCAAAAGCATTGATTGCCAAAGCGAAAGATATTGCACAGGCTAACAACATCCCTGTTCATACAGGGGTATATGTAGGCGTGCAGGGGCCGACCTTTGAAACCAGGGCGGAATATATGTATATGCATATCATCGGCGGAGATGCCGTAGGTATGAGCACCGTACCCGAAGTGATAGTAGCAATTCACAGCGGATTGAAAGTTTTCGCAATGAGTGTTATTACTGATATCGGTATCCGGGAAGATGAAAATGTGATCACGCACGAAGAAGTGCTGGAAGCAGCAAATGCGGCTGAACCGAAATTAACGCTTATTTTCAGGGAACTGATCAAAGTAATCTAAGTCAAAAAGAAGAAAGAAGCAGGAAATATATCAAAGGATGAGGTCATTTATTTTAATATGTTGTTTGCTGGTAGGTGCACAGCAACTGCAGGCACAGATAGGCCAACGTTTCGGCAATATGGGCGGCGGTGGCTCCTCCACTGCGCAAAGGGACACCGGTAGCCACAAGCATGACCTGGATACGATCACTATTACCTACCGCCGGTTAGGGGAACCGACCGATTTCAGGCTGGACTCCTCCATCGCTGATTTTAACGGCACATTCCTCCGTATTCCGGCTAATTATGTTTTCCTCGGAAATAACGGCGCTCCTGCCCGTAATGTGATGTTTACGCCTTTCATGAAGCCAGGTTTCGATGCCGGCTTCCATACTTTTGATCCTTATGCATTCACTCATGAGAATGCCCGTATTTATACTACCAACCGTCCTTATTCAGAACTGCAATATATGATCGGTAGCCAGCAGGAACAGCAGATTGGCGTATTGCATACACAAAACAGGACAGACCGTTTCAACTTTGGTTTTGAATACAATAAGATCTACGCCCCCGGCTATTTCCGCTCGCAGTCTACCAATCATGACGTATACCGTATTACCGGCCGTTTCAACAGTAAGAACAAACGGTACAATGCATATCTCAGTTACTTTTATAATAAATTTAACAATGGTGAGAATGGTGGCCTTCGCGTAGCGGATAGCGTGCTGGATAACCCCCGGTACAGCAACCGTAAGACCATCGATGTAAATCTGGGTAACTATTCTGCCGCTACTACAGGGCTTTTCAGTTCATCCATCCCGGTTAAAACAGCGAACAGACAGTCTGGCATCCTGCTGGTACAACAATATGACTGGGGTAAAGGAGATACGATCCACGTAAACGATACTACGGACTATTACAAATTTGATCCCTTCTTCCGTGTACAATATAGTTTTAAGGTAGATAACAGCAGCGCCTCTTATCTTGACGGACAGCCAGATACTCTCTTTTATACAAGAAAGTATAACTGGGGCTTTGACGGTGATACGGTCAGAGCGCAGCACGACTGGCGTACTATCTCCAATGATCTCTCGCTGATACAGTTCCCCGTACGTGGGAACCAGGCGCATTTTCTCAGTGCAGGAGCCAGATATGAAAGTATCAGGGGCACATTCCTCGATGCCACTGTAAACTTCAGCAACATTGCAGTACATGGCGAATACCGGAATAAAACCCGTAACCAGAAATGGGACCTCTCTGCTAAAGGTGAACTATACCTGGCCGGGCAAAATGCAGGGGATTATAATGTAACGGGTATGCTGAGCCGTTATCTGAATGAAACACTGGGAAATGTGCATCTCTTCTTCAGTAATACCAATCGTGAGCCGTCATATGTCTACAAATATTTCAGCAGTAGCTATGACAGTTGGTACAACAGTTCACTTGGAAAAGAAAACATTACACAGCTGCAGTTCTCTGCCGATAATAAGAAGTTAAAGTACAATCTGGCAGTCAACTACTTCCTGATCGAAAACTATACTTACTTCGAAAATTACTATACCAGCGTACAGGCGCCGGCATTGTTTAACCTGCTGCAAGTCATATTCAGCAAGCATTTTAAGTACAAACATTATAACTGGTACGCTGACTTCGCATTTCAGCAGGTGCATGGTGATGGCAGGATAAATGTGCCGACCATCTGGACCCGTCATAGATTTGCATATGAAAACAGACTGTTTAATAACCTGAACCTGATGTTGGGTATTGAAGCTAAATACAATACCTCTTACTATGCAGACGATTATTCACCGGTAACTGGTCAATTTGTGTATCAGACTACACAGCGGATCAAGTATTATGCACCCGATCTGGCAGCATTTGTACACTTCAGGATCAAGTCTTTATCTGCATTTATCAGAGGAGAAAATCTGAATACATTTTTCGCTACAAATAACTTCGCCGGACCAGCATACCCGTACAATAACTTCACGTTCAGACTGGGTATCCGCTGGTGGTTCATTAACTAACAATTCGTTAACAAGCAGCAAAAACGCGCATTAACTACTTCTGTAAACTTCTTTAAATCAAAGGATTATATTCATGTCAAGTAAACCGTTTTACTACTGTCAGAACGGATAGGAACTTGGCAGACTGCAACCTTCTGGCGTGCGGTTTGTTTAAGTTTGTATAAAGCATTTTAACATGAGGGCCTTTACAGTAGTTTATAACGAAGACAGGTATATGGTGAAACCTTTGAACGGTCATTCTCCGCGCTTTCTGGTCAAAGTAAACGGACAGGACGTTGTCTTTGAGCATGATATGGATGGTCATATCAGGGCCGAAGCTACTAAAGTGGCAAGCATGTCATTATTACTGGGCTTGGCAGATAAAATCGAAGAGAACGCAGGGATGTAAGCAAATCTGGCAGTAATTTGCCTATCTTTGCATCCATCAACATGAAGAGATTTATAACCATATTACTAGCTTTCCTGTATATCACGCTCACCAGTGGCTTCACGGTGAGTGCGCATTACTGTATGGGTAAGCTGGCATCGGTGACCTTTAAATCTCAGGCAGATGATATTTGTAACATGTGCAGCAAACCTGGTAAAAAAGGAAAGTGCTGTAAAGATGAATACAAATACTGCAAGGTAGACGTATCCTCCCACGAAGTCGCCAAAGTGCAGCAGAACATTGAGCCATCCGTCAAGGCGCTTAGTCTGCCGGTGATCATTTTGCCTGTACCTTCCGTAGTAGTTACCCATTTCAATACATTCAATAATCATGGTCCTCCCGACCTTGAGAGTACTCCGCTGTACATACAATACTGCACTTATTTAATCTGATTGTACTTATTATATTAGCAGCCGCTTAACTAGATAAGCGTAACCTATACATGCATTTATAATCAAGTTGAAATTATCAGATCATGAAATCATTCTTTGCCATTATATTCCTGGCCATCGGCCTGCATTTTACTGCTTCCGCACAAATTAAGAAAGCTTCCCTACATGCCTCCGGCCTAACCTGCGCCATGTGCTCAAGAGCTACACTGGAAGCGCTCAAAACACTCCCTTTTGTTGATAAGATAGATACAGACCTGAACAACACTACGTTCCTCCTGACTTTCAAACCCGGAGCAAACGTAAACATCGATGAGATCAAAGCTAAAGTGGAAGACGCCGGTTTTTCAGTAGGTAAACTGGTGCTGACCGCTTCGTTTGACAAGGTGGAAGTTGAGAAAGATGCACACGTTCAATATGCAGGTGCTACCTTCCATTTCGTCAATGCCAAACAGCAGGTGTTATCAGGCGATCAGCAATTGACGGTGATAGATAGGGACTTCGTATCTGCCAAACAGTTCAAAAAGTACAGCACACAAACGACTATGCCATGTTATCAGACAGGTACAATGGCAGGTTGCTGCAAAATGGAAGGAAAAACTGCTCCGGCACGTATCTATCACGTCACTATCTGATTCACCGGAAGCAATTTCCAGTAACATTTCTACATGAAAAGAGCCTTATTCTTTATCGTCCTCCTCATGCCCGCATTGCTGCGTGCGCAGGAGTTATTTGTAGCTACAGAACCTGCCAGTAATATGCCTGCCAATTCGCTGGGTATCCGGGTAACCAGCCGTTTCTTTAAAATGGAACATGATCGTACCACCGGTACGCGTATAGAACCGGAATTAATGTGGGGGATCTCTAAAAAGCTGATGGTACATGTGGTGGGGCTGGCATCCAATCAGATGCAGCGGTCTATTGAGCCGGAAGGAGGAAGCATTTATGCCAAATACCGTTTCCTTTCTAAGGATGATGTGCATTCGCATTTCCGCATGGCCGCCTATGTGAAGGGAGCCATTATCAATAATCCTTTTACACCTGTTGAAGAGGGGCATAGCCATAAGCCTTACAACAATGAGGAGCTGGACCTGGAAGGCGGCGCCTCCGGCGTAGCGGGCGGTATCGTTGCTACCCAGTTGCTGCATAAACTGGCTCTTTCAGTGACGGCAGGGTATAACAGGTTTATGAACAACACGAAGGATAAGCTGCCGGAATCTTTTTCTGCCAATGCAGTTAACTATAGCCTGTCTGCCGGTTATCTGCTTTTGCCACGAACTTATCGCAGTTATGAGCAGACAAATCTGAACCTCTATGTAGAGTTCCTGGGCAAGGCAAATACCGATGCAGCGGGCCGTAGCCAGTATATGGACATCGCTCCGGCTATCCAGTTCATCTTTAATAGTGCTACCCGGTTAGATTTTTCTTACCGTACACAATTATTTGGTGACATGTCTCGCAATGTATTTAATACCTTTACATTACGGTTCGAGCACAATATTTTTAATATTTCAACAAAAAGAAAATGAAGCAGGCAATGATGACAGTACTACGGTTTATCCAGTCGCTGTTTGTGAAGAAGAATTGTTGTAAATAACTATTCCAATCTATTAGTAAATTGTTGTTCTTCCGGAGGGTGTATCTGTTCAGATACACCCTTTCCTTTCTCTTAATCCTGAAATAAGGTAACATTTTCTTTCTTGTGCAAACCCTTTCAGGAATTCATTCGGAACTGTATTAATTCAGGATTAAACGAGGCTCATACAAGGTTTATACAAGCTTTATCTTACGTTCATCTTACGTCTTTGAACGTAAGATGAACGTAAGATAAAGCTTGTATAAACCTTGTATAGTCCTGTTTTAGTTGACACTCAGTCAGGAATGGATCGCAAAAGGCTTTTCCTGCCACCGGTTGCAATATCTTCCTAACGGCCAGCAATATATTTTCTAAAATTAGTATATAGCAAATACCTATCTTTAACCCATTGTTTTCACCAATGAAGTATAGGTTTCTAAGGGACAGTTTAACTATTGTTATTGCATTGTTTTCATTGTTTGCCTGCCATAGAAAGCGGGTGCTCCGGGAAAAAGAAATAGTCAAAGATGTGCGCCAGTTAAGTGAAGTGATTCCGGAAAATATAGCAGAACGACTTGAATACATCGTGGACAATGAAGATGTCATGGAGGATAGCGTGCCGGCACTGCACAGTGGGGCACTAACTTATTTCTACCAGCAAAATAATAACAACCCCGTATGGTCTTCCGAAGGAGTACTGGACCAACAGGCCGATTCCCTGTTCCTGTATGTGACGCATGCAGATGAATCCGGGCTGCGTCCGGCAGACTATCACAGCGTGGCACTGACAGCGGCCATGAAACGCCTCAAAGAAGATGATGCAGCGAAGAAAGACGCCGCACTCTGGGCACAGCTTGACCTGCTGATGACCGACGCCTTCATGAAGATGGCCACTCATCTCCGTTTTGGAATTGCTCCGCAGGATAGTATTACCTTGCGCAAGGACTCGATTTATTCCGATACCCTGCTTTCGAATTACCTTACCGCCGCCCTGCACCAGCATATAGTAGGGGCCACCTTACGCGATCAGGAGCCGCAGCACAGAGGATATCAGCAACTGAAAACTGCCTGGATCAATTTTAAAGGGAAATATAGTGAGATGAAATGGGACTCATTACCCGCTTCATACTCAGATACAGCAGCCTACCGGCAGCAACTGATCAATCGCCTGGTACAAAGCGGTCACCTGGATACTTCCGGTGGCCATGCTGCAGATACTTCCATTCTGAAAAGAGGCATCCGTGCATTTCAGAAAGAATTCAACATGTACGAAGACGGTCAGGCCGGTAAGAAAACAATACAGACGCTGAATAAGACGTTCCGTGACTGGAGTGCGCAGGTGGCCGTAAATATGGACCGCTGGCGTAAACTGCCCGATACCCTTCCCGAACGCTTTATTATGGTGAACATCCCTGGTTACAGAATGGAGCTGTGGGATAGCGGTCAGGTGGCGCTGACCTCTAAAGTGATAGTAGGAGCGCCACGTACGCGTACACCTGTGCTCAACTCCCGTATGACCAATTTCGTCATGTATCCTTACTGGCGGGTGCCTTTCAGTATCACTATTAAGGAAATGCTGCCCCAGATCAAGAAGGACAGGGCCTACCTTTACAAAAAGAATCTGGAGATCATAGACGGTAACGGAAATGCTGTTAATCCCGACAGCGTGAACTGGAACCGCATGAGTAAAAACTATTTTCCATACGTACTCCGCCAGATGGATGGTCTCGAAAACTCGCTGGGCATCATGAAGTTCAACTTTATGAACAAATATGCCGTGTACCTCCACGATACCAATAACAGGGGTCTTTTCTCTAATGCCTACCGCGCGCTTAGCCACGGTTGTGTGCGGGTACAACAGTGGGATAGCCTGTCCATGTATCTTACAAAAAATGATACCCGCCATCCGCGCGACAGTATACGCATGTGGCTTGCCAATGGCCATAAGAAACAGATCGATCTGCAACGTTCAGTGCCTATCTACCTGCGCTACTATACGGCGGAGGGAAGGGATGGCCGTCTGTTGTTCCATGAGGATATTTACGGTGAAGACAAGGTATTACGGAAGATCATGGGCATCTAGCAGGTTATTTGATTTTCGTACCTTTGCGGGATGAATTATAATCATCTTTCAGCAGCCGAAAAAATTGAAGTAGGGATGCCCGGTTTTCACTACAGTGCACCACCCGATTTCAGGGCAGCGTATTATGAAGTGAGCAAAGTTGGTACCCCCATTTCTTTGGCCTATCACAGGCGTGATTATTTCAAGATCTGGATCGCTATTGGTAACAGCAAGTTGCACTTTGCCGATAAGACCGTGCATATTGAAAAGGAGAAGCCAGCCCTGATTTTCTCCAATCCTTTAGTACCTTATTCTTATGAAACAGACGACCAGGATCGTTGCGGATACTGGGCTGTTTTTACAGAAGAATTCTTCAAAACGAAAGAGAGAAGTGAGAGTTTGCAGGAATCCCCGCTTTTCAGGGTGGGAGGGAGTAACGTCTTCTTTCTGGATGATGTGCAACTGGCCACATTCCGTCATCTGTTTGACAAAATGATTGCTGAAATGGATGCGGGTTATGTGCATAAATATGATATAATCAGAAGTTATCTAAGCCTGGTCATTCATGAGGCAATGAAAATGGAACCTGCACTGAATGATGGCAGGTATAAAAATGCGAATGAAAGGATTGCCTTCCTGTTCATAGAGCTGCTTGAACGGCAGTTCCCCATAGAATCTTCCCAACGCAAACTGGAGCTTAGACGTGCAGGCGATTATGCCGCCGCACTTTCCATACACGTAAATCACCTGAACTTTGCCGTAAAAGAGATCACCGGTAAATCCACCACTACTCATATCACAGAAAGAATGCTTAATGAAGCAAAAGCCTTGCTGAAGCATACTGACTGGAGCATAGCAGATATCGCTTACTGCCTTGGTTTCGAATATCCCAATCACTTCAATAATTTCTTTAAGAAGAACATGGATATGACCCCACTTGCTTTCAGAAAATGATTGCAGGGTGGCGGATAGTCAATTCTGTGATTTTCGTACTTTATTCTTTGATCACGGCTCTTTCCCGGTTCCGGAGCGGGATAACTTTGCGCCTGTAAACAGCATTGATCATTTGAATCATATCGTATGAACTACAAAGTATTGGGAAACACAGGATTGTCAGTATCTACATTATGCCTCGGCACTATGACCTTTGGAGGAAAAGGGATCTTTCAGATTGTAGGTACGTTGGGCCAGCCGGAAGTTGATGAAATATTTAAACGCTCAGTGGATGCAGGTATCAACTTCATCGACACCGCTAACATGTATTCTGATGGTATGTCGGAGGAGCTGACAGGACAGGCTATCAGGAACCTGGGACTGAAACGGGATGACCTCGTAATTGCTACAAAAGTTTGTGGCGTTATGGGGCCTGGCGTAAATCAAAAAGGCCTATCGCGTAAACATATTATGGAAGAGGTAGAGGGCAGCTTAAAACGTCTGAAAACAGATTACATAGACCTTTATCAGGCACATGCCTATGACCCGGTTACGCCACTGGAAGAGACTTTGAGAGCAATGGACGACCTCATCACCAGTGGGAAAGTACGTTACATCGGTGCAAGTAATAATACAGCCTGGCACCTGATGAAAGCATTGGCCGTTTCTGAAAGACATCACCTGAATTCTTATGTCTCCATGCAATCTCACTACTCCATTGCTACACGTGAGCTGGAGCGTGAAGTGATACCTGCGCTGATAGATCAGAAAGTCGGGCTGATGGTGTGGAGCCCTTTGGTGGCAGGATTATTAAGTGGCAAGTATAAAAGGAACGGAGAAGCGACCGATGCGGGCCGGTATAGCCAGTATTCCTTTATCCCATTTGATAAGGAACGTACCTTTAACATCCTGGATGTGCTTGAGACAATGGCGGTTACGAAAGGCGCTACAGTTGCACAGCTTTCCCTGGCATGGCTATTACACCAACCAGCTGTGACCAGTGTAATAATTGGGGCGAACAAGATGTCCCAGCTGAATGATAACCTGGAATCCGTAAACATACGGTTTACTGAAGAAGAACTGAAAACACTTGATGAGGTAAGTAAACTGACGGTGGAATATCCACACTGGATATTGGACTGGAGAAAGAAATAAGAGAGACGGATTATTTTAAAACACAAGGTCCCCGCAATTGCAGGGACCTTGTTGTTATATCAGTATAACGTACGTGGCTTATTTTTTCAGTTTAGCCTGCAGTGCGTTATCCAGTTCCTGAAGGAATTCTTCAGTGTACAGGTAATGCTTGCCATGCTCAACTTTGTTACCATGGATACAAACTGCCAGGTCTTTTGTCATTTTACCGCTTTCTACGACTTCAACGCAAACTGCTTCCAGTGCATGACAGAAGTCGATCAGCTGCTGGTTTTTGTCCAGACGGCCACGGAATTCCAGACCACGGGTCCATGCAAAGATAGACGCGATCGGGTTAGTAGAAGTTGGTTTACCAGCCTGGTGATCACGATAGTGACGGGTTACAGTACCGTGTGCAGCTTCTGCTTCCATTACAGTACCATCAGGAGTAACCAGGGTAGAGGTCATCAGACCCAGTGAACCGAAGCCTTGAGCAACGGTATCAGACTGTACGTCACCGTCGTAGTTCTTACATGCCCATACGAAGTTACCATTCCATTTCAGTGCGCTCGCAACCATGTCATCGATCAGACGGTGCTCATAGGTCAGGCCATTTTTCTGGAATTCAGCTTTGAATTCGTTCTGGTAGATCTCTTCGAAAATATCTTTGAAACGACCATCATATTTTTTCAGGATGGTATTCTTGGTACTCAGGTACAGCGGCCATTTTTTGATCAGCGCCTGGTTAAAACAAGCACGTGCAAATCCTTTGATAGATTCGTCAGTGTTGTACATAGCCAGTGCAACGCCATCGCCTTTGAAGTTGTATACTTCATGCTCGATCACTTCACCGTTCTCGCCTTCGAACTTAATGGTCAGTTTACCTTTACCTTTCGTTACGAAGTCGGTAGCGCGGTACTGGTCACCGAAAGCGTGACGGCCAATACAGATAGGAGCAGTCCAGTTAGGCACCAGGCGTGGTACATTGCTGGTTACGATCGGCTCACGGAACACAGTACCGTCCAGGATGTTACGGATAGTACCATTTGGAGACTTCCACATCTGTTTCAGCTTGAATTCCTTCACACGCTCTTCATCAGGAGTGATGGTAGCACATTTGATACCAACACCTACTTCCCTGATCGCATTAGCAGCATCGATGGTCACCTGATCATTGGTAGCATCGCGATGTTCCATACCGAGGTCAAAGTATTTGATATCAACCTCCAGGTAAGGAAGGATCAGTTTATCTTTAATGAATTTCCAGATGATTCGCGTCATTTCATCTCCATCCAGTTCTACCACCGGGTTGGCGACTTTGATTTTTTCTGCCATTTCGACTTTGATTTTTAATTAGATATGAGTGTTCATGTGATAATCGTGAAATATACGATAACCGGGTATAATTTACAAGTTCCGCTTCTCACAGCATGGTATCGCAACAATTCTTTTACAAATAAATGAATTATCACTGTCTACCAACGCCTTGAAAAGCGGAACTATATATCTTTATAACACTATGCATTACAGGTGCTTGATCACTTCGTCTGCGAATTCGCTGGTCTTAACCAGTGTCGCATCGTCCATCAGCTTGTAGAAGTCTACGGTCACACGTTTACGTGCGATCGCAGTACTGAGGCCTTTTGTAATGATATCTGCAGCTTCTTTCCAGCCCATGTACTCCAGCATCATTACACCACTGAGGATGACTGAGCTTGGGTTCATAGTGTCTGTATTAGCGAAGCGCGGTGCAGTACCGTGAGTTGCTTCGAACACAGCATGGCCGGTCAGATAGTTAATGTTAGCGCCCGGAGCGATACCGATACCACCCACAGCAGCAGCAAGTGCATCGGAGATGTAGTCGCCGTTCAGGTTGAGGGTAGCCACTACGGAGTAATCCTGTGGCGCCAGGAGGATCTGCTGAAGGAAGTTATCTGCGATAACATCTTTCACGATCAGTTTTTTATGTGCAATAGCTACATTCAGCTCTTTATTCGCTTCTTCTTCACCGCTGGCTTTTTTGGTAGCTTCCCACTGTTCCCAGGTATATACCTGCTCACCGAATTCACGCACAGCCAGTTCATAACCCCAGTTCATGAAACCACCTTCGGTGAATTTCATGATATTACCCTTGTGTACCAGTGTCAGGGAAGGCAGTTTCTGCTCCAGTGCATACTTCAGCGCTGCACGTACCAGTCTTTCAGTACCATCTTTGGAAACGGGTTTAATACCGAGGGAAGATGTTTCAGGGAAACGGATCTTTTTAACACCCATTTCATTCTGCAGGAAGGTCAGCAGCTTTTCAGCTTCCGGCGTTCCATACATATATTCTATACCGGCATAGATGTCTTCAGTGTTTTCACGGAAGATCACCATGTCTACCTTTTCAGGATGTTTTACCGGAGAAGGTACTTTATCAAACCAACGTACAGGGCGTACACAAGCATAAAGGTCCAGTTCCTGGCGCATAGCCACGTTCAGGGAGCGGATACCGCCACCTACCGGTGTGGATAATGGTCCTTTGATGGATACCAGGTATTCTTTGAAAGCATCCAGTGTAGCTTTCGGCAGCCATTCACCTGTTTGCTGAAAGGCTTTCTCACCAGCCAGCACCTCTTTCCATTCTATCTTTCTTTGTCCACCATAGGCTTTTTCAACAGCGGCGTCAAATACACGCACACTGGCCCGCCAGATATCAGGTCCTATTCCGTCACCTTCAATGAAAGGAATAATGGGTTGATTGGGCACCTGTAACTGGCCATTGGTCATTGATATTTTTTCTGCCGGCATAAAACAGTTTCTTTGCGATTTGCGTAATTTATAATAATCGAGCGCAAAGGTACGGAATAACACACATCTATGGGCTACTATATATGGTCTATGGTCTTTTTCTTATTTTTGACGGCAAAAAAAGAAGAGATCCCTATGATACCGGGCATTCATACATCCCAGGACACTACTGCCGGCCATTTCACCTATCTGGCACTGGGAGATAGCTATACGATCGGAGAAAGCGTACCGGAAGAGCATCGCTTCCCCGTACAGGCAGCCAGGCTGCTTGCTGCAGAAGGCATTAACATCGCCGCTCCCCGCATCATCGCTAAAACAGGTTGGACCACAGACGAGCTGGAAGCAGCTGTTAACGAGGCCGCCATCACCGATACATTCAGTGTTGTAACCCTGCTCATAGGCGTGAATAACCAATACCGTGGGCGCAGCATTCCTGAATATAAGACAGAGTTCACCCGGCTGCTGACGCAGGCTATCCGGTTTGCCGGTGGTCATTCCGACAGGGTAGTGGTGCTGTCGATCCCTGACTGGGGTGTGGTTCCCTTCGCCGAAGGCCGCGACCGTGAGCAGATCGGGGATGAAATAGACGCTTTTAACGCCGCCAACAGGACCATTGCCAAAAAATTCCGCGTGCACTATCTTGATATTACTGCCGATAGCCGCAAAGCTGCCAGTGATCCCAGTCTGGTAGCCAGCGACGGGTTACATTATTCCGGTAAGGAAATGGCTGTTTGGGCCGGTAAATTAGCCGGTATAATGCAGGGCATCCTTCAGCAATAATTTTTACCGTCTTTTTCATGCCGTTTACCGGGATTGAACAACCTGTTAGCCTAAATAGGCTTTCCCATACCACGTGTGCTTACTAAGTTTGTACCATAAATGTTAAATATCATATGGATAACCAAGATTATACGAAAGACGATAGAAGGGCTAAAAGGAGAGCTGAAAGAGAGGACAGAAGGATCAATCATCAGGAAAATCATAAATTCAATAAAGGGATGATCTTTTTACTGATCGGTGCTTTCCTCTTTATAAGAAGCCTCGATCTCAACCTGCCGTTGTGGATCTTTTCCTGGCAAACCCTCATCATCTTTATTGGTACCCTGATGCTGGTATACAGCGGGTTCAAGAACTGGGGAGGCCTGATCATGATCCTTGTAGGCTCCATTTTCCTGATAAAAGAATATGTAGACCTCACATATGATATTACGCGGTTCATATGGCCTGCGCTCTTTACCGTGGTCGGCCTGGCGTTGATCTTCGGCAGAAGACAGGAGTCCACCATGAAAGACAGACGGGTATTACCCCCCGGAGCTACCGTGGAAGATTACATTGACTCTTCAGTGATCTTCAGCGGAGAGAACAGGGTGGTGGTATCAAAACAGTTCAGCGGTGGAAAAGTAACCGCCATCTTCGGAGGCGCAGACTTCAACCTGATACAGGCCGACTTCCAGGACCGTGTTGAATTTGATGTAACCTGCATCTTCGGCGGTATTGAACTGATCGTGCCGGCCAACTGGGATATCCGCCTGGACATGCACACCATCATGGGTGGCGTTACAGACAAACGTCCCACAGAACTGCTGGCAAGTAATTCCGACAAGATCTTCGTCATCAAAGGCACTTGCATCTTCGGCGGCGTAGAGATCAAAAACTATGTCTGATCAACTTTATTTCATCCTCTAATTATATATTTTATGCAATGGTTTGTAGCCAAGATCGTTTACCAGATCATCACCGGAAAAGGAGAGCATAACCCACAGTTTGATGAGCAGTTACGACTGATCAGCGCCAACAACCGTGATGAAGCATGGAAACGCGCAAGTGAGATAGGTATACAGGAACAATACGCTTTCAAAAATCAAAGACAGGAACTGGTAGAATGGCGTTTCATTAACGTACCGGAAGTGAACTTGCTGAGCTCTCTGGGAGATGGTATGGAACTCTATTCACGGATAGAAGAACCGGGAGATGCCAAAGCATATATTTCCTGGTTGCAGGTAAAGGCCGCTCACCTGAAAGGCCCGCAACTGCTGGACGTTCACGCTTAATTGTTCAATCCTTATTCCGCACCCTTTGGCAAATCCAATACTGGCAAACAAATCTTTCAGATGGGCTTTAATAGGCACAACGTATGTGTTCACAATCATACAGGCCTATCTGCTGATATGCTGGTTTAGTATAAGCGATAGTATAGCATGGACAGATAGTGTGGTGCACAATGTGTTGCTCGCGCTGACAGGACTGGCAGTTTGTTTCAGTATGTCGCACTACCGGCCTGTAAAAGCTAAATACTTTTTCCTGCTGGTGTACTGCTCCGTACTGACGATCATCTGGATAACGTTCAGCTATTGTATCCTGTATCACACCTTCGGATCAGTAATCTTCTATCAACACTGGTTGTTCTTTGCTTTGCCGGTACGTTTTATAATAGGATGGCTGATCATTACTGCACTCGGTATTAAGACCGTAATGTGGTACAATATGGACGAACAGCGCGAAGAGCTGTCCCGTAAAGAGGCGACAGAACGACTGGCAAGAGAGGCCGAGTTGTATAAGTTAAGACAGCAGTTGCAACCGCACTTCCTGTTCAACAGCCTGAACTCTATCAATGCGCTGATCGCATTACGCCCGCAGCAGGCAAGGGAAATGGTTCTGAAGCTGAGTGATTTTCTGCGAGGTACGCTCAAACGTGAAGATCAGCAATGGATACTGTTACCGGAAGAACTACAGTACCTGCAGTTATATCTTGATATTGAAAAAGTGAGGTTTGGCCACCGGTTATCAACAGCAATTACTGCGGATGATGCTACTGCGCGACTGATGATACCGCCGATGCTCCTGCAGCCCGTTGTGGAAAACGCCATCAAGTACGGATTATACGATACGACAGAATCTATCACGATATCAATTACAGCATGGCAGACAGACGACATGCTTTTCATACAGGTGCAGAACCCTTTCGATCCTGAACTGCAAACACCCGCAGGTACTGGTTTTGGGCTCTCATCTATAGACAGGAGGCTCTATCTGTTGTTTGGCAGAAAAGACCTGCTGGAAACTAACGCAAACGGAAATATTTTTACTACCCTGATTAAAGTGCCACAGCTATATGATAAAAGCAGTAATAATTGATGATGAGCCTTTGGCGCGTGAGATAGTGAAAGAGTACCTGCAATCCTTTCCGCAGGTGCAGCTGATGCAGGAATGCGGAGATGGATTTGAAGGATTAAAGGCTATACAACAACAGCAGCCGGACATTATTTTCCTGGATGTGCAGATGCCTAAAATTAATGGCTTTGAAATGCTGGAACTGGTGGAAGAACTGCCTGCAGTCATATTTACCACCGCTTTCGAGGAACATGCTATCCGTGCTTTTGAAGTGAATGCGGTAGACTATCTGCTGAAGCCATTTTCAAAAGAACGTTTTGATAAAGCTGTACAGAAATGGCTGGACCGCCATGCAGCAGATGAATTGCAACAAACAAGCGCATTACTTGAAACGGCGGCTTCATCGCCAATACAGAGCAATAGAGTAGTGGTGAAGATCAATGGTAAGATCAAGATCATTCCTGTACAGGATATTCACTACCTGGAAGCAGCAGATGATTATGTAAAAATAATAACGCCGGAAGGAGCTTTCCTGAAGAACAAGACTATGCAGTTCTTCGAGAAATCGCTTGACCCGCAGCAGTTTGCGCGTGTACACCGCTCTTATATGCTGAACATAAACCAGGTAACACGTATTGAGCCTTATGAGAAGGAAAACCACCTGGCCATTTTAAAAACAGGTGCGAAAGTACCGGTGAGTAAGACAGGATATCCCCGGCTGAAAGCGGCGTTGGGATTATAAGATATATTGCTTTTTTCAGAAGAAAAGGGAAAGATCTCGTCATCTTTCCCTTTCTTTTTTTATTGTACGACCAATACTGGTATGCGCACTTTATGTCTTACCTGATTGGTGGTTTCACCATAGATCCAGTCTTTGATACCGGTATGTCCATGACCGCCCAGCACAAGGAAATCAGCCCTTTCTTCTTTCACGATCCGCACTATTTCTTCTGCACGATGCCGGTATCCCAGCAGGCCTTTTGCTCTGATGTTTTTTTCATGCAGCAGCCTGATATAAGCATCCATTTGCTCCTTATCTTTCCTTGTTTCAAAGTCGTCCGACTCTCTTCCAAGATACCTTGCAGAAGCGCTTTCAACAACATGTATGAGTAAGTACTCCGTTGATGGATTCCCATGTGCCAACGCATTGGAGATGATCTTTTCATCATCCCTACTGAAGTCAAGCGCCAGCGCGATGCGGTTATATACCGGTGGCTGAATATCTCCCAAAGAAAAATCAGGTGTGGTATGAATACGCGAAGATGCTTTCTGCTGATATCGGCTGATCAGCGGATAGGCAATCGTTATAGCAATGAGCGCCAGAAAACCAACGCCTGCGATAATGATCAGGATATCGATCCAGATGTTGCCGTTGTTGCTGATGTATTTTGCAGCTTCTGTATATACCATGCGGGTATTGAGGTAAACCAGTACGGCTGTGATAACCCAACTGAGAACTTTTACCAGTGGCCCGACTGCATAACTGCCCATGCTTTTTTTATCACTCACGAAATGTATAAGCGGAATGATAGCAAAGCCCAGTTGTAAACTTAAGAGCACCTGACTGAAGACCAGCAGTTCGCCTACTTTTTCCGGACCGGCAATGAGTATCACGAACAGGGCCGGTATAATAGCCAGCAGTCGTGTAAGCAGACGGCGGAGCCAGGGATTGATACGTAACCGGAGATAGCCTTCCATTACGATCTGTCCTGCCAGCGTACCGGTTACGGTGGAGCTTTGTCCGGCGGCAATCAGTGCGATGGCAAAGAGGGCAGGGGCCCATTTATTACCCAGCAAGCCTTCCAGCAGCTGATGTGCATCCTGGATCTCTGCAATATCTGTACGCCCGGTTTTGAAGAACACAGTTGCCGCCAGAATGAGTATGGCCGCATTTACAAAGAAAGCCAGGTTCAGCGCCACAGCACTATCTATAAAGTTAAGCTTCAGCGCCTGCCGGATACCTTTTTCGTCCCGCTGTATCTTACGTGTTTGCACGAGGGCGGAATGCAGATAGAGGTTGTGCGGCATGACAGTAGCGCCGATGATCCCAATGGCAATATATAATGCAGCATTGTCCGGTATGCTGGGTACAAAACCTGTTACTACCTCGCCCATAACAGGTTTGGCCATCATTAGTTCTGCCAGGAAGGATACGCCTACAATGGCTACCAGCGCAATGATAAAGGCTTCCATCTTGCGGATGCCATAGCGTTGTAATATGAGCAGCAGGAAGGTATCAAGCACGGTAATGCTTACACCCCATTGCAAAGGAAGGCCGGTCAGTAATTGTATACCAATGGCCATACCCAGCACCTCTGCAAGGTCTGTAGCTGCAATGGCTATTTCTGCAAGAACGTATAAGATGAAATTGACGCCGGGAGGATAGGTTTCACGATTGGCCTGTGCCAGGTCACGTCCTCTTACAATGCCCAGGCGGGCGCTCAGTGATTGTAGCAGCAGTGCCATGAGATTACTCATTAAGAGCACCCACAGCAGGGTATAGCCGTATTGGCTGCCGCCTGCAAGGTCCGTAGCCCAGTTGCCCGGGTCCATATATCCTACACTGACAAGATAGGCAGGGCCGAAGAAGGATAACAATTTGCGCCAGCGGCTCGTGCTGGCAACCGTAGTATCTACGCTCTGATGAACTTCACCTAACGAAGTATGCTGATGATTCATATATTACTTGTTATGCAGCCGCAGACCGGTGCCGGTTGCCCGTGGGAGGGCTTTCCTGTATGTTTGTACCTCCCGGGATGTATAGTCTGCAGTTTGCTTTAAATCGGTTTGACCATTATATTTTTTGAGACCTGTTCGCTGATGGTAAAGGCAGGCTGATTACGGATCTTCAGTTCAATAGAGTTATCAAACTCGTACCGTTCTATCACATCCAGTTGTGTCCCCAAACGGATGCCTTTAGCATTCAGGAATTCCAGTAATGCAGTTGATTTATCAGAAACGGCCACCACTTCCAGTCGTTTTGCTTTAGCCTTATGCAGTGGCGTTTGTACGCGGGGCTTGCCCAATTTACCCTGGGCGTCGGGAATAGGATCGCCATGAGGATCTATCTGCGGGTTTCCCAGGAACTCACTGAGACGATTGGTCAGCTTTTCGCTGCGTACATGTTCCAGCTCTTCCGCCAGCTCATGTACCTCTTCCCAGCTGAATGACAGCTTATCTACCAGGAAACACTCCCACAGGCGGTGCCTGCGGATAATAGAGAGCGCTGCCTTTTTACCCTCTGGTGTCAGGTTGATACCCTGGTATTTTTCGTATGCAATGAGCTTCTTTTCCTTTAGTTTTTTTGCCATGTCCGTAACAGACGCGGGCTTGGTATCCAGTTCGCCGGCTAATGCGTTGGTCGTAACCGCGTCCTGTCCCTCTTCCTCCAGTTTATAGATTGATTTGATGTAATTCTCCTCAGCAATCGACAAATTCATAATTCCTTAAAATAAAGTTTAGGTAAATCTAAATAAAAGGTGTGAGAATTGCAAATGCAGAAGGTTTTGCAATACCCTTATTTTGATCATATCATTTTTTTCTCTAACTTTTCAGCCATAATAAACAAGCATATACGCATGAATAAGCTCGTGTTAGCACTGTTGACTATCGGTTTACTGGCCGGTTGCGGATCAAAAAACAAGAATTCAGGAAAGGGTGCCTTCACGTTTGAGGATTTCCGTCATTTATTTACAGAGGCGAAATTGCCTTATAAACTGACGCCGGAAACCCTGGTGGAAAAATCAGCCGATTCTGCCGCTATTTCGCCAGAGGTGATGAAACAGTTCCTGACCGATACGTTAGGAATATCCGACTTTCCGGAAGGAACTGTGATCAAATTCTATCCGCTGGCCGCGATAGATGGTGCTGCCGTGAATTATTTTGTGGTGAAAGCTATAGGTAAGTCAACCACTACCGCGTATGTATGCTTCCTTGATAAAAAAGGTCATTACCTGAACCGGCTTGCAGTGGCGAAGGTGGAGAATAAAAAAGACCAGCATTATTTCTCGATAGATACCCGTCAGGTCATCAAGGTGACTAACGAGCATGAGCTTAGCCCCGGACGCACTGCCACCAGAGAAGATTTCTATGGTGTTGGTGAAGATGGAAAGACGACACTGATCATGACTAACTCCAGCGGAGACGCCGCTGCAGGCCAGATCTTTAATCCGATCGACACATTACCAGGTAAACATAAATTGTCGGGCGATTATCTTTCCGGCGAAACCAGCATTGTATCTATCCGCGATGGAGATGATCCGAAGTCATTCCTGTTTTTCATTACTTTCTCAAACGAGAAAACAGGTTGTAAAGGCGAGTTGTCAGGAACAGGACATTTTACAAGTGCTAATAAAGGTGAATACAAAGACAAAGAAACAGATTGTGGTATTGCATTCCAGTTTGCTTCAGGCAGGGTAAGCATCAGAGAGATTGGCGGATGTGGCGCCTATAGGGGAGTACGGTGTTTCTTTGAAGGAAGTTACAGCAAGAAAAAGTAAGTACGATTTAGTATAAGAACAGACTCCGCTTCATGTAATGGGGCGGAGTTTTTTTATTGGGATTTTTTGATGATGGTAAGGAACTCTTCACGGGGTATCATTCTTGCTCCCAGAGAAGCCAGATGCTCCGAATATACCTGGCAGTCTATCATTTCAAGGCCTTGCGCAGCCGCATATTGCACAAAAGTGATAAAGGCAGCTTTGGATGCATTGCTGACACGCGCAAACATGGACTCGCCAAAGAAGCAATCTCCTATCTGGATACCATAGAACCCGCCTACCAGCTCATCATCCTGCCAGCACTCAATTGAAAGTGCATAACCGGCTTCATGCAGGGCAATGTAGGCTTTTTCAATGTCTCTGGTGATCCAGGTACCATCCTGACCGGGCCGGGGCGCCTGCTGGCAGCCTCTGATCACTCCCGGAAAATCTTTATTGATAGTGAAGGTGAACACTCCTTTTTTCAGCACCTGTTTCATGCTGGCAGAAATTTTCAGTTCGCCGGGAAATAGTACGAATCTCGGGTCAGGGCACCACCAGAGAATAGGCGGTTCGTTATACCAGGGGAAAATGCCTTCACTATAGGCTAACAGTAATCTGTCTGACGAAAGATCTCCGCCATAAGCCAATAGTCCATCCGGCTCAGCCAGATCAACGGGCGGGAAAATCAAATCATTGGAGAGTTGAAATACAGGCATTATCTTTCAACCGCTTCTTCAAGAGTAGCGCTGATGCCTCTGTCAAGCAGAGCTTCGCACATGGGGCGTAGGCGGGAGAATTCGCCCTGCTTTACGGCATATTTGCCATTGTGGTGAATGATCAAAGCACATTGTTCAGCCTGTTCCTGGGTATGATCGCACACTTCGATTAAGGATTGTATTACCCAGTCGAACGTATTCACCTCATCATTCCAGACGATAAGGCTGAAAGGGAACTGCTCATCTTCAGCCACCAATACGTCTTCCCATTCTTTTGTCTGCGTACCTGTTTGCTTACGCTGGCTCATAATCCTTTAAAAACTTTACACAAAACTACGGCTAATAATCGTTATATTAAATAGGAAAGTTTAAGGATAACGCTGTAGCATTGATTTTGAGAATCATGTGTTTAACATAATCAGTAAGCATTGGCTGATAATTGTTATTATTGTAATCACTAGAAGCAAGGTTATGAATGTATTGAACGGCAGTAAATTGTTGATGGACATCAGCTTACCATTAAAAGATCCGGTACCAATTTTTTCCCTGGTATTGTTTATCATCCTGTTAGCCCCGATCATCCTGCGTAAGTTCCGTATTCCGAGCATCATCGGTTTGATACTGGCAGGGATGGCCATAGGAGACCATGGGTTTAAGATCATCGAGAAGGGGAGTATAGACCTTTTTGGAAAGGCCGGCTTACTGTATATCATGTTCCTTGCAGGTCTGGAGCTGGATATGACGGAGTTCAGGAAGAACCGGAACCGTAGTCTCGTTTTTGGTGCGTTCACATTTTTCATTCCGCTCATTTCAGGATATTTCGTTTGCACTTATGTACTGCACTTCAACTTTATGGCTACATTGCTGGTATCCAGCATGTTTGCTACCCATACACTGGTAGCGTATCCGTTGGCCAGCCGCCTGGGCATCACTAAAAATGAAGCAGTCACCGTTGCTGTAGGCGGCACCATTATTACCGATACTGCCGTGTTGGTGATCCTGGCCGTTATCACAGGTGCGGCGGCAGGCAACCTGAACACTCATTTCTGGGTCCGCCTGTCCGTGTCACTGGTGGTCTTCGGCGCTATTATCCTCTGGATATTCCCGCTGATAGGACGCTGGTTCTTCAAAAAGATCAAAGACGATAAAACTTCCCACTTCATATTTGTACTTGCATTAGTATTCCTGGCGGCCTTCCTCGCGGAGCTGGCGGGTGTGGAAGGCATCATCGGTGCATTCCTGGCGGGCCTTGCGCTGAACCAGCTGATCCCACATACATCGCCGCTTATGAACAGGATAGAATTCACAGGTAATGCATTATTCATTCCCTTTTTCCTGATCAGTGTGGGCATGATCGTGGACCTGCGCGTATTACTCAAAGGCCCGGAAGCCCTGATGATAGCAGGTGTGCTGACGGGTATGGCATTAGTCAGTAAGTGGCTTGCAGCTTTCTTTACACAGATCTCTTTTGGTTATACACCTAAACAACGTAATGTAATATTCGGACTAAGCAGTGCACATGCTGCAGCCACGATCGCCGTGATACTGATCGGGTTCAACATGGGCATTATTAACGAGAATGTGCTGAACGGTACCGTGGTACTGATCCTGATCACCTGCCTGGTAAGCTCTTTCGTGACGGAAAGTGCGGGCCGTAAACTGGCGATTATAGAGCTTGACAAAAAACCTGTGGTGGAAGAAATGCCTGAAAGGCTGCTTGTCCCTATCTCCCGGCAGGGACATATGGAATCACTGCTTGATTTCGCGCTGATGATCAAAGATCCGGATGCAAGCACGCCTATCTATCCACTGGCCGTTGTACAGGATGATGAAGAGGCTAAACAGAAGGTCGCGCTTACCAGTAAGATCATGGAAGCAGCTGTTATGTATGCCGGAGCGACAGAAAGTAAAGTACAGGCGGTTACACGCGTTGATCTCAACGTTTCAGATGGTATTGCCCGTGCAGCAAAAGAACTGATGATAACAGACGTGGTGCTGGGCTGGACAGACAAGACCACTACCACAGAAAGATTGTTCGGCTCCATCTTCGGTACCACGCTGGATAATGTGTTGCAGAGCGTATGGGAGACTGTCTATGTATGCGACTTCCACTATCCGCTGAATGCAACCCGGAAACTGGTGCTGGTGATGCCTAAGAACGCAGAATATGAACTGGGCTTCCTGCACTATATCCAAAAGATCTTCCTGCTCAGTAAACAGATCGGTGCAAGACTGTTACTGTGTTGTCATATCAAGACGCAGGCCGCTATAGAAGCCTATCTGCAGCAGTTTAAACTGAATGTGGAAATCACCTACAAGCAATTCGACAACATAGAGGAATTGTTACTGCTGGCAAAAGACATTACCAAAAATGATCTCGTAATGGTGGTAGCAGCCCGTAAAGGAACACTGTCCTACCGGCCTTACCTGGATGGTATGCCGGGACGTTTGAGCAGGCATTTCCCGGCTCATAACATCGTGCTGATCTATCCTGAACAAACAGAGATCGACTACATTGAAGCAGGCGTACAACCTGAAGATCTTACGCTGGCGCCGATCCAGGAACAGCTGGCTAATCTGAATAAGTTGGGTAAAGCTGTAAAACGTATCCTCAAAGGGAAAAAATAGTTTACCACATATACTCCGTCTATGACCCCTTCTCCGTATCGGGATGCTTTGCTGCGTCCTGTATATTGCAATGCCTATACCATTCACAGGAAGCAGGATCGGGGGAATGCCTGACCTGAAATAGGGGATGCCTTTTAACCGGATTAGGGGATAGCGGCTTCTTTATACCGGACCTACCTTTGACATTGTAACCCTTCCCAGGAAACAGACGCAGTATAAGACATAACTGTGTGGGTTATATGAGAGCAAAACCTCAGATCAGCAACATCTAAACAACTTTAAAACAATGAAAAACCACAACGAACAATTGAAGGGTAAAAAGGTGCTTTTTGCAACAGTACCTGCAGAAGGGCATATCAATCCATTGACAGGATTAGCTAAGCACTTACAGGAATCAGGATGCGATGTAAGGTGGTATACTTCCCCTCTCTTTGCACAGAAATTTGAAAAACTGGGTATTCATCATTATACGTTTATAACCGCGAAGGATGTGAACCAGGATAACCTGACCATCCTGTTTCCCGAAAGACTATCGATCGAAGATCCTGCAGTAAGGCTGGACCTTGATCTTACGGAAGTCTTTGCCAACAGGGGGCCTGAGTATTATGAAGATATCAAGGGCATTTATCAGTCTTTCTCTTTTGATATCCTGATCGCCGATTCTATGTTCTCGGGTATCCCGTTTGTTAAGCACCTCATGAAGATACCGGTATTGTCCATCGGCATCATTCCGCTGGCCGAGAACTCTGTTGATCTGGGACCTTATGGTATGGCATTGCCACCGGCTACCAACGAAGCTGAAAAGGCTAAATATGCAGAATTAGGGCAGCTGATGATCAATGTTGTGCTGAAGAAGTCGATCAACACTTTCGATGCTATTCTGAACAAACACAACATTCCTCATAAGAACTCAGTGCTGTTCGATCTTTTGATACGTGAAGCGCCTTTATACCTTCAGATCGGAACACCTTCGTTTGAGTATAAACGTAGCGACCTGGGAAGGAACATTCGTTACATAGGAGCGCTGATGGCTCATTCATCGAAAAAACAAGCGGCTGCTCCCTGGTTTGATGAGCGTTTAAAGAAGTATAAGAAAGTAATGTTGCTGACACAGGGTACTGTTGAAAAAGATATCAACAAACTGATCGTTCCGACATTGGAAGCTTTCAAAGGTACTGACGTGCTGGTAGTGACAGCAACAGCCAGTAATCAAACGGCCGCATTACGGGCTAAATATCCGTACGATAACATCATTGTGGAGGATTATATCCCGTTTGATGAGATCATGCCTTATGCTAACGTTTATGTTACAAATGGAGGGTATGGCGGTACGTTGTTAAGCATTAAATACAAGTTACCGATGGTAGCTGCAGGTGTGCACGAAGGAAAGAATGAGGTATGTGCCCGCATTGGTTATTTCAAACTGGGTATTAACCTGGCAACCGATACGCCAACGTCAGAACAGGTAAAAGAGGCGGTTGAAAAGGTGTTTGCTGATAGCAGTTACAAAGAGAACGTTACCAGGCTGGCGGAAGAAATAAATACTTATAATGCCATCGAGACAAGTGTGGGTTATGTGGCTGAACTGATTCAGACGCATGCTACTGCTGCGGTGCTGTAACATAGCTGTCAAGCCATCATGAACAAATAAGCCACGGATCATTGTGTATCTGTGGCTTATTCTTAGGACTGTGTTTTGTGCGCCTGGTATTTCCGGGCATAAAAAAAGCTTCATCTGTTAAGATGAAGCTTTCGTTTGTGGGAGTTGACGGATTCGAACCATCGACCCTCTGCTTGTAAGGCAGATGCTCTGAACCAGCTGAGCTAAACTCCCTTGAAGAAAAAAACAGTAAAAATTTTAAAGAGTGGGAGTTGACGGATTCGAACCATCGACCCTCTGCTTGTAAGGCAGATGCTCTGAACCAGCTGAGCTAAACTCCCTCTTTTTTTCTTCGTTACCGTCAGGCCTTTCGTCTGATGGGATTGCAAAGGTATAAACTATTTTTATTCTGCCAAATTTTTTTGAAGATATTTTAAAAAAAGTGATCAGCTGTTTTACTTGTTATGCTCTCAAATACCTTGCAGTAAAGGGTTTGAGAGTATGTAAGTTTATAGTGAACATTATTTCAGTTCCCATGCTATCAACTGATTTGTCCATTCCTGACGGTACGGAGTTGTCACTTTGATATAGTTATCTGTATACCCTTCCATCATACCATCCTTACCATGTTTTTCAAACAGTACTTTTCTTGTTTCACCGAGGTGTTGTTCATTGAAATACTGTTGTTTTTTGTGGCTCAGGTTACGCAGCATTTTATTACGTTCATTCCGCACGTTTACGGGTACCACTGGCGTAATATCAAGCGCAGCGGTATTGGCTCGTTCTGAATAGGTAAATACATGCAGGTAGGAGACGTCCAGTGAATGCAGGAAGTCGTACGTTTCCTGGAAGTGTGCGTCAGATTCTGCAGGGAAGCCAACGATCACATCCACGCCGATGGCGCAGTGTGGCATAAACTGTTTGATCAGGGCTACTTTCTCTGCATACAGCTCCCGGCGGTAACGGCGGCGCATCAGGCCAAGTATTTCATTACTGCCGCTCTGTAAAGGAATATGGAAATGAGGCATGAACTTTTTGCTGTTCGCTACAAATTCAATGATCTCATTACTTAACAGGTTAGGTTCTATAGAAGAGATGCGGTAACGCTCAATGCCTTCCACCTGGTCCAGTTCCTGTATCAGTTCAAAGAAGCTCTCTTCCCTTTTTTTACCGCCTTCCAGTCCTTTGCCAAAGTCGCCCAGGTTAATACCGGTCAGCACGATCTCTTTCACACCGCTGGCTGCCAGTGAATGCGCATGTGCTACCACACTGGCAACACTGTCACTGCGGCTTTTACCCCGCGCCATCGGGATGGTACAGAACGAGCAGGTATAATCACAACCATCCTGCACCTTCAGGAAGGTCCGGGTACGGTCGTTCAGTGAATAAGAGGCATGGAACGTGTTCACATCTTCGATATCGCAGGAGCAGATCTTCGCGCTGTCACCTTTGGTGAGTGTTTTCAGATGATCCACAATATTGAACTTCTCTGCCGCGCCAAGTACAAGGTCCACACCCTCGATCTCTGCGATCTCTTTGGGTTTCAGCTGTGCATAACAGCCGGTGATCACGATCATACTTTCGGGTGCTCTGCGCTGGATGCGGCGCACCAGGTGCCGGCATTCCTTGTCAGCGTTGTCTGTAACAGAGCAGGTATTGATCACATAGACATCGGCCCGCTCCTCAAAATCTGTCTTCACAAATCCATCCTGTTCCAGCAGCCTGCTCAGGGAGGAGGTTTCTGAAAAATTCAGCTTACAGCCGAGGGTATGAAATGCTACTTTTTTACCTGTTGTCATAAGGAGGGCAAAGGTAGCACCTTTTTTTTATACTGGTTATGTTGCCAAAATTGTATAGATTGCCGCCCGGCATGAGCAATGCTAAATATCGTAACAGGAGCGTAACCATGAAATCTAAGGGCAAGTATGTACCTATGTTGTTATTAGGACTATTGTTGTGGCTGGCCTGGCAACAACAATGGTGGAAGGGACCACAGCGGCAACCGCGTGTTTCTGCCCCCGGTAACACCAGCATCACTGAGACAAATCACAAAAAAATTAACACCGGCAATGATCCGGCTGCACTTGACCGGCATGCCATCCTTAAATATACCCGCCACGCCAGGTGCCGTATGGCCTGCCGGCACGTTACCGAAGATGAGGTGGTAGAGATCCTTGAAAACGGTAGCGTTAATACAGAAAAATCCAATCCGCACGACGAGCCTTGCCCTACCTATGCCCTGGAAGGCTATTCCGATGAAGGACAGCACCTCCGGGTCGTCTTCGCGCCCTGTGAAGACACAACAAGCGTTGTAACATGTATTGACCTGGACAAGGACTGGGCTTGCAGCTGTAATTAGGTATTTCCATCTGTAAGCAGTAATTTTCCGGCTTGCATCCGACTAAAAAGAGACTGGCATTATTATGAAGTTATTGCTCAAGCCGTTACATGTGGTGTATATGATATACGCCGCAATAGTATTCCTTGTGATCATGTTCCTTATCCTTCCGCCCATTTTTGTGGCTTCTTTCTTTGGAAAAGTAAAAGGTGGGAACGTTGTCTTCTATTTCCTGCGTTTTTGGTCTCATACATGGTTTCCTGCTGTTGGTATAAGAGTGAAAAGAATTTACAAACATGACAAAAAGGATAAGACTCCTTACCTCTATGTTGTCAATCACCGTTCCTACCTGGACGCCGCTCTTGCAGTGCAGGTAATGCGTCTTCCTTTCCGTCCGCTGGGAAAGATCGAAATGAAAAAGATCCCCTTTTTCGGGTTTATCTATAAACAATCTGTCGTACTGGTAGACCGTAAAGATGCGAAAGCCCGCTCCCGCAGCGTACGTGAGATGATAGCCGCCATTAAGGAAGGTATCTCTATCCTCATATTCCCTGAAGGCACTACCAACGAAACAGAAAAACCATTGCAGCCATTCCATAATGGCGCTTTCCGTATAGCCATTGAAACACAAACACCTATTCAGCCTGTTTTATACCTGGATAACGGCGACCGCCTGCATGCCAAAAGGTTCAATCTGAATCCCGGCCGTTGCAGAGTAGTGTATCTGCCACCTGTTCCTGTCACAGGACTGACAATGGACGACCTGCCGGTGCTGAAACAGCAGGTTTTTGATATTATGGAACGGGAATTGAAGGCTAGTGTATAACAATTACAAATGAAGTTTGCTGACGTCATACTGCCATTGGCCCTGCCAAAGAATTACACTTACTCGGTACCTCCGCATATGGAGGAATCTCTTAAGGTAGGCAGCCGTGTAGCCGTACAACTGGGCAAACAGAAGAAATATGCAGGCATCGTAAAAGCCATCCATGAGCAGGCGCCGGCCGATTACAGGACCAAACCTTTGCTGGATATGCTGGATAAAGATCCTGTCGTATATCCTACACAGCTGTCATTCTGGCAATGGTTGTCTGCCTACTACATGTGCAGTGAAGGTGAGGTGTTAAATGCAGCCTTACCTGCACACCTGAAACTCTCCAGCGAAACATTACTCCTTTTTAATGATGCCTACGGCGACGATTTCTCTGCCCTGGATGATGATGAATACCTGGTAGCAGAAGCACTGCATATACGAAAAGAACTCAGAATCGACGAAGTACAGCTTATCCTCGATAAGTCGGACGTGTACTCTACTATCAAAAAGCTGATAGAAAAGAAAGTGCTGCTGGTATACGAGGAGCTGAAGGAAGTTTATAAAGAGAAGAAAGAGAACTACGTGCAGCTGCACGCGCAATATGAAGATGAGGAACTACTGGCGCCGCTCTTTAATGAACTGGCCAGGGCGCCGAAGCAGATGGAACTCCTGCTGGCGTATCTTCATCTCGTAAAAACACAGGGCAGTGTACTGCAGAGTGAACTGCTGAAGAAATCAGGCGCTACCGCCGCACAGCTGAAAGGCCTGGTGGAAAAGAACATCGTGTGGATCGAACAGCGGGTGGTAGACCGGGTGCCCGGCAACGGTAAAGCAGAAGTGCAGATAGATTTTGTGCTCAGTCCTGCACAGGAGAAAGCCCTGGCAGAAGTGCGTGACAGCTTTGCTGCAAGACCTGTTACATTATTGCATGGCGTTACCTCCAGCGGTAAAACACAGTTGTATGTAAAACTGATAGAAGAATATGTTGCCAATGGTAAACAGGTGTTATATCTCCTGCCGGAAATTGCGTTGACTGCGCAGATCATCCGCCGCTTACAGAAACATTTTGGTAATAAGATCGGGATCTATCATTCCCGCTTTAATAATAACGAAAGAGTAGAGATCTGGAACAAGGTAAAGACCGGCGAACTGCAAATACTGCTGGGCGCACGTTCCAGTTTATTACTGCCTTTCCGTGACCTGGGTATGATCATCCTGGACGAGGAGCACGATACTTCCTATAAACAACAGGACCCCGCTCCACGTTATCATGCCAGAGATGCCGCTATTTACTATGCAGGTCTCTTCGGAGCAAAGGTCTTGCTGGGATCCGCCACGCCCTCCCTGGAGTCTTATTTTAATGCACAACAGGGTAAATACGGATTAGTGGAACTGTCTGAACGTTTCGGCGGACTGGAAATGCCGGAAATAGAAATTGTGGATGTAAAGAAGGAACGTGCAGAGAAGAATATGCAGGAAAACTTCACACCACAGCTCAACGCTGCTATCCATAGCAGCATGGCGGCACACAAGCAGGTCATCCTTTTCCAGAACAGGCGCGGTTATGCACCTTTTCTGATGTGTACGACCTGTGGCTGGATACCCAATTGTAAGAACTGCGATGTATCCCTGACCTATCACCGTAACCAGGATAAACTGCATTGCCACTATTGTGGTACCCGTTATCCTTATCCGCAGACCTGCGCCGCCTGTGGCAGCCAGACGCTTATTCCTAAAAGCTTTGGTACAGAGAAGATAGAAGATGATCTGCAACAGCTGTTCCCGAAGGCTCGCATCGCCCGTATGGATATGGACGCTGTACGCAATAAGGACAGTCATAACAAGATGATCCAGCTGCTGGAACAACGGGATATAGATATCCTGGTAGGTACGCAGATGGTTGTAAAGGGGTTGGACTTTGATAATGTGAACCTGGTAGGGATCTTAAGTGCGGATAGTTTACTGAGCTTTCCCGACTTCCGTGTGAATGAAAGGGCCTTTCAGCTAATGGAGCAGGTGAGTGGCCGTGCCGGCAGGAAACATGGAAAAGGTAAAGTGGTCATACAGGCCAGCAATACACGGCATCCCATATTACATTACGTTACAACGCACGACTATAAAGCGATGTACGCATCGGAAATAGCGGAGCGTGAGCGTTTCGGATATCCTCCTTTTTACAGGCTATTGAAAATAACCCTCAAGCATAAAAATCAGCAAACGGTAGAACAGGCGGCACAGGTACTGGGCAACTGGTTGCGGCCGCATATCGGGCCACGGCTGGTAGGACCTGCGGTACCATTGGTCGGCCGCGTACGCAACAACTATCTGCAGGAAATGCTGATCAAGTTGCCCCGTGATACAAAAGTGATTGCCAGCACCAAACGGCTGATACAGGAACATTTTATCAAACTGCTGGCAGAAAAGCAGTTCCGTTCTGTTTTCATTGTGCCGGATGTGGATTGTATATAACACTCATCTTTCCCTTGATGCCAGCTCTTTAATAGCATCATATTCATAAATATGCGTGCCGTCGGGCGCTTTCTTCGATGCGCTGAGCATAGCACGGGCTACATTTGCGGCCTTTACAGGACGATATTTTCTCCAGCGTCCCTGCCACAGGAAATAGAATACCATGACCACTACTTTTATGAGCCATTCCTTGAAACGGAACACTTTGCGTGCGCCCAGCAATATAGAAGGGCGGAAGATGTGCAGCGAAGGGAAGCCCAGTCTTTCTATGGCCTGTTCCACTTCTCCTTTGGTACGCTGATAGAAATTGCGGGAACGTGGGTTAGCGCCGGAGGCGGAGATTAGCTGAAACTGCCGGATACCATGCCTGCGGGCAAGGGTGGCACAACGTACTGGTATTTCAAAATCGACTTCCCGGAACCGTTCTTTTGTGCCCGCCTTACGAATGGTGGTTCCTACACAGCAAAAGATCACGTCCCCCTGCAATGCTTCGGAGAGGCTTTCTTCGTCGTTAAAATCTACCAGCACTGTTTCCAGGCCGGGCCGCTGTTTAAAGGACGGGGTACGCAACAATACCCTGACCTTACTGAAATGAGGGTCGTGTAGCAGTAAGGTGACCAGGGTCGTCCCCGTGAGTCCGGTTGCGCCTATAACAACAGCAGTTTGAGGCATGGTTTTATTATATTTGTCGGTTGTACAATGCTGCTGTGCAGCTTTAGACTAAATTTACGATCATATGCGCATATCCGAAAATGTTTCGCTCAGGTCTTATAATACGTTTGGCATTAGTAGTCAGGCGCGTTTCTTCGCGTCTTTTTCTTCTGTAGATGAATTGAAATATCTGCTGGAAAATCCACCGCTACCGGAACTGTCAACATTGATATTAGGTGGTGGTAGTAACATTCTCTTCGCCCGCAATTTCTTTGACGGCATTATGTTGAAGAATGAAATAAAAGGCATTGAGGTAGTAAGGGAAGATGACGAGTATATTTATGTGAAAGCGGGGGCAGGAGAGAGCTGGCACAGATTCGTTATGGATTGCATCGCCAATAACCGTGCAGGACTGGAAAACCTGTCTTTGATACCTGGTAATGTCGGCGCCAGCCCAATGCAGAATATCGGCGCATATGGTGTGGAAATAAAGGATTGCTTTCATGAACTGGAAGCTTATCACATGCAGGACCATACACTCGTTACTTTCAATAGTGCAGACTGTCAGTTCGGATATCGTGAAAGTGTTTTCAAACGCAAATACAAAGGCCAGTTTGCTATTGTTTCGGTGACCTATCGCTTATCAAAACATCCGAAGTTCAATACCAGCTATGGTGCTATAGAAGAGGAACTGAAACATATGGGCGTGAAAGAGCTGAGTATAAAAGCAATCAGCCAGGCGGTCATTAACATCCGCAGTTCCAAACTGCCTAACCCGGCAGAGATAGGCAATGCCGGCAGCTTTTTCAAAAATCCGACAGTAGATGCGGCAAAACATACAGCATTAAAAGAAGCGTTTCCCAACATTGTTGCCTATCCTATTGCAAACGGCGACTATAAGCTGGCAGCAGGCTGGATGATAGAGCAGTGTGGATGGAAAGGTTTCAGGGAAGGGGATGCAGGCGTGCATGAACGCCAGGCGCTGGTGCTGGTGAACTATGGCAATGCAACGGGCGATGATATCTATCGCTTGTCACAGCGCGTGCTGGATAGCGTGCAGGAAAAGTTCGGAGTGGAACTGGAAAGGGAAGTGAACATCATATAAAAGCATCACAGGTAAGCGCCTAACGGGGCTTACCTGTAATATGTGCAATGATCTTATCTGCATGGTCCCTGGAGTTTTCAATGAACCAGACATGCGTATCCATACCGCCGCATACGACGCCGGCCAGATAGATGCCGGGCATGTTGGTCTCCATGGTATCCGGATCGTAAGTAGGATATTTCTTTGCATCACGGGTTAGCGTAATGCCCGTCTTCTCCAGGAAATTAAAGTTAGGCTGGTAGCCTGTCAGCGCCAGCACAAAATCATTCTTAAGCGTGATCATGCCATCCGGCGTAGATATATCCACTTCATTTTCCCTGATGGCTTTTACGTTGGAATGGAAGTAGGCCTTGATGCTGCCTTCTTTGATACGGTTCTCTATATCAGGTTTCACCCAGTATTTCACCCGTTTGCCGATCCCTTCTTCCCTGATCACCATTGTTACGTCCGCACCTTTCCGATAAGTTTCCAGCGCCGCATCTACAGAAGAATTATTTGCGCCGATCACTACCACCTTTTGTGCCGCATAAAAATGGGGGTCTTTATAGTAGTGATTTACTTTAGCCAGATGCTCTCCCGGTACATGCAACATGTTCGGGATATCGTAAAAGCCCGTGGCAATGATGATATGCCGGGCATTATAAGTAGTTTTATCGGTCGTGACCTGGTAGATCTCTCCATCCCGTTTAATCCCTTCTACGGGCTCAAATAAACGCACATTCAGGTGATTGGAGATAGTTACCCTGCGATAATACTCCAGGGCTTCCGGACGCACTGGTTTGGCGCTGATGGAAACGAAAGGGATACCGCCGATCTCCAGCTTCTCCGACGTGGAGAAGAAGGTCATGTATAGTGGGTAATTGTAGAGGGAATTAGTGAGACATCCTTTTTCCGCAATAATATAACTTAATCCTGCCTTTTGTGCCGCCAGCCCGCATGCAATGCCAATCGGACCAGCGCCTACTATGAGTATATCGTAAGTGTCCATAATGGTTAAAATTACGAAGGATCACGCGTAATTGCTAGTAAGGAAGTCCAGCAAACGGTACATTGTTATGTTACTGCCCTCCAGGTACCGTTGTTCGGCCCTGATGGTATCAGCATCCTGTACATAAGCAGCAGGAACAAGTTCGTCCATGCCATGCTGCACCATTTCGTTGAGCGAATCGGGCGTTACCTCAAAATGGTATTGCAATCCCATTACCTGGTGCCCTATCAGGAAGGCCTGGTTAGGAGTTACTGCTGTGGATGCAAAACAGGTTGCACCGGCGGGCAGGTCAAACGTATCGCCATGCCAGTGGAAAACTGTCTGTGCTTCCGGCAGTTCAACCGCCAGAGCAGGAGGAAGCAGCGCGGTGGAATATGCAACAGGGTACCAACCTATCTCTTTTTGCGTGTTGGCATATACGCGGGCTCCCAGCGAGGTGGCTATCAGCTGCGCGCCCAGGCAGATGCCCAGTACTCTCTTACCCGCCTGAATGGCCTGCCTGATACATTCCTTTTCCGTTTTCAGCCAGGAATGAACAGTTTCATCATTTACACTCATCGGACCTCCCATGACCACCAACAGGTCCACGGCCGTCATATCGGGCCGGGCGGGATTCTCATACCATTTCGTAAAACTTACCTTGTGATGATGCGTATTGGCCCAGTCAATAATACACCCTGGACCTTCAAATGGTACGTGCTGAAAAATGTGAATAAGCATGATATGAAATATTTCGTCACTATAAAATGTGCAATAAATGAATGCTGTATATAATAGATGTTTTATACTGTCTTCGCAAAGCCTTTATAGTAGCCTTATCTCAGAGATAACCCGTATATAACCCGTATATAAGCCGTATATAAGCCGTATATAACCCGTATCTATAAAGATATGGGTTATATACGGCTTATATACGGGTTGTATATGACTTATAGGAAACAATCGTACGGGTTTTAACTAACATAAAAAGCCTGCAGAAGACATATCTGCAGGCTTTAGGTGTTTATGTTGAGTAAAAGTTAAGTAGGGGAGAGTGGCAAATTACCCCTCGGTGACCCGTGCCATGGCTACGCGGTAGAATTCATATCCTTTCATGCTGGCTGCTTCTTCACCGTAATACATACGACGGTATACGTTGCAATCCAGGTTATGCATCAATTCCATGTTGTAGGAGGCCAGAAATTCCTTTATCGTGGCCGGGTCGATACCGAAGTTCCAAAACTCATTATTGCGGCGTAAAAGCTTTGTAACGCTGGCTGCGCCGGTAAATTTTTCGGGATGTTCAAGCACTTCTTTGTCTACATAGGTAAAGACGATGATCGTGCCGGGCTGGAAGGTTTTGAAGTATTCAAATACTTTGGGCGCAATGGGAGCGGTCAGAATATTGGTCACACCTTCCCATATGAACATGGTCTTATAGTGGCCCTGCTGGAAGATCTGTGGTATTACATGGTCCAGGTCCTGGGTAAGCAGGTCTACCGGCACATAGTTGATCATGGCTTCCATACCGTTCCTGCCGGGATTTTTAGCCAGTGTATCCCGCTTTTCCGCCTGGAAGTCAGGATGATCTATCTCAACGAACTGTATACGCTTCTTCATTTGCAGCCGTAAGGCCCTGCAGTCATAACCCGCGCCAAATACAATGACCTGGTTGATGCCTTCGTCCTGCACGGTGTTTACAGTCATGACGTCTACTAACCTCGTTCTGGCAGCGCAGCAGGTAAGTGCTCCCGTCCAGTATCTGTCTATAAACCAGTGAATGAACCTGTTCATAAATGGAATACGGGACAGTTTTTCAACCAACTTGAAAGAAGTGGGCAGGAAAAGTTTAGCATAAGGGTCGTAGAACAAACGCTTATTTTCAGGACGGTTGGATTCAATGGCGCGCAATAAAGCTAAATAGGCCGCAGCCTTGCTGGTAATAACCAGGCTCATAACGTTTCTTGGTTTTTAAAATGGACGACTTGGCAGATTACAAACTTGATCAGGTTTAGCAACGGATCTCTACATGAACAGACAGATATTGGTCTAAATTTTATAGTTCCTAAATGTAGCGAATATTTAACTATTGCGAAATGACAGCCGCAATTTTATTATAAGCCCTGATGTATTTATTTAAACGCGGTATATCCTTTTCTGTTATTTCGGGTATACGTCTGATATCCATGTTATCAGTCAAATCGTTGATCTTCACAAGGCAGGCAAGACGGTTAGGAATGATGCGGTCAATGAAATGATCATAGTCTTCATCGTCGGAAAGTTTGGTCACGCAACGTAGTGCTTCCAGCTGATGGGGTGCTAAACCCTTCTCTGTAAGTTGTTCGAAGGTCCAGGAGGTGTCTTCCACTACATCGTGTAGCACGCCAACGATCTTTTCGTCTTCGGTTTTACCGAGCTCCATTACCCGCATCACGTGTTTGAGATAAGGGGCTCCGTATTTATCTGATTGGCCGGCGTGGGCGTCAGTGGCGATAGATATGGCTGTAGCAAGTGTCATGCAATAAAACTAGCAAAAAAGCGGCCAATTAAAAAGCCCCCGTTCATCTTACAGAGAACGGGGGCTGAATGTATTTTAAAGCTTGTGCTTACATGAAATGATATCTCACAAAAGCTTCCATTGCCGCGTATTTCTGCAAACCTAACTGATCGTACAGGTTAGCGGTATTAGCGTTACGGTCTTCCGCTCTTTCCCAGAACTCACGAAGATCGGTACCCATGAAAGGCACCACGTCTTTCTGGCTCTGGTGGATGAAGATACCGAGGCGTTTCTGCAATACCTGGTCAGGGCTCATTGGAACAGCCATTTCAATTTCATGAACGTTCCATTCCTGCCATGCGCCTTTGTACAGCCATACCCAACAGTCTTTCATGAAGTCTTCGTGTTTCAGTCTTTCCAGTGCTGCAAAGATGATATCGAGACATACTTTGTGAGTACCATGTGGATCGGCCAGGTCGCCTGCGCAATAGATCTGTTGAGGTTTCAGCTCGCGGATCAGGTCAACAGTGATCTGGATATCTGCTTCGCTCATTGGTTTCTTCTCTATCAGGCCTGTTTCATAGAAAGGGAGGTTCTGGTAGTGAATATTGGTTTCAGGGATACCTACGTAACGGCAGGTAGCCTTTGCCTCACCACGGCGGATCAGACCTTTAATAGCGCGGATCTCGGGAGTATCTTTCTGGCTAGGCTTCTTCACACGGAGGAATGCTTTCGCATCTTCCAGGATCTGAGAGCTCTTGCTACGGTCGATGTCAAACATACCTTCAAAACCTACGGCGAAGTCGATGAAGCGCAGTACGAATTCGTCTGTTACAGCAATGTTACCGGAAGTCTGATAAGCAACGTGTACATCGTGTCCCTGTTCGTGCAGACGGATAAAAGTACCTCCCATGGAGATGATATCGTCGTCCGGGTGAGGGGAGAAGATCAGTACACGTTTATGTTGAGGTTCTGAACGTTCAGGATGGCTTGGCAGCTGTGCGCCTGGTTTACCACCTGGCCAGCCGGTGATGGTATCACGGATGCCGTTGAACTCTTCGATGTTCAATTCATAGGCGGAACCGTACTGAACGATCAGGTCATTCAGACCGTTTTCGTTGTAGTCCCTGTCTGTCAGCATCAGGATCGGCTTGTTCAGTTTCACAGCCAGGTTTGTTACCGCTTTACGGCGGAGTTTTGGCGTCCACTCACAATCGCCGGTCAGCCAGGGCTCTTTGAAACGGGTCAGCTCTTCAGCTGCCTGCTCATCGATCACGAATTTACAGTCAGAGTGCTGTTGCAGTAAGGATGCAGGTACCTGATCGGAGCTATGTCCTTCTACAGACCTGCGTACGATCTTAGCCTTGTGCGTACCCCATGCCAGCAGTACAATGCGTTTGGCTTTGAAGATAGTGCTGAGGCCCATTGTGATGGCCAGACGGGGTACCTGGCTCATATTGGCAAACTCAAATGCGTTAGCCTGTCTGGTAGCGTTATCTAACGTAACCAGACGGGTGTGGGAGGTCAGGGTTGAACCAGGTTCGTTGAAACCGATATGACCGTTTGTTCCGATACCCAGGATCTGAAGATCGATACCACCGGCAGCTTCTATGCGGCGCTCATATTCAGCGGCATATTCTTTCACTTTTTCTTTTGGTAAAGTGCCGTCCGGAACATGGCAATTCTCTGCAGGAATATCTATGTGATTGAACAGCTGCTCTTTCATGAACCTGTTATAGCTCTGAAGGGCATCAGCTTCAATCGGATAATATTCATCCAGGTTGAATGTGATCACATTTTTAAAACTCAGCCCCTCTTCTTTGTGCAGCCTTACCAGTTCTGCATAAAGGTATTTAGGGGTAGATCCTGTTGCTAGGCCAAGCACTACCTGCTTGTTAGCTGCCTGTCTTTCCTTAATCAGTGCTGCTATTTCCTGCGCAACTGCCCGGGAACCGTCTTTAGCGGTAGGATGTATATCCACGGCTATTTGTTCGAAACTGTCAATCAGTTCAATTTCCTGATGATTAAGCGTCATGATTAATGTTTTGGATTAGATGCGGTTTAAAAACGAGACGGAAAATTAAAAAAAATCTCTCTATCCACATAGAAGTTTGGGGCTTTGTTTAAGTAATAATCATAAGAATTCGATAAATGTATAGAATACCCTTAACATACTATACATAAATGAGATAAAACCATCAGTGGCCGAAACGCGTTAATTACTAGAGATATACATCGGAACCTGCGAATAATAAAATACGGTCAGAAGGGCATGACCGCTGAAAAACCTCAAACCATCCGTCGGAAGCGCTACAAGTAGTCCTGTTGTTACGTACCGGCAGTTATTTCTAAAAAAGTTCATGTTATGAAAAAGCTGTTTTTGTTAATGCTCTGCGTTTGTATCATCCCCGCTGTAAAAGTAAAAGTGAATGCAATGGCTCCCGGCCCCGTAAGCTGCAAGTATGTGGCAGAAGAATGGTCTAAAGCAAAAGATGGTATCTGGCACGGGGTAAAGGACAGGAAAAATTACTGGTATAAGGTAGATAAAGAGGCAAAGGTATGGTGGAGCGGTAACGGGAAAAAATGGATGGCCGTAGAAGATGGCATGTGGGCCGATAAAGTCGGCAACTGGCTGAAGATAAGTGACGGCAAACTAATGTGGAGCGCCGATAAAGGAGCCAGCTGGGGGGAAGTGCCGGAATGGAAATGGGAAGGCCCCAAAGGTGAATGGTATAAATTCGATAAAGACTGGAGCCTCTGGGTAACCGGTTTAGGAACGATGTAATTAAACCGGAACAATTTATTTCAAATGCTTAATATTGAACAGGTGTTCAATATTGAGCATTTTTTATTTTAACTTTATCTGCCACCAGCAGAGAAGTAATAACAGTAAGCAGAGAGATTTCTGAAAACCTTATATCAACCAAGTTCGTATCGTAGTGCAGTCAGATCACGCCACTATACAGATGCTCGCCGGAAGGGTAGCAACAGGGGACGAAAATGCATACAGGCAATTATTCCGGCTGTTTTATAAGCCGCTGTGCCAGTTTGCAACCTCCATTGTAAGATCCGAAGAACAGGCCGAGGAAATAGCTTCAGATGTATTTGTAAATATCTGGAAGAACAGGGAACGCCTCTTACAGGTCGGTAACCTCAAAGTATACCTCTATGTGTCTGCACGTAACACGGCACTTAATTATCTGAACAAACAACAGCTGCAGTATTTCAGTATAGATACGTTATCGGTAGACCTGACCATAGCCGACAACACGCCTGAACAACTGATGATCTCAGGAGAAATGGCCCGTAAAATGGCAGAAGCGGTCAATAACCTGCCTCCCCGCTGTAAGATCATTTATAAGCTCATTCGTGAAGATGGATTGAAATATAAGGAAGTGGCCAGCATCCTGGAAATATCTGTAAACACAATCGATGTACAGATGGCCATTGCCTGCAAAAAGATCAGTGAAGCCCTCCGTTTATACCTGCCCAAACGCTAGCATTTACTTTTTGTTATTTTTTTTTGAAAAGACTTAGTAGATACTTTTAAATCCTTTGTCTTATTAGATGTAAAGCCCATAAAAAAGTTTATGAGTCAAGACAGAACCTGGATATTGCTGGGAAGGAAAATATCAGGTGAGGCTACATTAGATGAACTGAGGGAACTGGAGATGTTGTTGAAAGAGGATGCACAACTGAGTTATCAGGCATCACTGATCAAGGAGCTGGAACTGAGTACACCTGACAACACCGGAGATACGGAAAACGCGCTGGAAAAACATATGCTGCGTATGCAGGAACTGTACCCTGAAGATTTTCAGGTGCCGGTAGCGATATTCCCGGAAACACCGGAAAACAGGTCCTGGATAAGAAAGAACGGTATTCCGGCACTGGTAGCAACTGTGCTGCTGATAGTGGTCGTACTGGGCGGAATATGGAGCCTGCGTGACCGTAAACAAGGCGGTAAGGAACTGGTGAGTGAAATATCCACCCGTCACGGTTCACGTACGATGGTTACATTGCCGGATGGATCTGTTGTTTTCCTGAACGTAAGCAGTAAGTTAACCTACGATTACGGCAAAGAAGACAGCAGGCAGGTAGTACTGGAAGGAGAGGCTTTTTTTGACGTACATAAAGATGAACAACGGCCGTTCATTATCCATACCAGGAAGATGGACATTACCGTATTAGGGACGACCTTTAACGTCAGGGCATACGAAGAGGACAAAACAGTAGAAACCTCTTTAATACAGGGAAAAGTAGAAGTAACAATAAAAGGGGAGGTACCAAAGAAGGTCATTTTATCCCCCAACCAAAAGATAATTTTATTCAACGAAGCACAACAACAACCGAAGGTGATATCAGTACCTGTCACAGAAAACCCGGACAAGGAACCATATCGCCTAGAAGAAGTGACCGTCAATCCTAATGACAGCCTGGTAGCAGAAACTGCATGGAAAGAAAACTGTCTTGTATTCAATGATGAGCGCTTTGCAGACATAGCCCTCAAAATGGAAAGGTGGTATGACGTGCGGATCATCTTTGAAGATAAGGAGGTGGAAGATTACCGTTTTACAGGGACTTTTATTAACGAAACAGTGGCCCAAACTTTAGAAGCGCTGCGGTTTACATCTCCATTCCGATACAACATTGACAAGAAGAAGATCATCATAAAAAGATAAACAGCCCATACTGAATAAAGCTTATGGAGTTAACTATTGAACTTTAACTATTGAACTATTTGAATTTTAACAACTAACAAAAAGTAAGGGGAAATGCGGCAACATTCCCCCTCAACCAAGATCAGCGTAGACAGGTGTTTCATTTGGAGATGAGGCCTGTCAGGCATTTTATTGACCTTAAACAATCTAAAAGTATGGAAAAAACCAGACTTAATCTGTTTCTTTTACCTAAACCGAAGTCTTTCCTAAAAGCAATCCTCTTGATGAAACTGGCCTTTTTGCTGACGCTCGTGACCTGCATGCAGGTGTCTGCCAGTGTATACTCACAGAAAAGGTTTACCCTTAACCTGGAAGATGTAAAGCTGGCTAAATTGCTTAAGATCATTGAAAAGCAAAGCGACTACCGTTTTGTTTACAGCAATGACGTAATTGCTGCTGATACAAAGGTGACGGTAGCTGTAACAGATAAGACTGTGGAGCAGGTATTGGACAAAGCGCTCAGCAGCACCGGACTTACCTTTCGTGTAATGTCCGACAAGCTGGTAGGCATCGCTCCTAAAAGTGAAGTAATTGCAGATATCAATATCAAAGGCCGTGTAACCGATGCTGCCGGTGCGCCGCTGGTAGGTGTAAGCGTACGTGTGGCAAAAGGCAATAAAGGTACTGTTACCAATGCCAGAGGTGAATTTGAGCTCGATGCCCCATCTACCGCAACACTGGTATTCAGTTATATCGGTCATATCGACCAGGAAGTTGTGGTGAACGGACGTTCGGCACTTAGTGTGGTATTGCAGGTCGATACCAAAGGTCTGAACGAAGTAGTAGTGATCGCCTATGGTACTGCGAACCGTAAGACGTTTACCGGTTCTCTTACACAGATAGATGCCAAAGCACTGCAAACACGTCCTGTTACGAATGTGTTCAATGCACTGGAAGGTGCTGCTCCCGGTATACAGGTAAACTCCGGTAGCGGTCAGCCAGGCGATGGTCCTGCCATCCGCATTCGTGGTGTGGGTTCCATCAATGCATCCAGTGATCCGTTGTATGTAGTGGATGGTGTACCTTTTACCGGTAATATCTCCAGCATTAACACTGACGACATCGAGAGTATGTCAGTCCTGAAAGACGCCTCTTCTTCCGCACTATACGGTGCCCGTGCTGCTAATGGTGTAGTGATCATCACTACCAAAAAAGGCAAGCGCAATGGTCATCACATTCAGTTCAAAGCCATGCAGGGTGTTACCTCCCGTGCTATTCCTGAATACGATCGTGTAAATGCTTTCGAGTATTATCCGCTGATGTGGGAATCTTACAGGAACAGTTTGATATCTAATACTGTCACCCTGGAACAGGCCAGCCAGACTGCCACCGCCGGTGTAAAAGGCCGCCTGGGCTATAATCCGTTTAACGTTGCCGATAATGATATTGTACGTACGGATGGTACGATAAATCCTGATGCCAAATTACTGTATGAAGATGACCTGGACTGGACTAAAGCTGTTCAGCGTACAGGCAGCCGTGGCGACTATGGTGTAAGCTTCAACGGAGGATCAGATAAAAGTGATTATTTCATTTCCCTGGGATACGTGAAAGAAAAAGGCTTCGTGATCAAATCTGACTTTGAAAGGATCACTGGTCGTGTGAACGTGAACACTACTCCGCTGAAATGGTTCAGGACCGGTATTAATGTAAGCGGCGCTTATGTAAATTCAAATCAGGGTAATACTGATGGCAGCTCCTCTTATATAAACCCGTTCAACTTCACAAGAGGTATGGGGCCTATTTATCCTGTTCACGTACATGACGCTGCTACAGGAGCGTTTGTATTAGACCAGTATGGCAGCCAGATATATGATCGTGGCGATGGCTCACAGGGTGGGCAGGCTGCAAGACCTGCCGGCGCCAATGCAGGCCGTCATGTGATCATGGAGACTGAACTGAATAATAACAGCTTTAAGCGTAACAACTTATCTGCAAGGACATTCGGCGAAGTATCTTTCCTGCGCGATTTTAAATTCACTACAAACATCAGTGCAGATATAACTAATGACCTGGTAGGTACTTTTGATAATACCAGCATCGGCGACGGCGCTCCGGCAGGACGCGGCAGCCGTACTAACCGTATGAGAACAGGTTTCACCTTTAACCAGTTGCTCAACTATAACCATGCTTTTGGTTTGCATCACATAGAAGTACTGGCAGGTCATGAGAACTATGACATGACATATAATTACTTCTATGGCATCAGGCAACAGATCATCCTGGATAACAGTAACTCTGAGCTGGGTAATTTCACTACCACAAACAGCCTGACATCCCGTACTGACAAGTATCGTACTGAAGGTTTCTTCTCTCGTGCAAATTATAATTACAATGAGAAATACTTCGTATCTGCTTCCTATCGTCGTGATGGTACGAGTCGCTTCTCGCAGGACCTTCGGTGGGGTAACTTCTGGTCTGTAGGCGGAGCATGGAAGATCAACGGTGAGAACTTCATGAAAGATGTACGTTGGATAGACCTGCTGAAAGTACGTTCTTCTTATGGCTCTGTTGGTAACGATGCATTGCTTGACGCTGGTTCTGCTGACATCTACTACGCATGGCAGGCCCTATACGAGCCTTATGCAAACGCTGATGAACCGGGTATGTTACAGAGCTCACTCACCAGTAACCTGGTATGGGAGCAGAATAAAACTTTTGATATCGGCGTTGACTTCAGTTTCCTGCATGAACGTATCAGCGGTAGTCTTGAATACTTCCACCGTCAGTCAGACAACCTGTTGTTCCGCGTACCATTGCCACTTTCCAGCGGTTTGAAAGAACAGAACGCGAACGTAGGTTCTATGTGGAATAAAGGCTTCGAGCTCCAGGTAGGTATTGATGTGGTGCGTAATAAAGACTTCAAATGGAATTTGAACCTGAATGCTACCACGTATAAAAACCAGGTGACCAAACTGCCGAAAGAAGAGATCATCAATGGTACCAAAAAACTAATGGTAGGTAACTCACAATATGAGTTCTGGCTGAGAGAGTATATGGGTGTGGATGAAGCAGATGGTTCTCCGTTATACAGAGCGCAGAATACAGCGTCAACGCCAGCAAATACTACCCGTATCACCAAGAACGGAGATACTGTAACCACACTGTTATCTAATGCCCGTTACCATTACTCAGGCAGTGCGATACCTGATGTATATGGTGGTATTACCAATACATTTAACTACAAGAATTTTGAGTTGTCCATCCTGGTGAGTTACCAGATAGGTGGTAAAGTATATGATCAGACATATCTGGCATTAATGCATGGCGGCGTATATGGAAGTGCATTGCATAAAGACGCATTGCAGCGCTGGCAGAAGGCTGGAGATGTAACAGATGTTCCTAAAATGAACTTCGGTAATCCTACCAATATCGGCGCCGGTACATCTGACCGTTGGCTGACTGACGCGTCTTTCCTGAATTTGAGACGAGTGAGCCTGGGATATAATCTGCCTAAAGCATATACCTCCTTATTACACCTGTCAGGCGCCAGCATTTTTGCGAGTGGCGAGAACCTGTTCCTGAAAACAGCGCGCAAAGGGATGAACGTGACACAAGCTTTCACGGGTGTTACGTCAAACGTTTATGTGCCTGCACGCGTAGTCACCCTCGGTATTAATGTTACACTCTAAAAATGGAAAAGATGACGAAGAAATTATTATATACACTTATAGCAATACCTGTTTTAGTTTTCAGTTCATGTAAGAAGGATTATTTAGATACTAATCCGACCGACGCTTATCCATCAGAGGCTGTATTTACGACAGTAAATAATGCATGGTCGGCCATCAATGGTATTCACCGTTCCTTGTACATCCAGTACGATGCGCAGGACCAGGGAGGTCAGGGAAGTATCATGATCAATAATGATATGCTGGGAGATGACCTGGTAATGACAGCAGCTGGTAATGGCTGGTTCAATGCAAATTATCAGTGGTTAACGCATCGTAGCGCTTCAAATGCATTTCTGAAATTCACCTATTTGTTTTACTACAAGATCATCGCCAATGCGAATATGATCATTGATAATATAGACAAAGCAACAGGTGATGATGGTGATAGAAAAGTAATAAAGGGACAGGCGCAGGCCTACCGCGCATGGGCCTATTGGAACCTGGTGCAGATGTATGCGATACGTTATGATGCAACGACCAACAACTCACAGGATGGTGTGCCGCTGGTACTGACCAGTACAACTGAAGGCTTGCCAAGAGCTACAGTGGCGGAAGTGTATACACAGATAGTGAAAGACATTGATGATGCTATTGTAAACCTGGCCGGATTTAATTCAAGACCTAAATCACATATCAGTATTAATGTGGCAAAAGGCCTGAAAGCGCGTATTGCACTGACTATGCAGAACTGGGCGGATGCTGCGAAGTATGCGGAAGAAGCAAGAGAAGGAGTGGAACTGATGAGTAATGCGGATTACAAGGGAGGTTTCAATGATTACAGCAATAAAGAATGGATGTGGGGTAGTCATCAGATCTCTGAGCAAACCACTTATTTCTATTCATTCTTTGCCTTCATGTCGTCCAATTACAACTCAACTAATATCAGGACTAATCCGAAGGCGATCAATTCAGCACTGTACGCCAAAATAGCAAATACAGACGTACGTAAACAGGTATGGAGCTCTGATGGTGAAGATGTTCCGGTACCTCCGGGAGGCGTGAGGTTTCCTTACATCAGCAAGAAATTCATGGTGGCGACGGCAGCGAGTATTGGAGACGTTCCTTTGATGCGTGCAGCAGAAATGTACCTGATAGAAGCTGAAGCAAAAGCGCGTCTGAACCAGGATGCAGCAGCGGCTGACGCGTTGTATGAGCTGGCAGTGAACCGTGATCCGCAGTATACAAAAAGTACAGCCACCGGCGATGCGTTGCTGCAGGAGATCCTGACACAGCGCCGTGTAGAACTGTGGGGAGAAGGTTTCCGCTTTTATGACCTGAAACGTATGCATCTGGCGCTTAACAGGACTGGTGCTAATCATACGCCTGCACTGACAGCAAACGTGCTTGAAGTACCGGTAGACGACATTCGTTGGGAGTTCCTGTTCCCGCAAGACGAGATCAATGCTAATAAAGCAGTTGATCAGAATCCGATCTGATGAATGTACAGCAAATCTGAACCGATAAAACAAAAGGGCGTCCGCTTAAGCGAACGCCCTTTCTGCTGTATGAATATCTTGTTAAAGATTTAATTAGCTGCGGCCTCATGTGCCTGTGCAATGATCTTCTTTACCTCTGTTACCTGTGTTTTGGAAATACCATATTCAGGAACGCCGGGAATACCGCCCATGCTTACATTCGGGTTACGGTACTGCATACCGCTTTCTTCATAAGTTTTGGCGGTTGTGTGAAACTCAGCAGCGCCAGTCTCTTTTACAAGTTCCGCAATATTGTGTGCCCGCACACCCGAGCCCACCATGATGGCAATACGTCCTTCCGCTTTCTCTACCAATGTTTTCAGCAGCGGGATACCTTCAGTTGCAGTATTGCGCTGGCCGGACGTAAGTATACGTTCACAGCCGGTTGCAATTACATCTTCCAGCGCCTGCAGAGGGTCTTCCGTCATGTCGAACGCACGATGGAAGGTAACGCCCATAGGCCAGGCCAGTTGTACCAGCGCTTTTGTACGGGGTACGTCTACTTTACCATCTGCCGTTAACAGCCCGATCACCACGCCGTTACATCCCAGTGACTTGCACAGTTTGATGTCTTTCTGCATGAGGGTAAACTCCAGGTCATCGTAGAGGAAATCACCACCACGGGGGCGGATGATAGGGTAGAGGTCTATCTTTACTTTCTCACGTGCCACGGCTATGGTAGCATAGCTGGGGGTGGTACCGCCTTCCAGCAGGTTATCGCATAATTCTATTCGCTGTGCTCCTCCTTCTTCTGCAGCAATGCAGGAAGCTACCGATGCGGCACAAATTTCAAGCGTAATTTTCTTATCCATTTTTTATTAGAAATAGTGTTTGCCGTCTATCAGGACGTTATTTTCCTTTTCGGACAACACTGCATAATTGAATCCTTTCTGCAGGCAGTAAGCGCCATGTTCTCCTTTTTTATTGATGGCAAGGAAGCCTACCTGTAGGCCTTTAGCTCTCTCTTTGTTCTTCTTTACGATACGTGTCACCGCTTCTTTGCAGGCGGCTTCAGGAGAGTAACCCTGACGCATCAGTTCCACCACGAGAAAGCTACCTACTACGCGGATCACTTCTTCACCTACGCCTGTGGAGGTGGCAGCACCTATTTCATTGTCCACATACAGGCCGGCGCCGATGATAGGGGAGTCGCCAACACGGCCGTGCAGTTTAAATGCCATGCCACTGGTAGTACATGCGCCGGACAGGTTGCCATTGGCATCCATAGCGATCATACCGATGGTATCATGGTTATATACGTTTCCTGGCAATTTAAGGGGGTTAAAAGCCGATTCCTTCTCCGGACCATAGGAAGTGTTCTCTATGTTCATGATAGGCTTGTATTCGGACTTTTTGAGCCATTCGCGCCATGCCTTCTCTGATTCCGGTGTGAGCAGGTTCTCTTTTTTGAAGCCATTGGCTAAAGCGAACTGCAAAGCGCCATCACCTACCAGCATAACGTGCGGGGTTTTCTCCATTACAGCACGAGCTACGGAAATAGCATGTGTAACATGTTCCAGGGCAGCAACGGAGCCACAGTTTCCCAGTTCATCCATAATACAGGCATCCAGCGTTACACGGCCATCACGGTCAGGGAACCCGCTGTAACCTACGGTATGATTGTTAGGGTCGGCCTCCGGTACTCTTACGCCGGCTTCTACGGCGTCCAGTGCACGGCCTCCTTTTTTCAATACTTCCCAGGCAGCTTCATTGGCAGCGCGGCCGAAGTCCCAGGTAGATATTACAACAGGTTTTGCCTTTGGAGCTGTTGCTAAAGGCGCTGCTTGTGCCGGTTTAGATGTAATGCCATCTAAAGATAAAGCAGCGGCACTTAGTGCCGCTGCTTTCAGAAAATGTCTGCGATCTTGCATAATGCTTTATTTATGATACCGGAAAACCGGCCGAAAGTTTAATCTTTCATTTCCCAAGCCAGTGCACTTGCGCCTAATATGGCTGCATCACTTTCTTTCAGCTCGGAGAATACCAGCTTCACCTTGTTCTGGAAGATAGGCAGCAGGTTTTTCTCCATATGCTCACGTACAGGCTTCATGATCATGTCGCCTGCTTTTGTAAGACCACCGAACAGGATGATCGCTTCCGGACTGGAGAACATGACGAAGTTAGCCAGCGCTTCACCCAGTATCTTACCGGTGAACTCGTATACTTCCACAGCCAATGGGTCGCCCTTCATAGCTGCTTCATATATTACTTTGGAATTGATCTCTTCTTTGGTATGATCGCGCAGGATACTTTGGGTATCCGGACGGTTAGCCAGGAATTCCAGCGCTGTGTTGGTTACACCGGTAGCGGAAGCATATGCTTCCAGAGAACCGTGAGCACCGGTACCCGGATGGTATCTGCCGCCTGGTAATACGATACAGTGGCCCAGTTCACCGGCAAAGCCGTCGTGACCGTATATCAGCTGGCCATTGGCTACGATACCGCTACCTACGCCTGTACCCAGGGTAATAACGATGAAGTCTCTCATGCTTCTTGCTGCGCCATACTGGAATTCGCCCAGTGCCGCTGCATTCGCATCGTTAGTGAGGATAGCCGGTACGCCGAACTTCTCACCCAGCAATTTAGCTAAAGGAATGATGCCTTTCCAGCGAAGGTTAGGAGCATACTCAATGTTTCCAGTATAAAAGTTACCGTTTGGTGCACCTACACCAATACCTCTGATATTATCGATACCACCTACCTGTGCTATCAGTACGGAGAGATGCCCATGCAGCTCATCCAGGAAGCCGTGAACGTCTTCGTGTTGATTTGTAAGCATACGGCCATCACACAGAATATTACCTCTGCGATCTACTATGCCAAACTTTGTATTGGTTCCTCCAATATCAATGCCCACCGCTAATTGCTGACTCATAATCTATTCCCTGTGATTTTAATATGTTTTTAACTCTGAATGCAAAGAAAGCCAGGTATGCGAAGCATATCACCGGTATGATGTAAGAATAATGAATACCTATGGAAGGGATATCCGCCAGACCACCTTGTACAGGAGGGATCAGCGATCCGCCCAGGATCATCAGGATCAGGAAAGAAGATCCCTGACTGGTGTATTTACCTAAACCTGCTATAGACAGGGCGAAGATACAAGACCACATTACGGAGCAGAACAGACCACCGCTGATGAAAGCGAAGATGGCGACTGAACCGGTGGTGCAAAGACCGATGATCATAGCGAGGATACCGAGCAGGGAGAATATCATCAGCGTTTTAGCTGGCTTTTCCTGTCCGGCGAAGAAACCGATGATCTGTATTATCAGTACGAAAGCGTAAGGATATAATACGCTTACATCTGTACCTTTCAGATGGTTAGCACCGAGCACCACACCATAGGCGATGAACGGAACGATCACAGAAAGCACCTTACGGGCACCTGCGGAGAGATTGAATACAGTAATAGCGCCAGTCCAACGACCCACCATCATGCTACCCCAGAACAGGGAAACATAAGGGTCGATCTGTGATTCAGCCAGGCCTTCCGTAGTGAAGAAACCAGGATGCTTCAGCAGGGCGCCCATGTTGCTGGCAATGGTTACTTCCACACCAACATACACGAAGATGGCGATCATACCGAGGATCAGCTGAGGATATCTCATAGCGCCCCAGCCACTGCCGTCTTTCTGAGCAGACATCCTTGCATTGAACAGGATACCCAGGATACCCACGATACCAACAACAAAGAAAGGCAGTCCTACTTCGGCAGTTGGGGAGAAACCTACAGAGGTCTTAACCGCATTGAGGATAATACCAACCATGATCAGTACGAACATAGCAGTGATACCGCTTAATGAACGACTTGCTCTTGCTGACTGTTCAAATGGCTCGTCAGAGGTTTCTTTCGGCATTTTAGAGAACCAGAAGATCACCGCAGCAACGAGGAACAATACGATCAGCAATATGTACAGCGTATTGATCTTGCTGATGTCCGTATCTGCAGAAACAGAGGCATCTTTGGCAGAACCGAAAAGCAGGATGCTCACAACCAAAGGCCCGATAGTAGTACCGAAGGAGTTGATACCACCAGCCAGGTTCAGACGGTGAGTACCTTTAGCCGGATCGCCTAATAAGATGGCGAACGGATTGGCAGCAGTCTGCTGTAAAGAGAACCCGAGTGCCACAATGAAGAAAGCACCAAGAATAAGATAAAAGGCATAGGTCGTATTTTCCATACTGTTGCCAATGTTCACTGCAGCGATCAACGCTATCGCACCTACTACGGAAATAAGAAGCCCATAAATGATACCTTTCTGGTAGCCGATCTTGTTTAAGATATCTACGCCCCGCAACGCTGAAAAGAGATACAGCAGTAACGAGCCGATAAAGTAAGCGCCGTAGAACGAGAAATCGATCAATTGTGATTCCAGCTGTCCCAAATGAAAGTGGGCCTTACAGAAGGGAATAAAGATGCTGTTTGAAGCAGCAACAAATCCCCAGAAAAAAAATACAAGTATCAGTACAAAGAAAGATGGATGTGTACTTTGCTTTGTTTGTTGAGCCATAAACGTGTTAAATTACTGTAATTTTTGCGCGATAAATGTATAAATTATTTTTCGAGAATTCCTAAATTTTCAAAATAAATATGCCTATTTTCCTGAAGCAAAAACGTTTTAGCTAATATGTTGTAAAATTTCTATTTATTTTAAATAGAGACTGATAAAAATTCCTGATTGAGATTAAAAAAGCGTACTTTTTGAACTATTTAGAATGGGAAATTAACTTATATCTACCAGAAAAGCGCATTTAGTGGGAAATAACTATGAAATGCAGAAATTGTTGGTTAAGTTCGCAAAGATCAATCAAAATCATTTAATATTAATCAATCAGCAGTATGGCTAATTCCGTTTCGTCTCCTAAAGGGCCAGTCTCTATGCCACAAACCAATCAGTATGGCAAGGCAATGGGAGTAATCGGTACCCTTTTCTTCCTGTTTGGCTTCGTTACATGGCTCAACAGTGTATTGATCCCTTTTTTGAAGCAGGCTTGTGAGTTATCTGACTTCGAAGCCTACTTTGTGACGTTTGCCTTTTACATCTCCTATATGGTGATGGCTATCCCATCTTCTATGATCCTAAGGAAGATAGGGTTCACTAAAGGTATGTCACTCGGATTACTCATTATTGCCATAGGGTCAGCGTTGTTCATTCCTGCAGCTTATGCACGTTCTTATCCTTTGTTTCTGGTAGGACTGTTTGGCCAGGGTGCCGGGTTGACCTTGCTACAGGCTGCCTCTAATCCTTATGTAACCATACTGGGACCGATTGAAAGCGCTGCCCGTCGTATAAGCATCATGGGGATATGTAATAAGGTAGCTGGTATGATCGGTATCTTCGTTCTGAAAGTGTTGTTGTTCAGTGACACCGAGCAGCTTTCTGAAAAAATAAACCAGCTCGCAGGCGCTGAAAAAGAGGCCCAGTTACAATTACTGGCTGAACGTGTGGTTGGTCCCTATATCGTCATCACTGTTGTCCTGATCATTCTTGTTTTTGGTATTACAAAGGCTGCATTGCCTGAGATCAATCCCGAAGAGGAAGACACCACAACCGCGGAGGAAACTTCAGGCAAGACTTCCGTATTCCAGATACCTCACCTGATGCTGGGAGTATTGTGTATATTCATGTACGTAGGTGTGGAAGTACTGGCTATTGATTCATTAACATTATACGGTGAATACTATGGCTTCGAGAAGAACGTGGCGGGTAACTTTGGTATCTATAGCCTGATCTGCCTCTCAATAGGTTATCTACTGGGCGTTATTGCAGTTCCGAAATACCTGACACAGAAAAATGGGTTAATCGGCAGTGCTGCCCTTGGACTGATTTTCTCCATTGGAGTTCTGGCCACTACCGGAGTAGTTTCCATCGCGTTCATGATTGCGCTCAGCTTCTCTCACGCCTTGATGTGGCCGGGGATCTGGCCACTGGCAATGAATAAACTTGGGAAATTCACGAAGCTGGGAGCGGCACTGATGGTAATGGCTATTGCAGGTGGCGCTATCATTCCGCTGGTATATGGTGGACTTGCAGAGAGCATGAACCGTCATTCAGCATATATAGTCTTTATTCCCTGCTATCTGTACATTCTTTATTACGGATTCAGTGGCCACAAGGTAGGTTTGAAAAAAGCATAACATGACCATCCTGTTAACAGGAAAAGATATCTGAAACTGAAAAGGGCTGTCCCAATTATGTGGACAGCCCTTTTCAGTTTCAGATATCTTACGGAATGTATTAGTACTGGTCATCCAGTGCGAAGATCGGTTTCCTGTTCATCCATCGCCCGCGGGTGAAGTCCGGAATGTACTGCACATTTCCACCTTCAGCTACCGATTGCTCGCTCAAAGGCGTAATAGCATACCAGGTAGCCAGATCATATACGTCGAGCGCATAAGGAGCGCCTCGTTTTACACTTTCTATAAAGGAATTGATAACATACCAGTCCATGCCTCCATGACCGGCGCCGGCGGCGCTGCTGGTATACCGTTTCCATAGCGGATGGTCGTACCTCGCCATGTAACTGTTCGGGTCTTTTTCAGAGCCTGCTTTTTCCCACTCATCGTACGGGCTTTTTCCTTCTACATAAATAGAGTCCAGATCATCCATCCACAGGCCATTGGTGCCCTGTACGCGGAAGTTAAGCGAGTAGGGGCGGGGAGAGTTGGTATCGTGCGACAACATGATGGTCTCACCATTGTTGGTGCGGATCAGTGTTGTGACGATATCACCCAGTTTGAATTCCACTTTAGCATTCGGATGCTCCTTACCGCCATTGTCCACAATGTACTTATGTAATCCTCTTGATTTGGTGGCTACGGAAGTGAGGGACAACAGGCGGTTGCCTCGGTTGATGTTGATCATATTGGCAACAGGGCCAAGACCGTGTGTAGGATACAGGTCACCGTTACGATGTACGCTGTGATTGGTGCGCCATTTGGCTTCCGACATAGCGTTCTCGCCAAATTCAACACCGCCGCCATACAGTTGCTTGCCGTTGTTGAACTTCACTTTACGCAGGTCATGCTGATAGCCGCCCTGGAGATGTGTCAGTTCGCCGAAAAGGCCTTGTCTTACCATGTTCAGCACTGCCATAACATCCCGGCGGTAGCATACGTTTTCCATCCCGAACAGCGGAACGCCGGTATCTTCGCTGGCATTGACCAGGTTCCAGCATTCCTGTACATCGGAGGCGCCGCATACTTCTACGGCAGGTGTTTTACCTGCTTTCATGGCAGCGATGGCCTGAATGGAATGCCATTCCCAGGGAGTGGCAATGATCACGGCATCGATATCGTCGCGTTTCAGCATGTTGTAGAAGTCTTCCGGACCGTTGCTGTATTCAGCTACTTTCTTTTTTCCGCCATAGGCTTTTGTGATCAGCTCGCGCGACTTTGGAATGGCCCATTTGGTGTCCGGGTCGCAAATGGCAGTAACGTCTACATCGTCGCGGTGAAGGCATAACTCCAGGTGCCCTTGTCCGCGGGCGCCTACTCCGATGAGCCCTACTCTTACTTTTTCTTTCCGGGTGTTTGCAAAGAGGCGTGCGGGCGTATTGAGGAGGGTCAATCCTACACCTGCGGCCACAGTGGTTTTGAGAAAGTTTCTCCTGTGAAATTGCTGCTTTTTCATGCGTTGTTTGGTTTTAGCTCTTGCTAAAAGAAGACTGCTGGTGTATTATAGATGATGTCTAAAAGTATAGAAAATGCGGTATAGTTGCTATAGCTGTTCATAAAATAGTTTAACGGCTGCTAAATAGGTTCTCCTGTATTTTAGCTTTCCCTGCATCAATTTTCTCCTGTTGTATACTAAACCCTTTATTAAGCATTATTTTTAGATGTGAAGCTTCGGATATCATGACCGGACAGGTCAGATCAAAATAAATCACAGGTCGTTTAAACCACAGATCGCGCCGGAAGCGATTCCGGTTCCACGAAAGACAAACATTGGCAATGAGAAAATTTTTATTGATGGCCGGGCTTTGCAGCACCCTGGCAACTGCTCATGCGCAGGAAATCGCTCCTTATGGTGCGCTGCCTTCCAAAGCCCAGTTAGACTGGCAGAACATGGAATACTACATGTTCATCCACCTGGGTCCGAACACCTTTACTGACAATGAATGGGGACATGGGGATGAAGACCCGAAGGTATTCAACCCTACTCAGCTGGATGCCCGCCAGTGGGCGCGTACTGCGAAACTGGCAGGAATGAAGGCGATCATTATCACAGCTAAACACCATGATGGCTTCTGCCTCTGGCCCAGTAAGTACAGCACGCATACCGTAAGGGAAAGCGCCTGGAAGAATGGTAAAGGGGATGTGTTGAAAGAACTGTCTGCCGCCTGTAAGGAATATGGCCTCAAGTTCGGGGTGTACCTGTCGCCCTGGGACCGTAACCATCCTGCCTATGGCACCCCGGAATACAACCAGGTGTTCTCCAATACGCTGAACGAAGTGCTCAGCAGCTACGGACCTGTTTTTGAACAGTGGTTCGATGGCGCTAACGGAGAAGGCCCGAATGGCAAAAAGCCTGTATATGACTGGGACCTCTTCCATAACACTGTTTATAAGAACCAGCCTAACGCGGTTATTTTCAGCGACGTCGGCCCGGGTTGCCGCTGGGTAGGTAATGAAGACGGTATAGCCGGCACTACTAACTGGGCTACCCTGAATGTAAAAGGCTTCACGCCTGGTAAAGGGGCGCCTGCACAATCGGTGCTCAACGAGGGAGATATGAACGGAGAGAAATGGGTACCGGCAGAATGTGACGTATCTATCCGTCCGGGATGGTTTTACAGTGCTTCCACAAACGATAAGGTAAAGAGCGTGCAGCACTTGCTGGACATCTACTATGGTTCCGTGGGCCGTAATAGCAACATGCTGTTGAACGTACCGGTGGACAGGAGAGGGCTGATCTATTCGGCAGACTCTACCCGCCTGATGGAATTTAAAAAGTTCCGGGATGCCAGCTTTAAAACAAACCTGGCGCTGAAAGCGAAAGTAACAGCAACTGAGACCCGCAAGAATAACGTGAAAGTGAAAGTAGCAAACCTGAACGATGGTAAAGGAGATACATATTGGGCTACGCCGGACAATGTGCTGAAAGGCACTATTACGCTGACCTTTGCTCAGCCAACGTCTTTCAACAGGCTGGTGCTGCAGGAATATATTGCGCTAGGTCAGCGGGTGAAAGCATTTTCTGTAGAGGTACTGGAAAACGGTGCATTTAAGGAGATCGCAACCGCTACTACTGTTGGTCATAAGCGGATATTGTCATTCCCTGATGTGACCACTACGCAGGTGCGTATCAATATACAGGATGCGCTGGCTTGTCCGGTGATCAGTGAAGTACAGCTCTACAAAGCACCGGGATTACTGGACGTACCTGTTATCAAACGTAATAAGCAGGGAGATGTAAGCATTGTCTGCTCTTCACCTGATCCTGAGCTGCATTATACCTTAGATGGTAAGGAGCCGGTGTACAGCTCTCCCAAATATACAGGCGCCATTTCCCTGCCGGAAGGAGGCGTGGTAAAGGCTAAAGCATTCCTCGAAAATGGAAAGAGAGCCAGCGCTACGGTGACAGCTGCATACGACATTGCACCTGCGAAATGGAAAGTGACCTTCACCGATGGACAAAACAAAGGTGCTGATCCGGAAAAAGCGATAGATGGTAATCCGGAATCTTTCTGGGCTTCTCCTTATCAGCCGGAAACAGCGAAGTACCCACATGAGATCCAGGTGGACCTGGGAGAGGAGTTAACGCTGAAAGGGTTCACGTATACTCCAAGGCATCTGCTGGAAAAGTCAGGCACAATTTATACATATGCCTTTTATGTAAGCGAAGATGGGAAGTCCTGGGGTGAACCGGTAGCACAAGGAAACTTTGCGAACATAGCAAACAATCCTGTGACACAATCGGTGAAATTCAGTAAATCCGTGAAGGGCCGATTCGTAAGATTAGTGGCTGTTGCACCTGCCAATGAAAAAGAACATTGGGCCAGCGTGGCAGAGCTGAGTGTGATCACTAAATAGTTAAATTATTGATTTTCAATAACTCCCTGTCCAACAGACAGGGAGTTTTTTGTTATATGTATTTTTAAAAATCTATGTTGGCCCGTAATTTGCAACTACCTATCTGATAATTTAACGTACCGTCTTTAATTTTTTTAACCGCGAAAAAAAATAATAGTATAACTTTGCGTTTGATTTTATTAAAGACAGTTTTTAACAATTTAATGCTGAACTGAAGTTGGAAAACTTTGCGGCCCATAATCTTTCTGCATATCATCCTTCTCTGATGGAAGGAGAGTACTCTATTGGGTTCAATGTCTTTAGATATCTTTCCCGACGACCTCGTATTTGATAGCGTTCGCTTACATAATGCACGCTATCGCAACACCGTGATAAGTCTCAATCACATACAAAAAGGTGTTTTAAATCCAGCAATGGATTCCAGATTATTAATTTATTGATTACGTTTTCAATTGACAAAATTGGAAAATCCAAATATCATTGTCAGGGTTGCTACCACTGACGATAAGCATTATGGCAAAACCATCACTGACGAGATGGAATCATCCGCCAAAGCACGTGGAACAGGTATTGCCAAACGTTCTCCTGAGTATGTCCAACTTAAGATGGAAGAAGGAAAGGCTGTTATAGCAGTAACAGATAAAGGCGAATGGGTAGGTTTTTGTTATATAGAAGCCTGGGGACATGAGAAATTTGTTGCCAACTCGGGGCTTATCGTGAATCCTGCCTTCAGAGGACATGGTGTGGCCAAGGCCATCAAACATCGTGTGTTCGAGCTATCAAGACAGAAGTATCCTGACGCTAAAATATTTGGTCTGACTACAGGGCTTGCAGTGATGAAGATCAACTCGGAACTGGGTTACGAGCCTGTAACATATTCTGAACTGACCGACGATGAAGAGTTCTGGAAAGGATGTCGTAGTTGTGTGAACTTTGACGTGCTGACCAGCAAGAACCGTAAGAACTGTCTGTGTACAGCTATGCTTTACGATCCTGTAGAAAAGGCAAAGGAAGAGGCGGAGAGAGAAGAGCTCAGAAAAGCAAGCGCTACGCTGAGCATCAGGACCGAATCAGAAGCACAGGCACATCCACAGGTAATGGTGGCTGTGAACGGTCAGATAAAACAGACAAAGAAAGGCAGGAAGTTCAAAGAGAACTTCAAGCTGTTCGAAAGATGGCTGCGCTTTAAAAGATTTGTGTTGTTGAAGAGTGGTAAAGATGGCGTCAGTGGCGGCGCCGCACCATCCAACAAACGGAAATTCTTTCTGTTCAATTTATTTTGAGAGATCATTTTTTATTATAACGCATCACCCATACGGCAGTGTGGAGCACAATCTTATCTATAAATGAAAAAAGTAGTACTTGGATTTAGCGGAGGACTTGATACTTCCTATTGCGTAAAATACCTGACAGAAGAAAAAGGGTATGAAGTGCATTCAGTAATCGTCAATACCGGTGGTTTTTCAACAGAAGAACTGGAGGAAATTGAGAAACGTGCATTTAGCCTGGGAGTAAAGAGTCATAAGACGGTAGATGCAGTACGTTCATATTATGATAGTGCTATCAAGTACCTGGTATTTGGTAATGTGCTGAAGAATAATACTTACCCTCTCAGCGTAAGTGCTGAGCGCGTTACACAGGCGCTGGTCATTGCACAACATGTGAAAGAACTGGGCGCTGATGCAGTAGCACATGGTAGCACCGGGGCCGGTAACGACCAGGTGCGTTTTGACATGATCTTCCATATCATGATCCCAGGTGTTGAGATCATCACTCCGATCCGTGATATGCGACTGAGCCGTGAAGAGGAAATCGCTTACCTGAAAGGTAAAGGCGTACAGATGAACTTCGAAAAAGCAGCTTATTCTATCAATAAAGGTATCTGGGGTACATCCGTAGGTGGTAAGGAAACGCTGACATCAGACGGGTTCCTGCCTGAAGATGCATGGCCTACTCAGTTAACTAAAAAAGATGCTGAAAAGGTATCCCTGCAGTTCGTAAAAGGTGAACTGACCGGTGTGAACGGTAAGACGTTCAGTCATCCGTCAGAAGCTATTCAACACCTGCAGGCTATTGCCGGGCCGTTCGCTATTGGCCGCGATATCCACGTAGGCGATACCATTATCGGTATCAAAGGCCGTGTAGGTTTTGAAGCAGCAGCGCCTGTTATTATTATCAAAGCGCATCATGCACTTGAGAAACACGTGTTAACCAAATGGCAGCTGAGCTGGAAAGACCAGCTGGCACAGTTCTATGGCAACTGGTTGCACGAAGGACAGGTAATGGACCCTGTAATGCGCGACATTGAAGCCTTCCTTCAGCACAGCCAGGAACATGTTACAGGTGAGGTATATGTTAGCCTGCTGCCTTACCGCTTCCAGGTAACAGGTATTAAATCTGAATATGACCTGATGAGCAGCAAGTTTGGTAAATATGGTGAAATGAACAGTGGCTGGAGCGGAGAAGACGTGAGAGGCTTCAGTAAAATATTCGGTAACCAGACAATGATCTGGCATCAGGTAGCAGAAAGTGTGAAGGATAAATAGCCGGAGGCGTAAAACAGACTAAAAATGGCAAACGATAAAAAAATAAAGGCAGGGATCATTGGTGGAGCAGGATATGGCGGCGGTGAAATGATCCGTCTTTTATTGAACCATCCCAACGTAGAGATCTCTTATGTAAATAGCCGGAGTAACGCCGGTAATCCCTTGTACGCAGTACATGCCGACCTGCTGGGGGAAACAGAACTTACCTTTACGGGAGACGTAAACAGCGATATTGATGTATTGTTCCTGTGTCTCGGACATGGAGAAGCAAAAAAGTTCCTGGAAGAAACGGAGATCGCTCCAGCTGTAAAAATAGTGGACCTCAGTCAGGACTTCAGACTGGGAGAGACGGTGAAAGGAAGGGAGTTCGTGTACGGACTGCCTGAAATGCAGCGGGAGAAGATCGTTACCGCCAATAATATTGCCAATCCCGGTTGCTTTGCAACAGGTATCCAGTTAGGATTGTTGCCATTGGCTAAAGCAGGTTTGCTGCAGGAAGTGCATACCACCGGTATCACAGGTTCCACTGGTGCAGGACAGAGTTTACAGGCCACTTCCCATTTCACATGGAGGGCCAATAACCTCTCTACTTATAAAGTACTGAACCATCAGCATTTAAAAGAAATACGACGAAGTTTACAGCTGTTGCAGCCGTCCTTTTCCGGAGACGTGAACTTCGTACCGGTACGCGGGGATTTTCCAAGAGGTATCTGGGTTACCTCTTACCTGCAGAGCGATTTGTCGCTTGAAGAAGCGCAGCAGCTGTATAAAGCCTACTACGCAGGACATCCGTTTACACATGTAAGTGATAAACAGATAGACCTGAAGCAGGTCGTGAACACCAACAAATGCCTGCTCCAACTGGAGAAGGTAGGAAACAAACTGGTGATCCATTCCATAGAGGATAATCTGCTGAAAGGTGCATCCGGACAAGCCGTGCAGAATATGAACCTCATGTTCGGACTGGATGAAACTGCGGGATTAAGGCTGAAGTCGATCGTATTTTAACTATACCCAACCTGGTGCCAATTTTCACAATCTTCCGTGTAAACGGGAACAATCTGAGCTATAATGCAATTATTTGACGTCTATCCCATTAACGATATCACAATAGAGAAAGCTGCGGGTTCCAACGTATGGGATGCGCAAGGCAATAAATATCTTGACCTGTATGGCGGTCATGCTGTAATTTCTATCGGTCATACACATCCTCACTACGTACAACGTTTAACAGATCAGCTACAGAAAGTAGGGTTCTATTCCAACTCTATCAAAATACCATTGCAGCAGCAGCTGGCAGAGAAATTAGGTAAGATCTCCGGTAAGGAAGATTATCAGCTGTTCCTCTGCAACTCTGGTGCAGAAGCCAATGAGAATGCATTGAAACTGGCGTCTTTCCACAACGGAAAGAAGAAAGTGATCGCATTCAGAAAATCTTTCCATGGCAGAACATCACTGGCAGTAGCGGCTACGGACAATCCGAAGATCGTGGCTCCGGTGAATGAAACTGACAACGTGGTATTCCTGCCATGGCAGGATGAAGCGGCTTTGGAAGCGGCTTTTAAACAATATGAAGTGTCTTCTGTTATCATCGAAGGCATTCAGGGCGTAGGTGGTATCCAGGTAGCAAGTGAATCATTCCTGAAAAAGATCAGAAGTCTTTGTGATGCATACAACGCAGTATTCATTGCAGATAGCGTACAGTGCGGTTATGGCAGAAGCGGCAAATTCTATTCTCACGATTTTGCCGGTGTAAATGCCGATATCTATACGATGGCGAAAGGAATGGGTAACGGTTTCCCGATCGGAGGTATCATTATCGCTCCGCATATCAAAGCTTCTTATGGTTTGCTGGGAACCACCTTCGGTGGTAATCACCTGGCTTGTGCTGCAGCACTGGCTGTACTGGAAGTGATAGAAAGGGATAACCTCATCGCCAATGCTGCGAAAGTGGGCGGTTACCTGATTGAGCAACTGAAAGCATTCCCACAGGTAAAAGAAGTAAGAGGAAGAGGATTAATGATCGGCATAGAACTGCCCGAATCATTGGCCAATGTGAGAAAGGAATTGTTATTCAAACACAGGATCTTTACCGGCGAAGCAAAGCCAAACGTAATAAGACTGTTACCTTCCCTGGCATTGACCATGGAACATGCAGATCAGTTCCTGTCTGCATTCAAACAGGAAGTAGAGAAAAACTAAATAATCATCATTACAGAGCCATACATTAAAATGAAACAATTTATTTCCGTAGATGATGTGCCAAGTGTCCCGCGTTTAGTGGAGATCGCACTGGACTACAAAAAACAGCCTTTCAAAGACAAAACATTAGGACAGAACAAGACGCTGGGAATGATATTTCTGAACCCCAGTCTGCGAACACGATTAAGTACGCAGGTGGCGGCGAAGAACCTGGGAATGGAAGTAGTGGTATTTAACATCGATAAGGAAGGCTGGCAGCTGGAAATGAATGATGGCGCTATAATGAACGGAAATACTTCAGAGCACGTAAAAGAAGCTGCTGCCGTAATGGGACAGTACTTCGATATACTGGCTATCCGTACGTTTCCGGGACTGAAAGACAAAGAGTCTGATTACAAGGAAAAATATATCAATCAGTTTATCAAATACGCAGGCGTACCCGTATTGAGCCTGGAAAGCGCGACCCTGCATCCTTTGCAGAGTTTAACAGATGTGATCACCATTAAGGAGCAATGGCAGCAGCCACGTAAACCGAAAGTGGTATTGACCTGGGCGCCGCATGTAAAACCATTGCCACAGGCTGTTCCTAACTCTTTTGCAGAGTGGATCAATGCCTGGGGTGAAGCTGATTTCGTGATCACACATCCTGAAGGATATGAGCTCGATCCGAAATTCACCGGTGATGCGCAGATAGAATACAACCAGGATAAAGCCCTGGAAGGTGCGGATTTTGTGTATGTAAAGAACTGGTCTTCTTATAAAGATTATGGCAAGATCACCTGTACAGACAGCAGCTGGATGGTGACCAACGACAAGCTGAAAGGTACGAACCAGGCGAAAGTAATGCACTGTTTGCCGGTAAGAAGGAACGTCGTGATCGCTGATGAAGTGCTGGACGGGCCTCAGTCTATCGTGATCCCTGAAGCGGCTAACCGCGTATGGGCGGCACAGGCAGTATTAAGCCAGATCTTAAAAGGTTAATAATTGTATGATCGATCTCTTTGTAATAAAAGTCGGCGGTAACGTCATCGATAATCCTGCATTGCTGGATCAATTCCTCGGGAATTTTGCAGCTATTAAAGGAAAGAAAATACTGATCCATGGGGGTGGCAAAATTGCCACCCGCCTTGGAGATAAGCTGGGCATTGAATCAAAGTATGTCAACGGCCGCCGCATCACTGATGGAGCTACCATAGACCTGGTAACAATGGTTTATGGCGGATTGGTAAATAAACAACTGGTTGCCAAATTACAGGCAAACCGCTGTAACGCCATTGGGATGACAGGTGCCGACGCTAATATCATCCCCGCAGCAAAACGTCCGGTGAAAGAGATCGATTACGGTTTTGTAGGAGATATAACAACGGAAGATATACAGGCTACACAGCTGAAGGCATTGCTGGAAGCTGGTCTGACACCAGTATTTGCACCACTGACGCATGACGGTCAGGGACAAATGCTGAATACAAATGCAGACACTATTGCCTCATCTCTCGCAACAGCTTTATCGAAGTTCTATACTGTAAGACTGATCTATTGCTTCGAGAAGAAAGGTGTGCTGCATAGCCCTGATGACGATAATTCTGTCATCACCCTGATAGACCGTATGATCTATGAGGAACTAAAGGCTGATAACGTGCTGACGGACGGTATCCTGCCTAAACTGGAAAATGCTTTCGCAGCTATAGAAAGTGGTGTGGCGGAAGTACTGATTGGTCACGCTGATGACGTACAGAGCAACACCACAGATACAGTAGCGGGTACTTTAATACGCTAAACCTATGTGGAACCAACAACTGTATGATGATGCAGTAAAATTATTGAAAGGGCTGATCTCCATTCCCTCTCTGAGCAGGGAGGAACAGGGGACTGCCCAATTGATCGCTGATTTCCTGAAAGAGCGGAATATCCCTTATCAGCAACACCTGAATAACATATGGGCAAAGAACAAACATTTTGATCCTGCCAAGCCTGTAATTGTTTTTAATTCTCACCACGATACTGTAAAACCCAATCCGCAATACACACGCGACCCATTTTCTCCCGATGTTGAAGACGGTAAACTGTACGGTCTTGGCAGCAATGACGCAGGCGGATGCCTGGTAAGTCTTATCGCTACTTTCCTGCATTTCTATGAACGCAGCGATATGGCCTATAATATCATTCTGACTGCTACAGCGGAAGAAGAGATCAGTGGAGTGAACGGTATTGAGAGCATTCTTTCACAGTTGCCTGCTATTGAATTTGCGATAGTGGGAGAGCCAACTTTAACACAGCTGGCTACTGCAGAAAAAGGCCTGATGGTGCTGGATTGTACAGTGACTGGTAAAGCAGGGCATGCAGCGCGTGATGAGGGAGAAAATGCATTGTACAAAGCATTGCCTGATATTGAGTGGTTCAGGACCTATCGTTTCCCGAAAGTATCTGATACTTTGGGACCGGTTAAGATGAGCGTAACAGTGATCAACACTTCCAATAAAGCGCATAATGTGGTGCCGGCGGATTGTACCTTTGTGGTAGACGTGCGTGTAACAGAGCAATATACGCTGGAAGAAGTGCTGGAGATCATCCGTGCGAATGTAAAATGTGAAGTGAAGCCCCGTTCATTGCGTATGCGTCCTTCGGGTATCCCGATAGACCATCCGTTCGTACAGGGAGGATTACGTCATGGTAAGACGACCTATGGATCGCCTACCACGTCAGACCAGGCGCTGATACCGGCTACATCTATCAAGATGGGGCCCGGCGATTCTGCCCGGTCACATACAGCAGATGAATACATCCACCTGGATGAGATCCGTCAGGGTATTGATAGTTATATTAAATTACTGGAAGAAATCTTGTAGATATGAAAATCTGGCAAAAGGATAAAGCTGCGCTGGCAGAAGTGGACCGGTTTACAGTCGGTAAAGATCGTGAAATGGATGCTTACCTGGCGCCATTCGATGTGCTGGGATCCCTGGCGCATACAACCATGCTGGAAAGCATCGGTTTGTTGACAGCAGACGAACTGGCGATCCTGCAAAAGGAATTAAAACAGATATACAAAGAGATACAGGAAGGTAATTTTACACTGGAAGATGGGGTAGAAGATATCCATTCGCAGGTAGAACTATTACTTACCCGCAGACTGGGTGAAGTAGGCAAAAAGATCCACAGTGGCCGTTCCCGTAACGACCAGGTGCTGGTAGACCTTAAGCTGTTCCTCCGTCATGAACTGGAAGTACTGGTAGGCGAGGTGAAAACCTTGTTCGACCTGCTGCAACAGAAAAGTATCCAATACAAAGACCACCTGATACCAGGTTATACGCATTTGCAGATAGCAATGCCATCGTCTTTCGGATTATGGTTTGGCGCATATGCAGAAAGCCTGGTGGATGATCTGACGGTTTTGCAGGGTGCATATAAAGTAGTGAACAAAAATCCATTGGGATCTGCTGCAGGGTATGGTTCTTCTTTTCCGTTGAACCGTACAATGACCACACAGTTGCTGGGTTTTGACGATCTGAACTACAACGTGGTGTATGCACAAATGGGCCGTGGTAAGACAGAAAAGATCGTTTCATTTGCGCTTGCAGGAATCGCTTCTACGCTGGCTAAAATGTCTATGGATGCATGCCTGTTCATGAACCAGAACTTCGGCTTTATCAGTTTCCCTGATGAACTGACAACCGGTTCAAGCATTATGCCTCATAAGAAGAATCCTGATGTATGGGAATTGATCCGTTCACATGGTAATAAACTGCAGGCATTGCCGAATGAAATAACCATGATGATCACGAACCTGCCCAGCGGTTATCATCGTGATCTGCAGCTACTGAAAGAGAACCTGTTCCCTGCATTTGGCGTGCTGAAAGATTGTTTACGGATGGCTGGTTTAATGCTGGAAAACATCCGCGTTAAAGAAAACATCCTCGATGATGAGAAATACCGTTACCTGTTCAGTGTTGAAGTGGTGAACCGTCTTGTACTGGAAGGTGTACCGTTCCGCGAAGCATATAAGCAGGTGGGGCTGGATATAGAAAAAGGAAACTTCGCACCTGAACAAACCGTGCAGCATACGCATGAAGGAAGTATCGGTAATCCAGGCAACGAAGAAGTGAACAGGATGATGGCAGAAGTGCTCAAAGGATTTCCTTTTGGAAAAGTAGCGGGCGCAATAGAGAAGCTGTTGAGTTAAGCAAAGATCTATATATAAAAGAAGAAGCCTGAAAGTATTGTACTTTCAGGCTTCTTCTTTTATACCGTATTTACTAAATAGCTTCGATAGATAACTTAGTGGATTTCTCCTTTTCGTCAAACTCAGAAACAATAATGTGGCCATCCTTTGCAGGATAGATATTTGTTTTCATCTGATTATTTTTCCTTGTTATTTTCCGTACGATCTTTTTCTCGTTGACATTGTAGATAATGATGTCTTTCTCGCCCTTAACGATCAGGAAGGAAGTTTTTGTATCCTGGTTGGTTAAGGAATAAAAACTGCAGTTATCCATAGATGGTGCTACATTCTTTTGTTTGTATTTTTCAGTACCGATACTGTCAATGTAGTTGATCTTACCGTTTTTATCCATTTGCATCAGCAGCACATCATCGTAAGAATAGGAGCCGAATGCACCGCAACCTTGCAGGATATAATAGGGGATCAGCGTTGGCAGTAAGACCATACCGGCGATGATAGCTCCCTTGTTTTTCTTTGCAGTAAGATGGCTTCCCAGAAAATAAGTGTTACCGTCAAAATCCCTGAAAGAAGGGCGTGGCACGATATGCCCTTGAGCACTGTTGATGTAACCTTTGGCGGTGATATCTTTACTGGCGCTATCGGCCCAGCAGGAATAAACAGTTTTCACATCTTCTTTATGAGCACTGTTTATATCCATTTTGAAAATACCCTGGAACTCTCCGTTGTAGATACGATAAATGTCGCTTGTGGTGCTATTCCAGGATTTGCCGACAACGCCGGAGATGTATAGTTTGCCGGTGGCAGGGTCGTTCCCGAAACCGAGGATATCCAGCATACGTTGTTTTTTATCTTTCAGCTGCAATTTCAGTGTAGGAGAGTTTGCGGTACCGCTGTATCCGTACAGGGTATAACCGCTGCGGGAATCCATATCTGCTTTTTGGGTCAGCAGGTAAATATCATCACCGGCAGTATGCAGATAATAACTGCCTGCGATCTCTTTTACCTGCCTTTCACTGATCTTTTCGCCGGCTGCATTGAAAGTGAGCAAAGGTTTTTTAGTCTTATCACCGTAGAAGGCGGCAAAACCCACGCCTGTGATATTTTTCAGCTGGATGTCTTGTTTAAACGGGCGTATTCCCATTTCATATTCTTTCAGCGCTACATAAATATCGACGTCTGCCTTCTTTTCAAAGGTTTTCGTGATCTCGCCCTGAAGGTTGATGAACTGTGCGAAGAAAGATACATAACCTTTCCTTGCTGCTTTTTTGTAAGAGATCTTATGTCTCGGAGTTGTGCCTAATACATCACTTTTAATGTAGGCGAGGCAGAGGATGTCCTGTTCGAAGGATACATCCCGCAGGTTCAGCTTCTGCTGACGGAACTTCACCTTTCCGATGTCGTTCAGGTTTTCGTCCATGATGACGATCTCGTAATTAAAAGAGTCCTTGCTGGCTTTTTCCAGTTCAGTGAATGTCAGGTAACCTACGAGACTTCCATCCTGCAGAATGCTGTGCAGGGAGGTGGAAATGCCGCCGCTTACCTGTTTGAATACCCTGGATTGGGCATGGGCACTGAATACGATAAATAAAGTGTACAGGAATAATAAAAAGTGTTTTTTCATCTTGAATGTTTGAAGAGTGCTACTATGCAGTATGGGTTTAAATGTTGTTTGTACAGGGCCTGTACCGGTCTGAAAGGATGATTTGCAATAAAAGTCTTACTTCAGGGCTTTTATGTTTAAACGCGCTGTCAGGTATATGGACAGTTATGGTCACATGTGACCAGGTATAGAGTATCATGCAATGTCCCCTTGAAGGTATAGGTATGAGTTTCAATGCAATATAGTAAAAATTAATACTATGTAACAGGAAAAGATTTTTAAGTGCAGTCAGGGGAACAGTAGGAAATAAAAAGGGCTGACCCGAGGCCAGCCCTTTTTCGATTTTAAGGCTAAATTAGAAGGCTATATTGATGCCGGCGAAGAAATTGGTGCCAGCCATCGGATAATACCCGTTTGTTGATTTTTCAACCCCTTCCTCTTTAAATGCGTATGTCCATCCGTTGGGAGAGTACTTCTTGTTCCAGATGTTGTTCAGCATAAACTGTAAACCGAGCTCTTTGAACAGCGGTTGAGGTATCACGTAGTTGATGCGGAGATCGTTTGTATAATAACCGTCCAGGCTGCGTTCTTTAGTGCTGGTATTATCCAGGTACTGTCTGCTTACATACTTGCCTATCAGGCTTATTTCCATGTTCCTGATCGGTTTTGCAGTGAGCGTATAACCGCCTACAAAAGAAGGAGAGAAGGCAATATCGCTGTTGCTGTAAGTAACGGTGTCCTGCAGCCCGTTATCGTAGTTATCAACAAAGTTGCTGAAGTCTTTTACTTTGTTGCGACTGATAGCTGCATTGGCCGACAAGGTAAAGAGGTGACCCAGTCTGGTACTGGCCTGCAGCTCTAAACCTGCACGGTAGCTCTTTGGAATGTTAGTGCGGGTATAAGCGCCTACATCGTTCAGCTGACCGGTTTGCACCAGTTGGTTTTTGTAGTCCATGTAGTAGGCTGTAGCCTGGAATACAAGATTGCCGGTACGGTAGGAATATCCTGCTTCCACATCACGCAATGTTTCGTGTTTTGGTGTATTGTTCACACCTGCTTCGAAGTCATCACGGTTTGGCTCTTTATTGCCGACAGCAAAGGAAGCGTACACTTCCTGGCGATCGTTCAGCGTGTAAGATATACCTGCTTTCGGATTGAAGAAGTTGTAATCGTTATGTTGTATCAGGTGCGGATTATCATCAAATCCGTCGATATTATATTTAACTGTGCGGTATTGCAGATCGGCGAACAGGCGAAGGTCATGCGTCAATTTGTATTCGCCTTTCCAGTATACGTTCAGATCGCGTTTGAAAGCATCGTTGTTGTAATATTGATGATCTTTACCTATACCGTACTGTGCCCAGATGATCTTTCCAAAGTGTGCGCCTTCATAGCGGTTCCAGCCGCCGCCCAGGCTCCAGTTCAGTTTGTCGCCTTTATAGTTCACGGAAAAGATGCCGCCGTAGAAATCGTTTTTCAACCATAGCTGACGGATCAGGTCTGTTGTTGTTACAGGCGCGCCATTGATGACAGGGTCTGGCAGGCCATAGTCAGCAAATGCTTCGCCTTCCCTGTATTGCTCATAGTAACCTCTGCCATGCGTATAGTGTGCTGCAACGTTGAAGTCGAGCTTTGAACTGAGGGATTGGTTCAGGAATAACTGGTAATGGTCCTGTTGGTAGTTATCAGTTTCGTTATCATAGTAGGAACCGTCAGCACGTTGACCGGCGGAATTATACGTACGATGTGTTCTCAGTGAATCGAAAGGTACGCCGTTCCATGCCTGGTAAGTTTTTTCTTTACCTGAAAATACATTGAGGCGGATAGCGGTATTCTTTGAAATATAGGCAGCGGAAGTATAGAAGGAACGAAGATCAGAAGTAGCACGGTCAATATATCCATCAGAAGAGATCTTGGATAATCTTGCATCGATGGTGAAGTGATCATTGATCAAACCGGAACCTGCTTTCACTGTGTGTTTCCAGGAGTTAAAAGAGCCATAGCTGTTGCTGATCTCACCATAAGCTTTATCTCTGAAATCGTTGGTACTAAGGTTGAGCGAAGCTCCAAAAGCACCGGCGCCATTGGTAGAAGTACCTACGCCACGTTGCAACTGGATGCTGCTAACGGAAGAAGCAAAGTCGGGCATATTCACGAAGAAGGTACCTTGTGATTCGGCATCATTGATAGGGATACCGTTTGCGGTGACATTGATACGGGTGATATCCGATCCTCTCACACGGATACCGGTATAACCGATACCTGTTCCTGCATCGGAATTAGTGACTACACCCGGTTGCTGATTGAGGAGGAGCGGCAGGTCCTGTCCGAGGTTCTGCTTTTTGATATCTTCCGCAGTCAGCGTAGACTGTGTGAAGGGCGAATGTTCTCCGGCGCGCAGACTGGTGATCTCAACAGGTTTTACAAAGAGGCCTGTTTCTTCCAGGGAGATGTCTGTCTGGACGGTATTGCCGGCAGCATTGATATTTGCAGTGAATGTTTTGAAGCCAAGATAGCTGGCCTGTAAAGTATACTGACCTTTCGAAGGGATAGTGAAACGGTATTGGCCGTTTGCATTAGTATGTACGCCGTTGCCGGCGGAAGGGATACTCACAGACACACCCTGCAGTGGTTTGCCACTGTTCTTGTCGGTCACTGTTCCTGTCAGCACAGTTTGCGCGTGCACAGTACTTAAGCTGCAGAGCAGCAAAAGAAATAAAAATTGTCTCATGGACTATGACGGTTTAATAGCTTACAATCTGTAGCTTCTTTCAACATGTGGGTAAGGAAGAGATTGTTCGCTTACCTTTCCTAAACAGCATTACCTGGTCAGGTTCAACGGGTCTGATCTCAGCCTGATAGTAAGGCACCCCGAGGTGAAACCGGGAGTTTTGAATGCTAATTTGCGCCAGTGCGCACTCCTGTTTCCAGGAGCAAAGTTATAGCTGCTTCGATTAAAAAGAGAAAATATTTTTCACAATGACAGAAAATGTATAATTTTCATTCATTATACATCTCTCCACAAATTGAATCCTCCCTGAACTTTTTTATTGTTAACCAATAATTTGAATCTGTAATGATCAGACTACAGTTAATCGGGCATCTTGGACATGATGCAGTTCAGCGGTATGTGAATGGTAAGACCGTACTGGGCTTTCGGGTAGCGCATACGGAGCGGTACACCAACAGGGAAGGCATATTGCAGGAAAAAACAATTTGGGTGGATTGTTCCTTTTGGGAGCATGAAAAGGTGGGGCCTTATCTTACTACGGGCACACGTGTGTATGTGGATGGCAATCCATCTGCGGAGGTGTATGTCAATGCTCAAGGTGAGCAGGTCAGCACAATCCGGTTACGTGTGGTTACTCTGCAATTACTTTCAACCCGGCGCGACACCGGAAGGAAAGAAATGGATGGGGAAGAGGCTGCAAAAGCCGAAACGGATGTTACAGACGACCTTCCTTTTTAAGGATGAGTTGCCGGCTGCAAACATTCTATCGTTGTAGCGAACGTGACAGTGATGGGGTTGAAACCCTTTGCTGTGAAGCGTTTCAGAGAAAGCAAAAGGATGAATGCTTTGAGTTTTCTATCTTTTTCAGAGTTTTTTCAGAAAAAGATTTGGCTGGAATGATTTTAATCCTATCTTTGCACCCTCATTGCGAGGTAGAGCAGAGGTAGCTCGTCGGGCTCATAACCCGAAGGTCAGGGGTTCGAATCCTCTCCTCGCTACAAAAAATCAAAGCAAAAAGAAGCCGAAGTGATTCGGCTTTTTTTATTTCAGGAAGTTAAGGAAATTCGTTGTGCATGCATAAAGCTGGTTTTGTAAATATCTTCGGTAAGGCCAATGCAGGGAAAAGCACCCTGATGAACGCGCTGGTGGGCGAGAAGCTTGCTATTGTATCTCCGAAGGTACAAACGACCCGGCATCGTATCACGGGTGTAGTGACTACACCGGAATACCAGATCGTATTCTCTGATACCCCCGGTATTATCGATCCCCGTTACAGGCTGCACGAAAAAATGATGGGTGCTGTTAAGTCAGCGCTGGAAGATGCTGATGTGGCTATGCTGCTCATGGATGCAAAGGAAAACCTGGATGAGAACCTGGAACTGTTTGGATCTTTGAAACTGAAGGCCCGCAGCATCCTGGTGATCAACAAGTCGGACCTGTTGCTGAAAGAGGAGCTGGACGCAATGGTTAAGAAATGTGAAGAGTGGGGAAAAGCCGAAAAGGTGGTGGTGATTTCTGCCATGCAGAAAAAAGGCATTCCGGCATTGCTGGAAAATGTGGTAGCCATGCTTCCCGAAAGTGACCCCTTCTATCCGGAAGATACGTTAACCGATAAGTCTACACGTTTCTTTGTAGCCGAGATCATCCGGGAAAAGATATTCCATCTGTTCGACGAAGAGATCCCTTATCACACTGCAGTAGTTGTTACACAGTACCAGGAGAAGAACACGCTGATCAAGATCTCAGCAGAGATCATTGTAACACGCGAGACGCAGAAAGCCATCATTCTGGGTGATAAAGGTGCTTCCATTAAAAAGATCGGTACGCTGGCCCGCCAGGATATCGAGAAATTTGTGGGTTCGAAAGTTTTCCTTGAACTATTTGTGAAAGTGCGTGGTAAGTGGCGGGATAATGATATTTATTTAAGGGAATACGGTTATTAATTTTATTTAGTTATGGCAGGATTTACAGTAGCAATCGTCGGTCGTCCAAATGTGGGTAAATCTACCCTGTTCAACCGTTTGCTGGAGCAGCGTAAGGCCATCGTTGATGACGTGAGCGGCGTAACGCGTGACAGACAATACGGTATTGCGGACTGGAACGGAAAATCGTTCAACGTGATTGATACCGGTGGTTTTGTATCCAGAAGTGAAGATATTTTTGAGCGTGAGATACGCAAACAAGTTAAAATAGCCATGGAGGAGGCCAACCTCCTGTTGTTCATGTGTGACGTGGCTACAGGTATTACTGATCTGGATTCGGAGATGGCAGACATATTGCGTCGTTCTTCCAAACCGGTGATCCTGGTAGTGAACAAAGTGGACAACAACACCCGTCAGCTTGAAGCTACAGAATTCTACAGCCTCGGGTTCGAAAAGGTATTTTTCATGTCATCCATGAGTGGCAGTGGTTCTGGTGAACTGCTGGATGAAATAGTAGGGCAGATCCCTGAAGATGATGAGACACTTGAAGCAGCCCAGGAAGCAGCCGAGCTGCCAAAGATCGCGATCATTGGTCAGCCGAACGTGGGTAAATCATCCCTGCTGAACGCTCTGATCGGTGAAGAAAGAAACATTGTTTCTGATATTCCCGGTACTACCCGCGATACGATCCACACTCACTATAAGATGTTCCAGAAGGACTTCATACTGATTGATACTGCTGGTTTACGCCGCAAGAACAAAGTACAGGAAGACCTGGAATTCTATTCCGTGATCCGTGCCATCAAGGCGATGGATGAAGCGGATGTATGTCTGTTGCTGCTGGACGCTACTAAAGGTGTTACTGCACAGGACCTAAGCATTTTCAGCCTGGCTGGCCGTAAAGGTAAAGGCCTCGTGGTACTGGTGAACAAGTGGGACCTGATCGAAGATAAAAGCACCAACTCGGCAAGGGATTATGAAAAGGACCTGAAAGGTCGTTTGGCACCCTTCTCTGATGTACCGGTGATCTTTACTTCTGTAACAGAGAAACAACGTATTTTCAAGGCAATAGAAGAGGCGCTGCGTGTTTATGACAACCGCAAGCGTAAGGTGCAGACTTCCAAACTGAATGAGGTGATGCTGAAGGCGATAGAATCATTCCATCCGCCGGTAGTGAGGGGTATTCCTATCAAAATCAAGTATGTAACGCAGCTTCCGACATTTACACCGGCATTTGCGTTCTTCTGTAACTTACCGGATGATGTGAAGCAGCCATACAGGAATTACCTTGAAAATCAGCTCCGTAGCAACTTTGACTTCGAGGGGGTACCATTAAAACTGTTCTTCAGGAAGAAATAAAGGTAAAATTTTAATGATAGATATTGTTCTATAATTAAAAATAACTATACCTTTGCGCATCTTTAAAAACAAACTAAAGCATGAAAAAATTATTCTTCTTCGCAGTTGCTGCTGGCATGTTCTTCGTAGCTTGTAACGGTGGTGCATCTACTACAGCTACAGATTCTACTGCTACTGCTCCAACTGTAGATACAGTTGCTGCTGCTCCAGTTGATACTGCTGCTGTTACTGCTGATTCTGCTGCTGTTGCTGCTCCAGCTGATTCTGCTGCTGCTGCTCCTGCTGCTGAAGCAAAACACTAATCTGTTTTGTAGAATTATTGGCCGTCTCGTGCAAACGAGGCGGTTTTTTTATGCCTTCCCGACTCCTGATTGCATTCAGTCGCCTGTATCTGTATTTGTTCGTTGGAAGTAGCTGCGTTTTCAGCCGGGATGGCGGTCGGCGCCTCTTTGGGATCAAGTTGAAAGCCTGGGGATCCGGGTGATTAAGTCACGGCTACGCCTATCCACTTTTAACGCGGAACAACACATGTCAAAATAATCCAAACCGGCTGGTAAATGAAAGCGTATTTTAGAATGTAGCTTCATGAAAAGAAGCCATTTGTAAACAGTGAAGACGTTCTATGTAAGCAACAATTCCTTTATTGTTCGATTGCCCGGCAAATTTTTCGCTATCACGATGACTTTACCGCCTGCAGGCAGCGCAGTGGCTTTATAATACCAATCTACTCCATTCCGGCCCAAAAATGCACGCCCACTCTCGGTAATTACACCGTCAGCGTCTATTACCTCTACCTCCACTGCTGCTACCCTAAACTCATTTTGGGCAGTCACTACCACTTCCTCTTTTTCTAACCTGATATTCTGAACTTCAGGACTGCGGTAAGCATCCTTCACCGCTATATTATAGGCGTTTTGCCCCGGCCCTGCCAGCGACTGATAATAGGCCTTTATCTGCGGATCTTCCAGCATTATCTGCGCACGCATCGAAGCAATGGTCATCTTATGCCTTGCCTCCAGCTGCTTTTGTGTAGGCTTTTTCTTTGAAGGGCCGCGTTTCTTCGCCATAATGATCTGCCCGTTCCTTTCGTAGATCGTGATCTGTTTGCCGAGGGTGCCTCGCACCAGTTGCATGAGGATATTGTCTTTAACAATGGCCATAAAAAGGTCGTTTTGAGGTTATAATTACAAGGTTACTATATCTGTTTTCTAAGGTACGTAAAAGCTTACTAAAATGTCATTAAAAGGTCACCTAAAGGTCACTTCAATATCGATTTGATATATAAATGCCCTTTAAATATCCTTTTGGTGATCTTTTAGTAAGCTTATATTAAGCCGATAGAAAGCTTATCTGAACACTTCAGAAGGATTAACTAAACTAACGGAGACTATTATCAAGGAATTTTCGAATTGTCAAAAACCATTAGGTTCGGGGCTGCAATGCGAGGAGTAACGAATAGAGAATTTGTCTTGTCTGGACGTTCTCAAATTTATGCTGAAAACACCATCCTCAAGAATTCAACCTGATCCGTAATTACCTCCAGATGGAATAGTAACTAATGTAAGATCAGAGATAAGATGCAATCAAAACAAAAAAGGCTTTCAAGCATCTGCCTGAAAGCCTTTTCTAGTGTAGCGAGGAGAGGATTCGAACCCCTGACCTTCGGGTTATGAGCCCGACGAGCTACCTCTGCTCTACCTCGCAATAAGGCTGCGAAGATAGGATTAAAATTAAACCTACCAAATCTTTTTACTTGGATGTGAATAAGATATCGGATGTGCATGCTCCGAATAGCCTGAATAGTAGTCATCATTTGTTCATCGTAATGCATCATCATAATCATCATAGTTATCATTATAGTCATTATTGTGGCGATATTGTAGTCATCATAACAGCCAGCACTATTAATAGTAAGGCAGAATCCTAATGTAAGGCAGGGCACCAAGTCTCCTTGAAAGCGTCAGGACAGCACTAACAGGGAGCGTATAAGTAGCAGCGGTTTCAGATGGGAATCGCGGGCCTTCGGCTCTTTGAGACACGATTGATGCAGCTAAATAAAGAACCAATGTCCATACGCTTGAAAAAGCTAAATAGTCAGCCAATCGGCGATCCACTGTTTCGCTAAAAACAACATAAGACTTTATAGGGTAAATTGTAGGAGGCAAAAGCCCTCTGCAGCACA
>NZ_QGTG01000014.1 GCF_003182155.1 Chitinophaga sp. S165
TCCACAAAAAGTATGGAAGGCCTGCCTTCGGCAGGAATTAAGTTTTGTCGGTGGTCAAGATACCGTTCCGCTGGTCAGCATCTCCGGAATACACATTATTCTATGTTGCAAAAATTTCTGGTGGGAAAAAATGCCCTGTATATTCATATAAATCACATGTACACATTTTTATGTATATTTCCATTATATAACTTCATAGCTATGACTTTAAAAGAATTGTTTCTAGACCATCAAGGAGAACATGTCACCTATAGCCAATATTTAACTACTGAAGAATGGGAATCAAAGAGAAATGAAATAATTGATAGGGATAATCAAATATGTACTAAATGCAATAAGGCTGCAACATTTTATATAAAGAACTTCAATTCACCACAGAAATATCACCTATGGAATGTTAGTCAAATAGATAATAGAATTCTTCCATTGACAAGTAAGGAAAATTCAAGGTTAATTCCTGCTGACAAGGCTTATCACCTGGAGGTACACCATATGAGATACATCCTAAACAGATTACCTTGGGATTACAATAATGATGATCTAATTACTCTTTGTAATCACTGTCATACTGAATTTCATCAGAGCAATAGGGTACCTGTTTATAGTGAAGATGAACAGGTAGAACTGGAATATGAAACTTGTAGTAAATGTAATGGTACAGGGTATATACCAGAATATAGGCATGTACAAGGTGGTATATGTTTTCAGTGTATGGGAGAAAAATATATCATGCCATTAATCAAGAATTAAATTGAATATAAATATATTCACTTCTTTTGTTCAAATTCTTGAATTGCAAATTTTGCAACTCTTATTAACTGCTGTCTGATTTCAGCCAATATTAACTTTTTAGAATTTACCCCTGGCATTTGTCCTACAGGGGAATCATCCATATTTGTGAAATCAACACTCAATTGAAAATGACAAATATTTGAAATTAATGGTACATGCTTGACTGATACAATAAACTTGTAATTATGTTCTGCATTGGCTGGATAGGGGTATGTGCCAGAATAAAGGATATCTTTAATTTTGAAAAGGAAATGCTTTCTATCATTATTGTATCTGAAATCCTCATCTAGAGGGGTATGACCATCTTCTCCTTCTTTCCATTCTGAATTAAATTTTTGTTTATCAGCACAGATGAATTCAATGTTGATATCCTCTATTTCAGAAATTGGAATTTTGTTTACAGAATACTCAAAGATTTGTTTATAATCTACAGCATCTGCTGCCAACTTTCCTTCTGCATCTCTTAATTCTGTTTCAGGTTTAACCCATCTACAAAGTAGTTCTTCTTTATCAGGATGTGGAATATATTTATCTGAGGATCTAGGGACTAATCTAGATGGATAAGGCATAATCTTTTTCTGATTCTTTTAATTTTTCGACTGAAATTTGAATTTTAAATGCATTTGTATTTAAGCCCTTCAAAGTATTTCTTAAAGAGGAAAAAACATCATTGAATAATCCAAACTGTTTCAAAATTATCTCCTCATTTTGATATGAAGTTAATACAGCTTCAACAAAATCATCTTCAGAATCTTTTATGTAGAAAACCTCCAGATGTGTTTCAATTAAGGGCACATTATAAAATCTAAAATAAATGCTATTGTTGTCTGTAAGATTAACTATTACATTAGTTGGGATTAATGTTGATATTGAAGATACTGCCTGGTTAAAATAGCTTCTTATATGTTCTACATGACCTGCTACCAAATGGCTTTTTTTTGCTAGATCTAACTCAAATTTCTCAATTACATTAAAAAATAATTTCCCTTGCAAGGAGTTTCGAAGGTATTCTGCAGATGAGGGGATGTAGGAAAAGTTGAATAGATGAGAAGAAGTAGCTGCCAGAAAATTAGTAACTGGCACCCCTATTATAGGATCAATACAATTGTGAAAATCTTCCAGTAAGCCTGTATAGCCTGCTTGGGTAGGGCATTGTAATTTAGCATCCATTATCATATAAAAAAGTTTAATATCTCACTATTGACGAAACACCTCCTTTATAAATTCAATGGAGAGATTTTCAAAGCTATCAGCTGCCACTATAAAATCAAATGACATTTCAGCAAAAGGCAAATCGTCAAAATCAGCATGATAATTCAAAACAATTGAACCTGAAGAATTGTCACCTTTAATTAATTTAACATTACAATTTGTTAAAGTGTTCACAGAAAATGACAATTCTATTGTTTTTATTAAACTATCCTTAAAAACTGTAATGTTTTTATTGGAAATAAGATGATCAAATTCGTAATCATTTATTTCAATATCAAAATTGATACCTATTCCTGATAGTTTAATGTATGGAAGAGCCTGGCAATACTTTATAGCTAAGTCGTACAACTTATCCTTTTCAGCAACAAGACTCATTCTAGAACTTTCCACTCTAATAGATGTACCATCCTTTAATACAGCTCTGCTATAAGAAGGTGTAAATACACAATTATTCCTATCCAGTTCTTCTACATCGTTTATCATGCCAGCTTTAAGAAGAAAATAGTCAGAAATTAGTGATGGATTGTGAGAATTAGCTAAAATAACTACAGAGCGCCTGTTTATTGTGAATTTCACTTAACAAGAATGTTTAGGAATTATTGATATGCTGTGGCTGAAATTTGTGCCAAATCTAAAAAATATATTCAGATTTCCAAATAATATACATATTAATTAACAAAACAAATAACAAATATGGGCCCAAATGTCTAAAAAACTAGGAAAATCACAATTTTTGGGTACAACCTTTCTGTAAGTGCTTAGAAGTTAATGTACTTTACCCCAGCAACTTTTAGCTCTTTCAAGAACTATAAAAAGGACAAGCTATAAGCTCTTCTTATATATCTATATATATTAATAGTCTTGCTGCAAGTAGCTAAAATCTTATACTTAGTACATCTTAGACTTTAGTCATCTATAATCCACCCCACTGTTGAAAGGCATTCAATTCCTTTATTTAGACTAACCCTAAGAACAGGGAGGACAGAATTTACTGTTTATATAATAATAAAGCCACAGTAAATTTTGTCCTCTCCCCTAATTGTAGAAGGCTTCTTTAGAATACTGCTACAATAGGAGGTCGAGGAAGTTCATATATTGCTTTTTCAATTGGCCCAAACTCAGAGAATTTTGTATTCCCACTATCAAGGCCATATTCTAATTCAATCCTAATATCTTCAGGAGAGAATGGTTGAAAGTCTGTTAGAGCTGCAAATTCCCCCTCTATGGTAATTAGCTTTGTTTCACTCTGACTGATAACAAAACTTGGAGGGACTTTCCCCTGACTAAAATCAATCTGGAAATGAGGCCCATTTCTTATCTTACCCTCTGCTTTAATGTTTCTAACAGATCTTGCCCTTCTAGAATCATTTAAAATAGATAAATGAATTTTTGCACTTTTAAGCATTGGAAAACCTTGCATTGGTGAAACCTGTCTTCCCTCTCTATTGTAATTGCTATAGTATAGGTCTATTTTTTTTGCGATAATCTTTATTTGACCTCTTTCTCTATACAGTTGTTTTAATTCATCTATAAAAATTCCAAAAACATTTCCCAAGAAGAAGGAACATATAGACCAAATTAGCATGGGGTTATTGCTAAAAGTAGAGTAAAAATCATTTTCCATAATTGTCATAAAGCATTTTTTCTGTGATTATTAGTCTTTAAGCAAAGAGACAAGTGAACTTGATTGGGTTTTAAGTATAGAATTTTTGATAGTAATTGTTAAAGAAGTTGAACATTGGGAACTAAAAAATTGGCTTGGATAGGCTGTAAAACTAAGTAGTATTTCTTTTCCTTATCAAAACTCCTTCTATCATCCCCTATATTAGTAAACAACTTTCTAAACTCTGTCCAAACCCTTTTTTTGATATCATCATCGACAACAGTTGTATTTTCAATATTTTGGAGGAGGCTATAAGTCCCCACATATAAGAGATCATTAGCTTTAATTAACCTAATTGCCAAAATGCAGTCAGCTGTGAATATATCATCCAATACTCTGTATGCTTCTGTATGAATTAGTTTTTCTCCAGCTTTGTTTAAGAATGATACTTTATCTACAAACTTTAAAAATTCATTCCTTACTGTATTTAGCTGTCTATAACCATCAATTATTGGAGTGATTTCATCATTATTAAAGGCAATTGCATTTGCAATACAAGTATGAATGTATTGTTCTTTAGTGAGGCTTTTTATTCCAACCTTTAGATAACATAGAATACTGACTAATGCTTGGTTAAAAAATGATTTCCTTAATAATTTATCGATGTTTATGGCTATTCCATCCAGATAGAATTTATTCAATAAAGTTATCTCTTCAGTAGAATCATCCTCATTTGTGATTGTCTTAATATCCCTTTGTATATATTCGATGATATTCTCACAAGCTGCTCTGAATGGAAGTCCTCTTAGAATAAGTCTCTTTTCTGTAGGTAAAAGTTCAAGTAACTCATCAAAAAGATTACTTGAAGTTAGTTGGATACTTTGATAATCTTTTGTAATCAGTTCCATAGAAGTTAATGTAGCATTACAGAACTGATTATTAATAGCTGCCCATAAGATATAAGGGGACAACCCCTTTCCAAAACTCTCATATTTATTAACTAATACAGACTGGCTCTTCTTTACCAAATCCTCTTGCAAGGTTGGTGGCTGATACTTAAGTGTTTCTGATTCCTTCAATGCTGATAGAACAAAAAGTTCTCTTTCCACTTTGGAATACTTCTTATTATAACTTTCAACAAACTTCAAATATCCATCATTAAGGGTTAGGTGATTTACATTTCCTTTCCCAGTATACAATTTCTCTTCAATATTTAGTTTGTGTCCTTCAATGTCAATAACAGTATTTGGTGCATACATGAAAATATGGACATCACCTCCATTTCTTAATCTGGCAACTGACTGTACAATTGATGGTATTCCATCTGTAAATACTCCATAACTTGCATCTGATCTAGTAATAGGGGGAATAATGATAATCAACACACCATTGGCACTTGTAATATTTACACCTGTTGTAAAATTAGTTCCAATATTGTGTGTATTCTCATCGAACACTGATTTGGTACTGCCTGTACAGATATTTGCATTTAAATCCCTTACAGGCTTAAATAAGGGAATGGGGGCTTTGGTTTTAGTAAATGCTTCTACTATTGATTCATATCCACTGAGTATATTTATCTTTCTACCTCTATATGCTGATATGAGAGAGTTTATCTTCTTTAATGTATATGGAAATTTACCACTGTAGCCCTCTGTACTTATATGTAGATGTAAATTTGCCTGAGTAGTGGCCTTCAGTCTTTTTGAATAAAAGACCTTAATAGACATTTCAGTTAGAACAGAAATATGTCTTAATACAGGAACAGAAGCAGGTGTGAATGTTGCACTTGAAACAAAGCATTTATGAGTAAGGTCGATCCACTTGATTAAGTTGGGCAAAAATTCTCTATCAAAATTCTTTACAGCATCATGTATTTCATCAAAAAAGAAAACTACTTTTTTACCACTTGATGTAATTACCTCTCTTAGCTGTTTCAGATAATCCCTTTTTGTAAAGGCTTGTTCATAGAAATCTTCCCCTGGATTCTGTAACAACATATTTGTTGTCATAATGAGAATTCTAGCTTTAACCCCCCAATTCAAAGAGAATCTATGCTCCTTTGTTGTTTTTTCAATATCTAGATAAGTAAATATTTCATGAGGTTCAAAGTATTTAGCTAATTCCTCTTTATCCTTCTCCACAAGTTTGACAAAAGGACTGCATATAATCACATAATATCCTTCAGCATGATATTTCCTTACTAGATCATAACATACACTAGTCTTTCCTTTACCTACAGGAAGATTGAAGACAATTGTTTCCTTTTTACTGTGATCAATATTTAAGTGATCAATGGTAAGGTATTCATCTGCTCCCAGATTTAAATCAAGTTCATCACCATTTTTAATATGGTCATGTTCATCAGGAATATTTATAATAGAGGGAGAAAGATGAAAATAATCAATAGGAGTGGATTTCAAACTAAACCCCATACTTACATGGGCTAAAGGAATACTGGAATGATTTTCTGACATAGTATATTAGGTACAAGGATGTTATATTCTTGCACCTAATATACATAAAAAACTATTTATATATTACAACTTACAAAATAAGCATAACACAGCCAGTACCATAGTACCTATAAGCATTATAACCATTGGATTATCTCTTAAGTCTACTCTATGATAAGGCAAAACCTTATCTGCTGTTATACTTCCCAGTATCCAACTTATAGCCAATAGTATTATAGCACTGAAAATCAGACTAATACTATTCATTTCATTAATTAAGTGATTGAAAATGAGCAATAAGTACTAATTGCCCTGTTTATTGATGGTAGGCAGAACTACAGCAGGTCTTGTAACACTTACATAATTCCTGATAGTTGTATCTACTGTAGAATGCCCCATCAGATAAGCCACATCAGTTAAAACCATTCCCTGCTGTATAGCCCTTGTACCAAAAGAATGCCTTGCAGCATATAAATCCCTGTCTGCAATACCAAGAGCAAGCATAACTGGTTTAATAACCCTCTTTTTTAGCATTCTATCATCGATTGATAGCTTTTTTGGGGATAGGAATACTAAACTATCAGGTTCGCTGTCATGTAAAAGAGGGCTTAGTAGTGCTAAAAGTTCCTCTGTTAAAGGGAGGTATCTTATATTACCTGTCTTGGTTCCCTTGCTTATCCTGGCAGCATGGTGAGTACCTTTGGTTGTTCTGGCTAAAGTGTCTGAAATCTCTATATGCCTTGCCTCAAAATCTATATGCTTAACCTTTAGCCCTATGGCTTCTGCATTTCTGACACCAGTCAGGAAGATGAATTTTAAAAAAGGATAGTAAAGGGAATGCCTATAGGGAGAGAACTTGTGACAATAGGTATCTTTTCTGATGGCTTCCAGAAAATCATTGATCTCCTCTTCAGTTAGTGGCTCCCTTCTCTTATTCTTGCTTTTCCTCTTTTCCCTCCTTTTGGTAACATGCAATAGAGGATTTATTGTGATTACCCCTGTATCCTGCAACCAGGAGAAGAAACTACTCAGGAAATTCAGCCTTCTGTTATAAGTTATTACAGACCACTTCTCCCCTATCATTTTAGCAGCTATATCCTCCAATGGAACATTCACATACCTTCCCAGCATCCTGCTGATACCTAAATAATCAACAGACAGGTCAATATTGATATTTCTGATATTCTTAGTCCAGTCATTGAACTTGCTGACTAATTGATCCAGGTAGATCACTGTAGATTCTGGGATTTCTGTCTGTGAAGGAGTGGGAATAACTGGTTTTACAGGCTCTGGTTTATATTTCACTAAAGTGGTATCAAAACACCCTTTTCTTATATCCAGCTTGATTTCATCAGCTTTCAGGGTGGCATGATGCATATTCTCTGGTAAATAGGCAAAAGGTAGGTTTAATTGATATCTATTCCCTTCATGCCTCCATCTGATTCTTATTCTACCTCTATGATTACCTATTGAGATTTCTCCCTTGAGAGGCTTCTTATTGTACCCCATTATGTACCCCAAATTGAAGTTATAGGGTCACTTTTAGGGTATTTTCTAATTTCTGAGGATTTGACTTAATATAAATACCAATTTGTACCATTTCAGCTAAACTTATACCCAATAAAGGTTTCAGGGCACAAAAAAAGGCAGCATTTCTGCTGCCTTCCTGCTTTTTGGGTGATCGAAGGGTTTCGAACCCTCGACCCTCAGAACCACAATCTGATGCTCTAACCAACTGAGCTACGACCACCGTTTGTTTTGATTGGGATGCAAAGATAACGAAATGTGTTTTTAATTTCCAAATTTTTTCTGCTTCCTTTGCATACTTTTTTTAATCAACTCGCTATGTCACTATATTTCATACCGTTTTTAGCCGCTCTGACAGGATGGATGACCAACAAAATAACTATTATGTTCCTGCTCCGTTCCTTTTCAGGACGTCAGCAGCAACTAGCCATTCAAGCAGGTGAATTTGTCGCTACGCAATTATTCTCTTTTGATGATATCAGGAATAAACTTGCTGACCCGGAAAAAATTAAAAGCATCATTCCAGTAGTAGAAGCACATATGGATACTTTCCTCCGGGAGAAACTACCGGAAGCGATGCCTGTTTTCAAAATGTTTATCGGAGACAGCACCATCCAGCAAGTAAAGAAAGTGTTGGTTACAGAGTTGGATAATATGTTCCCGCAGATCATCGATCAATACCTGCAGAACGCACAAAAAGAACTCGATGTCAAGGCGCTTGTCAGCCAAAAGATAATGACAATTTCTGCCGGTCAGATAAAAACATTGCTGAAAACTTCCATCGGCCGCGAACTGCGATTAGCGGAACTGGGTGGAGCTGCTTTCGGTTTTCTGATAGGGTTATTACAATTATGGATTGCCCTACACCACAGTAACTGACCATTCATCACAAATAGCAATACTTTACATATGAGATAGATATTTTTGTCCCTGGTCTCAACATTAGGTCTCATTAATATCTATCATGCATGCTGAAACGTCTACTCCTGTCAGCGTTTATATGCTATGGCGCTACTGCTATGGCCCAAACCGGCAATAATGCCGCAAAACTTACTGGTAAAGCGCTGGACGCCAATACTGGCAAACCGGTAGAATATGCGTCTGTGGTATTGCTCCACCCGCAGGATTCATCCGTAGTAACAGGTATGTACACTGAACCGGATGGTGATTTTGCGTTTAATGCAGTTCCTACTGGTAACTACGTGCTACGCATCACCTTTATGGGATATGAAAAACTGTTAAAGGCAATAAAGATCATACCCGGTAAACCAATACAGTCGGCAGGTATCGTTAAACTACAGCCTGCCGGTAAGGTGCTGGCCACTGTGGAGATCAAATCCGAGAAACCGGCTTTTTCCATGCAAATAGACCGCCAGGTCTTTGACGCAGGTAGTATAGTAACTGCGGAAGGCGGTACCGGAACAGACGTACTTAAGAATATCCCCAGCGTAAATGTGGATATTGATGATAACCTTACCCTTCGCGGTAAAAGTGTGACGATCTATGTAGATGGAAAGCCCTCCCCTTTCGGAGATGCTAAAACCGCTCTGCAGATGATCCCCGCTTCAACGATAGATCGCGTAGAGGTGATCAACAATCCTTCCGCCAAGTTTGAAGCCAATGGTGGCGGTGGTATCATCAATATCATCCTGAAAAAGGATAAAGCGATCGGGTATAATGTGATGGTAAGTGCCGGCGTAGCCACCCGCGGACAGCTCAATGGTAATCTTAATACGAACCTCCGTATCCGGAAATTCAATTTCTTCGCCAATTTCAACGGCTGGCATAACAGCCAGACAGGTTATGGCTACAGCAATCGCCAGAACCTTATTCCTGATACAGCAGGTACTGCTTTCTTTACCCAGGACAGCCGGAACAAAAATAGCAATTCAGGTAGAGGCGGCCGCATCGGGCTTGACTATTACCTGAATGATTATAATACGATTACGATCTCTGAAGGACTGAGTGTGAACAGCGGTAACAGTACAGACGATATCATGTTGAATTACCTGGATGCGCACAAATCTCCGCTCCAGACTGGTGAGCGCCATAATAACAGCGGCTACCGCAATCCGAATAACAATACCAGCCTGAACTTCCGCCATACGACGGATAAACAGAATGAGGAATGGACTGCTTATATCAGTTATAGCAACAATAAAGGCCGGAACAACAGTAATTACAATACACTCTCTCAATATGCCGACAATACTCAGGGTCCTTCACAACAGCAGCGGAATTTAGGCGTATCCCAGAATCAGTTCTGGAACATCCAGACCGACTACACCACTCCAGTCGGCAAAAAGGGAAAGTTTGAAGCAGGCGCTAAAGTAACATTGCAGGATAACAACAATGATTACGATGCCCAACTGTTCAACTTTACTACCCAGCAATTTGAAAAAAGCCTGGACCTCTCCAATACCTACTTCTATAAGCAGGATATTTATGGCGGATATATGAATTTTTCAAGTGCTATCGGTAATCTGGGTTACCAGGTCGGCGCGAGAGTGGAACAGGCCAATCTGAAAGGTTATTCATACACAAAGGATACTTCTGTAAATAATAAGTTCCTGAACGTATTCCCGAGTGTGTTCCTGAAATATAATCTGCCGCACAATGAGAACCAGAGCCTGATCCTGAACTATTCAACAAGGATAGACAGACCTGGATTTGATCAGTTGTTACCGTATGTCAACAACTCTGATCCACAGAATATCCGTGTGGGGAACCCGGAACTGAATCCGTCCCTGACGCACAAGTTTGAAGCAAATTATTCCAGGTATTTCCCTAATACAAAAGACTACCTGAATACAGGTGTATATTATTCCCAGGCGAATGATGATATTGACCGTATCAGCCTCCTGGACACCACTACCGGCGTAACAACGACCAAGCCCATGAACCTGGCCACCGATAAGGATTGGGGCGCCAATTTCACCTATAACCTGCATGTTATTCAGGGATGGAATGTAACGACCAACCTGAACGCGGAATATAGTAAACTGACCGGGGCAAATATCAATAACGAGTATCTTACTTATGGCATCACCGTTAACTCGAATGTAAGGCTTCCGGGAAAGATCAACGTGCAGGTGAATGGATACTACCGCTCACCGAGGGTACAGCCACAGGGTACTTTTAAGGCTATGAACGGGATGGACCTCGGCATCCGTAAGGAAATGCTGAAGAACAATGCTCTGGCCATCGCCCTGAACATTTCAGATGTGCTGAATACACAGAATTACAGCTCCCATTACGAAACGGATGCATTTATCCAGGACTACGTCCGCAAAAGGACCACCCGTTTCATTCGTCTGAACATACGTTACCGTTTCGGAAAAATGGACCCGGAAATGTTCAAGAAGAAAAAGAAACAGGAGGTGCCTGAAGACGAATCTGATTATAAGGAAAGAGATAAGGATAAAAAGCCTGCTGACAGCACTTTATGATTTCTTGCCAGCCAGCATAGGCACGAAAGAAAAGTTATCAAACATTTCCTGGTCATATTCCGTATCGCTGATCTTGGTAATGCGCAGCATCCGCTGCACTTCCTGACCGCCTACGGGAATGACCATTTTTCCGCCGATCTTCAGCTGTTGCAACAGCTTCTCCGGAATTTGGGGCGCAGCTGCAGTTACCAGGACCTTGTCAAAGGGTGCATAAGTGGGAAGTCCTTCATAACCATCGCCGTAAAAGAAACGGATGGTGGGGTACTTTGATTTGAAAGGGAACTGTTTTATCAGGTCAAACAGCCTTTTCTGGCGTTCTATCGTAAATACATTCACCTTCAGCTCTGCCAGTACACAAGCCTGGTAGGCGCTACCGGTGCCGATCTCCAGCACCTTTTCAAAAGGCTTGAGCTCCAGCAGCTGTGACTGATATGCTACTGTATAAGGCTGGGAAATGGTCTGTCCCTCCCCGATGGGGAATGCCCTGTCTTCGTAGGCAATGCCTTCAAAAGCTGTATCCAGGAAATAATGCCGTGGAATGTTGTTGATAGCCGTTAATACATTTTCATCAGTAATGCCTTTCTGCCGGATACTATCGACCAGTTGCCTGCGTAATCCTTTTTGTTTGTAAGAATCTTCGTACCGCCTCATACCCGCAAAATTAACCAATACCCCCAATTTTCAATTGTATGTGGAATACTTCTATTTATCAACATACCGTTTTTTTATTAGGAATAACTGGTTTGATAATTGCTGAGTTCTTTCCCCGGGCTTTTCATTTTCTCCGGATTTTAGCTTTAATTTACAGACTTGTTTTTTCTTACTAAGAAAACAAACCCAAATCGTTCTATGGATAATATTATTGAAAGTAAGGTATCACAGTGGCTTGGTGGCCAATTTGACACGGATACCGTGGCCACCATCAAAAAATTGCAACAGGAAAACCCCGATGAACTGGCTGATGCATTCTATCGCAGCCTGGAGTTTGGCACCGGCGGTCTGCGCGGCATAATGGGCGTTGGTACGAACCGTATGAATAAATATACGGTTGGGATGTCCACCCAGGGCTTTGCCAACTATCTGAAACAGGCCTTCACCGGTGAGATAAAACTGGCTATTGCACATGACAGCCGTAATAACAGCCGTTACTTTGCCGAAGTGGCTGCTAATGTACTGGCTGCCAATGGTATTAAAGTATACCTGTTCGAAAGCCTCCGTCCTACCCCGGAACTGTCCTTCACTATCCGTCACCTGGGTTGCCAGGGTGGTATCGTGCTGACAGCTTCCCACAATCCTAAAGAATATAACGGCTATAAAGCTTATTGGAACGATGGCGCCCAGCTGGTGCCTCCCCACGATAAAAACGTCATCCGTGAAGTAGAGAAGATCTCTTCTATTGATGAAGTAAAATGGTCCGGCGGAGAAGCAAATATTACTTCTATTGGTAAAGACGTAGATGAAGCTTATCTCCAGGAGCTGAAAAACCTGAGTATTCAGCCAGAAGTGATCAAGGAACAACACGACCTGAAAATAGTTTATACACCTATCCACGGTACGGGTATTACACTCGCTCCCGAGATCCTGAAACGTTACGGATTTACCAATGTGCATGTGGTGGAAGAACAGGCTACTCCGGATGGTAATTTCCCTACCGTAGTATATCCTAACCCGGAAGAAGCAGAAGCAATGAGCCTGGGCCTGAAGAAAGCCAAAGAACTCGATGCTGCTATCCTGCTGGGTACAGACCCTGATTCTGACCGTGTAGGTATTGCTGTGAAAGACCTGAAAGGTGAATGGACTTTACTGAATGGTAACCAGACTGCCGTACTGCTCTTCAACTATATCATTGAAGGCCGTAAACGTAAAGGCCTGGCAGGAGATACAGACTACGTTTGTAAAACTGTAGTTACCTCTGACCTGATCGATGTATTCGCCGCAAAGAACAATGTAAACTGTTACAATGTACTGACCGGCTTTAAATGGATCGCTGACCTGATCAAACGTAAGGAAGGCAAAGAGAAGTTCATCTGTGGTGGTGAAGAATCTTACGGTTACATGATCGGCGATAACGTACGTGATAAGGACGCCATTGCTTCTGTTGCACTGATCTGTGAAATGGCTGCTTATGCACGTAGTCAGGGAAGATCACTGTATGAACAGCTGATAGACATCTACGTGAAATACGGTTATTATAAAGAGAACCTGATCTCCATTACCAAAAAAGGTATGAAGGGAGCAGATGAAATTGCCGAGATGATGCGTGGTTATCGTGAGAATCCTCCGACAACTATCAATGGTTCTAAAGTTGCTACTCTGTATGACTATGAATTGCAGCAGGTTAAAAACCTGAAAACAGGTGAAGTAAAGCCGATCGATCTGCCAAGATCTAATGTACTGCAGTTTGTACTGGAAGATGGTAGCAAGATCTCTGCACGTCCATCAGGTACAGAGCCTAAGATCAAATTCTACTTCAGCGTCAATCAGCCACTTGAGAAAGCGGAAGACTTTGATGCAGTTACCAAAGCGCTTGATCAACGTGTACAAGATATCATTAAGGATATGAAGTTGAAATAACACTTCATTTCTTTAAACTTAGTCCCGGTACGAATACGCAGGTATAGTACCGGGATTTTTATTCCCGTTACCGACAGTTTTGTTTGTGGCCTGATATTGACTTCACCACGATCCCTACACGTAGGAAAAACACGAGAGTGCTGTTCCGTGTCCGGAACATATTTAAGGTTGCTGCCCCGATGCCGGAACTCTCTTCCTACGGGGCTTTCCGAGCTTTAACTATATCTTAGACGAGATAGGCCGACCTGATCTGGTTCTCTTCCATATCCACCATTACCATATCCTGTAGTGTGGTAGCGAGGGAATATCCCACGAAATCTACCGATAAAGGAAAGGATTTATGTTTACGGTCTACCAGTACGGCCGTCTGTATTTTCCTGGGCAGGAATTGCAGGAAAGGTTTCAATGCATATAACATGGTCCGGCCTGAATTTGCCACATCATCCACCAGCACGATCACTTTTCCGCTGAAATCCATCTCTTCAGAAAGCTTTACGGCTTCCGGACGTTGCTTGTCCAGGTTTAGTTGTAAGAGTTTGATACGCAACGGAGAGATCTCCTGCAGAATACCTGCGATCTGCTCTGCCAGTATCATTCCCCTGTCCCAGATACCTGCCAGGATAATTTCCTGTTCATCACTGTTATGTTCATAGATCTCGTAAGCAATACGTTTGATCTTCTTCTCTATCACATCCTGGGTCAGGATCACATTCTTAGTTTCCATGTTGGTTGTTTAGCGGGGTAAAATTAGGAAAAAGAGTCCATAGTCGACAGATCATAGTCGATGGCGGATGATCTATTTTTCCTTACATTGCTATAAATTAGGAAGTCAAATCTGACGTATGCATATAATTCAGGAGCTATTATTTGTAATTGCCTTTGGCGTTGCTGTATACCTGTTTTACAGGAAGGCCAGGCAGATCAGGCAGAATATCCTGCTTGGCAGGGATGTACAATTGAATGACGAACCAGCTGCCCGCTGGCGGAATCTGTTACTGCTTGCATTCGGACAGAAGAAAATGTTCCGTAATCCCCTTGTTGCCGTACTGCACTTCTTCGTATATGCGGGTTTTGTTATTATCAATGTGGAGATCCTGGAAATAATCCTGGATGGTATACTGGGTAAACACCGCCTGTTCGCCCCTTTACTGGGAGGGCTTTATCCGGTGCTGATCGGCTGTTTTGAAGTACTGGCCGTGCTTGTATTAGCCGGATGTGCTATCTTCCTGGTACGCAGGAACATTGTAAAGGTGAAAAGGCTTAATCAGCATGAACTGGACGGCTGGCCACGTTCTGACGCCAATTATATCCTTATTACAGAAATAGTGCTGATGCTGTTGTTCCTGACCATGAATACGGCGGATCAGGCCTTGCAACAACATGGGCATGAACATTATATCAATACGGGCGCATTCTGGGTAACGGGTCCGTTTGTTTCGCTTTTCAGCGGATTATCAGACGGTACACTCATCGCCATAGAACGCACCTGCTGGTGGTTACATATATTGGGTATCCTGGCGTTCCTGAACTACCTCCCCTACTCTAAACACCTGCATATCATACTGACCTTTCCGAATGCCTATTATGCCGATCTCCGGCCTAAAGGCAAAATGGAAAATATGCCTGCCGTACAGAAAGAAGTACAGCTGATGCTTCAGCCAGAGCTGGCCGCAGACGCCCCTGCGGGCGATATTCCTAAATTCGGCGCCAAAGATGTACCGGACCTTACCTGGAAAAATCTACTGGACGCTTACAGCTGTACGGAATGCGGCCGCTGTACCGCTGCCTGTCCTGCGAACATCACCGGTAAAAAGCTATCTCCCCGTAAGATCATGATGGATACCCGCGACCGTGCAGAAGCAATCGGTGAGCAGATAGCGAAAACAGGCTCCTTTACGGAAGATGGTAAAACACTGCTCCGCGATCATATCACTGAAGAAGAGCTCCGTGCCTGTACCTCCTGCGGCGCCTGCGTACAGGAATGCCCTGTGAGTATCAATCCGCTGCACATCATTATGCAGCTGCGCCGTCACCTCGTAATGGAAGAAACCAGCGCACCGCAGGAATGGAATATGATGTTCAGCAACATTGAAAACAATATGGCGCCATGGAAAATGAGCCCGGACGACAGGGACAAATGGGCCGTAGAAATGAATGGATAATAGCGTTAAGTTAAACTGATATACACATGCAAATAAAAACGATGGCCGAATACGCCGCCAACGGCGAAACACCTGAAATCCTCTTTTGGGTGGGATGTGCCGGCAGTTTTGATCAACGTGCGCAGAAAATCACCAAAGCATTTGCCACTATCCTCGATAAAGTAGGCGTTCGCTTCGCCATACTTGGTAAAGAAGAAAGCTGTACCGGCGATCCTGCACGCAGGGCCGGCAACGAATTTATCTTCCAGATGATGGCACAGAACAATATAGCCGTACTGAATGGCTATGAGGTAAAAAAGATCGTTACCGCCTGTCCTCACTGCTTTAATACACTCCGTAATGAATATCCTGAACTTGGCGGGCACTATGAAGTGATCCACCATACTACCTACCTCCAGCAGCTTATCGATGAAGGAAAAGTCAGGATGAAAGAAGCCGGTGCTTTCAAAGGACGCAAGATCACTTATCACGATTCCTGCTACCTGGGACGTGCCAATAACATCTATGAAGCTCCCCGTAAAGTGCTGGAAGCACTGGACGCAGAGCTTGTGGAAATGAAACGCTGCCGTAGTAATGGCCTTTGTTGCGGCGCAGGCGGCGCGCAGATGTTTAAGGAAGAAGAGAAAGGTACTACCCGTGTTAACTTCGAGCGTGGCAAAGAAGCCGTAGAAACTGGTGCTGCTGTCATTGCTTCCAACTGTCCCTTCTGTATGACAATGCTGACAGATGGTGTGAAAGAACAGGGTAAGGAAGACGCCGTACAGGTACTGGATATAGCAGAGCTCATAGCACAGCAGATAGCATGAGACCGTTCCTGATCCTGATGATGCTCATCTGCTACAGCTCAGTAAAAGCGCAGGACATCGCCCTTTTCAATAAAGACGGCAAAGCGACCGCTTATATAGATACGAAAGACGAGGACCGGACCATCTACCTCTACAGTGGTGAGCCGGTTGCTTTTCTCTCGGAAGCAGACGTTTACGGATTTAACGGAAAACACCTGGGCTGGTATGAAAAAGGCATTATCAGAGACCATAAAGGCGACAAGATCGGGGCTACCAAGAAGGCTTCCACCGGGTATACCCAATACGAACCTTACAAAAGCTATAAGCAGCGGAAACCTTATATAGGCCATAAAAGCTATCCGCCTTACAAGCCCTACTTTTATTCGTCATGGACAGATAGTTCTTTCGAAACCTTTCTGTTACAGGGAATTGAGAAATAAAGCTCTCTCTACCACCACTATGACACTCAAATGACGGCCGTCAGTAATCAGTACTCAATTTTTTGGTAATTTTGCACCATGAAACAGGAAATTAAACAATTACTACCGGCAGACTTTCACCCGTCTTCCCGGGTTTGGATATATCAGAGCAATCGCCCGTTCAGTGAAAAGGAAAAACTGGAAATAAACGAACAATTGCATCAGTTCACCTCCCAATGGAATGCACATGGTGCTCCGGTGAAGGGATGGGGACAGTTGCTCTTTGATCAGGTGATCGTACTTATCGCGGATGAATCGAATGTTGGGGTAAGCGGTTGCAGCACAGACAGTTCCGTTCGCATTGTGAAGAGTATAGAGCGTCAGTACGAAGTAAACCTTTTTGACCGCCTTTCACTGGCATTCGTTGTGAAAGACAAGTTACAGTTGTTGCCAATGGCACAATTACAATATGCTTTGGAAAAGGGCTTTATTGACGAGAATACGCTGTATGTGAACAATACAGTGCTGACCCTCGGTGAGATGAAAGAGAAATGGCTGTTGCCTTTGAAGGAGAGCTGGCTGGCAAAGAAGTTTTCTTTGGCGTAGTAGCACTTCAATTCATACCCAATAAGACTGATAGTTATAGTTATATAGCCATTTGATTAATTTCAGGTGGCTTTTCTATTTTAAATGAAAATAGTCCGGTTAATGGATATCGTCTGCACAATATCTTTCATTCGAAAGAAATATTTTGTGACCATGTTTGGGTCGAATTCTATAAAGACGTATATTTAAAAATACATTCGCCACTATAAATGATTGGTTATCAAATAATGCGGGAATAGCTCAGTTGGTAGAGCATTAGTTTCCCAAACTAAAGGTCGCGGGTCCGAGTCCCGTTTCCCGCTCAGATGAGTCTTGAGTTGCCAACCGCCAGACAACTTGCATTAATAATAACTTCAAAACATCCTCTTACAGGGACATACGTTACAAAAAGAAAGGGCTAGATTTGCTATAGCCTTTTTTTATTTTAGATGCATTAGATGAATTTTTATCAATGAGAATTAAGCAACTTCATATCAGGAATTTTAAGTCTCTAGTAGATTTCAAGTTGGAAAATTTGCCCTCTTTTGCCGCTATTGTCGGTCCAAATGCCAGTGGTAAGAGTAACATTTTTGAAGCACTGGAGTTCACGAATTATGTTTGCAGATTTCCATTTGAAGCGACTTCCTTCTTTGGGGGATTTAAAAATATCTATTCTTTCCAGGCATCACTTCGCAGTACATTGAGCTTTCATTACCAATTTGATGATAATTTCAAGATTAAATTCGAGCTATTACCAACACCACAAAGAAAGCTCACTGGCTTTGATGATGTATACGGTATTAGTCATGACCCTGTATTTGACCTGAAAGACGATGAGAAAGGACTGTCCCCTCTTGATATAAGGGATAAACTAAAACGTGCAAGCTTCCTGGAAAATGTCAGAAGTAAACAACTTTCATATAATAACGAATTTGAAATTTTTATCGATAACTTCTCAAGATTATTTGTTGGAAAAAATTTCTTAAACAGGAGTTCCCAGCTACAATCACGATTACATACGGATGCATCAAATTTATCACAGATTCTTGCACAGATTTTTGAGGATGGTGAAAAAAAAGACGAATTTGTAGAATGGTTACGGATACTCATCCCAGAATTTAATAACATTGAGATCAGAAAATCCAACCTCGATGGCAGCTCTGAATTCTTTTTATATGAAAAAACATCAGACAAGCCATTCTCCAAACATTTAATTTCTGACGGCACAAACAATATACTCGCCTTAATGGCAGTAGTGTACCAAACAGATAGTCCTCAATTTTTATGCATTGAAGAACCGGAAAATGGACTTCACCCACAGGCGATAGAATTATTAGTGGACTTTTTCCGGGAAAAAAGCGAAGAAAAAGGACACCATATTTTGCTTAACACACATTCGCGAACACTGGTGAGATGTCTGGAACCACGGGAAATCATACTTGTGAATAAAGTAAATGGCGCTACGATCGCCAAGCAGCTGAATGAATATGATGCAGTTAATATAAAAACAGACGAAGCCTGGCTTACAAACGCTTTTGGAGGAGGTGTATTATGATCAAAGTAGGCTTTATTGTCGAAGGAGCTACAGAATTCATTCTGCTTAAATCAATGTCATTTAATGAATTTCTGAAAAAGAATAACATCGAATTAGTTAACGTTATTAATGCTGGTGGATCTGGCAATCTCTTGCCGCATAATATAGAAAGCTATATCCAGCTACTGGAAAGAAATGAAGCAGAGAAGATTGTGATACTCACAGATCTTGATCAGGATCTTTGCATAACAAGAACTAAAAACAGAATTAAATCCCGCCCACAAGACTTGCTCGTAATAGCGGTTCAGCAAATTGAATCCTGGTTTCTCGCGTGCACTCCTGCAATGAGACAACTGCTCAAAACCGATGATTTCTTCTTCCCACTTCCTGAAGCAGAACGAATCCCTTATCAGACTATAAATCGCTTAATGGTAGATCATACGGGAAGAGGTATTGGAAACAACTCGGCAGGTAAAATTAAATTGATAAAACGTCTATTAGAACAACATGAGCTTGATCTTAGCATCTCTGCCGAACATCCTTCATGTCCCAGTGTTCAATATTTTATAAAAACAATTGCAGGACTAGAAGTCAACGGTAGCATCAGTAAGAAATTAACTTCTCAAATAAAATAGCTCAATTGCTAGCGCATTAATTTCAAACTAAAGAACACACGCAGTTTCCCATTCATCTAACAATTTCTGACTTGGGAAGATTTTTATTATCAGTATCCTATGAAAAAACGAACGCTACTCATTTCCCTACTGTTTTCTATTTTCCATACTATATGCGCTCAGCACATTGTGCCATCAAATAATTCCGGACAACTTGAAAACCTGCGAGATCCTAAGAGCGAACAGGCTTCTGTTTCGAAGAAAGAGTTTGCAACTAAAGAAGAGTTTGAAGAACTCAACTGGCTGGAAGGCACATGGGTAAGCATCGATAGTTCCGGTACACTATCGAAAGAGGAAAAATGGGTGAGAAAAGATTCTTATCGTTACTGGCTTGCAGGAAGCAGGTATACACTATCAGGCAAGGACAGCATAAATAAACGGACATTCGACCTTTTTCTCGAAGGGGAAATAATGTATGCGGTCCCTGTAGATAACAGCAAATGGCCTATCATTTATCACCTTTCTTATCTGAGTAATAACGGGTTTATCCTTGAAAAACCTGATTATGCTTTCCCGTCGAAGATAGTCTATGGAAGGACTGGAACACGGCTTCGCGTTACGCTATCAGGTAGTGGTCGTACTGAATCTTACTTATTCGAACGGAAAGGGCGATAGAAATAGATCCCTTCAGATGTCATCTTTAATGAACACCAAAATCAGGTACTGAAAATTATATTCAATCCATTTTAACCGATGCTGAACCGAGCATGAAACAGGGAGCCGCAGGTTCAGGGCTAATCCATAAAATTGTTTTCTTATATCTCCTTTATTTCTACGTTAACTTCCTATTAACCAATTATTTCAGCACTTAACGTATTGTTGCGGCAAACCAAATACACCGCAGTTATGAACAAACTTACCATTTATCCCATCAGGAAAATAATGAGCATTGCAGCCTGCACCCTGATCATTACGGCACTATCAGCATGCGATACACAGCCGGGGAATAAAACTACCGGAGAATCAGAAGCCGCAACAGCATCCGCTCCGATGACGAAGATCGAGATCCTTCAACATTCAGAAAAGAAAGAGACCCTTGCCGGGTCAACATACAGGACCATTCATGTTCAGGTACAAAATAACGGCAGCAACCTGGAGGACTATGTTGAAATTAAGGCAACATGGTTCGATAAAGATGGTAAAGTTGTCGGAACTGGCATGGGTAATACCACTAACCTGGCATCAAATGCAAAAAGGGTGATTGATGTACAAGGCATGGATGTAGATAATGCAGCCAAGTATGAATTGGAAATTGCAACAACTCCGTTTCAATAATCAACTAAAATTATCAATTATGTCAGAAGCGAACAGCTTTCAGGAAGGCGATATTGTTGTACTTAAGTCAGGCGGGCCTAAAATGACGATTCAGGAGCCTGGATACTGGGTAAAATGCATTTGGTTCAACGAATTAAAATCAGATTTCAGTGTCACGAACTTTATGTCATCAACGCTACAGTTGGCTTCTTCGGAAGTGGCATTGCCAATTATAGGCGGCGGTGTCGAAGTTTAATTCCTACTCATGAAGGGGCCTGAGGCAAATTGCTTCAGGCCCCTTTTCTTTTCAAAGAACCACTCTTCATTAAAGTGTCAAATAAACAATAATAATTTTCTATCTTACCTGCAAATTCCAGTTAATGAAAAGAATACTGATACTTTGCCTGTCATGTATCACCTTACAGGCGGTTTCGCAGGTAAAAACTCATGTACCGACGATCGATGAAGTAGGACCAGCAAAACTTACGGCGAACATTGCTGCTGTTAAGGCGCCTTTTCCTATGCCTGCATTTAAAAAGCCAGTATTTCCTTCATACACTATCACTATCAAAGGTAAAGGTGATACACAGACCCAGGAGATCCAGCGGGCCATAGATGCTGTGAGTAAACACGGCGGCGGTACCGTCAATGTCCCTGCCGGCAACTGGCGTACCGGACGCATCATATTAAAATCGAACGTCAATCTGCACCTGGAAGAAAATGCTGTTTTGAACTTCAGCGGAGAGGTGGCTGATTATCTTCCGGTTGTATTTACCCGTACGGAAGGTGTGGAGGTAATGTCGCTCGGCGCCTGTATCTATGCGCATAATCAGCAGAATATAGCTGTTACCGGAAAAGGCAAACTGGTCGGCCCTCCTGCTAACTGTCCTGTAAGAAAACAAGTGATGCGCCAGGATGTGATAGAAAATGTGGTTGCTGCCAATAAACCGGTTTCGGAAAGGATATATGACGGACATAACGGAGGTCCTGTTTACCTTCCTATGTTCGTTTCTGCCGTTAGCTGCAAAAATGTGTTTATCGAGGGCATACAGCTCGATAATACCCCTTTCTGGAATGTTGTACCCATTTATTGCGACAACGTCATTATAAGGGGGATTACGGTCAATTCTGTGGGTATTCCGAGTGGAGATGGTATAGATATCGAATCCAGCAGGAATGTCCTGATAGAATACTGCACGCTTAACTGTGGCGACGATTGCTTTACCCTGAAGGCAGGACGTGGCGAAGATGGCCTTAGAATAGGCAAGCCTACTGAGAATGTAGTGATCCGCTTTTGCCTGGCACGACAGGGCCACGGAGGTATCACCGTAGGCAGTGAAACCGCCGCTATGATCCGGAACCTCTATGTACATGACGTCGTTTTTGATGATACAGAAGTAGGCCTGCGCTTCAAAACAAGACGTCCCCGTGGCGGTGGCGGTGAAAACCTCTATTATGAGCGTGTGCGTATGCGGCTGCGTCTCGATGCATTCAGATGGGATATGCTGGGCGCAAGGATGTATGTAGGCGCACTGGCCGATCGCCTGCCGGCTTTACCCGTTAACAAACTAACTCCATTATACAGGAACATACATGCGAAAGATATCGTCGTAGACAGCGCCAGGGCGCTTGTAAGAGTGGATGGGATCCCTGAGTCCCCGATGAAGAACTTCAGTCTTGAAAATGTAGAGGCACATTGCAGCAAAATCATCCAGAGTGCGGATGCCACTGATATGAAGATATCCAATACTATTATCTACACGTCGGATTCACTGCTGACATTCACCGATAACAGAAACGTCACTTTTAATAACGTACGTTTTATTAATCCGGTGAATAAGATCGTTGCAAATCTTTCCGGCGATCTTACAGATAACATCCGGTTTGAGAATACTACCCCTCAAAAGCCCGAGGGCTGGGATAGCAATACCTGGAATAAGAAATAGAATGGGGCTGACCAAAAAGTAAAGTGAGGGCTTTGAGAATCGCTTAAACGATGACAGGCCTCTATCAGGTACCCGAATAAATTAGGGCTGACCATTACTTTTTGGTCAGCCCCATTTTTTATACTGCTGCGAGTTTAGCTGCACTTCTTCTAACGCGAACAAAAGACCAGATCACAACCCCGAGTATTGCCGATATTACAAGGTAACGGAGCACCATATCCTGCTGCGTGGCTATCTTGCCGGTCCGGGAAAGTGTAAAGCTTGACAACGATGTTATCACATACACCAGTCCTCCTAACAGTCCCGCTGTCATGCCCGCATGCTGCGGAAAATACAACAGGCTTTGAGTAAAGAAAAGATTGTACAAGAAGCCGGAACAGATATGAATAACGAAAGCAAATAACATCAGGCACCACAGCTGCTGATAACCATATCCTACCAGGAACAATATACTGATCAACACAAACTGAACAACCACGGCTGCAGATGCCTTCCGGTTAAAATCGAGCGCTATAAGCCGTTTGCTGATAATCCCGCCGATCATCCAGGAGAAACCCAGTATCAATGTACAATATCCGATCGTCACCGCATTGAAGTGAAAACTGTTTTCGATGACAAACGGACCTGCGATGTTAAATACCATCACAACGGAATAACTCATACCTAGTGTGATAATGCCGAGCAGAAATTTCGGGTCGCCAAGCATCATTGCATAGTTCCCTTTTATTCTTGCCAGATCGAACGGTTTACGTGCCGCTATCGTTTCACCGCTGAAGATCAGTTCAAAGATCAGCATCAGCAAGGCATATCCTGCCAGGAAATAGAAATTGGCCTGCCAGTTAAAGAACTTCTGCAGATAACCACCCAGGAAAGGCGCCACTATCGGACCTAAGGACCAGATGATCGTAAAAAAGCTAAGATAATGTTTCAGCTTCTCGCCACTGTACAGATCTACAAAGAAAGCCCGCTTTGACACCACCACAAAAGCCACGGCTATACCTTGTATGATCCTTAAACAACAGATCAGCTGAACGTTCCTTGTGATGCCTATTAATAAAGATGAAATGATCAACACTCCCAAACCATACATAGCGGGCCTGAACCTGCCTATGCTGTCCAGCAGACTGCCTACAAACAATTGGGACACGCCATAACTGAGGAAAAAACATGTGAGTGTAAGCTGTATACTATGCTCCGGTACTCCGAGGCTGGTAGCCATTGTAGGAAAAGAGGGTAAATAAATATCCGTTACGAAACCCGATAACGGAATGGAGATAAACGCTAAAGTTGTCGCTATCTTCTTTCTTCTTTCTGATGCACTTCTTAACATACCTGATGAACCTTTTTTTGAATGACGCAACAAAGGTAGATCAGGTCATAAAAATTTCGGTATTGTAATTCAAAGGAATTCTTGTCTAAATCAAAGAATAGCTTTCAGTTTAGTCTGCCGGAACTGTAAAGGGGTAATTCCCACCGCTTTTTTAAAGAAATGATTAAAATGGGCAGGTTCCTCGAACCCGAGGCAGTATCCTACCTGAGACACATCCCATTGTGTATTATGCAGCAGGGTTTTCGCTTCTTCCAGCACCCGGCCTTTAATAATGGCGGTAGTTGTATTGCCAGTGGTAGTTTTGATTACAGAATTCAAATGATTAACATGCACGTTCAAGGCCCGGGCAAAGTCGGCAGGCGTCTTCATTGTCAATGGATGCGCGGGTGAATCCAGCGGGAATTGCTGATGTAACAGTTCATCGAACATCCTGAGTAAACGCGAAGAGGCCGGTAATTCGCTGGTGTAATTGCCGTCTGGCTGTTCTATCAACAGGGAATGCATCAGGAGACATAGCAGGTTACGGATCACTTCATACTTAAATGAATAATTACTGTGTGCCATCTCCATCATCTGTTCAAAATACACTGTTACCAGCGCTAACTGCTTATCGTCCAGGAACAGAACAGGCTCGCTCCATGCTTTGAACAGCGGGGAGCGTTTGAAAATGTCAAACTGAGTATGTTCATTGAAGAATTCCTGGTTGAAGAGGCAGTAATATCCATCCTGATGATCGGATAAACTGGTCCAGGAATAAGGAACTGACGGACAGGGTAACAACATGGCCGGCTTGTCTATGACAATAGAATTGCCACCATAACACAGTTCACCTTCTCCTAATATCAGTGTTATCTTATAAAAGTCACGCCTGTTGTAAGGCGCTTTGAAATTGCAGTATCTCCGGGTATTTACATTAAAGTGAGACTTGCCACTCTGCAGATCGCTATTGCTCAATGGAAAATTGATATGTGATCTGTCCCGGTAAAAGTCGGTCAATGTCTCCAATTCCTGGCTCATAATACGAAGTTATAGAAAATATGCAAATCGTGTTGTTGCCCTCACTCCTATAATCAGGACCGTAGCATTAAACACATTTTGAAATTTATTAATAAAAACAGTTTCTCTAAATCAATTAAAGCTCTATCTTAGCCTTATCTTAAGATTTCCAATGAATTACATCAGATTCTCCAATACCTACAACGTACAACAACTGACTAAAGAACTGGAGCAGGTATTGCAACAGGATTGGCCACTACATTTCAACACAAAGGATTTTAACGGCGACTGGCGCAGTATTTCCCTGCGTTCCACCACGGGACAGAGCACTGATATCCGCGCCCAGGAAAACGTTGAATATAGAGACACACCTGCACTGCAAATGATGCCCTATGTAAAGGAGATCCTGGATGCCTGGCAGTGTGAAAAAGAGGCGGTACGTCTTTTATCCCTTGCTCCCGGCAGCGAGATAAAACCCCACAGGGACATGGGATGTGGTTATCTTGATAACAGTTTCAGAATTCATATCCCTATTATCACCAATCAGGAGGTATACTTTACCATTGAAGATGAAACACTGCATCTGCAGGCAGGCGATTGCTGGTATATGGACTTCAGCCTTACACATAGCATCGTCAATCATGGTAATACGGCGAGAATTCATCTGATCATGGATTGTATAAGGAATGAATGGACCGATAAACTATTCGCGAGCTATGGTTTTGATATTTCGGAGAAAGATCCTTTGCAGCAATACGATGCCGCTACAAAAGCCAAGATGATCGAAGAACTGGAAAAAATAGATACCGAAACTGCGAGAAATATCATCGCCAGTCTAAAAGCAGCAAACTAATGCAGACATCCCCGATCGCTAACTGGATCCCATATAAACTCAATTATACTTCTTCCCGGGAATGGATGGTGAAGTGGCTGGACCTCGCCGATCAACGGATGGTCCTTCCTTTTTTCGATGAGACCATCGCGGCTTGCAGGATCAGGCAGCGGCAGCGATCTTCGCTGGAAAGCATGTCTGTAATGGATTTTGTTGCTGAAGTGGGTAAAGGCCTACCCGCACTGGAACCTTCGGCGTTCGTTTTTCACGTGTCACGTTGTGGCTCTACCCTGCTGTCACAGGCATTCACAGCACCTGAAGAAAATATAATCGTGGCGGAAGCTCCGCTGCTGGATGAAATTTTAAGAGCACCGGAACATCAGCCGGACCTTCCTCATGAAACCCGGGAGGACTGGTTCAGAGCGGCTATCAGGTTAATGGGGCAGCAACGTAATGGAAACGAGCAGCACTATATCGTTAAACTGGACAGCTGGCATATCCACTTCTACGAGCTGTTACGCCAATGGTATCCACATACGGCGTTTTTTTTTCTTTATCGTCAGCCGGATGAGGTGATCGCTTCACACGATAAACGGAGGGGTATTCATGCAGTTCCCGGTATGGTTTCTCCTACTCTGCTTAAAACAGCAGGCCCTGAACATTTTGGAGGCGATTTTAACCGTTATACGGCACAGGTGCTACATCAGTTCTATATTAAACTGCAAAGCATCCTCGGGCTTAAAAATGCCTGTAATTGCTTTTTCGATTATGCGGATGGCGTTCCCGAAATGATAACAGCATTCAGCAGTTTCTCCCGGGTGCCGGTTAAAAGTGAGGAACAGGTACGTGACCGGCTGAAATATCACAGTAAAGCTTCGCAGGAAGTATTTAAGCCGGAGTCATTCGACAACAGGGAACGCTTCTTTTTCCAGGATTGCCATAATGCGTACACGCAATTCAGATCATCGCATACATCTACTATCTGACAGGTTTCAATGGGACATATCATTCAACTAACAGGTTTATCAGGAGCAGGCAAAACGACATTGTCGAATGCACTGCTGGAATGGGGCAATCAACAGCAAATCAAAATTAAACTGATAGACGGCGACGTATACCGGCAGACATTGTGTAAAGACCTGGGCTTTAGTAAAGCTGACCGGTTGGAAAATATCGCCCGGCTGGGGGCTTATGCGGCTTCCATAGCAGCGGACTATGACTATGTATTCATCGCGGCAATTAATCCCTACGAAGAAGCCAGGCATGCACTTAATGCAAAATACGGCGCGGCGTTGATCTGGTTGAAATGCGATATACAGGCGCTTATAGCGAGAGACCCAAAAGGGCTTTACCGGAAGGCGCTATTGCCCGACACGCATCCGGATAAGATCCATAATCTGACAGGACTGAACGATACATTTGAAGAACCGCAGTACCCGGACCTTGTCCTGGACACAGGCAGTTTAGATGTGGAGGAATCCGTTAGCAAGACTGTCAGTTTCCTTTGTCAGCTATCATCCCTTCGGATTTCGGGTAGCGCATCAAAATCATCCGCAGAATAAATTCCTGCTGATCATACATGATGATATTCCGGCGATCCACTTACATCATGGGGATCTGCCTTCTTCTGATATAGATCTTTGGCGCGGCCTTCCTGAAACTATAGTAGTTGCGATAACCAAGATCGTCACGGTAAGACTTTTGATTTGCAGAAAAATCATAGATGACTTCTCTGATCCCTAAAAGGATAGACATCCTTTGAAAAATGACCACACTGTCGCAAGGTTCAATGCTGTCGTTCTGAGGACAGTAACCTTTACGGAAATCTACGGTAGTCCCATCTCCAAGCATTTTCATTATTTTCTTTACCTGGCGGTCTTTCAAATTACTTTCACCGGAGGATTTTTTATTGCCACTCGCGGCCGTCTGTAAACTATCAGCCAGGGCATATACAGACTGAAGGTTTCTGTTAACATATCTGGAAACGCGCTTATCATTATATTTTCTGAGCGGTACGCAAGCGCAGGATGAAATGAAAAACAGCAGGCCAATTATGCCTGAAGCAAGAATTATATTTTTCATTTGGGTATAGTATTGTCCTTTCTAAAAGTAGGGAAAACGGACTTTCTTATCTTAAAAAACCCTAAGTTTTACTCTAAAAAATGCTCATTTTCTACTCATTATCCCTTTTTTTCCCTATATTGAAATGACTTAAATCGTAAGTTGCTATAATTAGAATTCCACAAATGATGAACACGACAACATTTTCCTCTGCCATTCAGCAAAAGCGGATGGGCCGTAAAATACGGGTAGAAGTATTATTGACTGTTATACTCGTAGCTGCTGCTTTTCTGCTGACTATTTAATGTAACTATCGCAGGCTCTTTCTGAACTCTTCAGGTGTCTGTCCTGTATACTTCTTATAAAACTTCGTGAAATAAGAATTATCTGCAAAATTCAGCTGGTACGCGATTTCAGAGATCGTGGAGTCCTGGTTGGTAAGTAATCTCTTTGCTTCGAGGATGATACGGTTGCGGATCACCTCTCCCGCCGACATGCCCAGTACACTGTTGCAAAGGGCATTCAGATGATTGGGGGTAATAAACAAACGCTCTGCATAGTCTTTCGGCAGTTTCAAAGTGCTATAGTTCTTCTCTATAAGTTTCTGGAAATTCTTCAGCAATGCGTAGTTGTATGCACTGGTATGAGAAGATGTTTTATCAAAGCTAAGACGGCCCACCAGGATGAATAACTGGAGCATCAATGTTTGTATCATGTCTACTGACATGCGGGCCCGCTGTTCACTTTCCCTGATCAACCCTTCGAAAATCGCTGCCACAGGCTTATGCAACTCATCTGGTAGATTTATTACAGCTTCGCCGACGTCTCCGCTGAAGAAAGGAAACTGCTCCAGGTAATCCGGTTTCAGGAGTAATGAATGCAAAAAAGTAGCTGAGAAATTAAGAATATAACCATCTACATGACCTTCAAACTGCCAACCGTGCACTTGACCGGGTATCATGAAATAGATCTGGTAAGGCTTTACAGGAAAGGTTTTGAAGTCAATAGTATGCGTACCTGCACCTTCTGTGAACAGCATGACATGGTAGAAGGTATGTTTGTGCGCATTGCGCAGGTTCTCGTGTACACGCAGGTATGGCGCAAATCTGCTGATCTGGATATCATCTTCTTTCACTCCTGATATAGCACCTACATCATAAACCGGAATTACCTTTTTAGCCATCCATTTAAATCTTGAGTATCTGCAAATAATTTAGCCTGCCATCAGCAATGACGACAGGCTAAATTAATGAATTTTCTACCGGCTGATGATCCGGATTATGCATAGCTGATCAACTTATTCCATTTTCAAGCTCTTAACGGGGTTCATTAATGCGGCCCTGATACTCTGATAACTTACGGTCAGTAATGCGATTAAAGCGGTGGAAATCCCTGCCAGCGCAAACATCCACCATTCGATGCCTATCTTATAAGCGAAGCCCTGCAGCCATTTATCCATAAAGACCCAGGCCAGCGGGAATGCCAGTATCATCGCAATAATGATCAGTTTAAGGAAATCGCCTGACAACATAGCCGTTATATTGGGCACTGAAGCGCCGAGCACTTTACGTACGCCAATTTCTTTCGTACGCTGCGCCGTTGTAAATGTAGCCAGTCCGAACAAGCCCAGACAGGAAATAAATATTGCCAGTAAAGCAAAGTAATTAGAGAGTGTGCTCACGACCTGTTCGCTTTTATACATCTTTGTATACTCCTGATCGGAGAACTGATACGTGAAGGGGAATCCGGGATTCAATGCAGTGCACAGCTTTTCCAGGCCTGCAATTGCAGTCTTTGTCTGACCAGCTTTGGTCCTGACAAGAATTGTTCCCCATGACCAGTCTTCATCCAGCCGGACGATCAGCGGATCGATGGTCTGATGTATAGAGTTAAAATGAAAATCTTTGAGCACGCCTATAACAGCTCCCTGTTTACCTGCCCAGGTTAGCATTTGTCCAACGGGATCTTTCAATCCGATCTTTTTCACAGCCATTTCATTCAGCAGGAAAGCGGTGGAATCAGTACCGTATGCAGTTGAGAAGTCGCGTCCTTCCTTCAATTGCAGCTTCATTGTTTTTACGAAATCATATCCCACAATACCGTCTGCAAAGGATGCTGGTTCATTGGGATCTTTGCCCGCCCAGCCGACATTACCGGTGTGATGTTCTATGATGGTAGGTGTGTTTCTCATTTTTGATATACTGAGAACACCCGGTAGTTTAGATGCTTCTTCCTTAAAGTGGGCGTAATGGCTGACCAGGTTTCCTTCGATAGTAATGTAAACGAGGTTTTCTCTGTCATATCCCAGGTTCTTTGTTTGTATATAATCCATCTGCCGGTATATCACGATCATACTGATGATGAGTATAATAGAAAGTGCGAACTGGAACACTACCAGGCCTTTCCGCAGGAAGATATTTCCTCCGTTGATCTTCAATCCGCCTTTCAGCACCTTTACGGGACTTAGTGAAGAAAGGAATAAAGCAGGATAGCTACCAGCTGTAAGCCCTGTCAAAACAAGCAATGCAATCAATGATAACCAGAACAGCGGCTGTGTGAGTGGTAATGATAATTGTTTTCCCGTTAACGTATTAAAAGCAGGGAGCAATAGTATTGCCAGTAAGACAGCGATCACGAAAGCACAGGCTGTCAGCAGCATCGCTTCTCCCATAAACTGGCCGATCAATAAAGAGCGGTCTGCACCTATCACCTTCCGTAGTCCTACTTCCTTCGCACGTTTGGCAGATTGGGCGGTAGTCAGGTTCATGAAATTGATACAGGCGATCAGTAAGATAAAGATCGCTACAAGAGTAAACAATTGTACATATTCAATACGCCCTCCTTCAGGCACACCATTTTTAAACACCGAATGCAGGTATTTTTCCGGAAACGGTTGTATACCCAGTTCAATATTTTCTCCTGCGATTTTTGTTTTATACCGGTAGATGAAATCTTTCATCTTCGCAGCTACCTTATTGTGGTCAGCATCTTTTCTTAACTGAATAAATGTAGCCGGGCTGGTATTTCCCCAATTGTTGACCCAGTTATTTTGTGCCACAAAAGCGGGCCAGCTGCGTAGAAATTCAAAATGTTGTGAGGAATTCGCGGGCACATCTTCAAAGACTGCAGTCACCTGCAGGTCTTCCTTATTTTCAAAACGTATGCTTTTACCTATTGCATTCTCCGGGGTACCAAAAAAGAAGGTAGCCATCTTACGGGAGATGGCGATATCGCCTATGTTATTTAACGCTTTCTGCGGATTACCCAGTAATAATGGATAACTGAACATGCTGAGATAATCCGTCCCGGCATAATAGCCCTCCATTTTACCAGCAGTTGTACCTACCTCAAAGGTATTGGGAATACCAGGTTGGGCAGCATATTCCAGACCGCTGGCGTATTGTATTTCAGGGATCACCTTTTTCAGTTCTTCCGCCAGCAAGCCCTGTGTGGTATAGCCTGCATCTGCTTTTCCGTCGTACGACTGACCTTCATACACCTGGTATAAATAGTCGCCATTTGCATGAAAGCCATCCATACTACGTTCATCCTGCAACCAGAGGATGATGAGCAGGCTGCAGGCCATACCCAGGGCAAGACCCGATATATTAATAGCGGAAAAAGTCTTGTTGCGAACAAGGTTTCGCCAGGCAATTTTTATGTAGTTACTGAGCATCAGAAAAAGATCTTTGATCTGATCATTACCAATGAATACTATACCACAATATAAACTTATTTATTATCAACAACTTATATAATCAGGGGTTCCCTTTTTTGTTCGGTTTTAATATAAATGTTGTTCAATTGCGGACAGGGGCACTACAGTAACGCAATGGCCGGGACGGCCAGCTGCTATTCAAAAAACTCCAGCTCTCCTGAAAAGTAAAGGTACGCTTCTGCTTTACGACGGCGGGTAAGACCATCCAATACCTTACCTCCGGATACGTTCCATTTCAGGAATTCGATAACAATAGCGGGGTCTTTAGGGTTGGCTTTTACCACCTTCAGCAAGGTGCTGTCTCCCAGTCCTTCTGCAATACCATTCTTGTTCATGTCGGCGCCGACATTGTACGCGAAAGATACGAGGGCGTCAAACTGCTGTTGCTTCAGCGCTACGCCGGCAACCAGCTTGTTCACGTTGCTTACGAATCCTTTTTTGATGTTGGCAAACAGGGCATCTGCACGTTGCTGGGTGATCACATCTCCCTTTTTAACAGCCTTTTCGTCTTCGTAAACGGTATTGCCCCAACCGATCGTCCAGACGCCTTTACTGTCCTGGTAGGCCGTCAGACGGCATTTCTCGAAATGTTTAATGAGCTTCTCCCCTTTTTCTCCTAGTTCCATAGTGTAGAGATTAAATGTTTAGATTCTTAGGCATTAAAGATATAATAAATATATTATCTATCAATGTTAAGCGGGATCAGCGGTTATTTGCATTGATTACATTAAAATTAATTTCCATACTCAAACACGACGTATATACGACGTATATACGACGCATACACGACGCATCTCCGGGACATCCGGGTATTTTGCCTGGCTGGAGAGTCCCTTAATCTTATCAAGACTGGCGTATTTTTAATACTTTTTGCATCATTGTTTCATTTGTTATACTTTTGTTGCCCGGAATAGCCATCGTCCCTGCGGGGTATATCCGTAGAAGAGGGAATTTTTGAATGTAAAGAGGATACTATGGAGAAAACTGAGAGAATTACTGAGACAAAGCCCCCGTACCAGGTAAAGTGGGATGCTATTGGCATTGGCGCTTCATTGGCCTGCGCCGTTCATTGTGTGCTGCTACCTTTGGCTTTTACCACTCTTAGCCTGTTTGGCGTTGAATTGCTGAAAAATGTTTTTCTGGAAGTATTGACGGTATCTGTCTCTTTAATTGCCGGTGGTTGGGCCATCTGGCGGGGATACAGGCATCAGCACAGGCAGAAGTCCGTCCTGGTTTATTTTGTGTTGGGATTAGTATTGATGATAACGGGCAATTTTGCCGGCCACGGACTACTGGAAATTGGTTTTAAGATCGTTGGCGCTGTGCTCTTGATCACAGCTCATATCACTAACTGGAGAGGTTGCAGGGATTGTGAAACGCATACCTCATCAATCGTATAAATCAGCCTTACTACTGCTAGCGCAGTAGTAAGGTGGTACCTTTACGAAATATTTTTTTGCCCGTTTCCTTCATTGTATAACTGAGCATCCAAACGTAAGACCCTATATCGGCCGGCTTACCTTTTATGGTACCGTCCCATTTCTTTGTCCAGTCGGTCGTTTGGAATACCAATTGTCCTACACGGTTATATACAGAAAATTCCAGGTCAATGGCTTTATATGCACTTAGCGGGTACAGATAATCGTTCATCCCATCATGATTGGGAGAGAACGCAGTAGGCACATCAATATAACAGCTCATCACGGCTGTGATCATATGATCCGCCGTATCCTGGCAATGAAGGTTGTCTTCCACTATCAGGCGTACCCTGTAGTCCTGTTCCTTACGGGTAGGATAATATTGCTGCGGTAAAGGATCGGGGCCTGTGCTTATCCTGCCATCACCATAATCCCATATATACGAGATAATATTTCCCCAACTTTCATTTTTTGCTGTAGCAATATCCATCGGACAGTAAGGTCCGGGGTCTATTGTAAACAGTGCTGCCAGTGTACGCTCGAGGTTGATATCTCTGGCAACGGAATCTGTACAGGTACCGTTTGATACCAGCAGGGAAACATGTTTTAGTCCAAAGTCCCCATATACTTTGGTTACGTTCTGCGTATAACGGTTATCTGTACTGTCGAAAGTCCATCGCCAGTAGTTCACATTGTTGGCGCCATCATGCGTCAGGTCCAATGTACTTACTTTACAATTTCTGTTCAGCGCGAAGTCAAAATCAGCTGAAACGGTATCGGCTGTATGAAAGGTAACGGTTTGGCCAGGACCCGCCAGTTGTCCGCATTCTCCCATTATCGAGTTTCCATCCATACCAGTGACTAACGTGATGGTATAATCCCCTTCCCTCACCAATGGCTGTGTTAATTGGATGAACACCGTATCTGTCAGGTTCAGCCCATTACAGTTACCGTATGCTGCCCGGATAGTTCCTCCAGGTGTTCCTGTGATCCTGAAGTCGCTACCGTTCGGGGCGATAGACCCACAACGTACCGCCGTTGATAATACTACTTTTATAACGTCCGGTGCACAACCCACCGGCATTGTATTTACCAATTCTACCACGGGAGGCGTCCCGATTTGAAAATCAACACTTTCACCTACTGCGAGCCCGTTACCACAAACGTCCAGCAGGGTGTTACCGTCGCTACCACTCTTTACAGCAAGGGTATAGTCGCCCGGGGCCAGCGGTGCGCTCAATTGTAAGATCAGTGAATCACTATCAAAACCATTTGAACAATTTACTCCGATAGCTCCTCTTACAGTACCTGTTCCCCTGGTGAGCATGAACTCTGTTCCCTGTGTCGTTAATGTTTTACAAAGTGTTTTTTTGCTGAGCTTTAAACTGATGGTATTGTTGAGGCAATGGTAAGTCGCCGACTTGATAGCGGGTATTCCAGGGCTGGTAATGTCTGCCGTTCCTCCGGTGAACTCGAGATCATATCCTGATTGTCCAATGTCCGTAAAATGGCTTAACAACAACAGATATTCGTGTCCTTCGATCAACGTTGGCATTTTACTCCACAGGTCCTGTCCAAGCCCTCCGCATACATTAAAAGTTCTACCAGCTCCTGATGCTCCGGTCACTCCCCCTTCTCCCGACCAGTTACGGCATACATATAAACTGAGGTCGGTGAAAACATCTTCAGGTTTATGGCCTGTAACATCAAAAAGCTGCCAGTCGTAATCGTCTGTCAATACTTTAGGCGTGATCTTAAATCCTAAAGTTCCGCCTTTATAACAGGTGAATTTATACCAGTAAGGGTTAACATCCTGAAATCCGTAGTCTTGTCCGCCTTCACAAGCGGGGCCAATAACTTCCCGTCCACCACATTTCGGCACGGACTCCTGGCTGAAGACCTTTGTTCCACAAACGGGAAAGGCAGTGGATGGGTTTTGGCCGATCTCAGTGCAGGTGGTTTGTGCCTGGATTGTAACAATGTTTACAAACATCAGGCAGATGAGCGGGTACAGGAAAATGAATTTTGATCGCATGTTTAATCCGTACTGGGTATCTGTAATACCCTAAAAATAGTTTTTTTTTCTGAGCAAACCCAACAACACAAAGGATTTTACGTGGGTATCGTGTTATATTGAAAAGTTTTTTTTTGAAAATTAAATCAGTTTTATACTTTTGCAGCGGAGAAATGGCAGAGCGGTCGATTGCGGCAGTCTTGAAAACTGTTGACTGTAACAGGTCCGGGGGTTCGAATCCCTCTTTCTCCGCCGAGAAAATCTAAGCGACAGCGGAAAATTTTTAGAAGCCTTCTGATCAGATCAGAAGGCTTTTTTTATTGTGGTAATTATTGATTGCATGATTTCGACTGTAGCAGGTTTGGGGTATACGGTCCTGCAGTTGGCGGCTGCTCCATCCTTCATTTGACGCCATTATCAGGTAAAATTCGCGCTGTAGCTCATCTTTAAGATAAACAATTGATTTTAAATGTAGAGTACATACCTTTAAATATGGCAGTGCAAACATTACCTTTTAGTACACTCATCGCTGTTGAGAGACAGTCCGCAATTCCCATTTTCAAACAGATCTCTAATAGTTTAATAGAACTGATAAAAAATGGGAAAATAAAACCTGGTTATCAATTGCCAGCAAGTCGGGATATGGCGTCAATGCTAAAATTAAACCGTACAACGGTAATTGCTGCCTATGAGGAATTACAGGCCGAGGGTTGGCTTGAAGTAATAAAACGGAAAGGCAACTTCGTTGCGCAGCAATTACCGGTAACGAGCCCCAGGTCGTTCGAAGTGAGCACCCCAGAGAAACTATCATCACAGAATCAAGAGATCTTTTACCGACAGATTGCTGTTCGGCAACCAATAACAAGGCAGCTAAAACCTTATCAGCTGATGATTAATGATGGTTATCCTGATGCCAGGATTGCACCATTAGATTTGATAGTTGACAGGTACAAATTTTTATCAAGAAGAACGAATGTCCACAATAAATTATTAGCTGATGGCTCGAACGGAAGTATTTCGTTAAGAACTGAACTTGCTCTATTCTTGTCTAAGACAAGGGCACTCGACATTACTCCTGAGCAAGTTCTGATTACCCACGGCGCACAATTGGCCATATCTGTCGCGGCCAGTATGATACTCCAGCCTGGCAGTACAGTTATTGTCGGCGACCTTAACTATCCGTTGGTAGACAGGCTTTTTGAACAACTCGGTGCTAAGCTTATAAAGGTTAAGGTTGATCATGACGGCATTGATGTCGATGCAATTGAAAACATTTGCAAGCAATCAACACCAAGCCTCCTTTATGTCATTCCACATCACCACCACCCGACAACTGTCACGCTCAGTGCCGAAAGACGAGTCAAACTTTTAGATATTATTCGCCGTTATCGTCTTCCTGTAATCGAAGATGACTACGACTATGATTTTCACTATGGGAATGCTCCAATATTGCCTTTAGCCAGTGCTGAACACGAGAACTTTGTTCTTTACATTGGCTCAATTTCTAAAACATTAGCTCCAACCATCAGGCTGGGATATTTGATTGGTGGTGAAGATTTTATATGGCAAGCATCAAAGCTGAAGCAAGCTCTGGATATTCGTGGTGATGTATTATTTGAAGAATCTGTTGCCCATCTTTTCAGCAGCGGCGAAATGCAAAGACATTTAAGAAGATCTGTAAAACTATACCAAAAGAGACGGGATGAGTTCTGCGAACTATTAAATTCCTCGTTGGGAAATACTGCCAAGTTCAGTGTTCCTAATGGGGGTATGGCAGTTTGGACTTTATTTGATCCTGAGTACTCCATACCCCAACTCTCGGAAAGGCTTGCCACCCGTGGTGTATTTATGAACGATGGCAGCATCTATAAATATAAGAATGACGTCAATGGAATAAGGTTAGGCTTTGCCTCGCTGAATTCAAATGAAATGCAATCTTTCGCACATGCACTAAAAGGATCCTGGTAAACATCCCTGTCACTATATTAGGACAAGCTATCGGAAGATTTAACACTGCGCTCAAAAGCGCCCCTCGTCCCCATTGAAACCTGGATCCTTCAACAATAAACAGAAATATTTTAATAACAGAGTCGGTTAGACTTTGTGTAAAGGTATTCAACGTAATTATTATGAATTCTTTATCCAGTCATCGAACCTTATCTTACCCGGATAAAAATCGCCTGAAGGAACTAATCCTGATTTTGGCATGCTATAGAACATGTATTTGTCATCCTGGTTAGATACCACAACCTTATCTTCCCCTTTCACCTTCAAGTAGTTTTCCACGAAATTGTTCATCAATCCGCAATCAGGCCCTGCTATTTCAACTATCTTGTTTTTGGGCTGTTCCAAAGCGAACATTACCACATAATCTACAACGTCCTGCAATGCTATCGGTTGATAATCGATTGTTGAAACATGGACGTTCCGGCCTTCGCCCTGAACAGCGATAATTGTGCTTACATGCTCATGAAATTGAGTCGAACGAATGACAGTATAGGGTATACCAGATTCGATTACGGCATCTTCCTGATACTTTTTTGCTTGCAGATATCCTATATGTTGTGCCCGATCTGTTCCGACAATAGAAAGTACCAGATGGTGCTTGATATGAGCAAGCTTTTCAGCTCCAATTAAATTTTTAGAGCCCGTGCGAAAAAAATCCAAGGCGATTTGATCATCCGGAGATTGAGAATTGGAAAGATCGATTACGACTTCAGTTCCCGTCAAGGCTTGTGTTAGTCCTTCCCCCGTCAGGATATTAATGCCGGACGAGGAGGCGCCAATAATTACCTCATTACCCATACTTTCCAATTTTTTACTTACACCTTTGCCTACTAGGCCAGTTCCTCCGATTACCAAGATTTTCATGATTAAATTATTTAAATAAGACTTGATGAAATAAAAACAGACTTCAACTATAAATGCGAAGCGACTATCTTGTTTATTTACAAAATAAGGCATAGAATAGATGACGATGACCATCCAATATTCAGATTTGAGACAGTCCACATTCAAATAAATAAGGACAATAATATCATCCAGGAAGTAAACGGGGACCAAATCTGGTAAGCAGAAAATTGACTGGCGCCGAAGATCTCGGAACTTTCTTCGCTCTTCCTCTGTAATGTTTCTTTGCCAATCCATCTTCACCGGGCAGATTAACAAGATACTTAGATACAAACACTTCCTATGTTAACCGGAGGTTGCATACCTCAACAGATTTTCGTTCTTACCTGAACAAACTGTTTTACCTGGCCGAACATAGCCGCATCCGGGATGGCAAATATGATAAAATAGATGACACCTATTTATCTACTTATTATATTCGGGGTATAAAATTCTAAAATGACCCGTTTTCTAAACTTAAACAGTGCCAGATTTTTATTTTTTCTGGCAGTTGTAAGCTCCCAGATGAGTATTACAGTACATGCACAGCGTAGCGCTGAACCGAAGATCATCAATATTGTTAATTTCATCCGCGATATCGAACCCCGGGACAACAACATCACCAAAGATGTGCTTTATGAAACAGTTGTCAATCAGATTAAACTGATGAAGCAATATCATCTTGGCGGGACCTTTTTATTACAATACGACGCCCTCATCGATAAGCGATACCAGGAATTATTGAAAACACTGTCGCCGGATGAATTTGAAATCGGGGCCTGGTGGGAACTGCCACAGCCGTTGATAGAAAAAGCAGGTATCAGATGGAGGGGGAAATATGCCTGGGACTGGCATTCCGATATTGGTTTTTCCGTTGGCTACACACCTGCTGAAAGGCAAAAGATCATCGATGTTTATTTCGCTGACTTTAAACAAATATTTGGGTACTATCCAAAATCAATCGCCTCGTGGGTGATTGATGCCCACTCTCTGAACTACATGTATGATAAATATAAGATCGTTGCATCGGCAAACTGTAAAGACCAGGTTGGGACCGATGGCTTTACCCTATGGGGAGGTTATTGGAATCAGGCATACTATCCAAGCCGTGTAAACGCTTACATGCCAGCCCAGCATGCCGAAAAACAGCTGCCGGTACCAGTTTTCAGGATGCTGGGGAGTGATCCTATCAGACAATATGCCGATGGAAGTACCGTGACCACACTTGAGCCGGTTTACACGCATGCCGGCGGAAATGAGGAATGGATTAACTGGTTTTTCCAATCTTTCGCCAACGACCCATCGCTCGGTTATAATTACACCCAGACGGGACAGGAAAATTCCTTCACTTGGAATGCGATGAAAAAAGGACTGGAATTACAGCTGCCGATCATCGCCCGTCTTCGGGAGCAAGGCAAGGTCCGGGTAGAAACCATATCACAGTCAGGTGAATGGTTTAAAAAGACCTATAAAGTTACCCCTGCAACTACCGTTACGGTAAGTAAAGATCTGGGTGATAGTGATAAAAAAACTGTCTGGTACAACAGCCGTTTCTATAGAACTAATCTACTTTGGGGAAATGGAGAACTGCGTATTACGGATATTCATTTATTTAACGAAACTGTACCGGATAAATATCTGAAAGATGTGACCACTATTAATCAGAGCTTCTTTTATACACTTCCGTTGGTAGATGGATTCCAATGGGGTAAGCGCGGTCAGCCTGAAGGATTTCGTTTAATGATGAACAATAATGGAGACGAAATTCCTGTTAAGGGGGGGAATCCTATCTTTACAAATGTAAACAAAACTACAGCCCGCGCTTCATGGCCAGTGGGAAATGGATCTTTCGAAATTGACATGAATGAAAAAGCAATAACTATCACGGCAAAAAAGAACCCGGCTAATGACTGGTTCCTGGACCTCTATGTAGCTAAGGGTGCTGAATCTGCGTTCAGATCAATAACCGGTAATAGTGCACTATATGAATTTGATGGTCATGCTTACCGGCTTACAACAGCACAGGGCACAATAGAGAAAACCACCAATGGCAGTTTATACCGCATAAGACCTAAAGCGCAGCGTATCGTATTAACACTGACAGATCAACAATAATTTGCCAGCATTTTGTCAGCACTGAAATATTTTGAAGTTTTAAAAACGCTATGAAAAAGTTTCTATCAATATCACTTGCCGTAATCTTACTGTGTTCATTCAGGGAGAAAGAATTAACCTGGGTGGCCATCGGCGATTCCATCACCTATCTCAACGATCATCCGGATGAAACGGGTAACAGGGTATCAAAGGGTTACCTAACCCGCGTGACTGAGATATTACCCAATCTAAGATATATTAATCAGGGGCATAATGGATGGACATCAGGTGGGATTGCCGATAACATTGAAAGTCTTGGTCTGATCAAAGCGGATGTGTATTCTGTTTTTCTCGGTACTAACGACTGGTGGCAGGGCAGACCGGTAGGAAAGATAGATGACTACCAGCATGACAATGGAAATACAACAGTCTACGGTTCATTCCGGATCATTATCAACAAGATCCGCCAACTGAATCCCGAAGCAAAGATCGTATTGATCACACCGATGCAGCGTAACGATTTCATTTATATCGAAGACGCTAAAAATAATGCTTTCGGCTCCTATAAGAGAAAAAACGGGCAGGCATTGGAAGAATTTGCCAATGCGGTTTTAACTATTGGACGCTATGAACAGATCCCTGTTGTCGACCTGTATCATCATCCACTGCTTAAACTGGAGAACATGGTAAAGTTCAAACGTCTTAAAAATCCCAAAAACGGTAAATATGTTAATTATGCTTACCCGGTATCTGTGAGCATACCATTCAATCCTGAAAATGATGAATATCCCTATCCACCGGATGCGGTAAACCTCACATACGACGGGTTACATCCATCTGATAAAGGGAATTCCATCATAGCATCTGCGCTTGCAGATGCATTCAGGCAACTTGGTTTGTCTCCGCGTTAGATGCATATATCAAGCCCACTCCTCATACCGTGCGATCGGGATTTCAGGTTCACTGCCGGGTTATCGATCTTATTGTCTATGGTACAGTTGCGTAGAAACCGTTTAGTAATAAGCATGTTCAAATAATATTTGTGGACCTAAAGTTTTTTTTGTTTTGGGCATTCAATCAATCAGGCACATAAGTAATTTAGAGCCTATAACCAGCATATATGTGGACTTGTAAAAATACCTTTGCTATCTGAGGTCTCCAAAATATTGGCTATGCAGATAACTCTGATATCCTCGTTGTGCTATCTACTCAGGGGAAAAAGACCGTGGCCCCATATACTCCGTTTGGGCTGGCCCAGTATCACCGTAATAGACAATCAAGGATTTACAAAACAGCTGCGAGGTCAGGAAACTATTAGCAAAGGCAACGGATTTAGGCCCGAACTCCGTATTAACAAGGATGCAAAAATCTCCAAGCCGTTGCAAAATTCAAGTTTTGACATTATTACATATGGGGTTGCACCGCCTGTGATAGATAACACGATAATACGTTCGGAAATTTTCATCAAGAAGTACCTTAAAATATCCAAAGATATGACGACCAATACAATTCAGGAAAATATAGACAGATTAAGAACAAGTATTATAGATCAAGCAACTGCATTTCTAAAAGATGCCGGTGAGTTTTATCCATTTGGTAGTGCCATAAAGAAAAACAGCGAGTTAAGCCCAGTTGGAGTATACTTCGGCAAAGAATACCCTGATTCCAACGAGGTAATTCGCCATCTAGCAGAAGCGCTATGGACGGGAATAGTTGACGGAAGCTATCAGATAGCCGCGATGGGAGTTGATGTATATATCCGTGACGATAATCCAGAAGGAAAGTCATCCGCAATTGAGATCAGAATTTTCAATGAGGAAGGCATTGTTGTTAGATATTATCAACCATATAAACTAACATCCTCAAATGATCCCATTTACGGACAGATGTTTGCTGAAAGTGAATAATAGCCGAATTTGGTCTGAGTTGCTCAGACAGATCTACATTTGATAAAATATTTTATAATATCACTTAAATCTTTCTCAAAAAGGTTCGAAAGTTGTCCCCGGTAGCCCGCCGAGAAAATCTAAGCGACAGCGGAAAATTTTTAGAAGCCTTCTGATGATATCAGGAGGTTTTTTGTTGGCGGCAGTCTTAGATCGAATGATTTTGACGTAACAGCTCCGGGGGTCGAATCCTTCTCCGCCGAGAAATCTAAGCGACAGCGGTTCAACCCCAAAAGAGCCCTTTAAGGGCTTGATACCTAGGTTTACGCAAATGTTAGTTACTCCTGTAAAATAAAATGCGACGCCTTCCCCTATACCCTCTCTGCTATCATCACTACTGCATTCATCTGATCCCTATATCGGTTAAACACCCTCCTCATTGCGAGTATACGCTTCCTCGCCTCTGCATGCGTCAGGATGTTAAACCCTATCTTCAACGCTCTCAGCAACCCTTCATCACTAACTATACGTCCAGGTTCCAGCAAATGCATCGAATGTTTCAAAATAGCCTTCACCTCAAATCCATTCTCTTCTAATAACTGTTGCCATTCAATAGCCGTCAGCGGACGTGCATTCACTTTAGTAACCAATGCCAGCTCCCTTTGAATATCTGCTTTCGCAGTCGGTTCAATGGCATTATCGATCAGGCCTAACTCATGAATGGCATACAGCCCTCCTTTTCGAAGGATTCTGGCCGCTTCCCGGATAATCTCAACCTTTCTATGATCGGCATGCATGGTCAGCATCGCTTCTCCATACACTTTATCTTTACTCTCAGCAGGAAGCCCAGTAGATACTGCATTGGCATGCATAAAACAGACATCTTCACCCTTGATACGCTTGCTTAAGGAATGCACTGCTGCTTCGTCCAGCTCTATGCCAATATATGATCTAGGATTTTTCTTGAGTGTTAACGCAGCAGCAAATCCCATCCCCGGGGCAAATTCAACAACATGATCTCTTTCCGTGATATTCAGGTTTTCCAGTAGTCGAAGGGTGAGTTCCTTTCCTCCGGGACGTAAGACCCTCTTGCCCATTTTGGCTAACAGCCAATGCCCGGACATCTTCTCAATCTGTGTCTTTTCCATTTGCCAATTTTATAAGGTTAATTGGATATGTATTTTGAAATAAAGGTAAGTGAATTTCCAATAAAAGACAAAAAGGTATTTTATAGGTTTGGTACATAAAAAACGATGACCGTACGGATCTTCACTTGGTATAACACTGGTAATATATATCACAGCTATTTTGACCTTTGTTCTGATAATAACTATCCATGTAGACCCTTACACCCAAAATACTATGTAAGCGGTCCTTCAAATTTATTTTATTAACGAAGTTCAGAATTACAGATAATTATCTGCAAACCGGTTTGAACTTTGTTCCCGGCAGCCCGCCGAGAAATTCTAAGCAACTGGGAAAATTTTCAGAAGCCTTCTGATGATATCAGGAGGCTTTTTGTTTATGCGGCAGTATTTGATTCAATGATGTTGAGTGTCAATCAACCAAACCAAAGCATGGATTTTACGCGGTCAGGATTAGCGGCACGCATCAGTCCAAATGCCAGACCTGCACTACCGGTGAATAGCGCCGGCATTAAATTGGAGTAATGACTTTCGGGTGAATGCCGTGAAATAATACGGGTGGCCTGATTTATATGTTCGCTCAACATTTCACCGGGATGATATTCCTTAATTTTTAACAGGGCATCTAATGCACCCGCTGTTCCACAACACAATCCGGGAGCAGCTTCTTTCAAAATATCAGTATGCCCTGCACACAGAGCATTATGTGAATAAACATCTGAAAACGGAGTGCCTATAGCTTGCGAAACCGCCAGTCTGGCCAGTAAACCGCCGCTTCGGCCATTGCACCAGGCCCAGGTAGTTTTTTGTTCGTCCTTCATCCCGTCAACTCTTGCATCAATCCATCCATTTTCTTCCACACTCCAGAAAGAATTGTCGTATTCCATTGCGCCTAGTAATGTGTTCTTTGCTTTTGTATCTCCTGACAATTCATACCAACGGGCGAGTGCCATAGCCATTCCGGATGTACCGTGACTTACATTAGGCAAAGAATTGCCATCAAGCACCTTCCAGCAATTCCCATGATGATGTACAACAGACCTCTTGATCAGCGATTGTGCTGTATCTTCTATAATTGATTCCAACAAAGGCCCGGGGCATCTCTTGTACAATGCTATCATCGAAAGAAGGAAACCAGAACGTCCATGCAACACTTCATCCAGCTCCTCTTTTTCAAATACTGCCTTATAGTGCTTCAACGCTAAATTTATTGCAAGCCGGATGATTTCCGGGTCATTGACAGCATCCCCAATTCTGACAATTGCGTAAATAACTCCACCTAAACCTCTGGCCAATCCACCGCCTCTTGCTACACTAACAGGCGTATTCCCTTTTCTAAAGGGTTCAATCACCTTTTTTGCGATACTCATCCACTCTTCATTACCTGCAAGCCGGCCTGCTTCTGCAATGACAACTGCAGTTCCCATTCCACCGTCATAAAGAGCTTCCGGGTCAGCATGTACCATTGTGCATCCATAACCAGGAGCATAAGACGTGTAGGTCCATAATGGCGCTTCATCTTTCCAGATGGTCGCCGCTACAATTGCCCGGATGATCTCAAAAGCTTTGTCTGTTTGCTGGCCAGATTCGAAAGGCCTACTATTTAACTCAAAGAGTGATTTTGTGCGATCTGCAATTTTTTCTTTAATTGTGACTACCTGCAACTCCAACTCTCTGTTATTGATGCTTTCCAAACGTCGTTTCGCCATCGCGAGAGGAGAAAACATCAAAGGAGTTTCGTAGGCCTCCTCACTTTCTGCGATCACTTCGAACCGGGGTATATCACCATTCATGATCGAATCGACTTCATGTATTTCAATGTTGCCGATATCATCTATTCTCAGCTTTCCGAGTATCTGCAAATCTTCGATTATTTTCTGCTTCCGTTTTTCATGTGACTTAAGCAGCTGGATACTGATCGACCGCGTAAATACAATGCCATATTGCACAGTAGGCCTCACCAGCAGGCGCAGCTTCAAATGGCGCAGTTGTTCCAAAAGTAAATCCTTGTATATAATATCCTGCTTTTTTTTGAGCAGAAAATGATAGGCCGCTCGAAAACCTTTTTCAATTTCAGATAAGTAATCGCCGGGCAATTGCAGAACATGATCCAGTGTTGGCAAATTAGGAAAAGAAGATGCGATAAATGTTTTTTCCAGCATCTGAAGATTATCAGATCCCCTGCCGCACACAACATAGTCTTTCATAGGTTCGCTACCGGAAGAATATAATGCGCCTGAAATATAGTCTATAGACTTCCTGCCATCTTTATCTAACTGGCTGAAAATTGCATGCGGCAACATACCGATATCCATTACAGATGCACTTGAATCAATATTCTCAAGGGAAATGCTCCTATCCAACTTCAATCTTCTTTCACCTGTTTCTGAATTCCTCAATAAGCATCTGAACAGTGGTTCTGCATCAATTACCACAGGGCTATCCTTTCGTACAATGATATTTTCATGATGTAAATCGTAAGTTCCGAAGGCATGAGCAACTGCTAAAATCGCTCCATACTTTTCGTAACAGAGTGCCACTTCCTGGCGATGATCACAAGTTCCTGGCTCAACAAACTCCATAAACCCATAACCGTCAAAATTCAGGACTTTTGGTAAGAAGTAATCGTACTCCAATCCACTGGTTATTAAATAGCTTAAAATATAGTTCCAGCCGAACTCACCATCCAGTGACCGGGGCTTATAAACTAGTTTTATAGGTCCAAAATCCAAAATGGCGGCTGTCCTTCCCTGATCATGCGAATCAGATATTCCAAAATCTACAGACTTTACTTTATCTAATGAAAGAAGGCTGGAACCGAAAAAACGATTCATTTCGTCAGCATGTAAAATCATCCTGCTGAAGAACTCATCAATCACAGCAGTCCAGTTTTTCAAAGCAAGCGTTAGCAGGCGGTTTAATTCGGGATAAGGGCCACATCCGGAAAGAAAATTCTGCTCACTTTCCCAATGAATATATTCATCCAAAATATCTCTCGACCCTCCTGTTATGCAGTCGCCGGGACGACTATCACCTGGCCTCCAGTACGGATAAACAGCTAAGAAATAACTGGAATAGCGCTGAATAAGCAGGTTATTTGTCAGCCTGGCAATTATTTTACCATACCATTCCACAAGATCATCAAATACGCTATCCTGTATGTATATCTTCTTTTCGCTGATTAGTTTTTCTAATGCGCGTACGGCCTGCAAACGCAATGGCTCAGTTAATTCGGGTATTGCGGGCTCATTGTTTATATGAGATGCGATGCTGACATCATAGACCATTTCATTTTCAATGTTCTTTTTATCAATAACGGCGCTCATTGCTTTTGTTTTAAAATGATATAAAATGATGGAAATGGCAGACCGGGTAAAAATACCAGGTCTGCTAATAAAAGCGATCCGTTATTTGTTTATCAGACAAATGAGCGACGCAAGTGATCCGAAACAGATAGGTGTCGTTACTGTACAAGTAGTACACCAGGTAGTACCGTTATCAGCCGAAGCAGATTGTAAAGATGCTGAAGACAAATCATTACCGCGGTAAGGAGGAATATTAATGTTGTATTCAGTAGCTGTATCCTGATGAACATTTATTTTCAAACCTGCTGGTATATCAATACCATAATCCTGTAATACTCCAGCTGGATCAGCGATGAATTTATTTCTAAAATATTCGTCTATACCGCATTCAATACGAATCTTGTCAAGATCTGAGATAGGAGAAGTCTTACTCCATTTGTTGGCTTTTAAATTTGAGATGGACATTTTGTTTAGTTTTGATTTTTAATAATAAATTTTAACAAGGGAAGGGAATTACACGCATCTGGCGGAGGTCTTGCCGGTGCCCGAAGCGCCATTAAATACAACTGCTGATAACTCATATCGTGGCATTTAAACGGGTTAAATCGTACAATGCAAAAGTAGAAAGGCAGGTTACAAGTGTTAAGCGCACATCTACCTGTTTCCCAAAAACAGGTAGATCTACCCGTTTTAGAAAGCAATTAAATCATACGCTTTATCAGCTTTACGTGTACGTATTTTTACCTGCTTTTACACCTTTAAATACCTGAATAATATTTCAGGTATTACCCCGCTTATCTAAGCTCTTCCCGATAGCTAATTTTACATACCGGAAATAGCCTGTTAAGTGTTAAATGAAGCGTTTTACCACTATGCCGGCTGCAATGAGACTGCAACCGGTATGCATTAAATTGGCCGCCATAATATGATTCAATCCATTATCCTGATCATTATTTTTTCACCCTTAATTAACAAATATGCCTCATGAATTAAAAGAGTCCCTACCTTTAAACCTTATCGGAACAGTTGATTATCAAGCATTCATATCCATGTGGTTATGCGCATTAAATGATAACAATGGAGAAAATGATCTCTCCAATTATTTTAAAAAGAATTGTGAACCGACCACCGCGATACTTTTTAACCTGGATGCCATTAAATACCTGGTATCATCAGAAGGAGTTGTTGCTATTAAAGCAAAATTCTGCATAGATAATCGGGATAAGGCTTCTCCTACGTTTAATATTATCCTGTTCGGGGTGGATAACAATGGCAGGGCCACTTCCGCTTATTATCTAGGTACGCCGACCACTAATAGTTATAGCACCTTGGCGGAAATCCAGGAATTCCCCCACTCTACTATCCCTTCTGCACTAGCTGCATCCTGGATAAAAAACTGGTTGCATAATAAAACCTATATTGTAAACGAAAAGTTCAGTACCGTTTACGGATATCTGGAGGGATACACTTTTGAGATGATGGACTTTTTAGATGCCGTATTTGATGAACCTCTTAAGAGCAATGCATTGTGTGTTCATTTAGCCTTGCATGAATTTTACAAACCTGGTATTGCTGATATAAATGATAAGACTTTCACATTTGGTCTGGTATTACAGGGTATAGAGAACCCGGAAAATAAGTTTACACCATTCAATTCAGACAACCTGTACTACGACATATCTGCGCCAAGCCCTCCTTATTGATAGTAACACATTTTTAAACATTTGCCTTTCCTTAAACTGGAAAGGCTTTAAACATTTTATATGTCTGTTATGCCTGACAACATCATAATCTACCTGGTGATGGTTCCTGAAACCATTGCCGTACTGGTAGGAGCCATCCGTTTCAAAAAGTTGCAAGCTCCGTTACAAAATCTCTGGATACTGGTGTTATTTGGTTTTTCAACAGACTTACTATCGCGGGTGTTAATCTATTTCAAGATACGTAACCTCTTTCTGATCTCACTCTATATACCTGTTGAATTTGGCTTACTGGCGAGTATTTACCACCATGAATTGAAAGGTAGCAGGGTTGCACAGACCATTCCATTCCTTACCGCTGGTTTTGCCGGTTATGCGTTCTTTCAGATCATCACCGGAAAGTTACAGGGATTTAGCCGGGAAGAACGGTTCGTTGAAGGCTTTCTTATTTTAATATTTGTATTACAATATCTCTATCGCGTGATGAAGAAACTCAATATTTTCAATCTGGAATATGCGCCCATGTTCTGGCTTTCTACCGGCCTATTCATTTACTTCCCCTGCGATATCATAATCTTTATATTTAGTGAGTACATCTTTTCATCTTACTCCCGAACGTTCAACTTAGAACTATGGAATATTCATGCCGTACTGACTATCATTCTTTATACTTTTTATACATTGACGCTATGGATAAGCCAAAAGAAATAGAGTTAAAATACATGGTTTTCGGATGCATTATGGTCATCCTCCTGCTGGCTATTTCCATCGTCATTTTCTTTATAGTATATCAGAAAAGATTGTTAGCCCAGCAGATAAAACTGCAATCAGTGCAGCACGAGTATCAGCGTGAGTTATTATCTTCCAGTATAGCTGCACAGGAAAAAGAACGTGTTCGCATAGGTCAGGACCTGCATGATGAAATAGGCTCTTCTCTGTCTACGATAAAGTTATTGATCAATCAATTACATTATGCTGACCCAGAAAAAAATCCGGTTATTGCCAATATAAGGGAGATATTAAGCAACACCATCCAGGATGTAAAAAATATTTCGCTAAATCTTTATCCGTCAGTATTGACTAAATTTGGACTGGCAGAAGGCTTACAATACCTTGTTACCGTTTTGGCCCAGGCTTCTCCCATTATATTTTCATTAGAAGCAGATGATGTTACCGGACTAAATTATTCAGAAGAACTTGCGTTTTACCGGATAGCGCAGGAACTGTCTAATAATTCGATCAAACATTCAGGTGCTACAAACGTCAGCATTAAGCTCTCACAGTCAACAACATTTATAGAATTATCAGTTAGTGACAATGGACAAGGATTTAACTATCCGGAGCTGAAAGGAAACGGGCAGAACGGCATTGGTCTCAAAAGTATAGAAGCACGTAAAGAAATGTTAAAGGCAGAAATGCGGATAGATTCATCTGCGGGGAATGGCACTTGTATTGTGGTTAGACTACCACTATTAAAGACATTATAAATAAATACCTATGACAGCTATCAGAATAGCCATCCTGGACGACCATAAACTCTTCAGACAGGGTATTATTACTATTTTGAAGACTTATCCTCAATTTCACATAATCATTGAAGCGGAGAGCTGTAAAGAGCTTTTAAATAAGATTGCTGTCCAGCAACCGGATATCATACTCATGGATATTGAAATGCCTGATACCGACGGCATGGAAAGCTGCAAACTGATATTACAACAATACCCACAAATGAAGATTATTGCATTGTCTATGCACTCTTCCCATCATTTCATCTTCCATATGATGAAATTGGGTGCCCGAAGCTATCTTAATAAAGATATCGATCAGGAGAGCCTGAAATATGCCATCGAAGAAGTTGCATCAAAGGGATTTCATTTTACGGAGAATATTGCGGAAGCAATGTTGAGGGGAATAAAGACGAAATCTCCACAAAAGCCTTATCTAAATGGGAATGTACTCACTCCACGAGAGAAGGAAGTGCTCGTCTTAATTTGTAAAGGATTTACTAACAGTGAAATTGCTGCGAATCTATTTATAAGTACCCGCACGGTAGAAGGCCACAGGCAACATCTTTTAGAAAAGATGGGCACTACGAATTCAGTGAGCCTTGCTGTTTTTGCTATTAAATCAGGGATTGTGAGCGCGGAAGAAATTGGATGATACTTTGATAAATAGCATCATGAAATCACAGCTATTTTCTAATCCTCAGAAACGTTTTTCAATTTATGAAAGATAAAATTGTTCTTATCATCTACGTGCAAGAACTCACGATGGTTTTCACCCAGATCTGTCCGAATAAAATCGATCAGGTACCATGAATTAGGTTTGAATGCCAAAGGATATATATCATATTGTTTTTGATATGAGTAGTCCGACCTGCTTTTCTTCGATATGCTTCCCCTGTACTTATAATTTACCACACTGATATCAAATATTCCCCAGGTTGAGTCGTTCTCCCAGTAATAATTTGCATTAGGCCGATCAAAAAAAATGAGATTCTTAATAAAACCTGGTCTATCAGAACTTTTCTTCAAAGTAAGACTTTCTTTTAAATAAAACTCGTAAGGGATATTCTCTCGGGAAAAACTCTTTACCTCTAATTCATCAATTTTAATTCCATTTATCAGGGAAAAATTTGTTTCCAGACATTTACCGGTCATAGTGATTTGATAATCATTACGCTTTGTTTTACATGCGCAGATTGATAAGCTGCAAATAATAATGTAAAATGCTATAGTTTTCATGTTTTTCTAAATGATGCCAAACATTATATTCCTAGTAGCATAGGCTACTTTATCAGAAATATATTATTTTTTTCCTATTTAGCAAAAAACGCGGATAGCGCAAATACAACTCTATATTTGACAAAGTATTAGATAGAAACGATATCTTTATTTATCATCCAACATCATTTTGCCATCAATCTAATCGATATGAAACACTGGCTCTTACTATCTGTTTTCCTGGTTTTTGTTGTTGCATGCCAACAACGGACGAACGAAAAATCCTTTATTGCTATTGAAGGACTCGACTCGACCATCCGGCCGGGTGACAATTTTTATAATTTTGTAAATTTAAAATGGTATGATACCGCACAAATACCGCCCAGTCAGTCAGGCGTAGGTGCGTACAGATTCATGAACTATCAACAACGTCTCAAGTTGCAGGGCATCCTTGATAGTGTATCAAAAAGTGATAATTCTCCCGGGAGCCTTGAACAAAAGATCGGTGATTTCTTTGCAGCCGGAATGGATACCAACACCATAAATAAACGAGGATTTGAGCCACTCAAATCCGGGTTACAGCGGGTCAACGCCATTTCCAGTATTCCTGATATGCTTGCATTCGTAGCAGAGGAAACCAAATTGTCAAACGTATCTCTTATTGATCTGCAGATTTTGCCTGATCAGGAGAACAGTAGTATGAATATGGGGCATATTTATCAAACCGGTATCGGTATGCCTGACAGGGATTATTACTTCAAGACCGACACAGCCACCGTTGCTATACAACAAGCCTATAAAAAATATCTAGCAGATCTTTTTATGCTGACAGGAAGCGATGCTGCGTTAGCCAAAAAAAATGCGCTACTTGTTTACAATATCCAAACGCAATTGGCGACGTCACATAAAAGCAATGTTGAATTGAGGGACGTAAAAGGTAATTTCCATAAAGTCGCGCTGGCCGATCTCAATAAGCAACAATCCAATATAGGATGGGTGACTTTCTTTCAACATCTGGGAGCCACTATGGATTCACTGGATATAGCCCAACCAGGTTATTATGATAAATTGAACACACTCTTAAAATCAATCCCTCTAGAGGATTGGAAGATATATCTGACAGCGAATTATATAAGCAACTATGCAGATTATCTCAGTACTCCCTTTGTAAATTCGCTCTTTGAATATAATAAAGCGCTTACAGGGCAGGCCGTACAAAAAATGCGCGGCGAAATTATGTCAGGCGCAGTAGATGCCTATCTTGGCCAGGCATTGGGACAGTTATATACAAAGCTCTATTTCCCGGAGTCTGCCAAAACACGGATGCTGGAGATGGTAAATAATCTGCAAAAGGCCTTCTCCAATAGGGTGGACCAGCTGGACTGGATGAGCGACAGCACTAAACAAAAAGCCAAGGAGAAACTATTTGCTATTACCAAAAAGATCGGATACCCCGATAAGTGGCGCGAATACAATAATGTAACCGTGGTGAGGAATAAATATTTTGAAAATGTGGTATCAGCAGCCGCGAATAATTTCCAATATAACCTGGCCAAACTTGGAAAGCCGGTTGACAAGACCGAGTGGTTCACAACACCATCTACAGTTACTGCTTATAACAATCCTTACGCTAACGAGATCGTATTCCCTGCCGGAATTCTGCAACCTCCTTACTTTGACAATAATGCTGATGACGCACTTAACTATGGTGGAATTGGTATGGTGATCGGGCATGAAATGACGCATACATTCGATGACCAAGGCGCGCAGTTTGATAAAAACGGCAATGTAAAAAGCTGGTGGACCCCTCAGGACTATGAGAAATTTAAGGCTAAAACACAACAGGTTATTGACCTGTATAGTAAGTTCACGGTACTGGATAGTATTCATATAAAAGGTGCGCTCACGGTAGGAGAAAATACAGCGGATATCAGTGGGGTTGCCGTAGCATACGATGCTTTTAAAATGACCAAACAAGGCCAGGATACAACGAGGATCGGCGGCTTTACTCCCGATCAGCGATTTTTCTTTTCAATAGCCAGGATCTGGCGGGTGAAAATGAAAGACGAATACCTGCGTTATTGGATCAATAACGACCCTCATTCTCCTCCTATATGGCGTGTAAATGGTCCGCTGATGAACATGCAGGCTTTCTACTCAGCTTTTAATGTACAACCCGGAGAGAAGATGTATCTGGAAAAAGATAAGCAGATCAAGATCTGGTAAGGGACAAGAGAATTAAATACGCAGCGGAAAATTTAAAAGCCTTGTGAGATGATCAAGGCTTTTCTTATGGGATGATTGACAGACTGTCTTAGATTGAAGTATTGAACAAATCTTCAAAAAAAACGGCTGGCTGTAGATCATTTGAAGGAGAATGGGCCTCTAATCACCCTTCATCAGATCATCCAGATGCTGCGTACCTGATTTTGCCTTACTATCAGCATACTCTTTAGGGCTAACTTTAAACTGCTGTAGAAAACACTTTGAGAAATAAGAAGGAGAACTGAAGCCTGTCATATAAGCCACTTCAGCGACTGTATGTTCCCCGTCCACAAGGAGTTTAGCGGCATGTTTCAGCCTTACAAGTTTAATTAGTTCGTTAGGTACATATCCCGAAAGGGATTTTAGCTTTTTGTGAAGATTAGAGCGGCTCATTGACATATTCCGGCTTAATTCCTCTACTGAAAGCTGCGGGTCAATAATACGTTCCTCAATAATACGCACGACCGTTTCCATGAATACTTTATCCCGGCTGTTGGTGGTCAGCACACTGACATCGCTGTTCGGTTGTTCTGAGAATTTCTTACGCAAATTTTCACGGGAAGCGATCAGGTTCTTTGCCACCGCCACAATGTGTTTCCATTTAAACGGTTTCATAATATAGGCATCTGCACCTGCTTCTATGCCTTTGAGCTCTGACTCGCTATTTCCCCTCGCGGAGAGTAGCATAAACGGAATATGGCTGTACTCGATATTGGTTTTCACCTGTAGACATAATTCAAGCCCGTCCACTTCCGGCATCATGATATCAGAGATCACCAGGTCGATGGAATGCTCTTCGATGAGCTGCATGGCAGCTTTGCCGTTGGCAGCCCTCAATACATTGTAGCCGGCACTGCGAAAGCTTCCTGCCAGGAAGGTTTGTATAGCTACGTCATCCTCCACTACGAGGATCACCGGCCTTTCATCCCCAATAGTATCATCTTCCTGTTTAAACTCCTGTTTGGGCGAGTGTTGCCCGGTAACCGGCAGTTCCAGTGTAAAAATAGCCTTCTCCCCTTCCCTGCTTTCAACAAGCAACTTCCCGCCATGCTTATGGGCGAGAGAGCTGGCCAGGGCCAGGCCTATACCTGTACCTCCCGGATTACGGTCTTCCTGGCTCTTTCTGACAGTTGTAAAGAACTGTTTAAAGATATTCTTCAGGTCAGCTGCCGGAATACCAATACCATCATCTTCCACACTGATGCAAAGAATTGACGCTCCATCTTCAGCAGCTACCGCTTCATAAACGGTGATACTCACCTTCTTCTTTGCATATCTGAATGCGTTAATGAGGAGATTGCTTAGTATTTTATTCAATACTTCAGGATCTGCACGCAATAATAAACTGCTTACCCGGAGGCTTAATGTGAACTCAAGCTCCTTCTGGTAGGGCAGCGAAGAAAACCGGGAGTAAATGGACTGTACAAGTGATACCACTTCTACCTCTTCTTTCCTGATCTCGTAAGCATCGCTCTCTATCCTCCGGAAGTCAAGTAACTGGTTCACAAGATCCATCAACCTTTCTGCATTCTCATCCATCACTACCAACTGCTGCTTTTCTTCCTGCTGCCATTTATCCATAGACAACAGCTTCTCCAATGGTGCAATGATCAGCGATAATGGCGTTCTTATTTCATGCGCCATTACGGTAAAGAATTCTATTTTCCTTGCATAGAATTCCTGCTCTTCCTTATTCTTAAGGCGCTCCAGCCGGATCTGGTTCTTTCTCCTGATATAAGCGGATGAATAACGATAAATGCCATACGCCAGCGCCAGTGCCAGCAATACGAAAATGATGTACGCTACTGTCGTTCTGTAGAATGGTGGTTTTATGATCACCTGCATCCTGGATTCCGTTACATCCCAGTTGCTTTTCTCTTCCGTAGCTTTGACGCGGAACGTGTAGGTGCCCGAAGACAAGTTAGTATAAGTTGCCTTGCGCTGATCGCCAACATAGTTCCAGTCTGCGTCAAATCCTTCCATCTTATAAGCATAACTCAGCTTCTCTGGCGCGCTGAAATTAAGAGCTGCAAATTCGAAGCTGATCACCGACTGGTTATGCTGTAAGATCAATTTATCGGTGTAATTGATCTGTTTTGACAATGGGCCATCCTCTTGCACCGGCACATTTCTGTTGAACAATTGGAAGTTTGTAAAAGATACACGGATCTTATCTGTAGCTGTGGATACCTTTTCGGGATAAAACGCATTGAAGCCTTTGATACCACCGGCAAAGAGCTTACCGTCAGACATTTTATAGAAAGCCTTGTAATTAAACTGGCGGCTCTGAAGATTATCCTGCGGCGTAAAGTGCCTCGCTTTCTGCTTTGCGGGATCTATACTGTAAATACCATTATTCGTAGTTATCCATATAAGTCCCGCATCATCCTGTCTGATACCATACACCACATTTGCATTAATGCCCGCTTTATCATTGTAAGATGCAACCTGTTTTGTGCGGAAATTATATTGATGTAATCCGCCACCATCTGAACCTATCCACAGGTTCCCCTGATGATCGTCATACAGACAGGTCAGCTTGCTCATACCGTCTGCCGGCACTTTACCCCACTGTTCAGTTTTTTTGTTATAAAATATCAGGCCGTTGTTGTAGGTAGCAAACCAGACCGTTTTATTGTCGTCTTCATAAATATCATAGACGATCGTATTGTCTACACCATCCTGCAATACTCTTGTAAAATTACGACGTGTGCTGTCATAGAGATCCAGCCCTTTATCTGTGCCGATCCACATACCTCCATCTTTATCCTGGTAGATACAGAAAATATTGTCGCTATTCAGGGAATGAATATCCGAGGTGCGATGGCGGTAATACACTATCTTGCCAGTCCCGGGATCAAGCACATTCAGACCACCCGCAAAGAGCCCGATCCAGATGTTGCCGGCCTTATCTCTCAGTAACGTGTGGATGTTATGATACGAGAGCTTTTGTTGATTAGGTAAAAACGGATATTGCTGAAACGTGCGTGTGGATGTATTGAAATATTGTAGTCCGCCATCTTCTGTTCCTATCCACAGCTTTCCCGGGCCATCTTCCAGGAAACTGCTCACAGCACGGCCGGATAGGGATTGTTGTTCTCCTGTTGGATAATACAGCTCAAAAACTGGTCCCTTCTCATTAAAATAACTGGCGCCTCCGAAGAAAGTACCGATCCACATCGTGCCTGCCCTGTCGGGAAATAAAGAATAAATAGCATTGTCACTAATGCTAAACGGATCGTTGCCTTTATTCATATACGCCGTAAACCGATCCGTCGCTACATCCAGCACATTCAATCCTTTCTCTGTACCCACATATATTTTATCCGGAGAAACCTGGCATATTGCCCGTATAATATCATCATTGATGGAATAAGGACTGTCATTGTTGCGGTAGACATAAAAGCTTCGTTGTGCCGGTTGCCATTTACAAAGACCGCCATTCATCGTACCTACCCACATAATACCATCGCGCCCCTTGTATAGGGTATTGATAAAATCATTACTCAGCCCATTGGAACCGGCACGCATGTTGGTAAATGATCCTGTTGAAGGATTATAAATGTCTATACCATTTCCATATGTTCCGATCCAGATATTACCATCATCATCCTGTGCGACCCTTGTTACCTGGTCGCTTGATAGCCGTGAATTGCCTGCCTTAAAATTGTGAAGCGCTTTTTTCACCGGGTCATACCGGTATAAACCGTTCAGTCGTGATGTAAACCATATCATGCCATCCTTATCGCGCATGATGTCAAAAACAGTTTTCTCTTCCGGCGGACCGAAATGAGAAAACTGTTCTTTTTCCAGGTCAAGTATATAGATCCCGCTTTCTGTTCCTATCCACAGGTGAGTACTGTCTATGCGGGTGATGCAATGTAAAAAGTTGTTACCGAGGGAAGTGGAGTCATTCTTTTTATACTGAAAGTTTCTGAACTGATATCCATCAAATCGACTGATCCCATTTTTTGTACCAAACCACAGATAGCCCTGGTCGTCCTGTGCAATAGTGCGAACGGTGCTGGATGGCAGGCCTTCAGCTACCGAATAGTTCCGGAAACGTATCTGCTGTCCGTTGGTTCGATAGCAAAGAAAAATCAGGCAATAAAAAAGAATTTGCTTCATCGGCTAATAATGTGTCCCTTCAATTACGGCGGACAAACCCTAACATAACATTCACATATTATTTACACAGCTTTTTTATAAAGGCTTCTTCATCTTTGCTGAAGGGAGTTCCGTCCTTTCTGTAAATGTCATGAAACCATAGCTGCGGTTCTTTACCATCTGGCATCGGCGTATCCCAGGCATAAATAGTATTAGTTTTTCCGCTTACGAATCCCCAGTTGATAGCACCTACATTTTCAGCTTTCAGCAGTGGCAGGATCAGCTGAAACAAACTACCATTCCTTCTGGCCATATACTCCGTGCAGATCAGTGGTCTGCCATACTTTCTCAATGTATCAATGGTATGCCGGTGATTATCAATGTACGCATAATTATGGTAAGTGATCACATCAGAGTTTTCCAACTGAAATTTGTTCAGCTCTTTAAATTCAGGTCCGTTATTCCACACACCTGCACTTACAGGTTGCGAAGGCCTTACCTCTCCAGCCCATTGAAACACCTTTTGCAATAGCGGCATGCTTTTTCCATGCTGTTTGTTGTTACCTGGCTCATTGTAAAGGTCCCATAACAGTATGCGATCGTCGTTTTTAAAAGTGGTCAGTACATCTTTCACATATGCCTCCAGTACTTTCATTGTATCTGGGTGAGTGTATATCATAGTACCGGGATCTCTCACCCAACCTGAATTATGTACACCGGTTTTAGGCTCGGGCTGTTTTCCAAGCCAGGCGGTATCATTCCAGCAATCATCAAAAAAGACGAACAGGGTTTTGATGTGATGCCTGGAAGATATGGCCAGATAAGTATCCAGTCTTTTTTTGAATCCTGCCTTATCTGCAGTCCATAACAGATGATGCAGATATACACGCATTACATTAAATCCCAGATTTTCCGCCCAACCCAGTTCGCGGTTGATGGTCGCTGTATCAAATGTTTCCGGCTGGAACATTTCCAGCTGGTTAATGGCCGTGGACGGCTGGAAGTTACTTCCTTTCAGCCATCCCTGTTGAGCATACCATTCGTTTGCTTTTGCCGCAGACCATTTATTCTGTGCTGATGATATAGTGATTGTTAACAGCCCGCAAGCCATCAACGAGATTACTTTTCTTATGAACATACTTTTGCTTTTAATCGTTTATCAGTCTGATTCTCTCATCATGATTAGTTTCACTAATTACTTTTTGCCTGGTTTAGGAAAAACGTTGTGTGTATTAGCCCATTGCCTCCATTGAGCAGCCATCCGGGAAACCACTTCAGGATGCTGGGCAGCCAGATCATTCAGCTCCGTTTCATCCTGATTGATCTTATACAGATGCCACGTAGAATCACCAGACAACGATACCAGCTTCCAATTTCCCTCACGTACATAGCGGGCGTTGAAATGCTCGTTATACAAGGCATCATGCTCCTGTTGCTTTTTGCCTTCTAAGGCAGGCAACAGACTTATACCTGCATAAGGAGTGATGTTATGTCCCTTATAAGTTTGAGGATAACTGGCTTTTGCTACGTCCAGGAAGGTGGGCATAAAATCCATCACATGTCCGAGTTGCGCTGTAAATCCTCCTTTCGCCTTAATACCTTTTGGCCAATAGGCGATCATTGGTGTACGTACTCCGCCTTCATAGGATTGTGCTTTTGCGTACTGATAAGGTGTGTTCACCACGTTTGCCCAACGCTCACCGATGGAAGCAAAAGTGGTCTGAGCACCAGGAAGCACGTCTTTTTTAACAGGGTAACTTATCTCTTTTCCATCCCTGGTTTGTCCGGGACGGTCGAATCCGGGACCATAACGCATACAGTTTTCAGGGCTGGCGCCGTTATCGCTTAGAAATACAATGATCGTGTTGTCAAGTTTACCAGTTTCCCTTAATGCTTGAATAAGCCGGCCAATGCCCTGGTCCATACGATCTACCATTGCAGCATGTACAGCCATTGCCCTGGCATCCCATTCTTTATCCGGGTTTTTATCCCAGGTCAGCTGGTTATGAATGCGTGGAGACAGTGGTGTAGTAGCAGGATTAATCAATCCTAGCTGTACCATTTTTTTGTAACGGGATTCACGGATAACATCCCAGCCTACTTTATAGGTCTCCTCGTATTTCTTGATATCTTCCGGCAATGCCTGCAGCGGCCAGTGTGGCGCGGTATGAGCAACATACAGAAAGAAGGGTTTATCGTCCTTGCTGAATGTCCTGATGTAGCTGACAGCCGTATCATTTATAGCGTCCGTATGATAGTAATCTTTAGGTACATTATCGACCGGTGTAGTACCATTTACCAGGCTGAAAGGATCAAAGTAATCCACTACTCCGAAAATGTTACCGTAATACTTCTCGAATCCCCTGTTCACCGGGTATTGTTCCAGTGGTGAGAAATAAGGATGTGATGCCTGGTGATTCAGCCATTTCAACTGTGCAGCAGGCGACGGCTGTTCAACAGTATTAGATACATGCCATTTGCCTGACATGCCCGTATGATAGCCGGCATCTTTCAGTACTTCTGCCAGTGTCACAGTATTTTCAGTAATATAACCGCGATATCCGGGCTCTGTTCTTGCTGTCGTCATTTCACCTATGCCTGCCTGTTGGTTATACAAACCAGTCAGCAATGAAGCCCTTGAAGGGCAGCAACGGGAGGTATTGTAGAAGCGGCTGAACCGCACACCGTTTGCTGCCAGATAATCGAGATTAGGAGTTTGTATCTCTCCTCCGTAACAGCCGAGATCTGAGTAGCCCAGATCATCCGCAAGTATCACTACGATATTAGGTCTTTCATCCTTACTTACCGTTGTCTTGTTGTTCTTGCGGCTTCCTGTGCAGGAAGACAGCACGATCAATGATGATAATAATACAGTCCGCACGTTCATAATGTCAATTTTTTCAGTTCTGCTTTCAGTGTATTTATAATTTCCGGGTGCTGGCTGGCCACGTTATACTTTTCCCCGGGATCATGCTGTAAATCGTACAGTTGGTCCACCGGCGCCAGCCCGCTTTCGATCTTTTTGTTTTTCATCCAGTCAGGTGTGGATGTTTGCTGTGGAGCAATATATTTCCATCTGGCATCCCGGATGGAAAATGTATAAGACTCTTCGAACAGGTATTTTCTACCCTGCTTTGATCTGCCGAGCCATACATCCAGTGCATTCTGACTGTCGGGAGCAGCACCGGCAGATAACTTTTGCCCTGTTAATGCCGCAAGAGACGCCATCAGGTCCACCTGTGAACACAAACCAGCCGACACACCGGGACGTATAGTGCCGGGCCAGTATGTAATGGTCGGCATCCGGGTACCTGCCTCAAATGCGCTGTATTTTCCGCCCCTGAATATACCTGCCGGCCGATGACCATTGTTAAGCTTTACCGCAAAGTCTTCGTACCCATCGTCCAATACCGGGCCGTTGTCACTACTAAAAATGATCAGTGTGTTCTTTAATATTCCCAGGGAATCCAATAGCTGTGTTATTTCACCCACAAGCCAATCCATCTCCGCAATAACATCTCCCCGTGCGCCAAGCGCGGTTGTCCCTGCAAACTTCCGGTTAGGTGTCCGTGGCACATGTATATTGGGAAAAGGATAATAAAGAAAGAATGGCTGGTTTTTATGTCCGGTGATGAAGTCTTTTGCTTTTGCATTCAACACCAGCGGAATGTCTTCATCTATCCACCTGGCACGCTTTCCTCCCGTCATAAAGCCAATCCGGCTGATGCCATTGGTAATGGTATTGCTATGTTGCGTATCTGCCCGCTGCTTTAGTAACTGCGGGTCTGACAGTCCGGTAGGTTCATCTCCGATCTTAGCAGCATAACTCACCGCGATAGGGTCATCGGCGTCCAGGTTAGGGACCTTTCCATTCTCTACAAACACGGTGGGCACTCTATCAGTGGTAGCCGGAATAATAAAAGAATAATCAAAACCGATCTCATTAGGACCTGGTGCAATAAACCCATTCCAGTTAATGATACCGTTACCTAAACCCAGATGCCATTTGCCAATAACGGCGGTTGCATAACCTGCCTGTTGCAGCATAGACGGTAAGGTAGGTGTACCAGGTTGTATCAGCAGTGGCGCATCACCAGGCAGAATAGCCGCTTTCTTTCTAAAGGCATATGTCCCTGTGAGCAGTGAAACCCTTGACGGTGTACAGGTAGCGGCTGTACAATGGGCATCCGTGAATCGTACGCCATTACTGGCAAGACGATCAATATTCGGTGTTTTCACTGCTGAAGCACCGTAACATCCAACGTCACCGTAGCCCAGGTCATCAGCATATAAAATGATGATGTTAGGTTTCGACTGGGCAATAACATCCAGTCCTGACATCGTGAAGAGTACAGCCAGCAGTAATAAGATCAGGCTTCTATTTTTTTGTTCCATGATTAACAATATCTACAAAATCATTAAACCATAATGGATTCGGCGTATAAGAACCGTCTGACTGACGTTGCAGGCTTTTCATCGGAAATATCGGATTAACGAACCATATGCCTGTACCTGGTGCCACTTTTGCCGGTGCAGACTGACTGAGATATCCGTAAGTGGCAAGTACTACACCATACTTCCGGAAATACCTGTAATAGGTCTGCATAAAATGCGGCGGGAACCAGGCACGTGAAGCTAACAGTTCCGACCATTCTTCAGCGCTAACCTTCTCTGTATTCGCCTTGCTATACCACTCGTATAACTTCATGCCGGGCGGGTAGTTATATTTACGGGCAAAGGCAATACCAGCTTCACTACTGCCCAGTTCATCGGACACATGACGATTATACAGACGGAACAGTGAATACTCCGGTACTATAATAGGTTTATCTGGCATAATGGAGCGGACAAACAGAAAAGCATTATCCATATCAAGTGAATCACTGATGTGCAGATGGATAGCCAGCCCTTTGATACGGCTGTTTTCCTGCGCCAGCCTGATCAATCCCACTACACCTGGTTTTTGCTGTTGTTCTTTCTCAAACAGCGCGGGCAGTGAACCTACATACACATCCGGACGTGTCAATTTCTGATGTTTCTGATAATAAGGCTCTACCACTTCAATCAATAATCTTTCCATGAATCTGACCAACGGCACCACTCCTTCCGCATTCAGCTGCAGGTCCTGTTCCATGGTTTCCAGGTTAGGCTCATTACCTAACTTGAACATATCTACGTAAGCTCCCACACGATCCAGTATAGCAGTGGCTGTCGCGAAATACTTTTTCTCTTCTGCAGAACCAGGCGCCGGTATTGGCAGTTTATATTTTTTGAAATCCCAGCGAAAACCAAAGGCTACTTTATACCCGGCTTTTTTAGCATCGATCAGCTTCTGTAAGCCTGGTTCGGTAGCAGGGTCCTTCTCCCCTCTAATATATTCAAAAATATAAGGAGTAGTACGTATCCATTCTACCGGTGTCTTCTTCAAATAAACCATATCAATGATCTCCGGGTCATGATTGAAATTAGCGCCTATTTCCTGCGCATATGTGCCGGCAGGCAATAACAGAATAAATGCTGTAAATATTTTTCCGAACATAATCAGTCTGATTTAAGAGCGTCATAAAACGTCGCCGCGCGATCTGCATCCGGCCTTAATTTGCCATCTACCCATTTTACCGGCACAAGTCCAGGCCTGCATGTTACCGCGAACTTTGTACCCATGATCCCTCTCGGATTAAAAAAAGTTGTTGACCACCAATGCCCGTCAAGGTCTTTAAATATATTGTTATGACCACCCTGTAAGATAGCTGCATAACGCGGTCCGTAGGGACCGTAAATGTTACCAGCTTCTGCTACCACAACGTCATAACTATACAGGGAATCCTGCTTGTTCTTGTCATCCCGCAGGTATGAAAAAGTGTCATCTTTTTTCTTAACGGACCAGATAGTTTGCAGCAGTTGATACCGGCCATCATGTTTAGTAATGAAAACACCTTCTATGTATGGTTCCGGTTGATAAGGCATTTCTTCCAGTCTGCGGAACGGCGCTGCTATATCACTGAGGTCGCCCTTCATTTTCGTTATAAAATGATTATGGCCTATCAGATATACCTCACCGTTATCATCCTCAAAAAGGCTGAGATCAATATTCGGGAAAATAGCTTTGTGCCTGTTCCCTTTAATATTCCTGTAAGGTCCTTCCGGTTTCCCTGAAATACTTTCCAGCACGAACGATCCCATACCACCATTGAGGCAGGCTATCAGCAGCCATTTCTTTTTACTTTTGATGTAATGCAACTCCGGCGCCCAGACAGCGCGGTAAAATGAGTCGAGACGATCTTTGTTCGGCGACATTGCTCCGGGTTCCAGGGCTTTCCCCTTTTGCTGCCAGGCTGCAGCATCCTTGTCAAAACTCCAGATCCTTCCCATCGGCTCCCAATGCTGCATATTTTTTGATCGCCACAAATACAGGCCGTCGTTATAATCCCAGCAATGCACACGACCTGCAGGAAACGTGCGTCCGGGTGTAGCCGTTGTACCGGTCATATAATAATACCCGTCCGGGCCGGTCATCACGTAAGTATCCCGCATCCATTGGTCCATAACAGGAACAACAGATTCCGGTACTGTCAGCGAAGGATCACCTACCGGTGCTGATGGGTTGCTATACTTAGGTGACTGTCCATAGGATACATGCGCAAGCAGGCATACAAGCCATGTGATCACATTACTTCGTTTAATCATTATGAATACTTCCTTTAGCTTACTATTGATCAATAATCCGGGTTCTGCTTACATGCAGGGTTCGCATCAATTTCCGTCTGAGGTATCGGGAATAATTTATGCTTATCGGCAGCAGCGGTAATACCCCTTGCCTTCGCCAATGAAATGAATTTGTCATGGCGAAGCAGATCTTCCCTTCTCAGTCCTTCGCTATAAAACTCCCACGCTCTTTCCCGGAGGATCAGGTCTCTGGTGATCTCCTTACTTGTAGCTTCCGCCAGTGTCAGGTTAACGATACCAGCTCTTTTTCTTACCTGATTGATCAGGTCCAGCGCTTCCTGTGTAGGGCCATTCACCTCATTCAGTGCTTCTGCACGGCTAAGCAATATATCAGCATACCGGATGATGGGCACATCGTTGCCACTATGGTTACCAACGGTAGCATTGTCCCAGTATTTCAGGCTCCTCACATTATCAGGTGTTGATAACAGATTGACCCAGTTATTAGCATTATTTATATAGTGCCGCAGCAACAGGATGGACCGCTGGTCGTTGATGGTATCAAAAGTGTTGGTGAATGCGGAACGCATTCTGTATTGTGTGGCAAAATTAGCCATAGAAGCTGTCCATACATAGGCAGGGATCTGCGCAGACGTTTTGAATCCCGGCGGTAAAGCACCGGCTGAATACCAGTTGCCAAAGCCGTCCTGATTACGGCAGGGATGTACCATGATCATTTCCTTATTGCCTTCGTTTTCTACGCGGAACAGATCCTGATAAGCAGGGAACAGCTGATAGTAACCCAAACCTATCACCTGCTGACAAGCATCAGCCGCTTTTTGCCACTGGCGGGTATTGAGATAGAATTTTGCCAGCACACTCCAGGCAGCACCTTTGTTGGCCCTTGCAAACGCCTCTTCTTTGCCGGGTTCAGGCAAGTCTGCAATAGCGGCTGTCAGCTCTGTTTCTAAAAAAGACTTCATCTCTTCATCCGTAGCCCTTGCCAGCAATGCTTCAGATGTGCTGGAAGTACGCAGCGGTACAGTACCAAACCATCTGTAGAGCAGGTCATATCCATATGCTCTCAGGAATCTGGCTTCGGCAGCATACGTTTTACGGTTTGCATCCGACGTATTTACATTGCCGATATTTTCCAACACGATGTTCGCGTCCCGGATGGCACGGTAGGTAGGCGCCCATACATCCGCCTGTAAAGTTCCCAGCGACGCGTCCCATGTAAAATTGATCAGCTGCACCAGTGTGAGATTTTCTGCACCACCGGTATTATAACCGACATCTGTTGTTACTTCCGCATTATTGATCAGATAGCGGCTGGGCGTTGGATTTTGTATACCCGCATAGGAAGAAAATAATACAGATCTGATCCCCTTTTCCGTTGTGAGTACATTGCCTGGCGCGAACTCTCCCGGAGGAGTGACATCCAGCGCTTTCTCACACGCAGTATGGGTCAGTATAGAAACGATCAGTAAAGACAGTATGATAAATTTTTGCATAAAACCATTTTTAGAATTGAACATTTACCCCGAGTAAAAAGCTACGTGTCATCGGATAGGAGCTGTAATCTATTTTCAGAATATCATCACCAATAGAATTCACTGCAGGATCAATTCCTGAGTATTTGGTGATGGTAAACAGATTTTGCCCGGTCACGTAAGCCTGTAACCCCTTTACCACTTTATTATGCAAGTTGAAATCGTAGCTGAGCCTTACCGACTGCAGGCGCAGGTAAGAGGCATCTTCCACGGTTTTTGAATTCACGGTCTGTTGTCCCTGAGATGTAGGATTTACAAATGAAGGATATTCGTTAGTCGGATTCTCCGGTGTCCACCGGTTCAGATAAGGCTTGGCCAGTTTATTCCTTCTGAAGCTGATAGGGAAATAACTGTCAATAGCAGCATTGTTCAGTACACTGCCGCCCTTTGCTCCTTCCAGGAATACGGACAGCGAAAGGTTTCTGAACGTGAAAGTATTGGTGACGCCGTAGGTAAAATCAGGTAAAGATTTACCCAGAATAACACGGTCATCCGCATTGATCTGTTTATTATTATCCAGGTCCCTGAACTTGAGATCTCCAGGTTTAACGCCTTCCGGTGCATTGGAGAAATCATCATGTGTCTGCCATACGCCCAGCACTTCATATCCGTAATACGATCCAAGAGATACGCCAGGTTTGATGATACTCGCATTCGCAATAAAGCCAGCGCCACCAGTAAGGATCTGCGACAAAGGTCCCAGGCTCAATACCTTATTCTTCACCGTAGAGAGCACCATGCCCACGTTCCAGCCAAGTCCCCTTTTGCTGCGTAAGATATCGCCCGCAATATGCAGGTCTATCCCTGTATTTTTCATCCTTCCGATATTCTGTGTTTTTACACCGAAGCCGGTACTTAACGGTTGTGGCAGATCCAGCAACAGGTCCGAAGTACGTCTCTCATAATATTCAACAGAGCCAGTCAGGCGACTGTCGAACAGGGCAAAGTCAACGCCTATATCCGCCTGTTTCGCTGCTTCCCATTTCAGATCGGGATTGGCTACACGGGATGGCGCAAGTGACGTATAACGGTTTCCTCCGAATATAGCATCGCCACCACCCGAGAAAGTAGTGATATAAAGATAGTTGGCGATAGACTGGTTACCTATTACACCATAGCTAATCCTGAATTTCAGTTCATCAATAAAGCTGGCTCCTTTCAGGAAAGACTCTTCATGCATTTTCCAGGCAAATGCAGCGGAGGGGAAGTAACCAAAGCGGTTATTTGAACCGAATCTGGAAGATCCGTCAGCTCTGAAGCTGGCAGTGAGCAAATAACGGTCTTTGAAAATATAGTTGACACGTCCGAGAAAGGAAATGATCTTCGTAGAGGCCCTTCCGCTACCTATCTGGTTCAAGGCGCTGTTACCTGTACCTATCGCATTATAGGTAAGATCAGGTAATGCATATCCTCTGCCGTTACCGCCAAAAGAATTCGAACCAAAATGCTCAGAAGTAGCACCCGCCACCGCATTGATGACATGGTCCTTGCCAAAGTCCTTCTTATAATTCAGCGTAGCCTCTCCCATATAATAGTTCACATTACCGGTGTTAATGGAAGCGATCCCGCCGGTGGGAGAACCCAGTATAGTAGTCGGGTCCAGCCAGGTATTCCGCTGGGTAATGTTCACATCACCCGATCCTCTCACTTTGAGCGAAAGGCCCGGCACGAAGAAATACTCGCCATATATAGACCCGAAAGTCCTGAAGCCATCACTGTTGGCATACTGACCATTCGCCAGGATCAGTGGGTGATCTATGGTGGTCATGAACGGCGAGCGATTGTAAGTGCCATCCGTATTATATACCGGATAGCTGGGATCATAATTGATAGCAGCATATAATGCACTGGCATTTTCATTCACTCCTATCCCGACAGAATTGAAGTTGTCCCTTATATAAGAGGTGTTGAAGTTGACGCCAAATGCATACTTCTGCGCTACGCTGTTCTCGAGGTTAAATCTCGCCGTATATCTTTTTACTGATGAATTCTGTAACACGCCTTCCTGGTTGAAATAACCCAGGGAAGCGTAGAATCGTGTATTGTCCTTTCCACCGGAAACGGAAAGGTCATGGCTTTGTACATTAGCGGAACGGTACAGCTCCCGTTGCCAGTCTACATTGACCGGGTCATTAGTTACCCTTTCAGAAGCGACGCCTCCACCATCATCGATAATAGCATTCAATACATCTTTATATTGCTGGCCGGTCAGCATCTCAAGTGAATTCGAAGCTTTCTGTACACCAAAATAAGTGCTGTAGTTAACGCTTAACTTCCCGCTCTTTCCCTTTTTGGTAGTGATCATTACCACACCGTTGGAGCCACGTGACCCGTAAATAGCGGTGGCGGAAGCGTCCTTTAATATTTCTATAGACTCAATGTCTGCCGGGTTCAGGCTATTCAGTGGGTTACGGGGATTGGGTGTTGCCACGAAGCCGGCGCCGCTGCCCGTTACCGGAGAAAGATTATTGACAGGCATCCCGTCAATGACATACAAGGGGTCATTCCCGGCCGTAATGGAGCTTGCTCCGCGGATCTTTACGCTCATGGCGCTACCCGGCTCTCCGCTTTTCTGGTATACCTGCACACCTGAGGCACGTCCCTGCAATGTCTGCTCGACGTTGATATTTGCACCCGGTGTAAGGTCCTTTGATTTTAATGATACGACAGCGCCGGTAACGTCCGACTTTTTTACTGTTCCATATCCGACTACTACAACCTCGCCCAGGTTCTCGTTCTTTAATTCCAGGGCGACATCCAGGATACTTTTTTCTAATACAGGGATTTCTTTTGTAGTATAATCTACCAGGTAGAATAACAATACAGCTTTGTTACCAGGTACCTGGATAGAAAAGTTACCATTTGCATCAGTGGTGGTTCTGGTATTGCCCCCTTTCAACAATACTGTTACATTGGCCAGCGCGGTCCTCTTGTCGGCTGAAGTGACTGTCCCCCTGATAGTGCGTTGCTGGGCATTGGCCAGTAACGTAGAAAATAAAAGCAATTTGATCAGCAGCAAACGTGCGATTTTTGGAATTCTGTTCATTAGATTATTGGTTTTAAGCGGGTAATGGCAAACCAGGATGCAGAAATGAGTGCCTGAGGATCGGTGGTGGAATTCCCCTCAGTCTTCCCGGAGTTCTGTGATATTGTGGCCGTAGGTGGTGTGGGCCAGGTGAGAAATGATGCACCAGGGGCATAAAGCCCTGGCAGCGTTTTTAAAAAACGTGACGTTCTCTTCATGACGGAATTTATATTGGCAGTATAAAGTACCGTTCATTACACCTTTAGGGCTATAATTTTTGTAGCAAAAAATGAGAAAAATGTAGTGGAGAAATGAGTAGAAAATTTATAACCAACTGGTTAATAATAATATATAAAAAAGCCAGCTCAATAGACATTGGGCTGGCAGGTTTTCTCAGGGATATGGTCGGTTGTATAAATCCGGCGTTATGGCAGGCCGGCGGGCAGAAGCGTAAACTGCAGTATGTTCTTCTCTGTCAGATAAAGTTGAGCAGCCTGTTGCAATGCAGGTACCGTAACAGCATCCAGATTTTGTGATACATGCTGTACTTCCAACAGGTCTTCGCCATTCTCTAATTGGCCACTCAGGTAACTAAGCCAGAAACTGTTGTCTTTAAGTGCCAGTTCAGTATTCCGGCGGGTAGATGCTTTCACTTTTTCAATTTCCCCTGTCAGTGCCCCGTCTTTCCGCAACGATGCCATTTCTTTTAGTACCAGCCCCGTCAGATGTGACACATTAGCCGGTGCACAGCCAAATGCAATGATGAAGGCGTAACGGTTCTTAGGGTACTTATTAAAAGAAAATTGCACAGAAGGACTATATACCTCACCTGCTGTCTCCCGGAGGCTTTGTAAAAGCCGGATCTGAAGGATCTGTCCCAGAGCATTCAGTACCTGGTTGTTCACCATACTATATGTATAATCACCACTTATGATCATCCGAACCAAAGCCTTCTCCGCCGTACCCGCTTTTACCGTTTTCTCCAGCTTTCCCGCAGGTATATGAATACCCCGGTCTACAGCGGTCTCTTTCCTGCTTAAAGCCGGTAATGCGCCCAGGTATTGCTCCAGTAAAGGCTTAATACTGTCATTACTAAAACTGCCGGTAAAAACAAATGTAAAGGCGGAGGCATCTGCAAACCGGTCTTTATAGATGTCATACGAACGCTGCAGGGAGATCCTTTCCAGCTTTGCAATACTTGGCGGTGCGTTCCGGTAGTTATAATTACCCATGGCGTATGCCATCGTATCATTAAATATATTATTGGGATCTGCATAACGGCCCGGTAACGTTGAACGGGACCGGCTGACAATATTGTTGTATAACATGGTGTCTTTCCGTGGTTGTGTAAACCGCAGATATATCAGCTGTAAAGCAGTTTCCAGATCGCGTACTGAACAAACGCCCTGTATGCCCTGTGAGCGCATAGCAATATAGGGCGCCACTTCCGCTATCTTCCCGTTCAAGGCGGTGCTCAGTTGTATGGGGTTCAGATCCCCGATCCCCATGCTGCCAATGAGCTGGTCGGCGCTTGCAGCAGCATCATACAGGCTATCGTCATACACCGAGGTGCCGCCTGGTGCAAAAGCCCTGAACCTGATCTCATCATTTTTAAAGCTTGTAGGTTTAAGCACTACTTTTAATCCATTACTCAGGGTCAATTCCTGAACTGCTATCGCCGGATAATCTTTTGTCTCACTGATGGCGCCTTTTTGGGGTATGGCAGTCATCAATGAATGTCGGGCCGTATCTTCTTTATAAATATCCAGCTTAATACCTCCTATCGTTGTCAGCCACACTGAAACAGTATCTATGCCCGGCAAACTGATATGATCTTTGTCTGGTGCAAGGATGAGTATATCGCGGTCAGTCTCTTTCAGATAAGTATTGGCAACTGCCTGGATATCGGCCAATGTAATAGCGGCTATTTTCGTTTTAGCAAAATCATGTTCCCAGCGCACGCCAGGTATAGCTTCTCCCGTCAGGAAATGACGCTGATACTCCTTAACAAAATTCAAAGAAGGCGTTTTATCCGTTTCGTTAAGAGCAGCTTCCATATTGCGGATGTATTGCTGTTTGGCTGTGGCCAGCTCTGTGGCGGTAAAACCAAATCGCCTCACTCTTTCCACGATAGACCAGGTTTGATGGAAGGCGGATGTCAGCTGGCCGTCTTTGGCTGTTACATTAAACTGAAAAGCATCAAGGTCGCCCATTACAGGTTGTATACCCATACCCGCACTCACATACGCGGGATTCCGTTCGCGGCTGCTTTCCGTAAAACGCCGTGTATTCAGCAACTGGTTAAAAAGTGTCCGTTGCAGGAATGAAACATAATCAGCTTCTGTTCGTAGTGGTGTTGATTTATGTTTGATGAATATCTGCAGCTGCGTAGAAGTAGCTTCTTTATCAGTCACGATCAGGAACTGGTTCTTACCGGTAAGCGGGATGTCATACTGTGGCCGCGGCCGCGCATGAACCGGTTGTCTAAGTGTGCTGAAACTGGTTTTGATCATCTTTTCGATCGCGGTCACATTCACATCTCCTACAACGATCAGTGCCTGCAGATCGGGGCGATACCAGTCGTCCAGGAACCGTTTAATTACAGGCCGTTTAAAGTGCAGCAGAATGCTGTCCAGACCTATAGGCATACGCGTTGCATAACGCGAATTGTTCAGCAGCATAGGATAAAACTGGCGTGCCATCCGCTCATTTGCACTTTTACCCAACCGCTCTTCTTCCAGTACAATGCCACGTTCCTTTTCAATTTCCACTGGGTCCAGCGTGGCTTCCTGTGCCCAGTCGCGCATGATCTGCATCGCCATTTCCACCATGCCGTGATCTTCTGAAGAAATAGGCAACTGGTAGACCGTTTCATTGAACGTAGTGTAGGCATTCAATTCGGCGCCAAACTGTATTCCCGCTTTCTGTAACTGGTTTACAAGCTTGTTTTTCGGAAAATGTTTGGTACCGTTGAAGTTCATATGTTCCAGGAAATGTGCCAACCCACGTTGATCATCATCCTCCAATACAGAACCAACCTTATTCACAAGGTAGAACTGTGCACGGCCGGGAGGCGTTTCGTTATGCCTTATGTAATAGGTAAAACCGTTTGCCAGCCGGCCGGTACGAACAGCAGGGTCCAGCGGAATTAACTGGGCCGTGGCGACCTGCTGTATGCACAGCAGGATCACAGCCATCATTGTAAAATATTTAATGTACATATCAGTTAACAGCATCACTAATGATTATAAATCTGTTTTAATTGCTTATCCAGGTCTTCGCCACGCAAACTTCTTGCAATGATCTTTCCATTGGGATCTATCAGGAAGTTCTGTGGTATGCCCCGGATGCCATAAAGCGGAACGACTATACTATTCCAATATTTGAGATCGGATACATGTGTCCATGTAAGCCCGTCTTTATATATGGCCTTCAGCCATTGTTTCCGGCCGTTCTCATTATCCAGCGATACACTGAGTATCTCAAACCCTTTTTCATGATACTGCTTGTAGGCTTTTACAATATTGGGATTGTCTGCCCTGCAAGGCCCGCACCAACTGGCCCAGAAATCCAGCAGCACATATTTGCCCCGGAAGGAAGATAGCTTTACCGGATTGCCCGAAGTATCTGGAAGCGAAAAATCCGGCGCTTCTTTTCCAACCACCGTTTTGATGTCAAAGGCTTCTTTTGTGGCAAGTTCTTGAGCAAAGGCTTGCGCATCAGCCGTTGCTTTGAGCTCCGGCGACAGTAATTCATAAAGCTCATTTATTCTTGCGGTTTCTTTGGCGTCTATCTCTTTTGCATATCGTTTCAATGCATAGAATGATACCGGAGATGCCGGATTTGATCTGATAAAGGCGCTATATGTTACCTCCGGTTTTTCCTGTTGCAACGCCTTCAGCTGCTGCTGTAATTTGATGACTTCCTTTTCTTTACCAAACCCTTTTGCTGCATTCAGCTTTTCTTCCAGTAGTGCGATTCTTGCATTGTAGCGCTTCGCCGTTTCATTCATTTGCCTATATTGCTGCATCGCAACCGAACCGGTAACAGTGATATTGGAAAAGGATCCGGTATGTGTCACTTCGAAACATTCTGCGCTTAAGAAGAGGGGAGCCATGCCTGCCAACCGCAGGGACGTGCGATCATACATGAACAAACTGGCTTCCCCTCCTTGTGAAGCCCCCTTCAACAAGTAAGTGTGATCTTCTTTTACATGCGCGGTATCGTTTATCATTCGTCCGTCTTTAACGAAAGATAACGAGATAATATCGGCATCTACATGCAACAGCCGCCCCCTGATCTCAAAACTATCCTTCTGCTGGGCATGTAATATCCCGGGCGTTGCGTATAGCAATAGCCAAAACAATTTCTTCATTGTTGCTGATGATTTACTTTAATACTTCTGCTAATTTTTGATGTAGGGCTTCACCACGCAGATTCTTCGCTATGATCACCCCGTTAGGATCTATCAGAAAATTCTGTGGAATAGATGTAACACCGTATAGCCTGGCAGATTCACTTTCAAAGCCATTCAGCTCTGACACCTGCACCCAGGGCAAACCATCCTTTTCAATCGCCCGTTTCCAGGCATCTTCCTGACTGGCTGCATCGAGAGATACGCCCAATATATCAAAGCCCTTGTCTTTAAAACGCTGATAGGCGCTTAATACATTTGGATTTTCTGCCCGGCAGGGCCCACACCAGCTAGCCCAAAAGTCGACCAGTACATATTTCCCACGATAGGAAGAGAGACTTACAGGACGTCCATTCACATCCTTTTCAGTGAAGTCGCTGGCTGTTGTGCCGGTACTGGTCAATGCTTCCGCCTGTGCTTTCTTCAGTTGTGCGGCCCTCTTTTTTTCAAGTGTCACGCTTGCGTTACTTAATACATATGTCCGGGCGCCCGGTGGCAATATGTTCAGCAAGCTGTCATCGGCTGAAGCTGATGAATTAGAGCTGATCAGCATTACCATCAATTTAGGCGCGATCTGCGAAGATGGGTGCGTTTTCACAAAATTGGTAAAACATTCATTCATTAAAGTCATCGCCTCTCCCATCATTTGACTGACCACCATTTGCACGGTGGGATTAGTTTTTGCCTCTTCTGATGTTGCGATCGTACGCAGGCTATCAATGAACGGCATCGCTTTTTTTATGGCCTCACGGTAGTCAAGTTCCGCTTTTGCGCCGTCCCCCGAAACAATGTTATGCTTGAATTTCTTGTTCAATAGCACGTGTATCGTACCTCCCGTTACATGCACATCTGCGCGGTCTATGAAGACCATTCCCCGACCATCAGTTTGAGGAACAACACCCGCAAGTTGCATCTCTGTCAGTCCGGTCACATTTCCTGAAAAGCGGAACTTACCATTCTTTACAGTAGTACTGTCGCTCAGAGATAACTCCCGGCCATTTTCACCGACTTTCTTCTCCATATAGAGATAAACTTTCGGTGGCATCACAGCAAAATTTCTGATCGTTCCGTCAATTACAAACTCCTTTTTATCTGTTTGAGCAGTGACTGGCTGCAACATGTACAGGCATGCAAAGGTCATTGTAATAAAAAAATTACATAATTTCATAATGTTCTTATTGGTTGGTGTTTATTGGTATCCTGCGGTTTGTACAAGGTTAGGATTAGCAAAAATGTCGTCCACTGGTATCGGCCACCACTGCATATAAGGTTGCCAGCTGGTTCCCCCCTTCATCGGAGTAAGTACAACCATGAGATCATTAAGCTTCTCTGTTCTACGCAGATCAAACATGCGGTGACCATTTTCGGCGAATAATTCTGTACGGCGTTCCTTTGCAATAGCATTTTGCATTTCTGCGCTGCTGGAAGCAGTGGTACCTGGCAATCCGGCGCGTGTCCTTATTGCATCAAGATCGGATTGTGCACTGCCAGCCCCGACGACTCGCCCTAACTGTGCACGTGCCTCTGCACGTATGAGGTATTGTTCAGCGAGCCTTAATACAACAATATATTCTACATCGTTAATTCTTGTTTTATACTTGTCGGGAAACCTATAGCGAATGGTTGTATCTGTTATAGAGGTAGCTAAGCGTGTCCAGCTTGTAAAGCGGTTATCACCGGGTTCAAAAGTACTGACCAGGTCATTGCTCATCGCTACCTGCACGCCATTTGCGGGAAAAGCAGGCACTGTAGCAGCCATACCGTTATTGTACGCCTCATAGTCCCTTGCAAAAGATCCTGCTACCGGTGCAAATGCGCAGATGGTCTCTTTACTCCCTTTCAGAAAGACTTCAGCAAGCGCAGGTAACTGGTAAAGACTGTTGCCTATCACAGCGCTGGCCTGTATTTCCGCATTCGTCCAGTCTTTATTATACAGATACACACGGGCCAATAAAGCAGTAGCTGCGGCCTTATTAGGCCTTCCACGGTCCACAGTCTCCTGACCATTACCTCCTTTATAGCTGTCGCTTAAGAGGCTTTGTGCCTGCAACAGGTCTTTGATGATCTGCGCATAAACGTCCTGTACCTTCGACCGTGAAGCAGTATTGTTTACACGGTAATCGGAAGTTGTAGCCAGCACACAATCCCCAAACAGGTTCACCAGGTAAAAATGCAGCAATGCGCGCATGAAATAAGCCTCCCCCAGCCACTGGCTCTTATATCTAACTGTCGCCTCAGAAGCACTGCTCACCCCTTCGATAGCCAGGTTAATACTATACATCAGCTTATAAATAGATGCCCAGGTACCGCCTGTGTTAGCTGCCTGCACAGCATTTTGATAATAAATCCGTTCGGTGGCGGTAGGCAATCCTATACTTTGTAACTCATCTGAATAGATGCCTGTGTAATAACCTATGCCTTTCCCGTCAAATATATTATTGATACCACCCGAACCTCCTGCCAGTGAAGAGTATACATTATTAATGACGGCCGCACAGGACTTATCCGTAGTAAATGCAGCTTCTCCTGCAATAACGTCCAGTGGTAGTGGCATATCAAGGTACTTTTTACAGCCACCCAGTAATATGCCGAGACAGACCATATAAATAGCGTATTTGCGAAAAATGATATGATGATGGATACGTTTCATGATCATTAATTTTACAGGGTGATATTAAGGCCTGCCGTGAATTTTTTTAGAGGCGCCATACCAGCGCCCAGGTTATCGGGATCGAGGTCTTTATACTTGGAGATAGTTAGCAGGTTGGTTCCGGATGCAAAAATACTCAGATTGCCAATACGCTTTTTAAACAGCGATGACGGTAAATTGTAATTGATATTCAGACTGCTTAATCTGGCAAATCGTGTGCTGCTGTAAGCTCCGCTGCTGTTAAAAAAATTATACTGCTGTAGCGCCGCTATCAGACTTTGGCTTGCCCGTTGCACATTGGTCTGATCACCTGGTTTTTGCCAGCGGTTCAATGCATACTCTGAAGGATTGACATTGAATACACCTGCCGACAATGATTGCGACCCCTGCATATTGCGTCCTATCCTGTCCACAAATGTTATCACAAAGTTCACAGAAAGCCCTTTGTAAGAAACGGTATTAAGCATACTGCCAAAATATTTAGGCGCCAGATCCATCAATGCTGTCCGGTCTTTGGGATCTCTTAAGGCGCCTCCCGAAGCAAAGTTCCACTGCCCTTTCACGCCATCTTTATAAAAAGCGTAATAACCGTTTTCCGGGTCTACCCCCGCATAGTCAAATACCTTTATTGTCTGAACAGATTTACCGACAACCAGGTTAATATTCGTAAGCACCTGGCCGGTTGGATAAGCTACCAGGGTGTTCTTATTCACTGAGAAAGTAATAGTGCTTTTCCAGGTAAAATTCCTGGATCTGATGTTGGTAGTGTTTAGTGTAATGTCATAGCCACGGTTCACGATCACGGCACCTGAGTTAATAGGCAAACCAGTAGACCCCGTGGTGCTGGCAACTGGTAGTGCGACCAGTTGGTTCTCACTCCGGTTTTTATAGTGGGCAACATCTAACCCTATACGCCCATTAAGGAACTCAACGCTCAGAGCCAGTTCTTTCTTCAATATCCTTTCCCAATGCAGGTCCGGATTATACAGTTTGGTAGGAAAAAGGGATACACCACCCTGATAGGCCGTACCATTACTAAATGTATTAAGATAACTATATTCAGGAATGGCATCGCCGCCTGTACGGCCGATGCTGCCTCTGACCTTTGCAAAGTTCACCACTGGCAGTACACCTTTAAACCAATTTTCACTACTGATGATCCACGCTGCACCTATAGAACCGAATTTACCATACCTGTGACGCGGCCCGAATTTGCTGGAACCGTCGTAACGCCCGTTCAGGTTCAGGATGTATTTGTCCGCCCAGTTATAGTTCACTATACTGAAATAAGACAGGCTCCGGCCTGGCGTTTGTGTATAGGAAGTAGTCAGATTATTGACCGCTGAGAAAGTGGGATTGACCAGCAGATCATCACTCAGGAAATCAAACCCGTTAGTGCTTTGATTATAAGATAATTTATTCACCAGCGTACTACCTACAGTTGCCGTCAGCTTTCCACTACGTCCCAATCTGAACTGATAATTGATATTAGGGTCCAGGTTCCAGGTACGTACTGTATACAGGTTAAGACTACCCCTTGTGATATAATTAGTAGAAGGGTCAAAGTAGGTAGAAGGATAACCGAGGTTTTGCCGGCCTGTCAGCATATTAAACCCGACAACAGCCCTAAACGTAAGTCCCTTAACAGGCATATACTTAAATTCTGTTGTAGAGATCAGGTTGTTGGTTTGATTTCTGGTGATGGATTTGAAATCCTTGAAGTCGTTTCCACTGGCGCCAGGTTCCCAGTTGAGATTACCGTCCGGCAGGAAAATAGGAGGTGCATTAGGTGCCAGTAGGACCGCATTTGTAAAGTCAACCGGCAGCATATCATTCAATGTAGAAGTATAAGCACCTGATAAGGACAAATATACTTTCCCGCTGGGAGAGGTTGTGTTCAGATTTAAATTAACTCCACCAGACTTATAAGCACCTGTATTTCTTTGAATACTTTGTTGCTCATTGTAATTACCGGCTAACAGATAGTTGACGTTTCCAACACCTCCGCTGTAAGAAACATTAAACATGCTGGTCTTACCGGAAGCTCCCGCTACAATATCCATCCAGTTGGTATTCCTGTCGAGCGGCCAGGTACCGTTCAGATCCAGATCACCTGGACCAGGAGTGGCATTATCATTTTTAAAGGCCTCACGGCGCAACATTAAATACTGATCAAGATTAAGCAAACGTGGAGACTGTCCCCTTACAGAAACTCCTGTTTGTGCATTGATGTTCAGCACCGGCTTACCACCTTTCCCTTTTTTTGTTGTAATAAGCACTACACCGTATCCTCCCCTGGACCCATAGATCGCAGTGGCGTCTGCATCTGTCAAGACATCTATACTTTCAATCATAGCCGGATTCAGGTAATCCAGTGCGTTTCCTCCTTTTAGCAGCAGATTGGTATTAGAGGCATAAATAAATGGCAGTCCGCCTGATGGATAAGGCACCCCGTCTACAATGTAAAGCGGTTGCGTACTTGTCAGCACCGTGCTTTTACCACGAATGGTAACGTCTATCGGTGTTCCCGGCTGGCCCGTACGCTGCTCTATGAACATGCCGGGAACGCGTCCTTTTAACGCTTCCAGTACATTTACAACAGGATTCCTGGCAATCTCCTCCGCTTTAATAGTAGAGATAGTACCTGTGCTGAGACGACGGGTGGTGATCCCATAAGCCAATACCTGCACTTCGTCCAGGCGGGAATGCGACGGCTTCAGTGCCATGATCACATAAGTACCGGGTTTTACTTCCCTGCTTTCATACCCCATATAAGAAATAATGAGCACATCATCTGGTTTGGCATCGATCTGGAAACGACCTACACCATTGGTAGTGGTACCGTTCAAAGTGCCTTTTATTTTGACAGATGCCCCTACGAGCGGTTCCCCGGTAGTATCCGTTACTATCCCCTTTACAAGCAAACGGGTCGCCTCTACCGGCGTTACTTCCAATGAAGGAGAGAGCTGTACCGGAGGCTGAACCACTTTCCTCGAAAGGATGATCGTCTTCTCCCTGATCAGGAAAGTGATCGGCTGATCTTTTAAGATCATTTCCAGCAACTCCTTCAGCGGAGTATTATAAGCAGTGACAGATACCGGTTTTGTATCGGTGAGAACATCCTGGTTATAGAACACAACATAATCGGATTGTTTTTTTATGGCAGCAAACACCTTTTTAAGCGGCGCATCTTTCATCGTCAGCGTAATAGACTGCGCTCTGCTGCTTGCACGAACCTGTAGCAGAAAGAATATTAACAGAATAATCGTCAGTTTCATAACTAATACGATTTTGGTTAAAGGCAGCGGGAACAGCGGCCATGGATCCGGCGTTCTGTTGCATGACACAATCATGGAATGGCCTGGCATAGGGATCCCGCGACCAATAGCATTTTTTTGCATAAATTGCGTTGTTTGGTTGATTAAGAATTAACATTACTCCAATAGTGTTCAGGAAAAACTCAACCAGGCTTTAGGACCGGAGGTGCTGCGAACACCCCCGGTTTTTTTAATGGTTGACATTGCTTATACGTAGCTAGTTTCCAGCCTCCTTATGGGCAATACATATCCCCATGGCCCATATACATGGTACTGACCATTAGTCTTTATTGCATTAAATAGGACTGGTGTATGTTTACTGTTCTATTTCGTAACGATCAGTTTTCGTCCGCCCTCCAATCTAAAGTGTACTTCTGTTTTTTCCAGGATGACCAACAGGTCCTGCAGGTTGATATTCTTATTTAGTTCGCCTCCGAAACGGATATCCGGAATGCCTTTTTCATATACTATATCGATGTCGTACCATCGTTCCAGCTGTTTCATAACTTCCTCCAGCGTAGCACCGTCAAAATTGAACACGCCATGCCGCCATGCCATTACCTTCTCTATATCAGGATCTTTAACTAGTGTCAGTTGTTGTGTTGTATTATCCTGTTGTCCTACCCTGGCCTGTTGCCCGGGTTGCAGAATGATCTTTTCATTGCCCTGTTTTACCCTTACTGAACCTTCCAGTAAGGTTGTTTGCAGGCTTCTTTCATTGAGATACGCATTCACATTAAAATGCGTGCCTAATACCTCTATTTCTGTTTGTCCGTTCACACTCACACGGAATGGTTTTTCCGCTAATGATGCCACTTCAAAGTAAGCTTCCCCTGTTACTTCTACCCTTCGCTCTCCTCCGGAAAAAACTGTCGGATACCGCAAAGAGGATGCTGCATTCAGCCAGACGTCCGTTCCATCAGGTAGTTTTACTTTAAACTGCCCTCCTCGCGGCGTCGTCAGCGTATTGTACCTGAGCGGCTCGTTATTGTTCTTTACAACATATACAATTTGTCCGCCGCTTTGTTGTACCGTTGCTCCACCCTGTTGCAACACCTGCCTGCCTGCACTATCCAGCGTCACGGTAGACCCGTCTGCCAGTTTCAATGTAGCTTTATTGCTGGCTGGTGAGATATCTTTCAATGTTGCCGCAGCCATATGTTGTACCGGTTTACGATGTAGCAGGTAATAAGCTCCCGCTGCGACGAACAGCACAACTGCTGCTGCCACTGCCATCCGGCGCCACCTATACAGCGGACGTATTGGTCTAGACGGCGTCTCAATGTCCCGCGTCTCCATTTCCCTGTCCACACTAACAATACTGCTCCGTAACACCTCCAGCCTGTCCGGGGAAAGACGCGCCGTTCCCCCGGCAAACTGTGCTTCTTCTATCATCTCCCGGAGTATGCGCCTGCTCTCAGCTTCATTTTCAGGAAGCGATAGCAGTTCCAGGAGCGCTTTATGATCAGCAGCGCTGATGGATCCTTCTTTCCATGCTTCATAAAGTTCTTTTATCGATCGCATGCCTTACGTTGTTGTGAAATGACTTTCTTTGTATATAAGACGATATATAAATCCTGTTTGGGGGAGGGTGCTAAAAAAAATTTTTCAGCAACGAAGAAATAACTAAAAAAGAGAAGGTGTCAAGACGGCTCATGCAGTAAGCCCGGATATGCCGCATTGCCTGTTCAAGGTGGCTTTTAACCGTTTCCGGTGATATATTCATCAGCTTCGCCGTTTCCTCCCTGCTATAGCCCTCCTTTTTAAGATGAGTGAAAACCGTCTGCTGCCGTGGACTAAGTCGTACAAAAGCTTGTTCCAACAACTCCTCATAGTCGGTTGCTTCTCTCGCACCGGCATTGTCAGGCAGGTGCAGCTCCTTTTGCCATTGCTGACGTTGTGCGCTTTCTCTATTGTGCTTGCGGATCAGATCATACACCTTATTGGTCGTAATAGAGACCAGCCAGGAACGGAAGCTGTCAATACCGGCAAGACTGCTGCGAGATAACCATACTTTCAGGAAAACCTCCTGCACAACGTCTTCCGCCAGCCAGGGATCCTGCAGTAACCGCATCACAGTACCGTATGCAGCAGGGTGATATTGTTCCATAAGCCGGCCAAAAGCCAGTTCATCGCCTGCAGCTACCTGCAGCAATAATTCCTTCTCATCATATAAGTGACTGGACATCAATACAAAAATATGATATAATTAAACATCTCCGCAAAGACAGGCACGCAAAAAAGGGACAAATTATCACAAGTATAATCTATCCCTTTTTTACTCAGTACTTATATTGCGTTACAGGCCCGCTATCATAAGCCGTACGCCCCTATCCACCTTTTCTTAATTTCTTCAGTCTTCTGATCATACTCAACATCGATCCCCTTTGAACTTGGGTCGAGAGGCGTACGCAAAGGTCGTTTGCCTTTTTCCATGTTTACCAGGCCCAAAGCCGCATTTGCGACAAGTTGCGGATCAGGCGCCGCCTCGGTAAAGATCTTTGTGAAAGCTTGCTGTATACGCTCCTGTATATCGGTTACCGGAGATCCATATGACTCCTGTATACCCTCCCGGTCACCATTCACATGTGCTTTACTGATGATTTCCGTAATGAAACCACCTGGTTCAAGCAGAACAGATTCTACGCCTTGCCCGATCAACTCCGCATGAGATCCTTCTATCAGGCCTTCTAAAGCAAATTTGCTGGCATTATAGGCAGACTGCAGTGGCAAAGAGATCCTTCCGACCTGGCTCGAGATGGTAATGATCAAACCGTCCTTCGCAGCACGCATACTAGGCAATACCGCATTGTTCATCCGATGCACACCCCATACATTGACATCAAAAAGTTTTTGTATCTGAGGTATGGTATATGCTTCCAGTACTCCTCCCCCATAGATCCCTGCATTATTGATCAACACATCGATCTTCCCATGTCTGTCATATACAGCTTTGACAGCATTTTTGACAGAAGCCTCGTCCGTCACGTCCAGATCAACAACTTCCGTATTAGGCAATGTACCTAAGGTTTCGGCAAATGCTGCATTCTTACCGTTTACATTACGCATTGTGGCAATTACCGTATGCCCTTCCTTATCAAAAGTTCTGGCCATTAAGGCGCCAAATCCCGTGCTTGCGCCGGTAATCAGAATTACTTTTTTCATGTTAGTTGTATATTGTTTTATTGCGCTTAAAGCAGGCTGAAATCCTCTGGGGATCGCTTATGCTGCTTTCTGTATGGCATCTGTCAGATGATTATTTCTTTGCAAATCTAGAGCCTTTTACTTTCCTTTGTACAGTACTTTCCCCGAGGATAGTTGAATATATCAAACGAGTATTATGGCCGCAAAAAAAACACATCTGAAATGCCTTGAAACAGTTAAACCCGTAAGAGATGCTCTTGACGTGATCAACGGCAAATGGAAATTGTCAATTTTTATTTCTGTCGCAGCCGGCAATGAAAGGTTTAACGACATCCAGGAAGGTATACCGGGAATTACACCAAAGGTTCTGGCGAAAGAGCTGAAAGAGCTGGAACAACACCAGCTCATAAAGAGAACAATAATAGATGACTATCCCGCTAAGATCGTTTACACGTTAGAAACTTACGCACATACTTTAATTCCGATCATAGAAGCATTGAAGGACTGGGGCCTGAATCACCGTAAAAAAATTTTCGACAAAGGATATGTTGAAACAGATCCCGTAGATATTACATGCCTGACTTAATTTCTTTCATCTTGTGTTCCTTCTCGTCCAATCTATAAAAAGCAGTCTGCTTGCCTGTTATATCATACTCCTTCCTTTCATATAACTGGTCATTTTTATAGCACCATTCAGCCTTGATCCTCCCGTCTTCATCCCATTCTGTTTTGGAATATCCGTCCTTATATTTTCTATGATCCCACCATTGTTCTGACCTGATCTTACCGTTCTCATAGTAGTGGATCACAGCACCATGCACTTCTCCTTTATCATCAAGTGGTACGATACAACTAAGCTGCCCGTTGTGATGCCAGCTTTTACGTTCTCCATACATCACACCATTCTTCCAGCAGTTAAGCGCTGTCAGTTGTCCGTTTCTGTTCCAGGTCTTTTCCTCTCCTTCTATCCTCCCATTAACATAAAAAGCTTCATGACGTTCACCATATTGAAGAATTGAAGTGATCAGCCCATTTCTGACATAGGGATATATCTTACTTTCAGGGTTGCTCATTGCATCACCGAAATACTTTTCTACATCTGTCCAGTTCTCAAGTATATCCTTTGTTTGCCAAGGATATAAAACATCCGCCAGCTCTTCCAGATCAAAATATGCATCCCCCGGAGAATCCATCAGATGTATCATATCTGCAAACGTAGGTAGAATATTCAGACACTGATATGCTTTCAGTTTGTGATGCCCGTCTATGATATAGCGATATGAATCAAACGTAGGATCAGTATCATGATATGTACCGGAATAAAAACTGCTTAAAGTAATGACTACAGGCCGCTCACCCTCCTTTATTCTGTCCATGTAATAATAGACCCGTTCCATGTTAGTTTCCGAAGACGGCTGCGTAGCAACAAACCGGAGATCCCCATATCCATAACATGCGTAAAGTTTATAATCAAAAATGTCCGTTCTGCGCCTTTGTTCCGGATCTTCTGCCTGCCAGGCTGCATGCTCCTGCTGAAGCGCTTCCATCCTCGACCTGTCAACCACCTTGTCATCCTGCAGATACTCCCAGCCGGTCTTGGCGCCTGGTTCAGTTGATTTCTTGTAAACCCAATCGTTGGTTTCGTTATGAAAATGCACTGCAAACCTTCCTTTAGGCAAAAGCGGAAATAGAGGACGTAAAAGCTCTTTCAGTGCAGGCAGATCATTCAAATAGTCCTTATTTAGGCCACTGTTGAAGTGTCTCCTGATCTCTTCTCTCTCCTCTTTTGAATACTGCATGTGCATCAGGTATCGCTCTATAGTACCATGCCCACCAAACCAGGTAGCTGTACGCGGCCGCCTAAAATGAAAGTAACATCCATAATCATTTGCCCGCACAGACAGAATACCCTGCCCTTCTGTATTATCAAAAGTTATTACTGTATCCATATATTATTATTTGGGGAGCACCCCTATAGCTGTTCATTCGTTAGTCAAGGATCGCTTTGGAACCTGGAGCAGCCTGATAACCTTTTCCCCATTTGAAAACATAACGCTTCGTCAGCGTAAAATGCCCCTTCTTTTTGCCCGTGGCTTTGGCCGGTGCCTGCACTTCTTCAGGCAAACCTTCAATATCGTTCGCCAGGTATTCGCCTTTCATCGTCACAATAATATCGCGGAAGAAACGCTTGCCGCTTTCAGGTATGCTGTATTTCACGTCCCAGGTGGCATTGGGTTCTTCCCAGGGACCTTCCGTACGTCCGACGTTATATGCTGCAAATACTTCCTTGTATTCACCGCCTGTTCCTGCAATCAGAAAAAGATGAGTCGAGAATGGTCCGCCGCCGCCGCCATTCTGCATCTTCAGCATAAAAGCGTATTGATCATGACCTATCAGCATCGGTTCGGGTTCAGGACAGCGTGAGAATGCACCATAAGCGCCAATGGCAGGCTGATAGAATTTCATCACCCATTTGCCGCCTGTTAGTACAAATTTTGCCAATCCCAGCGTGCCTCCTGTAAAACGGGAGGTCTGCGCACCGTCAGGGTCATACCAGGAATGATTAAACGTCAGCATCTTATACTTAGTGCCGGACGAATCCGTATAACTGATCACTTTCAATAAACGGGTAGCAACACCTTCCTTATAAGGGAATTCATAGCGATCTGCTTCATTCACATCCAGCAGGTACTGCGTCTCACATGACTTACACTCCCAGCTGATCAACTCATTATTATAGTCTCCGGACGACAGGTTATAATATTTACCCGGGAATAATTGCTGTAACGCCTTCTGCCCGTCAAACGGCTCGGGCATCTCCAAAACACGTATAGGCGACAGAATAGTATCAGGAAGGTTCTTTTTCTGCAATTCTTCATCCTGGGCGAAGCTGCTCGTAACAATGCAAAGGGTCAATAGAAGACCCGTAATAATCTGTTTCATGATCCGAATTAATGGGGTTACAAATATAGATTCTTTAAATTATATATGTAACACACATTATAACGTCACATTTCCTCTCCGGCAAGGGTCGAAACGCCCCCGTTTTTTCCATTGTTCATACCCTAAACCTGTCTTTTTTAAGGTCCCTACCCCTCCAACTACACGGCCTTCCCTCGCAAAAGCAGGTTTCAGACTACAATCAGGAGTATTGATTTTCAATACATACAACTGTGAATTGTTAAAAAGCAACCATAAGTAGTGTAGTTACAACTAACAGGTTTGCCCTTTTTGCTGATAATAGCAATTGACCGGAATATCTTCGTGGTGTCAAAAAAAATAAAACGAAGACACTATGGACACTAAAATTATCGGCAGCAAAATTACCCTGGCAAGAAAAAAGGTAAATATGTCTCAGGCGCAAATAGCCCAATTACTCTTTATCAGCCCACAGGCAGTTGGAAAATGGGAACGCGGAGAATCAATACCCGACCTTATTACTTTTAACCGGCTCGCAGAGATCTTAGGCGTTGACCTTAACTACTTTTCTGAAAGCTTCCAATCAATGGCCGGTGAAATGCCTGACATTATTGACGACATCGACAAAACAGAAGAGGAAACCGCCCCTTTCTCTGACTTGCCGGAAGAACAATTACTAATGAACTTCAGCGGAAGCGACCTGACAAAAAGTGACTTCGCAGGCGTTACAGCACATAAAAGGAAATTTAACGGTAGTTCCTTGCGCGGCGCCGACTTTGCAAATGCAGACCTGACTGGCAGCTCTTTTATGGGTAGCGATGTAAGTGACGCTAATTTCGACGCAGCGAATTTGACAGATTGCACACTGTCCGCTACCAACCTGGCCAACGCAAGCTTTAACAAGACAATCCTTGTACGCACAGCGTTCAGCAAGTTGGAACTGACCCAGGCAAAATTTACCGATGCAAAACTGATTGATGTAAAGCTCACCAAAAGCGACCTTAGAAAAACGATCTTTGAAAACTGTGCCTTTAGCGGTGTTGATTTTGAGTATTCCGATCTCCGGGGACTATGCTTTGACGGTCAGACCTTTACCGGTGTCAAGTTTCACAACACAGCGCTGAACGATGTTACATTTAATGGTGCAACACTTAAGAATGTCTCCTTCCGCTCTACCTATGCCTTGACTAATAAATATTACCGGGCCATTAGCACGATCCGCTTTGACGGTGCCATGATGGACAAGCTGACCTACGCAGCCCTCAAAGGCATAGGCGCCGATCTGTCAAAGGTTACAACTATATAAAGAAGGAAGCTATGCCAAACAATGTGATAGTCCTGCAGGCTGTTTCATGTTCCAAAGAACGTATATCAAAGATGCACAGAGCGGTAGCAAGCCGGTATAAAACCGGGTTAAAAGATGCTTTTGCCGGATGACCCTCGTGATAGGTAAAGAAAACGATTCAAAATCCGAAGATCTCATCGAGTACTATAACATGCTTTCCGGCTGTAAGGACCATTGGAGCCTTTGCCAGTTTCTCTGCAAGTATGAATGTCGGTAATGGTTTGAACTTCTTCAGTAGCCCCAAGCTATTCAGAAAGTTTAACACCCCGGAAAATATACGCTCTCCTGCCCTGTCTGTATCTTTTCGTAACAACAGCCCGGGCCTGAAAATGATGTACTGATCAAATGCAAGGCTATCAATGCCCTCTTCCAGTTTACCTTTCATCCAGGAGTAAAATGTCTTGCTTCTTGAAGAAGCTCCATATGCAGACAGTAGAATGGTCCTCGGTACACCATTTTTCCTCGCCTTCTCCGCAAATTTCAAAGGGATTTCATAGTCTATATGCATCTGTTCATCTTTTGAACCAGCTGTTTTAAGCGTGGTTCCAAGACAAGAGAACCATACATCTCCTTTGATGTACGCCGAAACCTCTTCCAGCTTATCAAAGTCAGTTAATACTTCGGATAATTTGGGATGGGTCATACCGCTTGCTCGACGCACAAATATTACAACTTCCGTATATGCGGGATCCTGCAACAGGATCTTCACAAGGTCTTTTCCGGTAGCCCCCGTGGCCCCTATGATCAGTGCTTTCATATTTTTTTCTTAAGCCTTTGTAGTTCGCTTTTAGTTGATACTGCTAAGCTGCGTATATGTGAAGGGCACCTGACGCAAATGCGTCAATATCTCTGTGCCTGATCCTATCTTCCATTATTAGATTAGTCCCTTCAACAAAATTGTCTTGATCCAAAATATAATAAATCTATGATTTTAGTTAAGTAGTTTGCTACCTGCCTTTTCATCAAAGGTGTCATTTAAACAACATTTTCGATAAATACTACCACGGACAAGATAACAAAGATTGCACCGATCATGAAAAATATTGTACTTTTCCCCTGTCATTCAGGGGATTAACCAATCTTAAAAGTACTATACACCAACCGTCTTTAATTGTCGAAGGCCCCCTTAGAGTAGCACCTAAAGAGCGTAAACAGAAAATTGTATATAAAAGAACTAGCTATGAACAGGTTATTGTTGTTCTCCTGTTGTATGATCGGGTATTTATTTCCATGCCTGGCGCAGAGTCAGTTGCCATCACACAGCGTCCTACAACAGTTGGTAAAGAAAGAACGTCCTGATACAGCAGAAATACACATTTTGCTCAACGCAGGATACGTCTACGTTATGAGACCAGGTACAACCCGCACCGATATGGACAGCGCCGCCCTGTACGCGGAAAAAGCGTTGAGATCAGCTGTAAAAGCTGATGAGGAAATGTGGGAAGGCCGTAGCTGTTTACTCTATGCCCAGATCTTTCGTGAACAGAATCTCCCTGCGAAAGGGATTGAATACGGATTGAGAGCAAAGGATCTCTTTGAAAAACTCGATAGGAAAGATTACCTCGCAGATACCTATACTGAACTGGCCGGCTGTTATGACATCAACACTGGTGACGGGATCAATACCAGGATCAAATATTACAAAGAGGCGGCCAGATTATATGGAGAAGCCGGCCTGAAAGAGAGGCAGGCCCATACCCTTTATGTGCTGGGTGATCATTATAATGTGCTCGATGACTACAAATCGTTGACAGAAGCACTTATACAATCGGTGGCCATCTATGACGAAATTAAAGTGGAACCAGGTGCAGACATCTATTCTCTCTTGGGACTGGGCTACAATCGTCAGGGCGACTTCGGTAACGCCCTAAAGTACAGTGTGCTCGCCGTGAAAGTAATTGAATCGCTGAAAGATACTATTCCTGCACATATTGCGGTATACAACCGTCTTGGCCTTTTGTACTACTATATGGGCGAGCATAAGGATGCCTTAAAATATTATGAAAAGGCCTGGCCTATTGCTATAAAATTGAAAGATACAACAAGTCTGTGGACACTGTCCGTCAGCAGAGCCGCCTGTTATGCCAAAATAAGCATGTACAACGAAGCCATTTCTGTGCTGAAACGGGAAGAACGTTACTACCCTCCCGTTGATCCGCGGGACAAAATACAGATGTACCTGATACTTGCCAGATGTTACCTGGATACAAACCGCCCGAACGAGTTCCTCACCTATCTGCATCAATTGGACAACAATAGGAAGTATGTGCCGGAAGAGCTGCAGGCGGCTGTAGACGACCTGGGCGCCCGGTACAATTTTTATCTGAAGCGATACGCAAAAAGCCATGAACTGGCCAGTCAGATGCTGGCCAATGCCTCAAAGATGAACAGCAGCAATGCACAGCAACAGGCCTACTTTAATCTTTACAAAGCCGATTCCGCTATGGGGAACTTTGAGGAAGCCCTCACACACTATCGCATGTATAAAAGTATTAATGACACTTTATTCAATACAGCCAAATCAAGACAGATAAGCGTATTACAGGTCCAGTTTGAAACAAAACAGAAAGATCAGGCACTTCAGCTCAATCAGCAGAATATTGAGCTGCTTACCCGCAAAGCAGAACTGCAAAATGCTGCACTGAATACAGCCACCTTTACCAGGAACGTCATCATCGCCGGCGCTGCTATGCTGGCCATCATGTTGGGACTTGTATACAACCGCTATCAGCTTAAGCTGCGCAGTAACCGCCAGCTGGAACATAAACAGGATGAGATCAACCAGAAAAACAAATTTCTTCAGAAACTGGTCGGTGAAAAAGAATGGCTGGTCAAAGAGATCCACCATCGTGTAAAAAACAACCTCCAGATAGTCATGAGCCTCCTGAACACACAGGCGGCTTTCCTGGACGATAAAGACGCTCTCAACGCCATCCGCGAAAGCAGGTACCGTATGCAGGCCATATCGCTCATCCACCAGAAGTTATACCAGTCGGAAAATATGGCCCTGATAGATATGCATACCTACATCCGGGACCTCGTTGAATACCTCAAAGACGGCTTTTCAGATATCAGCAGGATCCGGTTCGATCTTCAGATAAGCCATGTAAAACTGGATGTATCACAATCCGTTCCTATTGGACTGATCCTTAATGAAGCCATCACCAATGCCATTAAATATGCCTTTACGGGCAATAATAACGGAATTATCACTATCTCCCTTCAAGAGACTATCCCAGGCCAGCTGAGCCTCCGGATAGCCGATAACGGAGCTGGAATTCCACCCGAAGACAACAAACCCCGTAAACAGTCAATGGGCATGATGCTCATGGATACACTCGCAGAACAATTGGACGGTACATTGAACATACAGAGCAGGAATGGTGTAATTATTACCGTCAGCTTTAAATATCAGGAAAAACAAACCTTTACTGAGCCGGAAGAACTTGAAGAAGAAATGGCCGGCCATGTTTGACATCTCCGTAACTCATCTATATACCAACCGTCTTTAATATTGTCAAGGGGACCTTTAGAGTAGAATGCGCGGAACCATCGTAAACAGAAAATTGTATATAAAAGAACTAGCTATGAACAGGTTATTATTACTCTCCTGCTGCATGATCGGGTGTTTATTCCCATGCCTGGCACAAAACCATCTGGCGTCACCGAAAGTCTTACAACAATTGCTCAAAGAGGAACGTCCCGATACGGCAGAAATGCACATATTGCTGGATGCAGGGGTCACATACGTTATGCGGCCGGGTTCCGTCCGTGCCGATATGGACAGCGCCATCCTGTGCGCAGAAAAAGTACTGACTTCATCCATCAGGGCCGGCGAAAAATTATGGGAAGGGCGCAGCTGTCTGCTCTACACCCAGATCTTTCGCGAGCAGAATATTCCTGCGAAAGGGATTGAATACGGCCTGAGAGCAAAGGATATCTTTGAAAAGCTCAATAGAAAAGATTACCTCGCAGACACCTATTCTGAATTGGCCAGTTGTTATAATATCGAAACTCCTGACGGGCTCAATACCAGGATAAAATACCATAAAGAGGCAGCCAGATCCTATGCAGAAGCGGGTCAGGCAGAAAAACACGCCCACGCACTCTATGTCCTCGGCGATCACTATCATATCGCGCGCGACTACAAATTATTGACGGAAGCGCTTGCACGATCAGTCGCTATCTATGATTCCATTAAAGTGGAACCAGGTGCAGATATCTATTCACTATTGGGCCTCGGGTATAACCGTCTCGGCGACTTCGGCAACTCCCTTAAGTACAATCTGCTTGCCGTAAAAGTAGTTGAATCTCTGAAAGACACTTTTAATGCACATATCACTATCTACAACCGGCTTGGACTTCTCTACTACTTCCTGGGGGAGCAGCAGGAAGCCTTGAAATACTATGAAAAAGCCTGGCCCATAGCCGTTAAACTCAAAGACACGACAAGTTTGCATGTTATTTCGACCAATATTGCTTCCTCTTATGTGAGAATGAAAATGTACAAGGAAGCCCTCACAGTACTAAAACGGATAGAACGTGACTATCCTCCTAAAGACCTCCTTTATAAAATGTGGACATATATCTTCCTCGCAGGATGTTACCTCGATACTGACCGTCCGAACGAGACCCTCCGTTACATGCAGCAGTTGAAAGAAAACAGGCAACAGCTGCCGGAAGTATTACAGGCCGCTGTCGATGACCTGGAGGCCCGTTATAATTTCTATATAGGACAATATGAGAAAAGCCATGAGCTGGCAGACCGGGAGCTTGCCACTGGATTAAAGCTTAACAACCATGGTGTTCAGTTAAATGCTTACTCCGCACTATACAAAGCCGATTCTGCGAGTAAAAACTTTGAGGAAGCCCTTGCACACTATATCATGTATAAAGTTATCAGTGATACTTTAACCAATACAGCTAAAACAAGACAGATAAGTATCTTACAGGTGCAGTTCGAAACGAAGCAGAAAGATCAGGCGCTTAAACTGAATAAACAGAACATCGAACTGCTTACACGTAAAGGAGAATTGCAACAAGCCGCGCTTGACAAAGCCACCTTCACCAGGAATGTCATCATCGTCGGCGCCGCCATGCTGGCCATTATGCTGGGACTCGTGTATAACCGGTATCAGCTTAAATTGCGTAGCAACCGGCAGTTAGAACAAAAACAGGATGAGATCAACCAGAAGAACCAGTTCCTTCAGAAACTCGTCGGTGAAAAAGAATGGCTGGTCAAAGAGATCCATCATCGCGTAAAAAATAACCTTCAGATAGTCATGAGCCTCCTGAATACGCAGGCAGCCTTCCTGGACGATAAAGACGCGCTCAATGCTATCCGCGAAAGCAGGTACCGTATGCAGGCCATCTCGCTCATTCACCAGAAGTTATACCAGTCCGAAAATATGGCCCTGATAGATATGCATACCTACATCCGCGACCTCGTTGAATACCTCAAAGACGGCTTCTCAGATGTCAGTAAGATCAGGTTTGAGCTTCAGGTAACACATGTAAACCTGGATGTATCACAATCCGTTCCTATTGGGCTTATTCTTAATGAAGCCATCACCAATGCCATTAAATACGCTTTTAAGGCTGATGGTTACGGTATTATTACAATCTCCCTGCAAGAGACTTCACCCGGCAGATTAGCCCTCATAATAGCAGATAATGGCGCAGGACTGCCTCAGGAAGACAATAACAAGCCCCGTAAAACATCAATGGGAATGATGCTCATGGATACACTCGCCGAACAATTGGACGGAACATTGAACATACAGAGCAGGAACGGTGTAATTATTACAGTAAACTTTAAATACCAGGAACAAGCTTTTGCTGAATCAGATGAACTGGTGGAAGAAATTGTAAGGTACGCATGATATTACGGGACCATGAACCGGTTATAAGCAGATAGCACGGGAGCGGAAGCACTGTAAATGTTTATAAAATGACTAGCTATGAACAGGCCATTATTGCTTTGCTGTTGTATAATCGGATATTTGCTGCCATGCCTGGCACAAAAACAGTTGCCTTCATATGGAGTCCTGAAACAGTTGATTAATAAAGAACGTCCCGATACTGCTGAAATGCACATCTTGCTGGACGCAGGATACACATACGTCCTGAGACCGGGCACAGCTCGTTCCGATATGGACAGTGCAACCCTGCTCGCAGAAAAAGTACTTACGTCTTCATTAAGATCAAAAGACAAAATATGGGAGGGGCAGAGCTGTTTGCTCTACTCCCAGATCTTTCGTGAGCAGAATATTCTTATGAAAGGGAAAGCGTATGCCATTAGAGCAAGAGATATCTTTGAGAAATATAGAAAGAAAGACTATCTGGCAGATACCTATATCGAATTGGCTAATTACTATGGACAGCGAGCCCCGGAAGATATTGATATCAGGATCAGCTATTATAAGGATGCCATTAAACTTTATAAAGAAGCAGGCCTGAAAGAGCAACAGGCGCATACGTTGTATGTACTGGGCGATCACTACAATGTCATTGATGATTACAAATCATTGACGGAAGCGCTGGAACAATCGGTTGCCCTTTATGATGAGATTAAAATAGATCCTGGCGCTGATGTATACTCCCTGCTGGGTACAGGCTATAACCTCCTGGGAGATTTTGGCAACGCACTGAAGTACAGCCTGCTTGCTGTAAAGTCGATCGAGTTGGTGAAAGATATTACAAGCACACATGCTACGGTTTACAACAGGCTCGGCATCCTTTACTACTATATGGGTGAACACCAGGATGCACTGAAGTACTATCATAAAGCCTGGCAAGTATCGCTTAAGCTTAACGATACACCTACGCTGCGCACGCTGGCCTTCAATATAGGAAATAGTTATGCGAAGATGAAGATGCCTGAAAAGGCCCTGGCAGTGATGAGAGATGTGGAACACAGCTACCCCACTACAGATTCTACAGAAAAAATATGGGTGTATATCTTCATTGCCGGCTGCCACCTGGATCTTAAACAGCACTTGGCTGCCCTCCCTTATATACGACGCGCACAGAAGGGCAGAGATCAGCTGCCTGAAATATTACAGGTAACGTTGGATGATGTTGAGGCCAGATACTATCTTCAAAACGGCGAATATATGAAGAGCTATCAGCTGGCCTTAAATGTAATTGCCGCCGGTATTAAAATGAAGAACCTGAACCTGCAGTCAAACGCCTATCTCGCTCTCTTCAGAGCCGATTCTGCTATGGGCAACTACAAAGAAGCGGTCGAACAATTCCGCAATTATAAAATTGTTAACGACTCTATATTTCAGATATCCAGGCTAAGACAAATAAGTACTTTACAGGTACAGTTTGAAACACAGCAGAAGCAACAAAGCATTGAGTTGCTTACACGTACATCCCAACTGCAGGAAGCAGCATTGGACAAAGCCCACCTAACCAGAAATGTGATCATCGCAGGCGCCGCCATGCTGGCTATCATGCTGACGCTTGTATATAACCGTTATAAACTCAAACTGCGCAGTAACCGCAAACTGGAACATAAACAGGAAGAGATCAATCAGAAGAACCATTCCCTCGAACATCTCATCACCACACAGAATAAACTGCTGGTTGAAAAAGAATGGCTCGTAAAAGAGATCCATCATCGGGTCAAGAACAACCTTCAGATAGTTATGAGCCTTCTCAATACACAGGCGGCTTTCCTGGACGATAAAGACGCCCTTAACGCTATCCGCGAAAGCAGGTACCGTATGCAAGCCATTTCCCTGATCCACCAGAAGTTGTACCAGTCTGAAAATATGGCCCTGATAGACATGCACACCTATATCCTTGACCTCGTCGAATACCTCAAAGACGGCTTTTCAGACGTCAGTAAGACCAGGTTCGAGCTTCAGATCAGTCATGTAAAACTCGATGTCTCCCAATCTGTGCCCATTGGCCTGATCCTCAATGAAGCCATCACCAATGCCATTAAATACGCTTTTAAGCCCGATGGCAACGCTATCATCACAATCTCCCTGCAGGAGACTTCACCCGGCCAGCTAACCCTCACAATAGCCGATAATGGTGTCGGACTGCCACCCGAAGACGATCACCAGCCACGCAAAATATCTATGGGTATGATGCTCATGAATACCCTCGCTGAACAACTGGACGGAACATTGAACATCCGGAACAGGAACGGCGTAGTGATAACAGTCACCTTTAAATACCACGAGCAACAAACCTTTCCTGTACCAGAAGAACTTGCAGCAGTCCCAGACTATGTATTAACAAAAAGGGCCGCATCACTACGGCCCTTTTTGTTAATTATTTATATCCTTCATTCTGTTGCTCGCGCAGCAGCGGATTGGCCGCTACCTCATCTGCCGGTATAGGCCAGAGGAAACGGAAATCTGTATACGGATAAGCAACTACACCGCCAGCTGCAGGGAATGTCGGAGGATTGACATTATTATAGTCCGATCCGTCCAGTTTCATTTGCCCTATCTTCATCTTGGCAGGAATACCATTGGTTCCATAAGTAGGGTCCAGTGCAAGACGGTGGATATCCGGCCAGCGGCGTCCCTCTCCCGTAAATTCAATACGGCGCTCCTGCAGGATAGCCAGCATCAGATCTGCCGGTGCTGTAGTGAACTGTTTGTCAGCAGGAACAGAACGGTTACGTACATCATTTAACAGCAATAATGCCTGTGCTGCATTACCCTTTTTCACATATGCTTCCGCTACGTTCAGCAGCACTTCCGCATATCTGATAATAGGTGCATAGTCAGACTTGTTTACATAGTCCCTGTATTTGTTGCTGAAGGCATATTTCTCTCCAACTACCTGGTTCACCTGCAATAAGGTCCTACGCAGGTCACCCTCTACCCAGAAGGCTGCATTGTAAAGAATAGGACTTGTTGCCACAAGACCACGGCCACCTTTATCTGCCGGTCCTAGCATGGCTGCCAGCGCACCGTTCACGCCACCGTTCGCCGCAGGACCATTGGCAATTGAAAATACGGACTCAGTATTGTTCTTGTAGCTTGTGAAGGGTGTCTCCGGACTCGCAGTCAGCGTATAACCACCGATAGGACTTGTAAAATGTGCCGCCGGCGTCAGATTAGTACCCAGTTTAGTACCTTCTGCTATTACACCGTCCCAATCTCCCATATGTTGTTTTATACGGGTCTTGATAGCAATAGCAGCACCTTTTGTTGCTCTCGACAATCCTTTAGCCTGTGTAGCCGGCAGGTTTGTTTCGGCATAATCCAGGTCAGCCAGCAGCTTGGCATATGCTTCAGCTACCGTACCCCTTCCGATCGCCAGTCCTTCTGTAACATCGTCCTGGCTGATGATAGCCTTCTCACGATAAGGGATACCAGGTTTACTGCCGCTATTGTCAGCATAAGGAAAACTGAAATGGATCAATAGCTCATGATGTGCCAGCGCACGCAGAAAACGGGCTTCTCCCTCGTAGGCTGCCGCCGCTTCCGCAGTAATGATACCGGCTGTAGCAGCGCCCTGTACACCTCTGATCATCACATTGGCCTGGTTGACCAGCGCATATAGTCCTGTCCACATGTTTACGTTATTGGCAGAACTTGTAGTGTAACCACCTTCATAAGTGATCGCATAGAACTGCGCCACGTTCAACATATCCTCTCCCCTCATTTCATCCTGTTCGATAGCCGCAGCTCCAAAAGGATATCCTCGGGCTGCCGCCTTATCACCATTGTAACTGCCGATAGCTGCTGCTTCATACACGCCCTGCATTGCCAGTTCAATACTGGAAGGGCTCTGGAATGCAGAGTTTTCAGATGGAGAGTTGATAGGTTCCAGTTCTGTATATTTACTGCAGGATGGCGTCGCCAGCATAGCTGCAGCCAGTAAAGCCATTATGGCCGATCTGTTAAATGTATATCTGATTCTTTTCATTGCAGTAATTTTTATAATCCCAGGTTAATGCCAAAAGTATAGGTACGTGGTACAGGATTGGTATTGTAATCCAGTCCCGGTTGCCTGTTCGTAGTTGCATAGGTAGTAGCGCCTATAGCCTGCGCATTTGCATTCAGTTCAGGGTCAAGACCACTGTAACCGGTTATTATAAATGCATTCTGTACCTGTGCATATATCCTGAAACTGCTTACCTTCATACGTTGCAGCAAAGCGGTAGGCAATGTATATCCCAACCCGATATTCTGTGCACGGAGGAATGAGCCATTTTCCAGGAAACGGCTGTTGGTACTACCTGCCTGGTTGAGGGAGTTACCTGCACCACTTCCATAGAACAGACGTGGTACATCAGTAGCCTGTCCTTCCGTTTTCCAGGCGCGTAACAACTCTGCACCGGCATTCTGGAACTTCATGTTAACCAGACTTTCCTGACGTGTTACGTTGTATACTTTATTACCTCCGGAGAAGGTCATGTTAATGTTCAGATCAAAGTTGCCGTAGTTAATGGTGTTATTGAAACCGCCATACCAGGTAGGGTTAGCTTCACCAAGAATACGTTTATCAGCGAAAGCCAGCGCAGCTGCAGGCGTAGTAAGATCGCCAGGTTTGCTTGCATCATAAGTATAGAACCTGAAATTACCGCTTGCATCCAGGTTGCCCTGTACAACAGTACCATCCGCTTTCACCCACAGCGGATTTCCATTCGCTGCATTTACACCCCTGGACTCATAACCAAAGAATGCACCGATAGAATTTCCAACACGGGTAATGTTATACGTGTCGATGATGTCGGCGTTGTTATTTGCCAGCCTGGTCACTTTATTCTTAACCAGCGTGAGGTTCAGGTTCGCATTCCAGCGGAATTTTTCTTTAGCGATGATCAATCCGCTCAGACTGAACTCCCATCCTTTGTTGTTCATTTCTCCCACGTTCACGTTGATGCTGTTTTTAGGTACACCCAGTGATGGAGCAGTAGGAGCAGCAAGGATCAGGTTATTCACGTTGTTCTGGAAATAATCGGCCGAGAACTGAACCCTGCTGTCAAATAAAGCGAGGTCTAACCCTCCGTTGATCTTGTTACTGGTTTCGAATGACAGATTAGGGTTACCGATCTGTCCATATTGTATCGCATTCAACTCGCCATAAGTAACGGCATTGAATACACCTGCATAAGGATAGTTACCAATTTCCACGTTACCCACCTTTGCATAACCTCCACGGAATTTCAGCTCGTTGATGAAGTCCAGGTTAAGGTTCTGAAAAAATGCTTCACGGGAAATACGCCAGCCGATCGATGCACCAGGCAATGTTGCACCCTGGTTGCCCCATGGCAGGGAAGAGATCTTATCACGGCGGATAGTTGCAGTTAACAGATAACGGTCATTATAAGCATAGTTCGCACGCGCAAAGTAAGATTCGAATGCACGTTCTGTTACGCTACCACCCAGGTTCTTCGTACCCCATGCATCAGAGATGATGTTCTCCCCTCCGAAGAATACGTCAGACAGATTCGTGGCGCTGGCAAAGAAAAAGCGCGTCCTCGTTTTCTGATATTCCAGACCGCCTACAAATCCGATATTGTGCAGGCCCAGTGTCCTGTTATAACTGATCGTGTTCTGCCAGTTATACCTGAACTGAGGCATTGAATACTGTGAAGTACTACCAACATCACCTCTACCGTCGCCATGTACAGGATCATAATACCTGTAATATTCAACGTTGAGATTATTAATGCCGATCTGACTGCGGATATCCAGTCCTTTCAGGATAGATACACTTACAAACGCATTACCGGTTGTATTCATACTCTGGTTCCTGAATACGTTATGGTCCAGTACATATTTCAGGTTAGTATAGTTATCGTCTATTTCACGGGTGTTCTCACCTCTGCCCAGACGTTGTTTATCAGCACTCAGGTTATAAGTACCATCTGCAAACATATCAGGTACGTTAGGGAACAGACGTATTGCACCACCAACATTCCCGGAAAGCGCATTCGTACCGGCATTCAAACCGTTATCGGTAGTATGGGTAACACCTACGTTAATACCAAATGTAACTCTCTCCAATACCTTTTGCTCCAGTTTTGCACGCACGCTGTAACGTACCTGATCATTACCTAAAGAAATACCATCCATATTGGAATAACCAAGAGAGAAATAGTAATTGGTCTGATCAGTTGCACCACTGAAAGATAATGCATGGTTCTGTTGGAAAGCATTACGTAATATGATATCCTGCCAGTCAGTGTTGTACGGTTTACCGCTAGGGTCCAGCGTTGGCTTGGCAGCTTCTGCCAAACCGGCATTCTTCAGTTTATCGTTGGTTACAGTGATGAACTCATTAGCGTCCAGCAGGTCAAACTTCTTAGAAGCCTGAGAAGAGGCTAACCATCCACTATAAGAAAGGCTTACCTTACCGAGTTTACCTCTTTTGGTAGTGATCAGTATAACGCCATTGGATGCACGTGAACCATATATTGCAGTAGCAGAACCATCTTTTAATACTTCAACGCTCTCAATATCTGCAGGGTTAATATCGCCCAGCGGATTGTAAGATACAGATGCAGAACCACCCTGGTCGCCGGAAATATAAGGAACACCATCTACCACGTACAGCGGATCAGAACTGTTTGTAATAGAGTTTACGCCCCTGATACGGATACGTGCAGGCTGACCTAATATACCGGAAGCCACACCTACCTGCACACCCGTTACCTGACCGGCCAGTTGCCTGTCAAAACTTGGTGTAGCAAGGTTTTTAAGGAGTTCACCTTTTACTGTACCAACGGAACCTGTTACATTTCTACGTTCCTGTGTACCATATCCAACTACGACCACTTCACTGAGTGACTTTTCATCGCTGTCAAGTGAAACTTTCAGTTCAGTTTCGGTACCTACTGCAACTTCCTTTGATAAAAATCCGGTGGAAGAAACGTGTAATACTTTCGCCTCAGGCGGCAACTTGATGGTAAACCGGCCGGAAATATCGGTTACAGTTCCTGTGGATGTGTTTTTAATACGGACTGTCGCGCCAGGCAATGGCGACCCGTCTTTAGCATCGGTCACATTTCCCGAAACCGTTCGGGACTGTGCCATTGCATGTAGCATGCTCATGGCCATAAACAGCCATAAGAGTAGACTTTTTTTCATACGCTGATTTAAATTTTGGTTTAGTGTGTTGTTTGTATCCTTTGAATTTTCCCAATAGGAACCCCTTACGTCATTTCGTGACGATTTTACTTTACTTGTACTATGGGAAATTAAAATAAGTTGCTATTGCTCTTTATGGCATCACAATACAGCACATCACTCAGTTCAGTATATAGGATTTATATTACGATTTAGATTACGATTTAGATCACGGTTTAGACTACGATTTAGATTACGATTCGAATTTTGGATTCAGATTTTGGCTCAATTCTTTACTTGTTCTAAAGATATACAAATAACCCGGAAAGTAAGGTTAGAATTCGGTAAGAAAATTTAGAGTTATAGTAAAGTATTGAATTACAACAGATCACATAGCAAATATGGATTCCCGCCCATGCCTTCTGTTCGCAGCAAACCTTTTACTAACCCCTACATCCGAATGAACATTTGAATTGTCCATCCAGCTGCACCTCATTGAATTTCAATCAGTCATCTTATAATACCATTTAATACTTCTGTGAAAAAGCAAAATTTGTTATTTAGACTGAAAAGAAACTGCAGTCACCTCATCCTTTTGCCTTCATTCTTAATTTCTCCAACAGCATTTTAAAGTGATTGCTTAACTTAACAATAATTTGAGCCCCTGCAAAATTGTAGCATGCCTGTTAAAGAGAGAACAGTCACACAAAAAGCGGAACGATTGGCCGCACTATATAACATGGTGCCTAATCTCTTCTGGAGCCTCGTAAACCTGGCCCCGGCAGTTTATTATTTTTATCTGCACCTGCCGCTTACCTGGTTATGGATCGTTATACCTGCCTATCTATTCCCGTCATTCTTTCCTGCTATTTTACTGGACCGGCTCTCCGCCGGCAATTCCAGGCATTGGTATCAGCAACTCGGGGTACATCTGATATTGGAGTATGTACAGCAGGGACGCCTCATCAACCGGATGGTCCGGAACCGTTATCCCGCTTACAGGATCGTTTATGATAAAACAACTATCCGCCGGAAGATAAAGGAAACATACGTGTTTGAACGTTTTCACCTGGGTTTACTGCTGGCTTTCCTGCCGCTGACCGGCCATGCACTTTGGAATGCACATTGGCTATGGGTTGTAGTGCTGCTGTTATGTAATTTTCTGTATAATGTATATCCCGTGCTCCTGCAGCAGTACGTTCGGTTAAGGCTTAGACGGCTGCTGCAATGAAGATCTTACAAAAGTAATGCACGCTATAACTGATCAATAATATCTTTATATCCTCTTCCAATAGGGATAGGTATTCCTTTGATCTCCACCATTTCTGCGGTATAGGAATCGATCTGATTCACAGAAACAATGAAAGATCGATGTATGCGTTTAAACACTTGTTCCGGTAATAGTTCTTCAATTTCATTCGTGCTCATTTTCGACAGGTATTCCCCCCTCGTAGTAACGATCTTAATATACTCACGCTGGCTTTCAATATATAATATCTCCGAAAACAAGATCTTAACCTTTCGCTTCTGTACATTAACGAAAATAAAGTCCCTGGCTTCAGTTGCTGTCCGGCGCTCTTCTGCACGCACCTTATTAACAGCTGTAAGGAACCGTTCAAACTCAAATGGTTTCAACAGGTAATCTGTTACATTTAAACTAAAACCCTCCACCGCATATTGATGATAAGCAGTAGTAACGATCACTGCCGGCGGATTGGCAAGTGTCTTCAGAAATGCCATCCCCTTTAACTTAGGCAGATGGATATCCAGAAAGATCAGATCAGTCTTATTGGATAACAGGAACTCAGAAGCCAGGATCGCGTCCTTAAAAGTTCTCTGCAACTCCAGGAATGGGACCGCTGCAATGTAGTCAATAAGCACCTTTGCAGCCAGTGGTTCATCCTCTATTATGATACATTTTACCTTATACATGACTGGCAAGATTAATTTTCAGGATAGCTTTGAACGTATAATTCCCCGGTTGTATCTCAAGACTATAATCGGTGTAAAGCAACTCAAGCTGACGACGCAGATTCGACAGGCCGATACTTTCTTTCACGATATTACTCTCCACCGGCTCTCCTGTTGAATTTTCCACAGTAAAGACAAGGAGCCTGTTCTTTACCGTAAGAAAAACATTTACAAACGGACGGTCCCTGGTTTCCGACACCCCATGTTTAAAAGCATTTTCAACAAGCGGGATAAGCAACAATGGCGTGATCCCCTGCTTCCTGTCTTCCAGGTCATGACTGAAATTAATATGTAGCGACTCGTCATACCTTAGTTTCTCAAGTGCAATGTAATCGTCGATGATTTTGAGGTCCTGTTCAATGGCAGTATACGGCGCGCTGGTTTCATACAACATATACCGCAGTATCTTCGATAAGCGGAGAATAGATTCCGGCGCCAGGTCAGACTTATCTCTTGCCAGCGAATAAATATTATTCAGTGTATTGAATAGAAAATGAGGATTCGTCTGCGACTTAAGATAATTCAGTTCTGCCTGTTGACTGGCTATACGGAGCTCCTGCGCTGACTGCTTCAGTTTGATATGATTGACGACATGCCTGATGATCCCGAAAAAAAGAATTGCACTAATGCTATATCCGACCAGTGCACCGATCCTGTCATCAATAGACATCGTCTTATTCAATACTGTAAAAATATGCAGTGTTACACCCAGTTGCCGCCATAAAAAGAAACCAAGAGAATAAGCAAAAAAGTAAAGTACCGCCAGCAGAAATGAGCGAAGAAATCTTTTCAGGCTCATACCCGGCAAACTATGCTCAAAGAACCTGTAGTTGATCACCGTTACATAACATGCTAACCATATTTCATTAACGGTCCTGTAGGGAAGATCACTGGAGCCTTCAACAATATCCCGCAGCAGGTTCAATGCTAAAAAAGCAGGTGCCAGCCAAAGGTAAAGCTCATATTTTTTTAAGCGGGGTACTTTCTTCATGTCGGTATTTCGTGAGATAAATGTCGATAAAATATTTCTCATTCACCAGCACTTAATCGTAATTGACGCAATCCTGCCGTTTGTTTACCACAACTCGTTGTTCGTTGACCAGGCATTCCTGCAATGAACCCGAATATCTATCCTTGTATCGTAAACAGCCAAAAGCTACATGTTCACACCCAATAATAACCAAAACATGAACAAACTAATACAATTCGGAGAAATAGTAACAGGATACGATACGCCTGTACTCAATGAAAGAGAGATCAGGGCCTCCGCCGGAATGCTGTTCCTGGCTACCTATACTTCATTGCTGTTCATACTTTTTGATGGCAATTTTATACCCGTAAAATATGTCATCACGTTTTTCCTGCTCGACCTGCTGATCCGTGTTCTTATTAATCCGCGATTTTCCCCCACGATGATAGCAGGACGTTTGATAGTGCGTAGACAGTCGCCCGAATATGTAGGCGCGCCGCAAAAGAAATTCGCATGGATCATCGGTATTGTCTTATCAGCAACGATGTTCTACCTGTTTATCATTGACAACTCTTACAGTGTCATTACCGGCTCGGTTTGCATGGTTTGCCTCCTCTTCCTGTTTTTCGAAGCAGCCTTCGGCATCTGCCTCGGTTGCCTGTTCTATCCGATATTCAACAGGAAGAAGATCGAACATTGCCCGGGAGAAGTATGTAAAGCCCCGTCAAAACAGGACATTCAGAAAGTGTCCATAGCGCAGCTGACAGTACTGGCGTTATTTATCGCACTGGTATTCTTCGCCTCCGGTTTATTGTATGAACGATACAGCCAGGCGCCGCATGATCTTTTCAGACCTTCTCCAACCGCTAAATCAAAATAGTTATGTATCCGTTACCTGTGAGCCGCGAAAGCGGATTAGAAAATTACTTCTCCTTTTACAAGAAGAATATCATTGGCGATCAGCAGCATTTCGAATCACCTTTCGGCATCAGGCGGATCATTTATGCCGACTGGACAGCCAGCGGCAGGGCTTACAGACCAATTGAAAATTATCTGCAACAGGAAGTACTTCCCTTCGTTGGCAATACACACACATCAACCACCATTACAGGCAGTTCAATGTCTCAGGCCTACGAAGAAGCAAAGAGCATAATTAAAACACATGTTAATGCCAGTACTGATGATGTATTGCTTTTGTGCGGCAGCGGAATGACAGCTGCTGTCAACAAATTACAACGGATACTGGGACTGAGAATGCCGGAGCACATCACAAACAAAACTACCTCAGTAACACCCCTGCCGGATGATCACCCCTTAAAGCCCGTGGTCTTTGTAACACACATGGAGCATCACAGTAATCATATCAGCTGGCTGGAAACCATCGCAACAGTAGAGATCATCGGGCATGATGATGAAGGGAATGTAGACCTCATACACCTCGGGGTTTTATTGGACCATTTCAAAGACCGTGTGCATAAAATTGCTGCCGTAACAGCATGTTCCAATGTTACCGGTATCCGGACTCCTTATCACGACATTGCTAAACTTATGCACGCTTACGGGGGATTATGTTTTGTAGATTTTGCCTGCTCCGCCGCCTATTCTAACATCGATATCCATCCTGTCGAAGATGGCGCCCATCTGGACGCCATCTATTTCTCAGGACATAAGTTTTTAGGTGGTCCCGGCACCCCCGGAATATTGATCTTCAATAAACACCTTTACAACAACAAGATCCCCGACCAACCCGGCGGAGGTACTGTAAAGTATACGAATCCCTGGAAGTCCCGCGAGTACACCGAAGACATCGAACAACGCGAAGACGGAGGCACCCCTCCATTCCTGCAGGGCATTAAGGCTGCAATGTGTATCAGACTGAAAGAGGAAATGGGCGTACATAACATGTTGAAACGGGAGGAAGAGCTGCTGGCCATTATATTCCCACGACTCTCTGAAATGAAAGCTATACAGCTGCTGGAACCTACGGCTATAAAACGCCTGGGCGTGATCTCTTTTATAGTGGCCGGTGTACATTATAACCTGATCGTCAGACTGCTCAACGACAGGTTCGGCATTCAGATGAGAGGGGGATGCTCCTGTGCCGGTACCTACGGTCACATACTGCTGCATGTTGGCAAACGCCGGTCGTATGCTATACGCGACGCCATCCGTGCAGGTGACCTATCCCGAAAACCGGGATGGGTCAGGCTATCTATACATCCTACTATGACCGATGCCGAAATCAACTTCATCCTGGATGCCATTGAAATAACGATCGCTAATATCGATGAATGGGAAAAAGACTATTACTACGACAAAACATTGAATGAATATTTCTTTAAGGGAGATATAAACACACAGCACCGGGAAATATCAGACTGGTTTACTCCCCAACGGTGGACAAACTGACAGGTATTGGCTTTCGTAACATTTTTCAGGACTTTTATCCCATATATGAAACGTCTGCCACTCAGTTTCATATCTTGCCGCTATTAATCTATATGAAGTAAATTTATAAAAGGACTTAGTACGCTACGCCCGCTAACACATAAACCAAAATACCCTGAAAAAGATGAATAGATCAGGATACATCTATACCTTACTGTTCGCCCTTAGTCTAATCTGCGAACCTTTACATACAGTTCTCGCACAAAGCTTTGAAGCCCGGATAGACAGTCTGATCCTAAAAGAATTCAATGAAAAAGATGGCCCTGGCGGCGTATTTATGGTTACCCGGAATGGCAAGCCGGTCTATCACAAAGCTTTCGGGAAGGCCAATCTCGAACTGGGTGTTGATCTTGCTCCTGAAAGTGTATTTCAACTAGGCTCTATGACCAAACAGTTCACAGCTGTTGCTGTATTAATGCTTGAAGAACAGGGCAAGCTGAATGTACAGAGCCCTGTTTCAAAATATATCCCCGATTATCCATCGGGCGACAAAATAACCTTGCATCATCTGCTGACACATACTTCAGGCATAAAGGATTTCACCAAAATGAAAGCGCTTTCAGACATTTCTCAAAAAGAAATGACGCCCAAAATGATGGTCGACTTCTTTAAAAATGAACCTGTTGATTTCCAGCCGGGAGAGAAATTTGAATACAATAACTCAGGTTATGTTCTCCTCGGTTATATCATAGAGCTGGTTTCCGGAGAAACCTATGAAGACTTTATCAATAAAAACATCTTCAGGAAAGCTGGCATGAATAACTCGTACTACGCCAGTGATAGAAAAGTGATCCCTGAAAGAGCTTACGGATACCATAAAAAAGAACATGGGTATGTAAATAAAACGATCATCAGTTTCACTATCCCCTTTTCATCAGGTTCTTTAATGTCAACTGCAGGCGATATGCTGAGATGGCAGAATGCTTTGGACCAACATCTGTTACTAAGCAATAAAAGTACTACGAAGGCTTTCCAGACATATAAACTGAATAACGGAGAAGCCTTTACCTACGGATATGGCTGGCACCTGAAAGAAATAAAGGGAACTCCTGTCCGCGAACACGGCGGCAGCATATTTGGATTTAAAACAATGGGCATTTATATACCACGCGAGCGCATTTATATTATTGGTCTCAGTAACTGCGACTGTCATTCCCCTACCCAGGTAACAAGAGATATTGCAGCATTAGCTTTGGAATCATTAGATAAGTAATCTGAATATTTTTTATGCCTGATAAGCTACAAATAATACCACATTCAGGCCGCTCCTGGGATTATGCTGATCATTCCATATAGTTTGCGTACCTTGCGGCCTTGAAACTCATTACACAACTCGATACCATTGCGCTGGCGGCACAGGAAAAGGAAGCCGAAAACCAGGCGTTCAGAGCATTTCTCTCTTCACAGGAGTCTGCAGACATTGACGCGCTCGTTCAGGAGCTTGATGCCACTATTACTCCTCAGATAGACTGCACAACCTGTGGCAACTGCTGCCGTTCTCTCATGATCAATGTAACACCGGACGAAGTAACCCGGCTCGCCGGTCATTTAAACCGACCGGAAGCCGATGTACTGGAAGAATACATTGAAACCGGCTCTAACAACAGTATGATGGTCATCAATGCCATCCCTTGTCATTTCCTTAAAAACAGCTGCTGTACCATCTACGAACAACGCTTTGCAGAATGCCGTGAATTTCCGGGTTTGCATCAGCCACAATTCACCCGCCGCCTTTTTGCCATGCTTATGCATTATGGCCGTTGCCCGATCATTTATAATGTGCTGGAAGAGATGAAGGTAAGGCTGGCTTTTGGGGCATAACCACAAACAAAAAAGCAGCGACCTGTACGTCGCTGCCTGATCAACATTTCTTTTACCGTATCGCCACCGGATTAATATTCACCTGCGTAGACCCTTTATACAACGGTTGTCCTAACACAAACAGGAACTCCCAGGCTTTATCCTGTACCAATGCCCTGCTGTCTATCAACTCCAGATTATATATCCCCTTTTTCGCAAGCATGAACTGATTAACAGGAAATTCCTCATTATTCTTTGGATTCGGGTACACTTCTGAGGCCCAGGTATCTCCTCCGAAAGCAACAATGCCCTGGTCGGCCAACCATTGCGCAGCTTCCATCCCGATGCCGGGTTCTACTTCCAGGAATTGTTTATTATCCTTTCCGATCAGCTCCAGCCAGCCGGTGTTAAACAATACCACATCTCCTTTACGGATCGTTATGCCTTGCTTTTTAAGTACGGCCTGAATATCTGCTACACTAAATTCAGTGCCTCCGGGAACAATAGCTTTCCCATAGTGTGCAACCATGTCCAGTACTATACCACGGGTTACAATAGGCGGTACTTTTTCTATACCAAGTTTCTTCACCCCTTCAACAGTAACAAAATCTTTCGCATGATGACCATTGTAATAAACATTGTCTATCCCGATGTGACCAATGCCATTTAACTGCGTCCCCACGCCTGTCCAGCCATTCACCAGTTCATCATTGAAGCTGAACTTATTCGGACCAGTAGTTTGTCCGCCCTGCTCACCGGGTTGAATATTATACAGATTGAAACTGCGATGACGGAATGCCGGTAAATGTTTATCGATCGGCACTGCCAACGGATAGGTCTTGCCGGTTTTTACCAGCTTAACGGCTTGCATCACTATTTCCGGAGTTAACAGATTGGCGGCGCCAATTTCATCATTGGCTCCGTATGCGGATGGATACCACGCGGTATCTGTTTTCGGGTTACTTAAACTTTGCGCTTGCATGGATAATTCATTTATGAGTAATAGACTAGTTAATCCTGCTATAACAAGTTTGGTGTTCATTGTTTAATTTTTAAACGTTTAGCATTGCATATTGCCTTCAATAACAAGGCCATTATATCCCGAACCGGACGCTTCCTATATCAATGTTGTTAATAACACAACAGGGGCCTCCTGCAACTTCTCTCCCACCTCCCCGAAAGCTTTGATGTACGGTCGCTGATTATGCGCGTCCAGCCCTTCTTTGCTTTTCCATATCTCATAAAAAGTAAAGACATTCTCATCCTCAATGCCCTGGTGCAAACTGTACAACTCGCTTGCCTCTTCTTTTCGGGTCTGCAATACCATGTTCTGCAATACAGTAGCGACCTCTTCCCTATATTCTTCCTTTGCTTTTATAATAGCCGTCAGATAAATTTTCATGTCTATATTTTTTATGGGTACAAAATTAGGAGGCCTCTCAGTATTAGAAAAATAAAACAATTTATATTCTGCTATCAAAATAATGATAGTTATGAAAGCCCTTAAAGCGTATGGTGAATTTGCAATTGATTGTAAAGTTAATCCTGCAGCGTTACAATAAACTGTAAAGCTTTTCTGCACCATCGTATTTTTTGTATGCTTACTGTACCCGCTTATATACCGCTTAGATACCGCTAATCCTACGTTAATCCTACGTTCATGAACGTAGGATTAACGTAGGATTAGCGGTATCTAAGCGGTATATAA
>NZ_QGTG01000015.1 GCF_003182155.1 Chitinophaga sp. S165
TCCACAAAAAGTATGGAAGGCCTGCCTTCGGCAGGAATTAAGTTTTGTCGGTGGTCAAGATACCGTTCCGCTGGTCAGCATCTCCGGAATACACAAAAGCAATTTCAACAAAAGAATTAGGATACAAAGTAGGAGAAATTGAGTTAGAAGAGGGCGATTTTTGATTTAGAAATAAAGTTATGGCTGAAAAGAAAGGCTGACAGTTTAATTCTTTGAGACTTAAATCATAAAAAGGCTTTCAGGATTGCCGAAAGCCTTTTTATGGTAGCATGGGGTGGCAGATTATTTAGCAAGATGTTATATGAAGACTTAATGCGTTTAGTGATTTCAATGAACCTCATTTTGGCACCATAGATTTTCATACAATACTACATATAGTATAAATAAAATGTAATGCCAAAATTCCGCTTGGGAGATGACCTTTGCCTTAATTACTTTTATAAAGATTGAACGCGCCAACCATCATTGGGCCCCCTTCGGGTATATGCAATGGAGGCGGTTGAGTTCTTGTTTTAAAATTTTGAGGGGTTTTAGAACATATTTTATTAAAATCGCATGTTTCGCATTTTTGAGGATGCGGTCGCATAGGAAAATCTTCATTAATAATGCCTCTTGCAGCCCATTCCAAGTTTTTAATGGCGGCATCGAGTGCCATGTCATTCACAGGAATGGCGATACGTTTACCGTCTTTAAGCAAATGAACATATCCTGCCTTCGCGATTTTCCCTAAAACATCCTTTGCAGCCCGAGCATAAAGCTGAACTTGTAAAGAGAGGTTTTCCCAGTCTAGTTTATCGTTTGTATGCGGATCTTCTCCACCTTCTATCGTCTTAAAATCAACAACGCATGCATCAACAATTTCTCCTTTCGTATTTTGTTCAATCATTAAATCGATAGCACCAGATATTACTGCATCTTTCAGTGGAATTTCAAACCTAGCTTCAACCTGGCGCTTAGACTCAAAGTCACTGGCGAAATTTTTGGCATAGTTTCCGACAACTTCAGCAGCTCTGTTTTTCGCCCGTTCATAGGGGCCTGGAGAACTTATCGGGTCCTTGCTTGGATAGACATGCTTTAAATGAAAAAGATCTTTCGCTATGTCTTGAGCCTGTTGCTCTGCAGGCGCTGATCCCCTGTAAACTTCATGCAATTTCCCTACAGCAGCATGGACACTCATCCCAAAGCCAAACATTTCAGTGATAGGAGGGCTGAAACCATATGCTTTGCGAAATTGATAGTTTTTAGGGCAGTTGAGATAATATTTTACATCCGAATAGCTAGTTGGTAGATTACTTTCATCGAGCCGGCGTTCCGGTTGGCACTTTTTAAGGTTGGTGATAGAACCATTTGTATCTCTGGAAATTTCATTGTGATTTAATCGCAGTGTATAGTATTCTTTTTTGGTCTGCCGTCCACCAGGAAGCAACTTGGAGCCGGTCACATATAAATATCTCTCTGATCGTGTGATTGCTGTATAAAACAAACGGGCATATTGTTCAGGAGTATTGCAATACGCTCCTTTACCAATCGAACCGTTCAATAGAGCATGAGGCAGCCATCCATTGTAGGAGCCACGATTACCGGGAAATCTTCCCTTCTCCACATCAACAACAAAAACGACGGGAAATTCCAGCCCCTTCATTTTATGAACAGTCGAAACTGTAACTGCATCGGGTCTGAGTACGATCTCATATGTAGAAGCCTCGTATCCGCTTTCCGCAACGTTTTCGAGAAAATTCAGAATTTCTGTAAACCGACGCTGGGAATCTACACTGACGAAGACCGCTTCAACATCTTGTATTATACGACTGAAAACGCCTATTCCAAGCATTGTTACATCACTCAGACTCAGTGTCTTAAGATTGAAGGCATCCAGAAGGTCGTAAACCAAATTTTGTGGGAAGACCCTTCGCCGGCTAGCTTCTGTAGGGCCATGTACCTTATGTCCCCAATCATTAAGTGTTTTGGCGAATTTTTGGAAATCTGCAATGGGATATGCAGGTAGGACAAATTGGTCAAAACACACTTTTGCCATTGTTCTATCCGGATTTCCATCCCGAAGTAGAAGGAAGCTTTCCTTTAAAGCAAGAACATGTGGTTGTCTAAAGATGCCGCCGCCAGATTCTAGTGTATATGGAATACCGGCTTGCTCAAGAAGATTTGTGAAAGCCGTGTGCCGACTGGTTCCGTCTTGTTCATCACCACCTGTTGAATACATAAGTATGGCGAAGTCAGCCGGTGTAAGTCCACGAACTTTAACACCGCCTTGACCGTCGCTTTCATGATATTCTGTTCCTAATAACTCATTTATTTTCGAAACTACCCATTCAGTTTCGTCCGGACGTTCATCGAACCATAGTACTCTATAGTCACGTGTGCCTGTTTTGGTTAGTGCAGTAGGAGCTTTTGATAAACGGGTTGCTCCAAGCTCTTGACAGGCGAACGCGTTGGCGGAGGATACTATTGCTTCGGTACTCCTATAATTCACATTTAAAGTATGGGATGCGGCATTCGGATAACGGGTGCCAAATGTAAGTATTCTCGTAACGTCAGCTCCCCTGAAGCCATAAATTGATTGATCGTCATCTCCCACAACGAACAAGGTTTTGCTGCTTTCTCTCAATTTGGAAATGAGCCTATCTTGAACCGGGTTTATATCTTGATATTCATCAACAAGCAGGTGTTCAAGATCTGATATGGCACTGAGCGCGTTAAGAGAACCGGCTTCAAGGCGATCCACTACAATTCTTTGCATAGAGGAGAAATCCATAAAGCCGTCCCTATCCAAAGCGGCCTTTAGCACTTCCAGAAATTCCCCAATAATGGGATCATGTATTTTTATATCATTGATGGAAAGCATCTCCTCATTGTGTACCGACCAAGCATGACTTAGTTCATCTATAGCCTGGAAATACCGAGCGCCTTTAGCGTCTCTCACTTTATGACAGCCAAGTTGAGGATATCTACTGATTAAATAAAGTTTTAGTCGGTTGTCATCTAAAACTTCAAATTGTCTATACCGTGCATCAATTTGTCCGAGGAGATGTTGGCAATATGAATGGATCGTGCCGATATACATACGGCCCAAAACATTTGGATCAATTCCACATTTCTGCAATGCACCAGCTACGCGTAGTTTGATAGAATCCGCCGCCTTTTCTGTAAAGGTAAATGCAACGATCCCTTCTGGTTTAGCTTTCTGTTCAGCCAAAAGCCATGCTATGCGATAAGCAAGTGTCCTAGATTTACCCGATCCGGCACAGGCAAGCGTAAGGACTTCGCCAGCTGTTTCAACGGCGGCCTTTAGCTGCTCGCCGTTTAGTTCGTTTGATAGTATCTTTTGTACTGAGGTCATTGTGGTTATTTCTCTTTGAAGTTATCAGTTTTGCTAAATTTATCGCATGAGCTTTTGCGAATGCGGGTGGAAATGCGTTACCTATGAGTTGTGCAACGGGATATTTGCCGCAATTTATATCAAACTTATAGTTTTTAGGAAATCCTTGAATGAGCGAGGCTTCCCGTAAAGTAATGGCTCTATTTTGTTCTGGATGAAGAAATCTTCCTTTGGATGGATTAATACATCCCCCTGTCATTGTGGGAGCAGGCTTTTCCCAATGCATTCTTCCATACACATCCTTGAATCCATCTGTTTTTGTATGACACGCTAAAACCAATTCTTTCGGCAGTTGCGACCTGCTACCTCCATTTTGTGGTATATGTGCAATCATTTTAATTACTTTACTGGATCGGGTTTCTTCATAGTCATGTAGAGGGTCCTTTCCTAAACCCGGCCGGTGCAATTTGCCGATAGCGTCTTTTACTGTTGTTTTTCTATTCGTTTTTTTTGCAAAAATTGGGGTGCCGGTAAGAGCCGCAATAAACACGGTTCTTTTTCTATGTTGTGGAACACCAAAATCCGCGGCGTCAAAGACATCATATTTGGTTTGATACCCTTTTCCTTTTAAATGGTTTTCAAAAGTTTTTATACGTTTATCTTTTGCCAAACCAGGAACATTTTCCATCATTATGCACTTGGGTTTAAAGGCGTCAACAAACTTTATAAATTCAAAAAGTAAATCGTTCATCGGTTCGTCGATTTTTTTTGAACCGTTTTTAGTACGCAACGTTGAAAATCCCTGACATGGGGGACAGCCTGCAAGTAAATCCAAATCCCCCTCTTTTAAACCAAGGGTCTGCATCAGTTCTTTCGGGTCAACGGAACGTATGTCCTTTTCCAGTAGGTGCGTATTTTTGTGATTAAGGCGGTATACCTTTGCAGCCAGTTTTTCATTTTCAACCGCGGCAATGATGTTAAATTTGGCTTTTTCTAAACCAATACTCAATCCCCCACAACCTGAAAATAAATCAATGGCAAGCATTTGTTGTCCCTGCATAAAAAATAATTCCAATGATGAGATAAAATCTCATATTGTTGATGGAAAAGAAAACTCTTTTCAACATAAACTGAGAATTTCTCTCTATTTAATAATTTAAGTCTATTATTAATAATGATATCAACAATACAATAGATAATGACAGATCACCTGACACCTAAACGACGCAGCGAGAATATGGCCGCTGTCAGGTCCAAAGAGACCCAGCCAGAGCTAACTGTGCGGCGAATGCTTCATGGGTTGGGATATCGTTACAGGCTTCATGACACTAGTTTACCGGGGAAACCAGACATAGTATTCAGGAGTCGGAAAAAGATTGTCTTTATTCACGGTTGTTTCTGGCACCGGCACCCAGAATGCAAATACGCTACTAGCCCTAAAACAAATATCGGTTTTTGGAATGAAAAATTCGAAAAAAATGTTCGGCGTGATAAGCTTGTTCAGTCTCAGTTGTTAGTAATGGGATGGGAAAGCCTTATCATTTGGCAGTGTGAGTTAAAAAATCCTGAATTGTTAGTTCATAAAGTAGTTGAATTCTTAATGTAAAGTCATGAAAAAGAGCAGCCTAAAGACTCCTAACAACCATATCGTTTTCAGGACAGCCGCTCTGGCGGTTCCGCTATTGGCCTTGTCAATAAGCTGGTAGAGGAACTTGGTGTCAACTTGATTTAGATATGCACAGGCCCATCAACTAGAACAGAACTTGGGAAAGCTGCCATCTATTAAAGCCTGTATCACGCATACAAGCAAAATCTGGGACGTAAAGAAATCATCATTTCTTTTATGCAGGCGCATTTAAAGGACGGGAAACGCTTTGGCGCTTGCCTGGTAGGGTATCATCATTACGGGCTGCGTGTTCGTAATGAAAAATTCTTGAGCCTTACACAACGCATTAAGATCAATAAAGATGGAAAATTGCTGAAAGAGGCATGGCAATGGAGATTATCCTGTCTCTATAATGATGCGCAGATCCTTGCCAAACTGGAAGCCCGCGGCCTGAAGATCACCAGAAATTGAGCAAGATTTGGCGCACCCGTTTTACTGCTGCATCTTGATTAATAAAATGATCGAAGCACTAGTCCAAGGCACAGACCTGCCATTGTCCGTCAGGAGGATTTTATCAAAATCCAGCGCATTCTTGACTGCGACATGGCGGGTTGTCAGCATAACAAAGAAAAACAAATGCGCCCCTTACCCATCTGCTGAAATGTAACGATTGCAAGGGACATGGTCGGTTACCGTATCAAGAAAAGAAACTTGCATTATTATCGTTGCCAGAAATGCAAAGGGGCTGTGTAAAACTCTATCATATCACGTTTTGCGCTACGCAAAGGAGCTAATGATCTGTTTCGGGGTTATCTTGACAGTTATTCCGTCCCGAATATGCCATCGCGCCACTTGTCTCCTTGCAGCTTATAAAACTGTTTAATCATTATATAATGGGAATAGCCAGAATAATGATGAAGAATTAAAAAGCAACCGGCATCATTTGAAAAGAAGTCAAAGGAACTGAAAATTCGTCAATGGTCCGGTGGATATTGATAAAGAAACCTATGATCTGACAACCGACCATTTAAACCAGCAAATGCAGCAAATTCAGAAAGAACTGAAGGCCATTGCACCGACTATATCTAACCTTGAGAAACTGATTAAAAATTCTTTGGAAAAGTTACAATAATTGCGGCTGGCGTGGAATTTCAGCGATTTGGAAAAACAAAAGATGTTTGCAAATGAAGCTATTTCCGGGAGGATTTATTACAACGCGAAAAATCACCAATATCTAACCACCAAGATAAATGAATTCGTTCCGTAGGTGCTTATCTGAGATCAAGTTGAAAACCTGGGGTTTCGTGTGATCAGGTCACGGCGACGCATATCCACTTTTAACGCGGAACAATACATATCAAAATAATCCATGCCAGGCTGGTAAATTAAAGCATATTTGAGAATGTTCCTTAACCTGAAAGAAACCATTCATAAACCGTGAAGCCGTTTTTTATGTAAGCAGCAATTCCCTTATAGTTGGATTCCCCGGCAAACTTCTTACTATCACAATGACTTTACCGCCTGCAGGCAGCGCGGTGATCTTATAATGCCAATCAATCCCGTTCCGGCCCGAAAATGCACGTCCACGCTCGGTAATAACACCGTCGGCGTTTATTACCCTTACCTCCACTTCTGCTACCCTAAACTCGTTTTGGGCAGTCACTACAACCTCATCGCCTTCCAATCTTATATTTTGGACTTCAGGACTGCGGTAAGCATCCTTCACTGCTATATTATAAGCATTTTGCCCCGGCCCTGCCAGCGACTGATAATAAGCCTTTATCTGCGGATCTTCCAGCATTATCTGCGCACGCATCGAAGCAATGGTCATCTTATGCCTGGCTTCCAGCTGCTTTTGTGTAGGCTTTTTCTTTGAAGGGCCGCGTTTCTTCGCCATAATGATCTGCCCGTTCCTTTCATAGATCGTGATCTGTTTGCCGAGGGTACCCCGCACCAGTTGCATGAGGATATTGTCTTTAACAATGGCCATAAAAAGGTCGTTTTGAGGTTATAATTACAACGTTACTATATCTGTTCTCAAAGGTACGTATAACTATACTAAAATGTCGTTAAAAGGTCATTTAAAGGTCACTTCAATATCGATTTGATATATAAATGCCCTTTAAATATCCTTTTGGTAATCTTTTAGTAAGCTTATATGAAGCCGATAGATAACGTATTCGAGCACTGTATAAGGATTAACTATAGTTGGGGAGTCTATTATTCTGATGTGGGAAAATTGCAGGATTGTCAAAACCATCCGGTTCAGGACTGCGATGCAAGGGGTAACGGGATAGAATTTATCTTGTTTGGGCGTTCTGAAATTTACGCTGAACACGCAAATCCCAGGGTTTTCAACTTGATCCGTTATAAGTGTGATGCATTCTAATGTAAAGAATGTAAAAAGGCTTCCAAGCGTATACCTGAAAGCCTTTTCAAAAGTGTAGCCGGAACGGGTAAATTATCTAACAACCATCCTGAGATATTAAACTTCGAATGCGGCTATTTTTCAACTTCAAATTCAACAGGACCTGTTACTGAAATCAATCCTCCCTCACTCGCATCTTTAACATATTGTTCATCTTTCCCAGTCTTTTTGTTCTTCACAATTTTATATTCAACTGTCAACTCATATCCAAGTGACTTGTCTTTAACTAGTTCTTCGTTAAACAGGTTTTTACTTTTCAAGACCCTTTGTTTCCCGGTTTTGTCCTCACGAAGTACTACCTCATACTCACCAGTTGATAGTTTTTTTTGTGAAATAAACTGACCTTTGACAAGCAATAATTTTGCCTCTTCAGCTATTTTTTCTTCTTCCATAAGATGAATTGCATTACCACAGGCAAATATGTTTATATTATCAATCAGATGGCTTTCCACGGGTGATAATGAAGTATCCACCCCCATGTCCTTAAGCTCATCAGCGAATTTTTCAGCAATGATTTTAAAACAGGTATCTATTGCTACCGAAGGTTTCTTGTTCATGTTTTGTTCTGAAAAACAATCACAAAATTCATTAGTCATCATACTTTTATAAACAGCCCTGTCGGCAGGACTTATAACTTTGTGAGATGTTTGTTGTTGGGCATTTGTTGCAGTTTCTTTGCAAGCAGAGAATAGTACCAAGAGGAGTAACGAAAGGTATAGTGTTTTCATAGTGAGGTTGTAAGTAAATAAGCAGATAATTCTAAATTGGGCTATACAGCAAAAAAGGCTTAGAAACAATTTCTAAGCCTTTTTACCAGTGTAGCGAGATCGGGAGTTGAACCCGAGACCTCAGGGTTATGAATCCTGCGCTCTAACCACCTGAGCTACCTCGCCAATTCCACCGTTCCACTCGTCCAAAACGGGAGTGCAAAGATAATGGCTCTTTTCCTAAAAGACAAGAGCTACCCTTAAAAAGTTTATAATATTTAATAAGACAACAATTCTTTCATTGCTGCGGCTACCTTTTCAGGATTTGGTAACATCGCATTTTCCAAGATTGTATTGATCGGAACTGCCGGCAGATCCAGCGCTCCCAGTGTAAACACCGGGGCATCGAGCGATTTAAAACATGTACGTTGAATACGGCCTGCCAGTGCTTCAGCAAATGAATTGTTCAATTGCTCTTCTGTTAAGACAAGCACTTTACCATGTTTCTTAACAGTTGTAAAGATCAATTCTTCATCAAGCGGAAACAGTGTACGCATATCGATGATCTCTACCTGACCTGGAAAATTTGCGGCTGCGGCTTGTGCCCAGTATACGCCCATACCGTAAGTAATAATGCAGAGCGTATCTCCTTTTTTCACATCACGGGGATGGGCTTGTTGAACGATCCTTCCTTTGCCTAGCGGTATCACATAGTCCGCGTCCGGTTCTACGGTAATAGCGGCCTGAGTGCCTGGCACTTTACTCCAGTAAAGACCTTTGTGCTCGAGCATCACTACGGGATTGGGATCAAGGAAGGCTGCCTTCATCAAGCCTTTCATGTCAGCGGCATTAGAAGGATATACTACTTTGATGCCTTTGATGGTGAGCAGGGTGGATTCCACGCTACCGGAATGGTAAGGACCACCACCACCGTATGCGCCAATAGGGACGCGTACGAGTGTCTGCACGGGGAACTTTCCATTACTCAGGTAACAGGATTTGGAGATCTCGGTCACCAGCTGGTTGAAGCCGGGATAAATGTAGTCAGCAAACTGGATCTCTACTATGGGCTTAACACCCACAGCTGAAAGGCCGGCGGTCGAACCAACGATATAGGCTTCCTGGATGGCAGTGTTGTACACCCGGTTATCGCCAAACTTTTCTGCCAGCGTAGCTGCTTCCCGGAATACGCCTCCGAGCCTGCGACCTACGTCCTGACCAAAAAAGATAGCTTCGGGGAACTGTTGAAGGATCTCCTCTACCGCGTGCAGGGCGGCATCTACCATCATGACCTTATTACCGTTGGATGGGAACCTGTTACCTTTTTCAGTGGTAACAGCTGCCGGAGCAAAAACATGATCTCCTACTGAAGATGCAGCAGGTTCAAATGCTTCTTTTGCCCGGTCGAATTCGAGACTGATATATTTTGGGGTGTCTGACTCTATTCCTGACAGATCTTTCTCCAATACTCCTATCTCCAGTAACCGCTGACGTAACAGTGGTATTGGATCTTTTTCGGCATGCAGCGCCAGATCTTCTTCCGTGCGGTACCATTCCTTCCGCACGCCAGAGGTATGATGTCCTAACAAAGGCACACAGGCATGTACAAGGATCGGCTTGCGTTCCTGCCGTACATAACTGATAGCCGCTCCCATTGCATTGAAACACTCCTCGAAATTGCTACCATCTACACGCATGCGTTCCATGCCCTTAAAGCCGGCCGCATACTCATAAGCGTCCATTACCCGGGTTTCGGCAGAACTGGCTGAAATACCCCATTCATTGTCCTGTACAAGGTATATAATGGGTAGTTCCCATAATACAGCACTCTGCCAGGCCTCACTCACTTCTCCTTCCGTTACGCTGCCATCGCCGAGGGAACAAAGCACTACGGGCGCTTCCCCGTTCGGGCCTGTTCTCAAAGAAGCAGCGCCTATTTTTTCCAGATACCGGACACCTTGCGCCATGCCAGTGGCAGGGATCACCTGCATGCCGGTAGCACTGCTCTGATGCGGAATGACCGGCTTCTCTTCGTCCAGGCTGCTCGGGTGACTGTAATAAGAGCGTCCGCCGGAAGCGGTATCATCTCTTTTAGCCAACAATTGCAGCATCAGTTCATAAGGCGTGAATCCCATGGCCAGCAGCATGCTGTCATCCCTGTAATAAGGACTGGCATAATCCCAGGGCTTCAGTTGCATACCGGCTGCTATCTGAATAGCTTCATGACCGCGGGAAGTAGAATGTACATATTTACAGATATTGCGGTTAGCTTCGTAGGTGGCCGCCATCTCAGCAGCCTGACGCATGAAGCGGTATGCCTTTAATAGTGTTACCTGCTTGCCGGAAGACCGCTCCTTACCGGGAACAGCAGCTTTTAAAGTTGGTACACTTATACTATCTTTAAACACGTAAGATTGTTTTGGTGGTTAGACTATTTAGTTGCTACTACAACTATTGCTATTGCAAATTAACAAATATGACTGATACTTTTGTAAGCAATCCGTCTTTTTTTAAGTTGGACGCTACCTTAAAAAGGATACGGAATTACTGGCAAAAAACCTTTGACGCCCATAAAAAAGATATTACCGTAGACCAGTGGTTACTTATTGAAAACCTTCACAAGCACAAGAAAATTACACACAATGAGCTTGCCAGATTGACTTCAAAAGATATTACCACTGTTTCCCGTATTATTGAATTGCTGGTTAAAAAGGAACTTGTTGTCAGGGAAGGCTCCCCGCAAGACCGCCGTAAGGTATTCCTTCAGCTGACCACTAAAGGCCATGAAAAATATAAAGAGGTAAGACCCCTGGTATTGGACATGCGAAAAACGGGATGGACGGGATTAACTGAAGAAGACTATTCCGAACTGACCAGGATACTTGATGTGATCTATAATAATATCCCCTGAGAGCTATCACTTTGAATTGAAGACTACCCGCAGGTCCTGACCATGAAGTAACTATTCGCAAATCTGTCATCGACGTAAACTATCTGCCAGCTTCTTAATTCTCTGATTACATTCCCCGGATAGTAGTTCTGCCAGCTTATATACTGTACTGCATCATGCGGCAGGGAAACCGTTGCCTGTATAAAATAAAAAAACGCTTAACGCAGGATGTTACCTGTTGCGTTAAGCGTTCAATATAGATGTCCGTAATTATTTTATCATAAACTCCAGCAGACTGTCGTTTTCAATAAATGCTTCCAGTGTGTCCCCTATCTCAACTGGGCCCACACCTGCGGGCGTACCAGTGAATACCAGGTCGCCGATATTCAGGGTGAAGAATTTAGAGATGTAGGCGATCAGGAAATCAAAAGAGAACAACAGATCTTTTGTATTGCCCTGCTGCATCAGTTCCTTGTTCTTATAGAGGCAGAAATTGATATCTTTCTTGTCCAGCTCCGGTGTAATGGGGATAAACTGTCCTACCACTGCAGAGTTGTCAAAAGCCTTTGCTATTTCCCATGGTAACCCTTTCTGCTTTTGTTTATCCTGCAGGTCGCGGGCCGTAAAATCAATACCGATGCCTATCTGGTCATAATACTTGTCGGCAAATTTCTCCTGGATATGTTTACCGTTTTTACTGATACGTAATACCAACTCACATTCATAGTGAAGATTGTCGGTAAATTCAGGATAATAAAACGGATGGTTGTTCTGCAACAATGCATTCTTCGGCTTCATGAAAATCACTGGTTCAGTTGGCACCTCGTTTTTCAGTTCCTTTGCATGATCAGCGTAATTTCTTCCGACACAAATAATTTTCATGACAGGTGTTTCTTGGTTTTAAGGTTAAATGAACGGATCATATCTGATTGCGTAAATTTATTACTAATAAGGATAGACCAAGGTATTAAAGATATTCATGGTACGTGGCAATCCAACTGCGGCAAAACTCTCGATCACTTCCACACATTTCCCCAACTTTGCCATCACAACAGCCCATTCTTCGTTGTTCCACTTGCCCAACACAAACTCTACCTGCCTGCCTTTGGGAAAGTTATTTCCAATACCAAAGCGCAAACGTGGATATTGATTAGTACCCAGTAATTCCTGAATACTTTTCAGTCCGTTCTGGCCAGCATCACTGCCGCCTGCACGGAGACGTATTACTTCCAATGGTAGTGCCAGATCATCTACTAATACCAGTATATTTTCCAGTGGAACTTTTTCCTTGTCCATCCAGTACTTTACAGCCTTACCACTCAGGTTCATGTAAGTGGTGGGTTTGATGACCACAAAAGTGCGGCCTTTCCATTTCACTTCAGCCACATCAGCCAGCCGGTCAGCCCGATAAGAGCCGCCGTGCTTTTCTACAAAAGCATCTGCAATGTCGAACCCTATGTTATGGCGTGTATGTTCGTATTCTGTACCTATATTACCTAATCCTACTATCAGGTACTTCATCGGATTACAATTTTAAAACCAGAGCCTGTATCACGCCCTACCCTGTAAATACATACGAAGGGCAGCAATACGTAATGCAGGGCAAAAATAGAAAAAGTCCCGTCCTGGACGAGCCGGAACGGGACTTTTTGCAAAATATTCTGAAGAAACTATTTCTTTTTAGCGTCCTGAGCTTCTTCCTGACGCAGCTGACGGGTCATTACTACGGAAGCGATAGGAATACGCGGAGAGTTCAGGATCTCGATGTTCTCAGCAACAACGTCTTCTACACGGATGTTACCGTTCAGTTCCAGTTTGTCGATGTTTACTTCGATATTCTCACGCAGGTGTTTAGGCAGTGCCTTTACCTTCAGCGCCTTGATCTTTACTACCAGTTTACCACCGGCTTTAACACCTTCGGACTGACCGGTAATTCTGATTGGCAGGGTAACAGCAACTGGTTTATCTTCTACCAGTTCCAGGAAGTCGATGTGTGCCAGTTCGTCTGTAACAGTGTCAAACTGTTTGTCTTTCAATACACATCTGTAAGTCTTAGCACCCAATTTGATTTCAGCCAGCTGAAAATCAGGAGTGTAGATCAGGTTCTTGAAAGATGTAGCCGGAGCTGAAAAGTTTACGGTTTCCGCACCCCCGTAAATAACACAAGGCACTTGTCCCTCAGAACGTACCTGGCGGGTGGCTTTTTTGCCAAATTCGCTCCTGAGTTGTCCTTCGATTGTTATCGATTTCATTGATTAAACATTTATGGTTGTTATAAATAATGCTTGTTCTTACCTCCTGTGACTATGAACGAACAGGTTTGTAATAGACCTGTTTTCGTGCATATTCCGGATAGCTACTGCGAAGAGGTCGGCTACACTGATCACCTTGATCTTTGAACTCTGCTGTTTCAGCGGCATCGTATCACAGATCACCAATTCTTCCAACACTGAGTTTTCGATATTCTCGAAAGCCTTACCACTCAACACAGGGTGTGTACAAAACGCCCGTACACTTCTTGCTCCTTTCTCTTTTAACAGGTTAGCCGCCTTTGTCAATGTACCTGCCGTGTCGCAGATGTCATCTATCAAAACAATATCCCTGTCCCTTACATCACCTATCACCACCATGGAAGCGATCTCATTCGCACGTTTACGGTGCTTGTCGCAGATCACCATTTCAGCATTGAAATAGGCCGCTACCTCCCTTACCCTGTTAGTGCTACCCACGTCAGGGGACGCAAAGGTAAGATTTTCCAGCTTTAAATTCTCAATGTAGGGGATGAAAATTGCGGAACTGTCCAGGTGGTCCACCGGGATATCGAAGAAACCCTGGATCTGCGGAGCATGTAAGTCCATGGTTATCACCCTATTGGCACCTGCAGAAGTTAACAGATTAGCTACCAGCTTGGAGGCGATGGCCACCCTGGGTTTGTCCTTTCTGTCCTGCCTGGCGAAACCAAAATATGGTATCACAGCGGTTATGTAACCTGCGGATGCTCTTTTAGCTGCATCGATCATCATCAATAACTCCATGAGATTGTCGGAAGGAGCATTGGTGCTTTGTACCAGGAAAACATAATCGCCACGGATACTTTCCATATAAATTGGCTGGAACTCGCCATCGCTGAACTTCTGAATGGTCAGCTTACCAAGACCGTTACCGTAACGCTTTGCAATTTTTTCTGCAAGAGCTGTATTACTGTTCCCTGTGAAAATTTTTACTGATGGTTGCATGGATTATAAGAAAGAGGTTGCAAAACTATGCTTTTTGAAGTACGTATTCTGATTTTTTTAGGCATTATGCCTGACAGTAAACGATTCGACTATTTCATCAATAGATAATGCGGTTATTTACAAGATATTACATTCACAGACTGCGCTGAGTTCCTTATTGGATATGTAATTTAAATTAAAATTGGGGGGAAGTGAAAAAATTCGGGAGGAAGGAATATATTTGCTAATATTTTTAGCAAAATGACAGTGATAGTTAATCCACAAAACCACGTTCCGATCAAACATTGGGCTGTCGATGACCAGCCACGGGAAAAACTGATCAATAAGGGCTCTGCCGCTTTAAGCAATGCTGAATTATTGGCTATCCTGCTCAATAATGGCCACGGTCAGAAATCTGCCCTTGACCTTGCCCAGGAAGTATTACGGGCCTCTTCCAATAATCTCAGCGAAATGGGCAAGCTGAATATTCAGCAGCTAAAAGAAATACCAGGCATCGGCATTGCAAAGGCTTGTACTATCGTTGCCTCTATGGAGCTTGCACGGCGCAGGCAGGCCGGTTACATGCACGTTAAAAAGACCATCCGCAGCGGCGCCGAAGCAGCACTTTATTTTAAGCCAATATTAGCTGATTCCAATCATGAGTCATTCCACGTGCTTTACCTCAACAACGCCAGCCGTGTAATACAACATCGCTGCCTTAGCATAGGCGGGGTAACCGGTACAATTGTAGATGTCAGACTCATTTACCAGGGCGCATTACACCTGGGTGCCACACAAATTTTACTCTGTCACAACCATCCATCCGGCAATTTACGTCCCAGCAAAGCGGATATCGCCATCACAAAACAAATCCAGCAGGCCGGCCATTTGCTGAATATGACAATGCTAGACCATATCATAGTTTCTGAGGCCGGTTATTGCAGTATGGTAGAAGAGCGTTTCATTATATAACTTTTGTATATAATCATCTCTTTTTCCTTACATTCGCAATTATTTTATTATCAAATAGTAACATGCTCAAAATAGGAATCTTCGGTGTGGGGCACCTGGGCAAGATACATCTATCCCAATGGGCCACTATGAAAGACGTAGAAATAGTCGGTTTTTTTGATCCAGGTAATGCAAATGCCGATAGTGTAGCTCAACAGTACCAGATTCCGAGATTCGCCTCCGCGGAAGAATTGATACAAGCATCAGACGCGATAGACATCATCGCTCCTACTACACAACACTTCAAATTATGTGAACAGGCTATCCGAAATGGTAAACACATCTTTGTGGAAAAGCCGATGACCAATACAATGGAAGAGGCCAAAACACTGGTGAAGCTGGTGGAAGAAGCCAACATCAAATTCCAGGTAGGCCATGTAGAACGCTTTAATCCAGCCTTCCTTGCCCTCAAAGGACATGAACTGAAACCCATGTTCATTGAAGTGCATCGCCTGGCTGAATTCAATCCCCGCGGTACAGATGTAAGTGTGATCCTCGACCTGATGATCCATGACATTGATATCATTCTGAGCATCGTACAATCCACCGTCAATCGTATCTCTGCCAGCGGCGTTGCTGTCATGAGCGATACTCCCGACATTGCGAACGTAAGGATAGAGTTCCATAATGGCTGCGTTGCTAACCTGACCTCCAGCCGCATCTCTCTGAAGAAAATGCGCAAAATGCGCCTCTTTCAGAAAGACGCCTATATCGGGATCGACTTCCTCGACAAAAAGACGGAGATCATCAAACTGAAAACTCCGGAAGATGAAGGACTGTTTACCCTGGACATTGATACCAATTCCGGTAAAAAAACCATCGCTATCGATAATCCGGAGATCAAACAGGTGAACGCTATCCGCATGGAACTGGAACTGTTCCGTGATAGTATCCTCCTGAATAAACCGGTTCCTGTTAATGCAATAGACGGATTACAGGCAATGGAAGTTGCCCACCAGATCCTGTCAAAAATTAACAAGAGCCTGTCTTCAGACGTAGCTCAATAATTATAAATCCTTTTCTTTCAATAATGCGCTGGCAATTGTCAGATCAAGCGGGCGCGTGATCTTTATATTGGCTTCTTCACCGGGTACCAGGTGTACGCGATGTCCCTGCCGCTCAACTACTGTCGCTTCATCCGTAAATAACGGATCATAAGGCAGGTCAAATGCAGGCAATAGCCACTCCGACAAAAACGTTTGAGGGGTCTGTATAATCTTGAACTGTTCGCGGTTTACCGCTTTATTCTCTTCTCCTTCCACCTGCCGTACGCTATCTTTCATATCGATGACAGGAATAGCGCTTCCTTTTGTCAAAGCCGTTTCATAACAGGTACGGATCAGCGAAGTACTGATCAGCGGACGCACACCATCGTGTACAAACACGACTGAAGGCGTTTTAACTTCCTGCAAACCATTCTTCACAGAATGAAAACGTGTCTCCCCTCCCTTTATCAGGGTGATCTGACCGTTTCCGTTAAACTCATGCAACCAGGGTTCAACATATCCGAAATGTACTTCCGGCAATACCAGTACGATCTGCATATCATTGAAAGCACTTGCAAATGCGTTCACCGTATGCCATAATACAGGCTTTCCCGACAGCTCCAGGAACTGTTTGGGTATTGTGCTTCCCATACGGGAGCCTGAACCGCCGGCTACTATGATCGCTATCTTATTACGTTGTTCCATAAATGGCCTTACATGAATAGTCCTGTCCCGCATGATACGAGACAGGACCTTTTCAATAATTCTTTTACGCTTATATGATCAGCATGGCGTCGCCATAGCTGAAGAAACGGTATTTTTCTTTAATCGCCTGCTGGTAGGCTTCCATCACCAGATCATATCCTGCGAATGCGCATACCATGATCAGGAGGCTTGTTTTAGGCAGGTGGAAGTTTGTAACCAGTGCATTTGGAATAGAGAAATCGTAAGGTGGATGAATGAATGTGTTCGTCCAACCTTCTGCTGCTTTCAGCAGGTTCTGTGCGGTTACGGAAGATTCAACTGCCCTTACGGTTGTAGTACCGATAGCGCAAACCTTGCGGTTATCTTCCTTCGCTTTGTTGACAATCTTAACAGCATACTCGTCGATGTTGAAATACTCTGCATCCATTTTGTGTTTGCTCAAGTCTTCTACCTCGATAGGACGGAATGTACCTAAACCGGTGTGCAGTGTTACTTCTGCGAATTTCACGCCTTTGATCTCCAGACGTTTGATCAGTTCACGGCTAAAATGCAGACCAGCAGTCGGAGCTGCTACGGCGCCTTCATATTTAGCGTACACTGTCTGATAACGTTCCTTGTCCTCATCTTCCGGCTTACGTTTAATGTATTTAGGCAGTGGCGTTTCACCCAGGGTGTCGAGCACCTGCTTGAACTCATCATCATTACCTTCGAACAGGAAACGGATCGTACGGCCACGGGACGTGGTGTTATCAATTACCTCTGCTACCAGCGATTCATCATCGCCAAAGTATAACTTGTTACCCACCCTGATCTTACGGGCAGGATCTACGATTACATCCCACAAACGGTTCTGCTTGTTCAGCTCACGCAGCAGGAAAACTTCAATCTTTGCACCAGTCTTCTCTTTACGTCCATAAAGACGCGCAGGAAATACTTTGGTGTTGTTCACCACCATTACATCCTTATCATTGAAGTAGTTGATAATATCACGAAAAACTTTGTGTTCTATCTTTCCGGTGGCTCGGTTTACCACCATCAAACGTGCTTCATCTCTTGTCTTGGAAGGGTGCTGTGCAATCAGATTTAAAGGCAGATCGAATCTAAACTGTGATAGTTTCATATTACGGTATGAATAAATTTAAAGGCTGCAAAGGTATTGATTATTATACAATCTATCAAAATTGATTATGGTAAGATTGCAGTTCACAAACTTACGCATAAATATTTTTAGGTATGGAATTAATTAACTGCTTTGTATATGCACTCTGCGGATTTTCATAGACTTCTACTGCCCGACCTGCTTCTTCGATCCGGCCTTTGTTCATTACCATCATCCGGTCGCTGACAAAACGTACTACGGACAGATCATGTGAAATAAAGATACTTGTAAATCCGAATTCTTCTCTTAACTGCATCAGCAGATTGAGCACCTGTGCCTGGATGCTGACATCCAACGCAGCTACCGATTCATCACAGATGATAAATGAAGGATCCAGCGCCAGCGCCCTGGCTATTACAATACGCTGCCGCTGTCCGCCGGAAAACTCATGTGGATAACGATGATAATGCTCCGGTAGCAGATTTACTTTTTCCAGCAGCTCTTTCACCCGCTCCCGCCGGCCGGCCTCATTGCCATACAAACCGTGCACTGTCATCGGTTCCTGGATGGCCTGTCCTATTGTTAAACGGGGATTGAGAGAAGAATAAGGGTCCTGGAAGATGATCTGGATGTCTTTACGCAGGTCCCGCAGCTCGGCTGCCGGCAAACTCGTAATGTCCCTCCCTTTGTAAAGAATGCTCCCGGATGTAGGCTCAACTAACCGCAATAAAGTCCTTCCCAGGGTGGTTTTGCCACAACCTGACTCTCCCACCAGTCCCATCGTTTCTCCCTCCCTCACATCAAAGCTGACACCGTTCACTGCTTTAGTCCACGAAAGTACTTTCCCGAAAAAATTCTTCCTGGCCGGGAACCAGGTATGCAGGTCCTTTACCTCCAGCAGCGCCGGACGTTGGGATAATTGTTGTTCTCTGTTGTTGATAATATCGGCGGGGATTTCCAGACTATGGACGAATGTTTTTATTTCCTGTGCCTTTTCCACAATATTGCCTTGCAGGTCCACTTCCATAAAATCCCGCGTTACGGGAAGCCTGAACAGGCGTTTGTCGAGCGGTGGCCGGCAAGCCAGCAAGCCCCTGGTATAGGGATGTTGCGGACGGGTGAACAATTGCTGAACAGTACCTTCTTCCACAATACGGCCCTTATACATGACCGCTACCCTGTCTGCTATTTCGGCAATAACGCCCAGGTCGTGCGTAATAAAGATCACACTCATACCTGTTTGACGTTGCAGCTCTTTCAGCAATTCCAGGATGGTTTTCTGAACGGTTACGTCCAGTGCTGTAGTCGGCTCGTCAGCTATCAGTAAACGAGGCTGGCAACTTATGGCCATGGCGATCATGACCCGCTGCTTTTGGCCGCCGGACAGCTGATGAGGATATCTTTCCATCAACAGTTCCGGATCCGGCAACCGCACCTGTTTAAACAAAGCCAGTGTTTGCAACCTGGCCTCTTCCTTGTTCATTTTTTTGTGCAACAGCAGGGACTCCGTTACCTGCTGACCGCATTTGTGCAGCGGGTTCAGGGACGTCATCGGTTCCTGGAAGATCATGGCGATCTCATTACCACGCCAGGAACGCATTTCAGGTTCGGATAAACTGACGATGTCCTGTACCGGCACCTTACTGCCACGCAGCTGGTATTGCAGACTGCCGCCAGTTATTTTACCAGGGCTTTGCAACAGGCGCATGAGCGATAATGCGGTAACAGATTTTCCGGAACCGGATTCACCCACAATACCGACAATCTCACCCGGCATAATGTCCAGTGAAATATCGTTGACAGCTTTTGTACCGTCAAAAGAAACCTCCAGATTCCGGATGGATAATAATGGTTGCTGCATATTGAGAAAACGGTCTAGAACCGCAGGTGCTTTACTGTCTGGTGACTGTTAATCAGGTTTTTCAGAGAGTCGATACCGATCCGGATATGTCTCTCTACATATTCGGTGGTCACTTTCCTGTCGCTTTCCTCTGTTTTTACACCTTCAGGGATCATCGGCTGATCGGACACCAGCAATAATGCACCGGTAGGGATCTTATTAGAAAAACCAACGGAAAAGATAGTGGCAGTTTCCATATCGATGGCCATTGCTCTTATCTTCTCAAGATAGCGTTTAAACTCAACATCATGTTCCCATACCCTGCGGTTAGTACTGTAGCAGGTACCTGTCCAGTAGTCGCAACCATATTCACGAATGGTGGTGGAGAGTACTTTTTGCAGTGCGAACGACGGCAGTGCAGGTACTTCCGGTGGAAAGTAGTCGTTAGATGTACCTTCACCACGAATAGCCGCAATAGGTAATATCAGGTCGCCGATGTTATTTTTCTTTTTCAATCCTCCACATTTACCCAGGAACAACACTGCTTTAGGATGGATAGCGCTAAGCAGGTCCATCACCGTTGCTGCGGAAGGACTTCCCATCCCAAAATTGATGATAGTGATGTCATCGGCAGTGGCACATTGCATAGGTTTTCCGCTGCCGATAATTTCGGTGTTATGCCATTCTGCAAAGTAAGTGAGGTAGTTACTAAAGTTGGTCAGGAGGATGTGGGAGCCGAAGTTCTCCAGCTTTTCTCCCGTGTAGCGAGGGAGCCAGTTAGCGACAATTTCTTCTTTTGTCTTCATAGCCTTTTGGCAAACGAATATACGGAAAAATCTCCGATCTACCTGCGTCACTACGGTGTTAAGACGCTGTTACGTCCTATAACCTATATGCCTGTAATAACGGCGTAGCGTGCCTATAGGTTATAGAATATATCCCGGAGATATGCTGGACGGGGGCTTTCAGCACGGGAATCTATCCGCTATCTTTGCGGAATGATCGCTATTGAATTTCCCAAGCCGGACTTCAAAATTGTACAGGAGAAGGACAAAACGCTCATTTTCGACCGTTTCCGTAAAAAGTATGTGGTACTGACACCGGAGGAATGGGTGCGACAGAACTTCCTTAATTATCTGGTAAATACACTGCAATACCCCGCTTCCCTCATTGGTATTGAGAAGGAAATATACCTGGGAGAGCTCCGCAAACGCTGTGATATTGTTGTTTATAACAGGGACATGCAACCCTGGATGATCGTGGAATGTAAGGAAATGGACGTTCCGCTGACACAGACTACCCTGGAACAGATCGTTCGTTATCATATGGTATTGCCCACGGCCTACCTGGTTATAACCAATGGTGTAAACACCTTCTGCTGCCAGCATATGGTGGATGCACAACAATGGCAATTCATTACTCAACTACCTCCTCATTTGTAATGCTATTTTAACATGGCTTATTTTTACATCACCCGTCAATGGCGTATATCTGCCTGAAAGCAGTATCATGGCTACTGTATACCCGAAGTATACCAGGAGTTAAGGTGGAGATGAGGTGGACTTGAGTTGGACTTAAAGAGGAGCTAAATGGGAGAATATAATATAGAAAGAGGGCGTACCTTATAAAGATACACCCTCTTTTGTAAACTTTTATATTGATATGAAATCAAGGGAAAATACCTAACTGATCGTAGGCTGCCCCCACTTTATCAATAGCACAAACGTAAGCGGCAGTACGCATATCATGAATATCCTTATGATTTACCATAATGGTACGCACTTCATGCAGGGCTGCGTGCATGGTTTCTTCCAGACCAGAATATACCAGGTCAACTTCATCTGCACCATGTGCAATGAATTTCCTTTCTCTTTCTGATACTGATTTTCCGGTAAGGTCTTCGATCACACCGAGGATGTGAATATTCATATTCTCGTCGAAGCGTTTGCCCAAACGGCCATAACGTACATGGCTCAGGTTTTTCAACCATTCGAAGTAAGAAACGGTCACACCACCGGCGTTAAGGAACATATCCGGTACAACGATCACACCTTTCTTGTTCAGGATCTCATCTGCTTCTGGTGTAATAGGCCCGTTAGCGCCTTCACCTATAATCTTCGCCTTGATACGCGGGGCGTTATCCTTATGGATCACGTTTTCCAGTGCAGCAGGGATCAGGATATCACAATCCATCTCCAGGCCTTCCTCATTTTTTGCCAGTGTTTTGGCTCCCGGGAAGTTAACGATAGAACCTGTTTCACTTCTGTGTTTCAGTACAGCATCCGGATCCAGTCCTTTTTCGCTGTACAGTGCTCCATCCCATTCGATCAGACCTACGATGATAGCACCTGCTTCATGGAAATATTTAGCGGCATGGTAACCTACGTTACCTAAACCCTGTACGATCACTTTCTTACCGATGATACCTGGTTCAAGGCCGATACGCTGCATGTCTTCCTTGATGTTACAGAGTTCCTGCAAGCCAAAGAACACACCAAGACCGGTAGCTTCTTTACGACCACGTACACCACCTTGCGATACAGGTTTACCGGTCACACAACCGTAACCATCGATCTCGCCCGGACGGAGACTCATGTACGTATCCAGGATCCAGCTCATTTCCCTTTCACCTGTACCATAGTCAGGAGCGGGAACGTCTACGCCTGGTCCGATAAAGTTCTTTTTTACCAGTTCCGCTGTGTAACGGCGGGTAATGTTTTCCAGCTGGAATGGGGAATAGTTACGTGGATTGATCCTGATGCCTCCTTTAGCGCCACCGAACGGAACGTTCACGATAGCACATTTATAGGTCATGAGGGCGGCTAACGCCATTACTTCATCCTGGTTTACGGCATCGCTGAAACGGATACCGCCTTTACAAGGCAGTTTGTGGTGAGAGTGTTGAACGCGGTAGGCTTCTATTACTTCGATCGAGTCTCCAACGCGTACCGGGAATTTAATACGGTACACAGCGTTACAGGCCTTGATCTGTTCAAGAATCCCTTTTTCCCATTTCGTGAATTTTGCGGCTTTGTCAAAACTTCTTTCTACGCTTTGAAAGAAGTCATAATGTTGCTCTTGCGCCATAGACAATTGTTTTGGTATAAATATGTAGAGTTGGACTTATTTGCTATGCAAATTTTCCCTTTGTTCCAGCTTTGTAAGCTTCCGGTCGAGCGCTATCAAAAATATCACGATGCCTAAAAAGATGATCAGTAGCACACCTACTATAACATATATCTTGCCATTGCTACGGAAAAATTCGTTTACAGGCCCTGTCTCTGTGTTCTGATTCTGGTTTTCCTGCGCGTTAGCGAAAAGTGAAACTAGCAACAGCAAACAGGTACAGCAAAAAGAAAACGCTTTGTTGATCATTTAAAAATATTTTTTAGCTCTAGTTTTTTGTACCGGACAAGCAAGGTATAGATCCAGACACTCAGTAAGGTCCAACCCAGGAAAGCGGGGTACAATACCCATTTCATATGGTTGTCGGTGTCACTGGATGCGAATCCAGGCGTAGTGGCGCTTCCGGGATGAAGGGAATCGACCATGCGCGGGATGATATACGTTAAGGGAATCAACAAAGCGAATGCGAAAACGTTAAACACGGCAGAGATCCTGGCGCGTTTATCGATGTCCGGAATGGACAGGCGTAATACAAGATATGCCATATAGATCATGAGCGCCACGGCGGTCAGCATCTGTTTTGGATCGCGGGTGAAAGAGCCTCCCCATGTATAGGTAGCCCAAAGGGTACCTGTTGCGAATCCCAGAATACCATAAAACACCCCTACACTGGCAGCAGCGCTGGCATATGCATCTTTACGGAGATCGTATTTAGCGAGATAAAGAACAGAATTGACTACGGAGATAGTGAACATGGTGTACATGCATATCCACATAGGAACGTGAAAGAAGAGGCCGCGGGAAGACTGACCGTTTGTGCCGATAATCGGTATTTCAATCGTGAATCCTGCTATTATTACATAAACAAGGATCAATACCGCTAGAGCTTTCCACCAATGCTTTGCCATTTTAACCAACTATATTGGGGGCAAACCTACACGTTTTATCACTAATCACAAAATTCAGTAACCTGTTTCCGGCTACTTTTCCACAGTTGTTAATCTTTCCATAAAAAAGGGAATAATACCAGGGAAAGAGCGATGATCAGAACATCCATACTGCTCAGCATCAGGAACATTTTGGGCAGTCCGGGCTGAAATACAGTGATAAAGGAGGATTTAGCGATATTAGACAGCAACATGAGCAGGGGCAGCATAATAGGAAAGCCCATAATAGCCATTAATGCCGCATTCTGATTTGCCTGGGCTGCAATAGCCGCCAGCATGGTAAAAAGCAGTGACAGGCTAATGCCCCCCAGCAGGATCACCCCCAGAAAATACCAGAAACTGGTAACCGGGTTACCCAGGAACATCATACAGCAGCCCATCGTGATCAAGGTCATCACCGACATCAGGATGATATTATAGATCAGTTTAGCTACTATAAAACTGCGGGGATGTACCAGGGAATAGAAGTACAGGAGACGGCCCCGGTTTTCCTGCAGGAAGCTCTTTGCAATGGCATTTACCGCCACGAACAGCTGCACCACCCAGAAAAGCGCATTCCAGATCTTTTCTTCCGGTTTGTCTATCATCAGGTTAATAACAAATACAGTAGATATAATATATAACAGGATCCCGTAAAAGGCATATTTCTGCCGTAACTCAAGCAGGATGTCCTTTTTTACCAGTGTAATTGTTTGTTTGAAGCCACTAGATTTCATGTTGGCGCAAAGATAGGAGAATCACTTATATTCGCTTCCATGAAAAAAATACTGGTAGCCAACCGTGGTGAGATCGCATTGCGGATCATGAGATCCGCCAGGGAAATGGGCATCGCAACAGTAGCAATATATTCCGAGGCCGACCGCGCTATGCCTTTTGTGCAATATGCCGATGAGGCAGTGTGTATCGGCCCCGCCCCTTCCAGTCAGTCCTATCTGATGATGGACAAGATCATGGGGGCGGCCCGGCAAACTGGTGCGGATGCTATACATCCCGGATATGGCTTTCTAAGTGAGAATGCACGTTTTGCCCAGGTGGTAAAAGATGCAGGCCTTATTTTTATCGGTCCCAGTCCGTCAGCCATCGAAATGATGGGTAGCAAACTGGCCGCTAAACAGGCCGCCCAGCGGTTTGGCGTTCCTATGGTACCCGGCACCGAAACTCCATTGCGCAGTATCGATGAAGCCCGGGAAGTAGTGAAAAAGACCGGTTTCCCTATCCTCATCAAGGCATCTGCCGGTGGTGGCGGTAAAGGTATGCGGGTGGTTAATAACGCCGGTGAGCTGGAAGAACAGGTGAGGATGGCTAAGAGTGAGGCTATGAGCGCTTTCGGAGACGATGCCGTATTCATTGAGAAATATGTAGGCGCACCCCGCCATATAGAGATCCAGGTACTTGGCGACCAGCATGGCAATTATGTCTATCTGTTTGAACGTGAGTGCTCTATACAAAGAAGGCACCAGAAACTTATTGAGGAGGCGCCTTCCTCCTGCCTGACGCCCGACATCCGGGAAGCTATGGGCAAATGTGCGCTGGACGTAGCCCGCGCTTGCCAATACTATGGTGCAGGTACCGTCGAGTTCCTCGTCGATGAAAATCTGCAGTTCTATTTCCTGGAGATGAATACCCGCCTGCAGGTAGAACATCCGGTAACGGAAATGATCACAGGACTGGACCTCGTTAAAGAACAGATCAGGGTGGCCAGAGGCGAAAAACTTTCCTTTGCCCAGGCTGACCTTAAAATAAACGGACATGCCATTGAATTGCGCATCTGCGCAGAAGACCCGGCCAACAATTTCCTACCGGACACGGGCACACTCACAACCTACGTTCGTCCGCAGGGTTATGGTATCCGTGTAGATGATGGCTATGAGCAGGGCATGGATATTCCCATTTATTACGACCCTATGATCTCTAAGCTGATAGCCTGGGGAGCTGACAGGGAAGAAGCCAGGGAAAGATTGTTACGCGCTATTAGTGAATACCAGGTAAAAGGGATCCGCACCACACTTCCGTTCGGAAGCTGGGCTTTACAACAGCCCGCCTTTATCAATGGCGCTTTTGACACTAATTTTATCGGGAAGTATTTTACACCGGAATCACTGGAACGTGCAGACCCTGAAGCCGCAAAAGCCGCGGCTATACTGGCTGTACAAGTATGGCAGGATGAACAGCGCCGGATCAGACAACAACCTGTTAATCAAGAACAAAAACTTTGGAAGAACAGGAAATTGTTAAGATAAATTAAAAGCGCAGTACAGTAACGGTAAAACTGATTAGTTTTGTTGCTGTACAAATATTTTATGAAAAGGTTCATTTTATTGGTATTAGATTTTTTTTACCTACCCTTTGCGAAGCTCATGCCTTTGCAAACTTTCCGTTACCTAGCCTGTGGCAGTGGTAATACGGCTATGGATATCCTATTGTATTACATTAGTTTTCATTTTATCCTTAACGAAACGCCGCTTCATTTCACTTATCTGACTATCAGCGCGCACATTGCCGCACTGTTCATGTCTATGACCGTTACATTCCCTACCGGGTTCCTGCTGAGCAAATACATTGTGTTCTCAGAATCTAATTTAAGGGGCCGGGTACAACTAGTAAGGTATTTCATGCTGGTAGGTATCTGTATCTGTCTGAACTATGGGTTTATGAAACTGTTCGTAGAATATTTCCTCATCTATCCAACCATCGCTAAAATACTGACAACCATCTTTGTAGTAGGCTTCAGCTATCTGACACAGAAGAAATTCACCTTCAAGGTCAAAGCAGGCGCTTAATACATATAACATACTTTTAAAGAAAAGACCGCTTCAAACGAGGCGGTCTTTTCTTTAAAAGGCATTGCTACTTAACGCTTTACCTGTATAGATGGCCGGGTAATCAATATAGCCGTTATCACCTCCCTGGTAAAAGGTATCCTTATCTCCCGCAGCCAGCGGCGCATTATGCCGGAACCGTTCCACAAGGTCGGGGTTAGCAATAAATGGCCTTCCAAAGGCAATCAGATCGGCCAGTCCGGACTGCAGATTAAATTCTGCGGATTCTGCGGTTTGTCCGCCAGCAAGGATTAACAGGTTACTGAATCTTTGACGCACATCACGGATATACGCTGGTGGAATTGCAGGATATCCGTTTGATGGCTGATCCGACAGATGGATATACAAGATGCCCATTTCCTCCAAGACATCAGTGATATATTGATGAGTAGCAATTTCCTCCTGATATGCAGGCAGGTCGTTTAAAACAGCAAAAGGCGAAAGCCGGATGCCCGTCCGCTCTTTGCCAATGGCTGCAGTAACTCCCTCCATTATTTCCAGCAGGAAGCGGGACCGGTTGGCTATACTGCCGCCATAATGGTCTGTTCTGCGATTGGTGTGTGGATGTAAGAACTGCTCTACCAGAAATCCATGTGCTCCATGTATCTCAACACCATCAAAGCCTGCTTCGATCGCACTGTTTGCCGCGCGGATGTGTGCTTCGATCAATGACTGTGTGTCCGCGATACTCAAAGGTTGTGGTTCGGGCATTGTCAGATACTGATCGCCCGGCGTCCTCATTATTCCTTCGGCCCTTACTGCGGAGGGAGCGACTAATAAAGCAGCACCCTCGTTATTCAGCGGATGTCCTATACGACCTGTATGTACCAGCTGGAGAACGATCTTCCCGTCACGAGCGTGGACCTCATCTACAATTTGCTTCCATGCCGCTTTCTGTGTATCATTATATATACCGGGCGCATTAAGATAACCAACACCATTAGCGGTTACCGCACTATTTTCTGCAATGATCAAACCAGCACCAGCCCTTTGTCCGTAGTAAACATGTGCAGACGGACCAGGAACACCATCCTGAGAACGGCGTCTGCTCATAGGCGCCATCACCACACGGTTGCGCAATGTAAATGCCGGCGTGACCAGCGGTGACAACAACTTTTCTCTTGAACTCATATAGATTACTTTTTTGATCCCACAAAATTACCTGTGGCCACTACCCCGGAACAGTGACAAAGCGGGGTTTTTCCTGTAAATTGGCAGGTATGGAACGGAAACTCTTACACCAGCCTTTTGAGCTGTTTGTATCAGATATGGAATGTTGGAACGAGCGTCCGCTGATCTATCATTTTTTTGAGATCGTGCAGATCCTGGATGGAGAGGGCCTGCGCATCACAAACCGTAACACTTTCCCTTACAGGAAGGGTAGCATTTTCCTCTTTACACCGCTCGATTGCAGAGGTTTTGATATTAAGACCCCTACGCGTTTCTGCGCTATACGTTTCTCGGAAGTCTTTCTCGGAAAATGTAAAACGGTACAGGACAGGGAACGGATCTCATCATGGTTGAAACAACTGGAACATATCTTCTTTCATCACAACCGCTTCCAGGAGCTGTTGGTAAAGCAACCGGGCGATTGCCACCTGATCGCTTCACTAATAGATAACCTGGTGAGAGAATATGCGCACGACCGGCCATACAAAGAAGAGAACCTTCAGCATTTTGTAACGCTGATCCTGAACATACTGGCGCGGAATGTCAGCGACAGCACTGCGATGTCCGGCGCGGGCGATACCCCTGATCCACTGATCAACAGGATGTTATTGCATATACGTCAGCATATCAGTGATCCTGATAAACTGAGGATAGATTTTCTGGCATCTCATTTTAATCTCTCAGAAAACTATGTAGGTGAGTATTTCAGGAAACTGACCGGCGAAAGCCTGCAACATTATATTACGCATTACAGGATAAAGCTGGTGCAGCAGCGGCTTGCCAACAGCGTACTTACGGTGAGCCAGATTGCAGGAGAGCTGGGCTTTACAGATGAAAGCCACTTAAGCAGGCAATTCAGAAAGTATAATGGTATAAGTCCGGCTGAATACAGAAAGAATGCGAAATCAACATAAATGACTATTGAAATAATTTGTTCTTAAAGCAGCAAGCGCTCGCCGAGGCGAACGCTTGCTGTTTTGTTATTTGACGTCTTCGTAATAACAATGCCTGCATCGTGGTTCATACAGGTCTGTTTCTCCGAGGAGCACGGTATTTTTTTCTTTCGTTTTACGGTAGGAGTAATTGGCGATATTTCCGCATTTGACACAGATTGCGTGCAGCTTGGTAATGTAGTCAGCCTTTGCCAGCAGGAAAGGCATCTGCCCAAAGGGCTTACCCATAAAATCCATATCCAATCCCGCCACAATCACCCTGATACCCCGCAATGCAAGCTGGTCACATACTTCTGGCAATTCGCCATCAAAGAATTGTGCTTCATCGATGCCCACTACATCCACTTCCTGCGCAAGGAGAAGGATCTGCTGAGAATTCTCCAATGGCGTGCTTACAATGCGGCTTTCGTCGTGAGATACAATGTGTTGTACATCATACCGTGTATCTATCACCGGTTTAAAGATCTCTACTTTTAAATTGGCAATCCGGGCCCGTTTCAATCTTCTGATCAACTCTTCCGTTTTTCCGGAAAACATTGAGCCACAGATCACTTCTATCCACCCTCTTCGCCCTCCTGCTAGAGAAGGTTCAATAAACATATTTTAGTATTTGATTAACAGTTAATTAAAATGCCCTAACTTTATGCAAATAAAATAAATTCCCCCATACCGCGTTAACAATTAAGGCATGGAACGCATTTTGCATTCAAGTTATTTTTTTTACTGCTATGGAAAAAATAAGTGCATTAATTGATAAGTTACAGGAATTAAAGAATTCAAACGCTGGTTTGCAGTCGATATCTTATTATGTGCAACTGCTGCAGGCGGAGATCTTACACGCAAGGAATCTTCAAAGAGAGCAGGAACGTGTGCAAGAGCGGCAGGACAGTCATGTAGCCGTGATCATGCCTTCCACTCCACTGACAACCACTGCGAGTCCCTCTACCATCATAGTAGAAGTACCTGTAACGACATCATCGAGAGAAACATTACCGGAAAACAAACAGACGGCTCCTGCGGTAACATCTGCACCTGCAGCGGAATCGACCTTGACATTACCGTTGCAGAACACGTCCCTTCCCAAGCCGGTAGCTGCAAGCAATGGCAATGGAACTACGGCGGCCCCTGTAAATACTATTCCGGCTGCTGTAACTGCAGAAACAACTCACAACGGCGCTACGGCTCATCAAATGCCATCCCCTGCTCCTGCGTCTCAACCTGCGGAACAGGCCCCGGCAGACAGGAAACCGGCTTTCATCACCATCTATGGCAATACGGAAACACAGCAACCGGTTAACACACCGCCAGCTGCCAGTGAGAAAAAGCCTGAAACCAATGGTGTACATAAGGAACTTAAGGAGCTAAAAGAACTGAACCAGCTGGTGGCCCAGAATACGCCTTCACTGAATGACCGCTGGAAGCAATCGCAGACCGAAGTTGCCGACCGTTTGAGTGAAACTCCTGTCAAGGACCTGCGTCAGGCGATCGGGATCAACGATAAATTCCAGTTCATACAGGAATTGTTCCGGGGCGACGTGGACACTTATGAACGTTCTGTAAAGACCATCAATGAGTTACACACGCTGCAGGAAGCAGAATACTGGATTGAAAGAGAGTTGAAGATCCGCCAGGGTTGGGTCGACGATAACCGTGCTGTAAGGCAGTTTTACAATCTCGTCAAGAAACGTTTCTCCTGAATATACTGTAGTATCTTGCCGGTAGCTCCTTTATTTTCAGCCACATAATTCTTAGCCAGGGCGCCCGTCTGTAAACGGGCAGTTCCATCCTGCAACAGTTTTCCCACCTGTGCATCGAAGGTGCCCAGGTCATGGATACTGATGCCTCCGCCGGCAGCGATCAATGCGGCTGCCTCCGGGAACTTATGGAATACAGGCCCGAACAATACAGGTTTACCATAGGTAGCCGGTTCCAGGATATTGTGAATCCCGTCCTTCCCGAAACCTCCTCCTACATACGTCACTGTAGCATACCGGTATAGTGCCGACAGCATGCCTACATTATCTATCAGCAATACACGTCCCGGCTGTTTATGCTCATTTTTTATCCACTCCGTATACCTGATGGCTTCCGGGAACAATGCTACCAGTTTATGGATATGTGCCGGATCTATTTCATGGGGAGCGATGATCAGGCAACGTCCATCTATATGCTGTTTCTTCCACCAGGCGGCCAGCAAGGCCTCATCTGTTTCCCAGGTACTACCCGCAATGATGGCGTGTTGCGTTCCGATAAATTCCGGAATACCCGGTAGCGAACGTTCTTCCTCCTGTAAGGCCCATACGCGGTCAAAACGCGTATCTCCAGCCAGCGCGACATGTTTGATATCAGCTTGTTCCAGCAGGGAGACAGATTCCTTGTTTTGCACGAAGATGTAGCTGAACTGTTGCAGCAATTTCCGGAACATGCCGCCGTATGGCTTGAAGAAAGCCTGTCCCGGCCTGAAAATACCGGATATCAGTAATACCGGTACTTTTTCACGGTAAAGGCTTGTGAGCATATGATACCAGAACTCATACTTGATAAAGATGGCGAGCGTGGGCTTCACTATACGGGTAAAATCCCTTGCATTCTGTCGTGTATCCAACGGCAAATAGCACACGTAATCGGCCCCGGGATAGTCTTTACGTACCTCATAGCCGGAGGGCGAGAAAAAGGTAAGCAGCACCTTACAATGCGGGTATTCCTCCCTGATAGCTTCCAGGACAGGTCTACCCTGTTCAAACTCGCCCAGGGAGGCTGCATGTACCCAAACGATGGGACCGGCATCGGGCAGATGTTTTTTCAGCAAGGCCCTCCAGTCGCGCCGTCCTTCCAGCCATTTACGGGCCTTGATATTCCCTGTGGCGGCGGCCAGGGCCACTCCCGCTTTATATCCTCTTATTCCCAGATTGTATATAATGGTGCTTATGGCCATGCCCGAGGTACTTTTATTGTTTTTTGGATCGGCTGCAAAGATACTGCCCTTCCTATGGCAAAATTTGTAAATTTGCTCACTTTAAACAAAATATCTATCCCACTCATGGTTCCTATTCAAATGGTGGATTTAAAACGCCAATACTTGAAAATAAAGCCGCAGGTAGATGCTGCGATGGCTGAAGTGCTCGATAATGCTGCTTTTATTAATGGCGCACCAGTACAACAATTCACCAAAGCGCTGCAGGACTACCTCGGTGTGAAACATGTCATTCCATGTGCAAACGGTACAGATGCACTACAGATAGCCATGATGGCGCTCGACCTTAAGCCGGGCGACGAAGTGATCACTCCTTCCTTCACCTTTATTGCTACGGCGGAAGTGATCGCGATGCTGCATCTGAAACCTGTATTTGTGGACGTAGACCCTCAAACGTTCTGTCTCGATCCGGTACAGGTGGAGAAAGCGATCACACCAAAAACGAAGGCTATCGTACCCGTACACCTTTACGGTCACAGTGCGGAAATGGAGGCGATCATGGAGATCTCCAGAAAATATAACATTCCGGTTATTGAAGATAATGCACAGGCAATTGGCGGTCATTATACTTTCTCTGACGGAACTACCCAGAAACTGGGTGCTATCGGCCAGATAGGCTGTACCTCCTTCTTCCCTTCCAAAAACCTGGGTTGTTATGGAGATGGCGGCGCTATCTTTACCAATGACGATGAACTGGCCGGTAAATTAAGAATGATCGCGAATCACGGCCAGTCGGCCCGTTACTACCATGATGTAGTGGGTGTAAACTCCCGTCTGGACACACTGCAGGCAGTTGTACTGAATGTCAAACTGCCTTTGCTGGATGAATATATCAAGGCCCGTCGTGCTGTTGCGGATGCCTACGATGCCGGATTTGCCGGCATTCCGCAGATCACGACTCCTTACAGGGCCGACAACAGCTACCATGTATACCATCAATATACGCTGCAACTAAACGGGGCTGACCGCAATGCGTTACAACAATACCTGCAGGAACGCCAGGTACCTGCAATGATCTATTATCCTGTACCTGCCCACCGCCAGAAAATGTTCGAGAATTTCGGTGGCGCTGAATTCAATCTCCCGGTTACTGACAATCTTACCACTAAGGTTATTTCACTACCTATTCATACAGAGATGGATGCAGATCAGCTGCAGCACATAATTGATTCAGTTAAATCATTCTTAAATCAAAACTCCAAATGAAGATCACAGTAGTAGGCACAGGCTATGTGGGACTGGTTACCGGGACCTGCTTCGCTGAAACAGGCAACGATGTTGTGTGCGTTGATATCGACGCAAATAAGGTCAACAAGCTCTCTAACGGACAAATAACCATCTACGAGCCGGGACTGGAAAAATTGTTTGAGCGTAACCTGAAGGAAGGACGTCTCCACTTCACCACCAGCCTTGCAGAAGGCACACAGCATGGTGAAGTGATCTTTCTGGCGCTGCCGACCCCTCCGGGAGAAGACGGCTCTGCAGACCTTTCCTATATTCTGCGTGTAGCAGATGAACTGGGAAAGATCATGACAGACTACAAAGTGATCATCGATAAAAGTACTGTACCTGTAGGTACTGCTGAAAAAGTACAGGAGACTATCGCGAAGCATTGCAAATGCCCTTTCGACGTTGTATCCAATCCGGAATTCCTGCGTGAAGGTGTAGCAGTAGATGACTTCATGAAACCTGACCGTGTAGTGATCGGTACCCGTTCTGAAAGAGCACGTAAAGTAATGGGCGATCTGTTTGCACCATTTGTACGTCAGGGTAATCCGATATTGTTCATGGACGAGAAATCTGCAGAATTAACTAAATATGCAGCAAACTCCTTCCTGGCCACCAAGATCTCATTCATGAATGAAATAGCCATTCTGTGTGAGAAACTGGGCGCTGATGTTGATATGGTGCGCAGAGGTGTAGGCAGCGACGATAGGATCGGTAAACGTTTCCTGTTCCCCGGCATCGGTTATGGCGGCAGCTGCTTCCCGAAAGATGTGCAGGCGCTGGTAAAATCATCTGAAGATGCGGAGTATGATTTCAAAATACTCACAGCAGTGATGGATGTAAATGAGCGGCAGAAATTGTTCCTCCTTCCAAAGATCAGGACATGGTTCAACGATGACCTGAAAGGTAAACATTTCGCGATATGGGGACTGGCCTTCAAGCCTAATACAGATGATATCCGCGAAGCACCGGCGTTATACATGATAGACGCGCTGCGTGATGCAGGAGCTACCGTAACGGTATTTGATCCTGAAGCGATGGCAAATGTGGAACGCCTCATTGGAGACAAAGTAACTTACGCTTCCAACCAATATGACTGCCTTGCGGATGCTGATGCCCTCATCATTGCTACCGAATGGAGCGTGTTCAGGACACCTGATTTTGACAAGATCGGCGCTACCCTGAAAAATAAACTGATATTTGACGGCCGGAACCTGTTCGATGTAGCCCGTATGGCTGAACTGGGTTTCCACTACGAAAGTGTTGGACGAGCTGCTGCTACTAACTAATTATTGCACATCATCAATTGCCTATCGAAATGAAGAGAGTACTGATTACCGGCGCTGCCGGCTTCCTGGGGTCACATTTGTGTGATCGCTTTATTAAAGAAGGATACCGTGTTGTCGGAATGGATAACCTCCTGACCGGTAACATCAAAAATATAGAACATCTCTTTCCGTTACCGGAATTTGAATACTATCATCATGATGTAAGCAAATTCGTACATGTACCAGGCGACCTGGATTACATTTTACACTTTGCTTCTCCTGCCAGCCCGATCGACTATCTGAAAATGCCGATCCAGACATTGAAGGTAGGTTCATTGGGTACCCACAATCTGCTGGGACTGGCCAAAGAGAAAAAGGCCCGCATCCTGGTGGCGTCTACATCTGAAGTATATGGCGACCCGAATGTGCATCCTCAGCCGGAAGAATACTGGGGTAATGTGAACCCGGTAGGTCCACGTGGTGTGTACGATGAAGCTAAACGTTTCATGGAGTCCATCACGATGGCATATCATAACTTCCACGGCGTAGATACAAGGATCATCAGGATCTTTAATACCTACGGCCCACGTATGCGCCTCGATGACGGCCGTGCGCTGCCAGCTTTCATGAGCCAGGCGCTGACAGGACAGGACCTCACTGTTTTTGGTGATGGATCCCAGACCCGTTCTTTCTGTTATGTATCTGACCTTGTAGATGGTATTTACCGTTTGCTGCTGAGCGATTATCACCTTCCTGTGAATATCGGTAACCCGGCAGAGATCTCCCTGAAGGAATTTGCAGAAGAGATCCTGGCACTGACGGGCAGCAAGCAAAAGATCATCTATCAGCCACTTCCGAAAGATGATCCGAAACAAAGGAAACCGGATATCACCAAAGCACAGGAATTACTGGGCTGGGCGCCGAAAGTGGACAGGAAAGAAGGCCTGAAGATCACTTATGAGTATTTCAAGCAAGCTTTAAATAAATAACTCGGGAAAGCGGGTGAACCCTTACTACCAAAACTGGTTAGATGAAGGTTCATCCGCAATTCGTAATTTGGACCCCGGAATTAAATAACTTTTATGCACAACACCATATTAATCACCGGTGGCGCAGGATTTATCGGGTCTCATGTAGTAAGGCTCTTTGTAAAGAACTATCCTCATTACCAGATCATTAATCTGGATGCATTAACCTATGCCGGTAATCTTGAAAACCTGAAAGACATCAAGGATCAGCCCAATTACAAATTCGTTAAGGGTGATATCACAGATGAATCATTCATTGATGAACTATTTGCTACTTATAAGTTCGATGGGGTAATCCACCTCGCGGCTGAAAGTCATGTGGACAGGTCTATCATGGATCCGCTGGCCTTTATCAAAACCAACGTAATGGGTACGGCAGTGCTGTTGAACGCCAGTAGAAAATACTGGAAAGACAATTATGAAGGCAAACTGTTCTATCATGTGTCTACCGATGAAGTATATGGCAGTCTGGGAGAAGAAGGTTTCTTTACCGAGCAGACCGCATATGATCCCCGTTCACCTTATTCTGCATCCAAAGCCAGCTCTGATCATTTTGTGATGGCATACTACCACACTTATCATCTGCCTGCTATTATATCTAACTGTTCCAATAACTACGGCTCGAATCATTTCCCGGAAAAATTAATTCCGCTGGCTATCCACAACATTAAGAACAATAAACCGGTACCTGTATATGGTAAAGGTGAGAACGTGCGCGATTGGTTGTTTGTGGAAGATCACGCCAGAGCAATAGATACTATTTTCCATAAAGGCCGCGTAGGTGAGACCTATAACATTGGCGGCTTCAACGAATGGAAAAATATCGACCTTATTAACCTGCTGTGCATGATCATGGATAAAAAACTGCAACGAGCACCAGGTACATCTGCACAACTGATCACTTTCGTCAAAGACCGCGCCGGCCATGACCTGCGTTATGCTATCGACGCTACCAAGCTGAATAAAGAACTGGGCTGGGAACCTTCACTTCAGTTCGAAGAAGGGCTGGAAAAAACAGTGGAATGGTACCTCGCCAATGAAGAATGGCTGGAACATGTGACCAGCGGAGCGTACCAGGACTATTACAGTGATCAGTACCAAAAGAGATAACTATGCCTTTTACAGAGACAGGAATACCAGGGTTGTTAGTATATGAACCCAGGGTATTTAATGATAGCCGTGGCTATTTTTTCGAAAGTTATAATGCCCAGACCTTTGAACAGGAAGGATTACACCTTCCTTTTGTACAGGACAACCAGGCACGTTCTACATATGGAGTACTGAGAGGATTACATTATCAGCTGGAGCCATATGCACAGACAAAGCTGGTAAGAGTGCTGGAAGGAAAGATCATCGATGTGGCGGTAGATATCCGTAAAGGCTCTCCTACTTATGGCAAAGCCTTTGCAATAGAACTGACTGCAGAGAACAAAAAACAACTGCTGGTGCCGAAAGGTTTTGCTCATGGATATTCTGTGATAAGTGAAACCGCTGAAGTGATGTATAAATGCGATAACTTTTATCACAAGCCTAGTGAAGGCGGTATTATCTATAATGATCCTGCACTGAACATCGACTGGGGCATTAACCTGGCTGATGCTCTTGTTTCAGAAAAAGATACAGTGCTGCCTACACTTGAAAATTGTACGCATAACTTCGTTTTCAATTCAAATAAGTAAATGAAAAATATTCTGGTAACCGGCGCCAATGGCCAGCTGGGACAAGCATTGAAAAAGATTGCTGCGGACTATTCCGGGTTTTCGTTTGTGTATACCGACTTCAATGAGCTGGATGTTACCAGCGAAGAAGCTGTGGCTAACTTCTTCTCACAGCAGGAAATACATGGCTGTATCAACTGTGCAGCGTATACTGCGGTAGACAAAGCAGAAAATGATGAGGAACTGGCATTCAAACTGAACTTTGAAGCTGTTTTGAACCTGGCTACTATTTGTCAGCAACACGGGGCACAGTTTGTCCACATCTCCACTGACTATGTCTACGATGGCAAACAGACCGTACCTTATTCGGAGACTGACGACGCCAGCCCTGAAAGTATTTACGGCAGCTCCAAATTACGCGGTGAAGCAGCGGCTATAGATACCAATCCGGATACCATTGTACTACGTACTTCCTGGCTGTATTCTGAGTTCGGTGTTAACTTCGTAAAGCGTATGCGTGAGCTGATGCAGGAGAAGGACAACCTGAACGTTGTATTTGACCAGGCAGGAACGCCTACCTATGCGGTGGACCTGGCAAAGGCTATCCTGGATGTGCTGACTAAAGTATGGGATGCTCCGGGGAACTATGGCGGCGTATATCACTTCAGTAATGAAGGGGTGACCAGCTGGTACGACTTCGCAGTGGCTATCAGAGAGCTGACAGGGGCCTCCTGCACCGTGGCGCCTATTACGTCAGACATGTACCCTACTGCGGCGAAAAGACCCGCTTACAGTGTCATGAACAAACAAAAGATCAGAGATACTTTCGGCTTACAGATCCCTTACTGGCGCGAAAGCCTGAAGGCTTGCCTTAAAAACCTGTAGACCGTATACTAAAAAAGTTAAAGCCCTCGCACCATTGGTACGAGGGCTTTACTTTTTATACAGGTTCCTGTTATTTCTTTACGTGAGTGATTTCCATATGACCGGCAGGTTTACCATCTTTGGAAGTTTCTGTTTTCACTACCCCAAAGCCAGGCGCAAACCATTCTGCAGCCACCATATCCATAGGGAGGTTCATGCCCATCATTTTCATGGAAAGGCTCATATTATAGCTGATCTTATAACAATCCCAGCTACCGCCGGCGGTCGTTACTTTCTCCTTCCCAACCACTTTACGGTCAGTCACTTTATACTGAAGGCTCATATCCATGCCATTGGCATTGCCGCTCATGTCGAATGAGCCATCAGGCAGGGATTGTCCTTCTTTCAAATTAGCAGGATAATTCAGGAATGCATTCCCTTCTGACTCCATTTTCATGTTCTGCAGCTGCGGAAGATTGGGCAGGGACATTTTCATATCCACCATGATCTCTCCACCGGTACATTTGAATTTTCCTTTTCCGGAAGAGATGGTTTTACCTTTTGCATCTTTCAGTGTAGAAGTAAAATCGGATACGCTGGCACTACCTTCCTTACTGACAGACAATACGTTGTATACGTTTTTAGCTACAGCCGTGCCCTTTGCGTCGAACATGGTCATCTCTACTTCTGCGTTATTCAGCAAATAGTAGTAATTCTTACAGTCCTGGGCACTTAACACATTGACTGCCAGCAGCAGACATGCGATAAAAAACAAACTTTTTTTCATAATGTATTCTTTACAGAAAATGGCGGTTTTATCCGGATGTTAATGTACGAATTTCCTGTACATCGCCCTTCTCCCCCATATCGTTTAAAATTCTTTTCTTACGTTTGCAAAAATTATCCCAATTAATCATGAACCTGATAGAGGAATTACGCTGGAGAGGAATGGTGCAGGATATAATGCCGGGCACAGAGGAGCAATTATTAAAAGAAATGACTACTGCTTACGTGGGCTTTGACCCGACAGCAGACTCCCTTCATATAGGCAGCCTGGTACCTATCCTGCTGCTGGTACACCTGCAAAGGGCCGGTCATAAGCCACTGGCGCTGGTGGGTGGTGCTACAGGTATGGTGGGTGATCCTTCTTTTAAGGCAGAAGAGCGGAAAATGCTGGATCTGGATACCCTGGCGCACAACCAGAAAGGTATTAAGGCACAACTGGAGAAGTTCCTTGATTTCGACCCGGCTAAACCTAATGCCGCCGAAATGGTCAATAACTTTGACTGGTTTAAGGACATTTCCTTCCTGGATTTCATCCGTGATGTAGGTAAACATATTACTGTTAACTACATGATGTCCAAAGATTCTGTAAAAAGAAGACTGGAAGGAGACAGCGGGATGTCCTTTACAGAATTCACCTATCAGCTGATCCAGGGATACGACTTTTTCCATTTATACACTGCGAAGAACTGTAAACTGCAAATGGGCGGTTCTGACCAGTGGGGTAATATAGTGACCGGTACTGAACTGGTACGCCGTAAGGCGGGTGGTGAGGCGTTTGCGTTCACCTGTCCGCTGCTGAAGAAAGCGGATGGCAGTAAGTTTGGTAAATCTGAGAATGGTAACGTGTGGCTGGACCCAGAGAAGACATCTCCGTACCTGTTCTACCAATTCTGGTTAAAAACACAGGATGAAGATGCCAAGAACTATATCAGGATATTTACTTTCCTCAATAAGGAAGAGATTGATGAAATGATCACAGCTCATGATCAAGCCCCTCATTTACGGCAGCTCCAAAAAAGACTGGCTCAGGAACTTACCATCTTTATCCACGGCGAAAAGGAGTATGAATTTGCCGTCAAGGCAAGTGAGATGCTGTTCGGTAAAGACACTGCTGAGATATTAAAGTCACTGACCGAACAACAATTGCTGGAAGTAATGGATGGTGTACCTCAGTTCGAATTTGCAGCATCCGATATAGACGCAGGAAAGGATATTGTTTCATTTCTCGCGGAAACGGGCATTCTGCCGAGCAAAAGTGAAGCCAGAAAGATGGTACAGAACAATGGTATCAGTATCAATAAAGTAAAGGTTACCGGGATAGATGCAGTGATTGACAAGAACCAGTTACTGAATGGCAAATACATTCTTGTACAGAGAGGAAGTAAAAACTACTCCCTGGTAATAACGAAGTAAACAAAACAGTATAAGAACGAGGGCTGGCAATTCATATTTGCCAGCCTTTGTTATTTAATCTCTTTCCGTTGTGACCTGTAACGTGTTATTCTACTCTATATCCAGTTCCCCATGTTCCCCTTCCTCATACCTTTTGCCCCTGATGATCGAGGTCAGCATATTAAAGAAGATGACCATCTTACTGGAGGAATTGTCCCAGAACCATGCCTGCTTTGTGTCGACTTTGAGAAGGCATAATCTTGGATCATCAATGCCGTCAGGAAACCAGACTTCTACCGCCGGCGTCCATAACTGCTTCATTTTCTCCTTGTCAACGATGATCGAACCAATACCAAAGATGTTCAGATAGGTATTGTGTCCTGGATGAGAGTAGATGAGGTTTAACTCATTATTCTCGGAAATCTGGGTGACCTTACCAGAATACTCGTTTGAAAAGAACCAGACATTTCCTTCCTTGTCCACATCCACGGTGGCCATAGGCCTGGAAATGACATGTCCATGATCGTCTATTGTGGTGAACATGCATATCCGTACTTCGTTGATCAGGTCAGTGACCTTCCGGATAGCATCTTCTCTTTTGAGGATCGCTCCCATTTCTAAATGCATTTGCTATCCAACAGTAAAATTCATGCCACAACTTAAAAAAAAGCAGGGTATTGTAAATACAACACCCTGCTTTTCAATGATTTTCTATTTTTTCTACTTCAAGCCGTACTTATGTTTATAACGTTCGTACAGTTGTTTGTGTTTATTGTCGAGGTTGATCTCCCTGCCCTGAATGAAGGCCTGGGTTACAATGCTGCTGCGCATATCAAGAAGATCGCCTGTGCTGATAACGATGTTAGCATCCTTACCTGTCTCCAGTGATCCGGTCGTTTTATCGATTCCCAGGATCTTTGCGGCGTTCAATGTAACGGCCGTCAGCGCCTCTTCCTTTGACAAACCATAAGCACTAGCCGTACCTGCTTCAAACGGCAGGTTACGTTGTTGCCAGAAGCCTTCATTGCTCAAGCAGAACAATACACCTGCCTGCTGTAACTGAGCCGCCGTTTTATATGGCTGGTCCACATCATCATCTGCCGTAACAGGCAGGCTATGCGGCTGGCCAAGTACCACAGCAATATTATTCTGTTTCAGGACATCTGCTATGATCCAGGAATCTGCACCACCAGCAATTACCACGTCAATGCCGAACTCTTTTGCAAAGTCGACTGCCACCAGCATTTCCTTTACAAGGTTACAGTGAATGAACAGCTTCTGTTCTTTTGTGAACAGCTTCCGAACTGCTTCAAATTTCAGGTTTACCGCGCTGTGTTTATCTTCCTGGTAATACGCTTTTGCTTCACTCAGGAAGGCGCGCACCTTACCGGTCTTTTCAGCAAACTCCTCTGCCCTGTCTTTAGTGATAGGGAAACGTCCGGGCAGTGAAGGCGGTGGCAACAGGCTTGGCATATAGAAATGTATAGCCCCATCTTTCTTATAGGCAGCATCTTCCCAGTTCCACGCATCCAGTTGTACTACTGAAGAAGAACCAGGTATCATTCCGCCTTCCGGAGTTACCTGTGCTAACAGGATACCATTAGATCGAAGGGTATTGATCACTTTAGAGTCGGTATTGTAAGCTACCAGCGAACGAACTGACGGATTGATCTCCCCTACTTCGCTGAAGTCGTTGGTTGACCTTACAGCTTCCACTTCTGTCAAACCCAGGGAAGTAAGCGGTGCGATAACGCCCGGATATACATGTTTACCTTTCAGGTCTACGACTATTCCATCGGCAGATGGAGCAGGAAGATTATTGCCTACGGCAGTGATCTTTCCGTTCGTGAAAACCAGTGAACCGGTTTGGAAGACCTGTCCGTTACCGGCATGAATAACACCATTGATCAGGTAAACGGTCTTCCCCTGCGGAGGGGCAGGATATATTGTTTCCTGGGCCATTGCTGCCGTACAGGAAAGTGCTGTGAGATATGTTAAGATGATTCGTTTCATGTTGTTTGATTGATACTGTCCGGCAATTACAATTCGCTGTTTCCATCTGTCAGGCGTTGCTGATGGCCTCCCTGCAGATCTTCACAATGGTACATTTCTTCCATAGAAGCAGCTGCTTTCTGGGTAGGCGTACCTTTTTTCTTCTCTCCCAGCATTTTCTGCACCAGGCGGTTACGTTCTTTGCTGATACGTTGGCGGAGCTCAAAGTCTTTCTCCCTGTCAAAATAAACGATACCGTCTACAAGGGTCTTGTCAGCCTTCGCATAAATGCTCAACGGATTATCACTCCAAAGTACGAGGTCGGCGTCTTTACCAGCTTTAATACTACCTACCTGTGCATCCACGTGCAGTAATTTAGCCGGATTGAGGGTGACAAGCTTCAGTGCTTCCTCTTCTGTCATATCACCGTACTTAATGTTCTTTGCAGCTTCATGGTTCAGCCTGCGGGCCATTTCAGCATCATCAGAGTTGATGGCAACATTCACACCTACACGTTGCATGATGGTAGCATTATAAGGGATAGCATCCTGCACTTCCATTTTATACGCCCACCAGTCAGCGAAGGTACCAGCGCCGGCACCATGCTGTTTCATTTTATCGGCCACTTTATATCCTTCCAGGATGTGGGTGAATGTATTCACACGGAAATGAAAAGTATCAGCCACATGCAGCAGCATATTGATCTCACTCTGTACATAAGAGTGACAGGTAATAAAGCGTTTGTTGTTCAGGATCTCTACCAGCGCATCCAGTTCAAGATCGCGGCGTTTGCCTGCACCTGCTTTTTCATAGTCACGGGCACGGGTAAATGCATCTGCCAGTACCTGTTCAACGCCCATACGTGTTTGCGGGAAACGTTCGCGCTGGCGATCACCCCAATTGGATTGCTTCACGTTCTCACCCAATGCGAATTTGATAAAAGGATCAGATCCGGCAAATTTCAGTTCTTCCGCATCAGCGCCCCAGCGTAATTTTATCAGCTGGCTTTGTCCGCCGATAGTGTTGGCAGAGCCATGCAACAGATGAGAAGCGGTCACGCCTCCGCTCAGTTGTCTGTAGATATTCACATCATCCGGATTCACGACATCAGCTATACGCACTTCTGATGTTACAGATTGTGAGCCTTCATTCACACCTTTGGATATAGCGATGTGAGAGTGCTCATCAATGATACCTGCAGTGAGGTGCTTACCCGTACCATCGATCACGCGGGCATTACCGGCAGGTAGGTTCTTACCTATCTGTGCGATCTTGCCACTACGTACCAGCACGTCTGTATTTTCAAGTTTGCCTTCTTTCTCGTTTGTCCAGACAGTAGCATTCTTTATCAGCACATCCTGCTGTTTAGGCAATGCTTCCCATCCGTAACCGTTGAAAGGGAAATAAAGATTGCCTATCTGTGGAGCAGTCTTAGTTTTGGTAGTATCCGGCTTAGAAGCGGCAGCAGTGAATGCAGCACTCCATTTCACCCATTTACCACTTGTATCAAGCCCTGTACCCGTCCATTCTGCAGCTCCTGCTACACCGCTCAGCCTCAGTTGCTCGCCACCTTTCCTTAATGGGAAAGCAAGTTTAACCAGCTGACCATTTATAGTAACGGTACCCGCCAGTGTATCCTGCTGGATCAGCGACAAAGCAGGTGTTGCAGCAGATCCTTTTAACAGGATAGTATATTTAGTGTTGCCTGGATTGATAGTGAGTGTATATGTGCCACGCACGTCTTTCCAACCTTCGTCTTTAACAACATATTTTTTCCCCTGTACCCAGTTCTGGAACAGAATTGTGTTCTCATTAAAGATAGTGCCTGATGTTACCAGGAAGTTAGCCAGTTTACCAGGCTCCAGTGAACCTACCTGGTCATCAGCTTTGATAATACGTGCAGGCGCCAGTGTCAATGCGTCTAATGCCTTTTGTTCGCTGAGACCATATTCAATAGATTTTCTCACAGCTGCGAGCAACTGTTTTACATCTTTTAATCCGGATGCGGTGAAGCAGAAAGGAATATTCGCCTTTTCAAAAGCAGCAGCTTCTGTAGGCGCCAGTTCCCAATGTTTCATATCACTCAGCGCAACAAAACGTGCATCGTTCGGGTCCTCTACATCTATAGGTTGCGGGAAGTTCAGCGGCAGGATGAATGACGCTTTGGTAGCGATCATTTCAGGAATACGCTGGTATTCATTACCACCAGCCCTGATAATGTATTGCACGCCAAATTCATCGCCTATTTTATCTGCACGTAAAGCATCCCATTTATCCTGTGCTTCAAATATCTGCGGTAAGTTGCTATTCTCATTCCACGCCTGCAGTGTAAGGTTAGTACCTTCTTTTGCAGGATGCGACTGATACCACTGGGCATCGAGATATGTTTGCCGTAATAAAGCGATGCTACCCATTAAAGAACTTGGATAGTTCTGGGTAGAGCTGCCTTTATCAAATGAAAAGTGCGCACTTGCCTTCTCTTTCACCAGCACTTTATTGTCACGATCGTCTGCCAGTGTCACCAGTACACCGGTACCACGGGCAATGCCATCCTGCTGATGAGAAAGCACGGTACCAAAACCAACATTACGCAGAGATGCAGCACTTGTACCATCTACCGTGAAAACTGTTGCAGCATTCACTTCACTCTTAATAGCCTGGTTCCATCCATATGCGCCTTTGGTAGCAGATAAGAACTGTGGGTCCGACCTGTAACTACCGGCGGCTTTCTTTACGGCAGGCGTTCCATAATCGCTATACAAGTCTACGAAGGAAGGGTAAATATATTTACCTCCACAATCGATCACTACAGCATCTTTAGGTACGGGACCGTTGCCTACACTCACGATACGGCCATTGCGGATCACGAGGGTGGCATTGTTCAATACAGTACTTCCATTTTTTACAATAGTGGCTTTAACAAAGGCGTAACAGCCTTCTCTGTTATCTGCTACACCATTCACAGGAAAGGTCTCCTGTGCCCGGGCATAACTACCTGCAAGCAGGCCGCCCAATAAAAGACACAGATGGGAAAGCCGCTTACGCGACGAAAAAAGTTTACTCATTGGCTTTGTTTGACAATTTAGATTTTGGGTTCATAGTGTGTTCACAATCAGCAATGTCTATCCAGGAGATAATCCCAGCTGATCCTTAAAAGTAACAAATGATTAATGTGACGCCTGCATATTTATCTAGATTTTTGATGATTGGTATTAATATTGCAGCAATTTCCTATATTTAACAGGAGATAATTTCCTTTTTATGAAAACATTTATGATCCGTATCAGTGGGCTGTTGGTGTGTCTGTTATTGGCTATCAGTAGCACCAGTATGGCACAGAGGGGAGATACGGCAACAGCAAAAAAAGTGCGCTTTACGCCGGAACAACGCGCTGATAAAATGAGTGATAAACTTGACCGGCGGTTGAACCTTACCAAACAGCAGGACAAAGATATTCATACGATCAATACTGATATAACCCGTCGTATGGAAGAACTCAAACATAACACGTCCCTTTCTAAAAAGGACAAAATGCAGCAGATGAAAGCATTGAACGAAGAACGTAACCAACGCTTTAAATCTGTGCTGACGCCAGACCAGTATAAAAAGTGGAACGACTGGGAAATGAAAAAGAAAGAACAGATGGAAGCCAGGATGGATAAAAAGCAACAAAAACGTAATGCCCGCTGATAAGCTGCAACCAATACCACTATAACCAGTAGTACCACATACCAGGTCAACACGGCCCTATGCTGTCAGTCAGTCGCAGGAAGCATATTTCACAACGGTTATAACAAGTGCCAGGAATTATACAACTCTCTTGTACCAGGATCTGTTATTCAGGTTTAACCCTTACCTCAGTTATAATTAAATTTCTAAGAGATGATCTTCACAATAAACTCACCATTGGTGATTGGGCTTATTGTTGTATTGATTTAAATTTACTGCACGACAAAAAATCCAGATGAGCATACGCGAAGACGCTATTTCAATATTTAAGGCAGCTGTAGCAGCAGTACAACCATCATCGCTGATGCAACAACATGTGCATTTGCGAGAGGGGAAACTGACGGTATGTGACAAAACATTCGTATTACCTGCGGAAAGACCTGTATGGGTATTTGGCGCCGGCAAAGCTGCCGCTGCTATGGCACAGGCACTTGAATCAATACTGTCTGATGTGGATCTTCAGGGCATTGTCATTACCAAATATGAACACGCATTGCCCTTACAGCACATACAGGTCGTAGAAGCAGGTCATCCTCTGCCAGATGAAAATAGCGTAAAGGCTACCACGCAGATGGTTTCACTATTAAAAACCGTGCAGCCAGGTGATATTGTTCTCTTCCTTCTTTCAGGAGGCGCTTCTGCCCTGCTGGCAGATTATCCGGAAGAGGCCAGTCTGACGCAAGTGCAACAGGTATTTGAACTGTTGTTGAAAAGCGGTGCGGATATCCATGAGATGAATGTGGTACGTAAACATCTGTCGGCAGTCAAGGGAGGACAGCTGGCATTGCTGGCAAATACTACATCATGGTGTAGTCTGATACTGAGTGATGTGGTTGGGGATGATCTTTCTATTATAGGGTCCGGTCCGACGGTAGCAGATCCCTCCACGTTTGCAGATGCGGTGGCCATACTTGATAAATATAATCTGACGGGGAAATTACCTCCAGGCATACATGAACATTTGCAACAGGGGCTTGCGGGAACGCTTACGGAAACGCCCAAACCAGGCAATCTGCAATTGGAGGCCGTACACAATTTCCTTATCGGCAGTAATGCCATAGCATTAAAAGCAGCAAAGGAGCACGCCACCAATCTTGGCTATGAAACACAAATACTGACATCAACAGCCACAGGAGAAGCGACAGCCCTGGCGGCGGAACTCGTGGCGGCGGCCAAAGACTGGAAAGGCAGCAAGCCGGCGTGCCTGTTAATGGGCGGAGAAAGTACCGTCACAGTTACCGGTAAAGGTCTGGGAGGGCGTAATCAGCATCTTGCGCTGGCGGCAGGCATATTGTTAAACACCCGGCCAGATATTACTATCTTAAGTGCAGGCACAGATGGTACCGACGGACCTACGGATGCAGCAGGCGCTATTGCAGACCATGCGCTGATGATCAGCGCTACAGCAATGGGACTGGATGCAGCGCATTATCTCAGGCAGCATGACGCTTATCATTTCTTTGAAAATACAGGAGGTTTGATTAAAACCGGACCTACACAGACCAACGTTATGGATATTATGCTGGCAATGATTTCATGAAGCGTTGGTTCATCTTCACAGATTTTCTTAGGTTTGCAAAACTTTTACAAGAACAGCGTCATTATAAACCATTGGAGTACACGTAATTCCGGTATGAAAAAAGAGTCGTAACATGACGGTGGCCTTGTGATACAGAAGAATCATTATTACTAAATCATTAATTATTTTCCGGAAGTCCTATTTTTGGGACTTAAACCTTGATATGCGTATGCTAAGAATGGAACAGACATGGCGTTGGTTCGGACCGAATGATCCGGTTAGCCTGGCCGATATTAAACAAGCCGGAGCAACCGGTATTGTAACGGCGTTACATCATGTTCCGAACGGAGAGATCTGGACTGTAGAGGAAATAGTGAAAAGGAAAGAAATGATCGAAGCTGCCGGTCTTACCTGGTCAGTAGTAGAGAGTGTACCTGTTCATGAAGATATCAAGACCCAAAGCGGACGATTCAAAGAATATATACAGCATTATCAACAGTCGCTTCGCAATCTGGCACAGTGCGGTATTTACGTTGTGACCTACAACTTTATGCCGGTGCTGGACTGGACAAGGACCGATCTTGCTTATACCGTTAATGACGGTTCAAAAGCATTACGCTTTGAAAAAGCAGCCTTCCTCGCCTTCGACCTGTTCATGTTACAGCGTCCGGGTGCCGAAAATGATTATGATCCGGCAGAAATATCCATGGCGAAAGAACACTTTGACAGTATGACCGATGCTGAAAAAGTATTACTGCAAAGGAATATTATTGCCGGCCTGCCAGGTTCTGAAGAAAGTTTTTCCCTGCAGCAATTCCAGGCCGCCCTGGATAAATATAAAGGCATTGACGCCACTCAACTTAAATTGCACCTGTTCTACTTCCTGCAACAAATAGCCCCTGTAGCAGAGGAAGTAGGCGTAAAACTGGCTATCCATCCGGATGATCCTCCATTCCCTATCCTGGGCTTACCACGGATCGTGAGTACCGAACAAGATGCCAGGGAACTGCTGGCGGCAGCACCTTACGCGGCTAACGGCCTTTGTTTCTGCACCGGCTCTTATGGTGTACGTGCAGACAATGACCTGCCCGGAATGGTAGAACGCCTGGGTGAACATATTCACTTTATACATCTCAGAAGCACACAACGGGACAGCATTGGCAACTTCCACGAGGCCAATCACCTGGAGGGAGATGTGGACATGTACGCAGTGGTAAGGGCCTTACTTGCCATTATGCATAAGCGGAGCGTGTCCATCCCTATGCGCCCGGACCATGGTCACCAGATGCTGGACGACCTTCACAAAAAAACCAACCCCGGCTACAGTGCTATCGGACGCCTGCGTGGACTAGCGGAACTCCGGGGACTGGAACTCGGCATTGCACGCTCTCTTTTCAACAAATGAAAGTCCACACCTGCTGCACACTGGCAGCTCTATAAGGTTGGGATAAGAAATGAGAGGGTAAGCAGCTGGCTACAGGAACGCTGACGATATTTATTTAAATAGCTCCAAAAAACATTAATATGAACAGTTCACTGGATGAGCGATTAGAGCAGCATCTGGCGCAACGGCAACATAGTCTTATCAGGTTGTTAGGCTTGTTGAAGAAGGATATGGACTGTAGAATAATAGCGAAACTACAGCACAGGGGATATAACAACTTCAAACTGGGAGACCTTGTGCTGATCGTAAACATCGAACCGCAAGGCACTATCAACAATGAACTGGCTAAAAAAGCCCGTATCACCAAACAGGCCATGAGCAAAGTGGTGAAAAACCTGGAGGCCGAAGGATATATCTGGACCTGCAAACATGCGAGCGACAACCGGGCGTCGCTGATCTGCCTGACTGACGAGGGTAAAAAGCTGGTTATTTGTGCGTCAGAAAGTTTCCAGGAAATACAGCAGGAGTACACCAGTATTATCGGCGAGCAGGAAGCAGAGGCCCTTAAACAAGTACTGAAAACGCTCGTCTCCAGCCTCTACGCGGGGATATGCTGAATTACCAGTATTATTTTATCTCTTTATAATATGGATTGAACTGCTGTTTTGGATAGCGGTCTGCTCATTTTTGATATAAAATATGCAGGCTGTATCCCTATACAAATAGTAAACTTATTTAATAGACCAAAAAACAAAACATAGCTGTCAGCTTTTATATGTCCTTCGCAGATTCCGGCACAAGCATTGTATTATTATTTTTGTCTATTGACCAGTGATTTAATACTTTTAATATTAGTTAGCAGACGTAGCAACTTATGGTTTCCAGCCGGATAATAAATAATGACGATGAATATATTGATGGTTTGCTAGACAGCTCCCCTGCCATTGTAGACGCCATTTATAAGCGTTTTGCCCGTAAGGTGAAACATATGGTGACAGGCTGGGGCGGCAACATGAAGGAAGCAGCCAATGTATTCGAAGATGTATTGATGGCGATATACGATTATGCCCATCTTCACAAAATAACCCTGACCAATCACTTCGAGCCTTTTTTCCTGTATGCCTGTCAACTGAAATGGAAGCAGGATCTCATGCAAAAGGCCCCTAACAAGGCTATGTCCTTCCACCCGGTAGCGCCCGCACCCGGCCTTGACGAGCAGCATATTAAACATATTGAAGCCGCTTTAGCAGCTCCGCACGTCAAACAAGGTACGGACAACACCAGGGAAGAACTGGAAGAAATGATCGCCGACCAGCGGGAACGCTGGTTCCACACAAAAGACGGCCCTAACACCAAAGTGAGCATCTACGTGGTCATAACGGCAATAATAGGTGCTGGCCTGGCAGGACTGTTATTTGTCAGCCCCTGGCATAAAGACGTCTACCGCCAGTTCTCAGGAACGGAGATGGTACATGCCAATCATCAGTCAGCTGAACAGGATACTGCATTACTTATGCATCAGGCAGCAGCAGCCTTCAATCACGGACATTTTAATAAAGCGATCAGTTTACTTGATCAGGTAATAGTTAGGGACTCCTTACATTCAACGGCCCGTTACTACAGGGGAGTTAGCCTGATAGACGAGGGTAAGCTGGCAGCAGCTCGTAGTGATCTTCAGAAGGTGTTTAACAGCCAGTCAACGTTCCGCTATGATGCAGCTTTCTATATGGCACTGAGTTATATCCGCGAAAGAGATAAACAACAATGCCTGGAATGGTTACTTAAAATTCCGGAAAACGCACCGATTTACTGGAAAGTAGCCAGGCTGAAAGAGGAATTGGCCGGTTAGATCAATTCAGGTGGATCATATGTTTGCTGAAGTGAATGATACTTTCAACTTCACCTTTGATCAGTTCATAGATCTTAACCTTGTCCTTTTTGATCATAATGAGTTGTTGTAGAACGAGGTAGTAGGTTTCTCCTCCGTGGCCGCTCATCTGAGCTTTTAGGATCTCTTTTTTGACTTCTTCAAAACCAACAGCTCCCAGCTTTTGGTAGATTACATTTAGTTCTTCAATCCATTTCATAGGTTATGTGTTTTTGCATAGGCATATAAATTTATTCATAATATAATTAATAAACAAGGGGTTGGAGATATTTTTTTTATTGTGCTCCCATACAATTTATCCATTTCCCGATCGTCTATATTCTGGAAACATTCTTCCCGATTCTGGAAATAATTAGATCATGTCAGCGCCTGTTCCTTTTATTACATCCTATCAGCTGAAAAATATTTTTCAGCCGGAGGTCCCTTTTATTGTAGAAGAACTACCCTATAGTTCAGGAGATGATAAGCGGATGATGCAGGTACACCGGCATGAGTTCTATGCACTTGGGCTTTGCCTGACCGGTAGCAGCACACATATGCTGGACTTTGAACAGGTCACCATCAGTGCAGGAGAAATGCTGCTGATCATTCCCGGCCAGGTCCACCAGGCGATCGATATTGAAGGCTATGGCGGCAATGGCTACCTGCTCGCATTCAACGCCGATTTCCTGCTGCCTATGCAGATAGAACTGCCCAATTATGTAAAAGGGGCTATCCGTTTGCCGGCTTCTGATCTGCAACAGGCGCAATTCATATTCGGTCAGCTACTGCGTGAGTATATAGAGCGTCCACCACAATATGTGGCTATGTTACAACATTATCTCGCGTTACTCATCATGCTGTTTCAACGTCATGCAGTCAACCATGCGCAATCGGGACCGTCGTTGTTAGTGCGTTACCGAGAGTTGCTGGCCGCACATTTTGTTGAATGGACAAAACCAGCTCAATATGCAAGCGCCATGCACGTTTCCGCAGATCATCTGAACCAGGTAGTAAAACAGCATACCGGGCAAACCCTTTCTGCACATATCAACGAAAGGCGTATACTGGAGGCCAAACGCCTGCTGTTACATGCTACGGAAAGCATAAAAGAAATTGCCTGGCATTTACAGTTCAACGAAGTCTCTTATTTTAACCGCTTCTTCAAACAGCACACAGGCCAGACGCCTGCCGCCTTCAGAGAGAAGGCCCGGGAAAAGTACCCTTCTAACCCGGAATAGTGTAAATACCCGGCCTCCGGCCTCTTTTACTTTTGCATTATGTCATACCTTAAAGAAAAAGCCACCGCGTTCCTGATGTCGCGGATAGGCAAGACCGCGCGTGTCATTACAACAGAAAATATCACCGATAGCCTGCTGGCCATCACACTGCATACTCCTGATCTTGCAAAGTGGCGCAGTTGCCAGCATCTGAAATTTGAAACCGGGAAAGGTCACTACCGTGACTATACGCTTGCACATTGGAATGAGGCCAACAAACAGGGGACCTTACTCATAGATGCCGGTCATGAAGGCGCTGGCAGCAATTGGGCAAGGCTGCTGCGACCCGGGCAGGCCCTTTTGTATGCAGGCCCCGGAGGAGGCATTCACCAGCCAACGGCAGCCGCCCATCTGGTATGCCTGGGAGACGCCAGCGCAATAGGCCATTTTAGCTCGTTATTTCACCGGAAAGGAACACAGCAGCAGTTATATACCCTCATTAGCCACAAGCAGCCCTTGCCCCTTAAAATACTCGATATGCCGGTCGATACTACTGCCGGTTATATAGCAGGCGTTGAGCGTTGGTTATTACAACAACCATTCCCCATGTCCGATACGACATTCTATGTAGCAGGGAACATTCCTTTGGTTGTGCAGATAAGGAAACTGATCAAACGGCTGGGCGCCCAGCAGATAAAAGCACAGGGCTTCTGGGAATAAAAACGCCCCGTGACTCACGGGGCGCTTTTTATAAAACGGGATCAATCAATTATAGCCGTCATTCTGAACAAGATTACCGCCTCCCAGATCGATTTGTCGCTGGGGAATAGGAAACACCCTGTTCCTTGCGTTAAATGTTTTACCGTGAGCAGTAAAAGCAGCGGCAGCTCTTCCTGGTTGCAGTTTATCCTGCCGGATCAGATCAAAGAAACGATCGTACTCCATTGCCATTTCCACTCTCTTCTCATGCCAGATAGATTCCCTGGTCACACTTCCTACCGGCCCCAGACCGGCACGTGGATGCAACGCATTGATATCTGCTATTGCTGCGCCGGAATTATTTAATGCCAATGCGGCTTCCGCATGGATCAAATGTACTTCTGCTAATCGCAATATGCGCAGGTTCTTTGGTAAACGTCCCCTGTTACCGCAATTGGACTCGTCAATCTGGCTGTGATACGATTTGTAATTATAACGGTCATTTTCAACACTATCCCTGCTGGGTATACGGAAACCGTCAAACAGGAAAGTTCCGTTAGGATTGATGGTCATAACGGTAGCTGCTTCTCTGAGATCGCCGTCGTCATATTCATTCAACAGGCTTTGAGAAGGAGTACCAAATCCCCATCCAAGATCGGCCCAACCGAATTTACCACCTGCGCGTGGCGCCTGGCATTCTGCAAAGTTGGCAATAGCCGCTTCGCAGGCAGAGTTGATCCCCGTCTGCACTTCAAAGAGGGATTCCTCATTATTGGCGCCCTCTTCCCTGAAGATCTCAAAATAGTTGTCCGCCAATCCGTAAGCGCCAACTTTCTGAGTAATGACAGAATCAGACAGACTGAATGCACGCTGCCAGTTCTGACGGTATAACATCACTTTTGCCAACATGCCGGCAGCTGCACCTTTTGTAGCCCTGCCTACTGCCGAATTAGGACCACCTTTAATTGCCAGATTGGTCACACCATATTCAAGATCTGATATAATAAGTCCATAGACCGCATCTTCAGTAGCCTTCGTCTGATAAGTAGCGCTATTTGCTTCCTGTGGCGTAATGACCTTATCTATCAAAGGCACTCCTCCGAAGAAACGCACCAGTTCAAAATAGAAATAGGCTCTCAGGAAACGCACTTCTCCCATCAGCTGATTCTTCAGCGTTTCATCCAGCGTACTTCCTTCCAGTGAAGAGAGGGCCTGATTAGCACGGGACACTCCCAGGAAGAAAAGTCGCCAGATATTATTCAGCGTACCTACAGATGCATCCATGGTCAGGTTGTCCAGGGCGCCGGAGTTAGGCATGTCATCGCCGGTACTACTGCCTTTATCTGCATCATCAGAGGCAATGTTTGTCATCTGAACAAAGGCAAAGCCATGCATGTCCCCTTCCCACATGGTGTTGTACACACCTATCACGAGTTTCTGCGCGGTAGCAGGGTCTAATGCAGAAGCCTCCTGGTCAATTTGACCCTGGGGTTTTACATCCAGGTAGCTATCGCAGGATGTGATGCCGGTCAGTACTGCCGTCAGCAGGCAGCACCAGATATGTTTATGCTTGAGTATAAGATTCATGGTCGTTCCGTTTTAAAATGTGACATTAACACCCAGCGCGAAAGTGCGGGTGGTTGGATAAGCGTTCAGTTCTATACCTGCATCGAGGATACCGCTTTTATTGTTGGTAGCGTTCGCATCATCAATAGTACCACCTGGCAGTTCCGGGCTGAAACCACTGAACTTCTTCAGCGTGAAAAGGTTCTGTGAAGTAAGGTAGACACGGAAATTCTTGATGCCGATCGCCTTCAAAGCATTAGCTGAAAGAGAGTATCCCAGCATCAGGTTGTTGAGGCGCAGATAAGTACCTGATTCCACGAAGTAAGTGGACGCAGGCGTGTTTGAGGAAATCAGCCGTGGATCGGTTGTAGATGGCCGTTCAGTCGTCCAGCGGTTAGATGCATACTCTGCCTCGATATTATCCGCAGGATCAAACCTGTAAGCTTTCTTACCGTTATAGATCTTGTTACCTGCGTTCCCGTAGAAATTAGCACTCAGGTCAAATCCTTTGTAGTTAAGTCCCAGGTTAAAGCCGAAGAAACATTTGGGCTGGAATGATCCTGCATAGAATTTATCATTGTCATCTATATCGCCATCGTTATCCAGGTCTGCATATTTGAGATCGCCGGGAGCCGCACCAGGCTGGATCACATTCCCATTAGGTCCTCCCTTGTAGTTGTCTATCTCTGCCTGGTCCCTGAATACGCCGATGGCCTTTCTTACATAAAAACTCCCTACAGGATGCCCGTTGTCTGTACGGGTCACAAAGCTCTGCTGACCAACATTACCGCCCAGCAATGCCTGTCCGCCGTTTAGTCCTGTCAGCTCGTTCGTATTAAAGGTGACATTACCACCTATGTTATAGCTGAGATCTTCTGTGATCTTATCCTTCCAGTTAAGTGAGATCTCCCAACCTTTGTTCTGGAAAGAAGCCGCATTTGTGATGTAGGAATTATCCTGGTCACCGAGGATGGCGGGTGTATTCACTACCACCAGGGCATCTGTTGTTTTTTTGCTATAGTAATCCACCTCGCCGCTCAACCTGTTCTTCAGCAAGGCGAATTCAACACCAATGTCATACTGGGTAGTTGCCTCCCATTTCAGGAACGGGTCTTTGATCTCTTTCAGCGCGCCACCAAGACTAACGTCTCCGTTAAAGACATAAGGTGCGTCCACACTGGTAACTGCTATATATGCATTGGTAGGAATGTTATCATTCCCCAGTCTGCCCCAGCTTCCGCGCAGTTTCAGGAAATCGAAGATGGCTTTATCTTTCATAAAACTTTCCTCAGAGATCACCCAACCCACACCTACTGTCGGGAAATACCCCCAGCGGTCGCTGAATTTTGAGCTGCCGTCCGCACGTAGGGAAGCACTCAACAGGTAGCGGCCATCATAGCCGTAGTTGATACGTCCTACGAATGACTGACGGGCATATTTGTCACCGACGTTATTAATTGTTGACTGCACGTTAGGATCGCCCAGATCGAGGTACCAGAGGTCTTCATTTTCCGGCACATCAATGCGCACACCTTTCAGGGATGTGCTATAGAAACCTTCCGTTACAGAACCTGCCAATACGGTTACGGAGTGTTTATCGAAGGTCTTGTCAAAGGTGATGGTATTATCCCATATCCATCCCTGTGACCGGTATTCTTCACGAGTGAGACGGCTGTCCGGGTTCCGCTGGTTACCACCGGCTACCAGGAAGGTATTCTCATCATTTAAGTACTCGTAAGCATAGATACGGTCGTTTCCGAACTTCAGATCGGCATTGAAACCGGAGCGGAATTTCAGGAAGGATACCGGTGAATATTCCAGCGCTGCATTACCCTGAAAACGGCTTTCCTGGCGACCATCATTTCTTTTGTTGATAGACAGGAGCGGATTACCTACGTTGGCCCATCCGGAGGTATTACCATAGCGGCCACCATCAAATGCTCTTACAATAGGCGCTGCCCTGTACACATTTCTATAGGTATCTCCCAGTTCCACATCGCGGGAAATAGCGCGCGAGTAAGAGATCTGTGAGGTGAAACGCAGCTGGTCAGAAATCTGGACCTCATTATTAGCCCTGAAAGTGAACCGTTTGAAATTATTGGTCTGGATGATACCATCTTCCTGGATATAACCCCCGCTCAGGTAATAGGTGCTTTTTTCAGAACCGCCGGACACTGAAATATTATGATTCATCTGGAATGCTTTGCGGAGCACTTCATTATACCAGTTAGTAGTACCATTGAATACATAAGGATTGTTAACCGGGTCTTTGCCAGGGGACGCATCGGCGAGATAGTCGATATATTGATCGCGGCTGGCCATTTCCACCAGGCTGGCAGCTTCACGGAAACCTACGTTTGCATCATATCGCACCTGGGGAGCACCGGCCCGGCCTTTCCGGGTAGTGATGATAATAACGCCATTGGCAGCACGCACACCATAAATAGCGGCCGAGGCATCTTTCAATACGTCCATAGTAAGGATATCGGCGGTAGCGATATTCCGGATATCATCTGTCAATACTCCATCCACGACATATAAGGGATTGGCGCCGGCCAGTACAGAGCCTGTACCACGTACCCTGATCTGCGGCTGGGAGTTCGGTTGTCCGGAAGAGATCACCTGTACACCCGCAATACGGCCCTGTGCAGCCTGTGTAACGGTTTGAACGGGCTGGGTAAGCAGGTCTTCCCCTTTTACGGATGAAATAGACCCTGTCAGGTCTTTTTTACGCTGGGTACCGTACCCTACTACTACCACCTGTTCCAGCTGGCTCTCAGAAGATTGCAGAATAACATTCAATGGAGAGGCGCCGGCTTTTACTTCCTGGCTTACATAACCGAGATAGGAAAAGACAAGGGTATCTTTTCCTGCGGGCAGATTAAGTGTGAAAGTGCCATCCGGACCAGAGGTGGTACCAGAAGAGGTACCTTTTACGCGGATGGTCACACCTATAAGGCCGACCCCGTTTATATCCTTCACTGTCCCTCTTACAGGCCCTTCCTGTTCGGCGGCCCCGCCACTGCGGGAGGCTGTAGTTCCCTCTGCCGGGGCAGATGCCTGTTGTGCTACGGCTGGAAAGGCGGCAAATAGCGCCAATAGCAGCAGCACGCCGGCTTTGTTTGTACCATTAATTCTCATAACGATGATTTTTGTTGCTTGGGTTTGATCAATTTCTATAATGACCGTTCGATGGTTGACTACTCAGTAGTTTAATTTTCAATGATTTAATATGACAGAATAATTTTAATAATAAATATAACGAACGAGGCATGGGTAAACGGACAAACGACCGCCGTACAATACTTGGGTATATGCTACGGGTACTGCGGGTTAGTGCAACGTCTTAAATGACACGTGGTGATAAGCAGCTAATAAGACAATAAGGAATGGTCTAAAATAGCATGTTCCACTTAGATAACAAAACAGGGGAATAAAAAGTTAAGATGGGGGAACTGACAGGTCAATTAACCTACCAGCCTTTCCTGCATGGCTTTAACAATGGCGCCGGAACGGGAATTTACATCCAGCTTACGGTAGATATTCATGATATGTGAGCGTACGGTACCTACGCTGATGTGGCAATGTTCAGCGATCTTTTTATAGGTATCTCCATTGACAAGACAATCTAACACTTCGAGTTCACGTGGCGACAGTCCATAGCGGTGTTCATGACCGTTGGCTGTTTTCCGGTTAAAAAAGGCCAGGACCTTCTGGACCGCAAGGATATTGGTTTGCATGGCGGCTTCATAAACCTGGGAAAAGAAAGAGCTCAGAGAGGCAGGTGGACTCAGTGTTACATTACGGGGGAGAACGTTGGCTACAGAAAAATCATTCCCCTGTCCGGTAAACAACATGATATTCATATCGGGATATGCTGCTTTTAATATGCTGGCAGCCTCAGTAGGTGTTAGCCCGGGAAGATCCATATCCATGAATACGATGTTGCTGATGTCTTTCGCTAACTGTTGGATAAGTTGTTTGGCTTCGCCCTGTCCTTCTGCATCTAAAGCATCAGCTTCGTCAGCCTGCCCAGCGCTGTTACGCCTAACATTTTTCATAATGTTCTTTTTGGGTTTGAAATGTTGCGAAACCTCCTACCGGTAACCGCAAGTCCTGGTGATTAGTCTAATAGTATGGCCTCAATATGCTAAAACTGGCTAGATTTCATGGTTTCACATACCGAAACAAATTTGATACAAATACCAGCAGTAGTCAATCGGATAAGTATATGATTTTTCAATAAATACTAATAAACAAATTATACAATATTAAAAATATCCAAAAATGAAAAGTTGGATATCCGGCATTAGAACAGTTTAACATAGGTGTAACGCGGAGTAATTTATAGTAGCAATTTACTGGTAAATCCTGAGAAAAACAGCCTTACAACGTAAGGATGTGAAACAAGTTGTAAGTCATTGGAATAGATTCCTAAAAAGTGAGGGGGCCTTAACAATCGGTTAACCACCGATTCAAAATATTATCTCTAGTTTTGATATCAATAACCCTTTTTAGTGCTGATTATCAAAGAATTTATTTTGTTGCGGTTATCGATACTCTTGCCATTCTGAAATCCGCAACGGTTGACATGTGAATGTTCAGGGCCCTTACCCATCAGTTGGTAAGGGCTCTTTTTATTTCTTCCCGGCAAAGTGTCTTACGCTATAAGGGGATCAAGTTGAAAACCCGGGGATTTGTGTGTTCAGCATAAATTTCAGCACGTCCCAATAAGACAATTTCCATCCGTTGGCCCTTGCTTCACAGTTCTGAACCGGATGGTTTTGGCAATCCGGCAATTTTCCTGCATCAGTATAATAGACGCCTTAGTATAGTTATCCTTCTATAGTGGTCGAACAGGCTTTCTATCGGCCTCATACAAGCTTACTAAAAGATCACTAAAAGGATACTTAAAGGGCATTTATATATCAAACCGATATTGAAGTGACCTTTAGATGACCTTTTAATGACATTTTAGTAAGCTTATACGTACCTTAGAGAAACGATACAGTAAACTTGTATTTATAACCTCAAAACGACCTTTTTTATGGCCATTGTTAAAGACAATATCCTCATGCAACTGGTGCGGGGCACCCTCGGTAAACAGATCACGATCTACGAAAGGAATGGGCAGATCATTATGGCGAAGAAACGCGGCCCTTCAAAGAAAAAGCCTACACAAAAACAGTTGGAAGCCAGGCATAAGATGACCGTCGCTTCGATGCGTGCACATATCATGCTGGAGGATCCGCAGATAAAGGCTTATTATCAGTCGCTGGCAGGGCCGGGGCAAAATGCTTATAATATGGCGGTGAAGGATGCTTACCGCAGTCCTGAAGTCCAGAATATCAGGATAGAAAAAGAGGAGGTGGTAGTGACTGCCAAAGATGAGTTCCGGGTAGCGGCTGTGGAGGTAAACGTAATAGACGCTGATGGTGTTGTTACAGAGAGCGGGTGGGCAGTTTTAGGCCGTAACGGAGTAGATTGGTATTATAAAGCCACTGCGCTGCCTGCAGGCGGCAGGGTCATTGCGGCAGTGAAAGATCTGCCGGGCAATCGAACGGTGAAGGAATTGCTGCTTACATAAAAAACGGCTTCACGGTTTATGAATGGCTTCTTTCCGGTTAAGGAACATTCCCGAATACGTTTACCAGCCTGGCATGGATTACTTTAGTATGTGTTGTTCCGCGTTAAAAGTGGATAGGCTTAGCCGTGGCCTGATCACAAGAATTCCTCAGGTTTTCAACCTGGTCCCTATAAGTGGCAGCGGTAAAGCTGTGAACGATGATCAGGAGTGTGTCCCGGTCCGTTGTAGCCAGTATGCGCTGACCATACCTGTTTGCCTCTCCCGCTGGGGAATAAGCCCTGTTTTCATATGAATATAATCGTCACATATGCCTGCTATGTGGTGCAGGTTGATCATGAATTTACGCCTTACTGCCAGGAAGGTGTCTTCCGGCAGGCATGACCAGATCTTTTCCGGAGCATCTTCAGCAATAATATGTGAATGAGTAAGATGGAGGACACAGCCGTCTGCGCGGACTTCGACAAATTGTAATTCCTGTAGTGGTATTCGGATGCGCTGGCCTTTTGAGTGTACGTGAAATACAGTGTGGTGTTTCATTTTTGCAGATCCCGGATTATTCCTGATTTAAAGTTTTTAATAACATGAAGTTTTAAAACTGGCAGGTAACTGAACAGAAACCTGCGTACAGAAGCTTATGAAATCTAAACCGTCTTATGAGAAAAGTAGCTTGATAATTTCTTTGTTTGGATATAGGCAGGAAAGATAAAGAGGATTCACACAACGGCAGTTAATTCCTTGTTAATGCAATAGTTAATACGGAGTTAACTGCGGAGTATCGGACTCCGCAGCAATTCCGTTCAGGCAAGGGAAATCCCCTGCAAATACAATAAGAAGCAGGAGGAAAACGAGTTACGTGAAAAGGAAGAAGATCTCCGTAAACATTCCCTGAATAGCGATCATCGCAAGCGTCAGGTTTTTCACGAAACGGATATTGAAGCCTCCTTTTTCCGAATAGTAGTAGCTCTCCTTATAGCGGTCATAAGCTATCGGTGCTCCCAACTCTTTCATCATTTTAAGGAATTCAAATAATGTTCTTTCCGAAATACGCAATCTTTTAGCAAGATGAGCGGGCTTTCCGGTGCCTTTGATCCTGATCAGGTAATCAATGGTTTGCAGTCTTTCAAAATAACGTTTAGGCATGCTGGCATAGTGGGGTTTACAATGAACAGATTAAATTATAAAGCTTTTTTCCTTCCTGGTCCGCATCGGTTTTCTCCGGGCTAATCTTGTGGGTAGCCATAATGTATGTGTCTTTTAATATTAATTGCAGAACACTAGAATGATCTTCTTTTATTGGCATTAGCATCTTCATAAGACTTTATTTGATCCGGATCAGACAAACAGCCGCCACCATTTCTGGTAGTCGTAAGTGTAATTTTCATAAACATATATTTTGAGGGTATACGATCAAACTCAAATTCGCATAAGGATGGCCTTATGCAAGCTAAAAAAATGTACTGCTATTTTGTTGCAGCCCGACTGGTTTTTGTTGCTGTATTTCATATGGCAAGAATAAACTCCCCCGGTTGAAACCTGGGGAGTATTCATCAAAAACCAACCATTAAAAGTCTCTTCCACCGCGGCTTTCGTCCACACAATCCCACAACCGGGCAATGTCTTCTGTAAAATATATTTATCCATTATAGCTGTAACCTTCAGTGTCTTTTAAAAACTCCCAGGTAGAGACCTGAGGGCAATATCCATGGCTGACAAATAGTGGTATATCCTTTAACTTCTTTCGCTGCATCACTACGTTGTAATACTACAATACGCGTCGCAGAAATTAGTTAATAAGATGTTAACGAAATAAAATTGTCCACCCCGCTGAAGGTAAGCCCGTGTATATGAAAGTGTTATAGAAGTAGAGAAGTAGAACGTTTTAGCAGAAAAATAAGAGGGCGTTAACACATTGTTAAGCAAAAACGGGATTACTAACGTTGTACAATATATGAGAGTATCTGTTGTACCACCCCTGTTGCATCATCATTATAGTGATGCCCTCCCGGTAATACAACCTGTTTATAATTACTGATAGTAAGCGATTTACTGTCGAAATCCTTTTCATCCTGCCCGAATATCAGCAACAATGGCTTCCCCGTAATATTACTCATGGCGGCAGGCACATTCATACTGCCCGCTGTACTTGTCTTGCCCAGCATGTCTGACAAATGCACAACCATATCCGTACTGGAAGACGGAGACATAAATACCAGGTGATGCACCTGTTCCTGCAACGTTAAAGGAAGTTTATGATAGATGAATGGCAATACATCCGCCCCCATCGAATAACCTACAAACACAAACGAATGGTTATTCCACTGCCCTGCATAATACTGCATCAGCGCCGCCACATCTGCGGCTGCCTGTTCAGGCGTCTTCTTGCTCCAGAAGTATTTTAACGCGTTCAGACCAATAACCGGATATCCTTTTCCTGCCAATGTATTGACAATATCTACCGAAAACTTTTTCATGCCTCCATCACCGGTGATATAAAACACCACAGGACGATCCGGCACCGGCGTTGCAGGCACCTTTACCGTTACGGGCAATTTGCTGATATCACGTTGTGCGCTCACTGTTATTGTATTGGTCATTATCATCAACCATAGCAACACATTCTTTCCTGTTCTCATATTATTCCTGTTATGCTCTCATCACCTTACTCAACGCTCCAGGCAATTGTATAAGATCAAAGTCATGCTCATACACCAGGTATTTATTGGACCATTCCGTTGCATATTTCTCTTTGAACTCACGCAATCCATGATAATGGCGGAAAGCTTTTATTTTCTCATAAGCAAATTTCACCACCTGCTCCGCCGTATTCTGCGGCTGCTGTATACCCGACATCGGCACCAGTCCCAGGTTGAGATATTGTAATCCTTTTTCTTTGGCGTCCTGTATAAGGGCAATGATCAATGCGTCCATACATCCGCCGGGAGCGTCTGTCCGCTTGCGGATCAGGTCATATGTACACTCTCCCGGTGCATAGTCGGGAATAATGTTCAAAAACGCCGCGATCCTGCCTTCCGGATCTGTTACTGTAATAACGTCCTGCTCACGTATATCATCTTCATCAAACAATCCCTGTGAGAAGGTCATCTCTTTTACCTCATATTGTTTCAGCCATTCGTCCGACACTTCTTTCAGTTCCTGTACCAACGCCGGCGCCAATGGCGCGGTATGTGTTGTAGTAATGTATCCTTTGGCGGCAAGGCTGTTCAATCCGTTACGCAATGACTTTTTATCTTTTCCGCTTAATGTAAAGGCAGCGACGTCCACGATCCCCTCCTGCCCTATCAGCAGCTTCTTCTTACGCAGATGCTCAAAGTGGTACATGCTCTGCTCATCTACCCGGTAGAAGGCCGGCCTTAAACCCATTTTACGGCATTGCTTTTCAAATTCCTGTAACAGCGGCAACTTCACTTCATCTGCACACACAGGCTCTTCCAGTACAACCGCAAAACCACTGGCTATACGATAAGCAATAAAGCCCTCATATTGATCAGACACGAACAGCAACTTATCTTCTGCCACCTTAAAATGGTCCATAGAAGAGTTACCATATTGGGTCAGATAATATTGCGCCTTCTCCATCGCTGCATTACTATGTTTACCGGTAGGCAGGTACGGCCGGATGATCGTATAAAACAGGAACGCCCATGCGCCTACGCCCAATACGCTGATTGCACTCAGGAATTCCCTTCCGAAGCGGGTTATAGGATGCAGACCATCATCTTCCAATAGCAGGAACCCATGGAAGGACGCTCTCAATGAGCCCAGCCAGGAGAACTCCATTCCAAAATGACGGGCATTGAGAAAATAAAAACCTACTGTTCCAAAAATGAGCACCACGAGCAGTGTAGCCACTGCTGTCACTACACCGATGTTCACCAGCTGCCGGTTACTTCTTAACCTGTACTGGCTTGCTGTGATGATCAGAATAATGGCCGTCCCTAATGCCAGCGAAGCCTCCTCATAGTCCAGCGCCTTGCTGATATGCCCTAATACCGACAACAGCGATACTGACAAGGCCACTATCCACGCATTACGCAACCCACGGAACAGGAAGTTGGCCGTCACCAGCAATATCAGTCCCAGGAATACCACCAGCAGGTTAGAAGCGTGGATGCTTTCTACAGGTATGTAAGCCCTCAGTAGTCTTAAACGGCCTGCCAGCGGTGGTGTGAGCACTGAAAAGATATTGACCATCCCCAGTAAAAATATCAATACCGGTGGCAATAACCGCAATACCAACTGACGTCCTTTCAGGATAAAAGCACCTACTCCGGCCACCAATGGCAACCAGAATTCAAAAAGACGGTATAATAAGGTTATTTCCAGCGCTTGTAAGGACGAAAAGCCATAATTGGTCAACAGATAAGCAAGAGACAATTCTATAGCCCCTAAACCGCGTAAAAACGGCGATACGATCAGGAAGATGGTGGCTACAATGTATCCGACACAGGCTGCCTCCAGGGATGGTATAGATCCCGTAGCCATCATACTGATGTACAAATGGGCTATACCCACGATCTCGATCCCGGCAGAAACCAGGATGGTATTGACAAAAGAAGAACGGTGCAGGTTAAAGGCAAAGATCTCATCCACATGAGGCATTGCTTTCGGTAAATACTTCGCCAGCAGATTGTAGGCAGTTCCCCTGTTCTGCACCGACCGTACCAGCCAGACCACTCCGGCCAGTACGCCGCAAATAGCGACCAATCCGCTTACTGCCTCAAACATCGACTCATCGTGCAGAATGGCATATCCCACAACTGGAATCCCCACCAGGAACACGGAAAAGATCCCCGTAAAACCGTAGATCCCTGATGCCTGATGCACCTGTTGCCTGTTGATACTACTACGTCGAAGGTTTTGCGGCAGGTAAGCCAGAGAGCTCACTCCTCCTGCCGGCAGAAAGATGCTCAGCAGGTTCCGTTTCAGAAACAGCTCGGTACCGAGGTTCAGGTCCAGCTTTCCGCCTACCGACCGGAAACTGTAACGGTACATTAAAGCCTGCAACAGGATGTAAGCTCCCGTCAGCAGGATGCCGGCAATCACCCAGAAACGGTCCGCCCGTTCTATAGCAGGTCCGAGCGAGTACAGCTCGTGCCGTTGTTGCCGGAAAAAGTAAATCGCAAGTAATATGAACAATACAGCCAATAGTTCCTTCCAATGCAGTTTCCGCATTAGTGCTCCGAGGTCCGGTTTATCTTTCAACGCCATTACAGGTTATAGTTTAATGGTAAAACGTCTACCTATTATAACCACAAAACTACAGTTAAGTTGAAAGGCAAAACCAGTAGGGCCGCTACTTTAATGACATTTTAAGGATAAAAACAACTACTGCCATAATCTGTACATATCACCTTAAAGGCGTATTAAAAAAAGGTGGCGACTATAAGTCACCACCTTTTGATAATGTTTGCGCTCTGAGCGGATTATTTACGGTTGCTGTTCTGCTGCCCCGTCCCCGCGTATCAAACGCTTTGAAGCGTATCGTACCTTTTTCAGTGACTGGCCCCGTATATATTTTACTTTTACTGTCTGGTTCTTTTCCATCCGTTGTATAGCGAAGGGTGAATCCTGGCAGCTGAATATTGGCAGTAACTGCTCCATTCTTCAGTTGCAGACCTGGCGTAGGAATACGGTAGTTATAACCGCCATTGTAATGGTCCAGTCTTACCAGTTCTCTTTTACCGGCTACATTCACAAATGCATTCCATGCCTTGTTATACAACTCTTCACTACGCGCACTGTCTTTCTCTCTGGCCCACTCAGGATCTTTTGCCCACGCACGTTCTGCTAATCCCAGTAACTTTGGCAGGATCATGTATTCCATCCGGTCTGAGCTCTTCACGGTTTCGCTCCACAGCAGGCCTTGTAAACCAACAATATTGCTTGCGCCGTAAGCAGTAAGCGGATCTTTTCCTTTGAAGATATCAGGATTCAGACGGTTGCCCAGTGCATCCACCTTTGAGTTCTTATAATAATTTTCAGGAATGAAATAGAATGGTTTATCGATGTCTACAAAACCTCCCCAGTAGAAGCCCGGCTCTTCGAAAGACTTCATGTAAGCCATATCGAAGTAGTAATTACTTACACCAGATAATACTACCTTGTAGTTTGCATTAGCCAGCCTGTAGGCAAGATCTTCTGCACCGCCCCCCATCACATTGTTCCATACATCTACCATGAAGCCGTTGTTAACGAAATCAGGATTAGGAATGTAGTGCTGCTTACCGTCAACGCTGGTCTTACGCATGCCCATCTCTTCCCAGCCGTATTGTTTCAGTCCACGGGCTTTCAATAATGAATATACTTTAGCGTAGTAGTAGTACCACAGATCATCTGCATTTTTGATCGTCTTATCCTTTTGCATCAATGCATCTACCACTGGCGATTTTGTCCATACGCCTCCAGGTACTTCGTCGCCTCCCATGTGTACATATTCCAGCGGAGCGCCTGCTTCTTTGTAATAAGCCTGCAATTCTTCCACTACTTTATCCAGGAAAGTATATACTGATGGCAATGCCACGTTTATCACGTTGTCATTCCAGTTCTGTACGGAGTGATAAACTGATTTATCCTGCAGGTCAGACAGCAGGTATTGTGTTGCCTCCGTGGTCTTTCCCTGTGCCTGTAACTTAGCGTAACGGGCTTCCATCGCTTTTACTGCCGCACGTGCGTGACCGGGTGTTTCTATTTCAGGGATGACGGTGATATGCCGGTCTGTAGCATATTTCAATATTTCCAGGAAATCCTGTTTCGTATAAAAGCCGCTACCTGCAGCATTTGTCACATCAGGGCCGGAACCGTAGGATGGTATCAGGTGGTCCTTCTCATCCACAGTATGTCCGCGGTGGCCTCCTACTTGTGTCAGTTCAGGCAGGGATTGTATTTCCAGTCTCCAGCCTTCATCGTCAGTGAGGTGGAAGTGTAATACATTCAGTTTATACAGTGACATAAGCTCCAGCAAACGTAGCACATCCTGTTTACTGTGGAAGTTTCGGGATACGTCGAGCATAAATGCGCGATATCCATAACGGGGTCCATCTTTTACGGCTATAGCGGGTACCTGTATACTTTTTTGCACACCAGCCCATGAGGCAGGAGGCAACATGCTTTTAAGCGTTTGTATACCATAGAAGATACCTGCAGCATCTGCTGCTTTGATCGTTATGCCACTGGTTGTTACCTGCACGGAATAAGCTTCCGGAGCCAGACTGGCGTCCTGCTGCAGGGCAATTCCATTACCACTGCCTACAACCGGTTTAGCGCCCAGTAGTTTTCCCAGCTCATCTGCCAGATAACCCGCTTCTTTTGCGAAAGCGGGTACTGCATTGATCTGCAAGCCAGACTGCAATGTATAAGTGCCCGTACCGGGTACAACTTCCTGCGCTGTGGGGAATACAGTTGGCAACTGTTCAGCGGGAAGATCCTTGATATCTTTATTCTGTGCGAATACATCGGCCGGGGTAGTCAGTGCGGTCCTATCTCCCGGGAAACGCAGATATTGTTTTGGTTGGGTGGAAGGACGTACTTCCAGGGATGGTAAAGGATATCCCTTTGCAGGGTCTTTGTCCCATACCAGGTACAACCCATCAGGCGCGTCCGTAAAGTTTACAGCCCATGCGCCCGCCACCATCTCTATGCGGAGGGAATCGCCGGGGGCGATGCCTTTGCTGCCATCTACGGGAGACAACTTATACAGATCACCGTTCACATGTGTAGCACTCACGCCTCCTTTGACAGGTCCCTCATTGATAGATCTTACAAAGTTGAAATACAATTGCCAGCCCTTTGCAGGGAAAGCAGTTTTGCTTTTGTTTACAAGAGTAAAAGCGGAAAGGAACTGAGCTTTGCCCTGATGATTATTTTCCACTACTTCCCATGAAACTTTGATCCTGGAGGCGTCAAATGGAGCCTGCGCATGTGCAGCTGTTACCACTCCTGTGAGCAGTCCGCATGCTAGTACTAAATGGCGAAATTGCATAAGCTGAAACGAGTTGTTCTGTAAGATAAGGTTATACCCATTTAAAACAAACTGAAACTGTCCAGGTTTTTCCGCAGTCCATCTATTTTCCAACAAGGTAGGACAGTCTGTTAACCGGTGCCAGGATGTATGTATTACGGCCTGAAACCCTTTAAAACAGGACCTGACGAGTATATATCTTCGAATCCTCACCAGGATCCGGAAAGGCATTTCCGACGGTCTGGGGATATACAAAACCGGTTTATGTGGCACAGTTATTTGTAATAGCTTAACTATCTGTTCATTAAAACTTTGTCATTATGAATACCGATTTTACGAACTGGGGAGATCTGATATGGGATAAACTACACCGGTGGACCTCAGCCGGCATAAAGATGCTGCCTAATATGGCTGTAGCCGTTCTTGTAGCGGTCGCGTTCTTCCTGCTGGCCAGGCTCTTTAAAATGCTGGTGTTCAAATTTGTGTTAAAAATATCTCACACGCCCGCCCTGAGTGGGCTGTTCGCCAATCTTGCTTCAGTCCTCATTACCCTGATTGGTTTATTTGTAGCGCTGGATGTACTGAAGCTCGACAAAGCGGTATCCTCCCTGCTCGCCGGAGCCGGTATCATTGGTCTGGCCCTCGGGTTTGCGTTCCAGGACCTGACGGCCAACTTTATTTCAGGGATCTTTATCACGTTCCGAAGGCCGTTTGAAGTGGGACATCAGATAGAAACAAATGGCTTTTCCGGCAATGTGGAGGAAATTGCGCTTCGCTCTACCCTGCTCCGCACACTCGACGGATTACACGTCATCATTCCCAATAAAGACATCTTTCAGAAACCTATTATTAACCATTCCCTCACCCCGGAACGAAGAACGGAGGTCACCTTCAATGTGCCGGCGGTGCATGAAAGTACGCTGGAAATTAAAAGGCTGGTCTCCGATGCACTGAAGGACGTTAAAAATCTCTGCAACAACCGGCCACCCGATGTTTATTTTTCCAACATAGACGGTGCAAATCTGAAAGTGACGGTTTCCGCATGGATCGTGAACCAGGATATCCGCACATTTGAAAACACGAAAAATGAGATCATTGTGAAGATTACAACTGTGTTAAAGGACAGTAAGCTGATCTGATTTTTCCTAACTTAGCCCCTTATTAAAAGGGAGCTTAATATGAAAGGATTTATTGCTTTTACAGTGGTCAGCCTGGCTTTTATTACCATTCTGGGATATTTCTTCCCCTGGACGTGGTGGTTATTGGTACTGATATTACCATTGATTATCATGGGATTGATAGATGTGACCCAGAAAAAACATGCCATCATGCGCAACTACCCTATTGTGGGCCGTTTGCGTTATTTCATGGAAGATATCCGCCCGAAGATCTATCAGTATTTCGTGGAAAGTGATATTGACGGCAGTCCTGTAAACCGTGTAGACCGTTCCACCATTTACCAGCGCGCCAAAAGGGAGTTAAACTCTCAACCATTTGGTACACAATTCAATGTATACGCAGAAGGCTATGAATGGATGGCGCATTCCATCCAACCCAGGGCTTTTGAGAAAATGAATAAAGATCCCAGGGTGCTGATCGGCGGAAGTGATTGTACACAACCTTACTCCGCCAGCATTCTGAATGTCTCTGCCATGAGTTATGGCTCTCTCAGTTCCAATGCCGTAGAGGCGCTGAACGGAGGTGCTAAACTGGGCAATTTCGCTCATAACACCGGCGAAGGCGGTATCAGTGAACACCACCTGAACCAGGGCGGAGATATCATCTGGCAGATCGGTACCGGTTATTTTGGCTGCCGTACTGCTGAAGGCAATTTTGATGAGAAACTGTTCTCTGAGAAGTGCGCTACTCCGCAGATCAGGATGATCGAACTAAAGATCTCACAGGGCGCCAAACCTGGTCATGGAGGGATACTTCCCGCTTCAAAGAACACGCCTGAGATAGCGGCTATCCGCCACGTAAAACCACATACGACCGTTGCATCCCCGCCTTATCATACCGCCTTCGGCTCTCCCCGGCAGATGATGCAATTCATTGCCCGTATGCGCCAGCTGAGTGGCGGAAAACCAGTGGGGTTCAAACTGTGTATCGGACAAAAAAGAGAGTTCCACGCTATCTGCAAAGCGATGCTGGAAACCGGCCACTATCCCGACTTTATTACCGTAGATGGCGGTGAAGGCGGTACCGGTGCTGCTCCTCCTGAATTCTCCAACTCAGTAGGTATGCCGCTGATGGATGCATTGGCTTTTGTACATGATACCCTGACAGGTTATAATATCCGCGGTAAAGTGAAAGTGATCGCTTCCGGTAAGATCCTGACCGGTTTCCATATACTCCGTGCGATGGCGCTGGGAGCAGACGCCTGCAACAGCGCCCGCGCCATGATGATGGCCCTGGGTTGTATACAGGCATTGGTATGTAATACCAACAAATGTCCTACAGGTGTGGCTACCCAGGACAAATGGCTGATGGCCGGACTGGTAGTGGACGACAAGAAACACCGTGTATCCAATTACCACCAGGATACAATAGAAAGCGCCATAGAACTGGCAGCTGCCGCAGGCCTGGAAACACCTCACCAGATCACCCGCAGCCATATTTCCCGCCGTGTGTTCATGAACCAGGTAAAGACATTTGAAGAGATATATCCAGGCACTTCCGCCGGTTCTCTGCTAACAGGTCCGGAGATGGAAACATTAAGCATAGACGCCTGGTAAGCGTTGAAAAAGCATCAGGCATTACCCGGTAATTCCTGATGCTTTTTCCTGATTTTTTTCTTTACATTCATGTTAACGACCAAAATTGTTACCCATACATGAATGCCCGCTTACTGATATATATATCAATCCTCACATCCCTGCTCATTACCAGCGCCCTATCTGCCCAACAGCGGTTAATGACCGATAGCATCCTGCTTCGTTATGCCGACACCACCTCCAATGGTTCTATCTACACCCTGGTAAAATTTGATTCTTTTCCTGGCAACAAACTATTACAAAGAGATGGTGTTATAAAGTCACTTAGCCCTCAACATCACATTCTGCAAAGGATGCAGTTTGATTCTGCAGAAGCTTCGCATGTCATAAAGATCTATAAGGCGAATTATAACTGGAAATGCAGTGATGTACTGGTTAAAGATATCAGCATGCTGCAACAGCAGGATAGCCTGCAGGTACAGGTATCGTTCAGTGGTCAGATTGATCATCTTCAACACTGCCGGATCCTATCTGCTACATCTACCTATCCTGTAGCAATAGTCAGTGTAAAAATGCGTGACTGGAGTTCGTTCACGGCTCAATATAATGTGCGGTTCATTGACAGGCTACGTTCTGCACGCACAGAGATCCCTATCAACAACGCATTACCTTCCGTCAATAACATCAACGCGCTTCATCAGCAATATCCATCTTTACAAGGTGCCAATCATACAGTAAGCCTGAAAGAAGAATGGTTTGATACTACTGATATAGATCTGCTTGGGAAGGCCGCTCCCTCTCCGCTTGCTGCGAATACTATTAATCCGCATGCAACGATGATGGCCACACTGATTGCAGGGCTTGGGAACTCAGGCTCCAATGGTAAAGGAGTGGCTGTAAAAGCCAGGTTAAGCTCTTCAGACTATCTGCATTTGCTGCCTGATGAGACCAATTATTTTAAGGATGCCGGTATCAGTTTGCAGAACCATTCTTACGGCACTGCGCTTGAGAACTATTATGGCGCTGAAGCTGCTGCTTACGATCAACAGGTGTTTACACTGGATACATTGTTGCATGTCTTCTCTTCCGGCAATATCGGCAATAGCGCTCCACAAGATGGCACCTACAAAGGCTTAACAGGTTATGCGAATCTCAGTGGTACGTTTAAGCAGTCGAAAAATGTATTGGTAACGGGTGGTATCGATACAGGCTATCGCGTTCCAACACTTAGTTCCAAAGGCCCGGCCTTCGATGGCCGCATTGCTCCGCAGCTGGTGGCTTACGGACAAGCAGGTACTTCCGACGCTGCTGCAACAACTACAGGTATTGCAACACTTGTACAGGAAGCTTATCATCAGGAATATGGTACGACGCCTTCCGCTGCGATGGTGAAAGCGATCCTGATCAATAGTGCTGATGACATCAATACCCCGGGACCAGACTATAGCAGCGGGTATGGCCTGATCAATGCAGTTGCTGCCATACGCACCATTAAGGATAAACGCGTTTTTACAAGTGATATCTCTACAGGTAATACAACAACGCTTCCCATTAATATACCTCCCAATACCGCGCGGCTGAAGATCACGCTTAGCTGGAATGATCCTGCTGCTCCAGAGAATACGAGTAAAGCCCTGCTTAATGATCTTGATCTCACTGTTACAGATAATGCAGGTAATAGTCATGCTCCCTGGCTACTGAGTGCTTATCCTGCTGCCGATTCACTCTCAGCGCCTGCACGTCGTGGCAGAGATAGTCTTAATAACCAGGAACAAGTCACTATTGAACAACCGGCGACAGGCACAATGACTATCCGTGTGCATGCACGGCAATTGTTATCTGGTACATCCCAAAGCTTTCATATCACATATCAGTTTATTCCACGTTCATCTTTTGAATGGCAGTACCCTGCCGGCGGCGAACAATTAACCGCAGGAGATAACATCGCGGTACGCTGGCGCACACCACATATTGGCAATGGCACATTGTCTTTCAGTGCTGACAGTGGTCTTACCTGGATCCCGATAGCAGCCGATATTCCACTGGCAAATGCCAACAGTCGCTGGAACATTCCTGGCATTTTTAGCAAAGGATTATTAAGAATGAACACTACTGATACTACCTGGACAAGCGATTACTTCAACATATCTTCACCAGTAGCTGTCAATGTAGGCTTCAATTGTCCGGATACATTACTTATAAACTGGAGTCCTGTGGATAATGCTGCAAGCTATGATGTGTATACATTGAAAGGTCAATCGTTATCGTTCATCAGCAATACGGCAGATCCATTCGTCTTCATTCCCAAAACACAACTATCATCGCCGTACATAGCAGTTACTCCACGCCATATAGACGGCTGGACTGGTTTACAGGGTTATACTTTCAATTATGAGCATCAGGGCGTCTTTTGTTTCTTCAAACAAATACTGGCAGATGTTCAGGAAGATAATAGTGTAGATATTACTGTAGTTCTCAGCACAAAAGACAGGGTGAAGACTATCTATTGGGAACGCTTGCAGGGCAATGACTTTTTAACTTTATCTAATCAGCCTGTCAATGCAAATGATCAATATGTTTATAAAGATCATCCCGACCATTCAGGGGTCTTTTATTATCGTATCAAGCTGGAATTAACAGACGGCCGTTATATCTATTCAGACGTTCAGGCGGTGCAGGTCCTCATTAATGAAGACTTCCATTTATATCCGATACCTGCTGCACAACAACTAACATTACTTGCCGGCCGACTGGGTGATTTCAAAGTACGCATCACAGATATGAATGGGCGGACAGTGCTGACACGGCCGCTTACACAGATGAGAGAAGGGTATTCACTAAGCAGCTTCGCTGCTGGTGTTTACATTTTTTCGATCTATGATGGGGCGCAGAAGATATTTGTAAGACGCTTTGTAAAGGTGATGGATTAGCGCATTGCAGCGGGTCAGATCACATTTGCTATTCCACAAATTATAATGGCTACAGTAAATGCAATTGCATTTACTGTAGCCATTACGATCCTGATACAAAAGCTTTTTATTGGATCTTCACTACAAACAGGTTGCTGGTAATATCTCCTGGACGTAGTCCTGACAGATTGATCACACAGTCTTTTCCCTGTTGCTTCCATGTGATAGCCCTATCACTGCCGAGTATCACTGCCTTTGCCTGTTTTGCCGGCGCAAAGTCCTTTATTGTTAACTGTGGTTCATAACCGGTAGCTATGCAATACAGTGCATCATCTTTCTTTGTGAAGAACATCTCAATGTGTGCATGCTCTTTTGATGGTTTCACCATCTTTGCCACATTGTAGTCAGACATGTAGCTGGCTTCTTTTACCTGTGGACGTTTTCCTGCACTCCACTGACGTGTTTCTTTCCACGGCTTAGTGTTATAAATTGCCTCACCGTTCACTTCCAGCCAGGAACCTATATCTACAAGTCTTTGTTGCATAATGACAGGTATCTGGCCATCAGCAGTGGGGCCGATGTCCAGCAACAGGTTACCACCACGGGATACGATATCCACCAGCAAGACCACCAGGTCGTTACTCTTTTTATAATCGTTCACTGTCTCCATACGGTTGTAACCGTAGGAGTTACCGATTCCCTGGCTTTCTTCCCATACTACGCCAGGCTGCATACCACTGCCATATTCTGAGGTGAGGTATGTTGCTCCATTATTATGTCCCCTGGTATTGCTGCCCCAACGGTCATCTACTACGACTTCATCTTTTACAGGAGATTCATTGAATAACCAGGCAAGTAATTCTGTACTGCGCCACGCGGTATCAGACTGTTCCCATTCTCCGTCAGAAAAGATCACGGAAGGCTTATAACGTGTTACCAGGTCTTTGAACTGTGGTGTCATCACATTCGTTACATAGCTGGCCTTGTCTTTCTTCCACAATGGATTAAACCACTCGTACAAAGAATAGTAGTATCCCATTTTCAGGCCGGCCTTTCTTACTTCATTTGTCAAATCTCCCAGCAGATCCCTTTTGGGCGTACCGGTGACCGCATTCCAGGGTCTTCCCCATACGGAATCGGCCTGCTTGTTATCCCACAGACAGTATCCTTCATGATGTTTAGAGGTCAGCACTACATACTTTGCACCCGAACGGCGGAACACGTCTGCCCATTGCGCAGGGTCGAACAGCGAAGCATTGAACTGTGACTCAAACTGCTGATACTTGAAATCCTTGCCATAGTTCTTATCATGAAAAGCTCTTACCTTCTGATGTGTTTCATCTTTAGCACCATCCAGCTGATACCAGTACCATTCGGAGTAACCACCCGGTCCTACCACTGCAAAAGACGGAACGGCATATACGCCCCAGTGTATAAAGATGCCAAACTTGGCTTCATTGAACCAGGCAGGAATACCACGCTTATTCAGCGAGGCCCAGTCTGCGGTATATTGCTGTGCGGCAAGCGGCGCACTGCCCATTAAAAAAGCGGCTGCGTAAAGGAAGAGTTTTTTCATAACTGTAGTTGATAGCATGAGACCATGGATATAAACAATACTTAAATATAGCCTGACAGGGCATGAATTCCTAATAGCATCTGCACCGGAACCGGTAGGATATTAGTACTGGTGGAATATGCTTGCCCTTAACCAATCTTGATATGGCCTGATATAGCTTTAGGATGTCTTTAGCAGATCTTGGGCTGGTATGTCTTCCATACCCTTAGTTTATCTTGATATAGCCCGATATGGCTTAGTATTGTTCTCAGATCTTGGGGTTATTCTTGCTTTCACCTTGCTACAACCTGATATAAAAAGCCTCTCCGGTCGTACCAGAGAGGCTTTTATAGTGATTTACTATCTTATCGGCATTGACTACATTTCCAACGCACCTGCTGCTGCTTCATCCACAAACCAGTGCAGTTCTCCATCCTGAGGACGGATCAACTGGGAAGGGAATTTCTCAGCATCAAAATCTCCTTCAATGACACTCTTCAGTGTCAGGGCTTTGCCCGCACCGGTTGCCATGAATATTACGCAGGCAGATTCGTTTACAACGGGAGCTGTCAGCGTGATGCGGAACATATCCTGCGCTTTCAGGAAGAATGCTTTTACCCAGGCTTTTTTCTCATGTACTACTTCAGTACCGGGGAAGAGGGACAGGGTATGTCCGTCATCTCCCATACCTAACAGTACGAGATCAAAAGTAGTATCGCTGTCTTTGAAATATTTGTGCAGAATCTTTTCATACTCTGCAGCAGCGGCTTCCGGTTCAATATCCGTACGCATTACATGGATATTCTCTGAGGGCACGCCTACAACGTCCAGCAGGGTTTCGTAAGCCATGCGGGCATTGTTACGCTCGTCTTCAAAAGGCACCGCCCTTTCGTCTCCCCAGAAAAAGTGTACCCTCTCCCACGGAATGATCAGTTTATAAGGCTCTTTTGTGAGCAGCGTATACAGCTGTTTAGGTGTGTTTCCTCCGGATAGGGCCAGTGTAAAAATAGGCTGGTCCTGCAGCACCTCCTGAATGTAGTTGCTGATCCATGCTGCCAGGTTTTCACTCAGTTCCTGGGTATTTTTCGCGATATGTAATTCCATTTCTCTTATTTAGGTAGATTGATCCAGGCATGTCCGTCCTTTGCAATCAGTGCATCCGCATCTTCAGGGCCCCAGGAATCAGGTGCGTAGTTAGGGAAATCGACCGGTGTGCGGGATTCCCATGTTTCCAGGATCGGCATTACCACTTTCCAGGCAGCTTCTACCTGGTCGGCACGCATGAACAGGGTAGCGTCACCCTCCATTACGTCCAGCAGCAGTGTTTCGTATGCTTCAGGCGCATGATCATCGCCATACTGACGGTCGAAGTTGAATACCATTTCTACAGGGTCCAGTTCCATGCTCTGACCCGGGCGTTTTGCCTGGAAGCGGATACGGATATCCATTTCCGGCTGTATGCTGATGGTCAGGCGGTTTGGACGCCATGTTTCTGCTGACTCAGCCGGGAACGCGTAGTGAGGCGCCTGGCGGAACTGCAGGGTAATATTGGTTGCCTTCTGGTGCATGTTCTTACCGGTACGTACGTAGAACGGTACGCCCTGCCAGCGCCAGTTGTCAATATAGAACTTAACGGCAGCGTAAGTTTCTGTAGCCGATTCTTTGTCTACACCTTTCTCTTCACGATAACCTACTACCTGCTGGCCTTTTCTCCAGCCGGCAGAATACTGTCCGCGTACTGCGTTTTCGTGTATTTTATCTTTAGTGAATTTGCGGATCGCGTTCAGTACATCCACTTTCTTGTTACGGATCTCGTTTGCATCAAAGGATACAGGAGCTTCCATAGCGATCATACACATTACCTGCAGAATATGGTTCTGCACCATGTCGCGCAGTGCACCGGAGCTTTCGTAGTAACCGCCACGGCCTTCCAGCCCTACGGTCTCTGAAGCGGTGATCTGTATATGATCGATGTAGTTACGGTTCCATAATGGTTCGAACAGCGCATTGGCAAAGCGGAGTGCGATAAGGTTCTGCACGGTTTCTTTACCCAGGTAGTGGTCAATGCGGTAGATCTGTTCTTCGGAGAATAAACCTTGCAACAGGGTATTCAGTTCATGAGCGCTTTGCAGGTCATGACCGAATGGTTTTTCTATTACAATACGTGTGCTGCGTTTATCACTGCACAGGTTCAGACTGCCTAGTTTCTGTGCGATGGCCGGCATCAGTTGCGGCGCTACAGACAGGTAGAAGATCACGTTAGGATGTTCATCCCACTCTTCTTCTTTCGCTTTCACGAAGTCAGTGATCTTGCTATATGCAGACTGGTCTTCAGCGTCCATCTGCAGGTAGCTTACATGCTGGCTGAAATCTTTCCAATGGCCGTTCTGCTCACCTTTACGACGGGAGAATTTCTTAATACCATCCAGTAAACGTTCCAGGTAAGCACTATTATCATAGGGACTACGGCCGATACCCGCGATAGCAAATTTTTCCGGCATGTAGTTATCAAGGAACAGGTTGTATAAAGCCGGCGATAATTTTCTGTAGTTCAAGTCGCCGCTGCCGCCGAAGATGAAGACGATGGAGGCAGGCGGACGTTTATGATTTTGCATAACTCTATATTTTAAGAGAGTGGCCGCACGCTTCAAGCGAACGGCCACTCTTAAACTTTTATTCACCCCATACGGTATGGAAACTACCAGGTACATCTATACGCTGATAGGTGTGAGCGCCGAAGTAATCGCGCTGCGCCTGTACCAGGTTGGTAGGCATCCGTTCTGTGCGGTAAGCGTCGAAGTAAGCCAGTGCTGACATGATACCAGCAGCTGCGGTACCTGTCTGTGCTGCCTGGGCTACTACTGCACGGGTATTGGTAATTGCATTCTCAACAAGGGCTGCAACGTCCTTGTTCAGCAGAATATTAGGTAATTCAGGAGATGCTTTGTAAGCAGTGGTATATACTTCCAGGAGGGAAGAACGGATGATACATCCACCTCTCCATACTTTCACCGCATCAGGTAACGGAATTTCCATCTGCAGCTCTTTAGAAGCCTGATGCAGCATGGCCAGTCCCTGTGCATAACTGATGATCACACCGAAGTACAGGGCATCGTGTACCTGCTGTATCCAGGTGTCAACCGGTGTATTGAGCTTCGCATCCGGCGCTTTGTATAAACCAGCAGCCTGTACGCGTTCGTCTTTATAACCAGACAGTGTACGCAGAGCAACAGCCGTATCAATTACAGGAACGGCAACCGGCAGGTCCATGGCTAACTGTGAAGTCCATTTACCGGTACCTTTGGACCCTGCTTTATCAGAGATCACATCTACCAGTCTTGCGCTGGTCTTGTCATCCTTCTGAAGGAAAATATCAGCAGTGATCTCTACGAGGAAAGATTGCAGATCGCCCTCATTCCATGTTTTGAACACCTGATGTAAACGGTCGTTATCCAGACCCGCCTGTTTCAGCAACGCATAAGCTTCGCTGATCAGCTGCATGATGGAATATTCGATACCGTTGTGTACCATTTTTACATAGTGACCTGCGCCTTCCTTACCCAGGTAGGCTACGCAAGGTTCACCATTTACCTTTGCGGAAATTGCTTCCAGCATTGGTTTTACTTTTTCATAAGCTTCTTTATCGCCACCCGGCATGATGCTAGGTCCCGAACGGGCGCCTTTCTCACCGCCTGATACGCCGATGCCCATGAAATGAATACCTTTATCCCGCAGGTATTTCACCCGGCGTAATGTATCTGTATAATGTGAGTTACCACCGTCGATCACCACATCACCTTTTTCCAGCAGAGGGATCAGTGATTCTATCACGTCATCCACCGGCTGACCGGCTGGTACCAACATCATCAACTTACGCGGACGCTCCAGTAATTGTACCATGGTTGCCAGTTCTGCCACTCCCTTTACAGTAGTGCCAGCTGTAGCAGCCGATTCCAGAGCCCCGGTCTTGGTACTATCTTTATCAAAACCAATAACGGAAAAACCATGATCAGCCATGTTCAGTAAAAGGTTTCTACCCATTACGCCCAGACCAATCATGCCAAAATCGAATACGCTTTGTGCCATAAATTATCGTGTAAGTGCCTAAAAGAATGAAGTAAAAGTACGAATTATCAATTACCAATTACAATTACTATTGAATGACCTGACAAAACTATGAACATCCCATACCAATTCCCGCTATTTAGACATGAAAATCCGTGATAAATGCAATCTCAGGGCGTGTCTTAAATTTTTCTTAAATCTTAACCTCAAGGTACGCTAACCAGGTGCTACATGCCTGTACTAAGTACCGCTCCGGCATCTAAAAACGGCCATAAACAACTGATTTACAATATACAAAATTTTCAAACACTAATCAGCTATCGTCAGCCGTGCGAACAGTGCATAAACACCAGGTTGATAACGTGCCATTATTTCCTCCTTGTAGTGAGTACTTACCAGGTGTTTAAATTCCCATGGTCCGTATGGCCATCGTTGGGGCTTCGTCCTGTACAGAAGGATAAACAATCACCCGCGGTTTATGTTCATAGACGGCTAAATCCAGTCCTTACAATAACTGGCATAAAGTAAAACGCTCAATGCATTCCTGCATTGAGCGTTTACGTTTATCTAAATGATAAATCGTGTGTATTAAGCAGAGTTTCTGCCGGCATTGATGATACCGAAAGAACAACGTACCACCAGCTTCTCATAGGTTTCTTTCAGCGCCTTGTCATTACCTCTTTCATTCAATTCGCGGATACGCGCCAGTGCTCCCTGCTGAATAGTGAGCAAAGGCAATACGATACGCTCGCGCATCTGTATTGACAACTGATCTACAGGAGATGCGCCCATCAATTCCGTTTGTCCTACAAGATGCAGTACATATAAGCGTGTACGCAGGTACTCGTCATGTATCATGTTCCACACCTCACCAAAACGTGGATGTTTTCCGTATGCAGCAGTAAGCGGGAAATAACTTTTCTTCATCGCCATCTGGCAGTTGTCTAACAATGTGCGGAAGAAGAGTGAATTTTTATACAGCTTTTGAACTGCTCCCCATTTCCCCGCTTTATCCAGCGCCTCCAATGCCGCACCTACACCGTAATAACCCGGCACATTCTGTTTCAGCTGGCTCCATGCGCCTACATAAGGCACGGCTCTCAGGTCATTAAGGTTCAGTTTAGCAGCTGCATTACGTTTAGACGGACGGCTACCGATATTGGTTTCCGCATAGTAGCGCAGCGGGCTGGCAAAATCCAGATAATCCAGGAAGTCAGGATGCAACTTCAGTTTATTGAATGCCTTGAATCCCTCATTGGCCATTTCTTCCAGCAATGCTTCTTCTTCGCCGGAGAGTGTTACTTCACGGGAAGAGAACAACTCGTTGGCGATGCCTGCATGCACCAACTGTTCTATATTAAACTGTGCAGAGTCCACCGTTCCGAAATTGGAACTGATGGTTTGTCCCTGTATAGTCAGTTGGATCTCTTCGTTCGCAATATCACGTCCCATAGAAGCATAGAACTGGTGTGTTTTACCACCGCCTCTTGCCGGAGGACCTCCACGGCCATCAAAGAAGACTACATCAATTTCATACTCTTTCGAGATACGTGTCAATTCCTTCTTAGCCTTCTGAATACTCCAGTTAGCCATCAGGTAACCACCATCCTTCGTACCATCAGAGAAGCCAAGCATGATGGTCTGTTTATTATAGCGCTTGCGCAGATGTTCGCGATAAGCTGCATTTTCATAAAGCTCACGCATTACATTACCAGCCTGACGAAGGTCGTCGATCGTTTCAAACAACGGTACGATGTCAACACTCATCGATTCCTTTTCCCATCCGGACAACAGGAACATTCCGTACACCTCTATCACGTTCAGCGCGTTCATGCTATGACTGATAATATACCTGTGACAGCCAAACTCACCATTATTCTGCTGGATATCTTTCATAGCAGCAATAGTGGCCAGGGTATCTTTGTGTAACGGATCTTTCAGCGCATCGGGCTTGAGTGTACCATTGATATTCAACAGACTGTTTATTTTCTCCGCTTCGGAAAGATCTTTATAGTTAGACGGCAACAGGTCGGAACTGGCGGCGACAGCCTCCAGCAACGGGCTATGTACCGAACTATCCTGACGGATATCGAGCGTAGCAAAAAACAACCCGAACAGCTCTACCCGGCTTACCAGGTCATCAAGCAGGTTCAGGAACAGTGCATTGTTTTCTTCGATAAGTATGATGCGGACACGGGACAGTGTATCCAGGATCTCTTTTTGTGAGATATTGGTTTTATGCCCTGGAATGAACAGATTGTTATATAGTTGTTGTTCGAGCGCAGTCAGTTCATTTTCAATTCCTTTGAAAGTGAGGCGGCGTTTCAGTTTGCGTACATCCAGGTAATAACATTTGAGGATACCGCCTCGCAGTGCTTCTGCCACACGCAGGGTAGTATCGGCCGTTACAAATGGATTACCATCGCGGTCGCCACCAGGCCAGAAGCCCATCCTGATCACCGGGTTATTGCTATTGATAGAAGCCGGGAACTGAGCTTTTAATTTAGATATAATACGTCCGGCAGCAGTATAAAACGTGTTCTCCAGGAACCATATCAGGCTGATAGCCTCGTCATATGGGGTCGGCTTTTCCTTTTTGAAGAACGGTGTTTTACCCAACTGCTGAAGATAAGAGTTCACCTGGGCGGTATTGTCATTGATCAACGCCCTTGACAGGTCATTGATAATGGTGAGTACACTACCTGGATAGAACTGGGTAGGGTGAGCTGTCAATACCAGTCTCACTGAGAAGTCCTGCAGTTTCTTCGCAAGCATCTCTTCCGCCTGTTCTGCGATGATCTCCGACTGCAGATGGCTCAGAGAACCAGTGCCATGCACGTCCTGGATATGACGAAATGCTGCATCTTCCAGTGCATCAAACAGTACTACCTGTCTTTCAGCATACTGCACAAAGCGGAACATGAGGTCCAACTTCTGCTGTTCATTACTGCAGGAAGTGTATTGCTGAAAATAAGAGTCAAGAATTTCCTGGGGGCTTTTTTCCTTTCCGTATCCCTCTTCACAATGGATTAAGAATAATGACAAAAATACGCCGGTTCTTTCTACCTTATGAAAAGGCAATGCGGTAAAAAGACTATTGTATAACTGGAACTTGGTGCCAACCAGGTTCTTGAATAATTGCAAGGTGTTATTAACCGGTGCTTCCATAACTAAATTTCGTAATTTAAAAGAGCCTTTGCCAACCGGGAGCTAAAAATAGTATAAAATAGTTACAAAGTGGAATGCAAAGTTAGTAGAAAGAGGAAGGCCGTAGCTATCCGCCACGGCCTTTTGCAAGTCCCCCCTAAATTTGGGAGTGTTGAGAGAATAAACCTGTTAATTGAGTAATATGATCTGTTAAAAAGAAATCAGTCTTTTTATTGAGCTAAAGTGAAGCCAATAGGCAGGCTGTATCTTACGGCAACGTTATGTCCGCTTTGTCTACCGGGTTTCCAGTTCGGCATTAACTTCACCACCCGCATTGCTTCCTCTTCCAGTCCGCCGCCTTTGTGAGCGCCTGCGGTCTGTACTTCACTAACCTTTCCCTCTTTATCTACCACAAACTGTACGAATATCCTTCCTTCAATTCCATTTTCCTGTGCCATATGAGGATATCTGATATTCTTCTGAAGGAATCTGGCCAATGCTTCATCACCTCCAGGGAATGATGGCATAATTTCAACAAAGGATGGGATCTCTTCCTTTACCTCCACTTTAGGCGCTTCAACCACACCACCGGGAGTACCTCCATTTGCAAATGGATTGTCAACACCATTTACATCATCGCCAACTGTGTTAGTAAGACCAACAGATTTGTTACCAACGTCTTCTAACTTAGGTAATTCATCCGCTTCCTTTACAAGTTCGTCAGGCGCGATAGTGGGTGTGACAATTTTAATGGATGAAGAGGCCGGCGGTGGTGGTGTAGTAACAGGAGGAGGAGGCGGTGTTAACGGCTTCTCTTCCGGCATTTCAAGATCTTTTAAGTAAGTGTCAACCACAGCTACATCTTTTCGTGTATGCATGTCCGCAGCCATCAGATTATTACTGACTACATATCCACCGATGATGACCAATGCGATGGAAGCTGTACCAATAATAGCGTTGCGCACGCGTTTGTCTTCACTTCTACGTAAGTCATAGGCTCCGTAGTCTTTATTACGACCATCAAAAAGAATGTCGAGAAAGTCTGATTTAATAATGTTCGTTGCATTCATGGGATAAACATTTACAATATAGATGCGACGTCATTATTTTTCCATAAGAGAATTTAAAAAAACTTTGAGAAGATCGATTTATTAAAATTTACCAGCCCAGATTGAAATCCGGATCGGGATCACCTATTTGCTAAAGGAAGTATTCACTATCTTTTAATGGTAACAATATAATTGTTACCATATAGCAGGTATATAATGTCGTAATAAATCGAGTTGAGTATAATACAGGTAAGCAGGTAATGCTTCCGGAATAACAGCAAAGCGCCGTGAGTATATCGTTGTTCCTGTCTATTAATGCCAGGGGGCGCGGGAGGTATATTACATTATAATTTACCACCAATAAATCTGCAACACACCTTCCCCGCTAGCCTGACCGGGCATTTTTATTTACAGCTTATAGCAAACAATTTCTTTTGATCAACAACAGCTGTTGTAAACAACTGTTCTATAGAACTGGTTATGATCGACCTTCACCACTTCACCCATAGAACTATGTATCATTATTCGTTTATGCAAATGCATATAATAATCGGTTTTTGATTTTCATATCGCTGATAATATTGTTTTGATGGTGAGACAAAACAAGGAGAATACTCAGCTCTTTTCTCCGGGTGGTGGTAAATCTTATTAGTCTACTGAATCTGTAGACAAATATACAGCATGAAATCATATTTCCAAATTAGAAGACATTATTTTTTTTCGGCAGCATTTATAACGGATGTTTTTATACAGCAAACAAGTGGTTATCACATGCGGATATCCGCTACTAATAACAGGGATCTGACCGGCAAATAATCAGTAGTAAAAAAGCATACAGCTCCGGGACCTGATAATTTATGTTCAACATTGAGGCATGATATGTGACTTGCAATTGTTTATGGATAAGATGTAGTAATTGGCTCTCCGTGTTACGAATCCAGAGCTACAAACGAAATGCCGTACAGGATTATACGTCTGTACGGCAACCCAGTTGAAATATGTTGCCGTGCGGCGATGTATTGCTAACAGTGTGCAATACCGGTGATCCCATTTGGCTGGGGCAAATAGGGAAAATACAAGTAGCTTTGGTACAATAGAAGACACTATCTAATGAAAAAAGTTCTATTGGCCCTTAGTATACTACCGCTGGCCACTTATGCACAATCATCAACCGATACTACTCACCGTCTCCGGGAAGTAGTGATACAGGCATACCCGGGCAAACAGTTTACCCTGCTCCAGGTGCCTACCAGCAGTACTGTACTTACCGAACGTCAGTTACAACTACAGCAAGGCGTTACATTATTGCCGGCATTAAATACGGTCCCCGGCGTACGCATGGAAGAACGCTCGCCCGGCAGTTACCGTCTTTCTTTAAGAGGTAGCCTGCTGCGCTCCCCTTTCGGTATCAGGAACGTAAAGCTCTACCTGGACGAGATCCCACTGACAGATGCAGGTGGCAACTCCTACCTGAATCTTGCCGACCCCGGAAGTTTTCAGGGCATCGAAGTATTGAAAGGGCCTGATGGCAGCCAGTTTGGCGCCAATTCAGGCGGCGTCGTACTGTTGCATCCTGCAGGCACATTACCTTATAGCACGCGTATCAGGGCCGATATACAGGGCGGCAGCTACGGCCTGTTCCGTGAACAGCTCGGATGGCAGCAGCAATGGGGCAATTATAAACTGAATATCTATCAGGCCGTACATCATTCAGACGGCTACAGAGATAACAGTGCCATGAAAAGGTATTATGTGCAAACCGCTCAGGAATGGCAATACAATCCTCATAACCAACTCAAACTGATCGCCTTTTATAGTGACCTGGATTACCGTACTCCGGGCGGTTTGACCCTTGCCCAGGCAGAAGCGGACCCTAAAGCTTCCCGGCCTGCTACAGCCACCTTGCCAGGTGCTATTACCCAGAAAGCAGGTATCAGGAATAAAACAGCGTTCGGAGGCCTGGTGCATACTTCACAAATTTCTGAGCACTGGCAACATGTCATCACTGTATATGGTAGTAATACTCACTTCGAGAACCCGTTTATTACCAACTTTGAAGCAAGGGACGAAAATACCTTTGGCGCCCGCACATATATCGCCCTCCAGAACCAGCCGCTGGGCAATACCAATATGATACTCGACTGGACGACAGGTATAGAATGGCAGCAAACCGGATCAGATATTGACAATTACGGCAACAGGGCTGGTGTAAGGGATACTTTGCAGGCCGCCAGTGATATCACCGCCAGACAATACTTCTATTTCACCGGTGTCACCCTCCGTCCCGGCAAACAATGGGTAGCAGAAGCTGCAGTCAGCGTCAACTATTACCGTTACCACTTCAATGATGTGGCGGCAGGCATAGATGGTAAAAAGAAATTTACCGCTGAACTGATGCCACGTTTCTCTCTTTCTTACCTGATAACGCCCGATCTGGCAGCACGCGCCACAGTAAGCAGGGGTTACTCCCCTCCTTCCATCGCGGAAGTACGCGCTTCAGATAATATCATCAATACTACCCTACAGGCAGAAACCGGCTGGAACTATGAAACAGGTTTGCGGTTCAACAGCCGTAATAACCGTTTCCAGGCAGATGCGGCAGTATTCTATTACAAGCTGCAGGATGCGATCGTACGCCAGTTGCATGACGATGGTACAGAGTTCTTTATTAATGCCGGCGGAACTAACCAGACAGGTGTGGAATTCCATTTCTCTGCATGGTTGCAACGTCCCAGGACGGAAGGATTTTTCCGGGGCGTCCAGTTCCAGGACAGTTACACCTACAGTCATTTCAAGTTCAGCGACTACAACATTGCAGGTAAGGACCTTTCCGGTAATACTATCACAGGCGTTCCCAAAAACACTGCGACAGCATCCCTGCTTATACAATTCCCGGCACGTGTTTCAATATATGGCCAGCATACCTACACAGACCGTCTTCCATTAGATGACGCGAATACCGCCTTTGCAAAGTCATACCATCTTGTACAGGGGAAAGTGAACTGGGGCGCCAATAAATGGCTGTCAATATATGCAGGTGTCGATAACCTGCTGGACCAGCGCTATAGTTTAGGGAATGATCTGAATGCTGTTGGCGCCAGGTATTATAACCCTGCACCGGGAAGGAATTATTATGGCGGTGTGAGGGTAACCTTGTAATATCTTACTTCAAACGATATTCAGTTAAAATAAAATGGGGCCGTACGATTACGGCCCCCAACACATTTTGGTTCAAAAAAAGAATAAACAAAAAACAAGTCTATGCAGGCACCCCTGCTTTCTTATAATGCACTACGGGTAGTTCTCTCAAACGTCCCGCAGCATATTCCGGTGTAATGTCCCTTTGCGGATGTGCCAGCATTTCATATCCTACCATAAATTTCTTCACGGTTGCAGAGCGCAGTAATGGCGGATAGAAGTGCATGTGCCAGTGCCATTCCGGATGGCTGTCGCCATCGTTAAAGGGCATTTGGTGCATACCTGCCGAATAAGGGAATGATGTTTCAAACAGATTATCATAGCGGGTGGTCAGCTCTTTCAGGATAGCTGCCAGTCCATCACGTTCTGCTGATGTGAATTGAAGGAGGTTCTGTACATGACGGCGGCTGATGATCATTGCTTCAAAAGGCCATACCGCCCAGAAAGGTACCAGTGCCACAAAATGTTCATTCTGCGCGATGATACGCTCTTCTGCCTTCAGTTCTTTCTCCAGGTAAGCCGACAACAGGCTACGGCCATGTTGCAGAAAATAATTACGTTGCTGACGTGTTTCCTTCTCTATTTCCATCGGCACATCTTCGGAAGCCCAGATCTGTCCATGCGGATGCGGATTGCTGCATCCCATGATCTCTCCTTTGTTTTCGAAGATCTGTATGTATTTAATGAATGGTACTGCTGCCAGTGATTCCAGTTCGGTATGCCAGAGGTCTACCACTTTACGGATATCGGGCAGTTCCATTTCAGGTAATGTAAGGTCATGACGTGGGCTGAAGCAGATCACACGGCAAATGCCTTTCTGTGACCGGGCTACCAGCAATCCGTCTTCATTGGCGCCACCTTTCGGGGTATCGGCCAGTAAGGCGGAAAAATCGTTCGTAAATGCGATAGGCCCATCATACGCTGCGTTGTGAGTACCATCTGCACGGGTATTGCCCGGGCATAAATAACAATCCTCCACATAGGCCGGACGCTGTACTAAAGAAGGCGACTCCACCTTTCCCTGCCAGGGGCGTTTGGAACGGTGAGGTGACACCAGGACCCATTCTCCCGTCAGAATATTCAAACGGGTATGGGGATGAGCTGTTAGATCAAAGGTATTTTCAGACATTCTCCCGGAACATTTACATTTAGTGAAGGACTGACCTATGGATGTAGGCCAGTCCTTTGACTTCAGAGCTTAATTATTAACCAAATTATTGACATTACGGCATCCATCTTCGATGCTCGTAACATATGCTTTCAACGGTGTTTTGAACTGCTGTTCGTAACCTGCGGCTGCTTTTTCAAGCAGGGCCGGTACTGCTGATTTCTTAACGATATTGATGGTACAACCACCAAAACCGCCTCCCATCATACGCGCACCTAATACGCCTTGCTGTCCGGCTGCAAATTCTGCCAGCCAGTTAAGTTCAGGACAACTTACATTATACAGTTTATCCAGTCCTTCGTGTGTTGCGAAAACCTTTTTACCGAATGCTTCCAGGTCATTACGCTGCAGATCGTCACAGGCATCCTGTAAACGCTGTATCTCTTCCACTACATAGCGGCAACGGTTGTAAACAGTTGCATCGTATGATTTTACATAAGCATCCAGCATATCCATATTGGCATCACGCAGGCTGTTCACATGTGCATGATGCTTTTTGATCAGCGCCACACCTGTTTCACATTCCTCGCGACGGGTATTATATTCTGAAGATGCCAGTGAGTGTTTCACCTGTGTATCCAGCAGTACAAGGCTCACATCATCAAAGTTGAAAGGGATATATTCATATTCCAGTGAAGCGCAATCCAGTTTGATCAGCTGTTGCTTTTTGCCAAACATGCTTGCAAACTGGTCCATAATGCCGCAGCGAACACCAACGAAGTGGTTCTCTGCTGCCTGTGCCAGCAAGGTCATGTCCTTACGGCCGATCTCCAGTCCGAAGATCTCATTCAGTGCAAAAATGGTTGCACACTCCAACGCTGCAGAGGATGAAAGGCCGGCGCCCAGGGGTACGTTGCCACAGAATGCACATTCGAATCCACCAATGATGTGCCCCGCCTGTTGCAGCTGTTGCACCACGCCAAGCAGATAGTCAGGCCATTGCTGAGCGGTAGGCACCACTTTATCCAGCGAGCCTTCATAGCGATCATTTACATCCAGCGCATGTAAGATGATCTTATTATCGTTACGTTTTACAATAGCCAGGTAAATGGCTTTGTCTATAGCAGCGGGCAATACGAACCCGTTATTATAGTCGGTGTGCTCTCCTATCAGATTAATACGCCCTGCCGCCCTTACCATTAAAGGCTCCTGGTCGAAATGCTTCTGTGCAAAGGCGTTTAGTTTTGCTTGCTCCACTGTTTGTTTATTTTTTTTTGATTATATACAAGCGGGAGATCACTGTGCTCCCGTCAAAGATTTAATTACTGTCACTTCTTCTGCACTGTATGGTGTTCCATCCTTACGGAAGATATCATGAAACCATACCGGCGGCTCTCCTCCATCTTTCATCGGCGTATCCCATGCATAGATCGTATTGGTCTTTCCGGATACCAGTCCCCAGTTATAAGCGGCTACCTTTTCTTTCTTCAGGAGCGGCATAATATTCTGAAATTTGCTGCCACGGGTACGTGCCATATATTCTGTACAGATCAACGGACGTTCATATTTCCGCAGACTGTCTATTGTTTCCTGATGCTCCTTCTCGTCTGCGTAATTATGATAAGTGATCACATCTGAATTATTCAGCTGATACACGTTCAGATCTTTCAGGTCTTTATTCCACACTCCTGATGATACCGGCTGTATGGTCTTTACCTGCCTTGCCCATGAGAAGGTTTTAGTCAGCAGGTCCATACTTTTATTACCATAACCAGAGTTACCCGGTTCATTATAAAGGTCCCACAGCAGAATGCGTTTATCTTTCCGGAAGGTGGTCAGCACGTCTTTCACGTAGCGTTCCAGGGTATCGGTCAGTGCCGGTGAAGACTCTCTTATTATACCGGGGTCCTGTAACCAGCCTGAATTATGTATACCCGTTTTAGGCTCCGGTTGTTTACCGGTTGTATAAGTTTTATTCCAGCAATCGTCGAACAGTACAAATGTGGTCGATATCCCATTTCTGCTGGCGACGTCCAGATAAGTGCTCACCCGTTGTTTAAATCCTTCCGGGTCCTGTTGCCAGGCGGCGTGATGCAGGAACACTCTCATAGAATTCAGCCCTATAGAGGCTGCATATTTCAATTCCCTGTTAATGGCGGCGGTGTCAAATGTCTCTGGTTGCCACATTTCCAGCTGGTTAATGGCGTAACTGGGGATGAAATTGCTCCCTCTCTGCCAGTCGTGCTGTTTATACCATTTAGCAGCTTTCTTTTTGGACCAGATCTCCCTGGGTTTTTCCTGCGCGATAGCAACATTGGCCATTGTTGCTGCCAGCAGTACAGTCATAAATACTTTCATTTTCATGCTTTCTCAGTTTTGTGGAGCTGTATTGTTAATTGATGAAGAAACCCTGTTGACATTTATGATCTGGCCTCGCCTTTATTCATGGAATTGTTATTTATGTGGAATAATCCTCAAAGTTAAAAGATTTACGTAAACGATTACAATACTCCCCTCTAAATTACTGTGCAGTACGCTCGACTTATTGGCAATGTCCACAATAAATGATTGATAAACAACACAGTATGACAAAAAGGCTGTGGAATAGACATTAAATGTAATCGTTTACTTTCAATTTTGCAAGTGTGGTTTATTGGGTTTCCCGTCATTTTGTGGCGTCGGGAGTATTTCGGATCGTCAGCGTTTGGGTGTGGGAAGCGAATGTGGACTGACATTGAATCCAGCGCTGACCTTCTAGCTCGCGGTTGCAGGTGGGACCACTGGCTGTAGTTCTTTGAAGTTCCTTAATATTCAGCTTTGATAGGGCGGATGGGCTTTGGGAATTCTTCTATTTAACCCCTGGAAAGTCGTATTGGGCATACTTCAAACAACTAAGGCCAGTGGTTCCCACCCGCACCGTTCACTGTGGCCGGTCTCCAAAATAATAGCGATGCAGCATATATTCATAGCGCATATTAGTATTCATACACTTTTGCCTTTTACTATTACATTACCATCGCATTTACCGGTATTGCTGTAGCATATTGGCTCTATATGAATTTGTTGTTTAATTGCATTTGACTCTCCGCTAAACTTGCCGACATATTTATCATAACGTTCAACACTACATTCACTAAAGCACTCACCACAATAATTGCTATCATTTCCACCATCACCTTATCTGATATCACTACGATACTCAACACAATACCTCTGTTTAGATGTAAGCTTCCACGTGTACATTCACGACGATGTTCAACACGATATTCACCACCATTTGCACTACCGCTTCCACTGGTATATCCATTACAACACTCAACGCAACTGGCACTACCATTTCCGCTATCGTTCCTACTAGTATGTTCATGGCAATATTCGCGGTATTGATCACTATCATCAACCATTGCACACTTTACTGGTTGAATCAGATAAACAGCTTCCAGCATGGTGATAACATCATCTGCATTAAAACCTTCTTTTAATAGTAGCATAGCCTTTCCTGTCAGTTCACGATATTGTTTATACACGCGCTTATCATCGGGTAATTGCCTATAAATACGGGAAGCAATACGTGCTCCTTGCTTAAGCCATCCTGCATATTTCATTGTTTTGGCAAAAGCCGGATCATGCTTAACGCGTTTACCAGTAAGCGAACTTTTAGTACGGATAATATACTCTCCGTTCATAAGATATATTGTGAGATTATCCTGTGTGCCAATAAAAGGAGGCACACCACCAACAATTTTAGGCATATGATTTAGTTTATACGAATGTAGGACACTTGGGGTATACGTCGTAGTAACGTCGGGTTAACGCCATGTTTAAAGCGTACTTTATTGCCGGATATGCCGGATATGCCGTTTTTGCCGCTTACTCCCAGCGAAGTTGTTCGCCTTTCAGGCCTTCGAGCGGTTCAACCCATTTGAGGTGTTCAACTTATTTAGGCTGTTTAAGTTATTCAGCTATTCAAGTGTTCAACTTGCATGTTCCATTTATACCGATTATACCGACTATACGCCCATTCTTAGATAGTACAAAATCATAGTGGGTAATCACAATGGAAATCATGAAACATCCATAACAGACATCATGCAACTATAATATGCAGTACACTTGCGAGCAGCACTCCGGCAATTATTTTGGAGACCGGCCGCAGTGAGCGGTGCAGGTGGGAACCACTGGCCTCAGTTATTTGAAGTACGCTCAATACGACCCACCCAGGGGTTAAATAGTCAGCCAATCGGCGATCCACTGTTTCGCTAAAAACAACATAAGACTTTATAGGGTAAATTGTAGGAGGCAAAAGCCCTCTGCAGCACA
>NZ_QGTG01000016.1 GCF_003182155.1 Chitinophaga sp. S165
CCTTGCTTGACCAATACCAGAAAAGAAATAATGAATTGAAAATAAAAAGATTAGAAAAAAGACTGGAGCAACTTAAAGCGATTGTTGTATAGAAGTAATTCAACCAAAGAGGCGCCGACCGCGATCCCATACTGAAACCGAGCTACTTAACGCGTTCTATTCAAACAACAAACCGGGCTACTTAACGCGTTCTATTCGAACAACAAACCGGGCTACGAGATAAGGCCTATCCAGGTAAACAAACCGGGCTACTTAACGCGTTCTACTCAAACAATAAACCGGGCTACCAGATAAGGCCCATCCAAGTAAACAAACCGGGCTACTTAACGCGTTCTATTCAAACAACAAACCGGGCTACCAGATAAGGCCCATCCAGGTAAACAAACCGAGCTACTCAATGCATTCTATGAAAAACAACAAACGTGCGCTAAACAAATGAAACTACTTAACAAAGTAAGATGATAAAAAAAAGCCATCCGGATTACCCAGATGGCTTTTAAACTATAACATGAAAGAAGTTATTTCTTTTTCAATAACTCTATCGCTTTCCTCATCATTTCATCATCCTTATTCAGCGATTCGTAGAAACCTGCATAACTCCAGATCTGCCTCGCCAATAACGCTTTCAGTCGCGTTCTGATCTCGGTCTCATCATGAGTATTGATGGACTCCACACCACGAACACTGTCTTTCGCAGCAAAGACCTTGTAAGCGCTGTAAAGTTCATTACTAACCTGGTATTGGTTGCTGAACTGAGTGGCGTCTTTATATTGTTTGAACTCGTCTTTGTGGCTATTGTAATACTGGTAGGCAAAGTTGCTGAAAGTGCTACGGGAATACATACTGGTCAGCACATTGGAGAAGCGGCTGGTATCGAAAGGAATGAAGACATCAGGAGTGATGCCGCCACCACCGTATACAATGCGGCCACTGGCAGTTTTAAACTGCATGGTATCCAGCGGATGGATGCTGTCACGGTTGACGAATTCGCCATGATTGAAGCGGTTCAGGATGTCGTCATCGTATGCATCACGGCCATTGGCATAAGATTTCTGGATACTTCTCCCGGAATTAAGATAATAACGTGCTACCGTCAGACGGAGAGCGCCGCCGTTGCTGAGATCGAATTGTTCCTGTACCAGGCCTTTCCCGAAGGTACGGCGGCCGATAATAGTACCGCGGTCCCATTCCTGTACGGCACCCGCGAGGATTTCGCTGGCACTTGCAGAACCTTCATCGGTGAGAATGGCCAGATCACCTTTTTCGAACAGACCAGGCTTTTGACAGCGGTAGTCAGCACGGGGATAGCTTTTCCCTTTAGTGTATACGATCAGTTTATTCTCGTCGAGCAGCTCATCGGCAATACGGGTAGCAGCATCCAGATAACCGCCAGGGTTTTGGCGAAGGTCGATGACGAGTTTTGTCATACCGGCATTCGTTAGCTTACGCATGGCGTCCATAAATTCCTGATAGGTGGTGCCCGAAAACTTGCTGATCTTGATGTAGCCAACACCGGGTGTCGCTATGTAACTTGCATCTATGCTGTAGAGCGGAATATCGCCGCGGGTGATCTGAACGGGGATAAGCTTCTGCTGGCGTAACATATTGACCGTCACCTTTGAGTCTTTCGGACCACGCAGCAATTTCCGGATCTTGTCGCCGGAGATGCTATTGCCGGCAACGAGGGAGTCATTCACTTTGATGATCTTATCGCCTGTTTGTACGCCGGCAGTTTCTGAAGGGCCTCCCGGTACAACAGAAACAATGTTTACGGTGTCGGCTATGATATTGAATTCTACGCCGATACCGGAGAAGTGACCTTCCAGGTCTTCATTCACGGTTTGCAGATTGGAAGGCGGAATATAGATAGAGTGAGGGTCCAGATGGCTGAGCAGACCTTCAATGGCTTCCTGCTGCAGATCGGCTACCTGTAAGGTATCAACGTATTTTATTTTGAGCAGGTCCATGACTTCCTGCAGTGGTGCACGTCCCGCCCGGCTGAATAGCAATGTTTGCGCTCCTGTGTTAGCCCCCGGCATTTTGTGGCCCAGATACATTCCCAAAGCAAGCACTATTGCAAATAACAGCGGTAAAAAAACATTCAATTTCCTGTTCGACATAATCATGTATTGAAAACAGCTGCAAGGTAGCTTGTATCTTGTCGCTATTTATTTAACTTGTGGCAAAAATAGTATATTAAACCTCAACCTTCAACGGATGTGTCATGAAAGTACAGCTAATTGCAGATTGTGGATCAACCAAGGCTGAATGGTGCCTGCTGGGAGCCGGACAGGCCGCACGTTATCAAACATCCGGGATCAGTCCTTTTTTCCTGAATGCACAACAGATACAGGAGCTGCTGGAAAAAGAGCTTTTACCGCAGCTGCCGCCAGATATACAGATAGACGAAATACATTATTACGGAACGGGCTGTTTACAGCGGAAGAGCAGGGAAATTGTGGAGACGGCTTTACGGGCTGTGTGGCCGATAGCAACTTTCGAAGTGAACCATGACCTGATGGGAGCCGCCAGGGCTTTGTGTGGAAACGAGCCGGGAGTGGCCAGCATTCTGGGAACAGGTTCCAATTCCTGCTTTTTTGACGGAACAACCATCAAAAAGAATAACCCGGGACTGGGTTATGTACTGGGAGATGAAGGTAGTGGCGCCATTCTGGGCAAAAAGCTACTGCAGTATTACCTGTATAATACCTTCGATGAAGACCTGAAAAGCCGGTTTGATGCACAGTATAACACCAATCATGAGGAAATACTGGAAAATGTGTACCGCAGACCGATGCCGAACCGCTACCTGGCGGGTTTTGCAAAGTTCCTGGGAGAGAACAGGGGACATTTTATCATAGAAAACATCCTGGAAGACGGCTTAAACGAGTTTTTCTTTAACCATATTTATAAATACAGCGAAAGCTGGACACACCCTTTGCACTTTACCGGCAGCATCGCCTGGCATTTCAGGGACATCCTGGAAGAGTTATGTGAACTCTATGAATTGCAGATGGGACGGATATTGCGCAGTCCTATGGACGGACTGGTGGAATATCATCAATAATCAAATACACTACTAATGTCTTTTCAGAGAATAACAGAGCAGACGTCGCACTATCGTCACCTGGAGAAAATGAGTGTGCAGGAGATCCTCAGTAATATCAACCAGGAAGATACCACTGTACCTCAGGCTGTAGCCAAAGTATTGCCACAGATAGAGAAACTGGTAACCGCCATTGCAGATAAAATGCTGGCCGGCGGCAGGTTGTTTTACCTGGGGGCAGGTACCAGCGGACGTTTAGGCATTGTGGATGCATCAGAATGCCCGCCCACTTTTGGTGTGCCTCATGGTTTGGTGATAGGGCTGATAGCCGGAGGGGACGCCGCCATCCGTAAAGCGGTGGAGTTTGCCGAAGATGACAGGGAACAAGGCTGGAAAGATCTGCAGGAATGTAATATTACCGAAAAAGACGTGGTGGTGGGGATTGCAGCGAGTGGTACTACTCCTTATGTAATAGGCGCGCTGAACAAATGCCGTAAGGAAGGTATTGTGACCGGAAGCATCTGTTGTAATCCGGGAGCGCCCATATCGGCAGAAGCGGATTTCCCTATTGAGGTCGTTGTGGGACCGGAATTCATTACCGGCAGCACCCGTATGAAAAGTGGTACAGCGCAGAAGCTGGTCCTGAACATGATCTCCACAGCTGTGATGATCCAGCTGGGCAGGGTGGAAGATAATAAAATGGTGAACATGCAACTGAGCAATGATAAGCTGGTGGACAGAGGTGTGAAGATGCTGATGGAGAAATTATCCCTGACTGATTATGAAAAGGCAAAAGAGTTATTACTGAAGGCCGGCAGCGTTAGAAAGGCGATTGAGGACTATGTATAGTTACAACTTTTTCCAGAAATGCAGCGTTTCTATTTTCTGAAATTTCCCCCGAAATTTGTAGAAACGAACATTTAGAGTTAGTGTGACATGCATGATATAGAACCTTTTTATAACTGGCGCCATTTATATACTGCAGAGGATGATGAACAATCCCCGTTCTACGGACGGGAGTACAGCGAGTTTACTTACTCCAATACCGTATATAATTATTATGTACATCCTCAATGGGATGAATTCGGGTCCCGTAACCTGTATCTGAAGGTGCTATTTGCCGACTACGAGTTCAACTATGCCATTATTGAAGTGCTGGGAGAGTGGAACGATTGTATCGAAAACGACATCATGGTATTAAAGCGGGACGTGATTGATGTCATGATTGCCAGCAAGATCAATAAGTTCATCCTGATCACAGAGAATGTGCTGAATTTCCACTCATCTGATGACAGCTATTATGAAGAGTGGTGGGATGATATACGTGACGAGGGAGGATGGATCGTAAGTCTCAATATGCCAGAACAGACGCGGCAGGAATTTGAACGCGCCCACCTGGACAACTACGTACACCTCCTGGATATCGACAAGTGGCGTACTTGCCAACCACAACATCTTTATTCTCTCATTGACAACGCCATGATGCGCCGTCTGGAGTAGTGGCGGGGGGAGAACAAACTCCCGGATTCTTTGTTTATTCACGTTATGTGCCGGTTATACACTAACCCCCAGGTTAGTAACCGGCCTGACAGCCGTGAACTTGATGGCTGTTGGCTAAACTATGTATTGGCCCTCACTATCAAACCAAAAACTGAGAAATATCATTTGGTTTTAATTTTTCCTGCGCTAAATTTGCGCGATATATTCGAAATATTATCATATCATCTTTTAAGGAAGCTTAGAATTTAACTTATGAAGTGGTCACAGTTCTTTAATACCTCTATCGGTAAAAAATTATTAGTGGGTGCTACCGGTCTCTTTCTGTGTAGTTTTGTTATCGTGCACCTGACTGGTAATCTCGCGTTACTCAAGGACGATGGGGGCGAAGCTTTTAACATCTACGCTGCTTTCATGAGCCATAACCCCTTCATCCAGTTCCTGGCCTGGGGTTTAAAGATCATCATTCTTCTTCACGCTATTCTTGCCTTACAGCTTACGTTCCGTAACAGGGCTGCCCGTCCGGTGAAGTATGCTATCAATCCCGGTAACCAGACTTCATCCTGGTTCAGCCGTCAGATGGCTATCATGGGTAGCATCCTGCTGATCTTCATTATCATCCACCTGAAAGATTTCTGGTACTGGATGCACTATGGTGATGTACGGCCGATAACATACAACGGAGAGGAATACAACAATCTGTATGCAGTTGTACAGGAGGCATTCACGCAACTTTGGATGGTGATCCTGTATGTGATCGGTATGATCGGTTTATCTTTTCACCTGATACACGGGTTTAAAAGCGCATTCCAGACATTCGGCCTGAACCACGTTAAGTACAATGGCCTCATCAACTTCGTAGGTGTTTGGTTTTTCGGGATCCTGATTCCTATTGGTTTTGCTATCATTCCCGTGGTTATATATTTCAAATCAATTTAGTAAAGTAAGGATATATGCTGAACTCAAAAATTCCTGCCGGTTCATTAGATAAGAAATGGGAAGATTATAAGGGGCATTGTAAGCTGGTAAACCCGGCTAACAAGCGCAACATGGAAGTGATCATCGTGGGTACTGGCCTGGCAGGGGCTTCGGCTGCTGCTTCTTTGGGTGAGTTAGGTTATAAGGTGAAAGCTTTCTGTTTCCAGGATAGCCCACGCCGTGCGCACAGTATTGCTGCACAGGGTGGTATCAATGCTGCAAAGAATTACCAGAACGACGGTGACTCTGTGTTCCGTCTGTTTTATGATACTGTAAAAGGTGGCGACTACCGTGCCCGCGAAGCGAATGTGCATCGTCTGGCAGAGGTAAGCGGCAACATTATTGACCAGTGCGTGGCACAGGGTGTTCCTTTCGCACGTGAATATGGCGGATTGCTGAGCAACCGTTCATTCGGTGGTACACAGGTACAACGTACTTTCTACGCTGCCGGTCAGACCGGTCAGCAGCTGCTGTTAGGTGCATACTCCGCTCTGGAGCGCCAGGTAGCATTAGGTAACGTGACCATGTACAACCGTCACGAAATGCTGGACATCGTAGTGATAGATGGTAAAGCACGCGGTATCATTGCCCGTGACCTCATCACCGGTAAACTGGAACGTCACTTCGGTCATGCGGTACTGCTGGCTAGCGGTGGTTACGGTAACGTATTCTACCTGTCCACAAACGCAATGGGCTCTAACGTAACGGCAGCCTGGAAAGCTACCCGTAAAGGCGCTTTCTTCGGTAACCCTTGTTACACGCAGATCCACCCGACCTGTATCCCGGTTTCCGGAGACCATCAGTCCAAGCTGACGCTGATGTCTGAATCCCTCCGTAACGATGGACGTATATGGGTACCTAAAAAACAGAACGATACACGTAAACCTTCCGATATTCCTGAAGACGAAAGGGATTACTACCTGGAAAGAAGATATCCTGCCTTTGGTAACCTGGTACCACGTGACGTGGCATCCCGTGCAGCTAAAGAAAGATGTGATGCCGGTTATGGCGTAGGTAGTTCCAAACAGGCGGTATACCTGGACTTCGCATTCAACATGGACCGTTACGGCAGGATCGAAGCCAGCAAAAGACAGATCTCCAATCCTTCTGCTGACGAGATCCGTAAGCTGGGTAAAGAAGTGGTAGCCGAGAAATACGGTAACCTCTTTGATATGTACGCTAAGATCACTGGTGAAAATCCATACGAAGTGCCAATGCGCATTTACCCTGCAGTACACTACACGATGGGCGGCCTGTGGGTGGATTATGAACTGATGACCACTGTTACCGGTCTGTACGCGCTGGGTGAAGCAAACTTCTCCGACCACGGTGCAAACCGTCTGGGTGCGTCTGCACTGATGCAGGGACTGGCTGACGGTTATTTCGTTATACCATACACACTGGGTAACTACCTGGCAGGTGAAATTGGTACTAAGGCGTATTCTCTGGACCATCCTGCGTTCATTGAGGCAGAAAAGAATGTACAGTCTACCATCGATAAACTGATGAACATTAAGGGTACCAAATCCGTAGACCACTTCCACAAGAAACTGGGTAAGATCATGTGGGACAAATGCGGTATGGCGCGTAATGAGCAGGGACTGAAAGAAGCGATCGTTGAGATCCAGCAGCTGCGTGCAGAGTTCTGGAAAGATGTTCGTATTCCAGGTGATGCGAACGAATTCAACCCTGAACTGGAGAAAGCAGGCCGTGTGGCTGACTTCCTGGAGCTGGGAGAACTGATGTGTGTAGACGCGCTGAACCGTCGTGAATCCTGCGGAGGTCACTTCCGTGAAGAATCACAGACAGATGAAGGGGAAGCACAACGTGACGACGCAAACTTCTCCTATGTTTCTGCATGGGAATATAAAGGAGAAAGCCAGTTCGAGTTGCATAAAGAAGCTCTTGAGTTTGTAGAATGTAAACCAACTCAGCGTAGCTATAAATAATTTTCACAACAATAATAGTCCAATAGATATGGAACATTATAACATGAATCTCACACTTAAAGTGTGGAGGCAGAAAAACGCAGACGCCCAGGGAAAATTTGAAACTTATCCGGTAAGTGGTATTTCTTCTGAAATGTCCTTCCTGGAAATGTTCGACGTGCTGAACGAGCGTCTGATCAATGAAGGTAAAGAACCAATAGCGTTTGACCACGACTGCCGCGAAGGTATCTGTGGTGCGTGTTCTATGCATATCAACGGCCGTGCACATGGTCCATGGGCAGGTACTACTACCTGTCAGTTACACATGCGTGCTTTCAAAGATGGTGATACACTGACCGTTGAGCCATGGAGAGCAGGATCTTTCCCTGTAGTGAAAGATCTGACCGTTGACAGAGGTGCTTTTGACCGTATCATTGAAGCGGGTGGTTATGTATCTGTAAATACAGGTAACGCCCAGGATGCCAACAACATCCTGGTACCAAAAGATGATGCAGATGCAGCATTTGCAGCAGCAGCATGTATCGGTTGCGGTGCTTGTGTAGCAGCTTGTAAGAACTCATCCGCTATGCTCTTCGTTTCAGCGAAAGTATCCCAGCTGGCATTGCTGCCACAGGGTCAGCCTGAGAAGAAGTCAAGAGCATTGAATATGATCGCTCAGATGGATAAGGAAGGTTTTGGTAGCTGTACCAACACCGGCGCTTGTGAGGCAGAATGTCCGAAAGAGATCTCCCTGACAAACATCGCACGTCTGAACCGCGAATACATCAACGCTGGTTTCACTTACGAAAAATAGTAATTGACCGTACTGTATTAGTCGATATCAACATCCCCCTCGCTAAAACGAGGGGGATTTTTTTTGTATATTGTTTGGAGTTAAAACCCTTTTGCACACAAATTTTACGTTATGACAGACAACTCCAGGAGAAAATTTCTCCGCAATCTGGGAGGTACAGCCGCCCTGTTGGGCGCCGGTTCATTGGCCGCTATGGGAAAGGAACATGTCCACATCCTGCAACCCAACACCCGCATTTCTGCCAACGATAAGATCCGTATCGGTTGTATTGGTATGGGTATCATGGGCTTCGGCGACTTAGAAGCTGCCCTGAAAGTTCCCGGTGTGGAATTCGCAGGAGCTGCCGACCTGTATGATGGTCACCTTACGAAAGTCAAAGAAGTGTATGGTAAAGACATCTTTACGACCCGCGATTATCGCGAACTGCTGAACAGAAAAGACATCGACGCTGTGATCATTGCCACTCCCGACCACTGGCATGATACCATTTCCATTGATGCAATGGAAAAAGGCAAGGCGGTATACTGTGAAAAGCCGATGGTACAGCAGATAGAGGAGGGGCATAAAGTGATTGCCACTCAGCAGCGCACAAAGGCCGTTTTTCAGGTGGGTAGCCAGCGTGTAAGCAGTATTGCCCTCGCAGAGGCAAAGAAGCGCTACGAGGCCGGGGAAATAGGTCAGCTGAACATTGTAGAAGCCCGTATTGATCGTCATGACGCCCTGGGCGCATGGCAGTACTCTATCCCGCCGGATGCTTCTCCTGCTACTATGGATTTTGATACCTTCCTTAAGGATACTTCAAAAGTGCCTTTTGATCCTACCCGTTTCTTCCGCTGGCGTAACTACCGGGCATATGGTACCGGTGTACCCGGCGATCTTTTCGTACACCTCATATCAGGTCTTCACTTTATTACCGGTTCCCTGGGGCCTGAACGCATCTTCGCCAGTGGCAACCTGGTACAGTGGAAGGATGGCCGTGACGTACCGGATGTTGTCGTAGCGATCTTTGATTACCCGGAAACAAAAACACATCCCGCTTTCCAGGTAACTTTACGCGTAAACTTTGCCGATGGCGGCGGAGGTGGAGAATTCACCCGTTTTATCGGCACGGAAGGCGTACTGGAACTGGGCTGGGACGATTTCAAGATAAAGAAGCATAAACTCTCCTCTGCACCGGGATATGGTGGCTGGGATACCTATAATACGTTTCCGAAGGCTACCCAGGAAGCATATGTAAAGCAATACAATGAGAAATACCCGGCAGACACGCGCAAACCGGCACAGCGGTCAGAGAACGCATATGCCGCTCCCCAAGGATATGACTCGCGTGTAGACCATTTCATCAATTTTTTTGAGGCTGTACGTACAGGTAAACCTGTAGTGGAAGACGCTTCCTTCGGACTTCGTGCTGCGGGTCCTGCATTGGTTACCAATGAAAGTTACTTCAGCAAAAAAGTGATCCACTGGGACGCCCAAAAAATGAAGATTGTGTAACTGGATAAGTATTACATTCGTAGCCTCAATTTGTCACCTATGAGGAAAGCCGCTGCATTTACCATAATGTTGTCAGGCATGGGCCTGTTTGCCTGTAAGGAAAATAAGAAAAGTATGTCAGCAGAAGTCAAAACAGTAAAGCCGCCGGTAGCGGAGCAGATAGATACAGCAATGACCATACACGGTGATACCAGGATCGACAAATATTACTGGATGAACGACCGGAACGATCCTAAGGTAATTGCCTATCTCAAAGCGGAGAATGACTATCTCGATACGATGATGGAACCTGCCGCCGGTATGCGGAAGAAGCTATACGAAGAGATGAGGGGCCGCATCATGGAAACGGATGCCAGTGTACCTTATCTGAAGAATGGCTACTACTATTATACCCGTTTCACCGAAGGCAAGGAATACCCGGTATATTGCCGCAAGAAAGGCAGTCTGGAAGGCACTGAGGAGATACTCCTTGATGTGAACGTCCTGGCCGCCGGACATGATTACTACCAGGTAGGTGGTATGTCGGTAAGTCCGGATGCACAATGGCTGGCCTATGGCGTTGACACTGTGAGCCGCCGTCAGTACACTATTCATATCAAGAACCTGCAAACAGGAGAAGTATTACCGGATGCCATCCCCAATACTTCCGCCAGTGCTGCCTGGGCCAGCGATAATAAAACTTTCTTCTATACTGCCAAGAACCCGGTTACTTTAAGAGAGGAGCGTATCCTGCGACATGTAACGGGTACCGACGTACGTACAGATAAGGAAGTTTTCAATGAAAAGGATGAAACCTTCTCCATTGATGTAGCCCGGTCCAAATCAGGCAAGTACATCATGATCCAAAGTCAGAGTACAGTATCGTCTGAATATCGCATACTTGACGCCGCCAAACCTGATGGTGCATTCCAGATATTTGAACCGCGCAAGCGCGATCATCTTTATGACATAGATCATCAGGACGATAAATTCTACATCGTTACCAACTGGGATGCCGTGAACTTCCGGCTCATGGAATGCTCACTGAATAAAACGGCACGCGATAACTGGAAAGAGGTCGTTCCTCATCGTGCAGATGTACTGTTACAGGGCATAGAATTGTTCCGCGATCATATGGTACTCAGCGAACGTAAAAATGGTCTTACACAGCTGCGTGTTATGAATGCACGTACCAAAGAAGACCATTACCTGAAATTTGAAGAACCTGCCTACGTCGCTTCTATCTCCGTCAATCCGGAGTTTGATACGAAGACCCTGCGTTACTCATATACTTCTATGACAACGCCGGTATCTACTTACGACTACGACATGGATTCCAAAAAGAACGAACTGCGTAAACGGCAGGAAGTTCTTGGAGGTTATGATCCGAAGAATTACGTCACTGAACGGGTGTATATCACTGCCAGGGACAGCGTGAAAGTACCGGTATCTATCGTATACAAAAAAGGATTCGAGAAAAATGGCAAAGGGCCATTATTGCTTTACGGTTATGGTTCGTATGGTCACAGTATCGAACCTTCTTTCAGCAGTAACCGCCTGAGTTTACTTGACAGAGGTTTTGCCTACGCTATCGCGCACATCAGAGGTGGTGAGGAAATGGGCCGTCAGTGGTATGAAGACGGTAAGTTGTTTAAGAAGATGAACACTTTCACAGACTTCATCGATTGTGCTGACTATCTTGTAAAACATCATTATACTGACAGTACGCATCTCTACGCAATGGGAGGCAGTGCCGGAGGTTTACTGATGGGAGCAGTTGTGAACATGCGTCCGGGACTCTGGAATGGTGTTATTGCAGCTGTACCTTTCGTGGATGTCGTAACTACTATGCTGGATGAAAGCATTCCTTTAACTACCGGCGAGTTCGATGAATGGGGCAATCCGAAGAAGAAGGAGTACTATGATTATATAAAGGCATATTCTCCTTACGACAATGTAACGGCAAAGGCATATCCTAATATGCTCGTAACAACAGGTCTGCATGACTCGCAGGTGCAATATTGGGAGCCTGCCAAATGGGTTGCCAGGTTACGTGAATTAAAGACAGATAACCATATGCTGCTGCTGCATACCAATATGGAAGCGGGGCATGGCGGGGCTTCCGGCCGTTTCAAGATACTCGAGGATATTGCATTGCAGTATGCATTCCTGCTTGGATTAGAAGGGAAGTAGTAACACATAGATATTTAAAAGCCCATAGGTCGTAGAAGATCTATGGGCTTTTTGTTTTCCGGTCTCCTAATTAGAGGTAGTTGCTCTTTCTTGTTTGTTACTGGAAGTAGCTGCGGTTTCAGATGGGATGTCGGTCGGCGCCTCTTTGGAAGGAATGCTATTAAGCTTTTTTCAATCGTATCGGCTTTTGAATATCTATTATCGACATCAATCGTTTGTCAAAGAGCCGAAGGCCAGACATTCCCACTGAAACCGCCTGCCACTTCCGGACTCCCACCTATCAGAAGGACGAAAGCCAATGAATGGCGAACAGTTGAAAATATTGAATCAGCTGTTATGAAGATTTACACAAATTCTGGCATCATTAACATCGCATTCACCATTGAAAAAATATTATTAATTAATATGCTTCTCTTATATCCTTTTGAAGGATAAAGCTTGAGATGATTTTAATTTAACAAAATATGCAGATAGCAACGATGCAGAGCAAGATTTTTGATGTGCGAAATCAAAAGGTGATGTTGGATGCCGATCTGGCTGAGATGTATGAAGTACCTACCAAAGTACTTAAGCAAGCCGTAAAAAGAAATATTGACAGATTTCCGGAGGATTTTATGTTTGAACTTAGCGAGAGTGAATTTGACGGTTTGAGGTCACAGTTTGTGACCTCAAAAAGAGGGGGCACTTATCTATAAGGAAATAAAGGATTAGCTGCAATGGGAAGTCTATAAACAAAAATATCCACGATGCATTTGAATGCAGCTATTGGAGGGAGAACAGATGCGCAAAGGGTTTCAGATGGGAAGCGCGGGCCTTCGGCTCTTTGAGATACGCTTGATACAGCTAAATAAAGATCAAAAGCCCATACGCTTGAAAAAGTTTAATGGCAATCCTACCAAAGAGGCGCCGACCGCGATCCCAGCCTGAAACCCAAGCAGCATTTGGTTAAAAACTAAAAGAAAGAAAGTCGATCAACTCCCTGCAGCATCTGTTAAAAACGGTACGGATCTAGGAGACACCTCACGGATTGATAAACTCAGTTTTCACCGTCTCTCCTAAAAAGATCTCTGTTTGCTTTTCAAAAATTACGGGATCATCCGTAGTAAAGTATTTCCGGCCACCATTCTTACTGAGACGAACTTCCATTTCCGGATGACGGAAAAGATAATCTTTAAGACTATGTGCAACGATCTTACCCTGCGATAACAAGGTGATCCCACCGGGAAGGAACTGCCGGATCTTCTTCGTAAGAATAGGGTAGTGGGTGCAAGCTAATACGATAGTATCAATATCAGGTGCATCAGTCAGGATCTGATGGAGATACTTCTTAACGAAGTAATCAGCGCCCTCACTATCGGCTTCGCCGTTTTCAATAATAGGAACCCACATGGGGCAAGCCAGCTGATGGACTTTTACATGCGGGAAGAATTTATTGATCTCTATCGGATAAGACTCAGAAGCGACGGTGCCTTTTGTAGCGAGAATGCCTACTTCACCTGTCTGCGTAAGCGTACCTACCATTTCTGTTGTAGGACGGATCACGCCAAGTACGCGGCGGTCGGGAGCAATACGGGGAAGGTCTTTCTGCTGAATAGTGCGGAGCGCGCGTGCAGAAGCTGTATTACAGGCCAGCACTACCAGCGGGCAGCCCATATCGAAGAGGTGCTGCACACACTGGAGCGTGTAAGTATGAATGGTGTCGAAACCGCGGTTGCCATAAGGGGCCCGGGCATTGTCACCGAGGTAAATATAATCGTATTGCGGCAGCGTGGCGATGATCTCTTTCAATACAGTCAACCCGCCATAGCCTGAATCAAAAACACCAATTGGCCCCGTCATTTGTCGTCTTGTTTTTTCATCAAACCCTTACCGGTCAGGTCATAAATTTCCTGGATATTATGAAGGATGCCTTCAAAATCGATCTTCAGGTCAATGAGCTTGCCGGTATAGAGATCGTATACCCAGCCATGTACCGTAGGATAGCCATTCTGAACATAGGCTTGCTGTACGGCGGCGGTTTTGATGACATTCACACATTGTTCCTGTACGTTGAGCTCTACGAGGCGGTTATAACGGGCATGATCATCTTCAATGGCGTCCAGTTCCTGGCGGTGCAGGCGATATACGTCACGTATATTCCTTAACCATGGATTGAGCAGACCGAGATCGGAAGGCTGCATAGCAGCTTTAACGCCACCGCAGTTGTAATGCCCGCAAACGATAATGTGTTTAACACCCAGATGCCGTACGGCATAGTTAATAACGGACATGACGTTCAGGTCGATGTTATTTACCAGGTTAGCGATATTACGGTGAACGAATACTTCCCCGGCATCCAGTCCCATGATCTCATTGGTAGGCACGCGGCTGTCGCTGCACCCAATGTAAAGGTATTCAGGGTTCTGTTCTTCGGCCAGCTTTTCAAAAAATTGCTTGTCGGAGGCGGTCTTAGATGCCATCCATTGTCTGTTGTTCTCAAATATCTCATCGTACCTGGTCATATTGAAAGCAGTTTTGGTTAGTTAAAAAGTTTGTCCGGTTCGTATATAGTTCATTGATAGGGGCATAAAGATAAGCAACGATGGCCATTACTGTTTCAATATCCGTAGTCTGTATGCATTCATGGCGCTCTGGCCGAGTTTGTCGGTAAGGCGGTGATTGACATAGGCGCCTACGGCCGCCCCTATCACGGGCATGAGTTGCAGCAGTTTGGCCAGGTCGAGGTAGTCGCGGTATTGCTGCTGGAAGTTACGCCAGTCGAAGGTGTTGATATCTTCAGGCAGTTCACGGCTATAGTTGTCCCAGTCGGCGATGATGGGATAGAGTTTATTCCGGAAGTCCTGTGTGGAGAAGGTAATAAAGAAAATATGGAGGATGAAGAGCCGTTCCTTGTAGTCATCCACATTACGTCCGTAAAGGGCGGCAATGTCGAACAGCATCTTCATTTTGATACTCAGGAAGAGCGGGAAATCGGCTAATCCCAGCAGGATGCCGCCTGCGCCGGTCAGGGCGCCTTCGGTAGCGGCGGTGGTCTTGTAAAAGTTGATCCTGTCCCTGACTTTTGCCTCCCTGATAGCCAGGTCTTCTTCGAAGAGGGGAGGCGGACTGGTAAATCCGGCGCCGGACACTACAGCCCGCGTAGTTTGTTTAACGGCAGCGGTCAGGGCGGCATGTACCTTTTCGGGAATGACATTATTGATCTTTCGCTGAAGCCCCCGGGTTAGTTTGCCAGGTATGCTAATGCCCCGTTGCATGGCTTTTTGCCATGTTTTGAGCTCTTTATTGACTTGTTGGGTATAAACGTCCATTTGATGATTAATTACAAAGAATAAACCACAAACTATAAAACCAGGAACATTTAGTAACTTTGCGCCTTAAATTTCTTTAGCCAGCATGATCAGTGTTAAAAACGTATCGCTTTCTTTCGGAAAAAGGGTGTTGTTTGATGAAGTTAACCTCAATTTCACCAAAGGTAACTGTTATGGCGTAATAGGCGCCAACGGTGCAGGTAAATCCACTTTTCTTAAGATATTGTCAGGTGAGATCGATCCTACCAAGGGTACTGTCGAAATCACGCCCGGAGAACGTATGAGCGTTCTGAAGCAGAACCACTTCGAATTTGACGAGGTAACTGTTCTGAATACCGTACTGATGGGAAATAAAAAGCTGTGGGAAATAGCGCACGAGAGGGATGAGATCTATGCCAAGGCTGATTTCACTGAAGAAGATGGTATGCGCGCAGGTGAACTGGAAGCTGAATATGGAGAAATGGGTGGTTATACCGCGGAAAGTGATGCCGGTGTACTGCTGGGCGACCTGGGTGTAAAGGAAGACCTGCATTCACAGCAGATGAAGGACCTGAGTGGTAACCTGAAAGTGCGTGTGCTCCTGGCACAGGCCCTGTTCGGTAACCCTGATATCCTGCTGCTGGATGAGCCTACGAACCACCTGGACGTGGAAACGATCGGCTGGTTGGAAAACTTCCTGGCTGACTATGAGAACATTGTGATCGTAGTATCCCACGACCGTCACTTCCTGGATGCCGTTTGTACGCATGTTGCGGACGTTGACCGTGCTAAGATCCAGATCTTCTCCGGTAACTATAGTTTCTGGTATGAGTCTTCCCAGTTGATGGCCCGTCAGATAGCCGATAAGAACAAGAAAATGGAAGATAAACGTAAGGACCTGATGGACTTCATCGCCCGATTCAGTGCCAACGCTTCCAAGAGTAAACAGGCTACTTCCCGTAAAAAAGCATTGGAGAAACTGGTTATCGAAGATATCCAGCCGTCCAACCGTAAATATCCTGGTATCATCTTCAAGCAGCAGCGTGAGGTAGGTAATCAGATCCTGAACGTGGAAAAACTGGAGAAATCCATCGAAGGTAATGTCCTGTTCAAAAATGTAAGTTTTACCGTGAATAAGGGCGACAGGATCGCTTTCCTGGCAAAGGAGCACCTGGCGCTGACCACTTTCTTTGAGATCATCAACGGCGAACAGAATGCTGACGGTGGTAAATTCGAGTGGGGAACGACGGTAACATCCGCTTATCTGCCGAATGACAACGCCCAGTTCTTTACAGACCCATCCCTGAACCTGATGGACTGGTTACGCCAGTATGTGCCACCACATGTAACTGATGTGGATGAGCCGTTCCTGCGTGGCTTCCTGGGTAAAATGCTGTTCAGTGGCGATGAGATCATGAAGAAGACAAGTGTGCTGAGCGGAGGAGAGAAAGTACGTTGTATGACCAGCCGCATGATGCTGCAGGACCCTAACGTAGTGGTACTGGACGAGCCTACCAACCACCTGGACCTGGAGTCTATCCAGTCTTTCAACGAAAGTATGATCAACTTTAAAGGTATCGTGCTGTTTACAACGCATGACCACGCCTTTATGCAGTCAGTAGCAAACCGTATTATTGAAATAACACCACGGGGCATTATCGACAGGTTGACCACTTTTGATGAATATCTGGCAGATGAAAGGGTAAAAGCGCTGAGAGAAGAGATGTACGGAGAAAAGGTAGCGATTTCTTAATAGATCATTCAGCTCTTTCAGGAGCTATATGTTTATAGATTAGGAATTGGGAATTAAGATCATTTCTTAAATCCTGATTCCTGATTTTTTTTAGAGGTAGTCCTTGATCTGCTGCATTTTCTCAGAATCCAGCGGTTTGGTAATATAGGCTTTCAGTTCGGGGGTACGTTTTACTTTCTGTATATCACGCATATCGATAGAAGAGGAGCACATAATGATGGGTATCTGCTGGGCTAACGTGCATTTAATGTCGCGATAGGCCTCGATAAAGTCCCAGCCATTCATGCGTTGCATATTCATATCCAGGATGATCAGTGATGGCAGGGGATGCCCTTTAGGATGCGATAACTCTTCCAGCGCATCTTCCGCACAAAGGAATGAGGTCACTTCCAGTTTTTCTCCCTGTTGTTCCAACATCTTTTTCAGGATGAAATGGAATATTTCATCGTCGTCAACAACATACACCTGTTTAGTGGTTTCCACCATATATACCTGATTTAACAACTTAGCTTTCTAGAGTTTCTTAACAAGGGGGGTAACAGAGCTGATGTAATCCCCGGTTTTCACATGATACTTGGATACAAATAAACACTAATTAATTATAATTTTATATATAATAAACCGCCAATAACTAATTGTTAACAAAATGTAAGGAGTACTGTTTATGGTAGCGTTTGCTTCAGAATACAAATTTATATGCATAAAAAAATCCCGGATGTCCGTTCGCGTGAGCGGGTAAGACATCCGGGATTTTTATTATGATCTGGTAAGACTATTAGAACAGTCCGCCTTTTTTCAGCGTTACTTTACCTGCACCGATCTTGTAACCATCATGGTAGATCTCAACAGCGTAGTCGCCTGGTTTGAAATCTGAATTCTGTTTCCAGTCCATGCTTACGGTTTGTTTCTGGCCGGTAGCGTAGTTTACAGTTTTCTTAGCGGTATATAATTTTTCAGTACCGTCTTCCAGAGTGAATCTGCCGGAACCCAGTGCTTCAACTGCCAGCGGAGAGCCATCAGGAGAAGTGATAGAAACGTACAGTTCTTTATCACCGGTTGGAGCGATCCTGTTTTCATCCAGGTCAAAGCTTACACGCATCATGTCAGCGCGTTTAGCCTTGGAAGTTTCTACTTCCTTGCCATTCTTTTTTACGTTGATAGGGAGGAGGTGGATATTGGAAGCGTGTAATACGGAACCCAGGTTCACCTGTTTGTTCAGGCTATCCCTTTGACCAGATACTACATCTCTTTCTTTACGGGCATTATCGCGTTCGCCGGTCAGTACGATCTTTTCACCTTCCAGGCGTTCGATAGTAGCTGTATAGCCTTCGATGTTACCTTTCATTGTTTCTATCAGACGACGGGCTTCAGCCAGTTCTTTCTGGGTAGCATTTTTGTTAGAGAGGATACCCTGGATCCTCGCTTTCATATCCGCAATTTCCTTATCTTTTGTTTTTACCAGGCTGTCCATGCGGCTGTTCTGAGAGATCAGGTCATCCAGACGGGCATTTGCGGCATTGTATTCCTGCTGTAAAGCATCTCTTGAGGTAGAGATAGAATCTATCTGCGTAGCCTGTTGAGCAATTTGATCGGTAGTTTTATTTTTGTCATACAACATGTATATCCATGTACCGGCCAATGCTGCAATCAATATACCATATATCAGACCATTACGGCTTCTAGGCTTTTCAGGTCCAGGGGATCCTGCCGCAGGCGTGTTAAAAGTGTTCTCAGTCATAGTCGTTTTTGTGTTTTATAGTTAATTGTTATATGGTTAAAACTCCTTATGCAAATGTAATTGTTAAAAGCACTTTATTATAAAAAAATATAAACCGTAGAAAATAGTGTTACCGAATATATCTTTAGACCAGTTATTGCTGCTTGATATTGAAACAACTCCCGCTGTAGCGGCGTTTGATTTTTTACCTGACAACATGCAATCGCTCTGGCTGGACAAAATTGCAAAAACTTTGCCAGAAACAGGGAACCCTACAGAAGCATACGCCGACAGGGCTGGGATCTATGCCGAATTCGGGAAAATCATCTGTATATCAGTAGGGTTCTTCCATGTGGAAGGTGGTCGTTATCAACTACGTATAAAATCATTTTATAATGACGATGAAAAAGTTGTATTAACGAGTTTTTTAGAATTGGTAAATAAATTCCATATAAAATTTCCCCGTTTTCAGTTTGCCGGGCATAACATCAAAGAATTTGATATTCCTTTTATTTGCAGGCGTTCTGTTATTCATCAGCTATCTTTGCCCCTGCCTTTGCAGATCCACGGGTTTAAACCCTGGGAGTTGCCGATGTTGGATACCATGCAGTTATGGCGTTTCGGAGATTTTAAAAATTATACTTCCCTGAAACTGATAACGGCTGTTATGGGCATTCCGACTCCCAAAGACGATATTGACGGCAGTATGGTGGGAAAGGTTTACTGGCAGGATAAAGACCTTGAAAGGATCGCTAATTATTGCCAGAAAGATGTCGTAGCTGTCGGGCAGTTGCTGATGCGTTTTAAGGGTGTCCCTTTACTGGAAACAGAAGACGTGGTGTATTCAAAATAATAAAGCATGGAATATCAGGATATTATAAAAGACTGGAAGCAAAAGAAGTTTAAACCATTGTACTGGCTGGAAGGGGAGGAAGATTTTTTCATCGACCAGGTCAGCAATTTTGCAGAGCATCATTTGCTGGACGACTCGGAAAAGGGGTTTAACCTGACCATCCTGTATGGTAAGGATACGGATTGGAGTACGGTTATCAATGCCTGCCGCCGTTATCCTATGTTTGCCGAAAGACAGGTTGTTGTGCTGAAAGAGGCGCAATCCATGAAAGATATCCTGAAGCTGGAAGCATATATTGACAATCCGCTTACTTCTACCATTTTCGTAGTGGCCCATAAGCAGGGCAAGATCGACGGACGCAGTAAACTGGCGAAACTGATCAAGGAGAAAGGGGTCTTGCTGAGTACCAAGAAAATGTACGATAACCAGCTGCCTGCCTGGGTGGAAGCCTATGTGAGCAGTCTGGGGAGGGCCATTTCACAAAAGGCAGGCATCCTGCTGGTAGATCATATTGGTAATGATCTTTCCAGGATGGCCAATGAAGTAGATAAGCTGCTGGTGAACCTGCCGCCGGATAAAAAGATAGATGAGAATGATATTGAGAAGTATGTAGGGATCAGCAAGGAATACAATGTATTTGAATTGCAGAATGCCCTGGGACAGAAGGATATCACCAAGGTGATGCGCATCATCCGTTATTTCGCCGCTAATCCTAAAGCGGGGCCAATACAAATGGTGCTGCCTGCCCTTTACAATTTCTTCAGCAAAATGAACATGGTCTTCGGTATAAAAGGCGGAGAAAAGGAGATTGCAGCCGCTATAGGCGTACATCCTTTCTTTGTTAAGGACTATGTCAACGCAGCACGGCAATATGGTCTGGAAGGCACGGAAAAGGCCATTCTGCTATTGCATGCCTATAACCTGCGCAGTATTGGTATCAATGATAGCGGTGTGGAAGATGGTGAGCTGATGAAAGAGTTGGTTTACAAGCTGATGTACTGATAAAACGGCGGTTGCTCAAACCGTTTTTTCCGGGATCAGGACGCCAGTACGCTTTTTGCGGCAAGGCTGTCTTTATCCATCTGGATGATCAGGTCCTGTATATTGTCAAATTTGAGGTTAGCCCTGATGTAACTGATCATTTCCACCCTCAGTACCTTATCATAAATTTCCTGGCTGAAATCGAAGATATGTGCCTCCAGGCGGAGGTCAACACCGTTAAAGGTGGGCCGGGTGCCTATGCTCATTACGCCGTTCAACGACTGCTTTTCAAGATGGACCTTTATGGCATATATGCCTTGTGCAGGGATCAGTTTACGATGATCGGGTAATTCGATATTAGCAGTAGGGTAGCCCAGCTGCCGGCCCATTTTATCGCCATGGACCACTTTACCTTCCATGAAATAAGGGTAGCCAAGCAATTCGTTGGCCAGCTCAATATTTCCATCCTGCAGGCTGTTACGGATCTTGGTAGAGCTAACGGCCAGGTCATGTACTACCTGCTGTGGGATCTCCACCAGCTGGAAACCATACCTGTTCTGTTCTGCTTCTAATAGCTCCAGTCCGCCTTCACGGTTGTGGCCGAAACGGTGGTCATAACCAATGATGATGGTATGTGGTTTGAACTTTTCTATAAGGAAATCTTCCAGGTAAGCCCGGGCCGAGAGTTCTGAAAATGCTCTGGTAAAAGGAACGATAACAACGTGATCAATCCCCTGGCGTGCCAGCAGTTCGATCTTCTCATCGAGTGTAGTAAGCAGTTTCACGGGCGCCCCGTCGGGGTGTAATACTTCCCGTGGATGTGGGTCAAAGGTGATGATCACGGTTTCCCCGTCACAGGCAGCAGCAGTTTCCTGCAACTGTTCTATAATATGACGGTGGCCGCTGTGAACGCCGTCAAAAGTACCGATTGTAATTACAGCCCGCCTCAAAGCTGGCAAGTGGGTTAGGTCCCTGTGTATCCGCATAAATTGCCTGTAAACGATCAAAATCCCATGCAAATTACAACATTTAGATATCAGATAAGTGTCTAATCAGTTACTTTTGCAGCAGATTGTTCATTTATAAAATTACCTGGTGGATCAGAATATCTACGCGCAGCGCGGCGTTTCAGCCGGAAAAGAGGATGTGCACAATGCTATAAAGCATATTGACAAAGGACTGTTTCCAAAAGCTTTCTGTAAGATAGTGCCCGATATTCTCGGCGGACAGGAGGATTATTGCAATATTATGCATGCCGACGGAGCGGGTACCAAATCATCACTGGCATATACTTACTGGAAGGAGACAGGCAACCTGGACGTATGGAGAGGCATTGCGCAGGACGCTATCATCATGAATATTGATGATCTGTTATGTGTGGGAGCTACCGAAAATATCCTGTTATCATCCACCATTGGCCGAAACAAACAGCTTATTCCGGGTGAAGTGATCGCTGCTATTATCAATGGCACAGAAGAGATCCTGGAAGAGTTGCGCAGCTATGGTATCAGTATCTACTCCACCGGTGGTGAAACTGCGGATGTGGGCGACCTGGTGCGGACCATTATAGTGGATTCCACCGTTACCTGCCGTATGAAGAGATCAGAAGTTATATCCAATCATACTATACAGGCCGGAGATGTTATCGTAGGGCTGTCGTCTTACGGCCAGGCATCTTACGAGAAATTTTATAACGGTGGTATGGGCAGTAATGGACTGACCTCTGCACGGCACGATGTATTTAACAAACAGGTGGCGGAAAAGTATCCAGAGAGTTATGATCCGGGTATTCCTTATAACCTGATCTTCAGCGGAAAGAAAGCATTGACGGATAAGGTCGATATTCCTGGTTTTGGCCCTATAGATGCCGGCAGACTGGTATTATCGCCTACACGTACTTACGCACCTGTGATCAAACAGATCCTGGAGGCCTACCGTTCGCGTATACACGGACTGGTGCATTGTAGTGGCGGTGCGCAGACAAAAGTGCTGCACTTTATAGATAACCTGCATGTCATCAAGGATAATCTGTTCCCTGTTCCGCCATTGTTCCAGCTGATCCAGGAGCAGTCAGGTACGGGTTGGAAGGAGATGTACCAGGTATTTAATATGGGACACCGGATGGAGCTGTATGTGCCGGAAGAAATCGCTGCGGATATCATTAAAATAAGCCAAAGCTTCAATATCGATGCACAGATCGTGGGTAGAGTAGAGCAAGCGGCGGCGAAGCAGGTAACTGTGCGTAGCGCGCAGGGCGAGTTTGTGTATAATTGATCCTGCGGATAGTTTTTAAGCTGTTCAAACAAACACCTGTTCATCAGGGATATAAAGTAAAGGAGGCTGTTCATCGTAGATGGACAGCCTCCTTTGTTTAGATTGAGAACGGTGCATTTTACTCCTGCAGTACGTAGCGTATAGGAAGATTGAATGCTACATTCACAAACTGACCATCCTGTTTGCCAGGCGTCCATTTAGGCATGGCTTCTACCACACGAATGGATTCTTCTTCAAGACCATCTCCGATCGCTTTACCCACCGTTTTAACATCGGCGATGCTACCGTCGGCCTTTACCACAAATTGTACGAATACGGTACCTGTGGTGCCTTTTTTGTAGGCTGCTTTCGGATAGCGGATACTGCGTGACAGGAACTTGGAGAGTTCGGCTTCTCCACCGTTGAATTTAGGAGGATCGGTTACGAAGGTGAAGACTTTGTCACCAGCACTTGCCTGGGATTGGAACGGACTAGCCAGCATGTTTTTAGCTGTATCAGGCATTTTGATATCTAAGTCCTGTTGACAGCCAATAACGAGGGCCATGAGTACAAAAACGGGGAATATTATGCTCTTCTTCATAAACGTGTGATTAGCATTGTGGGTGAACAACATAAGGATGCGGCGTTTTACCGGCGCCTGGGCGAAGGTGTTGGTTAACAGCAGGCGTTTGGTTTGCAGGGTCATTTGTAATAATGTCCTTGCATAGTCGTCGGGAGCATTTTCGTTCGCAGCAGCTTTATCCGCCAGGAATTCATGCACCATTGCCAATTCCCGTTTAAAGAGATGAAAGAAGGGATTAAACCAGAAGATGGCACAGGCCAATTGCAGGAACAGCTTATCTGCCGTATGACGGCCGTTTATGTGTTCCAGTTCGTGTCTGAGCACCTGTTTGCCTTCCTCGCTATCCGGCGTCAGTTCTTCCCCCCAGAAGATGTTGCCGAAAAAGGAGAAGGTAGATTTAACCTGTGGATGCCTGATCAGCTGATAGTTATCGAAAGTCATCCGGTCGCCCTGCCGTGCCAGGCGTTTGATCAGGAACCAGTTCCGGACCATATTCAGGACCATTAATAATGTAATGAAACCATAAATGCCGGTTATGATATTTGAAGTAGGACCAAAGCCACCAGCTTGTTGTACAGGGCTTGTCATATATGCAACGACAGTTACCAGGGGCCCTGAATAAGTTGGCGCCGGTGCGGTAATAAATGATAATTGCAGTAATGGCAGCAGGATGGAAGCCACCGTTGCGAGGAGGAGATACCCTCTGTTCCACCTGTGAAAAGGATTGTTTTTCAAGGCCAGTGCGTAATAGGCATACAGGATGCCGGCACAGATCAGCATTTTAACGAGGTAAATGGTCAGCGCAATCATGGTTGTTCTTTTTTAGCGTCCTTAATTTGTTCCAGTAATTGTTCTAATTCATTGACACTGATCTCTTTTTCTTTAACGAAGAAGGATACCATGTCTTTGAAGGAGCCGGAGAAGTAGCCTTTTACAAAATGCTGCATGGTATTCCGGCTGTATTCATCTTTGCTGATGAGGGCAAAGTATTGATAGGATTTACCATAAGCCTTGTAATCCACAAAACCTTTATCCTGCAGGATCTTTATCAGCGTAGATACGGTATTGTAGTGCGGCTTGGGTTCGGGCATAACGTCGATCAGGTCTTTGACGAATGCCGGCCCTGTTTTCCATAAGGCCTGCATGACCTGTTCTTCGGCTTTAGTCAAGGTTTTTACTGTTGTCATATCGTGGGCTTTAAGTACCTGAAGCTAAGTTAAAACTAATAATTTAGTTTTCAAACTATTTATTTAGTTGATGAGGGGTGTATACACCTTATATATGCTTTATGCATGGTGTATGCCCGGGGAACCCGCGCATGCTGTTAACCCCGGGTTGACACCTAATCCCGGGTTGACACCCGGGGCTACAAACAGGGGACTCCTGACGGAGTCCTATTGTGTTTTGTTTAAGTCGGAGTAGACTACGCTTTATACATGCTTTATACACGACGTATACATGCTTCATACACGACGCATCCCCGACGCATCCCCGACGCATGGTTGGACTTAAACATTTTCTCTTGTTTCTGCTTTTAGCCCGTTTTGACTATCGCAGGTGGCTGAAAGGCTTCAGAGTTGATCGATCCAGGTATGAACCTATAATGTATAGGCTATCTACATAGCGTTACGCCGTATTTTCTGTATCGATCGATATGGAAAATACGGCGTAGATACGGCGTACGGCCCTTTTAGATATAAAGAAGTATGCTGTTTTGATATTATCTCAAGGCCATCTGAAAGAAATTTGGACTACATTCCAGGCGGTCGGATGGTTCTGCCGGATAAATAGCTATTTTTGTTATGACTAAACCCATACGGCAGAAATGACAGAACAACCGATTATACAATTATCCAATGTGAATATCTACCAGGGGACTTCCCTGATCCTTGCTGACGTGAATATTACGGTGAACAAAGGAGAATTTGTATACCTGATAGGCAGGACCGGAACCGGTAAATCCAGCCTGCTGAAGACGCTTTACGGTGATCTTTCACTTAAGGAAGGCGCCGGACAGGTGGTAGGGTTTGATCTGAAAAAGATGGACTGGAAAAAAGTGCCTTACCTGCGCCGTAACCTGGGGGTAGTATTCCAGGATTTCCAGTTGCTGACGGACAGGAACGTATGTGACAACCTGAAATTTGCCCTGAAAGCTACAGGCTGGACGGATAATAAAAAGATGGACGAGAAGATCAATGACGTGCTGGACAAGGTGGGACTGAATACCAAGGGCTTTAAGATGCCTTATGAGCTGAGTGGCGGGGAGCAGCAGCGTGTGGATATTGCCCGTGCTATGCTTAATTCGCCAAAACTGATCCTGGCGGACGAACCGACCGGTAACCTGGACCCTGAAACTTCTGACGGCATTATGCAGTTGTTGTTCCGGATCAGCAGGGAGGAGGGGGCCGCCGTGGTAATGGCGACCCATGACTATATATTATTACAGAAATTCCCGTCGAGGGTGCTACGGACCGAAAATGGCAAGGTAACAGATCACGCCAGTGTGACTTTCGTGTAAAATTTATGTGAAATTGTTAATTCACAATATTTGATTTACCTTTGCCCCGGAAAAATAGCGACTAAATAAACCTTTATCATTTTATTATTTAATTAAAGATGTCTTACTTAACTGTTGAAAAGAAAGCCAATATTTTTAAAGAATTTGGTGGAAGCGAAAAAAATACCGGCTCTGTAGAAGCGCAAATTGCCCTGCTGACTGAGCGTATCAACAGCATTTCCAGTCACCTGAAAGAAAACAAAAAAGACTTTTCTACACACCGTGGTTTGATGAAAATGGTAGGCCAGAGAAAGCGTTTGCTTTCCTACCTTTCTAAAACTAACCTCACAGGCTACCGCGCTCTGCTTGAGAAATTAGGTCTCAGAAAATAATAAGAACTTTTTTATAGCGCTATTCCCAACTTATAAGGTTGGGAATAGTTTTTTTTTAGGTATACCATTTTAATCTTCTCATTTTTATGAATCTGACACCTATCTCAGTTAATTTCGATATAGGAGATGGCCGGATTGTGACCATTGAAACTGGCAAGTTAGCCCGCCAGGCAGATGGTGCCGTGACGGTTCGTCTGGGCAATTGTATCCTGTTGGCTACCGTCGTTGCAGCGAAGACTCCAAAACCCGGACAATCATTCTTCCCCCTTACTGTTGATTACCAGGAAAAATTTGCTTCTGCAGGCCGTATACCAGGTTCCTTCTTTAAACGCGAAGGAAAGTTGTCTGACTACGAAGTTTTGATTTCACGTTTGATCGACCGCGCGCTGCGCCCCTTATTCCCGGATGATTATTTCTGCGAAGTACAGGTACTAGTGAGCCTCATCTCTTCAGATCCTGAAGTGATGCCGGATGCACTGGCTTGTCTTGCTGCTTCTGCTGCACTGGCCGTTTCAGACGTGCCCATCCAGGAAATTATTTCTGAAGTAAGAGTGTCCCGTATTGAGGGACAATTAGTTATAAATCCTAACCGCACTCCACTGGAGAAAGCTGACATGGACTTCATCATCGGTGCTACTGACAAGAACATCATGATGGTGGAAGGTGAGAGCAAGGAGTGCAGTGAAGAAGATATCATCAAAGCAATCGAATTTGCACATACCGCTATCAAAGCACAGGTGAAAGCACAGGAAGAACTGCGCGATAAAGCTGGTGTTACCGGTAAACGTGCATTCGAACTGCCTTATGCAAACGAAGAGCTGAAAGCGAAGATTACGGAATTTGCGAAAGACCGTATCCTTGCTGTAGCGAAATCGGCTTCTGCGAAACACGATCGTAGCGATGCCTTCGATAAGATCAGCGAAGAGCTGGTAGAATTCCTGGGAGAGCTGCCAGAAGAGGATGCTCCGCTGGTAGGTAAATACTTCCACTCACTCGAGAAAGAAGTGATCCGTAACATGATCCTGGACGAATCCGTTCGTCTGGATGGCCGTAGCCTGGACCAGGTTCGTCCGCTGAACATGGAAGTGGATATCCTGCCTTCTCCGCATGGTTCCGCACTGTTCACCCGTGGTGAAACCCAATCCCTCACTACTGTGACCCTGGGTACTCCGGATGATGAGCTGCTGATTGAAAGTGCTGCTACTTCAAAATATTCCAAATTCATATTGCACTATAACTTCCCTCCGTTCTCTACAGGTGAAGTAAAACCTATGCGTGGCCCCGGCCGTCGTGAGGTAGGTCATGGTAACCTGGCAATGCGTTCCCTGAAGCAGATGATGCCAGGTAGCGAGTATGCTTATACCGTGCGTGTAGTATCCGATATCCTGGAATCCAATGGTTCCTCCTCTATGGCTACCGTATGTGCCGGTTCACTGGCACTGATGGACGCAGGTGTTCCTTTGCCTAAACACGTATCCGGTGTGGCAATGGGATTGATCTCCCGTGCATCTGACGGAAAGTGGGCAGTGCTCACTGACATCCTCGGAGATGAAGACCACCTGGGTGATATGGACTTTAAAGTTACCGGTACACGTGATGGTATCTGCGGTATCCAGATGGATATCAAGGTAGATGGCCTGAGCATGGACGTAATGCGTAAAGCACTGGAGCAAGCCCGTAACGGCCGTCTGCATATCATTGATGCAATGTATGGTTGTCTCGAAGCTGCACGTCCTGAACCGAAACCACATGCACCACGTATGGAGAAGCTGATCATCGACCGCGAATTCATCGGCGCTGTGATCGGACCAGGTGGTAAAGTGATCCAGGAGATCCAACGCGAAACCGGCACAAACATCAACATCGAAGAAGTTGGTGAAACTGGTGAAGTAAGCATCTTCTCTGCACAGAAAGAAGGCCTGATGAAGGCACTCGAATGGATAAAAGGTATTGTTGCTGTTCCTGAGATCGGCGAAGTATACGAATCAACCGTAAAATCAGTAATGCCATACGGTGCATTCGTAGAGTTCCTGCCTGGTAAACAGGGCTTGCTGCATATCTCCGAAGTTTCATGGAAACGCCTGGAAACTATGGACGGTGTACTGTCTGAAGGTGAAAAGGTAAAAGTGAAACTGGTAGGTACTGATCCTAAAACCGGTAAGTTCAAACTGAGCCGTCGTATACTGATGCCGAAACCAGAAGGTTATGTAGAAAGACCTGAAGGTGGCGAGCGTGGTGATCGTGGCGACAGAGGCGATCGCGGAGACAGAGGTGATAGAGGTGACCGTGGCGGACGCCCTCCGTTCCGCGGCGACCGTAACGATCGTGGTGACCGTGGTGGAGATCGCCGTGGCCCACGTGATGGTGGCGACCGTAACGATCGTGGTCCTCGTCCTACACCGCCTGATCAACCTCAGGAGCCTATGTTCGACGAAGAATCATAATCTGAACAGATCTTATAGATCAAATATACTCAGCAGCCGTCCTGTACAACAGGGCGGCTGTTTTATTTTATGAATGTTTATGTATCAGCTGCATATTCTTTTCCCCTTCCGGCAGATCGCTTGAGGTTTTGTAGCGGTGATACCCTTCTGCTCATTATTATGCAGCAGTTCCGTAGCCGCATATCATAATAGCCTGTACTACACAAAGTGACTTCTGCATCCACGTATTCATGGCCAGCCCGGCAGGAATACCATCACGGCATCAGGCCATTCTTATAAATTATATTTAACTGCCGGATAATTCGCATTATATTTCATCAACTAAAATTTCCACACCAGTGAAAACAACGCGCATTTCGTTAAACAGATATCATCGTTTTGTTTTGGGTTTAGCCCTGTTTCTGTTACCATGCCTCTTACAGGCCGCTCATTATGCACCTCCGAAGAAAGAATTTTACAGCATCCTGATCTATCATCTGAAAGATGCGGAACAGGAAACGCGTATGGACAGCTATCTGAAAGACGCATTGATACCGGCTTTGCATAAGGCAGGTACTGCACATGTAGGTGTATTTAAACCTGTTGGCAATGATACGGCTGCTGACCGCAGAGTGTATGTTTTCATTCCGGGTAATTCTGCGGAACAGTTATTACAATTGCCAAGAACATTGTTACAGAATACTACCTATGTAAACGCTGCCAAAGACTTTATCGATGCAGCATGGGACAAGCCAACGTATACACGCCAGGAAACCATTATCCTGGAAGCCTTTCCTGGCATGACTAAAATGGCATTGCCAGATTTGAAAGGACCTAAGAGTGAACGCATATACGAATTACGCAGTTATGAAAGTCCGACGGATAAATTATACCGTAACAAGGTGGATATGTTTAACAAGGGAGACGAAGTGGGTATTTTCAAAAGACTTGGTTTCAATGCAGTGTTTTATGCAGATGTGCTGAGTGGCAGTCATATGCCTAACCTGATGTACATGACCACATTTGAGAACAAAGCATCCAGGGATGAGCACTGGAAAGCATTTAGCGCTGATGCACAATGGAAAGCCTTACTGGCAAAGCCGGAGTATAATCATAATGTTTCGAAGACACAGATCATGTTTTTGCAACCTGCAGAATATTCTGAGATATAAGCTGGTCATGCAATTATCATGATTGTTATCTCTATTGCAATTGAAATATTGATGGACACACCCGAATATCAATTGCATGAATTAACTAAGCATCGTGATCAATACTTCTTCGCATTTTTCTTAGCATTATTAGTTATGCATAATGCTGAAAAGGTATTCAGAAAGCATTTACATTCATAATACATAATAAAGAAAATAGGCTGTATCGTATGATACAGCCTATTTTCTTTGACTATCGACTATCTATCCGTGATGAATTTACTTTTGTTTTTATCTGGCAGCGCCGCTTCCGGCAAACTGCTCTACGTAATGATTACTTTCTTTGAAGATGATCTTACCGGAAGGTAATTTGTAGATCTTAAAGCCCTGGCCACCGATATCTTCCCAGAAGATGGTGTACTGTGGTACAGATTTCTGCGTGCTTTTATCGATCACTTTGATCCTGCCATCTATCAGCAGACTGGATAACATGTCCTCGATATAAGGGAGGAGAATATTTTCGTCTTCTGTCCAGAACTGTACGAATTTGTCTGTGCTGTATTCCAGGTTAGTGTGAGTGGAATCGCCCAGAAAAGCAAGAGCTGATGTAAAGTGTGATTCAATTTCCTGCGCTGTCAGGTGACTGAACTGCACATTGTGAAAAGCCTTGTTATCGCTGTAGCAAGTCTTTTGTAATACAGTGTCCAATGCTTTCATGTAATTGACAAGGTCTACACGATTGATAACAAGGATACTGGTGCTGTTCTTGTAGATGATTGAATCTTTCATGGTGTCGTCCGGGTACAATTTGACGATCTCCTGGGCGTAGCTGGCAAGGGCTGTCACCAGCATTGCCGCTGCTAAAAACAAGGTCCTCATAAAATATGGTTTTCAATTAAAGATAATGCAAATATAATGAAATAATTTTATACATGTATTGATGGCGGGCACAACTTATTAACATTACAATAACAAGGACAGGCGCAGGTCTCACACGTACGCGTTATGTATCATGCATTTAGTTTCTCTATCTTTGTTGCTATGGCACATATAGCGATCACCCTGACCTGTACCGATGATATGAAAGACATTCTGGTAGCAGTGTTGTCAGAAAAAGGTTTTGAGGGGTTTGAAGAACAACCCGGTAATGTTCTTATAGCTTACATTCCTGAAGAGGACTATAATGAAGAAGAAACGAGTGCATTAACGAGCGATTTCGGATTAACGTATACGCGGCAACGTATTGAGCAGACTAACTGGAATGCGGTGTGGGAAAGTAATTTTCAGCCTGTACAGGTGGATGATTTTTGTGGTATAAGGGCAGCCTTTCATGCGCCTTTTGTACCACAGCCGCAACATGAGATACTGATCACCCCGAAGATGTCTTTTGGAACGGGGCATCATGCCACAACTTATTCTGTCATCAAGTTAATGGAAGGCATTGATTTTGTAGGAAAGAATGTGTTCGACTTTGGTACGGGTACGGGCATTCTGGCCATTCTTGCATATAAGATGGGAGCGGCAGTAATTGATGCGATCGATATAGATACCTGGTCTGTGGAGAACACGAAGGAAAACATTATCAATAACAATGCACAACCTGTGAAGGTATGGCAGGCGGATACGTTAAAGAATGTGCGGAACAGTTATAATGTGGTGCTCGCTAACATTAACCGTAACATTCTGCTGGAATTTATGGGCGATATGCGCCGTATACTCGTCAGGGATGGTGTTTTACTGTTGAGCGGAATTTTAAAGGAAGATGAGACTGCGATCCTGGAAGCAGCAAGAAAGAACGCACTGGTGCTGGAAACGCAGCTGGAGAAGGATAATTGGCTGGCAATGAAATTATTAGCAAGATAGTTGTGGTTGCTCTAGATAAATTAGTTAATATTACTTTGAGAACTATACAATTTTCGTGTTAATGAAAATCTTAATGTTTTCTTAATTTTAACGAACGAATTTACTATCTTAGCAAAACCTAACTTGTTGTATGACAGAATTATTGTTACTATTTTGTGCTTATCTGATTGGTTCCGTACCTACTGCTGTGTGGGTAAGTAAAGGTGTTTTTGGGATGGATATCCGGGAGTATGGCAGCGGTAATGCCGGTGCTACTAACACTTTCCGTGTATTGGGTCCAAAGGCGGGTTCTTTTGTGATGTTGGTGGATATGCTCAAAGGGGTAATGGCAGTACGTCTGGCTTACCTGGTGGGGTACTATCAGAATCCAGAACATCTGCAGGAAGTAACCACGCAGCTGGTGAACTTCCAGATCGGTCTTGGTCTGGCTGCTGTTGTAGGTCACATTTTCCCAATCTGGGCAAATTTCCGTGGCGGTAAAGGTATTGCTACCTTGTTCGGTCTGGTATTGGCGATTCAACCGCTGGTGGCGATCTGCTGTGTAGGGGTGTTTTTGTTAAGTCTTTCATTAACCAGATATGTATCATTAAGCTCTATTTCGGCGAGTATCGCATTTCCGATACTGATACTGTACATCTTTAATGAACCTGAAGTATTCTATCGTATTTTCGCCATTGCTGTTGCACTAATGGTGGTATTAACGCATCAGAAAAACATCTTCCGCCTGATTAACGGTAATGAAAGTAAAGTGCCGTTGTTTAAAAACAGGAGGGACAAGAAATAGACTGCGCCTGCACACGGTATGCCGTATCCTTTCTGGCATATCTCTTGCACTGAATGATATAAATAATTAACTTTCCTCGGATTTTGATTGTTGCGTTATAGGGTATTCACATGCTGTATAAGGTAACAATCAAAACTGCTTTAACTGTAGTAGCACTTTTTCGGACGGGGTGATACCTGTCAAAAACAAATTGTTTCAGATGCAAAAGAAATTCCTTCTTATCGGTACCGGTCTTGCGCTTATTACAGCGTGTGCAAAGGTACCTATTACTGGCCGCAGCCAGTTAAACCTGATCCCTGAAAGCACTATGCAATCTATGGCGCTGCAGGAATATCAGAGCTTCCTTTCCCAGAACAAAACAGTAGCCGCTACAACCAGCAAAGACGCTGAGATGGTGAAGAGGGTAGGACAGCGTATTGCTGCTGCAGTTACCCGTTACATGACAGACAACAAACTGGGTAGCGAGGTAGCTAATTACAAATGGGAATTCAACCTGGTAGATAGTAAAGAAGTGAACGCCTGGTGTATGCCGGGTGGTAAGGTAGTGGTGTATACCGGTTTATTACCTGTAACACAGAACGAGACTGCGCTTGCCTGCGTAATGGGGCATGAGATCGCGCACGCTATTGCCCGTCATGGTAACGAGCGTATGAGTCAGCAGGTTGTTGCCCAGGGTATCCAGGTAGCTGGTTCCGTGGCACTGAACCGTAATCCGGCAGCTCAGAACATCTTCCTGCAATCATTTGGCGTAGGTGGTAACCTGGGTATGTTGGCTTACTCCCGTAAGAACGAGCTGGAAGCCGATCACCTGGGTGTTATCTTTATGGCGATGGCCGGATATAACCCACAGGAGTCTATTCCTTTCTGGCAGCGTATGGCTAGCGCAGGCGGTGGTCAAAAGCCACCTGAGTTAGTGAGCACGCACCCCAGCGATGAGCGTCGTGTATCAGAACTGCAAAAGCTGATGCCTGAAGCGATGAAGTATTATACTCCTATCAAGAAATAAGCGAATAGCGATATCAAAAGAAAAAGCATCCGTCAGTGGCGGATGCTTTTTCTTTTATGTCTTATCTATAGCTTACTTCTCTACTGTTATATCAATTATCTTCTTGCTCTTCTGCACTTTCATCTTCTCAGGCACATGTGCCAGTATTTCCTTCTTAAACGCCGCAATTAAGGCCTGTTTAATGAAGAAGCGATGTGTTACTATACTGATCTCTCTCACTGGCTCCGGCGACTTAAAATAGCGTACCATGTTCATCTGGCGGGCTGACATTTCCTGGAGGGAGAGTTCGGGTAAGATCGTATATCCTGCGTTGAGGTCTACCATTCTTTTTAGTGTTTCCACACTGCCTGTGTTGTATTCCAGGTTTTTATATTCTCCCATAGTGAACTTATCCCGGCAGATGTTCAGCACCTGGTTGCGCATGCAATGTCCTTCGTTCAGCAGCCATACTTCACGTACATCGATATCTTCCGGTTTAATATATTTCTTTTCAAACAGGCTGTTGGTCTTTGCTGCGTATACAACGAAAGACTCATAGAACAGCGGTTGTTCTTCTAAATTCGGATTATGTAACGGCGTGGCGAGCAATCCGCAATCCAGTTGCTCGAGTTTTAATTGTTGTATGATCTGTTCTGTGGGATACTCCCAGATCTCCAGTTTCACTTTTGGATATTTCTTCATGAAGCCGGTGAGGATCCGTGGAAGAAGATAAGGCGCCAGTGTAGGTATGATCCCTACGCGCAGATTACCTTGTACTTCTTTTTTATGTTCGCCGATGATCTCTTTAATTTTACCATTCTCCTTCAGAATGATGCGGGCTTGTCCTACGATCTCTACACCTATTTCGGTCGGGATCACTGGTAATTTGCTTCTGTCGAAGATCTTGACCCCCAGCTCATCTTCCAGCTTTTGTATCTGCATGCTGAGTGTCGGCTGTGTAACGAAGCACTTTTCTGCTGCTATAACGAAGCTTCTGTAAGTGTCAACCGCAACAATATATTCTAATTGAACAGTGGTCATGCGTCAAAATTACGAATTAGAATGAGGAATAGTGTATGATCGCTATCAGGAATTCGATTGCTTATTATTATTGTCTGGCTGCGGTGATTCATGTGTTTTGCCGGGAAGATACTTCGGTTTCAGGCTGGAACTACGGGCTGTAGTTCTTTAAAGCTCCTGGCTATTGAGCATTTGGAATCGTATGGGCTATTGAATATCTATTAAACTACCTCAATCGTAGGAGCATGCTTTAAACAACTAAGGCCCGCAGTTTCCACCTGAAACCTCTAATGCTTCCGGGCTGTTTATTGTAGTGGGAGGTCTGTGATTCAAGTCGTCTATGTGTTTTGCCGGGAAGATACTTCGGTTTCAGGCTGGAACTAGGGGCTGTAGTTCTTTAAAGCTCCTGGCTATTGAGCATTTGGAATCGTATGGGCTATTGAATATCTATTAAACTACCTCAATCGTACGAGCATGCTTTAAACAACTAAGGCCCGCAGTTTCCACCTGAAACCTCCGATGCTTCCGGGCTGCATATTGTAGTTGGGGATACTGTGATCCAAGTCGTCTGCGTAATGCATATTGATAAAAGTGCTCGGGGAAAATTATTTCTTAATAGGAAGAGGGAAGTACCTAAAAATTTTGGCCATTGAAGCGTCTGTGCTGTTCCTATGGGAAGCGTATAAGTAGTAGCGGTTTCAGATGGGAATCGCGGGCCTTCGGCTCTTTGAGATACGCTTGATGCAGCTAAATAGAGATCAACGGCGCATACGCTTGAAAAAAGTTAAATAGCCATCCGGCCAAAGAGGCGCCGACCGCGATCCCATACTGAAACCGAGCTACTTAACGCGTTCTATACAAACAACAAACCGAGCTACTTAAACATGCTCTAGCATAAAAAAAGGACGGATCATTACAATCCGTCCCTTTCAGTATGCAGCATGATCTGCTAGAATATTCTGTATCTGTATTTGATCTTGTCAGTGTTGTTATACAGCTCCTTGATGTTAATTGAAGCCTGTATCTCTTTCACAGCTTCATCTTTCAGATTGCGGAACTCAGCCTGTTTGGTATCGATGGTGTTCTTGTCAGCCAGACCATTGTCCTGCGCGATCTTCAGAGAGCTATTTACTTTACCGTAGTAAGAATCCAGCAGTGTGAAGTATTCGTTATACAGGTTCTCGAAACGTTTGGTCTGCAGGATCAGATCTTCCAGTTGGTTGTTCACTTCTTTCAGATTTGGATTCTCACGCAACAGCGCTTCGTAATCAACCTTTCTGCCTTTGGTATACTTAGCTTCCAGATCACTGAAGAAAGTTACTACTTTGTCTCTCTTGAAGTCAAAGAAGAAGTCGTTCATTGTTTCACCGAGAGATTTGTTACCGCGCTGTGGCAGCTGATATTTCAGGGCGCTTGCAGTGAACATCAGGTGATCGTACAGGTTATCCTGTAAGAGGTTGAGCTGATCTTTGTTGAAGTTCAGACCATATTCGAATTTCTGGTTAGCATCGTTCAAAGCTGTATAATATACTACGTATTTGTTCAGCTCTTTTTCGAATTCTTTCAGTGTATTCTGATTAATCTCTTTATTGTTCACGCTGATGCTATGCAGGAAGTTCATTACTGAATTGGCGATAGCCAGCGGAGGAGTCAGAGAGGTAAAGCTCTGGAAGATAGGGCTGGAAATGATTGATTTAGTAGATTCAACGATCTTACTGTTCTTTTCATTTTTGTCAGCCTTTCCTTTCAACACCACTTTTTCTACCAGTTCTACGATGCGGTCACTCAGGGAGAAGCCAAGCTCTTTACTTTCCGGGTTGTTCAATGATGTGATGAATACGTCCAGATTGTTAGTAGTAGTACGTGACTTTAGATCTATTATCTTTTTATTAAGAAGGTAATAAGTTTCACTTGCAAATACGATGTTGTTGCGGATCAGTTCATATTTTGTAATGTTGTCGATCTCACGTCCCTGTAATAAGCCCTGGATAGCATTAGAGTTCTGCTTATCGCTGTCGTTAATGCGTTGCAGTTCTTCCATGATCCGGCGGATGGTCGTGTCTTGTGTTCTTACCTGAGGCATTACCACATTCTTCAGTTCTGAATTTGGATCTGTAGGTAGCTTCGGTTTTTCTGGTTCCTGTGCCTGCGCATAATGGAAACTTGAAAGTAAAATCAGTAGTAGTGTCAGATATCTCATAGAATTTAAATGCGTGATCTTGACTGATTTAAAAAATGCAAAACATTCACAATAGGGTACGCTCTCCCCACAAAGCCGACCAGGATGTCCGCCTTCAGTTGCGACCTGTAATTGTTTCTGCATGCGATATTTTGCGTTTCATTAACAACCATGAAAATATGGTGCCAAAAAACGTGTTTACGCAAAGATAACAATTTATAATAAGTTGAAATTGCCAGTCTTTCAACTACTTTATTACCTTTGGCCGCAAATTTACCCACTTTCATGTTGAATAATAAAAAGATAGTGGTGGTATTACCTGCCTACAACGCCGCTTTAACACTAGAGAAAACCTACAATGAAATTCCCTTTGACATTGTTGATGAAGTCGTATTAGTAGACGATGACAGTAAAGACGAGACAGTTGCCGTAGGGAAGCAACTGGGAATCAGGCATATTATCCGTCATGATTCCAACAAAGGTTATGGAGGAAACCAGAAATCCTGTTATAACAAGGCCCTCGAACTGGGGGCGGATATTGTGATCATGTTACATCCTGATTATCAGTATACTCCTAAACTTATTATGGCGATGAGCACTATCATTGCCAATGATGTGTATCCCGTAGTGCTTGGTTCCCGCATTCTGGGGAATGGCGCCCTAAGAGGGGGAATGCCCATATACAAGTATATTGCTAACCGTTTTCTGACATTAGTGCAGAACCTGCTCATCGGGCAGAAGCTCAGTGAATATCATACGGGGTATCGCGCATTCTCGGGAGAAGTACTGAAGAGCATTGACTATAAGGCCAATGACGATGATTTCATTTTTGATAATGAAATGATTTCCCAGATTTTTATGAAGGGTTATGAAATAGGTGAAGTAACTTGCCCCACCAAATATTTTGAGGAAGCCTCAAGTATTAACTTTAAACGCAGCAGCATCTATGGGTTTGGCGTATTGCGGGTATCCCTGCAACATCGTCTACATATGTGGGGATTGGGCAAAGCGAAAATATATAACTGATAAAACTGTTTAATTTTGGGCCTACAGTGGGAATTAGCTAAGAAATACCTGCATTATTATTTCACAGCGGGCAACAGGCACGACGTACATTCTCCTTTCGTTTTTGACCTGATGGAGAAGGTTTTACGCGACAAAAAAAGACCGGCTGTGTTCCGGGAGATCGAACAGGTCCGGAAATCTTTATTACACAGTGCAGAAACCCTGCAGGTCACCGACCTGGGCGCCGGATCGCTTATGAATGCCGGCAAGGAACGGAAGGTGAGCGATATTACCCGTCATGCGGCTAAACCTCCCAAATTCGGACAGTTATTCTATCGTCTTATACAGTACTTCAAACCGGAATATCTGCTAGAATTAGGTACTTCCATGGGGATGTCAACCTCTTATATGGCAAAAGCTGCATCTCCTGTTACTGTACATACTATTGAGGGATGTCCTAATATTGCCGGCCGCGCCGGCCGTAATTTCGAAGCTTTACAGCTGATGAATATCAAACAGCATGTTGGTAATTTTGATACGGTATTGCCAGGGTTGCTGAATGAATTGCCGCGACTGGATTATGTGTATATTGACGGCAATCATCGTTCTGCGCCTACGCTGGATTATTTTGAGCAATGCCTGGCAAAAGTGCATGACGGGTCACTGTTTATCTTCGATGATATTCACTGGACGCCGGATATGGAGGCTGCCTGGCATATTATTCAACAGCACCCGCGGGTTACTTTTACCATAGATCTGTTCTTTATAGGGTTGGTGTTTTTCCGGCCGGATATGAAGGTTAAACAGCATTTTATTCTAAAGTATTAAAAGCTTGTTTCACCGTATTTGACAGCAGCATTATGTGTTGCTGTTTTTTTTGGGGCTGTTATTATAGCGCTGACCTTCTTGCTCACGTTGCAGGCTGGGATCACTGGCTGTAATTCTTTGAAGTTCCTTATTATTAAACTTTTAGGTGGGGATGGGCTTCGGTAATTCTTTTTAACCCCTGGTAGGTCGTATTGAGCGTACTTCAAGAATTAAGGCCAGTGATTCCCACCTGCACCGTTCGCTGCGTCCGGTCCCCAATTATATTAAGAACTTCCACTGTGTTATGTTAATGTTTCCCGGATGCCTTGTTGCTTTCCAAATAATCTGAGTATGTATGGGGTGCTTTTAGTGATGCCGCCCGTTATGTGATGCAACCGTTTGATGCTGTAATGCCTGGATGTAATGTGAATAATGTGTTGCTTGTCTTTCTCATGACACAAGGGACTTACTTATTATAGTGGTTTAACGAGAGAAATGACGGTTGGTCGTTAATGCCCTTTCCCGCTATATTTGTCAGTAACCGGTTGTCATAATGTTGCCCCAATTATCGTTTGTCTTACAGATATTTATATTCAGGTGTTTCACCTATAAGATTTCCTGATTTTAAGAGTTAATTTCAGTACAGAAATTTCAGTAAAGACATAACATCTAAAACATCCAAATATTCCATTATGAAACTATTCAGCGCCCTGACTGTATTGTTGATGATACAGTTTTCCTCTTTCTATGCGAGTGCCCAGGATACCCCTGATTTCAGCGCCTACAGCTATGAGACTTTCGTACACAATGGCGACACATTACGTTACCGTATGCTGCAACCGGCAGGATATGATTCGCAGAAGTCGTATCCACTGATCGTTTTTCTGCATGGTTCAGGTGAGAGGGGAAGCGATAATGCCGCCCAGTTATTGCATGGTGGTAGCCTCTTTCTGAAGGATTCCCTGCGTCAGCGGTTCCCCACTTTTGTGATATTTCCACAGTGTCCTAAGGATTCAATGTGGGCGTCAATGAAAGTGACACGGGATAGCGAGGGAAAGGCGATTAAACGGGAGTTTTCAGATGGTACAGACAGGGAATCGACGCCTGGAATGCTGGTGAAGCTCCTGGTGGATAGCCTGATCAAAATAGATAAGGTGAACAGTAAGCGGGTGTACCTGGGCGGTTTGTCGCTGGGTGGCATAGGAACATATGATTTGCTGGCCCGTTATCCGAAAACATGGGCTGCGGCTTTTCCGATCTGCGGAATAGGGAATGTTAGTACTGCTTCTAAATTCTCTAAAGTGCCTTTGTGGATCTTCCACGGAGATGCAGATAATGCAGTACCGGTTTCAGGATCAAGAGATTATGTGGCTGCGCTGAAAGGGTTGAAAGCAGATGTTAAGTATTCTGAATATCCGGGGGTAGGGCATAACAGCTGGGATAATGCTTTTGCTGAACCGGAGTTGTTACCATGGTTGTTTTCTCATAAGAAAAAGTAGGATAAGGATATTCCGTGCAACTGCAAATTTGACTATTATCAGTGTGTGGTTTGATGATATGGGGAGAGGGGTAGCAACACCAGATCTTCTTCCAAAAGAACTAAAACTAAAAACGCCCCGACACATGACCGGGGCGTTTTTCCACTCTGCACAGGATTTGAATTGTTAACTATGTATAGACTGTATAGCTGATTTTGCAGCATCTACGGTCGCGTCTAAATCTTCTATTGTCAGGGATGAACTGAGGAACCAGCTTTCAAAAGCGGAAGGAGGCAGATATATACCGCGTTCCAGCATAGCATGAAAGAAACGTTTAAACAATTCATTGTTGGCACCTGAAGCAGCTTCGAAATTAATGATTGGATACTCTGCAAAGTGAACACTCATCATAGAACCCAGATTGTTAACCTGATGAACAATCCCGGCTGCACTCAGTACAGATTGCAATCCTCCGGCAAGATAAGCTGCCTTTTCCGCCAACTGCCGGTAAATATCCGGGTTCTCGTTTAGCGTTGTCAGCAAAGTATAGCCGGCAATCATGGCAATCGGGTTTCCACTCAATGTTCCTGCCTGGTAGACCTTCCCAGCAGGGGCTATATGTTCCATGATCTCTTTACTTCCGGCAAAGGCGCCAACCGGCATACCTGCGCCAATAATCTTGCCAAAGGTAACCAAATCTGCTTTAATATTGAACAGTTCCTGTGCACCTCCACGGGCCAGGCGGAAACCTGTCATTACTTCGTCGAATATCAGGAGGATATTATGTTGGTCGCACAGCTGACGTAAGCCTTGCAGGAAGCCCTCCTGTGGCAGGATGCAGCCCATATTGCCAGCAACGGGTTCAACAATGATGGCTGCTATCTGATCAGAATACTCTGCCACCAGTTTTTCCACAGCCGGTAAATTATTGTAAGGAGCGGTAAGGGTGTCGTCGGCGACCGATTGCGTAACACCAGGCACAGATTGTATGTCAAGTGTAGCTACGCCGCTGCCTGCGCTTACCAGGAACGAGTCTGCGTGACCGTGGTAATTGCCTTCAAATTTGATGAATTTATTACGGCCGGTATACCCTCTGGCCAGCCTCAATGCTGACATACAGGCTTCCGTGCCGGAGTTCACCATACGTACCTGCTCGATATTAGGTACCATGCTGATGATGAGCTCTGCGATCTTAATTTCCAGTTCGGTAGGCGCACCGAAAGAGGTAGAATAACCTGCATATTCCTGGATGGCCTTCACTACCGGTTCATAGGCATGTCCCATGATCATCGGCCCCCATGAATTGATATAATCTATGTAACGGTTTCCGTCCACATCGTACATATAAGCGCCTTTAGCACTTTTCATGAATATGGGTGAGCCGCCTACGCCTTTGAATGCGCGAACGGGAGAGTTTACACCGCCGGGAATGAGCTGTTTTGCTCTTTCAAATAATGATCTGCTTTGCGTGTACATAGTGGTAGTGATAAATATTTTTAACTGAAAAGCATGTGCTGATGGTTACAATAATCGCACCGCATCTTTTGCGAAATAGGTGGCGATGAGGTCAGCGCCTGCACGTTTAATGCTGGTCAGCGCTTCAATGATAGCCTTTTCTTCGTTCAGCCAGCCCATTTTAGCCGCTGCCTTGATCATGGAATATTCTCCACTTACATGGTAAGCACTTACTGGTACGTGTACCTGATCTTTGATCTTTTGGATCACATCCAGATAGTATAACGCAGGTTTTACCATTACGATGTCTGCACCTTCTTCCACATCCATCAGGGTCTCTTTCAAGGCTTGCTCGCTATTGGCAAAATCAAGCTGGTAGGTCTTTTTATCGCCGAAGCCGGGAGCTGAGTCCAGCGCATCGCGGAAAGGACCGTAGAGGCAGGATGCGTATTTCGCACTGTAGGCCATGATGCCCACTTTATGGAAGCTATGCTGCTCAAGGATGGTGCGGATGGAAAGGATACGACCGTCCATTTTGTCGCTCGGCGCAACAAAGTCAGCGCCTGCTTCTGCATGGCTGAGACTCATGCGGGACAGCACTTCTACTGTAATGTCGTTCACGATCTCCCCATTCTCAACAATACCGTCATGACCGTAGGATGAATAAGGATCCAGTGCTACGTCTGTCATCACCACTATGTCAGGAACGGCATCTTTGATGGCTCTGATGGCACGTTGCATCAACCCATTGGGGTTTACCGCCTCAGTGCCTTTATTATCTTTCAGTTCATCAGCGCATTTGATGAACAGTAATACACTTTTAATACCCATGCTCCACAGCTCTTTCACTTCTTTCACGGTCAGGTCCAGTGAATAGCGGAAATAGCCGGGCATTGAAATGATCTCTTCTTTCACATTTTCTCCTTCCACAATAAATAACGGTGCTATGAAGTCTGCGGGCGTCAGTATTGTTTCTGCAACCATCGCACGGATGGCGGGAGATGTTCTCAATATCCTGTTTCTACGTATCATGGTAAATGTGTTTTAATGTTTCAGATGACCCATTCCCTGGGCTTGAGGAATTCAACCAGTTCAGCTTCCCTGCTGCCAGGAGTAGGGTGGTAGTCGTACTCCCACCGGGCCCTGGGCGGAAGGCTCATTAGAATGGATTCTGTACGTCCGTTGGTTTTCAGTCCGAACAGGGTACCTCTGTCATGGATCAGGTTGAACTCTACATAGCGTCCACGCCTGTATTCCTGCCAGTCTTTATGTGCATCTGTATACGGAATATCTTTTGTTTTCTTTACAATGGGCAGGTAGGCCTCCAGGAAGGCTTCTCCATTGGCTTTTGCCAGATCGAACAACTGTTCAGCAGTCATTTTCTCACCCGGACGCTGGTAGTCATAGAAGATACCGCCGATGCCGCGGGCTTCGTTATTCCGGTGTTTATTGACAAAGTATTCGTCGCAATGTTTTTTAAACGCCGGATACAAAGCTATATCAAAAGGGTCGCAGGCTTTTTTGAATGTCTGATGAAAATGAACGCCATCCTGTTCGTCCAGGTAATACGGCGTCAGATCTGCACCGCCGCCAAACCACGAATCTTTCAGCGTACCGTTGTCGTCGTACAGCTCAAAGTAACGGAAATTGGCATGTACAGTAGGAACGAATGGATTTAGCGGGTGGATAACGAGGGATATACCACAGGCCATAAATTTGGCTTGTCCTACGCCAAACTGTTTTGCCATCAGTTCCGGCAGTTCGCCGTGTACGATGGAGGTGCTTACGCCGCCTTTTTCGAATACGTTACCGTCGGCAATAACGCGCGACTTACCACCACCGCCACCGGGACGTTCCCAGATGTCTTCACGGAATTTAGCCTTGCCGTCTATATCTTCCAGCGCCGTGCAAATTTCATTCTGCAGGCGATGTATGAGGGAAATAAAGTTGTCTTTAATACTCATGGCTGGTCTCCTTTAGAATTCCTTTACAGTCTCAACGAAAGCTTTGGCATGGTCAACCGGTACGTTAGGCAGGATGCCATGACCGAGGTTCGCAATATAGCGATGTTTACCAAAGCCGGTCAGCATTTCCTTCACTGCTTTTTTGATCTCCGGAATAGGCGCCAGCAGCTTAGCGGGGTCGAAGTTACCCTGGAGGGTCACGTTGTTGCCGGCAAATTGCCTTGCACGGGCAGGCTGGATACACCAGTCAACACCCAGGCAGTTAGCGCCGGTAGCGGCCATTTCTTCCAGGGCGAACCAGGCTCCTTTAGCAAATACGGTTACCGGGCAAACATCTTTCAGGGCTGCCACGATCTGACGCATGTATTGGAGGGAGAAGGTTTCAAAGTCCTGCGGACTTAATAAACCGCCCCAGGAATCGAACAGCTGTACGCAGTCAGCGCCTGCTTTTACCTGTTCTTTCAGGTAGGCGATAGTTGTATCGGTGAGCATCTGAAGCAGCTGGTGGGCTACTTCGGGTTGCTGATAGCAGAATGCTTTGGCACTGTCGAAGGTTTTGGAACCTTTACCCTGCACCATGTAGCAAAGCAGGGTCCATGGAGCGCCAGCAAAGCCGATCAGGGGAACTGCGCCGTCCAGTGTTTTCCTAGTTAATGAGAGCGCATCAAATACGTAACCTAATGTTTCTCTAACATCGGGTACGCGAAGCTTTTGGAGGTCGGCCACACTTTTTACCGGGTCGGGCAATACGGGACCGATCTTTTCTATCAGCTGAACTTCCATGCCCATCGCCTGTGGCACCACAAGGATGTCGGAGAAGATGATGGCTGCATCCACACCTACCTGGTGTACAGGCATTACGGTAATTTCAGTAGCCAGTTCAGGGTTCATGCAGCGTTCAAAGAAGGAGTATTTCTCCCGCAGCTTGATGTAGTCGGGCAGGTAACGGCCAGCCTGACGCATCATCCATACAGGGACACGTTCTGTTGTTTCTCCGCGTAAAGCTCTCAGTAATAAGTCATTCTTTAAGGCGCTCATTCTTGTCAGTTAATATTGTTAAAGTAAAGTATCGTTGTCTGCACCAGTTGGTCCATAGCGGGACTGGTGCTGGTGATGATCTTGTTGTTTGTATGTTCCTGCAGTGCACGGGCCGTAGTCGGACCGATGGAAAAGCAGATAGTTTGCGGCGGCAGATTATTGACCGAAAAGAAGCTCTCAACAGCGCTGGGGCTAAGAAAAAGTACCCCGTCATAATCCTGTCCTGTGAGAGCAGGGGTTGCCGTTGTTTCATACACAACCAGTTCTTCTACGGCGATATTATGTTGCTGCAACAGGTCTGGCAATTCATCTCTGCGTTTATTGCCACAAAAGAAGACCAGCGGGCCTTTCTCGTTGTTGTTGATGATCTCTGCAGCGAGTGAGGCTGCGTTGGCCGCAGTACCGCTTATCCGGTGCCGGATGTCAATGCGTTTCAAAGCCTGTTGGGTGGCGCCATCCAGACAATACACATTCCAGCCGGGAGAATCCCGGTGCAGGTAATGGTCGTGAAGCGCGTCAACGGCATTTGCACTGGTGAAGATAACAGTTGCTTTTTCCTGAAATAACTGGTGTATGCGTTGTTTCAGGTTGTCTGTGATCAATGGTTGTATGCTGATGAATCCTTTTGCCTCGATATCTATATTTTGCTCCGCAGCCATTGTGATCAGTGACTGATCAACTGCTTTCGTGCTGAATATGCGATATCTTTTATTTGATGGCATCCCTTATTTCTGCAACAATTTTATCGCCGCCCTGCGAGAGGATCTTTTCTGCGGCTATTTTACCAATGTGGCCTGCATCCTGCAGCGGCGCCTGTTCTGTAATGGTGAACAACTGTGAGCCATCGAGGCTGCATAGTTCTCCGCTGAAGTGTACTGTTTCATTGCTGACAGTAGCATAAGCACTGATAGGCGTAGTACACCCGCCCATTAGCGTGCGCAGGAAGTCGCGTTCAACACGGGTGCAGAGAGCGGTAGCAAGATCATTCAGTGGTGAAAGTGCCTGCTGACAATAATTATCATCTTCCCTGCATACGGCTACCACGGCGCCTTGAGCGGGAGCGGGCAGCATCCAGTCCAGTTCTATGGAAGTGTCAGGGCGTATCCCTATTCTTTCCAGTCCGGCAGCTGCAAAGATGGCCCCATCCCAGTTTTCGGCCGCCAGCTTTTGCAGGCGGGTATTCACATTACCACGCAGGTTATGGATCTGATGCTGTGGGTATTTCCGCAGCCATTGTGCTTTCCTTCTTACGCTGCTGGTGGCGATATTAGCGATATATCCGGGTTGATCAAGAAAGGAAGTATCCTGTTTATATACCAGCAAATCCTTTACGGGACCTCTTTCCAGGACAGCCGCCTGTATAATATTTTTAGGTAATTGTGTCGGAACGTCTTTGAGAGAGTGAACGGCGATATCGATACGGCCGTTGAGTAGTGCGATGTCCAGGCTTTTGGTGAAAATACCCTGAACGCCTATTTCGTAAAGTGGAGTGACGAGGTCGATATCTCCCTCGCTTTTGATAGGTACGAGTGTTGTTTTATATCCCTGCGCTTCGAGCAGGCCTTTTACCTTGTTTGCCTGCCATAGTGCGAGCTGGCTTTCTCTTGTACCTATCCGTATTTCTTTATTCATGAATTATTCCTGGTTAACGCCTGTCTCAAAGATATCATTGATCATGGCGATATATTGATCACTTTTATCTGTTTCCCGGCGTACCTTTCCAGCCATCAGGTTGATCATCTTCTGGATGATGCGGGAGGATACTGCTTCAATATCTTCCAGGTTGTACTGGTTGCCGTTCTTTTGTTGTTGTATTTCCTTAGTGTGTATCTCTGTCAGCTTATCCTTTACTGCTTTAAGCACTACAGCGTGTTTGCGCATCTTATACCAGTAGAGGAACTCATTCATGTGCTCTTCGATAATGGATAATGCTTTAGGCACTTCCTGCAGGCGCATTTGTAATGTTTCGTCCTGTATCTTAGACAGTTCATCCACGTTCACCAGTTCTATATGTGGCAGATCTCTTACTTCAGGCGCCACATTGAAAGGGATAGACAGATCAATGATCAGTTTAGGAGAAGACTGCTGAAAGTGGGCTGGCAGAATGTTCGGTTCTGGAGCATTAGAGGCTACGAGAACGATATCTGCTGCCTGTAATTCTTCCGCCAGTTGTTCATAAGGAGCATACCGAAGGCCATGCTGTGCTGCAAATTCCTCTGCTACAGCGGTGGTGCGGTTCACAAGTGTTACCTGGTTCACACCAAGATAGTCCATCATGTTCTTGCAGGTATTACGTCCTATTTTGCCTACGCCTACGAGCAGGATCTTTTTCTGAAGGATGTCGGGCACTTTATGTTCCAGCATACGTACGGCAGCGAAGGCTACTGATACGGTACCTGAACTGAGGCCTGTTTCATTTTTGATGAGTTTAGACACCTGCAGGACACTGTTGACCAGTCTTTCCTGGAAACCGCCGAGACAACCGTTTGTTTTAGCAAACTTAGTGGCGGTACGTATCTGACCGATGATCTCATAGTCTCCGAGGATCTGTGAGTCAAGGCCTGTGCCTACCTGATATAGGTGTTTAATGGCTTCTTCGCCGGATTTCACGTACGACAACTGGCTGAACAGGTTACAATCCCCTTCGGTTTCGTGACACACCAGTTCTATCAGTTGTTGCGGATCATCGGCAAATCCATAGATCTCAGTTCTGTTACAAGTTGAGAGCACAAATATATCATCCAGGTATTGTGACTTTGCACTTTCAAGTAAGTGCTGGTATTGTACCTGGTTAATAGCGAACGATCCTCTTATAGCAGCATCTGTTTTCTTATAGTTGATACCAACGATATGAAAATGGGCTATATCTTTTGAATGACTACCCTGCATTTTATTCTTATAAGCTTCCGGGTGCAAAAATACTTGCAACAACCGCAAGAAAGGGCAGCAGGCTGTCATTAGTGTGTCATTTCTACAGCTGGTAACTGAGCATGGATAAAAATGATTTTTATCAGTTTAGACGCTGATAGGTGTTATCTATGGATGATAGGTAATAATTAATTTAATTCAACAATTGTATGACATTTGCAGGGGGGATAAGCTGTTAAATTTGCAGCAATTTAAAGTAAAGGATGGAAGCTAAATCTGATAAAGGAATTATTCTGATGAACCTGGGTTCGCCAGATTCTACGGCTGTACCTGATGTTAAGCGTTATCTTAATGAGTTTTTGATGGACAAACGGGTGATTGATTATCCGTATCTGTTTCGTTTATTATTGATAAAGGGCATCATAGTACCTAAACGTGCACCTAAATCAGCTGAAGCTTATAAGTCGATCTGGTGGGAAGAAGGTTCTCCGTTGGTAGTACTGACAAAACAATTACAAAACGCGGTACAGCATGATCTGCAGATGCCTGTGGAGATCTCCATGCGTTACGGCAATCCTTCACAGGAGGCGGCTTACGACAACCTGCTGAAACAGAATCCGAATCTGAAAGAAGTTATCCTGTTACCTTTGTATCCACATTATGCCATGTCTTCATACGAGACAGCTGTGGAACATGCGAAAGCGGTGCATAAGAAGAAAGGCTATACATTTGATCTGACAATTGTTCCTCCTTACTATAATGAACCTGATTATATTAATGCGCTGGCAGAAAGTATGCGCCCGTACCTGGCACAGGACTACGACCACCTGTTGTTCAGTTATCATGGTGTACCTGAAAGGCACATACGAAAAGGTGATATCACCGGTAAGCATTGTATGCAGGTAGAGAATTGCTGTAAGGTGGATTCTCCTGCCCATGAATTTTGTTACCGTCACCAGGTACATGTGACGTCGGAACTGGTTGCGGAGAAGCTTAAGATACCACGTGAGAAATGGAGTGTGACCTTCCAGTCCCGCCTGGGAAGGGAAGAATGGCTGAAGCCTTATACGGCAGCTACACTGGAAGAATTACCGAAGAAGGGGGTGAAACGCTTGCTGGTCGCTTGTCCGGCGTTCGTTTCGGATTGTCTTGAAACCCTGGAAGAAATAGCGGTGGAAGGCAAACATACTTTTATCAACAGCGGTGGGGACAGTTTTACGATGATCCCCTGTATGAACGTGCATCCTTTGTGGGTACAGGCAGTGGTGAAATGGATGACGGCTCTGCAAGTCTGACCGGTGTTATTACATTCTACAAATAGCCATAACCATGAATACGCAGCCTGTTATTATTGCTGGCGCCGGTATTGCCGGTTTAAGCATTGCTTATGAATTACAGCAGAAAGGGATTCCCTATGAGATAATGGAAGCCGGTACCCGTGCCGGTGGTCTGATGAAATCATTACATATTGATGGTTATGAGCTGGATGCCGGTCCGAATTCCCTTGCGGCGTCGCCTGAATTAATGGCTTACATTCATCAGCTGGGTTTGCAGGACCAGGTATTGGAAGCATCCGCAGCAAGCAAGAACCGTTTTCTAGTTAAGAATGATCAGTTATATGTAGTATCTCCCAATCCTGTTGAGATACTAAAATCAAATTATGTAAGTGGCAGTGCCAAGTGGCGTTTGTTTACAGAAAGGTTCCGCAAGGCACAGCCTCCTGCAGGTGAGGAATCGGTCACTTCTTTTATAACCCGTCGCTTCGGACGGGAGATCAGCGAATATTTGTTTGAGCCGATCTTGTCTGGTATCTATGCCGGCAACCCCGACCTGATGTCCATTACAGAAGTATTACCTATGTTGCCTCAATGGGAGAAGAAATATGGTAGTGTTACGAAAGGGCTCATGGCGAATAAAAACGCTATGGGAGGGCGTAAGATCATTGCTTTTAAAGGTGGTAATGCTGTGCTTACAGAAAAGCTGTTATCCGTACTGACAGGCAAAGTAAGATTTAACTGCGCTATTACAGGCGTTACACGTGGTGCATCAGATTATATCGTACAGTACAACGAGAACGGTCATACCGGTATGTTGAATGCGGAGCGTGTGATCTTTGCCACACCGGCTTATAGCACAGCAGTAGCTGTACAGGGACTTGACGCGTCTCTGGCCTCACAGCTGAATGATATTCCATATCCGCGTATGGGCGTATTACACCTGGGATTTGGCCCGGAAGCCAGGGAGAAAGCTCCCGCAGGATTCGGGTTCCTGGTGCCGCATGCATCACGCAAGCATTTTCTTGGCGCCATCTGTAACGCCGCAATATTCCCTTCCCGCGTACCGAAGGGAAAAACATTGTTCACCGTTTTCGTTGGCGGCGCGCGTCAGGAACAGCTGTTTGATCAGCTCGGGGCTGAGAAGCTGCAACAAACAGTTGTGAAAGAATTAATGGCATTACTGGGTTTGCGTACTCCTCCGGAGATGCAGCATTTCAGCCAGTGGAACAGGGCTATACCGCAATTGAATGTAGGATATGCACAGCTGCGTCAACAGATACGGTTCTTTGAACAGCGTTATCCGGGGATAAGGCTGGCAGGGAATTATGTAACGGGTGTGGCGGTGCCGGCAATTATAAAGGCAGCGAAGGAGTATAGTTGAGAATGAATATGAATTCATTTTTACTAACTTAGTGTAATCTTATTCCCCGTCGTCCCTGGCTTCGGCCAAAACTTCCGGGTTTCGTTTTTTTGTCTTCTCTGAAAACATCTCATCTTTTTTAAAACAGAATTCTTTTCGGGCTGGACCATATTTACGGCATTTGCGACGAGATAGATAATTTATGATTACGCAGAGCACGCCCGTATTGGCACGCTTTTCCATTGCTATATTCTTATGGCAACTGGTAAAATACACATAGGCACATCGGGATGGAGTTATAAACATTGGAGGAAGATATTTTATCCTGAAGAACTAAAGCCAACCGAGTATCTGGCTTATTACAAAGGTCATTTTCAGACCACAGAGATCAATACCAGTTTTTATCACCTGCCTCAACCGTCAACTATTGAAAAGTGGATGGAGACCGTCAATGCAGGATTCCGGTTCTGCCCCAAGATCAGCCGGTTTATTACACACATCAAGAAATTGAATGACCCCGAGGATACGCTGCCTAAGTTCTTCGATATTTTTGATCCTGTACACAAACATCTGGGGCCTGTTCTGTTACAACTTCCACCAACACTTGGCTTTCATGAAGAGAAGGCTACACACTTTTTCGAAACACTCAAAAAATACAAAGGATATACGTTTGCTCTTGAGCCTCGTCATGACACCTGGCTTGAAGATACTGCTATCGCTTTATTGGAGAAATATAAGATCGCCTTTGTGATTGCGGAGTCCGGAAAAAGATGGCCATACGGGGAGTTTGTAACGGCAAAACATATTTATGTGAGATTTCACGGACCAGATGGGTCTTATGCGAAGTCTTATCCGGACAAAGTATTAAAGCAATATGCAGAGAAAATGCTGGAATGGAAAAAGGATGGGCATACGATATGGGTATTCTTCAATAATGACGGTCATGGCTATGCTATAGAAAACGCGAAGAAATTAATTGAACTGACAAAATCTTAACATAATGAAGACGGCAACGAAGAAAACTACGGTGAAAAAGGCGACAAAGCGAGGTGCGGCCACGCCAAAGAAGAGCGCAGTTGCTCAGAAGAAGGTTGTAAAAAAGGATTTATCCAAAACATATAATGAGTTTAAGGAGTTTGAAGGTCAGCAGTATACAGGCATGAAAATCGGGCGAAGCCATAAATGGAACTATGACGCAGGTGTATGGCGAGAAACAAAGATCACACCCGATCTGTGGGAGATCTCTTACGCTGTGACTAAACGCAGGGCCGGGCGCGCGCCGGAAGGATCGGGCGTACCGGTAGGAACAGGCTATCACTGGTATATAATGGCGCATCAGAATGTCACTAAACTAAATGCGAATGATTATACAACCACGATGGCTGGTCTCAAGCTAAAACTGGCACATAAACGCGCAGATAAAGATAAATGGAGCCTTTCAGGGAAAACGCAACGCAAACACCTTATTGAATTCCTGCAGGAGATCATAGCACAGCTGGAGAAGGAACCTGCTTCACTTGATTTTACATACAATGAAAAGCATTACCTTGGAGAAGCTATCCCCATCGGACAAACTTGTCATGACGGTCTTTGCGAGGAATATGATATCATTCTCAATGATGCCAGTATGGGAATCATCCGGAGAATGAAAAAAGGCTGGAAGATAGATGGTATTGAAGACAAGAAATTTGTTGGCGCGATAGGAGATGCTATCATACAATCATCACCCAAATAATATAACATATGCCCGAATTACCAGATCTGCAGGTGTTTAGCCATAACCTTGATAAAAAACTGGCCGGAAAGGTCGTGGAAGAAGTGAAACTGGAGAATACCAAAAAAGCAAAGGATACACCGGCAGCCTTTAAGAAAGCTATTGAAGGGGAGAAGCTGGAGAAGGTTTACAGGGAAGGAAAGGAGCTTCGTTTTAAATTTAAAAATGATGTGGTGTTGGGTATGCACCTGATGCTGCATGGTAAGCTCTACTTCTTTGAAGAAAAGAATACTAACAAACATACTATCCTTGAGATTTCGTTTAAGGGTGGAACAGGGCTTGCACTCACCGATTATCAGGGTATAGCATTGCCTTCTCTGAATCCTGAAGAAACAGATGTTCCCGATGCCTTGTCAGACGAGTTTACGGTGAAATACCTGGAGGAACAGTTGGGTAAAAAGAAAACTGCTGTTAAGAAGATATTGCTTGATCAGCATATTATACGTGGAATAGGAAATGCTTATGCTGACGAGATCTTATGGGAAGCCGGTATATCGCCTTTTTCTATCAGCAATAAGATACCTTCGGCAAAAGTTAAAGCATTGCATCATGCTATTCATAAAGTATTAAAAGAAGCAGAGAAAAATATCCGTAAAGAACATCCTGATATTATTGCCGGTGAGATACGTGATTTCTTAAAGATCCATCAACCGAAGCAAACACATAGTCCGACGGGCGGTGACATACTGCAAAAAGAACTGAATGGCAGGAAGACATATTATACGGATGAGCAGGAATTATTCGAATAAGCCTTATATTCATACTACAATATCAATAATCAAAATAACATAGCTGTGATGTCCGGAAAAGTGCTGTCGTTTTCTTCAACAGTATTTAAAGCATCGTTATGGCTGAAACGCAAAATGCGGCTCCCCGTCCTCCTTACAGAGACAATGATGGTAATGAAATAACTGCTATCGGGAAGTTTTACGCCGGGGTAATCATCATTTTTTTTACATTCTTCAGCGCCTTTTATCTTGTCGGACATTGGCCGGACAGAATACCGGGGCCTAAAGATGATATTGCCCCACTTTATACTTTCAGGTGGTTTCATGTCAGGCTTGTTGACAGTACGCCCGATACGAGCACAGTGAAACAGGAAACAGCCGTAACAGCTGAAAGTGATGCGGCAGATAGTACTCAGATAAAATCTGATAGTACTGTTGATAGTACAACCCCAGTTCCTCTTCCCAAAGATGCAGCTGTTTCCGGACAGAAGATATCTGTAACACGCATGGATATTTTATCCGAAGATAAACTGATGCACATAAATACATTGCTTTTAATCCTGGTTGCCGTAGCGGGATTTTTGGGGAATATGATCCATATCTCCGCTTCATTTACCAGTTACATCGGCGCAGGGAAATTCAGAAAAAGCTGGATACTTTGGTATTGTGTTAAGCCATTTACAGCAGCTGCACTGGCACTGGCGGTTTACTTTGTTTTTCGCGGCGGATTTCTGAATATGAGTGACGACGGTGCGAATATTAATATCTATGGGGTAATGACTATTTCAATATTATCCGGATTATTTACTGATCGTGCCACCCTTAAATTAAAGGAAGTATTTGAAGTGTTGTTCAGGCCGAAAGAAGAACGTCCGGATCAATTGAAGAATGGCGGACTAAAGATAACTGGTGTGGATGCAGCTCCGCTGGAAGCAGGACAGTCAACAGTTATTACACTGAAAGGAGAGAAGATGGATGAAGGAAAGATAGATATCTCTATTGGAGATGATATCATACAAGACATAGACCGTAAACCTGACAGCATTAGCTTCACCTATACACTGCCGGAAGCATTGAAGGATAAGGATGCGGTAACGCTTTCGGTAAAACCGGAGAATGCAGCAACGCCCGATAGTTATCAGTTAAAAGTAAATGCGAAGCCTGTACAGAATAATACAGTGATCCCTGAAGACGAGGGTGCTGGGCATGCATGATAAATAATGAAAGACTGACCAGAGAAGTTCTGGTCAGTCTTCTATTTTACGCATAGCGCAATGAAGCGGCTATGCTACTCTCAGCCGGCATTTCCGATTTCTCCAGGATGAATACATCACCGTTATGGAGAATTGTCTGTGCTATTGCATTATTCAATAAACACTCATCCCCGGGCTGCTCGGTTTCATGGATAGCTACTTTGTTTTCAGCTGCATTAAATGTACCCCACAGGTGTGCACCTTTCTCAACAAACAGGCAATCTGCTTGTCCATAGTATGTAGCAGGGATCACATCATCAGGTATGGACGAGGTCAGCGCACCGGCTGAACCGTTGTAATATCTTTCCAATGCCTGTTGCTGTTTCTTCCCAAAATAAGGCTCCATCTTTTCTTTTGCCTGTTTGTAGATGTTAATGGGCTTTTCATGCTCAAAATTACCTGTCAGTGTTTCCGTTGCGATATGCTGATAACGGGATATTTTCCTGTAAATAGGTTGCAGGTAGTCTACGGCTGCCAGCAGAAGCGGGATATGTTTATCAGACAACACTTCTTTCCATATTGTCCTGTCTACTTCTTCCAGGTAATTTGCGATGTCTGTTTTGTGATCGGGATTCGAGTTCATTCCATGATAGTTAGCGCCTTGTCCGCCGCCGGAGCTTCCGGTGCGGAATAATTGCTGGTCTCCTTTTTCTTCAAAATGTATCACATCGTCCATACCATTGGGCATCCCTTCCACAGATATCTCCTGCATACCGAAAGCGTCAGCGAGGAACAACTTCGCATTGTGCTTGCTGAAGGCCAGCAGATAGAACTGCTCGTTCCTGCTAATGATGGGCAGTAAGGGTGTTAACATAAAAGAATTGTTACAATATATCTGCTCTTGTACGGCTACCGGAAGCTGTAAATATCGGAATGAATTGTCGGTGATAAAGCAGGCTAGTCCTTCCTGTTGATTTAACCAGAACTGATCATCTCTGAGCAGGTCAAATCCGGGTTGCAGCATCTTTTGTATCAATGCGGGATCCGTCTTCTTTTCTTCCAGTAGTTTCTGCGATCTTTGCAGCATATTTTTGAACAGAATAAGGTCTTGTTGTTCATTTACTTCTTTACCGGAGGAGTGAGTGGGTAAATAAATGGATAGAGAAAGATTACTCTTTTGTCCGGCTAAACCGGTAAATACTTCTTTATCCGGTCTTCCGGATATCTGCCGGGCAGCAATAGCTGAATGTTCCTTATCAAAAGTTTCTTCTACTGTTTTATCGGCAGGAGCTTCTCTGACACCTTGTTGCTGTACGGCTTTTTTCGCAGTATCCCTGTTGGGGTGCCGCATATGAACAGCGGGTTGCAGTTCATCTGGGCCTATCGTGTATTTCTCGGTCATTTCCAGGTCTGTGTCCAGTTCTTCCGGAGAGATCGACCTTCTCAATCCCAGACCTTCTTTGCCATTACCTGAAGGTTTTCCCTTAATCGGCGTAAATTTTCCGTTTTGATCTTTTGGCATAATATAAAAGTTTTGATTTTTCTGCTAAAACAAACTCAGCCTGAATAAGGACTGTTACTATTTTGAGAACACTAATATCCTGCCAAGCCTGTCCTGATGAGCCGGGGAACTTTTTGTTCAACTTGCTGTTAAGCGTTATATTTAAAAAAACTACCGTAAATTCAGATTATAAATTCCATTAGATGATCGCAGGCGTCCTAAAAGAACAGCCAGGAGAAAACAGGGTTTCTTTAGTGCCGGACATTGTTAAGCAGTTAGGAAAACAGGGAGTAACGGTTTGGATAGAACCGGATGCCGGAACCCGGGCTTATTATCCTGATGAATCCTATGTACAGGCAGGTGCGGTACTAAAGTCTGCTACTGAAATCCTGCAACAGGCAGATATCATTCTCAGCATTCAGATCCCAGCTGAACAGGCCTGGAAGTCCATCCCCGCCGGTAAAGTGCTGACAGGCATTTATCAGCCGTTCAACAATGCTGCAACTATGCAGCAATGGGCTGACCGGCAGCTGACCACCTTCAGTCTTGATAGTGTACCCCGTACTACCCGTGCACAGAGCATGGATGTGTTGAGTTCCCAGGCCAATATTGCCGGATATAAGGCTGTATTGCTGGCGGCGTGGAGTTACAGCCGCTATTTACCAATGTTCATGACAGCAGCGGGCACTATTGCCCCGGCAAAAGTATTAATACTGGGTGCAGGCGTCGCCGGATTACAGGCTATTGCCACTGCCAGAAGATTAGGAGCTGTGGTGGAAGTATTTGATACCCGGCCGGCTGTAAAAGAAGAGGTGGTAAGTCTGGGCGCCAGATTTATAGAAGTAGAGGGTGCAGCAGATGCATCTAATGCAGGAGGATATGCGGTTGAACAAACAGATGCATATAAACAGCGGCAACAGGACAAGATAGCCGAAAGCATCGCTAAATCAGATATCGTTATCACAACGGCACAGATACCTGGTAGAAAAGCGCCTCTACTGATCACTGCAGAGATGCTGGAAAGAATGAGGGCGGGCGCTGTAATCGTCGATCTTGCTGCAGCTACGGGTGGAAACACGGCATTTACAGAGAATAACAAGACGGTTGTTCACAACGGCGTCACGATTATCGGTGATTCTAATTTATCCTCTTCTATGCCTTCTGATGCCAGTAAATTATATGCTAAGAATATTTTCAATTTTTTGCAATTACTGGTAAAAGACGGCAACCTGGTATTGAATTTTTCTGATGATATCGTGCAGGGCGCTTGTATTACCCACAGCGGCAATATTACCAGCGAGCGGCTCAGACAGGCGGATAGTGTGAAATTGTAGTGCCGTCATCTATTCCTGAAATCAATGATCGCCAATAATGGAAATTCTTTTCTCTTTCTTAGAACAGCATCTTGATGCGATATACATTGTTATCCTCTCTATCTTTCTTGGAGTGGAGGTTATATCAAGGGTGCCTTCCGTATTACATACGCCATTGATGAGTGGCGCTAATGCCATTCATGGTGTGGTGATCATCGGTGCCATCATTGTAATGGGAGAGGCCGAGGCGGATAATTACCTGGCACTTATACTGGGATTCCTTGCGGTTATTCTGGGCACTGTCAATGTAGTAGGTGGTTTTGTAGTGACAGACAGAATGCTTGAAATGTTCAGGTCTAAAAAGACCAAATAATTATACCTAATCATTACACTATGTTATCGCTGATCTATCTGATAGGCTCTGTTACATTTATCGTAGGTTTAAAGATGCTGAGTAATCCCGCTTCTGCCAGGAAAGGTAATGCTATTGCTGCGGGTGGCATGACGCTGGCAATATTGGGTACTATTTTTCTTTATAGAAATCATGGTGAGGGATTGCATAATTATGGGTGGATCATGGCAGGTCTGCTCATAGGAGGCGTTATCGGACTGGTATCTGCTAAAAGAGTAAAGATGACCGCTATGCCCGAAATGGTCAGTCTGTTCAATGGCATGGGTGGCGCCTGTGCGGCATTGATCTCTGTCGTGGAGTTTGAGCATATGATGGACCCGATCTTCCGTCAAAGTGATCCTGTCAGGATGCAGCTGGTGATCATATTTGCGGGGATGATCATTGGCGCTGTGTCATTTGCCGGTTCAGTCATTGCCTGGGGAAAATTGAATGGCAGCATCCGGGATATCTCCTTTAAAGGGCAGCATATTTTTAATTTGCTGATACTGGCTGTAATACTATTGCTTGCAGTTGTTGTAACCGCAGTACTTCCTCCGGCAACGGTCGTACTTTTTGTAGTAGTACTTATACTGTCACTGTTATACGGAGTTTGTTTTGTCTTGCCTATCGGAGGCGCGGATATGCCGGTGGTGATCTCCTTATTGAATTCGTTTACCGGTGTGGCAGCTGCCTGCGGCGGTTTTTTGTACAACAACCCGGTTATGCTAACAGGCGGAATACTGGTCGGTTCTGCAGGTACAATACTGACAATCCTGATGTGTAAAGCAATGAACCGTTCTTTAAGGAATGTACTGATCGGCTCTTTCGGCGGACCGAAGGCGGCTTCCGCTAACAAAGAGCAGGGGGCGTACAAAGAGATCAGTTTGTCGGATACTGCTGTTATTATGGCTTATGCACAAAAAGTAATGATCGTACCTGGCTATGGTCTGGCTGTAGCCCAGGCACAGCATGCTTGTCATGAGCTTGAAACATTGCTGGAAGCAAGAGGGGTAGAAGTAAGATATGCCATTCATCCGGTGGCAGGACGTATGCCGGGGCATATGAACGTGCTGCTGGCGGAAGCAGATGTGTCTTATGAGAAACTACTGGAAATGGAACAGGCTAATGGCCAGTTTAATACTACGGATGTTGTGTTGGTGCTCGGCGCTAACGACGTGGTGAATCCTGCCGCCAAAAACGACCCTGCCAGTCCTATTTACGGCATGCCGATCCTGGAGGTGGAGAACGCAAAGAGTGTGATCGTCAATAAACGGAGCATGAAGCCAGGATATGCCGGTATTGAAAATGATCTGTTCTTCCAGCCTAAGACCTCCATGTTGTTTGGCGATGCAAAGCATGTTATACAACAGCTGGTGGCGGAAATAGTTAACTCCTAGTACTTATTGGCCATCCGTCGATCGGTTGTCGTAGGTGCCCGGCCTGCACCAGTTGCGCCTCACTATCGGTCATCCCCCTTTTTTTCAGTATTTTGCCGCAAAAAAGGGGCTTGGATTTCTTACCAAAAAAATTTACGGATACATTAACAGGACTGCCAGGTATGGATTTGGCAGCGTTTTTGCGTGTACATGAGGCAGGTGAAAAGGTCACTTCTATCAGGATCAATCCCAATAAAATACAGGATGAAGATGCAGTACAAAAGGTACTCGCCTCGATGACAGAGGGGCCGGTAAGCCGGGTTCCCTGGTCTCAGTATGGATATTACCTGCCTTCGAGGCCTTCTTTTACGTTCAATCCTTTTTTTCATGGAGGAGCTTATTATGTGCAGGAAGCTTCCTCTATGTTCCTGGAACATGTAATGCGCCATGCCTGTGATCTGACCACATCATTGAAAGTACTGGACCTGTGCGCTGCACCAGGAGGAAAATCTACCTTGCTGCAATCCCTGTTAAGTCGCGAGAGCGTACTGGTTTCCAATGAAGTCATTAAAAGCAGGGCAGCAGTACTGGCTGATAATATCAGTAAATGGGGCGCTGCTAACGTGATTGTGACGAACAATGATCCCAGGGACTTTGGACGATTGCCTGGATATTTTGATGTGATGGTAGTAGATGCACCCTGTTCCGGTTCCGGACTATTCCGCCGCGAACCGGAAGCTGTAGAAGAATGGTCGCCGGAAAACGTCATTCTTTGCAGTCAGCGGCAGCAGCGGATACTGGCGGACGCCTGGGGAGCGTTAAAAGAGAACGGTATTCTTATTTACGCTACCTGTTCTTATTCCAGGGAAGAAGATGAAGAGATCATGGAATGGATCCAGAAGAATCTTTCAGTAGAGAATATCGCGATACCGGTTCATGAGAACTGGAATATTGTAACGACTGAAGCAGGGGAGCAAATGGCGGAAGGATACCGCTTCTATCCTGATAAAGTACAGGGAGAAGGTTTTTTCATCAGCTGTTTCCGCAAGACGGCAGGTGATGTATATACTGCTAAAAAGCAGCGTGATACACTGTCTGCGGTCGCTAAAAAAGATGAAGCGAAGGTAGCGCAATGGGTGAAAAACACAGACAACCTTTTCCTGATGGAGCATCAGGGAGAGGTATTAATATTTCCGGAAAATATGGCGTCAGTTGTTTCTTTACTGCAACAGCACTTATATTTGCGGAAAGCTGGCATAAAGGCAGGCCAGTTAGCAGCAAAGGAACTGATACCTGATCACCAGCTGGCAATGAGCACAATGATACGGGAAACGATCCCGCAGGTAGCGTTGACCCGCGAACAGGCCTTGCGTTATCTGAGAAAAGAAGACCCGGAAGCCACCACAGATGTAAAGGGGTGGGCACTGATGATGTATGAGGGAATGGCGCTCGGATGGGCGAAAATATTACCGAACCGTATCAACAATTACTATCCTAAAGAACTCCGTATTCTGAAAGAAGTGTAGGCAAATAATTTTTAATTTAGTTACCTGAAAGGTATAAACAGCGTAGTAATGGTAAAAACGTTCATGACAATTGCAGGACTTGTATTATGTGTAGCCGGTGGAATACAGGCACAGGATAGAGTGCAGGTACAAGGTACCTCTCCCGACCTGTATGTATTGCACACTGTAAAAAAGGGAGAGACCTTTTACAGCCTGGGCAGGTCCTACAGCTTGTCTCCGAAGGAAATAGCAACTGAGAACAATATTTCGTTTGAACAGGGATTGCAATTAGGACAACAGGTAAAGATCCCGCTGAATAACACCAACTTTTCACAGAAGTCAGATGCTGCAAGTGGTACGCCTGTATATCATAAGGTAGAGGAAAAAGAAACGCTTTATCGCCTGAGTGTTAATCACAACAAGGTGTCGCTAGACAATATCCGTCACTGGAATAATATGACAGGCGACGGCTTACAGAAGGACAGTTACGTAATTGTAGGGTGGCTGAAAGGCGGTAGTGGCGCTCCTGCTCCATCTACACCTGTAGCCAATGTACCGGTAGCTACACCTCCGGCAAATCATCCGGCAGCTACACCTCCAGCTTCTACACCTGCTCCGTCAAACCCGGCGCCTGGCACTCCGGTAGCAACGCCTCCGGCCAGTACAACGCCGGCGCCTCCCGTTACCAAACCTGATCAGCCAGCGCCGCCGGAACCAGTTAAAACTCCGGATAGCAACAATACAGGTAGCAAACCCCCGGTTACATCTGCACCTGCAGGATCTTCCTTTGAGCAGTTGTATAATCAGCAGACAGCCAGCGGTAAGAATGTAACTTCTGAGAAAGGCCCGGGAGGCTGGTTCAAGAGCAACGCCAGTGCCGGTAAATATTATGCCCTGCATAATAGCGCACCAAGAGGTACTATCATTAAAGTGACCAATCCACTGAATGGCAAATTCATTTACGCAAAAGTGTTGGAGGCCATTCCGCAGATCAAACAAAATGAAGGTCTGATCATTAAACTGAGTGATTCCGCACTGGAGGCATTGGGAACAAATGAAGCGAAGTTTTATTGTAACCTGACTTACGAAGACTAGACAAAATAATTAGCAACAAAAAAGCCGCGAAGAGATTCGCGGCTTTTTTGTTACCTGATACTTTAATTGATTTTGTAGCCCCTTAAAAATGCCTCAATATCCATCCGTTTCTTTCCTTCCAGCTGGATCTCCAATAAGGACAGATAGCCATCTGCAGCTGCGATTTTCAGATAGGTCTTATTATCAGTGATCACTTCACCTGGTGCTACATTTGGTTTGGTATGTTCTCCTGAAGCTTTGAATACTTTCAGGCCTTTTCCATTGAGCGTTGTCCACGCGGTAGGATAGGGGCTCAGACCGCGTACCAGATTGTGTATCTGGTCTATAGGCTGCTCCCATTTTATCTGACAATCTTCTTTAAAGATCTTAGGTGCGTGTTTGATGTCTTCCGCTTTGATATGCGCTTGCGGTGTTCCTTTTGCATTACCGGAAGCGAGTGCCTGAACTGTTTTGAGTAACAGGTCTGCACCTGTAGCCATCAGATCGTCGTGCAGTTCACCGGCGGTTTCGTCATCACGGATCTCTACCGACTGACTAAAGAGAATATCGCCGGTGTCAATCTCGTGCTGCAGTTTGAACGTTGTTACACCCGATTGTTTTTCGCCATTGATGATAGCCCAGTTGATAGGAGCAGCGCCTCTGTAGTTAGGCAGCAGGGACGCATGTACGTTGATGGTACCCAGAGGAGGCATATCCCATACAAGTTCCGGCAGCATACGGAAGGCTACCACTACCTGAAGATCAGCTTTAAGGGCACGCAGTTCTTCGAGGAATTCAGGATTCTTCAGCTTTTCAGGTTGCAACACGTGAAGCCCTTTAGATACGGCATACTGCTTAACAGCGCTCTGCTGTAACTGTAAGCCTCTGCCGGCAGGTTTGTCTGGCGCTGTAATAACACCAACTACATTGTAACCATTCTGCACCAGGATATCCAGTGATGCTACTGCAAAATCTGGTGTACCCATAAAGATGATCCTGATATTCTTATGATCCGTTAACTCACTCTGCATATAATAAATATTTCTTCCTGGTAGTTTTAAATTGAGTCAAAGCAGGTTCCCAGCTTTTGCGTATTTCAGCTTCACTGAGACCCTTTTTTATTTGTTGTTGTAAGATGGTATTGCCAGCCAGTTTATTGAAAAAAGGAATGAAGAACCTGTCTTTTTCAGGGAATAGCTGATAAGCCTGTATCAGCCATTTCAATTGTATGCGGCCATTCATTTCCTTTCTTACTGCATCGGGTGTACCGGTGAGGTTATAACCATAGCATGTACTGTCTTTTAGCGGCGGGTTCTTAGCACCCGGCGTACTACGTGGTGTAAAGGAATACAGATTCTTAGCGTAAGAAGGATGTCCGAACACCTGGAACGGGAGGTCTGTTCCGCGGCCCAGGCTTAGGGCTGTACCTTCGAACAGGCAGGTAGCCGGGTAGAGGTAAATAGCCGCCATATTAGGCAGGTTAGGCGATGGTTTTACCGGTAACTGATAATAAGTATGGTGATCGTAATGCTGACAGGTTATCACCGTTAGCTTGCATTGTACACCATTTTTCAGCCACTTCTCACCATTCAGCATTTTAGCGTATTCCCCTATGGTCATACCATGCACAATAGGGATGGATTGCATGCCTACGAAAGAACGGAGTGTGGTATCGAGCAATACAGGACCGTCAACATAATGACCGTTAGGATTCGGACGGTCCAGTATGATGAGTGGTTTATGGTTTTCAGCAGCGGACTCCATTATTTCCTGTAAGGAGGATATATACGTGTAGAAACGGGTACCTACGTCCTGTATGTCAAAGATGAGGATGTCCACATCTTTCAGGTCCTCTGCTGTTGCTTTACGATGTTTACCATACAGGGACACAATGGAGAGTCCGGTTTGTTTGTCTTTACTGTCGCCTATTTTCTCACCTGCATCTGCATTGCCGCGAAATCCGTGTTCGGGACTGAATATCTTCTGAATACGAACATGCAGTTTCAGCAGTGAATCCACGAGGTGAGTATTACCTAATGTAGCCGTCTGATTAACAAGCAATGCTACCCTTTTGCCTTTTAGCAGTGGAAGGTATTCACCGGTCCTTTCAGCACCTGTTATTACCTGCGCATGTGCAGCAGTAGTGACTGCCAGCCACAATAAAAGAGGAATTATGGTCTTATACATAACGTAAAAATAGTTTAAATCGTGGAAGATATATGAGGGATTGGTAGTTTACAGGAATTATCCTAAATTGAATATCTATTCACTATTTTCTTACCTTGCAGCAATTAAATCCTGTAACACTTATAATTAAATTCTTATGCAAGCAGTTAAAAACGGAGATACGGTGCGTGTGCATTATCATGGCCGCCTGACCAACGGAACAACATTTGATTCTTCCGAGGGCAGGGACCCACTGGAGTTCAAGGTTGGCGCCGGTATGGTTATTAAAGGCTTCGATAATGGTGTAGTGGACATGAAGGTGGGTGATAAAAGAACACTGAATATTCCTGTTGAAGAAGCATATGGTCCGAAAAATGATGAGCTGATCATGGAATTTCCAAAAGAAAATATTCCAGCTGATCTGAACCCTCAGGTAGGTATGGACCTTCAGATGAGCAACCCACAAGGACAGGTATTTCCTGTAAAAGTGGCGGCTATCGGCAATGAATTCATCACTTTGGATGCTAACCATCCGCTGGCAGGTGAAGCGCTGATATTTGACATCGAACTCGTAGAGATCAAATAGTAGCACAAGTATACTTAAAAGCAAAACGCTGATCACCGGTAAGGTGATCAGCGTTTTGCTTTATTACCATGTGATATTATTGCACTATTCTTCCAGCAACACGATCTTCGTTGGTTTTTTCATCTCATCGATGGCCACAAAAGTGAAACTGCCTGATATAGCCTTTTCCCGGCGTGTGTTATACATCTGCTCCACATAAATATCAACCTCTACTTTCAGGCTCGTAGTGCCTACATGTACCACTTTACCTACCAGTTCTATGATCGTGCCATGAGGAATGGCCATTTTAAAATCGATCTTGTCGCTCGATACTGTTACCATACGCATACGGCTGAAACGGGTGGCAGTTATAAAAGCTGCTTCATCCATGAGTTGCATCGCTGTACCGCCGAAGAGGGTATCATAATGGTTCACTGTGTTAGGAAATACCGCTTTAAAGATCCGTGTCACGGAATCGGCTATCTGTTTTTCGTATGCCATATTGTTGATTTACTGTTTTTATCTTTTAAGCGCAGGAGGCGTAACTGCAGCAGGCGATCTTTAAATTGTACCTGTCTGTAGGAAACTTTCATATCAATGAGACATGCTGCGCAGAGGCATCCGGTGTAAGCGGTAGCAATGAAAGTGCGTTCGTCTTCTGTGAGCTTTACTTGCTGGCATTGGCACCGGAGGATAGAACCGACACGGCACTCAAAAGCTGTTTGACAGCGTGGGCAGTTAATGGTTTCATGACAAGCCATGTTGTAAAGTTACGAATCAGTAAGCACGAAACAGGATTTGTTTCATTGGCTGCTGCAGGCACCCATTTGTAATGTGAAAAGTGCAGCAAAAGCAATTCGCTTCTGCTACACTTCCTGGTTTCGGATGGCGGATAAATGGTTATAAGGGGTATGGTTATGCTGTTGCTGTAATAGCTACACGCATATTGCGGGCGGCGGCCACCATGTTACGCAATGCCTGCTCTGTTTCAGGCCATTTGCGTGTTTTCAGTCCGCAATCAGGATTTACCCATATGTTACGCGCCGGCAGTAGCTGTGTTGCTTTTTCAAGTAACACTGTCATTTCTTCCACTGTCGGAACACGTGGTGAATGAATATCGTATACGCCCGGGCCTATTTCATAGGGATATCTGAAAGTGGAAAATACTTCCAGCAGCTCCATCTGCGAACGGGACGTTTCTATAGTGATCACATCGGCGTCCATAGCTGCAATATTGCTGATGATATCATTGAATTCAGAATAGCACATATGCGTGTGTATCTGCGTGGCATCTTCCACGCCCGATACTGATATACGGAATGCTTTTACCGCCCAGTCAAGGTAGGTCTGCCAGTCAGCTTCACGTAATGGTAAGCCTTCCCTGATAGCTGGTTCATCTACCTGGATCACACGTATACCTGCTTTTTCCAGGTCCACCACTTCATCGCGGATGGCGAGCGCTATTTGCAGGGTAGTTTCAGAACGTGGCTGATCATCACGGACAAACGACCATTGCAGGATAGTGACCGGTCCCGTGAGCATGCCTTTCATTGGTTTATTGGTCAGCGATTGTGCATAACTGCTCCATTCTACGGTCATAGGTGCACTCCGTTGTACATCACCGTAGATCACAGGTGGTTTCACGCACCTGGAACCGTAACTCTGTACCCAGCCATTTTTCGTGAAGACAAATCCTTCGAGTTGCTCTCCGAAATATTCAACCATGTCATTACGCTCAAATTCTCCATGCACCAGCACATCTATGCGCAGGTTTTCCTGGAGCTGTACGGAATCCTGTATGGCTTTGCGGATGTCCTTCTCATATTCTTCCCTGTTAATCACTCCTTTCTTGAAATCAGCACGCAGTTTCCTGATATCTTCTGTTTGAGGGAAAGAGCCGATAGTAGTAGTCGGAAAGAGCGGCAGCTTCAATATTTCTTCCTGTGCTTTTTGCCGTGCCGGGAAGGTGCTTTTGCGTTGGGCATCTGCTGCTGTCAATGCTGCCAGTCTTGCTTTTACGGCAGGTTTATGGATAATTGCAGCAGTACTTCTTTCCAGCATAGTGGCCTGATTATCTTTCAGCAAAGTGTCGTTGCCAGCAATGATATCTTTCAGCGCAATCACTTCATGCACTTTCTGTTTAGCAAAGGCCATCCAGTTCTTGATCTGTGGAGTTAGTACTGTTTCATCTGTTTCCAGATCAAGATCGTAAGGCGTATGCAGCAGTGAGCAGGAGGTGGCGATCATCACACGATCTTTTCCCAGTGCAGCAATTGCTTTATGTATCAGCTGTAAGGACTGTTCATAATTGTTCTTCCAGATGTTACGGCCGTTTACAACGCCTACGGAAAGCTGAAGATTTTCGGGAAACGCAGCTAATATATCATCCAGTTGCTCGGGTGCACGTACCAGGTCTATATGCAAGGCATCCACAGGTAGTTGTATTGCCAGGGATGTATTGTCTTGTAGTCCGCCAAAGTAGGTGGCCAGAAGTATTTTCAGTGCAGGAACTGCTTCCCGGATCTGTGTGTACGCATAATGGAACAGTTCCTGGTGTTCTGGTGTCTGGTCGAGCACTAATGTTGGCTCGTCCAGTTGCACCCAGGTAGCGCCAGCCTGCTGTAATGATTGCAGCAATTGTATATAGACCGGCAGCAATTTATCCAGCAAACCAGCTGTCTGCAAACCTTCCTCTTTGATCTTACCTGACAGTATGAAGCTGACTGGACCTATCAGTACAGGTTTGGTCTGTATACCGAGAGAAAGGGCCTCTTTAAATTCATCAAGACATTTGTTATAAAGCAGCTGGTATTTTTGAGAAGCATCAAACTCAGGCACCAGGTAATGATAGTTGGTGTCGAACCATTTAGTCATCTCCATAGCGGTGGCATCAAAGCCGTTCTTCTGGTAGCCTCTGGCCATTGCAAAGTATAACTCAGGGCTGCTTGGTGTTACGAGGCTTTCTTTTAATGCTTTAAAACGGGCAGGGATAGTGCCTGTCATCACACACATGTCCAGTATCTGGTCATAATAAGAGAAATCATTGGACGGGATCAGGTCTATACCGGCGTTGTGGAGTGTTTCCCAATTCTGACGGCGTAGTTGTCTGGCGGTGAGCTGTAGCTTTTCTAAAGAGATCTTTCCTGCCCAGTAGGCCTCGTTTGCCTTCTTCAATTCCCGGTTGCTACCAATACGCGGGTAGCCAAGAATGTTGGTTTGCATACTTACATGTTTTTAAGGTAAAAAATCCGGACACTTACAGCGGGGATGCTGTGCGGAGAAGAGGAGTTGTCAGGGAAAAGGGCAGGGTGGCTGACGAGCTGTCAACTACGCACTACCAACAACAATTTCCTGATCGCTGCTTTACCCGCGAAAGCATGCATCAATCTGTTTGTGGCAAGTATCCTGGCTTGTAACAGTTATGATCGTCCTTCTCACGTTGCCGCCGTTAGCGGCACCAGCAATGGACATATAGTGATCATAACCCTGAAGGTTACTTACAGTTGCGCGTCAGCCCGTGATTCACACACGGTTCCTTTTTAATTCCTGTACTTTTTATAGAAAGGAAACCGCAAACAGTAATTGAGTCGTATAAAGTTCCGCCACAAATATAAGTAACCTTGTTGTTTTACTGTGCAAACTTATTATTATGGAACAAAATATAGTTATTATATTTTTATTTGGTTGTTTGTTCTTTTTAAGTGTTATAAAAAGAGTGATTGTGCTGTTTTAGAATGAAAGCGCATTTGAAACAGTGTTTTTTTCTGTTGATGTAGAGAAATCATCTGGCGCTTATTCCCCGGAATCTGAAATTCCTTACGTTTGCAATATGTTCAACAATTATAAATACACCGTAACAGAGCGCTTTATGCGCTACGTACAGATAGATACGCAATCAGATCCACTGAGCAAGAGCTTTCCTTCAACTGAAAAGCAAAAGGACCTGGGAAAATTATTAGTGCAGGAATTGCAGGAAATGGGCATCAAGGATGCGGTGATGGATGAACATGGATATGTTTATGCCACTATTCCGGGTAACACCAGTAAGGCTGTACCGGTGATCTGTTTCTGTTCACACATGGATACTTCCAGCGATTGCAGCGGTAAGAATGTAAAACCGATTGTTCACCGGCAATACGATGGTGGGGATATTACCCTGCCGGAAGAAGGTACGGTGATCAAAGCTGCAGAGCATCCCTACCTGCAATCCAAAAAAGGAGACGATATCATTACCGCCAGCGGTTCCACGCTGTTGGGTGCAGATGACAAAGCTGGCGTAGCAGAGATCATGGATGCCGCACATTTCCTGCTGGCACATGCTGAGATCAAACATGGTGATATACGTATCCTGTTTACGCCGGATGAAGAAGTGGGCCGTGGTGTTGAAAAGCTGGACATGAAAAGATTAGGTGCACAGTTTGGTTATACGATGGACGGAGGAGAACGTGGCTCACTGGAAGAGGAAAGCTTTTCAGCCGATGCTGCAAAGATTATTATTCAGGGAGTGAGCGTGCATCCGGGTACTGCAAAGGATAAACTGGTCAGTGCTATCAAGATAGCCGGTGAGATCATTGATGCGCTGCCGAAGGACAGATTATCCCCCGAAACCACCGAAGACCGTCAGGGCTTCATTCATCCAGTAAGAATGCAGGGAATAGTGGAGCATGCGGAGATAGACTTCATCCTTCGTGATTTTATTACGGCGAAGCTGGAAGATCACGCGGATTTTCTCCGGAATATAATGAATACCGTAATGGCCCGCCATCCGCAGGCGAATGCAACACTGACCATTTCACAACAATACCGCAATATGAAAGAAGTGCTGGACCTGCATCCACAGGTGACAGCTAATGCGGAGGAAGCCATCCGCCGTGCCGGTGTAGAGCCTTTAAGACTGATCATCAGGGGAGGGACTGACGGTTCCAGGCTGTCATTCATGGGACTACCCTGTCCGAATATCTTCACCGGTGAAATGGCCTTACACAGTAAATCTGAGTATGTAAGTATCCAGGATATGGAAAAAGCCGTGCAGACTATTGTACATCTGGCACAGGTTTGGGAAGAACGTAGCTGATTTAGTTGATTGATTGGCAATAAATTGGCAGAATATACGTTAATTGTTTAACATATTATTACTATCTTCCGAGCTTGTTGCACTTGAATTTAATACTTTTGCAAGGTTAAAATTTTTTTCATGCTCTTAGGACTCGTTACATTATTACAGGATTCTCTATTACAGCCAAAGGCAGATACCGTTGCCACCGCGGCCGCAAATGCTGTTACTGCTGATCAGCAGATAAAATTACTCGACCTCCTGATGAAAGGAGGGGTGTTGATGATCCCTCTGGGAATTCTTTCTGTGATCGCTGTTTATAGCTTCGTGGAAAGGTATCTTACCATTTCAAAGGCCGGTAAACTGGAAGATAATTTCATGCCCATGATCCGGGACCATATCTCCAACGGTAATATCTCCGCTGCCCGTTCTTTATCAAAGAACACCAACAGTCCTATTGCACGTATGATCGATAAAGGGGTACAGCGTATCGGCAAACCTATCGAGAGTATTGAAAAATCTATGGAGAACGTAGGTAAACTGGAAATCTATAAGATGGAAAAGAACTTAGTGATCCTGTCTATTATTGCAGGTATCGCACCTATGTTCGGGTTCCTCGGTACCATCGCTGGTATGATCCAGACCTTCTTCAATATCTCCATCACATCCGATATCACATTGGGAACCATTGCCGGTGGTATCTATGTAAAGATGATCACTTCCGCTTCAGGACTGATCATCGGGCTGGTAGCCTACATCGGTTACAGCTTCCTGAATGCACAGATCGACAAGGTTATTAATAAAATGGAAGGCGCTTCAGCAGAGTTCATTGATATTTTGCAAGAACCAACGAGATAATTCATTGATAATTCGTAATTGTAAAATATGAACTTACGCAATAGAAGGAATAAGCGGCATATGGAATTGCATAACGGGGCATTGAATGATATCCTGTTCATCCTCCTGCTGTTCTTCCTGATCGTGTCCACACTGGCTAATCCTAACGTTATCAAGCTGACGCTGCCTAAAGCGAAAAGCAATACCAAAGCTAAACAAACAGTTGTGATCAGCATTAATGATAAAAGGGAGTTTTTCGTAGGCACCAACAAAGTACCTTTCGAAAGCCTGAAACAAGCGCTGATACCTGCTATAGGACGTGAAACCGTGGATCCTACAATTGTGATCAACGCGGAAAAAACAGTACCTGTAGAAGATGTGGTAAGGATAATGGAGCTGGCGCGTGAAATAGGAGCGAAGGTGGTATTAGCTACAGCCAATCCGCAGAGTAAAGGGTAATTAATATATATTTATAAGGCTTGCGATCTGGAAATTGGGTATCCCCGATTTTTGGGTCGCAAGTTTGTTTTAGTATATGCTAAGTGCTTGATTTATAGTTTTTAGATTGCCGGTATCTGATGCTAAAGAACCAAATTGCAGCCGTTATTTACTCCAATATGATGTTTTTTGCCTTAAGATTATCAATAAATATCCCCAGGCTTATATTATCATAGGCTTTGTCCATCAATGTTTTGTTTTTCATATAGGGTTTACTGAACTTCCAGTAATTACCCACCATGTTATTTTTATTGTTCGCATCGATATAAAGTCCGTTAAAGCTTGTCTTCAGCTTCGGATTTAGCTTATGAATACAATTGTTAGTTGCTGACTTTATCTTATCTGTGAAGTAAATGGGCAGCAACCAGCATTCGATCTCTTCTAAAGAGATTGCATATATAAGCCTCTCTTTAAATTCATTATACTTATCCGGACCAAAAGAGGCAAGGAAAAGTGATTCAAACCTGAGAATGATATCATTTATTAATACTTCCTCTGATTTGGCACTTCCATCTTCAGTCGTAGTACGTACATCAAAATTTTTATGCTCGCAAACATCTGTGTCAATCTGAATAATAAGATAATCGTTTTGCTCAAATGCCTCCAGTAAATATGTGGATTGGCAGTATTCAATTACTTTTGGCCAGCCACCCTGCCTCCTGGCTTCGTCAGTTGTATCTCTTAACGGTTGTAAGAAATTAATTGAAGCAGTAAGATCATTGTTATTAAAGAAACCCACCAGAATATTTTGAATAACAATTTGATCCGTTGGACCTTCAGCTATTATCCCAAATGTTTTCATTTAAAAATTTTTTGGTAATCCTCCTATGTATCCTCTTAAGAATTGTTCAGATAATTTTACAGGTTGTTCGCCCTCCAATGGCGCTCTTTTTTCAATTCTATTAACACGGGTATTACCAATTGCATTTCTTGAAACAACGAATAGTCTTTCTTCGTCGTTGGTTAAATTCAATCCGTCAAGTACAGAAGGATTATGGGTGGTGATAATTACTTGCTTGTTATTTTTGACTGCGAGGTCGGAAAGTACAGTTATTAGTTTGCTGCATAATTTAGGGTTAAGGGCAGTATCAATATTGTCTATTGAAAAGAAAGAGGGTGTGTAATCACTTGTGAAAAGTGTAATGTAGAATAGTATAAAGAAGAAACCCTCATTAGCATTTCTTATGTCAAACGATTTAAGACCTTCTTCTAAATATTTGTCGGTGATCAGGAACTCCGTTTCCCCTAGTGATGGATTCTCACTTATGTCAAACGAATCAAACCAATCTACTAATGACAAGGATTCTATTATACTTCTATATTGATCAGGCTTTTCCTTTTTGATGATTTTGACAAGTTTCAATAATCCTTCGCCTTTATGCCCAAGTGGCTCTACATGATTATCCTCTTGAGAGTAGTTTCGCAAGAAGAAATTTTCAGGTGAGAAAATAATGTAGTCAGCTGCACCTGAATGAATTTCAAATAACTTAACTATTTTATTGTTAGTTGAATTGAGTTCACTGATTATAGATGAGCTTTTATGTATGTAATCGAGGAGTATTTCGCGTATTTTTGTAATATCATTTAATTGGGTCAAAACCTCCTTAAGAGCGAGGGAATTAGTACCTTCTGATTTCTTTTCTTTAGGTAAAGTATCTGAGATTTCCTGGGCTTTTAGCAACAGTTCCGCTTGAAGATTTAAATAGTGGTCTATTTTTTCTTCTTCTTTAGTATAATCTAACCGAATATCTTTTAGTTCATCACCTTTTGATTTGAAGAGGTGCTTCCATTTGGAAAACGGCTGATTGTCATTTTGGAAATTTATGGATAATTCATTACCCGAAGTTTCGATGTCGATAATGATGTCTTCGTGTATACCAGCGTCATCGAAACCGCTTCTCATTAATTTTGCTTCAGATGTTCTCGCACCTCGTAGAGATAGAAAATCATTTTCGATATTTCTGTTAAATGCAGCAGATACAAATACCATACTTTCTAAAATATTGCTCTTTCCCGCTCCATTCTCACCAATAAAAACATTAAATCTTCCCAGATCAATAGATAGATCGTCAATAGATTTAAAGTTCCGTATTCTGATTTTATCCAGCATTAGTTTGTTTCTTTCTATGATAAATTTATAGAATAAAATCCTTTATTCCTTATTTAAGCCCAAACGGCTTTCACCATCCTATCCTTTCCAAACAGGTCCTTTTTGATCTCCACACCAACATACCCCTGTCCTCTTAACAACGCTGCAGTCTCTTGTCCAAAGGCCTCGTTGATCTCAAAATATAAAGCACCTCCCGGATTCAGCTTCTCTTTCGCCAATAAGCCTATTGCCCGGTAAAACAACAACGCATCATCATCCGGAACGAATAAAGCGATAGACGGCTCATATGCCACCACCTGTTCCTGCATATCGGCGCTTTCACGCTGGCAGATATATGGTGGATTGCTTACAATAATATCAAAGGTGGGTAACGCACTTGTCATCATTGTATTGAGGATGTCCACCTGTTCAAAATGAACGTCCAGCTTTTGCAATCGTGAATTATTACGGGCCGTATCCAATGCTCCTTCGCTTACATCCACTGCCCAGACGATGGCCGTAGGCAGCTCCTTTTTCAGTGCAATAGGTATAGCGCCGCTTCCGGTACCTATATCGAGTATCCTGCAGTTAAGTAATTTGCTATTGCGAACATCCTGTACGATCCATTCCACCAGTTCTTCCGTTTCCGGGCGAGGTATCAGTACATTGGCATTGACCTGGAGTTCCATGCCATAGAACCAGCTGCTGCCGGTAACATACTGTACCGGTTGATGTTCCTGCAGTGCTTTAAGGGCATCCTGTAGTTGCGAAGATTGTTCTGCTGTCAGTTCTCTATCCTTATAAACGATCCTATCCATCCTTGACAGACCGGTAACATGCTCCATCACGATATGCGCGATATTGGCCGCTTCCCGCTGGTCATGGATCGGCGCCAGGGCAGTGATGATCTGTGTAAAAGCGGTCTGTATTGTCATATAGCGTGTTATAAAAATGTACTGCACAGGGAAAATCCCTGCTGAAACGATATTTTTGCACACAAAAGTATAATATCAGACGCTATCATGGACAGCTCCTTTGATGAATTTTATATGCAACGATGCCTGCAACTGGCGAAGTCAGGTGCAGGAAATGTGGCGCCCAATCCAATGGTAGGGGCTGTATTGGTGCATGAGGGCCGTATTATCGGAGAAGGTTATCACCAGCAATATGGTCATGCACATGCAGAAGTGAACTGTGTCAGGTCTGTCAAACCTGAAGATCAACCACTGATCCCTTCCTCCACCATGTATGTAAGCCTGGAACCCTGTGCGCATTATGGCAAAACGCCTCCCTGTGCTGAACTGATCGTTGCCCAGCGGATAGGTGAGGTGGTAATTGGTTGTGTGGATACTTTCTCACAGGTTTCCGGAAAAGGCATTGCTATACTGAAAGATGCAGGTATCACCGTGAGGACGCGTGTGTTGGAGGCTGCCTGCAGAGAGCTGAACGATCGCTTTTTTACCTTTCATGAACAACAGCGCCCTTATATTATACTGAAATGGGCACAGAGCGCTGCGGGCTATATGGCTGCTGCAGACGGATCTCCGGTGCGTATTTCGAACCCGCTGACAGACAGGCTGGTACATCGCTGGCGTAGCGAGGAAATGGGCATACTGGTAGGTACCAATACCGCTGTGTCAGACGATCCGCGGTTGAACAACCGCTACTGGACAGGCAAGGACCCGCTTAGAATAGTAATAGACCGGACATTAAAAACGCCCCGGCATTACCATCTGTGGAAAGATGCAACGCCAACACTGTTCATCACGGCGGAAGCTGCTTCACAGCAGGGGGAGATCGAAACGGTTACAGCCGACTTTGAAAAGGCGCTTCTGCCACAATTAATGCAGATTTTGCATGAGCGACGCATATTAAGTGTATTGGTGGAAGGAGGTCCTTATGTGCTGAACGAATTTATAAAAGCCGGCCTTTGGGATGAGGCTCGTGTGATCATTGGCAGTCATTCATTGCCGGATGGTGTGAATGCGCCTGTATTGTCTCATAGTTTACTAAGGGAAGAGACATCGCTGGATGGCGACAGGATATTATATTACCGCAACAGGAAGGAGGGAACAGTATAATGATCTTTCTGAGGCGCCCTATATGTATTTTAGTAGTGCTCTGTTGCTGCATCCTGACAACCTATGGCCAGACTGACAAATGGGTCGGTACCTGGTATATGGAATATAAGCCCTGGCCTACAACTGGTGGTATTAAAATGCAATTGCAGATAGGTAAACCTGAAAGGAATACGCTCTATCCCGCGCAGTTGAAGGTGCTTTATCCTCCTTTTTCCGGGACCTACGAAGTGTTACTGGCAAAAAAGAACGATAACCAGCTGGGCATTGGCCGCGGGAAATACCCAACTGAAGAAACGCCATTTCACCTGGGCGCCTGGATGCTTTACCTGAACGGGACATTGAACTACCAGGATAAAGGGGGACCAGAGCTCAGTCTTGAACGCATGTGGATCAATTCTCACGAGTTATATATGCAGGGGTTATATTCAGACGATGAAATGTACGCATATATGAAAGATCTGCTGCGAGAGCTACTTTCACGTAAGGATGTAGTATTGAAAAAAAAGAATAATACCCCCTGGCAACATAAGGACATACACAGGATCTTACACCCCGAGGGAGACTCCGTTTACTTTGGCATTTATGATAAAGTGGATGTGTACGATTCTATTGTACCGTTGTCGATCAGAGATGAAGATGCTATCGATAAGGATACTGTGACCTTGTTACATAACGGGAAACAGCTGCTGGACAAATCATTCATCAGTGGAACAGGAACAGTGTTACAGCTGCCGTTGGATACAGGTATCAATATTGTCACATTGTTTGCGGACAACTATGGCCGTCTGCCACCAAACACTGGTGCCTTTAAGATAAAGACGACTACGGGGACGTATATGTTTGACTTCTCTGACAGACCTAATATATATGCTACCTTCCTGGTTGCACAACTGAACCGTTTGCCCCGTCCGCCCGTTAAAGATACGGTGAAAATGCAGGAGACAGCGGTCCGAGCTACCACCGATATTCAACATATTCAGGGTCGCAATACAGGCCATCCTGTAAAGGATAGTATAAGGTCTTCGTTACTTAAGCCTGTCGATGATAAGCGTATCAGAGAGCGGCAGACAAGCCTGTTAGAGACCATAACAGTGCAACAGGCGGAGGTGACGCTGGAACTGTGGGATGATGCAGCCGAAGATGGAGATAGTATTTCGATACGAATGAATGGCCTGGAAGTTGTAACAGGTTTCCCGGTGAAACGGCAGCGGCAGCAATTGAAGGTGACCCTGCAACAGGGTGAGAACAAGCTGATCATGTTGGCCGACAATCTTGGAAGTATTCCTCCAAACACCGCAGTAATGAGAATTGTAGCAGGAGCGCTGAGAAAATATGTGACGATAAAGACAGATCTGAAGCAGAACAACATGTTACTGATCAATTACGAGCCGGAGGCAGATCTATCCGGCAAACAATAACAGCATGGAAGTTTATTTTACTATAGAAAAGACAGCAACCGCAGAGTTCAAAGACAGGGGCAGCAAGTTCCTGGCATATGCCTGGCCCGTGAAAACGGTAGATCAGGTAAAAGACTGTTTGCAGGAAGTGAAAAAAGAACATCCCAAAGCAACACATCATTGCTTCGCTTACCGGCTTGGCACTGACGGCCTGCAGTTCAGGGCCAATGATGATGGTGAACCATCCGGTACCGCTGGCAAACCTATTCTCGGCCAGATAGACAGTAAACAACTGACGGATGTGCTGGTAGTGGTAGTGCGTTATTTCGGTGGCACTTTACTGGGGGCGCCGGGTCTTATCAATGCGTATAAGATGTCTACAGCGATGGTATTACAGCTTATTCCCGTGGTGCAAAAGAATGTGGAAGCAAAATATTACTTGAGCTTTGACTATACTATTCTGAATGAGATCATGACTGTGTTAAAACAACAGAATTGCACGGTGTTCTCGCAGGAGTTACAATTATTCTGTGCGATGGAAATCGGCATTCCCAAAGCCGTGCAGGAGTTAACGTTGTTAAAGCTCAACGATATCAGGGGACTGGAGATAAAGAAGATCTGATATCAATTAAAAAGAGAGGTGTTACCCACCTCTCTTTTTATGTATTAATTTTTCCCGGAGAATCTTTCACTGACCACCAGGTCTTTACTTCCTTTTTCGTACTTGTAAAACCCTTCTCCGCTCTTAACGCCCAGGTAACCTGCAGTCACCATATTCACCAGTAAGGGACAGGGCGCATATTTCGGATTCCCGAAACCATCATGTAATACATGCAGAATAGAGAGGCAAACATCCAGACCGATGAAATCCGCCAGTTGTAATGGCCCCATAGGGTGCGCCATTCCAAGTTTCATAACGGTATCAATTTCATTAACGCCTGCCACGCCTTCATACAATGAATAGATGGCTTCATTGATCATCGGCATTAATATGCGGTTAGCGATAAAGCCGGGATAATCATTCACCACACAAGGCACTTTTCCGAGTTTTTCAGACAAAGCTACGATGGCAGTGGTAACGGTTTGCTCGGTAGCATAGCCGTTAATGATCTCCACTAGTTTCATGACAGGAACAGGATTCATAAAGTGCATGCCGATCACTTTACCTGCTCTTTTGGTAACCGCCGCGATCCGGGTGATGGAGATAGAGGAGGTGTTGGTGGCCAGAATAGCATCAGGAGAGGTATGCTGGTCAAGTTCCCTGAAGATCTTCAATTTCAGATCTACATTCTCAGTGGCTGCTTCCACCACCAGGTCTGCGGTTTTTACGCCCGCAGGAAGATCGGTGAAAGTAGTGACGTTCTGTAAGGTCTGGCGTTTGGTCTCTTCAGTGATAACTGCTTTCGACAGCTGCCTGTCAAGGTTCTTTTCAATTGTTTGTAAGGCACGTTCAAGCGCAGGGCCAGAAACGTCAATGAGGTTCACTTTAAAACCGTTCTGTGCAAATACGTGCGCAATACCATTTCCCATGGTACCGGCGCCGATGACAGCAATTTGTTGCATGGTGTATTGATTTAAGAGATAGCGCTAAGCCAGGTTAGTAACCATAGCTGTAATTTTTGTTGTTCTTACTCTTAAAGTCGCCCCGCTTCCAGGCCTGAATGAATTGAGCCCAGGCAAGGGGATTAAGAATATTTTGTGGTGCCTGCTGACCAGCATAATAGAGAGATTGCGCCTGTTTATTCAGGAACATGTTGGTCGCTTCGCGGGCATCCGGAGGTGTATAACGGGAAAGTGCGCGCATACGGGCCTCATCGGTATTTTTGCGGGCCAGCTCATATTCGTCATCCGGAATATCGGTACTGACGAAAGCCCTGTCGAATTCCTCTTTGGTAGGGTAAGGTTTAATGATAGTCACTGGCAGGTACGTAGTATCATCTACCAGCAGCTGTATCATGGAATAATTGTTTCCAGGCAGGTTTAAAGGGATCTTATAGTCCTTTTTCTTAAAACCTACTGCGCTGAAAGTAAGGGTATCCCCTTTAAATGCTACAATAGAGAACACACCCTGGTTATTGGATATAGTACCACGGTTCTGGCCCCTGACCAGGACACTCACTGCCGGCACAGCCCTTAAACTGTCTGCCGTCATGGTAATACCGGAAATCTGGATAATGCTGTCTTTAAACTGAGAGAACTGGGCTTTCAGCAGGAAAGGAAAAAACAGGAAAAATAGCAGTATGTAGGTACTCTTTTTATTCATGCCGCCTCTAAGATAAATTATTTGTTTTAAAACAGTAGCCATAGGATTGTGTTCCAGTCAATATAGATGATGAGTGGAAGGGAGATCGACAAAAACTATGACAGCGTCGACAAATTAAGTCGCAATTGGGTTAACTTTGCATTCTGGAATTAAAATTAACAACTATTTATGATCACTACGGAGCAGATATTGAAGGCTTTGAGCAATGTGGAAGAGCCTGATCTGGGGAAGGACCTGGTAACACTGAATATGGTCAAAGACATTGAGATTGATGGCAATAAGGTGAAATTTACCGTTGTCCTGACTACCCCCGCCTGCCCGCTGAAAGATCTGATCAGGAATGCTTGTGTGAATGCAATTCACCACCTTGTAAGCAAAGATGCGGAAGTTCAAGTGAATATGACAGCCAACGTAAACTCCAACAGGAAGGATGGCCGAAGTGTATTACCTAACGTGAAAAATATCATCGTTGTAGCTTCCGGTAAAGGAGGTGTAGGTAAGTCCACTGTAGCAGCTAACCTGGCCCTGGCCCTGTCTGAAGGCGGCGCCAAGGTAGGACTGATGGATGCAGATATTTACGGACCATCCGTACCCATTATGTTTGGTGTACGCGGTGAGCGTCCTATGATGGAGACTGTAGAAGGTAAAGGCATGATAGTCCCCCTGGAGAAACACGGTATCAAACTGATGTCCATCGGGTCGCTGATAGATGAGAAGCAGGCAGTTGTATGGCGTGGCCCTATGGCCAGCAGCGCCCTGAAACAGTTCCTGACAGATGTGAACTGGGGAGAACTGGATTACCTGGTAATCGACACGCCTCCCGGTACAGGCGATATCCACCTGACACTGGTGCAGACCGTACCGGTAACAGGTGTAGTTATGGTGACCACGCCGCAGGACGTGGCCCTGGCAGACGCTAAAAAGGGTATTGCTATGTTTGGCGGTTCCCAGATCAATGTACCTATCCTCGGTCTGGTAGAGAATATGTCTTATTTCACACCGGCAGAACTGCCTAATAACAAATATTACATATTCGGTCAGGAAGGCGGTAAACGTCTGGCAGAACAGCTGGAAATACCATTCCTGGGTCAGATCCCATTGGTACAGAGCATCCGGGAAGGCGGAGATGACGGAGTACCGGCGATGATAGGCGGAGACAATGCCACTAAACTGGCGTTTATGGGCTTCGCAAGCATGGTAGCCCGTAACATTGCTATGAGAAATGCCAATGTAGCCCCTACAAAGATTGTAGAAGTCTTTGTATAGGCCTTAAAACTATTTCAAAGAAAAAGCCATCCGCATGCGGATGGCTTTTTTCATTATAACAAGATGAAAATTATATTAAGAATGGCTTGCCACCAACCATAACTTCCTGGGTAGACTCATCGAAAGTGGCTTTCATGCCGGTGCGATAAGCGGCATTTGCCATGATGAGGGCAATAGAGTGGGAGTAGGCCGCTTCGATAGGCGCATTTGCCGGTTTGCGGTCACGTACGCTCTGCATCCAGTTACGCATATGTGCGTTGGTCAGCGGATCGCCTCCCATGTCGGCAGATGTAGCTACTTTAGTTTCGTTGGAAGTCAGGGTCATTTCAGGCAGCAGGTTAGCATGCATGCCCATTTCTTTGGCTTCTCTTTCTGTCAGGCCACCAGTTGGGCTTATCTTGTTCTTGTCGATATCGATAGTACCACCGTTAGAATAATACATTTCTTTGGTACCACCGGCGGAATTGGAGAACCTGGAGCTGTAAGCTACCTGGAAACCAGTGGTAGGATCATTCTGAGGACCATATTCAAATACCGCCGTGATCGTATCGGCATTGGAACGACCATCTTTCCACATGTAAATACCACCGTTAGCTACTGCGCTGCGCGGATGTTTCAGGCCGCTGAACCAGTGCACAGTATCGATCTGGTGGGTCATCCACTGACCGAAGATACCAGAGGAATAAGGCCAGAACAGTCGGTATTCCAGGTATTTGCGAGGGTCCCATTTGTCTTTTGGACGACCGGCCAGGAAACGTTGCCAGTCCACATCCGATTCGCGGATCTCATTTACCAGCGATGGTCTGCGCCAGCGGCCCGGTTGGTTTACGTTCCAGGTCATCTCTACCATAGTGATAGGACCGAATTTACCTTCATTGATGAATTTGTTGGCAGCATGGTAGCTGTCGCCGCTACGGCGTTGTGTACCTACCTGGAATATCTTTCCGGAGGCCTTCACTGCTTTCAGCGCTTTACGGGCGTCGTCCATGGTTTCTGCGAATGGTTTTTCGCAGTACACGTCCATTCTGTTGCCTACAGCCTCGATGGTATGATAGGCGTGCTGGAAATCGGCAGTAGCAATCACTACGGCGTCCAGGTCCTTCATTTTGTATAATTCATCATTGTTGATGCAGGCCTTTACTTCATGTCCCGCTTTCTTTTCCAGGAATGCCTTTCCTTCTTCACGTCTGCGATTCCAGATATCAGATACGGCAATCAGATCAAAGTTCAGTTCCTTGCTGTTGTTAAAGAAGCAGGGAAGTAAGGTCTGCCTCGCACGATCAGAAAATCCTACGAGTCCTACGTTGACCCTGTCATTGGCGCCCATAATACGCGCATAGCTGCTTGCGGGCAGTCCCATGGCACTGATTGTAACACCTGCGCCGGTGAGCAGGGATTCTTTCAGGAATTCACGACGTGATTTCATTCTATATAGATTTAAAGTTGTTTACTGTTATAAGCTGTTTTTATCTGGTTGTGCATATATTCCAGCGTAGGTTTTGCCTGTGTGGCCATATTGTCCCAGCGGCATTCAAGAGATATTCTGCCGGTATACCTGATGCTGGCCAATGCCGCTATATAAGGAGCTACATCGTCGCCGGTGGATCCGGGAGCCGTTCTTTTCTCCCTTTCTGCAATATGACAATGTACCAGGTTCTTCCTGGCCTTTTTGATCATATCGGGCGATTCATGCTCCTTCAGCATATGATAGATATCTGCAGTCAGTTTGAAATTGGGATGTTTTACAGCTGTTACGATAGCATCTGCTTCCGCCAGGGTATTCACAAAGTTGGTCTCCGTGCTGTTCAGATTTTCGATAGCGATCACACAATCGTATTTTCCGGCAACCACCGCCATTTTACGACACAGGTCGATAAACTGAAGGGTAGCGGTATCCTTATTATAATTATCCGGTAGCTTGCGGGAATTGCCGCTACCCAATACAATTAATTTAATGCCGGCCTGTTTTGCCCTGGCCATTACACCGTCTACATAGGTAAGTACCTGCTGCTCATTAACATTGCTGCCGGTCAGCCGGATCTCTCCCGGAAAAAAGACATTGCAGGCCTGCACCTTCACTTTCAATTTCCGCAGCTGTGCAAGCTGTAGCCTGAAAGTATCTTCCGGTATGGCGGGCGACAGCAATTTCTGGACACCTTCTTCAATGTAATCATACCCGGCTGTATATAGCAGACTGTCATTGGTGCGGGAAGTGGCAACTCCGACCTGTGGTACCTTCACTTGTGCATTCGATTGCAAAGCAGCAAGGAAGAGGGCTAAAAATAGTGACCTGTAATAGTTTTTCATATCAGTTTTTTCATGAACGCAGTGGTCAAAAGTTAGGAACTAATTTTTAGAAATCCAAATAGACGGGGTTGAGCGGTAGCTGGCCAAACGGCCAGATACTTTCAGATTCTTTTATTATATTTATATAAAACCGGAAACTGTATTCCAGAATTTGCTAATATTTCATTTCAAACGGCATTGCTTAAGTTTTACTTAACTTTGCGCCCCAAATCAATCTTTATGAACAGACAGGAACTGGTGAATCTGATTAAGGAGAGGCAATCTTATCTCTGTGTGGGATTAGACACGGATCTCCATAAGATTCCCCGCCATTTACTCTCACATCCCGACCCGGTATTTGCTTTTAACAAGGCGATCATCGATGCCACAAAGGACCTTTGCGTATCCTACAAGATCAATACGGCTTTTTACGAGTGTATGGGTATCCGTGGATGGGAAAGCCTGCAACGCACGGTTGAGTATATCCCTTCCGGCCTGTTTACCATTGCAGATGCCAAACGCGGTGATATAGGCAATACCTCCACGCAATACGCCAAAACATTCTTTGAAACATATAATTTCGATGCAGTGACCGTGGCTCCTTACATGGGCCGCGACAGCGTACTGCCATTTCTTTCTTTCAACGAGAAGTGGACCATCATGCTGGGACTGACCTCTAATGAAGGCAGCCAGGATTTTCAGTTACAGCAGTCTGGCGATGAATACCTTTACGAGAAGGTAATGAAGGCCGGCATGACCTGGGGAACACCTGATAACCTGATGTTTGTGGTAGGGGCCACTCAAACCGCCCAGTTAGGTTATATCCGTCAGCTGGTACCTGACCATTTCTTCCTGGTGCCCGGTGTTGGCGCTCAAGGGGGGAGCCTGCAGGAAATCTCTACACAGGCCATGAACAAAGATTGCGGTTTATTGGTAAACGCCAGCCGCTCAATCATTTATGCCGGTAATGGAGAAGACTTTGCCAACGATGCCCGCATCGCTGCCCAGCAGCTGCAGCAGGAAATGGCGGAGTGTCTCGAAGTAAATCAGTCACTGGCCAACAGTTAAGCAACTCTAAGCCACCAATAATGCAGTCCATAGTCAGTGGAATTATCCCGTATCGGGAATGTTCTTCAGACTATGGACTTTTTTTGTGGATGAAATCTTAAATTGGGAAGACTTATAAAACGTGTTCCACATGCTTAAAGACCTGTTTCAATCCCCCGATTATTTCCACATAGATGATTTGTTGACCGAAGAACATCTGATGGTACGTGATGCTGTACGGCAATGGGTGAAAAAAGAGATTTCCCCTATCATTGAAGATGCCTGTCAGCATGCCGCCTTTCCCTCGCACATTATTAAGGGGCTGGGAGATCTGGGTTGCTTTGGCCCGACCATACCACAGGAGTATGGTGGTGGTGGTATGGACCACATTGCTTACGGACTGATGATGCAGGAACTGGAAAGGGGAGACAGCGGGATCAGGTCTACCGCTTCTGTTCAGGGTTCCCTGGTGATGTATCCCATTTTTACCTTCGGCAGTGAAGAGCAAAAACGTAAATATCTGCCTAAACTGGCTTCGGGAGAATGGATGGGTTGTTTCGGACTAACAGAACCTGACTTCGGCTCCAATCCTTCCGGTATGATCACACACTTTAAAGACGCGGGGGACCATGTTATTCTCAATGGCGCCAAAATGTGGATCTCCAATGCTCCTTTTGCACAGATAGCTGTTGTATGGGCAAAGGATGAGGAAGGTGTTATCAGGGGTATTATTGTGGAAAGAGGAATGGAAGGGTTCTCTACTCCTGAAACAAAAGGTAAATGGAGCCTGAGAGCCAGTGCTACAGGTGAATTGGTATTTGATAACGTAAGTGTTCCCAAAGAAAATATCCTGCCCAATGTGAAAGGGCTGAAAGGACCACTTAGTTGTTTGTCTTCCGCCCGCTACGGAATTGCATGGGGAGTTACCGGTGCTGCGATGGATTGTTATGACACGGCTTTGCGATATGCGAAGGAACGCATCCAATTTGACAGACCTATAGCCGGTTTTCAGCTCACCCAGAAAAAGCTGGCCGAAATGGTAACGGAGATCACCAAAGCCCAGCTGATGAACTGGCGCCTGGGGGTTCTGAAAAATGAAGGGAAAGCTACGCCGGCCCAGATCTCAATGGCTAAACGTAATGCATGTGAAATAGCCACCAATATCGCCAGGGACGCCCGTCAGATTTTGGGCGGTATGGGCATCACCGGAGAATACCCTATCATGCGCCACATGATGAACCTGGAAAGTGTCATCACTTATGAAGGAACACATGAGATCCACCTGCTCATCACCGGACAGGATATTACCGGTCTGGATGCTTTTCATTGAGGCAATTGCCTATCTTCCGCAATAAATTTTTATACTGACTATGACGGACAGACGGGTCATCGTGCAACAGCTTGTTATTTTGTTTATTATACTCTGCGCCAGTGTTGACACTTTTGCCCAGCGATTGGCAACAGTGGAGGGAAAGGCGCAGGGCACCTATTATATCATCAAGTATCTTTCCGACGATACAACTTCCATGCAGCATGCGATAGATTCAGTTTTTGCAGAGATCGACCAGTCTTTGTCCCTGTATAAGCCAGGCTCTCTCATCAACCGTTTTAATGAAGGAAAAACAGTACATATGGACAATCATATGTACACCGTTGTGACGCGGTCATTACAGATCAGTAAGGCAACGAAGGGCGCCTTTGATATTACGGTAAAGCCATTGGTAGATGCGTGGGGATTTGGTGTACGCAAGCCTGCTGTACAGCAGGCCCCTGATGCTGATACTTTGAAGCGCATATTGAAATATGTAGGACACAGGTATCTATGGGTTTGGGGAGAGCAACTCCTTAGATTAAAGAAAGGTGTTGAGATTGATTGTAACGGTATCGCACAGGGATATACTTCAGATGTAATGGCCCGCTTGCTGGAACAGAATGGGATCAGTAACTATCTGGTGGATGTTGGCGGTGAATTGCGCAGTTGCGGCCATAATCAGCATGGGAAGATATGGACAGTGGGCATTGAACGTCCTGCTGCCAATGATGAAGCTTATCCCATGCAGGCTTTACTGGCGTTGGATGGTAAAGCGATTACCACCAGTGGCAACTATCGCCGCTTCTTTGATCAGGGAGGCACCCGCTTTGCGCATAGCATTGATCCCGCTACCGGAGAGGCATTGCATAGCAACATCGTCAGCGTGACGGTCATTGCCCGGGATGCAATAACTGCAGATGGATTTGATAATGCGCTGATCTTAATGGGGGTGGAAAAGGGGCTGGCATTTATCCGGCAACACCCCCGATACGGGCTGGAAGCTTACTTCATTTACAAGGATGCGAATGGTAAAATACAGGAACGTTTTTCCCCGGGTTTTGAACAACTGCTTATCAGATAAAAAAAGGTCCTGCAGTGATACAGGACCCTCCCTCGGAAAAGTGGTTTTTTATAGTATATGTATACTTAGTTAATATGCAATCTCAATCCCACGTTCGCCTGCACTGCGTTATAGCTCGTGATTTCAGCCAGTTTATATGGTGAATAGGTATACTGCACACTGGCATTGAACAATAACGGAGATCCCTTGCCAAAAGGAATATTAATGCCTATTTCAGGAGAAGCGGCAAACTGCCAGCTGTTATCTCTGTCTGTAAATTCACCCCAATATTTATTGTATAACATATTTACCGTACCAACGCCTACTCCTACATATGGAATAATGGCGGCATCAGGCCTGACCAGCTGGTACTGAACAGTGGCCAGTATTGGTGTAACCTCCAGCGTACGGGTTTGTACAGCCGAGATATCGCCGCTTTTTGTGGGATATACTGCTCGTGGTAACCGCTGATAAAACTGCTGGTAACCGCTTTGCAGGCCAATTGCAAACCTGTCATTGAGGTTATATTGAATGCCGGCTTTCCATCCACGGAAGCTGGTTTTATCTGAATAATCCTTCAACGAACCGAAGGGTTGTGCAACGGAATAATCTGCGTAAATGGATAAAGGAGAACGTACCTGTGCAAAAGCGGATTGTACTCCCAGGAAAGCGATCATCGTCAGTATCCAAAGCTTTATACTTTTCATCTCAGTCTCTTTAAAGTGATTCATTAATTGTTGTTTGCTTTCAGGTAGGTTGACTGTGCAAAAACTGCAGAAATCATACTGTCAACGTTATTGATGTTCCATACGCCGCTACCTCGTAACATGGCGTTCCATATAGCCATCAGCTGATTGTTCTTTGGATTTTTCAGGTCAACAATGTCGATAGAGACAGCACGCTCTTTCTGGTATACCTGGTAGTACGTAGGCCAGTAGTACCCATACCCTGGATAGCCCCAGTAAAACGGATCAAAATAGCCGCCTATACCGCTCCAGTAACCGGGATCGTAAATAACAGCACTGTAGGTATTGTCAATACGTGTAAGGTTTACTGCAAGATCCGGTTTGGCGGCCCTGCTCACCTGTGTGTACCCTCTTGCCGTCAGGGACTGCGTAACATCTGCGATGAGTTTTTTGTCATAGTCCGTCAGCGCACGTTCTTCTGTATTTGAGTTGGTGGCGACTGCTACGGAATCGGCAATACTAAAGGTTTTGTAGGACGTGAAATCAACACTGTCTGCACGGTTTGTTACATAGATCCTTGATTCATCTTCTGTCATATCCTTCAGCGGGTCTTTCCCACAACTACTGAATGACAGTACTACGCCCAATGCTGCGCTCATAAATAACATGACTCTTTTCATATTCACGGGTTTTTATTTGTTGTTCTTTCAACAGGTACGGGGAGGAAATGAGACGGGCTGTTATGTATCAGTATAACAGGAAGTGTGCCAACAGCTGGATTTGAAGAGCTGCACTACCTTTTAACGTATTTGAACTATGGATGTTACATAAAGTTTATCTGCGAAACGTTAAGGTATTCTTAAAATCAGGAGGGTGTTCGGAAATCACGGAGAGAGGAAATTCAGCTTGTTGCCTGTTTGAGGTCGGCTGAGATACCGCTGAGATACCGCAAAGCGGTACTTCAGTGAGCTGTTTTAATACAGAAAAACTTTACAGTTTATTGTGGATGATCAGCATTGACTTTACAAATGTAAGGACTACTTTGACAGGCACGTCAGCGTAAATGGGCTACCGGTTGCCTAAAAAGTATGTGAATGGAGCAAAGATCCTGGCAGGATCTCTTTTTCTTTCAGAATGGCCTTTAATTGCGTTGCAGAGGTAAAATGGATACCATCTATGCCACAGACTGCCGCACCGCGTATATTACGCTCATTATCGTCAATAAAGAGGGTTGAGGAGGCATCCAGTTCATAACGATTGATGAGCAGATTGTAAAATGCTGCGTCCGGCTTCCGGATCTTCTCCCGGCCGGATACTACAATGCCGTCAAACCATTGCAAAAAAGGATAATTCAGAAGGGCCAGCGGGAATGTCTCGTTGGACCAGTTGGTGAGGGCGTATAGCTTATATTGGTTACTTTCCTTTAGTTCCCGTAAAATATCGACTGTTTCTTCTATAGGCCCGCCCAGCATTTCCTTCCAACGGCCGTAATAGGCCCGGATCTCCGCCTCAAACTTCGGAAACTTGTCTACCAACATCTCCGTAGCTTCCTGGAGGCTCCTGCCGCCGTCCTGCTCTTCGTTCCACGCGGATGTACAGACGTGGCTCAGAAAAAAGTCGGTTTCTGCTGCTGTCGCAAAGATCTTATTGTAGAGATAACGGGGATTCCAGTCTATCAGCACGGCGCCCAGATCAAATACCAGATTGGAATAATTTTTTACAGCAACAGTCTTCATGTGGATAAAGATAATCTATTTTACAGATTAAGGAAAAATATAAATCGTTGTAGGTGTCAAAATATTCCGCCATTTCCGCTCCCGCATATCCCGGAATAACCTGATGGTTAGCAGGGAGATAGGCGGAATGATACAAAGAACCCTGTCCAGATCCACGCTTGGCTTTTGAAAATGATGGAACTGGTTTCAACTTCCGGTGAAAGGTTATGTTTCATAACGACCGGAAGAGCGATGATATTGCCCGCTTCTACCACGGGTATTTCGGCAGCTGGTTGACGAAACAGGGGATCAATTCACTATAGTTATCCTTCTACAGTGGTCGAACAGGCTTTCTATCGGCCTCATGCAAGCTTATTAAAAGATCACCAAAAGGATACTTAAAGGGCATTTATATATCAAATCGATATTGAAGTGACCTTTAGATGACCTTTTAATGACATTTTAGTAAGCTTTTACGTACCTTAGAGAAACGATACAGTAAACTTGTATTTATAACCTCAAAACGACCTTTTTATGGCCATTGTTAAAGACAATATCCTCATGCAATTGGTGCGGGGCACCCTCGGCAAACAAATCACGATCTACGAAAGGAACGGGCAGATCATTATGGCGAAGAAACGCGGCCCTTCAAAGAAAAAGCCTACACAAAAGCAGCTGGAGGCAAGGCATAAGATGACCATTGCTTCGATGCGTGCACATATCATGCTGGAGGATCCGGAAATAAAGGCTTATTA
>NZ_QGTG01000017.1 GCF_003182155.1 Chitinophaga sp. S165
CCTTGCTTGACCAATACCAGAAAAGAAATAATGAATTGAAAATAAAAAGATTAGAAAAAAGACTGGAGCAACTTAAAGCGATTGTTGTATAGAAGAACTACCAACGTCTAACCGACCAACCAAAGCTAAATATCAAGGAAACTTCAAAGAACTGCAGCCAGCGGTCCCACCTGCAACCGCGAGCTAGAAGGTCAACGCTGGAATCACCGCATCCCATATTCGCGTCCAATACATAGCATCTAATCTGCAACCACGAGCAGATCGCCGTTAGTCGCCCCCTAAAGCACAAAAAAATAGCCAGTAAAACTGGCTATATAATTAAATAATAAATCTTCAACGAGAATCAACCAAGACGCTTCTGCGACGATTGCCTGAACCGCTCAATCGGTTCTAACACAACTTTCGTCCGCGTCTGCTGACTAACAACACCATTCCCTTCAATCAACTCCATCAACAGCCGGAACGCCTCCTTCCCCATCACGACAGTCTGCTGATCAATACTCGACAAACTCGGTGTAATATGCTCATCAAAAGATTCATTCGCGAATCCGACAACACCAAAGTCGCCGGGAATATCTATGTGTTTATCTTTTAATTCCTTGACAGCACCTAAAGCCGTAAAATCCTCAACGGCAAATACCGCATCCGGTGGTTTAGGCAAAGATAGCAGATGTTGAATAGCCTGGCGGCCTGCATGAATGGATACATCCCCTATATATACCAGTTCATCCTCAACGGGAACACCATTCGCGACTAAAGCAGCCTTATACCCCTCAAGACGGTCCTTGAAGATCTTGAGATGCTGCTGCCCCGCAATGTGAGCGATCCTTTTATAGCCCTGCTTCAACAGATGTTCGGTAGCATAGTACGCCCCTTTAAAGTCATCCACGACAACGGAAGGAATATTGAGACTGTCATTCGCACGGTCAAAAAAGACCAGTGGTACTCCCCGCTCCTTAATTTCAAGGTAGTGACTGAACTCCATCGTCTCTTTGGCAATAGACGCCAGAATACCATCAACGCGGGTACTTAAGAAGGTTTCGATCGCCTTCTTCTCATATTCCGGCTTCTCATTGGATTGATATATCAGCACGTTGTAACCATGCTGATTGGCCAGGCTTTCTATGCCGTGGACAACAGAACCGAAGAAGTTGATCTCTGCACTGGGAATGATCACACCAATGATATTAGTACGTCCTGACCTGAGCGACCAGGCGATCCTGTCCCTTCTGTAATTCATTTTTTCCGCAGCTGCCTGCACCAGTTTACGTGTTTCCTCACTGGTGCCTTTGCGGTTGTTCAGAGCGCGGGATACAGTAGCACCCGTTAAATTCAGCTCTTTAGCGATATCTGCTATGGTAACTTTGTTATTCAACCAGGGGTAGCTTTAGCACTAAAGTAAAAAATTCATTCCGGATACGCTAAAATTTCTATCTATGCGTAGTAAAATGGTTGTACTATATTTATAGGCAACCAATTACCATCTATGACCAATACTATACCTCAGCGCTTTTTACCGCTGGACGTTTTCCGTGGGCTCACGGTATGTTTTATGATCATTGTGAATACACCGGGTTGGGACACCGCCTATGGCATCCTCAATCACGCACAATGGCATGGCTGTACACCCACAGACATGGTATTCCCTTCTTTCCTCTTCGCCGTAGGTAACGCCATGAGCTTCAGCATGCGCAAGTTTGCACAGCTGGACAACACCACGGTGCTGGCAAAGATCTTCCGCCGCACCATTCTCATTTTCCTGCTGGGTTACCTGATGTACTGGCTGCCCTTCGTACGTCATACCAGTACCGGCTGGGAGTTTATTCCTATTGCCGAAACCCGTATCCTGGGAGTATTACAACGTATCGCCCTCTGTTATTGCTTTGCCTCATTACTGATCCACTTCCTGCCTAAAAAGGGCGTATGGATCGTTAGTGCATTGCTGCTGATAGGTTACTGGCTCATTATGTATGCCTTCGGCGATCCGGCTGACCGATATAGCCTGACAGGAAATGCAGCGCTGCATTTTGACAAACTGGTGCTGGGCGATAAACACCTGTATCATGGAGAAGGCATTCCTTTCGATCCGGAAGGGCTGTTAAGCACACTTCCGGCTATTGTGAATGTCATTGCCGGTTATTATACAGGCCTCTTCATCCAGGAAAAAGGTAAAACAGCCGTTGGCAGGACCCGCCTGTTCCAGATGGGAGGACTACTTATACTGGTGGCGTTATTGTGGAATACGATGTTCCCTATCAATAAAAAGCTCTGGACCAGCTCCTACGTACTGTATACAGTTGGGATAGACCTGCTGATCCTGGGCCTGCTGATCTATATTATAGACTATAAAAAACAGGAAAAATGGACCGGCTTCTTCACCGTTTTTGGTAAAAATCCGCTGTTCCTCTACCTGTTGTCGGAAGTGCTGGTCATTTTCCTCTATTTCTTCCAGGTAGGCGACCTTAGTATGCACCGGTGGATCAATACCTATCTTTTCCAGGTGATACTGCCAGGTAAACCCGGCTCCCTCCTGTTTGCACTTGTATTTATGCTACTTTGCTGGTCCGTGGGTAAAATCCTTGACAAAAGACGTATATACATACGTGTTTAGACAAGTATATCCTATCTTAGCTAAATAAATAACGTGAACTAACGACAACGGCTTTTGCAGATCATTGTGTAATTATCAGTTATCTATTAGTATGGAACTATCGTTAAAGGGGAAAACCGCCGTTATCTGTGGAAGCACTCAGGGAATAGGACTAGCTACTGCCAAAGAACTGGCTGCCTTAGGTGCGGAATGCATCCTGCTGGCCAGGAACAGGGATACGCTCAAAGCCGCCATATCCACTCTTGCCACCGATCATTTACAGGAACACAGTTATCGGGTGGCCGACTTTCGGGACACTCAGCAGGTAGAACAGACCATCCAGAGTATTACCGAGGGTAAAACAGTGCATATCCTTGTTAATAATACCAGCGGACCTAAAACCGGTCCGATAATGGAAGCCGATATCCACGAATTTACAGATGCCTTCCAGCAACACCTGGTCATCAATCATATACTTGTACAGGCAGTCATAGCCGGCATGACCGCTGCCGGCTATGGCCGCATTATCAATATCGTTTCTACCTCGGTAAAAACACCGCTCAGAAGTCTGGGCGTTTCCAATACCATCCGCGGAGCCGTGGCCAACTGGGCTAAAACCATGGCCAGTGAACTGGCCCCCTATGGTATTACTGTGAACAATGTACTGCCCGGCACTACTAACACCTCCCGCCTGCAGACCGTCCTGGAGCAGAATGCCACCAGACGTAATACCCCGGTAGCCACCATTGAAGAGGAGCTGCTCAATGAAATTCCAATGAAACGTTTTGGGGACCCGAAGGAGATAGCAGCTGCTGCTGCATTTCTGGCTACCCCGGCAGCTGCCTATATTACCGGTACAAACCTCTGTGTAGATGGGGGCAGAACTCCTGTATTATAATTAATCAACTAGCTAGAACTGTGTCAAAAGTAAAAGCCCCGGCAAAAACCGGGGCCTAATTCATCACTTTTTACTATTACAAATTGAACAAGTGTGTATCTGATATTACAAAACTCTACATTCCTGGCTCTTTCTGTAATGCAAAAACGGAATTTCTTTTACGCAAGCGGGAAAACTATCCCGCTTTAATATTATTCCTTGTCAAACCATAAACGGGTAGTCAGCAGGTCAGCACCCTGATTCTTCACAGCGTCCCTGTAATTAACTCCGTTCAATGCCTGCTCAGAGGAAGGATAAGTCAATCTTAAAGGTATCTTACCACCCAGGGTTCCGGTATAAGCTGCAGGCAACTGTGGATAATCCAGTCTGCGCCATTCAGCAAAACCTTCCAGTCCTTCGCTGAAAAGGGCCAGCCATTTCTGCTCACCTATCGATTGCTTATAGTTGGCAGAGTTATAGAGCACCTTAGGTTGTGCCAGGTAAGTGACAATCTTGTCGTCGCTCACATTGTATTGCTTCATGGCAGTAGTTACCGCCTGTGCATACAAGGTAGCTGCATTGCCGGTTAATAAACCACGTTGTGCAGCTTCTGCTTTGATGAACCACATCTCTGCAGCATTGAAGAATATTGCAGGAGCCAATGTAGCAGTAAATACCGCGCCTACGTCAGAAGTTTTGTTCAAACCAAGACGTGAAGCTGAATCGGCAGATAAACCATTAGTCACACCAATGATCTTATTAGTGTCTCTTGCCGGTGCTGCATAGATAGTCAGACGCGGATCACTCAGCTCGTTCAGCTTATCCACCATGCTCTTGCTGATCCTGTAGTCATTACGGGTTTCCCTGTTCCTGGCTACCGGGTTCTGATAAGGAGACGGCTGATAAATAAGCTTAGCATTATCACTATTGTCGATGATCAGGTTATTATCGTCAGCACCGATTTCGTTAAATACAGTTCTTGCCGCTTCCAGCTCCTGATCTGAAATACGCAGCGCGATACGCAGACGCAGAGAGTTGGCGAACTTTCTCCACTTTGACATATCTCCGTTGTACATCAGGTCACCTGCTATAGGATTGCCTGTCGGATCGATCAATGCTACGGCATTCTTCAATTCTGTCAGCAGACCGAAGTAAACATCACGTTGCGGATCGTAAACAGGCGTCAGGTATTGCTCTATCTGGGCTGCCTGCTTGTAAGGAACATCTCCATACAGGTCAGTCAGCACCTGGAAGATCCAGGAACGCATGATAATGCCGACTGCTTTATAGTTCGGGTTATGCAACGTATCGCCCAGCTGTACCAGCTTGGTAAAATCGGTTACGCCCTGTGCATAAAAGTTGTTCCATACCGTCTGGATATTAGTCGAAGCAGGAATATACCTGTCCGGGTCCGGATATTGGATCTTCGCCCAGTATTGTACATACAGCAGGCTCGTTTCCATAGTAGCATCAGTTCCCCAATAAGTATCTGCATTCGCTTTGATGCCATTGCTCAACAGGTAGTCCGGCGATGGTGTTTCCGCTTCGTTCGGGTTCTTGTTGATGTCTTCCAGCTCTTTCGTGCAACTGCTCAGCACAACTGCTGCAACTGCGAGACCTAGTATATATTTAGCTAATTTCATTATTACTGCTTTTACTGTGTTCATTAAAAGGATACGCGCAGATTAACACCCATGCTACGTACTGTCGGGATCTGTAAAGTTTCAAGTCCCTGGCCGTTACCGGTATTGAACGCTGTTTCAGGATCAATGTTAGGCGCCTTCTTGTCGATGTACCAAAGGTTTCTCGCCGTTACAGTAAGGCTTACTGCCTGCATTCCCCATTTGTGCGTCAATTCCTGCGGCAGCGCATATCCGATCCTTACCTCACGCAGCTTAATGAAAGATGCATCATATACACTGCTTTCATTAATAGTACTACCGTAAGCTGATTTATAATATTGCTGTGCAGATATTATCTGTTCATTCTTCTTTCCATCCGGAGTTACACCATTGAAGACCATACCGTCATGATAAACAGTTTCTCCGTTCGGCGCTGATGCATTGTGATTTTCTAACTTGGTCGCACCGTTCTTAGTAACATTACCGGCGTAATAGTATGGCAAGCCGCCATTTTGTTCATTACGGCCAGGCAGTGTTGATTCCAGTACACCTGTGGTAATACCGGTAGCGTTGGTACCTGACCAGATCTGACCACCTTGTCTTGTATCGATCAGGAAGCCTACTGTTATACCTTTGAAAGCGAAGTTATTATTCACGCTACCAGTCCATTTCGGTGTATAATAACCCAGTACTTTTTTGCTTGGGTCCACCTGTGGGATACCAGTAGAATTTCCATTCACATCTGTACCAACGAGGATCTGTCCCTGTGCATCGCGTTTGTAAGCGGTACCATATAAAGCACCATAACGTTTGCCTTTGCTGGCCAGCACCTGGATGTTACCTGAACTTCCCAGTATATAGTCATTCAGTAAACCTTCTTTATCCAGTTCTATTACTTTACTCACATTTTTCGCATAGTTGAAGTTAACATCCCAACGGAACCCTGATTTGGTTTGTACCGGCGTAGCTCCTAATGTTACTTCCACACCTTTGTTATTGATCTTACCGGCATTCAGCAGCTTTTTCAGATAACCGGTAGTGGCGCTTACGTCAGCAAGCAATATCTGGTTAGAGCTACTGGATGTATAATAAGTCACGTCGGTACGGATGCGATCATCCAGGAAGCTTGCTTCCACACCAAACTCTGTAGCCCTGGTGATCTCCGGCTTCAGGTCCTTCTTCAGGAATTTATCATTCACCGTCAGCAACGGATTACCGTTGAATGGCTGTGCAAAAGGATATGTATTAACCAACTGGTAAGGATCAGCATCTTTACCTACCTGTGCCCATCCTCCTCTGATCTTCAGCAGGGACAATACAGGACTTTTAATATCCAGTGCATCGCTCAATACCACACTCGCATTCACTGATGGATAGAAGTAAGAGTTGTTCTCGGCAGGCAGTGTAGATGAACGGTCGTTACGTGCAGTTACGTTCACGAACGCCCAATCACGGTAGCTCAGCTGTGCTGATGCGAATGCACTGTACACTCTCAGTTTAGAGAAATAGCTGGTAGATACCAGGGGATCTCTTGAGTTGTTCAATGTGTACACATCTTTCACTGCCAGTCTTGGCGCCTGCTGATAGTTCTGTTCGAACTGGTTAGTACGCTCGTTGGCGCCGATCAATCCATCGATAGTGAAATCACTGTTCAGTTTCTTCTTCGCATTCAGCGTAAACTCAATATTAGTTTCTGATACTACATAGTTGTCTTCAGTATAAGAACCGAACGGAGTACCATTTGTATAATATGCTATCTTATACTTACGCTTGTCGTTGTAAGTGTCTGTACCTACACGCAGATTAGCGGAGAGCCAGTTAGTGATCTCATAAGAGAGGCGGGCATTTCCGAAGAAACGGTTACGTGCCTGTCCTACTGTATTTTCATACTGGATCCAGTATGGATTGCTATAGTAGCTATGGTTCCAGTTATAGTCTGTGCCATCTGGATTCTTGTAATTACGCAGCAGGCGGGTATCTACCTGACGGCCAAACCAGATGAACTGTAAGGTCACACTATTACCGCGACGGCCATCCACACCTGGCAGGTTATCAGCACCACCTTTTGTATAATTCGCAAAAGTGCTGATCGTTAATTTCGGCGTAAGACGGTAAGTGCTGTTCAGTGCAAATGAGTTACGGGTGATCCCTGTATTTGGCAGGATCCCTGTCTGTTTGGTATTATTAAAAGAGAACCTGTAATCTACTTTTTCACTGCTACCACCAACAGATACACCGTTGTTCAGTGAATAACCTGTTTCATAAAAATCCCTTACGTTATTTGGATGCGGTACAAATGGTGCAGGCTGACCATTGGAAAAGAACTGTGGAATAAGGCGGCCGTCCATTTCGGGGCCCCAGCTTTCATCCAGACCATCATTCACTCCACCTCCTTTACCATCTACATAAGAGAACTTTCCACCTGTACCCTGACCAAACACGTTCTGGAATTTTGGCAATACCAGTACACTTTCCAAAGTAGCGCCGGAAGTCAGGGTTACACCCATTCCCTTTGCACTTCTGCCAGTTTTCGTTTTAATAACCAGTACACCGGCAGCTGCACGGGAACCATATAAAGCCGCCGCGTTAGGTCCTTTCAGGACGTTCAGCGACTCAACATCATCAGGGTTCAGATCGGAGATAGCGTTAGCGAAGTCACGACCTGTACCGATACCGAGCTGGCTGTTATCTACCGGTACTCCGTCCACTACGAACAGCGGCTGGTTGTTACCGGCGATGGAGGTTTCACCACGGATGATGATACGGGAAGAACCCATACTACCCTGGCTGTTGGTTACAGTCACACCAGCCAGTTTACCTGCCAGTGCATTTACGATGTTCGTTTCTTTTGCTTCTGCGATATCTTTTGCCTTCAGCTCCTGTACCGCATAACCGAGAGAGCGTTTCTCCCTGGAGATACCGAGTGCGGTTACCACCACTTCATTCAGGCGGCTTTCTGCGCTTTCAAGCGATACGTTAATCACCTTGCTATCGCCCACAACCTGGTCTACTGCATTATAACCTATGAAAGAAAAGTGAAGTGTGTCAGTTGGTTTAGCGGTGATGCTGAATTTACCATCAGCATCGGTATTGGTCCCGCGTGTAGTACCCTTGATACTCACGACAGCGCCCGGAATACGTTGTGCATCGGAACGGGATGTCACCACACCTGATACTTTGTTATCCTGCGCCTGTGCCCATTGCAGCCCCAGTAGCATGAACAGCAGTATACCAGCTGTTGTTTTTAATTGTTTGATCATTGTATCAGATTTTCGAATTGTTTTAGTTTACTGATCTGTCGGGACAAAAAATCCCCTTCTGCCAGGTGATGACCCGCAGCGACGAATTAGTTGGTTTGCTGATTTATTTATCTGAAGTTGGCGTTACATGCACATACAGGAAGCGTGCACGCCGGTATAATAACCGGATATGGTGTTGACTGAAATACTACAGACTTCTGTTGCAGCACTCTTATTGAACATATAGGTAATGACCATTGTTTACTCAAATACTTTAATACGGGGGTAAAATTAACATACATTTAGTAATCTACAAAACAAGTAGACTTAATAGGTTGAAATAATATTTATCTCTGTTTAAATAATATCAGTAACAAGAGAAATAAGTATTTACTGGCCTGCCGACGGGAGTAATCCGGCGTCTTCAAGCTGCTTTCTTACAGCCGGGTTGCCACTATATTTGGAAATAGGGACCTTCAGACTCTTTCCATCCAGGGTTAACGGATTGAATTTATCACGGAATGCATCCGCAAAAGCGTTCCCATATATCAGGTTCATCCAGCTGTAATAAGGCTCATACCTGCCATATCCACGATATTGCCAGAACTGGTCCATCCGGCCGGCAAATTGTTCCAGACCTGCACTAAACTCTTCTTCTGTGGCCTTTGTAACAGGCGGCTTCCGCTTCTGGGCATCCAGCTTTTCTTTTTTATAAAGGGTGATGCAGAAATGGGTACCTGTGTCTTTTTTGATGGCAGCCAACGCTTCCTGCATCGATTTGTAACCATCGTCCACACCATCGGCGCAGAACATCACCAGGGAATCCTTATCCTTAAAGTATTGGAACGTAGTACAGAAATAGATGTTATCAGATGATAGGTGAACTGTATACATCCTCCCCCTGTTAAATACCCTCTTCACTTCGAGACGTTCGGTCCCCCCTCCCCTGCTTGCCGTCCCTGCTAACTTTCCCTGCCGGGATGGCGTACCAGTACCTTCCAGTACCAGTTCATCCCCATCGATCTTCAGATGACAGACCGGGTTACTTCCCGTAGTGAATGTATACCAGTCTCCTTTCTGCGCCCAAACGGGAGAAGACGCCAGCATACATAATATAAAAAGATAGCAGAGGCGGAGCGACAAGGATTTCATAACATTAATTATAAAGGTTATTCACTTTGTTCCATGAGACTGAATAATATCTTCCTTTCGCCTTCATCCAGGTTGATACCGGTTGTGGAATCTGCCGGGATGAAATGTCTTTTGAAGGCTTTTATAGCGGCTGTAGTATCCCTGGTATCATATCCAACGATACGCAGCGCCTGTTTGCTATTGAAATCGCCAGGCAGGATGATCTTCGACGTATCGCCGTACCATAGTCCGAAACCCTTCTCCGCCAGCTGCTGCCAGGGGAAATAAGCACTGGGATCTACCTTGCGGCTTGGAGCAATATCCCCATGACCGATAAAATTGGCTGCCGGAATATTAAACCGGTGTTTCAGGGAATCCAGTAACACCAGCAGACTATTGATCTGTTGCGGCTGAAATGGCACTAAGCCGTTATTATCCAGCTCGATACCTATAGAACAGGAGTTCATATCCGTCACGTTCCCCCATTTGGACAATCCCGCATGCCATGCCCGCAGATAATCGTTCAGCATATGATTGATCGTTCCGTCACTACACACTACATAATGTGCGCTCACCTGTGTACGGGGCAATGTGAAAGTATTAAAAGTGGTATCGCAGGAACCCTGCGCAGTATGATGGATGATCACATAGTTCGGCTTCCGCATATTAAAATTGGTCGTGCCTATCCAGTTTACTGCTGTGGGAGCACCGGCGGCAGGTACAGGGGCCGGTTGCACTCTCAGTACACTGGCGTATTGTTTGGCCTGCTGGCGGTACACTTTATTGGTCGTTGCATACGGTTTAGGAGCACAACTGTATATGGTTGCGGTCATTACCCATAGTATTAAACGTGGATATTGTTTCATTGTGTTCATCTTTGGTAGCTTAATTTAATGATTATCCGGTAATTAACAACGAAGCCCGGCTCGTTTCACCGGCCGGGCTTCATTGCTTGTATCTGCTGATGGCCGTCTTACGACTGCCATACTGATATTATTATTTCAGTTCCTGTGACAGGGAATAAGGTACGTTCTTGTCAGAGATACCTCTTGTCTTGTTAGGTACTGCATCCATGTCGAAGTTGATAGTAGCGCCTTTCATGATCGCATTGTGGTCCAGCCAGTTGTTGGCATATGGCTGACCATTGAAGGTAACACCTTTGATATAGCGGTTTGCTTCGCTGTTCTTAGGAGCGGTTACGATCAGCTGTTTGCCATTTTCCAGTGTAACAGTGGTCTTCTTGAATAAAGGCGCACCTACTACGTACTGCTGTGTACCAGGACATACAGGGTAGAAGCCCATAGCGGTAAACACATACCAGGCAGAAGTCTGACCATTGTCCTCATCACCGCAATAACCATCAGGAGTAGCGGAATACAGGCGGTTCATTACTTCCCTTAACCAGTACTGTGCTTTCCAGGGTTGACCTGCATAGTTATACAGGTAGATCATGTGCTGGATAGGCTGGTTACCGTGTGCATACTGACCCATGTTCATGATCTGCATCTCGCGGATCTCATGGATGGTACCACCATAGTAGCTATCGTCGTATACCGGAGGCATAGAGAACACTGAATCCAGCATGTCTACAAATGTCTGTTTGCCACCCATCAGGTCTATCAGGCCCTGAACGTCGTGGAATACTGACCAGGTGTAGTGCCAGCTGTTTCCTTCAGTGAATGCATCACCCCATTTGAAAGGGTTGAAAGGTGTCTGGAACTTGCCATCTTTATTTTTACCACGCATCAGTTTTGTTTCAGGATCGAACACGTTGCGGTAGTTACGAGCCTGTTTTGCAAATCTGTCAATCTCAGACTGAGGACGGTTCAGCGCTTTTGCCAGTTTGTAGATGGTGAAGTCGTCATATGAATATTCGAGTGTACGGGCAGTGTTCTCATTGATGTTCACATCGTAAGGCACATATCCCAGCTCATTGTAATATTTCACACCAGCACGGCCAACGGAGGTCAGCGGACCAGCATTATCTGCATTTTTCAGCAATGCTTCATAAGCTTTGTTTACATCGAAACCTCTGATACCTTTTAAGTAAGCATCTGCGATCAGGGAAGCAGAGTTAGAACCGATCATACAGTCGCGGTGACCAGGGCTTGCCCACTCAGGCAACCAGCCGCTTTCGTTATACGCGTTCACCAGTCCTTCCATGATGTGTGCATTCATAGATGGGTACATCATGTTGAAGAATGGGAAGGTAGCACGGAAAGTGTCCCAGAAACCGTTATCGGTGAACATATAGCCAGGTAATACTTTACCATTGTAAGGGCTGTAGTGTACTACGGCTCCTTTAGCATCATATTCATAGAATTTACGTGGGAACAGCATAGTGCGGTACAGGCAGGAATAGAAGGTACGGATCTGTTCAGAGGTACCACCTTCTACTTTGATACGGCCCAGTTCTTTATTCCAGGCTGCTTTTGCCTTTTCTTTCACCACATCGAAGTTGCTGCCGCCGATCTCTTTCTGGAGGTTCAGTTCAGCCTGTTCAGGGCTGATGAAGGAAGATGCTACTTTTACGTTCACCTTCTCTCCTTTTGCAGTAGCAAAGCCAATTACAGCACCTACGTGTTTGTCCTGTGCTTCCGCTTCACCGGCTTTCAGTTCACCGTTCTTAAAGGTTGCCACATAGGTAAATGGCTTATCGAAAGTCAGTACGAAATAGTTCTTGAAGTTAGATGGTACGCCACCGCTGTTCTTGGTGGTGTAACCAACGATCTTGCGTTCAGCCTGTAATACTTTAACGTAAGAGCCTTTGTCCAGCGCGTCAATTACCACGAAAGCACTGTCTGTTTTCGGATAAGTGAAACGGATAGCCGCTGCTCTTTCAGTAGGCGTGATCTCGGTGGTCACATTGTGATCCGCCAGATATACGCTATAATAGTATGGTTTGGAAACTTCAGCTTTGTGAGAGAACCAGCTGGCCCTGTCATCTTCCTTGAACCTTACTTTCCCGGTTACCGGCATGATGGCAAACTGGCCGTAGTCGTTAATCCATGGGCTAGGCTGGTGGGTTTGCTTAAAACCGCGCAGTTTATCAGAATTATAGGTATAAGCCCAACCATCTCCCATTTTACCTGTCTGCGGCATCCAGAAGTTCATGCCCCATGGAGTAGCGATAGCGGGATAAGTATTCCCTGTGGACAGGGAGCCTTTAGAATCGGTACCCATCAAAGGGTTCACGTACTCTACAGGGTCAGTTACGCTGTTGATAGTTTGTGCCTTTACCCAGCAGGAAGCCAGCATAAGGGCGGATAAAATAATTCTTTTCATGTTGAGACGGAATGGAATTTTAGCTTTTTATAAGTCTGTAAAAATAGCGTTTCAACCGAAAAGTACATGTTTATTTTATAAATGGCGATAGCGTGACTGACACCCAGGCTAAAATGTTTTAGCTTCGCAGTACGGAACTGCCATCTTTATTTTAAAACTAATATGTTTAACTACCAGACTAAACCTGACCCCGCTTTTGTAGTCAAACGATTGATTTTGTCGTTTGACAGACGAAAAAAGGCCATGTGATGTTTTCATATACGACAAGATGCCAATCTGCCGTTTCTATATTAGCCGAAGCAAATCAACGTGATGTTCGCGTATCCCGAATGACTTAAATGAACAATGGACATATGAATAAACATTTTACACTAACCATGAAAATGGCCATGGTAGGTGTTCTCTGTAGTGCTATCTTTAGTGCCTGCCGCAAGGACAGTAACAAAGCCGACAACACTACGCCAACTTCCTCCACCGTTACGACAGACGAAGACTCCCTTAAGTATCTCATGTACCGCATCATGCAGGTGACGTATGTGGACGGGGGCCGTAACAAGCAGACCGATCTGCCAACTTATTTCTGGTATAACCAGGTTCCGCAATTAGATCCTTCCAGTAGCAACTATGCTACCGCAGAGGACTTGCTGAATACAATGAAAACGTATTCGAAGAATGCAAGTGGCACCGTCCTGGACCGATATAGCTTTCTGGACCGTACGGGATCATTATCGACCTCCCTGCAGAACGGGATGTCCGAGACATTCAATAAAATCAGCGCTACAGGCAACTACGGGATGGAAGTCAGCTATGCATCCGACAATACCAGGTCTTACCTGTATATCGTTTATGCCGACAAGAACTCCCCTGCCGGGAAGAAAGGCCTGAACCGTGGTGATGAGATCATTGCTGTGAACGGCGATACGAACATTTCATATGACGGCCCTAATGGCGCTAACGTCAGTAAGGTGACCAATGCCATCTATTACTCCGATGCCGTGACACTGAGGGTTAAAAAGGCCGTAACGGGTACTGAAGCTAATTACAGTCTTGCATCAGGTGCTTTCACGATCAACCCGGTATTGTTTGATACTATCTATACGGTGAACAACCAGAAAGTAGGCTACTTTGTGTTCTATACTTTTACGAACACCTTCAATACCCAGGGCGCGGCTACTTTGACCAAAACCGCATTAGACGGGCTTTTCTCCAAATTCAAAGCTGCCGGTATCAGTAACCTGATAGTTGACCTGCGTTATAATCAGGGCGGTTCTGTCGCTACAGCTGAATACCTGGATAGCGCGATAGCACCGGCTTCTGCAGCAGGGAAAACGATGTATTACTATCAGTACAATGATAAACTGACAGCCGATCTGGGCGGTACAGGACTGGAACCTTTCGTGAAATTCCCCTCCACTACCGGAGGTCTGAACCTGAACAACGTATTCTTCGTTACAGGCTCTCACACGGCCTCTGCCAGTGAACTGACGTTGAATAACCTCTTGCCTCATATGAGCGTAAAACTGGTGGGCGATACCACTTATGGCAAACCTGTTGGTTTCATTACGTTCAACATTTCAAAGTATGACGAGACACATACCAAGAAATACCTGGCCGATCTGTATGCTATTAACTTCGCTACGGAGAATGCCAATCATGTGGGCGGATATTATACAGGTATAGCGCCTGACCAGCTGGCGGACGATTTCATTAATGTACCCTGGGGTTACAGGACTGAAGACGAGAACCTGGACAGGATCTTCAATTACATCACCACTGGTAGTTTTGCCAGGACCAGTGCCAATGCGCGTATTGCGACGGCAAGCACCGCCAATCAGCGGGCTGCCATCCAATCTTCTATTACATCTCCACGGTTCAACGGGATGGTTGATTACCGTATAGGCAAACGCATTCAATAATATTAACGGTGCTGGTCGTAATAATTGGCGACCAGTTCGTACCCTAACAATACTCTTTCCGCCGACGTAAGCGGGGTGGTAGCGGGCATTCCTGCAGCCTCTTCCAATTGCGTCGGCGTTCTTATTCCTACTACAGCTGCTCTTACCACCGGCTCACCCAGTACATAACATATAGCAGTCTGCGCGGGTGTACGTTTATTCTCGGAGAACTGAGCCACGACTTTCGCCATTTTACTAACATCTTCGGTCGTATAGTTCAGGTAAGGTTCTGCCGGCTTTCCTGCCAGTACTCCTTTCGCTACACTTCCTCTTGCCAACACACCTACTCCATATTTTTCCAGCAGCGGAAACACCTCTTCTTCTGGTCTTCTGTCCAGCAGACTATACTGCATCATGACACTACTGATACTGGATTTATGCACATATTCCCTGATCACATTAGGCCGGATGGAGGAAATACCATAATACCGGATCTTCCCCAGATGTTGTAACCGTTCAAAGGTTTCAATGATATCATCTATAGGGTCTTCGATCGTGCCGCCGTGTAACTGGTACAGGTCAATGTAATCTGTTCCGAGCCGGCGCAGACTATCGTCCACGGCCTTCATGATATATTCCGGGCTTGGGTTCCAATCCCAGCCGCTACCGTCGCTCCGCCACTGGTTACCAACTTTAGTGGCAATGATGGCGTCACTCCGCCGGTCTTTTAAAGCCCTGCCCAGCTGTGTTTCATTCTCTCCATGTTGGTATAGGTCGGCGGTATCGAAGAAGTTGATGCCTTTGTCCAATGCCTGTTTGATCAGGTTTTCATTTTCTGTTGCATTATTGCCGAGGGACATACATCCGAAAGCGATCTCGCTGATGTCCAGATTAGAGTTACCCAGAATATTGTAGTTCATGCTCTAATTTAAGCAATTCTGCTTACGAAGCAGAAGGATCTTCACTACGGTCAGGCCAGCGCACGTCCTCTTCTGTCACTGTCTTAATAAAACCCTCCTTCGGGCTGTACAGGTGTTTTATTTGTGTAAATCTTCTATTGCCTGCCATGCCCTTTATCTGTACATAGCCTTCAAGCATTTCTTTCTTTCGCAGTTTTAGCACCATATATTTTCTGCCTTCATCGCGAAACAAAGGATGGCCGGGAGGATATACTTTTTTGTAAGGCATATAATTGATACTTACTATTTCATAAAAGCAGATAATCCCGCGTCCTTCTATATAAGGAGCAAAGTAGCGGGCCTTCAGGTCTCCGAGTGTCTGATCCAATTTTTTGCGGCTATAGATCATCGCTTCATTTTCTACGAGCTCGCTGTACATTGCTATGTCTGCGGCATCAACGGGATCAACAAATACATAAGCATCTGTCGTCATGTAGTCCCGTCCATTTTGTGCTGGTACTTTTGCCAGCAGCTGCGTAGCATCTGTCGCAATAATATATCTGAGATGTTTTTCCAGTAATGAGGATCCTTCTTCACTGCCTGGCAGGAAGGGAAAACCTCCAATGTTCTCCGGAAGAATAACCTCCCGGTAATATCGTTCGTGATATTCTTTCTTTTCCAGACCAGGAAAGAGTATATATGCGCCTACCACCTCCTTGTAGAGGTCATATTTTTGTCCTTCTTTTTTCCTGCGATAGATAGACTCTCTGTATTCACGCATTTTCCCCACATCCTTTGGGTCCGGCTCATCCATTTTGTCTTCCATATGGAACCTATCTGATTCCACCAATCGATATTTGGAATCAAACAAATAGGTCAGGTACAGATTACGTGGCTGATCTTTTTTCTCTATCCGCAAAATGATATCGGGGCAAACCGGCTTATCGAATGTACCCGCATCTTCCGTATCGAAACTGTTCGTATACCGGAGTTCCTGGTAAAGTTCTATGTGAGTGCCATCCTTACAGGTAAAAACCATTTTGGAATGCATATTCTTTTCCGGCAATAAGCGAAATGCAGCCGTTTTTATTCTGGGCATTTTCTCAATATCGGGTGCCACACCTGTGATTTCCTGCAGCAAGCGGGCAATCCCAAAGAAACATGAGAGCTGGTAGAGATAAGCAATATCTTTCAGTTCTATTTCATACAGTCCTTCCTGTAGTTCATATCCCATTTTTAAGGCCTCCCAGTCTTTCAGCAATCCTACATAACCCGGATGGTTTAGCAGCACAGCCGAATATCGTCGTCCATTATGATGTTTTCCTACTTTTCTGAAAACCGTATGCGTGGGCAGTGTGGCTATGGCTTCTCCTGCAAATTCCAGCTGCATCCGGTAGGCTTTGTCCATCCGTTTGATACTGCTATCCTGCGAGACTTTAGTGTAAATGCGCTCATAGCTTTCCAGTATATCTTTAATGATATGTTTTACGTACCTGTTCTCGTAATTATCTTCTCCCAGCTGCTTATCTTTAACTGCAAAGTATTCACCCGCGCGCCCGGAGCTCTTTGCCAGTTTATCTACCAGCGGTCCTTTGGGCTTCTCTATCTTGTCTCCTTTCGTTCTATTTCTTAGAACAGATATTTCACGATGAGGATTCTCAACAATCAGCCGCAGATTCCTCATTATGCTTCTGAAGATGTTCCCAAAAATTGTCCACCATAAAACATCACTATCGCCGGTACCTTGTAAACCAAAATGGTGATAAGTTTTCCTAAGATAATCTATCACCAGCCGGGGAAATACGGTTTCAATCTGGGTTACCATAGCCGGATGGTCCTTCTTGGAATCAAGCTTTGCCGAGAACACGGTAAATTGAAACAGTACACTATGCTGTACAGTTTTCAGCTCATAGTCGATAATAAGATCAAATTCTCCCGGTTCATTGTAGAATGTTAGCTCAGCCGAGGCGTACAAGTTCCCTCCCTGGGTTTCTCTTACATCAAACAGGTCCTTTACATTTTTCACTCTGGAGCGAAAGGAAACCGCTACTACATTAGGATCAAAATCTACTCTTAACTTATAGACCGTATTCTCAAAGAATACCGGGTGCCTGACCATATGGATATCTGCCTTTTCTGACCGTTGTGAGCCGGGTTGCCAGATCATGAATTTCTTAACGTATCCGGAAAAGAGATAGGCTGTTTCAAAGTTTTCTTTTGTATGTCTCTTCTGCGTTGCTTCGAAGACATCGGCAAAGATCTCCCCTGCCGCTACACTTGTAAGATCAAACCCCAGTTTGAAATCTTTATAATCGATAGCTAGTATATTCATGTTGATCACCAGAATGAAGTGAGGCCGGTTTTTCTTAATTGGAGCTGTATGCGTGATAATTTCCGCTGGCAGTTTGGATACTGGCGGGTAGCTGCTAATAGCTTTTCAATAATATCCCCACATTCTGTATCATCTCCTGATATTCTTGTCAGTATCTTCATACAGATTATTTCATCGAGGCATATATTCAGCCAGTTTGCCGGCATAGTGCCATAAGCGGCTAACGCTTCATTATAGGCACAATATAACAGTATATCTTCCCTGACGCGATAGGAAATAGCAAAGGGAGAATCTATCAGTATCCCGTTTAGCTTCTTCAGTTCATTCATGATCTGCGTACCCACTTTAGGACTATTGTTATAGGCTTCCCTCCCGCTTAATTTCCCTTCCATCAATACTGCAGCTGCTTCATAAGTATCGGGGTATTCCCATGTTTCTACCGGCGATGTCAGGCCGTGTTCAATATCCATTCCCTGCATTTCGATCACAATGGTCCTGTCCAAAACACGTTTACTCAGGATATGGGTCGTTTCATCCATATTGATCGTGCCAATTACGGTTAGATTGGCCGGTAACATAATCCCTCTGCTCAGAAAATACGCCTGCATTTTAGGATTACCTTCTATACCAAGTTTCGCCCAAAATTCAGGGTCCTCCCTGCTATATATTGCAACACTCTCTTTACTGATAAAAGCATCATAGACTATCTCGCCATCTTTACGCCTGCCGGTTTCGAGTATGCTCAGGAAGTCGGAGAAATAATGCTCGATCCTTGCCAGGTTCATTTCGTCCAGGCAAACAAAAAAAGGGACATGCGGGTATTGGCTTGCCTTGACAATAAACCGGAGCAGGTCCGTACAATGATACCGGGACATATCTGCACGTATCATAGCATATCCCAAAAGATCATCCGGTTCGTGCCAATCCGGCCTTACCCTGATTATTTGAATATTACCAGGATAATCTTCGTTTCGAAGTGCACTATCCGTGCAGGTTATATAAGCAAGCTTTCGCACCAGCCAGGATTTACCTGTCCCGCTTACGCCGCTTAACAATACAAAAGGCTTGGTTCTGACGGACATCAATAGCTGCCGGTAAGGGTGATCGAACGTGATGCCATACGATGGAAATTCATCTTTGGCCCTTTTTAGCCGCTTTGAGCCACTCATTGTTTTGGGTTGGGTTACTAATGCCATTTCTATTTTTGTTTGATTAACAGTCAGATTTATGCCCTTTAAATGCGGGTTACATTGTTCGAGCATGTCCCGTGCAGGCCCCTGGTCGAATAACTGTCCCAGGTCGTTCATCCTGGCCAACCTGTAGGCATTGTCTGCCTCCCCCGGTATCCAGACATCAGCGATCCCGTTGTGCCGTAAAGGTTTTGTCCATTTCCATCCCCGTGGGATCGCTTCCCACTGCAATACGGCATATTTCCTGAACTCATCGCCTTCCCGGGAGGCATACAGTCCATCCCCATATGTAAACTCCTTCAGCCAGGTATGCTGGCTACGCACACCTGTGCACACAACGTCAGTGGCTACTGTATACAAAACTTCCTTTTCCTCCCTGTTCACAAAGAACACCACATCTCCCTCCTGTGCGTTCTTCAGTATAGCCTCATCCCAGAAAATAGCATCCTTATTGCGGGATAACATATTGCGGTAGTCAGTGTCCCCATTCCTGACGTCATATACCCTTGCACGTTTCATGAACGTAATTTCACCTAAATATCAGATCAAAAAATAACATAAACAACTAACTATCAATACAATATCATTATAATATTTGTATTATCATATTGATCGTGTAAATAAAAACGACCGTTTTGACACACTACTTCAGAACCGACATAAACCCGCTTCAGTACTGTCTTTACTCTACCCGTCCATATCACTATACCGTCATTTCCATATCATTTTACCGTCATCTCTATATCGAAAGGATATACAGATGACGGTAAAGTGACGGTGAAATGACGGTATAGCGATATGGAGATATAGAAACCCGGGTAAATCCAGAGTGGGATTGAGCGTTTTTAGCCGTGCTGGTTTGATTTCTCAAGATGTGAAGCATTCGCAATTCAGAGGAAAAACACCGGTATTCAGGGGCACAGGATCTTAATACAGTCTTTTCAATAAAAACTTGTCTATGATTAAAAGAGGAAATATCCGGTTTATCTCTGCAAATTAAAAAGGCCTCTCAAGTTTTCGCTTGAAAGGCCTTTTTGTACATAATTATTTTCTTAACGGGAATCGTCCCTTTTGAACTTTAAAAGGAAAAATGCAGGTGTTCATTTACATATTTTTTCTCACTCTCTACAATGGCGCTATTATGGATCAATTCATACTCCCTTTCCTTTTCCAGGATCTTAAACCACATAACAGCGGGAAAATTCCTGTTAGAGTGTAATTCCAATCTATAAATAATCTTTTCCGTGGGTTTTCTATGCTTATTAATAATTTGACTCAACTCAGTTGGATCAACGTTAATTTCGTTTGCAAATTGCTTATTCTTCTTTTCTATTCTCGTAATATACTCCTTTAAAAAATATCCGAAGTAAAACTCTTTATTAAAGTTATTTCCTTTCAAATAATCCTCAATTAAAAACTTCAGCTGAAGTAATTTTGCGATTAGTTTGTTTTCTTCTGATTGCTTCTCCGCATGCTTTTTTCTAATCCCTTTGAATGCAGAGATCAACTCTTTCCGTTCATCTCTACCTGCAGAGACAGGGAAAACAAGTCCTTCTGCAATTTCCTCCGGTGCATGCTTCTTTTCAATTTCCTTATACGATTTCATATCGACGGTTTTCCTTTCAAAAATCTATGTTATTAACAACTCTAATTAACTAAGCCGGCTTTCTATCAAGAAACTCTCTAATTATTCTCCGTGCCCCTGTATCATAATGAACCATGAACCCATCCGGCCGGCCAGGAGCCTTTATTGGCTCATACTTGAATCCATATTTGCTGATATAGTGATCAATTAACGATGTTTTAGGGATCAGAAAAACACACCCTTGATGCCCTCTTTTAAATGACTCCCTGCAGGCAAAAGCGATTAAACATCCACCGATGTAATCAAACGACTTTCTTTTTCCTATATTTTCTGCCGACACCTCTAACAGTTCAATCTCAACCGCATCAATAGTAGGATCTTCATGTTCAAAAAGACACATTAATCCTACTATTAACTCATTCTCTTTCAATTTTAACTTGTAAACTTCTTTGGCTTTGTACTTGTTCCAATCAAACTTATCAAATCGGTCTTTACTTTTTCGAATCACTGTAAGATCTTTAACCATCAAAGGCTCAATAACCGCATCAATAAATCTCCCAGCCGCCACATCCATTAATTTTACATCTAAACCCCCATTTAACATTCACAATAGATTTACTTTAATAAAGATACCAAAAAAATTACGTTTTTGTAAATACTTTACAAAAAACACAATCTGCCATATCAAAATAGCCCTGCCCTCCCTGACTACACATAACGCAACGATTACCGATTCTCAGAAAAATTCGGCAACTTGCAATGGTAACCTGAGTAGCGGAAAGGAAGGACGATTGTCATTACAACACCCATGAACTATTTTACCCGATGGAGCAAGTACAGATCGGTAAGTGCGTTTACATTATAAACACTGGGAAAAACCTTTATAAGATCGGCAAAACGCAGGACCTTCAGAAGCGTTTGGCCGGTTATCATACCCACTTGCCCGTTATGTTCAGGGTGATCAGGCAATACGCTTCCGCAAATATGACCGAACTGGAAGAATGTCTCCATATCGTATTCCAGCATAAAAGGGTCAAAGGTGAATGGTTTGAGCTCACTAAAGACGACCTGGTCATCTGCGATAACATAGCCCGCAACTACGCCCTCACGGAACTGCATAAACAGGCCAGAAAATATGCCGTGATCCGCTATAGTGACAATCCCTTGCTCCAGGTCATGGAAGCCAACGAAAAGTACCTGCAGGACTATTCCCGCGTAGCGCAGGATATAGAACTGGGTCTCAGTACCGACGAGATCTTCGAGCTGAACGAAGGCCAGGTGGCTAAAGCCGTTATTGAAACTGTAAGGCGTTTATTGAAATACCGTACCCCCAATTCTGAATTCCTCAGTAAATGGCTGCGCGTGGTGAACGACCTCGGCGAAGGACTGAGTGAAAACGCTATTCTCGAAAGATATAAGGGACAGATCAGCCGGACAACCGTTCAAATGATCAAAAGGATCCTCCGCAACCAGCTTTACTAAACCGCCCCGCTCCAACTATTTGATTTCCAATTGCTAATTATTTGGTATAGGAATTGTTAAAATACCAGAAACGTTAAACCTTGCCACTTAGCAGCGATCTAACTACTAATAACAGGGGGAGGCGATTCTCTCTTTAAATCTATCAACAAATGAAAAGCAGAATATATTTACTGTTCTCACTCATCGTCCTGGCCGGTGTGAGCACAGTGAGCAGCGCATATGCACAGCGGGGCCGCTTCGGAGGCGGAGGACGAGGACATTTCGGAGGTGGACATATCTCAGCAGGTAGCAGGATCGTTTCATCTCCACGCGTGTCGACCAGGATCGGAGTTGGAGTGGGTGTAGGATACGGTAGCCGTTATCATTACCGTGCCCCGGTACGTTACTATCGCGGAGGCGGATATTATCACGGAGGGTTCTATCATGGCAGAGGATATTATTATCGTCCTTACCGTTACTACGGTCCGCCGATTGGTTTCCGTGTAGGATTCCTTCCTTACGGATTCCTGACGTTCAATACCGGTTGGGGCCCTTACTATTACTACGATGGTTTCTTCTACCGTCCATACGCTAATACTCAAACACAGACTGAACAGTATGAAGTAGTTGATCCGCCTATGGGTGTAGTTGTGCCTGACCTGCCAAGTGATGCAAAGAAAGTCACTATAGACGGCAACACTTATTATGAAAAGAATGGTACCTTCTACCAGGAAGTACAACAGGACAACAAGACAAAATATGTTGTAGTAGGTAAGAACGGCGAGCTGAATACCGGTACCGGCGATGACAATCAGCAAGATCAGGATTCAGCAGCTCCTATCGAAGATGTGATGGCGACATTACCTGACGGCAGCCGCAGTGTAGAAATCAACGGGCAGCAACTGTATGTTTCTCCGGATGGTATGTATTATCAGGAAGTAACCAATGCCGATAATTCACGGGGTTATAAAATAGTCGGAAAGACTTCTGCCGACAATTAAATACTCCGCTAAGTAAATGAACAAGTGGAATATAGTAGCTAATGCTATCATGTTCCACTTGTTTTTTTTATGCATGTAAACAAACTACTCAAATATTAAGTTCACGTTAACGCACGCATATTTGAAGTTGTCCATTTTTTTATAAAATTTATTTTATTAGTTTTAACTGACCGTTAAGACTAGCGCTAGCATTGTGAAGCTGAATTCTCAAAATAACCATAACAACCATATTTGTTCTATGAGTCCTATAACCCGAAGTAATGTCAACGCCCGTAAGGGAAAGCCACAAACACTATACGCCGTTTCTGTTAAATGTCCGTCAGAAAAAAACATTTGATTTTATCCGTAACATTGAACAGTGATTACAACAACACCAACGTGTTGCTCATGTGATAAATTCGGGCCGTTTAGCCTATATAATTCTGCGCTATGAAAAAATCCTATTACGAGAAACAGGATGGGCATGCCTTGTCTATGACGTCCCTCAGGGCATGACCGGGAACTACAGCCGGATAATTTAAAATTAATACCAGCGGTATAGCACTAAACGATGATTCGTAAATCATGGTCAGGACTAGTCATGCCTGTTACCTACTAAACGTCCAAAATGGAAACATCTACTATTATCGGGATCACCCCGATGGAGCACCCTGACGTGCCACTGGCCCTCGCATTAGCCAAAGAGAACGCGTTCCCTGTATTACATCTCGGACGCAACAGAGACACTGCTATTAAAGCCCTTGAAGACCTTTCACAACATGGTTATCCTTTTGGCGTTTGTTACGCGGAGAAAGAAATGACCGACATCCCTTTACCTGCGTTGGTAACGCTGATCATAGCGCCCTATCACATTAAGATCAGTGCACGCAACCATACACGTATCCTATACCAGGTACACACGTTATTTGAAGCACAACAAGCCGTGCAGGATAAAGCCGATGGCATCATTATAAAAGGAAATGAAGGCGCAGGTAAAGTGAGCGATGAATCATCCTTCATTCTTTTTCAACACATAGTAAAGGCCCTTCCTCATACTAAGATATGGGTACAGGGCGGTGCAGGCATTCACACTACTGCAGCACTGATGGCCATCGGCGCAAGCGGTGTAGTGCTGGACAGTCAGCTGATACTCTTCCCCGAATGCAAAGCTCCCGCAGCTATTAAGAACGTATGCGAAAAGCTGAATGGTAATGAAGCGCGCGTGATAGACGGATACCGCATATTGGTGCGCCCCAACTCACCTGCATTACCTGACAATGCCACACGTGAAGATGTAAAACCATTTCTGGGGATGATCGATCTGGAGAAAGGCCTGCTACCTATGGGGCAGGACATCGCCATTTCTATTGACCTCGTGAAACGCTATAAAAAACTGGGCAGGATGATCAATGGCATTCATGAGGCCATCCGTGGTCACCTGTTACAGGCGAAGACAGTGAACGTGATCAGTCCGGGTAATGCCCTGGCAAAAGAACTCAACATCACTTATCCTATTGCACAGGGGCCCATGACGCGCGTAAGCGATGTACCGGCGTTTGCAGCTGCCGTCGCCGATGCAGGTGCACTGCCATTTGTAGCGCTTTCCTTATTGAAAGGAAACGCGGCACAGGACCTTGTACAACAAACAAAGGCACTCGCCAAAGATAATACATGGGGTGTCGGTATCCTGGGCTTTGCGCCACAGGAGCTGCGCGACGAACAGATTGAAATCATTAAGGAAGCCAGGCCTCCGCTGGTATTAATAGCTGGCGGCCGTCCCTCTCAGGCAAAGGCGCTGGAAGATATGGGCATCAAATCTTTTTTGCATGTGCCTTCAGCTTCTCTGCTGGATATGTTCATAAAAGAAGGCGCCAGAAGATTTGTGTTTGAAGGCAGGGAATGCGGTGGTCACGTAGGACCGTTATCCAGCCTGGTGTTGTGGGAAAAACAAATAGAGCGCTTACTACAAGAGGAGCAAGCTTCACAGCTGAACATCTTCTTTGCAGGTGGTATACACGATGCATTGTCAACAGCCTTCATTGCTGTGATGGCGGCGCCACTGGCTACCAAAGGCGCCAAGATAGGTGTGCTCATGGGCACTGCTTATATCTATACCAGGGAAGCGGTAGAAACGGGCGCTATCTTGCAGCAATTCCAGGACCAGGCTATATCGCATACCGGCACAGTATTGCTGGAAACAGCTCCTGGCCATGAAACACGTTGTCTCCAATCGCCCTTCACTAATTTCTTCCGTGAAGAAAAAGATAAACTTCATGCAGCGCAACTGGATAAAAAAGAGATCTGGAGCACGCTGGAAGCATTGAATGTAGGCAGGTTACGAATAGCGGCTAAAGGCGTTGACCGCAAAGAGAATGGACTGGTACAAATCGATACGCCACAGCAGTTGCAGGAGGGCATGTATATGATCGGCCAGGTAGCTGCACTGCGGCATGAAGTAGTGAGCATGACTTCTCTTCACAAAGAAGTTGCTGAAAATAATTTTAATTATATACAGGCAGCGGCTTTACCAACTCCTGTTACTCATCCTGAAAAAGCGCTGGATATTGCGATCATCGGTATGGCCTGTATCTATCCCGGTGCACGTAATATAGAAGAGTTCTGGAGTAATATACTGGCGGGAAAAGATTGTGTGACAGAAGTACCGGATGAACGCTGGAATAAAGAGCTGTACTATGATGGGAACTCTCCTGATGGTAATAAATCTCCCTCCAAATGGGGAGGATTTATTCCGAAGATAGATTTCGATCCTGTAGCATTCGGCATACCACCACAGTCGCTCGCTGCTATTGATCCCACACAATTACTTGCACTGCTGGTAGCTAAACAGGCATTGGATAATGCCGGTTATGGCGACGGCAGTCACAATACTGAAGATATCTCTGTGATCATTGGTGCTGAAGGTGGCAATGATCTTGCTAATAATTACGGCTTCCGTTCCCTCTACCGTCAGTATCTGGGAGAGATGCCGGAAGAACTGAATGAAGTATTGCCTAAACTCACGGAAGATTCGTTCCCTGGCGTACTGGCGAATGTAATATCAGGGCGTATCACTAACCGCCTGAACCTGGGCGGCAGAAACTATACAGTAGATGCAGCCTGCGCTTCATCACTGGCGGCGGTGGACCTTGCCTGCCAGGAACTGATACTAGGTAAATCTGATATGGTATTGGCTGGTGCAGCCGATCTGCATAATGGCATTAATGACTATCTCATGTTTGCCAGCACACATGCACTGTCCCGCAAAGGACGCTGTATGACCTTCGATTCGGCTGCCGATGGCATTGCATTGGGCGAAGGTGTAGCCATGCTGGTATTAAAAAGATATGCTGATGCAAAGCAGGACGGAGACCATGTTTATGCGGTGATTAAAGGGGTAGGCGGCTCCAGTGACGGTAAGAGCCTGGGGCTGACCGCTCCCCGCAAGGCAGGACAGATCAAAGCCCTGGAAAGAGCCTATGAACAAAGCGGCGTATCGCCTGCTGCATTGGGTCTTGTAGAAGCGCATGGTACGGGTACTGTGGTAGGCGATAAAACAGAACTGAGCGCACTGTCGGATATGTTGATACAGTCAGGCGCTATTGCGGGACAAACACACCTGGGTTCCGTGAAAACACAGATCGGGCATACGAAATGTGCGGCAGGCCTCGCAGGACTGATCAAAGCTACCCTTTCAGTATATCATGGTGTGAAGCCGCCAACGCTGCATATTAAAGCACCGAACGCTTTCTATAATGAAGCAACCAGTCCTTTCCTGTTTAACACGCAGGCAGGTATATGGCTGGATGAGCAAAGACTGGCCGGTATCAGCGCCTTTGGTTTCGGTGGTACCAACTTTCATACAGTCATCCAAAATGACCCCGTTGGCAAAGAGCAAGCGGTTGCTCTTAGCTCCTGGCCTGCCGAGTTGTTTGTATTCCGTGGAGAAACGGATGCAGATGTAAAACGACTTTTACAGGCAGTACGTAACCTTCTTGAATATAATGACCAACTGCCGTTAAGGAATATTGCATATAGCCTCTATCATTATAACAATGCACCGGTGCGCCTCTCCATAGTGGCATCCAGCCGTGAAGACCTGGTGTTGAAAACAGACCTTGCACTATCTGGCGCTACATCAAAAGAGATCCATGTTACCAACACGGTACACGGTAAAGTAGCCTTTATGTTCCCCGGTCAGGGTAGTCAGCGTATCAATATGGCAAGAGAGCTGTTCGTAGCTTTTCCGCAGATGCGTAAACAATTAAAGGCATACCCGCAGTACGAAAAAATACTGTTCCCTTCTGCCGCTTTCAGCGAAAGCACACTGCAACAGCAAAAAGAAAAGATCAAAGACACCCGTATCACGCAGCCCCTGCTGGGCATTGTAGACCATGCGATAGCCTCTTTTCTGAAAGAACTCGGTATTTGGCCGGACATGGTAGCAGGACATAGCTACGGAGAATTACCTGCCCTTTGTTTTGCTGGTGTATTCGAAGAAGAGCAACTTGTACAACTCAGCGAGAAAAGAGCTAAAGCGATCATGGATGCAGTGGAAGGAGATAAAGGTGTGATGGTAGCAGTGAATATCACAAAAGAAGCCCTGGCACCTTTCACAGAAGAAGGAAGCGGCGTTTATGCAGTAAACCATAATTCCCCGCAGCAATGGGTACTGGCTGGAGCAACGAAAGACATGGAACAACTCATGTTGCAGCTGAAGGAACAAAAGATCTCCTTCAAACAAATGGAAGTGGCCTGCGCATTCCATAGTCCGCTGATCGCAAAGTCAGCCGCTCTGTATAAAGAAGCAATTGGTAATACTCCATTCGCTAAACCTGCTATACCAGTATGGTCAAATACTACAGCAGCGTTGTATCCTGATACAGCAGCAGGTATTAAAGAAAGAATGTCCGAACACCTGGTAAGCCCTGTGCTGTTTTGTGAAGAAGTAGAAAAGATGTATGCAAACGGTGCACGGATATTTATTGAGGTTGGTCCGGGCAAAGTATTAACAGGTCTGACGCGTTCCATCATCGGAAAAGACGGACTGGTTATGCACTCCGAAGACAGTGAAGCTAATGCCATCACACACCTGCTTAATACCATTGCGAAATATATTGCCAGTGGCAGAGATGTACAACTGGATAAACTATTCGAAGGCCGCACGACATCAACTATTCAACTCGATACACCTGAACAATATAAAAAGAGCGCTACTATCTGGCATGTGAACGGTCAGCTGGCGATGCCTGCTACAGGCAAGTTACCTGCACATGGTGCGTTACCGGTATTGACACCTGTAAAGCTGAAAACAACAGTTGTATCACAACCTGCTATCCATGTAAACGGGAATGCAGAGCATATGGTGCAGGAATACCTGAACAGTGTGAAATACCTGGTACAGGCGCAGCGGGATGTTATATTAGGCTACCTGGGACAAAACCCTGGCAATATTACACGCCTGGAAATACCCGATGCACCGGCAGCCAAACCTGCTGCCATTAAACACGAGCAGGAACCGGCACAACTGAAGATATCCATCAATACACAACCGGCCAGAGGGAAACAGGACGTAAAAAAGATCCTGATCGAAGTGGTCAGCGCCAAGACAGGTTACCCCCATGAGATGTTGGGTATGGAGCTGGATATGGAAGCTGACCTGAGTATTGATTCCATCAAACGGATGGAGATCATTGGAGAGTTGAGAACACAGATGGGCGGATTTAATGCAGGCGGCAAGAGTGATGAAGGTGCAGTAGAACAACTGGCTGGTATTAAGACCTTGAATGGGCTGCTTGAATGGATCGCCAACAATGTGGATGATGCTCAACCGGAAGCCGGCGGCATCTCCTTACAACATGCCATTGAAAAACCGACCAATAACACCGCCAGTCAAAGCTGGACGGAAAATGACATCAGAAGTACCATACTGCTGACTGTCAGTGAAAAAACAGGCTATCCGCAGGAGATGCTGGGTATGGACCTCGATCTGGAAGCGGATCTGAGCATTGATTCCATCAAAAGGATGGAAATATTGGGAGAACTGCGGATCAAAATAGGAGGATTAGCGCAATCGGAGGAGAAAACGGAAGCGCTGGCCGGTATCAAAACGTTGAATGGCCTGGTCAACTGGATTACCGGAAATCTTCCCACAACCGTACCTGCTCCTCAACCTTCTGAGGCACCTGTGTCTGTGTCTACAGCCGCACCGGCTTCCCTATCCAGGATACGGTTCAATTTAGTGCCCGGCAGCTTCAATGAAAAAGAGAAAGTTAGCCTCGCCGGTAAAAGCTTCGCCATTACTGATGACGGCAGCCATCTGCCACTGGCTGTTAAAAAGCTGCTGGAGCTTCAGGGAGCGGAAGTGGATATTGTTACGGACAAGGACATACTGGAACATTATCATGGACTGATTATCCTGGACATGTTATCAGCTCCTGACCGGCCGGACATTCTCTCCACTTTCGCCACTATCAAAAAACTGCATCCTGATAACGTGAAATGGGTATATGCCCTCTCAGGATCAACAGGCGGCGATCCACGTCAACTGCGGGAACTACAGGGTTATCCTGGTTTCCTGAAAAGCCTGGACAAAGAGTGGGAGCATGCAAAATGCAGAAGTATCAGCCTGACCGGTCATGTATCGCCAGAGAAGATACCTGCTATCCTGCTCGGTGAGTTATTACATCCGGACACACCTGCGGAAGTCATTTATCATGATGGCATTCGACACATCTTTGACCTGGTCCCTACACAACTGCCCGCAGGACAGACTGCAAACATCAGTCTGAATAAAGATGCCGTTGTACTGGTACTTGGTGGCGCACAAGGCATCACAGCGGAACTGATGGTACGGTTCTCGAAAGAGTATCCTTGCAATTATGTGCTGGTAGGCAGATCTCCTGATCCACGGGAACAAAAAGGTACAGACTATACCGGCTTTAAGACGAAAGACGACATCCGAAAGCGACTGATAGAAGAAGGGAAACTTACTTCACCGGCAGCTATTGAGAAACACTCTGCAGATATCCACAAGGCGAACCAGATCCTGCAAACTATCCGATCGCTGGAGAACAACGGATCGACAGTTATCTACAAGGCACTGGACCTCAGAAATGAAAGTGAACTGGAAGCGCTCATCAACCAACTTTATGAACAATACGGGAAGATAGACGGTGTAGTACATGGCGCCGGATTACTGGAGGATAAGCTGTTCCGCCAGAAAACATCTGACTCATTCGAAAGAGTGTTCTCCACTAAGGTAACTCCCCTCAGAATACTGGCTGAAAAGCTGCGGGCAGATACACAGTTTGTCGTACTCTTCTCAAGTGTGGCTTCTGTATATGGCAACCGCGGACAAACCGATTATGCTGCCGCCAACAGTGTACTGGACCGTTATGCCTGGGAACTGAAACATGTGATCAAAGGAAAAGTAACGACCATTAACTGGGGCCCATGGAAAGGCACCGGTATGGTATCGCCCACGCTGGAAAAGGAATACGAGCGCCGGGGAATAGCCCTGATACCATTACAGACAGGTATGGAAACCTTTGTGAACGAACTGAAATATGGTAATGAAAGCCAGGTGCTGATCATGGCGGAATAATCATCAATTAAAGTCATGACAATGAAAAAACAGGCGGATGCTGCTATTATAGGTATGTCCGGAATATTCCCGGGAGCCGGCGACATACACGCGTTCTGGCAGAACATTATCAACAAACGAGACGCTATACAAACTGTACCCGGCAACAGGCTGGACGACAGTTTCTTTGATACCCGGACAAATGCGGTAGACCGTTTTTACTGCAGGAAGGGAGGATTTATAGACGATTATGCCTGGTTCGATCCTATCCAGTTTGGCATTCTGCCGTTGGCCGTGGAAGGTACGGAACCGGAACAACTCCTAACCCTTTCACTGGCGCAACAGGCGTTACAGGATGCCGGCGTATCAGACAGTACGCCACTGGACAGGACGGGCATTATCATCGGGAAAGGCAACTATACCGGCCCCGGTGCTACAAGGGCCATAGAGATCGTACGCACAGGTGAACAGATCGTACAGGTCTTACAATCAGTTTTGCCAGAATTATCGGCAGAAGAACTGGATAAAGTGAAGAAAGAGTTCCAGGCAAAAAAAGGCCGTTTTGGGCCTGATACGGCTATGGGACTTATCCCTAATCTTGTGGCCTCATTGGTGGCAAATAGATTAAACCTGGGCGGGGCGGCGTACACCTTAGATGCTGCCTGTGCCAGTTCTCTCATAGCAATAGATCATGCTATCCAGGAACTGAGTTCCGGAAGGGCCGATATGATCATTGCTGGAGGCGTACATGTTTCACAGAATGCTCCCTTCTGGAGCATCTTTACTCAACTGGGAGCGCTTTCCCGGCGTCAGCAGATCCGTCCCTTCGATCAACACGCGGACGGCCTGCTGATAGGAGAAGGCTGTGGTTTTGTAGTGCTGAAAAAACTGGAAGATGCCATCAGGGATAAAGACAGGATCTACGCTGTTATCAAAGGCACCGGTATATCCAGCGATGGTGCTGGTACCAGCGTGATGAGCCCTTCTGTAAAAGGGCAGGCCAAAGCTATCAGGCAGGCCTGGGATGCGGCAGGTATTGATGTGCAGCAGGTAGGATACATTGAAGCACATGGTACGGGAACACCATTAGGCGATAAAACAGAATTGGAAACACTGGCTGCCATTTTCGGTCAGCCGGGTAAATTACCCAAAGCAGGCATAGGTTCGGTAAAGTCTATGATAGGACATACCATGCCTGCGGCCGGTATTGCAGGTCTCATTAAAACAGCGCTGGCGCTGTATCATAGCAAACTCCCCCCTACCCTTCATTGCGATACTCCGCTGGACATTATGCAGCAGACCCGTTTTGAACCTGTCAGGGAAACCTTAGACTGGAACCTTACAGATTTGCCTAAACGTGCTGGCATCAACGCATTCGGTTTCGGAGGCATTAACGCACATGTGGTAGTGGAAGGATTTAGTGAAAATGATCTATCTCCCCGGAAATTATTCAATGGTATTACACCCGCAAAACCAGCAGTGATCTTACTGGCAAGAGAGAGCCAACAGGCCTTAATACAGGCATTAGAGCAACAGCAAAGCACACCGGGGCAGGGAGATTATCGCATTGCGTTGTTTGACCCTACGCCTGAACGTATCCGCAAAGCGATCAAAATAGTAGAGCGGAATACGCCGTGGAGAAACAAACAGGATATCTGGTACACGAATGAACCGTTGATCAGTAAAGGTGGTAAGGTCGCGTTTCTTTTCCCTGGCCTCGATGGCCTGGCGGGTGGAGAGATTGATTCAGTAGCCGGTCACTTCGGATTATCATTATCCGGACAGTCTACTGCCAGTAAAGAAGGCGTCTGGGATTCCGCTATACAATTGCTGGAAAAGAGCCACGTGCTTGACACAGCGCTTAAAGTGCTGGGGGTATATCCTGACATGAATGCGGGCCATAGCCTCGGGGAATGGCTGGCAGGCCGCTCTTCCGGACTTGCAGCAGAAAGCTCTGTACTGATGTTATTACAGGAATTGAACCCGGCCGCCTTTGAACAAAAAAACACACGCTTTCTCGTAGTGGGTTGTGGATATGAGCGGTTGGCACCTATGCTGGATGATATTGCTGACATTCATCTGTCGATGGATAATTGTCCGCAGCAGGTCATTCTGTGCGGTACGAATGAAGCCGTGGATCAACTGATCCCGTTACTGAGAACAGCGCAGATCTTTCATCAGGTATTGCCTTTCCAATCCGGCTTCCACTCTCCTTTTGTAGCCAATAAACTGGACCTGCTACTGGATGGTATCAGCAAGGTGCAGTTCCAGGATACGAAGATCCCGTTATGGTCGGCTACTACCCTTGACACTTACCCACGCGAGTTTGAAGCGATCCGTCAGATGAGTATTGATCACCTTATCAAACCGGTACGTTTCCGGCAGCTGATCGATAAACTTTATGCAGAAGGTGTAAGAATGTTCATACAGGCAGGATCAGGCGGGCTAACAGGTTTTGTGGATGATACATTGAAAGGTCAATCCTACAGTGCTGTATCCGCAAATGTTCCTACCAGGACGGGATTGGAGCAACTGCAAAGAGTACTGGCGGCATTGTTTGCAGAAGGCAAACAAATTAATCTGTCATTCCTGGGCATTACACCGGGGAAGGAAATAGTAAAAGGCGCACCGGTAAAACTACAGCTAGGCTCTCCTATCGTAAGAGATATTGCAGCCCTCAAATCGTTGCGGCCAGCAATGGCCAAAGTATCTGTACCGGCAGAAGAGACGCCTGTCATGCGGGCATTCCTGGACAATTGTGACGAGATCACTGCGATCCAGGAAGAGATCATTGCACTGTTTAATCATACAACGACAACACCGCCCAAGCGGTTGCCAGTATCAAAGGACCTGGACATTTCACTGGAGAATACGCCTTATCTCATAGACCATTCCCTGCTGCGCCAGAAACCGGGATGGCACTGTGCAGATGATATGGACCCGGTTATCCCGATGACCATGATCTTCGAATTGTTTGCTGACATCGCAGTAACAAACGCACCGGAAACTAAAGTAAAAAGCATCTCACACATACAGGTGTTCCAGTGGATGAACGTAGCAAATCCTTTCAGGGCGACTGTAAAAGGGCAATGGCAGGACCCGTTCACGATCTCTATGAGCATAGACAAGTATGCCAATGCAATGGTCACTTTGTCGGAACACGACTCAATCCCTCCAGCCCGGTCGTTGCAATATGGGAAGCCTTTAAGTATTACCAGATCTTCCGAAGAAATATATGAACAACACATGTTCCATGGCCCTGCCTATCAGGGCATCCGGAAGATAGTGGCCGTAGGTGATAAAGGTATTACAGGCATCATAGAAAGCAGTTCAGGTAAAGGGTCTTTACTTGACAATGCCGGGCAACTATTCGGCCTATGGCTGCAACTAACCTTACAGAAAGACAGGATCGCGTTTCCTGTGAAGATCCAGGAAGTAGCTTTCTATGGCGATATGGAAGACCAGAGCGGCATTTTTGAATGTACCTGTGAACTGACAGATATCAATGACGATACCGCTACTGCCGACTTCATACTGAAACGGGATAATGAGGTATGGGCGATCATTACAGGCTGGCAGAACGCCAGACTGGAAATTGATGAACCGCTGTGGAAAGTGTCTATGGCCCCCTTGCATAACAGTCTTTCTGAAGAGATCATGCCTGGCGTATTCCTGTTCCGCAATACCTATCAGCGTGTAGTGGCCTGGGATTTCATTATGAAACGTTACTTCAATCAGGCAGAGAAAGCGGAGTTGAGAGCTATGTTGCCGAACAAACGTAAGGAACGGATCATTAGTCGCGTAGCAGTAAAAGATGCAGTAAGAGCCTTGCTCAGAAAGGAAAAACAGGAAGCTTATTATCCCATAGAATTTGAGATCAGGAAAGATGATGCCGGGAAACCATTTCCTGACGGAACGATGGTAAACGGCATTCATGTATCCCTTGCGCATAAAGATAAAGAAGCTGTGGCCATTGCCCGTAGTAGTGGTCCGGTGGGCATAGATATAGAAGCCATCAGTGAAAAGAACGATGGTTTTAATGAAATGGTCTTCCATCCGCAAGAGCTGGCGCTTATTACATCTGCCGACAAAACAGAGTGGATCATCCGCTGCTGGGTAGCAAAAGAAGCCTATGGAAAATACCTCGGCAAAGGCTTGCAGGGCAACCCAAAGAAATATGTAATCGAATCAATAAACGGCAATACACTTACGATAGGCGATGTAACAATTCAAACAATTAAACACAATAACTATATCATAGGATGGACGCTATAACTACTCTACACAAGTTAAACAATGAAGAGATCTTTACTATTCTGAAATCATTCATCACAGAAGTAATAGGCGAAGAATTTGCAGAGGACCTGGACATTTCCCGTGAAAGCTCTTTCACCCGGGACCTTGAAATGGATAGTATTGAAATTGTTTCTTTCTCTGAAAAAGTGAAATCACATTTCGGCGAGCACATTGACTTTACCGGCTGGTTATCGGGTATGGACCTCGATCAGCTGATAAACCTGAAACTCGATGACATCATAAATTATATAGAAACATGCCAGTCATCCAAGTAAAAAACAAAAGCGTTCATATCCAGGAATTCAACAAAGGTGCGAGAGAAACCATTGTGTTGATCCATGGCATGTTCAGCAACCTATCTGTTTATTATTTCAACATTGCGCCCGTACTGGCGCAGGATTTCCATGTGGTGATGTACGATATGAAAAGCCACGGTATGAGTGAACGTTGTCAATATGGATATGACCTGCATGCAATGACAGACGACCTGCGGGACCTTATGGATGCACTGCACTTAAAATCAGTACACCTGGCAGGTTATAGTTACGGTGGATTGGTTGCCATGAAAATGGCTATCCGTTATCCTTCAAGGGTGAAAAAGCTGGCGGTCATAGAAGCGCCTGATCCCTGTGACAATGAGACATTGAGCATTATTGACATCTACAGTAAGGAATTCCTGGTAGACTATATCAATAACTATACGGATACTACACGTATGCGGATAGGTAAAAGGCAGCTGGACAAGAATCACCGGATGTATGAATACCTGTTCTATGAAACAAGTATTAAAGAAGACATGCACAATGAGCGGTTCTTTTTTTCCGATGATGCTATTGGCAATGTTACACACGATACGCTGCTGATATATGGTAAAGGCTCTAATTGCCTGCCATCCGGCCGCAAGCTGTATCATACGGTACCACGCTCCAAAATGACATTGATAGAGGGAGATCATAACCTGCCTATCCAGCAGCCGTTGGAAGTTGCTAACAAACTGAAGGATTTCTATATGGGCTGGCATGTCAAATTCAAACAGATCAACTACAAATTATGGCAAGCTTTGCGTTTATCGTACCACCACTGATGGGGCATATCAATCCCACATTAAGCCTGGGAGCTGCGCTATTGGAGCGTGGTCACCGGGTAGCCTGGATCAGCCTTGATCCCTCGCTGGCAGCCAGACTGCCGAAGGGAGGTGAATTACTCGCTGTGCAGTACGATCAGGATGATATAGCTAAAAAGAACAGTGAACAATACCTTGATCAGATCACGAAGAAGAACGTGTCAGGAATAGAAAGCATCAAGTTCCTGTATGAGGAAGTGCTGATCCCTTTGAACAGGTTTATGTTTGACGGGATCATCACTATCCTGCAGGATTTTAAGCCGGATGTTATCATCAATGATCATCAGTTATTTGCAGGCGCTATTGCCGCCTGGCGCTTACAAATACCCTATGCCACGTCTGTGACCGCACCGGCAGCCATCAAGATGATGGAAGACCTGCCGGGCATACATGAATGGGAGATCAGACAGATCGTAGCACTGCAGCAGGAACTGGGCATTCCCGGAGACACGTCCGTAGCTACCTCCGATGCCCTTACGCTGGTGTATACATCCAAACGCTTTTTCGGAGAAATGCCTTTACCTGATCATTACAAGTTCGTAGGGCCGGTTATTCAAAACAGGCAGGTTACGAACAGTTTTGACTGGGAGCGGTTTCATGAGATGGACCAGCATCCACGTGTCCTGGTGTCTATCGGGACTACTTTTGACCACAGCTACAAAAAGGAATTCTTCGGAAAGGTGATCGAAGCATTGGGGAATGAACCGGTATCGGTCATTGTCGTATCAGACACGGCGCTGTTTGAAGCGTGGCCGGACAATTTCCTGGTGCAGGAAAAGGTACCCCAGCTGGAATTACTCCCTTACCTGGATGCAGTGGTATGCCATGGCGGCCACAATACAGTATGTGAAACCTTATCTCACGGCCTGCCATTGGTGGTTATCCCTATAGCCTATGACCAATCGCACGTAGCGGGCAGGGTGATACAGGCTGAAAGCGGAGTTAGATTGAACTACAAACGATTCAGGGCGCTTCATCTAAAAGCGGCCGTATTGGAAGTATTGTCAAATCCGGCTTACAAGGCAGCTGCACAACGTATCCGTCAGTCGTTCGAGCAGGCGGGAGGCGCCGCCACAGCTATTGATCTGCTGGAAAAGCTATCTGACCCGGGCGGCGGCATGGCCTTTCACCGTAACCGTTTCTATCATTAATCAATGTCAACGCATGTCTAAATTTATGTTCGTTGTGCCGCCATTCTTTGGGCACATCAGTCCTACCCTTAGTGTAGGAGCCAGCTTGCTGGCAAAAGGCCATGAGGTAATATGGGTCGGGTTAAAGGAACTGGCAGCGGAACATATACCTGCCGGAGGGCAATTCATTGTTCCGCATGCAGAACTGGAAAAGCATCAACTAGCTATACAGACTATCCTGAAAATGCAGGATGACGGCCCGAACCTGTCGGGTGTTGAAACGCTGAAACTGGCGCTGGAGGGCACCTATGTTCCCTTTGCCCGTATCATGCTGCCGGGAGTATCCAGGATAGCCGACGAATTCGGACCGGATGTTATCATCAGTGATTGTATCACGTTCGCAGGCGCTATCTGTGCCCATCTGAAAGACATCCCCTGTGTAACTACTACACCCGTACCTCCCGACGTTACCGGCGATGCGATGCAATCGCCCAGGATCTTTGAATGGCAGCAAAGCCTCATCAAGAACCTGCAATACGAACTGGGCGTCTATACCGATGAATATGTGATCCACTCGCGGGATATGAATATCGTTTTCACATCGCAGGAATTTGCAGGCAGCAAAACACCATTGCCACACATGAAGTTTGTAGGTCCTGTAAAAGGCCGTCCGAATAACACACCTTTTGACTGGGAAAGACTTTCGCGTGCGATGTCACCGAAAGTGTTCGTTTCCCTGGGAACATTGCTGGTAGACATCCGAAAGGATTTCTTCCGTAAACTGATAGCTGCATTCGCTGATGAGCCTATTACTATTGTGGCGGCAACTGATCCTGCCATCTTTCCGCAATGGCCGGATAATTTCATTGTCCAGGGATTTGTACCGCAAACACAGCTAATGCCGCATATGAATGCGGTGATCTGTCACGGAGGTTTTAACACGGTGAATGATGCCTTTCTGAATGGCCTACCTATGCTGATCACACCGATCGCCTATGATCATTTTCATACGGCTTCGCTTATCGAGAATTCAGGCTGCGGTATCAAACTCAGATATAAGCGTTTACGTATCCCGGACCTCAAAGCTGCTATGTGGGAGGTACTGGACAATCCGCAATACCGGCAGGCAGCACAACACATTCGCGATACATTCATAGAGGCAGGAGGTAACGATAAAGCAGTAGCGCTATTGGAAACATTTGCACAGGAAAAGAAGAGCACTCTTTCTGTTTAACCAATCATTCGCTGTTATGAAACGCAAACTACTACTACCCGAAAGATTGATGCTGGGAGATGGCGCCACACCTTTCAACGGCATATTTGTGATCAGGATAAACGGTACGCTGACAGCAGAACATCTGTATAATGCATTGTCGAAAATACAAGCTAAACATCCGCTGTTAAGAGCCGGCATTGTGCAGGACAAGGCAGGTACACCTTATTTCACCATTCCAGAGGTGTATCATGCCATTCCACTGACCATAAAGGACCGTACAAGTGCGGACGACTGGCAACAGGAAACCAGGGCTGCCTGGGCGTCGGTATTTGATATACCTAATGGTCCGCTGATCAGGATGGTTTGGCTGAAAGGCAGCAGGCAATCGGAATTGCTGCTGGCTTTTCATCACTGCATGTGTGACGGAGGAGGCGGGTTAATGTTGGTGAAGGAGATACTGGCTGTGCTGGATGATCCTTCCTATGATATCGGTATTCATCCGACTTTCACAACCCTGCAGGACATTGTGCCGGCCAATGTACTAACAGGCACACGGCAGGTACTAAAGGCGCGGCTGAAGGGAGCATTCATACAGACTGTACTGGCAACGATAGCTACATTTATTTCCACCCGCAATAAGAAAACGGTAAGCAGGGAAGACGATTATCTTATACACTGGAAACTGGATACGCAGACCTCTGCAGCGTTGTTCCAGCATTGTACCACACATGCGGTGACCGTCAATACAGCATTGTGCGTATCCTTCCTCAGAGCGTTTAAACAGGTGCTCGGGGAAAGGGCGATGAACAAGATCACCTGCCCGGTAGACATCAGAAGGTTTATTCCTGAAATAAAGAAAGATGTGATCTTTTCCTTTGGCATGTCTCTGGAGCTCTCTGTCAATAATGTACCTGATCTTACATTCTGGGAAAGGGTGCAGTTATTACAGGCAGTAGCTACACAGAAGATGAAACAGATGAACCCTTATGACTTTATGCTACCTTTTGAATATGCGCATGGAGGCATTAAACATATGCGGAAGTTCCTTACCTACGGGAAACCGGTTTATGACCTGATGTTTTCCAATATGGGCAAACTGGATGTACCCGATAAATACCAATCCTTCGAAGTAGACACTATATTCAGTCCGACAGTAGTGGGGCCATTTGCCAATCCGACAACCATCATCACATCTACATATAAAGGCCAAATAGACTTTTCATTTGTATCCAATCATGCAGTACTGGACTACCAGGAAGCATTGGCCATTAAAGAACATGCAATGACCATATTACTGGAAGACTTGCATGTAGTCACGCCCACGCCGGCGTTATCATCAATTATTTAACCATTCTATGAACAGAAAATTAATACTGGGTGAAAGGATCATGTATGTAGATCCGGCAGCTACTGTTAACTGCATTTTTACGGCGAAGATACGTGGCGCCATCACCCTGGAAGGCCTGATACATGCCCTGGGCAAACTGCAACAGAAACATCCGCTGCTGGGCGTTGTGATCAGGGAAGATGAAAATAGCAGGCCTTATTTTGTATCAGATACCAAGATCCCTCCTATTCCCATACAAATGATAGAACGACAGGATGATAACCACTGGCAGCAGGTATCTGCAACCGAGTGGGAACATACATTCAATGTGCGTAAAGGCCCACTGGCGAGGGTTATATGGTTACGCTCAAACGATGTTTCTGAGCTGTTATTAGTACTGCCTCACTGTATCTGTGACGGGACCTCTATCCTCACCCTGATGCGTGAACTATTACAGGTGCTGGATAAACCGGAAACAGTATTAATCCCCTATCCTTCTTTCGAATCCATTCATGATTTCATTCCGGCATCATTATCCAGTTGGAAACTACAGCTGAAGCTATGGCTGCTGTCAAAGGTAGCAGTTCCCCTATTGGCGCTTCAAACACGAGGACAACTACCTGCACAGGGGAAACATTATATGGTACGCTGGAAGCTGGACCAGGCAGCAACGACAGCATTGATCAATGCCTGTAAGATAGAGAACGCATCCCCACATGCCGTTTTTTCCGTAGCCTTTATGGAGGCCCACCGCCATGTAATGGGAAATACCTCTCATCGTAAAGTGATCTGTCCCGTAGATATACGCCGGTTCATACCTGAAATAAAACAGGATCACCTGTTTGCCTTTGCTCCCATCGCAGAACTGAGTATCAGTAAAACAGAAGGGAGCTTCTGGGCGAAAGCGAGGCAGCTTAAAACGGACCTGATCACCGCAATAGATAAGATGGACGTACGAAAACAGCTATTGACGAGCGAGTATTTTCATTCAGCCGCTAATTGTATGGTCAGTTTCCTGAAAAAAACCGATGGTACACACGATGTCACCCTTTCCAATATGGGCAAGCTGGACATCCCTGAAAGGTATGATACATTCGAACTGGAAACCCTCTATAGCCCAAGTGCTGCATTTCCCTGGCGGAATGCTAATACCCTGGTGGTAAGTACGTTCAGAGGGCAGACAGACTTTTCGTTTATTTCCTGCGAGACTTTTTTGGAAGAAGCAAAAGCCAGGGCTATTGTGAAGAAGATGCAGGAATTACTCCCCATAAACCCTGTCCATGAACCAGCCCATCAATAGTATTCTGAAGAAGTTTACACAGCGGCAGGTACTGTTCTATTTCATTACCAATGTGATCATTAATGCACTGGTGCCCTATTTCGGCTTTGATGACCTGAATGCTGTATACATGTTCCGGGGAGAACACCCCATAGCGAGGTTCTTCCTGCCGATGTCCCTGTTGCTGCCGCTGTGTATAACTATTGATATATTAAATAAAACAACTGCACTGCTGGAAAAGGAACAGGTGTTCACTGTCCTTCCACCGAAGAAGATCAAGGTCCGTTTCATGCTAAAAACAGCGTTCCTGAACGCAATAATCACCCTGCTTCTGACGTTAGCCGCTATGCTGGGTATTCATGCCTGCTTACCCGAGAATTACAGCTTTAATGGTACGCTGCTGTCAATTCTCTCAGGAATACTGGCCGGAGGGATGGCCGTTTTCTTTACCCTTCAGCCGATCCATAAGGTAAAAAAGCTGTATCCGCACTAACAATCAGGAATATTACATAATTTAGTCATGGTAATTGCCTGATTGTTAACAGTCCAATTCCCATTACTAAAACGACCATGCATGAAACGCATCATTGCCATATTAGCATTCATTTTACCCCTTACGATACAGGCGCAAACAAAACTGGAAGATAAGCTTGCAGAAGACTTTTCTGATAAGTTAGCCAAGCGCTATGAGGTAAGAAATGATTCCCTCATTGTTTTTGTGACAGAACAGATGTCGAGAAGCGGCGCTGCCGGACTGGATATAGATAAAACGATGACAGAACTGAAAAAAGACCCTGCAGCACTTGATGCCGCGCTGAAGTTCATTTACCAGTTCAGTAATGGCAACAGACAACAATTTATTGGCCACCTGCGGGCAATGAACCTGCAAAGCAACAGTGTATTCCCACTGGCGACGTACACGGTAAATAAGTTCAAAGGAGAAACGAAAGAACTGCTGGAAGAAAAATCCAGCCTCTATACCACAGGCGCTATTCCGGCTACGTTGCCGCCATTGCAGATAGCACCGGCAGTAGCCCAGAACAATACAACGGAAAGCAATAGCAGCGCTTCTGAAACATCAGCTGCGAATCCGGCTACCACTGCTACGGGTATACCGGCAGAACCAGGCACTACGCCAGCCGCACCTGCAGCGCCAACATCTCCGGTGGCTGACGAATTCAATTGGGACGTAAGGCAGATCTTCAAACTGACTGACGTAAACCAGTTATATACAATGTATGGTAAGCAAAATGTAGAAGAACGTACCGCCCAGGATTTCCAGGGTAATGACGACGGTACGGCTTTCTATGTGTTCCCTGATACTGACAACGAGATGATCGTACAGTTCAATGGAGCCGGCGGTACCAGCGTTACTTTCACTAAAGAGAATTCCAAATGGAAACCTCCGTTCGGTATTAAGGTTGGCGACCCGCTGGATAAAGTTGTAAAGGTAAACGGCAGAGACTTCAGGATCAATGGGTTTGAGTGGGACAACGGCGGACAAGTGGCAGACTGGGAAGGTGGTGCTTTTGCCGGTAAAGGTGTGAATATCGCATTCAAAGCTAATAACTCCAGCGATCCTAAATTGTACGACCAGGTAACCGGCGACAAGAAAGTGAAGACTGACGCTTCTGCTATGAAAAAGCTGGGTGTTGTGGTGGAGAAAATTGCCTTCAAAAGCAATTGATCATACCAACAGTTTGTTGTCAACAGCATACTTGATCAGCATAGCGGTGTTTTTCACCTCCAGTTTGGCTAGTAATTTTTTCCGGTGACTGTTCACAGTATCTGCACTGATAAACAACTTTCCTGCGATCTCAGTATTTGTATTTCCTTCTGAAATCAGGCATAAAACTTCTTTTTCCCTTCTCGTAAGAGGAGGGAAATTTTTTTGTATGCCCTCCCGCTCACTTTTCATGGCCTGCTTGATGGCCGGGGATAGGTAGTTATCCCCAGTGTATACGGTATGTATAGCGCAGAGCAACTCGTCTTTGTCTGCTGTATTGACAATGTAACCGCTGGCGCCACAATGAAACAATTCAGAGATGAACTTTTCCTCCCTGAGGGCGCCCAGGATAAGCATAGACACATTCGGGTAGTACATTTTAATATTAGCACATAATTCGACGCTGTCTATATCCGGCAGGCAGGTATCCAGCATAATGATATCGACCGTGTTATGGAGGAGGAATTTAAGGCAGCCACAGCCACTCCGGGCATATCCAGCCAGTAATATGTCATGCTCGGGACCAAGAAGGGAATGCAGGCCTTCCAGGATCAACGGGTGGTTGTTTACGAAATACAGGCGGATCATGGGTTATCCAATTTAAGATGCCAATATGTGCTGTAGAGGGTTACATGCAATTCATGGCAGGTGATCGGCATTATATGTAATATAACGAAAATATCAACATAATAATATACACCGGTCCCATGCAGGATCAGTATCCTGATCGATGGCAGCCATTAGGGAAAGACCAATACCGGCTGCTCCTTCCAGGATACCGTAACTGTTTTCATAGGCATCTTTTCCGAAAAAACGGTAGCCTCCGGGGCCATCTTTGTGTGTATTCATCTGTAAGGTCTGTTGTAACCAATGCGTTGCTCCCTCTAATAAGACGGTATCTTTTGTATGCAGCCAGGCTCGCCTGTAAATATGCGCAATACCGGCACTACCATGACAAAGACAGGCGTCATGTATATGGCTGTTTTTTATATGCCGGTGTTCCAGCGTATGATGAAAGATCTGCAGCGCTTTCTCCTGATAGGTTTTATCCCCTAACCAGGTCCCTGCATTCAATAGCAGGATGGCAATTCCCAGATCGCCATAGCACCATCCAAGCCGGCTTTGTTTCCCGGTCAATGGTTTGCCCTCAACATCTACCAGTACGGGATATAATGCGGTCAATCCATCTTCCGGACTGTTCTCTGTAGAGAGTATCCAGGATATGCCTTTTCTGATGAGGTCATTGGTTTGTTCAACCGCAATGCCTTTGTGGTGGATCATTCCAAGTATAGATATAATGGCAGGAGCGCCATGCGCCAATCCCATATTGAAAGAAACTTCGCCGGGAGGTCTATCGGCCAGCCCGGTCAGGTGATCCTGCCAGGCGATACCATCTGGTGTTTTAATTGCTGTTAATGCCAGGTTTGATGCTACAGCTTCCAGGTATTCTTTAGCCTGTGGATGTGCGGCTCTTTCCAGGAAATATAGTGCAATGCCCAATCCTTCATGCAGAAAATCATGCCGCCCCTGTTGCAGGGCATCCAGCATGGCTGTACCCAGTACTTCATCTACTTCTTCAAAAATGTCTTGCATACCGTCTTCATTCACAAAGCCAGCTTTGCTGAGATGTTGAATATTCCAGACCATCCCGGCAATACCGCTGCAATGCGAGAATGGTAAAGCTGTTCCGGCAATATCGTGCACACTTCTTTCCAGCAGCTGGTGCACCTTCTGCAGGTATTTCTTTTTTCCTGTTAACTGATAGTAGTATGCAAAGAATAATGCAGCACCTGTATAACCGCCCAATAAACCGGGAGAAGCTGCTTCTGCTGTAAGATAGTCGAGTGAAAGACTGATTTCCTGTAAGATCTTTACCGCTCTTTTATCATCCATATTTCATCAGATACAAAAATCATGGTGCGACTAACAACCACAGCAAGCCGCACCATGATCAATTTAGAATCGGCAAGAGTCAACGCTGCAAATAGGCGCACCCTGGCTGATATCATCCGTACAAACTCTGAAGGAGAGGATTGTGGTAGTAGGCACTTGCGCTATACCGTTCGTATCCTGTTTTGTGCGGGTTAAACTGGCGATCTTGATCTTACCAAGGTCCAGCTTCTTCTCTGTTTTCTTTTTCATAAGAATGCGGTTTTAGATTTTGAATAAACTGCTGTACTTAGTGTCTGCCATTCTCAGGCGGAGGGCATCTGAAAAGACTGCAACCGGTGTAGGTAGGAGCATTTGCCTGTGGGTTCGATTCCTGTTTGGCTGTGCTCAGTTTGGCGATCTTTATCTTGCCAAGGTTCAGCTTTCTGCTTGACGCTTTTTTCATAGTTAACAACTGGTTTAAATATTAAGAAATGAATACTTGTCTTTAGCGGTCAGATTTCAACAGTGGGAAATGTGGGCACGGTTTTCATTACGTTTAAAAGATACGTTTAAAGATAAGGATAAAGCCTGCTTCCCCTCATCACTGGAAAGGGGGAATTTCTGACATTTTTTTCCAGTAAAAAAAATATCACCTTTTAAGGGGGGCTTCCGGTGTGTGTATAAAAGCTATCTTTTTACCTGTATTCACATGACTATGATAACCAATAAAGGCTTCTATCTGCTTAGAGCTCCATTGCTGCCGGTAGACTTTTTAACCCGCTTTTTACAGCTTCCATATGCTGCATTGGCTGACGAGATAAAACAGACATTTACCGATCCTTATCTGGCGGAAGCTATTTATATCGCATCACCGGAACTAAGCAATGAATTACGGAAATGGCAGAGAGGGCAGCTCACCGGAGAGAAGGACATTAACAAACTGGTTTTGTCACTGTTCAGATACCTGTTACGCATGAGTACCCGTTGTACCCCCTATGGTCTGTTTGCCGGTTGTGCAACCGGGGCATTTGACACATTCACCAATATCAATGTCGAAGATGTAATGGCTCACCGGAAATACTGCCGGCTGGATATGAACTATGTCGCCGAACTGGCAGAAAAGATAGCACTGATACCGGCTGTACGGGAGCAGTTACATTATTATCCGAATAACTCGTTATACCAAACGGGAGATACGTATCGTTATGCAGCATTCACCGTTAAAAATAAGTTCCGCTTATATGATCTTACTGCTGTCAACTATTCAAACTACCTGGAAGAGATATTAGAAAAGGCGGCTACTGGCGCTACTATCGGGGAGCTTTGTGCACATATGACAAGCGAGGAGATCACGGAAGATGAAGCCAGGGAATTCTTATCAGAACTGATAGACAGCCAAGTGCTTATCAGCGAGCTGGAACCGACCATTACAGGTGAAGAATTTTTCCATGTACTGACCAGGAAGCTAAAAGGGCTACAGCATACGGAAGGCATTCATGAGACTTTGTCTGCCATTAAGCAACTACTCAGCGTACCTACAGCTGGTATTGACAAGTACCTGCAAACACATCATCTTGTTAAACAATTACTGCCAGATACTAACAACAAAGACCTTGTACAGACAGATCTTTTCCTTTCTACCACGGCCAATACCATCAGCCAACAAACCATCTCGGAAATACAGGAACAGCTAACCAGCCTATGGAAACTGCCGGCACCAGACCGGACCAGTGATCTGCAAAACTTCAGTAAAAATTTCAGAGAGCGGTATGAAGAACAGGAAATTCCACTGGCCATTGCGCTGGATACGGAAGCCGGTATCGGGTATGGAGCTTATACCAGTCACTATGCTGCCTACGCGCCTTTACTGGACGATATCGTGATAAAGAGTGTAGCTACATCGGACAGCATTTCCTGGAATAAAATGCGGGACTTCCAGGTAAAACGATACCTGGAATGTATACAACAGCAACAAACGGAAATTGTATTGACTGATGCGGACATAGAAAGTCTTTCAACTATAGAGGGTATCCCTGTTCCTGACAGCTTTTATCTCATGGGAAGTATTGTCAGTGAGAGTGCACAGGCTGTAGACAATGGGAACTATCTGTTTGACTTTAGCTCCTGTGGCGGACCTTCAGCAGCCAATCTACTGGGCAGGTTCTGTCATGGCGATGACATACTCAAAGAGAAAGTACAGGAATGTCTCAAGGAAGAAGCACAGCACAATCCTGACATCATCTATGCAGAGATCATTCATTTACCTGAAGCCCGTACAGGGAACATCCTGCTACGACCACAATTAAGGGATTACGAGATTATATATCTGGGCAAGGGCAGTGTTGACGCAGATCATCAGCTACCTGTAACAGACCTGATGGTACTGGTAGAAAATAATACGATCATCCTCCGATCCCGGAAGTTTAATAAAAGGGTAATTCCCCGTTTAAGTACAGCACATAACTTCAGCATGGGTAGCCTTCCGATGTATAAGTTCCTCTGCGACCTTCAGTTTCAGGAACTGCATCATGCCACTGGCTGGCAATGGAACCTGCCAGTAACAGCACCTTTTCTGCCACGGGTCCGTTATAAGAAATTCGTGCTCCAGAAATGCACCTGGACGTTGCATAAAAAAGACTATCCCCTGCTTGTAAAACATGCAGGTGCACAGGATCATTTCCGCATATTTAAAGACATCAGAGCGGCTTTACGTTTGCCCCGGTATCTATCTATTACAGAAAGGGACAATGAGCTGTTTATTGACCTGGAAAACGAGTCCTGCGTGCATCTACTGGTGGCCACGCTGCTTAAAACAGAGGAGGTCACCTTACAGGAAGTATTGCAAGCACCGGGAAATTGCTGGGTAGCAGGACCTGCCGGACGTTTTACCAACGAATTGATCATTCCCTTTAAAAGTACAGTAGTCAAACAGGCAAAAACACTCGTTCCTATTAATATTACAACACTTCCACAACGGCACTTCCTGCCAGGTAGTGAATGGCTGTATGTAAAAATATATGCCGGCATCAATACAACGGAGAAAGTCCTTAGAACAGTGATCAAACCATTGGTGGAAGATCTTAACAGGAAGGGTATTATCGATAAGTGGTTCTTCATCCGGTATACCGATCCGGATGACCATATCAGGGTACGTTTCCATCATGCTAATAATAAAGACTTCTGGAAAACGGTGCTATCGGAACTTAATACGATCATTTCCCGGGAACTAGATCCCGGTCTGATTCATAAAATACAGACGGATACTTATATCAGGGAAATAGAACGGTATGGCGCTGATACTATTGAATGGAGTGAAAGTCTTTTCTGCTACGACAGCGAGGCGGTATTAGGCTGTATTGATCTGCTGGAAGGTGAAGAGGGAGAAAATTATCGCTGGCTGCTGACTTTGCGTGGAGTAGACATGCTATTACAGGATTTCGGTTATTCACTACAACAGAAATCCGCGTATCTGAAAAGATTACAACATCACTTCTTCCAGGAGTTTGGCGGAGGTCAGTCTTTACAGACCCAATTAAACAGTGGTTACCGGAAATATATGCGGCAGATCAGCACCTTCCTGGACGCCCGCCAGGACACAGAAAATGAAATAGAAGAAGCGATAGCCCTATTCGCAATAAGGTCATCCCACATCCGGCAAGCAATACAACATGCACCTGTTGAGCGATGGGATGACCTAATTGGCAGTTATATTCATATGTTCCTGAACCGGATGTTATTATCTAACCAACGGAAACAGGAACTGATCATCTATCATTTCCTGAACAAATATTATGAGTCGCAGGTCGCTATGCAAAAGCAGCAGCTTATTTAGCGGTATTCCAGAACAAATGCGTCAGCTGTGCAACAATGGCATCGCGGGTGGCTTCATCTGCTTTTGAATTACTTACAAAAACGGCGATCGCATAATGCTTGCCATTGGGCAGGGTGACAATTCCTACATCGTTTGTTGCCGCAGTAATACCGGCCGCACTGGTACCTGAAGTACCTGTTTTATGTGCCACGACTGCGTCTTTAGGCAATAAGCCTCTCATTCTGTTGGGACATGTGGTCGTTTCTCTCAGGACTTTCAGCAAAAAGTCGTTGCTGGTTTTAGAGAGATACCTGCCGGCATACACCTTCTGTAACAAACCAAGCATGGCTACCGGCGATGACCAGTTTGTATATTGTACATCCCATGCCTGCCCCATTTGCTTTTCTGTTGCTTTGATCGCGATGCTGTCGATACCAAGACCATGAATATACTTATTCACATATTCAGTGCCTCCCACTAAGCGGAACAGCAGATCACAGCCATTATTATCGCTCTGGGATACAGTATATGCCAGGATATCTCTCAGCTTCATATCTGTGCCTTCCGGGAATTTGTCACGGATAGGGCTCCAGGTCTTCGGCATTAAATCCTCTTTCCTGATATGGATAACCTCATCGAGGGCCAGCTTTCCCTTGTCTACCTGATCGAGTACAGCTATTGCCAGTGGAAACTTGAATACGCTCTGCATAGGAAAGCGGTCATTCCCGTTCAGGGTCATGGTATCTCCATCCTCCAGAGACAACATGGCCATACCAACATGTCCCTGTGCGGCTCCGGCTATCTCATAAACCTTATTTCTATCAATATTTTTTTGAGCAGTGCTTTGAAGAGTGAGCAGTAAAAAAGGCAGCGCAAGACTGCCGCATAAAATACGATGCTTCATTGGGTCAATACTATTTACTATCTGTGTCCTGTTTTGTGCGATCGTCCACCAATCGCTGCAACAAGATAGCGAAATCTTTATCATTGGGAGGCATTAGAAATGTCTTGTGATTGCCTTTGACAACATGTATATTGATCCCTTTCAATGCGTACGGTTTCCAACCCAGATAAACGGGATCATCCAGAAAATATAGCCTTGTATCTACGCGGAATAGATCTATTACGCAGGCATCGGAAGGTTGCATGTGATATTTGCGGTAGGCAGCTTCATATTTTTCATTGATCTTATCTTCCGCTGTCTCTGATTCTGCCGGGCCTTGCAATCCCATATATACGGCGAACTCGTTGTATTTGCGAATGAAGAAAGATTGTTGATAACGAAGTGTTTCCATAGGCTGCCGTGCGAGAGAACCTGTTATAAAAAGCAACTTGGGAAACTGGCGTTTTATTTTCGTAATATATTTAGGGAGACCGGTTTCAAAATACCCAACATTGTAGGCATAGGTGTCCAGCATCGCCAGTATCTTCACTCGCTTGCCCATCATTTGTAACTGCCGGCACATTTCAAAAGCAACAATGCCACCATATGAGTATCCGGCCAGGATATATTCATCTGTAAAGTCTTTCTTCAGTAACGCAGCAATATATTCTGCCGCCATATCCTCTATCGTTTCAAATGGCTCGTCCACCCCATTCAGCCCTCTTGGCTGAAAACCATATACCGGCTGATCAGGGTCCATGTTACGGGCAATGTTGTTGAACAGCAGCACATTCATATCGAGGCCATTGACGAAGAAAATGGGTGGTTTATTTCCTGTAGGTTTTACAGGTACCAGTAACTCCCATGAAATGGACTGGTCGTCCAGCTCCATCTGTTTAGAGAGCTTTTCAACAGTATTGGCAGTGAATAAACTAGCGAGCGGCAAACGTTTCCCGGTTTCTCTTTCGAGCCTCGCCATGATTTGCATAGCGATAATGGAAGTACCTCCCAGTTCAAAAAAGTCGTCTCTGATACCCACCTGGTCCACATGCAACAGATCACTCCAGATACCTGCAATGAGCCTTTCCTGTTCTGTACGAGGAGCGGTGTATATTCTATTAGCCTTTTCCATTTCCTGCCTCATCGCCTCCAATGCATTCCGGTCTACCTTACCGTTAGGCGACAAGGGGAAGCCAGGCAGTGTCACAAAATTGCTGGGCACCATGTATTCAGGCAAGGTTTTTCTTAATGCCTGTAGCCATTCTGCGAAGTGTGCGGTATAACCTTGTTCGAGGACAATATATGCTACCAGTCGTTCATCTTTAGGCAGGACAACTACATCCTTTACTCCCTTTTGTTTACTCAGGGTATGTTCAATTTCCCCCAGTTCAATCCTGTACCCCCGGATCTTTACCTGATGATCTATTCTGCCCAGGCACTGGATCTCTCCTCCCCCGACAATTCTGCCGAGATCTCCTGTTTTATACATTCGCGCTCCAGGCATGTCAGAGAAAGGATCGTCCATAAACAACTGCTCGTTTAGTTCGGGCCTGTTCATATACCCCTTACCTACTCCTACGCCGCCCATGAAGATCTCTCCTACTGTGCCATCAGGCACCGGTCTTAGCTGATTATCCAGGATATAGGCGAACATATTATTGATAGGGCGCCCAACAGTGATGATTTCGTCATCCGCATGTATCCGCTTATATGTAGACCATACAGTAGTTTCTGTGGGACCGTACATATTCCATAAGGAGTCGCACTTCTCCAATAATCTTTCCGCCAGTTTCTTGGACAAGGCCTCACCGCCGATCAAAGCTTTTATAGGTAATCTTCCACTCCAGGATTCCAGCATCATCCTCCAGGTAGCTGGAGTTGCCTGCATCACTGTTACGCCCTGTTGTTTGACGATCTCCATCAGCAACCGGGTGTCCTTCGATGTTGCAGCATCTGTTAATACAACTTCGGCTCCGGTTATTAAGGGAAGGTATAGTTCGAGACCAGAAATATCGAAAGAAATTGTCGTAAGTGCCAATACCCTGTCACTCTCATCCAGGCCGGGTTCTTGTTGCATTTCTATAAGGAAATTCATCAATCCACGTTGTGTGATCTGTGCACCTTTTGGCCTTCCAGTAGATCCGGATGTGAATAACACATAAACAACGTCATCCATATTGGTAGTTATGACCGGAGGCTCCACGGAATATAATGGCGACTGCCGGCGCAGGTCTTCCAACAGGATCACCTTTCCTTTAGCCTGAAATCTATTGCCGTATTTTTCTTCGGTGATCAGAAAACCAGCCTCCGTATCTTCCAACATGAATTCAATTCTCGCCTGGGGATATTCGGGATCTAGTGGCACATAGGCAGCACCAGACTTGACAATAGCCAACATAATGATCACCATTTCGGGAGAGCGGTCAACTGCAAGACCGACAATGCAGCCACGTTTAACGCCATATTCTGCAAGTAGCCTTGCATATTGGTTAGCAGAATTATTTAAATTAAAATAAGTCAACACATCATCTCTGAAGCGTAGCGCGATCTTATCGGGGTACTGTAACGCTTTTTCATGGATGAGTTCCGGTAAAGAACGTAACTCGAATGGGCTTGAATTGCGATAGTCCGATGTAAGCGTGGAATCCCGTGTATTCTCATGTCTCTCTGACATAGTCCTTCATATATGGTCCTGATTATATATTTCTAACAAGCAAAAACCGGAATTAGTTCGGCCTTATCAAATAATCCCATCTATAGCTGATCTGTCCGTAGCAGGTATACTTTCCCCAAAAGTATCAGTGGATACTGACTGTCACGGTAATTGTACTGCCAATAATAACCTAAATTTAAATAGAAAAAATGATGGATGAATTGATGAGTTGCTTTTCTTCCGAGGGAGTCCATTTATTCACATATGTGAATGGTCAGGGAAACAGACTGTCGTTACTTTACATTGTGCATGGGACGTAGAGGTCCGGCACTTTTACACAAAAAAAACTAAACATCATGAACGACTTATTAAAACTTGTAATAGATGCCCATGGCGGATTGTCAAATTGGGAACGCTTTGAGACCATTTCGGCACATCTTAAAAATGGCGGTGTTACCTGGCCTATGAAAGGCCACCCGGAAGTGATGAATGAAATTGATGTAACCGTCAATCTTAAAAAGCAATGGGCATCACATTATCCTTTTGTCCAGAAAGGCTGGCACACGGTTTTCCGCGGAAACTATGTAGCCATTGAAAATGTAAATGGCGAAGTTGTGGAAGAACTGTCTGCCCCTCGCGACTCCTTCAATGGACACAACCTGGAGACACCCTGGAGCAGGTTGCAACTGGTCTACTTTATCGGCTATGCCATGTGGACTTATTTTAATGCTCCTTTCAACTTTGCTTCACCTGATTATGAAGTAACAGAACTTGAACCGTGGGAAGAGAATGGAGAAACCTGGCGCAGGTTAAGAGTGAAGTTTCCTGAAGGTGTAGCCAGCCACGGCGCGGTGCAGACATTTTATGTCGGCGCAGATGGTCTGATCAGAAGGCATGACTACGACGTTGACGTTTTGGGAGGTGCAGGCGCGGCTCATTATCTATCAGATTACGTGGATGTTTCCGGTATCAAGGTTGCCACCAAAAGGCGTGTATATGCAAGGCTTGAAAACAATATGCCTTTAACGCCAGAGCCTTTGCTGGTTTCCATTGACCTGAGCGATATTAAGTTCAGTTAGCCTTTTGTTGTAAGACCTACTATTCAACCTGGAAGTGTTATACATCTCCATGCTGAATAGTATTGGCCATGCGTTCTAATCCTGCCTAAAGATTGCGGAGCAATGCCCAGGTAAGAGGCGATATGATAGTTGGAGAACATCTGTATCAGATGCGGCTCTTCCTCCAACAGCTTATGAGATCGTTGTGTAGCATCCATCATCAGCATGGTAAATACCCTGTCATAAGTATAGATGAAAGCCTTTTCATTAAGCTTACGTATCCACCGTTCAAAGACCGCAGAATGCTCTATCAGGAACTCGTTCTGTTCTCTGGTGATCTTTATGGCCTGTACATCTGTTAATGTTTCTATATGAAAACAAAGTTTGAGACTATCAAACACTTCAGGCGAAATGTGATTACCCGATGCAGGATTATTGCAGCAATAATTAGTAATTTACATAATATAACCAGCCCGTTGTCCCTGGAAAATGTTCAACCCAGCACACTCATTTTTATATACATTTTCAAACCATTCATTTATGAAAAAACTTTTACTCAATTTGTTAGCCATCGTATTTGCATGTACCTCTCTAAGGGGGGCATCTAACACGGCAGATACCACATTACCCTGCGTATCTGCCTATGAGCCTAACAACACAGACGAAACAGCCGCATTGATACCGACGAATACGGACATTCAAGGCGCGATATACCCTTCGGGCGATAATGATACTTATCAGATAAATGCCCCGGCTAATTCGGCGATACATATCACCCTACATAATCCAGCCGCCAACACATATCTGGGAATTTACAACGACGCCACCGGAGAATATGACTGGTCGCTTGATCCAGCCGTCGACGTCGTTCTCAATTTTAACACCGTCGGAGGAAGATGTTATATCTATGTAGGCGCTTATGGAGAACCTTCGGAAACCTGTTATACACTTAATGTTGGATTGGCAATTCCCCCACTCTGCCTAGACACTTTTGAGTACAACGATATATTGGATTCTGCAAAGACTATTGCTATCGGACAAACAGTCGCAGGCAGGATCTCAGATTACGTTGACAGAGATTACTTTAAATTTACGATCGACACGCCGTCTACCATCAGTGCGTATATGACGAATGTTGTTTCAGAACATCTGCAATTCGACATTAAAAATGCTAATGGTATACCTCTCCGTTCAGGTGTATATGATGCAACCAATAAAACCAAACATCTTTTCCAGTACGGAGCACCTGCAGGTACTTACTACATTGAAACCAGCAGTCAGGGACTTGCCATCAGTCCCGAATGCTATCAGCTGACGGTGAACACCCAGCCATCACAGGAATGCGCAGATTGGTATGAGCCTAATAATAACGACATTGAAGCTCCCGAAATACCAATTAATACTGACATCATTTCAAAACTACAGGATCCGGACTTCTATCTGTTCTATGTCCCTTCAGGTGCATATTACTGTGAAGTAAGAGCAGACGGTCTCTGGCCTGATTGCCGGGTAATCGTGACAGATCCCTTCCTTGCTGACGTTGGATTTGACCATGTAGAATACAATGAAGACTATGGTTCTGTAGAAATATTCAATGGAGGAGGTAACTACTATCTCGTAGAAGTCAATCCTTACACAGGTGGGACCTCATCCGATAAGTGTTATAAGCTGAGAATAAATGTACCCGGGGCCGCCGCTCGAAAAGGAGCGCCCACAAACAGAAATGAAGCTATCACACCAGTTAAGTTATATCCGGTACCAACGACAGGTAAAGTCTTTATGGAGATTAACACCAAAGGCGAAAACGAAAAATATATCACCATATCTGACCTCAACGGCCGTGTTCTCTCAAGGCAGAAGTATGGCGTTGTGAATGGCCTCAATAAACTGGAAATCAACCTTCCATCAACGCTTACCAATGGTGTGTATATTATCTCTGATGGCAAACAATCCAAGAAGATCCTGGTGAGACGCTGATCTTCTGAAACGATGCTGGCTGGTATTAACAACATAAATAGACATCATTAGTTATGAGGAGGGCTGAGAAACCATTTTAATGAAGTTCCTCTCAGTCCTCCGATACTAATGATCGTACTCATCTTTTTGGGGGATCGGTATATAGTTAAAGATTCGCTGATAGGCTGATAGGCACATAGTCTAGATAATCATATAATGACCATGTCCCTTTGGTATGCTTATTTGGACGATTTACTTCCCAATACAAAACTTACTGAAAATAAAATCCAGCTGATCTTCATTAGTAATCTGTCCTGTGATCTCTCCAAGATAATGCAGGCATCTTCTGATGTCCAGCGACAGCAGATCTCCAGGCAACTGACTATCTAATCCGAACCTTACATCCTGTAGTGCTTTCAGTACTTCCTGTAATGCAGCATAGTGACGTGCATTGGTCACAATGGTATCTTCTGTATTGATATCGCCACTCATTACTTTGTGCACGAGACGATCTTTCAATTCCTGAATATGTTCATGTTGTTTAGCAGATATGAACAGGATATCTTGTATCTCAGCAAACTTATTTTGAATAACAGGAAGGCCTGCAATATCCGTCTTATTACCGATCAGCAGATAGTTCACCCTCTCCTGTTCAAACGTGCCCACCTGTGCTTTCAGATCTGCCAGTGAAGTCTCATTTACATCAAATAGATAAAGTACAACTCCCGCTTCCCTGATCTTTTCCATTGTCTTTTGTACGCCAATACTTTCAATGACATCTGCGCTTTCACGGATACCCGCAGTATCGATAAGGCGGAAGATGACACCTTGTATATTCAGGACCTCCTCTATGGTATCACGGGTTGTACCTGCAATGTCGCTTACAATGGCCCTATTTTCATTTAAAAGCGTATTTAATAATGTAGACTTACCCGCATTAGGTTTGCCTACAATGGCAGTATTAACACCATTTTTGATCACGTTTCCCATGCGGAAAGAATCTACCAGATGTTTTACCACCTCTGTTGCTTCATTGATCAAGCGATAGAACTGGGTACGATCAGCAAATTCAACGTCTTCCTGGCTGAAGTCGAGTTCCAGTTCAATCAGTGCTGAAAAGCTGATCAGCTGTTCGCGCAGCGCGTATAACTCCTTCGAAAAGCCACCTCTCATCTGTTGCATAGCCGTCTGATGACTTGCTGCGGAGTTGCTTGCTATAAGATCAGCCACTGACTCCGCCTGTGTAAGATCCAGTTTGCCGTTGAGGAATGCACGCATGGTATATTCTCCCGGTTTCGCCATTCTGGCGCCGGTATGGATACAGGCGTCAATGATCTGTTGCTGAATATAGGGTGATCCATGGCAGGAGATCTCAATGATATCCTCCCCTGTGTAAGAACGGGGGGCCTTATAGAGGCTAACTACCACTTCATCGATGGTCCGTCCGTTTTCCACAATAGGGCCGAAATGAAGGGTATGTCCGGCTTGTTGGTGAAGGTCTTTTGCGGGGAATAATTTATTACAGATATCAATGGCCTTTGTGCCATTCAGACGGATCACTGCAATCGCTCCTATTCCTGGTGCTGTAGCTAGTGCTACAATTGTATCATCGTATCCTGTAAGATTATTCCCTAGCATAACATTTCAAATTCAGGCAGCAATATACCAATAAATAAAAAATCCCAGTTCCGGCGGAACCGGGACTGGGATTTTAGATAAAATATCCTTTAGTCTGCTACTCTTGTAAAGTAAAGCGGATTGGCAGGTTGAACTGTACAGACACCTGACGGCCGTTCTGTTTACCAGCTTTCCATTTAGGCATTATTTTTACCACACGGATCGCTTCTTCTTCCAGACCACCACCTTTTGCAGCACCAACAGTTTTTACATCTTTGATGTTACCTTCAGAGTCTACTACGAACTGTACGAACACAGTACCTGAGATCGCATTTTCCTGCGCAACGCGAGGATAATGGATGTTTTTGCTCAGGAACTTAGCCAGCGCTTCTTCACCACCAGGGAAGGTAGGCGGCTGTTCCACGAATGTAAAGATCTCTTCTTTTGGAGGAGGAGGAGGAGCTTCTACCACACCTGTACCTTTACTGTCTTCCAATAATCCTGGGTCGATACCGTTAGGATCACCTTCTACAGTTTTAGTACTGATCGCCTTATTCTCAATTTCCTTGATCTTAGGCGGAACTTCATCTTCCGGAACTTCTTCATCCTTCTTGATTACAGGAGGAGTGAATTGCACCGAAGGTTTCACCGGTGGTGGCGGAGCAGGTGGAGGTGGAGGCGGAGGTGGAGTTTTCGGATCATCCGGAATCTTCACGTCCTCCATCTTGATCTGCTCTATAACAGGCTGCTTGTTAGGGTTTTCCCTTTCAATTTTGAGTATGTAGTTATTAATTGCATAACCTCCGATAACAAGCAGCATCAGTGCAGCACTACCTATTACGGCATTGCGTACCCTTTTGTCGTACTGTCGTCTGAGATCATAAGCCCCATATTCTTTATTCCTGTTCTCAAACAGGATATCCAGAAAATCGGACTTTAAGATTTTAGCGGTATCCATTGTTTAATTTTTAAGGATGGATGCAAATTAGTGTCGATTACTTGGAGCCTCCAGCGTTAGCAGCTTCAGTTTGACGGATCCAGGTTTTATCCTGATCGCTGATATCAACTGTTGCGTAACGTTGAATACGGTTTATAGCCATTTCGTCCAGAATGTCTACGAAATCCTTGTATGTAGCTTCGTCATCAGCTTTAATGATTACAACCACATCTTCAGGTTCGCCTTTTGCATTTCTCGCTTTAGCAACCTCATCCCGCTTTTTAATAATTACGTCTCTGATGCCTCCTTTGTTAGCAAAGGATGTTGCCTTGAAGAAGTCAGGGTTGGCTGATGCATTCGGGTCTTGCGCCAAACCTTCGTAATAATATACCCGGTCTTTTTTGCCAAGCAGTATAGTGAGGGCAGTACTTTCTTTTACTTTATTCTGCTCTTTCTCATCCTTAGTATCCTTCGGCATGATCAAGTCCATAGTTTTAGGCTTGCTCATAGTCGTAGTCAACATGAAGAACGTGATCAGCAGAAATCCAAGATCCACCATCGGAGTCATGTCTACGCGTGTAGACTGCTTCTTTGATTTCGTACCCTGGTGTTTGCCTTTCCCGCCACTACTGCTGGTATCCATTTCTGCCATAGTAGCTCTTTTTTTAAGTTTTCAATAGCAACTCAACGCCGCAGCGCTGCCTGCTGTTTACTTTTAAATTGCTTTATTCCTCATCACGGGCTAAAGCTGCTGCTGTTCCTGGCGGAGGTGCCTCCAGATTTGTTACCAGGTTCAGTTTCTGAATCTTTTTTTCCTTGAAGGTATCCAGGATATCCTTGATTTTAGGATAGGGAGTACCATTGTCGGCTTTCACGCAGTACTGCAGTCTTGGATTTCCACCCTGTGCAGACCTTGCATACTCGATCCAAACAGCTACTTCATTATTAGCGGAGTCAGTTGGAATACCTACTTCCAGACCTGCTTTCTTACGCTCTTCCGGTTTCATGGAAAGGTAAGTTTTCAGGTTTTTCAGTTCGGTACCTACGCTGGCGCCAATAGTGAAATTGTTCATTTCCTTGTCGGTCAGATTGAGCTTGTACTGTGAGTTCAGGTCCTGGATCAGTTTCTGCCTTTTAGGCTGACCGTCCATGCTGAAGAACACTCTGCCATCCTTATCAACTGTCAGCATGATTACATCAGAATCCGGCAGCAGTTTAGTATTGATAGAAGACGGAGTAACTACAGTTACCGGCTCATCCGGTTTAAATTTAGTTGCCAACATGAAGAAAGTGAGCAGCAAGAAAGCCACGTCACACATCGCCGTCATATCGACCAGCGTGCTCTTCCTGGGCATTTTAACTTTAGGCATCTTTACTCCTTTTATGGTTTACTTTATATAGATTCAAAACCGCACATTTTCCATACAAATAATTAAAAAATTATTTGTGGTTTGCAGCGAAGCTCTGAGTTAAAGTAAAACCAGACTCGTCGATTGCATAAGTGATGCTATCGATATTGGTAGTAAAGTAGTTATACATGATGATCGCGATAGCGGAAGTACCGATACCCAGAGCGGTGTTGATCAACGCCTCAGAGATACCTAACGCCAGTTTAGATGAATCCGGAGCACCAGATGCTGACATCGCAGAGAAGGATTTGATCATACCCAATACTGTACCGAACAGACCTAACAGGGTTGCTACTGAAGCGATAGTGGACAGGAACACCAGGTTCTTTTCCATCATTGGCAGTTCCAGTGCAGTTGTTTCTTCGATCTCGTTTTTGATGGTCAGGATCTTCTGCTCAGTGTCAAGCTCAGTGTTGCCGATCATTTCTTTGTACTTCTTCAGACCAGCTTTCATTACATTACCTACAGAACCTTTCTGTTTGTCGCACTCAGCCAGAGCTGCGTCTACGTTTTTGTTAGCCAGGTGGAACTGAACTCTTCTTACCAGGTCAGCACCGCTAAACTTACCTTTAGCTTTGTTGATATAAAGGAAACGCTCAATTACGAAAGTGATACAGATCAATAATACAGAAATAAGAATTGGTACAATAGCACCACCCTGATATACTGTTGCGAACCATTTTCCGATACCTTCTTCAACTGGATGCGCGCCTTCTCCTTTGATGCCACCCTGGAAGTTATCTGGACTACCAAGTACGAACAGGTAAAAGAGAACGCCTATAACTATACAGATAGGTACAGCCAGCATTGCGAATACATTGGATGACTTTTTTACTTGATGAGAAGTTGCTTTGGCAGAACCTGCAGTCACAGTTGTTTTAGTCTCAGCCATGTTGATTGAATTTTAGTGTTAAAGATTAAACTATTGTTTTTTGTTATTTCTGCAATATAAATACGTGATTCGCAAAGTTATACGGTTGACCCAAAAAAACAAGTGCAGCTCTCAAAATCTCACAAAATTTAACGCTACCACTGAAAGCCGCCAGCAGACGGCCTTACAATCTCCTGTTTTATTGAGCATACACTTTAATTGTTAAATGCAACCTATATCAAAGAATGGGTTACGCCCCTTATGATTACTATCCTTGGAACCTGAAATTTATTGAATTTTTTCAAAGTTGGACGCACAATTTAAGAAATTTTTTAAATGTTCCAACAGAAATTTTCTGCTATCTTTTTTTCTTCTATCCCGCTACCATCCACACTTTGAGTCACTTTCACCTTCACTTACCGTCATTACAGTATCACAGAAATACAGCTTTTTTCATCTCCGTTGCACCCTATCTAACGTGGAACATAAACGTCCTTAATTCGCGAAAAACGTTTGTAATGGCGTTAGTGCAGCATTTTGTTCACCCTGTAATATAAGCATAAAAGATACCATATCAACAAATTTATTCATAGACGGCGGCGTTAATCCTTACCCCTATAGACCGCGGCTTTCCCCTCTGTCCATTCCCATAATATTTTAAGCGCTCATGGAATTCCCCGATAAGTTACTGCTTAATATGTGTATTTTCAACACCTACCTGCCTAAAATCTGGTTAATACAGCAAATGAACAAACACTTTATCCGTACCATGGCCCTCACAAGTGCAGGTACATTATTATTGATGCTGACTATCAATCCACTGTCAATAGCACAAAAAAGAAAGAAAAACGAACAACAACCCATCGCAGCTAAAGATTCTACCGTTCGTCCGCCTATGCCTGCCAAAAGCAGCCCAAAAACCGCTCCCAAGAAATTTGGGGAAGTAATTACCTCAACCGCCATAGCAGATTCCGGTCTGTTTAATATATATAAACAGGAGGACAGGGTGTTCTTTGAAATAGCCGATTCCCTGCTCGGCAGGGATGTTCTCGTCGTGAACCGTATCTCTAAATCCGCCGCCGGCCTGCGTTCTTCAATGATGGGATACAGCGGGGATGAAATAGGGGAAAATGTGATACGTTTTGAAAAAGGCCCTAACAATCGCATCTTCCTTAAAAACATATCCTACACCGAAATCTCGAAAGATTCCAGCCAGCCAATGTTTAACGCTGTAATGAATTCCAATATACAACCCATTGCAGCAGCGTTTGACATCAAAGCTATATCTGATAAAGGGACTAGTACCGTGATCGATCTCACCGATTATATTCAAGGCGATAATGAGATATTCTTCTTCGATTCACGTGTGAAGAACGGCCTCAAACTCGGTGCTGTACAGCAGGATAAATCTTACATCGTAGATGTTAAGTCTTATCCTATCAATACCGAGATCAAGACTGTCAAAACCTATTCAAAATCAGGCGGACAGCCTGGACCAGGCATGTCCGTACCTGGAGGAAATGCTACATTGGAACTTAACTCCTCCATAATCCTGCTTCCCGCAGTTCCTATGAAGTCGCGGTATTTTGACCCCAGAGTGGGTTATTTTACTACATCTGTAACCGACTTTGACCTGGACCCCCAGGGCGTTAAACGCCTCTCCATGATCACCCGCTGGCGCCTTGAGCCTAAACCGGAAGATCTGGAGAGATATAAACGAGGCGAACTGGTGGAGCCCGTTAAACCTATTATCTTTTATATCGATCCGGCAACACCTAAAAAATGGGTGCCTTACCTTATACAAGGAGTGAACGACTGGCAGTCTGCCTTCGAAAAAGCAGGCTTCAAAAATGCTATAGTTGCAAAAGTAGCTCCTACCCGTGAACAGGATTCCACATGGAGCCTCGAAGATGCCCGCTTCTCTGCGATTGTATATAAACCTTCCGATATTCCTAATGCAAGCGGTCCGCACATTCACGATCCTCGTTCCGGAGAGATCATGGAAAGCCATATCAACTGGTATCACAACGTTATGCGTTTGCTACGTAACTGGTATTTTGTACAGTGCTCTCCTACCGATCCCAGGGCCAGAAAAATGCAGTTCGACGATCAGCTGATGGGGGAACTCATCAGGTTTGTGTCTTCTCATGAAGTAGGCCATACACTGGGACTCCGTCACAATTTCGGCTCCAGCTCCGCCTATCCGGTAGAGAAGCTAAGAGATAAAGCCTGGATAAAAGAAAATGGACATGCTGCTTCCATCATGGACTATGCACGCTTCAATTATATTGCACAACCTGAAGATGGTATTACTGGCAGCGATCTCTATCCCCGCATCAATTTCTATGACAAGTGGGCCATTGAATGGGGATATCGTCAGCTTCCCGATACCAAAGGACCTGAAGACGAAAAAGCGATCCTTAATAAATGGACCGTTGAAAAGCTAAAGGACAAAAAGTATTGGTTCGGTACAGAGTCTAACCCGGATGATCCGAGATCACAGAATGAGGACCTTGGTGACAATGCAATGAAAGCCGGCGTTTATGGTATTAAAAACTTACAACGTATTATTCCTAATCTGCTCACATGGACGAAAGAAGATAACGAAGGGTATGCAAATCTCACAGAACTCTACCGGGAAGTAAATACGCAGTTTGGACGATATCTCGGCCATGTTGCTAAAAATATCGGAGGTATTTATGAAACACCTAAAACAGTAGAACAGGAAGGCGGTGTATATGAAGCTGTTCCTAAGATTATTCAATCAGAGACTGTACAATTCCTCAACGAACAAGTATTTACAACACCAAAATGGTTGTTTAATAAAGACATTCTTTCCCGTACCGGAAATAATGCCACCACCATCATCAGTGCGCGCCAAACGCCTGTATTAGACAGGATACTGAGTGCTACTACACTGATCAAGCTTATTAACAATGAGGCTAATGACGGTCCTGAAAGTTACCAGGCAAGCGTCTTTTTGAATGATGTGAAAAAAGGGATTTTCAGCGAAATATATACACGGAAGAACATCGACGTTTTCCGTCGTAACCTGCAGAAATCATACGTTCAGCATATCATACAATTGCTTTCTTCAAATGATTCACAAGGCACTAATCCTATGATGATCATGTTTGGCGTACCTCCTGCAGATCCTTCCAAATCAGACGTCAGCAGTATTGCACGGGCACACCTGGTATCATTACGTACAGATATCCGGGCTGCTGTTGCCTCTATTCAGGATCCGTTAAGCCGTTATCACCTGACAGATCTTGTTGAACGCATCACACAAGCACTTGATCCAAAGTAACAAACTGTTATTATGTTAAAAGGCGGAAGGCCCGGTTATACCGGGCCTTCCGCCTTTTAACATAATAATATTTAACTCGATGAAAATAATGAGGTTGCTTGCTATTAAAGTTGCTCAATATATCGCTATATTTATATACTGAACCTCAAGAATGTGAAAGAACGAAGTACCAAGATCACCATTTACGACATTGCCAGAGTACTCAATTTATCTGCTTCCACGGTATCAAGAGCATTGCAAAACAATAAGCTGATCAACCAGGAAACAAGGGATAAAGTACGGCAAACAGCCACTGAAATGGGCTATGTTCCGAACTGGATCGCTTCCAGTTTACGCAGGAACCGTTCCAATATCATAGGCCTCATAGTACCACGTACATCTATGTATTTTCAGAGTACGGCCATCAGCGGTATCCAGCACGAAGCACACAGATATGGCTTCAGCATTGTGATCGGGCAGTCGGATGATACACTGGAAATGGAAAAGGAATTGGTAAATACCTTCTTTTCCTTACGTGTGGATGGATTACTCGCAGTCTCATCTATGTTCACAACTGACTATGAACACTTCACACCTTTCATAAAGAACAATATCCCGCTTGTCTTTTATGACCGTGTCCCTGCCGACTTTCCCGGGTATACTATTACAGGAGATGACTTCAAAGGAGGCTTTCTCGCTACCGAACATCTTATCAGACAAGGTTGTAAACGGATAGCTCATTTTTCCGGTACACTTACCTGTAATCTTTATCAGCAGCGATTACGAGGCTATAAGGCAGCACTGGCAAAGTATGATATGCCTTTCGATGAAAGCCTTTTATACGTTCATAACCTGACTTCCGAAGCAGCTACTAATGCATCCAAAGAATTGCTTGCAGAGGATAAATGTCCCGATGGACTCTTTGCAGCAAATGATACATCCGCAGTAGCATTCATTCAGGAAGCTAAGCGACAACAAGTTGCGATTCCCCGGGAAATCAAAGTGGTGGGATATTCCAATGACCAGTCCTCGCGGATCATTACACCTGCACTTACCACTATCGAACAATCAGGATATAAGATGGGAGAGAAAGCTGTGGATACCCTTGTTAAACTGATCAACTATGGCGATACAATGAAAATCACTAAACAATTTGTGTTTCCAGTTGAACTGATCGAGCGGGAATCGAGTGAGTAAAATTCGAACTATTTAAACCTTATACGTCATGCGAAACAAATTCAGATTGCCACTACTTACATGTTACGGCCTTGCTATTCTCTCTGCCTGTAATCCGCACATTTACATTCCCAATACCGTTAATGAACCGCTGCTGAAGGAGAAACATGAATTCAAAGGAAGTGTCTCCCCAAGCAATTTCCAGGCAGCTTTTGCTGTTACAGATAACATTGGAATTATGGCCAATGGGCAGTATGTATATAATTTCGATCTTGACACTGATGATAATGATGGCAATGAACTATTCTTCGACGACAATGCCAGAGGAGGTGTAATTGAAGGTGCTGTAGGCTATTTTAAACCGCTGGATCCGAAGAAAAGAATGGTCTTTGATGTGTATGCAGGTTATGGGAATGGGAGCTTTAAAACGCTGTCAAAAGACTATCAAAGCTCAACGACCCCTGTTATAAATGATTATCTCCTGCGGACGCATTTCAATAAGTTCTTTATTCAGCCAGGTATCGGACTTTCACATCCAGTCATAGAAGCTGCATTCACTTCCCGCATCTCCCTTCTGAAGTTCTATAGTCTTTACGCAGGCGCCAAAGCTTTTGAAAACGATCCGGATAGAAGGATCAATTATATGGCCATTGGTAATAAAGTCCTGCCGCTATATGAACCTGCATTTACCTTTCGCGTTGGTTACAAATACGTCAAGTTTCAGATGCAGTTAATGTTTTCCATGTTGCTGAATGACGATACCTATGGAGGCTATGATTTAGATAATTATTTTCAGCCGGTAGCACTGGGTATGGGAGTATCCGTTAATATCGCTCAATGGTATAATACCGTGGGGAAGAAAAGATAACAGAATTCAGTTCTTCAAACCTGTGTTGGTCAACTACTGACACAGGTATAAATAAAAAAAGCTCCGAGACTTTCGTCCGGAGCTTTTTCAATAAATATGGCAGCTACCTACTCTCCCGCATGATAGTGCAGTACCATCGGCCATGAGGGGCTTAACTTCTCTGTTCGGAATGGGAAGAGGTGAA
>NZ_QGTG01000018.1 GCF_003182155.1 Chitinophaga sp. S165
TAACTGTCGGTATGCCTGATCCAAAACTGATGGTTCTTGATGAGCTGCAAAACAACAACTTTTTAACCTTCCCCCCAAGTTTTCAACTTGATCCATTATGCCTCTAACTTAGCCACCACATGGGATTTAGCAGCCTACGCCGAAAAACAACAACTTCAATTTTTACTCTTTCCTGAAGGAATGTCCTACAACCGGAAAAACGACCAGTGTCGAACCATGCGCGTAAATGAAGTGTTCCTCGACATGGCCCAACAGGCGGGGAACCTGCCCCAAAATAAAAACGGAGATAATACTTTCGTACTATCTCCGTCCTCGTTGGTACCGCGTACGGGAGTCGAACCCGTCATTCCTCCGTGAAAGGGAGGCGTCTTAGCCGATTGACCAACGCGGCTTTTCCCGTTTGGGATTGCAAAGGTAGGGAAATACTTTAAATCGCAAAATTTTTTTTAAATATTTTCAAAGAGCACAGAATGTATCACCTTTGTGGTACTATGGGAAAACTGAACATACTTATAGCAGAAAACGATGCAAATGGTAAGGTCCTGATACAGGAGTCATTTGCCGATACCGGGCTATTTAATGTGGTGGCCGTGGCAGAGGATGGAAAGATCCTCAAAGATATCATGGAGGAATCTGATATCTTATTTCCTGACGTGATCCTGTCCGCAGCAGGACATGGATATGATGTCCTGTATTATATCAAAAGAAATGACGCTTTCCGGGAAATTCCTGTCGTAACATACTCAGCTTCAGATAGCGGCAGTGAAGAGAAAAAGTGTCAGCAAATGGGTGCGTTGAAACATTTCATCAAACCCGACAATGTACCAGGCTATCAGAAAATGGCCAAAGAATTATATGACCTGTTACTCGGTGAATAGACAATTATCCTCTTACCATTCATGCTGACCAGCCGCGCAGCGGTTGGCTTATAATATCTTATTTACAAATTGTACAGAGCCATGACTGATCAGTCATGGCTTTTCTATGGAAGAATTACATATGTTTAATTTCCTCCCGGTAAGATCAGCAACCGGGGCGATTGAAAAAACAGGTGTACATGCCTTGAATCATCAGGGGATAAAGCGATGGCTTTCATAGAATTCCAAATGGAACAATTGAGAAAGTTATGTAATTTGGCCCCGCCGCAATCAACAAACTACTACTTATGAATAGGAAGAACCTATTTCTACTACTTCTGGCTCTTTTTATATTCCGGGTTATTTATGGCTTGTGCTCGGAATTCTGGTTCCCTGACGAATTACAAATATACCTGATAGGGTTAAAGTCCTTTACCACTGGTACCTGGCCTACTTATGGCCCGGATGTCGTGTATACGAATACCCAGATTCCCGGAGGACTGCAAGGAATACTCGTAAGCGCTGGTTTTTATATTGCCAGGCTACCTGAAATGCCTACTCTGATTGTTAATATCTTGTCTTTTGCCAGCCTTTCTTTACTGGCTTACTATATTACCCGCCGGGTAAAGGGAGTTCCTGCCTGGATGGTTTGGGTGTTATGTATGACCACCCCGTGGACATTATATTACAGTACGAGGGTCGTAAACCCATCTTATGCAATAGCACTGGCTATTCCCTTTTTTATCTGCCTGCTGGAGGTATTGCCGATGAGTAAAGACAAGTTCATTTCTCCGGTACTGGCTTTCTTTGTAATGGGTCTTACAACAACCATGATCATGCAGCTGCATATGTCCTGGGTGTTGTTATTGCCATATGCAGGAGTAGCAATGTTGTTTTCTTATCGCATGGCAGGGCTTAAAAGTACATCTGTTCGGGTGCTTGTATACTTGACAGGACTAATTGTTGGCGCCCTGACACTTATACCTACCTTGCTGCACCCCGATTCCCAGGCTGGTAAGGTTGCATCCAACATTGTATTCAACTGGAAGAATGCCGGCAATATTATAACTATTCTAACCAGGTACTGGTCTTTTGCTTCTTTTGAAGTGCCCTACGTAATGGGTAATTCCCAGGAGAAATGGGAAGTAATGAAAGAACAGATGTGGGTCACACCTTTCATATTTTTATTGCTGATAGTAGGATTTGTACAGGTCGGATTATTTATCCTTTCTTATTTCATCAAGACGGACAATGAAGAGTGGAAAAAAATGAGATGGTTAAATCTGTTTACATTCCTGTTGGTGTTCGCGAGCTTTTTCTTCTCCATCAAAGGACCGTCCTCACATACTTTTTGCATGTTGTTGCCATTGCCGATGATCTATTCTTTCTATTGTTATGAATGGCTGGTTTCAAAGAAGGCCTTTGTGATAAAAGTATTACGCATCATTATCATCAGCGGTATCTTCTTTCATATCGGGTTAGGCATTTATAATTTCCATCACAGGTCTCTCTACAAAGACAGGGCTAAAGTTGTGGAAGCCTTAGAAAAGAAGGACTACAAAATATTGGGGGAAAGACGTTCAGACCAGTTGGGCTATGGTTATTAAACTGCTTGCATCTGAATGATCTTCCTTTCGCGCTGCAAAAGGGCAGACAAAAAAGAGGAGTGTCCCGGTAAGAGACACTCCTTTTTTTATGCTTATTTCCTTATTTAAATATTACACCGAAGAAGGTGCGCATATCGTTCCAGGATGCGGTATCAGCTGCAGCATTGTAAGCAATAGGCATATTGAATTTTTTGCCGTTTGCGGTAGATGCCGGATTGGTAAAGGCATGCGTAGCTTCAGCATACTCTTTGAAAGTGTAAGGGATGCTCAGAGAATCCAGTTGTTTCCTGAAAGTAGCTACTTCCTGTGGTGCTACAAACGGATCAGCTGCACCATGGCATACCAGGATCTGTGCCTTCGTCAGGCCCTTTACAGGTACTACGCCTGCCAGTCCGCCGTGGAAACTAACAACGCCATTTACTGGCAGTCCCAGTTTAGCGCCATTTAATACCATAGAACCACCGAAGCAGTAGCCGATCGCTGCTATACGGGTAGTATCTGCCTGCGGATAAGTCTTAGCTTTTGCCAGGGCTGCCTGCAGTCTGCTAAAGCCCAGTTGGGGATTGACATAGAACGGCATAGCGTATGCTTTTGCCTGATCAGGATTGTCGGCATGTTTGCCACCACCGTACATATCTATACCGATAGCCAGGTAGCCCAGTTCAGCAAACTGTTTAGCTCTGCTTTTAACATAATCGTCTAATCCCCACCATTCCGGTACGATCAGTACGATCGGCTTTTTAGCAGTAGTATCATCGCTGAAAGCTACTATGCTGTTCAGTGTTACGCTATCTGCCTGAATAGCGACAGTTTCTTCTGTAATTGTTGGTTGAGTAGCGGTGCTGTCAGCTTTATGTTCTGATGCAGCAGGCTGGTTATTGCAGGCTGTCATGCATAATGCGATAGCCGCAGGCGCGATCATTGTTGCAAAATTGAATTTCATGTGATAGCTATTGAGTGTTGTATTTTGGAAAAAGGGAATAAAGGTAGGCATTATACAGATTAGGCTGGTAGCCGTTTATCAAATAATGCAACATCAGGAAATCGTGCCAAAATTAACGTAGTATTATTTAATTTCAAGGAATGGACCGCGGATTTAACACAGCCATATCAAACTCATTTTTTACAGAGTCAGGAGTACTGCAACTGGATCTTCTGCAGTTGCTGCCAATGGCCGTCTGCCTATATGACGCCCAGGGAAACATGACATTTTATAATGAAGCTGCTGCGAGGTTATGGGGGAGAAGACCCGCAATAAACGACGAGCAGACCGGTTACGAAGATGCTTTCCCGTATTATACGACAGATGGGAATTATCTGTCGCTCAACGCGGCTACGCTGGTAGCAATGGCAAAAGAGGGCATACGTTGCGATGATTGGCAGGTCGTGCTTGAACGTCCGGACCGTTCAAGGAGTATTATTAAAGGAAATCTTATTATCCTGAAGAATAAGGAAGGGAAGATGACCGCTGTGCTGCATTGTTTCCAGGAAGTACCGGATGTTTCTGCCTCATTACGGGAAATTGAAGAGCACATCTTACGCTATAGAAGTCTGACCGACGAATTGAAACAGAGTGAAGAGCGCTATCATAAAATGATCGAAGAGGTCGAAGATTATGCGATCCTCCTGATGGACCAGTCGGGCGTGATCCAGAACTGGAATAAAGGCGCTGAAAAGATCAAGGGCTATCATGAGTCAGAGATCGTTGGAAGGCACTTTAGCGTCTTTTATTTGCCGGAAGACAGGGACAGGAATCTGCCTCAAAGATTGATCGCAGAAGCGACGCGTACAGGTAAAGCTGTACAGGAAGGCTGGCGAATGAGAAAAAATGGCAGCCGGTTCTGGGGCAGTATTGTTATTACAGCTTTACATGATACAGAACATAACGTTATAGGCTTCTCCAAGGTAACACGTGACCTGACGGAAAAGAAGCTGGCCGAAGATAAGATCCAGCAATACGCGAATGAGCTGGAGTTTCAGAACAAAGAGCTGGAACAATTTGCCTATGCTGCGGCCCATGATATGAAGGAACCTCTTAGAAAAATTCAGTTCTACAATAGCTATATTTTCGATAATGCCAGTCAGCAACTCCCTGAGAAATGTCTGGAGTATTTGAACCGGTCTATCAATGCCGCTGCGAGAATGAAGGGATTGATAGATGATCTGCTCACATACTCGCAGGCTTCTTCTTTTTCCCAGGAAATGACGGAGACAGACCTGAATGTGATCGTTCATGATGTGATCGCATCACATCATGACACCATTGAAAAGAATAATGCGATCATTGAGGTTAGCAATCTTCCTGTAATGCGTATTATTCCGTTTCAATTCAGTCAGCTGTTCGATAACCTGCTTGGGAATGCGTTAAAATACAGGCACCCGGAACGGCAACCACATATCGTTATTACTGCTGAAAGATCAGCAGCATTGCCTGATGGAAAAGTTGCGGACCCGTCTGAGAGCTGCTATTATAAGTTCTCCGTGATCGATAATGGCCTTGGCTTCGAACCAGGTTATGCTGAGAAGCTGTTTGAGCTTTTTCAGCGATTACACGTCCAGCCGGGCATCTCAGGCTCCGGAATAGGACTCGCCATCTGTAAAAAGATCGTCTTAAATCACCACGGCGTGATCAGGGCACACGGTAGTCCCGGGCAAGGCGCCAGGTTTGATATTTACATTCCCTGTGATTAAAAGCTCAACTATTGCTTACTTCCAGCATTTGTCTGGCAATGTTGTTTAGTTCTTCCGCTTTTGTGGGCTTGACGAAATATTGAACGGCCCCTTTTTCCATACAGCTTCTTACATGCTCAGCCTGGTTAGATGTGCTCCATACAACTTTGGGAATGGATTGCAGCCGGGGGATGTCCCGTAGCTGTTCCAGCACCTCTATAGCATTAAAAATGGGCATTTTATAATCGAAAATAAGAAGCGCCGGTAAACACGAGTCCGGGCAGCCGAGTAGGTATTCAACAGCCTGTTGCCCATCCATTACAGAATGAATGTCGGTGTTGGGATCTAACTTTGTAATGGCATCTTTAAGAATTTCCTGGTCCTCAGGATCATCGTCCGCTAAAAAAATAATTTTAGCCTTGCTCTCCATATCAGAATACGTTTAATAAAAACTTGTTCAATTCTCAATTTATGCATTCTTTTTAAAAAAAAGTTCTCCGAAATAGACAAAATGCAGCGGTAAATTTTCTATTACGGGCGCTTTTGTCAATTGTTCGGGAAGGACCGTCATTCCCAGGCCCGGAGCAGGCATATAATTTTGTGGTTATCCTGATATCAAAAAGGAATACCATGATAATGAATACCATACGCCTTGGCTGGATAGCCGCAGCGCTTTTGCCGCTCACTTTTATTGCCTGCAACAAAGACGATGATAATAATCCTGGAGAAAGCACCCAGAAAAGAACGATCACCGTTGAAAACGTACTGAACTCCAGAAGCCTGGTGGAGTCAGGAACCTATAAAGGAGAGGGAACACCACCAGTAATTCTGCCCGGTCAGTCTGTTAGTTTTCATTTCTCCGCCTCAGTTGGTCAGACAGTGACTTTTGCTTCCATGTACGGCTGGTCCAATGATCTGTTCTTCGCACCTGCTAATCCGGGCATCGCCCTGTATAACGAGAAAAAGGAGCCTATTGAGGGAGATGTTTCCGCCCAGGTAAAACTATGGGATAATGGCACCAGGATCAACCAGAAACCTGGAGCTACCGTTAACCATCCCGGAGTGGCAGACACAAAAGATATCACTGAAGTGAACGGTGCGGATGCGCAGGGTAATACTTACCTGCCAGCATCATCATTGGTAAAAGCTACATTGAAATATGACGGAGATTCCTACTTTACATTGACCCTGACCAACACTTCCGGCGGTACGGCTAATGAAACGCCCCTTAGCCCCGGAGTATGGGCTGTGTCCTATATTGCGGGCGGTCAGCTGCTGAACGATGCACCGCTTTATAAGGCAGGCCAGGCTACAGCGAACGGCTTGACCGCGCTGGCAGAATCCGGAGATAATTCGCAGCTATATGATTACGTAAAAGACAATACGGGCATCTTCACGCCATTATCGCCCGTCCTGGTGGTAGTGTATAACGGAGTTGATAATCCGATCTATAAAACGGGCGAAAATGATAGAGGACAGGGTTTGAAAAACCTTGCACAGCAGGGTGATGCAAGCATACTTGCGGCAGCACTTGAAAAGTTGAATGGAGTGAAGAAAGTATATGTGCTCCCGGCGCCTTCTTCAAAAGTATTATTACCAGTTATAGGCAACCAGGCAGGAGGCGTAGTATCGCAGGACCTGGACGTTGTAAAAGGCGACCGCCTTGCAATTGCCACTATGTACGGTTTTTCAAATGATTGGTTCTTTGCATCTGCTGATAACGGCGTAGATGCTACCCAGACCGGGGATATATCGACCAGCATTAAATTGTTTGATGATGGAACAGCTATCGACCAGTTCCCAGGTGCAGGTAATGCACAGTTTAATCTTGGAGGAAGCACATCTGCCGAGAATAAACCGATCAGCGAGATACCTAACCCCAACGCTTTTACGACCCTTCCCGCTATCAATAATATAGTGAAGGTGACCATTAAATGACCTATGCTATAGACGGGGGAGCCCTGTAACGGGGCTTCCCTTCTTTTATAAAAAAAAGCCCCATAACGTACATTAAGGGAAAAATCTGTATCTCTCCGGGAAGTCTGGACATTCCTGTTTCCTCTATATTATGGCATCTTTAATCCAGTGATATAAATGCCATACAACATGCAACTGGAATTTACTGATAAATCGACATCGGGCCGTTTTATGGTAAGAGTGAACGATCACTCTTTGAAGGGGGAAGGAACAATAAACGGTCAGAAGAGTACGATCAATACGTTCGTCATTAACAAAGGGTGTGAACAGCAGGTCACGATCGATGAAATTGTTTACACCATGCCCGCCCATTCGGTACTGCCCCTGGTGGCCAATCAGCATTTTACATTTGAAAAACCAGAACTGTTACTTGCCTGGCAATTCAACAGGGAGTTTTATTGCATCATGGATCACGATGCAGAAGTGAGTTGTGTAGGTTTTATATTTTATGGAATTAAGCATCCGATGTTCATTCCTCTTACCCCGCAGGAGATGCAAAGTCTTACTAACATTGAGCAACTCTTTCTGGAAGACATGGAACTGAAAGATAGTATGCAGGGGGAAATGCTGCGTACTTTGTTAAAGCGCGCTATTATTAATGTTACACGGATCGCCAGGAGGCAGACAGCGGGTTATCAGCATTCTTCGGAAGATAAGATGGATATTATCCGGCAGTTTAATCTGTTACTGGAAATCAACTTCAGAAAGGAGCATGAAGTGATCTTTTATGCAGAGGCCATGAATAGATCCCCAAAGACATTGACAAATCTTTTCAGGATCTGCAATTGCCCTTCGCCGTCAACACTTATACATAACAGGATCATACTGGAAGCTAAAAGATATCTGTATTACACAGATAAATCTGCAAAGGAAATAGGCTATAGTCTTGGGTTCGAGAGTCCTGCTCATTTCAGTCGCTTCTTTAAGCTAAAAACAGGCTGTAAGGTTTCTATGTTCCGCGACCTGATCTGCGCCGATAAAAATAAGGAGCTCCGGTTGTTATAAGAAAAGGGTTAACCGGAAGGTAGAAACCTTCCTGGCGTAACCCTCTCCATTACAAAACTTAAAACACTTACGCCGCCGTAAATGTGAATGAGTGTATAATTATTTCAACTTCCTGCTGATTGGATGGTGCGTTACCATTAAATAACCAGAGGTTCATGTGTACAGGTAAAGACAGTGTGCCCACATTGTATCCGGCCGGTGTTGTCCATGGGAAGAAGGAATTCGCTTCATCCAGGTTATGACCATGATAGCCTTTGTACGATACAGCAGTGCTGGTACGCGTGAATTTATAAGAGCTATAAGTGCCGTTCAGTGCCAGTTCATATGTCTGCGATACGTTGCCGGAGCCGGTAGCAGGGTACACGGTATAATTGAAATTATGCCATGCACTGTTTCCCCAGCGGGCAAACTCGATGTCTATTTCATGATGTCCGTTGTCACCTGCTTTATAATTAAACAGACCCAGTACAATGTTCCTGTCCAGTTTATCGACAGCGCCTTCTATTTTCCATACATAGGAACCGTATCCGAAGGTTTGTCTGGAAATTACTTCTGCACATAACCATCTGCCGGTAGCGGGGTCTTTTCTGATCTTCAGATGCAGATGGCCTTCGCTGTCCACCCATACGTTGCCTGAGCTCCAGTAATTAGGGCCGGGGCCGGAAGACCCCTGATCTCTCACATCCCATGTATAACCACTGAAGCTGATGGTAGCAGCAGCAGCGGCAACTTTGCGGGCGCCGTCATCGTTTGTTGAAGTTGGGTCGGGGGTAGCGGTTGTTTTGGTAGCTTCTTTGCTGCAACTGGCGAAGAGGGCCATTGCTGCGATTAGAATTGTGAGTCTTTTCATAGAATAATGGTTTTTTGAAGGTGGAAATTTTAACATTCCTGTATAATGACATTTGAAGAGGGGGGATACTTTGATATGGTGGTGGGATTTTTTTAAGAGGACATGATCGGGGATCAATCACAATGGGTTACATGGGTGCAAAAAAAATCAGCGCGAAGATATTCGCGCTGATCCTTAATCTTTGGCTTTTAATTTCTGAAGATTGAACCAGTTATCTGCTTCTTTCAGGAATGTATCTGGAATAACCTTGGCGAGGGTCGCATGCAACCAACGCAGGTCCTTGTTTTTCAGGTAGGCTTCCAGTTTCTGGTTTGCTTCCAGGAAAACTGCGTGTATGGTACACACCTCGTCTGAGTTTTTGCCGTTACCATTATAAAGTATACAGCCAGAGCTTACATCATGACATTCAAACAAGGAGACCCTGCCTTCCACGGCTACTGCAATATCCCAAAAGGTAATCTCCGATGGGTCTTTTGCCAATACATAGCCACCCTTAACGCCCAGGTTGGAGCGGACAAGTCCGCCTTTCTGCAATCGCGTGAAAACCTTTGCCAGATAACTTTCAGAAATATTCTGAAAGGTGGCCAGATCAGCAATTGTCATGATCCTGTCCTTCGGCGCGTCAATCATGTAATACAGCGAATGGATCGCGTATTCAACTCCTTTTCCCAGTAACGGCATACAATATTAGATCTTGAAAGCCCCAAAGATACTAAAAAGCGGGATCTACCGGGGCGGCCGCGGCCACGTTCGCCTCTGGATCCGGAGATGGTACTACCCATACAGTATTGATCTCCATTTTTATTTTCTTGCCTGCGTCTTCTTTTACTTCCAGCTGTCTGTCCCATCCGCGAGTGAACATAGCGCGTTGAGGACCCAGGTCTACACAGGTTACGTAGGTGGATTGTTTGTAAGGAAGTTTTTCTCCTCCGAAGATGTCAACTACCGCATTGTGGCCTGACCACTTACCCTGGAAGAGGGAGTACTGACAGGACATGGTAGCATAAACACCGTCGCTTGGTTTTGATAGTGCGGCATCGCCAGTTACACTAATGTTGCCGTAGCCTGGCAGTTTGAAGTGCTCGTCTACTTCCAGTCTGTTCATGTTATCCTTATTACCATCGAGGAATTTATTCAATGGGCTGGCTTCAAAGCCGGCAGTCCAGATAACTGTTTTAGTTGCTATTTTCTCACCATTGGATAGATATGCGTAATCTTCATCAACCTTAACAGGTAAGGTGCCGGGCCTGAGTTCAATGTTGCTGCTCATCAGCACTTCGTTGATATATTCTCTGGCCTCATTTGAATAACCTATTGCCAGTTCTGGCTGACGGTCAATCAGGATGATCCTCAATTTATCGGAAGTATATTTATCTGCAATTTCCTGCAGGCCGGTTACTGTTTCCAGCCCGGTCAGTCCTCCTCCTACAACTACAACGGTTTTAGCGCCTTCGCCTGTAAAACTGCCTGCTGCCAGTTGTGCTATATGTTTGTGCAGATTGTCTGCACCTTCGAACTGATCAACATTGTGTATGAGGTGATTACCTGGTATTTCAGGCTGCTTTAACCTGCTACCCGCTGCAACAATCAGGTAGTCATAATGCATAGTTAAGTCTTCAGCGTCTTTTTTTACCGCAATGGTTTGTTCCTTTGGTTGAATGCCAGTTACCAGTCCGGTCACCAGGTCAACACCTAATGGCTTTAATAATGGCTGAAGATCAATGCGTACAGTGTCCAGATGTGCTTCATAAAGTCTCGGACGGTTTGTTAAATAGTTATCCTTGTTGATAACGGTGATCTTAAGATCGTTGGCTTTGCCAAGTTCACGGCTCTGTCTTACAGCACTCATGGCACTCCAAAAACCGGAGAAACCTCCACCTATAATAACTAAATGTTTCATTAAAATAATCTGTTTCTGTTAATTGGATAATTCGGATACGACTTGTCGCAAATATACACCGGTTTATGAAATATGCGCCTAAACCGATAAAATAATTTTTGGCAGTTCAGGTAAAGAGGTGATGAAAAATTATAAAATAAGAATATCCTTCATGAATGAGTTTTCAGGATAATGTATTGGATGATAGTGAGTTAGTGTGCTTGTTTAGATGTGCAGCCGGCTGAGTGTTTCTCTGGATACGCCGATATATGCGGCAATAAGGGCTTTAGGCACCCGTTGAAAAAGGGAAGGGTATTGTTCCAGTAGTTGCTGGTATCTGGATTGTGCATCGTTGTTTAACAGGGCCATTACCCTTTTCTGCATGCTGATAAATCCATTGGTGATCTTTAACCTGCAAAAACGCTCGAACTGATGCATCTCATCGCACAATTGCATTCTGTCAGCATATGATATGTATAGTAATTCCACATCTTCGAGGCATTGAATGATAAAGGATGATTTACCGCCTGTATGTAGCGCCTGATAATCGGATACCCACCAGTTCTCCATAGAAAATTGCAGGATGTGCTCTTTCCCGCTGTCATCTATCATGAAGGTCTTTAACAAGCCCTTTAAAACGAAATATTCGTGGCTAACGGTATCGCCGGGTTGAAGAATGATGGAGTGCTTTTTGAATTTCTTAAGATGATAGCAGGTTGATATGCGCTCAAATTCAGCATCGGTCAGTTCGACTAATTCTTCAAAATGTTTTCTAAGCGCTGGATGCATACAGATATATTCAATGACTCAAACTTAGTGAAAATAATCATGTGATCTACATCACATGAAATGTGTGCGCTAGGTCCTTGTACCGGGGCCTTTTGTGAACTTAGCTTTGTGAAAAAATAAATATATGCAAAAGACGATCAGATACGCAACAGCATTTATGGCTTTATTAACATTAGCTTTTACAGGTATGACAGCTACTGCTCAGACTAAGAAACAATCTACATCCAAAAAAGTCCTGATTGTAGTAACATCTGTTGATGCAGCAGGTGACGGTACTAAAACAGGCCTGTGGCTGGAAGAATTTGCCGCTCCCTATTATCATCTGATTGAAAATGGTATTGAAGTTACAGTAGCTTCTCCCAAAGGAGGAAAGACGCCTATTGATCCTTCAAGTATCAGCGACCAGTTTATTGCTCCTGATGCTAAAAAACTTCTGAACGATCAGGAAGGAAAACGAAAACTGGACAACACCGTTAAGCTCAATAGTGTAAAGGCAAAGGATTTTGATGCAGTATTTTATTCCGGTGGTCATGGTCCAACCTGGGACATGCCGGATAACGCAACATCTATTGCATTGATCCAGTCATTCGTTGAACAGCAAAAGCCGATTGCCTTTGTTTGTCACTCTGCTACTGCATTAAAAAATGTAAAGACTAAAGGTGGCGAATACCTGCTGAAAGGTAAAACAGTAACTGGGTATTCCAATGATGAAGAAGTAGCCGGACAGACAACCAATAAAGCGGCTTTCTCTTTAGAAGATATGGTGAAAGGACGTGGTGCAAACTACCAGAAGGCTGAACAAAAATGGACGCCTTTTGCAGTGCAGGATGGATTGCTGATCACAGGAGAAAATCCTGCTTCGTCCCATATTACAGCTGAAAAGCTCGTAGCAGCGATTAATGTAAAATAATCATCAACCAGTTTTTATTGTATTCCGGAATAATGTATCCAATGAAATAAAGAGACGAAGCCCAGAAGAAGGAATTGCAGTGCTGTATAGATAGAAAATAATATTTCTTTCATTGGATCTAAAGTAAATAGTATAGGGTATATGTTATTGCAATTGTAAATATAAGGAATCGCCAGCCGTTTCGGCTGGCGATCTGTAATATTAGGCGCCCATAAGGTCATCCTGTTTTTCAGTTACTGCTTTCTGTCTGAAGATCAGTTCTTTGAAGCTGCCTTCATTGAGCACAGTATCTTCCTGGCCGAAGTGACGAAGCAGATAGTAGCGGTCATTTTCTTTATTTTCTGTACGTAACCAGAGTGCTTCGAGATTAAGGGCCGGGAATTTCAGTACCCTCATTTCTCCTTCAATTTCTTTCTCCTGCAGACTGGATTTGATCTTCTCCATGCCGTTCTCTATGCGATTGAGGTATTCGTCATCGGTATTTACCTGCAATACCTGTGGATCATCTTCCGTAGTAGCGAGGTCATAGAGCGCTACCGGTTGTCTTTGATCCAGCTCTATCACACGGAGTGAACTAGGTCTTTCCGGGATGGTGATATCCTTGTCGATATCTTTCAATCCCACAACATATGCGTGATGTGCAAAGCTCAATTCCAGCTCGGCAGCGCTCTTGTCAACCTTCAGATTAGGGCGCTGTAAACGTATCAGCGGACGAACTTCAGGGATTGGCTTGAGTAATTCCGGTTTGAATACGAGATCTTTGATCCACATAAAGTAAAAATGTTTTTTCGTGATATAAGTGTGTGTCCAGGAACCACTGCCCTGATAATTGGTAGAGAACTGATTAACGGTGAGTATGCTCTTACCATAGATAGGATCATCAATATGGAAATACTTTGTGCTCAATATTTTTGATACGCCGTAAATGACCATAAAGTGTCCGCCACCGCCAGACCAGCCGATTCGTGTACCGACTACCAGGCCTGCATCGATCTGTGCCTTAACAGCTTCCCAGCTTATCGTACCACCTTTTATTTCGACGAAATTTTTGGTACGTGTGAGTGCCTTGTCGAGGTACCATGGTACGTTACAAGGGCCGGGAACTGGTGATGTACAACAGGTCTGTCCGAGTTCTGCAGATGCGATCTTACATTGTGTCCACGGGTTCAGCAGTGCAGAATAAAAGAAAGAAACACTTTTGGACGTCGCCGCCCAGCACCAGTTAGACTGTGTCTGCGCTTCCATGTTAAAGTTAAGTACTGTACTCGAGTAAAATTTGTTCCAGATAGCTAATTCCTGTACAAAAGGTTTTTGGATAACCTGTTCGTGAAGATTTGTGAAACTCATGATGTGTAATGTTTGGGGTTAAAAAAATAGCTGCTCGTTGTGGAATTGTGAGAAACAAAACTACATGCTTCCAAAGTTTTTGAAAAGCGTAGAAATACTTGATTTATGCAAGTAGTAACCGTAAATGTTCCTGTAGTGGCTGCTGCGCCGTGGAGTACAGTTTCCGTTCGGATATTTTGATCAGTAAGTAATAGAGCTTATCCTGCCCGGTAAAATTTGTCAAATTTCAGTTGTCCATTTATGATCCTGAACCGATAAATGTAGGCGTACTCGCCTCCGCCTTCGAAGTATTCTCCGTTCTCATCTTTTTCTTCAGAACGGCCAATTACGCTCAGGGTTAGGGTGTTGTCAGCTGAATCATAACGTGCCGACATACCATAAAAATTGATCTTATCATCTGTAAGGTCAACAACACCCGCTTCGCCTTTCTCATAAAGCATTTTCGTCGGTAACTTGAGGAAGGACTTAACGAACGTTTTATAAAAGATCTGGTCGAAATAGAGAATAAACAATTCTTCTGTCAGGGCGTATTGCTTTTCGTGTAATCTCTCAAGATGCGTACGGGTGTCTCCTTTGGCGTCCTGTTCTGCGACTTCCCAGAATCCGTCTCCCGGATCAGACATGGGAAAATTAAAGAACTGTTTAGCCTTTTCTTTATCTCTCTGATATACTGCATCTCTGAATGTTCTTAGTTGGTCTATCCACGATTGGGCGAAGGCTTTAGTTGTGTTAGCAAACAAAAATAATGAGAGGTACAGGATTGTTTTTTTCATCTTGTATAGGGATTGGAATAGCAAAATAGGTAAAAAGACGACATGAAGAAAGGTGTACAGCGTAGGATTTTGACAGGTATCTTAAACGAATGAAAATGAAATGCGGCCTGATATATAAAAAATGAAGTATGCTGTATCGTCAGATTCTTGTATTTTTAAAGATTAAAAAAAGGAAAATTATGGTCATCGTCAACAGTTTCGCAGAATATCAAGCATTCGAGGGTAAAGAAATAGGTAGCTCTGAATGGCATAAAATAGATCAGGAGCAGATCAATAAATTTGCCGACGCAACGCTTGATCATCAATGGATCCATTGCGATGAGGAGAGAGCAAAAAATGATGGACCTTTTAAAAGCACTATTGCACACGGTTATCTGACCTTATCGTTAATTCCCTATCTGTGGAAGCAGATTGCAGACATCCGCAATGTTAAGATGGAAATAAACTATGGTATAGAGCATTTCAAATTTGGTGAGGCCGTGTTAGTGAACGACGAAGTGCAATTGAAAGCGAAACTCAACTCCATAGTTAATTTAAGAGGGGTTACGAAAGTGATAATTGGCGCCACCCTCAATATTAAAGGTAAAGCAAAGCCGGCTTACACAGGCGATGTGGTGTTTCTGTACCATTTTAATGATTAAACCGTCTGTAGGCATAAAATATAAAAGGGGACGATACGCTGTATTGTCCCCTTTTCATGTGCCATGACCAAAATAGTCCGGCGTGAATAGAATTAAAAAAGGTTGCCCGATTGAGCAACCTTTCCTGTTGGTACAACGGGCCGGACAGGTGTCTAACTTCTTTGTGCAAGATTTTAACCGTACGCGACATATGATCTTTAGGGTATAAAATATCGAAAAGACATATATCAACTTTAAGCCTTCAAGTTGATTGAGTGTGTTTTGTTACAATTTGTTTGCTAAAATGGGTTTGTTTTGTTACATATTCTGGGTTTGTTTACCTTTGTTATGTAACACAATTATCTATGGCCTTTAAAAGAAATGTTGAAGCATATCTCCTGGACTGGAAAAGTCGAGAAACTCGCAAACCACTAATTATCAGAGGTGCCAGGCAGGTGGGAAAAACCACATTGGTTAATAGCTTCTCAGGTTTTTATAGTCATTTCATCACACTTAATCTTGAAAAAGGAGCAGACAGAAAGTATTTTGAAGATTTTGACGATGTTAAGATGATTAGTGAGTCTTTGTTCCTTACTTATGGTATACCCCTGGCAGAGGTTGGTAATACATTGTTGTTTATAGATGAAATACAGGAATGTCCTAAGGCTATTCAAATGTTGCGCTTTTTTTATGAAGAAATGCCGATGTTACATATCATCTGTGCCGGATCCTTATTAGAATTTGCAATTCAAAAAGTGAAAAGTTTTCCAGTTGGAAGAGTTGAATTTTTATACCTCCATCCGATGAACTTCGAAGAATATCTAGAGGCGATTGGTAAGCGAGAGCTTATTGAACAGTTAAGGATAGTTCCCATCAGGCCCGTTGCTCATCAGATATTAATGGATACGTTTCATCGATATGCTATTATAGGAGGAATGCCTGAAGTTATTAAAACGGATATTGATAAAAGTAACCTTGCCGACCTTACAAGAATATATGAAAGTATATGGGGAACATATAAAAATGATGTTGAGAAATATACCACCAATGATACAGAAAGAAAGGTAATCAAACATATCATGGACACAGCTCCTCTCTACTTGGACGAGCGGGTTAAATTTCAGGGATTTGGGAATTCATCGTATAAATCCAGAGAGGTAGGAGAGTCATTTCGGACCCTTGAGGATGCAAAAATTATTCGTCTGATTTATCCGACCACTGATTTACAGCCTCCTCCAAAAGCTGATCTTAAAAAGTCACCAAGATTTCAGATATTGGACACAGGGCTTGTGAACTATGCGTTGGCTATTCAAGCGCAGATGTTAAGTATGGGTGATTTGAGCAATACTTACAAGGGAGCAGTGATTCCCCACCTGATTACACAGGAGATTATTTCATTACAACAGGTATCTACTAATAATCCACATTTTTGGGTAAGAGAGAAGTCTCAATCAAACGCAGAAGTTGATTTAGTGCAGGTGAACGGAGAGTATTTGATTCCAATTGAAATAAAATCTGGTAGTACTGGAACACTTCGGTCACTTCATCAGTTCATAGATGCTGTTGACCATTCTTATGCCGTCAGAATGTATGGCGGTGTGTTTTCTCTTGAGAAAGCAGTTACTGCTAACAGGAAGCCTTACTTATTGATGAATCTTCCTTATTATCTGGGAACTCAATTACCTGCTTATTTGAATTGGTTAGTACAACAGCCGGTTGTCTAAGTGCTGGATTTGTTGTAAAACAAAAAAGGAACATCATCCGATGTTCCTTTTTTGTTTTACGTTGGTACCGCGTACGGGAGTCGAACCCGTCATTCCTCCGTGAAAGGGAGGCGTCTTAGCCGATTGACCAACGCGGCTAATCCCCTCTTTAACATGCTCTCCATGTTTAGAGGACTGCAAAGGTAATCGCTATTTTGATATTTTCAAAAAAAAGTTGCTTAACTTAAATTTATATTGCTTTATCCCGCTATAGCTTGTAAATTCGCTACTCAATTTTTTTCAATCTCAACAAACTCAGTGTAAAATGGGAACTACTCTTAAAATCGGTATTAATGGTTTTGGTCGTATTGGCCGCTTAGTATACCGTCAGATCTACAAGATGCCAGGTATAGACGTGGTAGCTATTAATGACCTTACAAGTCCCGCTGTATTAGCTCACCTGTTGAAGTACGATTCTGCACAAGGTCGTTTCGATTCAGAAGTTAAACATTCTGATAACGCCATCACCGTTGACGGTAATGAAGTAAAAATATACGCACAGAGAGATCCTTCACAAATTCCCTGGAAAGAGCATGGTATTGATGTGGTGATTGAATCTACAGGTTTCTTTGCAGACAAAGATAAAGCAGCCGCTCACCTGACCGCAGGTGCTAAAAGAGTAGTTATCTCTGCTCCTGCTACCGGCGATCTGAAAACAGTAGTTTTCAACGTAAACCATGATATCCTGGATGGTAGCGAAACTATCATTTCCTGCGCTTCATGTACTACAAACTGTCTGGCGCCAATGGCTAAAGTACTGAACGATAAATTCGGTATCGAACTGGGTACTATGACCACTATCCACGCTTACACCAACGACCAGAATACCCTGGATGCTCCTCACCCGAAAGGTGACCTGCGCCGTGCTCGTGCAGCTGCCGCTAACATCGTTCCTAACAGCACTGGTGCTGCTAAAGCGATCGGTCTGGTACTGCCTGCCCTGAAAGGTAAACTGGATGGTTCCGCACAGCGTGTTCCAACTATCACAGGTTCTTTGACTGAACTGGTTACCGTTCTGAATAAGAAAACAAGTGTTGAAGAAATCAACGCTGCAATGAAAGCCGCTTCCAGCGAATCTTTCGGTTATACTGAAGATGAAATCGTAAGCAGCGATATTATCGGTATCTCCTACGGTTCCCTGTTTGATGCTACACAGACCAAGATCGTTGCTGTGGGCGACAAACAACTGGTTAAAACCGTATCCTGGTACGATAACGAAATGAGCTATGTATCTCAGCTGGTACGTACTGTGAAGTACTTCGCCGGTCTGATCAGCAAATAAGCTTATTGCTATACTGTAAGTGGTGAATGGTAAATGGTGATAACACGCACCATTCACTGTTCACCATTTATATTTTATTCTCAGATCACTTCTCCCATCTTTTAAAATATTACAAAATGAGTCAATTTTCCGACTTCAATTTTAACGGCCATAAAGCTGTTGTGCGCGTAGATTTTAACGTGCCTCTGAACGATAAATATGAGATCACTGACGATACCCGTATGACGGCTGCCGTGCCTACTATCAAGAAGATCCTGAAAGATGGCGGCAGCGTGATACTGATGTCTCACCTGGGGCGTCCGAAAGATGGTCCTACCGAGAAGTATTCCCTGAAACACCTGGTTTACCACCTGGTGAAACTGCTGGACGGTGTTACCGTGAAATTCGCTGAAGACTGTATCGGTCCGGTAGCAGAAGCAGCAGCAGCTAACCTGCAGGCCGGAGAAGTACTCCTGCTGGAAAACCTGCGTTTCTATAAAGAAGAAGAAAAAGGAGATAAAGCCTTCGCCGAGAAGCTGTCTAAGCTGGGGGATGTATATGTGAACGATGCCTTCGGTACCGCTCACCGTGCGCATGCTTCTACAGCTGTTATTGCTCAGTTCTATGCTGCCGACAAACGCATGTTCGGTTTGCTCATGGAAGCTGAAGTAGGTAACGCTGAAAAAGTACTGAACGGTTCTGAGAAACCTTTCACCGCTATCCTCGGTGGTGCTAAAGTGAGCGATAAGATCCTGATCATTGAAAACCTGATGGAAAAAGCTAACAACATCATCGTTGGTGGTGGTATGGCATATACCTTCCTGAAGGCACAGGGTAAAGAGATCGGTAACTCCCTCTGCGAGAACGATAAACTGGACCTGGCGCTGGAACTGCTGGCAAAAGCAAAAGCAAAAGGCGTACAGCTGATCCTGCCCGTGGATTCAGTTGCTGCTGATAAATTTGCAGCCGATGCAAATACCCAGATCGTTAGCAATGACAACATCCCTGCAGGATGGATGGGACTGGACATCGGAGAAAAATCAGTAGCCCTGTTCAGCGAAACGATCCAGCAGTCAAAAACTATCCTGTGGAATGGTCCGATGGGTGTTTTTGAAATGAAGGCTTTCCAGAACGGTACCAAATCAGTAGCTGATGCTATCGTGGCTGCAACAGCACAAGGTGCATTCTCCCTGGTAGGCGGTGGCGACTCTGTAGCTGCTGTGAACCAGTTTGGCCTGGCTGAAAAAGTAAGTTATGTATCTACCGGTGGTGGTGCTATGCTGGAATTCTTTGAAGGTAAAGACCTTCCAGGTATTTCCGCTATAAAAGGATAATCACTGCATAACATATTAAAGAACGCTTGGCGTTGTGTGCAAATAGCACTCAGCGTTAAGCGTTTTTTTGTATCTTGACCATATGAGTAAACTTTTCAGGCATCTATACTTCCAGGTTATCGTTGCCATTATCCTTGGCATACTCGCCGGAGCCCTATTCCCTTCTGTAGCCTCCACAGGTAAATTAATGAGCGAAATGTTCATTAACCTCATCAAAATGTTGATAGCCCCTATCATCTTCCTTACCATCGTACTGGGTATCGCCCGTATGGGAGATATGAAAAAGGTAGGACGGGTAGGAGGGAAGGCCATCCTGTACTTTGAGATCGTTACTACACTTGCCATCGTTATAGGGCTATTCGTGGCCAACGTGTTACAGCCAGGTGTGGGAAGAGCTTTTCAGAATATCAATACCGCTGCGGTAGCGAAGTACCAGGAACAGGCTGCCGAATTTAAATGGTCTGAGTTCCTTATGCATATCGTTCCCTCCAATGTGATCGATTCATTTGCCAAAGGTGACATTCTGCAGGTACTGATCTTCGCCATACTGTTTGGTTACGGCCTTACCAAAATGAAAAGCGCGGGCGCCTCACTGCTGATCACTTTTGAGAAATTGTCAGAAGTGTTTTTCAACATCCTGAAGTTTATCATGCGACTGGCCCCATTGGGCGCATTCGGTGGAATGGCCTATACTGTCGGCAGCTTCGGACTGGAGTCTTTATACCCTATGCTGAAATTAATGGGCTGCGTATACCTCACCATGTTATTGTTCATTGGAGTTGTGCTGGCCGGGATCGCCCGCATTTATAATTTTAGTCTGTGGCATTATCTTAAATTTATCCGCAATGAGATATTGATCGTACTGGGCACCTCTTCCTCCGAATCAGCACTGCCTGGCCTGATGGCACGGCTGGAAGAACTGGGATGCGCCAGGGAAGTAGTAGGACTGGTAGTACCTGCCGGTTATTCTTTCAACCTGGATGGCACCAGTATCTATCTTTCTATGGCCGTAATATTTCTGGCTCAAGTCTATGGTGTAAATTTGGACATCTGGCAGGAGCTGACCATCATCGGTATATTGATGATAACCTCAAAAGGAGCTGCCGGTATTACGGGTAGCGGATTTATTGTACTGGCATCAACACTTACTGCTATTAAGGTAATTCCCGTGGAGGGGCTGGGCATCCTGATCGGCGTAGACCGTTTTATGTCTGAGGCCCGTGCTATTACTAATCTTATCGGAAATGGCGTGGCTACGATCGTGATGGCTAAAAGTGAGAATGCTTTTGACGAAGGGAAATACCAGGCTGCTGTCGGTGTCAGCAAAAGGTATAAAACAATTTAACGCTTTCACCACTTAATGAAACTGCATTTGTCGAAACGTTTATCTGTCTCAGCCCTGCTGTTTTGGCTGATGGCATGGTATTGTTCACCTGTGCAGGCACAGGGCACCGCTTATACTTTCTCGCACCTGGACCGTAAAGATGGTCTGGCGAGTAATCATGTCTCTGCCATATTGCAGGATAGTAAGGGCTTTATATGGATAGCCAGTACCGCCCTGCAACGTTATGATGGTATCAACCTGGTAACTATTGCCAGTTTTGATAAGGTGCCGGGATCTATTTATTACGATGATATCTGCCTTTGTGAAGACAATAAAGGACGCATCTGGATGGGCGCTCCGGATAATATCAGGTATTACGATCCGGCAACATCAGGAGTTGCTGTATTGAAGATCGATATTCTGCCTTCTATTCATGGAAACCTCAATTGCAGCCGTATCATCCAGGACCATGCCGGTGTGATATGGGCCACTACGCAGGAAGGGCTGCTGAAATACGATGAGGAGAACCGCATTTTTATTAAACCGCCCAATATTCCCGAAGCCATACGGGGAGACCTGTACAGCACTATTATAGAAGATGCGAAGGGAAACCTGTGGATCAGCGGGCGTAATGGTATCTACATGCTCGAGCCCTCCCGCAAGCACATCTATTACTGGCAGGATAATCCGGGCAATCATCCTCTGCTCTCAATCAGGAGCAGTGTCAGGAAGTTTTATATAGACCGCCTGCAACGTATGTGGGTGGCCGCCAGGGGAGGAGATACGCTCTACCAGTATCAGCCGGAAACACGTCAGCTGAAAGCCTTCTCTTTTGCATTGCCTTCCGGCGATGGAAATATGGTGACCGATATTATTGCCGACAGGGAAATGAATATATGGGTAGCTACCGAAAACGGAGGTATCTATCGGTTTAATGAACGCACTGGTAAATTTGATACGAACATCCGGGCGAATAACGGAGATGATCAAAGCCTGCATTATGATTTCGAGGTCAATTGTTTCCTCAATGACCGTAATGGACGCCTTTGGGTGGGAACGGACCTCGGAGTTAACATCCTCAACATGCCGGACAATTCTTTCCGGATCATGGACCATCGTACAGTTTTCAAGGGCACCGAAGATCGGTTGCCCAGAGCGGAAGTGACAGGTCTGTTCCAGGATAGCGGGGGGAATATCTATGCCGGTTACTGGGGAAAAGGCTTCAGTTGGTTCGATCCTTCGCTGCAGTTGAAAGCTCACTTCCTGCATGATGCCAAAAGCCCCGCTTACCAGCTGCCGGAGGAGCGTAGCCTGGTTTGGAGTTTTGCCCAGATGCCCGACGGCAAGGTATTGGTAGGACAGGAAAATGGAAGGTTGTCGGTATTCGATCCTGAAAAAGGCAGGTTCGTGAACCACTATCATTCTCCTGCATTTGGAGATCAGACCTTAATGACCATGCTGCCGGAAAAGGATACTGCTGTATGGATAGGATTGTACAAAAGAGGGCTGGTAAGGTGGGACACACGTACCAACGAATTTGTGCGTTACCCCGGATTACTGGAATATGTAAAGCGGCCAATAACTATCATGGATGTGGCCCGTCAGCATGATTCACTGCTGTGGATGGCTTCGAGTGACGCAGGACTGATCCGGTTCAATATAAAAACAGGCAAAGTAAGCAGTTCCAGGATCTTTCTGCAGGATAAGCTATCAGTCAGTAACATTACCTGTATTGAATTCCTGGACGATAGTACACTGATAGCAGGAACTGACCATGGTCTCTGGATCTACAACACCAGTCAGGGAACAGGGCGCCCATTAATGATCAATGGTGCGCTGTTCGATGAATGGGTACTGAACCTGCAGGTGATCGGATCTACAGGCGTCTGGTTCACTACCCAGTATGGTTTTTACAGGTTTAATAAGCCACAGGGAACACTTGAAACATTTGTTCAGACCGGAGACATTATCGATAATAACCGGAAGGTACGCCGTTCCGTAAGCCAATTGAGGGATGGCCGTTTGATGGTAGGAGCTTCAGATCATTTTGTGATCTTCGATCCTGCAACGCTCCAGGTGGCGCCGCCACCACCCGATGTGACCATTCTGAGTTTCAGGACAATGGACAGTGTGGTGAACATAGGCGCGGAGCATGGGCGCTATACGCCTGTTACACTATCACACCGGCAGAACTTTATCAGCATAGAGTTCAAAAGTCTGCAGTATCATCATGAGTCGGTGGGATACCTGTATCAGATGGAAGGTGTAGATGAAGAATGGGTAAAGGCAGAAGGCCTGCTGATAGCAAGGTATACTAATCTGGCGCCCGGTAGCTATCGGTTTAAAGTACGCAGCGTGAATGCCGCCGGAACATTTTCATCAGGGGTGACTACGCTGACGATCAATATATTGCCAGCATTTTGGCAAACAGCCTGGTTCCGCATCTTATGTGCACTGCTGGTTATTGTACTGATCTATATCTATTTCAAGTTGCGGGTGAATGCTGTTAAGAAGGAAGCCCGCCGCCGGGCAGTGATACAGCAACAGATTGCCCAGCTGGAGATGAAAGCGCTCCGTGCACAGATGAATCCCCATTTTATTTTCAATGCGCTGAATTCTATCCAGACGTTCATGATGAAACGGGAAACAGAGCAGGCATTGTCCTATCTGAGCCGTTTTGCGAGGCTGATCAGGAATGTATTGGACAATTCACAGTTGAACAGTATCCCTATCTCAAAAGAGCTTAAAATGCTGGAGAACTATCTGGAGTTGGAAAAGCTGCGCTTCGGAGACCAGTTCACTTACGATATCACGGTAGACGATACGCTCGACGCCGACTTCACAGATATTCCGACCATGATCCTGCAGCCATTTGTGGAGAATGCTATCTGGCATGGGTTATTGCATAAAAAAGAAGACGGGCGGCTATCTATCACTTTCCATCAAAGGAAGGGCAGCCTGCTGTGTGTGATCGAAGATAATGGTATTGGAAGGGAGAAAGCCGCAGCACAGCGTCAGCCGGGAAACGAACATCATTCCCGCGGACTACAGATCACGAGGGACAGGCTGGCACTATATAACAGGCGCTTTAACCTGGACGCGACGTTTGATATTGAAGACCTTTACGATGAGACCGGGCAACCTGCGGGGACAAGGGTATGTGTCTGGTTCCCGCTAACGGAAGCATAAAAAAGCAGGCTGCTCAAAGAAGAACAGCCTGCTTTTTTTATACGGTATTTTGTGTGTTACCAGTTTCCGCTGGCGCCGCCTCCACCTCCGGAGCCGCCACCAAATCCGCCGAAACCACCACTGTCACCACCGCCCCAGCCTCCGCCGGAGGAACCTCCACCGAAGCCGCCAAAGCCACCGAGACCGCCAAGACCACCTACAGGGCCTATCCAGCCACCGGAGCCTCTTCTGCTGATGGTGGTGCCACCACCGCCACCCCGGTTTCTCATGATGAGTATAATGATGATAATGACGAATATTGCCATGAACAGGGCATTACTTCCTTTTCCTTTGCTTCCACGGCCTGGAGTTGCCTTATATTCTCCTGCCGCAGCGGCAATGATCTTGTCAGTCGCCTCGTCTAAACCCTGGTAATAGTGCTGCTGACGGAAATTAGGCTTGAGGTTTTCATCTATGATACGGTTAGCAATAGCGTCGGGCACTACTCCTTCCAGACCATAACCTACCTCAATACGCACCTTTCTATCCTGTATAACAGCCAGTATCAGGATACCGTTGTTCTTGTCTTTAGTACCGATGCCCCAGTCGCGAAGGATCTTGAGGGCCACATCACTGCTTTCATAGTCGCCGACAGTGTTCAGCGTTACGACCGCGATCTGCGTGGAGGTACTATCGTTATAGGCGCGGAGCTTGTGCTCCAGCATATCGGCTTCGTTACCTAACAATACGCCTGCCAGGTCGTTTACCAGCCGGGGAGGATTAGGGCGCGGAGGAATATCCTGCGCCTGTGCTTTCCATCCGGTGAATAACAGTATAACCAGCCATAACCAGCATATTTTCCTCATCATATATAATTTTACGCTGCGGAGGGATCATCACCGCTGCCTATCTACCGAACACTATATCGTCGGGTAATTCATTTTCGTCGTCCCCTTCAAAAGGAAAATGTGCGCAAAGCGATTCTCCTATTTCCCTGATGCAGGCATCAATGCCGCCAACATAGTCATTCTTAGAAAAATAGCTGACCAGCAGTTCTCCTTCTTTTACCCAGAACCCGGCGCCTACTTTTTCATGAATGCCTCTGTCTCCCAGTATTGCAAACTGGCGGTCTTTCAGCGCGATGTACAGGATAACACCGTTACTGCGTTTAGTCTTGTCCATACCCAGCTGCAGGAATATTTCCTGTGCACGGTCCATAGGGTTGACATACGCGCAATGGCTTTCCACATACAGCCTGATCTCTCCGCTCGTGAGCCTCTCCGAATCACGTATAGCCTGTACCAGTTGTTGCTTTTCAGCTTCTGTGAAGAGCTCCTTTTTTTTGAATGGGAATATGCTCATACAGGGTTGCTTTTAGAATTGCACTTTAGGAGCATTCTCAGCGCCCGCCTGTGCTTCGAAATAAGGTCTTTGCTGGAAGCCGCCGAAGCCTGCCACGATGTTGTTAGGGAAGGTGCGGATTGCACTGTTATATGTTCTGGCAACGTCATTGAAATCTTTACGGGCAACGCTGATACGATTTTCAGTGCCTTCTATCTGCGCCTGCAGGTCACGGAAGTTCTGGTTAGCCTGCAGTGTAGGATAGTTTTCAGTAACCATCAGCAATCTGCCCAATGCTTGGCTCAGCTGGCCTTGCGCCTGCTGGAACTGCTGCATTTTTTCAGGAGTAAGATCGTCAGGGTTTACGTTGATAGAAGTTGCTTTCGCACGTGCTTCTACTACTTTGGTCAGTGTTTCCTGCTCGAAGTTAGCAGCACCTTTTACAGTTGCAACAAGATTCGGGATCAGGTCAGTTCTGCGCTGGTACTGGCTCTGTACGGTACCCCAGGAGTTTTTAACAGCTTCATCCAGTCCAACCATCTTGTTATATTTCTGAACACCACAACCGCCAAGTATTACGACTACGGCTATAATAATAATCAGAACAAGTGTGTTTTTTTTCATTTTAATAAGGATTTAAGTTTAATCTATGGTTTGCAGTTTGGAAATACAACAGTACTATTATCACTTTGGTTTATCGTAACTTAGAATGCAGTTTTGGGGGCATCCGGTCATCAAACCTCCCTGAAATAAACTGGATAGCAATAGCAAACATAGTGGCTTTTTTTTAATCTGCAAGGAAGGGTTGCGTAAACGATAAAACGGCGTTATTTTACTTTCACAGAAAAGATATCATCATTGTCAAAAAAAACGGCCCCGGTATGTACGTTTCTCTATAATTTTACTAATATTTCACGGTGGCGAGGTACGGAACAGCTTGTATCTAAAGAAGTTATCCATGAATAAGCGCTTGTTTTTCAGTGTCTATCCTTCTTTCATTCGTTTGTAACGCTTTTTTTATAATAATTTGAATCTAAGGCAGCGTCAATGAGTGCACAACACATCCATATCCTGTATGTTGATGACGAGATACACAACTTAAATGCTTTTAAGGCATCTTTCCGTAGACTTTATACAGTATATACGGCTACTTCGGCAGAGGAGGCGGAAGAGGTGCTGGCAAAACAGGAAGTGAACATCATCATCTCTGATCAGAGGATGCCCAAAATGACAGGAATTGAATTCTTTGAATCCATCCTTGATAAATATCCGGAACCGATCCGGATGCTGTTAACCGGTTATGCTGATATCAATGCTGTAATAGACGCCATTAATAAGGGACAGGTGTACAAGTATTTTTCAAAACCCTGGAACGATGATGAGCTAAAGCAGAACATAGACAAGGCATATGAGGTATATTCTCTCCGGAAGGAGAATAAAGAATTAACAGCCAAATTGCTGGATGTGAATGAGAAGCTGGAATTCCTGCTACGGCAGAAACTGATCTCCTGATTATTACTGACTATTTTTTATGTACGGTAAAGTGAATGGTGCCGTCATAGATCTTGAAGTCAAGACCATTTTCCCAGCATAGCTCGTTCAGAAATTCAGTAACGGGTTTATCCTTATCAAGATCGCCGGAAATGAGTATGGCAGCCATACTGGCTGATGCGAACGATACCTTCAGCCCAAACCAGCGATTCATTACCGGGATTATATCTTCCAGCGGTTTATCATGAAACCGGAAGATCCCATCTCTCCAGCCCAGGGTAACGTTCTCGTCAAAACGTTTTACTTTGAAACGTTCGCCCGGCTTGTAAATAGCCTCGTAACCCGGTTTCAGGGTCACATCAAGACTATCACCTACATCTGTAACTACACTGCCTGTAACAAGGGAAGTTGTGATAACATTATTATCATAGGAATTGATGTTGAAGGCCGTGCCTAAAGCAATCACGGAAGTCGTGCCCGTATGCACGATAAAGGGTTGTTTCGGGTTATGCGCCACCGTGAAGAAAGCTTCTCCTTCCAGGTAAACCTCCCTGGTTCTGCCAGGGAATATGAACGGGAACCGCAGGGTGGAACTTGCATTCAGATGCACTTCCGTCCCGTCGGACAGTTCAATCCTGTAATCTGTTCTGGGCGGTACTGTCAGTGTATTCCACTCGATAGTATTGCTTTGATAGATGCTGTCGTGCGTGATCCGCTTTCCGGTTACAAGTACGCCCTCTTTCTGCATGGCCGTATCATTCGGAAGATGGGTGTTGTCCGCTATCAGTCGTGGGTCGGGAGCCGTGTGGGTTGTCGTGTCTATAGGTAACGCCGGCGTGAAAACAGGTGTTTTTTTCACCGGCCGTGTAGCCTGTTGACGTGCCATTGGCGTACGGCCCTTGCCTGGTGCAGGTGCTTTGAAATAGCCATTTTCATAAAGTATCCAGCCGGCTGCCAGTGTAATAGCGGTAGCAAAAACTGCTGCTGCAGCATTACGCTGTATCACAAACTGGAGGATCCTGGTATGTAAGGGTTTGGGGGCAAGGATAGCTGCTACTTTGCACCAGTCATGTTCTACCCGCAGATCGTCAAGGAAAGCATTATCGGTATATAATTTCGCTTCTTCCTGTTCATAGAAACATTTACGAACCTGTTCATCGGTATGCATGACCTTTTGCAGCAACTTATCTTCCACTTCACTTAATTCGCCCAGTTGCTTACGCAGGAGTAATGTGTATATATACTCTTGGTCGTATTTCATCTTGTGCTGAGAAGATTATTGAGGGTGATGTGTATGTTGTGTATGTTATGATCGGGTCACGAATCTAATAATACTGCCAGTTGCGGCGACAATGCCTGTTGCGGTACAAGAGCGCCTGTCTGACACGGCGGGCAGGTGCTGATCTGCTGCAGGTGCAAACATCGCTCATATAAAAGTTGATAAAAGAACCCCCCGGGAGAGTGCGAAATGTTCCTGTAGGTCCGCTCTCTCCATACTTCTATAAACAATTGCTGCACTACCTCCAGCGCACGATCCTGGTTCCCCAGCATCTGGCAGGCTTTGAAGCAAAGGGGCTTGTAGTATTTCATGAAGAAGTATTGATAAGCCTCAAGTCTGTTATCCTTCTGCAAGGCAGATAACATTGTGATGTCCTCGCTGGTTTGCATACTATTTCGGGATTGGTGTAGTGTATACCGGTTTGGATGATCAATTTCGATCAAAAGATCTACAATATTGTTAATGCCATGTTAATGTAAACAAAATGATTTCAAACTGATTCTCTGCGTTGCTCCCCCAACGTTCACGAATACTGCCGGTATACCGTTTGTTTGGTCCCCCAATTCACTACGCTTTATACACGACGCATACATGCTTCATATACGACGCATCCCCGACGCATCGGTGGGTAAAACCCGGCTTTCCCATCCTGTCCATAGACCGTTTTAAGACCGATCAGCTGAAACAGACAAATCATTATTTCTGACTTTCCCTTAAATTGCACCTTTCTAAAAAGTCTAATACACTGAAACATGCAAGTTTGGAAAGATTATCAGTTACAACATAAAGATCGTTTCCTCGAAGAACTGCTGGAATTGCTGCGTATCCCTTCAGTTAGCGCTGACTCAAGCTTCAGCAAGGATGTAAAGGCATGTGCCGAAGCTGTAAAGCTGCGCCTGGAAGAAGCCGGCGCTGAGAAAGTGGAAGTTTGTCCTACTGCCGGCCACCCTATCGTATATGGAGAAAAGATCATAGATCCTAAACTGCCTACCGTGCTGGTATATGGTCACTATGACGTACAACCTGCCGACCCGCTGGAACTCTGGCATAGCGGTCCTTTTGAGCCTGTTATTAAAGAAGAAAAGATATATGCCCGCGGCAGCGCGGACGATAAAGGACAGTTCTATATGCATGTGAAGGCATTTGAAACCCTGTCCAAAACCAATACCCTGCCCTGCAACATCAAATTCATGATAGAAGGGGAGGAAGAAGTTGGCTCCGCTAACCTCGGCATCTTTATCCAGGAGAATAAAGAAAGACTGAAAGCAGATGTAGTACTGATCTCCGACACTGCTATGATCAGCCTGGAAAATCCTTCACTGGATACCGGTCTGCGTGGCCTTTCCTATATGGAAGTAGAAGTGACCGGTCCTAACCGCGATCTGCATAGTGGCGTTTACGGTGGTGCTGTAGCTAACCCGGCTACCATCCTCTGTAAGATGATCGCTTCCATGCATGATGAAAATAATCATATAACCATTCCTGGCTTCTACGATAAAGTTCAGGAACTGACAAAAGAAGAACGTGCTGCATTGAACGCCGCTCCGTTCGACGAAGCAGAATATAAAGCAGACCTGGGTGTAGATGACCTGTGGGGCGAGAAAGGCTTCACCACCATCGAGCGTACCGGTATCCGTCCTACCCTGGAAGTGAACGGCATCTGGGGTGGTTACACAGGTGAAGGTTCTAAAACGGTACTGCCGTCTAAAGCTTTTGCCAAGATCTCCATGCGCCTGGTGCCTAACCAGGACTGGAAAGAGATCTCTGCCCTGTTCCAGGCTCACTTTGAAAAGATCGCTCCAAAAAGCGTGAAAGTAAAGGTAACTACCCACCATGGTGGCAGCCCTTATGTAACGCCAACTGATCATGTAGCTTTCAAAGCTGCCAGCGAAGCCGTTAAGGCCACCTTCGGTAAAGGACCTATCCCTACACGCGGCGGTGGAAGTATTCCTATCGTAGCGCTGTTTGAAAAAGAGCTGGGCCTCAAAACCATCCTGATGGGCTTCGGTCTGGATAGCGATAACCTGCACTCGCCTAATGAAAAGTACGGACTGGCCAATTTCTACAAAGGAATCGAGACCATTCCTTACTTCCACAAGTATTTCGCAGAAATGAGCAAATAGCCTGATAACGCTATTTATTAATAAATTTGAAGGCCGGCTCGTTACTAACGGGCCGGCCTTATACATATAGTCAAGATGAAAGAAGTAGAAAAAGTACGTATCGACAAGTACCTCTGGTCTATCAGGATCTTCAAGACCCGCTCCCTGGCTACTGACGGCTGTGACTCAGGCAGGGTGAAAATGAATGGCGCTAACGTCAAACCCGCCCGTCCCGTAGCTGTCAATGACATCTACGAGATCAGGACCGAAGGCCGTAAATGGGTGATCCAGGTAGTAGCCCTGCTGGCTAACCGTGTACAGTACACAGAAGCTATAAAATATTATAACGATATCACCCCCGAAGAGGATAAGCACGAACAACGCCAGGCCTCTGTCTTCCAGACAGGCAAACGTCCCAGCAAGATCGGCCGTCCTACCAAAAAGGAACGCCGTGAACTGGACGATTTCATGGGGGGAGAAGAAGATCTGTAAAATTTCCGGTTTCAGTAGTAAATTCGCAGACTTTTCAGGCGGCCTTTACCGAAAAGACCTCCTGCATGTGAAAATTTGTAAATCATTATCCATAAATGTCTAAGCAAAGCGATCTTCTCCCAGCCGATTTCCTTGTAAAGGTGGCTGAAGAATTTGGAACACCGGTGTATGTATATCATGCTGAAAAAATAAAGGTCCAGTACGAAAAGCTGCAAACGGCTTTCCAGAAGACGGATGCACGCTTTTTCTACGCCTGTAAAGCACTTACCAATATCAATATCCTCAAGTACATCAATTCCCTGGGCTGCGGGCTAGATACCGTATCCATCCAGGAAGTACATCTGGGGCTGAAAGCCGGTTTTGCTCCGAACAATATCATCTTCACGCCCAACTGTGTGGACCTGGAAGAGATCATTGCCGCGAAGGAACTGGGCGTTAATATCAACATCGACAATATTTCCATCCTCGAACAGTTCGGAAACCGCTTCGGCGATTCTTACCCGATCTGTATCCGCCTGAACCCGCACATCATGGCTGGTGGAAACTATAAGATCTCCACAGGTCACGTTGACAGTAAGTTCGGTATCTCTATTCACCAGCTGCGCCACATTGAGCGTATCGTGAAGAGCACCAAACTGAAAGTGACCGGTCTGCATATGCATACAGGTTCTGAGATCAAAGACGTGGACGTGTTCCTGCGTGGCGTAGAGATCATGTTCGAACAGGCAGTACACTTCCCTGACCTGGAGTTCATTGACCTCGGCAGCGGCTTTAAAGTAGCGTACCAACAGGGCGATCCTGAAACAGATATCAACCTCCTGGGCAGAAAATTGTCAGAGGCCTTCAATAAATTCAGCAAAACATATAGCCGTCCTTTGCAGGTATGGTTTGAACCGGGTAAATTCCTGGTAAGCCAGTGCGGTTATTTCGTTGTAAAGGCGAATGTGATCAAACAGACCACTGCTACCGTTTTCGTCGGTGTGAACTCTGGCTTCAATCACCTGATCAGACCTATGTTCTACGATGCTTTCCACCTGATCCGCAATATCTCCAATCCGAAAGGAACTGAGCGTATCTATACCATCGTGGGAAATATCTGTGAAACAGATACTTTCGGTTGGGACCGTAAACTGAACGAAGTGAAGGAAGGCGATTACCTGGTATTTTATAACGCCGGCGCTTATGGTTTCGAAATGGCGTCCAATTTTAACTCCCGTCTGAAGCCTGCTGAAGTACTCGTAAAAGACGGCAAAGCACAGCTGATCCGCAGGCGTGATACGATAGAAGATCTGCTGCGTAACCAGATCGAGTTATAATAGTTAAATAGTTAATACTTAAAATATTAATGCAGATTTGTATAAGCAAATCTGCATTTTTTTTGAAGTGTTGTAACCAGTTTTAACATAACTTTGCAGATAATTCTCGATGATCCTGCTTTTACCTGCACGCTGTATATACTGGAAGCCATAAAATATTTTATTATCCCATTCGTCTATATAGTATACGATGAGTATTTTTTACACATTATAGTTTATGAAAGTTTTATCTGCTAACTCCGAGGTGTTTAAAGAAGAGGAAGTACTGATAGACAGCCATATCTCATTTGGACCTTACGTTAAGTTTCTGAAAGAAAAGGCTGCTAAGACATCGGACGCGCGTGCTGCATACTACAACAAGATAGTTAAACAGTTTGAAGGCAACCCCGCCTTATTGGGGCCAATAGCCGGTGCGGACGATCTGTCTGCCTACCAGGAATATCTCGATCTGATCATTGCAACTATTTTCCCTGTCACGGTCGACATGGATAAAGATATCTATGGCATAGGTGTTCCGCACAAATTTGCCATTTTTTATTATTCCGATCTGTTCAAAAAGCTTTTTGCCGCTAATGGCGATAAATTGCTGGCAGTGCCGGACGGGATCTCTGTTGAGAAAGTAAAAAGGGACAAGCTTGAATGGTTGTACAAACTATTGCTCGAAAAAGTATATGGTTTCCCGGTAGACTATCAGAACGAGATCATCCATCATGTAACATTGCCGGAAAGCAATGGCCTGAAGAAGTATGTGAAGTTGCATATCGACGCCCGCTTCGTGGATGTCAAAGTAAAAGGTGAGCTGCCTGATCTGAGATATGATAATATCTGTCAGCAGCATTTTTCCCTGGAAACATTACAGGAATTACTACCCTTGCGCAACTTCGCGCTGGAAGGATTTGTGATCTGGACCATACAGGATGTTACAAAGGATGAGGTACAGAATACCATGAAGAACCTGATCCTGAACATGCATGATGGTAATGAGCAACAAACTTACCGCCGGATGGAAGAGGAAGTAGAGTCACTGATGCAGCAGGAAGATTCCAGCGTGCATATTGTGCCTATTCCGAAGATCAACGGACAGTACGTGCTGGAGTGTGAGCTCTGTGAAAGCGGCGTTATGCTGGGCGTTATCAATAATGGCAAACAGCAGCAGCAATTATTTCAGCAACTGCTGGATCACCTGATGAAGCAGAGAGATCCCCTGTTGATCCCTGAAGTGACAGATGCTACCTTGTTATCTTATCCCTTCCTGCGCTATCTGCCCCTGAAAGGTATCAAGAGTTACCTGATGGCGCCTGTGTGGTATGAAGATCAGCTGCTGGGTATTGTTGAAATAGCTTCTCCTCATGTGAACAGGATCACTGCGGAAACTTTAGGCCGGGCATATCCCGCCCATCCGCTGGTGATGATGCTGCTGACAAGGGGAGCCGATATAGTGAATAACCGTATCATCCAGGTGATAAAAGAGCAGTTCACTGCCCTCCAGCCTGCGGTGGAATGGAAGTTTACGGATGCCGCATGGCATTATCTGCATACGCCGAAAGAAGACCGTAAAGACATCGGGAACATTTCTTTTGAAGATGTTTATCCGTTATACGGCGCTGTCGATATCAGGAACTCTTCCACAGAACGCAGCAATGCGATCCATGAAGACCTGCGTGAACAGTTATTGCTGATCAGAGAGACGCTGGATTATATTGGTAACGCTATCTATCTGCCACTGCTGGAAGAACTGAAGTTTAAGAACGATGAGCTGATCACAGGTATTACCAGTGGTATGTTGTCGGAAGATGAACTGAAGACGAACAACTACCTCGATGAAGAGATCGGGCCATTGTTCCGTCACCTGCATGAGAGTCATCCGTCCCTGCAACCGGCACTGGAACGCTACTTCTCTCTCGTAGATACTTCAGAAGGCCACATCCTGCATCACCGCCAGGAATATGAAGAAAGCCTCGCCAAGATCAATAAGGAGATCAACAAATACCTGGATAAAGAGAAAGAGAACATTCAGCATTCCTTCCCCTGCTATTTTGAGAAGTACCGCACCGACGGGGTTGAGTACAATATCTACATAGGACAGGCTATTGCACAGAACCGCAAATTCGATTTGTTGTACCTGCGTAATCTTCGTCTGTGGCAGCTGAGTTCCATGGCAGAGATCGCGAAGATGACAAACAAGCTGAAAGATTCTCTGAAAGTACCTTTACAGACCACACAACTGATACTGGTACACAGCAATCCGATCGATATCAGCTTCCGCCAGGACGAACGCCGCTTTGATGTAGAAGGTGCTTATAACATCCGTTACGAGATCATGAAGAAACGGATAGATAAAGTGCATATCCGTCAGACAGGCAAACGACTGACGCAACCGGGTACTATCTCTATCGTATATGCTTACGCAAGAGAGATGGAAGAATACCTGAAATATATCACCTTCCTGCAGAATAAAGGATTACTGTCATCTGAAGTGGAAATGCTGGACCTCGAAGACCTGCAAGGGGTAAGTGGTTTGAGAGCATTACGTGTGAAGGTGAATATGGATTAAGGACTGTAGGATTTAATATAACAAAAAGGCCCGCTCTTGTTATGAGAGCGGGCCTTTTTATTTGTCCGGAGATCAGATCAGCTTAGAACCTGAACCCGAAAGTAATATAAGGTAATACGCCTTCTTCAGAACGGCCTACTACAGCAGAAAGTACTACGAGATTAGCAGGTGTGAAATATAGTCCGCCGCCATAACCGTCATGCCATCTGGCTGATTCTTGGTTAGGATACCATACCCGGCCTACGTCATTGAAGGCGAGTAAACCTACGCTTGCAGGGAAGAGATAGGAACGGAAGTCAAACAGTTTGATACGCAGTTCCACATTATTGTAAACAGCTGCATTACCGGTAAACCGATAGTTGCGGTAACCTCTCAGGTTCTGTACACCACCGATAGAAGCTGCCTGGAAATATTCATAGTCGCCCCAGATCTTATTAGCGCCGAAGCGGGCTACCAATACAACACTGGTAGGTACGTGGAAGTTAGTATAAATACTCAGGTCTGTTTGTGCCTGGAGGTAATCACGCTTCTGTTCATTCAATCCCTTGCTGCCATACACGGAGCTATTCCAGATGATACCTCTTGTAGGGATGAGCGGATTGTCGCGTGTATCTATCTTTAATCCCAAACGCAGACCGGCATATGTTTTAGACTGGTACACTGATAGTGAGTCCAGTCCGTTATGCGGGAAGTCGGAAATGATACGTCCTGCAGTCTGGTCCTTGTCAAGCGTATAATAGGTCAATGAAGGACCGTAGTACAACTCTACATTTTGCGACAGCTTGGTGTTCAGCAAAGGTTCGATGTTGTAAAGGCTGAAACGTGTACGGTAGTAACGGATGGTCCGTGATTTATCAAAAACGGTTTCATTACCGAAGCCGAAGAAGTTGATCGTGTTATTAGGTGCTTTTACATTGGCGGCAATGGTCAGATCGGAGTTGCCGATTGCATCAGTGAATTCACCCAGGTAACGGAACTGCCATGCGTTCGTACCTAGTGAGTGCCCGGCCAGTACGGTATGTCTTGTTGCGAACGGACGCTTGCGGAAGCCCTGTGTGGTATACTGGAAGCCGGCGCCGAGAGACAATCCGTCATCCTGGTTAAACGCAGCAGTGGCCAGCGGCATCAGCTTATTGTAGTTATAACGGAAGAAGACGCGTTCGTACCTGATCACATCCGGGTTAGAGGATAAGATACGCTTGTCATTACCATTCATGTCAAAGCTGTCTTTCCTGTTAGCGAGGTCGTAGATCCGGATACGTTTGCCTGCATGACTACCGGTACTATCAACATAAGTATCTATGTCCTTACCGCCAATGATGCGGATTTTGATAGGGGAGCCATTGTCGCCTTTCACTACATATTTATCTTCGCCGCCAAGACCATATAAACGTACTTCACGGGTATCTTTTGGATCGAAAGTACGATGGTAGATGACCTGTTCCAGTTCACCCTGTTTGTTGATCTTGGTAACAGTTACGTCTACCAGTCCGCCGGCCAGACGTTCTACAGAGAATAACTCTGTTTTCTTACTGCCGGTTACGTCCACATCTTTAGCCAGGAAGCGATAGGCCACCAGTGCTTCTTTTTCGAGGATGTCACGGCGGGCTTTCAGTATGTTATAGGTCCGCTCTCCAACTTCCGACTTGATCGAATCCGGGAAGTGGTTAACAGCATCTCTGATAGATGCATCTGTGATCTTCTGTACGAAGGCTTTAGAAATATCTTTCCACTGTTGTTCACTGAGCTCGTTCATAAAGGAACGGTCAAAGGGTTGTGCAGTAGGGTTCTGGCCTTCTATATACCTGATCTTCGGACGGAAGCCCTGGATGTTAGGCAGTGCCCAGCGCCTGGATGCGATACGTGGTAACAGACCTTCATTCACAAAGAATGCCTGGTCACGGTCGCGCGGGATGGGATAATATTTCTGCGTCTTCTCTTTTTTATTCTTTTCTTCCGCCCATCTCCACTGGTCGTCGTGACGGTCCCAGTCTGCGATCAGCCAGTCCAGCAGACGAGCATTCAGCACGGAAGGCTGATCAACGGTATTGTCGTTATCGCCCTGCAGTTGTTCCAGCAGTTTCGGCGTACTGAGAGTCTTTTTCTTTACATCCGGTTCTCTCTCTTCAAAGAGATATACATCATCGCCAAAGGTGTTTGCATAAATGCCGAGGATAGTGTCTTTGGGCAGATATACAAAAGTGGGATTAGTGTGATGCACGCCGGCAGCTTCAGCCAGTGGTACTACAGCTACCGGTGCGTATGGGTTAGCTGCGGATATCTGGTCCTGTACTACATCTTTCGCTACTGTTTCACGCAAGGCTTCAGGAACTGCCTTCTCAGGATATTTCTTCAGCGAACGGAGTACCCATTCCTTACCATCTTTATCTTCCAGACGCAGGGAGAGGGTTTGCATACCGCCTCCGCGTTTTATTATCTTAAGTCCGCCCTTTTCCTTGTTCAGGTCTAATACCGGGAAGCTGAGCGGAGTGGCCCATACGTCACGGTAGTTCCTACCCATTAACCAGTAATGGAAACCACTTTTACCTGCATATTTGGGATCAGCCGGCATAGACAGGCTAGATGGCAGCTGGCTGGCCGAAGGACTGGCATTAGCAATTGTGCTGGAACGGACATCCTGCAGGCTGAATAATTGTTGTGCGTATGCAGGAGCGTCGGTTTTATCTACCGTGTAGTATTTCACTTCCACGCGACCGCTTTTGGAGATTTCCAGTACGGTGTAGCCGTTCTCATTGCTGGCAAAAAGTGATTTACTGCCTTTCTTCACACGGGTTTCCTTCGAACCGGAACCGCTTACCACGTAAAAGTTCTGGTCATCTTTGATGAGCTGGAGGGTGTGATCATGGCCTGATACAAAGATGGCCGGGCCATGAGGTTTGATGGCCGCTTCCACGCCTCTGATCATTGACTGATAGATGGGGTTCGGAATATCTTCGGGCGTACCGAATACACCACGGGTGATCGGGTAAATAGAGCCGATCAGTGGTAAAGGAATGTACAGTCCTTTTTTAAGGTCGGTGAATGGGAAAATATGTTGTTTAATAGTATAGTATCCGCCATGTATGCCGTAGCTTCTGAAAGGGTGGTGCCCGGCGAAGATGATCAGCTTATTCCTGTTACGGCTTACGATGTCGTTCAGTTCTGTGAGGACCTCTTCCCTTGTTTTAGTATCGCAGGAAGACTCTGATCCTGGCTTCTGATAAGGGAACAGCCACCATTCCGTATCCATGATGATCAGGGTGGTGTTATTATCAAGTTGTACCTCTTCAGGGCCTGGGCAGCCGTCTTTAGGAAGGAAGTTGACATTGGGCAGTCCCAATGAATCTACATAGAGTTGCTGATTGATCACTGTTTGCCAGCCATCCGGTTTAGAGCGTTTCCAGTCATGATTACCGGGAATGAAGATGGCTTGTGTATTGGTATTTCTCACCAGGTTGACCTGGTAGTCGAGTATTTGTTTCGCCTCATCATATCTGCCAGCGCCGGGATCGGGCATACCGAGAGGGTATATATTGTCTCCGAGGAATAATACGGTGTTCCTCGAATCCTGCAGGTTGATACGCTGTTTAACAGCATCTATAACAACGTTGTGTCCGTCTTTGTGCAGTTCTCCGGCATCCCCGATAAGGATAACCCTGCGCGCCAGACTGTCGTCTGTCATCTGGGCCTGCGTAAGCAATGGCAGGAAAAGAAGGGGTAGAATGTGTCTCGCTTTCGGTAAAATGCTAATCATCGTGATGAGTTCAATGGTACTTAAATTTCAGTATGTTGGCTTGTGATTCGTCTACTGCTTCATTTGATATGTACATATCGCCGTTCGCACTGAAGGAGATGCCTTCCGGTTGCGGAAACCTGCGATGCCGTATATTATAGGCTTCCTGTACTTTACCGTCAAGGTCGGTAATGACGAGCAGGCGGTTGATAGCCGAAACAATATATAGCCTGTGTTCTATGGGATGAACTGCAGCGGCGGAAGGCCTGAAGTGCCCCACATCGCCGCCTGTTAACCTGGCAATATCAGCTACGTTGATACGGTATGCGGGCATGGTATCCCACTCCATCGTATTCAGCTGGAAACGGTAAGCGGTAGTAAAGCCCTCTCTTTTGTCTTCTTCGCAGTTCTTGCAAACTGCTACCAGGCTGCTATCCCGCGCATCGAAATACAGGCTTTCAAATTCTCTTTTGCCCGGAAGTGGCAGTTTGTAGTGTACTGCGTCTACTGTGTCGGTAAACATGGCGATAACATGATACAGGTTGCCGTTACTCTTCAGTACAAACCAATCAGGGCCGGTAGTTGCGAGGTCTTCGTAGTCACCGCTTTTGTCAAATTTAGAAGTGGGATAAGGCTTATCCGTATTCACATCAATTGAATGGATCTTCCCTTCTTCGTCATTAATAGCCAGGATATGATGTTCATCAGGAGCCAGGACAATGCCCGATATCTCCTGCATGGACTGCCTGACACGGTAACGGGTAGCCTCTGCAAGATTATAACCTTTAGGGGAACCATATTGTTTATCCTCGCGGTCGAAAGCATTGCAGGACAGAAACAGGAAAAAGAACGCAATATATCTTACTTGCATAGATGAGTAGTTAATATTCAACGCAAAAACACAACGAGCAGCTTGCCCGTTGTATTTTGCGTTGCGTATTCATAGAATAAAATTAACTTAAAAATGCAGTAACTTGCTGATCTCAGTTTCGCTTTTTTAACTAAGGCTTATGCAAACAGGATTAATCATAGAAGCAGCAGAAACATATGTTGCGAAGCAATACCAGGAGCGTCCTCACCCTAACCTGGTCTATCATAATTTAGAACACACACAGCTGGTAGTTGCAGCAGCACAGCAGATTGCAGCGCATTACAGGCTGGAGGACAATGAACTGCTGGTGGTATACGTCGCATGCTGGTTTCATGACCTGGGTTACCTGATGGGGGAAACGAAAATGCACGAGGAGAAAGGTGCAGAGATGGCAAGGGACTTCTTAAATATACAACAGATTCCAGAAAATGTACAACAACAGGTGACAGGCTGTATCATGGCTACAAAAATGCCACAGAACCCACAGAACCTGCTTGAACAGATCGTGTGTGACGCTGACCTGTTCCATCTGGGTACAAAGGAATTTAAAGAGCGTTCCCGTTTGTTACGGCAGGAAATGGAACTGACCACAGGCAGGGAAATTCCAGGCGCAGTCTGGAACGCAGGGTCACTAAGACTGCAGGAATCTCATCATTATTTTACTGCTTATTGCAAGGCATTACTGCAACAACAGAAAGAAGAAAACATCGCCAGATTGAAGAGTAAGTTAGAGAAACAGGAAGAGAAAGCGGAGAAGAAGAAAGAAAAGGCGGCAAAGAAAGAAGCCGTTGCAATGCCTGAAGAAATCGTAACATCCGATGAAGTTATAATAACGCCCGCTGAAGTCAGACCAACGCCTGTCACCGTAGCTGCAGTTAACGGAGATCCTTACGCCGCCTTGAAGGAGGAAAGGGAAAAGAAGGAAGAGAAAGGCGGTAAAGAGAAAAAGAAAGACAAGGAGAAAGATAAAGAGCCTAAAGTAGGCAGGGGAGTGGAAACAATGTTCCGTACTACTTCCACTAACCATATACGTCTCAGCTCTATGGCCGACAGTAAGGCCCATATCATGATCTCCGTGAACTCCATCATTATTTCCGTAATACTTGGTGTGTTGTTCCGGCGACTGGAAGATTACCCTAACCTCATCATACCTGCTTTCATCTTCCTGCTGACAGGTGTGCTGACCATCATCTTCTCAGTACTGGCCACCCGTCCTAACGTTAATGTAGGGAAATTTACCAAGGCTGACATCGACAGTAGAAAAACTAATCTGCTCTTCTTCGGCAACTTCCATAAAATGTCACTGGATGAATATACCTGGGGCATGACCGAGATGATGAAAGACAACGAATATGTGTATGGCAGCATGATCCAGGATATTTATCACCTGGGCGTAGTACTGGGCAAGAAGTATAAACAGCTGCGTATAGCTTACAATATCTTTATGTTCGGATTGATCATTTCCGTACTGGCATTCCTGGTAGCAGCCCTATTTTTTCCGGTGAAGAACTAAGCATGAGTAATAAGACTATTTTAACGAGTGTTCCGCTGTATGACCGAGACCTTAGCTGGTTATCGTTTAACTACAGGGTACTGTGTATGGCAAATGATGATCAGGTGCCTTTATATGAGAGGATTAAATTCCTTTCCATCTTCTCTTCCAATTTAGATGAGTTCTTTCGTGTACGGATGCCCGCTATCCTGACAGTGAACAAACTGTTGCACCGTGATCCGGATGTAGCAGGCGAGGAGATCCTTTCGCAGGATACCCTGCCGGCGATACAGACAGAGATCAGCAGACAGCTAACGGCGTTCGGGCGTATATTGACGGGAGAGCTATTGCCTGCCCTGCGCGCCAACAATATTCATCTCTACTACAACGAGCCGTTACATGCTTTACATATTGAGCACCTGCGGGAGTATTTCCTGACACGGGTGCTCAGCTTCCTGCAGCCATTGTGGTTAAGGAAGAAGAAACCGGAAGAAGTATTCCTGGAAAATAACCAGTTGTACCTCGTGATCTCCCTTTCGGAAGATAGTACTCCGGAGATGCAGCAATACGCCCTGGTGAACATCCCCAGCGCATCATTGCCCCGTTTCATAGAATTACCTGCGCTGGACAACGTATCTTACATTGCTATGCTCGACGATGTGATCAGGGAGAATATAGGCTTCCTGTTCCCCGGTTATACCGTGAACGGGTGTTATAGTATCAAGATCACCCGTGATGCAGAAACGGATATGAACGAACTGGCCAGCGACATCCTTGAGCAGGTAGAGACCATGATCCAGAAGAGAGAACTGGGCATACCTACCCGCTTCCTCTACGATGCAGCTATGCCGGTAGTGTTACAGAAGCTGTTGTCAGTCTACTTCCACATCCTGCCGGAAGAAATGGTAGAAGGAGGCCGTTATCATAACCTGAAGGACCTGAACGACCTGCCTATGCCGGTTAAGTCGCCAGCCTTCACTTATCCGAAACAGCCTTCCATACAGGTACCTGCACTGGAAAAGGCGCCCCGTTTGCTGGAGGAAGTATTGAAGCGGGATATCCTGCTACATGCACCTTATCAGCGTTACGATTACATCCTGCGTTTCTTTAACGAAGCAGCAGTAGATCCGGCAGTACAGGAAATATACATCACGCTGTACCGTATCGCTTCCAGTTCGCAGATCGCGAATGCATTGATCAGCGCCGCCCGCAACGGCAAACAGGTAACGGTGTTCGTGGAGCTCAAGGCACGCTTTGATGAAGCCAACAACATCCGCTGGGCCAAGAAGATGAAGGCGGCCGGCGTAAAGATCATCTATAGTATTCCGGGACTGAAAGTACACGCCAAGATCGCATTGGTGAAACGCCGCACCGGTTATCATTGGGATTATATGGGCCTGATGGCTACAGGTAACTTCAATGAAACGACGGCACGGTTCTATACAGACCATGTACTGATGACCGCCCACCCGGGTATTACGCAGGAATTAGAATTGTTATTCCTGTACCTGCAGGCCAGGGAGCAACCGGCTAAGTATAAGTTCCTTACCTTCCAGCATCTGCTGGTAGCGCAGTTTAACCTGATGGACCGCTTTAAGGAACTGATCAGGCGGGAGATTGAAAATGCCCGCGCAGGCAAACCTGCAAAGATCACCATCAAGCTCAATAACCTGCAGGAGAAAGAGATGATCGCCAGTTTGTATGCCGCCAGCCAGGAAGGTGTGCAGATCGATCTGATCGCCCGCAGTATCTGCTGTCTTGTGCCGGAACAACCGGAGAGCAGCAATATCAGGGTTCGAAGAATAGTTGACCGTTACCTGGAACATGCCAGGGTCTTTATTTTCCATAACAATGGCAATGAAGAGGTCTATATGGGATCGGCAGACTGGATGAACCGTAACCTGCACAGGCGTATTGAAGTATGCTTCCCGGTATATGATCAGCAGTTGCAGGAGCAGCTGAAAGAGATCATCCGCCTCCAGCTGGCAGATAATACGAACGCTGTAAAGCTGGACGCCGATATACAGAACATCGAAATTGTTCCGGAAGAAGGCGCACCTGTCGTAAACGCACAGCAATCCATCTACCGGTATATACAGTCTTTGTAGACAGATAAATTAACGTATGCAGAAATATTTATGGTTACCCATCGTGGTAATGATGTGCACTGTAGCAACGGTACATGCACAGGAGAAGCCGCACCTGGACCTCCAGCATATCTATGACCCAACGGCAGATGCTGCTGCGGACCTGCTGAAGGCGGAACAACAAGCGGCTGCCAGCAATAAACATGTGCTGGTCCAGATCGGTGGGAACTGGTGCATCTGGTGCAAACGGTATTATAAGTTTGTCCAGGAAGATTCCACGCTGAACGCACTGACGGAGAAGAATTACGTGGTGTATCACCTGAACTACAGTAAAGAGAACAAGAACCTGCCGTTGCTGAAACAACTCGGATATCCGCAGCGCTTTGGATTTCCTGTGCTGGTGATCCTGGATGCAAAAGGCAACAGGTTGCATACACAGAATTCTGCCCTGCTGGAATCGGCTGATACGTATGATAAGGAGAAGGTAGGCGACATGCTGCAACAGTGGTCACCACAGGCACTGAATCCCGCTCATTACACAAATCAATAAAGCCAATATGGAGCATCCCAACTTTCATCCTGCCGTCCGGTCATTTATCCGTTTTGCCGGACACCCGTTCAAGTTCTCCCTTTATCTTTTATGGAAATTGCCCATTGCCTGGCTGTCAGGCGTTAGATTGAAACAATTGGACGAAGGGCAGTGTATTACAATGGTGCCTTTTAAATGGTTATCCCAGAACCCATTCCGGTCTACTTATTTCGCCTGCCTGTCTATGGCCGCAGAGATGAGCACCGGATTACTGGCAATGATGTATGTACGAGCAGCTGCTCCTAAACGTGTATCCATGCTGGTAACAGGTATGGAAGCATCTTTTGTAAAAAAGGCAGTTGGCAGAACATGGTTCACCTGCCAGGACGGAGCAGCCATACAAGCGGCAATAGCCCGTACAGCGGAGACGGGCGAGCCGGAAACGATCACAGCGAACAGTATCGGGAAGAGCCTTGATGGCACAGTAATTGCCTCCTTCGCCATCACCTGGTCCTTCAAAGGAAAAGTATAGACAGGATTAATTTTTACAGATCATCTTTCAAAAACACCACATGAAAATAGCATTTCACGGAGCGGCACGTACGGTTACAGGGTCTAAACATCTTATCTCGCTAAAGAATGGCAAGAAGATCTTGCTGGATTGCGGGATGTTTCAGGGAATGGGCAGGGAAACTGATGCTATGAATGAAAACTTTGGTTTTGATGCAGCTTCAGTTACGCACCTGATCCTCTCACATGCACATATCGATCACTCAGGACTGATACCATTACTTGTAAAAAGAGGGTTTAAGGGAAATATCTATTGTACGCCGGCCACCCGTGATCTGACAGAGATCCTGTTGCTGGATTCTGCAAAGATCCAGGAAGATGATGCGAAGTTCACCAATAAGAAAATGAGGAAGGAGGGGAAACCGGAAATAAGCCCCTTATATACCATTAATGATGCTGAACGTAGCATCAGCGCTCTTAAAAAAGTAAACTATAAAAGCTGGTTCCGGATAGATGAAGATGTGGAAGTATATTTCACGGATGCCGGGCACATTATAGGTAGTGCTGCTGTACATGTGCGCATCACCGAAAACGGAAAGACCACACAGATCTCCTTCAGTGGCGATATAGGAAGGTATAATGACGCTATATTAAGATCCCCCGATATCTTCCCCCAGGCAGATTACATTCTGCTGGAATCTACTTATGGCAGCACGTTACATGCGGAGGCCGTTCCTTCAGACGACCTGCTGATCAAATATATTCATGATACCTGTAAGGTGAAGAAAGGGAAACTGATCATTCCCGCCTTTAGCGTGGGCCGTACCCAGGAACTCCTGTATTCACTGAACCGGGCAAACCTGGACGGTAAGCTGCCGAAGGTGGACATCTTTGTGGATAGTCCTTTATCCCGCGAGGCGACCGACGTGGTAAGGCATCATCCGGAGGTATTTAATAAAACAGTGGCGAAGTTGCTGGAAATAGATGATGATCCTTTTGACTTCCCGGGTTTGCATTACATCCAGACCGTGGATGAGTCAAAGGCGCTGAACTTCCGGGAAGAGCCCTGTGTCATTATTTCGGCTTCAGGAATGGCGGAAGCGGGCAGGGTGAAGCACCATATCGCCAATAACATTGCCGATAGCCGGAATACGGTCCTGATAGTGGGATATTGTGAGCCGCAGTCGCTGGGCGGCCGTCTGATGAGAGGGGCGAAGGAAGTGTCGATCTATGGTACCCATTACGAGGTAAGGGCCGACGTTGGCGTGATCCGTTCCATGAGCGCTCACGGCGATTATGAGGACTTGAGCCAATGGCTTTCCTGTCAGGACCCAAAAGAAGTGAAGAAGTTATTCCTGGTACACGGAGAGTATGAAGTGCAGCAGATATTCCGTAACTGGTTGTTAAAGAAGGGATTTCAGGATATTGAGATACCGGAGCGTCATTGGGAGGTTGGACTGGGATAACTAAGTCCCTGTATGTCCTCTACCGGGTGTCTACTAAAACAGGACTATACAAGGTTTATACAAGCTTTATCTTACGTTCATCTTACGTCTTTGAACGTAAGATGAACGTAAGATAAAGCTTGTATAAACCTTGTATAATAGGAGCTGAATTGAAGATAAGTATTAGTATAGAAGAACTTTACAGTTCTATTGCAGTGGTTCAGTATTGACTTTACAGATGAATGTTTTCTCGTTGTGCTAATATAGAGAATTCATATAAAAGAAAAGGGGCTCGTTTCAGACGAACCCCTTTTCTTTTAATTCTTCAGCTCAGTGGCTACTTTCTTCATATAATCACTTTGCTTTAACAAACCCGTCTTTTTATCGGGGCTGGCCAAAGCAGCTTTTTCTTCTTTGTTTCTGGCGATAGGCTGCAGGAGGCTTACCAGGTAGTTGTTGACCATCTTGTTATTGAACAGGAGGGCCATCTGTTTGATGTCTTCCACACCTTTCAGCACTTCATCAGTGTCATCTACGATACCCAGGATCCCCAGGTATTGGATAGCAGCGTCCAGTTTGTCCTGACCGCTGGCTTCATTGAAGGTTTTGGCGAAGAAAGCGATATCTTCTTCATTACCTTTCTGAGCATAAATAGACACGATCGCGTTGCTCAATGCGCCTTTGGAATCCTTTTCCATCTGTTTGGCCAGTGTATAGCCTTTTTCCAGGTCAAGGGCGCCCAGACTTTCCAGGGCAGCACCGGCAGCAGCATAAGAGCGGTCTTTCGCTGCGGCTTCAAAGATCGGCGTCAGTTTAACATCTTTCAGAGAACCCAGCTGGGTCAGCGCGGCAGCACGTACGGTCGCGTTATCATCCTTCTTTGCCAGTTCCTGTAAGGTAGCCAGAGTAGCTGTTTTAACTGCAGGATCGGTCAGTTTCAGGCCGTTGATAGCCAGGGCGCGCAGGCCGTAGAACTTATCTTTCAGCGCAGCAGCTATTACTTTCAGCGCAGCCGGATTGGTGCTCTGCTCCTTCAGACAGGCTTCGATAGCTTCCCGGCGGTCCAGGTATTCAGGAGCGTGGGTATACTGGAAGATGTATGAGTTGATGTCCCGGTTTTCTTTCTTAACTGCCAGCAGTACTTTATCTCCGTCGAAGTTAACCAGGTCAGGCTTTACATCGGACGGCAGGGTGAAGGTGCTTACTTTATCGAAGATGGTCACCTGGTGGCGTACTTTTTTGCCGCCGGCATAAATGTCGATGGCAACAGGCAGTTGGAAGATCTTATCGCCCTGCTGCTGTTCTACTGTAACGGTTACTGTTTTAGCAGTTTCGTTATAGCTGGATTTGATGTCCAGAACAGGGTAGCCCTGTCCGAAGTACCATTGGTTGAAGAACCAGTTCAGGTCCTGACCACTTACTTCTTCAAAGGCAAGACGCAGCTGATGTGCTTCAGCAGCCTTGAAGGCATTTGTTTTGAGGTACAGGTTCAGTGATTTGAAGAAGGCGCTGTCGCCAACTACGTTGCGCAGCATGTTCAGGATACGGCCACCTTTCTGGTAGCTGATGGCGTCGAACATATCTTCTTTATCATGATAGTGGAAACGTACCAGGTCTCTGTCGCCGGAGTACTGGGCAAATTTCTGGTAGCTCTGCATCGCTTTATACGAATGATCGTCAGCAGCGTCTTTACCATATTTGTAAGCCATCCACAGATACTCGCTGTAGTCGGCAAAAGACTCGTTCAGCGTGAGGTTGCTCCATGATTCAGCGGTTACGAGGTCGCCAAACCAGTGGTGGAACAGCTCATGTGCAACAACTGCTTCATTGTAATTATTATTATCCAGCAGTTCACGGTCGGTTTTCTGGAGGAAGTCGCCATGGATAGTAGCGGTGGTATTCTCCATTGCACCAGACACATAATCCCTTACTACAACCTGTGAGTATTTCACCCAGGGATAGTCGTAACCGAGGATGTTGGAATAGAAGGTCATCATTTCAGGGGTATTGCCGAAAATAGCCTTTGCGTACGGCGCGTATGCTTTTTCCACATAATAGTTCACTTCCTTGCCTTTCCACTGGTCTTTAACGATAGCGAAATCGCCTACCGCCATCATGAACAGGTAAGGAGAGTGGGGAAGGTCCATTTTCCAGTAGTCGGTGCGGGTGCCGTCAGCATTGTTCTTCTGGCTCATCAGCTTACCATTGGAGAGGGTCACATATTTCTTATCTACAGTAATGCTGATCTCTTCTGTGGTTTTCTGGGCAGTACGATCGATGGTCGGGAACCAGGCGGAGGCCGATTCGGTTTCTCCCTGCGTCCAGATCTGAACTGGTTTATTCTTTACGCTGCTGTCGGGGTTGATAAAGTACAGGCCTTTAGCATCTGTAATGGCAGCGCTACCGGCAGATTTTACCTCGTCTGGACGGGCAACGTAGTCAATATATACAACGAAAGACTCTGTTCTCTGATAGGCCTTGTCCAGGGCAATATGCAGCTGGAGGCTGTCGTACTGGAACTTCAGGGGAACGTTCTTTCCACTTTTAACAATAGCTACCTGTTTGATATCCATTGCTTTAGCGTCCAGTGTGAGGGAGTCGGTCTTATAAAAATGCGGTTTGAGGGTAAGCCAGGCCTTACCAATTAAATATCTTTTAGCGTAGTCAAAGCGAACATCCAGTTTGGTGTGTACCAGGTCATGCACTTTTGTTGAGGTGGCGCGATAGATTTTAAGGGAGGGATCTTCCTGCTGTGAGGGGGCCTGTTGAGCCGCAACGGGAGTGACATAAATGATCCCCGTAAGACTTGCAAACAGTACACTTTTTAGCGTGTGCTTCAAAGGTTTGAACATGATGATAATCTGATTTTGATACGAAATAACAGGTTTTATCAGATATAATTGTGAACAGAGCTGTTAATATTAACTAAATCGTGATAATTGGCTATAAATCGGGATCATTCGCAAAGCCCGCGCCCGGTAAGTGTTTAAAAGTGTTATTTTTGTCGCAGTCCAGTAAAAACCATGTTATGATAAAAGCAATTGTGAATGGAGAGCAGTCGTTTGTAGTCGATACCGATAAGTTCCCTTTTACCTGTAATGACCAGCCGGTGATGTGGTCGGGAGTAGCACTTCCTAATGGTAATCACAGTGTTATACTGGACGGCAAGAGTTATGTTGCCCAGGTGATAAAGGTTGACAGGGATACGAAAACGGTCACTATTATGATAGATCAGCAGGAATATGCGGTGGTCATAGAGGAGCCGATCGATCAGTTACTGGCGGAGATGGGCATGAAAGATGCCTTGAGCCGGAAGGTGAACGACCTGAAGGCGCCAATGCCCGGACTGGTATTGAAAGTGCTGGTAGAACCGGGACAGGCAATTAAGAAGGGGGACCCGGTATTGATACTGGAGGCCATGAAAATGGAGAATGTGTTCAAGGCAGCGGCAGATGCCGTGGTAAAAGAAGTGAAGGTTAAAGAGCGGACGGCGGTAGAGAAAGGGGAGGTCTTAGTTATCTTGGAATAGATTTTGTAAATATAATTAGTTAATCAATCAATCATAAGCGATCTGGAATGACGGATTTGTCCGTCATTCGTAGTTATTTAAGAAATGGGTATGCTGCAATTTTTTAAGAGATCTTTGTTCACACTGTTTTTTCTGGGGATGGCGTTCCGCATGTCAGCCCAGGACCAGCAGTATTTTGTATATATACAAAGTGAGAGATCCCAACCTTTTTATGTAAGATATGATGGGAAGCTGATGCCGTCGTCGGACAGGGGATATATTATCCTCTCCAAAATGCCGGCAGGTACGGCCTCTCTGAGGATAGGCTTCGCGAAAAGTGACGCGCCTGAACGCCAGTACCTCGTGAAGGTAACAGGCCCGGGCGATCAGGGGTACCTGTTGAAACAGGACGGGGACCGCGGATATGCGTTATTTAATCTGCAGACGTTTGCGGTGATCAGGCCTGGAGAAGAAAAGAAGAAGGAGCCTGTAGCGGTGGCTGAAACGCCGGCAGCTGAAGTGGCGCCGACCCAGGACATGGAGGTAGCGCCTGCAGTAGCGGCAAATGAAACCGAAACAGCACCTGCGCCCGTAGTTGCGGATAGTCCGGTTGTGCCAGCGCCTCCGGTACCGGTTTCGGAGGAAGAGCAGAAGCAGGCCATGATGGCATCTTTAAAGAAAGACCTTGATTCTACTTTCCCTACAAAAAGCGGAGTGGCGGTAGGACCGGGTACCCGTCCGGTGAAGCAGTCCAACAAATTCTCCCAGGCATTGGATAAAGTAGTGAGTGACGATCGTCCGGACGATATACAGCTGGAAGAACCTAAAGCGCCGGTAACGGCGGCACCGGCTACAGATGTGCCGAAAGCAGCTCCTGCTACTGAAGCACCGGCCGAGAAGAGACGCAGAAGGAGAAGAGAGCGTGATCCTTTGACAGAAGAAGAAAAAGCATTGGCCAGTGCAGTACTGGCTGAAGAAAATAAAGCGGCAGCACCGGCATCTGAACAGCCAATCACAGAAGCGACGCCGGCAGCGGTGCCAGTAACTGAAGGCACTCAGGCAACAACAGCGCCGGTGGGTGAAACGGCTAAATCATCCGAAGAAACCGTACCTGCCGAACCGGTGAAGGAAGAGGCGCCAGTGACAAAGAAGGAAAAGAAACAGCGGAAGAAGAAGAGCGACGACCCGGCATTCATTGATTTTGTGGATACCGGCGGACATCAGGCACCACCAGCAGGCAGTGTAGCAGCACCTGCGCCGGCCACTACTGAAAGTACCCCGGCAGAAACAACCGTTATTCCGGCTGAAGAACCGGCAAGTGCTAAAAAGAAGAGACGTAGCAGGATTGCTGAGAAAATAGATACGATAGATACATCTGAACGTCCTAATAATGTGGTGAGTGATCCGACAGGATATGAGGTAAGTGATCTATCAATAGATCATCCGAAAGAGAGCAAAAAAGACAAAAAGAAAAAGAAGGCGGCAGAAGGAGAGGGCGTGGACGTAGCTGCTCCTGTGGCAGCGCCGGTAGCGGCAGAACCGGCTCCGGAAACGAAATCATCCTCTCTGAAAATGATCAATTCTGATTGCGGAAAGGTGATGGATGATGAGACGTTCCGTAAAATGCTGCGGAAGTTCGTTGCCGGAAAAGATGATGATGCAATGGTGGAAGCATTCCGTAGGCAGACCAAAGGTTATTGCCTGGAATCTTCACAGATCAAGACATTGGTACAGTTAATGGGAACGGATGAATCCCGGTATCGTTTGTTGGATCAGGCCTATCCGAAGGCTTATCATTCAGACGAATTTGCCGGTTTGGAGAGCCTGTTGTCTGACAGTTATTACAAAAAGCGTTTCAGGGCCATGCTGCACAAGTAGCGGGGAAGAAGATAATTACGAAGAGGTCACAAGGTTGTATGACAGCAACTTTGTGACCTTTTTGTTTTTGCGCCTTACCTTTGCGTTTCGCAATCAGGAATTATGAGATATTTTATCGAGGTAGGATATAAGGGGGCTGGTTTTGCCGGTTTCCAGGTACAGGATACTGCACACACGGTACAATCGGCCATAGATCATGCTATCAGTACGCTGATGCGGACGAAGATAGTGACGACAGGCTCCAGCCGTACGGATGCGGGGGTGCATGCGTTGCAGAACTTCCTGCATTTTGATACGGACCAGCCATTGCATCCTCAGTTCCAGTATAAGGTGAATGCGATCCTGCCGCCGGATGTGGTACTGAAACATGTGTACAGGGTCGGGGATGAAGACCATTCGCGTTTTGCGGCGTTGAGCAGGTCTTACGAATATACATTGTACATGCACAAAGACCCGTTCCTGCATGACAGGGGGTACTTTTTTCCGTACCGGCTGGATGTGGAGCTGTTGCAGGAAGCGGCGGGCGTGTTGATGGAGTACCAGGACTTTATGACGTTTTCGAAGCGGAATACGCAGGTGCGGACATATATCTGCAATATTATGTCGTCGGCGTGGACGGCGAAGGAAGACCGGTTAGTGTACAATGTAACGGCGAACAGGTTTTTGCGAGGGATGGTGAGGGGAATGGTAGGAACGATGTTGCGGGTAGGGCGCGGTAAGTTGACGATGGAGGGATTCCGGGAAGCGATAGAGAGCCGGAATTGTGTGAATGCTGATTTTGCGGTACCGCCGCAGGGGTTGTTCCTGATAAAGGTAGCGTATCCGGAGGGGATGTTGAATGACAGGGTGCAGTAAAATGTGCCCACTTAATATATTGATATTAAGCAGTTTAGTATAATCGTACCAGTTATCTTTCAAAATTTATTTGGTAGTAATGAAAAAACTCCTAATTTTGCATCCCGCTTCGATAGAAAGCAACGCATACAAAAGCTCTTCCCAAGTATAGAATTTCTCCTTTTTTGATAAGGCGCAGCTGGCTGAAAGTGGCTGCACTGTTGGATTTAGAAGGGTCGTTGCTAAAATGATCACTAAAATAAAATTTCAAAAAAGATTTGGTGGTAATGAAAATTTAATACACCTTTGCAACCCCAACGCAAACGATGCGAAACGGAATAAAGCGAGAAAGTTCTTACAGTATAGAAAAGATGTCCGGCAGCAAGTGCCACGCAGATCGGATCTGAGACATTGACGAAAGGTTAAGCGAATGGCTTGACTAAAGTTCTTTGAAAGAATGGAAACAACAGCAAATTTTAAACAGGTAATGTTCAAGCGAAAACATTAGATAAATGACGTCTAATTTCGAGAGAAATTACACAGTCAGTATCAAAACTTC
>NZ_QGTG01000019.1 GCF_003182155.1 Chitinophaga sp. S165
TTATTACCCCACTACTGGAAGAAGCAAGAATAAATCAAAACAAAGATACCTTTTTATTGATGTCATTCTGGAACGCCGAGAACCGAATTATTACGGTAGATGGCCGTAGTCTTAGAATAAGAAAAAGCCTTCAGCAATTCCTCGAAGAACTCACCCCCGATCATTTTATTCGCGTGCATAAGAAATACGTCGTTTGTATCAACCATGTCAGATTTGTCGATACCGAAGTTACTATGGTTGTCGGAAATCCATTACCCATTGGCCGGGAATACAAGGATGATTTTTTAAGTCATTTCCGGATTTGCTGATGCATTTTCATCCCCTCATTTTTGCAGTTTGGATACACGTATCTGCAGTTCAGATACATTGCCCGGAATGACGTTTTTAATCTCGCTAATATTGTGTCAGCAATCGCGATCAACGGGGCTGCGCCTAAAACAGGAGAGGGGCGCCTCCTGTTTGACCTGATGATCAGGATTGTGGTTAAACAACATTTTCTGGATCAAATACAGTTGCTTTCTACAAAAATTGTCGGTTTAATTAAACTACTTGAGGTAACAGTATAGTCTATATCTTATCTTCATCTCTTGATTGGTAAATCTTTAGCACGATTGACTTATATGACTGCATCTTTAAATCATTGGGGTTTATATGAAGCGCAAAATTTATTTTTCCTATTAGATGCTCTAAATAATGAGATTTTTTATTGTCTGTTTTTTCTAAATGACTGTCTAACCCAAATTTTTTAATAAAAAAAATTTCGTTTCTTATAAAATTTCTTGCTGCTTTAGGGATTTGTAATTTCTCATTTACGACAATACCGGTGACTACCTGCCTCTGATTTCGCACCATTAACTTCTCCTTATCTTTATTTAATTTAAGACTAAATTTTTGCAAGGTTTTCCTAATAAATTCAACTATATCCAGCGCATCTTTTTGTCCTGAGAATGTTAAATCATCCGCATATCTCGTATAGCGAATATCATTTTGGTTGCAAAATTTAGAAATTATCTCATCAAACCTTCTAAGATATAAATTAGATAAATAAGGGCTAGTTGGAGCCCCTTGCGCAAGAACGCCCTCATAGGTACACAATTTTGCAAGTAAATTTGATATATTAGATGAATACCCTAAACCTAAAAAAATGTGCTCAATATGGAGAAGTGTAATTGAACCAAAAAAATTCTCAATATCTAAGGTAAGAACGGCCTCACGTCCTTTATGATAACGAACATTTTCCAATAAAGTCCTACTCTTTACATAAGCCTTAGCATATTTACTCACCTTAACTTCACGAAGTATGTTTTCGAGTATCCAAGTTTGAATTTCTTTTAAACTTGGTAAGGGTTCTACAAGCTCTCTACTGCCCCCGTTTTTCTTTCTTATTGTAAACGCCCTATAAAAATATGGAGTGTACTTAACAGCCCGTTTTAAATAATTTGTTTTATAGCCTACAAGCGCACCAAAATTAGCTGTATTAAATATAACAGGCAGATTACTTTCAATTAGGGGTTTAGCGTAAAGAAGACAGGCACTTATTTCGTACTCTGAAAAGCCAGATTTAATTGCTTTGACGCGGAATTTTTTTTCGTACTGAGGGAAAGTCATTTTTATTTTTTTTTGGGGTCTGAAACTTATTTCAGACCCCATCTTAAACAATGCATTAAACGTGAATCAAAATGTCGGAAGGGGCCCCTCTGGGGAAGGAGACTTTTGATTTACGTTTAATGCACAAGCTTGAAAGCCTGTTCTCTTACAGAGAGGATGACTCCATCCCTCCGGCTTCTAGACACACTAGAGCAATTATTTTAAAAATGATAACTTATCTCGTGTTGGTAAAAATACGTCATCTTTATCAATTTTGGTAATTTTGTGTTTGAGATCTAAATCAATCCATTTCGATTTATCTCTCTCCTTTATGAGCTTTCTATTAGCATTGAGATAGTCTTCACCTTGCTTGGTAAGGGAAATAACATCATTATCGCCATTTAGGTTACCTGATGTTATATTTTGCTCTATTAATTCAGCAATCTCACGATAAGAGAGACCGTAGTGAATCAATTGCCTAACATTAGTATCCTCTTTAATTATATGAAGGAGCAATGATGATAATTTGTCTTGATTCATTTTAATCCTCTCTTAAAAATGGTGCATCAAAATATTTTCCATTTCTTCTCAGTTTTTTCCAAAAAATTGGAAACGTATTATCGGGAGTTCGCTTTAGCGTAATAATAGCCTCGGATTCTTGAAATCCAAGACTGAACGATGAAGCGCCTGGAATTTGTTTTTCAATTGATCTCATTAAGGCTTTCTTTTCCTCAATAAAAGGCTGTTCGTTAAAATCAGTAATTCCTCTTTCAATTATATATTTGCTAAAAATGCGAACTCCTTCAGCCCTCAATTTGTCATACGTCTCTTTTTGACAAGAAATGGAAACAATAACTGTTCTATCAAGTTTCAATTCGGCAAATTTCTTAATTTCCTCTAGGCATTGATCAAGGGTATCGCCAGTTCCAATAAAATCATCTACTAAACATAATAATATATTAAGATTACCATCCAAAGATCTTGAAAATGATTGGAATTCATCAATGATAAAAGGTGAAATGTTCTTCATTTTAGTCAGCTTCGGCATCATTGCTCTTATATCATACACTAACCCTGTTCCACTTTTAGCTCTCCCTTCATCTGTCGGCTTTATAACCGGAAATAGCAGTAACTTCTTAATCCCAACAAGGATTTCATCTGGAATGTCCTTAATTACGTCAGTAATATGCTTTTCATATTCATTGCCGGCTATCCAAAAATATCTGTGAGTCAATTCGATCAGAAGTTTTCGTTCATCTGGTGCCAATACCTCAAGCAGATCACAAAAGCTTTCATAAACTAAAGATTCACTATCTTTAGAAAACCATTCTTTTTCCTTAAAAATCTTAGTCAATGCTCTGATTGACTCTGTATCCTTCATCCTATATATTTTAATTTGATCAAGAATGCCTTATAATTGATTGATAGGTTACTCATAAAGCCTTTTAAAGGTATCGAATTATCAAAAAGGAAAAAATTTGATTTTAATATCGATAACTAGCGCGGTTAAGTAATACAGTATACATTAAGATCTACCAGCAATCATTGCACTCGTTCCAACTTTGTAAGTTGTAAAAGTACGTGGATAATGCCAATAGTTGAAGATAATAATATTTATATAAGGTGTCAAAAAAGGAAGTAGCAGATCTTTAAAAGGTAAACAGAAAACGCCGGGATATTTCTCCGGTGTTAGCAAAGTGCCCAATAACGTACGTTTTCGAACCAGTTAGTGTCGATTTAAGTAAATTGTCCAAATAAAATTCTGAAGTCAAATAGGATTTTTAATAAGTTCCCAAAATGCCTCATTGAAGTTGCTATCACTATTCACTGTCTTTTTTTTTCAGTTCGGTTTTGAATTCGATGTCTACACATTGTTCGAAATTACTTAACGACAACTTGTCAAAAAAATGCAAATACTCATTTTTTACATCTTCATTCAATAAATCATTACCTGCAATTAGTACACGATAATCTGCAGGTTTGTCAAACATTTCCAGTACAGGCTTGTGAATAGAGACATGTGAACGATTGCGCATTTCATACGCGATGCTGAATTTAAGAAACTGTATTGAGTCTTTGCTAGCAATATAAGATTTCATTTTAGAAACGAGTCTAGGTTCGAAACGCCAGGTCTTATAGTAGGTACCACTTACTTCAAATTCGTAGTTTTGCCGTGCTCCCCAGAATAGCCAAAGGGTATTCTCGCTTAGTCCATGACCACTCTCCGCCATTTTGGTAAAATATGAATATTGGTATTCCACCATTTCATCAATAGAAATAATGAAGTTGTCGCTTTTCTCCTTTAAATAATATAGTAATTCGTTAACGAAGAGAAATGGAGGAGCGGCAGTAGTGAAAAGAGAGTGAAGGAAGTCTTTGTACTGCTGGATATCGTTTTTATAGAGCTTTTTGGTAATAATATTATTGTAATTGTAAATTTTATCCAACAGTGAATCGTAGTCAAAATGGTGCATGCCTTCCTTTTCGACGTACGTTGTTCCGAACATAAATATCCATGCTATGATGTCTTCAAATGCTTGTCTGTTAATGGAAATATTTTCTTGCATTAGCCGAACCATTAGCTGTTTGTGAAGTCCACTGCTGGCACAATACCTCATAAGGTTTTGCATGCTGTCTGAGGTTAATGCCGCCTTGAAATTCTTGTCAGAAAGGTTTTTGGGAGAAAGCCGATACTGGAAATATATATCAAAATATAAAGGATACGATATTGAATTTTTAGCTGTTGGACGATGATACTGATTCCCTTTGAATAACCTCATGAAAAGGCCATCAAGCAAAGATACATCTTCAGCAGTCAGCCACCCTATTTGTTCCAGATGTGTCTTAAATAATGAGACTTCTGTCGAAGCTTTGTCAGTTTCTTTTGCTTTGACTAGACGAGGGGAGAGGTATTGTTCATGTGTAGATCGCACAGGGTTTTCCTCCAAAAATACATCGGATTGCATATAAATTAGTCTATAGATCGTTGGATAACGAAACTTGATCAATTCTAGTAAAATCAGGCTTTCAAACTCTACTTCTTCGCCAATGAGATTATAAATAATTTTAAAACTATTAAGAAATCGTACGATGTCCCTTCCTTGCCTTAAAATGGTACTATAGGCTTTCTCATAACGTTTCCGGAAATCGTTGGGAATTAGAATGGTCTCAAATGCTTCGTAGTGCTGCACCGATACCATGCTCTTCAGCCGATCCTTTAATGTAATCAAGAAGTCATCTTCTTCGCATTTAGGCAATGGAATTTCCAACTGAAATATTTTATCTAGAAAATCTGAACCTTTTGTTTCAGTCAATGTATTTATGGCTCGTTGTACATATTCCTTATCGTAGCCGACTAGATAGAATATATTGGAAAAATTAGCCGTGTTACGAATCAGTTTTAGTACTTCCATAATTTCGATAGGGTAAAGCCGATCAAGATCGTCGATAGTAATGATGATCTTCCTTTTAGTGTTCTTAAGTATCTGATTAATCTTTTCGTATTCACGGGAACTTTGCACGGAGCTTCGATTTTGAAGAAACCCCAGCCAATTCATAAATGATTGGGAACGACCATCAAAACTAGCTAGTTTTCGGCCATAACTATATATCAGTGAAGAGACTCTTGCATCTATAGCCGCAGCCTCTGATGCTAAAAGGTCGAAAAACTCCTTACGGATTGTATCAGGATTATTGGCTACCCAGGGATCGAATGATATTTTTAATACTTCGGTATCATTGAATTCGAGGTTGATAAGGTTCAGAAAGGAAGTTTTTCCACTTCCGTACTCTCCGAGAATACCGATGGCAAAAGATTTCCGATTCTTTGTAAGTTTTATTTGCCGGGCTATTTCTGCCGCAGTGACCTGGCGTTTAAAATGATCATCTTCCAGCTGTGTGACCGCTTGATCTTCAATAAAACCTTTGTTCATTTCTTGGAAATCGCTATCTTTTTTTCTTCCGCAATTGAGCAAAAAATTGATAGACAGGGTCAACCAAATGGCAAGGACAATGAGATCCCAATACATCAATTGCGGAAAAGAACTTAGTCTAATGAATTCCCAGTAGGGATTAAGTCTTTGAAAGCAATAGAAGATCGTTATAAAACAAGCTGCATGGAGAATAACATTTTGAATTTGCTCTTTTGTTATCCAGTAGGCAGTGGCGATTAACAAAAGCACTAAAACAATATCCGACCAAATGGACCGCTCAAACGACGAAAAGATAGGAGTAACGATAATTGTATTTAGAAGTCCACTTAAGGGCAAACGGAAAAGGAAAAGTACAGCAGCAAAGATGAAGCCGGCGATTATAACTGGGGCGTAACGATTAAATTTCAAATTTTAATATTTTACCAAATATAACTTAAAACCTGAACATGCCACCTACATGAGAACACAAGCTTCACAGACGCTTTTAAGTAGGGATCATAAAAAAGCATGATAATTTTTTTAACGCTTAAAAGCAAAAGGTAGGAGATGTCTGCGGGCTCCTTCATTTTATTAAAATTTGGTTGTTAGTCTATTATTCCGCCAGCTGTAATATCTGGAGGCGTGGCCTTGGGCATAGGAGCTGCTATGGGAGACGCCGGTTCCGGAGCACTGTCGGGAGGCGCGGGAGCATTTGTTCAGGGCACAGGGAATGCTATGGTCTTTGGGCATATGTCTCAGGACGAGGCATTAACCTAGGGGGCAAAGAGGGGCTCAACGGTATGTTATTCGGAGTAGTAAACGGAGATGTTACTAACGGAATAATAGCGAACGTACAGGGTAGAGATTTCAGGAGCGGAAATTTAATATTACATAATATTAGTCCGAGTGAGATGATCTTAGAAGAGAAGATCGTCTACGCGGCCGTGGAAAAGAACTATATATGTATTAAGCTGGTAGATGGCCGAAGTCTTAGAATAAGAAAAAGCCTTCAGCAATTCCTCGAAGAACTCACCCCCGATCATTTTATTCGCGTGCATAAGAAATACGTCGTTTGTATCAACCATGTCAGATTTGTCGATACCGAAGTTACTATGGTTGTCGGAAATCCATTGCCCATCGGCCGGGAATACAAGGATGATTTTTTAAGTCATTTCCGGATTTGCTGATGCATTTTCATCCCTTCATTTTTGCAGTTCGTCCCCACATTTTTGCAGTTTGGATACACGTATCTGCAGTTCAGATACATTGCCCGGAATGACGTTTTTAATCTCGCTAATATTGTGTCAGCAATCGCGATCAACGGGGCTGCGCCTAAAACAGGAGAGGGGCGCCTCCTGTTTGACCTGGTGATCAGGATTGTGGTTAAACAACATTTTTAATCACTAAAAACTTATCATTATGGCATATGTAAAATTGAACCCCTTTACGAAGGGAGCCTCCGGCACCGTCGGAGATATGATGAACTTCCGTGTCAGGAAGGGAAAAACAATCATCGGCATGAAGCGCGGTCCGAGTACCAAACCGCCAACTGAAGCACAGCAGGAAACACGCGAGCAGTTTGTAATAGCGTCGCTGTTTGCCCAGGAAGCAGTGAAAGATCCTGCCATCAAAGCGCTGTATCAGAAGGCCGCAAAAGGTGGTCAGACCGCATATAATGTAGCTTTGCGGGATGCGATGAATCCACCAGTCATCGATGAAGTAAACATCAGTGGCTATAAAGGAACGGTTGGTGACCTGATCTCTGTCAAAGCAAGAGACGTCATTACCCCGAAATCCGTAACAGTCGCCATCTTGTCACAGACCGGCGCTGTATTGGAGCAGGGAGATGCTGTCATCAAAACCAATGACCGGCGTATCTGGAATTATACTGTGACGGCTGCCAATGCAGCACTGAGCGGTACAAGGGTAGTTGTTACTGCCACGGACTTACCCGGTAATACGACTGAGAAGGAAACTATCATTTCCTAAAGTAGTAGTATGGCGTCCCGGCATAACCCGGGACGCTTTTCATCTCGCAATAAATTTTTGCTTTATGAGAACATCTAAGCACAGAATATTTCCAGGTACCAAAAGTGTGAAATCTGTGCGGGAACCTTCAAATGTTCCAATGGAAGAAGGCCCTGATATCAGGCTTGTAATTACCGACTATTACAAAGGATCCATTAATAATGTAATCTACATGATTATACGGAAAGCCGAAAAGGTAGCGGTGAGTATCTTCTCTGTTGAAGGTGGTACGCTGGAGGTAGGTGAGGCAAACAATAACAGCAGTGTATGGAGTTACAGGACGAGGATCCCTAACCCCGATTTTCCAGGGGCAAAGGTGCTCATTCTGGCAACGGATAGCCAGGGTAATCAGGCAGAACTAGCTGTTACAGTTCTTTGACATAGTTGGAAAACATCCGGATGTATGGTCCGGATGTTTTATTTAAATTGTTGAAATATCGTTGCGTATAAGGGCTATAATTAAATGAAAAATGATAATAATGGACATTAAATTTGAGCAAGTCAATATCTGTGAGAAATATGGGGCAGAATTCGTTGAGGCGCCATATTTCCTACTCGTCGGAATTACTAAAAACGTTGAAACAAGAGACTTATATCCGATAAATGGGCTAAGGCATCCTCCCGAAGGAGAGACTACAGGATGGTATATTTGGGCAGGTGAAGAATTTTCAGAAGACCCAGATTGGTTTCGACCAATGCACGTAGCACACCTTAGTGACTTGAAACCTGAAGTTCTGAAATATCTGGCATTACCTCCCGGGTACCGGTTTTTAATTGGAGAAAATGGCTATGAAGATGTATGGTTCGATGGGAAGTTATTGGGTATTTGAGGTAGTGGGGCCGTGATGGCGGTTATTGCGACTTTTGTAATCGCTTCTATGGGGTCAAAAGATGATTAGGGAACGACTTTGCGAATCATAAAAAGAAAATCAAGGAGAATAGAATACAGTAATAAAATGAGTTTTCAGCAAGTAGAGATACTATCCAAAGTAGATGATCAATTAACATCTTTTCAGCATGATCTAAAGTTTATTGACATTGAAAGACCAGGATATGACCTTCTGAAACCTAGGCATTCCTACTTATGTGGCAGTCCTTTGTGTCATAATGGTTGGGAATGTTGGCAATAATTTTATTAACTTTCTTTATGCCCCGCTTATAACTAAGGGGCAACCCTGCTATGAAGCTTATCTTATTGCTGCTGCTACTTGTGTCTGCGGATAAATTCCAGACAAACAAGGTTTATATATGTAAATCCAGCACTAGCTATGCCTATCACAATAGACTTTGCCATGGATTAAAAAGTGTACCCATCGTATTGATGCTGTTACCATACGTGAAGCCATGGCTACCGGGCATAAGAAACCGTGCGGGTATTGCTATGGAAGGTAGGAGAGTAGTAGATTTCGCGATTTTAAAAATTCAAGGCAGAAAACTTTAGATCCGCCTTTGGCAGTGGTAGGATTTGGATACAACATAGGGTTCATTACGAGTAAACAAAAAAAAAATAAGCATGGCGATTTGGGCTTTAAAAGGACCAACAACAGCTGATTATGGTCCTGAAGAATACCATCAGGTAGTAAACTTTCTGACAAATTCGTTCCGCACCGGTGTGGCAAGATTTGGTTGGGGCTACATCGACAAGGCTGACTTACACAAACTTGAGCCTAAACCATTCACTGAGATGGATGAACATGAAATGCAATGCTGGAACAAAGCCAATTTTTTGTTAGACATACAGCCCGGTGACTGGGTTGTTCAAATTAATCTGCCATATTGGGGAGCTTGCCTTACGGCACAAGTAGTGGCCTCCTATTCCTTTGAGCAAGAGGATAACGAAGTTTCTGATTATAGGCACATGTTGGTAATTGATACTTCAACGATTGTGGAGTTTGAGCGGAACGATTATGAAGTACTCCCTATCATAAGCAGTCGCTTGAAGTTACAAGGAAGAAAATGGCGTATTTGCCATGAACAAGAGTTTTTTCAAACCATTGAAAATATAAAATCTGGTGATATCGAAAAGAAAGAAGACGAGAGTGTCGGCATCTTCTATTTAAAAAGAGATTTGTCGCCGCTTTTATCTGCTGTTACAGAAAAAATTTACAAAACTCATCCTAATTATCATCTCGAAGGATTGATAGCGGAAGTCTTTCGTAGAATTCCAACGGTAACGAATGTGCGGGAACACGGTAAACATAAAGGCTGGGGTACAGACAATGGTGCGGATTTGATCGTTACTTACAAATCTGGTCTTGCGATTAGCAATCTGGAAAAGGAAGAAACGCTTGTTGTACAAGTTAAATCGTATGGCGGGAAGCATTGGGAAGTAAATGCGGTCGATCAAATTGGTGATGCTATCAAAGAGTTCAACGCGAATGCAGGCATGCTTATAACTACAGGGGAAAGCACAGAAAACCTTGAGAAAGCTATTGAAGAATTAAGCAATCGTTTAAGTAAATCGCCAGAGGAGGGAGGGCTCGGTAAGGATATTCCTATAAGCCTCATTGCAGGACAAGATGTTGCAAAGTTCGTTTTACGTCATGGAAAAGAACTTATACTTTGATAAAGGCCAGTTGGCGATATTGGCTTACTGCAGTGACAGTGCCGCGATGAATCTCAGCTCCTGTAGGAGCACGTGTCGTGCGCCCGGCATGTTCATAGACTAAGAGGTGCAAGTCCTCCGCGAGCCTTGATAGTAGGAATCGCTAGCTCAAGACAAGGGTGTCCACCGTGAGGTGGAATCTGAAGGAAGTCGGCGGCAAAACCCCGGTCTGACGTACAGAAACCGCATAGAAGGCATCCACAGTTGGACAAGACTGCAACACAAGTCGAAGTCCCTTACTATCGGAAAACTGTGGGTGTAAATGCGGCAGATATATGGGATGAAAGTATATGAACTTACCCGGGGAGATCTGTAAAATAGCAGCTGGAGGGAGAAGCGCAGCCTGAAGGGGCAACTGTAGGTAGAAATACATTCAGGATTTTACAGAAGTCAGCTTTGGTAGTAGTATCCGTAGCCCAAAGACGGAGAAGGACCAAACATCAAAAGTCAAGTAGTAACTCTGGAACTAGGATGTTGTGCAGAAAGCAGAAAATATAGCATCAAAGCTGTAGCTGCCCTGTAACAGATAGGCTGGAAGCCAAAGGGAAATGGGGAGCGCCGAGCAACATAGCTGAAGAAAGAATGAACCGAGACGAGTGGAGAAAACAAGAAAGAAAGGGAAAATGGACTTACTGGAAAGAATCTTACACAGACCGAATATGCAACGAGCCTTTAAGCGAGTGAAATCGAATAAGGGTAGCGGAGGCGTGGAGGGCGTAGAAATGGAAGGATTTAAAGCTCAAGTAGAAGATGAGTGGCCGTTCATTAAGACAGAGATTCTGGAAGGGGTTTATCACCCCGAACCTCTAAGAAGAGTTGAGATAGAGAAGCCATCAGGCGGGACAAGATTATTGGGAATCCCCACGCTTATGGACAGGATGATCCAGCAAGGGATCGCACAGGAGCTTACGCTACTCTATGATGGTACTTTCAGCGAAAGTAGCTACGGCTTCCGCCCAAAAAGAAATGCGCATCAGGCGTTGATGAAAGCGCAAGCTTATGTAAATGCAGGAAACAGCTATCTGGTAGATATAAACCTGGAGCAATTTTTTGATCGCGTAAACCATGACTATCTGCTGAATTTGTTAGGCAAACGGATCAAGGACAAACGTGTTTTAAAGCTGATCCATCGTTATCTACCGGCGGGAGCAATGGAAGAAGGAGTTGCAAGAGTGAACCGGGAAGGTACGCCACAAGGCGGCCCGCTCAGCCCAATTCTGTCCAACATCCTACTGGATGAACTAGATCGGGAACTGGAAAAACGCGGACACAAGTTCATCCGTTATGCGGATGATATCTGCGTGTTTGTAGGAAGTGAACGGGGGGCCGCAAGAGTGCTATCAAAATATAAGTAAGTTCATTGAGGGAGTACTGAAACTGAAGGTAAACCAGACGAAAAGCAAGACAACGATGCCTGGAAAGAGCAATCTTTTAGGGCATAGCTTCTACAAAAAGAAAACCGGGCCATATGGACTACTTATCGGAGCAGGAAGCATAAAGAAGTATAAAGACAAAGTCCGGAAGATCACTTCTCGAAGCACTCCAATGGGGATGTACAGCCGATACGAACAACTAGAGAGTCTGAACCAAGGCTGGTCCAATTACTTCAAGCTCATTGACTCACGCAGCATCTTCGCCGACCTGGATAGTTGGGTTCGTCGTAGGCTCCGGTTATGTTACTGGAAACAATGGCGCTGCCCCAAGACCCGGTTTAACATGTTACGCAAGCAAGGAATCCCTGATGGACAAGCTTATCGATGGAGTAATACTCGAAAAGGGTATTGGTGTATCGCCGGAAGCCCGATCCTCTCAATCGCGATGAACAACTCTTACTTAAGAAGAGAGGGATACTTATCGTTAAAAGAACTAGGTACTCTTCCAAACACTTTATTTTGATGTGCCGCCGTATACGGACCCGTACGTACGGTGGCTGGAGGGGACGGCATAGGAAATAATCCTATGCCTCCTACTCACTTTCTTCTGAAATGCGAATGAACTTCAACGACACAATAGTTCTACCGAGACTAGATAAACAATATCGCTGATCTTCTACAATTTATCGGTATTTCTAAACCTCTAAGAACAATAACAAAAAAGCCACGCTGATGCGTGGCTCAGGACATGGTTGGTTAATGATAACATTTTTCATATTCACTTACAACAATAAGCACCTTACTTTTCCCATCCCTGGTTTTGCTTATATCCTCCTAATTGAAGTACATCATCTGGTATTGGTAAAGTATATTTGTAACTGTTGGGCTCCAGTGTATAAGTTTTACTATCTAAAACATGTGTTATGGTAGTTTTATACTTGTCTTCCATGTTTAACCTTCTAAGGTCAATCCATCTTTGACCTCTCAGCAACAATTCCTTTCTCCTTTCTGCTAGTATTATTTCCAATGCCGCTTCCTGGTTATTTGCCGTAACAGGAATATAAACTTCTGTGCCAGACCATCTGCTCTTTAGTATTTTATTAATATCAGACATTGCCGCTTCAACTTTTCCCTGCCTTGCATTACTTTCTGCTCTTATTAAAAACATTTCAGCCGTAGTAGTTCCTGTAAAAAGCTGATCACTGGAATAGTTGTAATTTCCCTTAAATGAAAAAGATCCATTATTATTTCTAAAAAAGATCTTTGTCCTTAAGTCATTAGCATTATATAGTTTAATGAGATCTAAGTCGATAAGATTGGACGATGGAAAACTTGAATTATAGCTTTGCCGGGTTTGTAAAATAACTTCTGGATTATTCCATCCAATTACGGATGCATTGGGATTTAATGTATTAAAGTCAATCAATGTACTATAAACCTGCAACGAAGAATCAGCGTATTTTCCGGCAGCGTCGTAATTCCTCATAGATAAATATATACGTGCTAACTGTCCGTATACGGCTGCCTTTCCAGGATATAGAACATTTTGGGGAATAACGGGAACCTTATCAATACAAGTCTTCAAATCCCTTATTATCAAATCATACGTCTCTTTTACCGAAAGTCTTACAGACGGTGCATTTTTGTCAGCAACAAATCGGAGTGGAATACATAAATCAGTTACTGATGCCGACTCCTCGTAAGGAGGAGCCCATAGTTGTGCCAATTCAAAGAAGATTCTGGATCTCTGGAATAGAACCTGGCCTTCCAATTCGTTAACAACTTTTTGTTCACTACTATTGGATGCAGAAAATTCCGATAAACCCTGTAAAGCTACGTTAGTGTATAAAACAACTGTGTACGACCGATCCCAATAGGCTACTTCATTTGCACTCTTATTGTTCGACCATGTATAGGTATTATATACATTCTCATTCATATAAGGTGTGGAGCTGGGAGCAATGGAATGTCCATCAGATCCTACATCGCCAAGATTTAAAGGGCTACTTGCTAAAACAGGAGAGGACAATAGATCCTTAAAATCGGTTAGCGACTTTGGTATTGTTAAATTCTTGTCAGGCTTTTCCTCCAGCCAGTCTTTTTTACACCCCGGTAAGTACAGGCCCAGCAGCAGAAATGATAAAATCATGATAGGCATAGAAAAACAGCTATTTTTCCTGTCTCGTTTATTTTTTGATTTCATAAAATGCAATTTTATTTTGGTTGGTGCACATTCTTTTAGGAGTTCGATCAAACTGTTATAACGTCAGATTTACCCCTAAAGATGCTGTTCTTGGAACTGACGGAATATTTACATACTCCGGGTCTAAATTATATTTATTCTTTCTCCAGATTATTCCCAGATTATTGACATAGAAATATAACTGCAGCCTTTTTATCCGCTGCTGGTTAAGAACATTGCCGAGGTCGTAACTAATTCTCAAATCCTGAAACCTTATATGATCTGCTTTTTCAACTAAAATAGTTGAGTTACCGTAGACATAGCTCACATTATATGAATTTGTCGTAAGAGGAAGAGCAGGAACATTGGTAGTTAATTCATCTCCCGTTTTCTGCCACCGGTTCGAGTAGTCAGAATGGCCCCCGGAATTAACGAATAGCTGATCATAATTTATAGACGGTCTTCTAAAATAATGTCCCGCTCTAAAAGTAATGTTGAAGGACACAGCCAGGGCTCTCCAACCAAAGGTGTTTCTTATAGATCCGAAATACTTGGGTAAAGAGGTGCCTATATATTGCAAATCTTTAACCTGAGCTGATCCGAAATTCGCTGAGTTAATAACCTTGCTGTCAGCATATATTCTGGCATCTCCATTTTGTGGGTCTAAACCAGCCCACTGAAACCCCCAGATACTGTTTAATGGCTTTTCCACAGTTGGAGGAACGTTATCCTGAAAATAATCAAATATAGAAGTTGAATTAAGGTTATATTCTGTTACTCTATCTTTATTAAAGGACAACAGGAAGTTGGTAGTCCAGGTAATCTTGCCAACAAGATTTCTCGACGCCAGCGTAAGGTCAACTCCCTTGATCTTCATGGAAGCATTATTACCGGTAAACTTCATATCTCCATAGGTAGGATCTATTCTGGCAGCGCTTATTAAATCGATACTATTTTTAACATAGTATTCGATACTTCCTGATATCCTGGAATTTCTTGTTCCAAAATCCAATCCAAAATTGGCTACCCGTACTTTTTCCCAGCGTAACTCAGAATTAGGCAGGCCGTTGAGGCTACCGTAGGTTAAACCCGTTAAAAAATATATGCTTTGAGTTGTTGTCGCATAAGCTGATGCGCTATTATTAGTATTTCCATTATAACCAATAGTTGTACGTAGTCTTAGATAAGGCAACCATTCCAATCTATAGAAAAATTCCTTCGAGATATCCCAACTGGCACCTATCGACCATAGAGGCACTACTCTTTGGTTAGCATCTACTCCATAAAAATTAGAACCATCCACTCTTGCACTACCGGATAAGGTATATTTTTGATTATATGTGTAAGCAGCATTGCCATAAAAACTTCTATATCGGCTAATCGTTCCTGTACTGAAGTCCAGAAAAGGAACGCTTGCAGTAGAGCCGCTTGGCCTTATTATGTACTGATTAGCATAATCAACAGGCTTTGCGATCAGTGTATTCAGATCATACCCATATTTTCTTGATTGAATAAAATCATTTGTTGTCTGCCTGATCTCTGTTCCAGCAATCATTACTATATCGTGATTATTCCAGGACTGATTATAACTGGCTTGTGCTCTAGCATTCCAGGAGGTTAATTCTCCGTCTAACGATTCTAATATTGCCCCCAATGGAACAGGGTAAACAGTAGTGGCACCACTAACATTCATGTATTTATTAATCAGATCGCGGGTAAAAAAGGTATTTTGATCGTGTAAGTTTCTACTCTTGGACAAAGCCTTCTGATACTGATATTTAACCTCCAGATTTAACCCTTTTAGAATATTATATTTTAATCCGGCACCTATTCTTGTATCAAATTGCGTGTTTTTATTATTTGCATTATGCAGCTCATCCAGAACCCGGTAATGCCAGTCTAACAAACCGGGATAGCTGGCAGTATCCACATAAGCATCCCTTAGCCCAAGTATATATGGCACGTTGGCCGAACTGCCGTCGGGATTCTGAAATTTTGTATAAGGCGAAGCAAAGGTTCTCCCATTCGGAATAAAACCGGAATAATCAATGCTATTGTTTTTATTCTCCGTTTGAACGTATGACACAAAACCATTTAATTCTATTCTATTGGTAGGTTTGTAAGAATTTTCCAGCCTGACAGTAATACGATCGGAAGATTTACCTACTTCATTGCCTCTAAATCTATCATACCCCAATGAGCCATAATAACTAAATGTTGGGGTCCCTCCTGACATATTCAAAGCATATTGCTGTTGTATACTATTTCGTAATAAATGTTTGTTAATATCATCAAGTACATTATTGTTCCTTAGTTGATTAATTTGAGCTTCTGCCTCTGCATCAGAAATGGTTCCATGCTTTTTAGCGATTAATATTTCCGCAACTTTTGGAATTGTTGGATAGAGGCCAATAAGTGGAAATAACCAGTCATTCAGATCATAATAAAGATTGTCGTACAGGTATTTTTGAACCTCAATAACATCGGTTGATTTCATCAGCGGAAGGCTATTAATATCAGGCTTCTCACCGATAGTTACATTACTATTAAACTGAACGGTGTTTTGTTGATTATACCGTCCCCTTTTAGTAGTAATCACAATAACGCCATTACCTGCTCTTACGCCCCATATACTTGCAGCAGCAGCGTCTTTTAGCACAGTTACTGACTGTATATCGTTGGGGTTTATATTATTGATGTCACCATCAAAAGGGAAATTATCTACAACTATCAGGGGGGTTCTATTGGCATTAATAGTGCTAACACCTCTTATCGTAATTCCATTGTTAAAAGCAGATACCTTCCCCGGCTGATACACCAGCCCGGATGTAACATCGGTTATTCTATCCAGTACATTAGGTCCTATAGATCGGTTATATAGCTCATTATCAATCTGTGCAAAGCTACCCGTTGCACGTTCTCTGGGAATATTCTGATAGCCGGTAGAAAGCACCTCTACCGCTTCCAGTTTGTTTTCAGATGCTATCAATTTAATGGCGAGCTGTGATCTTCCATTTACTGGCACCCTTTGCATTTCGTAACCAATGCTGGAGACCAGAAGCGTACCTTCTCTATTAACGTTGCTTAGGAAAAATCTCCCATCTTTACCACTTGTAGTGCCATAAACCGTTCCAATAACTCCAACACTCACTCCTTCTAACGCTTGTCCTGATTCACTGGTGATAATGCCACTAACCCGAATAGTCGAATCAGCGGCCGGGTTCTGTCCATTAATACTTCCTCTACTATTCGCGCTGTTTTTAATAAGAAAGATATTATTATCCATAAACCTCCAGGAGAACCCGGTCTTACTAAACAATTCAGAAAGAAGCTGCGCAAGTGTTCTTTTCTCTTGTTTGAGACTTACACGCTGTCTGGTATCGAGCTCACCGCCATAATTAAAGCGCATGCCGGTTTGTTTCTCTATGTTCTTTAAAACGGATTGAAGCGTCACATTCGACCCGGAAATAGAAACTGTTCGCGTGCCAGGATCATTATTGGAACTCTGTGCAGTAACAGATGAATGTAGCGCAAAAAGCAATAAAGTGGCTAAAAGATACCAATTGCCCTTATGCGAGAGTTGTTGAAGCATTCTCATTCGTTTAAGTTTTGGTTGATTTTAGTATAGGCATTATTGTCCCCTGATACTGGTTGGTTGATTTTTCGACTTGGTTGGTATCCTCCTTAAGTATTCACTCCCGACTGGTATTGTCACTCAGTACTAAGCAACAAAATCTTACTGGCTATCGCTAATAAAATAACAGTGATAACAGCGGGTAGTGAAAACCCGTGTCAGATGATTCAACATAAGCTGTTTTTGTTCCCTGGTTAGTTTTTACGCATTCTTTATCAGACAAAGATCAGGTCATGACCAACTGTACATTGCCGGATTGCTTGAAATAAACCCCTCATATATAAAGTAGCCGTAATTGCTCTTTTTTACTACGCTGATAGTAACTATTTTTTGACTCTACTATAAAAATGGCTGAAATCCAGGAAAATAGGGAAAATAAATTTTAAGACATTAACCTCCTGTTAACAACCAGGCGGCATTTGATTGGTTAATAATATAGAGGGTAGGGAACGCTTACGTTAATGACAGCCAGAACATAGAATGCCAATCTATTAAAAAAAATTATATTGCATTAGAACAGCATATATTATATTTTTGTTTTCTGTCATACACCATTACTTCACTTATCCACTGAATGTTCATGCCGGTTTTGGGGACGGCGATTAGTTAAAGAAAATATGTTTTGTCGGGGTTAATGGATTCTTCTACGAGCGATATGGAATTATTGCACCAGATTAAGTCAGGTGATGGAGTTGCGTTCGAACGGTTGTTCGAAAGGTATCACCACATGATGCTGCTAACAGCCAAAAACATGCTCGATAGCGAAGATGCAGCAAAGGATGCTGTGCAGGAGGTATTCATGTACATCTGGCAGAAGCGGAAAAGCATTTCCATCCGTAATTCCTTCAGAAATTACCTGGTACATGCAGTAAGGTTCCGGTGCCTGGAAGTGATCAGGGCACATACGCGGTCGAAAAAAAGGGAAAAATGGTACCATGAAAACATGCATATATTGTTCAGCGACGATTTATCGCTCGAGGAAAAGGAATTTAGAACGTATCTGCTGAACGCGGTGGAAAAGATTCCTCCTGCCAGCAGAGAGGCATTCAAAATGTCAATCTGGGGCAATAAAAGTGTTGAAGAGATTGCCAGCAAAACAGGCACTGCCAGGTCGACCGTGTATAATAACATAACCAGGGCGATTAAAACGTTAAGGGATCAGCTAAAAAATGTGCACTAAATTTTGTACTGGCATAGTACTTTTATGGGGGGACGGCTACCTTTATATATGACGATAGCAATTTTTTTGATTTTTTGAATACATGCAAATAGACAAAGATCATATAGTAAATCTTACCATTTTCGAACTAACCGAGGTTATTACTCCGGAAGAGAAAATAGAGCTGCAGGCGGCTATAGAAAGCAATGCGGAATGGAAGGCGCTTTACGATAAAGTGAAAGCCGATTTAACCACGGAGGAATTAGATGCAAAACGCAAACAGTTACAGGACGATTTTCCCTATTTTTTTGCAGCCTCTCAAAAGAAGCTGAGAATCAGCAAAACTGCCAAAGTTATTGGAATTGCCACATCTGCGGCGGCCGCAGCAGTGCTGCTTGCTGTGGTGCTGATACCTGGTACTCATCCAACGCAAACAAATTTAGGTGAATTAGCGCAATATAAAGGGAGTAATGATATTGAACTGAAGATCGGCTCTGCCCCTGTTATTAACCTGAGCAAGCAACAGGGCACCATTCAGGCCGGTAATGTGGTGATGAACAATCAAAACAGCCAGCTTTCGCTGAAGGCTACCGGTAATGCAGGTATCGCAACCCTAACCGTTCCCAATGGAAAGGAGTATATGCTCCAGCTACCGGATGGCAGCTCTGTTCAATTAAATGCAGCCACTACTCTACAGTTTCCTCTAACATTTAAAGGTAATGCCCGCGAAATAAACATAGATGGAGAAGCCTATATTTCTGTAAAGAAAGATGCTGCAAAGCCGTTCTTTGTAAACCTGCCTCACGGTAAAGTAGAAGTATTAGGTACCGAATTTAATATCAACACGTATAACGCACAGGAAGACAAGGTAGCAGTTGTAAACGGTTCCATAAAAGTAAGATCTGCCAGCGATTCCTCACTGGTAAAGCCAGGCTACGAAGCTACCGTTGGTACTGGTTCTCCGCTGCAGATAGATGAATTTGACCCCTATGATGTACTCTCCTGGAGAAAAGGCGAATATCCATTTACAGATGCATCTCTGAAGTCAGTTGCTGTACTGATAGAGCGCTATTACGGCATCCATGTAAAGTTTGAAGGAGAAACTACTAGCCAGAAATTCACAGGCGTAATCAGCCGCAAAACACCCATTAACAACTTCCTCACTGGCTTAAAGCTCACCGGCTTTGTCAAGGAGTATTCTTTTGATAAAGAAGGAGTATTGCACTTGAAATAATCCGGCATATAGAGGTCTCATCTTCCAAGTTGTCTTTTCAACACAACAAACAGCGCTCCACTGATAACCACAGGTCGCCGTTGGCCGCAAAAGATTTCTATAAAATAGCAATAGAGTAGTAAAAACAGATACTTGCGGCTACTTATATATTGTATGGTTCTATTTCTTCAGTTGCAAACAACGGCGGCCTTTTGAGTCGGGATCCGCAGGGAATAGGATAAAATAAACTACCAACCAAAAATTTAACTAAATGGCCAGACTAACTCTAGTGCTTTTTATCGGATTATTTTGCTTCTATAATGTCCAGGGACAACCTATTGTTGATTTTAATTACCTGAAAGATCAACCAGCGTATCAAGCTTTGAAAGTTGGCGATAGGGTTCCGGATCTGACAATGACCATTGGAAAAAGTCAAAATGCCAGGACCGTGAAATTCTCCCAGTTTAAAGGGAAACTGGTAATTCTTGACTTTTGGAGTAAGTGGTGTACTTCATGTATACAGGCTTTTCCGGAAATGCAGAAGTTGCAGGATAAATTTGGTGATAAAATTCAAATTATACTTGTCACAACAAATACAGAAGAATCACTTAAAAGACTTTTCGAAGTTTCGCCGAATGTAAAAAATAGCATGCTGCCAATGATCCTTGGCGACACATCTTTCGAGAAACTGTTTCCACATATTGCCGTACCATTCCATGTCTGGATTAGTCAGGATGGCATTGTTGAATTTACAACGCAAGGATGGAATACCACAAAGGACAACATATCCGACTATTTATCAGGCAAAAAGCCTAAAATCAATCAGCTTGTACAATCATTAACAATACAGCAAACCTATTTGCCCATGCTACAGCAAATGAATATTTATAAAGGACAATTGGTTGATGAGATGATGACGTACTCAATGGTAACTAAAAGAAGTATGGTTAATCCGAGAACAGGTTGGATTTATGCATTCACAGACAGTATTGGGAATATTGACTATAGGGGAGCTACCATTTTGAATGAACAAATAATTGGATTATTCAGATATGTTCATTTAGCCAATAAGGGAAAGCTGCATATCAAAACAATAGTAGAATTGAAGGAGCCAAAGAATTTTTCAAAATATTATCCTCTGGGCAAGGCACAGGAGGCAGAGTGGCGGGATTCCAACACCTATTGCTATGAGGTGAGAGTTCCCAACGCGCTGGGCCCCAATACACCAGACATTATGGAAAGCAAATTAAGCTATATAAAAAAGGATCTGGAGCGGTACTTTTTAATAGAATCCTCTATTCAAAAGAAGGTACAAAAATGCCTTGTTCTAAAAGTTATTACAGGTGGTAAATTGCAAGCAACAAACTCGCCAGTGTTTGTTTTCGATAAAGACAAGAATGGGAACTACACCATCAAAAAAGGCAATGTAAGCTCAATTACTGAAATCATTGAAAATGAATTAGGGGACTACAATGGCCCCAATGAGATTCCGGTATTAGATGAAACGCGGCTAACCGGGAATTTTGATTTTGATATTAAACTGGGTGAATTAAAAAGCCTGGTTATTCTAAATAATGAATTGAAAAAATACGGCCTGCAAGTAGCTGAAGAAGAAAGAGAAATTGAATGTTTAGTTCTGAAGGAGATCTGATTTTAAAAGAATAGTAACTGCCTCGCTTCTGTTGCCGCGTCTTTTGAACGGCGACAGAAGTAGGGGCCAATACCAGCACCTGTTCGGACGGCAGAAACCTTAAATACCCAGCTTAAATAGAGCTATTTTATTTTTCAATAATACAAATAGACTGTCGCCGTTAATATAATATGATTGGATGTCTTTTTTCTCAACTGGCAAATAGAAGCTCCCAACGTACGAGCCCTTCCTATTCTGGTCATAGACATCAATGATCGGATTTATCCGGAAATCCTTTTGCGTTTCATCGTCTGATATAAGATTGGATTGTATGAAGATATAGTCATTGTTTGCGAATACAAATCTATGAATCTCCGATCTGGCTGTAGCTGCATACAATTTGCTTTCATTGCCCGATTTAAAATTCTGAATTTTTATATCGCTATGAATAAAAGTATCTATAGTTTTTGTATTGAATAATATATTTAGATTCGTATCCAGGGACACTATCCCATTCTCAAAGTATTTCACGTAAAAAATTCTGTTTCTTAGATCATTCGAAAAAAGGAATCCATCGGTTGAGAACCCCGCATCATCCCTGTTATCAAACAGTGAATTGACTGCCAATACTTTTTTGTTGAGCATATTCATCTTCATAAAGATCGGCTTAATGCTGGATTGCTCAAAACCTCTGATAACCACTAGAGAGTCTGATAACTGTAAAGACTTTAGAAACACACCTGAGTTTAAATGGAACGAATCAATTTTCCCGGATGTAAATTCTCCTGCTAATACTCTGGCTTTATTATTTTCATGGATATATAAATTTGAAGCGCTTGCAAAGAAAGAGACAGGCGGTAACAAAGATTGTCCAACTATAGAGTCTATATTAAATTGTCCGGTTATGTTGAATTCGTTACCGATACTATAAATTACTTTATGGCTAGGTTCGGATAAATAAAGTTTTCTTCCATAACCAAAGATATTTTCTGCAGGCAAACTGTGAACATTTTCTTTTAAGAGCACAGGCATTCCTAACATCTTTCGTGTAAAACCATTGCCATTTTCATTGGGCATTTCTGTCAATCCTATAAGTAGAAGCAAAGAGATAATGGCCGCAGAAATTGTGCAAAGGATTAAAATGGCAGTTTTCCTCATTTTATTACAGATAACATGGAAATGATGGAAAGTGTTCCCCTGCTGTTTATCTAAGAGGATAATAGTGGCGGGAGAACACTAAATAAACAATAACAGCCCTAAAAAAATTAAGGCATGTTATTGTAATATCAAGATGCAGTTTTTTGGAATACTGCTGTAACGGTAGTACCGGATATGGTTGCACAACAGAACCTTCCTGATCCACTACAAATAGAAGAATCATCTGGATCACTTAGAGCTGATGCAGTCTGTCCAACTGTTGGCAGTGTAGTGCCATTGTATACATGGGTACCAGTAGCAGTAGTTACCGTTTTATAACAGGCAATTCTCTTGGCAAATGCATCTGCATTTGAGGAGATAGTTAAACCTACCGCTGTAATCGCAATAATGGCAGCAAAGCTGAATTTAAAACGTTTCATTTTTTATATTTTAATGATTAACAAATAAAATTGCCGAAATTGGCTAACCGCTTTTTTTTACAGGAGCAGCAACCTGTTTTATTGATCAATAAAAACTTAAATCAGAGACATAAAGAACATACCTGATGTGTGGCAGGGCTATACATGAGTGGCCAGCTTTTTATGCGTAACCATACTGCTTTGCAGAAAAATAGCCATGATAGTGAGAATAGTAACTCCAAAATTAACCGCGAGATGCTGTTCCCAGGTTAACTTTTCTATGATACCACCGCAGCTACAGGGTAAATCATAACTATATTTCAGCATGATGTATACGTAGCCGGTGAATAGTGTCATCATAAACAAAGAAGCATATAGACCTATGTTTCTTATTCGTTTAAACACCAGCAAAACAGCCATAATTAATTCCCATGCAGGCAAGGTGAGGGCTATGAATAATGCAAAGTTTTGTAGAAACGGAGATCTTCCTACCTCGAATTTGAATTTGGAATAGTCAATAATTTTGTTCAATCCAGTATATATCCATAAAAGGATCAACAAGCATACTATTACCTCAACTACGATATTCGACATTTTCTCTTTCATAGATAAATGGAGTGTTACATGAAATGAAAAGTTAACGATCTCACCGACTGAAGGGTGACCTGGAGCACCGACGAAGGATTTTTTTTGGTAAAATAACGATTAACAATTCCATAGAATTACAGTTTTCGTTATTTTGAGTGGTCGGCTGGTCCGCCACCACGCTGAGATGGCAGACCGGGCAACCTGGAACCAATTTATTGGTAGGTATTGGCGACCTATAAGGTGAAAATTATATCAATGTGTGAATTTTTTGGGTTCGAGCATCGTGGAAACCTCTTTAGCTTTTCTATTCGGGTTTGGGCGTTTTTCTATCGCATAGTAAAGTTGAGGCAATAATCTGAAACCCATCTACAACTTTTAAATTTAAAATCTATAAGTTTTCAACTATAGATGAAGAATTTTTTTTTTACGAACGGCCGGAACTATTTTGCCGGTACTCCCGAGGCGACACATTATGTAACTTTTTAAATACACTGGAGAAGTAATTGGGATCGGCAAACCCCACTTTAAATGCCACATCAGCAATCGTTATTTCTGTACATTCCAATAAGCGGACGGCTTCTTTTATCCGCAACTCTTCCATGTATTTTTTAGGAGATTGGCCTATTACCTGCTTGAACATCTTTTCAAACTTGCTCAAATTTAGTCGGGTGCGCTTGCTTAGATCGGCTACTGTAAGCGGTAAATGGTAGTTATGGCTAATATAACCAGCCGTGTCCCGGATCCGGCGCTCCACTTCGGATTCCACAGTTTCCACCTTGTCTGCCACATCGTGAACCATAAAATAAGCAACCAGCAGATCGTGGATCCGGGCCTGCAGGGAGAGTTCCTGCGGCTTGCCATGGAGGTTGCTATAGCGTATTTTATTCAGGATTCCCAGCTCATGCTGCGTGATGGGATACACGGGTAGTACCTGGCCATTCTGTACCTCCTGCTGCTGGCGATTGTACAGATCACCAAACTGTGGATGATGGTCAATGAATTGAGATAAGAACGCAGGAGAAAAGGAAATATACATGGCATCGTAATCGCCGCTGGCAAAGAATGCATCATTTTTTACTTCGGGAGGGATATAATAAAACCCGTATTTCCTGTTTTGCAGCACCAGTTCGCCGAAGCCCTCGAGGGTGCAGGGGATATTGCCATCGATTGTAGAATAGAGGGCCACCATAGGTTCCGCTGTGGTGGGGTAGAGGTGAGTATCTTCTTTAATAAAGAAATTTAACCAGCCTATGGCCCATTGCGGAGTAATAAATTCCTGTGTTAAAAAAGTGCCAAAGTCTCCTTCTATAAACTCAGTTTGGGCGTTAGGAATGCTGTACCTGGCATATTTTGAAGGGATCTGGTTACTTGTTCTAACATTTGGCTCCATGTGCAACGGAACCTTAAATTTCATTACTGGAGGTTTCTTCAATGGTTTGAATTTGAAAGATAAGGGCTCCCTGCAATGTTATAAACCTGTTGGGGGTAACAAGGAGAAGCACATTACCAATGTCAAGTTTACTGAAAAATAACGATACTACCACACATATATAGGCAATACTAATCTACTGGCGGAAGTTACTGCAGCACGATATCAGTAGTTCTGGGATAGAATGTTTCCGGGGTACAGGTGTATAGTGGGTGTATAGATAATACAGGGTATTCAGTCAATTTTATCCGGTAAACTTTTCTTCTTCATTCAATCTGTTTTATGTATTTACATTATGATCTTGCGCCGCATTTTTTAAATGGGCAACGCTTTTCAATTGACAGGCCGGTAGCCAGTGAAAAGGAGGCCGATGCTTTTGTGCAGCATGCACGGAGGCAAATGGTGAAGGGTGAAAAGAAGTCCTACTTCGGATTTAAGCTGCTCGATATGGAAAAAAAGGAATAAGATCCTGGACCAAGAAGGAGATCTTGGCTGCCGTTTGATTAATCCTGTAAGTTTCAAATGATTTTTGGAAGTGTATAGACGTAAGAGGGCAAGTTTTTTTTCAACTTGATCCCAAGTTTTGGATCAAGTTGAAAACTTGGGGGGAAGGTTAAAAAGTTGTTGTTTTGCAGCTCATCAAGAACCATCAGTTTTGGATCAGGCATACCGACAGTTA
>NZ_QGTG01000020.1 GCF_003182155.1 Chitinophaga sp. S165
TTATATACCGCTTAGATACCGCTCATCTTACGTTAATCCTACGTTCATGAACGTAGGATTAACGTAAGATGAGCGGTATCTAAGCGGTATATAAGCGACCAGTGTCTACAGAAAAACTTCGCAAGTCTTATTGTGATAGATCATGATAGGTATATACTGAAATTTAATAATTTATATCTGCGTCTTCTGGGTATGATGCCAACACCACGTTTTTGCATTTCATATACACGATTTTGCAGTTTGTATACATGATTTTGCGTCTTATATACATTGCCCGAAACTGCGTGGTTAAAAGTGCTAATATTGTGTCAGCAATCGTGATTAACGGGGCTGCCCTAAAGCAGGGGTGAAGCGCCACCTGCTTTACCTGGTGATCATCATTGTGGATTAAACAGTATTTTTTAACCGCAAAAAAGCTATATCACAAAGGCATAGGAAAAAAAAATGCCTTCTGCCACCCCTTTTTTCGCTAATATTGAGACTATTACAATAGGAAGTGTCAAAAACCACCTATTTATGAAAAAGAAACAGGACCCCGTTTCAAAAAGGGACATACTACCACAATATCGCGTCTCGAATACAGTGCTGATCGTTATCTTATTGCTCACCCCGTTCCTGAACAAGCCGGTTGCCAGGGAACAGGCTAGTGTCCGGATCGTCTTCGAGAAGCAGCGGGTTGTTATTGCGGATGTAACACCAATGACTGTACAAGTAACCATGAAGGACGGATTAGCGCCAATAGGCCTTGTTACATTCCTGGTCTTATTGTTCGCTTATGCCAGGAAGAAGGAGGTGAATGCCATAGAAGAACCGGATGTAGCAGACCTCCCTGGTATGGAGATGGGTGATGATGAGGTGCTGGCTGCATGGCTAAAGGTGAAGGGAATGTTGTCGGAGGACGATAAGAATTAATTCCGCTGGAGCATTACCTTGAAATTATAGTACTTTTCGAGGCTATCGATCATCTTTTCGGTGTCCATATCAACAGCTGTGGCAATTTCACTAAAGGAGTATGAATGCTGCATCAGCAGGGCAAATGCCTGCATCATTTTCAACATATGAAGACATTCCTGTATGGTAAGGGAAAATGTATTCAGAAAGCCGGCTGCAAGGTCTGTTGCAGGAATACCGAACATCCAGGATAATTTCTGGATATCGTGATGGAGCTCAAGATGAGTTCTCAGGTATTCAAAGATCTTAAGATAAGCATCATAGGTCGATAGATCATTGTTAAATGAAGATTTGTTAGCAATTGCGTGCTGGCAACAGAAGATCTTAAACAGATCAGCACAACAGCGTTCCAGGTACAGGTCCGCATCCGGCTGCAGATAGCGGCACGTCATCATCTTTGAGATCAGCAGTCGGCTGATCGCATTCACCTCATAAGGATGTTTGTTGAGTACCTGGTGACCGGAGGTCATCTTATTAAGCCTTTGTTGAATAGAAGGATACCGCGTTGCCAGCTGCTGCATACATGCAGGCGTTATATTGATGTGGATGGATACCGCTTTGGTACCTGCCTCCAATGGTAAATAACCGATACCTGTTTCCATGTAAAAAAGATTACATGCATCTTCATCTAATTGAAAGGAACCTATGTGTGGCATTCTGATACTAAAACTGCTTTCGAACAGGTAATGCAGGAAAAATAAGGGGAATGGTGCAAATGGGCGGATCACCTGATCAGAGTGGGATGTAATATCGTGGATCCATAAAGAGAACTGTTTTAACCCTACATGTTGCGAAAGAACGTAAGCATCTTCCTGATGCCAGCTATGGACCACTGCTGCGGGAAGTAATAGCTGAAGGTATTCATCCGGTATCCGGGCAGCTTGCGTATCTGAGGGGCGCCTTCCTTCCAGGGGTAATAATTTGGCATCTCCTTGTGTAGAGGGAAACATTTTTATCGGCGTTTGGAGTATAACAGCCGGAGCCGGACAATAGTTCGTTTCTTCCCTTCTTCCAGTAATATTAATTTGACGGAGCAGCCTGGTCCTTTAGGGCGTGGTTAATTGCGGCACATGCGTTAACGAGATGTGGAATGCACTATCCTTGTCAAAGTGATAGCGGAATTTGTCGCGCGTGGGGTAGGTTACAGCCATCATAAGAAAGTCTTCAATGGAAATGTCTCTGTCCATTTGTCCGCTAATAAAATGAGCCGTGTCTTCTTCCAGTGGAACATCGATAATAACCCGGTAAGGATACCGGCGTTCCAATACACGGGCCAGGTCCCGCAGTGTTGCATTGACACAACTATGTCGGCCCTCTAACCAGGAGAGTACATCTTCTTCGTCAAACTTCTTTTTGCTGATCTCCTTTCCTTTTTGCCAGCTGGCTGCGAAGCCGGGATCCAGGCTTGTTAATCTTTTCCCGTTTTGTACATTGACTTTGCCGTCCGTTAATGCAACTTGCATATGGCCCTTTTCATCGGTATTGATGTTAAAGGAGGTGCCCAATACACTTACTTTGCCTTCTTGTGGAAGGTTGATCACCAAAGGACGTTTCGGGTCTTGAGCGGCCTTTATAAATACTTGTCCGCTGACTGCTATCTCACGATGGGATGCCGGGAGGCGACAGAAGAATGTCACTGATGTTTTACCGTCAACATGTATTTCACTGCCATCGGGCAAAATCAGTTTGTAACTTTCACCACGTGCTGAGATAAGTGTAGCCTCGTTGAAATGGTTGATAGGGCCTTTAATGTGAAAAGTTTTATGTTGCGCGTCCGATGTTATATTAGGATTTTCATTCGTGGTAATTGTATCCAGCCTGATAAAACTTTCATCGTTGAACATCAGTAGTGGATACTTATACAGGATAGCCTGTAGATCTGTTGTGGTTTTCGATTTTATTGCCTGTTGCTGATGCCTGAAAGTGAAGATGACCGTCACAATTAAAAGGAAGAGTATCATAACAGCCCCTGGTCCCCGAAAGAAACGATCCCGTTTTTTTACTTGTTGTGCCTTTAGTTTTTTGAGAGCATATTCGACTGATATATCGTCTTCCAGTATGCCGTGCATGTCGCCTTCAGTAAGGAGTCTGATAACATTGTCACGAAGGGCGGCAGCAGCAGGATTTTCCCGCAGCAACCGGCGATACATGATCTCATCTTCCGGTGAGATGTCTCCCACCAGTTCTTCTATTACCAGCTGCATTATCTGTTCTTTGTCCAAGCGGGCTATTTGTATAAATGTAAAGTTTCCTTATCAGAACAATGTTTTTCTAGTAGAAGTTTTTTAGTCCAGGGATCTGCCTGAGGCGTGTGAGGGCCTCTTTAATATATTTAGTGAGTGTGGAAGGCTCAATGCCCAAAGCGGTTGCGACTTCCTGTTTTCCTTTTTCCTGCAGATAAGAAAGTTCTATCGCTTTTTTCATCTGGGCCGGCAGTGAGTTTAATGCTGTTTGTAATGCCTGATGTATTTCTGCTACTTCCATCCGGTTGAGTGCGGGCTCATAGTCTGTCAGGTGCTTGCCATATTCTTTCAGAAGATCATCTTCCCGGTTTGTTAAAGCGTACATAGTGATGCACCGGTAGCGTACTGCCTTGTACAGATATGTCTTTACGCTTGTTTTAATCTTCAGGCGCTTTCCTCTCTTAAGCAATGACAGTAAGACTTCCGTTACGATATCGCTTGCTTCATCTTTATTAGGAGATAGGGTACGGGCCATTATCACGAGCGGTTTGTGGTACCGTGTATATAACACCGCGAGCGCTTGTATGTCCCTGTTTTTTATCTGCTCTATCAGTTGCAGATCGTTAACATGCTCGTTTTGCTGCATTTGATGAAAATTTGATAAATGAGTTATGCTGATCGATCGGCAAATTATCAAATGATCGTCCATTGGAGGTTAACGGCTAGTTAAGGAAAAAAAATAGCTGAACAGGCACGAAGAATAATGCGGTTTATGAGACTAGTATAAAAGGCGGGGACAGTTTCCTTTCGGTTAAAAACCTAAATCTTAAGTAGATGACCATATTTACCCTCACCTGTGGCCGGCTTATTAGAGGCATTGTCGTATCGTTGGCTTGTTCCTGTGCTGTAGGTACAGTATGTGGACAGCCACGGATAAGAGATACTCTTATTACGATCTCAAAGGACAGCATGACGCTGAAGAAGGTAATTGTTGTATTGGAGAAAAAGGGATACAGGATCGTGAATAATGATCATGTTAATCCCTCGATCATTTTACCTGTAAAATGTAGGGACCTGCCATTGAACAGGTTCCTGGCCATGTTATTTAAAGACAGACCGGTGGAGTGCCTCGTAAGAGGAACGCATATCAGCTTGCGTAGAAAGCCGGTGGTGGCTGATTTGACGGTTATCCGGAGGACGGTATTGCCACATGAAGATGTGGTGGCTGCGCCTCCACTCCGGATCTATAACGGCAAACCATATGTAGTAAAAGCGCCCTTGTCGTTTACTGATACATCATCACGGCAAGCGCAGCGTCTTTTCAGGATCAGGGATCTTGCCATGAATGCCAGCTCGAACATACTGGATGATCTTATGTCCAAAGAAACCGGTGTTGTAATGCAGCGGAGCAGCGGCAGGCCTGCAGCAAGCATCAATGTGGAGATCAGGGGGCCTACCAGTTTGGCCAGGAGCAGTCAGCCCTTGTATATCATTGACGAGGTACCGGTATGGCCTTATTTAAAAGGCGGTGAAGGTACCATGAGTCCATCCAGTTCGACTTTGTCCTATTTTTCACCTGCTGATATTGATACGATAGTCGTGTTGAAAAATGCTGCAGCTACCGCATTGTATGGCGCGCGAGGCGCCAATGGCGTCATAAAGATCTATACAAAGAGAGCCCGGTACAATGGCAGAAGGGTGATCACCGCAGATGTTGCTTATGGTTTCGGACATGTACCACGTAAAGAAACACTGTTGCACACCAGCGATTACCTGCAGATGCGCCGGGAGGCCTGGATGCATGACGGCCTGCAACCGAGTAGGGGAAAGGCTCCCGACCTGCTTGTATGGGATACTACACGATATACAGATTGGCAAAAGGTATTGATAGGCAATACTGCCTGGTACCGGGATGCGAGTATAACGATCACTGAGGGCAAACCTGTCAGGCAATACCGTATAAGTTTCAATTACCGGGAAAACTCCAGTGTATTTATGCAGGATGAAGAACAATACGGGGATCGCAAGTTTGGGATCCACAGTGATCTCAATATCAGAATGCTGAATAATAAATTGTCTTTCTCCTTTGCAGGGACCGCAAATATCAACAGTACAAGGTTACCAGGTGCAGACTATACCGCTGGTATTACACTACCTCCCAATGGACCTGCATTGTTTACGGACGGGAAAGTCAATTATGCATTCAGTAATTCGGTTGTGTCAATGCCGGAATTCTATAACCTTATATCTAACGTGCTGGTCTCTACTAATGCCAGCTATCAGCTTCATCCCCTGCTGAAATTTGTTGTACTGGCAGGCTATCATCGCATGGGCGCCCGTTCTACCTCCATATCTCCTATTGCAAAGCGGGGAGAGGAAGGACAGGCGAATCTCACTGCTGCTTCCATAGAGAACAGGTTTCATTCGCAGACCTTTGTTATTGAGCCATCGGCGCAGCTTAAACTGCAGGCCGATTCTCACAGAGTGGAACTGACACTGGGAGCTACATATAACAGCATTTATGCAGTCAATAAGACGATTGATGCCGAGGGATACAAGCGTGATGCTGATATATTGAACTATGGTGCTGCTGCCGTTTTCAGAACTTCGCGTACACGAAACGATTACAGGTACGCCGGCGCATATGGAGACCTGCATTATAGCTGGAAAGATAAGTATTCGGTACAGCTCACCTTGCGCATAGATGGCAGTAGCCGGTTCGGGAAAGATGAGCAGATGAATGCGTTTGGAGGCGGTGCATTGGGCTGGGAATTCGGCAAGGAAGCTTTTATAAGGCATGCACTTCCCCGGCTTAGTTATGGCAGGATACAAATAGGCTGGTCCACTACAGGTAATGACCAGATTGAAGATTATCAGTATGAAGGAAGTTATCAGCGTTGGGGGAGTTATCAGTCTGTAACAGGACTAGTTACTGCCAGGCAACAGAACAGTGCTTTAACAGGCGGTATTACCTACAAGAAGGACATCAGTGTGGATGTAGGCTTCTTCGATAACCGGCTGCAGGCGCAGGCTGCGTATTATTATAACCGGTCGCAGCACCAGCTGGTGGAATATCCTCTACCAGAAATGGCCGGTGGTGGATCTCTCCAGCAAAATATGCCGGTGTCTATCCAGAACAAAGGAGTGGAATTGACGCTCAATGGGACACTGCTACGGAATAAGTATTGGGGCTTGCGCATGCACTTCAATATCTCCAAGGGGACTAATATGCTGCTCTCTTTTCCGGGAATGTTGTCTTCTGTCTCTGGTCAGACACAGCTCAAACGCCCGCTGAGGGAGCTTTTTTACTATGACTTTAACGGAGTGGACCCGAAGAGTGGGGAGTATACGTACCGGAACAAGGAGGGGAGCATAGTAACGGCTGGAGCGCTGACTGAAAACGACAGAACGATGGCTATCAATATTTCTCCGGAGTTCTATGGTGGTTTTGGGATTACGGGTACTTTTCGTCGTTTGGAGTTGTCCTGCTCCGGGCAATACATGAAGCGGGCGGCAGAGAACCCGATTATTGACAAAGGGCGTATGCCTGGAACTATGTGGAACCAACATGTTTATGTGATGGACCGGTGGAAACAGACAGGCGATAATACACCGGTACAAAGAGCTACACAAGCTTCCTCGTCTGAACAGGACTACAGGAAGTACGTAAATAGTACGGCTATTTTTACCGATGTCTGGTATCTACGTGTGAATAATGTTACTGTGGCCTGGCAGTTTAAAAAGTGCAGGCTTTACTACAATGTCGTTAATCTGATCACTTTTACTAATTATCAGTCATTGGACCCCGAAACGCTTAGCAGGACTGTTTTGCCGTCCCTGCGTGTATTTAAAGCGGGTGTTCAATATCAATTCTAAAGACGAAATTATGCGTATTCTGTTTTTATGTTGCTTGTTGTCTTGTACATTTCTTTCATGTAGGAAATTAATAGAAGTAGGTGAACCGACAGATAAAATAGTGAGAGGGGAAGTATACAGTACTAACGAGAATGCAGCCGCTGTTATGGCGGGAATCTACTCCTATGTGAATACAAGCGGCTTATCGGCCGGAGGCAAAGGCATCTCCATATTCTGTGGACTGTATTGTGATGAACTTGAGTTACTTGAAGGCAACCAGGAATTTCAACGTTGTTATGAAAATACCTTGACCGCTGATGATAGCCCCTTTTGGGGGCAGCTATACTATTGTGTTCAGCATTGTAATTTATTGCTGGAGGGGCTGCATGCCTCCAAAACCTTAGATGCTGCCGTTAAAACACAACTAGCCGGGGAGGCGAAGTTCATTCGGGCATTCTGTTATTTCTACCTGGTTAATTTCTTTGGCGATGTTCCCTTACTGACGACTTCCGATATTAAAACCAATACTACCACCGCTCGTAGCGATACCGGAAAAGTATATCAGCAGATCGTTACAGACCTGTTAGACGCTGAAACTATGCTAAAGGCTGCATACTTGGCAGGGGATGCGCGGACAGAAGTATCACAACGGCTACGCCCCAATAAATGGGCGGCTAGTGCTTTGCTAGCCCGTATATACATGTATAGAGGTAATTGGGTAGCAGCAGAAGAACATGCCAATAAGGTCATTGCACAGAATAGCTTATATAAGACTGGCGCACCACAGGATGTATTCCTTGCAAATAGCAAGGAACTGATCTGGGGGCTGGAGAATGCTAATACTACGGGAGTGAACGAAGATGCTGCGTTATTATTCCTGGAGCATGGCCCTGATCAGGAAAGCCAGCCCTTATTTCTGAATGAGCAACTACTCCATTTCTTTGAAAGGGGTGATCAACGTATGACGACATGGATAGGTAAGGATACCACACGAGGTAGTGTGTATTATTATCCTAAGAAATATCACCTGGTGGAGAATGAAACCTCACGGACGCCTTACCCGGCTATATTGCGATTGTCAGAGGTCTTCCTGATCAGGGCAGAGGCTAAAGCCTATATGAACGATTTTGCTGGTGCACGGGCTGATTTGAATGTCTTGCGGCTTCGTGCCGGATTGGGGTATTCTGCCGCCATGAACCGCGCTGCCTTGTTAACCGCTATTGAACAAGAAAGACGGGTTGAGCTATTTACAGAATGGGGACATCGCTGGCTTGACTTGAAACGTTACGGAAGAGCTGATCTTGTAATGACTGCATTGGCCAATAAAAAGGGCACAACCTGGCAATCTAATAAATTGTTATTTCCCATTCCCCATGGAGATATCTTATTAAACCATAACCTGGTTCAGAATAAAGGATATTAGTGTTAACTCCAAAACAGCGACGGGGTATAGTATGTGTGTTTGTCTATTCTAGCTATAACTTTAATTAAACTTTATAACTATGAAACGGGCAAGGACAATACTATTTATTATCGGACTGGCGGCTATAGCCGCTGGCATCACTGCATTTAAATCCCGGTGGGGATTGAATAATTTATACATGTCAGTAAGTACACGTGTAACTATCAATGGCGCCAGCCGCTGGATCACAATCGCAGAAATGTCTCCTTACCGCAATTTTGCGACCAGTCCGACACAACCTACAGTGAATGCAGGCATGCCGCTGTACACTGGTGTAGTGTTAACCTGGGTGACCATTGGAGGAATTCCATATACCTATGATGCTCCTTTGGGACCACCCTGGACAAGTGTACTGGTATATGATGATGAAGATCAGTGATCCTCTTTTTTTGTGGCCTCTTTTATAACGAATTCCATAAACAGGAACGCAAAGGAAGTCATGACCAGTATAGGAAATAGCTGAAACCGCAACGCAATAGGGGAAGCAAAGATGCTAAAGCCAAAGTTTGTTAGCCAGAGACAGACTACAAGTAATAATCCTTTGCCCATCAGTGGCTGTTGCTTATATCCCTGTAATAAAAGGAACCCGATCATTCCCAGGAAGAAGATTACATTCATAGTGCCTACCAGGATAGGATAGAAGTTCAATATATCTACTTTGAAGTCTTTGAACTTCGTAGTGATTTTGTTGCTTCTATAATCGAACCATTGCTGCGCAATAGGGTGTACACTATCTACATTTGTACTGTAGTGTTCCAGGAACTCAATGGGGGGAGCATAATATTTCAATGCATTCGGCCAGAGATAATATTTAGCGAATGTCAGTGGATATTGTTTAATAATATATTTTCCATATTCTTCATATAATGGAGACACACTGGCCCAGCGCTTTAGTTCCGGGGCAGTTGAATCTTTTTTGAACTGGTTTTGCATGTAGGTGCGGAGGGGGGCGGTGGGTGTCCACATATAGATGGTGCTGGCCATCATCATTTCATGTGGGTATTTGGGATTATTGAAAGTACTATCAAAATATTCCCGTATCATTTTATCCAGGGGTTGGTACTTTTTAGGTACAGGTTTTCGCTGGTCTTTAGGGACGAACTTGTAGGCATACATGGCATTGTTGGCCATTTGCCAACCTGAGAATGGCGTAAAAATCCTTTTTTTACTTAATTCATAATATTGACGTTTGTTGTATTCGATAAAGCCGCCTATTAATATGATACAAGCGGCCAACCCCAGTACTTTTTGCAGAATATGTTGCCTGGAAAGTAAAAATGCAATGGCTGCTATTAGTGGATAATAAAGAGCATTGTACCTTACTGTAAATGCCAGGAACAATACCAGCGCATGATAGATCATGAGTTTCCGGGAAGGACGGTACACGATCCATAATAATATGGTGAACCAGGTGATGCTCAATGTCAGAAATAGCGTATCACTTGATACATAATTCGCAAGGTATAGGAACGCCGGATTAAACAGCATGAACCCAAACAATCCTATCCTGGTATATCTGTGCGGGTTATAGAAATAGAATAATGTAAACACCAATGATAGCAGGCTGGCTTGAAGCATCAGGTATTGAAATACCACGAGGACAGTATCCGAATGTGTGAATACGCTGAATAGGCGTATGAACATGGAGTAACCTACAGGATAGGTATTAATAGGCAAATTCTGATATGCAGTTTGTATATATACAAAGGAGTCTCCATTTATATAACTGGCAAAAGGATACAGGTATTTGAAAAACAGTAACTGGAGAATGATGCCGATAATAGCGGTCCAAACGTAGGGGCGGTTATTGGGGTCTTTAAAAATGTAATCTTTGAGGCTCCTGTTACTCATGGGGAGTTTGATTGTGGTTAACGGGTCTTTTAAAGTTATGGGGTATACAGGGAGTAACAGTTAGGAGATAGAGAGAAATTTCGTAGTGCGATGAGTACAAAATAGTCATTTGACCGACACGGATATGAGATTAAATATTTCATAGATCAATGTTAGTTTAAAAAAAATATGTTGAAGATCCCTAATCGTAATGCTGGCATCTATGCCGGCTTACTCAATAAAATAACCTCTTACCAGGACCGGTTGTTAGTACGTTATGTACTGGAAAAATTGTTGGTTGTTGATTCTCAATGCGCTGCTATTGATGGCGAAACGATCAGAGAGTATCTCAGTAACCGCAATATTCAGTTGTTGCTTGTGAATAACTTCATTGTCAGGCATGAAACGACCGTAGGTGTATATTATGAATTGAGCAGTCATAAACTGATCAGTGAAATGGAAGAATATGCCAGCAATGCTCCCAATAAGGAACTATTTGACAATGAACCCTTGACGCAAACTGCGTTGAAAGCCTGGCGAAAAAGGCAGGAACTGCTGGAATATGACCAGGACGTTCAGCGCGAGTTTATCCAATTAAGCCGGGAATGGGAAATGAAGAGAAAGGTCTTTCTGCACGAGATCGTTGTCCCGCTCATTTGCATTACAATAGTAGCCATTATCATATTTGTAGTCACACATTTTATATGGTAGTCTGATAGCAGTAATGCGCTATCTCCTAACTGTTATCCCGGTTAAACAAGGTATATTTCCCTTGTTAACCATCTATACAATATGAAACAGCTACTCCTTTTGTTTGCCCTGGGTCTGGCCAGCTGTACCCTAGCTCCATATGCCGATAATGCGCCTAAAGACCCCAAAGCATTGCCGCCGATTGTGTTGTTGAAGGGAGATACTGTGTCAAAGTTTAGTTCAGATAGTCTTGTTAAGGGACGCCCAACGTTATTGTACTTCTATGGACCTGGTTGCTTGCAATGTGATACCTTCTCCCGAAAGTTGCTAGACTCAATAGATCTGGTGAAAGATGTTAATCTTCTTTTCATCAGCGCAGGGAGCTTTCATGAAGTGAAAACCTATCAGCAAAAATACAATGTGGAGCGATTCTCTAATGTGAAGCTCGGACTGGACTATAATAATGCTTTTATAAAATTTTATGGTGGGGTTGCATTACCCTTGTTGGTTTTCTATGATAGAAACCAGCAGATCAAGCGGGCCAATTACGGGCCGATGACAATGGATACGATCCGCGGGATCATTGATAAATAGTATTTACACGCATTCTACTTCGCGCAAATGCGTGCGGATCACTTTCAGCGCACGGCTCACCTGGTTTTTTACAACCTGTAGCTGAATGTTCATGCCCTGCGCAATTTCCTTGTGGCTGAGTTCCTGCAGGTATAATAATTCAAATACCTTCCTGCATGCAGGCGCAGATACATGTTTGGCTGCGTTGCGGATCTGCTGCCCCAGTTCTTTATTTTCGAGGTTCCTAGGAACAGCGCTGTCAGGTGAAGTGTAGTAGGTATGTGTTAAGAAACGGCGCGCTACTTCATTACGCCGGCACTTATAGGCATACTGTAAATGTACAGCTCTAAAAAGGTAGTGCCTGAGAGAAATGTTGATGGACAACTCCTTTCGCCGCTGCCATAGGGATGTAAATATTTCCTGTACCATGTCTTCCGCCTCTTGTAGATTGTCTACCTTAGTACGCGCAAATATGATCAGCGGCTTGTAATATTGCTGGTAGAGGGTGGCGAAAGCTTTTGCATTGCCCTTTTTAACGGACAGTAATAGTTCTTCCTCGTGAAACGACATCATTTTACATTCAAAGCTGCATGACAAAAAATAAAACCCGTAACGCTAGTGTATATGCAGGACACTGTCTTCATCGAAGTGATAGTCAAAATGTCCTGTGAATTGTAAATCATCCAGGAAATGTTGCATAGGCCTGGATCTATCTATATAGCCAGTAAAACGGCGCTGGCCTGTATTAACGTTATCATAAACTGCATTCATACCATACCATCTTTTCAGTACGCCGCATATTTCATCTATAGTCGTTGAATGGAATATATAGGTACCCTTCCGCCAGGCTAATAATTCTTCCGCATTAAATGGTGTGGCCTGCATACTTTGGCCCTTCTGGTATCGTATCAGAAATCCTGGTTTCAGCATGAGTGTGGTAGTATCAGCTTCCAATTTGATAGCGCCTTTTACAAGCGCAATTTGTTCATGCGCATTATCGTAAGTATTCACATTGAACTCTGTACCAAGTACCTGTACCGTACTGTTCGGGAGGTGTACAATAAATGGCCGTTTCTCATCTTGGGATACCGATAAATAAGCTTCTCCCTGTATGGTGATCTCACGGGTATTACCTGTAAATGCAACGGGAAACAACATTTTAGATGCGGAATTTAGATGGACTTCCGTACCATCAGAAAGCTTTATTTTATAGTCCTGTCCGGCTGGGACAGTTATTACAGCCCTTCCGGTTTTATTTATTCCATTGAGGGATACCTGGTTTTCCTCAGTACTTAATGTCACATCACCTACGGTAACATGTTGCTGCGTGCTGCCCAGATTGACAACTTCGCCATCGGGCAGCTGCAGTGCAACAGTTTTCAGGGACAATCCATGGACAATTGCCTTAGGCTTAAAAAGCTCTTTTGGCTTGAATGATATGTAAATACCGGAGGCCAGGGAGGCCATAAAGGCAAGGCTAAGCGAAGAGCGTACAATTACCCGGATCCATTTCCTTTTACGGATTTTAGACCATACTTCGTCAACGGGCAACTGTTCAGGCAACAAGGCTAAGAACGCCTGTTCCTCAGGGCCCGAGAACTGTTCGTAGATAGTGTTTCGGATGATAAGTGCTTCCGGTTCTTCTTCGAGCAGTTTTTTGAGGGTGGAACTGTCTTCAGGGGTGATGATCCCGCCTAATTCATCCAGTACCAATTGTTCTATTTGGGTTTCGTCTATATTCATAGTACCATACAGTCGGAAAAAAGGGTAAAAGGTACTTATGACAAACTGTGTTTAAGATTTTCGCGTAATACTTTTAGCGCCCGGTGAATGTGGTTCTTTACTGACTGAACATTAATATTCATTTCATCTGCAATTTCTTTCAGGCTTTTTTTATGCAGGTATAATTGTTCAAAAGCCAGTCTGCTAGCAGGAGTAACGCTGTTAATAGCCACCGCCAGTAACCTGCCAAGTTCTTTGTTTTCGATCAGTGTAGTGCTAGTCTGGGTATCTGCAAGCCAGAGATATTGCTGCTTTTTACTACGGGTACTGGTCTTTTTACGGATCAGGTCAATACATTTATTGCGCACTACCTGTACCAGGTAGGCTTTCAAACATTGCGGCGTTTCCAGGGCCTTGCGCCTGTCCCATAACCAGAAAAATACTTCCTGTACAATGTCATTCCCTTCTTCTGTGTCTTGCAAACGCTTATATGCTTCTACATATAAACGTTTACTATAGCGGTTAAAGATGGCATTGAAGGCTGTTTCGCTGCCGTCCTGCAGCAACTTAAAAAGATATTCGTCGTTGTAACTGTCTAGATGCATACCTCAACAGAATATGATGATACAATGAGCTGTTATGGATCTTAAAGGGATAATAAAACATCCGGGGCAGAACAATGAACGTAGTTAATACACTTGCTAAGCTACTGAATCCCAATTTGCCGGAAGTTAATACCGTGTTAATGGCGAAGGATTTTTTTGTAACGCGGGAAGCCCTTTAATTTTCTGTTAAATCTTAAGAGTACTTTTTACTTTTAACATCGACCACTGAATAGGAACTGACTTAATAGCAGGTTTAGCTAGCCTGGCATTACTATTACAACACGATACTGAACCAGTAATAAAACCAACCATTATTCTTTTTATCGGCTGACTTCATTCACTGAACTATGTCATGTGGTAAGGATTGTGTGCGCGTCTGTTTCCAACTGTGCTTGTTGCTACGCTTTTAACCAAAATCAACTGAATCGTTATGTGCATCTCTACGCCTCGCAGCAACCTGGTGGTCAGGTTTCTATCTGTATTTCTATTCTGCTTTACTTCATTATATGCTTCGACTGATCAGACCGGAAAGCAAAAGGTTACTGTTGTAGGCAGTGATGTGGCGTTGGCGAGTGTATTTAAGCAGATAGAAAAGCAAACCGGTTTGAGGTTCATGTATGCGGTGGACGCAGTGGACGTTCAAGAAAAAGTAACGATATCGTTTGATCGGGTGATGTTGGATGACGTGTTGGAGAGTTTATTAGGAAAGAGAGGGATTGAGTGGATTTATAGGGAAGGCGTGATTTCTTTAAAACATGTACAAAGAAAAACGGAAGCTTCCGGTTTTATTACATCTCCTCCTATGAGCGTTTCAGGTAGGGTTTTAGATGCAAATGGCAATCCGGTTCCAGGAGCTACCATAATTGTACATGGAGGAAAAAAAGGGACTAAAACTGATATGGATGGAAAGTTTGCTTTAGATGGAGTGGAATCTGGGGCTATATTGTCTATTAGATCAATAGGCTTTAAAACAAAAGATGTTCAGGTAACAGAAAGGGTTGTAGTTGTAAGAATGGATGAAGTGATAAGTACGTTGAGTGAGACTGTAATCAAAGGAGGCTATTACAACACAACTTCAGGGCTCAGCACAGGCAATGCAATAACTATTGACGCTAAAGATATAGAAAAGGCGCCGGTTACAGATCCCCTTTTAGCGCTACAAGGTCGAGTTACAGGCATGTCCATTATACAAACTACAGGAATACAGGGAGGAGAGGTAAAGGTTCAAATAAGAGGTAGAAATAGTCTTACAAATGGTACACAGCCATTATTTATAGTAGATGGAATCCCTTATAATTCTTCATTTACCGGATCTTTTGGTGCTGTTGGAAGAACTCTTTCAACGCTAAATTTTGTTAATCCTGCGGATATTGAAAGTATTAGTGTATTAAAAGATGCTGATGCCACTGCTATATATGGATCAAGAGGCGCAAATGGAGTTGTATTAATTACTACAAAAAAAGGTAGATCAGGTACAACAAAAATTGATATTAATGTCTATAAAGGATGGGCAAAAGTTGCCAATAGGTTAGAACAACTAAATACTCCCCAGTATCTTAAAATGAGACGAAACGCTTTTATTAACGATGGAGTCACACCAACTATTCAGAATGCACCAGATTTACTGCAATGGGATACAACAAGGTATACGGATTGGCAGAAGGAATTAATAGGCGGTACAGCGAATTATTCAGATGTGCGGGGATCGATATCCGGAGGTAGTCCAACTGTTAAGTACTTGATAGGTGGAAACTATCATAAAGAAGGGACCATTTTTCCCATCGATTTTGGAAGTGATAATGCAGGTGTTCATTTTAATATCAAGGGCAATTCTTTAAATGAGAAATTCGAGACTAGCTTGACAGGAAGTTATTTAGTAAGTAATACTGATTTTCCAGGTGGTAATTATGTGGGAGATATTAATCTTCCTCCTAATGCTCCACCAATATATAACAGTGACGGAAGCCTAAATTGGGCTAACTCAAGTTGGACAAATCCTTATGCAAGCATGAATAATGGCCTTTATGAGGCTCGTACGAGTAATTTAATAGGAAGTGTAGATTTTAGTTATAAAATAATGCCAGACTTACGTATCAAAGCAAATTTTGGTGTAAATGAATTGATGAATAACGTTTTTATTGGCACTAAAATCGCTGGCTATGACCCACAGGTTCAAAGATATGCTCAAGCCACAGGGATTTATACGACTGCTAAAAACAGATCCTGGATCTTCGAACCGCAGGTCGATTATCAGAAGGTATTTGGTTTTGGAACATTAAATTTATTAGGGGGGGCTACCTTACTTGGAAATAGGTATGACCAACAAACACTTTCATTAGCAGGAATTACAGACGATGGGCTAATTAGAAATCCAGCATCCGCCCCTTTTGTATCTGCGGGTGGAACAGGATATAAATATAAATATATAGCACTGTTTGGAAGATTGGGATATAATTTTGATGATAAATATTTGGTCAATTTGACTATTAGAAGAGACGGAAGTAGTCGTTTTGGACCGCGCAGGCAATATGCAGTTTTCGGAGCTTTGGGAATGGGTTGGGTATTTTCACAAGAACATTTTATGCAATCCTTGTTGCCTGTTCTTAGTTATGGAAAGATAAGGCTTAGTTATGGAACAACAGGAAACGATCAAATTGGAGATTATCGGTATTTAGATCGATACATGTTTCAGGAACTACTTTACCAGGGCATTAAAGGATTGGAAGTAGTTGGAATTTATAATCCTGATTTTGGATGGGAGTTAACCAAGAAGCGTGAAATTGGAATTGAACTGGGATTTTTAAAGGATCGATTGTTGTTTAATAATAGTTACTATTTAAACACTTCTAGTAATCAGCTTATTGAGTATGCTCAACCGAGTATGATCGGAGCTTCTTCAATGCTTGGGAATTTGGCTGCCCGAATAGAGAATAAAGGATGGGAATCTATAATTACTTCAAAAAATATACAAAATAAAAATTTCGAGTGGAGTACTTCTTTTAATGTCTCAATTTCTAAGAACAAGGTGGCTACTTATACAGATAGAGCGGTGTTGCCTATTGAAGTGGGCAAGTCTTTGTTGACAAAATATTTATATAAGTTTATAAATGTAGATCCTAGCTCCGGACAATACATGTTCGCAAATACCGATGGCAAGCCAAGTTTGTATAACGCGGCATCCTCTACAGCTATCAATTTGGATTTAGCTCCAAAATGGTTTGGTGGATTTCAAAATACATTTAGGTACAAGAATGTTAGTGTGGATATTTTTCTTCAATATTCTGTTGGCAAGGGATATAGTGGAATGTTTAATAGTGCGTGGAGTCCTGGAACCAGGAGAAATCAGCCAAGTGTAGTGATGGAAGCTTGGAAAAACATTGGAGATGTTTCGGAATATCAGCAGTTTAGCCAAAACACTCGTTTGAGAAACAGTTATGTTGCTTGGATAAATAGCGATCAGGCATATGTTGATGCTTCATTTATTAGATGTAAAAATGTTTCTGTTTCATGGCAATTTACCCAAAAATGGCTTCAGCGGTTTAAAATGAACTCGGGCCGTATCTATTTTCAGGGACAAAATTTGTTTACATTGACAAAGTATCCTGGTTGGGATCCGGAAACTCAGGTTGTAACCAATATTCCTCCTTTGCGCATACTTACGTTAGGTGTGCAAATGGTTCTATAAAGTTTAAAATTCATTGGACTACAAAAATGTAGGGAATGCTATAACGTCACTCTTTTTTTGGGCGGAATAGTCAGTTTGTCAACTAGTTTAAAAGTATTATTTATGTCTTATTTTAAAAAGGACGTTTTATTGAGCATTATTGTCATTCTATTGTTATTTAGTTCATGTGAAAAATTTCTTGAAGTTGGTAATCCACCCGATAAGATAATTTCTAAGTATGTATTTGAATCAAACGCTTCAGCAATAGCCGCTGTTACGGGAATATATCCAAGCCTCAATGATATTGCGCATGGGCGTTCGAGCGTGTCGGTGTGTTGTGCTCTTACGGCAGACGAATTGAATGCACACCCAACGGCATATAGTCAATTAGAATTCTACACCAATTCAGGCAATGGTCAATTTTATTGGTCGCTTTTCTATACTACCATATATAGACTTAATGCGGCATTGGAAGGATTGTCAGCTTCCGAAGGAGTCATTCCCGTGATTAAAAAACAATTAATTGGAGAGGTGCTTTTTTTAAGGGCGTTTAGTTACTTTTATTTGGTTAATTTATATGGCGATGTTCCTCTATTAACGACGGCCGATTATAAAATTAATTCAATCACCCCTCGTTCTTCGAGCAGTGAGGTTTATAAGGCAATAGTTGACGATTTAAATAAGGCGAAGGCGATGTTAAGTGATGATTATCTGGCGGCTAATATTTTAAATCTTTCCGAAGATCGTATACGTCCAAATAAAATGGCAGCATCGAGTCTTTTGGCAAGGGTTTATCTTTATATGGAAAAGTGGAATGAAGCCATATTAGAGAGCTCTTTGGTTATAAACGATCCGTTATATGCAATTGATAATTTACAAGATGTGTTTAAGAAAAATAGTAGAGAATCTATATGGCAAATACAACCCCAATCGTTAGATGGTATATATTTTAATACATGGGATGCACGTACGTTTGTCTTGGAGAGTGGGCCTAATGATTCTCAAAATCCTGTATGGACAAGCGAATTTCTACTGTCCGCATTTGAAAAAAATGATCAGAGATTAATTGATTGGATGGGAATAGATTCCTCGACGGGAGTAAAATATTATTATCCTTTTAAATACAAGCATTACAAGAACGACGAACCTCTAATAGAATATGTATCGGTACTACGCTTAGCAGAACAATATCTGATTAGAGCAGAAGCTAAATTGAAAACTGGAAATTTGGTTGAAGCCCGAATTGATTTAAATAAAATTAGGGAACGGTCGAATTTAAAAGCTATTGACTTTGAAAGACCGGATCAGCTAGCAGATGCGATTTTGCATGAACGACAAACAGAACTTTTCACGGAGTGGGGACATCGTTGGTTGGATCTTAAAAGAACGGGTGAAGTAGATAAAGTTATGAATATTGTCGTGCCTAAAAAGGGGGGAGAGTGGCGGTCTTATAAAAAGCTGTATCCGATACCCTCTGCAGATATACGTTTAAATCCTAACATAAAACAAAATGAAGGGTACGAGTTTTGATAGGTTGACATTTCGATTTTATTAAAGTGTATTTAAACATATTATCCCAAGTAATATCAATGTCTAATAGTTGCGCTCTCTTTTACGGAGTAGCTAGATACAGGCTAGCTGTATGTTTTATACTTTAAATAAAATATTAATGTGATTTTATTAAGCCATATAACATACTACTTCATAAATGAAATAAGCCAGGTGGATTTCCCTGGCTTATTTCGTGCGCCCTTATCAGTAAAACTTTTCTGTTCCGACGAAGGCATACGTTGCCTAATGTGAAAACCATCTGCTACTAACAGATGGTTTTTTATGAAGTGGCTCTCTAGCTCAAATGGATAGAGAGCACATGTAATGTTCCGGTTTGAATTTCAGGAGAGTCACATTAAAATCGCTAAAGGAGTGCGGTTTCCACCAGCCTCTTCAGCAATATATTTAATATATAATAATCTCCCACGTGTCGCTTTATTAAACGAATACGGTGTATTTGTTTAAATTTATCTGGAGATGGTCTATTGCGCTATGCCAATTTTAATGTAATTGATGTCTCAATAATACAGCAATACTCCAAATTGGCCAAATATTTTGACAGTTTGGCCTTCAATATTTTGTTATATGGTGGCAAGGTAAGAATTATAAATAATAGACGATTATAATCGCAATCTCCCCATTATTGAAGCCAATATCTCTCTATTCATATAGGAAATGTTATACGAATTTTAGATAGAATCGTATCTAAAAGAGGTAAACCAAACATTACCAGGGCGAATAATGGACCAGAATTTATTTCGAAAACATTTGTTGTATGGTGTAATAAAGAAGGCATCGCAATACACCACATACAAGCAGTTAAACCAAGGTTCAATGGCCATATGGCGGCTTAATCACTTATTTAACGAAGACGTTCAAGACGCCTACTTATTCGAAGTGCTACAAGATCTCGGGGCTTCTCGCGGACCAGTGTATTGAAGGCTATAACCAACATCATCGATACTCTTTAATTCTTTAATGACATGTCGCCATTGGAATCTCTCAAACAATCATGGGGTAGCGTGTATATCAACTTACTGTTCTAAAAATGTATCCGTCCGGGCAAATGCATGTGTGCCTTGAAGCTCTTTTAAATACAGAGCATGCTGCTAGAGCGATGGTGGTAGGCCCACCGTAGGATGTGACAGGCAAATCCTACAAACCACTCTGTGGTGCTTCATGTCGAAAGAGTGAGGTGCTGAGCGACAGAGCTAAAAGGCGGAATTTAATCCGTCAGGTGTGACTTAGAGAGCTGAACAAAATTGAATCGCCGTTAACGTATCGTTAGCTCGAGGTTCTGTCAAAAAGAAGAGCTATGCAGCTCTATCCGACAAAACTTGACGGCAGTAACCTGGTGTTGGTCAAGTGGCAGACGGTGCAGAGGCGGCAGGAATCTAAGTCAGGCGCTTTACCGGAACAAGGGAACCTGCATGTGGATATAAGTAGGGAACGCACAAGCAGTGATCCTGTGAGGCTAATACCGATGTTTCATGTAGGGGCGGATTCGGCCGTAGTAGTGTTGATCTCTTACGAAAGCAAGAAGGAGCGAAGGGCCGAACCAGATTAGTTTTGTATAACAACAACTGTAAAAGGGATGATTGATTACTACGAAACAAAGGCGCATCCAATAACAAAGAGAATGGTATTGGAGGCTTACAAGAAAGTAAAGTCGAACAAAGGAAGCGCTGGTGTTGATGAACAAAGTCTGGAAGACTATGGAAAGAATCTACCACAAAATTTGTACAAGTTGTGGAACCGAATGACATCAGGAAGCTATCGGCCTTCATTGGTGAAGCGGGTAGCTATACCCAAGAGTTCAGGCGGGAAAAGAATACTTGGCATTCCTACTGTAGAGGATCGCATTGCCCAACAGGTTGTCAAAGCTTATCTGGAACCTAAGGTGGACGGAACATTCCATGATGACAGCTATGGTTATCGTCCGGCTAAGAACGCTCAACAAGCCCTGAATATGGTTGAAAAGAGATGTTCGAATGCATATCCTTGGGTACTAGATCTTGACATCAAGAGTTTCTTTGACACAATCGATCATAATCTAATGATGAAGGCAGTGGAACATTATACTAGAGAAAAATGGATACTGCTTTATGTCAGAAGATGGTTGGAAATTGGCACTATGGATGGAAATGAGGTGGTTGGTAAAAGACTAAATGGTACTCCTCAAGGAGGAGTAATTAGTCCGTTGCTGGCTAATATCTATCTTCATTTTACCTTCGATAAATGGATGGAGCTAAAACATCCGTACATAAGATTCGAAAGGTACTGTGATGACATTGTTGTTCATGTAAGGTCAAAGAAGCAAGCAGAGTTCATTAAGGACAAGATTTCCGAGCGGCTCACTCAGTGTAAGCTCCAACTAAATGAAAGTAAAACACAAATTGTGTATTGCCGTAATCATAACCATTTGGAAAGGGGCGATAAAGTTCAATTTGATTTTCTAGGCTACACATTCAGGCCGAGGTTCTGCCCAACAAAAGATGGGTGGAAGTTATTGTTCACCAGATGTATGAGTACGGCTGCTAAAAGAAGGGTAGTTTCCCATCTCCGATCGATGAGAATAAAGCATCAGACAGGGAGTATTCAACAACTTGCAGCTAAATTAAATCCGATTGTTCGTGGTTGGATCAACTACTACTGTAAGGTGAATCAATGGACTACCGTCAAGGTATGGTGGATATTGCATCTGAAGATCATTGAATGGGTAAGGAAAAGTAAGAAGATCGGAAAAATGAGAGCAATCAACTGGCTAAGGAGTGTATATGCGAGTCAGCCATGGTTATTTGCTCATTGGACATTTATCAACCCCTAGTTATTGATACTTCTAATCTGGAAGAGCCGTATGAATCGAGAGGTTCACGTACGGTTCTGTGAGAAGCTTGGGGTGAAATCCCCCTTGCTTACTCGACCTTGTTTTAGGCTGGCAAGGTGTTTATTTTTGCAGCATTATCCAGTTATGAGGAAGTAGTTTATCCACTTCTTTTTGAGGACAAGAGGATATGCGTGGTAGCACATCTGTAAGCCATGTAGAGGAATTTATATTATGAAGCTTACATGTTCCCAATAGGCTATAGAGCATCGCCGAACGTCGGGCGGCTTCATGTGATCCGGCAAATAGGTAGTTCTTTCGGCCAATGGCAACTGGACGTATACTGTTTTCAACGGCATTATGGTCGATGTGTAATGCGCCATCATTTACATAGGCACTTAGTTTATCCCAGCGTTTCATACTATATGCCAGTGCTTTGCCAATAGGGCTTTTAGGCAGTACTCGCTCATACTCATGTTGCATCCACTCGCCCAGCAGTTTAAGGATTGGAACAGATTGTTCTTGTCTAACCTGAGTGCGTTTGGTGGCAGACAGATGCTGGAGTGTACAGTTTTTTTCGATAATATATAATTGTTGAATAAGATCTAGTGCATGCATTGCACGATCTTCATCGGTGTCTTGCGCTTCAATAAAATAACGTCTAGCATGAGCCATACAGTGTATAAGGGTAATGCCCTTTTTTCCAGCAATGTCATCATACACACCATATCCATCTGTTTGAAGAATGCCATCGAAGTTGTCTAACATTTGGGATGGACCTTCTTTGTTACGGCCCTCCTGGTAGTCAAAGACGACGAGTTTATTGATGCTGTCCTGGTATATCCAGTAGAAGCCACGGTGCGTCTTCCCATTCTTATCTCTATCCAGCACAGGACATGGCGTCTCATCGGCCTGCAAATACCTTGAAGCAAGGGTTTGCTTTACCAGGGCTTCATATAATGGAGCAATCAGCTTGCTAGTAGCAGACACCCAATCACTTATCGTAGAATAAGGCAACTTTACACCGGCTCTCTCAAAACGTTGCATCTGACGATGCAAAGGCAGGTGATCCACATATTTGTCTATAACCAGTTGAGACAGTAAGCTAGGGCCAGCTATACATTTATCTATGGGCTGAGCAGGTAAATCTGCGATAATAATATTACTTTCTATTTCATTACCATCTGGTAACAAATATTTAGGGCGGATATATTTCTTTACGTATAACTCTGCTGGAACGCATTCCAATTGTTCTGTTTCCGTGAGCATTCGGTAGACAGCATCTTCGGCATGTGAATCTAAGGCTTTACGTTTGTATTGTTTAAATATGCCCCATATGCAATCATTCAATAATTCCACGATACGTTCGTTTACAATATCAGAGAAGAAGAGTATCGCAATGCAATGGAGCCAGTCGAATGTAAAAATGCAAGTGTTTTGTGATAATCATGGAATCACGCTGTCTATGTT
>NZ_QGTG01000021.1 GCF_003182155.1 Chitinophaga sp. S165
GCAGTTTTAGGCCGTAACGGAGTAGATTGGTATTATAAAGCCACTGCGCTGCCTGCAGGCGGCAGGGTCATTGCGGCAGTGAAAGATCTGCCGGGCAATCGAACGGTGAAGGAATTGCTGCTCACATAAAAAACGGCTTCACTGTTTACGAATGGCTTGTTTCTGCTTGGGAACATTCTCAAATACGTAGCTGTGACCTAATCACACGAATCCCCCAGGTTTCGACTTGATCCTTCATTAAGGTATTAGGTATGGAATGCCGTTTTAAAGATCTTCGAAAGATACAAAAAAGGTGAAGTGCTATTTTTCAATTCGCGGATTTGGAAGTTTATATTTTTTTTGTAACTTTTCTTTATGTAACCCGCGATAGACTATGCAACCTTCCAATATACTATTAGAGAGAATATTAGAAAATAACCAGCAACTCCAGGTAGAACACGTTAAAAAGATCTTAATCATCTATGAGGAAAAATCATTCTTCATTGGAGATACCTGTCTGCTGTTTAATAAGCTAAGGTATGTCAGGTCCTTCTTTCCGAATGCAGAGGTTGATATCAACTTTCTCAATAAGAAGAATATGAGATTGTACAGGCCTATTCTTGAGAATAGCCCCAATTTTGATAATATAAGAGACGACGAATGGTCTGACATTCCATTTGAAGATTACGATATGTTGCTATGTATTACATATAAAGAGCTGCTACTGCTGAACTTCTTGTATGAAAAATACCGGCACCAGATCCGTAACAGGCAATTCCACCTGGCGGTCTTCTCGTTCTCTGAAAGTATCCTCGCTAAAGAGCCTACTGCCGAGTACCTGTTCCCCGATTATGAGGCGCTGAGAGAATATACGGTCAGCAATAGCAGTAAGGTCCCATGTGAGCTCTACATTACCAATGAGGAACGTATGTGGGCGGATCAATGGCTTGAATCAAACGGGATGAAGAAAGGGGAGCGGCTCTGTATTCTGATGGACTCTGCGTCGGAAAAGAGAAAGCTGCTGAACATAGATGTGTATTTCGATTTTCTGGCCGGCATACTCAAACAACCCAATACCAAAGTATTGATCTTCGATGAAAAGAATATAGGTAAGGAGACTTTTTATAGCGAATGGCTGGGTAAAGAGGCTGTAAAGAATGTGATCTTTTCCAAACAGCTTCCATTCCGTCAGGACCTGGCACTCATCAGTTCCAGCTATACGAAAATGGTTTTCGGGCCTTGCACGGGACTGATGCATTGCGCTTCAAGTATCTATAATAACCTGTTCCGTAAAGGTATGCCTGTTGCAGAGATACCTTTACTTATCACTTATACGGGAGAGTACTTAGGCGAGCGTAACAGTATTAATGTCTGGTGGGGAAATGCTCCGCTAGTCAGCTGTCTGATATTGAAAGAAAGGGATAACCGGAAGGAAATTGTGCTGCTGAAGGATCTGAACCCGGAAGAGCGGAAGAAAAAAGATGCATTGCCTTGCAGAGAATATACGGCAGGGATGCTGATAAACCTCTTAGTTACCAGACTTCTGAAACCCAGTGGTCCAACGCCAATATCTGTTAATTAGCAGACAAGGTTATTTAACGGCTGCAGCCTGTTGATCTGACGCACAGCTGCTAAGTGTTTTTGCGATCTTCTCTGCGTGATCGTGCAGGAAGAAATGTCCACCCTTCAGTCCTTCATGGCTGAAAGTCCCCTTAGTATACAAACGCCAGTTCTCAATGTTGCTGTAGTTAGTTTCTTCCGTGCCCATAAAAGCATAGATCGGGGTGCTGATAATAATATTATTAAAAGCAGATAAGTCGTGTGATAATTTAAAATCCGCACGCAAGATCGGTTCATAGAACTCATACAGCTCTGCATTTTCCAGGAACTCATCAGACACGCCTCCGATACGTTTCAGTTCTTCCTTAAATGACTGATGATCAAGTTTGTAAACGGCCTTTATGTCTTCGTTGTCGCGCGGTCCGGCATTACCGCTTACTATCAGATGTTTAGGTGCAATGCCCATTTGCTCAAGTGCATGCGTAACATGAAATGCCAGCAATGCTCCCATACTATGCCCAAAAAGTATATCCCTGCCTGGTTGTATTTTTTCTTTTACCTGATATAATATATCAGTTACTGCCGCAGACGTTTCACGTATAATACTTTCTTTGATGCGCTTACCCCTGCCCGGTAGTTCTACAGTGTGCACATCGAACTTATTCAGATAGGGTTGCAGAAACTGAAAACTATACGAGCTGCCTCCGGCATAGTGTAAAAGGAAAATTCTGGGCTTTGTCATATCTGTAGAGAAAGATTTGTTATGCAATTTATAATTTTTCAAAAAGTTTGAAAAAATTAAAGGAGATATTGTAAATTAGCCCATAGCTGAAGTTAACCGGGAAGAGAATCCGAACGGTAGCCCATTAAATAACCAAATAAGTTTGAACCTGTTTTTGCCTATTTACTAAATTTAAATTGATGGCTGTTGGTACTACAACAATTAAACGAGAATCCACGATAACCTAAGTTTCTTTAATTCAGGAGGCTAAGTTTGTTAACGTGCATAACGTTGATCCATGTTATGTTGTTGGGTTTATTTTCAATTAAGCCTGGCAACTAAGACCGTTTAGAAAGACTACATTACACATCTATGAACACTGTTTATTACAGGGAGAGAATTTTTTTTCTGTTAAGGGTTTTGTTATGCTTATCACCACTGCTATGTAATTCCTTTAATATTTTCAGTCAGTCCAACAACTTTAGTATAACAGGGAGGATTGTTGACGCTGCAGGTGTGCCCGTAGAAGGTGCTTCTGTAACTTTGCTTTCAGCAAAGGATTCATCTGTGATCCTCGCCGGCCGTGCCTTCGGCGGACAATTAAAATTAGATGTCACGAAATATCAGCCGGTAATTTTGAAAATATCAGCCGTTGGGCTTAGTTCATTTGATACCTTAATTAACAATACACCTTTCCGCCCGGTCGTAGACCTGGGTACAATAAAACTGCATACAGATACAAAAGCATTACGTGAGGTAGAAATAACGGCAAGGCAGCAGGCCTTTAAGGTGGTTGACGGTAATATGAGTATCAATGTTGATAATACTCTTCTCTCTGCGAGTAATTCAGTTTCAGAACTGCTTTCTAAGACTCCGGGACTCTCTATGAAGGACGATGCCGTAGCAGTGGTAGGGAAAGGTGACGCTATCGTCTTTTATAACGGTGAACGCATCCCCGCAGAACGTTTACAGTCGTTGCAGGTATCCCAGATAAAACAGATAGAGATCATTACCAATCCGTCAACAAAATATGACGCAGAAGGAAAAGCTGTGATCAACATCATCGGTAAAAAGAAAATGGAAGATGGCCTGCTGGGAAGGGTCAGGCAGAATATCTCCCAGGGTAAATTCTTTTCAAGCGCTACAGACCTTTCACTGGATTATAAATTCAACAAATTTGCGATCTCTACAGGATTTAATTTTCAGACTGGTACCAGCGATGTACAAAGAGATTCCAGGTACAATGTTACTGATACGGCAGGTTACATAAGGAATACCTTATATAATAGTCGTACACACTCAAAATATATCCCTACATACAGGGTCGGTATTAATTATCATATAGATTCGTTGAGCACTTTTTCCATTGAATATAATGGTAATAAAACTGTGCAGGATAAGCGGATAGACAATCAGAACAGAACGCAGTATCTTAAAATTCCTACGCCCGTAGCGTATAGCAGTGTCAATAATTCCGAGGTAGATCTTGGTAGTAATACCGTTTCTGCCAACTATAACCGTACGCTGGATCCAAAAGGGAGCAACCTGTTTGTAGGTGCACAGTATTTCAGACAGATCTACAAATATGATAGCGATATACATCAAACTGATAGCGGTAATGTATCATCACACTTCAACAACACCTGGTATAATCGTATCCGCCTGATAAGCGTTCGTACAGACCTGGAGAAAGTTTTCGACAAGAATAATAAACTGACAACAGGAGTGAAGTTCGCGCAGGCTTCCACAGTAAGTGACATTAAATTTAGTGAAGAACATGGAGGAGAATGGGTGAATGTGGATGATCTGTCCCGGAAGTTCCGTTTCTCAGAAAATGTTCCTGCTGCCTATCTCGAATTTGGCCATAAATTTGATGCATACAGGCTCAATGCGGGCGTAAGGACAGAAATGTCCATCGTCCGTGGATATTCGGGCGCTGACCGCCAGAAAGTGATTGACACCAATTATGTCAACCTCTTCCCATTTGTGAAGGTGAGCAGGAAGAAAGGGAAATATGAATACACACTGAGCTATGCAACGCGTTTGCACAGACCTAGTTATGACGATCTTGACCCATTTACAGAGTATCATGACCCCACTGAAGTAGTAAAAGGAAACCCTTACCTGAGACCGTCTTATACGCATTCCCTGGAAGTGTCCTTAAGCTTTGATGATTACCTCTTCAAGGTAGGCTACATGCGGACCAAAAATGATATCAGTCCTTTCCTGCCTAATTACCTCGACAGCGGCCGGATCGAAATACAGAAAGTTAACCTGAATATCAGTAACGCCGCCTATCTCGGTGTGACCGTCCCGTTAAAGACAACATACTGGGAGGCGCAGACTACCTTTAATGTCAGCTATAGCAAGCTGAATGATAAGCGTTTCAGTCAGCTGAAGGATGAGGCTTTTCCATTGTTCTACATAAGCTCTTACCATACATTTTATATTCCGCATGTATTTAATGTGGAGCTACTGGGTGAGTATAACTCCAGGCAAAGTAATGGCTTCATTACCAACTATCACACCATCTGGACAGAGATGGCCATTTCCAGGAAGTTCCTGCATAATAAGCTGAATGCAAGACTATCTGCCAACGATGTAATTAATGCATTCTACCAGAGTGGTAGAAATGCATATGCCAATAGAGAGAATTATTACGAAAGAAGATTTTCAGCCAGGTTAGTGCGATTGTCACTGACATACAGTTTTGGTAAGCTGAAATCCGTTGACTACAAAAATGTTGGCGCTGCTAAAGAAGAGATCAATCGTGCCCATTAGTAAGTATTAAATTGTTACCCGGATGGATGCAGTATTAGGGACAAAAAGCTTGTCCGCTGCCCAGAAAGGAATTTTGCTGCGACATACGTTGCATAGCAACCAATCCTTTTTGAATGTTGGCGGCTACGCTTTTGTTAAAGGAAGTTTGGACCTGGACCGTCTTGCCTATGCTATACGTTTTGTGCTGAATGGCGCAGACGTTCTCGCCCTGTTATCGACGGCGGATGTTATACCGTCCGCAATAGAATATGATGTGGCCAGTAACGTGATGGTGCTGGGCTCCGAAGCCGCATGTAAAGAATGGATGCAAAAGGATATTCAGGTCCCCATCGTTGAACAGCGGCTTGTATTTTATGCACGCGTTTTGCAATGCGCTCCCGATACATTTTTCTGGTATGTTAAAACTCATCATATCCTGTTTGACGGATATTCAATGGCGCTTTTTTTTAATAAAGTATCTGATATATATAATAACCATGGTGAAGAACGGGATGCCGGTTTAAAGAGTTTTATAAGCTTCATTCAACAGGAACATGTTTATGAGCAGTCTGCTGCTTTTCAAAACGATCGCGAGTTTTGGACAGAAAAGGTGAAAGGTTTATCGGATGGCAATATGTTCCTCTCACTGGCCAATCCGACAAGAAGTAAAACCCTCACATCCGTCCGTAAGGAGTTGGCTTTCTCCAGGGAAAGATTTAGTCAGCTGCAAGAGTTTTGTGACCGGCATAATGTTACAGTTGCACATCTGCTTATAGCCGTTTTGTTATATCTGAACAGAAGCTTGAACAACGGTGCAGGAGTGCTGGGCATTCCTGTATTTAACCGCCCTGGTAACGATGAGAAACAGACACTGGGCGCCTGCATGAATGTTATACCTCTCTTCCTGGATATAGCACATATTGAAACTTTTGCTGCACTAGTGACTGCTGTCAGAAATGAGTTGAAGGTCACAGTTAAACATCAGCGATATGAGTTATTTAATATCCTGGATGTGCTGAGAACCGATGGCAGCTTTTTTAATGTAACCTTCTCTCATCAGAAAAATACCTATAACGGGAAACTGGGCAATGCAGATGTAGCAATTACATTTATGCATAATGGTAGCCAGCAGGAAGACCTTGCCGTTCATCTGCTGGAATACTCTGATACACGGCCCGTAGTGCTTTCATTTGATTATAGGGTAGATGTTTTTTCGGAAACACAGGTGGAATTGTTGATGGACAGCTTTAGTGAAATATTGGATCAGGCGCTGAGCACAGATGTCTCGCTAAAGGATCTTGCGATTGTAAATGAAGCCGAAGCTGCTAAACTATTGGACAGCTTTAATCGCAGACCGGATAAATATACCCCGGCCGATAATGTCCTGACGCAATTCACAGCCTGGACAGAAGCAACGCCTGCTGCTCCGGCTATAGTTTATCAGGATACAACATATAACTATCACGACCTGAATAATATTGCTGATGCGATCTGTACTTGGCTGAGAATAGAACATGGTATAAGGAAAGGTGATCGTATTGGCCTGAAGACAGACAGAACACCATTCTCCATAGCTGCTATTGTAGGCATATTGAAAGCAGGTGCTGTATATGTTCCCATCAGTCCCGATTATCCGGAAGAGCGAATTGCCTATATAGTGGAGGATAGCAGTTGCAAACTGCTGATCGACAATGATAGCTTGCAGCAATTCGATCAGGCAACATTCACCAATAGGCATAATGATGACATACTTATAGCCGATAGTGATCTTGCTTACATCATGTATACCTCCGGGTCAACGGGTCGCCCTAAAGGTGTAATGGTAACACATGGTAACGTCGGCGCCTTCGTGAATGCATTGCCGGACAGCTTTGGCTTTCGGCCAGGCTGGCGTATCGCTTCGCTGACGAGTCTCACATTTGATATATCGATACTTGAACTGCTGGGAGCAATTTGTAACGGTCTTAGCATCGTGTTGATGGAAGCGAAAGATCCTGTATTGGTATCATCTCGCTTGTCAGCCGGAGAAGTGGACGTGCTGCAGTTAACACCCTCCCGTTTACAACAGCTATTGAACGGAGGGATGGACACGCAGGTATTAAATCAGCTGAAAGTGATGCTGGTAGGTGGTGAAGCACTCCCCCCACATTTATATGAGTTATTAAAGCAACAGGATACCCGTGTATATAATGTATACGGTCCTACAGAAACAACCATATGGAGCAGCAGTCTTCTACTGAATGATAGTGAGACATTAAGTATAGGCCGTCCGCTGCCGGATGAACAACTGTATATCTTAAACACGTACGACCAGTTGTGTCCTGTTGGTATCCCGGGAGAGATCTGTATTGGTGGAGCTGGTGTAGCCCGCGGTTACCTGAACTTGGAAGGGTTGACCGCAGAGAAGTTCATAGCTGATCCATTCAGCGGCATCTCCGGTAGCCGTTTGTATCGCACGGGAGATATCGGCTATTGGCGTGAAGACGGCACGATCATGTATGTAGGTCGTCGCGACCAGCAGGTGAAAGTACGTGGCTATCGCATTGAACTTGGTGAAATAGAAAGTGTGCTGCAACAATACGAAGGTATCAGCCAATGTGCAGTCCTTGCCACCAGTGATAATACGCAATTGGTGGCTTATGTAGTGGTAACAGAAACGTTTGATAGGGAAGAGGTGCAAGCCTGGTTGCGGAGCCATTTACCGGCTTATATGGTGCCGGGCATATTTATTCCATTAGACCGTTTGCCGTTAACGACCAATGG
>NZ_QGTG01000022.1 GCF_003182155.1 Chitinophaga sp. S165
TCCTGAACTTCTTTGATAATCGGGCCACCAATGCTGCTGCCGAATCCTTCAATGCAAAGATTAAAGCCTTTAGAAATGCCTTACGAGGAGTGAGAGATGTCGAATTTTTCCTTTACAGACTTGCTAAAATCTATGCTTAAGATCAGAATCCCCCAAGTTTTCAACTTGATCCGAAAGTTCGATAAGGAGCAATAATTCAAGTTATTATACAATGATTCAACTGTAGTTTAGGACCTAAACACAACCCTTGAGTATTAATATTGAATATGTTTCATGTCATCTTTCAAGTTTGCCAGTTTGTCTGTGACTCACAAATTGAGATGCCTGTATGGCCAAATAATGTTGTAGCTCGAATTCCTTTTTCTCCAGCCAGTCACAAATAAACCCATCCGAGGCACCAAAATCCTTTACACTTTCAGACAGCAAGACCTTCACCGTATATCCATTGTATAAGGAGCAGAAACCGTATAAAACATCTCCATGAGGGATTAGCAATATAATATGACCATATTTTGGCCAGCGGATACCTAAATCATCATTAGGAACGGGTATTCCACCTTCAATAAAGGAAGCAAACTTGTTGGCTCCCCCATTTGCGATCCATTCTCTAACGGGGTCAAAGCAAACTTGCAACATAAATTCTTTACCTTTTTTTTGGGCTAAGTAGTTAAAACAGTATTTCGCAAATATTCGAAAATATTCTTCCCGCCAGTTTAAAGTCTGATGAGATCTAACCTTGTGATCTTTCTCTTGGCTATCAAGTTGGCCATTTCGGAGGGCGTCAGCAAGAGCAACAAAGGGTAACGATGAAGCTTCCAAGGAATTGCCTGAGTGTTTAAAGAAAAATGTATCGTAACGACTATCTACGCCCTTTTGATGTCCCAGATAGATCTTGCTAATAGGAAGCCTATCATCTAAAATGGTTTTAATATGCAAATCGGAAGGACACTCGATAGCAGATGCGAAAGCATCAATTACCGCATTGACATCCACACCGTCATAATTTCGTGTATTAAATGAGCATGTTTGCCGCTGGCTATCATAACTAAGCGCTGTGAGGGATCGGGGCTTCCCCTTTTGAATATACCCAACAGTCATATCTTCATTATCATCGAGGTTTTCGATAAGATGGATATCACTCTTGGATTCGTATCTCTCGGCCATCTTTCCTCTACTTCCAGGACCTATTATCTGCCGTGTAGCATTTAGTATGGAATTCTTCAGCAGCCACCTTTCATATTTAGATATATCATTGTTAAACTCCTGGCTAACCATATCCACAGGTAATTTCTTTATGCCGCCCAATCCTGCCGAAATTATATGTTCACCAGCTCCATAAGTCAGATCAGTTCTTTTCGTATAATAGATACACATAGCAATTGCCTATTAAAAATTATAAATACTTTGGAGTTTAAATTGAACTAAGTTCCTTTTTTCTCTTTTTCATGTATCAGCGTTTTATTTCACTGAAATACTTTTATAACACTCTAGATATCCTAAATGTATTTGGTATTTGAACTTGCCATTAGATAGAATGCAAGACTACATTTTTCTTGCCTTTACTTTTGTGAGAATGCCATTTAATGTTCTTTCTTTTCAACTCAGATTGCATTATACGCCAATGATTTCGAAGTTGCCTTTTAATAGCTGGTGAATCCATTCCCTCCATTTGTTTATCAGTCGCATTTTGATAAAAATCTTTTGCTGCGTTATATGCATAGCTGAGAAAATTTCTTTTCCCTAGATGTGTGTATCGCTCATAAATTTGATTAAGGTAAATTTGACTACCATCCGATTTAGGGCCGTAAGACATAATCACAGTACGTTGTAGACGATAATTTAGCTTCCAATAATATCTTGATAAGCTACTTGACCTTATCAAAATGTCCTTCCCATTATATTCAAATCCCAAATATTGTAAGGGTTTGTAAAATCTCATTTCGTTAAGAGATGTGGTTTGAGCAGGTGATTCTTTAATAGTCTCTTTATTCTTCTCTCCAAATTTCTTGATAATTTTTCGAGGGCGCATAAATCCCCTGATTTTTCCTTGGCTATTTTTACGAAAATCAATTAGATCAACCTTTGCAGGTTGAATGGTAAGAAAATACTCTTCCGAAATCTTTTTGATAACAAAGTTCATAAGGTTATGGGCTTTCTCTGTCTCACAAATCAATAATATATCATCACAATAACGCCGGTAAACGAAGCCTTCTGAAATGCTCTTTTGTTTTAGATCTGCATCAAAATCAATTAGGAAAATATTGGATAGTAGAGCGCTTATTGGTGAACCTTGTGGAATTCCACACAAGCGATTCGTATTACTATTGAGTTTATTGTTAGTAACAATAAGTTGATCTTTTTTTAGACATCTAAATTTATCAGTAAGTCTAATTCCAGGAACAATATCCATCAAAGTAGATAAAGACTCTTCGTTCCGCTTCTTAGGGCCTTTATACTTTTTAAGAAGGCTTTCTGGCTTAATATAACTATACTTAGTCAAAATTTCATATAACCTCATTTGGTCCTCAGGAAGCCGTCCACCAATAACCTTCCTCCATTTATCTAATAATATAGAATGATCTATATTATCAAAATATCCCTTAATATCCAATGCAATTGCTGAACATTCATTTCTACATTTAACTTCACTAAAGACCTCCTTTGCAAACTGAATATTACATTTTCCTAAGTCAGACCGATATGCGAGTACAGTATCATCAAATCTATGATCTTTTATATAGGCCTCATATACCCTCGTAAGTGCATAAGAGTAATAACCGAAAATTAAACTGTCTCTATGAGCAGCAAAGCATATAGGTCGCTTTTTTGTCTCTAAATCATAATGACCTTCTTCAAATTGATAACGATATCGAGGTGTTTTTGTAATTATCTTTAAAAAAGGAAAGAAGGAATAATATTGCTGATATTGAGGATTCTGTGGATTCGGAACAAGAAGCCCACATCTAATGATATCTTTAATTTCTTGATGTTTATCAGGAAACCAGATACGTGGGTCGAAATGTATGTATCCCTTTTTATGATATACCTTTTTGCCGTCTTTGCGTTCCTCATAGTTTCGTGCTTCTTGCTGAACCCAAGCATTCCATAACGTTTCAGAATACATATTTTTATTGTTTAATGGGACATTAGCCGGTAGACTCTCCAGTGTGTATGACCACCGGCTAATGTGTAAATAATTTACCAGGCTCAGACCACTTACATCTGCATGAGGTTATATCTCAAATTGCCTGTCCTCCCATGGCAGTTACATACGCAACTGCACTACCCACTATATTTACGCTTTGGTAATACGTGGCCCTGTTCTCCCGTCTATCAGTTAAGCACTGGCTTAGAGCTGGTTTACGTCGGGGTTCCTACAAACACTTTCGTGCCCTCGGGTATTCTCCTTAACAAGCTAGATAAACTATCAAGGAGTAAGTTAATTTAACAAGTATAACATGAACACAGTCAAGTTCATCATCTACCTTTCACAGATTCTCTGTACCTTCGCACAGACTCTGTGTCAGGCTCCTACCTGGGTCACCATTGCGGTGATGTTCCTGGTGGCGATGCGCTCAACCAACGTAAACATTATTTCATTGGCCTACGCCGCTGCGCTCGCTTAGCACCAAATTTTGTGCCAAACACTACTAATGTTAGTAGGATTAATTCATTGAAGTTCTAATTACATGTATAAGCTAGTTCATGTTGAAGTAAATATTTCATATTTACTTTGTACCAATTTTAGTAGTATGTGGGAGAATTGCAACGTGTGATTAGAGACTCTCTGAAGGACATTAATTGGATAGCCAATGGAGCTCTGGCGTAAAATTGAACAAGACCATAGAATTTTGAAAAAAATATTGAATAAAATCTTATAGCATTGTAAGTGGGCGTTTACTATTATCAGTACACAAGCATTCGTAAGAATAGTTACTCGCCAAATCATAAGTTTGTTACAATGACAATTTATTAATAATCAGTATTAACCGGTTCGTAAACATTCCGCTACTGGGCACAAAAGCGGAAAGGTCGGAGAAGTCTCCGACCTTTTGCTTTTTATAGTCGTCTGAGCCCGCTCTGGGCCTGCTTGAGGATCAAGACCAAAACTTGGGATCAAGTTGAAAACTTGGGGGATTCTGATCTTAAGCATAGATTTTAGCAAGTCTGTAAAGGAAAAATTCGACATCTCTCACTCCTCGTAAGGCATTTCTAAAGGCTTTAATCTTTGCATTGAAGGATTCGGCAGCAGCATTGGTGGCCCGATTATCAAAGAAGTTCAGGA
>NZ_QGTG01000023.1 GCF_003182155.1 Chitinophaga sp. S165
AATAAATATGGCAGCTACCTACTCTCCCGCATGATAGTGCAGTACCATCGGCCATGAGGGGCTTAACTTCTCTGTTCGGAATGGGAAGAGGTGAACACCCTCGGCAAAACCACCATAAGATCTTTACTATGTTAGAATGATCTTCGTCTTTATGAGTCAGCACTATTTCAGCGCATTTCTGACCCTAGACTTGCAATAACTTACATATTGGGAAAGTCGTAATAGTTTCAAACAAAAAATAAAATTAAAGCTTACGGGCAATTAGTACTACTCGGCTTCGATGTTACCACCCTTACACCTGTAGCCTATCAACGTCGTAGTCTCCGACGGCCCTTAAAAGTAAACTCATCTTGAGGTAGGTTTCACGCTTAGATGCTTTCAGCGTTTATCCTTTCCGTACATAGCTACTCAGCACTGCACCTGGCGGCACAACTGATACACCAGCGGTACGTACGACCCGGTCCTCTCGTACTAAGGTCATGTCCTCGCAATTTACTAACGATCACAACAGATAGGGACCGAACTGTCTTGCGACGTTCTGAACCCAGTTCACGTGCCACTTTAATCGGCGAACAGCCGAACCCTTGGGACCTTCTCCAGCCCCAGGATGTGACGAACCGACATCGAGGTGCCAAACCTCCCCGTCGATATGAGCTCTTGGGGGAGATCAGCCTGTTATCCCCGGAGTACCTTTTATCCTTTGAGCGATGGCCCTTCCATGCAGAACCACCGGATCACTTTAGCCAGCTTTCGCTCCTGCTCGGCTTGTCGGCCTCACAGTCAAGCACCCTTTTACTAATGCGCTCTGCGTACGATTACCAACCGTACTGAGGGTACCTTTGCGAGCCTCCGTTACTTTTTAGGAGGCGACCACCCCAGTCAAACTACCCACCAAACAATGTCCCTGTTTCCAGGTTAGACTCTAAACAACAGAAGGTTGGTATTTCAACGTTGACTCCACAACTCCTGGCGAAGCTGCTTCATAGTCTCCCAACTATCCTACACATCTGTTGTTCAAAATCAATGTTAAGTTGTAGTGAAGGTTCACGGGGTCTTTCCGTCCCGTTGCGATTAACCGGCATCTTCACCGATACTACAATTTCACCGAGCTCGTGGTAGAGACAGTGTCCAACTCATTAGACCATTCGTGCAGGTCGGAACTTACCCGACAAGGAATTTCGCTACCTTAGGACCGTTATAGTTACGGCCGCCGTTTACTGGGGCTTCAGTCAGAAGCTTTGGATTGCTCCGAACATCCTTCCTTAACCTTCCAGCACCGGGCAGGTATCAGGCTCTATACGTCATCTTTCGATTTTGCAGGGCCCTGTGTTTTTGTTAAACAGTTGGTTGGACCATTTTACTGAGACTGCATCACTGCAGTACGCCTTATCCCGAAGTTACAGCGTCAATTTGCCTAGTTCCTTTACCACGGATCACTCGAGCGCCTGAGGATACTCTCCTCGACTACCTGTGTCGGTTTACGGTACGGGCTGCTATAACCGAACCTTAGAGGTTTTTCTTGGAAGTCTGATTAGGGACATTATCAGCGCGGCCGAAGCTTTGCTGTACTATCAGGTTCATCACCCCATGCGGATTTTCCTACACAAAGTATAACTACACCCTTTAACGCACTATTCCGTAAGTGCGCAGTCCTTTCACTACTCCGTTACCCCATCGAAATTATAGCAGGTACTGGAATATTCACCAGTTTGCCATCAGCTACGCCTTTCGGCTTTGCCTAAGGACCCGACTAACCCTGATCCGATTAGCGTTGATCAGGAACCCTTAGTCTTACGGCGAATAGGTTTTTCACCTATTTTATCGTTACTTATGCCTACATTTTCTTTTCTAAACGCTCCAGCATACCTCGCGATACACCTTCAATGCAGTTTAGAATGCTCCCCTACCGATATCTACCTAAGTAGAATCCTAAAGCTTCGGTTGTATGTTTGATGCCCGATTATTTTCCGTGCTTAAACCCTCGACCAGTGAGCTGTTACGCACTCTTTAAATGAATGGCTGCTTCCAAGCCAACATCCTGGCTGTTATAGGATTTAAACTTCGTTTGTTCAACTTAACATACGATTAGGGACCTTAGCTGTTAATCTGGGTTATTTCCCTCTCGGCCATGGACCTTAGCGCCCACAGCCTCACTCCCGCAGATATATCATAGCATTCGGAGTTTATTAGGGTTTGGTAGGCGGTGAAGCCCCCTAGCCCAATTAGTAGCTCTACCTCTATGATAACTCTATATACGAGGCTGTTCCTAAAAACATTTCGGGGAGAACGAGCTATCTCTCAGTTTGATTGGCCTTTCACCCCTATCCACAGGTCATCCCATAGCTTTTCAACGCTAATGAGTTCGGTCCTCCAGTTTGTGTTACCAAACCTTCAACCTGCCCATGGATAGATCACAAAGTTTCGCGTCTACCCCTACTGACTATACGCTCTGTTAGAACTCGCTTTCGCTACGGCTCCGTAACTTAAGTACTTAACCTTGCCAGTAAGGAGTAACTCGTAGGCTCATTATGCAAAAGGCACGCCGTCACATATTACTATGCTCCGACCGCTTGTAGGCGCACGGTTTCAGGTACTATTTCACTCTTCTGTTCGAAGTGCTTTTCACCTTTCCCTTACGGTACTGGTTCACTATCGGTCTCTAGGGAGTATTTAGCCTTATCAGATGGTGCTGACAAATTCACACAGGATTCCTCCGGTCCCGCGCTACTCAGGATACTACACGTCCATCAGAATTTATGCCTACAGGACTATCACCTGCTATGGTTCATCTTTCCAGATGATTCAACTTGATCTGACTTTCTAAAAGTAGTCCTATAACCCCGCGACAGCACGCCATCGCGGTTTGGGCTGGTCCCCGTTCGCTCGCCACTACTTAGGGAATCATTAATTTATTTTCTTTTCCTGCAGGTACTTAGATGTTTCAGTTCCCTGCGTTGGCCCCCTTGCGGGTAATACACCTTCAGTGTATTGGGTTGTCCCATTCGGAAATCTACGGATGTAACGATCGTTTGCATCTCCCCGTAGCTTATCGCAGCTTACCACGTCCTTCTTCGCCTCCTAGAGCCTAGGCATCCACCATGCGCCCTTATTCGCTTTAAATATCTTCAAAGCTTTT
>NZ_QGTG01000024.1 GCF_003182155.1 Chitinophaga sp. S165
TGTGTATTACGCTTGATGTTGACCACCCCTAACGCTCATCTTGACCACCTATTTCCGGATTCGCTCATATTAACAATTGATAATCAACCTGAATCACTGGTCAATATGCCGGAACGACATAAATTTAATTAACGCAGATGGTCAATATGCCGGAACGGCATGTTGACCACCTCTAGTTCCTCCAGGATTGTTTGCTTTGGGGTACAAAACCCCACGGAAGATGGCCGGAGAAACTATCAGCATGACTAAACTAAAACAGATCTTTTTGCATCGCAGGAACGGCATGGCCCTGGAAGCCATTGCCCGCGTAATGAACATCTCTCGAAACACTGTCAAAAAGTATATTCGCTTAGCAGAGCAGAAAGGCTTGGAATTGGAACAGCTGGCAGCAATGGAGGAACATGATCTAGAAAAGATATTTGCGGAGCCAACGTCGGTTGGGAAATCGCGCTTCCAAGACCTGGAGGGAATGTTTGGTTGGATGGAGCAGGAGTTGAAGCGAACCGGTGTTACGCGATGGCTGCTATGGGCGGAATACAAGTCCCGTTATCCGGATGGATACGCTTACACACAGTTCTGCGATTATTACAGGCACTGGTTAGAACATCGCTCCGCAACCATGCATTTTGATCACACGCCTGCGGACAAAGCCTATATTGACTTTACTGGTAAGAGATTGCAGGTGGTTGATAGAGACGGAGGGGAAGTACGAGAGGTTGAGATATATGTCTGCATATTAGGATTTAGCCAATTAACCTACGTAGAGGCATTGAATAGCCAGCGCAAAGAGGATTTCCTGCAAGCAACAGCCAACTCATTAAAATACTTTGGGGGTGTGCCCAAAGCCCTTGTTACAGACAATTTGAAGTCTGCCGTGACTGAACCGGATAATTATGAACCGGAAATCAACGAAAGCTTCCTCGAATTTGGTAATCATTATCAGACAACTATTTACCCGACCCGCAGCAGAAAGCCTAAGGATAAAGCCCTGGTAGAAAGCGCGGTTAACATCGTCTATAAACGCATATTCGCTCCGTTAAGGGATAAGATATTCTTCGAACTGCATGAGTTGAATATTGCCATACTGGAGCTATTAAATAAGCATAATAATGAAATGCTTCACAAGGAACCATTTAGTAGAAGACAAAAGTTCGATCAGCATGAAGCAGCTTTGCTCCAGCCATTACCTACAACCCCGTACCAGCTTCGGAAGTATAAGATAGCAAAAGTCATGAAGAATAGCCATATACAGCTGGAAAAGCATTATTACAGTGTTCCATATCGCTTTATTGGCAAAGAGGTCAAAGCCATTTACACGCGTGATCAGGTACATATATTTATCAATAACGAGAGGATTGCCTTCCATATCCGGGGATACAAGCCGTTTGGCTATACAACAGATCAGAATCATCTTCCTTCCAGCCACCAGTTTGTTGCTGATTGGAAGCCTGAAAAATTTCTATCCTGGGCTGATAGCATTAGCCCACAGGTTAGGAATTACATAGAAACGATCCTGCAGCAGAAGAAATATCCGGAACAAGCCTATCGCAGCTGTGTTGGGATTTTATCCCTTGCAAAGAAGGCGGGCAAAGAACGTCTGATAAAAGCGATAGAACGGGCCAGCTTTTACCAGATATATAACTATAAAACTGTCAAGAAGATCCTTGATGGAGGGTTGGAAATGTTATTCGAGCCAGACAGTGATCAAAGTGAGGCCTCATTGCCCCAGCACACTAACATAAGAGGAAAAGAACACTATCAGTAATCACCTTGTAAAACACCATACTATGCAAGAAGTAATCAAGCAAAAATTAGGTCAAATGAAGCTGCATGGCATGAACCAGGCATATTCAGCAGTCTTATCCAATACTCGTTCTGAATCCATCACTCACGATGAGCTTATACACATACTCGTGCAGGCTGAGTGGGAAGACAGAGAAGGCAGAAAGATTGGCCGATCTTTAAGGAATGCGCGGTTCCGCTATCAGGCCTCCATTGAAGAAATTGATTTTACGAAAGGTCGAAATCTGGACAAGACCCAGTTATTGCGATTAGCGGAATGTATCTTTATAAAGAAAAAGGAGGACCTCCTCATAACCGGTGCATCTGGTGTAGGCAAGAGCTTCGTCGCTTCAGCCTTGGGGCATCAAGGCTGCCAGTTAGGCTATCGTGTTTTATATTTTAATACCCAGAAACTATTCTCTCGCTTGAAGACGGCTAAGGGCGACGGTTCATATAACAAAGAAGTTAGTCGAATAGAGAAATATGATCTTTTAATATTAGATGACTTTGCCTTGCAACCTTTAGACAATTACAACCGTAATACACTTATGGAAATTATTGAAGACCGACATGGGTGTAAATCAACCATAATTGCCTCTCAATTGCCTGTCAGTATGTGGTATGATGTGATTGGAGAAAGCACGATTGCAGATGCGATACTAGACCGGTTGGTTCATAAAGCACACAGAATAGAATTACAAGGAGAATCTATGAGGAAACTGAAAAGTAACTAGTCCGATTTTACCTATTTTTGTTTTAAATAATACATCTTCCACAAAAAGTATGGAAGGCCTGCCTTCGGCAGGAATTAAGTTTTGTCGGTGGTCAAGATACCGTTCCGCTGGTCAGCATCTCCGGAATACACA
>NZ_QGTG01000025.1 GCF_003182155.1 Chitinophaga sp. S165
GTAATGATTCGGTCTTGAGCGTTCCAGAAATGCGCTGAAATAATCAGAATTTTGGGCAAAACCTCACCATGCAGATTATTACCGCCAAGCCAAAAGAAGATATCAAGCAGAAATCAGAAAGGATGTCTAAACTTGTCCGCGATTATAAAAGCTCTGGTCTTACTATCAAGCAATACTGTATTGCAAATAAAATAAAGGAAAAGACTTTCTATTACTGGCTAAAGAAGTATAAGAGTGCAGACATCATTCCAGCGATGCCGTCCATTATACCCATAGATATTTCCGCAGTGAATACTGAACATAATGAAGCCCCAGCCCTATTTGCAGAATTACGAGGATTAAAGCTATACCAAGCAGTACCTGCTGAATATTTACTCGCCCTACTAAATAATTAATTGATGTTGTCTTTAGCTGGCTATAATTTTTATCTGTATACTCATGTTACAGATATGCGAATGGGTATAAATGGGTTATCAGGAATTGTACGCAATATGATGGAACAGGATCCACTGAACAGGGGAATGATATACTTGTTTTTTAATGGTCGCCGTACCCAGGTTAAGATGCTCGTTTTTGAAGGCGATGGGCATGCACTTTACCATAAGAAATTAGCAAGAGGAACATTTGGCGCACCTGTGTATGATGAGAGGATCAGAGCTGTGGTCCTGGAAAAGAAAGACGTGATGCTGATATTGGAAGGTGTCGAAATTAGGTACAGGAAAAGATATCAAAAAAAAGCTATCAGCACAATCAAACCATAACCAGACCTGCTGCGTTAATATAGCCGTAACCACGACACAAAGCAGTGCGCCCCGAATTAATTACTTCCATATCAGACGCCTTACAACAAATCTCCACACTTACGGTGGCTAACGCCAACCTGTCAGAATCTCTTTCCAGAGAGCGCATTACCTTCGGAAAAATCATTTATGATCTCAACAACCAACTGGAAGAAAAGCAGGAAGAAAATGCTAAACTCAACAGATATCTGCATCAGGCACAAGAAATTATGCTGGACCAGGAGCATCTGATTAAAGAACTGGAGGATAAAATCATAGCGTTGGAAAGGGCGAATACTGAGATGAGGCAAAGAGCTGAAGAGGGATTGAAGAAAGGTTGGCAATTGCAGGAGTTATGTGATATGTTACTAGGGAAGAAATCAGAAAAATTTGTCCCGGTAGCACGGGATATAGATGTTGCTATTCAGCAAACATTAGGGGCCGAATTTGACATCCTGGAGATCGAAGAGATCATTAAAGTTGCAATTAGCCCATCAGATATCCGCCAGACAGATCAGGAGATCGTAAAGACCAGCCGGAAGAAAAAGCGATACGAAGCCCATAAAGGACGAAGAGTACAGCCATCCTGGCTGGAAGTTGTTACCGAGACGATCGATATCACTATTGATAAAACCGGTCTCAAGCCCATGGGCAAAAAGGTAACAACCTATTATGACTATCAGCCGGGTAAAATCATTAAAATCCAGCAGGAGCATCTTCAATATATCAGTGAAGATAAAAAGATCATCTGTGAACCGGTAAAACCGCGATTGGTTGAGAAAGGAACTGTTGGCAATAGGCTGCTGGCACACCTGCATACACGCCGGTTTGCTTATGGAGATCCTTACTATCGTCAGCTCAAATTTATAAAGAATACGACGGGCGTGAGCTTTGCTACATCTACCGTTGACGGCTGGGAGGCAAATGCTTTTAGGAAGCTTGGTCGGTTACTGAGATGTCTTAAAAAGGTAATCATGCAGTCTAAGTATATAAAGGCAGATGAAACTAGACTACGTTACCTTAATGATGTCGGCAAAGGGAAGCCCTCAAACGGCTGGTTATGGGTGTTTCTATCCCCCGAGCACAAGTTGGTATTGTTTGAATTTAACCCGTCACGAGGGCAGATAGTACCCGGGGAAATACTAAAAGATTTTAAGGGCATTCTGCAGACAGATGGCCTGGCATCCTATACTGCAGCATTTAAAAACAATGATCAGGTGACTATGATGAGTTGCCTGGTGCATATCCGTCGTGGCTTTAAGAAAGCGGAGGCGTCTGATAAAAAACTGGTCGCTGAAGTACTAACATTATTCAATGTTATTTACAGGATAGAAGCCTATGCTGACAGGAAGAAATTTACTCCGGAGCAACGATTGCCACTAAGACAGAAATATAGCGTGCCGTTCCTGGACAAAATAAAGAGCTGGCTACTTCAACAGCAGGGAGCTGACCACCTGCCCGGCACTCCGGTTTATAAAGCTATCAACTACGCTCTTGGCCAATGGGATCGCTTAAAAGCATTTACCGAAAATGGAAATGTCGAGCCAGATAACAACGGTGTGGAGAGAGCCATACGCCCAGTTACGATCTTCAGAAAGAACAGTATGTTTGCAGGAAATGAACACGGAGCGCAGCGTGTAGCATTGTTTTATTCTTTGATAGAATCCTGCAAGCTAAACGATATTGATCCCTTCACATATCTCTGTGATATTTATGATCGCCTGCATGACTGCCCCGCAAACCAACTTATCAACTTATTACCCCACTACTGGAAGAAGCAAGAATAAATCAAAACAAAGATACCTTTTTATTGATGTCATTCTGGAACGCCGAGAACCGAATTATTACG
>NZ_QGTG01000026.1 GCF_003182155.1 Chitinophaga sp. S165
TCCTGAACTTCTTTGATAATCGGGCCACCAATGCTGCTGCCGAATCCTTCAATGCAAAGATTAAAGCCTTTAGAAATGCCTTACGAGGAGTGAGATATGTCGAATTTTTCCTTTACAGACTTGCTAAAATCTATGCTTAAGATCAGAATCCCCCAAGTTTTCAACTTGATCCGGCATAATTTATAATCTCATCGACACATTTGTCAAGGTTCGACACCTCATTTCCCATTTTTGCCAATTCATCTGCGATTGCCTTACGCTCTCCAATAAGTTTTGTAGTGAACTCCTCATATAAATCCCGAGTTATCTCTTCATTGGCGTGACGTTCTCTTAGACGCTTTATCTTTTTGTCGACCTCTCCCATTCTTTCCTCCAACATCTTTTCCTTATCCCGGCTTTCCTGAACGTGTTGGTTGTAAGTAGCGATCACCTGCATTTTTATAAGCCGTCGGTAATCCTCATTTACATCCAGGGTAAAACCTACCAGTAATTCCCTGAATGTTTCATGAAGACTATCTGCCCGTTTGTTGCATTTGCAACCGGGCGTATTACACTTGTAGTAGTACTTCTGGTTCTTATAAGCCTTATAGCCTCTCAGGTAGCTGCCACATTCGTCACATTTCAGGAAACGTTTTAACGGGATAATATCATTCTCTGATTGAACCGTATAACCCTGATGATGATTAGACAGGATACCATTTACTTTGAGAAACAACTCCCTGGATACTGCTTTCTCCTGGATACCCTCAATTACATTGCCCTCTAATGCCTTATGTACAATCAGTCCACAGTAAAATGGATTTCTTAATATATCGGACAGTCGTTGTTTTGTAAGATGCAAGCCTAAAGCCAACAATCGTATTCTGACATCCTCATTAGTTCCCCCAGTAGCCTTCCATTGAAACCCCTTCCCTATCAACTTGCCGGTTTTATTCAGCACGTAAGTCTTCTTCCCATCGCGTCTGACTATATCGTATCCCATAGGCGGTGGGGCGCACCAGATACCCATTAGCAACTTCTCTCTCACTCCCGCCATACATTTTTCACGTCTCAGCTGATTATCGTATTCACTAAATATGAATTGAATATTCTGCTGCAATGCACCACTGGCTGTTGAGGCATCTGTAGGCTGCGTGACCGCATAGACTATTATACCCTGCTTTTTAAGCTGATCAGCAATATACATGGCGTTTGTACCCGAACGGCTGAATCGGTCGACGCTATACACAATAATATGGGCTATCTTCTCTTTGCTCTTCTTCACAAAAGCCAACATCTTATTAAATTCCCGGCGCTCGTCAGTCCTGGCACTTTCATAGGTTCCACCAAAATATCCTTTAATGTTTAAGCCGCCTTTGGTAGCATATTGTTCACAGCCTTTACGCTGAGTACCCAAACTCATATTGTTGTCAGCCTGCTCTTTGGTCGAGACGCGGGTATAAATAACACAGTTGTTATTACGCGCCGCCTGCGCTTTCTTTCCTTTGGCAAAAGAATCAAAAAGGGATAATCCTGGGTTCATGCAATTTTCTTTTCGTATTTAATATTGGGTAAGTCAATTATTTTAATGGGAGAACTTCGCTGGCTGCATATTGTCAGCCCTATTGTTGTAAATGTCTTGATTGTGTTTATTAGTTCTTCTGCCTGAGATGTGGAGTAGTCCTTAAAGCTGCTTAGAGCTTTCACATCTTCAACAGTTATGTCCTGGCTTCTTTCTGGCATAATCTGAGATACCTTCATGTGCAATGAGTTAAAATGACAATGGAATAAAAAAGGAATGAGTATACACTGCATACTCATTCCTGTCAATCAGAATTGCTGGCTTATTCACATTCTTCATCATCCTCGTCATCATCAGTGTTGTCTGCTATCAGATCTTCAATTTGATGAATGACTTCCCGGTCTTGCTTCGTATATTGCAGTTCCAGTGTAATCGTATCTGCGTCTTCATCGACCTCCATAATTGTATGGTTCAAATCATGTTCACTGATCAATGCACAGACTTCCAACATAGCAGCAGATGGCACATCAAATTGTTCGCTGGTTAACTTTGTCATATTATTACGGTTTAATAATATCAAAACTACAACCACGCAAAAAGCTACTTTCCCCCTTTTGTTCACTTTGTGCCTAATATGTCCAATAAATCCCAAAATAGCTACAAAAGGCTCACTTTTCGACAGATGGGAAACTATCAAAATCGCGGACAATACTAGTCAGGTTCCAGTTGGCAACGAGTCAAGAACTAATTGGCGATTATCAAATCCTATTTAACCGCATTTAAACACACGTTAAAATAATATCACCTAGTCACAAACAAGAACATTAACTAAAGGAACATTATAATACTGACAAAGCACGTAATAATTCGGTTCTCGGCGTTCCAGAATGACATCAATAAAAAGGTATCTTTGTTTTGATTTATTCTTGCTTCTTCCAGTAGTGGGGTAATAA
>NZ_QGTG01000027.1 GCF_003182155.1 Chitinophaga sp. S165
CCACTGTCTTATTCACAGGAACGTTTATGGTTCATCGATCAGCTGGAAGGTAGTACTCATTATCATATCCCTGCTGTTCTTCGTGTACGTGGACGTTTGGATGTATTACGCCTGGAACATGCTTTCCGGCAGGTGTTGTTGCGTCATGAAGTATTACGCAGCGTGATGCTGGAAGTAGAAGGCACAGCTTACCAGCAGGTATTGTCAGACAGTGGTTGGTCACTTGGCTACCGCCGTATTGAAGGCGCTTGCCAGGGAAGCAGCCATGTGGCAGTACAGGAGTTCGTGGACCGTCCATTTAATTTGTCTTCAGATCACATGCTGCGTGCAGAGCTGCAGGAGTATGCGAATGAAGAACAATTGCTGATAGTAGTATTGCACCACATAGCGGCCGACGGCTGGTCTATGCCACTGCTGGTGCAAGAACTGATGTTGCTGTATAAAGGCAAACAAGATCATCTGCCTGCATTAAGTGTTCAATATGCAGACTATGCCTTATGGGAACGCCGTCACCTTAACGGGCCTTTGCTGGAAGAAGGACTTTCGTACTGGCAGTCGCAATTATCCGGAGCCGGAGTACTGGAACTTCCTTCCGATCATTCCCATACTGCTTACACCGGTCATGCAGGCAGCCGTTGTTATAGTGTGCTGGAGGGGGCACTATTGTCCGGACTGGAGCAACTGAGCAGCCAGGAGGGGGTAACACTGTACATGACCTTATTGAGTGCATTTAAGGTGCTTTTGCACCGTTACAGTGGTCAGAGCGATATCAGTGTGGGTAGCCCTGTCGCTAATCGTAATAATCATGAGATCGAAAAACTGATCGGCTTTTTTGTAAACACTGTTGTGTTACGCACGGAGTTGTCAGGAGAGGAGTCTTTCCGTAGCCTGTTAAGTCGTGTCCGTCAGCTTACCATAGATGCTTATCACTATCAGCATATACCGTTTGAGAAGGTAGTAAGTCAGCAGGGCTTACCTGCGGATCGCAGCCGTCATCCTTTATTCCAGGTGATGTTTGCCATGCAGCAGGAGGCCGTGTCTTCGCTAAACCTGGGCGATGTGATGCTGGAAGAAGAACGTATTGACCAGGTATCGTCCAAATTCGACCTGAGTATGGAATTGCGTCCATTAGGAACAGGTCCGGGTTATCAGATAACACTTACCTATAACAGTGGTTTATATAGCGAGTGGCGTATGCAGGGGCTGTTAGCCCATTATGAACAGTTGCTGCATAGTATTTTATCATCACCAGGTACGGCAATAAGTTCATTAGAGCTGTTGTCTGCGGAAGAAGTGAAACGCCTGAAGAGCTATAATGGGAGCAGCGTACCTTACCCTGTATCAGAAACGCTGGTAAGTTTATTCCGGCAGCAGGCAATCCTGCAAGGGGAGCTACCAGCCTTATTATATGGAGATGAGCAGTTGAGTTACCGTGGACTTGATCATGTGTCTACACAGTTAGCGCATTACCTGCGCAAACGCGGGGTAGTACGAGGCTCATTAGTAGGTCTTTGCCTTGAGCGTAGCCTGGAGATGGTGGTAGGGATACTAGGCATCCAGAAAGCTGGTGGCGCATATGTACCTATAGATCCGTCATATCCATCAGACCGTATCAGCTACATCATCTCAGATACCAATTGCAGTATAATTGTTAGTGATGGCTCGTTGTCATCAGCAGCTGGAGCAGGAGATTATGAAATAATCGACTTGTTAAGCTCCAGATCAGCCATCAGCAGAGAGCCTGTCACTGATATACCGGACGGCCCGCAGTCTTCCGACCTTGCTTATGTGATCTATACCTCGGGATCGACCGGCCGCCCTAAAGGTGTACTGGTAGAACATGGTGGTGTAGTGAACTATCTGTGCCATCAACACGCTTACCTGGGTGTTGATGAAGGAGAAAGAATGCTACA
>NZ_QGTG01000028.1 GCF_003182155.1 Chitinophaga sp. S165
ATTCGTGCTGCATCAAACAGGTCTGTATTGTATTCTATAACAAGCTTCAGCCCCCCGTCAGTTATACGGGCCTCCAGTGTCAGATCAAATTTGGAGGTCTCTGATACGACCGACTCATAAGACAATACCGCATCTTCTGATAATACCAGTTGCTGTTGTGCGGGTTCGTGCTGCAAGACGAACATCACCTGGAATAGAGGATTACGGCTGCCGCCTGCGGACAACCCTTGCTGCACAACCACCTTCTCAAATGGTATATGCTGATAGTGATAAGCATCTATGGTAAGCTGACGGACACGACTTAACAGACTACGGAAAGACTCCTCTCCGGACAACTCCGTGCGTAAGACAACAGTATTTACAAAAAAGCCGATCAGCTTTTCTATCTCATGATGATTGCGATTAGCGACTGGACTTCCTACACTAATATCGCTCTGACCACTGTAACGGTACAAAAGCACCTTAAATGCACTCAGTAAGGTCATGTACAGTGTTACACCTTCCTGGCTGCTCAGTTGCTCCAATCCGGACAGCAGCTCCCCATCCAGCTCACTGTAACAACGGCTACCGGCATGACCTGTAGAAGCACTGCGGGAACGATCGGATGGAAGTTCCAGTACTCCGGCTCCGGATAACTGCGACTGCCAATAGGCCAGCCCTTCTTCCAGCAACGGCCCGTTAAGGTGACGGCGTTCCCATAAGGCATAGTCTGCATATTGAACGCTCAATGCAGGCAGATGATCTTGTTTGCCTTTATACAACTGCACCAGTTCCTGCACGAGCAGTGGCATAGACCAACCATCTGCTGCTATATGATGTAGTACCACCACCAGCAATTGTTCTTCATTCGCATACTCTTGCAGCTCGGCGCGCAGCATGTAATCTGAAGTCAAGTTGAATGGACGATCTACGAACTCCTGTACTGCCACATGACCACTTCCCTGGCAAGCGCCTTCAATACGGCGGTAGCCAAGTGACCAGCCACTGTCTGATAATACCTGCTGGCAAGCAGTGCCTTCTACTTCCAGCATGACGCTGCGTAATACTTCATGACGGGACAGCACCTGCCGGAACGCGTGTTGCAGTCGCAATACATCCAACCGACCACGTACACGAAGCACAGCAGGGATATGATAATGAGTACTTCCTTCCAGCTGATCGATGAACCATAAACGTTCCTGTGAATACGACAACGGTATATGTGCAGGACGTTCTTCACGTTTTATTGTTATAGCGTGTTCTTTATCCGGCAGATCGAGATTATAATACTTCAGATATTCTATCAACTCCTGTTTACGTTCACGAATATGCTCAAGCAAATCTTTGCTAATGTTACCGGCTGATCTTGTCCTGATCTTTAGCTCTGTTCCGGATAGCGTTATCAGGATATTTTTATCTCTCAGCTCTCTGATGAATGATCTGGTGTTGGCACTATACATAAACCAGTCCGGGGGTTTAAATGGTTATTTCGTGATATTCCTCTGAAATATTATCGTGCCTGCTTGCAAGCTGCATATCTATCAGCTCTGCAATCCCGGCTATATCTGTTAATTCGTATAAATACTTAACCGGCATACTTATGCCGAACTCCAATTTGACCTTCGATATGAACTTCATGATCATTAGTGAATGTCCTCCCAGTTCAAAGAAGTTATCATAGACACCTACCTGTTCTACTCCCAGCAACTCCTGCCAGATAACGGCTATGGTTTGTTCGGTATCGTTACGCGGTGCTACATATGCACGCACTGATGTGATCAAACCTGATACCGGTGGTAAAGCACGACGGTCCAGCTTTCCATTGG
>NZ_QGTG01000030.1 GCF_003182155.1 Chitinophaga sp. S165
CTTCTATACAACAATCGCTTTAAGTTGCTCCAGTCTTTTTTCTAATCTTTTTATTTTCAATTCATTATTTCTTTTCTGGTATTGGTCAAGCAAGGGTGGGTTAAATTCAGTTTTGTATCTGACCATTTTATAATATATGGTGGCCAATTTATTGGCGGTAGCGACAATAGCATATTTATTTCCACCCTTTGCTTTCATTCGGCGAAAATAATCTCCTAGCCAATGATCACTTTTTTGAACAGCATTTGCTGCCTGCCGAAAAGCTTGCCCTGCAACGGACGGTTGCTTTTTCATTAAGCGTGAACTTATTAATTTGCCGCCAGATATTTTATTATTCGGGCAGAGATTGAGCCAGGATACAAAATGTTTTTCAGTAGGCCATTTGGAAAGGTCTGTGCCTGTCTCTGCTAATAACTGAAGTCCTCCAGTATCATTTAGCCCATATATTGCTAATACATCGACTTTTAAAATGCGATGTAGGTATGCACGAACATTAAAACGAGGATTGTTTTTGCACTTATATTTTGGTTTTGGATACTGAGGATGGTCGGTTTCTTCGATTGAACGAGTAACTACTCCTTCATTACGTATTACTTCATATATACGAAGTTGCTCTTCTATTTTTTGATCGCAAACAAAGATCCTGCGTTGGTATTCCTTATAAAGCCCAAAGCATTCTCCAAGGGTAAACAGATGTTCTTCTCGCCAATTTCCTTGCAGCGATTTTTCTATAACTTCTTTACTGGCTTTAATACGCTTGCCTACCAGAGATAGGAGATTAACTGCATTGCGCTCTCCTTGCAGAATCGCTTCCACAATAGCGCTTCCTGTTTGACCCACTATGTCACTAATGACAGTATGGAGTTTTACGTTCATTAATTCCAATGACTTCTGCATACGTAATATGCACCTGCTGGCTTCGGTCTGTAAGGTCTTCCTGAAACGAACCAGCGTTCGTAATGCTTCCTGCTCGTCAGATGGCAGATAAGAACTGCTCAACAAGCCATAGCTATGAAGCCGCTGTAACCAGGATGCATCACTTTCATCTGTTTTACGACCGCTTACATTTTTTACATTACGGGCATTGACCAGAAATACCTCAAACCCTTTTCTTACTAACAGACTAAACAATGGCTTCCAGTATACTCCTGTACTCTCCAATGCTACTGTATTAACTTTACATTCTTTAAGCCATTGGGCTATAGCCTCTAAATCACAGGTCATAGTACCGAAAGTCCGAACTGGATCATCACATATATCGGGGGCGACAGCCACTGCATGAATTTTGTCCCCAATATCAATGCCGGCAGCTTTAGGGTTAACAACAGAAAGAGATTGAGCTTTCTTTTGAGAAGAGGAAGTTTGCTTTACTTTTGCCATAGTATCAATTTTAAAAGGCAAAAGTCCCTCAGCCTGCTGGCTGATTTAAGTTTATTCTTCTATACGGCCTCTAACGGCCAGTTTGAAACATAAGTAGCCCGCAGAACCAGACTATTTAATGGAGTACGAGACCATTAATACCAATGGTTTGTGCTGCAGAGGGCTTTTGCCTCCTACAATTTACCCTATAAAGTCTTATGTTGTTTTTAGCGAAACAGTGGATCGCCGATTGGCTGACTATTTA
>NZ_QGTG01000031.1 GCF_003182155.1 Chitinophaga sp. S165
ATTCGTGCTGCATCAAACAGGTCTGTATTGTATTCTATAACAAGCTTCAGCCCCCCGTCAGTTATACGGGCCTCCAGTGTCAGATCAAATTTGGAAGTCTCTGATACAACCGCTTCATAAGACAAAACCGCATCTTCTGATAACACCAGTTGCTGTTGTGCGGACTCGTGTTGTAAGACAAACATCACCTGGAATAAAGGATGACGGCTGCCATTTACGGATAATCCCTGCTGCACAACCACCTTCTCAAACGGGATATGCTGATACTGATAAGCATCTACGGTAAGCTGACGGACACGACTTAACAGGCTCCGGAAAGACTCCTCTCCGGACAACTCCGTGCGTAAGACAACAGTATTTATAAAAATGCCGATCAGATTTTCTATCTCATGATGATTACGATTGGCTACCGGACTTCCTACACTAATATCGCTCTGACCACTATAACGGTATAAGAGCACCTTGAAGGCGCTCAATAAGGTCATGTACAGTGTTACCCCTTCCTGACTGCTCAGTTGCTCCAGTCCGGACAGCAGTTCCCCATCCAGCTCACTGTAACAACGGCTACCGGCATGACCTGTAGAAGCACTACGGGAACGATCGGATGGAAGTTCCAGCACTCCGGCTCCGGATAACTGCGACTGCCAATATGCTAGCCCTTCTTCCAGCAACGGCCCATTAAGGTGACGGCGTTCCCATAAGACATAGTCTGCATATTGAACGCTCAATGCAGGCAGATGATCTTGTTTGCCTTTATACAACTGCACCAGTTCCTGCACGAGTAGTGGCATAGACCAACCATCTGCTGCTATATGATGTAGTACCACCACCAGCAATTGTTCTTCATTCGCATACTCCTGTACCTCGGCACGTAGCATGTAATCTGAATACAGGCTAAACGGACGATCCACAAACTCCTGTACTGCCACATGACCACTTCCCTGGCAAGCGCCTTCAATACGGCGATAACCTAATGACCAACCACCGTCTGACAGCACCTGCTGACAAGCAGTACCTTCTACTTCCAGCATGACGCTGCGCAATACTTCATGGCGGAATAACACCTGCCGGAACGCATGTTCCAGGCGTAATACATCCAAACGTCCATCTACACGAAGCACAGCAGGGATATGATAATGAGTACTTCCTTCCAGTTGATCGATGAACCATAAACGTTCCTGTGAATACGACAATGGTATAAGTGCAGGACGTTCTTCACGCACAATAGCGGGTAATTGCACTCCTACTCCCACTTTTGTGATATAAGCTGACAGCTCGGAAAGGACGGGGTAACTGAAAACATCACGGATGCTTACTGTTATATCCAGCACATTACGCAGCTGGGAAACTACCCTTGCTGCCAGCAACGAATGCCCTCCCAGTTCAAAGAAGTTATCATAGACACTTACCTGTTCCACTCCCAGCAGCTCGCGCCAGATATTAGCTATGGCTTGTTCGGTATCGTTACGCGGTGCTACATATGCACGCACTGATGTGATCAAACCTGATACCGGTGGTAAAGCACGACGGTCCAGCTTTCCATTGG
>NZ_QGTG01000032.1 GCF_003182155.1 Chitinophaga sp. S165
TAGTACCCGGAGCAGTAACAGTCCATGTACCGGTACCTACAGAAGCTGCATTGGCAGCCATAGTAAAGGCAGTAGTGTTACATTTGGTTTGATCCAGACCTGCATCCGCAGTAGCAGGCGCCACAAAGTTGGTGAGTGTTACATCATCAACAGAGGTACATCTGCCAGCAACTGTTACACCATTGGTAATGGTCCAGCGCAGTGTTACCGAAGTACCAGCAGGTACAGTGATAGAAGCGTTTCTGTTGCTTACGCTACCCGCAGGGAAAACAAATCCGGCAGGAGTAGAAGAAACCACGCTCCATGCACCAGTTCCTACAGTTGGATTATTAGCCGCCAGTGTGAACGAAGACGTATTACATTTTTGTTGGTCAGGACCGGCATCAGAAGTTGTTGCCGGAGCATTGTTTGTCAGCACCACATCATCCGTCAGTGAACAAGTACCATTGGTGGTAGTCCAACGCAATGTTACAGTTGAACCTACAGGAACAGTGATGTTAGCTGTTGGATTGCTTACGCTACCCGCAGGGAAAGTGAAACCAGCAGGAGTAGAAGAAACTACGCTCCATGCACCGGTTCCTACAGTTGGCGCATTAGCAGCCAGTGTGAAGGAAGTCGTGTTACATTTTTCCTGATCAGGACCAGCAAGAGGCGCTGTTGGCTGCGCATCATTTCTCAGCGTAACATCAGCTGTGGAAGTACAGCTTCCGTTTTTGGTCGTCCAGCGCAGTGTCACCGATGTACCGGCAGGTACAGTGATGGTGGCAGTTGGATTGTTTATGCTACCCGCAGGGAAAACAAATCCGGTAGGATTAGAAGAAACTACGCTCCATGTACCTGTTCCAACAGTTGGTGCGTTAGCAGCCAGCGTGAAGGATGGAACATTACAGTGGGTCTGGTTAGGACCAGCAACCGCTGTAGTAGGAGGGGCGTCGTTAGTCAGTGTAACATCGTCAGGCTGTGAACATGTACCGTTGGTAATAGTCCAGCGCAATGTTACAGTTGAACCTACAGGAACAGTGATGCTAGCTGTTGGGTTGTTTACACTACCCGCAGGGAAAGTAAATCCGGCAGGAGTAGAAGAAACCACGCTCCATGCACCCGTTCCTACAGTTGGATTATTGGCCGCCAGCGTGAAGGCTGGGTTGTTACAATGTGTCTGGTCACCACCTGCAAGTGGCGCAGTTGGTGGCGCATCGTTTTGCAGCGTAACGTTGCTGGAAACGGTACAAGAACCGTTTACAACAGTCCATGTAGCAACAACAGAAGTACCTACAGGTACATTAATTACAGCAGCACGGTTGTTCTGCTGACCGGCAGTGATAGTACCGGGAGCAGTAACAGTCCATGTACCGACACCTACAGCAGGGTTGTTGGCTGCCATGGTGAAGGCTGTAGTATTACATAGGGTCTGATTAGGACCGGCAACTGAAGTTGGCAGTACGTCGTTTT
>NZ_QGTG01000033.1 GCF_003182155.1 Chitinophaga sp. S165
CTTTGGCGATTATGAACTCAGCTATCACATGCTGGACGTACGGTCATCCGCTGTGAGCCGCATCTTGCAGGACATGGGAGCTGACCCCGGCAGTGTTGTACCAGTATGTATGGAGCGTAGCCCAGAACTGGTGATCGCACTATTGGGCATCCTGAAAGCAGGATGCGCATATGTACCCATTGATCCGTCTTATCCTGCGCACCGGATCAATCATATCCTTGAAGATACAGGAGCGAAGATGTTGATCAGTGACGAGGTATGTTATAGCATAGCCTTATCCACAGGCAAACCAGTACTGAATATCAGCCGTGCAGAAAGCAACCAGTTGCCACAGGCAATTACTGTTGCATCAGTATCCGCAGACAGTTTAGCTTATATCATGTATACCTCCGGCTCAACGGGGCGGCCTAAAGGCGTGATGGTAACACATGCTAATGTAGGAGCGTTTGTGAAGGCATTGCCGGATAGCTTTGGTTTTCAGCCAGGCTGGCGTATTGCTTCGCTGACAAGTCTCACATTTGATATATCGATACTTGAACTGCTGGGAGCAATTTGTAACGGTCTTGGCATCGTGTTGATGGAGGCGGAAGATCCTGTATTGGTATCATCCCGTTTGTCAGCCGGAGTAGTAGACGTACTACAATTAACGCCATCCCGTTTACAACAGCTATTGAACGGAGGGATGGACGCCCAGGTATTAAACCAGCTAAAAGTGATGCTGGTAGGTGGTGAAGCGCTTCCTCCACATTTATATGAGTTATTAAAACAACGGGATACCCGTGTATATAATGTATACGGTCCTACAGAAACAACGATATGGAGTAGTAACCTTTTACTGAACGATAGTGAGACCTTAAGTATAGGCCGTCCGCTTCCGGATGAACAGTTATATATTTTAAACCCATACGGTCAGTTGTGTCCTATTGGCATCCCTGGAGAGATCTGTATTGGTGGAGCTGGTGTAGCCCGCGGTTACCTGAACCTGGAAGGGTTGACCGCAGAGAAGTTCATCACCGATCCATTCAGCGGCATCTCCGGTAGCCGTTTGTATCGCACGGGAGATATCGGCTATTGGCGTGTAGACGGAACGATCATGTATGTAGGTCGTCGCGACCAGCAGGTGAAAATACGTGGTTATCGCATTGAACTTGGTGAGATAGAAAGTGTGCTGCAACAATACGAAGGTATCAGCCAATGTGCAGTACTAGCCACTGGCGATAATACGCAATTGGTGGCTTATGTAGTGGTAACAGAAACGTTTGATAGAGAAGAGGTGCAAGCCTGGTTGCGGAGCCATTTACCGGCTTATATGGTGCCCGGCATATTTATTCCTTTAGACCGTTTGCCGTTAACGACCAATGG
>NZ_QGTG01000034.1 GCF_003182155.1 Chitinophaga sp. S165
TGGATCAAGTTGAAAACTTGGGGGGAAGGTTAAAAAGTTGTTGTTTTGCAGCTCATCAAGAACCATCAGTTTTGGATCAGGCATACCGACAGTTAATAGAATTAATGCTCCCGCAGGGACTTTTAGAATATTTCGAACTTATTAAAGTAACCCAGTCACCCAATGGGCTTCACATTTATCTGGAAGAAATAAACCAGGTGCCAGTCGAGTATAACGATAGAAAACTGCATTCAAAAGGCTTTCTACCAGAGGTTCGAGTGCAAGATTTTCCCATCAGAGAGAATAAAGTGACACTGGTGATCAAACGCCGTCGCTGGGAAGATGTTAGTAGTGGCGATATTATTACCAGAGACTGGAATGTCGTTAGTGACGGAGCTCGTATAACCAAAGAGTTCGGTCTTTTTTTAAAAGAAACATTTGGACGATAACCCCATCAGTCCTGTACTTCTAGGTTTTTTATTCCACATAGACGGCAAACAATTACAGCAACAATACAAGCATCATTTAAGCGATTTTACCAGCTGGGAGCAGAAAGAGCATGCTACAGAATGGATGCTATTTGAACAGAATATGGGTTCATATTTGAGCATCGATGAAACAGCATTCTCTAGTGGAGAATTGTACACTATTGTAACCAATAAAGCCGCCAAAGGCCGTAGGGGCTCACTAGTGGCTATGATTAAGGGCACTCAATCAGATCAGTTGATTGATATTCTGAAGAAAATTCCCAGACGATTGCGCATAGAGGTCAAAGAAGTGACAGTGGACATGGCAGGTAGCCTGAATCGTGTTGTAGATAAGTGTTTTCCTAGAGCCTCGAAGGTGATAGATCGTTTTCATGTCCAGCAACTGGCATTTGAGGCTGTACAGGAAATTCGGATCAAACACCGTTGGGAAGCCATGGATGAGGAAAATAGTGCTATAGAACAAGCAAGGAAAAAACAAGTTGCTTTTCATCCAGAGGTACTGGTCAATGGCGATACCGTAAAGCAATTGTTAGCCCGTAGCCGTTACCTGTTGTTTAAGCATCCGCGGCTATGGACACGGGACCAGCAGCAGCGTGCAGAACTATTATTTGCACGGTATCCTGTAATTCAAAAAGCATATCAGCTATCACTAAGATTAGGTGAAATATTCCGGCTGTCCAAGACCCGTCAGGAGGCTTTTAAGAAGCTGGCGCTATGGCATATTGATGTTGAATCCTCAGGACTGCCATCCTTTAAAACCCTTGATAAGACTATACAGCAACATTATCTGGGCATCCTGAACTTCTTTGATAATCGGGCCACCAATGCTGCTGCCGAATCCTTCAATGCAAAGATTAAAGCCTTTAGAAATGCCTTACGAGGAGTGAGA
>NZ_QGTG01000035.1 GCF_003182155.1 Chitinophaga sp. S165
CCCATCATAGATTTTGCAACTGGCAATGTTGGTAAAGTTCCGATAATAATTTTCGATGAAGTCTCGTCCGCAGATGGAAGAAGGTATTTGTTACGGATGTAACGGACTACATAGATTTCGGCGGGTTTGTATTCCAGTACTTCTGTTTCGGCGGCGCCAATGTGTTTACTACCCTCTGGTATATGGTTTGGTTCTATGATTACATCTTCTCTTCGCAGGTAAGGCGGTATGGTATGACGGCTATCTCTTGCTTGAGTTGCATCTTGTTTAACAACTTTCACATAAGTCACCTTCTTTGCGTCTAAGCCGTTGCAAACAGCAGCAGATTGTTCTGTTGGAATATCAAGTGCCAATTGATTCTTATCTGTTGGAATAAACCGCTCCTGGCGGACTCCAAAGATCATCTTCTTTAGTTGATTCAGTTCATGCTGCAACTGCTCAACTTTGTCGATGGCAGACTCATAGAGCTGTTTGTAATCATTATTTTTTGCTGATATACTCATTGCGATTGCAATGTTATCACATCAAAATCAATTATTTGTTAGCGCGATGTTAATGATCCGCAGATTGTCGTAAATACCGCCTGCGATACTGCACTTTATCCATCTGAATGCCTTGAAGAATAAGCATTAACTGCGTAGAAGTAAGTAGTGACTGTACCTCACCTGGCTTGGGAATTTCAAATGTTCCCTTTTCAAGCCGCTTGTAATAAATCGCAAATCCATCTTGTTGCCATTGAAGCAGCTTGATATGAGTAGCCCTGCGATTAAAGAAAATATAGACATCTCCGGTTAGAGGATCGAGGTGCATCTGCTCATTGACAATAGCCGCCAGCTTATAAAAGCTGCTACTTATCATGACTGGCTGGGCATACAGAAAGTATCTGCATGGGATGATAGTGCCAGCATTTACTTAGTGTTTAACAGCTCCTTTATCACGTCTGTGTTGACAGCCGAATGAAAAATGATCCTGGTGCCTGATAAATATATAACCTCAACAAATGGGAGTGTCACATCTGGGACAACCGCCTTCGCAGGTTTGACCTGAATAAAATGCTTCCGGCGGGGAACCTTTGCAGGAGCAGAAAACTGCTTCCTCCAGTTCTTTAACATAGACAGCGTGATTCCATGATTATCACAAAACACTTGCATTTTTACATTCGACTGGCTCCATTGCATTGCGATACTCTTCTTCTCTGATAT
>NZ_QGTG01000036.1 GCF_003182155.1 Chitinophaga sp. S165
CTTTGGCGATTATGAACTCAGCTATCACATGCTGGACGTACGGTCATCCGCTGTGAGCCGCATCTTGCAGGACATGGGAGCTGACCCCGGCAGTGCTGTGCCAGTATGTATGGAGCGTAGCCCAGAGCTGGTGATCGCACTATTGGGCATCCTGAAAGCAGGATGTGCGTATGTACCCATTGATCCGTCTTATCCTTCTCACCGGATCAATCATATCCTTGAAGATACAGGAGCGAAGATGTTGATCAGTGATGAGGCGTGTTATAGCATAGCCTTATCCACAGGCAAACCAGTACTGAATATCAGCCGTGCGGAAAGCAATCAGTTACCAAAGGCGATTATAGCTGCATCAGTATCTGCAGATAGTTTGGCTTACATCATGTATACCTCTGGTTCAACAGGTCAGCCTAAAGGCGTGATGGTAACACATGCTAATGTAGTCAGGCTTGTCAGGTCACCGAATTATCTTTCATTCAATAGTGAGCATATCCTGTTGGCAACAGCAGCTATTGCCTTTGATGCGACGATATTTGAATACTGGGGAATATTACTGAATGGCGGGACACTTGTTTTCTGTAATCAGCACGAATTATTAAATACACAGCTGCTTGGTAATGCCATGCGGCAATACAATGTCAATCTTGTATGGTTTACAGCAAGCTGGTTACACCAATTGATAGATGATGATATTACTATATTCGGTCAGATCAAAACATTGGTTGCCGGAGGTGATAAACTGTCCGCTGTTCACGTTCAGCGCCTGCTGAAGCATTATCCGCAATTAGAAGTAATTAACGGGTACGGGCCAACTGAAAATACGACCTTTTCACTTTGCCATAAAATACCAGCGGCCGGAATAGACAGCATTGATAATATACCCATCGGAAAACCGATAAGTAATTCTACCGCCTATATCCTGCAAGATGGTAAGACTTTGTACCCTGTAGGTGTGCCTGGAGAGATCTGTGTGGGAGGGGCTGGTGTAGCACGCGGTTATCTAAACCATGAAGCACTGACCGCAGAGAAGTTCATAGCTGATCCATTCAGCGGCATCTCCGGTAGCCGTTTGTATCGCACGGGAGATATCGGCTATTGGCGTGAAGACGGA
>NZ_QGTG01000037.1 GCF_003182155.1 Chitinophaga sp. S165
CCTAAAGGTGTACTGGTAGAACATGGTGGTGTAGTGAACTATCTGTGCCATCAACACGCTTACCTGGGTGTTGATGAAGGAGAAAGAATGCTACAGCCGGCCAGTTATACATTCGATGCATCTGTGGAACAGCTCTTCCTGCCATTGATCAGTGGGGCCGTAATGGTATTGATAGCAGGCGGTATGCGGCAGGACCTTGTACAGGTATCAAAACTGATCCGTGAAACGGGGATCACCCATTTACATGCAACGCCTGGCGTACTGTATCAGTTGGGCGAGCAGGGGCCATATCCATCACTGAAGCGTGTGTTGTCAGGTGGAGAGCGTTGTCCTGTGAGCCTACTGCAACTTTGGAATAATAATATCTCTTTTTATAATAAATACGGGCCTACAGAAGCCACGATCACAGCCACGATCTACCATTATGAAGGTGAGGAGCTTACAGGCCCGGATCTTCCAATAGGGCGTCCGGTAAGTAATACACAAGTGTATATAGTCAGTGAAGGTCAGTTATGCCCTGTGGGTATTCCCGGAGAGATCTGTATAGGAGGTGTTGGTGTAACGCGTGGTTACCTGAACCAGGAAGCGTTGACTGCAGAGAAGTTCATTAGCGATCCCTTCAGCGGTATCTCTGGCAGCAGGTTGTATCGCACGGGAGATCTCGGTTACTGGCGTGAAGATGGAACGATCATGTATGTAGGTCGTCGTGACCAGCAGGTGAAAGTACGCGGCTATCGCATTGAGCTGGGTGAGATAGAAAGTGTGCTGCAGCAATACGAAAGTATCAGCCATTGTGCAGTATTAGCCACTGGCGATAATACGCAGTTAGTAGCTTATGTAGTGGCAACAGAAACGTTTGATAGGGACGGGGTACAGGCGTGGTTACGGAGCCATCTACCTGCTTATATGGTGCCAGGCATATTCATTCCTTTAGACCGTTTGCCGCTGACGACCAATGGAAAGCTGGACCGTCGTGCTTTACCACCGGTATCAGGTTTGATCACATCAGTGCGTGCATATGTAGCACCGCGTAACGATACCGAACAA